>NZ_CP023690.1:6732500-9132500 GCF_008704795.1 Streptomyces spectabilis | reverse complement strand
CGCCGCCCGCGCCCACGCGCCCGAGCACGCCGACATCCTGCTCCTGCACGTCACGGGACCTGAGGCGCCCGGTGCGGCCCACGGCGCGTACGCCGGACTCCTCGGCCGGGCCCGTCCCGACCGCGACCCCGGCACCGCCGTCGAACACCTCGCCGCCGCCTCCGCCGCACGCCTCCTGGCCGCCGCGGCCGAACGCCTCGGTCGCCCCAGCACGCGCACCGAGCGCGTCGGCCGCGCCGAGCGGGAGGTCGTGGCCGCCGCCGAAGGGGCCGAGCTGCTCGTCCTGGCCCGCGACGGCGACCGCACCCACCTGGGCCCCCGCAGCCTCGGCCCCGCGAGCCGCTTCATCGTCGACCACGCCCCGTGCCCGGTCCTCCTGGTCTGGCCGGAGGCCACCCCCAGCACGGCCACGCTCCCGCCCCCGCCGCCACACCACTAGCGGGGCATCAGTCATCGCCGCGGACTGTCACCGCGGGCCACCGCTGCCGTAGGGCGCGTACAGGTCGAGCAGCCGGGTGCGGGCCGACTGGAGCCGGTGGGCGAGGACCTTGCCGACCCACTGGGCGACGGCCGCACCGAGCCGAGGGTCGCTCGCGCAGAGGGACCGCACCGCCGTCGCGTCGAACTCGTAGGCGCGCACGGGAGTCGTCGCCACGGCGCCGAGCTGCCAGACGTACGGCGGGAACAGCCAGGACCAGCCGACCAGTTCGTCGAAGCCGATCGACTCGATCACCGGTGAGCGGCGCCCCGGCACGTGCATGTCGAGGGTGACGGTGCCGGAGCGGACGACCCAGAACCGGTTGGCGCGGCCGCCTTCCTCGAAGAGCCGGGTGTCCTGCGGAATGGTGACCTCACGGGCGACACGCAGCAGACGGGCCCGGTGGTCGTCGGGCAGGGCCCGCAGCATGCGGGTGCTGGACATGGTCATGACGTTCATCGCTGTGCCTTCCTGCCGCGCCGCCCCGGGCCGCGCCCGGCGGCGGACGCGGCCACCTCCCCGGCGCTGCCGAACCCTGCGGCGACGCCGATCCCGGCCGTTGACGTGCTCAGCGTCCACCTCGGCGGGTGCGCGGCACAATGGCCGGGCGGGGCAGCGGTCGGGGCCGGGCGGCGCCCGGGAGCGGGCCGAACGGCCCTCGCCTCGGTCGTTCAGACGGGCTCGGCGGCCGCGCGGCCACGGCGTACGTCCGGCACGGGTGGCGCCTGGAAGCCGTCCCGCGTCCAGGCGACTTCGAAGGGCATGTCCGGGTCGGGGTTGCTGAAGCGGGCGGACACGTCGCGGCCCGCGACGAGCACGGTGACGACCAGGGTGTCGGGCAGGTCGATGCCGTGTCCCGCCGCGAAGGCCGACGGGTCCGCCGCCGCCTCCCGTGCGAGGTCCGGGTCGTCGGCGACGGCTCGCAGCACCTCGCCGACGCGTGCGTCCCGGGCGAGTTCGACGAGGCGCTCGTGCTTCGTGATGCGGCGTTCGACACCGGCGAGGTCGCCGCTGAGCGCCTCGCGTGACAGAGGCGGCTTCGGCGGTTCGGGCCAGGGCGGCCTGCGGCGCAGCATCTCCCTGAGCCTGCGGGCCTGCCGGTGCAGATCGGCCAGGTCCGCCTGGTGCAGGTCGACGAAGCGCAGGAGCGTGTCCTGATGCGGATTGCCGGACATGTCGGTCCCCCACTCGTGTGTCTCTCGCACTTCTAAAGGGCGGTGTCCCAGCTCCCGGACCGGTAGGCCATGACGGGGTCGGCGGTGAGGCCGCCCCGCTCGTCGAGGGTGAACCGCAGGACGTACCAGAGCCTGCCGGGCTCACCGGGGACGTCGGCGACGGCCCAGCGGCCCCGGCTCGTGGGCAGCGAGGCGGCGTCGACGCTGAGCAGCGACAGCGAGGCACCGGAGTGGGCGAGGGTCTGCTCGCCGGAGAAGTTGTCGATCCAGCAGCGGTACTCGCCCGGTACAAACGCCCCGGCGACCGGCGTGATGGTGATGCGCTCGGGTCCGGCGCCCCCGCGCTCGTCGACGTCGAGGCGGGCGAAGGGGACGGGCCGCGCGTCGTTGAACAGGCAGTGGAAGCGTCCCTCGCCGCCGGTGGGGCCGGAGCAGTGCAGGTCCAGGTCGCGCGGCAAGGGACCCCGGTCGAGTTGCAGCACGTACGCCATGGGTGTCTGGACGGACTCGTCGCGGTGGAGCCTGACGGTGACGGTCACGGTTCCGGACGCCGGGACGGTCGCGGGGACGCTGCTCGGCAGGTAGCCGGTCGTCGACGCCCGTACGGTGGCGGCCCCGGCGGGCCGGACGAGGAGGAAGGTCGCCTCCGGCGGCGAGCCGCCGGTGGTGGCGGTGCGGGCCGCGCCGCCGACGGTGAGCCGGACGTGGGCGCCGTCGAGCGGCTGGTCGGCGTTGTCGGCGTCGACCACGCGCACGACGACGGTGGCGGAGGCGCGCTGGACGACCAGCTCGACGTGGTCGCCCCGGGAACCGACGGTCACGATCCGGTCGGCGCTGGGGTCGTGGTCGGTGGAGAGCTTGATCTGCCCGTGCGGGACGCAGGCGAACGAGAAGCGCGCTTCGACGTCCGTCCTGGTCTGGTACGGATCGCCGTCGAGGTCGAGGATCGGGCCGCCCTGAACATCCGTGACGTACACCCATTCGCCAGACATGGGGGTGCCTGCCGAGTCGAGGACGCGTCCGGTGACCGTCGTGCAGTCCATCGGGATCCGCACCTCGACGGCGCCTCGGTCGGGGACGGTGTCGGTGACGGTCGCGGTCTGGAAGCGGTTCGCCGTGGCCCGCAGCTCGATCGGCCCAGCGGGCACGCGGTCGCGGACGGCGCCGTCGACGGACGCGGTCAGCCCGGCGCGGCCGTCGGTCGGCGCGGGCCGCGTGTCCCCGGCGAAGGGCACGCTCGGCGGCAGCGCGGTGACTTGGGCGTCCGCGACCGGTGCGCCGGTGCCGCGGCGGGTGACGACGGCGGTGACGCGCGCGCAGCGGCGGCACGCGGCATCCAGGGGCGGGCGCCAGCCGAGGCCGGGCCGTACCTCGTTGAACTCGATGGTGAACGAGGTCGCCGCCGGGCCACCGGGTTCGGCGTCGCCGTCGACGCGGCGGGGGCTCGCGTCGTCGCGCAGCCGCCAGAACCGCTCCGGCCGGGCCTGGTTGCGGGTGGCGAAGCTGAACCTCACCTGGTCGCCGGACTTGATCGGCGTGCCGAAGGGGGTGGGGCTGCCGCCCGTCATCCCGGAGATCGTGAACGTCCGCTCCCTCGGGTCTCCGGGCGTGTAGGCCGGAAACCCAGCCTGCAACGGCGACGACACCAGCAGCGCGCGGTCGCGCCCGCCGAACTGGTACGTGACCAGCTGGGGGTCCTTCTTGCTCCGCCGGGGAAGCACCAGCACGCCGTGGTCGACCCGGACCAGGACGTCCGGCAGCGGCCGCCACGTGCCGTCGACGGCCCGCAGCACCATCTCGTCCCCACTGCGCACGGGCCAGCTCGTCGGCCGGTCGATCAGGAACGTCTCCCACGTCCCCGGCGCCCCCGCCGTCGGGCCGAGGTACCCGGAGTAGGCGGTCGGCCCGTCGACGGTCCCCAACAGACGGCCGTCCGCCGTACGGATCCGCACGGCATTGGGCTTGTACGGCGCCGGTCGGCACTCGCCCTCGACACAGTCACACCATTCCGAACAGGGAGGCCAACAACTCATGGACGCGCCCTTCCACCGCCCGCCACCCGACCCCACCCCGCGGCCGGCCCCGCCGGGGCGAAATCGGCTTGAGGGAGACCTACTTGTGGGGGCAGGGGGTGTCAAGGCGGGGTCGTCCGAGGGGCCGGGTGACGGGTCGGGCCAGGGTCTCGGCAGCGTGCCCGGTGAGGCGCCTCCGACGCCCGTCATGGTGGGCAGAGCCGAGATCGTTCGCCCTCGTGCCGTGTTCTCAAATTGGTGTGGACCAGTTGGGGTCCGTGACGCCGGGATGGACCTAGCCTGAGGGGAGCCGGCCGTCCGCCCCCCTTGGCGACCGGTGGGCTCCCGCGCCTGCCCCCGGCGCGGGGGCCGAGGGGGCGGGTCCTGGCGCGCCGGCACTCGATGTGCACGGAGCCGCGCGAGGGTCACGCAGTTCAGGCACCAGACCTCTTCCCGGCCGATGCACCTGCGCGAGCGGGCATCGGAGAGTTGCGTCCGCCCGAGGGCGCCGTCCGCCGCGCTGTCACGGTACTCCGCCTCGCCCGGGCGAATTCGGCGGGTCGAGATGGGAAGAAACACTCCCTGTGGCCGGCCAGTCGGCCGATCGGTTAATGAGTGGCGTGCTGTTACGGGGGTCGGGACACTACCTCGGTGACCCGTACCGCACTGCCTCAACTGCTGCGCCCTCGCGCCCTCGTGCCCGGAGACCTCGTCGTCGTCGCGGCGCTGTCCGGGCCGCTCGCTGCCGGATACGCGCCCGATCTCGAACGGGCAGTGGCCGAGATCGAGCGGATGGGATTCCGGGTGCGCCTCGCGCCGCTCCTCGAAGCCGGACGGCACCGCTGGTGGAGCGCGGCGCGGCCGGACGAGATCGCCAAGGAGTTCAACGGTCTGCTGCGTGATCCCGAGGTGCGCGCGATCGTCGCGCACGACGGTGGCCATACGGTGTTCGGGTACCTCGACCTGATCGACTTCGACGCGATCAGGGCCGACCCCAAGCCGATCCTCGGTTACAGCGACATCTCACTGCTGCACCTGGTGCTCTACGCGCGCACGGGCCTGGTCGGATTCCATGCCGACCTGGCCACACCCGGTCTCGGCGGGTACTGGCAGCGGGCGTCTGCCGCTCACAGGGAAGAACTGAGGAAGCTCTACTCGACGCTGCTGACCGGCACGGAGGCGATCGGCGCGCTGCCCACGGGCCCGTCGTGGGAATGCTGGCGTACCGGGCGCGCCGAAGGCCCGCTGATCGGCGGGGTCATCAACCGCATCGTGCTGGCGCAGGCGACACCCTTCGCGCTTCCGCTCGAACGCTTCGACGGCGCGGTGCTGTTCTGGGAGGAGCTGGGCGGCCACGCATCACACGTGTGGAACTACCTGCAGATACTGCGGCACAGCGGCATTCTCGATCGGATCGCCGGCATGGTCGTGGGCGTTCCGGAGGCAATCGACGGGCTCGACTCGCCCGACGGTTCCCCGACCCTGGCCGAGATCGTCCTCGACGTCCTCGGTGACCGCGACATCCCGGTCCTGGGCAACGTCGAGACCGGACACGCGGGCCCGAACCTGCCGATGCCGGTCGGTGTCCGTGCCGCCCTCGACGCAGAGGAGCGGACACTGTCGCTGCTCGAACCGGCGGTACGGCCGCACCCGACGCCGGAGCGGGCCGGCTGAGCGACGCGCATCGAGCCGACGGCCGTGGCAGCCGCTCAGTCCTCACCCCGTACGACGTTCCCGTCAGGGTCCACGGGCGGTGCGAGCTGAGCGCTGCCGTCGGGCACGGGCGCGAGGCACGTGCGCACACCCCTGCCGCGCAGGCGGCGGGCCTTCGCCCAGCCGGTCTCGTACAGGCGCAGGACTTCCCTCTTACCGGTGCGCGCGGTCACGGCGCTTCAACTTCTCTCTGCGTCGGGTGGTTGGAAGACGATCGGCGGAGCGACGGAACCGCCGTCAGGCAGCCGTCCCGGCTCCCCGCGATGTGCCGTCCGGGTTCCCGAAGCCACGGGCGGGAAACGCTTCCCGCCCACGCGACCACGTCCCGCCCTCGCGGCACAGGTTTCGCCGAAGCGGTGTACGGGCCGCGTGCCGTCGAAGACAATCGGCTTCCGTTCCTGGGTGGTGGTACGCGGCTGGGGGGCAGCGTGGCTGAGACGGCGGCGGGAAACGACTTCGAAGAGGCGGCGCGGCAGGCGGCGTCGGCGCTGGGGCGGATCGTCGAGTGGTCGATGCCCGCGACGCGGTGGCGCGCCGTGGTGGCGGCCGTCGAGGCCGTGGGGCAGTCGTGGCGGGCCGGTGACGGTGAGCGGTTGCGGCTCGCGGCGGCCCGCCTCGCCCTGGCCGGGCCGCGTCTCGTGGCCACGCGTCACGAGGACGACCCCCTCGTCCCGGCGCCTGCCGAGGTGCACGAGCGGTCCAACGTGCTGATCACGGAGATCTTGAGCCGGTCGAGGTCCGACTGGCCGACTTCCCGGGCGGAAGGCGGGGACGACCGGGACGGGGGCGGCGCGTGAGCGCCGTCGTGCGTCGGGCGCTTCTGCTCCATGTCTTCTACGGGGTGGGCCGCGCGGGTCTGGGCGCGCGGGCCCCGCAGGTGCAGCGCGTCTGGGACGACTGCGGCCGACTGGGGTTGCACGCGGCCGTGCCCGGCGAGGCCCTGCTCGACGAGGTGCCGGGGATCGGCGGGCCCGCGCCCGGCTACCGCGTCCTGGCGGCGCGACAGCGGACGGGCGGCGGGCTGCACCAGGCGCTGCTGTACCAAACGCATGACGTCGTCGGGGTCACGCTCCTGCTGGCTCCGGAGCAGGAGAGCGGCTGGGACTCCCTTGAGGGGGCGGTGTCGTGGGCCTGTCCGGGGAGTCTCGGCTCCGTTCACGTGCTGCTCGGGCTCAGTGCGGGCGCGTTGTTCACGGCGGACCGGGGTGGTGCCGTGGTGCCGGCGGTGGCCGGTGAGGTGGGTGGTCTGTTTCCGGGGCACCGCCCCGGCGCGCCGCACCGCACCCGGCAGGGCTTCGCGCTCTGGGAGGTGCCCGGGGCCGTCGCCCCGGCGGTCCGGAGGCGGCTCGTGGCGCTCGCCCCCGTCGCGCGAGAACGCCAGTTGGACGCCTTCGCCTGGCACGCCCGGGACCGGCTCGCCCCCTTGACGCGCTACGCGCTGCACGCGGCGAAGCTGCGGTACGAGCGGGCGGTGCTCGACGGCAGCCGTCACGGGGAGCTGCGCGACCGCGCCGATGAGGCGGTGCGGCGGGCGTCGGAGGTCACCGCGCGGCTGCTCGGCGGGGACCGGCCCGCCCTGCGCGAGGTCCTCGACGCCCGTGTCGTCCTGGTCGCGTTGAGGACCGACGCACAGGGGCTGATCGTGGCGGCGTCGAGGCTGCGGATGCTGCGCCGCACGGTGGAGATCGCCCGCGCCAACCTGGTCGCGTCCGTGCCCGGGGAGTGCGATCCGGCGCCGGACGCCGGGCTCGCGGACGCGGGCCCGTTCGCCGGTGACCTGCTGCTCGGGGAGCGGCTGCGGCAGGACGTCGACGACGAGTTGGAGTACCTCCAGGCGACCATCGAGGCATCGGCCGAGGTGTCCCGCGAGGCCCTGGCGGCGACCGACCTGCACCTGGCCGATCACCGGCAGCGTCTGACGCTGTTGCAGACCTCCTTCATCGGCGCCTTGTTGATGGGTCTCGCCGCCGTGCAGGCCTTCGGCCATCGCGTGCCGATGCCCGGCCCGGTGCGGGCGCCGGTGATCGCCCTGCTCGCGGCGCTCGCCCTGACGCTTCCCGTGACCGTGATCGCCTGGTCGCGCTCCACCGTGCGTACGGGCTCCTACGCCGTGCTGCACCACGTACTCCTGGGAGCCGTGGGCGCGTCGGTGGGGTGGGTCGCCGCGACCCTGGTGGCCGAGGGCACCGAGGGCGGTGCGCAACAGGCCGGGTGGTCGCTGGTGGGCGCCGGGGCCGGTGCGGTGGTGGCGGCCTCGGCCGACGTGCTGGGCCGACGGCGACGGACGCGGAACGGGACGTGAGCACGAGCGGCGTACGAGAAGCGGAGCAGCGGTGCGAGCCGCGTACGCGGGACGGGACATGGGGACGAGGGGGGAGCACGGCATGGGGATCCGGCGACGGCTGCGGGCCGAGGTCAAGCGCGTCGACGGGGTGAAGGCGGCGCGCGAAGGGCGCTGGCAGGCCGCCCGGGACGACCTCACGCTCGCGCTGGAGGCGCTCACCGCCGAAGGCCTCGACGACGAACTGCCCAAGGTGCTCGAACCCCTGGTCACCGCCTGCATGATGGCAGGGCTCCTGGACGAGGCGGAGCGGCGCGCCCTCGACTACCGCGCGTGGGCCGCCGACCACGGCAGCCCCGAGGACCGGGCCACCGCCCTCGGAAAGTACGGGGAGGCGGTCGCGCAGATCGGGCGGCTCGTCGAGGCGGCCGAGGCGTTCCGGGAGGCGCTGGTGGCCCTTGGTGAGCCCGCTGACGAGACGGGCCGGGAGCTGCGCTGGTCGCTGTTGAGCAACCTGGGCAGCGCCCTCGCCCATGCCGGGCGCTTCGGGGACGCGGAGCAGGTGCAGCAGCAGGCCTTCGAGGTCGCGCGGGAGCTGGACAGCGCTCCCAGGGCGGCCCTCGCCGCGAGCCAGCTGAGCCTGGCGGCGAACGGGGTCGGGCACCGTGAGCGAGCCCTTGAGTGGGCCGAGACCGCCCGTGGTTGGATGCGGTCCGACGATGACGACCTCGTGGTGGCCGAGGTCGAGGGCAACCGGGCGCTGGCCCTCAGCCGGGCGGGGCACACCGACGAGGCCGAAGAGGCCATGCGGCGGGCCTGGGCCGCGGCCCGGCACATCCCGCTGCTCGCCCAGCAGGCGCAGGTGACGAGGCTTGAGGTGCTCAGCCGGGCGGGCCGGCACGAGGAAGCGGTGGCCATGGCCGACGCGCTGCTCGCCGCTCTGCCCCCGGGACAGCCGCGGCAGCGTGCCGTCGCGCTCAACCTCCGGGCGGGCATACGCCTTCAAGGAGGCCGGCCCGCGGAGGCCGTCGCGGATCTGGAGAGCGCCCTCGAGCTGAAGCGGCGCATCGCCGATCACCGGGGGATGGCGACCGGGCACCTCAATCTGGCGCACGCGTTCCTGGGCGCCGGGGACCTGCCCTCGGCCCGTCACCACGCGCGGCGGGCCGAGGAGTTGTGGGCGCCCCTGCTGCGGGCGGCGAGCGACGAGGCCGGTTCGGTCGGCCTCTTCGACGTGCATGCCACGGCCCTCACCCAGGTCGCCCAGGAGCTGCGGCTCGGCGTCGAGGACGTGACCGGGGCCCTGGAGGCCGCCGAGCGGGGCCGCTCCGGCCCGCTGAGCGAGCGCATCCGCGCCGCCCGCCCCGCTCGGGCCCAGGTGCCGGCGGAGCCGCCCGGCAGCGAGCGGATGCGGCGGCTGGCCCGCCGATTGGGAGCGACGCTGCTGGTGTACGCCCCTCACTTCGAGATCGAGGCCGTCAGCGGCCAGGCCCCCCGGCTGCGGGAGATCCACATGTGGGTGGTGGCTCCCGACGGGGGCATCCACCACGAGGTGCAGCGCGAAGTGACCGACGACGAGCGCTTGGACGAGTCGCCTCCGGTGGATCTCCTGGACGCCGTACGGCAGTTGGAGAGCCAGGTCGGCGATGCCGCGCTCATGGCGGGGTGGGCCGAGGTGCTCCTGGGGAAGGTCGCGCGGCTGCTGCCCGAGGGGCCGACGGCGCGGCTGGTCATCGTGCCGCAGCGCGGCCTGTGGTCGGTGCCCTTCGCCGCGCTGCCCGTCGGCTCGGGGGAACCGCTCATCAGCCGGTGCTCCCTCACCCTGGTGCCCTCCCTGCACGCCCTGGAGCTGATCGCGCACGACGACGTGTGGCGCGACGGCGAACGGGAGCCCGGGACGTCAGGCCCACTCGTGGTGGGCGGCGTCCGGGACGCGGTGGTGCCGACCCCGGACGGGCGCCTGCTGCCGCTGTCCGACCTGCCCCTGACGCTGGAGACGGCGCGGGCCGTGGCGCGCGTCCACGGAGGTTCCGCCCTGGCGGGCCCCGCGGCGACCGTACCGGCCGTGCTCGACCGGATGGGCTCGGCGGATCTGCTGCACTTCTCCTGCCACGCCGTGCTCGACGCACGGCTGCGGCTCGACCAGCTCCCCGGCTGCATCGCGCTGACCCCCGCGGGCGACGAGCACGGGCAGCTCACCAGCACCCTGCTGGCCAGCACCCCGACCCGGGCCAGGATCGCCGTCCTGGGGTGCTGCGCGACCGGCCAGGGCCTGGTGACCGCCGACGGCGTGCTCGGCCTGGCCCGCACCTTCCTCATGTCCGGTGTCTCCACGGTCCTCGCCACGCTCTGGGAGGTGCCCGAGGAGCCCACCCATGACGCCCTGGTCTGCTTCCACCAGGAGCTGGCGCTGACCGGCGACCCCGCCGAGGCGCTGCGGCGCGCGGTGCTGACGACGCGTCGCAAGTGGCGGGCCCCGGAGATCTGGGCCGCGTTCACCCTCGTCGGCTCGCCGGGGCCGCGGCGGCGCGCGGAGTGATGCCCGGCCCCGGTGCCGTCGTCTGCGAGCAGAGCCGCTCCCCCATGGCGAAAGTTCATTCGATTCACGGTGGGCCGGGTCGTCCGTCGTACGTATCCCGGACGGTGTCGTCCCTGGTCGGCACAGGTTGGCCGAGGTCGTTCTAGGCTCCGTCCGCCGCACGCCGTACGTTCCTCGTGGTCCCAGACCCCGGCCATCGCTGTAGCCGTCGGGCCGCGAGCGAGTGGGTGAGCGCTCCCTCATGGCCTCTCTTCTGGCACATAGCTGGAGGGCTGGTATGCCGACCGCCGTCCACCGCCCTGTGGACCTGACCCGCGCCCGGGGCGCCCGGCTGCCGAGGCTGTGCCTCGCCGTCGAGGTCGGTCGCGCGCCCCGCACCCAGATGCTCCTGGGCGAGGCCGCCCAGTGCCTGCTCACCGCGATCGGCGCCCCACCGGTGCTCGCGCGGCGCGCGGCGGAGGTGGCCCGGCTCGGCGCCGACTACGTGGCGGGCCACAGCGAGCGGCCGCGCTGCCGCCTGTGGGTGCACACCGATCCCGACGGGGTCACCCTGACCATCACCGACTTCGCGGGCACCAGCCCGACCGGTCAGCCCGCCTGGCTGCCCGCGTCGCCCGCCGACCAGGAGCAGCCGCTGCCGGTCCCGCGCCACACGTACGGGCAGCGCGAGGTCGACGAACACGACCTCGCGCTGCACCTCACCCCCGAGGGGCATCTCCGCTTCGCCTTCCACGCCTGCTGGCCGGGCGGGCCCTCGGGGGCCGGGGTCAGCGGCGTACCGGAGTGACCGCGATCGGCGGGAGGGACCGCAGACAGGAGGTGTCACCCGGGTCGTTGGCGCGGATGAAGCGCGAGGAGACGCCCGCCACGCAGCGGCTCAGCTCAAGCTCGGGCACGTGGCCCATGTTGCGGACCGAGTGGAAGCGGCTGTCGCGGAACTGCCCGGCGGCCTTCTTCCCGCTGGCGTCGGGGGTGTTGGAGTCGAGGTCGCCGGACAGGACGAGGACCGGTACGTTCGGCAGCTTCGGCTTCGTGGGCTGGGGGTTCGGGGTGTCCTTGCCCGGCCAGCCGATGCACACGTCGCCCGCGTCCGTGGTGCCCTCGGTGAAGCCCTTGGCGCTGAACGCGCCGTGCTCACCGGGGCGCACCGCCGCGAGGGCGGCGCGGTACTGGCGCCACCGCTCGGACCGCGACGCGTCCTTCGACCAGTCCCTGCGGTAGTCGTTGCAGACGACCGCGATGTAGGGGGCCTGGTCCAGCTCGCTGCCCGACTCGCCCTCCGCCCGCACCAGCTCGCGCAGCGGCGCGGTGTCACCCTTCACGAACCGGTTCAGGGCGTGCGGCAGTTGGCCGAGCAGCGAGGGCTTGTCCGGCTCGAAGCCGACCCCGCTGCTCGCCGCCTCGAACAGCAGGTTGGCGAGCTTGTCCTCGGTGAACTTCTTCTTGTAGACGCCGTGGCCGGTGGCTATCGGGATCGTCAGCGGCTCGGCGCGCAGGCGCGCGGCCGTGGTGGCCAGGTCCCGCACGGTCTGCTCGCCGTCGCACGCCACCGGCACGCTGCGCTCGCACACCCGGCGCAGGGTCAGCGAGACCGCTTGCGCGCTGGGCCGCGCCATGGTGTCGAGCGCGAGGGGGTAGGCCCCCGAGAGGACGATGTTGCGTACGCTCTCCGGGTGCCGGGAGGCGTAGACCGGCATCAGATAGGTGCCGTACGACAGGCCGTAGAGGCTGAGCTTGCGCACCTTGAGACGGGCGCGGATGGCGTCGATGTCGTCGGCGGTGGCCGCCGAGGTGAAGCCCGCGGCCTTCGGCCCGAGGTTCTTGCCGCACCGCTCCACGGCGGCCCGCTGCTGGGCGCGGGTGCCGAACCGGTACTCGGCGTCGGTGACGCCGCACGGGACGCGCTCCGACTTGCCGGTGCCGCGCGGGTCGACGAGCAGGACGTCGTGGTCCTTCAGCAGCCCCTCCAGGGCCCAGGTGACCTCCTTGGCCTTGTCGATCAGGGTCTCGCCCGGGCCGCCCGGATTCAGGGCGACGGTGCCCTTGGCGGGGCCCGGCGCGCGGTGGCGCACCACCGCGTAGCTCACCTTGACGGCGCCGAGCTGCGGCTTGCCCGCCACGAGCGGGCGCTTCTCCTGGCCGCAGTCGACCTCGTGCCCGGGCACGGAAGGGCACCAGCCGGAGGGCACCGCGGCCGCGCTCGCCGGCGCGGCGGTGGTGGCCGTCGCGGCCGCGGTGGGCAGCACCGAGGCCAGCACCGCCAGCACGCCCACCGCCAGGCCCGCGCGCCGCGCCTTGTTCTTGTACGTCATCGCCCTCTCCTCTGCCTCGGGCCCCTCGGGCTCCGGGATCGCCCGGTGTCCCCCGGGTGCGAGCACTACGGTGCAGGGCGCGCTTCACAGCGACGGCAGAGCTACGGCAAAAGCACGTAAGAAACAGCTCGCGGGGGGCGGGCCCGGCCGGGGGCCGGGAGCGTCCTACGGCTTCCTGGCCTGGGTCCGCGGTAGTCGTGTCGCCCCGGCGGCCGCGAACAGGCAGAAGCCGAGGACCCACCAGAAGGTGTCGCCGAACGCCCAGGAGACGTCGGCGTCGCGCGCGGAGAGCCGGTTCTGCAGGACCACGGCGAGGACGGCGGTGCCGAGGGAACCGCCCACCGTGTTGAGCAGGTTGAGGGCTCCGGAGGCGCGCGGAAGGTGTTCGGGCTCGATGCGGCTGTAGACGATGTTCATCACCGGTGCGCCGATCATGGCCATGCCGACACCCCGCACGGTGAGCGCCGCGGCGATCACGATGTCCGGTGGCTCATGGCCGAGTTGGGTGAACGGGACCGTGCCGACGACGATCAGCGCGATGCCGGAGACCACCAGGGTCCGGGGCGCGACCTTGTCGATGGTGCGGTTGACCAGGACCGAACCGGCCGCCGCGCCCAGGCCCTGGGGGGCGAGCAGCAGCCCGGCCTCCCACGCCGACAGGCCGCGGCCCGTCTGGAAGTACAGCGGCAGCAGGAACATCGTGCCGAACACCGAAGCGCCCAGGACGAGCAGGGCGAGCGCGGCGGCGCCGAACGGCGGCCGGGTGAACAGCCGCGGGTCGACCAGCGGTGTCCGGCTGGTGCGCAGCCCGTGCACCGTGAACGCCACGAGCATCGCCAGGCCCGCCGTGACGCCCAGCGCGGCCGGGAGGGTGCGGCCGTGGGCGACCTCGGTGAGACCGTAGACGAGGATGGCGAGTCCGGGCGACAGGAGGACGGCGCCCCGCAGGTCGAACGCCGTCCGCCGGGGGGACGGCGGCACCTCGGGCACGTAGCGGCGCGCGAGGAGCATCGCGGCCGCGCCGATCGGCAGGTTCACCAGGAACAGCCACGGCCAGGACGACACGCCGAGGATGGAGCCGCCGACCAGCGGGCCGAGCACCGGCGACAGGAGCGGTACGACCGAGACGACGCTGATCACCCGCCCGGTGCGCTCGCGGCCCGCGATCCGGGCGAGCAGGGCCTGCCCGGTCGCGGGCAGCATCCCGCCGCCGAGGCCCTGGATCACCCGGAACACGATCAGGCTGGTCGCCGACCAGGCGAGCGCGCACAGCGCGGAGCCGAGCAGGAACACGCCCACGGCGGCGAGCCAGGTCCGGCGGCCGCCGAACCGTCCCGCCAGCCAGCCGGACGCGGGCACCGCGGCCACCACCGCCAGCAGATAGGCGGTGGAGACCCACTGGATCTCGGTGACCGAGGCGCCGAACTCCGCGGACAGGGTGTCGATGCCGACGCTGACGATCGTGGCGTCGACCGTGGCCATGAAGGTGCCGAGGACCAGGATGAACGCGATGCGCAGCAGTTCCGCGTCGACCTTCGCGGGCGGCGGTACGACCTTCTCGCTCATCGGCGCTCCAGCAGATCGCGTACGTCGTCGTCGAGGTGGGCGCCCAGGGTGCGGAGCAGGTCGAGGAGTTCGTCGGCGAGCCCGTCGACGTCCACTCCGGCCCGGTGGGCGAGCACGCCGGTCCAGCCGTCGCCGTCCGGCATGACGGTCAAGGTCACCGGGTGGTGGGTGGCCTCGCGGAAGCGGGTGCCGACGACGGTGAGCCCGGGGGCGGGTTCGCGCAGCCGGTCGGGGTCGACCGGGTAGTTCTCGAACACCACGAGGCTGTCGAAGAGCCGGTGGCGCCCGGTCAGCCGCTCCAGGTCGGTCAGGGCGACGTGCTGGTGCTCGACCAGGGCCCGCTGCCGGGCCTGGAGGTCGGTGAGCGCCTCGGCGAGCGTGCCGTCGAGCCGTGCGCGGACGGGCACGGTGTTGGCGAGCAGACCGATGATCTCCTCGGCCCCTTCGAGCTCCGGGGGACGGCAGGCGACCATGGCGCCGAAGCAGACGTCCGCGCGCCCGGAGCGCCGGGCGAGGAGGACCGCCCACGCGCCCTGCACCAGGGTGTTCTGGGTCAGGCCGCGGCGTGCGGCGAGCCGGGCGAGGTCGGCCACCAGGGGCGCCTCGAACGCGATGAGCGCGGGCTCCTGCCACGTGGGCCCCGGCTCGCCGCTGTGCACGTGGTCGCCCTCGGGCAGGCCGTCCAGTTCCGCGGCCCAGACGTCGAGGTCGGGCTCGTGGTCGGCGCGCCAGCGCAGATAGTCGCCGAACGGTACGGGAGCGGGCAGGTCCGGCTCCTCGCCCCGGACACGGGCGGCGTAGAGGGCGAACAGCTCGGTCAGGATGCGCGGCGCCGACCAGCCGTCGGAGAGCACGTGATGGGTGGTCAGGACCAGGTCGGCGCGTTCGGGGCCGCGGCGGATCACGGTCAGCCGGACGAGCGGTCCTTCGGCCAGGTCGAAGGGCTCGGCCAGATCGGCCGCCAAGGCCTCCTCCGCGGGCCCGTCGGTCACCCGGAAGTCCGGCCGCGGCGACTCCGGGATCACCGCGAGGCCCGCGGGGAACACGGCGCCCAGGTTCGGGTGCCGGGCGAGGAGGCCCTCGCCCGCGACGCGCAGGGCGTCGACGTCGAGCTCACCGGCGAGCGTGAACGTCGACTGCACGGTGTAGGGGTCGGGGCGCTCGGTGCGCGCGTGGCGCAGCATCACCTCCTGCAGCGGGGTGAGCGGCTGCACCTCGGCGATCGGCCGGTCCCCGTCGAGCCCGCTGATCTCCGGTGCGGCGGCGGTGCGCAGCAGCGCGGCCCGGAGGTGCCCGGCGAGGTCCTCGATCTCGGCGGCGGTGAACAGCGCGGACGGCCAGGTGATCCGCACCCCGAGCGCGTCGTCGCGCACCAGGGCGTTGACCATCAGGCTGTGCGGCAGGGGCAGTTCGTCGGTGCCTCCGGAGCCGAGCGGGTCGGCGTCGGGGGCGGGCTGCCACGGCGTCTCCGCGGTCGGGGCGCCGGGGAACTGGCCGAGGTAGTTCCAGGCGACTTCCGGTGCCACCGGGTCGAGCAGCCCGGCCGCGGCGAGGATGCCGTGGCCGAGGCCGTCGCCCTGGGCGCGCAGCCGTTCCCTGACGGCCCGCACGTCGTCGCGCGCGTCGAGGCGTACGGGGTGCACGGCGGTGAACCAGCCGACCGTCTGCGACAGGTCGACCGACGTGGGACGGCCGTGGCTCTCCAGGGCGACCAGGACCTCCGGGGTGCCGCGCCAGGCGTGGACCGCCTGGGCGAGCGCGGTCAGGAGCACGGCGTCCGGCGTGCTGCGGTACGCGGCGGGCAGGGTCGTGATCAGGGCGCGGGTCGTGTCGGCGTCGAGCCGGATCTCGTGGTGCGCCGCGGTGGCCACGGTGTCCCGGGCGGGGTCGAGCGGCCCGGTGAGCGCCCGAGTGGCGGTCATGCCCTGCCAGTGCGGCAGTTCGGCCCGCCGGTCGGCCTCGCGCAGCGTGCGGGCCCAGCCGACGAACGACTGGCCGTGCCGGGCGAGGGCGCCGCCGGTGTAGGCGTGCTGCACGTCGTCGAGGAGGACGCGCCAGGACACGCCGTCGACGACCAGGTGGTGGGCGATCAGGACGAGCCTGCCGGGCCGTTCGGGTCCGCGGTCCACCCACAGCGCGCGCAGGAGGGGTCCGGTGCGCGGGTCCATCGCCGCGCGGACCGCGGCGACGTGGGAGTCGACCAGGGCACGCGGCTCTTCGTCGTCCGCCCGTACGCGGGTGAGGACGTCGGCGGCGGTGACGGCTCCGGCCTCGGGGACGCGCAGGGCGTCGTCCACCAGGTGGGCCCGCAGTACGTCGTGCCGGGCCAGGAGCGCGTCGAGCGCGGAGCGCCAGGTCGTCTCGTCGCCGCCCGCGGGGACGCAGATCTCCACCCACTGGCAGAAGCCGTCGGCGGCGGTGCCCGCGCGGCGCAGCAGGTCCCGCATGATCGGGGTCAGCGGGGCGTCGCCGGTCACGGGGCCCGCGCCGCCGTCCAGGGCGCGGGCGCGCGCGGCGATCCCGGCGACCGTCTCGCCCTCGAACACGTCCCGCGCGGTCAGGCCGAGGCCCTTGCGGCGGGCGCGCGAGACCACTTGCAGCGACACGATGCTGTCGCCGCCGATGGCGAAGAAGGCGTCGTCGGGTCCGATGTCGTCGGTGCCGAGGACGTCCTGGAACACGCGGAGGAGCACGGCTTCGGCCTCGGTGGCCGGTGCGCGGCGCGCGGCGGCCGCGATCTCGGGGGCGGGAAGGGCGGCGGCGTCGAGCTTGCCGCTGGGGCTCAGCGGCAGGCGGTCGAGCTCCACGAACGCCGTCGGCACCATGTGGTCGGGCAGTTCGCCCGCCAGGTACGCGCGGAGCTCCGCGGTGTCCAGGTCCGCTCCGTCGGTGGGGATGACGTAGCCGACGAGCCGGTCCTCGCGCACGATCACCGCGCTGGCGCGCACGGCGGGGTGGCGGGTCAGCGTGGACTCGATCTCGCCCAGCTCGACGCGGAAGCCGCGGACCTTGACCTGGTGGTCGACGCGGCCGAGGAACACCAGCTGTCCGTCCGGCCGCCAGCGCACGAGGTCGCCCGTGCGGTACATGCGCTCCCCCGGCGCGGCGAACGGGTCGGCGACGAACCTCTCGGAGGTCAGACCGGGGCGGCCGAGGTAGCCGCGGGCCACGCTGGGCCCGCCCAGGTACAGCTCGCCGGTGACGCCGGCGCCGACGGGCTGGAGCCCGCCGTCGAGGACGTAGGCGCGGACGTTGGGGTCGGGGCGGCCGATCGGCAGCGGGCCGGGGTCGTCCGGTTCGTAGGTCCAGGTCACGGAGTTGATGGTGACTTCGGTGGGGCCGTAGGCGTTGAACAGCGCCTTGCGGCCCGTGCCCCAGCGCCGGGCCAGCTCAGGGTCGAGGCGCTCGGCGCCGACGACGAAGAACACGTCGGGGTCGACGGTGCGGTCGTCGGGCATCGCGGCCAGGAACGACGGCAGCAGGTTCACCCCGGTGACCCGGTGCTCGACGATGTAGTCGAGGAGTTCGTCGCCGGGGACGCGGACCTCCTCGGGGGCGATCACGGAGGTGCCGCCGGACAGCAGCGGCACCATGGTCTGCCAGAACGCGACGTCGAAGCTGGTCGACGCGAAGTGCAGATACCGGTCGTGCTCGGTGACGCCGACGACCTCCTCCTGGAGGGCGATCAGGTCGGGCACGCCGCGGTGAGTGACGCCGACGCCCTTGGGGCGGCCGGTGGTGCCGGAGGTGTAGATGACGTAGGCGAGCGCGTCGTCGGTGAGGCGGGAGCGCGCCTCGGCCGGGTCGGTGCCGGGGGCGGCGGCGAGCGTGGCCGCGTCGTCGAGCCGCAGGACCGGGATGTCGCTCTCGGCGGGCAGTTCGGCGCCGGTCGTCACGGCGGCGGCCGGGGCGATGTCGTCGAGCATGAACGCCAGGCGCTCGCGCGGGTAGCTCGGGTCCAGGGGGACGTACACGGCGCCCGCCTTGGCCACGCCGAACAGGGCCACGGTCATCTCGATGTCGCGCCCGAGCAGGACCGCCACCGGGTCCTGAGGCCGTACGCCGCGCGCGATCAGCGCGTGGGCGAGGCGGTTGGCCTCGCGGTCGAGCTCGGCGTAGCTGAGGCTGCGGTCGCGGCAGACCAGGGCCTCGGCGTCGGGCTTGTGGCGCACCCAGGCGGCGAACTCCTCCAGCCAGTGGCCGCGGGCCTTGGCGGGGACGACCTCGGTGCCGGTGCGCAGCATCCGCTGCCGCTCCTCGGGGTCGAGCGCGGGCAGCCGGACCGCGGGCCGTGCCGGGTCGGCGACGATCTCCCGCAGGAGGTTGTGCAGCCAGCGGCCGTAGTCGCGCACGGTCGTCTCGGCGAAGGCGCTCGGCTGGTAGCCGAGGCCGATGGTGATCGCGTCGTCGGGGATCACGATCACGGTGAGCGCGTAGTGCGTGGCGTCGGTGATGTCCACGCCGGTCAGGTCGAGGCCGGGGGCGAGCGGGGTGCGCTTGCGGCTGGAGAGCGGGAAGTTCTCCATCACCAGCATGGTGTCGAACAGTTCGCCGACGCCCACCGCCCGCTGGATTCCGGGCAGGCCGACGTGGTGGTGGTCGGCGAGGGCCACGCTCTGGGCGTGTACGTCCGCCATGAGGTCCCGCGCGGTGCGGTCCTGGGGGTGCGCCACGCGCACCGGGATGGTGGTGCCGAGCTGGCCGATCATCGACTCCACGCCGTCGACCTCGGCGGGCCGCCCGGACACCGGGCAGCCGAACACGACGTCGCGGCGCCCGGTGAGCCTGCCGAGCAGCAGGCCCCAGGCCGTCTGGAGCACGGTGGTCAGGGTGATTCCCTGTGCGCGGGCGAAGGCGCGCAGGCGGTCGCTGAACTCCCGGCCGAGGTCGACGGTCACGCGGCCGGGCCGCTCGACGCCGGTGACGGTGCTCGCGGGGGCGAGGCGCGTCGCGTCGTCGACTCCGTCCAGGGCCTCGCGCCACGCGGCCAGGGACGCCTGGTGGTCCCGCCCGGCGAGCCAGCGGAAGTACTCCGACAGGGGCGGGGCGGTGGGAGCGGCGGGGCCGCCGCCCAGTTCGGCGTAGAGGGCGAGCAGGGTGCGGCCGACCAGCGGCATCGACCAGCCGTCGAGCAGGGCGTGGTGGTTGGTGATCACCAGCTTGTGCTCGTGCGGGCCGACGCGGGACAGCAGGAAGCGGATCAGCGGCGGGTTCGCCGGGTCGAAGGGGCGCTGGAGCTCGGTGCGGACGGCGGTGTCGAAGTCGTCGTCCTGCCGCCAGTCCAGGGCGACGTCGGCGGGGATCACCTGCACCACGTCGTCCCCTGCCGTGCCCAGGTACACCCGCAGCGCGGGGTGGCGGCGCAGCAGCTCGCGGGCGGCCGCCGCCATCCGGTCCGGGTCAAGGTCGCCGACCAGAGTCGTCACGGCCTGGACCACGTAGACGTCGGTGTCCTGCTGTTCGCGGACCAGCGTGTGGAAGGACAGGCCGAGTTGCAGCGGGGTCGCGGGCAGGACGTCGGCGACGCGGCCGGTGCGTTCGAGGGCGTCGATGGCGTCCTGGTCGAGGTCGACCAGGGGCAGGTCGGAGGGGGTGAGCCCGCCGGGGGTCGTGCGCGCGTGGGCGGCGAGGGCGGCGAGCGCGGCGGCCCAGGCCGTCTGGAGGTCCTTCACGGCGTCGGCGGGGAGGACCTCGGTCGCGGCCGTCCACTCGACGGCGAGGCGGGGCGCGCCCTCCTCGTGGACGAAGCAGTTGAGGGCGAGGACCTGTTCCAGCGCCTTGTCGTCGGGTTCGGTG
The DNA here is from genome assembly GCF_008704795.1 of Streptomyces spectabilis. Lineage (NCBI taxonomy): Bacteria > Bacillati > Actinomycetota > Actinomycetes > Kitasatosporales > Streptomycetaceae > Streptomyces > Streptomyces spectabilis. Next base: position 9,112,628 of record NZ_CP023690.1, on the reverse strand, counting down.
ACCGCGAAGGCGTCCCGCTCCGGCAGGCGCCAGCCCGGCGCGGTCAGCGGGGCGAAGCGGCCCAGGTAGTTCAGGAGCACGTCCGGCGGCGGCGTGGCCGCGAGTTCGGGGCCCGCCTGCGGGTCGAGGTGGCGCAGGACGCCGTAGCCGACGCCGCCGTCGGGGACGGAGCGCCGGGCCTCCTTGGCCGCGCGCAGGAGCCGTCCCGCGTCGCCGGACGCGGGGACGCGCACCGGGTACTCGCTGGTGAACCAGCCGACGGTGCGGGCCAGATCGAGGTGTTCGCGGCCGTGGCCCTCCATCGTGACGGTGACGGCGTCGCCGCCGACGCCCCGGTTCCGCAGGGCGAGGACGAGCGCGGCGAGCAGGACCTCGTCGACCCCGGCGCGGTAGGCCGCGGGCAGGGTGGTCAGGAGCGCCTCCGTGACCTCCGGCGAGGCCACGGTGACCGAGCGGTGGGCGGTGGCGACGGTGTCCCGCGTCTGGTCCAGGGGGCGGGCGCCGAGGCGGGGCGCGGAGTCGAGCGCGGCGCGCCAGTGGTCGAGTTCGCCGCGTCGCGCGCCGGAGGTGCCCTGCTCGGCGAGGAGCGTGGCGTGGCGCCGCCAGGACGCGCCGGCCGGGGCGAGGGTGCCGCCGGTGCAGGCCGTGTGCAGGTCGGGCAGCAGGACGCGCCAGGAGACGCCGTCCATGGCGAGGTGGTGCACGACGACGACCAGGCGGTCGGGGGTGCCGTCGCCGGTCCTCACCAGGGTGGCGCGCAGCAAGTCGCCCGAGCGCGGGTCGAGTTCACCGGCGAGGTGCTCGGCGAGCGCGGTCACGTCCTCGCCGTGCACCTCGTTGACGACGGCGCGCACCGCCCCGCGGGGCAGCACCTCCAGGCCGTCGTCCACGCGCAGGCGCAGCGCGTCGTGGTGGTCGAGGACGGTCTGGACGCCCTTGGCCAGGTCTCCGTGGGTGAGCTCTTCGACGCGGAGGGCGGTCCACTGGGCGTATCCGGCGACGGTGTCCACGTCGGGGTGCGGGTCGAGCAGGCCGCGCACGATCGGCGGCGCGGGCACCGGCCCGGTCGGGTCGTCCGTGACCCGGGTGTCGTCGTCGACCGCGTCGGCGGACGCGGCCAGGGCGGCGAAGCTGCGGCGGGCCAGCAGGTCGCGCGGGCGCAGCTCGAAGCCCTTGGCCCGGAGTCGGCTGCTGACGGTGATGGCGGTGATGCTGTCGCCGCCGAGGGCGAAGAAGTCGTCGTCCACGCCGACCCGTTCGACGTCGAACACCTCGGCGAGTACGGCGCACAGCAGCCGCTCCCGCTCGGTGCGCGGCTCCCGGCCGCCGCCGGTGGCCGCGGGCGCGGGCAGGGCGGCGCGGTCGAGCTTGCCGTTGGGCGTCACGGGCAGTTCGTCGAGGACCACCACGGCCGCGGGCACCATGTGCTCGGGCAGCCGCTCGGCCAGGTGGGCGCGCACGGCGTCACCGGTGACCGAGGCGGCCACGACGTAGCCGATCAGGCGGGACGAGCGCACCGTGGCGGCGGCCGCGGTGACGCCGGGCACCGCGCCGAGCGCGGCCTCGACCTCGCCGGTCTCCACCCGGTGGCCGCGGATCTTGATCTGGCCGTCGCCTCGGCCGAGGTATTCGAGGCCGCGTCCGGGCACCCAGCGGGCCTGGTCGCCGGTGCGGTACATGCGCTGGCCGGGCGCGCCGAACGGGTCGGCGACGAAGCGCTCGGCGCTCGCCCCGGGCCTGCCGAGGTAGCCGCGGGCCAGGTGGGGTCCTGCCAGGTACAGCTCGCCGGCGGTGCCGTGCGGTACGGGCTGCAGGGCGTGGTCGAGCAGGAGGACGCGGGTGCCCGCCAGCGGGTGGCCGATGGTGGGCTCGTCGCCGGTGATCCGCGCGGTGGTGGCGTCCACGGTGGCCTCGGTGGGCCCGTAGATGTTGCGCGCGGTGATCCCCGACGCGGCGACCTTGCGCCACAGCGCGGGCGGGGTGGCCTCGCCGCCCAGGACGAGGAGCGCCGGGCGCAGGTCGAGCAGGCCGCCCTCGATCAGCGGCGCGGCCATGGACGGCGTGGTGTCCACGACGTCGATGCCGTCGCGGGCGTACGCGGCGAGCAGGGCGTCGGCGTCGCGCGCCGTCTCGGCGTCGTAGACGTGCAGTTCGTGGCCGCACAGGAGCCACACCAGGTGGTCGAAGGCGGAGTCGAAGGCGAACGAGTAGGTGTGGGCGACGCGCAGCCGCCTGCGCGTGGCGCCCTCGGCCTCGGCGATGACCGTGGCCCGCTGGTGGTGCAGGAGCGCGGCGAGGCCGCCGACCCGGCCGAGGACGCCCTTGGGGCGGCCGGTCGACCCGGAGGTGTGGATCACGTAGGCGAGGTGCTCGGGGTGGCGGGGAGCGGCCAACTCGTCGTCCCGCAGCGGCGCGTCGGACAGCGCGGCGGCCTCGTCGAGCAGGGTCGTCCACGGCAGTCCGTCGAGCGTGCCGTCGGTGAGGACGAGCGCGGGGCGGGTGTCGTCGATCAGCTCGCGCAGCCGCTCGGCCGGGTGCGCGGCGTCGAGCGGCTGGAAGGCGGCGCCCGCGTCGAGGACCGCGAGCAGCGCGACCACCAGGTCCGCGGAGCGCGGCAGGGCGAGGGCCACGAGGTCGTCGGGTCCGATGCCGCGGGCCCGCAGCGCGCGGGCGACGCGGTGCACCCGGCCCGCCAGGTCCCCGGCGCAGAGGCGTTCGGCGCCGTACACCAGGGCGGTGCCCGCGGGGTCCGCGGCGGCCATCGCGGCGAACGCGGTGGGTACGTCGACGGGGGTGCCGGGCAGGGCGGGCGGTGCCCAGTCCGCGAGGAGCCGGTCCGCGTCGTCGGTCAGGGCGATCCGGCCCACGGGCAGGCCGTCGGTGAGCCCGGCGAGCAGGGCCCGCAGGCCGGTCAGCTTGGCGTCGACCGCGGCCTGGTCGTTGGTGCGGGCGTCGACCTCGAAGCCGAACAGCAGGCCGCCGTCGCGGGTCGGCAGGACGCTCAGGCCCATGTCCTCCGGCGGGCCGCCCGCGACGTTGCGCATCACTCCGGTGGACCCGGCGAAGTCGAGGGTGAGGTCGAACGCCTTGAGGTTGATGCCGCGGCCGTGCAGGAGCGCGCCCGCGCCGGGCACGCCGAGGTCGCGGGGCAGGTCCTCGCCGCGGTACCGCTGGTGGTCGCGCATCTCCTTCATGGCGGCCGCGACCCGGCGGCTCAGCTCGCCGAGGCCGTCGCCGGGGTGCACGGCCACGCGGAGCGGCAGGACGTTCACCGCCATGGCGGGGGTGCGCAGTTCGGTCGAGCCGGTGCGGCACATCAGCGGCAGGGCGAACACCACGTCGGTGCGGCCCAGCATGCGGTGCAGGAACGCCGCGTATCCGGCGATCAGCGCCTCGCCCCAGGTGACGCCCGCCTCGTCGGCGAACGCGCGCAGCCGGGCCACCTGGCCGGCCGGGACGACGGCGCGGGCGGTCAGGGTGCGCTCGGGCGGCCCCGCGGCGGTGTCGACGTCGCCGAGGTCGGGCAGCGGGGTGAAGCGCTCGACCCAGTAGGCGCGGTCCTCGGCGGCCCGGTCGCTGTCGCGGTAGGCCCGGTCGGCGGCGACGAGTTCGGGGAAGGAGCCGAAGGTCGACCTCGGCGGCTCGGTGCCGCGCACGAGGGCGGTGTAGCGGGCGGCGGTGCGCCGGGCGAGCATCGCGGCGGTGTAGCCGTCGAAGATCAGGTGGTGGCCGAGCTGGGTGTACCAGACCTCGCGGTCGGACAGTTTGATGACCGTGCGTGAATAGAGCGTTCGTTCTACCATGCCTCGACATGTCTCGCCCGCCCGCGCGCGCTCGGCGTCGACGAGCGCGGCCGCCGCGGCGGCGGGGTCGGCCGCACCGCTGACGTCGACCACCTCGGGTGCGGGGACCGGCTCGTCGCTGACCGACTGGCGCGGTCCGTCCGGCGTCTCGCGCACCCGCAGCCGCAGCGTCTCGGCCTCCTCGGTGGTGGCGCGGACCGCTTCGACCAGGGCGTCCACGTCGACCGGGGCGTCGCCGGATATCTCGACGACGTCGCCGACCACGTAGTACGGCGAATCCGGTTCGAGGCGCTGGGCGTTCCAGATGCCCAGCTGGGCGCTCGTCAGGTCGAGCGGACCGGCCGAGGACGAGGACACGCGTGCGGTGCTCAATTCACTCTCCTTGCAGTGTGGGGACGACCATGGGCGTGTCCGTCACGGGGTCGGGGACGATGACGCTCGGCAGGTCGAAGACGTCCTTGATCAGCGCGGCGTCCACGATGGCGCCGGGCTCGCCCTCGGCGACCACCCGGCCGTCCTTCATGGCGACCAGGTGGTCCGCGAAGCGGCACGCCTGGTTGATGTCGTGCAGGACGGCGATGACCGTGCGGCCCTCGTCTCGCAGCCTGGCCAGCAGGCCGAGCAGTTGGTACTGGTGGGTGATGTCCAGGAAGGACGTCGGTTCGTCGAGCAGCAGGTAGGGGGTCTCCTGGGCGAGCACCATGGCCATCCAGACGCGTTGGCGCTGACCGCCGGAGAGCTGCTGCACCGGCCGGTCGGCCAGGTCGGCGACGCCGGCGGCGGCCATGGCTTCGGCGACGGCCTCCTCGTCCCGGGGCGACCACAGGGCCAGGAGCGACTGGTGCGGGAAGCGGCCCCGGGCCACGAGCTGGCGGACCTTGATGTCCTCGGGGGCCAGCGGATCCTGCGGCAGGAAGCCGAGCTGCTTGGCCAGGGCCTTGGTCGCGTAGCCGCCGACCGCGCGGCCGTCGAGTTCGACGTGCCCCGAGTCGGGGCGGAGCAGCCGTACGAGGGCCCGCAACAGGGTCGACTTCCCGCAGGCGTTGGGGCCCACGATGGCGGTGAACGCGCCGTCGGGCACGTCCAGGCTCAGCCGGGTGGAGACCACGCGGTCTCCGTAGCGCAGGGTGATCTCCCGCGCGGTCAGGCGTGCGGTCACGCGCGCCTCACCTCCTTGGTAAGCAGCCAGATCAGGTAGCAGCCGCCGATCGCGGTGCTCACCACTCCGACGGGCAGGGAGACGGGCGCGAGCAGCATCTGAGCGATCAGGTCCGCGCCCTGCAGCAGGACCGCGCCGGTCAGCGCGGCGGGCAGCAGCGGCACGCCGGGCGCGCCCGCGAGCCTGCGGCCGATCTGCGGTGCGGCCAGGGCGATGAACGCGATCGGCCCGGCCACCGCGGTCACCGTGGCCGTGCAGCCGACGCCGACGAGCACCATGAGCAGCCGCAGCCGGTCGAGTCCGACGCCGGTGGTCACGGCGACGGCGTCGCCGAGCGAGGCCTGGTGCATGGCGTGCGCCCGGGTGGCGATCAGGGCCAGCAGGACGCCGATGACCGTGAAGGGGATGCCCACGTTGTCCCAGCCCACGTCGTTGAGGGAGCCCGCGCTCCAGCCGACCGCGGCGATCGCGACCTCCAGTTCGGCGCGCAGCACGATCCACGAGTTGAGCGCGGTCACCATGGCGTTGACGGCGACGCCGATCACCACCAGGCGCAGCCCTGAGAAGCCCCGGTCGTACGCGAGGAGGTAGATCGCGGCGGCGACGACGAGACCGCCGAGCACCGAGCCGACGGCCAGTTGCGCGGAGGTGCCCGAGAGGACGGTGAGGGCGACCAGGGCGCCGGTGTAGGCGCCCGCGTCGAGGCCGATCACGTCCGGGCTGCCCATCGGGTTCCGGGTGAGGTTCTGGAAGAGGGCCCCGGCCACTCCGAGCGCGGCGCCGAAGACGACGGCGGCGAGGACCCGCGGCAGCCGCCAGTCCTGGATCACCACGGAGGGCTCGGCCCCGCTGAGGGCGGCGAACACCTCGCGCGGGGTCGACCAGGACGCGCCGTAGCAGAGCCCCACCAGGCCGAGGGCCAGGATCAGGACGGTCATGACCGCGACGAGGACCATCGTCCGGCGTTCGACCCGCAGCCCGAGCGCGCTCACGGCGCTCCCCCGCCGGGTGCGCACGGCGGTCGTTTCCGGCGTGTTCACAGTGCCCCCGCCCCGTGGCGGCGGACCGCCCAGATCAGCATGGGTCCGCCGAGGAAGGCGGTCACGATGGCCACCGGCACCTCGCCGGTGGGCAGCAGGACCCGCGACCCCATGTCGGCGACGAGCAGCAGGATCGGGCCGAGCACCATCGTGTAGAGAATCGTCCACGGCACGGAGCCCCCCGCGGGCTTGCGGACCAGGTGCGGCACGATCAGGCCGACGAAGAGGATCGGTCCGGCCACCGCCGTGGCCGCCCCGCTGAGCACGGTGATCAGGACGAGCGCGGCGGCCCGTACGCGGGCCACGCCCGCGCCCAGGGTCTGCGCCACGCTCTCGCCGAGACTCAGGACGTTGAGCGCCCGGCTCAGGAGCAGCGCGCCGATCAGGCACACCACGATCGCGGTCAACGGCCACGCCAGCGGTGCGTTCTCCCGGGCCGCGAGCGAGCCCACCGACCAGAAGCGGTAGGTGTCGAAGACGTCCGGGAAGATCAGGCGCAGACCGAGGGCGACGCCGTTGAGGACCGCGGTCAGGGCGACGCCGGCGAGCACCAGGCGCAGCGGTGAGTGCCGCCCGACGGCGACGACGAGCAGGGCCGCGAGCACGGAACCCGTGACCGCGAAGCCCAGTTCGCCCGCCTGTCCCCCGACCAGGCCGAGTGCCGAGCCGAGGGTGATGGCGAACCCGGCGCCCGCGGTGACACCGAGGATGCCGGGCTCCGCCAGGGGGTTGCGGGCCAGCGTCTGGATCAGCGCGCCCGCCACCGCGAGGGCGGCGCCCACCGCGATGGCGAGCAGCGCGCGGGGCACCCGGACGTCCCGCACGACCACGTGGTCGTCGTCGGTGCCGTGGAAGTCGAACAGCGCCCGTACGACCTCCATGGGCGGCACCGGGCGGGCGCCGACGCCCATGCTGACCACGGCGACGGCCGCGAGCAGCACCAGGCCGCCGACGAGCAGCCCGAACCGCGGCGCCCCCCGCTTGGTGGGTGCCGTCTCCCGCCCGGTGGGCGCCGCATCGGACACGCGGCCCGCGACGGTCACCGCTTCAGGAGCGGAGCGAACGACTCGTCGATCGCGTCCAGGGTCTGCATGGCCTGCCCGTAGGTCGCGGCCTCGGTGTAGCGGATCGGGAAGGTCTTCTTCGCCTTGACGGCGGGGAGGTTCTTCCACAGCTTCGAGTCCATGACGTACTGGACCGACTTCGGGACGCTGCCGTCGGCCATGACCGAGTACGTGATGGCGTCGGCGTCGCGCAGCGAGGCGGGCAGTTCCTCGATGGAGGGGTACTCGCTGACCGCGCGGGAGCCGGGCCCCGCCTTCTTGACCTTGCCGTAGTACTTGGCGCCGGCGTCCTCGGCGATGTTGGTGCCCCAGGAGCGGCCGAACTCGCGCTGGAAGGTGCCCTTGGCGGACTCGCCGTAGGCGCCGACGTGCCCCAGCTTGAGCTGGGGCAGCACGTTCTTGTACTTCTTCTTCAGCTCGGCGGCCTTGGCCTCGTACTTGGCCTGGAGGGAGTCGAACTGCTTGAGGGAGCCCGCGGCGTCGGCCTGCTTGCGGGACAGCTCGCGCCACGCGGAGGGCACGGTCGGGCCGATCGCCACCACCGGGGCGATGGACTCCAGGCGCTTGACGTCGATGTCGCCGAGCACCGGGGCGGGGACACCGATGACGATGAGGTCGGGCTTGGCCTCGGCGATGGCCTCGTAGTTGGTCTCCGTCGCCTGCTCGCCCGCGACCTTGGGGAGCTTCTTGTAGGCGGCCAGGTCCTTCTTGCTCATCATGGGCTCGCCGCGCTTCCACGACGAGATGCCGACCAGCGGGGCGTGGGCCTCGATCATGACGGGCACGGCATAGCCGGTGGCGACCACGCGCTTCGGCTTGGCCGGGATCTTGATCTTGCCGTTGTCCGCGGCGAACACACGGGTCTCGCCCTTGTCCGAGGCGTCCGCCTTGTCCTTGGACGACCCGCATCCGGTCAGTACCAGGCCCAGCGCGACGGCGCCGACCAGGCCCGACGATCTGCGTATCGACATGTGGAGCTCCTTGCTCGTTCGGGGAGGCCGCCCCTCGGGCGGCGTTTCGGGGAGGGGAGGAAGGCCGAGCGGTGGCCTTCCGGTGGCCCGGGGCGGGCCGGTCTTGACCGTCGGCCGATCCGTCGGCCGGTCAGTCAGTGGTCGTGCTCGTCCAGTCAGTGGTCGTGCTCGTCCAGTCAGTGGTCGTGCTCGTCGTCGAAGTCGGCGATGCCGCGCTTCCAGTAGCCGGTGATGTCGTGGTCGGCCTTCTCCAGGCGCAGTTCGTCACGGACCCAGCGGCGCAGCGGCTTGATCTGCCCGGCCTCGCCCGCGACCCACACGTAGAGGCGTTCGCCCTCGGGGACAGTCACCTCGGTCACGGCCCGTGCCAGGGCGTCGCCGGTGCCCGGCGGGCGGTCGCCGCGGTGCAGCCAGCGCACCTCGACGCCCTCGGGCGCGGAGAGCTCGATCTCCTGCGTGGCGTCGGCGACTTCGACGAACGCCCAGCCGCGCGCGTCCCTCGGCAGTTCCTCGAGCCAGCGCGCGATCGCGGGCAGCGCGGTGATGTCGCCCGCGAACAGATAGCGGTCGTAGGCGTGCGGGACGATCAGGCCGCCGGGCGGGCCCGCGAGGTGCACGACGGCGCCCGGCTCGACCTCGTGGGCCCAGTCCGACGCGAGGCCGCCGGCGTGCGGGACGATGTCGATGTCGATCTCGCCCGCGACGGGGTCGTAGCGGCGCACGGTGTACTCGCGCGAGGTGGGCGAGGGGCGCGGCCAGCGCAGCATCGATCCGTTCGGCTCGGGAAGGCGCAGCGAGCCGTCCGGCTCCGGGAAGAGCAGCTTCACGTGCTCGTCCGGCGAGTGGGCCTCGAACCCGGCCGCGCCGGGCCCGCCCAGGGTGAGGCGCAGCAGACCGGTGCCGACCATGGCGGTGCGGACGACCTCGGTCTCCCGGACGCGGATCGGATAGCCCACCTCCTCGGCGTGGCGGCCCCCCCGGACCTCCGCGATGCGCTCCAGGTGCCGGTCCCGGTGGTCTTTGAGCGTCATGCGGCGCCACCCGTCAAAAGGGCGGTCCAGTGGCCGAGTTCGGGCCGCTCGGCCAGGTCGGGGAACTCGACGGAGGCCGCCCCCGCGGCGCGCCAGCGCTCGATGAGGGTCATGATCCGCACCGAGTCCAGACCGTGGTCCATCAGGTTGTCGTCCGGCGCGATCTCGGCGGGGTCGCAGTCGAGCAGCTCCGCGACGTCGGCGCGGATCCTCTCGGGCGACAGGGTCTGACTCATCGGGTGGCTCCTGTGGGAATCGGTGCCGACGGCGCGGTCGGCGCGGCAATGCCGCCGTCGGCGAACGGGCTCTGCGGAAGGCCGCGCGGGGCGGCGGAAGCACGGGAACGGCACGGAGTTGGCGGCGCGTCAGCGGGTTGGCCGGATCTGAGGGATCCACGCCGCACCGCATCGCCGCGGTCGCTCCGAAAACTAGGGCGACCAGCCCTGAAACCCCCGCAATCCACGCATACTCCCCCGCTCGCTCAGGTAAGGCTAACCTAACTACTTATCGGCGGAGTATGCAAGTGATCTTCACGCCGTACGCCCTCGCACGACACGACTTCGCGCCACGGACGACGCGGGGCCATATGACGTCACGTCATATGGCCCCGCGTCATGGGGCTTCCAGCCCCGCGTCATGAGGTCCCGCGCCCCCTCACCCCTGCCGAGCCCCCTGGCTCCCGCCGCTCCCCTGCCCCACACCTCCGGCCCGCCCCGCGCCACTCGATCAGCGGCGACACGGCGACTTCGACCGGATCGAGGTCCAGGCCCGCGCGCCGCAGGAACTCGGACACATCCGCCACGCCGTGGGCGACGCCCACGTTCTCCCCGTGCACGTCCACCCGTCGGCCGCCGGACGGGGACGCGCGATGCACCACTATCTCTGCTGTCATGCCTCCAGCGTGCGCCCGCGGCCCGCGAGGCGCTCCACGAGCGCCCGGACGCGGTTCTCACCCCGCGCGGCCGACCGTCCTCGGCGCGTGGCCGGGCGGCGCCGGTCCGTCGTTTCGCCCCCCGGGCCCCGGGTACCCGGCGGCGGCCTTGTCCGGCACCGCGAAGCCGAGGAGTCCCGGATGACCCTGAACCCCCTGGAACAGCGAGGCATTCCGCTGGAGCGGCAGGTGCGCTCCTGGCGCGAACTGGACGTGGAGCCGATCGACCCCGACCACTGCGATCCGTACACCCGCTGCCGGATCATCGCGATGAACGGCATCGAGGCCGAAGCGGTGCTCTTCAGTCACCAGTTCGCACGTCACTGTCCGGACCCGGAGGTACGGCGCCGCCTGGCCGAGGTCCGCTACGTCGAGCAACAGCAGCAGAAGGCCGTCAACTGGCTCCTGCCGGGCCTCGCCTCGGTCCTGGAGACGACTCTCGCGTACGAACAGGTCGCCGTGGACCTCACCGCCTGGGTGGCCCGGTCGGAGCCGGATCCGTATCTCCGGCAGGCGTACCAGTTCGGCGTCCTGGAGGACTTCGACCACCTGTTCCGGTACGCGAACCTCTACGAGATGATCGAGCACCGCAAGGCCGACTCGATCGTCGAGCAGCTCACCGAGGTCATGCCGGGCCGCCCCACCAAGCTCCACCACCGGCACCCCGAGGACAACGTCCGCGAGCCGTACGACCGCGCCACCGCGCAGCCGCTGTCCAAGCTGCACGCGCTGACCGTGACGGCCGCCGAGCAGCAGACCATGAACTTCTACATGAACGTCGGCCCGCAGTACATGGAGCCGATCGCCCGCCAGCTCTACCAGGAGATCGCGCTCATCGAGGAGGCGCACGTCACCCATTACGAGTCGCTGATCGACCCCGGCGAGACGTGGTGGGAGCAGCTCGTCACCCACGAGTACAACGAGTGCTACCTCTACCACTCCTTCATGGAGCAGGAGACCGACCCCCGGGTGAAGGCCATCTGGGAGCTGCATCTGAACATGGAGCTGGAACACCTGCACGTCGCCTGCGACCTGATGCGCCGTCATGACGGCCGCGACCCGCAGGAGGTCCTCGCGCCCGAGCTGCCGAACGTGCTCACCTTCGAGCCCAACAAGCAGTACGTGCGCGGACTCCTCGACACGCAGATCGACCTGACCACGCTGGGCACCGGCTACGTACGGGACGCGCACGAGCGGTTCCGGCGGATGCAGGAGCGGGTCCACGGCGGCGAGGAGCCGCCGAGCGAGCGCGTCATGGCCCAGCACGAGGACCTGTTCGGGCGCGAGTACCGCTCGCAGACCGAGGACGCCGCCCGGGAACGGGAGAGGAACCACCATGCCTGACACGCCCGCGGGCGACGGCGACGTCGTCACCCTGCTCATGCGGCAGCACGGCGACATCCGCAACCTCTTCGACGCGGTGGAGCACACCACCGGCGACGAGCGGCGCGCCGCCTTCCGCCGCCTCGTCCGGCTGCTCGCGGTGCACGAGACGGCCGAGGAGGAGGTCCTGCACCCCTACGCGCGCACAGTGTTCGCGGGCGGCCGCGACATCGTGCGGGACCGGCTCGCGGAGGAGAGAGAGGCCAAGGAGCTGCTCGCGCGCCTCGAAGGCGTGGACCCGGAGGACCCCAAGTTCCTGCCCGCGCTCGCCGTGCTGCGCACCGAGGTGACGCGGCACGCCCGCGCCGAGGAGCGGTACGAGTTCCCGCACGTGCGTCGGCACACCGAGCCCGGTCGTCTCACCACCATGGCGGCCGGGGTGCGGGCGGCCGAGGCCGTGGCGCCCACGCGCCCGCACCCGGGGGTGGAGTCGGCCGCGGGGAACGTGGCCCTGGGCCCGCTCGCGGCCCTCGTGGACCGCACCCGTGACGCCGTGCGCAAGGCCATGGGCAACGACGGGTGAGCACCGCGCGGGTGAAGCCCTGACTCGGTCAGGACCTGTCGATCGCGTGCAGGGTGAACGTCACCAGCTCGTCCGCCGCCGCGTTCAGGTCGAGGTCCGGGTGGGCCAGCCAGTGGCTGATGACGCCGTCGATGGCGCCGCCGACGGCCAGGGAGACCGTGGCGGGGTCGAACGGCCGGAAGTGCCCGGCCTCCTGGCCCGCGGCGAGCAGCTCCGCGAGGGCCTGCCAGCGGCCCGCCGTGTCGTGGCGTCCGGGCGTCTTCAGGCGGGTGCCGCCGTGGTCGTCGAGGAGCATCTCGGTGATGACGCGGACGTGGCGGCGGTTCTCCGCCTGGTAGCCGACCATGGCGCGGACGTAGGCCACGACGGCGGCGCGCGGGTCCGGCGCCGCCGCGACGCGCTCGCCGACGTACGCGGTGAACTCCTCCAGGACGTGGGCCAGCGCGGCCCGGGTGAGGTTGTCCTTGGAGGCGAAGTGGTAGAGGACCGCGGCCTTGGACAGACCCGCCCGCTCGGCGATGGCCGACAGGGACGTCGACGGGTGGCCCTTGGTGGAGATCAGGTCGATCGTGCACTCGATGAGCTGGCGGCGGCGGGCCCGCTCGGTGAAGGTCGGCGCGTCCGCCTGGCGGCCGTCTCGTCGGGCAGCCATGGTGAGCACCTCTCGCTTTCCTCCACACGCGCGAGGGACATCCCTCCCGGCCCCTCGCGTCGGCCGGAACCGACCGTACACCAGCACCGGTCCCCGCTGATCAGCGCTCCAGGACGGCCATCGCGGCGTTGTGGCCCGCGATGCCGCTGACGCCACCGCCACGGCGGGCGCCCGCGCCGCACAGATGGACGTTCGGGTGGGCGGTGGCCACGCCCCACCGGTCCTCCCACCGGTCCTCGTGGCCGGCGGCGTCGTCCGCGTACGGGAAGGAGAGGTCCCCGTGGAAGATGTTGCCGCCGGGCAGGCGCAGCTCGCGCTCCAGGTCGAGCGGGGTCTTGGCCTCGACGCAGGGGCGGCCGTCCGCGTCCGTGGCCAGGCAGTCGGCGATCGGCTCGGCCAGGTGCGCGTCGAGCTGGGCCAGGGTCGCGGTCAGGAGCGCGTCGCGGGCCGTGGCGTTGGTGGCGTCGGTGAACAGTCGGGCCGGGGTGTGCAGTCCGAAGAGGGTCAGGGTGTGGTAGCCGCGCTCGACCAGGTCGGGGCCGAGGATGGTGGGGTCGGTCAGGGAGTGGCAGTAGATCTCGGAGGGCGGTGCCGAGGGCAGGGCGCCGCCCGCGGCCTCGGCGTGGGCCCGCGCCAGCTCCGCGTAGCCCTCAGCGATGTGGAAGGTCCCGGCGAAGGCCTCGCGGGGGTCGACCGAGGCGTCGCGGAGCTTGGGGAGCCGCTTCAGCACCATGTTGACCTTGAGCTGGGCGCCTTCGGCGGGCGCGGGCGGCGTCTGACCGGTGAGGGCGGCGAGTTCGTGCGGCGAGGTGCCGACGAGCACGTGCCGGGCGGCGACCGTGCCGTCGCCGTCCGCGGTGCGGTAGGTGACCTCGGCGCGTTTGCCGTCGGTCTCGACGCGGGTGACCTCGTGGCCGGTGAGCAGCTCGGCGCCCGCGGCCAGGGCGCGCTCGGCGAGGGCGCGGGTGAGCGTGCCCATGCCGCCGACGGGCACGTTCCAGTCGCCGGTGCCGCCGCCGATGACGTGGTAGAGGAAGCAGCGGTTCTGCCGCAGGCCCGGATCGTGGGCGTCGGCGAAGGTGCCGATGAGTGCGTCGGTGAGGACGACGCCGCGCACCAGGTCGTCGGCGAACCGGGCCTCGACGGCCCGGCCGATCGGCTCTTCGAACAGGGTGCGCCAGACGGTGTCGTCGTCGACGAGCCGCCGCAGCTCCGCCTTGTCCGGCAGCGGTTCCGTGAGCGTCGGGAAGATCCGCCGGGCCGCGTGGGCGGTCAGCGCGTAGAAGTCGCGCCAGGCCTCGTACGCCCGGTCGTCGCCGGTCAGGCGGGCGAAGGAGGCCCGCGTCCGGGACTCGCCGCCGCCCACCAGGAGCCCGGTGGGGCGCCCGTCGCGGACGGTGGGCGTGTACGACGACACGTTGCGGGTGCGGACCCGGAAGTCCAGGTCCAGATCGCGGACGATCTTCCTGGGGAGCAGGCTCACGAGGTACGAGTAGCGGGAGAGACGGGCGTCGACGCCGGGGAACGGGCGGCTGGACACGGCGGCCCCGCCCGGTCGGCCGAGGCGTTCGAGGAGCAGTACGGAGTGGCCCGCGCGGGCGAGGTAGGCGGCCGCCACCAGCGCGTTGTGGCCTCCGCCGATCACGACGGCGTCATAGCTGGGTCGCATGCCTCTTCGTAGCACGGATCGGTTTTCGAGTGGGTGTTTCACGGGGAGTGGAGTGCGCGTCGGGGCGTACGAGGTGCGTGGGACCCGCCGGATGCGCGGAGCGCGGGATGCGCGGGGTGCGCGGTCGTCAGTGGCCGCCCGTCGCCCGCTGCTGGCGCAGTGCCGCCACCCTGCGGTACAGCGCCACCGCTTCCGCGCCGCGCCCCAGCTGCTCCAGGCAGTGGGCCTCGTCGTTGCGGCTGGCGAGCGTGTCGGGGTGGCCGGCGCCGAGCACGCGCTCGCGGGCCGCGGCCACGTGGCGGTAGGCCGTGAGCGCGTCCGCCCAGCGGCCGAGCCAGCCGAGGCCGACGGCGATCTCGCGGCGGCTGACCAGGGTGTCGGGGTGGTCCGCGCCGAGCACGCGCTCGCGCACGGCGCAGACGTCGCGGGCCTCGGCGAGCGCCTCCTCCCAGCGGCCCTGGCGGCCGAGGTTGACGCCGAGGCCGTGGCGGGCGCGCAGGGTCTCGGGGTCGGCGGGGCCGTTCACGCGGGCGCGGTCCTCGATGAGGGCGCGGTACAGCTCCAGGGCCTCGGCACTGCGGCCCAGGCGGCCGAGGCTGATGCCGACCTCGTAGCGCGCGGCGAGCGTGTCGGGGTGGTCGGCGCCGAGGGCCCGCGCACGGGCCTCCGCGACCTCGCGATAGGTCTGCAGCGCTTCCGGCCAGCGGCCCAACTGGCCCAGGGTGTAGGCGACTTCGTAGCGGGTGACGAGGGTGTCGGGGTGGGTGGGTCCGAGGACGCGGGCCCGGGCGGCGGCGACGTCGCGGGCCAGGCGGTAGGAGTCCTCCAGGCGGCCCAGACGGCTGAGGTTGAACGCCAGGTTGTGGCGGCAGCGCAGGGTGTCGGGGTGGTCGGGGCCCGCGGTGCGCTCCCGCACGGCGAGCACCGATGTGTACATCTGGTGGGCCTCGAAGTGCCGTCCGAGCTGGCCCAGGACGTACGCCATCTCCTGGCGGACGGCGAGCGTGTCCGTGTGTTCGCCGCCGAGCGCGCGCTCGCGACCCTCGGCGACGCGGGTGTACTCGCGCAGGGCGTCGGCGGGCCGCCCGGTGCGGCTGAGCGTGAACCCGACCTCGTACCGGCTGGCGAGGGTGTCGGGGTGGTCCGCGCCGAGGACGTGCTCGCGCTCGGCGGCGACGGCGCGGTGCACCTCGCCCGCTTCCGTCCAGCGGCCGAGGCGGCCGAGGCTCAGGCCCGCGTTGTGCCTGCTGACGAGGGTGGCGAGGACGTCGGGCGGCGGGGTCGGCCGGGCGGTCGCGGGCCGCGGCACGACCGGGCGGCGGCCGCCGGCGCGCGGGATCCACTCGCCGGTGAGGCCCGCGGCCGCGTCGGGCGGGGTCAGGCGCAGGGGGCCCGCGCCGGTCGCCTTGTGGCCGGTGGTCATGCCGCGCGTCCACGACGGCAGGGACGGCTCGGGGCGGCCGGGTGCGGGCCGCTCCCCGGACCGCTCCCCTGACCGCTCGGGAGGCGGGTGCTGGGTGCGGCGCAGGTGCGGGCTGACGACCGTGGGGACGTAGGTGGCGCGGTTCGGGTGCGCGCCGCGGCCCGCGGCGATGCGGCGGCCCAGCTCGCGAGCGTCGCCGGGCCGCTGGTCGGGGTGCTTGGCGAGCAGGTCGAGGACGATCCGGTCGAAGAACTCGGGGAGTTCGCCACGGCGGCGGCGCGGCGGCTCGGGCTCGGTGTCGCGGTGGCCGACGAGGATCGCCCACGCGTCGTCCAGGTCGAACGGCGGCGCCCCGGTGGCCAGTTCGTACAGGACGCAGCCGAAGGAGTACAGGTCGCTGCGCTGGTCGACCTCGGCTCCGCTGATCTGCTCGGGCGACATGTAGTGCGGGGTGCCCATGGCGATGTTCGTGTTGGTCAGGCGGGAGGTGAAGCCGATGTCGTGGCCGAGCCGGGCGATGCCGAAGTCGCAGATCTTCACCGTGCCGTCGACGAGTCGCATGATGTTCGCGGGCTTCAAGTCGCGGTGCACGATGCCCTGTTCGTGGGTGTAGGCGAGCGCGGACGCGACCTGCTCCGCGATGTCCACGACGTCGGGGACGGGCAGCGGGTGCTGCTGGTTGTCCTCCAGGAGCTGGCTGAGGTTGCGCCCTTCGAGGAGCTCCATCACCAGGTACAGGACGCCGTCGGACTCGCCGAAGTCGTGCACGACGGTGATGCCGCGGTGCTGGAGCGCGGCGGCGACCCGGGCCTCGCGCCGGAAGCGCTCGCGCAGGACACGGGTGAACCCCGGGTCGTGCTGGGGCCCGAGCGGCTTGAGGCACTTCACGGCGACCCTGCGGCCCAGCGATTCGTCGCGGGCCCGCCACACCTCGCCCATGCCGCCGCGGCCGATCAGGTCGAGCAGCTGGTACCGGCCCTGGATCAGCCTGGTGTCCCCCGACTCTGGCATCTCGTGCTGTCGCCCCCGTCGCGTCGTCGCGCCCTCCCCGGCCCGTCCAGTATGGCGTCCTGTCTGTCGACTTTGTACGACGCCGGGCGGCTGCCCGGGCCGAGCCGGGCCATGGCGCGCAGGATGTGCTTGGGCGGCAACTGCCAGCGCAGTCGGGCGGGAACACAGCGCAGCAAGGTGCCCGTGGTGACGAGGCGACGCGTCACCGTCGCGGGCGGCGGCGCGGGCCTGCCGTACAGGGCGTGGGCGTAACGGGGCAGCGACGCGTAGGCCAGGTTCGCCACGCGCCGCCACAGCAGGGCGCGCGCCGGGACCAGCAGGGGTGCGGTCGGCGGCCGTTGCAGGAAGTCGTCGACGACGCGCGCCTCCGCTCCGGCGGCGAGGTCGGGGGCCACCTTCTCGAAGTACGCGGCGAGTTCGGCGGTCGACGCCGGTACGCGCGCGGGGTCGAGGCCCACCAGGCGCGCGCTCTCGCGGTGTTCGGCGACGTACCGGTCGGCGGCCGCGGCGCCGACCGGGAAGCCGGAGCGGCGGACGACGTGGAGGTAGGAGTCGATCTCGGCGCAGTGCACCCACAGGAGCAGCTCGGGTTCGTCGACGCCGTACCGCTCCCCCGTGTCCGGGTCGGTCGCCGACAGCATCGTGTGTATCTTGCGCACCCGGGCGCCCGCCTTCTCGGCGGCCTCGGTGGTGCCGTACGTCGTGGTGCCGACGAAGCCCGCGGTGCGCATGAGGCGGCCCCAGGCGTCCTTGCGGAAGTCGGAGTTCTGCATGACGCCGCGCACGGCGCGCGGGTGCAGCGCCTGCAGGTACAGGGCGCGTACACCCGCGACCCACATCATGGGATCGCCGTGCATCTGCCACGTCACCGACGAGGGCCCGAAAAGCCCGGGGTCCGCGTCCCGCATGCCCCCACCTCCTCCTGGCAGGTTACGCACACATCGGCGGCCCGTCCCCGGCGGGGGCGAAGTGCGTCGGCGGGAGGTCCGCCCCGCCGGGTCAGGCGTCCCGCTTGGCGGGGTCCGGGAGTTCCTCGCCCGTCTCCAGGAGGGTCTTGAGACTGGACAGGAGCGCGGCCCAGCCGTCTTGGATCATGGCGAGGACGGTGCTGCCGGGCTCGAAACCGTCGTGGACGACGGTGAGCTTGACGGTCTCGCCCTGCGCCTCGATGTCGAACGACACCTTGGAGCGCTTCTCGGCGGAGATCTTCGCGAACGTCTCGTCGTCGACCTCCACCGCCTTGGCGAAGCCGGGCGTGAAGGTGTGCCAGGTGTAGGAGAGCCTCCGGTAGGGGTCGCACTCCAGGACGACCTGCTCGGGGTCGGGGCCGGTCAGGCCGTGGCCCTCCCAGGCCATCACCGATCCCGGCTTCCAGTCGGTGACGAACTCCAGGCCCCAGTAGCGCCGGGTGAAGGCCGGGTCGGTCAGGGCCTGCCACAGCTTCTCGGGCGTGGTCCTGATGTACGTGGTGTAGACGAACGCGGTGTTGTCGCTGCTGCTCATGGCGGTGCTCTCCAATGCGTGCTTGAGATCGGCGAGCGCGTGCGCCCGCGCGCGGTCGTAGCGGCTGATCCAGCGGTCGGCGATGGCGTTGATGGGCTCGGCGTTCAGGTAGTGGAGCTTCTCCCTGCCCCGCCGGACGGTGGTGACCAGGTTGGCCTCCTCCAGGAGGGCCAGGTGCTTGCTCACCGACTGCCGGGCCATGTCGAGCTCCGAGCACAGCTCGCGCAGACTCTGGCCGTTGCGGGCGTTCAGGCTGTCGAGCAGCCGCCTGCGACTGCTGTCGGCCAGCGCCTTGAAGACCTCGTCCATCTCGTCGTCCATCTCCGCCCCCAGATATGCAGCCATCCAGCTGCCTAAAAACAATAGGCAGCCATTCGGCTGCATGTCAAGGCGGGCGTGCGGCGGGAGACCCCCGATGCGCCGTGCAACCTTTGGGGGACCTGGGCGGTCAAGGGGGGTGAACCGGCGGTGAACTCCCCACGGATGTTCAGCGCCGTCCTTCGATCAAAGGAATATGGAAGCCCTATGTCTCGAGCACGTCGCCGAGCCCGTCTCACCACGCCCCTGGTCGCCATGTCCCTGCTGACGGGCGGGCTGACGATCTGGTCCCTCGGCCAGAGCCCGGCCGAGGCCGCCACCCCCGCCGCCAAGAAGACCGCCGCCGCCGAGGCGACCGACGACTTCAACGGCGACGGCTACGCCGACCTCGTCGTCGGCGCCCCGGGCGCCACCGTCTCCAGCAAGAAGAAGGCCGGATACGTGGCGGTGGCCTACGGCTCCAAGAACGGTCTCGACCCGGCCCACAAGAAGATCATCAGCCGCTCCACCAACGGTGTGCCCGGCCCGGCCGCCACCAAGCAGGAGTTCGGCCGCTCCTTCACCAAGGGCGACCTGGACGGCGACGGCTTCACCGACCTGGTCATCGGCACCGGCTGGCGGGACGCGGGGTCGGTGATCATGTGGGGCTCCGCGTCCGGCCTCACCAGCGGCACGAAGATCAACACGTACGGCCACGCCCCGCAGGCGGGCGACTTCGACGGGGACGGCAAGACCGACCTGGCGTTGTTCGCCACCGTGGCCTACCACGGCGACGACCCCGTCGACCAGCGCGCCAAGCTGTGGAAGGGCCCGATCTCGCGCACCGCGAAGCCCACCGCGACCCTCGACTTCATGGACAAGTCGCAGTGGTGGAGCTACGGCGGCGACGAGCGCCCCGACCTCGACTGCTCGCCGCTGCCCGGCAAGCCGGAGAGCTGCATCGACGGCCCGCGCTCCGTGAAGGGCCCGGTCGTGCCCAAGGCCGTCGGCGACATCAACGGCGACGGCCGCGCCGACATCGCCATGAACGACTACTACGGCGACGGCGAGTGGGGCAACAGGGTGCTGTACGGCTCGCCCACCGGCTTCAAGCGCGGCCAGGCCGTCGGCTCCGACGGGGCCCTCGCCCTCGGCGACATCAACGGCGACCACTACGACGACCTGGTGGTCGGCGACAGCGAGTACGAGTCGAAGGTCATGGTCGCCTACGGCTCGAAGGACGGCCTGAAGCTGGGCGAGGGCCAGGTCCAGAAGTTCAACCAGGACCTGCCCGGTGTCCCCGGTGCCGAGGAGGACGGTGACGCGTTCGGCGCCTCCGTCGCCGTGGGCGACGTCAACCGCGACGGCTTCGCCGACATCGCCGTCGGCGTGCCCGGCGAGGACGTCGGCCGCGTCAAGGACGCCGGTTCCGTCGTCCTGGTCCGCGGCAGTGCCTCCGGTGTGACCGGTACCGGCGCACAGGCCTTCCAGCAGGACACGCCGGAGATCCCCGGCGTCGGTGAGAAGGGCGACGCGTTCGGCGCCGCCACGGCCCTGCTCGACGTCACCGGCGACGGCCGCGCCGACCTCGCCGCGTCCTCGGTCAACGAGAACGCGAGCGCGGGCGCCCTGTGGTCGCTGCGCGGCACGTCCACGGGCCTGACGGCCAAGAAGTCCGTGGCCTTCGGCCCCAAGGACCTCTCGGCCCCGTCCGTCGCGGCGCTCTTCGGCAGCGCCCTGCGCTAGCAGCGCTTCGCCGGCAGCCGCGACGGGCCGTCGGCCGCCCGTAGGGGCGGAGAGCCACGGCTCTCCGCCCCTACGTCGTTCAGCCCGCCGCCGCGAACAGCTCTTCCGCCTCCGCGACCGCCCCTGCCAGAACCTGCCGGTCCGGGCGCAGGGACGCCACGATCGCGTCGATGCCGTGGAGCCCGGCCCGTTCCAGGAGCCGCTTCTCGTTCGTGGTCCACTCGCCGCGCGCCGCGAGGACCGCGTGTGCCGTGTCCATGGCGGCCACGGCAAGGGCCCCCGCGACCTCGGTGGCACGGCCGCGAACGACGTACGCGCCCTTGGCGTACTGAAGCGTCAGGGCGGCGCGGCCGTGCCAGAACGCCGGGGCCGTCCCGCGCAGCGCCGCCGGGTACGCGGGGCGGGGCAAGGTGCCGCTCAGCACCTGGTTGACGGCGAGTTCGGCGACGAGGAGGTAGCTCGGGACGCCCGCCAGGTGGAACATCAGCGGCTCCCAGTGGAAGCGCCCCTGCCGGGCCTCGGCCAGTTCGTGTGCGACGACATCGAGGTCGCGGTAGTGGACGTCGACGCTGCGGCCCTCGATGGTCAGCCACGCCCCGCCGTTGAAGACGCCCCCGCCCCAGTCGCCGAGGCCGGAGACCTCGCCGTCCCAGCCGACGGCGCGCAGGTCGGCCGGGTCGAAGCCGCCCCGGTAGTAGACCGCCATGTCCCAGTCGCTGTCTGGCGTGTGGGTTCCCTGGGCGCGCGAGCCGCCGAGGGTGACGGCGTGCACGGCGGGCAGGGCGGCGAGGCGTTCGGTGACGGAGCGCAGGAAGGTGTCGTCGGTCATGGGGTTCCGATCGTGTGAAGGGATGACGGGCGTGCGGGCGCGCCTCGCCGACGCCGGAGCCGGGGCTCGAACGGCGTCGCGCGGATCGGCGCGCGGAGGTCATCACTCACTTCATGGGGCGCGATCGTAGGGCCCCTGCCGCGACGCGGCCAGCGAGTTTCCGCGCGGCTCCCCACGGTGCGGGAGGGGGAGCCGCGCGGGTGAGCGGGCTGTGGAGCACAGCCCGCTCAGTGCTCGCTCAGTGCTCGCTCCTGGACTCGACGGCGTGGCCGCCGAACTGGTTGCGCAGCGCCGCGATCATCTTCATCTGCGGCGAGTCGTCCTGCCGCGAGGCGAAGCGCGCGAACAGGGACGCCGTGATCGCGGGCAGCGGCACCGCGTTGTCGATCGCCGCCTCGACCGTCCACCGGCCCTCGCCGGAGTCGGCCGCGAAGCCGCGCAGCTTGTCCAGGTGCTCGTCGTCGTCCAGCGCGTTGACCGCCAGGTCGAGCAGCCAGGAACGGATCACCGTGCCCTCCTGCCACGACCGGAAGACCTCACGGACATCCGTGACCGAGTCCACGGCCTCAAGCAGCTCCCAGCCCTCGGCATAAGCCTGCATCATCGCGTACTCGATGCCGTTGTGAACCATCTTGGAGAAGTGGCCCGCGCCGACCTTGCCCGCGTGGACGTAGCCGAAGTCGCCTTCGGGCTTGAGGGCGTCGAAGACCGGCTGGACGCGGGCGACGTGCTCGTCGTCGCCGCCGACCATCAGCGCGTAGCCGTTCTCCAGGCCCCAGACGCCGCCGGAGACACCGGCGTCGACGAAGCCGATGCCGCGCTCGGCGAGTTCGGCCGCGTGCTTCTCGTCGTCGGTCCAGCGGGAGTTGCCGCCGTCGACGACGACGTCGCCCTCGGCGAGCAGGTCCTTCAGCTCGTCGACGGTGGACTGGGTGGGGGCTCCGGCCGGGACCATCACCCAGACCACGCGGGGCCCTTCGAGCCTCTCGACGAGTTCGGCGAGCGAGTCGACGTCGGAGAGCTCCGGGTCACGGTCGTAGCCGATGACGGTGTGGCCCGCGCGGCGGATGCGCTCGCGCATGTTGCCGCCCATCTTGCCGAGGCCGATGAGTCCGAGTTCCATGTCGGTTCACTCGCCTTCCGGGGTGCGGCCGCGCAGGGCGCGGTAGGTGGCGACCAGGGCCTTCGTGGACGGGTCCAGGCCGGGTACGTCGGCGCCCTCGGTCAGGGCGGGTTCGACGCGCTTGGCGAGGACCTTGCCGAGTTCGACGCCCCACTGGTCGAAGGAGTCGATGTTCCAGATCGCGCCCTGGACGAACACCTTGTGCTCGTAGAGCGCGATGAGCTGGCCCAGGACCGAGGGCGTCAGCGCGCGGGCCAGGATCGTCGTCGTCGGGTGGTTGCCCCGGAACGTGCGGTGGGCGACCTGCTCCTCGGCGATGCCCTCGGCCCGCACCTCGTCCGCGGTCTTGCCGAAGGCGAGCGCCTGGCCCTGCGCGAACAGGTTGGCCATCAACAGGTCGTGCTGGCCCGCGAGTTCGCCGAGCTCGTCGACCGGCTCGGCGAAGCCGATGAGGTCGGCCGGGATGAGCTTGGTGCCCTGGTGGATCAGCTGGTAGTACGCGTGCTGGCCGTTGGTCCCCGGCGTGCCCCACACCACCGGACCGGTCTGCCACTCCACCGCACGGCCGTCCCGGTCCACCGACTTGCCGTTGGACTCCATGTCCAGCTGCTGGAGATACGCCGTGAACTTCGACAGGTAATGCGAGTACGGCAGCACCGCGTGCGCCTGCGCGTCATGGAAGTTGCCGTACCAGACCCCCAGCAGACCGAGCAGCAACGGCACATTCGCCTCCGCCGGCGCCGTACGGAAGTGCTCATCGACCAGCCGGAACCCGCCGAGCATCTCCCCGAAGGCATCCGAACCGATCGCGATCATCAACGACAGGCCAATGGCCGAGTCGAACGAGTACCGACCACCGACCCAGTCCCAGAACTCGAACATGTTCGCCGTGTCGATACCGAAGTCCGCGACCTTCTCGGCATTCGTCGACAGGGCCACGAAGTGCTTGGCCACGGCCGCCTCATCGCCGAGGGAAGCGAGGAGCCAGGAGCGCGCGGCCTTGGCGTTGGTGATCGTCTCGATCGTGGTGAACGTCTTGGAGGCGATGATGAACAGCGTCTCCGCCGGGTCGAGGTCGCGGACGGCCTCGTGCAGGTCGGCGCCGTCCACGTTGGACACGAAGCGGACCGTCAGATCGCGGTCGGTGTAGGCACGCAGCGCCTCATGGGCCATGGCGGGGCCGAGGTCGGAGCCGCCGATGCCGACGTTGACCACGTTCTTGATGCGCCGGCCGGTGTGCCCCGTCCACTCACCCGTACGGACCCGCTCCGCGAACGCCGCCATCTTGTCGAGCACCGCGTGGACCTTCGGCACGACGTTCTCACCGTCGACCTCGATCACCGCGTCGGCGGGCGCACGCAGCGCGGTGTGCAGCACCGCACGCCCCTCCGTCGTATTGATCTTCTCGCCCCGGAACATCGCGTCCCGCAGCCCGAACACGTCCGTGGCGGTGGCCAGTTCCTGGAGGAGGGCGAGGGTCTCGTCCGTGATCAGGTGCTTGGAGTAGTCGACGTGCAGATCGCCGACCTGGACCGTGTAGCGCTCGGCGCGGCCCGGCTCCGCCGCGAACAGGTCGCGCAGGTGCGTGCCCTCGGACTTGGCGCGGTGGTCCTCCAGGGCGGCCCACTGCGGTCGGCGCGTCAACAGGGGCGTGGTGTCAGGCATGTTGAACAGACTCCTTGGAACCGGAGGTGTCTCCGTGCAGCGCGACGGCGTACATCTCGTCGGCGTCGAGGCGGCGGAGCTCTTCGGCGATCAGCTCGGCGGTCGAGCGGACCTTCAGGGCGAGGGTGCGCTCGGGCTGGCCGGGCAGGGACAGGGTGGCGAGGGGGCCTTCGGGGCGGTCGATGCGGATCTCTCCGTTCGCCGTGCCGAGGCGGACCGCGGTGACGACGGGGCCCGCGGTGGTGACGCGCTCGACCGGGACGCCGAGCCGGACGCCGAGCCAGCGCGCGAGCAGCTCGGCGCTGGGGTTCTCGGCCTCGGACTCGACGGCGGCCGACGTGACGTCGACGCGGGCCTGGTCGAGGGCCGCGGCCAGCATGGAGCGCCACGGCGTGAGCCGGGTCCAGGCCAGGTCGGTGTCGCCGGGGGCGTAGGACCTGGCGCGGTCCGCGAGCGCGGCGAGCGGGTCCTCGACGGCGTAGGCGTCGGTGATGCGGCGGGCCGCGAGGGCGCCGAGCGGGTCCTTGGCGGGCTCGTCCGGGGCGTCGACGGGCCACCACACGACGACGGGGGCGTCGGGGAGCAGCAGCGGCAGGACGACGGAGTCGGCGTGCTTGCCGACCTCGCCGTACAGGCGCAGGAGCACGGTCTCGCCGGTGCCCGCGTCGGCGCCGACCCGGACCTCCGCGTCGAGGCGGTTGCCCTGCCGGTCGCGCGGGGAGCGCGCGGTGCGCCTGATGACGACGAGGGTGCGCGAGGGGTGCTCGCGGGCCGCCTCCTGGGCCGCCTTGGTGGCGTCGTAGGCGTTCTCCTCGTCGGTGACGATGACCATCGTGAGGACCATGCCCACGGCGGGGGTCCCGATGGCGCGGCGCGCTTCGACGAGCGCCTTGTTCACCTTGCTAGCCGTGGTGTCGGTCAGATCGATCTTCATGGCCTGCGCCAGCTCCGTCCGTCTCGTGCGAGCATGTCGTCCGCCTCGGCCGGGCCCCACGTACCGGACGGGTACCGCGCGGGCGTGCCGTGGGTGTCCCAGTGCTCCTCGATGGGATCAAGGATGCGCCAGGACTCCTCGACCTCCTCCGTGCGCGGGAAGAGGTTGGCGTCGCCGAGCAGGACGTCCAGGATCAGCCGCTCGTAGGCCTCCGGGCTGGATTCCGTGAACGACTCGCCGTACGCGAAGTCCATCGACACGTCGCGGATCTCCATCGAGGTACCCGGGACCTTGGATCCGAAGCGTACGGTCATGCCCTCGTCCGGCTGGACCCGGATGACGATCGCGTTCTGGCCGAGTTCCTCGGTGGCGGCGCCGTCGAACGGGGAGTGCGGGGCGCGCTGGAAGACGACCGCGATCTCGGTGACGCGGCGGCCGAGGCGCTTGCCGGTGCGCAGGTAGAACGGCACTCCGGCCCAGCGGCGGTTGTCGATCTCCAGCTTGACGGCCGCGTAGGTGTCCGTCTTCGAGGTGGGGGCGATGCCGTCTTCCTGGAGGTAGCCCTTGACCTTCTCGCCGCCCTGCCAGCCCTCGCCGTACTGGGCGCGCACGGTGTGCGCGTCCAGGTCGGCCGGGACGCGGACGGACTTCAGGACCTTGAGCTTCTCCATGACGAGCGACCCGGCGTCGAAGGAGGCGGGCTCCTCCATGGCGGTCAGGGCCATGAGCTGGAGCAGGTGGTTCTGGATGACGTCACGGGCGGCGCCGATGCCGTCGTAGTAGCCCGCGCGGCCACCGATGCCGATGTCCTCGGCCATGGTGATCTGCACGTGGTCGACGTAACTCCGGTTCCAGATGGGTTCGTACATCTGGTTGGCGAAGCGGAGCGCCAGGATGTTCTGGACGGTCTCCTTGCCCAGGTAGTGGTCGATGCGGAAGACCTGCTCGGGCGCGAACACGTCGTGGACGATCGCGTTCAGCTCCTTGGCCGACGCGATGTCGTGGCCGAAGGGCTTCTCGATGACGGCGCGCCGCCACGAGCCCTCCGGCGCGTCCGCGAGGCCGTGCTTCTTGAGCTGCTGGACGACCTTCGGGAAGAACTTCGGCGGTACGGAGAGGTAGAAGGCGTAGTTGCCGCTGGTGCCGCGCTTCTCGTCCAGCTCGTCGACGGCGTCGCGCAGCTGCTTGAAGGCGGTGTCGTCGTCGAAGTCGCCGGGGATGAAGCGCATGCCGTCGGCGAGCTGCTGCCAGACCTCCTCGCGGAACGGCGTCCGCGCGTGCTCGCGCACCGAGTCGTGGACGACCTGGGCGAAGTCCTGGTCCTCCCACTCGCGCCGGGCGAAGCCGAGGAGCGAGAAGCCCGGCGGGAGCAGCCCTCGGTTGGCGAGGTCGTAGACGGCGGGCATCAGCTTCTTGCGGGACAGGTCGCCGGTGACGCCGAAGATGACGAGCCCGGAGGGGCCCGCGATGCGCGGAAGGCGGCGGTCGCGGTCGTCCCTCAGCGGGTTCCGCCACGTGCTTCCGGCGCTCGCGCTGTTGGCGCTCACTTGGATTCAACTCCCTTGCCCTGAAGGGCCTGGAGGCCCTGGAGGCGGGTGGCGACGGTGCCGAGGAGGTCGTTCCAGGCGGCATCGAACTTGGCGACGCCCTCGTCCTCCAGGAGCTGCACGACCTCGTCGTAGGAGATGCCGAGGGCGTCGACGGCCTTGAGGTCCGCGCGGGCCTGCTCGTAGCCGCCGGTCACCGTGTCGCCGGTGATCCGGCCGTGGTCGGCGGCGGCCTTCAGGGTCGCCTCCGGCATGGTGTTGACCGTGTCGGGCGCGACCAGCTCGTCGACGTACAGGGTGTCCTTGTACGCCGGGTCCTTGACGCCGGTGGAGGCCCACAGCGGGCGCTGCTTGTGGGCGCCCGCGGCCGCCAGGACGCCTGCGCGCGCGGAGGCGAAGACCTCCTCGTACGCCTCGTACGCGAGGCGGGCGTTGGCGAGCGCGGCCCTGCCCTTCAGCTCCTTCGCCGCGTCCGTGCCGACCCGGTCGAGGCGCTTGTCGATCTCGGAGTCGACGCGCGAGACGAAGAAGGAGGCGACGGAGTGGATGGCGGAGAGGTCGTGACCGCGCTCGTGGGCGAGTTCGAGCCCCTTGAGGTAGGCGTCCATCACGGCGCGGTAGCGTTCGAGGGAGAAGATCAGCGTGACGTTGACGCTGATGCCGAGGCCGATGACCTCGGTGATGGCCGGGAGGCCCGCCGTGGTCGCCGGAATCTTGATCATGACGTTGGGCCGGTCGACGAGCCAGGCCAGCTGCTTGGCCTCGGCGATGGTGGCCTCGGTCTCGTGGGCCAGGCGCGGGTCGACCTCGATCGACACGCGGCCGTCGCGGCCGCCCGTCGCGTCGTACACCGGGCGCAGGACGTCGGCGGCGGCGCGAACGTCGGCCGTGGTCATCATGCGGACGGCCTCGTCGACGGTGACGCCGCGCACGGCCAGGTCGGCGAGCTGGTCCTCGTAGCCCTCGCCGGAGCCGATGGCGGCCTGGAAGATCGAGGGGTTGGTGGTAACGCCCACGACGTGGCCGTGCGCGACGGCCTCGGCGAGGTCGCCGGACTCGATGCGCTTGCGGGACAGGTCGTCCAGCCAGATGGAGACACCCGCGTCGGACAGGGCCTGCAGGGCCGGCGAGGTGGGGACGGCGTTGCTCATGTTCTTCATCTTCTTTCGCGTACGTGCTGCGTAATGATCAAGCGCGGGCGGCGGCCAGGGATTCCCGGGCCCGCGCGGCGACGTTCTCTGCGGTGAAGCCGAACTCGGCGAAGAGCGTGGCGGCGTCCGCGGAGGCGCCGAAGTGCTCCAGGGAGACGATGCGTCCGGCGTCGCCGACATAGCGGTACCAGGTCAGGGCGATGCCCGCCTCGACGGCGACGCGTGCCTTGACGTGCGGCGGCAGGACGCTGTCGCGGTACTCCTTCGGCTGCTCCTCGAACCACTCCACGGACGGCATCGACACGACGCGGGTCGCGATGCCCTCGGCCTCCAGGCGCTCGCGGGCCTCGACGGCGAGCTGCACCTCGGAGCCGGTGGCGATGAGCAGGACGTCCGGGGTCTTCGCGGACGCCTCGGCGAGGACGTAACCGCCCTTCGCCGCCGCCTCGTTCGCCTCGTACGTCGGTACGCCCTGCCGGGTGAGGGCCAGGCCGTGCGGGGCCGGGTCGGCCGAGCCGCGGCGCAGGATCTCGCGCCAGGCGATGGCCGTCTCGTTGGCGTCAGCCGGGCGCACGACGTTCAGGCCGGGGATGGCGCGCAGCGAGGCGAGGTGCTCGACCGGCTGGTGGGTGGGGCCGTCCTCGCCGAGGCCGACGGAGTCGTGGGTCCAGACGTAGGTGACGGGCAGCTGCATCAGCGCGGACATGCGGACGGCGTTGCGCATGTAGTCGGAGAACACCAGGAAGGTGCCGCCGTAGACACGGGTGTTGCCGTGCAGGGCGATGCCGTTCATCTCGGCGGCCATCGAGAACTCGCGGATGCCGAAGTGCACGGTGCGGCCGTATGGGTCGGCCTCCGGCAGCGGGTTGCCCCGGGGCAGGAAGGAGCTGGCCTTGTCGATGGTGGTGTTGTTGGAGCCCGCCAGGTCGGCGGAGCCGCCCCACAGTTCGGGGATGACCGGGCCGAGCGCCTGCAGGACCTTGCCGGACGCGGCGCGCGTGGCGACCTTCGTGCCGGTCTCGAAGGCGGGCAGAGCCTGCTCCCAGCCCTCGGGGAGGCGGCCCGCGATGACGCGGTCGAGGAGTGCGGAGCGCTCGGGGTTGCCGGTGCGCCAGACGGCGAGCCGCTTGTCCCAGGCGGTGTGCGCCTCGGCGCCGCGGTCCAGGGCCTCGCGGGTGTGGGCGATGACCTCGTCGGCGACGGCGAAGGACTGCTCGGGGTCGAAGCCGAGGACGCGCTTGGTGGCGGCGATCTCCTCGGCGCCCAGGGCGGAGCCGTGGGAGGCCTCGGTGTTCCGCGCGTTCGGCGCGGGCCAGGCGATGACCGTGCGCATCGCGATGAAGGACGGGCGCCCGGTCTCGGCCTTGGCGGCGGCGAGCGCCGCGTACAGGGCGTGGACGTCGATGTCGCCGTCGGCGCGCGGGGTGACGCGCTGCACGTGCCAGCCGTAGGCCTCGTAGCGCTTGAGGACGTCCTCGGAGAACGCGGTCTGGGTGTCGCCCTCGATGGAGATGTGGTTGTCGTCGTAGAGGAAGACGAGGTTGCCGAGCTGCTGGTGGCCGGCGAGGGACGAGGCCTCGGCGGAGACGCCCTCCTCCAGGTCGCCGTCGGAGACGATCGTCCAGATGGTGTGGTCGAAGGGGCTGGTGCCCTCGGGGGCCTCGGGGTCGAACAGGCCGCGCTCGTAGCGGGCGGCCATGGCCATGCCGACGGCGTTGGCGGCGCCCTGGCCGAGGGGTCCCGTGGTCGTCTCGACACCGGCGGTGTGCCCGTACTCGGGGTGGCCCGGCGTCCGGGAGCCCTGGGTGCGGAACGCCTTGAGGTCGTCGAGGTCCAGCTCGTAGCCCGCGAGGAAGAGCTGGGTGTAGAGCGTGAGGCTGGTGTGGCCGGGAGACAGCACGAAGCGGTCGCGGCCCGTCCACTCCGGGTCGGCCGGGTCGTGCCGCATGACCTTCTGGAAGAGCGTGTACGCGGCCGGGGCCAGGCTCATGGCCGTGCCGGGGTGTCCGTTGCCGACCTTCTGCACGGCGTCGGCCGCCAGGAGGCGGGCGGTGTCGACGGCACGCTGGTCGAGGTCGGTCCACTCGAAGGGGCCGAGGGTGTCCGGTGTCTGCGTGCTCATCTGTATGAATTCCTTCGCATCCGTGAGTCGTCCTTCGTGCCCGAAGGCACGGTCCGCCGAGGACCAAAGCCCCTGGTCGAACCCTCTACGAAGGTAAAGGTCATACTTTTGGCGAGGTAGGTGCCCCCGTGCCAGCGTTCGGTGAAAATGGGACATGCACAGCGGTCAGGGTCTCCGTAAGGTCCCTTTGAGCCAAGGACAGTGGATGACGGAGCAGGGCGGCGCACGGACGAGCGCACATCTGGGAGCCGCGGAGCACATCCGTACCTACCCCTTCGACACGGGCGCGAGCGTGTCCGGGGTCGGGATGCAGGTCGGCCCGATGGGCACGGAGGGCCCCTGGGCGGGCGGCGAGGGTCTGTCGCGGCGCGTGCACCGCATCGACTTCCACGTCCTGCTCTTCTTCCGCGACGGTCCGGTCCGCCACACGGTCGACTTCACGGAGTACGAGGTCGGGGCGGGCGACGTCCTGTGGATCCGGCCGGGGCAGGTGCACAGCTTCTCCGCGACCGACCGGTACGTCGGCACGGCGCTCACCATGCAGCCCGGCTTCCTGCCGCGGGCGACGGTGGAGGCGACCGGCCTGTACCGCTACGACCGTCCGCCGCTGCTGCGCCCCGACGAGGCGCAGCGCGCCGCGATCGACGCCTCGCTCGAACAGTTGCAGCGCGAGTACCTCGACACGGCGACGCTGCCGCTGAGCCTGCACACCTCGGTCCTGCGGCACTCCCTGACGGCGTTCATGCTGCGGGTGGCGCACGTCTCCGCGCAGGCCGCGGCGGACGAGTGCAGGCCGCAGCCGGACACGACGTTCACGCGGTTCCGCACAGCGGTCGAGCAGGGCTTCACGACCAACCACAGCGTCAGCGCCTACGCCGACGAGCTCGGCTACTCGCGCCGTACGCTCGTGCGCGCCGTGCGCGCCGCCACCGGCCAGACCCCCAAGGGCTTCATCGACCGCCGCGTGATCCTGGAGGCCAAGCGCCTGCTCGCCCACACCGATCTGCCGGTGGGCCGCATCGGCGCGGCCGTCGGCTTCGCGGACTCGGCGAACTTCTCGAAGTTCTTCCAGCAGCACACCGGGGTGACGCCGGCGGGGTTCCGGGGGGAGCAGGCCTGAGGCGGCCCGGCGGCCCGGTCAGCGGCGCACGCGGGGCATGCCCAGGCCGATCCACGAGATGATCTCGCGCTGGATCTCGTTGTTGCCGCCGCCGAAGGTGAAGATGACCGCGGAGCGGTAGCCGCGCTCCAGTTCGCCCTGGAGGACGGCGCCCGCCGAGCCCTCCTTGAGGGCGCCCGCGGCGCCCACGACCTCCATCAGCCAGGCGTACGCGTCGCGGCGCGCCTCCGAGCCGTAGACCTTGACGGCGGAGGCGTCCTGCGGGGTGAGCGTGCCGTCCTGGACGGCGTTCACCATCTGCCAGTTGAGGAGTTTCATCGCGTCCAGCTTGACGTGGGTCTGCGCCAGGCGGCGGCGCACCCAGGGCAGGTCGACGACGCGGAGGCCGTCCGCGAGCTTGGTGCCCGCGGCCCAGTGGCGCACGTCGTGCAGGGCCCGGATCGCCATCGTGCCGTGCGCGGCGAGGGTGACGCGCTCGTGGTTGAGCTGGTTGGTGATGAGCCGCCAGCCCTTGTTCTCCTCGCCGACCCGGCGACCCGCGGGCACACGGACGTTCTCGTAGTAGCTGGCCGTGGTGTCGTGCCCGGCGAGGGTGCTGATGACGGTGCAGGAGTAGCCGGGGTCGGTCGTCGGTACGAGGAGCATGGAGATGCCGTGGTGCGGCGGCGCGTCGGGATCGGTGCGCACGGCGAGCCACACCCAGTCGGCGGTGTCGCCGTTGGTCGTCCAGATCTTCTGCCCGTTGACCGTGTAGTGGCCGCTGTTCTCGTCACCCTCGCGCACGGCCCGGGTCCTCAAGGAAGCGAGGTCGGTGCCCGCGTCGGGTTCGCTGTAGCCGATGGCGAAGTCGATCTCGCCGGAGAGGATCTTCGGCAGGAAGTACGCCTTCTGCTCGTCGGTGCCGTAGCGCATGAGGGTCGGGCCGACGGTGTTGAGTGCCATCAGCGGCAGCGGGACGCCCGCCTGGGCGGCCTCGTCAAAGAAGATGAACTGCTCCATGGGTGTGAGCCCGCGCCCGCCGTACTCCTCGGGCCAGCCCACGCCGAGCCAGCGGTCGGCGCCGAGGCGTCGGATCGTCTCGCGGTAGAACCGCTTCTGCGCGGCGCGGTCGCCGAACCGGGCGGTCGCGTGGTCGGGCACGAGCTCAGCGAAATACGTACGCAGTTCGGCGCGCAGCCGCTGCTGCTCGGGCGTGTATGCGAGGTGCACGACCCCTCCTGGCGATCCGTTCGCGGTGTCGACCTGACGCCGTCCCCAGCGCCACCGCACGGCGGCGGCCCGGCTTGACGGCGGACACAGTAGAACGTGTTCCAGTAAGGGGGAAGGGCGACGACGGGCTCGCTTCGCGCACGCGGAAGACGTCGAGGCGCGGGCCACCGGACCGGAAAACTGGCCGATTCGATGACCGCATCGAAGCATTCCGCGCAACGGGCCGCCGCGCGTGGCGACGGTCATGGTTTGGCCTTGATCGGGCATGAAACGGGCTTTCCCACAGGTCAAGCGGGCGTCCGAAGTCAGGATTGCAGCGCCATTCCGGCAGGTCGCTCCCAAAGTCGCTGAGAGAGTGATCGGTCATCCTCGGTCAATTTCTTTGCAGTGGCGGGCGCACCCCTGAAGAACAGCGAAGGCCCCCTCCGAGGAGGGGGCCTTCGTGGTTCAGGGTGTGCTGTCGTCAGTGCTGCGTGGTCAGTGCTCCCCCACCGGGTCCGTCGGCTTCGCGGTCGGGGTCCACTTCTTGGCCGTCAGGCCGTTGAGGTCCCAGACCACCTCGCCACCGCGGACGGTGAGCTCCGTGGAGAGCTTCTGGGTACCGTCGAGGCGGAAGCCGAAGCTGTCCACGTACCCGAACGTGCCCTTCTGGTTGGCGAACACCGCGATGTCGGCGGGCGCCCCCACCGAGAGGTTCCCCAGGTCGGGCCGCTTGATCGCCTTCGCGGGCTTCCAGGTCGAAGCGTCGACGACGTCCTTCAGCGGCATGCCGAGGGTGAGGAACTTCGACATGACGTTGGACATGTCCTTCATGCCCGAGTTCATGCTGGTGATGTGCAGGTCGGTGGAGATGGCGTCGGGGGTGAAGCCCTCCTTCATGGCCGGGACGGCGACGCGCCAGCCGAAGCTGCCGCCGCCGTGACCGACGTCGTACAGGACGCCGCGGTCGCGTCCTTGCTGCATCGCCGGGTTGAGCTTGCCGTCCTCGCCCAGCTCGCCGCGGTTTCCGGAGTAGGCGTGCGAGTAGATGTCACCGGGGCGCAACTTCTCGGTGAGCAGCGTCTTCAGGGGGCGTTCGGGCCGGGGCTCGCCGAAGTCGACGAGGACCGGGACGTCGGCGTCCTTGCCCGCCTGAAGGGAGTTGTCGACCGGCGTCCACTCCGGCCCTTCGTAGTGCGCCGTCTTGATGCCGACGATCGTGCCCGGGTACTGGCGGGCCTTCTCGGCGGCCGGACCCGGCTTCATGTCGCTGAGGTCCTGCTCGGCCGGGTTGCCCGCCATGCCCTTGCCGACGATGTTGAGGAAGGCGAGGACGCGGGTCTTGGAGCGGTCGATGGTGTTCTTCTTGAAGAGGTCGAAGTTGGAGGCACCGGCGGATCCCGCGTCCACGGCGGTGGTGACGCCGGAGCGGAAGGTGAAGCCGTCGGGAGCGACGCCGTTCTTGCCGTTCGCGTACGCGCCCTCCGGGCCCGGGAAGAGGTGGGCGTGCAGGTCGATCAGGCCGGGCGTGACGTACTCGCCCGCCGCGTCGACAGTCTGCTTCGTGGCCGAAGTGTCTATGTCCGCCGCGACCTTGGCGATCTTTCCGTCCTTGACGGCGACGTCGCGGACGTCGTCGATGCCGTTCTTCGGGTCGATGACGTGGCCGCGCTGGATGACGAGGTCGTAGGCCTCCGCGGCGCCGGCCTTCGTGCCGGCCGTGGCGCCCGTGGAGGGCGTGGCGCCGACTGTGGCGCCGACGAGCAGGGCGATGCCTGCGGGAAGAAGGATTCGGTGGAGCCGGTCTCTTGTGGGCATGCGGGTTCCCATCTCAGATACGGCGATGTGGTCTAGACAACTGTGCCTGATGGGTCGCCGTTCAATCAATGAAGAGGGCACGCATTCCCCTGGGGCACACAGGGGATCGATCAAATCAAGCCACTTTGCAACCCGTGGCCGAAGCGGGACCTGCGGGCTCGATGACGGGGCCCGGTCGCGACCTCTCGTATCCCGGCTCACGCAAGCCCAAGTTCCAGACAGAGACTTCCTTTAGACATTGTCTCGGTTTGGTCACGAGCCACGAGATCCCTGAACGCCGCCGGATGCGGTGCCCGTACTCACGCCACGAAGGCACACGTAGGCACTCGTAGGCATTCGAAGGAACTCGACAACTCAGCGTCCACGACCGGCCCGGCGCCGCGGCGCCCCGGCCGACCGAACCTCAGGAGACCGCGATGACCAAGAAGACCAAGCCCGCCCTGCTCCTCGCCTCCCTCGCCACCGTCGGAGCCCTCGCCCTGACCGCCTGCGGTGGCGGCGGCAGCGACGACGGCGCCAAGAAGGCCGCGGGCAACGCCCCGGCCGCCAACGCCGACCGCGCCGGGGGCCAGGCCGGCGGCGGCTCCGGCTACGACCTCTCCCTGCGGTCGGGCACGGCCCGCGAGAACCACGCGCCACGGCGGACCGGCGATTGGGCCAACCCGCCCGGCAAGCCCGCCGCGGAGCCGGTGCAGCGCAAGTGGGTCCAGCTGTCGGCGAGCCGGGCGGGCGACCTCGACCCGGTGGTCGTCAACGGCTCGGGCTTCACCCTCTACCGCTTCGACAAGGACACGGCCCGGCCGTCCAAGTCGAACTGCTCCGGCGCCTGCGCGACCACCTGGCCGCCCGTGCTCGTCGACCCGGGCAGCAAGATCTTCGTGGACGGCGTGAAGGCCGCGGACGTCGGCGTCATCAAGCGCGACGACGGCACCCGCCAGGTGACGATCGGCGGCTGGCCCGTCTACCGCTTCAACAAGGACCTCAAGCCCGGTGACACCAACGGCCAGGGCGTGGGCGGCACGTGGTTCGGCGTGACCCCGAACGGACAGAAGGCCGGGCAGCCCGCCGGGGGCGGTACGGACCAGGGCGGCGGCCAGGGCCAGGCCGACCCGGCGAGCAGCGTGATCCTGTTCGACAACCCCCGGTTCCAGGACCCGGCGCAGGGCGTGGCGGGCCCGGGCTGCCAGAACGTGGCACGCCCCAAGGTCGCCTCGTCCCTGTCGGCCGACGGCTCCCTGAAGCTGTGGTCGCGCCCGAACTGCAAGGGCGAGTCCAAGGTGGTCTCCGGGGACGTCGCGGACCTGGGCAGCGTCGGCTTCGACGACAAGGTGAGCTCGATCGCGTTCGGCTGACCCGGCGGGCGGCGCGCACGGGAGCGTGTCAGGCGGTGTCAGGCGGCTTCCCGCACCCACCCCACGTGCCCGTCGGGCCGGATCAGCGCGGAGCCCACGCCGTCCCAGTCGCGGCGGTCCCCGTCCGGCGGCCCCTGGTGGACGATCACGTCCGCCGAGGGGCCGTCAGCGTGTCCGGCGAAGTCGAGCAGGACGGGCCGTCCCGCGTGCAGCAGGTCGAAGAGGCGTACGTCCGGGCCGAGTCGGAGGTTCGGAGCGCGGCGACCGGTCAGCGGGTGGCCGCCACCGCCGTCGCCGGTCTCATACGTGTCCGTGTACGCGGTCGTGTACGCGACGCCGAGTCCCGAGAGGCCGTCGGCCAGGCGCCGGGAGAACGCGGGCACGGTGGCGACGGCCGTGCCGAGCACCTCGCGCAGGGCGCGCCCCTCGCCGGAGTAGGCGGTCATCAGGGCGGTCTGGGCGCGGGTGCTGGTGAGCAACTCGGCGCCGACCGGGTGCCGTTCGCTGTGGTAGGTGTCGAGCAGCGCGTCCGGGGCCGCGCCGCGCAGGACGGCGGCCAGTTTCCAGCCGAGGTTGGTGGCGTCCTGCACGCCGACGTTCAGGCCGACGCCACCGGCCGGGAAGTGCATGTGGGCCGCGTCGCCCGCGAGCAGGACCCGGCCCTTGCGGTAGGTCGCCGCCTGGCGCGTCGCGTTGCCGAACCGCGAGAGCCAGCGCGGGTCGCGCATCCCGAAGTCGTCGCCGACGACGCGCAGGACGGTGGCGCGCAGTTCGTCGAAGGTGAACTCACCGGGCCAGTCGGCCCGTTGGCCCTCGGGCACGTTCCCGACGAACCGGTGGACCCCACCGGGCATGCGGACGCACATGACGCCGCCCTGGGGCGTGGAGGCGCTCAGCGCGGGCCGGGCGGGCGGCCGGTCCAGGACGACGTCCCCGAGCCAGCCCCATGTCGTGGCGTCGGTACCGGGGAAGGCGATGTCCGCGGCGGCGCGCACCGTACTGCGGGTGCCGTCGCAGCCCACGACGTACGCGGCCTCGACGGCGTACGCGCCGTCGGGGCCGACGGCGTCGACGCGCACCCCGGACGCGTGCTCGGCCAGGCCGGTGAGGCGGTGGCCGCGCCGGATGTCGGCGCCCGCGGCCCGTGCCCGCTCTTCGAGGAGGGCTTCGGTGCGGACCTGCGGCAGCGCGAGCGTGAAGGGGTAGGGGGTGTCGAGGACGCTGAAGTCGAGGCGCTGGTCGAGCGCCCCGTAGTGCCCGTCGGGGATGCGCAGCCCCTCGGCGAGGAACGGTTCGACGGCGCCGCGGAAGGCCAGGACCTCCAGCGTGCGCGGGTGCACGGTGAGCGCCTTGGAGTGCGGGGACGGCTCGGGCCGCGCTTCCAGGACGGTCACCCGCGCACCGCCCAGGCGCAGTTCGGCGGCCAGCCACAGGCCGACCGGGCCCGCCCCGGCGATGACGACGTGGGAGTGGGGATGGTGTGTGCGCACGGGCGCTCCTCTGCCGCAGGTCCCATATTTGGTCAGTGACCAATTTCGGATGACCTCAGTAGACTAGGTCAGTGACCAAAAGGCAAGAGCCGCCCGTGCGGGCGGAGAGCAGCTACCGCGCGGGCCTGAGCCCCCGGGCCGTCGCCCGCGCCGCCCTCGGCATGCTGGCCGAGAAGGGCGCCGACGGCGTCTCCGTGCGCGGCACGGCGGAGCGTCTCGGGGTGCGGATGAACACCGTGCTGTGGCACGCCAAGACCAAGACCCGGCTCCTGGAGCTGATGGCAGACGCGATCGTCGACGAGGTCTCGCTGGAAGGACTGCCCGCCGAGTGGCGGGAGCGCGTGCGCGAGCTGATGCTCCGCTTCCGGCGCGTGCTGCTCGCCCACCGGGACGGCGCCCGGATCGTCACGGGCACGTACGCGGCCGAGCCCGCCACGCTGCGCTTCGCCGAGACGCTCACCACGGCGCTGCTCGACGGCGGCCTGCCCGGGCGCGAGGCCGCGTGGACGGCGTGGAACCTCCAGTACTTCGTCCTGGGCCTGACGCAGGAGGAGCAGTCCGTGCCGGACGAGGGGGACCCGCGCCTCGCCGAGGCCCTCGCGGCGGGTGACTACCCGTCACTCAGCCGTCTGTCGGCGCACTTGCGCGACACGTCCTTCGACGGCCGGTTCGACCACGGGCTCGAACTGCTCCTGGGGCCCGGGCGCCGCTGAGCGCGCGGGCCCGCGCCGTCCTCAGGCCTTGTCGGCGGCGGCCAGCAGGGCCGCCACGTCGATCTTCCGCATCTCCATCAGGGCCGCGAACGCCCGCTGGGTGCGGCCGGTGTCCGGATCCGTCATCAGCTCGCCGATGACGGCCGGGACGACCTGCCAGGACAGGCCGTACTTGTCCTTCAGCCAGCCGCACTGGCTCTCCTCGCCGCCGTCCGCGGTGAGCCGGGACCAGTAGTGGTCGACCTCCTCCTGATCCGCGCAGTCGATCACGAACGAGACGGCTTCGTCGAAGGTGAACTCGGGGCCGCCGTTGAGAGCCGTGTACGCCTGGCCGTCCAGCTCGAAGTCGACGGTCAGCACGGTGCCCGCCGGGCGGGGCCCGCCCTCTCCGTAGTACGACACGTGGTTGACCTTCGAGTCCGGGAAGACCGAGACGTAGAACTCCGCGGCCTCCAGGGCCTTCGTGTCGAACCACAGGTTGGGGGTGATCTTGGGCATGGCACTCTCCTGTCGCCTGGTCATCGGCGGCGGCCCGCGGGCCGCCGCTCTCTCCCACTGATGACCCTCGCCCGGGCCGGAACTCATCGCCACCGGGCGGAGGAGCGCCTGAAAGGCCGCCCCTCAACCCGTCAGGAGAGCGGTGAGGCGCTCCAGGAAGGCGCGCTGGCCCGCGACGAGCCTGTCGTGGGCCCGGTCGAGGGGAAACCAGCCGACGCGGTCGAGTTCCGGGAACTCCTGGACGCGGCCCGAGCGCGGCGGCCACTCCATCTCGAAGGTGCCCGGCACGACGGTCGCCGGATCCAGATCGGCCTCGACGGCCC
This sequence comes from Streptomyces spectabilis, assembly GCF_008704795.1. Lineage (NCBI taxonomy): Bacteria > Bacillati > Actinomycetota > Actinomycetes > Kitasatosporales > Streptomycetaceae > Streptomyces > Streptomyces spectabilis. The sequence continues at coordinate 9,074,549 of NZ_CP023690.1, read as the reverse complement.
AGACGGTCACCGTCTTGCCGCCCGCCTGGCGCACGTCGCCCAGCGGCAGGAAGGGGCCGGTGGGGGCCGGTCGCCCGAGTTCCTCCTCGAACTCGCGCACCGCGGCGGCCAGCGGCTCCTCGTCGTCGCCGTACTCCCCCTTCGGGATGGACCAGGCGGCGGCGTCGCGGCGCGCCCAGAACGGGCCGCCCATGTGGCCGATGAGGACCTCCGGGCCCGGCGTGCGGAAGAGGAGCAGTCCGGCGCTGCGGCGGGCGGTCATGACAGGGGTCGGTGTGGGGGCTGCATGCGCAGGGACCTTACGCCGTGGGCGGCGCGGGGAGGCGGGACGCGCCGCCGTCCGTGGACGGCGCGGCCACGGCGGCGAAGCGCTCAGGCCGCCGTCAGCGCGGGGACTCCCGGCCCTTCGAGCTCGGTGAGTGCCGCGCGCCGCCCGGAGACGGCCAGGAGCAGGGAGAGCGCGGGGCCCTCGACCTCCGGGCCCGTGCCGATCGCCAGGTCGGTGTCCGTCGCCGTGAAGCGGACGCGGGCCGTCAGCTCCTTGGCGCCGCCGAAGGAGGCGGGCGTCCGCGTCTGGAGGCGGAGCGCTCTGACGACGGCTTCCGGCGGGTAGGCGCGGGTGAGGCCCACCGCCCTGCGGATGTCCTCGCCGTGCACGACCTCCTCGACGAGCCTGCTGTCGAGGGGCGCCGGAGGGGTCGACGTCCGGGTCGCCACCCGGCGCAGGCGCTCCAGCGTCTCCCCCGGGGTGGCACCGCGCTCGCGCTCCACCCCGCGCGCGTTCTGACGGTCGAAGTCGAACCGCGCCCGCACGAGCCCGGCCACGAAGCCGAGGCGCGTCGTGCGGGCCGTGTCGACCAGGTGGGCCGCCACGTCGTGCACGCTCCAGCCCGCGCACAGGGACGGCGTGCTCCACCGCTCGTCGTCGAGGTGTGCGAGGTCGTCGACGAGTGCCGCGCGCTCCGCGTGCACCAGCGACCAGACGTCGTCCTTCATGGCAGTTCCTCCGCTCGATCACCGGATCTGCCAGGTGGGACCGGTGGGGCGGCGGGAACTCATCGCCCAGTGCGTAGCCCGTAGGGCACCACCGCGACAGGGCAGGACACGCGGCGCACCGCGGAGTGCGCGGTGGCGCCCAGGCGCGGGCCTGTGGTGACGTGGCGGCCGACGACCAGCAGCGAGGCCCCGAGCGAGGCCTTCAGGAGATGGTGCCCCGGACGCCCGAACACCGCCTCCTCCACCACCTTCACCTGCGGGTACGCATGCCGCCACGGACGCAGGACGGTGGTGAGCCGCTCCCGTGCGGCCGCCTCGGCGCGAAGGAGGCCGGGCAGGTCCGTCGGCTCGGCCGCGGTGGCGGGCCGCCCCACCGTCCAGGCGTGGACCGCGTGCAGCGGCGCGCCCCGGGCCGCCGCCGCGGCGAAGGCGTACGCGAACGCGGAGCTGCCGGGGTCCTCGACGTCGACGCCGAGGACGACGGGGCGGTACGGCGTGCCGCGCGAGGGAGCTCCGGCGGCGTCGGGCACGTGCGCGTCCTCGGGCCGCTCCCCCGCGCGGACGAGGACCACGGGGCGTTCGGCGCGGGCGGCGACGTCCGCGGCCACCGAGCCGACCTGGAACCCCGCGAACCCGGACGGGCCCGAGAGCCCCCGGGAGCCGAGCACCAGGGACTCGGCCTCCGTCGACGCGGCGAGGAGCGCGGGCACCGCGGGTCCGCAGGGCTGCTGGGCGTGGATCTCCAGGGCCGGATGGACGTACGCCAGTGTGATGGCGGCCCGGTCCAGGACGCTGCGGGCCCGGCCGACCAGGTGCAGGACGCGGCGCCCGCCGACCGGGTGCGCGGGCGGGATCCCGGCGTGCACCAGGCGCAGCGGGACGCGGTGGCGCAGGGCTTCGCGGGCTGCCCAGTCCGCGGCGTCCATGCTGGCGTAGGAGCCGTCGATGCCCACGGTCACGACGCGGGGGACGGCGGGCCCGGCGGCGCCGAAGCGGGTGCCGGAGGCGGACGGGGTGCGGTTGTGTTTCATGTCGTGCCCCAGCGGGGTGGAGGGGTGAACAGTCGGTGCGGGTCGGCAGGGACGGCTCCGGGCGGGCCCGATCAGGCAGGCCGATCGGGCCCGGGAGGGCCGGTCAGTAGGGCCACGACCAGTCCGCGACCTCCGGCAGGTCGGTGCCGTGCTCGCGGATCCAGGCGTGGTGGCGCGTCCGGGCGTCGGCCATGAGCTGGCGCAGTCCCGCGGCGCGCACGGACAGGTCGGCGACGCGGTCGATCACGTCCATGACCAGGCGGTACCGGTCGAGGTCGTTGCGGACGACCATGTCGAAGGGCGTGGTCGTCGAACCGCTCTCCTTGTAGCCGCGCACGTGCAGATGGCCGTGGCCCGCGCGGCGGTAGGCCAGGCGGTGGATGAGCCACGGGTAGCCGTGGTAGGCGAAGATGACCGGCTTGTCGCGGGTGAAGAGCGCGTCGTACTCGAAGTCGGCCATGCCGTGCGGGTGTTCCTCGCGCGGCATGAGGCGCGCGATGTCGACGACGTTCACGACGCGCACCGCGAGTTCCGGCAGGTGCTCGCGGAGCAGGGCCGTGGCGGCGAGGACCTCCTGGGTGGGCACGTCGCCCGCGCAGGCGAGGACGACGTCCGGGTCGCGCAGTCCGTCGTCGGTGCCCGCCCACTCCCACACGCCCGCTCCGCGCGCGCAGTGGGCGCGGGCGGCGTCCAGCGGCAGCCAGTCGAAGCAGGGCTGTTTGCCCGCGACGATGACGTTGACGTAGTCCCGGCTGAGCAGGGCGTGTTCGGCGACGGAGAGCAGGGTGTTGGCGTCCGGCGGCAGGTAGACGCGGACGACCTCGGGGCTCTTGTTGAGGACGTGGTCGACGAAGCCGGGGTCCTGGTGCGAGAAGCCGTTGTGGTCCTGGCGCCAGACGTGCGAGGTGAGCAGGTAGTTGAGGGACGGGATGGGCGCGCGCCATGTCAGCTCGCGCGATGTCTTGAGCCACTTGATGTGCTGGTTGACCATGGAGTCGACGATGTGCACGAACGCTTCGTAGCAGGAGAAGAGGCCGTGGCGGCCGGTGAGGAGGTAGCCCTCCAGCCAGCCCTGGCAGAGGTGCTCGGAGAGGACCTCCATGACCCGGCCGTCGGGGGCGAGGTGTTCGTCGGTGGGCAGCGTCCGCTCCTGCCAGGCCTTGCCGGTGACGGAGAACAGCGCGCCCAGGCGGTTGGACTCGGTCTCGTCGGGGCCGACGACGCGGAAGTCACGGCGTTCGGCGGTGTCGGCCATGACCTTGGCGAGCAGCCCGCCGAGCACCCGGGTCGGCTCGTGCAGGGCGGTGCCGGGCTTGTCGACCGGGACGGCGAAGTCCTCCAGGGGGCGCACGGGAAGGCTGCGTGTGAGCCGGCCGCCGTTGGCGTGCGGGCTCGCGCCGAGGCGCCGGTCGCCCTCGGGAACACAGGCCAGGACCTCTGCGGTGGGGCGCCCTTCGGCGTCGAAGAGCTCGTCGGGCCGGTAGGAGCGCAGCCAGTCCTCCAGCTGCCGCAGGTGCTCGGGGTTGTCGCGGACTCCGGCGAGCGGCACCTGGTGGGAGCGCCAGGTGCCCTCGACGGGCTTGCCGTCCACGCTCGCCGGGCCGGTCCAGCCCTTCGGGGTGCGCAGCACGATCATCGGCCACGGCAGGCGGCGGTCCCCGGAGCCGGGGGCGCGGGTGTTCTGCGTACCGGAGGCGCGGGCCTCCTGCTGGACGGCGGTGATGCGGTCGACGGCCCGGTCGAGGGCCTCGGCGAGGTCGCGGTGCACGGCGCGTGGGTCGTGGCCGCTCACGTGCAGGGGCTCGTAGCCGTATCCGCGCAGCAGCGCGTCGAGTTCGTCCTCGGGGAGGCGGGCCAGGACGGTCGGGTTGGCGATCTTGTAGCCGTTGAGGTGGAGGACGGGCAGGACCGCGCCGTCGTGCACCGGGTCGAGGAACTTGTTCGAGTGCCAGGAAGCGGCGAGCGGTCCCGTCTCCGCCTCGCCGTCGCCGATGACGCAGGCGACGAGCAGGCGCGGATTGTCGAAGGCGGCGCCGTAGGCGTGGGCGAGCGAGTAGCCGAGCTCGCCGCCCTCGTGGATGGAGCCGGGCGTCTCGGGCGCGACGTGGCTGGGCACCCCGCCGGGGAACGAGAACTGCCGGAAGAGCCGCGCCATGCCCGTCGCGTCGCGCGTGACGTCCGGGTACGTCTCGCTGTAACTGCCGTCCAGCCAGGAGTTGGCCAGAACGGCGGGGCCGCCGTGCCCCGGCCCCCAGACGCACAGCGCGTCCAGGTCGCGCTCCCGCACGATCCGGTTGAGGTGGGTGTGGACGAGGTTGAGTCCGGGTGAGGTGCCCCAGTGGCCGAGGAGGCGGGGCTTGATGTGCTCGGGTTTGAGCGGCTCGGTCAGGAGCGGGTTGGCGAGGAGGTAGATCTGGCCGGCCGCGAGGTAGTTGGCGGCGCGCCAGTGCGCGTCCAGGACGGAGAGCTGGTCCAGGGCCATGGGAAGCCTCGATTCCGTCGGGGGTTTCCGAGGGGGGCGGGGTGGCCGGGTTCCACGGCGGGTGCGGTTCAGGCCGGGTGAGTCACCCACGCCGGACGGCCTGCCCCGCGCCGGGGGCGTTCCCCACTTGGGGGCGGCCCGGTCGGGGGGTGCTGGGGAGGAGGTCGGGGGCGGGCGGGGGCCCGGCGGGGTGCGGTCCTCCCCCCTCCCGAGAGGGCCGCACCGCAGTCACTCGGGTGTGCGACGCTCGGTCATGCGTGCGGCACCACGGCCACCGGACAGGCCGCGTGGTGCAGCACCGCGTGGTTCACCGAGCCGAGCTGCATGCCCACCTGGCCGGCGCGGCGGCGGGCGCCGACGACGAGCAGATCGGCGGTGGCCGCGGCGTCGAGCAGGGCGGCCCGCGGGCTGCCCTCGACGACCCTGCGGTGCACGGGGACGGCGCTGTGGGTGCGGGCCAGGCCGCCCAGTGCCTCCTCGGCCGCGCGCTCGGCGCGCTCCTGATGGGTGTCCGCAGCGTCGGCCGCGCGCGGCCGCTCCGGTGCCTCGTGCGCGGGGCAGCGCCAGGCGTGCACGACGTCGAGGGTGGCGCCGCGCCGCTGCGCGCAGCGGACGGCGAAGTCGAGCGCGGGCCGCGCGTCCGCCGCCTCGTCGATGCCGACGACGACCCGCCGGTGGCTCCCGCCGAGGTTCGCCGCCTCGCCGCGCACCACGACGACCGGGCACTGCGCGTGCGCCGCCACGGACAGGCTGACCGAGCCGAGCAGCAGGCCCGCGAGTTTCCCCCGGCCCCTGCTGCCGACGAGGACCCCGCTCGCCTGGCGGCTCTCGCGTATCAGCGCGGCCGCCGGGTCCTCGTCGAGCGTCTGGCTGGTGACCTTGACCGAGGAGCTGCGGCAGTGGGCGCGCTCGGTCGCGTCCGCGACGACGCGGTCCGCCTGCGCCCGCACCAAGGCGCGGTTGATGCCGAAGGAGGGCTCGCGTCCCTCGTACCACTCCCAGCTCGACGCGTGCACGATCCGCAGCGGCACCGCCTGGCGGTCGGCCTCGTCGACCGCCCAGTCCAGCGCCCGCAGGCTCGGCTCGGAGCCGTCCACGCCCACGATCAACGGATGCTCCACGGGCCATCGCCCCTCTCGTCCAGTCGCGAACTCTTCGGATACTTCGGACTCTTCGGAGAAGGCCGCGGCGCAGTCCCCCGGGGCTTCCTCGGGGTCACGTCCGGGAGGCGTCAGGGCCTTCCCGGATGACGCTGACACCGCGACGACGCGCGCGCGAGTGGCGAACAGGCCTGTACGTGGAGGCCGTTCGGCCCTGTGGCCGAGACCCGCCCGTCCACGGGGCCGCGCGGCACAGGGCCGCGCGGTCCGGGTGACACGTGGCGGCGGGGCCCGGTGTCCCGTTGCCCTCCCGGACCCCGCGGAGGGGCGTCCGACCTGCTGCTCGCAGCGGCCGGGGCCGCTACGCTCGAAGACGCGGACCCCTTGCGTGGTGCGGAGGTTGACGCGATGCGCTCTCGGGTTCTGTGGTGGCGCTGGCGACGCGGTCCGCTGCGCCGCCGCTCGGACGTGGTCGAGGCGTGGACGGTGCTCGTGGTGGGCGTCGTCCTGTTCCTGGGCGTTCCGGCGGCCGGGGCCGCCGCCGGGTTCGCCGTGCACGCGGACGCCGAGCGGGCGGCGCGGGCCGCGGCGGCCACCCGGCACCGCGTGACCGCGACGCTCACCGCGGACGCGCCCCCGCCGGTCCCCGCGGTCGGCGCGGTGCCCTTGTACGACGTCCCGGCGCGGTGGACGGAACCGGACGGCGCCGAGCGCACCGGCAACGCGCGCGTCATCGCGGGCAGTCGGCGCGGTGAGCACGCGGCCGTGTGGCTGGACGAGCGCGGCCGGGTGGCCGGGGCGCCGCCGGGCGCCGAGGACGTGGCCCTGCGGACGGCGAGCGCGGCCCTCGCCGCGGCCGCGGCCACCGCCCTGGCCGCGCTCCTGGCGCGGCACGCGGTGGGCCGCGTCCTCGATCGGCAGCGCCTGGCCGCCTGGGAGCGGGAGTGGCGGCGCACGGGTCCCGAGTGGAGCGGCTGGACGGCCTGACACGGGCTCGGCGTGCGGACGTGCCCGCCCCGAGCCCGGTCCAGGCCCCGGTCCGTCAGCCGCTCTCGGCCGACGTCAGCCGCTTGCGGATCCACTCGACGGCCGAGTCGTACCGCGGCGACCAGCCCAGTTCGGCGCGGGCCCGTCCGCCGCGCACCCGGCTGTTGGACCCGAGGGCGTACACGGCCGGTTCGTAGCCCCACTCCTCGATGGCCGCCTCGATGTCCCACGGCTGCGCGGTGCCGCACTCCAGGGTGTCGGCGATGGCCTGGGTCATCTCGCCGAACGAGGCCTCGCCGTTCTCCACGAAGTAGAAGGCTCCGGCGGGCGCCGACGCCAGGGCGAGCTCGTACAGGTCGGCCACGTCGTCGATGTGGACGTTCGACCAGATGTTGCGCCCCGGGCCGATGTGCCGGGCCACGCCGCTAACCTCGGCCTGGCGGGTGAGCCGGGGCAGCTGCACGCTGTCGCGCGACAGGCCGTACCCGTGGCCGTAGATCAGGGTGTTGCACAGCACCACGGACCGGATGCCGCGCTCGGCCGCGGCGAGGACGAACCGGTCGAGGTCGACGCGCGGCGCCTTGTCCGGCTCGGCCCGCCACGCGGTGCCGGGCGCGATGTCGGCCTCGGTGAAGACGCGCTCCGACACCTCGCCGCGCGCGTCGTCGGCCACGATGCTGGAGCCGCTGGTGTGCAGCAGGGGCTTGTCCGTGCCCGCAAGGGCGGCCACGAGGGCTTCGACGGCGGGCCGGTGGTCGCTGTCCGCCGCGTTGATCACGGCGTCCGCGTCGCGCGCGGCGGCGCCGAGGACCGCCGCGTCGTCGAGGTCGCCCAGGACCGGGGTGATGCCGCGCTCCCGCAGGGCCCGCGCCTTGCCCTCCGTACGGGCCAGGCCACTCACGTCGTGGCCCGCCCCGCTCAGCCGGGTGGCGAGGGACCCGCCGATGAAGCCGGTGGCTCCGGTGACGAAGATGCGCATGCTCGACCTCCAAGATTACTTGCAGACGCCGTATATAATTGTGTGCAATACCAGGCGCACACAACTGCTGACGTCGTTCCGACCGCGCGCGCACCGGGTACGCGAAGCTCAACGCGGGTCGCCCACGCCCGAGGTCGAGCGGACGGTGAACGGCGGCCTGTTCGTGCAAGTCGGCTCCACGCGGCCGAGGCGCCCCCATGTCGCACCCCGCGAGGCGGTTCGCTCATGTACGGGCGAGCGCCGCGCGCTGTTCCGGGGTGAGCCGTTCGGTCCGGGCGATGACGGTGTACATGCCGTCCGGGCCGTGGTGCAGGGCCAGCGGGTCGGCGACGTCCGGGTGTCGCCCGGCGTCGTGCAGGGCGGTCGCGACGCGCTCCCGCGGCCAGCCGAGCGCCGTCGCCAACCGCCCGCTGTCGAGCGGTACTCCGGCGTGGACGAGGGCGGCGAGCACGGTGAGGGCGTCGGCGAACGCGGCCGCCGTGGAGCCTCCGGCCATGTCGTCGCTGAGGCTGGTGAAGAAGCGCCACATGTGGTCGAGGCGGGCGCCCGCGGGGGTCGCGGCGCCGAGGACCTCGACGCCCGCCTCCGCGGTGTCGGCCATCATCGCGTGGGCGCGGGCACTCGCCAGCCAGGTCCGCAGCCACATGTCGTCGTCGATGACGTACCGCTCGCGCCGCCCGGCGGGCACGCGCTCGCGCCGTACCAGCTCCAGGCGTTCGAGATAGCCGACGGCCTTGGAGATCGAGGCGGGGCTGACCCGCAACAGCGCCACCAGATCGGCGGCGGTCAGGGTGCCCGAGTCGGTGGTGACGAGGCTGGCGAGCACCCGGGCGGGCATGCGCGGCACGCCGGTGTGCGTCATCAGCTCCGCGAACTGGGCCACGAAGTCGCGCACCACCCCGGCGTCGCGCCCGTGCCCGACGTCGGGCGGGGCGGCGGCCGGGGCCGTCGTCGTGGTCCTGCGGGCGCGGCGCGCGGTGGCGTGCTGGGCGTGTTCGGCGCGGTAGCGGCCGGGCCCGCCGTTGCGGGCCACTTCCCTGCTGATGGTCGACGTCGGTCTGCCGAGCCGCCGGGCGATCTCGGCATAGCCGAGCCCGTCGGCGAGTCCGTGCGCCACCTGTCGCCGGTCCTCGTGGGTCAGCCTGCCTCCTGGCACCGCGCCCCCGCCTTCCACTTGCGATCGCTCACCACCGGCCCGCGTTCTGCGCCACCGGCCCGGCCAGTATGCGTTGACCTTCAGCTCATTGCAACGGTTGATCACGAAGATTGCATTCACACCCATGTCGGTTGCAATGAATTCCCTTAAGGCCGCCTCCACTTGCCCATACACCCGCTGTTTTCGTTGATGACTTCGTAAACGCAACGTAGCTTTCGAGGTCTCCGAACTTCCTCAAGGCCACGGTGGACTGATGACGAATTCCAGCGAAGCCGACATCGTGCTCGATGTCGACGGGCTCCGCATGCGCTACGGCACGACCGATGTGCTGCGCGAGGTGACCTTCCGCGCCCGGCACGGCGAAGTGCTCGCCCTGCTCGGGCCGAACGGCGCGGGCAAGACGACCACGATCGAGATCCTGGAAGGCTTCCGGGCCCGCTCGGCGGGCCGGGTCCAGGTGCTCGGGCTGGATCCCGCGCACGGCGACGACCGGTGGCGGGCCCGCCTCGGCATCGTCCTGCAGTCGTGGCGCGACCACGGCAAGTGGCGCGTGCGCGAGCTGCTCACGCACCTCGGCGCACACTACGCCCCGTACGCCACGGCGGACATCCCCCGCCCCTGGAACACCGCGGAACTCCTCGCGGCCGTCGGCCTGACCGAGCAGGCGGAGCACAAGGCGAAGACGCTGTCCGGCGGCCAGCGGCGCCGCCTCGACGTGGCCATCGGCCTGGTCGGCCGCCCCGAACTGCTCTTCCTCGACGAGCCCACGGCCGGGCTCGACCCCCAGGCACGCCACGCGTTCCACGGCCTGGTCCGGCGCCTCGCCGCCGAGCGGCGCACCACCGTCCTGCTCACCACGCACGACCTCGCCGAGGCGGACAAGCTCGCCGACCGCATCCTGATCCTGGCGGGCGGCCGGATCGTCGCGGACGGCACCGCCGACGAGCTCGCGCGCCGCATCGTGGGCGAGGACGAGGTCCGCTGGACCCGCGCCGGGCGGCGGTTCACGCGGACCACCGCCGAATCGACGGCGTTCGTACGGACGTTGTTCCACGAACACGGCGAGGCGATCGGCGAACTGGAAGTGCGCCGGGCGTCCTTGGAGGACACGTACATAGCGCTGGTGCGGCGGCAGGAGGCCACGGTCCGATGAGCGCTCCTCCCTCCCGCGCGGCACGCCCGGCACGTGCGACCGGCACGGCACTGCGGGCCGGATGCGGCCGCGGCGCCATCGAGCTGCGGCAGTCCTTCACCAACGGCGGCGACCTGGTGTCCCATCTGCTGTGGCCGGTCCTGATGCTGATCACCCTGTTCTTCCTGCGGGAGCGGGAGTTCGGGTCGAGCGGCCTCGCCCTCGGCACCCTGGCGCTGCCCGGCATCCTCGGCATGAACGCGGCCATGGGCATGGTCAGCATGAGCCAGATCCTCACCGCCGAGCGCGAGGACGGCACGCTGCTGCGCGCCAGGGCCACGCCGAACGGCATGCGGAGCTATCTGACCGGCAAGGTCATCGCGGTGGCGGGCGGCCTGGTCGCCGATCTCGCGATCCTGCTGGTGCCCGCCATGTTCCTGATCGACGGGCTCGCCGCGGCCCGTCCGGGCGCCTGGCTGACGCTCGCCTGGGTGCTCGTACTCGGCCTGGTGGCGACCCTGCCGATCGGCGCGGTCCTCGGCTCGCTGTTCCCGAGCGCCCGCAGCCAGGGCCTGATCCAACTGCCGGTCATGGGCATGATCGCGATCTCCGGCATCTTCTACCCCGTCACCGCCCTGCCCGGCTGGCTCCAGGCCGTCGCCCAGGTCACGCCCGTCTACTGGCTCGGCCTCGGCATGCGCTCGGCGCTGCTGCCCGGCACGGCCGCCGAGGTGGAGATCGGCGACTCCTGGCGGCACTGGGAGACCGCCGGGGTCCTCGGGGCGTGGGCGGTGCTCGGACTGCTCGTGGCCCCGGTCGTGCTGCGGCGCATGGCGCGCCGCGAGTCCGGGTCGAGCGTGGCGGAGCGCCGCGAGAGGGCCCTGCGTCGCATCGGCTAGCCGGGCCGCCGCTCCACCCCTCGTACGAGGGACAGGACGCATCCACGCGCCTCGACTTGGGCAGCCATGTCGGCGCTCCACCCGCGCCCGGGCGGAGCCCTCCGCCAGCAGAAAGAGACCTCATGCGCCGACGCCTGACCGCAGCCCTCCTCCTCGGCCTGGCCCTGACCGGCATCTCCACCGTCACCGCGGCGGCCGCCGGCCCCGCCCCGACGGCCCGGCACGCCCCGGCGAACCCGTCCCCGCTGCTCCCCGCGCCCGAGTCGCTGATCACCGAGGGCATCTCCATCGAGGGCCCGCTGATCAACAACCTCGGCCTGCCGATTCTCTTCTGAGCGGCTGCTCCGGCCACCGCGTACGGCCCGCCGACGACCGGCGGGCCGTACGCGTGCGAGCAGGGCCTTCCGGATCCTGGACGGCACTGTTCTGCGGGGGCATCACCCCGTAGGGTGTCCGCAGCAGCTGGTTCGCCCCACCCGCCAGGTGGGAGCGTCGTAAGAGGGAACCCGGTGAGAATCCGGGACTGCCCCGCAGCGGTGAGCGGGAACGACCGCCGTCACACGCACTGGGCCCGACCGGGCCTGGGAAGCGACGGCTAGTAGGTGTCCTCCATGAGGACGTGCCCGCGAGTCCGAAGACCTGCCAACTGCCCGTGCGCGGACCACTCCGCGCGCGGAAATCCCGGTGACCTCGAGGGCGGGTCGGCGTACACACCAGACGGACGACCGCGCTGTGCCGCGCGAGGTCGGCTCCGTCCGGTTCGTCATCCCTTCGCGCTCTCGTCCCCTCGCCGGGACGTCATGGATTCATCTCGCGAAGGAGATCCACGTGACCAGCAAGTCCGCAGCCGCGGCAGCACGGGCCACCGTGTACGGCTACCCCCGTCAGGGCGCCAACCGAGAGCTGAAGAAGGCGATCGAGGGCTACTGGAAGGGCCGCGTCACCGCCGACGCCCTCCGTGCCACCGCCACCGAGCTGCGCGCCGCCAACTGGCGGCAGCTCGCCGACGCCGGCGTCCACGAGATCCCGACCGGCGACTTCTCGTACTACGACCACGTTCTCGACACCAGCGTGATGGTCGGCGCGATCCCCGCGCGCCACCGGGCCGCCGTCGCGGCCGACGCCCTCGACGGCTACTTCGCCATGGCGCGCGGCACCCAGGACGTCGCGCCGCTGGAGATGACCAAGTGGTTCGACACCAACTATCACTACCTCGTGCCCGAGTTGGGGCCTGACACCGTCTTCACCGCGAGCTCCGCCAAGCAGGTCGCCGAGCTCAAGGAGGCCCAGGCGCTCGGCCTCACCGCGCGCCCGGTCCTGGTCGGTCCCGTGACCTATCTGCTGCTGGCCAAGCCCGCCCCCGGCGTGCCCGCCGACTTCGAGCCGCTGACCCTCCTGGACCGGCTCCTGCCCGTGTACGCCGAGGTCCTCGCCGATCTGCGCGCCGCCGGTGCCGCGTGGGTACAGCTCGACGAGCCCGCCCTGGTCCAGGACCGCACCCCGGCCGAACTCAACGCCGCCGCCCGCGCCTACCGCGACCTCGGCGCCCTCACCGACCGGCCCAAGCTGCTGGTCGCCTCCTACTTCGACCGGCTCGGCGACGCCCTGCCCGTCCTGGCGAAGGCCCCGGTCGACGGCCTGGCCCTGGACTTCACCGACGCCGCCGCGGCCAACCTCGACGCGCTGGCCGCGGCGGGCGGCCTGCCCGGCAAGCGCCTGGTCGCGGGCGTCGTCAACGGCCGCAACATCTGGATCAACGACTTCGAGAAGTCCCTGACCACCCTGGGCACGCTGCTCGGCCTGGCCGACCGCGTCGACGTGGCCGCCTCCTGCTCCCTCCTGCACGTCCCCATCGACGCCGCGGCCGAGCGGGACATCGACCCGCAGATCCTGCGCTGGCTGGCCTTCGCCCAGCAGAAGACCACCGAGATCGTCACCCTCGCCAAGGGCCTGTCCCAGGGCACCGACACCATCGCCGCCGAACTCGCGGCCAACCGGGCCGATCTGGCCTCCCGCGCCGGATCGGCCATCACCCACGACCCGGCCGTACGGGCCCGCGCCGCCGCGGTCACCGACGCCGACGGCCGCCGCTCGCAGCCGTACGCCGAGCGCGCCGCCGCCCAGCGCTCCCACCTCAAGCTGCCGCTCCTGCCCACGACCACCATCGGCTCGTTCCCGCAGACCGCCGAACTGCGCGCGGCCCGCGCCGACCTGCGCACGGGCCGGATCGACACCGCCGGGTACGAACAGCGCATCGAGAACGAGATCCGTGAGGTCATCTCCTTCCAGGAGAAGACCGGGATCGACGTCCTGGTGCACGGCGAGCCCGAGCGCAACGACATGGTCCAGTACTTCGCCGAGCAGCTCACCGGCTACCTCGCCACCCAGCACGGCTGGGTCCAGTCCTACGGCACCCGCTACGTACGCCCGCCGGTCCTCGCCGGTGACATCTCCCGCCCCGAGCCGATGACCGTGCGCTGGACCGCGTACGCCAACTCCCTCACCGACCGGCCGGTCAAGGGCATGCTCACCGGCCCGGTGACGATGCTCGCGTGGTCGTTCGTCCGCGACGACCAGCCCCTCGGCGACACCGCGCGACAGGTGGCACTCGCCCTGCGGGACGAGGTCAACGACCTGGAAGCGGCAGGCACATCGGTGATCCAGGTCGACGAACCCGCACTGCGCGAGACACTGCCCCTGCGCGCCACCGACCACGCCGCGTACCTTGAGTGGGCGACGGAGTCCTTCCGGCTCACCACCAGCGGCGTACGCCCTGAAACCCAGATCCACACCCACATGTGCTACGCCGAGTTCGGCGACATCGTCCAGGCCATCGACGACCTCGACGCCGACGTCATCAGCCTGGAAGCGGCCCGCTCCCACATGCAGGTCGCCCGCGAGCTCGCCGCACACGGCTACCCGCGCGAGGCGGGGCCCGGCGTGTACGACATCCACTCACCGCGCGTCCCGGGCGCCGAAGAAGCCGCCGCCCTGCTGCGCACCGGCCTTGAGGCCATCCCCGCCGAACGGCTGTGGGTCAACCCCGACTGCGGCCTGAAGACCCGCGGCTGGCCGGAGACCCAGGCGTCCCTGGAGAACCTGGTCGCCGCCGCCCGCACGGTCCGGGGTGAACTGCCCACCTCCTGACCGCAGATACGCCGTGGGCCGGGGCGCCGCGAGCGCCCCGGCCCTGGTCCCTGCCCGGCATCTTCACCAGCCGGTGAGCAGCAGATGGTTGACGGCCAGGGCGAGGGCCGCCTGGGCCGTGAGCCAGAGGCGGCGGCCTCGTTCGGGAAGCAGTGCCGTCGCCGTGAGCAGGAGCACGGCGAACGGCAGCCAGATGCGTTCGGTCTCCGCCTTGCTCATGCCCGAGGCGTCCGCGACCGCCACCGCCAGGAGGGCCGCGAGGGCGAGGCCCGCGACCCGGTCCGCCGCCGTGGACGCCCCGGCGCGCCAGCGGCGCACCGCACCCGGTGAGGAGCCCGCCGCCCGTCGCACCCCGGCCACCGTCGCGAGCCCCGCGATCAGCACCGTGCAGGCCGGATTGACCCAGATCCAGTACCAGTAGGGCCGCACCCCGCCCGCGCCCTGGTAGTAGCGCTCCACCAACAGGTGGTACGCCTCCCACCAGTTGAAGCCGAACGCGGTGAACACCGCGGGGACGACGAGCGCGCCCGCCACGAAGTACGGCAGCGGGCGGACCGTCCTGGCGAGGACGAGGACGCCCGCCGCGATCACCGCGAAGAGCGTGAGACCGTACGACAGATAGCAGAGCAGGCCGTACAGGAGACCCGCCGCGCAGGCGGCGAGGGCCGGGCGGCGGACCGTACGCGTCGCGGCGAGCGCGAGCAGCGCCGTCAGCCAGGCGGCGACGGCCGCGAAGTAGCCGTCGGCCGACGTGCCCATCCACACGGCGGCGGGAGCGAGCACGAGGAACGGCGCCGCCCGGCGCGCGCTCGCCTCGTCCCCGAGGGCCTTCAGCGTGATCAGTACGGCGATGACGGCCGTACTGCCCGCTGTGATGACGAAGGCGCCCGCCCATCCGCCGCCGCCCAGACCGATCCGGTCGAGCAGGACGAAGGTGAGCGGGGCGGCGGGCGGGTGGCCCGCGGTGTGCGCGGGCCAGTGGTACGCGCCCGGCTCCCCGAGCAGGATGTACTGGGTGTAGTCCCGCAGCGTCGCGGGGATGTCCGCGAAGCGGTCGACGACCTGGAGGTACTCGTACTTCGTGGTGAGCCGCACGGCCACGCCCCGGTGCCAGCCGTCCACCAGCGCGAGCGACCAGATCCACGCCGTCGACGCCGCCCACGCCGCGGCGAGCAGCGCCCGCCAGGGCAGCCGTGCCGCGAGCACCGGGCCGTGGGCGACGACCGCGACGGCGACGGCGAGTGCCGCCGGAGTGCCGGGGCCGACGTGCGGGTCCCAGACGGCGTACAGCGGCGGCCAGTTGACGTGCAGGCTGCCGTCGGAGCCCTCGACGGCCCGCCCGACCACGACGGCGGCGGTGACGAGGAGTGCGGCGAGTCCGGCGGCGAGCAGATCGCGGCGCGGGCCTGAGGTGCGTCGTTCGGGGTGGTTCACGCTGGCACGCTAGGCGGCCGGGGGCGCGTGCGGACCGCTGTGCCGCCCTCTGTCACGGAACCGTCAGATCCTCCGCCGCCCCCGGTGCGCCGCGGCCGGGCCCGCCGGAATCCGTCAGCGTTTCGTCATGCGTCGCGGCCGCCGTCGGGCCGCCCGCCGGTCTTACGGTCGACGCGAGGCGACGGACCCGCGTCGCGCCGACCAGCGAGGACATGCCATGGGCAAGCCACAGGGGCCGCCGGCCGCCGACACCGCACGCTCCGCGGCGGCTCGCGGACCGACCGGCCTGTGGCGCAGCCCGCTGCGCGGTCCCTGGTTCACCTCCGTGCTCGGCGTGGTGCTCCTGGCCGGTATGACGCTGCTCTTCGTGACCGGCCTGCTGTCGTACGCCGCGTACAACCCCGGCCTGTCGCCCGTCAACGACAAGACGCCCGACAAGGGGATCCTCGGCTTCTACCTCTTCCCCTGGCCGACCCGTCCGCGCTGGCTGTACCGCCTCACCCAGGGCCTGCACGTCACCGTCGGCGTCACGCTCGTACCGGTGCTGCTCGCCAAGCTGTGGTCGGTGCTCCCGAAGTTCTTCGAGCTGCCGCCCGTGCGGTCCGTGGGGCACGCCCTGGAACGCCTCTCCCTGCTGCTGCTCGTGGGCGGCGCGCTGTTCGAGTTCGCGACGGGCATCCTGAACGTGCAGTTGGAGTACGTCTTTCCCGGCTCCTTCTACCCCCTGCACTTCTACGGCGCGTGGGTGTTCTTCGCCGGATTCGCCGCCCACGTGGCGCTGAAACTACCGCGCACCGTACGGGTGTTGCGGGAGCGCGGCTTCCGGGCGCAGCTGCGGACGCGCGCGCCGGAAGGCGACGGCGGCTCGGGGCTCGTCGCCGCCCGGCCCGCCGAGCCGACCGTGTCCCGGCGCGGCGCGCTCGGCCTGGTCGGCGGCGGCTCGCTGCTGCTGTTCGCGACGACCGCCGGGCAGAGCTTCGACGGCTGGCCGCGCGCCACGGCCCTGTTCGCGCCGCACGGCGGCCGGGACCCGGGCACCGGGCTCGGCGCGTTCCAGGTCAACAAGACGGCCGCGGCCGTGGGCCTGGGGCGCCGTGACCTCGTCGACGGCTGGCGGCTCGACCTGGTGGGCCGGGGCCGCACCGTGCGCCTGACCCGCGCCGACCTGCTCGCCCTGCCGCAGCACCGCGCGGACCTGCCCCTCGCGTGCGTGGAGGGCTGGTCGACGTCCGACCAGGCCTGGCAGGGCGTGCGCCTGCGCGACCTGGCCGCGCTCGTCGGGTACGACGGGGAGAGGGCCGACCCGCCCGGCGTCCTCGTGGAGTCCTTGCAGACGCGCGGCGCCTTCCGCCGCGCCGCGCTGCGCGACAACCAGGTCCGCGACCCGCGCTCGCTGCTCGCCCTGCGCGTCAACGGCGCCGACCTGAGCCCGGACCACGGCTACCCGGCACGCGTCATCGTGCCCGCCGCGCCGGGCGTGCTGAACACCAAGTGGGTGGCGCGGATGACGTTCGGGGAGCTGGTGTGAGGCGCACGGAGAGGCCGACGGCAGGACGACCGGGCGCGGGGAGCCGGTGGGCCGCGGCGGCGCGCCGCCGGTACGGGGCGGGCCCCTGCCACCTCGTGCTGCTGCTCGCCTCGTTCGCGCTCGCCGGGTACGCGGGGGTGCGGCTGCTGCGCGACGACTGGGCGGCGGTCCCGGTGTGGTTCGTCGGGGCGGCGCTGCTGCACGACCTCGCGCTCGTGCCTCTGTACGCGGCCGCCGACCGGGCCGTGACGGCCGCGCTCGGCGGGCGGCGCCGGAACCTGACCGCGTTCGTACGGGTTCCGGCGGCCCTGTCGCTGCTGCTCCTGCTGGTGTGGTTCCCGCTGATCACCCGTCAGGTGCCGCGCTACGAACGCGTCACGGGGCTGTCCGCCGACGTGTTCCTGGCCCGCTGGCTGCTGGTCACGGCGGGCCTCTTCGCGGGCTCGGCGCTGTGGCTCGCGCTGCGGGCCGCGCGCCGCCGCAGGGCCACGAAGCAGCGGCCGTCGGCCGTCCACTGATCGGCCGGGCGCAGCCCCGCCCGGCGGGCGTACCCGAGGAGCGCGGCCGCGCCCAGCCGGGCCCACGGGAACGTGGCGCCGGGCCGGGCGCGCCCCGTGCCGTCGTCGACCCGCACGCGCACCCGCTCGTCCATCTCGACGGGCGCCGCCTCGGCGATCAACAGGCCGCCGGGGGCGAGGAGTTCGGCCACGCGGACGAGGAGCGCGGCCGGGTCGCCGCCGATGCCGACGTTGCCGTCCATGAGCAGCGCGGTGCCCCAGCGGCCCTCGCCCGGCAGCGGGTCGAAGACGGACCGGCGCAGGGCGGAGCCGCCGATGCGCAGCGTGTGCCGGACGGCCGCCTCGCTGACGTCGATGCCGAGTGCGCGGTGGCCCCCGGAGGCGAGCGCGGCGACCAGTCGGCCGGGGCCGCAGCCGATGTCGAGGACGGCGCCCGCGCAGCGGCGCAGCGCCGACCGGTCGGCCGGGTCGGGCGCCGCGCACCAGCGCTCCACGTCGAGCGGGAGCAGCCAGCCGTCGGCGCGGCGCAGGAACAGCGGGCCGCGCCCGGCGCGCAGCGCCTCCTCGTACAGATCGGCGCCCCACGGCGTCGGAGGGACGACGGTGCTCATCGGCGGACCCTCCGGCCGATCCTGGCGAGGCGGTCGATCCTGGTCAGTTCGGCGGCGAACCGGGTGCCGGGGGCGCGGGCCGCGACGCGGGCGGCGTCGGCCGCCGTGTCGACGTCCCGCAGCACCGCGAGGTCGCGCACGCGCAGACCCGCCCCGGTGAGCCGGGCGCGCTGCGCGGCGCCGGTCGTCGGCGTGGACATGGGGACCCCGCGCAGCAGGTCCGGGTCCGGCTCGGCGAGCCCGAGGGCCCAGAACCCGCCGTCGGCCGCGGGCCCGAACCAGGCGTCGGCGTCCCGCCGGGCGTCGGCCGCGAGCGCGGGCGCGAGCAGCGCGGGCGTCACCTGCGGGGTGTCCATGCCGACGAGCACGGTCGGCCCCGCGCAGCCCGCGAACGCGGCGGCGAGCCGTGCGTCGAGCCCGCCCGCGCCCTGCGGCACCACCTCGATGCCGGGCGGCAGCCAGGGCCCCGGCTCCCCGGCGAGGACGAGCACTCTGCGCCGCGCGGGCGCCGCGAGCACGGCGTCCAGGGTGTCGGCGAGCGCGGCCTCGGCGAGCCGGGCGGCTTCCTGCGGGGTGTAGGGCGGGGTGAGCCGGGTCTTCACGGCGCCCGGGAGCGGAGCCTTGGCGATGACCAGGAGGGTGGCGGGCCCGGTGCGTGCGGTCATCGCGCGGCCTCCTTCCGCGGGCCGCGCGGGCCCGTGGCGAGGGGCGGCTCGGCGAGGACGCGGCGCATGTCCCGCACCGCCTGCCAGGTGCCCCGCCAGGTGCCGGTGACCTTGGACGCGCCGACGCGCGGCAGATACGGCACGTCGCGCTCCTCGATCCGCCAGTCGGCGTCGGCGGCCCGCACCACCATCTGCAAGGGGTAGCCGCTGCGCCGGTCGGTGAGCGCGAGGGACAGCAGGTCCGCGCGGCGTGCCGCCCGCAGTGGGCCCAGGTCGCGCAGGGTGAGACCGGTGCGGCGGCGCAGCATCAGCGACAGCGCGAGGTTGCCCGCGCGGGCGTGCGGCGGCCAGGCCCCGCGCCTCCGGGGCCGCCTGCGGCCGAGGACGAGGTCGGCGCGGTCGGCGGCGACCTCGCGTACGAACGGCACGAGCAGCCCCGGGTCCAGGGAGGCGTCGCAGTCGCAGAAGCACACGACGTCCGCGTCGGCGGCGGCGAGCCCGGCGTGGCAGGCGGCGCCGAAGCCGCGCCGCGGTTCGTGCACGACGGTCGCGCCGAGCGCGCGGGCGATGTCGGCCGAGCCGTCGGTGGAGCCGTTGTCCACGACGATCGCGCGCCAGCCCGCCGGGATGCGGGCGAGCACCCAGGGCAGCGCCGCGGCCTCGTCGAGGCAGGGCAGCACGACGTCGGCGGGCGGAACGGGGCGCTCCACCGGGACCGGGGAGGCGGGGGAAGGGTGAGTCACGGCCCTCACCCTACGAAGCAGAAACGGGCAAAACGGGCTTCGGGTCCTTACGAAACGCGGACGTCGGGGCCGTGGGGCTCCGCGCGGTCCGCGCGCGTGAGCGCGTGGTGCGAGGCTGGTGACATGCGGAATCCACCCTCAGGCACCGGTGCGCGCGTCCTCGTCGTGGACGACGACCTCACCGTCGCCGAAGTCGTCACCGGCTACTTGGAGCGCGCCGGGTACGCGGTCGACCGGGCGGTCGACGGCCCCGGCGCCCTCGACCGCGCCGCGGCGCGCGAGCCCGACCTCGTCGTCCTCGACCTGATGCTGCCCGGCATGGACGGCCTGGAGGTCTGCCGCAGGCTGCGGGCCCGCGGCCCCGTACCGGTGATCATGCTGACCGCGCGGGGCGACGAGGACGACCGCATCCTGGGCCTGGAGATAGGGGCGGATGACTACGTGACCAAGCCGTTCAGCCCGCGCGAGCTCGTCCTGCGGGTCGAGTCGGTGCTCCGCCGCAGCCGCGCGGCCGCACCGGCGCCGCGGCCCGGCGCGCGGCTGCGTGCCGGAGCCCTCGCCCTGGACCCGGCGGCGCGCCGCGCCACCAAGCGCGGCGCCGACCTCGCCCTGACCGTCCGCGAGTTCGACCTCCTCGCCCACTTCCTGCGACACCCGGGCCGCGCCTTCGGCCGCGAGGAGCTGATGCGCGAGGTGTGGGGCTGGGACTTCGGCGACCTGTCCACGGTCACGGTCCACGTCCGCAGGCTGCGCGGCAAAGTGGAGGACGACCCCGGGGCACCGCGGCTGATCCAGACGGTGTGGGGGGTCGGGTACCGCCTGGAGGCCGGCGAGGCGGAAGTGCCGGGTGTGCCGGGTGAGGTGGAGGAGCCGGGGGCGGAAGCCCCGGCGGTGGCCGCGGATCCCGCGGGCCGCGAAGGCGGCCCGCGCCCGTGACCGACATCCTGCTCATCGCCCTGTACGCCTTCCTCGGCGCGGCGGCCGCCGGACTGCTCGGCGCCGGTGCGCTGCGGCTGCTGCGCCACCGTTCGCTCGTCGTGTCCCTGACCGTCATCGTCGCGGTGGCCGTCACGGCCATGCTCGCGGGGACGCTCGCCGTCGCGTGGCAGATGTTCCTGTCCCGGCACGACCTGACCGTCGTCACCATCGTCGTGGCCATGGCCTCCGTCGTGTCCTTCGCCGCGGCGCTCCTGCTCGGCCGGTGGGTCGTCGCCCGCAGCAGGGACCTGGCGCGGGCGGCCCGCTCGTTCGGTACCGGCGGCAGCTTCGCCGCCCCCGAGGCGCCCGCGACGGCCGAACTCTCCGCGCTCAGCCAGGAGTTGGAGCACACCAGCGCGCGCCTCGCCGAGTCCCGCGAGCGGGAGCGGGCCCTGGAGAACTCGCGCCGCGAACTCGTCGCCTGGATCTCGCACGACCTGCGCACCCCGCTCGCGGGCCTGCGCGCCATGGCCGAGGCCCTGGAGGACGGCGTGGCCGCCGAGCCCGACCGCTATCTGCGCCAGATCCGCACCGAGGTCGAGCGCCTCGACGGCATGGTGGGCGACCTGTTCGAGCTCTCCCGCATCCACGCCGGGGCCCTCGCGCTCACCCGCGCGCGGATCTCCGTCTACGACCTGGTGGGCGACGCCCTGGCCGGGGCCGATCCGCTCGCGCGCGAGCACGGCGTACGGCTCGTGGGGCAGCGCATCGACGCCGTACCGGTGGAGGTCGACAGCAAGGAGATGAGCCGGGTCCTCGGCAATCTCCTGATCAACGCGATCCGCCGGACGCCCGCGGACGGCACGGTCGCCGTCGCGGCCGAGCGGTCGGCCGACGGGGTCGTCCTGTCGGTGACGGACGAATGCGGCGGCATCCCCGAGGAGGACCTGGCGCGGGTCTTCGACATGGGCTGGCGGGGGACGCACGCGCGGACCCCGCCCGCGGGCGCCGGGCTCGGCCTCGCCATCGTGCGCGGCATCGTCGAGGCCCACCGGGGCCGCGCGGCCGTGCGCAATGTCTCCGGCGGCTGCCGTTTCGAGGTGGTCCTGCCACCGGCCGGGGCCGTGTAGCCCCGGCCGGCGCGCAGGGCCGCCCGGCTACCGCAGCGGCGCCCCGGCGAACTCCCGCATCCCCTCCGCGAACCCCGTCCTCGGCTCCCACCCGAGCTCCCGGCGCAGCCGGGCCGAGTCCGCCGTGATGTGCCGTACGTCGCCGAGCCGGTAGGCGCCCGTGGTCACCGGGGCGGGCCCGCCGTGGGCCAGGGCCAGCGCCCGGGCCATCTCGCCGACCGTGTGCGGCTCCCCGCTGCCGGTGTTGTACGCGGTGAGCGACCCGGCCGCGCGGGACCCCGCCGCCTCGGCGGCCGTCGCCGCCGCCGACGCCACGTCCCGTACGTGGACGAAGTCCCGCAACTGCCCGCCGTCCTCGAAGACCTGCGGCGCCTCACCCCGGGCGAGGGCGGACCGGAACAGGGACGCCACCCCGGCATAGGGCGTGTCGCGGGGCATGCCGGGCCCGTACACGTTGTGGTAGCGCAGCGACACCGCGCGGCCGCCGGTGCTCCGGGCCCACGCGGCGCACAGGTGCTCCTGCTGGAGCTTCGTCGCCGCGTACACGTTGCGCGGGTCGGCGGGCGCGTCCTCCGGGACCAGGCCCGGCGCCAAGTCGTCGCCGCACAGCGGGCAGAGGGGCTCGAAGCGGCCCGCCGCCAGGTCGACGTCGGCGCGCGGCCCCGGCCGCACCGGACCGTGACGGGCGCACGTGTACCGCCCCTCTCCGTAGATCACCATCGACCCGGCGAGGACCAGACACCGCACCCCGGCCGCGGCCATCGCGGCGAGCAGCACCGCTGTGCCCAGGTCGTTGCAGCCGACGTACGCGGGCGCGTCCACGAAGTCCTTGCCGAGACCCACCATCGCCGCCTGGTGGCAGACGGCGTCGACGCCGCGCAGCGCCTCCGTGACGGCCTGCCCGTCCCGTACGTCCGCGAGGACGAGCCGCTCCCCGGGGCGGGCCGCGCGCGCCGGACCCGTGTGCGCCGATGCCAGGAGCGCGTCGTAGGAGACGACGTCGTGGCCGCGCTCAAGGAGCGCGTCGACGAGGTGTGTTCCGATGAACCCGGCGCCGCCGGTGACCAGTACCCGCATGCCGCCCACGCTAGGCGGCGGTGAGGGCCGTCGGCCGGTGGCACCGGCCCGCGTCACCGTTCCGTAAGACCTCGTCCTCGGCACGCTCGTCCCCAGCAGACGCGTCCCCAGCAGGCTCGCGCCCTCCAGGTTCGTGAGAGCGAGAAAAGTACATCGATTGAATCGATAAGTGACATGACGTCAAAACCCGTGGTGCATACGCTGGTTCCACCGCACGCATACCGCTCTCGCGCCACGGACACCTCAGCGACCACAAACATCCTCGGGAGCCTCCAGTGAGAAGTGCAAGGATCGTGCTGTGCGCTCTGCTCATCACCGGGGCCGCCGCCCTCTCGCCGGCCACGGCTTCGTCGGCGCCGTCGGCACCCCGGAGCGCGTTCGCCCTGTCCAGCACCGCGTTCACCGACGGCGGCGTCATCCCCAAGGTCCACGAGTGCACCAGCGGCGGAGGGAGCGACCCCGCCAAGAGGAACGAATCGCCTCCCTTGACCTGGTCGGGTGCTCCGGCCGCCGCCAAGAGCTACGCGATCGTCATGCGCGACCTCGACAACGGCAACCTCATCCACTGGGTCATCTACGACATCCCGCCGAGCACGACCTCACTCCCCCAGAACGTCGACCACACGTACCGGCCGTCGGTCCCGGCGGGAGCCCGGCAGGTCTACTACCGCGGCAGCGCGAGCCTCTACGGCTACCAGGGGCCGTGCTCGCCCTCGACGGTGAACACCTACGAGTTCGTCGTCCACGCCCTCGACCAGCCATCACTGACCAACCTGAACTCCGGCTCGTCGACCCGGACCGCCGCCAGGGAGATCGTCGCGGCGACGATCGGCTCGGCCAGGATCACCGGCGAGTCATAGCGCGGCAACCGTCAGCATGGCTCTCGACCGAGTCCGCGAGAGGGGCACTTCGACGGACTCCCCGTCCCTGTGCCCCGGTCGGGTCGCCTTGCGGCAGCCACGCGGGCGCCCACCAGTTGGCGCGGCCCGCCAGGGTGAGGAAGGCAGGGACCAGGATTCCCCGGACCACGGTGGCGTCAAGGAGCACGGCGACGGCGAGCCCGGTGCCGAGGAGCTTCAGGACCGTCAGTCCGGAGGTGGCGAGCACTCCTGTGACCAGGGCCACCGCGAGGGCCGCCGTGGTGACGAGCCGCCCGGTGCGGGCCACGCCCTCCACCACGGCGTCCCGGTTGTCCAGGCCCCGCAGCCACTGCTCGCGCACGCGGGAGAGCAGGAAGATCTCGTAGTCGATCGCGAGTCCGAAGGCCACGGCCGCCATGAGCAGGGGCAGCGTCAGGTCCAGCGCGCCCGTGACGGCGAACTCGCCGAGCACACCCCGTAGATGGCCGTCCTGGAAGATGTGCACCACCAGGCCGAAGCTCGCCGTCAGGCTCAACGCGCCCACGAGCAGCGCCTTGAAGGGCAGCAGCACGCTGCGGGTCAGCAGGAAGAGCATCGCCCAGGTGGTGACCGCCAGTACTCCGCCGGCCAGGGGCAGCCGCTCGGCCACCGCCGCCTTGGTGTCGACGAGCATCGCCGCGCGGCCCGCCACCCGGGCGCCCTCGGGGGATGCCTCACGGAGGTCGGCCACAAGCCGCTGCGCGGCGGCCGATTGGGGTTCCGCGGTGCCGACGACGGTCAACACCGGGCCGAGCCCGGGCACGTTCGCGGGGCGGACCGAGGCCACGTCGTCCAGGGCGGCCACCCGCCGCCGGTACGCCTCGGCGTCAGCCGCCTTGGGCAGTACCACCGTGAGGGTCCGCTCGGCGGGCGCGGCGAAGCGCCCCCGGATCTCCTCCCCCGTCGCATGGGCCTCGGTGCTCGCCAGCAGCGTCCGCTCGTCGATGAGCCCGAACCGGACGTGCCCGAACGGCATCGCGCACAGCACCAGGGCCACCGCGCAGCCGATCCCGTACAGCGCCGGCCGCCGGGTGACCACCTTCGCGGCCCGCCGCCACAGCGGGCTGTCGGGGCGCCCGGTGCGGCCGATGCGCTCGCCGAGCAGAAGCAGCAGCGGCGGTACGACGGCCAGGGCGGCGGCCGCCGCGAGGAGCGCCACCGCCATGCCCGCGCAGGCCATGGAGCGCAGGAACGGCAGCGGCAGCACGAGCAGCGCCGCCATCGCGAGGGCCACCGTGCAGGCCGAGACCACCACCGTGTGTCCGGTGGTGCGCACCGTGCGCGCCACCGCGTCGGGCACCGCACGGCTGTGGCCCAGCTCCTCGCGGAACCGGGTGATGAGGAAGAGTCCGTAGTCGACGGCGAGGCCGAAGCCGAGCGCCGTCGTAAGGTTCATCGCGAAGACCGACACCGGCATGGCGTACGTCAGCGCCCGCAGCAGCGCCGTCGTGCCCACGACCGCGAGCGCGCCGATCACGACGGGCACAAGGGCGGCGAGCAGCGAGCGCAGCGCCACCGCGAGGAGCAGCAGGGTGAGGGGCGCCGCGATCAACTCGGCGGTGACGAGGTCCCGTGCGCTCGCCTCCGCGGCCTGCACGCTCACCCAGGAGGCGCCGGTCGCGGTGATGTCCAGGGGCCCGCGGTGGCCCGTGAGCTCGGGGACCAGCTCGCGGGCTGTGGCTGTCGCGTCCCGGTCGGCGCCTTCGAGGTCGGCGGTGACCAGGGCGGCCCGCCCGTCCTTGGAGCGCAGCAGCGTGTCGGACGTGATCCAGTACGAGCGGGTCGAGGCCACCCCGTCGGCCGCGGCCAGCTCCCGCGTGAGGCCGAGGCCCGTCCGTCGGGCACCTGCCGCGTCCACCCCCGTGGAGGACCGGGCGAGGAGCACCAGGTCCGGCGGGGCCGCGCCCGCGCGGGCCAGCACCGCGGCCGCCCGGTCCGCCTCCGTGTCCTTCGCGGTGTAGCCCCCGTTGGCGAGCCGCTCGTGCGTGCCCGCGCCCGCGACCGCGCAGAGGGCGGCCACCAGGGCGGCGAGCAGCAGCACAAGACGGGGGCGGGCGGTCACTGGCGTCATGCGGCCCGGAAGAAGAGCACCGCGTTCTGACCGCCGAAGCCGAAGGCGTTGCTGAGGGCGCCCGTCATCCGGTGGGCCCGGGGCGCCTTGGTGACGACGTCGATGGCCAGGCCCTCGTCGAGCTGGTTGAGGTTGGCGGTGGGCGGGACGAGCTGCCGCTCCAGGGAGAGCACCGTCACCGCGGCCTCCACTGCCCCGGCGGCGCCCAGCGTGTGGCCGATGGCACCCTTCACGGAGGTCACCGGGGGTGTGCCCGACCCGAAGAGGGTGCCGAGCATGTTCGCCTCGATGCGGTCGCCCTGTGGGGTCGAGGTGCCGTGGGCGTTGACGTGGTGGACTTCCGCCGGTTCGGAACCGGCGTCGGCGAGGGCCGCTTCGACGGCCCGCCGTGCGCCGTCGCCGTCCGGACGGGGGCTGGTGGCGTGGTAGCCGTCGGCGGAGGCCCCGTATCCGGCGAGGTAGCCGCGGATCCGGGCGCCGCGGGCACGGGCGTGCTCCGGGCGCTCCAGGACGACGACGCCGGCGCCCTCGCTGAGTACGAAGCCGTCCCGGTCCACGTCGAAGGGGCGGGACGCGGCGGCCGGATCGTCACGGCGCTGGGAGAGGGCGCCGAGCCGGTAGAAGGCGGCCGACCCCATCGGTACCCGGGCGCAGTCGGTGCCGCCCGCGATCGCGATGTCGCAGGAACCGGAGCGCAGCAGGTCGCGCGCGATGCCGAGAGCGGTGGCCCCGGAGGCGCACGCCGTCGATGTGGTGAGGCAGGGCCCGGTCGCGCGCAGGTCCATCGAGACCTCGCCTGCGACCATGTTGGGCAGCGAACGCGGCAGTGTGAGCGGCGAGATGGCGTTGACGCGGCCCTCGGCGAGATGGCGGTAGGCGTCCGTCCAGGTGTCACCTCCGGCGGCAGCCACGCCGAGGACGACGGCGACCCGCGGCGCGTCCCACTCCTCAGGGTCCAGTGCCGCGTCCGCCACCGCCTGACGGGCGGCCACCATGGCGAGTTGAGTGAACCGGTCGATGCGCCAGGTGAGCCGCGGGCCGAGCAGGGCGGCAGCGTCGAAGTCCGGCACCCAGCACGAGAAGTCGACGGGGAGACCGGTGAGGACCTCGTCGCGCGCCGCGAGTCCGCTGCCGGCGCAGATCCCCGTCCAGGACTCCTCGACACCCACGCCCGCGGGGGTGACGAGACCGAGCCCTGTGACGGCCATGTCCCGCGCTGTCACCGGACCGACTTCTGCAGGCGGTCAGCCGCTTCCGCCGCGCCGACGGCCGCCGTGAGGTACTCGGCCGCTTCGGCGAGCGTCATGTCCACCCGGTCCTCGGGCAGGCTCACGCCGAAGGTGTCCACGAGCACCATGCCCAGCTCCAGCCGGGCGAGTGAGTCGAACTCCAGCGCCTCGAAGGTGGCATCCGGGCGGATCTGATCCTCCGGCACGCCGAAATGCTCGGTGAGCAGGCGGGCCATTACGTCGTAGACGGGCTCCATCGTCATTCTCCTTCGCGTCGGTGGGGGCAGAGAGTGTGAGGTAGGTCGGGTCGTTGCCGCCGACGCGCACGGTGCCCCCCGCACGCCCGCCGTACGGAACAGTGAGAACAAGCCCGGGAGTGCACTGCCCGGCCACGGCAGTGACCCTGGTGCGCGACGGCCGCCTTCACACCGGGGCGGCCAGTCGGCGAACGCCTGTGAGGAGGCGGCGAGGCTCACAGCGGCGCTATCGGGCACCAGGGATGCCGCGCGGCGCGTGAAAGAGAACCGGATGGGCAGCAAAGCACGTTGATTTCCCATCATTTCATGGCGAAACCAGATTTCCCGCCCAGTTTGACCATG
Source organism: Streptomyces spectabilis (assembly GCF_008704795.1). Lineage (NCBI taxonomy): Bacteria > Bacillati > Actinomycetota > Actinomycetes > Kitasatosporales > Streptomycetaceae > Streptomyces > Streptomyces spectabilis. The sequence goes on along the minus strand of NZ_CP023690.1, from coordinate 9,047,218 downwards.
CCGGAAGCGAAAATGGCGCTACCGGCACGCGGATTCCTCCATTGGGAGGACGCACGAAGCACACCGGAAACCACGCACCGGAAACCACGCACCCGACACCCGGGAAATGCGAGGTGCGGCCGGACGGGACAGGACGGTTCGTGGCGGGCCGGGGTTGTCGCGGGCGCGGATCAGCGGACGGCGTTGAACTCGCGTGCCACCTGTGGAAGCGCCGTCACGCCCGCGCTGCTCATGAGTGAGTGTCCAACTCGCCGAGCAGCGACGGGTTGACGAGGCGGACGACGGCCTCGATGTCGTCCCGGTTCGCCGCCGGCCACAGCACGGCGCGCGCGGCGCGGTACTTCGCCGCCAGGCGCTCTCGCTGGTCGGCGGATAGCCGCGCGGCCCGGGCGGGGTGGCTGTTGTGCGCGTTGTCGGCGATCTTCACGAGGGTCGCCTGGGGATCGGCGGTGACGCGGCGGATCATTTCGTCGTATGCCATGCCCGGCTGACGGGTCACCGCCTCGACGATCTCGACGACCCGGGTCGGCACCCCCGCCTTCCGCAGTCGCTCGGCGGTCCAGTCGGTGTCCTCCAGGATGTCGTGCAACAAGCCCGCCATGACGAGTTCGTCGCCGAAGGGGCGGAGCCCGGCGGCCACGGCCCGGACATGCTCGACGTACGGCACGCCGATCTTGTCGGTCTGCCCGGCGTGCGCGCCGTCAGCCAGAATCTCGATCTCACGGACAGAGGTCACGTTCACTCCTTGGGCAGTGCGACGACGGCGTCCGCGAGGGGCACAGCCGGGTTTCCGCTGTATGTAGTGTGCGGAAATGACAAGAAGCGTGCAGCTCGCGGAGCAGTTGGACTGGCACTGGCGCAAGAACCTGCGGCCTCGGCTGGACGGTCTCGCCGATGAGGAGTACTTCTGGGAGCCGGTGCGCGACTGCTGGAGCATCCGCCCACGTGGCACGTCGGCCACATCGATGCCGGAAGGCTCGGGGGAATGGACGATGGACTTCGCGTCCCCCGGCCCGGAGCCCGCGCCGGTGACCACGATTGCCTGGCGGTTGGCGCACGTCATCGTCTCCTGTCTGGGCTATCGGGTCGGATGGCACTTCGGCGGCCAGGACGTCGACTCCCGGACGTTCCCCTACGCGGGGACCGCCGACGAGGCGCTGAGACAGCTCGATGAGATGTACGAGAGATGGAACGCCGGGGTCCGCGAACTCTCGGACGCCGACCTGGAGAATCCGCCCGCGGCGGGTCCCGAGCGGCGTCCCATGGAGGGCATCGTCCTGCACGTCAACAGGGAGCTGATCCACCACGGCGCCGAGATCTCCCTGCTGCGCGACCTCTACCGCCGGCAGGACGGAGCCGTACCGCGCCGAACATGACTCTCCGGCCCGCGCAACGGTGATCAACATATACTTCTGCGGCTCGGCAGCCTCCGGACTGCCGGGCCGCAGAAGGACACGGGGGGCGTGATGGAGCTGCGGGACATCGAGATCTTTCTGGTGGTGGCCGAGGAGTTGCACTTCGGCCGGAGTGCCGAGCGGCTGCTGGTCTCCCAGGCACGGGTCAGCCAGGCGATCAGGAAGCAGGAGCGGCGCATCGGCGCCGCGCTGTTCGAGCGCACCAGCCGCACCGTGCGCCTGACCAGCGTCGGGCGCCAGCTCCGCGACGACCTGCAGCCGGTCTATGCGGGCCTGCACGCGTCCCTGGAACGCGCCCGGATGACCGCAAGCGGTGTCACCGGCAGGCTCCGCGTCGGCATGATGCCGTTCAACCTCGTCGACATGCACCACTACTGGAGGACGTTCCGCTCGCGGCATCCGCAGTGGGAACTGGAGATCCGCCAGCTGGCGTACGTCGATCCGTTCGGCCGGCTCCGTGACGACGCCATGGACGTGCTCGTCACCTGGCTGCCCGTGCAGGAGCCCGACCTCACCGTCGGCCCGGTCCTGTGCACGGACTCCCGGGTCCTCGCGGTGGCCGCCGGCCACCCACTCGCCGAGCGGACGTCGGCGCACCTGGAGATGTTCGCCGACTTCCAGCACGCCGTCGCCCCCAACATGCCGGACTACTGGGAGGACAGTTACCTGCCCTTCCATACCGCCCAGGGGCGGCCGATCGAGCGTGGAAGCCTGGTGACCAACGCCGAAGAGCTGATCAATCAGGTCGGCATGGGCGAGATCATCCACGGCTTTCCCAGCCATGTCACCCGGCACTGGGGCATGCCGAACATCCGCTGGCTGCCCGTCACCGACCTCGCGGCCTTGTCCTTCGCCCTGGTCTGGCGGACCGAGGCGGAGAACGAGCTGATCAGCGCCCTCGCCGACACGGTCCGCGAGGCCGGCACCCTACGGTTCTGAACTCCGATAACCGTCGAGTTATCGATCAACGCACGAAGCTTGCGTTGATCCGGCTGCTGCTCCCGCGGGAGGCTTGAGGCACACGGGCAGGCCGCTCCTGGGGACTCGCTCCCCCGGCCGTCACCGCCCGGCCCCTTCTTCCCCCTGGTGCCCCGCGCCGTCGGGCGCGGCTTCGCGCTGCCCTGTTCCTGGAGGGACCAGTCATGAGAGACAGGCTCGACATGACCGTGACGTACGCGATGCACGACGCCCTGCGAAGGGAGTTGCGCTTACTCGCCCGGGCCACCACCCGCGCCGGTCCCGATCCTCGCAACGTCCTGCGCACCGCGGGCTGGCAGCTGTTCCGGACGGCTCTGCACGCCCACCACTCCGCCGAGGACGACGCGCTGTGGCCCTCCCTTCGACAGGCTCTGCACGGTCACCCCTTGTCCCTGACGCGGCTGGAGGCGATCGAGGCCGAGCACGCCGTGCTCGCCCGCCTGCTCCAGATGATCGACCAGGCCCTTGCCGACCCGGATGTCGGTCTCGACCTGTGCGGTGAACTCACGGACTCGCTGGTCACCGGTCTGCGCGGGCATCTCCGCCATGAGGAGGAGGCCGTCTTCCCGCTGGTCCAGAGCGTCTTGAGAGAGGAGCAGTGGGAGCACTTCGGACGCGTCCACGCCCGGCGCGTCGAGGCCGACGCGGCTCAGATCCTGCCCTGGATCCTGGACGGCGCCGCCGAGGGGACCGTCGCCGCCGTTCTGGCGCAGCTCCTGCCGGAGTCCGCGCACCGCGCGTACGCGGACCGCTGGCGGCCTGCCTATGCGGCGCTCGACCTGTGGGACACCTGGGCGGATCTGACCGTCACGCGGTTCTGAGCCGTGCCCCCGCCGCGGACGGCGGCGGGTCCGTGCCCGTGGACCGCGTTCCACGACCACATGCCCCACCCCTCGCGCGTCCACGCACGACTCCCCCGTGGGTCCGCGCGCGGACGCGCAGCAAGTCAGCACACCACCTGACGAGATGTCACATCTCGTTCCTCACGACGGGAATGTCATGAAGGTTCTGCTCACCGGTGCCACCGGCTACATCGGCTCCGCCGTCACCGAGCACCTCGCCGCCGCGGGCCACCAGGTCGTCGCGCTCACCCGGAGCGCCGAGCCGCAGCCGGGCCGGGGCTGGCACGGCCAGGTCGTCGGCGACACCGCGGACCCGGCCTCGCTGGCCGACGCGGTGACCCCCGAGATCGAAGCCGTGATCCACCTGGCTCCCCCGAGCGGCGACGCGGACGTCGACACCGCCGTCGTCGCGGCGCTCGCCACTCCGCTGCGCGGTACCGGCCGCCCCTTCGTCTACACCAGCGGCGTCTGGGTGCTCGGCGCCACCGGCGATGCCCAGGAGGTCGGCGAGGAGGCCCCGACCGACCCGATCGGCATCGTCGGCTACCGCCCGCGGATCGAGCAGCGGGTGCTGGCCGAGGCCGCCGAGGGCGTGCGCGCGGTCGTGGTCCGGCCCGCCATCGTGTACGGCCGCGGCGGCGGCATCCCCGCCATCCTGGTCGACCGGGCCCGCCGGCAGGGAGTGCCCGAGTACTACGGCGAGGAGGGCGTGCGCTGGCCGACCGTCCACGTGGACGACCTGGCCGAGCTGTTCGTGGCCGCCGCCGAGCGGGCCGAGGCAGGCACCGTCTGGCACGGCGTCGGCGACTCGGCCGTCGCGGTCCGTGACCTCGCCCGCGCCGCCGGGCGCGCGGCCGGAGTGCTCGCCGCCCCGCACGCGGTGCCGGTCGAGCAGGCCGCCGAGGTCTTCGGCCGGCTCTTCGCGGACGCGCTCGCCCTCGACCAGAGCGTCAGCGGCGCCGCCGCCCGTACCGCCCTCGGCTGGCAGCCGGTCCGGCCGGGCGCGGTGGCCGAGCTGACGTCGGGCTCGTACCGGCCGGTCGAGGTGTTCGGGGCCCCCGAGGGCCCGGAGACCGACGCCGAGGTGGCCGCGATCCGCCGCCTGGTCGCCGAGGTCGAGCACGCCCAGCAGAACGAGCTGGCCGACCGCTTCCTGAGCCTCTTCCGCCGCGAGGACCCCGTGTGGACCACCGGCCACGGCAAGCGGCTCTCGGGCTACGAGGAGATCGCGGCCTTCACCCAGAAGGTGCTGCCCGGCGCGACGGCCGAGTCCACCGCCGTCTACGACGTCGAGCGCGTGCTGTTCCTGCGGCCCGACGTCGCCGCGGTGAACGTCCGCCAGCAGCCGGTACGCCCCGACGGCACCCGCATCGCCGACCGGCCCGAGGGCCGCCCCTTCTACATCCTGGCCAAGGAGGACGGCGCCTGGCGCATCGGCGCCGCCCAGAACACCCTCGCGGCCGACTGACCCCACGAACGGCTCGCGGCAGCCGCTTTCGAACCCGAAGTACCCGAAGCGCCCGAAGTACTCGAAGGGAAACGACTCATGACGACCCAGCAGCCGACCGACGCCCAACTCGCCGGACAGCCCGCCGCCTACTGGACCGGCGTGGCCTACGAGGCGCTGATCACGTACACCCGGAACCGGCAGGCCGAAAAGGGCTACACCCAGCCGCAGTTCTGGCTGCTGCGCAACCTCTCGGTCAACGACATCTCACCCGACGGCCAGGGCATGACCGTGCCCGAACTGCGGGAGGCCATGAGCCTCTACATCCGGCCCGAGGACGACCTGGCGGCCGACTCCGCGGTGCTCGTCAAGCGCGGCTGGCTGAGACGGGACGACGACGACCGGCTGTGGCTCACCGAAGAGGGGGAACAGGCCCGCGTCGACCTGTCACGCAACGCCCCGGCGATCCGCGCCGCCCTCCATGAAGGCATCGCCGACGCGGACTACGTCACCACGCTGAAGGTCCTCAGGCAGCTGATCCTCAACGCGGGCGGGACGCTGCCCTAACGGTCCGACGGGCCCCGCGGAGGTACGCGCCGAACGGTCCGGGCAGGAAACGGTCACCGCCACACCCGCATACGGAGGCGCGGGCGGGCGCGTCCTGCGGCAATGCCCCGCCGAACGGAACGAATACGGGCACGATCAACACCCGTACGGACACACGTGTCACCGATGCGGGCTGGTAGAAACCAAGTGGCACGGACACGGGGGCGGACAAGAACTGTCCGGTTCGGGGGAACGATGTCCGCGGCGCAGCCAGGCACCTGTGCCTGGCTGCGCCGTTGAGGGGGAAGACGACATGGCCGTCCAAGGGCGCCACGACGAGACCGACCGCGCTGGACGCGACTGAGCAGTAGTCCGCGAGCGCGCGTCAACCGACCATCCTCCACAGGCCGGGCAGCCCGTGACGACGACCCCGTCCGGGCCCCCGGCCCGCCGCCGTCGAGCCGAAGCCGTCCCCCGCGGCCGGCTCGACGGCGGCGCGCGGCCAGGTGTGCCCGGACCGCGTCAGTCGGGCCCCGGGCGGGCGGGCATGCCACTGGCTGTCGATTGGCCCGTGCTTCGTGGTGGTGCGGCGGTGAGGGTGGGAGGGCTCATCGACGCCCAGCTGGAGGGGATCCGCGATGCAGGTGGCCGTGGTCACGTTCGACGGGTTCAACGAACTCGACAGTTTCATCGCTTCCGCGCTCGTGAACCGGTGCCGCAAGGACGGCTTGGAGGCCTTCATCACGACCCCGACGCCGCGCGTCACGTCGATGAACGGCGTCGAGGTGACCGGGCAGCGCCCGCTGGAGTTCGTCGCCGATGCCGACGTCGTGCTCATCGGCAGCGGGGTGAAGACGCGCGATGTGGTCGCCGACGACCGGCTGGTCTCCCGGCTGCCGCTGGATCCCGGGCGCCAGCTGATCGGATCGCAGTGCTCCGGCGCTCTGGTGCTCGCCCGGCTCGGGCTCCTGTCGGGCATGCCGGCCTGTGCCGACAGGACGTCCAGGCCCTTCGTCGAAGCCTGCGGCGTCACGGTGCTGGACGCTCCGTTCCACGCCGAGGGGAACATCGCCACGGCGGGCGGCTGTCTGGCCTCCCAGTACCTCGCGACCTGGGTGATCACCCGCACGCTCGGGCAGGACGCCGCGCGTGCCGTCCTCGACTACGTGGCTCCGGTCGGCGAGAACCAGGAGACCGTCGAACGCGCCCTGCGCGCGGTGCACATGAGCGAGGGCGCGCTGCGCTGACGCGTGTGTCCCGGCGAGCGGCGCTCGGAGCCACCCGTCCGCTTCAGGGCAGTGGAGTGCGGCCGCCGGCCTCGCCCCAGAAGGCATCGACCCGTGCGTTGAACGCTCCCGGGGACTCTTGGAACGGTTGGTGCGCCTCGCCCGGCAGGACTTCGAAGCGGGCGCCGGGGACGGCGTCGGCCACGATCCGCCCCAGCCGCGGGGGCGTGGCGATGTCCCGTTCACCGGCCAGGACGAGGGTCGGCTTCGTGATGCCGGGCAGTCGATCGAGCGTGTCGTGCCGCATGAACGCCTCCAGTTGACGCTGGAAGGCCTCGGCGGACTGCGGGTGGGCGAAGGCGAGCGTTTCGTCGACGATCCGCCGCACCGTGCCGTCGGCGTGGGCGCGCGGCGAGTAGATCCACAGGAAGAACGCCTCCAGCAAGGCGCGCTCGTCGGGCGCCTCCGTCACCAGCCAGTGCCAGAAGCGGGTCATGGAGGTGACGTAGGCGTCAGGCCGCGCCCAGGTACTGACCAGGACGAGGCTGTGCACGGCCGCTGGGTGACGTAGCGTCAGCTCCTGTGCGATCGCGCTGCCGCCCGAGAAGCCGACGACGTGCGCCGTGTCGACGTGGAGCGCCCGCAGCAGTTCCGCGGCGTCGTCAGCCATCGTGGCCACGGACAGGGGCCCCTCGGGCAGCGGGGTCCGCCCCACCCCTCGGTTGTCGAAGGCGATGACCCGGTAGCGGTCCGCCAGCCCGTCGAGCTGGGCGTGCCACGCCTCCGCGGGGTCGCCGAGCCCCGCGATCAGCAGGACGTCGGGCCCCCGGCCCCGGCTCTCGGTCCAGATCGTGGTCCCGTTGACTTCGACGTACTCACCCATGGAATGTCCTCCGCCCGGGGGCAGGTCAGCCACCGCCGCACACCGGCAGGTCCTGCACGGTGCGTACCGCCTCCAGTTCCGTCAGGCGGGCGTCCAGGTGTTCCGGGGCGACGAGGAAGCGCAGTACCGCCTGGTGGAAGGCGTCGCGGGTGGTGCGGGGCATGGCGTCGGAGGCGTCCCAGCAGCGGGGCCCTCCCGGTTTGCGCAGGAGCTCTCCGATCTCCCGCTTCGTGCTGCCCTGTCGACCGTCCGGCTCGGCCTTCTTGTTTGCGGTGTACTCCGGCAGTGCCGTGTCGGGGTCGGCCAGGTAGCGGATGAACTGTTCGGCCTCCGGCGAGGGGTCGAGCAGGGCCGCGAGGTCGCCGGAGACCTCATAGGCCCCGTCGTTCGGCCCGGCGTCGGGGACGATCTCGGCGGAGTGGACGTAAGCGCCTTCCGCCCGATCCCAGTGGTCGGCGCGGAAGGAGCCCTGGTGTTCCAGGCGGTCGGGGGCGCAGTCCGCGCCGAAGCCGGTGGTCAGGGCCTGCTCGACACGGCGGTTCCGGCCGGCGCCGACCAGTTCGCCGAAGGTGGTCCAGGCCTTGCGCACGGCGCCGTCGGTCCAGGGGAGTTCGCCGTTCGCCCAGTCCTCGTACACCCGGGGCCCGGCCTGCTGGAGCAGGATGTCCTCCACCCAGTCGGTGCCCGGCCAGCCGGAGGTCGCGCCGGACTCCATGCCCAGACACCACCGTCCGGGCGTGCCCGGCGACCGTACGTCGGGCCAGTCGTCCTTGTACCACACCATGCTCTTGAGCCCGGTCTTGACGGGGAGCCAGTAGGTGTGGGCGCCCCGGCCCGGGATGGTCACCTCCGGCGCCCAGATGCCGTCGTACTGTCGGCGGTCGAACAGTCCGTCCAGGGGCTCGAGCCTGCCGTCGGCCGCGTAGCTCAGCAGTTCGCCCGGCCCCGGCAGGACCGCCACGTCGGGCGGGTTCCCGGCCGCCACGTCGGCGGCGAGCACCTGGCTGAGCGCGGAACTGCCCTGGTAGACGACGTCGATCCGGTGCTCGTCCTCGAACGGCTCGATGACGTCCTCCTCGAACCGCTCGCGCTCCGCGCCGCTCCAGTTGGCGAGCAGGGTGACCGAGCCCGTCACGTCCCGTGCCCAGCGCACCCCGGTGACCACACCCGCGCCGAGCAGGACGAGGCAGACGGCGAGGACGGCGAGGGTACGGGGGCGGCGCAGCGCGGCACTCATCCCGCTCCTCGTCCCGGCCCTCATCCCGTTCCTCATCCCGTCCCTCGTCCCGGTCCTCGTTCTGGTCCTCATCGTGGTGCCCTGAACCGGTACTCGGCGATCCGCGGCCACAGCCCCCACACCGTCAGCGCCATCACCACGGCCCCTCCCAACAGCACCCAGGTGGACAGCGACGCCCAGAGCCCGGCGTGCGTCAGCGCGTCCTGCACCTGCTCCGCGACCCTGGGGATGTCGTCCGGGTCGTCCTTCGGTACGCGGATCCCGGCGACGGAGTCGGTCATGGCGCCGTGCGCCTCGACCGTGACCCACGCAAGGAGCGGTACGCCGACCGCGCACACGGCGGTCGCGGCGAGGAGCCGCACCTGAACCGGCCGCCGGAAGCGACGCCGTACGTAGCGCTGGGTCTCGAGGAGCGCGGCGCACAGCGCGACGTACAGCACGGCGACCGTGCTCCAGCCGAGCCACAGCGGCCACGGGAAGGCCGCCTGCTGGCCGGCCTCGTCGAGCTGTCGGCCGCGCAGGGCGTCGAGGCGGCTCATGATGTCTCCGTCGGCACCGGGTTCGGCCTGGAGGCCGAGCACCTGCTCGGCGTAGAACAGATAGGCGGCGCGCAGCGGGGAGCCGTCCGGCTCCTGGCCCCAGCGCTCCACCCAGCCGGAGTAGACGGCGATCAGACCGGTGATGGTCTGCAGGTCGTGGCGGCCCTCCAGTCCGGTGACGTTCTCCGAGGCGGCGAGCGCGAGGCTCTGGTGGGCGACCGAGGTCTGGGTGTGGAACTCGCTGCTCATGTCGCCCTCCGGCCCGCCGTCACGGACCACCTCGTGGGCCTTGCGCATCGCGCTCTGCGCGGTGTCGACGGCCAGTATCCCGGGGGTGCTCGACGACGACAGCGGCACGCTGTCGTCGTGCACGCCCCGGTAGGCGAGGAACAGCACGAAGGTGGTGGCGGCCCCGAGTGCCAGGAGCAGCCTGAGCCTTCGGGTCAGGTCCCGGCCGGTGGTGCTCACGGCCGGGACCCGAAGTGGTGACCGCAGGAGGGGCAGAACCGGGCCGCCGCCGGTGCCTTGTGGGCGCAGACCGGGCAGGGCACGGTGGCTCCGCCCGGCCCCCCTGCGGCCGTGCCCGCGGGCGCGCTGACGCCGCCGGTACCGGACGCGGGGCCGTAGCTGCTGTGGCTGCTGGCGGTGATCAGATGCTCGAAGTCGACGGCCGTGACGTCGGGGCGCAGGGTGACCCGCCCGGCGCTCGCGTCGTCGATCCGCACCAGCTGGGCGAGGCGGGCCAGGTGCTCGTCGGCGCCCATCGCCCGGGCCAGCTGCGCCGCCCGGCCCAACTGGTGCTCGGCGAGGTCGCGTTCGCCGCGGCGGTGGGCGTCGGTCGCGGCGGCGACGGCCTCGCCGAGCCGCTGGTGCTGCTCGAAGTGCTCGACCCGGGCGTCGGTGTGCCGGGACAGGGCCGGGTTGTCGGTCCAGTGCACCAGGCAGGGCTGCGGCGCCGGGAGCCCTATCTCCTGGGCGCCGGGTAGGTCGACGGCGACCACGGCGAGTTGAAGGTCCTCGCGGCGCGGGTGGCCGGCCGGGTCGGCGGACAGGCACAGCTGGTAGCGGCGGGTCTCGTCGCCCCAGGCGCGGGTGACGAACCGTTCGGTCCTGTCGACCCGTTCGGCACCGGTGGCCCGTGCGGCCCCGTCCTCGGGGGTCAGCTCCGCCTCGGTCGGGAAGACCTGCTTGAGGTAGCGCACCTCGGCCCCGGGCATCGGGGTCACCGAGATCGCCAGCTCGGGGACGGTCTTGGTGAGGAGGCGGTTCACCAGCTTCTCGTACTCCGCGGGAAGGGCCCCCTCCTCCCGCACCGAGGAGGCGGAGCCGTGCAGCCGGCGGGTGATGCCGAGCAGCTCGCGCGCGTCCCAGCCGTCGCCGATCCCCCACGCGTCGCAGACGAACCGGCCCGCGCACTCCTCCAGGACGCCCGCCAGCGGCATCTGCTCGTCGTGCTCGTTCTTTCCGTCGGTGAGCAGCAGGACGTGCCCGATGGGGGCGCCCTGCTCGGTCAGCAGCCGACGGGCGAGGTCCAGCCAGGCGCCGATGCAGGTGCCGCCGCCCGCGACGAGGCCGTACACCGCCCGCTCCGCCCGCTCCCGGGTCTCGTACGAGGCGCACGCCATGCTCGGGGTTCCGGGGTACGCCATGGTCCCGCCCTCGTTGCCCCGCACCACCGCGAACGGCGTGCCGTCGGGCAGTTCACGGATCGCGGCGACGGCCGCCTCCTGAGCCGCGTGCAGCTTCTCCGGCGGCCAGGTCATCGAGCCGGAGCAGTCCAGGGCCAGCACCTGCGCGAGCACCGGGCCACCGCCCTCGGTGCCGTCCACACGCACGCTGAGGACGGCGTGCATCTGGGGGTCGCTCGCCTCGCCGGAGAGGTACTTCCACTGGCTGACCTCAAGGCCGACGGTGACCTGCCCGGCCGTTCCGCCCGCCTTCGGCGCTCCTGTCTCCACCATGTCCGCGCACCTCCTCGACCTCGTCCTCGGTCGCTCACGCCGTACGTCTCAGGCCCCGCAGCAGATCGCGGACGACGGTCGGCTCGGGGAGCACCGCGTACGCCCGGTCCAGCAGGTCGCCGCGCTCGCCGGCGCTGCCCGCCTGGTCCGCGAGCCGCTTCAGCGACCGGGACAACAGCCCGGCAAGGGCCTCCTCGGTGTCCGCAGGGCCGAAGAGGTCACCGGTGGGGAAGCCGCTCCCCCAGCCGTCGGGCGGACGGCAGCCGAGCGCGTGCTCCCTCAGTTCGGTGGCCAGGCGGTCCCAGGAGCCGCTGCCGTCCAGGTGCAGCCCCGCAAGGCGTTCGGCCGCCGCGCGCAACTCGGCGGCGCCGGGCGCGGATCCGTCGGGCAGCCGTCCGGCAAGGACCCGGACCGCGGCGACGCGCGCGGCGTCGTAGTGCCGCGATGTGGTCGGCACCTCGTCCAGGACGGCGACGGCCCGGTGCCGGTCGCCGCGGCGCAGCTGGACGCGGGCCAGTCCGAAGGCGGCGCTGCCCTGGGTGCGGTCCCGGCACCGAACGGCCTCGTAGTACTCCTCGGCCTGCCGCTCGCGGACCTCGGCGCGCCCGGACCGCTGCTTCTCGGCGCGCCGGGTCCGGGCCGGGGCCGCCCCGGACCCGGGTGCCGTGATCTCCTGCCCGGCCGGGTCCCGCAGCCGCTCGGCCAGGTACTCGGCGCAGTAGCCGAGGGCCAGCTTCGGCGCGACCTCGCCCGGCAGGGCGGCGTAGGCGGCCATGAACTGGCCCTCCGCCGACTCCACTTGGCCCCGGGTCAGCTGGACGAGCCCTTGGTGCCAGCGGACGCGCCAGTCGTAGTCGCCGCCGCGCTCCTCGGCCGTCCGCACCCACGCCGCGGCCGATGCGGCGTCCCCCGCCTCCAGATAGGCGCGGCACAGCCACAGCGCGGCCTCCGCGGTGCGCAGCGCCGGGTCGCTCTCCGCCCGCTCGGCGATGCGGTCGGGGGTGTCGGCGGCGAGCCCGCCGAGCAGTACGGCGGCGGCGTCGCCGGCGTCGGGCAGGGGTACGGGCAGGGCTCGGGCGGTCTCCCGGGGGCCGGGGGCGCCGACGGGCAGCTCGGGGGCAAGCGGGGCGGTGACGGGGCGGTGGGTGAAGTGCTCAAGGGCGGGAACCGTGCCGAGGGCGGCGCCGAAGAGCGCGGCGGTCGGCTCGAACCGGGTGGACCGCTCCGGATAGGGCTCGTGCCCGCTCAGCGCCTGGTGCTCGCGCAGCACCTCCCACAGCTGGCGGGACATCTCGGCGGCCGAGCGGAAGCGGGCGGCGGGTTCGGGGTGGGTGGCGCGGCGGATCAGCGCGTCGAAGGAGCGGGCGGCGAGCCCGGCGGGTGGTCCTGCCCGCTCGGCGAGGACCTTCAGGGTGCGGCCGACGGAGTACAGGTCGCTGTCGACGTCGAGGCCGTGTTCCTCGCGCTCCTTCTTCGGCGGGGCGTAGCCGAGGGTGTACACGAGACCGGAGGAGCGGTCGTCGATCCGGCGGATGGCGCCGAGGTCGATGACCTTGATCTCGCGGCCGTAGTGGATGACGTTCTCGGGCTTCATGTCGCAGTAGAGCAGGCCCTGGTCGTGCAGGTACTCCAGGGCGCCGAGGATCTTGCAGCCGTACGTGATGACGTGCCCGAACTCGAAGCCGCCGGGCCCGAAAAGGCGGGCCAGGTCCTCTTCCGGGGCGAACCGGACCCAGGCGAGGGGGCGGCCGCCGACGTACTCCATCACGATGTAGCCGGTCGGCTCGGTGTCGCCGGGCGCCTGGTGCTGTACGTACGTCACGATGCGGACGATGTCCCGGTGGTGCAGCGTGGTGAGCGAGCGGCGTTCCTCGACGGCGGCCCGCCGGGCCACGGCGTCCCCGGTGTTGATCAGGCCTTTGAGGACGACGTGCAGGCCGGGCACGCGGGTGTCCTCGGCGAGATAGACCCAGCCGTGACCGCCGACCGCGAGATAGCCGAGCACCTCGTAGTGCCCGGCGATCCGGTCGCCGGTGCGCAGTTTCGGGCGGAAGGAGTACTCCGTACCGCACTCGGGGCAGAAGCCGTGGTCCGGTGCCGGGCCGCCGTCGTAGGAGACCCCGATCGTGCTCGGGCAGTTGTCGACCCCGCAGCGCCGCCCCCCGGTGGGCGGCCGGGCCGCGGTGTCGGCGGCCTCCGAGGGCTCCGGGGAAGGCAGATACGGCAGCACGAGGAGACCGTCGCGGTCCAGTTCACCGGCGGCCGGTCCGGAGGAACGCCACGCGCCCTCGGCGGCCTCGCCCGTGCCGGTCGGTGTCCCGGTCGCTGATCCGTCCGGCACCGGCGCGTCCGGCACCGGCGGGTCGGGGGCGACGGCCCGCCGGAAGCAGGTGTCGCAGAACCCGGTCACCATGATGCGGCCGCCCTGGCAGTCGGCTCTGGCGCAGGCGGCCCCGCTCATGCCGGGCCCCCGTTCGGGCCGGGGCGGCTGCGGCTGGGGTGGGTGTCGACATGGTGGGTGTCGACATGGTGGGTGTAGGCGTCGACCGCCGTCTCGGCCGCGTGCACGTCGCAGGGGCGGGTCTGGAGCAGGTCGTGTGCCCGGAGATAGAGGGCGTCCACCGCCGGGTCCTCCTCGCCTTGGGTGGAGTGCTGGTGCAGGACGTGGTAGCTGCGCAGGCGGCCGCCGAGTTCGTCGCGGCGGTCGCTCAGGCGGTCGAGCCGGGCGATGGAGCGGGTGAGGCGGGCGGCGACGCGTTCCGCCATCCGCTCGTAGCGGGCCAGGTCCGGGCCGCGGTCGGGGTCGGGGTCGCCGCTCTCCGCCCGGAGCAGATCGGCCAGGGCGGCGTGGGCGGCCACCAGATCCGAGTCGACGGGCCGGACGCCGTGCGGCACCACGGCCGCCCGGCGTTCGCTCAGGGCCCCGGCGAGCGGCCCGGTGATCTCTCCCAGCCGGGCGACGAGCCGTTCCCGGTGCTCGCGTGCGGGCCGCACGAGGAGTTCGCCGCGGGCACGGTGACAGCAGCCGCCCGCGGTGCGGAAGACGAGGAGCAGCCTGCTGCCCCCGGCACGCAGCACCTCGAGGAGGTCGAGCAGGGCGGGCGGGTCGAGCGCCTCGTCGACGCCGACGACGACCAGGTTGAGGGTGACCCCCGCGGCCCGGATCCGGTCGGGGGCCGAGTCCCCGTGCTCCGGCCACAGGCCCATGCGTTCGGCGATCCGCTCGGCGATCTCCGTGGAGGTGAGCCCGCCCGCGTGTACGGCGAGATCGTGGCCGCCGGCCGAGGGGACGGTGCCCGGCGGGTCGAGCGAGGCCCGGCCGACGGAGGCCGCGGTGCGCAACTCCCGGTCGGCGAGGGTGATGGCGCGGCGCAGCGTGGCGCCGCGGGCGGCGTCGCCGTGCCGGACGACGCTGATCTTCACCTGGCGGCCGTCGTCCCGGAGCCAGGCGGCGAGACGCTGGGCGAACGGCTCGTCGAGCAGTTCCCCGGCGGCGTCGTCCTCGGTGGAGCGCAGTCGGTCGTCGACGGCGGTGGGTCCCTCGATGAACGGCTCGACCTGGGGCAGGTGCCGGACGACGGTCTCGGCGGGGCTCATGAAGGAGAACCGGTTGCCGTGCTGGTCCTTCTGCCCGGTGAGCACCAGGCCGATGACCTCGCTGGTGGCGCTGTCGGCGACGCCCGCGCCGCTGCAGCCAGGGCTGGCCAGTTCGCCGGGGCTGGTGGGGCTGAGCTGCACCTGCCCGTCGCGTCCGCAGCCGCCGACGACGGTGGCGCGGAACCAGATGCCGCCGTTGTGGTCGTAGGGGAAGCCGTACATCCGCACCGCGCGGCCCGGCGTGGACAGCCGGTGCAGCCGGACGGCCTCCTCGGCGGGCCGGGGCCGCTCCAGGCGGAGCAGCGCGACATCCCCGCTGGGGTCGCCGTCCGCGTCCTGTGTCTCCGGTACGTAGGCGTCCCCGTCCACCCAGGCGGCGATCGCGGGCACGCTGTGACCGGCGGCGCCCACGAACTCCGCGGTGACCCGGGCCGCCGCCCGGTCCACCACATGGGCGCAGGTGAGGACCTGGTCGGGGCTCAGCAGAATGCCGGCCCCCGCGATCTCCCCGTCAGCGCCCCGGATCCGCACGGCCCAGCTCGGCGTCTCCGTCGGCGAGGCGGCTTGGACTCCCCCGCCAGCAGCCATACTCCGCAACTATACGGGCGCCCACCCCTGTCGCATACTAGTGCGATACGAGATCAACGGGCCTTCTGGGGAGGCGAGTTGTCGAACGAACCGGGGTTCGTGGGACTGGCCGAGGTGATCCGTCAGATCAAGGGCGAGCTGGAGGCGGCCCGCCTGGAGAGCCCGGGCCAGGACCTGAGCTTCGCCGTGGAGAACGTGAGCCTCACCTTCACCGTCCAGGTCCACCACTCCGGAACGGGGCGCGGCGGATTCCGGATCGGTGTGGTGACGGCCGAACTCGGCGGCAGCGTCGACCGCCAGACGACCCATCAGGTCCAGGTCGACCTGACACCGGAGCTGGCGAGCGGGGGGCGGGTGAACGTGAGGCGGGACTAGATGCCGCCCAGCCTCACGTCGATGACCCACCGCGCCTTTCACCACCCCGTCATTCTATTTCCAGGAACACTCCCCCGGGCAGGAATAGGTGCTCGGCAATTGCCTGACGTAGCGGTGGAATTGATGCCTTCTGCTTCCGGATTGGGTCCGCTCAGTGGAACATCATTCGCCCCCTCAATAGGCCATCGCTAGGCTGGGCACCGCTTCGAAATTCAGTTTGCGAAGCCGTAGAAGTGGGCCGTTGACCACGTCATCGTTCCGACCGAAATCGACCGAAAGATTTCCTTACGGCAAGCGCGCGCAGCACTGCTGTGCCCGGAAAACGGGGAGTGGACCGATGTCGAGCCCAGTGGCGACCGTATCCGGTGGCCCCAATGTCATCGTGTGGGACATCACCTACTCCTGTCCGCTGCGATGTACGCACTGCTATTCCGAGTCGGGACGGCGCGCGTCCAGGCAACTGCCCCTCGTGGACATGGTGCGGGTCACGGAAGCGATGCTTTCGCTGCGTCCCGGGGCCATCGTGCTCGCGGGCGGCGAACCACTGGTGGTGAAAGGCCTGCAGGAGGTCGTGGACCGCATCGTCGACGCCGGCGTGCGGCCGTACCTCTACACCAGTGGATGGTCACTGCGCAGGTCCGCCATCGACGACGTCCTGGCGAAGTGCGCGGATGTCAGCGTGAGCGTCGACGGCGCGACGGCCGAGGTCCATGACGCCGTCCGGGGCAGGGCCGGCTCCTTCGACCGCGCCATGGCGACACTGGCGCTGCTCGACCGGTGGGTCGCAGGACAGCGAGCCGGTCGGGCCGAGCACTGCACCTTGACCCTGGACACCACGCTCGTGCGCAGCAGCTTCGACCAACTGGAGTTGTTCTGCACCGATGTCGTTCCGCGGTTTCCGGAACTGCATCAGGTGTCCATCGGCGCGGCCATGCCGATCGGTCTCGCCAGCCGTTCCAGTTTCGCCGAGCAGGAACTCCTCACCGATGAGCAGGCCGATCTCCTGGTCGATCCCCAGCACGTCGCATGGTTGCGTTCCCTCGTGCCGCCATCGGTCCAGGTATCGGTCAACGACAATCGTCTGCTCCGTTACCACCCCGACCTCCTGGCTCAAGGCCGCATACCCGCGATGCAAGTGGAACCGGACGGCCGCGTACGCGCGATGGCGATATACGAGGGCACCGTCGGCAGCCTTCTCGCTGATCCGCCGATGGAACTGTGGAAGCGCTCGGTCGCCCGGTGGAGCGACCCGTTCGTGACCGAAACGCTTTCGTCCGTGTACACCATGAAGGACTGGGCCGCGGCAACCCGCCGCATCGACTACCGGTTCGGCACAGCTGACGACCGTGCCCGTATCGACGCCCGTCCATCCGCAATTCCCCAAGGCCTTCCCGCCAGCTGAACACGCGTCGTTCGGCGGGAGGAAGTTCCACCGTTCCGATACTGAAAGGGGGTGTATTCGCATGGAATTCGACGTGACTGCCCTGCAGGTTCTGGAGGAGCCCGAGCCCGAGCTCGGCCTCTTCCCGTGCTGCGGCACCTGCTGAGTGCCACCGGTCCGGCCCGCTGCCCACGCCGCGCGCGTGGGGGCGGGCCGGACTCCCACCGACCGGTGACCGCCACGGAGAACCGATGCCTCACGTTCACCTCCGCCATGCGCGGCTCGCGCCCGCACCCGTCGTGACCAAGGCCGTCGCGACAGCCGTCGCGGTGGGCGCGGGGCTGCTGCTTCCGGTGGTGCTGGCCCGCGTGGTCGACCGGACGCTGGCGGGCCATGACACCGACGCGTGGCTGCTGGCGTTCGCCGGGCTGCTGATCGTGCGCACGCTGGCCGAGGCGGGCGGCGAGATCGCGGGAGTCACGGCGGAGACCTCGGTACTCGGCCGCCTGCGGCATCAGGTCGTGCGGCAGGTGTTCCTGCTGGGCGTGCCCGGCTCCTGGCGCCATGCGCTCGGCGACCTCATCGCCCGCCTGAGCGGAAACGCCGTGTCGGCGGCCAAGGCGGTGCCCTATCTGATCGAAGCCGGAGTGGAGATCCTGGCCGCGGTCTGCGGGGCGGTGGCCCTGTGCTGGATCGACTGGCGGGCCGGCCTCACCTTTCTGGCCACCGCGGCCCCGCTGGCGTACGCGGTCAGACGGCTCGCCCTGCGCTCGTCGAGCGCGTTCGCCACCTATCTCGCCCGGCTCTCCGACATCGCGGCCCGGTTGACCGACGCGGTGTCCGGACGCAGGACCATCCGCGCCTGCGGAACCGGCCCCCGGGAGGTCGCACGCGTGCTGGCTCCGCTGCCGGACCTCGCCCGGGCGGGGATGGCCACCTGGCAGGTCCGGCGCTCGGTCTCCTGGCAGGTCGCCTTCGCCCAGACCGTCATCAGGGTCCTCGTCCTGCTGGTCGCCGGCCTTGGGGTCGCCGACGGCCGGATCTCCCCCGGCGCCTTCTTCGCGCTGACCCTCTACCTCACCATCGCCCTGGGGTTCGTCCAGCAGGTGGACACCCTGCTCTTCCTCGCCGACGCGCGGGCCGGCGCGGCCCGCGTCCGGGAACTCCTGGAGGAACGGACTCCGACGGCCGGAGGAACCGCGCAGCTTCCGGCCGGGCAGGGCGAGTTGTCCTTCCGCGGGGTTTCCGTACGGCACGGCAGCCGTACCGTCCTTGACGCCGTCAGCCTGGACGTACCGGCCGGCGCCGTACTGGCGGTCGTCGGTCCATCGAGCAGCGGCAAGACCACGCTCGGGCTGCTCGCGGGCAGGCTCATCGACCCCGATGAGGGGGAGGTGCTGCTGGAGGGCGTCCCCCTGCGCGCCCTGGACCCTGCCGCCGTCCATGCCGCCGTGGGGTACGCCTTCGGCCGCCCGGTGCTGCTCGGCGAAACCATCGGCGACGCCATCGGCTTCGGCAGCCGGGCGGGGGCCGACGCCGAACACGCGGCCCGCATCGCCCAGGCCGACGACTTCATCCGCAGGCTCCCGGCCGGGTACCACACCAGGCTCGACCAAGCCCCGCTCTCCGGTGGGGAGCGGCAGCGCATCGGGCTGGCGCGGGCGATCGCCGGTCAACGGCGCGTACTGGTCCTGGACGACGCCACATCCAGCCTGGACACCGTCACCGAGGCCAAACTGGCCGCCGCGTTCACCGAAGGCCTTGCCGACCGCACCAGGCTGGTGATCGCGCACCGCGCCGTCACGGCGGCGCGGGCCGACCTGGTGGCCTGGATCGACGAGGGCCGCGTCCGGGCGGTCGCGCCCCATCACACCCTGTGGGCCACCGATCCCCGATACCGCGCCGTCTTCGGGAGCGCCGCGTGAACGGCACCGGGCGCACGCTGCTGCTCAGTGTGGTCCGCGAGCGGCGGAGCACACTGGCGTGGATCCTGCTCTGGTCCATCGTCGAAACCGCCCCCGTGGGAGTCTCGGGGCTGCTGATCGCCACGGCGATCGACCACTTCCTGTCCCACGACGTACCGCCCGCCACCGTGGCACTCGCCGCGCTGCTTGTGGCCGCACTGGTCGGGGCGGTCGCCACCCGCCGCCTCTTCCCCCTGATGGCCGCCGTCATCGAACCGGTGCGGGACGCCTTCGTCACCGCGCTGGTGGAGGGCGTGCTCACCGATGCCGTCCGCTCGGCCCGCCCGCCGGACCTGGCGTCCGTCGCCCGGCTCACCCAGCAGGTCCAGACGGTCAGGGAGGTCCTGCACGCCGGGCTCCGCATCGTCCGCCAGATCGTGTTCGCCTCGGTGGCCGCGCTGGTGGGACTGAGCCTGCTCGCGCCGCTGGTCGCCCTGATCAGCGGCGGGCTCGTCCTTGCGGCGCTCGCGCTGTTCGCCTGGCTGCTGCCCGGCCTCACCGCGCGTCACAAGGCGGTGCTGCTCGCCGAGGAAGAAGTGGCCCAGCGGGCGGGCACCGCCTTCAGCGGGGTCCGCGACGCCATCGCCTGTGCGGGCGAGCAACGGGTCATCGCGGACGTCGACCGGGCCGTGGACGAGCAGCGGCGCCGTGCCCGCGCGCTGGCCAGGGCGACCTCCGCACGGACACTGGTGGTCTTCGTCGGCGGCCAGCTGCCGGTGCTCGTCCTGCTGGCCGCCGCGCCCTCGCTGCTGCGCCACGGCTACGTGAGCCTCGGCGAACTCGCGGGCGCCGTCGCCTATCTGACCGTCGGTCTGGAACCCGCCCTTCGCCGGTTGCTCGAGGTCATGGCCACGTGGGGCCTGGAGATGGCGGTGAGCGTCACCCGGCTCGGCGAGACCTTCGCCGAGCCCGGCGAGTCACCGGGCACAGGCCTCGTCCCGGACGCGTACGACCTCCGGATCGAAGGCCTCACCTTCGCCTACGGCCCGCACGCCACGCCGGTCGTCCAGGACCTCGGCTTCGCCGTGCCGGAAGGGAGCCACCTGGCGATCGTCGGCCCCAGCGGCATCGGAAAGTCCACCCTGGCAGGGCTGCTCACCGGACTGCTGACGGCCCGGCACGGCCGGGTGCTGCTCGGCGGGGCCGACCTCGGCGGCATCGACCCGCGCGAACTGCGCCGCCACATGGCCCTGATCCCGCAAGAGGCGTACGTGTTCACCGGAACGCTGCGCGAGAACCTGATCTACCTCGCCCCCCGGGCCACCGAGGCCGAGATCGCCCGGGCCCTGGCCGCCGTCGGTCTGCGAGCGGTGGCCGACCGGCTGGGCGGGATCGACGCCCGGGTCGGCGCGGGCGGCGCCGAACTGTCGCAGGGCGAGAGGCAACTCGTGTCGCTGGCCCGGGTGTACCTGTCGCCCGCCCGGCTTGTGATCCTCGACGAGGCCACGTCCGAGCTCGACCCGGAGGCCGAGGCGAAGGCCGAGGCCGCGTTCGCCCGACGGACCGGAACGCTGATCGTCATCGCGCACCGGATCAGCTCCGCCCACCGCGCCGACCAGGTGCTCCTGCTCGACGGGGACACCGCGCACCTCGGTACGCACGACCAACTGGCCGCCGCTTCCCCGCTCTACGCCGATCTGGTCTGCCACTGGGACCACGAGCGCGGCCGTCCGCTCACGCCTTCCGGCAACAGACTCGCGCCTTCCAGTAACAGACTCACGCCTTCCGGCAACAGAGGAGACAAGGATGCAGATACCTGACCGTCCCGGCTACATCCTGTGGGACATCACCTACCACTGCCCCCTGCGCTGCACGCACTGCTACTCCGAATCGGGCAGGCGGCCCGCACGGCAGCTGAGCCTCGACGACAACCTCCGCGTCGCGGACGCGATCATCTCGCTCGCCCCGGACAGCGTCGGCCTCGGCGGCGGCGAAGCGCTGGTGGTTCCCGGCATCTTCGAGATCGTCGAACGGATCACGAGCGCCGGGATCGAGGTGTACCTCTACACCGGGGGATGGCCGCTGCGCGAGCGCGCGATGGAAGAGATCCTGCGGCTGCGGCCCCAGGTGCACATGAGCGTCGACGGGGCCACGGCGGAGGTGCACGACCTCATCCGCGGCCGGGCCGGCTCGTACGACCGCGCCATGAAGGCGCTGCGGCTCCTGGACGACGCGGCGGGCACGGCACGGTCACGCGGTGAACCAGCGCTGAAATTCGGCATCGACAGCACGGTCCTGCGCAGTAGCTACGACCAGATGGAACTCTTCTGCACGGACGTGGCCCCCCGCTTCCCGGAGTTGGGCTTCCTCTACCTCAGCGCGGTGGTGCCCTCCGGCCTCGCCAACCGGCAGAGCTTCGTGGACCGGGAACTGCTCACCGACGAGCAGGCCGCACGCCTCGCCTCGCCCGAACTCACCGAGCGCCTGAAGGCCCTGGCACCTCCCGGGCTGGAACTGGCCGTGTCCGACAACTGGGGCACGAGCATGCGCCCCGACCGGATCGCGGCGGGCAACTTCTTCGCCGCGATGGCCGTGGAGCCGGACGGAGCCGTCCGCGCGATGTGCATCTACGAGGGCGTGGTCGGCAACATCCTCGACGACGACCCGCTCCTGCTCTGGAAGCGCGCGGTCGCGCGCTGGCACGACCCGTACGTGGTGGAGACCCTTGGGCCGGTCCGCACCATGCGGGAGTGGGCCGAGGCCGCCCGCCGGATCGACCGCCGCTTCGGCACCGCCGAGGACCTGGCCCGCATCGACCGGCGCCCGGAGTTCGCCGCGGCCCTGCCGCTGCGAGGACGCTCATGACGTTCGGGGACCGGCTGCTCGTCGACTGCGCCGAGGCGGCGCTCGCCCGCCACGACGGCCTGGGCTGGCAGACCGTGCCGGGCGACTTCTGGTGCTACGTCGAGTCGCCGCGCGGGCGTTCGGTGAGGCAGGGATGGAAGCTGCACCTCTCCGCGACCCCGCTGTCCGCGCCCCTGGTACTGGCCCGAGCGGCCGACGTACTGCTGCGCCGGAGCTGCCCGTTCAAGTTCGCCAGGACCCTCGCCCAGGTCGAAGAGCTCGGCTCCCGGCTGTGCCGGCGGGGCGCGGGCGGCAAGTTCCTCACCGCGTACCCCGAGTGCGACCAGGAGGAGTTGGTCGACCTTGCGGAGGAGCTGCACCGGGCCACCGCGGGCCTGCCCGGACCGGGGATCCTCTCGGACCGGCCCTACCGGCCGGGCAGTCTGGTGCACTACCGCTTCGGGGTGTTCACCGGCGTACCGATGCTCGGCAACGACGGCAGCTACGAGGCGATGCTGGTCGCACCGGACGGTCGTCTCGTGCCCGACCGGCGCGAGGCATGGTTCGCGCCGCCTCCGTGGGCGCCGCGCGACCCCTTCCGTGCCGGGGCCGATGCCGCCCCGGCCACCCCCAAACCCGTGCTGCTCGACGACCGTTACCTCGTGCGGAAGGTCATCCGCCACGCCTTCACCGGCGGTACGTTCCTGGGCACCGACCAGAAGACCGGGAACGACGTCGTCATCAAGCAGGCACGGGCGCACACCGGCGCGGGCCTTGACGGGCAGGACATCCGTGACCGGCGTCGGCGCGAAGCGGAACTCCTCGCCCGGTTCGCCCCGTCGGGGCGCACGCCGCACCTTGTCGCCGTCTTCGAGCAGCAGGGCGACCTGTTCCTCGTGCAGGAAGCGCTGCCGGGCGTCACCCTGCGTCAGTGGGTGCGCGAGAACCTCGTACCGGACGACGGCGGGCCGTGGGGCGGGCACGTGTCCACGCTGCGCGACATCGCCCGCGAACTCGTGGACCTGCTGCGGCTGGTGCACGACAGCGGGCTCGTCACCCAGGACTTCAACCCCGGCAACGTCATGGTCCTGGCGAACGGGGAGCTGCGCCTGATCGACCTCGAACAGCTCGCCGAGGACGGCGCCCGGGTCAAACGGTCCCACACCCCGGCCTATGCCGCACCGGAGCAGCTCGGCGCCCCGCTGTTCGGGCCCGCTCCCGCGCCTTCGGCAAGTCTGTACAGCCTCGGCGCCACCCTGTTCTTCCTGGTCAGCGGCGCCGACCCGGCGCTGGCCCCGGACGAGCCGCAGGAGCGCACCACTGCCGAGCGCATCGCTCACTGGCTGCGGCGGATCGCCCCGCGCAACGCGGCGGCGCGGTTCCTCGCACCGCTCGTCGTCGCCCTCCTCGACGCGGATCCGCGGCGGCGCCCCGGTCTCGACGCCGTACGCGCCCGGCTCACCGGGGCGGAGGAGCACGAGGCACCCGCCGTAGCCGGTCGCGTCGGCGACCTCGACCTGGACCTGGACCTGGACCTGGACCGTCTGGTCTCGGACGGATTCACGCACCTGCTGGACTCCATGGATCCGGCGAACGACCACCGCCTGTGGCCGCCGGGGCGCGACGACGCGGGCACGGATCCGCTGAACGTCCAGCACGGCAGCGCTGGTGTGCTCAGCACGCTCGTGCGCGGCTGCCGGGCCGACCGAGGGCTCGTGGACGGCGCCCGGGTGGCGGCCGACTGGACGGCGCGCCGCGTCGCACGCGAACCACGCGTGCTGCCCGGTCTGTACTTCGGCCGCTCCGGGACGGCCTGGTCCCTGCTGGAGGCCGGTCTGCTCCTCGACGACGAGCGGCTGTGCCAACAGGCCGCGGACCTCGCCCGACGGGTGCCCGTGCGCTGGCCGAACCCCGACGTCTGCCACGGCACAGCCGGAGCGGGCCTGGCCCAGCTGCGATTCTGGGAGGCGACCGGGGACGAGGAGTTCCTGACCCGGACCCGGACGGCGGCCGACGCACTCGCCACGGCCGTCGAGCACCGCGACGGGCAGGTGAGATGGCCGATCGCCGCGGATTTCGCCTCGGCTCTCGCGGGCGTCGCGCACTACGGGTTCGCACACGGCGTGGCCGGAGTGGGAACGTTCCTGCTCGCGGCGGCCCACGCGACCGGCGAGACCCGCTACGCGGAACTCGCCGTCGCCGCCGCGGACACCCTGGCCTCGCTCGTACGGATCGACCGGGGCGCCGCGTACTGGCCGAGCGACGACAAGGGCGGACTCCTCAAGACCAACTGGTGCAGCGGATCCTCCGGGATCGGCACCTTCCTGATCCGCGTGGCGCGGAGCTCGGGCGCGGAGCCGTACGCCGCCCTCGCCGAGCAGGCGGCCACGGCCGTCCGCCGCTCGCGCTGGCACATGGGGACCTGCCAGTGCCACGGCCTGGCCGGGGACGGCGACTTCCTCCTGGACCTGGCCGACTTCCGGGGCGACAAGCGCTACCGCGCGTGGGCGGCAGAGCTGGCGGAGAGCATCGAACCCCGCCACGCCCTGCACCGCGGCCGCTCGGTCGCGCCCGACGACTCGGGCGCTTCGGTCACGGCGGCCTTCAGCACCGGCCTCAGCGGGGTGCTGGCCTTCCTGATCCGCCTGCGCGACGGCGGCCCCCGGCTCTGGCTGCCCGGATGCCTGACGCAGCCCTCTGCGGGCCGGATCGTCGAGGGCCCGGCTCATTCGGAGTGACGGGTATCGCGCCAGAGCGCCACCGCGTGACCTCCGCCGCCGCACGGCCGACGCCGCCGCCCTTGCCCGCGACGGCGAGGGCTCCGGAGCGTGGTCGCACAACTCGCACAACTCGCACGCCGACGTACGCCGTTATGACGACGCACCACCGGCACGGTCGCGGCGCCGGCGGTTCCACACCAGGACCCCGCCGAGCAGGCCCCCCGCCGCCGCGGCCGATACGGCGCCGACCGCCACGCCGCGACCGAAGCCCGAACCGCTGTCGCTGTCACCGTCGCCCGGGCCCTTGTCTTCGCCGCCCTCGGCCCCGGTGACCGTGAGCCGCTCCCGCAGGACGATCGCCGGGTAGTCGCACATGTAGTCCTCTTCCCCCTCGCCGACGCAGTCGGCGTCCTTGTGGCGGAGGGTGAACTTCACCTCGTACGTGCCCGGCCGGGTCTTCGGCTTGATCCGGCCGGCGCCGACCCAGGCCCTGCCGGTGTCGCCCATGGCCGTGTCGCCGGTCAGCGCGGGACTGGACACGTCCACCGAGGTCGGCCGCGGATTGCCGGGACGCTCCTTGACCGTCAGCTCCACGAGCTGGCCAGGTCCGGCCGGGTCGCCGACGGACGCGTAGCCGCGCCCCTCGAAAGGGAGTTGGTCGGCGTGGGCCGCGCCCGCCTGGCCGAGCAGGAGGGCGGATCCGGCAATCGCGGCAACTCCGCCCCATACGGGTGAGCGTGTGAAGTTGATCATATGCGGACTTTGCCTTTCCTTGGTGCACATCGGTCATACGATCTTGGCCGACCTTGACGCAGTCACGCCACATCGGGTGACAGGCGTCTCATTCATGTGGGGGGAAACAACCATGCACGTGCGCAGAGCGCTGGGTGCCGCGGCGGGAGCCGTGGCCCTGATCATGCTGCCGGGTCTTCCGGCGTACGCGGATCCCGGCGACCCGACGCCCACGGCGAAGTCCACCGAGTCCGCACCGGCGGCCGAGCCCACGCCGGAGGGCAAGACTCCGGCCCCGCCCCGCGTACCGACGAGCAAGCCCCGCGCGCCGAAGGCCAAGACCGCGGCCCCGACGGGCACCCCGGGTGACACGTCCCCGGTGCCGACGCCCGTGCCGGACGGCGGGGACAACGACGCCCGCGCGTTCACGCCGTCCGACGCCGACGACTACTGGACGCCCGAGCGCATGCGCGACGCGGAGCCCGTCGTCGAGGACACGACGCGCAAGCCCGGCGCCCCGGCCGGCGCCCCGACCCGGCGGCCGCGCGCGGCCAGCAACCCCTTCGAGGGGCTGCCCATCGTCGGCACCTTCTTCTGGAACGACGGCACCAACACCGGCCGCTTCTGCGGCGGCACGGTCGTCAAGAGCCCCGGCAAGAACATCGTGATGAGCGCCGGGCACTGCTTCGACGACCAGGACGCGCGCAAGAACCTGACGTTCGTCCCGCAGTACGACGACGGCAAGAAGCCGCACGGCGCCTTCACCGTCAAGCCCGGCCGCATCTACGTCGACAAGCGCTATCTGTCCAAGGGCCCGGACGCCGCGGCCGACCTGGACTTCAACTTCCTCGTGCTCGAGCCTCGCGGCGGCAAGAACGTCGAGGACGTCGTCGGCGGCGCCGAGCTGAAGATCAACGCCGGCTACGCGCACGACCCGGTCCGCCTCATCGGCTACCCGGCCAACCAGAAGCGCCCGCTGGACTGCACGGACAAGACGGTCCGCTACAACAGCACCGACCCCAAGATCCCGGGCAGCTTCCTGCGCATCTCCTGCGCCAAGTACTCCGGCGGCGCCTCCGGCGGCCCGTTCCTCATCAAGCAGGGCAGCGGCTGGGGCATCATCGGCGTCATCGGCGGCTGGAAGACCGGCGGCGACGTGGACGACATCTCGTACAGCTCGTACCTGGACGGCGACGCCAAGGCGCTGTACGACGACGCGGTGAACAACAAGCCCCCGGCCGGGCGCGGCATCCTCGGCAAGGCCGAGACCTGGCAGCACGCCGAGGTCATGGCGGGCGGCTACTTCACCGACGGCAACGCGGGCTCGTGGGACTACTCCGACCTGGTCGTGCGCTGGTCGGACGGCGAGGTCACCCTGTACCGGGGCGCCGGCGAGGAGGGCGACAACTTCGACAAGGAGATCCGCCTCACCGGTCCGAACGGCACCTGGAAGCACGCCGTCACCATGGCCGCGGGCGACTTCTCCGGGGCCGACACGGACGACCTGATCGTGCGCTGGTCCGACGGTGAGCTGACGCTCTACCCGGACGTCGACGCGGCGGGCTTCCACGGCGAGGTGCAGCTCCAGAAGCCCAACGACCTCTGGAAGCACGCCACGTCCATCACCGGCGGCCGCTACACGAGCGACAACAAGTGGACCGACGACCTCGTGGTCCGCTGGAGCGACGGTGAGGTCACGCTCTACACCAACCTCAACCGCGACGGCTTCCACGGCGAGAAGAAGCTCGCCGCGCCCAACGGCACGTGGACGCACGCCTCGACGATCACCTCGGGCGACTTCACCGGCAACGACCAGCACGACCTCATGGTGCGCTGGACGGACGGCGAGCTGACGCTCTACAAGGACATCGACCAGAACGGCTTCCACGGCGAGGTCCAGGTCAAGAAGCCCAACCGGCTCTGGACGCACGCCACCATCCTCGGCGCGGGCGACTACACCGAGAACAAGCACCCGGACGACTTCCTGGTGCGCTGGTCCGACGGCGAGGTCTCGATGTACCCGGACGCCGACGAGACCGGTCTGAACCGGGAGATCACGCTGGTGTACCCGCCCGCCTGACGGCCACCGGTACGCGCGTGACAACACGCTGACGGGCCCCTCTCCTTCGGGAGAGGGGCCCTTTCGCGTGGCCGCACGGTGGCCGTGACCTCCTTGGGGTTGCCCAACCGCGGATAAAGGTTTCTTTACGCGGTTCCCTGCTGACATGGGCGCGGGCATGACAGATGATCTTCGAGTGCGCGGGGCGGGCTGACCACCACCCGCGCCTTCGCACCAGGGGGAATCACCACGAGAACCGCGCGATGCGCCCAGTCGGCGCCGCGCCTCGTTTCCATGCGCACAGGGGCCCGTTGCCGTGTCCCGCGCGCCCTTTTGTCGACGTACCGATGTACCGACGTACCGATCAATGACACAGGAGTCGTCATGCCGCCTGTTCCGCCTGTTCCTCAAGCCGACCGGACCCGTCCGTTCTCCGCCGAAAGCCGTGACGAGACGGCCGCGTTGCTGACCAAGGCGCTCCAGTTGGGGCTCGACTTCAAGCTGCAGCCGGAGGTGTTCCGCGAGCGCGTGCCCTCCGCCGAGGCGCGCGACCGTCTGGTGACGGAGCTGCCCGAGCGTCCGGCGAGCGTCGACGAGGCCCTCGCCGAGTTCACCGACACCATGCTGCCGCTGTGCAAGAACGAGGCGAGCCCGCAGTTCCTCGGCTTCGGCGACACGGGGGACGACGTCGGCGCGCTCACCGGCGGCGTCCTGGCCCTGCTCACCCAGCAGAACCTCATCAACCAGAGCTTCGACTCGCCGAGCGCGACCTTCGTCGAGACCACGGCCCTGCGCTGGCTCAGGGAGCTCATCGGCTTCACCAACCCGCCGGTCGGGGAACTCTCCACGGTGTTCGACGTCGGCGGGGTCATCACCCACGGCGGCACGATGAGCAACTCCCTCGCGATGATGCTGGCCCGCGAGCACAAGGTGCCGGGAACCATGGAGCACGGCGTGCGGGACCCCGGGCAGTACTCGATCGTCGTCCCGCGCGACATCGGCCACTACAGCGTGAAGAGCGCGCTGAAGTGGATCGGCCTCGGCTACCAGGTCATCGAGGTGGACACCGACGGGTTCCGCTACGACCTGAAGGCCCTGGAGCGGACCCTGCGCGAGCACGCGGGCCGCGTGATGTCCGTGGTGGCGTACGCCGGTGACAGCCGCACCCAGACCGTGGACGACCTGCGCGGCGTGCGCGACGTCGTGCGGGCCGCGGACGAGGACATCTGGCTGCACGCGGACGCCTGCTGGGGGCTGCTGTGCTCCTTCAGCGACGCGCTGCGGGGCAGGATCGCGGGCATCGAGGACTACGACAGCGTGACCGTGGACCCGCACAAGGTCATGGGTGTGCCGCACAGCCTCGGCGCGATCCTGGTCCGGGACCCGGCCGCCCTCCGGGCGATCTCCAGCCACTCGGGCCTCATCATGGGCGACGACTTCGACTTCGGCCAGGTCACCCCGTTCGTCGGCACCAAGGCGTGGCTGTCGCTGAAGCTGTGGATGATGATGCGCACCCACGGCCGCTCCGGCCTCGCGCGCCTCGCCGAGGACCGCGTCGGCACCGCGCGGCGGTTCGCCGATCTCGTCGACGCGCGCAGCCGTCTGATCCGGCTGCACCCGGTGGACATGATGGCGGTCACCTTCATGTACGTACCCGCCGACGTGGACGTGACGGCCCCGGACATCGAGCGGATCAACGAGGCCAATCTGCGCATCCACGAGCGCATGCTCGCCGACGGGATCTGGCATCTGCACCACTTCGGGCTGCCGGACGACGCGGGCGTCCTGAAGTACGGGGCGACCTTGTACCCGATGCGGTTCATGGCGGCCAACCCGCGCATCGAGGAGCACCACATGACGGGGGTCCTCGACTATGTCCTCGCTCTCGGCGCGCAGTTCGACGAGGGGCAGCTGTGATGGAGCGTCACAACGCCCTCGGAGTACGGGAATTCCCGTCTCTCACGCCCTTCCGCGCCAGCCCCGTCGCGCACGACCCGCACGACGTGCTGCGCTTGGCCCTGTCCGAGAACCCGCTCGGCGCCTCGCCGAAGGCCATGGCCGCCGCGCGGGCCGCCGTCGAACAGGCCCACTGGTACCCGCACTCCGACGGCGAGCCCCTGCGCGGCCGACTGGCCGCCCACTACGGCCTGCCCGGGCACAAGGTGATCGTCGGCAACGGCGTCGACGAGATCATCCTCCTCGCCGCGCTCGCCACCTCCGGCCAGAGCCGCCCCACGGTGATCACCGCCAACACCTTCGCCGGGTACGCGGCCTCGCTGGAGACCGCAGGACACGCCGTGACCACGGTGCCGCTGGCGACGTCCGGAGGGGTCGACCTGGACGCCGTCTGCGAGGCGGCGAGCCGCGCAGCCTGCGTCGTGGCGTGCAATCCGCACAACCCGATGGGCACCGTCCTCAGCGCCGACCAGGTGCAGGCCCTCGTCGAGGCGTGTGCCGACGCCGGAGCCCTGCTGATCCTGGACGAGGCGTACGCGGAGTTCGCCGATGCCACCCGGTTCGGCAGCGGTCTGCCGCATCTGCACCGGCCCGGCGTCGTGGTCCTGCGCACCTTCTCCAAGGCGTACGGGCTCGCGGGATTGCGCTGCGGCTACGCGCTCGGCGACGAGGACCTCATCGCCGCGATGACCGCGATCCGTACGGCCCTGCCCTACAACACCAACCGCGTGGCCCTGGCCGCGGCGGCCGCCGCCCTGGCCGACCAGGACCACCTGCGGACCGTGGTCGACGAGTGCACGGCGGCGCGGCAGGTCCTGACGTCGGGCCTCGCACACATGGGCGTGCCCACCCTGCCCTCGCAGACCAACTTCGTGCTCGCCCGCCTGGGCGACGGCGCCGACGACGCCGGGGCCGTCATCGCCCGCCTCGCGGACCGGCACGGCATCCACATCCGGGACATGACGGGCCTGGGCCTCCCCGGCTGGGCGCGGATCAGCGTTCCCCGTACCCGCGACGTGCCGCTGTTGACCACCTCGCTGCGGTGTGCCCTGGCGGCACCGGACGCGTCCGTCTGATCCGGAGCCCTCGTTGTCGAATCCCTACCGCAAGATACTCGCCGCGCCCGGCGCGGCCTCGTTCACCGCCGCGGGCTTCTTCGGGCGCATGACGCTGTCCATGATGGGCGTCGGCATGATCACGTTGGTCTCCCAGGTCACCGGGCGGTACGGCCTCGCGGGCGCGCTGGCCGCGACCTTCGCGCTCGCGGCCGCCGCCATCGGCCCGCAGACGTCGCGCCTGGTGGACCGGCACGGCCAGGCGAGGGTGTTGCGTCCGGTGACCCTCGTCGCCGTCGCCGCGGTGGCGGGCTTCCTCCTCTGCCTCCACCGGGACGCCCAGGAGTGGGCGCTCTTCCTGTTCGCCGCGGGCATCGGCTGCGCGCCGAACGTCGGCTCGATGGTCAAGGCCCGCTGGGCCGAGGTCCATCAGGGGTCGCCGCGCGACCTGCACACCGCGTACTCCTGGGAGGCCGTGGTGGACGAGGTGTGCTACATCGTCGGCCCCATCGTCTCCATCGGCCTGTCCATCGCGTGGTTCCCGCAGGCGGGGGTGGTCCTCGCGGGCGGGTTCCTCAGCGTCGGCGTTCTCTGGCTCACGGCCCAGCGCGGCACCGAGCCCGCTCCGCATCCCCGCGCGGCGCACGACGAGGGCTCGGCGCTGCGCTCCCGGGGCCTTCAGGTGCTCGTCGCCACCTATGTCGCCATCGGTGCCGTCTTCGGCTCCGTCGACGTGGTCACGGTGGCGTTCGCCGAGGAGCGCGGCCACAAGGGCGCGGCGAGCCTGGTGCTCGCCGCGTACGCGATCGGTTCCTGCGCCGCAGGCGTCGTCCTCGGCCTGGTCCACCTCAAGGGCCCGCCGTTCACCCACTGGTTCGTGGGTGTCTGCGCCATGGCGGCGACGGTGCTGCCGCTGCTGTTCGTGACCAGTCTGTGGCTGCTCGCGCCGCTGCTCTTCCTCGCCGGGCTCTGCATCGCGCCCACCATGATCACCGCCATGCCCCTCCTGGAACGGCACGTGCCCCGGAGCAAGTTCACCGAGGGCATGTCATGGACAGGCACGGGCCTGGCCGTTGGCCTCGCCGTCGGCTCCGCGGTCTCGGGCCGGGTCGTGGACTCCTCGGGCGCCGAGTCGGGGTACGTCGTGCCGTGCGCGGCGGGGGCGATGGCGGTCGTGGTGGCGCTCGTGGGCGGCCACCACCTACGAGCGCCCGCCGAGAAAGACCTCGGAGGCTTCGCGTGACCGTCGCTGCCGCAAGGTCAATACTGCCCATGACAGGAGGTACCCATGAGGATGCTCATCAACGTGGCGGAGAGCGTGGTCGCGGACGCGCTCAGGGGGATGGCGGCCGCGCACCCGGAGCTGGCCGTGGACGTCGAGAACCGGGTGATCGTCCGCAGGGACGCGCCCGTCGCCGGGAAGGTCGCGCTGGTCTCCGGCGGGGGCTCGGGGCACGAGCCGCTGCACGGGGGATTCGTCGGTCCGGGGATGCTCTCGGCCGCGTGCCCGGGTGAGGTGTACACCTCACCCGTGCCGGACCAGATGGTGCGGGCGGCGGCCGCGGTGGACAGCGGCGCGGGCGTGCTGTTCGTCATCAAGAACTACACCGGTGACGTACTGAACTTCGACATGGCCGCCGAACTCGCCGAGGACGAGGGCGTCCAGGTCGCCAAGGTCCTCGTGAACGACGACGTGGCGGTCAGCGACAGCCTCTACACCGCGGGGCGGCGCGGCACCGGCGCGACCCTGTTCGTGGAGAAGCTCGCGGGCGCGGCCGCCGAGGAGGGCATGCCCCTGGAGCGCGTCGAGGCCGTCGCCCGGCGCGTCAACGACAACGCGCGCAGCTTCGGCGTCGCCCTCAGTGCCTGCTCCACGCCCGCGAAGGGCTCCCCCACCTTCGACCTTCCGGCCGGTGAGCTGGAGCTGGGCATCGGCATCCACGGCGAGCCGGGCCGCGAGCGGCGCCCGATGATGACGTCCGGCGAGATCGCCGACTTCGCCGTGCACGCCGTCCTCGAGGACCTCGACCCGCGCAGCCCCGTGCTCGTCCTCGTCAACGGCATGGGCGCCACCCCGCTCCTCGAGCTGTACGGCTTCAACGCCGAGGTGCACCGCGTGCTCCGCGAGCGCGGCGTGGCCGTGGCCCGCACGCTCGTGGGCAACTACGTGACCTCGCTCGACATGGCGGGCGCCTCGGTGTCCCTGTGTCAGATCGACGAGGAGCTGCTGCGCCTGTGGGACGCTCCGGTGCACACAGCCGCGTTGCGCTGGGGCAGGTGAGAGCCGCGGTCGGACGTCCGACCGCGCGCACGCTTCCGGAACACCCGACGCGAGGAGGCCCCGTGCTCGACGCCGACTTCTTCCACCGCTGGCTCGCCGCGGCCGCGGCGGCCGTGGACCGCGAGGCGGACCGCCTCACCGAGCTGGACTCGCCGATCGGCGACGCCGACCACGGCAGCAATCTGCGACGCGGCTTCACCGCCGTCGTCGCCACGCCGGAGAAGGAGGCCCCCGACACCCCGGGCGCCGTCCTGACCCTCGCGGGACGGCAGTTGATCTCCACGGTGGGCGGCGCGTCCGGACCGCTGTACGGCACGCTGCTGCGCCGCACGGGCAAGGCGCTCGGCGAGGCGCCGGAGGTCAGCGAGGCGGAGTTCGCCGAGGCGCTGCGCGCGGGGGTGGACGCGGTGGCCGCGCTCGGCGGCGCCGCGCTCGGCGACAAGACGATGCTGGACTCGCTGGTCCCGGGCGTGGACGCGCTGCCGACGTCGTACGCGGCGGCCCGGGAGGCGGCCCGCCGAGGGGCCCTTGCGACGATCCCGCTCCAGGCGCGCAAGGGCAGGGCCAGCTATCTGGGCGAGCGCAGCGTCGGCCACCAGGATCCGGGGGCGACCTCGTCGGCCCTGCTGTTCGAGGCCCTCGCCGAGGCCGCCGGGGAGGCGCCCGGTGAGTGACGGCGTCCAGCGCGTGGGCATCGTGCTCGTCTCGCACAGCGCCGCCGTCGCGGAGTCCGTCGCGCTGCTCGCCCAGGACCTCGCGGGCGGCGGGACAGGCCCCGTCGCCCCGGCGGGCGGCACCGCGGACGGCGGCCTCGGCACCAGCTCCGACCTCGTCGCGGCCGCCGCCCACCGGGTCGACCGGGGCGCGGGCGTGGCGATCCTCGCCGACCTGGGCAGTGCCGTGCTCACCGTGAAGGCCCTCATCGCCGAGGGCGACGAACTGCCCGCCCTCAGCCGCCTGTTGGACGCCCCCTTCGTCGAGGGCGCGGTCGCGGCGGTCGTCACGGCGTCGGCGGGCGGGGACCTCACCGCCGTGGCGGCGGCGGCCCAGGAGGCGTACTCCTACCGGAAGGTGTGAGGGGCGGCGGGTTCAGGTGACCGCCGTGCGCCGGGCCTGCGGCCCGGGCACACAGAGGCCGTCGCGGGCGAGGAGCGCGGCGCCGACCCACCCCGCCTCCGGGCCGCAGCGGGTCAGCCTGATGTCCGGCAGGTCGCGGTGGGCGCGCGCGGTGACGTACTCCTCGAAGCTCTCCCGCACCGGGGTGAGCAGGGGTTCACCGGCACCGGCCACGCCACCGCCGAGGACGATCAGTTCGACGTCGAAGAGGTTCACGAGGGTCGCGATGCCGATGCCGAGCCAGTGGCCGATGCGGGCCAGCTGCGCCCGCGCGGCGGGGTCTCCGGCCTGTGCGGCGGCGGTGACGTCCTCGCCCGTGACCCGGCGGCGGCCCGCGGCGAGGTGGCCCGTCGGCCGCCCCGCCGCCGCCAGCGTGGCGTAGCGCGCCAGTGCCGGGCCGGAGGCCAGGGGTTCCAGACAGCCGATGGTGCCGCAGCCGCAGCGCTCGGTGCCGTGCGGGTCGACGATCATGTGCCCGATCTCCGTGCCGATGCCGGTGCCGCCGCGGAAGAGCCGGTCGTCGAGCACGAGACCGCCGCCCACACCGGTGCCGACGGTGACGAAGGCCATGTACGAGGCGCTGTGCCCGAGGCGGTACTCGGCCCAGCACGCGGTGTTCGCGTCGTTGTCGACCACGGTCGGCAGGCCGGTCGCGTCCCGCAGCAGGCGGCGCAGCGGCGCGTCGCGGAAGGCGCTGTTCGGGGCCGTGCGGACGCGGCCGTCGGGCCAGTCGACGAGCCCGGCCACCCCCACCCCGACGCCCGCGACGTCGGGGTGGCGGGAACGCAACGCCTCGATCAGCAGGACGGCCGCCTTCAGCATCGCGTCCTGATCGGCCGCGGGGCACGGCACCGCGGGCACGCGTTCCACGATGTGCCCGTCCGTGTCGACGACGCCTGCGGCGATCTTCGTACCGCCGACGTCGAGGCCGAGGAAGCGGGGGGCGGACGGCCCGAGGGAAGGGAGGGAGGGAAAGGGGTCCATGGGGCTTCTCCTAGTGGGGTTCGAGCCGGGGCTCAGTGGGGTGGGAGCCCGGGCTCAGTGGGGTGGGAGCCGCACGCCGAAGCAGTGCTGCAGCGCGATCAGGGCCGCGCCGTGCGCGCCCCGGTCGGCGACGAGCGGCTTGGTGACGAGGTGGCAGTCGCGGTTGTCGTGGAAGGCGTACGAGCGGTACGTGCCCACCGCGCTCAGGAAGGCGTTGGCCGCGCGGTGCCCGCGGCCGCTGATGAGCAGGCTGTCGGCGGCGTACAGGACGACGTGGCTCGGCCCGAAGAGGGTCAGCAGATGAGCGAGTCCACGGGCGACCGAGGTGCCCGCCTTGCGGAAGGCGGCGACCGCGGCCAGGGCGTGCGGGTCGTCGCCGTCGGCGAGGTCCACCGCCGCCTCCAGGCCGTCCAGCTCCCGCCCGGTGAGGTCCTTGATCGCCCCGGTCAGCGCTCGGTTGCCCACCTGGCTCTCGATGCAGCCGCGCATGCCGCAGTCGCAGACGCGCCCTTGCGGCCACACCCGCAGGTGCCCGAACTCCATGGGCACGCTGAGGCGTTCGCGGCGCACCACCATGCCGGCGCCGACGCCGTCGCGGACGAGCACCACGGCGAAGGTGTCCGCGTGGCGCCCCGCCCCCAGCGTCTGTTCGTAGGCGGCGAAGGCGTGCGCGTCGTTCTCGACGACGGTGTCCCAGCCGGTGGCGGCCCTGAGTCTGGGGCCGAGCGGGAACTCCACCCACTCATAAGGCGGTGGCTTCTCCTTCCCGTGGTCATCGGGTCCGTTGACCAGATGGCGCACCAGGCCCGTGTCCGCGTCGACGGGCCCGCCGACCTGTACGCCGACGCACACCCGGTTCCTGGGGAAGGAGCGCCCCAGCTTGCTGTCGGCGAGTGAGCGGATCAGCGCCGCCGCGCGCTCGACGACCGCCTCGGGCTCCATGTCGGACAGGTCCGTCCGGGACCGGGCGGTCACCACCCCCTCGCTGGTGACGACGACACCGGCGAGCTTGTAGGGGAGTACCTCTATCCCTATCGCGTAGTGCCCGTGGTCGAGTTCGTACGACCGCCGAAGGACTCGCCGCACCTTCGCGTCGTATCCGTCCATGTTCCGGTCCCCCCGGGTGTCTCTCCGTGCGCGGTCGGATCACGGCGGGAAGCCGGGACCGACGATGTCGGGGTAGCGCTCGACCGCGGTGCGGACCGCGCGCCGGGTCAGCGCGACCACCTCGTCCATGTCGCACTCCTCGACGCCTCCGACGCGGCGCAGTCGCGCTCCGCCCTCGGCGGTCGCGGACGCCCCCACCCGCTGGACCAGGCGCGGCTCGCCCGTCTGCTGGAACGCGTCGTCCGGCGCTCCGATGTCGATGAGCCGGCTCGCCCGGTAGGCGTAGGGCAGATGACGTACGCACTCGGTGAGGAACGCGGCCTTCGCCTCCGTCCCCGCGGTGCGGGGGCGGGGCGCGCTCTCCGGCCGCTCCATCTCGTCGCGGAAGGTGTTGACCGCCCGTGCCACCGTCTCCACGACGAGGTCGTCGACCTCGTCGCGGCGCGGCCCCGCCCCCGCGTACTCCGTCGTCGCGATGGCCGTCAGCCACAGCTGGACGACGTGGAGTCCGTAGACCACCCAGTCGGCGCGGGTGCCGAAGTCGGACGTGTAGGCGTCCAGCTCCCCCGCACCGCCGCGGCCCCGCGCGTGCGCGTCGAGCACCGTGCGCAGTCTGGCCTCCACCTCGTCCGGCGTGAGGTCCGCGTCGACCTCGGACCGAACCGCTCGGAGATACCGCTCGTAGGCCGGGTGCACCTTCAGTTCGGCGCCCGTCCGAGGCGGCGGGCTGACTCGGATCGAGGTGGGATTCCGGCTGTCCCCCATGGTCATGTGCGGCCTCTCCTTCTTGTCCCTCGTGGGCACGCTCGTTCCTCGTGGGCACGCTCGTTCCTCGTCGGCACGCTCGTTCCTCGTGGGCACGGCGGTCACAGTCCGTCTCCCCGCTCGCCCTCCAGGCCGCGCCGCAGCGCGACGCGGGCGTGCCGCAAGTGACTGCGCACCGTGCTCACTTCCGTCTTGAGCAGTTCGGCGATCTCGTCCGTGGAGTATCCGTCCACGTACAGGGCCATCACGGCCCGCTGTCGCGGCGGCAGTTCGACGAGCTGCTGCCGCACCCACTCCCTCTCGTCCGGGTCGTCGCAGTCCTGTACGACCCGGGGGTGCAGGCAGGCCTGCCACTCGCCGTTGGTCCGCTTGCGGTCGCGTTCCGCGATCTTCAGGTACTTGTGCCAGGCCACCTTGCGGACCCAGCCGTAGGGGCGGCGGCAGTTCGGCCAGATGCCCGCGAGTTCGAGCATGGCTTCCTGCGCGACGTCCTTGGCCTCCTCCACCCTGGCCCCGGTCGCGGCCAGGGTGCGGACGAGGCGGGGGTATTCCGCTCTGAAGAACTCGGAGAACTCCGGTGGGACGGCCCCGTGGTCACCTGTACGGCTCACGCAGCCACCTCCTTGGGTCGGTCTCCCTATAGGGCCCCGCGGGGCCCGTTCGCGTGCAAGGAGGACGGCACTTTTCCTCGCCACGAAGGGAGTTGCACGGCGACAGCTCGAAATCGCCCTTCTTCGTACGAGTACGGAGGAGGCAGAACACTCATGAAGCGGAAGATCGGAACACGGCACAAGGACGACACGGCGGAGCGGCGTTCCCGCCGCCCCTCCCCCGCCGAGATCGTGAAGCTCGTCAACGGCACGGCGATGGGCATGGGCGGCGCCTACGTCCTCACCTCGTCGGCGCTGATCGCGGTCCTGGCAGGCGTACTGGCGGTGGTGCTGGCCGCGCTCTACTTCCTGTAAGGCTGCCGGGGCCCGAGGCGGTGACCGCCGGTCGGAGCCCGCGATCCGGGCCGCGGGGCGGACGCGTGAGACGTGCGTGAGACGATCGGGAACCACACCACGAGGAGAGGGTTTCCATGGGGGGCACGGGTCGGCTGCATGTCAGCGCGGAACTGGCGGGGGTGCTGGAGCGGATCGACGCCCTCGGCGGGATGCTCGACGAACGGGCCGATGCCGCCGAGGCGTTGGGGAGGCTGCCGGAGGACACGGCGCGGGCCCTGCTCGACACGGGGATCGTCCGGGCCGAGCTCCCGCTGAGCCTCGGCGGATACGAGTTCGCGCCGCGGCAGCTGATCGAGACGGCGGAGCGGGCGAGCTACCACGACGCCTCGGCCGGGTGGACCATGTTCGCGCTGCAGATGATGACCGGTACCACCGCGGCGTACCTCGCCGGGGACGCGGCGGCCGCCCTGTTCCCCGACGTGCCGAACGGGAAGTACGCGCTGCTCTCCGGGCACGGCACACGCCCCGGCCGGGCCGTCCCCGTGGAGGGCGGCTACCGGGTCAGCGGCCAGTGGCAGTTCGCGTCCGGGATGGCGCACGCCACCCACATCCACAGTGCGATCCAGGTCGAGGGCACCGATGAGCTGCGGGTCCTCGCGATGCCGAAGTCACAGGTGACCCTGGACGGCAACTGGGACGTGCTCGGCCTGCGCGCGACCCACAGCATCGACTACCACTGCGCCGACGTGTACGTACCGCACGAGTACACCTACGTCGCGACCACGGACACCCCGGTCAACGGCGGTGCCGTCTACCGCCTCGGCCTGGTCAACATGTCGGCGATCGGGCACACGGGCTGGGCCCTCGGCGTCGGCCGGCGGCTCCTGGACGAGCTGAGGCGGGTCGCCGCGGCGCGGACCGGTTCGCGGGGCGCCGCGGTCGACACCTCCCAGTTCCACGCCGAGTACGCGACGGCGGAGGCCCGCCTGCGGGCAGCCCGCGCCTGGGCGAACGACGTCTGGCAGGACGTCGAACAGACCTTGGACCAGGGCGAGTTGCCGAGCACCGAGCAGGACACTCTGATCCGTCTCGTCCTGAACCACACGACCTCGACCGTGTCCGAGGTGGGCCGCACCGTACACCGATGGGCCGGCTCGGCGGCGATCCGGCGCGGCCCGGTCGACCGCTTCCTGCGCGACCTCGGGACGGGCACGCAGCACATCACGTCGAGTCCGGTCGTGCTCCAGAACTGCGGCAAGTGGCTCAGCGGCGCCCGGCCGGAAGCCCGGTGGAGCTTCCTCGACCTGACCTGACCCTCCGGGGAAGCGCCCTCAGTCCCGGTACCGGTCCCGCATCTCGGGCAGCTCCCGGAAGCCCGCTGACGCGTAGGTGGCGACGGCGCCGACGTTGGAACTCGGGGTGCAGACGAGCGCGCTCGACGAGCCGAGCCGCCGGAGCGCGGCCGCCGCGGCCACGGTGATCGCCCTGCCGTGGCCGTGGCCGCGGTGGTCTTGGTGCACGCCCATCGGCTCCAGCACGCCGGGCCTGCCCGGACCCGCCGACCACACCGTCACGGCCGCCACCGCGTCGTCCCGCTCGTCGTACGCGACCAGGCAGCGGGCGTCGGCGTACGGCGATCCGGCCGCCATCGCGTGCCAGCGCTCCGCCGTGAACGCCGCCGTGTCGAACGCCGACCGGAGGACGGCGGCGAACACGTGCGCCCGCTCCGGTCCGATCTCCTCGATCCGCAGGCGCGGCGGGGCCGCCGGGTCCTCGACCGGCGGCGTGAGGTCCCGGCGCAGCGGCGTCCACGGCTCGTCGGTACGCCAGCCGTGCTCACCCAGCAGGTCGTGGACCAAGGCGTCCATCGGCGCCTCGACGTTCGCCTTCCCGGCGGGCAGTACGCCGTGCTCCGGCGTGACCACGTCCTCGACCAGGCGCCGGGCCAGTTCCTCGTCCCTCCGGGCGTCGGGCGCGGTCGTCAGGCGCAGCAGCCCGGGGCCGTCCAGGAGCCCGACGGCGAGGATCCGGCCGTCCCTGCTCCACGTCCGGACGGCCTCGGCCACCGCCCGCGCACCCGACCGGAAGAACCAGCCCAGGTCCCCCGGGTGCAGCTGCATCGGCGCCCCCTCGTGCTGCCACTCCCGCAGCGCACCCACGGCTTCGTCGAGACCGTCGACTTCCGGCCTGCCCCATTCGATCGCCATGCCCCTGATCACACACCGCCGCGCGGGCCGTCCGCACCTGGTTTTCTCCAGCCGCGGCCTGGCTCTCCAGGGCTACGCCCGGGTTGGCTCCGCGGCGTGATTCCTTTCGGGTTCGGCGTTTCTACGGTGGTTCCACCGAGGCCGACGTCGTCGTGCGCGGTCGCCGAGAGAGAGGTTGTGGACATGTCGTCACGTCGTCGTGGAGCCGTTGCCGTCCTGCTGGCCGGCGCGGTGGCCGCGGGCGCGGTCACACTGACCGCCTGCGGCTCCGGAGAGGCTGCCGCCGCGTCCTCCGGCGAGACGGCCGGGGAGCGGAGTCAGGCGCGGCGGCTCGCGCTTCCCGCGCCCACCGGTGCGCACGCGGTGGGCCGGAGCTCGCTGCACCTCGTCGACAACAACCGGCGCGACCCCTGGGTGCCGAAGGCGGGTGCCCGGGAGCTGATGGTGTCGATGTACTACCCGGCGTACCGTCCGGCGCGGAAGCCGGCCGGCACCCCGGCCCCGTACATGAGCACCGCGGGCGCCCGGGCCTTCCTCAAGGAGATGGAGGTGGAGCTGCCCGCCGACGTGCTCAGCTCCACCCGCACCCACACGTTCGAGGGCGCGAAGGCCAGGTCGGGGACGTTCCCGCTGGTCGTCCTCTCGCCCGGCTTCAGGACGCCGGGCGCGACCCTCACCGGGCTTGCCGAGGACCTGGCCAGCCGCGGCTACGTCGTCGCGGTGGTCGACCACGCCTACGAGGCCGCGGGCGTCGCGTTCCCGGGCCGGGGCATCCTGCCGTGCGCGGCGTGCGGGAAGATCGGCCCCACCACCTTCCGGCCCGCCGCGGAGGGCCGGGCCAAGGACCTCCGCTTCGTCCTTGACCGGCTGGTCGGGAAGGCGTCGCCGTGGAAGGACGCGGGTCTGATCGACAAGCGCAGGGTCGCCATGGGCGGGCACTCGCTGGGCGGCGCCGCGGCCGCGGCGGCCATGGCGGACGACCCGCGCGTACGGGCCGGGGTGAACATGGACGGCCCCTTCGTCGACAGCGGCGACGCGTCCGGCCTGTCCGGCCGCCCGTTCCTGATGATGGGCACCGAGGCCGACCACAGCCCCGGTGGCGAGGACGGCAGCTGGGACGTGGTCTG
The DNA here is from genome assembly GCF_008704795.1 of Streptomyces spectabilis. Lineage (NCBI taxonomy): Bacteria > Bacillati > Actinomycetota > Actinomycetes > Kitasatosporales > Streptomycetaceae > Streptomyces > Streptomyces spectabilis. The sequence goes on along the minus strand of NZ_CP023690.1, from coordinate 9,006,399 downwards.
GAAGCGCCTCGAAGGCTGGAAGCGCTGGCTCACGCTGTCCGGCGCGGACCACTTCGCCTTCACCGATCTGGCGCCGCTGGCCGGGCAGTTGGGCGAGGACGACCCCGAAGGCCTGCCGGGCCAGCGGGCCGCGGGGATCACCCGTGACTTCGCGGGGGCGTTCTTCGACGAGCACCTGCGCCACCGCCGCACACCGCTGTTCGACGGTCCGAGCGCGGCCAACCCCGAGGTCGCCTTCCAGCACGCCTCCGGCAAGGCTGCCAAGGGCGCCTGACTGTTCCTCACTCCGGCGACCGGGCCCAGACCCCCGCCCGAGCCCCGGCGGCCGCCGACCGCGCCGCCGCGTCCGCGTCCGCGTCGGTCAAGGTGTACCCCCTGTTGAGGAGGGCGTAGTACAGCGGTGCCGAGACGGCTGCGACGACGGCGTGCGGGTCGGTGGCGGTGGGGAGTTCGCCGCGCGCGATCGCGTCGCGGACGCAGCCGGACCACTCCTCGATCCGCACCTCGTAGAAGCGGTGCAGGGCCTGCGCGGCCTGGTCGTCGCAGAGGGAGGCGGCGATGAGCGCCTTGAAGAGGCGGCCCTGCCGGGAGTCGGTGAGGGTCTTCACGACCAGGCGGGCGTTCGCCCGGAGGTCCTCGTCCAGGCTGCCGGTGTCGGCGCGCCGCAGCGACTGCTCGGCCATGTCGGCCAGGAGGTCGGCGGCGAGTGCGCCGGGGGTGCCCCAGCGGCGGTAGACCGTGGTCTTGCCGACGCCCGCGCGGGCCGCGATCTCGGTGAGGTCGAGCGCGTCGAACCTGTCGGCGGCCAGCGCGTCACCGGCCGCCCGCAGGACGGCCTCACGTACGCGGGCGGTGCGTCCGCCGGGCCGGACGGTGCCAGGGGCCGGGGTGCCGGGCATGGGTCCCCTCCTAAGGGTGTCGAGCTACGGGCCCTGGGGGTGCCGAGCTGCGGACGTCGAGCGGTGCTTCACGGTGCGCGCACCATCGTATCGGGACTCCAGTTCCCTTACCGCCTTCGGCGTGCTAACTTCTCAGCCATAACGGAACGACAGACCCATTAGGGCAGGTCGCTCTCCGGTCTCCCCGTCCTGCCCGGCGCCCCGGCGCCCCTGGCACCTCCCGCACCACCGCTTCCCGCGCCGCCGCGGCGAAGCCGAAAGGAAGCCCTCCGATGTCCGCAACCGAGCTCGCGGCCCGCCCGGCCCCGCGCCGCACCGAAGCCGCCGCTCCCCCGGCTCGACCGCAGCGGCTCACCGGCGAGTTGAAGCTGGTCCTGGCCGTCCTGCTTGTCGCCCAGTTCATGCTGGCCGTCGACTTCTCGATCCTGAACGTCGCTCTGCCCGCCATCGGCGAAGGCCTCGGCTTCTCGCTCTCCAACCTCCAGTGGATCGCCACCACGTTCGCCCTGAGCGCGGCCGGCTTCACCCTCTTCTTCGGCCGCATCGGCGATCTGATCGGCCGCAAGAAGATCTTCATCGGCAGCCTCGCCCTGCTGGGCGTCGCCTCGCTCGCCGGCGGCCTGGCGACCAGCCCGGAGGTGCTGCTCGCCGCCCGCGTCGCCCAGGGGCTCGCCACGGCCGCCGCCACCCCGGCCGGGCTCTCGCTGCTCACCACCTCCTTCCCCGAAGGGCCGCTGCGGCAGAAGGCACTGGGCATCAACGGCGCCCTGATGTCCGCCGGGTTCACCACCGGGGCGATCCTCGGCGGCGTCCTGACCGATCTGCTCTCCTGGCGCTGGGCCTTCTTCATCAACGTGCCCGTCGCCCTGGCCGTGATCGTGATCGCCCCCGCCGTCATCAAGGAGTCCAAGCCGGCCGTCCGGCCGAAGCTGGACCTGCCCGGCGCCCTCACCGTCACCCTCGGCCTGCTCGCCCTCGTCTACGGCCTCACCCAGGCCGGTGAGCACGGCTGGACGAACGCGCACGCCCTGACCGGCCTCGCCGCGGGTGTCGTGCTGCTTGCCGCGTTCTTCGCCATCGAGCGCAGGGTCGCCGAGCCGCTCGTCCCGCTCAGGACGCTGGGCCGCCGCAACGTCGCCTGGGGCAATGTCCTTGGCCTGCTCGCCTTCGTCACCGAGACCTCGCTGGTCTATCTGCTCACCCTCTACCTGCAGAAGACGCTCGGCTTCACCCCGCTCACCGCCGGCATCTCCTTCGGCGTCCTGGGCGTCGGCACCGTCGTCGGCGGGCTCCTCGCGCCCAAGGTGATCGCCCGTCACTCGACGCTGACGGCCCTGGTCACGGGCGGCGTCATCCAGACGGTGTTCACCGCCGCGCTCCTCTTCCTCGGTACGACGACGGAGGCGTCCCTCGCCCTGCTGCTGCCCGCCACCTTCTTCGGCGGCATCGGCAACATGCTCGTCATCGTCGGCTTCATGGTGACCGCCACCAGCGGGCTCCCCGACGCCGAACAGGGCCTGGCCACCGGGCTCGCCTCGATGTCCCAGCAGGTCGGCATCACCATGGGCACGCCGATCATGTCCGCGGTCGTCACCGCCACCAGCGCGGGCGCGGCCACGGCCTCCGCCGTCCACCACGGCGTGACCGTCGCCATCGCCGTCAACGCCGCCCTCGTCCTCCTCGGGGTCGTGTTCGCGGCGGTGTTCCTCCGGACGAAGCGCGGTACCGGAACCCCAGCCAAGGCCTGACTCCAGCCCCCGCCCCCAGCCCGCAAGGAGCAAGACCATGGACCTCCAGCTCACGGACAAGGTCATCGTCGTCACCGGCGCCACCAGCGGCATCGGCCAGGCCACCGCCCATCTGCTCGCCGACGAGGGCGCCCACGTCATCGCCGTGGCCCGCGGCACCAACGGCGCCCTGCCCGCCAAGGCCGCCTTCGTCGCCGCCGACCTCACCGACCCGGCGGCCGCCCAGCAGATCGTCGAGCACGTACGCGCCACCCACGGCCGCCTGGACGGCCTGGTCAACAACGCCGCCGCCCTGACCTCCCAGCCCTCCTTCGCCGCCATCGACGACGACCAGTGGCACACGACCTTCGAACTCAATCTGCACGCCGTCGTCCGACTCACCCGCGCCGCGCTGCCCCTGCTCCAGGCCAACCCGCACGGCGCGAGCCTCGTGCACGTCGCCAGCGAGGCCGCCCGCCTTCCCGACGCCACCATCGCCGACTACGCCGCCTCCAAGGCCGCCCTGCTCTCCGTCTCCAAGTCCCTCGCCACCAGCCTCGGCGACTCCGGCGTGCGCTCCAACGTCGTCTCGCCCGGCCCCACCCGCACCGCCCTCTTCGACGCCCCCGGCGGCTTCGCCGAGCAGCTCGCCGAACGCTTCTCCCTCCCCGCCGACCAGGCCGTCGACCACTTCATCCGCCACGAACGCCGTCTGCCCACCGGCCGCATCGGCGCCCCCGAGCAGGTCGCCGACCTCATCGCCTACCTCCTCTCTCCGCGCGCCTCCCAGGTCACCGGGGCCGAATGGAGCGTCGACGGCGGGGCCCTGCGCCAGCTGTGACCGCGTCAGCCGGACACCGAGAGGACTCCTCCGCCATGAGCACGAGCAGCACCACCGCCGTCCGCACCGACGAAGTCGCCTGGCGGCGCCTGACCGTCCCGGCGTCCAACCCCGTCCCGGTCCGCCTGTACGAGCCCGGCGCGGGCAGCGGGACCGGCACCGGCGGCTGGCTCGTCTGGGCGCACGGCGGGAGCTGGCAGTACGGGTCCGCCGCCGACTGGCATCCGGTCACCCACCGCCTGGCGGCCCTGACCGGCTGGACCGTGGTCAGCGTCGACTACCGCCTCGCTCCCGCGCACCGCCACCCGGCCGCGCTCGAAGACGTCCTGGCCGTACTGGACTGGGCGGGCGAACGAGCCGGTGCCGCAGCCCGGATCGCCGTCGGCGGGGACAGCGCGGGGGCCACCCTGGCCGCGAGCGCCGCCCTCGCCCTCCGCGATCGCGGGCAGCGCCTCGACGCCCAGCTGCTGGCCTACCCGCCCCTCAACCCGTCCTGCGCCGCCCCCAGTTACCGGCGGGATCCGGCCGCCTTCCCCGAGGCCGCCGCGCTGCGCCGGTCCTGGCGCACCTGGCGCGGCACCGGACCCGCCACGGCCGCCGCGTCCGACGGCACGGCCCTGCACAGCACCCCGCTCGACGCCGAGGACCTCCGCGGTCTGGCACCCGCCGTGCTCGCCGTGGGCGCCCTGGACCCCGTGGCCGACGACGTCCTCGCCTACGCCGAACGCCTCAGGGCCGCCGCCGTCCCCACCCGCCTCATCCACGCACCCGACGCCGCCCACGCGGACCTGCTCGCCCCCCACAGCCGCCTCCTGCCGCGCCTGGCCGACGCCCTGCGCGACCTGCCTTGCCCCCTCCCCCTTCATCTCTCTAGAAAGGACGTTCTATCCATGACGACCACACGTCCGCCCACCCCCACACCCGCCCCCATGGGGGACCTCCTCCGCCACTTCGCCGACCTGCGCGACGGCACCCACGCCGGGCACACCGAACGCCGGGACAAGGAGGCCGCCTTCGCCAGGACGACCGAACTGCTCGACGCCCCCGCCCGCCGGGCCCTCACCGAGTACGACACGCAGCTGCTGCTCGGCACGGGCACCCTCCAGGCCACAGGGCTGCGCCGCGACCAGCACGGCGGCAGCTACGCCACCTGGCGCCTGACCTGGCCCGAACAGCTCCGCACCGGCATCCCCGCCCTCTGTCTCCACGCCTACTTCGGCGCCGGGTTCCACCACCCCCACCTGCGCGGCACCACCGTCGCCGACTGGCCCCTCAACGTCTTCACCCACGCCCAGGCCGCCGAACTCCTCCCGACCTTCCGCGCCATCATCGCCGCCGACCTGCACAACCTCGTCTTCCAGCGGGACTGGCGCATCGTCCCCGCCCTGCGCACCTCCCCCTAGACGGCGTCGACGTCGCGGCTACGCGGCCAGAATCGCGTCCGCCGGGACCTCGAAGACGAAGCTGATCCCCTCGCGCTCGTCCCCCTTCTCGCCGACGCGAGTGAAACCGAAGCCCGCGATGGTGGCCAAGGAGGCCTCGTTGTCCGACCGGATGGTGGCCCGTACGGTCCTGACACCGGGTTCGGCGGCGGCCCTGACGAGCAGTTCCCTCAACATCGCGCGGGCGTAGCCCTGACGGCGGTGGCCGGGCACGACGGTGTAGCCGACCTCGACCACGCCCGCCTCGTCCGGCGGCCCGTGGAACCCGGCGTCGCCGACGACGGCGCCGTCCGGCACGGACACCGCGGCCCGCGTGGTCCAGGGCGCGGCGGACGGATCCTTGGCCAGCTGCTCCGCGCGATAGCCGAAGATCCAGCGGGCCCGTTCGGAGACGAAGTGCGCGTCGAGGGCGACCCCGGCCTCGGCGCTGCCGCCGGAGAGGTCACCGTCGGCGAGTGCCCGCAGTGCCTTGGCGCTCAACGAGACGAAGCGGATACGGCGGGGAGGGAAGGGAGATTCGCTGTTCATCGCGGAGATGCTCACCCGGCACCAGGGATCTGTCCAGCGCTTTTGCGGCTTCGGCCAGGCCCCGGCGGGCCAGCGCGCCGGGAGTAGAGACTCAGCCAATTCGCGGCCGGGCGCACATGGGCGGGGCCGGTGGGGGCACACTGAAGGCCGGGCCCGCCGCGCTCCCCCGTCGCGGCGGGCCCTCTGCTCGCCCCCTCCCGCGAGGCCGGCCTCAGCTCATCAGGTCGGGCGCGAAGTAGTCGCGCAGCCGCGCGATCTTGTCATCGCGGACGCGGAAGATCTGCACGAGGGAGATGGTCACGTCGTCCCCACCCCCGTCACCGTCCCCGTCGAAGACCGTGTCGATCTCGGCGATGAAGACGTCGGGATCCGAGGTGGTGTGCAGCACGTAGCCGGACTTCTCGAGGTTCGGCACGCGGTCGTCCCGCGCCTGTCGTCCGTAGTACGCAGCCAACGCGGTACGGATCTCCTCGCGGCCCACCAGTCTCCTGGGGAAGGAGGCGCCGGGAGGCATGAGCGGTGCCTCGAAGACGCCGTCCTCGGTGAAGCTCTCGGCGACGGCGTCGGCGTTCCGGGTCATGGCTCCGGCGTGGACGTACCTCTCGAAGATCTCCTGCGGCGTTCGGGGCATGAGGGCCTCCCTGGGCTCGGACGCGTCGGATCGGACGCTTCCCGATCGCCGCGGCAGGTATGCGCGACCAGGAGGCCCGGCCGGCCCCACCCCCGCGCCGCCCTCGACGCGCTCGGGGAGGCTTCCTGTCAGAGACTGTTCGGGATCTGGCAGATCGCCGTGCGACGGCCCGTGCCCGCCGCAACCGGACCGGAGGAGAGAGCACTCCATGAGGATTCACCTGACCAGCGTCTTCGTCGACGACCAGGCGAAGGCCGAGCACTTCTACACGGAGATCCTCGGCTTCGTGAAGAAGCACGACGTTCCGGTGGGCGAGACGGACCGGTGGCTGACCGTCGTCCCGCCCGACGAGCCGGGCGGCGTCGAGCTGCTCCTGGAGCCCGCGGGGCACCCGGCCGTCAAGCCGTACCGCGACGCGCTCGTCAAGGACGGCATCCCGCTCGCCCAGTTCGCCGTCGACGACGTGCGCGCGGAGTACGAGCGGCTGCGTGGCCTCGGCGTCCGCTTCACCCAGGAGCCCCTGGAGATGGACGAGATCACCTTCGCCGTCTTCGACGACACGTGCGGCAACCTGATCCAGATCGCGACCCAGCCGCAGTAGAGCGCGGGAGAGCGCGGGAGAGCGCGGGAGAGCGCGGGAGAAGGCGAAAGGGAAGGAGAACGTGACCGTGTCCACCTTCGTGGTTTTCGACCTGGAGTTCACGACGTGGCCGGGAGCCCTTGAGGCGGACTGGTCGGGCCCCGGCCAGCTGCGCGAGATCGTGCAGATCGGGGCCCTGCGCCTCGGTGCGGACCTCTCGGTCGTGGAGGAGTACGAGGCGCTGGTGCGGCCGGTGGTCAATCCACGCCTCTCCGCGTTCTTCACCGAGCTCACCGGCATCGAGCAGGAAGCGGTCGACCGGGAGGGGCTCGCGCCCGCGCGGGCCCTGAGTGACTTCCTGGGGTTCTGCAAGGGACAGACCGTGCTCTCCTACGGCAACGACATGGTCGTCATCGGGGAGAACACGGGCTGGGCGCGGGCACGCGGCGAGCGGATCGAGAACAGCTGGCTGGACGCCCACTTCCTGAACGTGCGGCCCTGGCTCAACACCCTGGCGCCCGCGACGACGGGTGTGAACGTGGGGCGCCTGTGGCAGGTGCTCGGGCTGCCCAGACCCGCTGCCGGGCAGGAGCATTCGGCCCTCTTCGACTGCTACTCCTTCGCGGCGGCCCTCCGGCACCTCGGTGCGTCCGGGGCCGCCTTGCTGGAGGGGTGCCTCTGACGTCCGGCCCCCGGTTGATCCACCCCACCTCTTGATGTGCCCCGGTCACGCCTGCCACATTGGTCCGGACCAATTGCCGTCGAGTGGAAGGCAAGCCCGTGCGACGGACCCCCCACACACGTCACCTGCCGCCCGTCTGCCTCACCGTCACCGTCGCCTGTCTGCTGAGCGCCTGCGCCTGGGGCGGTGAGGAGAGCGGGGGCGCGGCGCCGCCGGACGCGCCGCGCGGGGTGACCGTACAGGCGGGCAGCGCCACGTCGGTGCACGTGATGTGGAACCGGTCCACCAGCCGCACCGGCATCGACGGGTACGAGGTGTACCGGGGCGCCACCCGGGTCAAGCGCGTCCCGGCCGCCCAGCACATGGTCGACATCACCGGGCTCAAGCCGTCCGCCACGTACACCTTCTCCGTCCGGGCGCGCGACGCCGACGGGAACCTCAGCGCCGACAGCAAGAAGCTGACGGTCACCACGCCCGCCGCGGCGGCGGCCGACACCGAGGCGCCCTCGCGTCCGCCCGGGCTGCGCGGCGCGGCCGAGGGCGGGCACGCCGCGACCCTGTCGTGGGGCGCGTCGAAGGACAACCGCAGCGTGGCCTCGTACGAGATCTACCAGGGCACGACGAAGATCCACAGTGTCGGCGGCGGCACCACGGACACGCTCATCACGGGGCTGCGGCCGGGAAGGGCGTACACGTTCACGGTGAAGGCGCGGGACGCGGCCGACAACTTCTCGCCCGCGAGCCCCGCCGCGCGCGTGCGGACCTCGGGCAGCAAGGACAGCGGCCGCGGCACCGCTCCGGCCGGCCTCCGCGCGACGTCGCGCCAGAAGGACGGGGCGTACTACGTCGACCTGTCCTGGAAACCGCCGCACACCGGCGGCGCGGTGACGGAGTATCAGATCCATCTGGACGGCGAGAGCGCCACCTCGCTCGTCTTCGGCGGCACGGTCCCGCAGGGCCGGGTGAAGCACAGCTTCTACGTGGGCAAGAAGCCCGGCGTCACCCACCGGGTGCGGCTGCGCGCCAAACTGCCCGACGGCACGTGGGGCGGCTACTCGGCCGAGCGCGCGGTCACCACGCGGTGAGGGGCGTGCGGTCGCCACGCGCGTGGCGACCGCACGGTCTCAGCGGGCGCTGCCGGTGCCGATCGTCGGCAGGTAGCGCGGGGCCCGCCAGGCCTGAAGGCGGCGCTCCACCGCGGCGCCCAGGGACAGGAGTTCGGCGTCCTGGTGGTGTCCGGCCGTCAGGAGCACGCCGACGGGCAGCTCCCCGACGGACCCGGCCGGCACCGACAGGGACGGGTAGCCGGCGACGGCCGCCGGGGTGGAGGACGGGATGACGTCGTTGTCGCCCCGCTTGCAGTCGGTGGTCCAGGCGGGCGGGTTCGTCGGCGCGGCGATGGCGTCGAGGCGGTGGGTGGCCATGGTCTCGTCGATGGAGCGCCGCGAGAGGTCCTTCAGCTCGGCGCGCATGGCCTTGTAGGCGGGGTCGTCGGTGGACGGCGCCGCGAGCGCCTGCTCGAACAGCTCCTGCCCGGCGAAGCAGGTCTGCTCCTCGGGGTGGGTACGGTTGAACTCGATCAGCGCGGCGAGATCCCGCGGGCCCTTGCGAGTGGCGAGGTACGCGTCGATGTCGCGGTGGAACTCGCTGAGCAGCGCCGGGAATTCGAGCTCCGCGAGGCGCTTCTGGTACGGGGGCGTCACCTCGACGACCTCGGCCCCGGCTTTCCGCAGCTTCCCGGCGGTGCGCGTCATCAGGGCGTCCACGTCCGGGCCGAGCTCGGGCAGCCGCCACAGGCCGATGCGCTTGCCGTGCAGGCTGCCCGGGCGCACCTGCGCGTCGGGGAGGGCCTGCGCCCCGGCGGGGTGTCCACCGTCGCGGCCGCTGAGGACCGCGAGCGTGAGCGCGGTGTCGACGACGTTGCGCGCCATGGGTCCCGCGGTGTCCTGCTCGGCGGAGATCGGGACCACGCCGTCCTGGCTGACCACGCCGAGGCTGGGCTTGAGGCCGACCACGCCGTTCATCCCGGCGGGGCACACGATGGAACCGTCCGTCTCGGTGCCGATGGCCACCTGCGCGAGGGACGCCGCGAGCGCGGCGCCCGAACCGGCGGACGACCCGCACGGGTTGCGGTCCAGGACGTACGGGTTGTGGGTCTGGCCGCCCACCGCCGACCACCCCGATGTCGGCTTGGCGCCGCGGAAGTTGGCCCACTCGGAGAGGTTGGTCTTGCCGAGGATCACCGCCCCGGCCTTCCGCAGCCGCTTCACCAGCAGCGCGTCCGCGTCCGGCGGGCTCCCGGCGAGCGCGAGCGACCCGGCCGTGGTGGGCAGGGAGCGCGTGTTCACGTTGTCCTTGAGGAGGACGGGGATGCCGTCGAGGGGGCCGCGGGCGCGGCCCGCGCGGTGCCTCTCGTCGCTCGCGGCCGCCTGGCGCAGAGCCGTCGGGTCCGTGCGGAGGACCGCGTTGACCTTGGGGTCGACGGTGTCGATCCGGCGCAGATAGGCGGAGGTCAGCGCCTTCGAGGTCAGCGAGCCCTTCGCCATCCGCGCCTGTAGCCGCGGGATGGTCACCGTGTCCAGGTCGACGCCGAGGCCCGCGGCCGACGCCGGAGCGCTCGTGCCGTCATCGGCGCGCACGTCGGGCGTCCCCGCCCAGAGCGTGCCCGCGACGAGAGCGGCGGCCACCGTGGCAACGCCGCCCGTCCGCACGGCTCTTGAGCCCCCTGCCGTCGCTGCCGCACCTGCCGTCGCCGTCGTCCGCGTGCTCTTCGTACTCCTCGTGCTTCGCATGCTCCTCATGCGCCCTAGCCGACTACAGGGCGACGGACCCGCGCAAGGGCATCGCGGGCCGTACTCAGGGGCGGGCCTCGCAGGCCCCGGCGCGCCGCGCCGCCAGCAGGTCCGCCGCCCGCTCGCACCACTCGCGCGTCTCCCGCTCGAAGGCGAGCCCGCGCAGACAGGTCAGATAGGGCCCGACCCGCTGGCCCGTCCGCAGGAACTCCTCCTCGTCCAGGTCGCCGCGCAGCCGTCGCAGGAGCGCGCCGAGGACCTCGGTCTTGGCCTCGGCGACCCGCGCCCGGTCCCGCAGCTGCGCGATCACCGGCGTCGCGTCGACGCCGTCCACCGCCTGCACCTTGACCAGCAGGTCGTCGCGGATGAACGAAGGCTTGGCGGTGTCCGCAGCGAACCGCTCCAGCTCGGCGACACCCGCGTCCGTCACCGTGAAGAGCCGCTTGTTCGGCCGCCCTTCCTGCACCACCTCGCGCCCGGCCACCAGGCCCTCGCCCTCCAGGCGCGACAGTTCGGCGTACAGCTGCTGCGGCAGCGCGTGCCAGAAGTTGGCGACGCCGATGTCGAACCCCTTGGCGAGCTGATAGCCGCTGAACTCCCCGTCCAGCAGCGCCGCGAGCACCGCGTGCCGCAAGGCCATGCGCCACCGCCTCCCCTTCTCCTCGCCGCCTCTTCCCTTTGCCGACCGGCTCCCCCATCATAGTCATCGATCTGACTAGTTAGATTCTTGACTATGAGAGCCGGGGCCGGCCCCGGCGATACCACCCGCAGCCCTCAGGAGGTTCCACCGTGACCGCGAACCGTCTCGCAGCCACCGCCGACCGCTTCCGCGCCGCCGTCGAGAAGCGTGAACTCGCCGCCCTGGAAGAGCTGTTCACCCCGGACATCCGCTTCTACAGCCCGGTGAAGTTCCGGCCCTTCGAGGGCCGTGAGATGGTGCTCGGCCTGTTCGGCGTGCTCCTTCGCACCTTCGAGGACTTCCGGTACGTCGGGTCCTTCGACGGCACGTCGCAGACGAGCGCCGACGGGGCCGAGACCCCGTCGGCCGTCCTGCTGTTCCGGGCAACCGTCGGCGGCAAGGAGATCCACGGGATCGACCTGCTGCACGTCGACGAGGACGGCCGGATCAAGGAGTTCACGGTGATGGTGCGGCCGCAGTCCGCCGTGGAGCACCTCGGCAAGGCGGTGTACGCGGGTCTCGTCGCCGACGGACTCGTACCGCCGCTGCCCGAGGGGCGGTGAGCCCCGCCGGACAGCGGCGGGAGTCCCTGCCGCCTCAGGGGCCTCAGGAGCCGAGCGGAACGTCCAGGCGCGCCTTGCGGTGGCTGAAGACCGCGATCGAGTGCGGCCCGTGGTAGGCGCCCATGCCGCTCTCGCCGACCCCGCCGAACGGCAGCTCGGGGACGGAGAGATGGGCCATCGGCAGCCCGAAGCCGAGGCCGCCCGACGACGTCTCCGCGGCGATGCGCCCGCGCGTGTCCGCCGAGTCGGTGAAGGCGTACAGGGCCAGCGGCTTGTCCCGGTCGTTGATGAACGCGATCGCCTCGTCCAGGTCCGCCACCTCGACGATCGGCAGGACGGGCCCGAAGATCTCCTCCCGCATGACCGGCTCGTCGGGCCGCACCCCGGCGAGCACGGTCGGCGCGATGTACTTCGCGGCCCGGTCGGTCTGCCCGCCGGTGACGACGCGGCCCGAGCCGAGCAGCCCCGACAAGCGGTCGAAGTGCCGCTCGTTGACGATGCGCCCGTACGCGTCCGACGCCGCCGGGTCCGGCCCGTACAGCTCCTCGACCGCCTTGGCCAGGTCGGCTTCCAGCGCGCGGGCGGTGTCCGGGTCGGTGAGGACGTAGTCGGGCGCCACACAGGTCTGGCCCGCGTTCGCGAACTTGGCGCGGGCCAGGCGCCGGGCGGTCTCGGCGGTGTCGACGCCCGCGTCGACGAACACCGGTGACTTGCCGCCGAGTTCGAGCGTGACCGGCGTGAGGTGCTCGGCGGCGGCGCGCATGACGATGCGGCCCACGGTGCCGTTGCCGGTGTAGAAGATGTGGTCGAAGCGCTGCGTGAGCAGGGCGGTGGTCTCCGGCACCCCGCCCTCGACGACGGCCACGGCGTCGGTGTCCAGATAGCGCGGCAGCAGGTCCGCGACCAGCGCGGAGGTGGCGGGGGCCAGTTCGCTGGGCTTGACCACGACCGCGTTGCCCGCGGCGAGCGCTCCGGCGACGGGCACGAGGAGGAGCTGGGCGGGGTAGTTCCAGGGCGCGATCACGAGGACGACGCCGAGCGGGTCGTACTGCGTGCCCGCGCTCGCCGCGTCGCCGAAGACGCCGCTCACGTCGACGTGCTGCGGGCGCAGCCACTCCGCCAGGTGCTCCAGGGTGTGGTCGATCTCGCGGATCGAGAAGTCCACCTCGGAGCGGTAGGCCTCGGCCCGGGGCTTGCCCAGGTCCGCGTGGAGCGCGTCGGCCAGGTCTTCGCGGTGTTCGCTGAGCAGCGTCCGCAACCGGGTGAGCTGCCGCTCGCGCCAGTCGAGGGGGCGGGTGCGGCCCGAGCGGAAGGTCGCCCGGAGCCGGGCGACGAGGGCTGCGGGATCGGTGGGCGCGAGGTCGTTCATGAGGTCCTCTGTGGGGTTCGCGAGGGTGCGGTGTGGTGGGGCAGCAGCCCGGTGAGCAGGGCGTCCGTGGCGGGCCGCAGCAGGCGGGCCGCGTCGGGCGCGGTTTCGAGGCCGACGACGAGGGCGAGGCAGATGTCGGCGCGCTGCGCGGGCGTGGGGCCCGCGTCCGCCGCGCCAGGGGCGCTCCCGGGGCCCGGTTCCGCCCCCGCCGCCGCGAACTGCTCCGTCAGGAGCGCCCGGAGGCGGGCCGTGAACGCGTCGCAGATGTCGCCGGAGAGCCGTGCGCCCGGATCGAGGAGTTCCACGGCGTGCGGGGAGCGCCCCGTGAGGTCGAGGACCAGGTCCAGCTTCGCGGCGAGGATGCCGTGGACGCGCTCGGCGGGCGGGACCGCGGCGACGGCGGCGGCCTCCGCCCGCGCGAGCGCCCGGTCGTGCAGCCGCAGGGCGAGCCTGCGGACCGCGTCGTCCTTGCCGCGCACGTACTGGTAGACCGCCGACCGCGACACCCCCATCTCGCGGGCTATGTCGTCCATCGTGGTGCGCCGCACGCCGTACCTGCTCAGACAGGCGTACGTCGCGTCGAGGACCTCGGGGAGACGGTCGGCGGCCACGGTCAGCCCAGCGCCTTCACGAGGTCGGCGGCCAGCGGCGCGGCGGACGCCGGGTTCTGGCCGGTGTACAGATTGCGGTCGACGACCACGTACGGGGCCCACGGCTGCCCCTCCTGGAAGTCGACGCCGAGGGCCACGAGCCGGTCCTGGAGCAGCCACGGGGCGCGGTCGGCGAAGCCGGACTGGGCCTCCTCGGCGTTCGTGAAGGCCGTGACGCGGTAGCCCGCGAAGGGCGATCCGCCCTCGGCTCCGGTGGCGAGCAGGGCGGCGGGGCCGTGGCAGACGATGCCGAGGGGCTTGCCGGAGGCGAGGGCCTCGCCGAGGAGGGCGCCGGACGCGGCGTTCACCGCCAGGTCCTCCATCGGGCCGTGGCCGCCCGGGTAGAAGACGGCGGCGTACTCGTCGAGCCGCACGTCCTCAAGAGCGACGGGCTGCCGCAGGGCGGTGACGCGCCTCAGGTCCGCGGCGATCGCGTCGGCGTTCTCCTGCCCGCCGTTCAGCTCGGGCGCGAGGCTCGCGGGGTCCATCGTCGGCACGACGCCACCGGGCGTCGCGACGACCACGTCGTGGCCCGCCGCGGTGAAGGCCAGCCACGGGGCCGAGACCTCCTCGGCCCAGAAGCCGCTCGGGTGCGCGGTGCCGTCCGCCAGCGTCCATACGGCGGAGCCGGTGACCACCATCAGGATCTTCGCCATGTCTGTCTCCTCTGCTGCGGGGCGTGCGCGCCTGCGCCGCTGTGCGGGGCTGTGCGTGCTGGGTTCCGTACGCACTGACGTTTCGTACACGAAGTGTCAGCACGTCTCGCCCTCGACCGTAGACCCACCTCCCATAGAGATCCAATAGGATCTCCGACATGCCCCATAGGGATTCCAATGGCACAGCCGCCGGAGGCGCCGCGGGCGCCCCGCAGGCCCCTCGCGCGCCGCTCGACCTGTCTCTGCTGCGCACCTTCCTCGCGGTCCACCGCTCCGGTTCGTTCACCGCGGCCGCGCGGCTTCTCGGTCTGTCGCAGCCGACGGTGACGACGCAGATCCGGTCCCTGGAGCAGCAGTTGGGGCGGGAGCTGTTCGAGCGGCGGCCGCGCGGTGCCGTGCCCACATCGGTCGCCGACGAGCTGGCCACCCAGGTGGCGGGCCCCCTGGACGCCCTCGCCGCGGTGGCCGACCGCGGCCCGCTGGCCACCGAGCGGACACCGGACCCGGTGCACCTCGCGGGCCCCGCCGAGCTGGTGTGCACCCGCGTCCTGCCCGCGCTCGCCCCGCTCACCGACCAGGGGGTACGGCTCCGGGTCACCATGGGCCTCACCGACGAGCTCCTGGACGGGCTGCGCGGCGGCCGCTTCGACCTGGTGATCTCCACGATGCGGCTGCGCGGCCGGACGCTCAGCGCGGTGCCGCTCGCCGACGAGGAGTTCGTGCTCGTCGCATCCCCCGAGTGGGCGCGGCGGATCGGCCCGGAGCGGGTCGCCGCGGACGGCGCCGCCGCGCTGCGCGGGGTGCCGCTCGTCGCGTACGCCGACGACCTGCCGATCGCCCGCCGCTACTGGTGGCACGTCTTCGGCGAACGGCTGACCGCGCGGCCCGCCCTGACGGTGCCGGATCTGCGCGGGGTGCGCTCGGCGGTCGCGGCCGGGGCGGGGATCTCGGTCCTTCCGCGCTATCTGTGCCTGGCGGACCTCGCGTCGGGCGCCCTGGTGCCGCTGCTCCTGCCGGAGGACCCGCCGATCAACACCGGCTATCTCGCCCAGCGCCCGGGCACGCCGCGCAACCCGCACGTCCTGCTCGTGCGCGACCGGCTGCTGCAGGCCGCCCCGTCCTGGTGACGCCCGGTCAGCCGTCGGCCGGACGAAGGATCCCGTCACCTGCCCGGAGGCCGTCCGCATGCGGTGCGGCCTGACGGCACGTTGGCTCGACGTCAGGCAGCACGGGCGCTTCCCCATTCCGGCGGCGCATGGACGTTCCGCCTCCCGTGCCGCCGGAGGGCAGATTCATGCGTACTACCCAGATATCCCTTCGCTCCGGCCTGACCGTCGCCGCCATCGCACTTCCCCTCGCTCTGAGCGCCCCCGTGGCGCTCGCGGCACCGGGGATCACCGTGACCGTCACCGGCACCACCGTGCAGGCCACCACGACCGCATGCGCCAACGGAGGCAAGGCCGCGTTGCTCAGCAACGGCGCGGCCAACTTCGCCCAGGGCCGACAGGCGACCCTGGCGGGCTCCAGCGCCTCCTGGCAGAA
Organism: Streptomyces spectabilis; assembly: GCF_008704795.1. Taxonomy (NCBI): domain Bacteria; kingdom Bacillati; phylum Actinomycetota; class Actinomycetes; order Kitasatosporales; family Streptomycetaceae; genus Streptomyces; species Streptomyces spectabilis. The sequence goes on along the minus strand of NZ_CP023690.1, from coordinate 8,990,818 downwards.
CGTGACGCCCGGCACCCATACGGTCGTGGTGATCTGTCAGGACGGTTCGACGGCGGGCTCGCAGACCGTGACGGTCGCGGGTGCGCCGACGACGTCGTCGACGACGGCTCCCGCGCGCGGGGTGCGCGGCGGCTTCGGCGGCGCGGTCGAGGACTACGGAACGGTGACGCTCGCCGCGGGCGGCGCCCTGGTCGTCGCGGCTGTCGGCGGCGGCGCGTGGTACCTGCGCCGCCGCAGCGTCCGCGGTCACCTCTGACACCCCTTCCCCCACCGGAGCCGGGCAGCCGGTCCGGCTCCCCGAACCAGGCCGGGCCTTCGGGCCCGGCCTTCCGTCGTCCCGGGGCCCGCCCGCCCCCTTGTTCACGTCGCCCGCGCGCCTTACCGTCCTCCCAGCCGACTGGGAGGGCCGCCATGCCACGACCGCTCAGCGTCCAGCTGTACTCCGTACGCGACGAGCTGGCCGCCGACCGGCCGGGCACCCTCGAGCGGCTCGCGGCGATGGGGTACGGCGCGGTGGAGGCCTTCGACGTGACCGACGACGCGCCGGGGCTCGCCCGGATCGCCGACGGCCTGGGCCTCGCCGTATCGGGCGCGCACGTCGCGCACGCCCTGGCCGGGGACCCGGGGCCCGTCTTCGACGCGGCCGCCGCGCTCGGCACAGGGCTCGCCATCGTGCCCGCGGGCTTCCCGCACGAGGACTTCACGACGCGCGACGGCCTCGCCCGGGTCGCCGAGCGCCTCAATTCCCTCGCCCCGCGGGTCGCCCGGCACGGGCTGCGGCTCGGCTACCACAACCACTGGTGGGAGGTGGAGCCGCGGCTGGACGGCCGGCACGCCCTCGACGTGCTCGCCGGGCTCCTCGACCCGGACGTGTTCCTGGAGGTCGACACCTACTGGGCGGCGGTGGGCGGAGCGGACGTGCCCGCGCTGCTCGGCCGCCTCGGCGACCGCGTGCAGGCCCTGCACCTCAAGGACGGCCCCGGCACCAAGGACGATCCGAACGTGGCCGTCGGCGGCGGCACCATGCCGGTGCCCGAGGTCCTCGCGGCGGCGCCGGACGCCTGGCGGGTCGTCGAGTTCGACGCGTGCGCGGGCGACCTGTTCGGCGAGCTGGCCGCGAGCCGCGTCTACGTCAGCGCCCTGGAGGCGCCGTGAGCGGCGCGGGCGGCGTGAGCTCGGGCCCGGTCGGCGTCGCGGTCGTCGGCGCGGGCGTCATCAGCGCGGAGTACCTGCGGACCCTGAGCCGCTTCCCCGACGTGCGGCTCCTGGCCGTCGCGGACCTCGACCAGGAGCGGGCGGCCACCGCGGCCCGCGCCCACGGCATACCGCTGCACGGGGACGTGCCCACCGTCCTCACCGCACCGGACGTGGAGCTGGTGGTGAACCTGACGGTGCCCGCCGCGCACGCGGGCGTCGCGGCGGCGGCGCTGCGGGCGGGCAAGCACGTGTACGGGGAGAAGCCCCTGACGCCGACGCCGGTGGAGGCGGAGAAGCTCATCGCCGACGCGTCCGAGCGCGGGCTGCTGCTCGGCGGCGCGCCCGACACGTTCCTCGGCGCGGGCCTCCAGTCGGCGCTCCGCGCCGTCCGGGCGGGCCACATCGGCACGCCGGTGGCGGCGACCACGGCGGTGCAGAGCCTGGGCCCCGAGTCCTGGCACCCGGACCCGGCGTTCTTCTACCAGCCGGGCGCGGGACCCCTGTTCGACCTCGGTCCGTACTATCTGACGGCCCTGGTGGCGCTGTTCGGCCCCGTGTCGAGGGTGGCGGCGACGGCGGCGCGGGCCCGCGCGCGGCGCACGGTCGGCTCGGGCGCCAGGGCCGGGCAGTCGTTCCCGGTCGACGTACCGACGCACGTGAGCGCCCTTCTCGCGTTCTCCTCGGGCGCGAGCGCCAACGCGACGTTCAGCTTCGACAGTGCGCTGCCGCGCATCCGCTTCGAGGTCACCGGCACGGAGGGCACCCTCGCCGTACCGGACCCGAACACCTTCGGCGGTCCGCTGCGGCTGCGCCCGAACGGCTCCGACGCCTGGCACGAACTGCCCGTCCACGGGCGCACGGACGGCCGGGGTCTCGGCGTCCTGGACATGGCCCGCGCGATCCGCGCCGGAGCCGGGCGGATCACGCCCGACACCCAGAGCACGCACCGCGCCTCGGGCGCCCTGGCCCTGCACGTCCTCCAGACCATGACGGCGATCACCGAGTCCGCCGCCCGGTCCACGTTCACCCCGCTCGCCACCCAGGTCGTGCCCCCGGCACCGCTGCCCGACGACTGGGACCCGACGGCGGCGACCCTCACCGGGACGTGACGCCCGGCGCGCCGACGGCCTGGGGTACGGCCGGCTAGGCCTCACCGGCGCGGTCGTGGACCTCGTCCGCCAGGTCTGAGGGGCCGTTGGGCCCGGGCGCGGTCAGTTCGTCGAGCGCGCGGGCCAGCCATCGCGTCCAGAACGTCTCCAGGTCGATCCCCGCCCGCAGCACCACGTGCCGCAGCCGGTCCTCGATCGCGTCGCTGCCGGGCGGGAAGTCACGGCACTCGATCTCCTCGTACTCCGCGAGCCGGTTCCGGTGGAGCGCGAGGTGGCGGCGCAGGTCCTCCTCGATGCCGTCGGTGCCGACGACGGCGGCGGCCCGCAGCCGCAGGAGCAGCGCGTCGCGCATCGGCTTGGGGTCCTGGCCCGCCGCGGTCCAGCGCGCCAGCTCGGCGCGGCCCTCGGGCAGCACCTCGTAGCTCTTCTTCTGGCCGCGGGTCGCCGTCGCGGACGGCAGGGCCCGGATCAGGCCGTCCCGCTCGAGCCTGCCGAGTTCGCGGTAGATCTGCTGGTGCGTGGCCGACCAGAAGTAGCCGATCGACCGGTCGAAGCGCCGGGTCAGCTCCAGGCCCGACGACGGCTTCTCGAGCAGGGCGGTGAGGATCGCGTGCGGCAGTGACATGCGGGCATCCTAGGGACGCGGCGCGGCCGTGCGTCCGGCCGCGCCGCGGCCGCTCACAGCGCGGCGGCCAGCTCCGTGCCCTGCTTGATGGCGCGCTTGGCGTCCAGCTCGGCGGCGACGTCGGCGCCGCCGATGAGGTGCGCGGCCACGCCCGCGGCCAGCAGGCCGTCGTACAGGTCGCGCCGGGGTTCCTGGCCGGTGCAGAGCACCACGGTGTCCACGGGGAGCGTGCGCGCGGCGCCGTCGACCGTGAGGTGCAGGCCCTCGTCGTCGATGCGGTCGTAGCGGGCGCCCGCGACCATCTCGACGCCCCGGTGGCGCAGTTCGGCGCGGTGGATCCAGCCGGTGGTCTTGCCGAGGCCGCCGCCGACCTTGGACGTCTTGCGCTGGACGAGGTGGACGGTGCGCGGCGAGAGGGGCCGCTCGGGCGCGGCGAGCCCGCCGCGCTCCCGGTAGTCCATGTCGACGCCCCAGTGCTTGAAGTACGTCGCCGGGTCGAGGCTGGCCTTGTCGCCGCTGTCGGTGAGGTACTCGGCGACGTCGAAGCCGATGCCGCCCGCGCCGACGATCGCCACCCGGTCGCCGACGGGCGCGCCGTCGCGCAGCACGTCCAGATAGCCGACGACGCTCGGGTGGTCGACGCCCGGGATGTCCGGGGTGCGGGGTGTGACGCCGGTGGCGACCACCACGTCGTCGTACCCGGCGCCCGTGAGCAGGTCCACCGTCACGCGGGTGTTCAACCGCACGTCCACGCCGCGCAGTTCGAGCTGGGTGCGGTAGTAGCGCAGCGTCTCGTCGAACTCCTGCTTGCCGGGGACCCTGCGGGCCACGTTCAGCTGGCCGCCGATCTCGGCCGCGGCGTCGTAGAGCGTCACGTCGTGGCCGCGCTCGGCGGCGGAGACGGCGCAGGCGAGTCCGGCGGGGCCCGCGCCGACCACGGCGACGCGCTTCCTGCGGCGGGTCGGCGCGAGGACGAGCTCCGTCTCGTGGCAGGCGCGCGGGTTCACCAGACAGGAGGTGATCTGGAGGTTGAAGGTGTGGTCGAGGCAGGCCTGGTTGCAGCCGATGCAGGTGTTGATGGCGTCGGGCTGCCCCTGCCGCGCCTTGGCGACGAAGTCCGGGTCGGCGAGCAGCGGGCGGGCGAGGGAGACCATGTCGGCGGCGCCGTCGGCGAGCAACTGCTCGGCGAGTTCAGGGGTGTTGATGCGGTTGGTCGTCACCAGGGGCACGGACACCTCGCCCATGACCTTCTTGGTGACGAAGGTGTAGGCGCCGCGCGGCACCGAGGTCGCGATGGTGGGCACGCGCGCCTCGTGCCAGCCGATGCCGGTGTTGATGATGCTGGCGCCCGCGGCCTCGATCTCCTTGGCCAGCTGGACGACCTCGTCGAGCGTGGAGCCGCCGGGCACGAGGTCCAGCATGGACAGGCGGTAGACGATGATGAAGTCGTCGCCGAGGCGCTCGCGCGTGCGGCGCACGATCTCGACGGGGAAGCGGATGCGGTTCTCGTAGGCGCCGCCCCAGCGGTCGGTCCGCCGGTTGGTGGGGGCCGCGATGAACTCGTTGATCAGATAGCCCTCGGAGCCCATGATCTCGACGCCGTCGTAGCCCGCGTGCCGGGCGAGTTCGGCGGTGCGGACGAAGTCCTCGATGGTCCGCTCGACCTCGTCCGCCGTCAGGGCGCGGGGCGGGAACGGGCTGATCGGCGCCTGGAGCGCGCTCGGCGCGACCAGGTCCGCGTGGTAGGCGTACCGCCCGAAGTGCAGGATCTGCATCGCGATCCTGCCGCCCTCGCGGTGCACGGCGGCGGTGATCGGCGCGTGCTGCTCGGCCTCCGCCTCGGTGGTGAGCTTGGCGCCGCCCTCCCAGGGGCGCCCTTCCTCGTTCGGCGCGATGCCGCCGGTGACGATGAGGCCGACGCCGCCGCGCGCCCGGGTCGCGTAGAACTCGGCCATGCGCGCGAACCCGCCCGGCGCCTCTTCGAGGCCCACGTGCATGGAGCCCATGAGGACCCGGTTGGGCAGCGTGGTGAAGCCCAGGTCGAGCGGGCTGAGCAGGTGCGGATAGCGGCTCTGGGAGTCCATGCGGCCTCTTTCGTACGCGGAGCGCGAAGTCGTCAGGACAGTTGTAGGCCAGCCCCACCCCTTATGCAACTAGTTGCACAACGGGCGGGACGCAGCTCACACCCTGGCGGCCGGCCGCCGCCCCTCACTCCCCCTGCGCGTTGTCCTGGAGGAACCGCTCCACCTCGCTGGCCACCCCCGCCTTGGCCGTCGACGCCCTGGCGCCCGCGCGCGTCGACGCCTCGTGCACGCCGAGGCCGCCCACCCACACGTAGCCGAACGACGGTTCGCCGTCGAGCCGCGGGCTGACCTGGACGTCCACCTGCTTGAGCTTGGCCACGGGCGCCGCCGCGTAGAGGGTCGCCGTCACCCGGCGCTGCGGGTACAGATTGAAGTCCCGGATGACGACCGAGCCGTACTCGTCGACGAACGCCCCGTGTCCGTCCCGGCCCACGCGCACGTCGAAATGCCATGGGTGGTCGTGCAGATCGATGGTGACGAACTCGGAACCGCGGTTCTCGAAGGTGACGTCGAAGGCGATGTAGGTCAGGCCCTTGGCGTCCTCGTCCCGGCCGCGCTTGGGAGTGGCCCGCTTGAGGCCGTGCACCCGCACGCGCAGCCCTGCCAGTTCGTCGGACTGGTACTCCTGCCAGTCCCCGACGACGTTCGGTACGTCCATCTTCCCCACCCTTCGGTCGGCACAAGGCTAGAACGAGCTGCCTCTCTGACCTTTCCCCACTTGATCACTACCGGCCGGAGCGGCTAGTTATCCCCGGGCGCACGCGTGACCGATGACTTCTCGCCGCCGCCCCGTCCCGCCGCCGCCCCCGCCGTCGCCCACGCCGCGCGGGTCCGGGACACCGCGTTCGGCCGTCGGGCCGCCGACGTGCGCGGGACCCCGTGAGGGTCGTGTCCGAAAACCGCCAGCCGCGCCCTCGCGCGCGACGCAGACTGATCACAAGGACACGCTCCCCCGACCCCCTCCGAGCCTCCGGAGGGGATCCGGAACCCGCCAGACCATCGGAGAGGACAGGCGCGATGACCGTCTACACCACCCTCGACAGCCCGCTGGGCGACCTGCTGCTCGTCGGCGAGCCCTCGGCCACCGCCAAGGGCGGCACGGCGCTCGCCTCGCTCTCGATGCCGGGGCAGAAGGGCGCGGCGGCCGTCCAGGACGCCTGGATCCGTGACGACGAGGCGTTCACGGCGATCGCCGACCAGCTGCGGGCGTACTTCGCGGGCGCCCTGACGCAGTTCGAGATCGAGTACGCCACCGGGTCCGGCACGGACTTCCAGCGCAAGGTCTGGGACGCCCTGGACTCCGTGCCGTACGGCACCACCACCACGTACGGGGCGCTCGCCGCGCGGCTCGGCCTGTCCCGCGCCGCCGTGCGCGCCCTGGGCACCGCCATCGGCCGCAATCCGCTGCTCGTGGTGCGCCCCTGCCACCGCGTGATCGGCGCGGACGGCTCGCTGACCGGCTACGCGGGCGGTCTGGAGCGCAAGCGGCAGCTCCTGGACCTGGAGACGGCATGACCAGGACCACGCCCGCCCCGGCGGCACCGGGAGCGACCGGGCCCTCCCTGGCCGGGCCCTCCACCGCCGGACCCGCCGCCCGGGTCGCCGCCGCAGACTGGCCGGGGGTCGCCGCCGGGCTCGGCGCCCACGGCTGCGCCCTGACGCACCCGCTGCTCGACCCCGACGCGTGCCGGTCGATCGCCGCTCTGTACGACGAGGCGAACCTGTTCCGCGCGACCGTGGACATGGCCCGGCACCGCTTCGGCTCCGGTCAGTACCGCTACTTCGGCCACGACCTGCCGCGCCCGGTCGCCGAGCTGCGCGCCGCCCTCTACCCCCGGCTCCTGCCGATCGCCCGGGACTGGGCGGCCCGCCTCGGCCGCCCCGCCCCGTGGCCCGACGACCTCGACGAGTGGCTCGACCGCTGCGACCGCGCGGGCCAGTCCCGGTCCTCGCAGATCCTGCTGCGGTACGAGACCGGCGACTGGAACGCGCTGCACCGCGACCTCTTCGGCGAGCTGGTCTTTCCGCTCCAGGTCGTCATCGGCCTCGACGTCCAGGGCGAGGACTACACCGGCGGCGAGTTCCTGCTCGTCGAGCAGCGCCCGCGGGCCCAGTCCCGGGGCACCGTCACCGTGCTGCCGCAGGGGCACGGCCTGGTGTTCACCACCCGCGACCGCCCGGTGCGCTCCGCCCGCGGCTGGTCGGCGGCCCCGGTCCGGCACGGCGTGAGCACGGTCCGCTCGGGCCTGCGGCGCTCCCTCGGCCTGGTGTTCCACAACGCGTAGTCACCGCTCCGGCGGCCTCCGATCGCCGCTGTCGGGCGGGCGAGGACCGGACGCGTCCCGCGCGTCCGGGGCCCGGGGCGTGCCCTCCTGCCGCTGCCAGGCGGCGTACAGGGTGGACAGGCCGATCGCGACGGTCGACACCGTCTCGGCCCTCACCCCGCACAGAATGAGGACGACTCCGGTCACCAGGACCGCGAGGAACGCGGCGAGGTCGGTTCGCCGCCGTGGAAAGTGCATCGCTGTGCCTCTCTGATTCTCTTGCCCCGTCTGCCGCCTGATGTCGTGTCAGGCGGCAATCAGGCTGACGAGGGTGCGAAGTGTTGCGGTAGGCGGCACAGTTGCCACGTGTCGCAACGCCGAGCGGCAGGAGCAGTCAGGGAACACATGGAGGGGACATGGGCAGCCTGGTGCCGCTGGGCGGGCAGCTTCCCGACGAGTCACGGGCGCTCGCCGAGGCGCTGCGCCGCCTCTTCGACGGGCTCGGGCTCAGCGTGCGCCGGTACGCGGCCCGGCGGAGCTGGGACGCCGGGTCCCTGTCCCGCTTCCTCAACGGCACGCGCATCCCGACCTGGGAGTTCGTCAACTCCCTCTGCCACGACGTGGCCGAGCGGCAGGGCAGGCCGCCCACGCCCGAGGCCATGGAGCTGCTGCGCCGGCTGCATCGCGAGGCACTGGCCCGCAGCGGCTCCCCGCTCCACCGGGTGCAGCTTCTGGAGGACCAACTGGCCGAGGCCGACCGGCAGTCGACCCGCTCGGCGGCGCTTGTGCGGGCGCTGGAAGGGGCGTTGGTCGACGCGCAACACCGCGCGGCGGACCTGGAGGTACAGATCGGACAGCTGCGCGCGCACCAGGGCCGCGAGCACGCCGACGCCGACAAGGTGCTCCAGCTGTACGAGGACCAGCTGGCCGGGCTCCGCAGGGAACGGCAGTCCCTCATGCAGCAGGTCGAGGCGCTCGGCGGGGAGCTCCGCGACGCCCACGCCCGCCGCGTCGAGGCGGAGCAGCGCTGCGAGGAGCTGGAGCGTCAGCTGATCGCGGCCGAGGAGCACTGGCAGGACGACGACGCCCCGCACCCTCAGGAGGCCCGCCGGGAGCCCGATGGCGGCCCCGAGGGCGCCGCCCCCGGCGAGCCGCACGCGGCAGCGGCTCCGCCCTCGCCGCCGCGCCCCCGTCCGCCCGGCAGGAGCCCGTCACCGGGATCGCTGAACCCCGGCTACGTCTTCGACACCTTCATCGTCGGTGAGTCCAACCGCTTCGCGAACGCGGCCGCCCTCGCCGCCGCGAAGCGGCCCGGACGGGCGTACAACCCCCTGTTCATCTACGGCACTTCGGGGATCGGCAAGACGCATCTGCTGCACGCCGCCGCGCACTGCGCGCGCGACCTCCACCCCGACCTGCACGTCCGGTACGTGCACGCGGAGGACTTCTCCATGCCCCGGGGAGGCCACCGAGAGGCGGACATCCTGCTGGTCGACGACCTCCACTTCCTGGCGCACACCAGGTCGACGCACGCGGAGTTCCTCCACACCTTCAACGCGCTCCACGAAGCGGGCAAGCAGCTCGTCCTCGCCTCGGACCGGCCACCCAAGCAGCTGACGAACCTCGAAGCAGGGCTGCGCGGCCGCCTGGAGTGGGGCCTGATCACCCACATGCAGCCGCCCGAGCTGGAGACGCGCGTCGCGCTCCTGCACCGCAAGGCCGCGGCCGACGGGCTCGACACCCCGGCGGAGGTGCTCGAATTCATCGCCACCCGCACCCCGCGCAGCATCCGGGAGCTGGAGGGCGCGCTGAACCGGGTGACGGCGTTCGCCAACCTCAACCAGCAGCCGGTGGACATCGGCCTGGCGGAGATCGCCCTCAAGGACCTGGTGCCCGACCGCGCGCCGTCGCGCGGGGAGCGGTTCGGCCAGCTGATCATCACCGAGACCTCGGACTACTTCGGCCTGGCGGCGGACGACCTGTGCGGAACGTCCCGGAGCCGGGTCCTGGTGACGGCACGTCAGATCGCCATCTACCTGTGCTGCGAGCTGACGGATCTGCCCCGGCCGAAGATCTGCGCGCTCTTCAACCGGCACGACACGGCCATCGTGGACCACGCGGCCCGCAAGATCCGCGCGCTGATGGCCGAGCGCCGCTCCATCTTCAACCAGATCACCGAACTCACCCGCCGGATCATGGACGCCGCCGACTGACGGGGTCGTCGCGTCAGTCGAGCCCGCTCACCCGCAGCGTGATGTTCAGACGCCCCGTCAGGCCGAGCTCCGATGGTGCCGTACCGGCGTGGATCCGCGGGACGCCGTGGTACGCGAGACGGGACGGGCCGCCGAACACCATGAGGTCGCCGCTGCGCAGCTCGACGTCCGTGTACGGACGCGAGCGCGTCTCGGTGTTGCCGAACCGGAAGACGCACGCGTCCCCGATGCTCAGCGACACCACCGGCGCGCCGGACTTCTCGTCGCTGTCGCGGTGCATGCCCATGCGGGCGTCGGCGTCGTAGTAGTTGACGAGCGCGATGTCGAACGCGGACGAGTCACCCGCGTCCGCACCGGCGACGGCCTCCCCGTACGCGTCCCGCACCGCCGCGCGCCCCAGCTCCGCGAGCCACCCGGGCATCGGCTTCACCGGCGCGCCGTCGCCGTCGACGACGGTGCGCGCGTAGCCGTACGGGTACCAGTGCCGGCCGAGGCACACCTGGCGGGCGGTCATCGTGCCGCCGCCGGGCAGGTGGACGGTGCGCAGGCCCGCGGGCGGGCGCGCCCACTCCCGGCAGGCGGCGAGGAGTTCGCGCTGGCGGTCGATGCCGAGCCAGCCGGGCACGTGCACCGCGCCCGGGGCCACCTCGCCGCGCTCGCGCGGGAACAGCTCGTCGGTCATCAGCGCTTGACGGCCCGCAGGATCACGAACTTGCGGTTGCTCGCGGCCACTTCGACGTTGCCGAACAGCCGCTTCAGCCGCACGTGGTAGCCGAGGTGGCGGTTGCCGACGACCCACAGCTCGCCGCCGGGCCGCAGCGCGGTGCGGGCGCCGCGGAACATCCGCAGGGCCGTCGCGTCGGTCGTGGCCTGGTGGCTGTGGAAGGGCGGATTGTTCAGGACCAGGTCCACGGACGCGGCGGGCATCGCCGTCAGCGCGTCCCCGGCCAGGAACTCGGCCTTCGCGGCGGACGCGTTGGCCCGGAACGTGGCCTCGGCCGAGGCGACCGCCTGGTAGGACTCGTCGACGAACGTGACCCGGGCCTCGGGGTTGGCGGCCGCCGCGGCCGTGCCGAGCACGCCGTTGCCGCAGCCCAGGTCCACGACGTGGGCGTCGCCGTGGCTCGCGGGCAGGTGCTGGAGGAGGAACCGCGTGCCGATGTCGAGGCGTTCGGCGCAGAAGATGCCCGCGTGGTTGACGGCGGTCAGGCCCGCGCCCGCCCCGGAGTCGACGGGCAGGACGTACCGGCGCGGCCAGGGGCTGGGCTCGCGGGCCCGCTCCGGGTCCGGCGTGGTGAAGATCAGCCGGGCCTTCTGCCGGGCCAGCGAGGTGCGCGTCGGGCCGATGATCCGCTCGAAGAGTTCGAGCGTCGAGGTGTGGATCTCGGTGACCATGCCGGTGCCGACGACGACGGTGTCCGCGTGCAGGGCGGGGGCGATCCGGTGCAGCTGGTCCTCCAGGAGCGCGAGGCTCTTGGGCACCCGCACCAGCAGGACGTCGATCCGCTCCGGCGGAGTGTCCCGCGTCGTCAGCAGTCGGGCCGGGTCCGGCGCGTGCCCGGCCCGCTCCAGGTTGGCGAGGGTCGCCTGCCGGGCGAGGAAGGAGTCGGTGATCAGCACGGGCCGGTGCGCGGCGAGCGCCGTGGTCAGCGCCCCCCACCGGTCGCCGATCACGGCCACGGTGCCGTCGAGGCCGACCGGCGCACCGCCTTCCTCTCCCGCCAGGTGCCGCAGCAGATAGGCGTCGGCCGCGGACCAGGCCCGCAGCTGCTCGCGTGGGTCCTCCGGGAAGCGTGTGAGGTCGTACGCACCCCATGACGTGCTCAAACGGTTCATCGTGCCCTCAGGCTACTGGTCCGTGCGCGGCGGCGCGGACCCGGCCGACGGCTGCCCCTGCCGTCGGCGCCCTCGCTGCCCGGTCCCGCGCGGGCGGCCTCCATGACGGCACCCCGCTCATCATGTGACCGGACGATGACAACGGCTCTCGCCCGTGATCCGCGCTGATTGCCTGGCGCCATGAACACCGAGACCGACACCTCGTCCCGGCGGGCCCGGCGCACGCGCCGTCGCCGCCCTCTCCTGCTCGCCGCCCTGCTCACCGCCGCGACGGCCGCGGCCCTCACGGGCTGCGGCGCGGGCGACGACGCCCCCGGGCGGAGCGCCTCCGACGGCACCCCCGCCAAGACCGGCAAGAAGGTCCTGTGGATGGGCGACTCCATCGCCGGGAGCGAGGCTCCGGCCCTGGGCGCGGCGCTCGAGGCGAGTGGAGTGACGTTCAAGGACGCGTCCTCCACCGGCGGCGGCACCGTCGTCACCGGGGACAAGATGGCGGGCCAGATCGCCCGGACGACGTGGAAGGACCTCACCGAGAACATCGCGTCCTTCCGGCCGAACGTCATCGCCTACCAGATCACCACCTACGACTGGGGCACCTCCGCCCAACAGCGCGCCTCGTACGGGAAGCTGGCGAAGACGGCGCGCCGGGCCGGTGCCGAGCTCGTCCTCGTCTCCGCTCCGCCCTTCAAGATCGACGACTTCTACCGGAAGTACGAGGCCGCGATCAGGTCCGCGCCGAAGGCGGCGCAGCAGGTCGCCGCCGCCGGTGGCGGCAAGGTGCGCTTCTTCGACGCCGGTGCCCTGTGGGGTACGGACGCCGCCGCCGGCAAAGCGCAGCGCTCATCGGACGGCATCCACTCCTGCCAGCAGGGTTCGGCCGCCTTCGCCCAGTGGTTCACCGGGCGGCTCGGCAAGGAGCTCGGATTCGAGCCCGCCGCGCTGGAGAAGTGGGCGAACGGCAAGTGGACCGCGGACAAGCGGTTCGGCAAGCTCGGCTGCGGCTGAGCGGCACACGGGACCGTCATGCGACCGCTTCTGTCCGTTCCGTCCCGGCCCCGGCCGGGCCGTCGCGCCCGCCGTGCCGCACCGCCCGCCCGCGGCCGGGCGCGGCACATCGCCCCGCTGGACGGGCTGCGGGGGTGTGCCGTCCTCGCCGTCCTCCTGTTCCACGCGGGGCACCTGGGCGGCGGCTTCCTCGGCGTCGACCTCTTCTTCGTCCTGTCCGGCTTCCTGATCACGGGCCTGCTGCTCGGCGAGACCGCGCGCCGGGGCCGCGTGGACCTGGCCGCGTTCTGGGGGCGGCGGGCCCGGCGGCTGCTGCCCGCGCTGACCGTCATGGGCACCGTGACCCTGCTGCTCACCTGGGCCTTCGGCACCCCGGCGGTCCTGGGTTTCGCCCTCGACGACGCGCCGTGGGTGGCCGCCCAGGCCGTGAACTGGCACTTCGTCACCGAGCAGATCGGGTACTGGAACGCTTCCGGCACCCGCGTCTTCGCCCATCTGTGGAGCATCGCCGTCGAGTGGCAGTTCTACGCCGCCTGGCCGCTGGTGGTCGCTGTCGCCGGGCGCGGCCGGGGAGGAGAGCGGCGCGTCGCCGTTCTCGCCGGAGCGGGTGCGCTGGTGTCGCTCCTGCTGATGCTCCGCCTCGGCGACGCCGTGGACACCACCCGGGCGTACGAGGGCACCGACACGCGCGCCTTCGCGCTGCTGCTCGGCGCGCTCGTGGCCACCGCGCCCGTGCGGGGCCTGATCGCCCGCGTCCCGGCGCGGCTCGCGGGTGCCGCGTGTGCCCTGCTGGTCTGCGGGCTCGCGGCGGCGTGGGCGCTGACCGAGGGTCAGCACGCGCCGGGCCTCTTCCGGGGCGGCCTCTTTACGCATTCCCTGGCCTGCGCGCTGCTCATCGCGCTGCTCGCCGCCGCCCCCGACGGGCGCGTGGGCCGCCTGCTCGGCAGCGCCGTCCCCCGCCGCCTGGGTGAACTGTCGTACAGCCTCTACCTCTGGCACTGGCCGGTGTATCTGCTGCTGCCTGACGAGGTCCTCGGCGTCGGCGGCCGGGGCCGCACGGCGCTGGCGATCGCCGTGTCGCTGGGGGCGGCGGTGCTCTCGAAGGTCCTGGTGGAGGACCCGGTGCGGTTCCGCGCGCGGTGGGCCGCCGGGCGGCGGGGCCTGGTCGCGCTCGCCGCCGCGGCGGCCGTGGCGGCGGGCGTGTGGGCCCTCGTGCCGCAGCCCCACCCGGGCGCGGGAACGGTGGACGTGGAGCGGCTGGAGGCGACGTAGACGCGCGGGCCCATGGCATCCGGCGGTCGGCGAGAAGGGCGCACGAATGAGACAAACTGGCGGATACGAAGCACCTGAGGCAGGCGCTTCCGGACGAGGTGGCGGCTCCAGGAGGGGAACCACGTGCCGATGACGCGCGCAGCACCGCGGCGGGCCGGACGTCCGGCATCCGCCTGCGTGCTGCTCGCCGCGCTCGCGCTCTCCGGCTGCGGGATCGCGGACTCCGGGCCCGGACACGCCGGTGCGCCCGCGCGCGGGGCGTCGACGAAGACCGCGGACCGCACCCTGCGCATCACGCTCGTCGCCCCGCACGGCTCCTGGACCGTCACCCGGTCCGCGCCCGCCGGGGCCGGACCCCAGCAGGCGCTGGACGCGCTCCTCGCGGGCCCCACCACGGCCGAGCGGGCGCGCGGCATCACCACCGCGCTGCCGTCGGGGCGGCACCGGGTGCGCGCCGTGGCCGCCCCGGGAGCCGTCGACCTGTACCTGCCGTGGCTGGTGCCGGAGCTGGCGCGGACAGCTGTGAACCAGCTGGTGTGCACGGCCGCCGCCGCGCCCGGAGTACCCGGCGGGAAGCGACCCGTGGACGTGGTCGTACGGGTCCACGAGTCGGGCCTGACCGGCAGCCCGTGGCACGTCAGGTGCGACGAGACCGGTGCGGCCGCGCCCGCCGACGCGCCGCGTACGAACGGTCCCGCGCCGGGCTCCGCACAACGGCTCTCCGCCGAGGGACGCCGAGACAAGAGGTCGAACGTCGTGGAAAGTGAAGGTCTCTCATGACCCGCGTCCTGCTGATCGAGGACGACCCCGGAGTGCGCCGGGGCGTCACCCTCGGCCTGCGCCGCCGGGGACACGAGACCGAGGCCGTCGGCACGGGTGAGGACGGCCTGGAGTCGCTCACCGCCTTCGCCCCGGACATCGTCCTGCTCGATCTGATGCTGCCCGGCATGAGCGGCCTGGAGGTGTGCCGCCGCATCCGCGAGATCAGCCAGCTGCCCATCGTGATCCTCTCCGCGCGCAGCGACGACGTGGACGTCGTCGTGGGCCTGGAGGCGGGCGCCGACGACTACATCGTCAAACCCGCGAGCGACGAGGTCATCGAGGCCCGCATGCGCGCCGTCCTGCGCCGCCTCGCCCCGCCCCCGCACACCTCGGTGACCCCAGGGAAGCCCGAGGTCCACGGCGACCTGGACCTCGACCGGAGCGCGCTGCGCGTGGCCAAGCACGGCACCGAACTCACCCTGGCCCCCTCCGAACTCAAGCTCCTGCTCTTCCTCTCCGCGTCGCCGGAGGCCACCTTCAGCCGCCAGCAACTCCTGGAGCAGGTCTGGGAGCACAGCTACTACGCGGACGCCCGCCTCGTCGACGCGTGCGTGAAACGGCTGCGCGCCAAGATCGAGGACGACCCGCGACGGCCGCGCTACGTCCAGACGGTGCGCGGGTTCGGCTACCGGTTCGGCCCGCTGTGAGGCGCAGGGTCGTCCCGCGGGGGCTGCGCACCCGGCTCGTGGTCGCGTTCGTCCTCGTGTCCGCGCTCAGCGCCCTGACCACGGCCGCCCTGACCTTCCGGCAGGCGCGCGCCGCGATCCTCGACCGGGCCCAGGACAGCGCCGTGCACGACCTGCGCACCCAGGTCGACTCGCTTGCCCCGGACCTGCCGGCCTCCCCCGAGGACGCGGACCTGCGCGCCCTCGTGCTCCAGTTGGACCGTGCCAACGGCGCGCGCGGCTGGCGCACCGCGGCCGCCTTCCGCGGCGGCGCCCCCGTCGCCGTGGCGGCTCCGGCCCCAGCGCTGCCCGCCCGGCTGCGCGCCACCGGCGGCACCGCCCGCGGCGCCGTCGCCCAGCGCTTCCACCACGACGGGACGCCCTGGCTCGCCATCGCCCTGCCGGTCACCCGCGCGGAAGAGCCGTCCCGGCCCTCCGGACTCGTCGTGTACGCGTCCTTCTCCCTGGCGTCGCAGAGCCGGGACGTCGACACCCTCGTCTCCGCCGCCCGCGCGGGCGTCGTACCCGTCGTGATCCTGTCCGCCGTTCCCGCTCTGCTCGCCGCCCGCCGCGTCCTGCGCCCGGTACGCCGACTGCGCTCGGCCGCCGAGGACATGGCCGCGGGCGCCCTGGACACCCGCATCACCGTCGTCGGCGACGACGAACTCGCCGACCTGGGCCGCACCTTCAACACGATGGCCGCGACCCTCCAGACCGACGCCGCCACCCTGCGGAGCATGGAGGCCAAAGCGCGCCGGTTCGCCGCCGACGTGTCCCACGAACTGCGCACGCCGCTCGCCGCGATGACCGCCGTGACCGGCGTGCTCGACGCGGACGCCGCCGCCGGGGACCTGCGCCCGGAGACCGCGGAGGCGCTGGAGCTGGTCGCCGACGAGACCCGCAGGCTCGGCCGCATGGTCGAGGACCTGATGGAGATCTCCCGGTTCGACGCGGGCGCCGCCGCCCTGCACCTCGACGAGATCGACGTCGGCGAGCTCGTCGGCAAGACCCTGGGCCTGCGGCACTGGCAGGACCGGGTCGCTGTGGACGTGCCGACGGGGCTGCGCGCCCGCGTCGACCCGCGCCGCGTGGACGTCGTCCTCGCCAACCTGGTCGGCAACGCCCTGCGCCACGGCGGCCCCTCGGTCCCCGTACGCGTACGGGCCGGGGCCGTCGGGGACGCGCTCGTCCTCACCGTCACCGACGAGGGGCCCGGCATCCCCGAGAACGTCCTGCCGCACGTCTTCGACCGCTTCACCAAGGGCGACGCCTCCCGCACCCGGAGCGAGGGCAGCGGCCTCGGCCTGGCCATCGCCGCCGAGAACGCGCGCCTGCACGGCGGCACCCTCACGGCCGCCAACGCCCCCGGCGGCGGGGCGGTGTTCACCCTCACCCTGCCCCGGGACCCCGCATGAGGCGCCCCACCGCCCTGGCCCTGCTGCTCGCCGCGGCCCTGACCGCCTGCGGCATCGACGACACCGGCCCGGACCCGGCCGGACCCGCGGCCTCCGGAATGCCCCGCGCACACGACCGCTCCGCACCCGCCGTGCACGTGTACTTCTACTCCGCCACCGGTCTGGAGCGCGTCTCGCGCCTCTACCGCGGCCCCGACGCACGACAGCGGGCCATCGACGAACTGGTCCGGGGCCCCGACGCGGCCGAGCGCGCCCGGGGCCTGATCAGCTTCGTGCCCGCCACCGGCGCCGGCCCGACCCTGACCGTGGACGCGCACGGGACGGCCGACCTGTACCTACCTCCCACCTGGACGCCGGGCCGCACCGCCCTGCGCCAGCTCGTATGCACGGCCGCCGACGGATCCCGCACCACCAAGGTCCGCCTCCACCCCCCAGCCGACGGCCCACCGACCACGGAAAGATGCACACGCTAGGCAGAAACGACACCGAGCAGCGGCCGCAGGGCGCGCCTCATCAGGAGCGTCGCGGTCGCTGTCGGGGCATTGCGACGCGGGTGCGGTCGGGGTCGGTCGGGTGTTCGGGGTCGTACACCGCGAGGACGGGGCGGTCGAGGGCCGCGCGGTCCACGATCACGGGGACGGCGTGGCGTGTGCCGAGGTGGTCGTGGAAGACCACCGTGACCTCGCCGCGCCTGCCGCGCACCGGCCGCCAGCCCTCCAACTGGGCCTCGGCCGTGGTGAACCCGGAGCGCACCCGGCGCAGCGCGGCGGTCCTGCGCAGGCTCACGACGGCGCCCCACACCGCGACGAGCCCGCCGACGGCCGCCACCGACCACGAGAACGCCAGCCAGGCCGTCACGGAGTACCGCCCGACCGGCGCGAGCAGCATGAAGTCGGTGACCGTGCCGTACGAGACTCGGCCGTCGTCCATCGCGTCGTACCAGCCCGCGACGGCGGCGAGCGCGCTGAGGGCGATCACCACGCCCACCGTCGCCCGGTGCAGGAACCGGGCGGAGAGGAAGCCGAGCAGTACGGCCGCGCCGATGCCGAGCTCCGGGGCCAGGGCCACCATCTGGTCGCTGCCGCAGCCCACGTCGTCGTAGCAGGACCAGCCGGCGCTGGCGGCGTCGTACGTGCTCAGATGCCACACGAGCCAGACCTGCCAGGCGACGAGCGCGCAGGCGACCCCCCGCAGCACGACTCCATAGGTCTTCCGGCTCAACTCCCGTCCCTGCCTCAGTGGTTCGGCGGCGCCTCGGGGGCGCCGCACGGACAGCATCCGTCAATATCCGTGCAGGCTACACGCTGTCCGGGGCGGCCACCACGGGGCCCCGGGCCCGGCTCAGTCGCGGGCGAACCAGGTCGGCCCGTCCGCCATGGCCTGCTTGATGCGGAACAGACCGGTCTCGTGCAGCTCGGGAAGCCGGTCAAGCGCGAACCAGCCGACCTCCAGGGACTCGTCGTCGTTGACGCGGGGCTCACCGCCCACGGCCCGGCAGCGGACGGTGATGTCCATGAACTGGCAGACGTCGCCGTTGGGGTAGGTGACGGGCTCCAGGGTCTCCACGAGGACCACGCGCTCGGCCACGCACCGCACGGCCGTCTCCTCGAAGACCTCCCGCTCGGCGCACTCGGCGGGCTGCTCGCCCGGCTCCGGGATGCCGCCGATCACCGACCACTTCCCGTTGTCCGCGCGCCGTCCGAGCAGGACCCGGCCCTCGTCGTCGAAGACGATCGCGGTGATTCCGGGGAGCCACAGCAGTTGGTGGCCCACGTCGGCGCGCAGGGTCTTGATGAAATCCGGAGTAGCCATGATCAGCACCCTAACTGCCGGTACCGGCCCGCCTGCGCGCGATCACCCAGCCGATTCCGGCCACTCCCAGACCGGCCAGAAACACCTCGGGCCACACCCCGAGCTTCGTCGCGGGCGTCTTCGAGCTGCGCTTGGGCACGTCCGCGACCAGCGACTCCGCGGTGAACATCCCGGTGCGCTGGGCGACGGTGCCGTCCGGGCGGATCACGGCGCTCACCCCGCTGGTCACCGGGACCATGACGGCCCGGCCGTGCTCGACCGCGCGCACCCGGTCGATGGCCAGCTGCTGGTACGTCATCTGGCTGCGCTCGAACGTGGCGTTGTTGCTCGGCACGGACAGGATCTGCGCGCCCTCGTTCACCTGGTCCCGCACCACGTCGTCGAACGCCGCCTCGTAGCAGGTCACGGGCCCGACCTCGGTGCCCGCCATGTCGAACACGACCGGCTTCGTGCCGGGTTCGAAGACACCGGCGCGGTCGACGTCCGAGCTGAAGATCCTGAAGAAGCTCCGGTAGGGCATGTACTCGCCGAACGGCTGGAGGTGGCGCTTGTCGTACGAGGCCCCGGGGCCCGTCTCGGGGTCCCAGAGGATCTGCCGGTTGCGGGGCTTGCCGTCCTTCGCCGCGACGACGGCGCCGACGGAGACGGGGGCGCCGATGGCCTTCGCCGCCTTGTCGATCTCCGCGTAGGCGTCGGAGTTGGTGAACGGGTCGATGTCGGAGGAGTTCTCCGGCCACAGGACCAGGTCGGGCTGCTTGGCCTTGCCCGCCTTGACCTCGGCGGCCAGGCGCAGCGTCTCCCGGACGTGGTGGTCGAGCACGGCCCGGCGCTGGGCGTTGAAGTCCAGGCCCATGCGCGGCACGTTGCCCTGGATGACGGCGACCGTGGCGGTGCCGTGCTCCGCCGCCGTGGACACCAGCGGTGCGGCGGCGGCCCCGGCGGCCACGGGCGCGACCGTGAGCGCGGCCGCGGTCAGCACGGCTCGGTCCCGGGCCCGGGGCGCGGCCCGCAGACGGCGCACGACGTCGGCGAGCCCGAAGCCGCTCAGGACCACCGCGAAACCGAGCAGCGGCGTCCCGCCGAGCGCGGCGAGCGGCAGGAACACGCCAGTGGGCTGGCCGAAGGCGACCTTGCCCCACGGGAAGCCCTCGAAGGGGAAGCGCGCCCGCGCCGCCTCGGACAGGAGCCACACTCCGGAGGCCCACAGCGGCCACGCCGGGAGCCGCGACACCGAGGCGATGCCCAGGCCCGCCAGACCGATGAACAGCGCTTCGGCGACGGCGAGGGCGAGCCACGGCAGCGGCCCCACGTCGACGCCCGTCCACGACAGGAGCGGCACGAAGTAGCCGAGCCCCATCAGCAGGCCGAGGCGGAACCCCGAACGGGGCCTCCTGCCGTGCAGGACGAAGCCGCACAGGGCGAAGGCGAAGGGCGCGAGCCACCACAGCTCGCGCGGCGCGAAGCTGAGGTAGAGCAGGACGCCGGAGAGCACCGCGGCGACGGCCGGAACCAGCCGTCGCCGCACCCGCTCCGCGCGGGTTTCCGGTCCGGGCTGCGATGCGGTCTGCTCCGACGTCTCGGTGGGAGCGGTGGTGGCGGTCACTCGGGGAGTCTACGGCTCGCCACCTGGGCGCGGACAGCGCGGTCGGCACCCGCGCGCGGGCACCCCGAGCGCCCCGTCCACACATCTGCTAGATCGTTTCTGCGCAAGACATCCACAATTCCCCTCGGCAGCCGCTACGGTGTCCCGCAGTCCCTGACGAGCGGCTGGAACGCGCTGCCGCACGGCGGGGGCCCGCGGACATTCGGGGGGCGGGTTGGGGTCGACGGGGGCGGTGACGGCCGAGCGGGCCGGCGAGCGGCACGGAGTGGCCGACGCGAGCGGTCTGGCGGTCCTCGCGGCGTGCGCGGCCTGGGCACTGATCACTTCGGCGCTCGGCGGCGGGCGGCCGGACGGCGTGCTGCTCGCGATCCTCGCGGTCGCCGCCGGGTACGCGGGCGGGCGCATCACGGGAGCGCTCCTGCCGGTGGCCGCCCCGTGCGCCGGGGCGCTCGCGGGGGTCTGTCTCGCGGCCGCGGCGCCGCACGTCACTCCCGGCCCCGCCAGCTCCTCGCCGCTCGGCCCCATCGGCGCCACCGCCGCGCTCCTGAGCCTGTCGGCGGGCGCGATCTGCTGCGCGGCCTGGGCGGCACGCGGTCCCGCGCTCCGGCTGTGTCTGCGCCTCGCCGCCCTCGGCGTCGTGGGCTGCGCGGCGGCCCTCGGCTCCACGGCGGGCTTCCTCGCCTGCGCCGGGATCGTGCTGTGCTCGCTCGCGGCGTCCCTGACCCGCAGGACGCTGGGCCTCGCGGGGTTCGCGCTCGCCTCGGTCCTGGTGGCCGGGGCGTCCTGGGCCATCGCCGAGGACGTGCTCCCCCGCGGTCTGACCGCCTCCCTGGAGGGCCAGCTCGGCCCGCACCGGGTGCGGCTCTGGCGGGACGCCGGGGACCTGGTGGGCGCTCATCCGGCGTTCGGGGTGGGCCCGGGGCGGTTCGGCGACGCGTCACCGAGTGTGATGGAGGGCCTGCTCCAGGACGGCAGACCGCACTCGGCGCTGCTCCAGCAGGCGGCCGAGCAGGGCTTCACCGGGGTGGCGCTGCTCACGGCGGCGTTCGCCTGGCTCCTGTTCGCGCTGTGGCGCTCGCCGCGCTCCACCGCGGTCGTCCTGACGGCGGGCGCGGCCCTGACCTCCGTGGCCGCGGTGGCCACGCTCGGCAACGCGCTGAGCGTGACGTCCGTGACGGCGGGCGCGGGCCTGCTCGCGGGCATCGCGACGGCACGGCCGTTGCAGGACGGCGGGGAGGCGGACGGCCACTAGCGGGCCGGTGGCTCGGGCCCCGAGGCGGCAGCTCAGACCGTGGACGCGGGAGGAGGCGTCAGGCGCAGGTGGTCACGGATGACCCGGACCGCGCTCTCCGCGTTGTCCACGGTGACCGTGAACTTGTGGCCGTCCCCCAGCTGCAGGACGACGCCCTCGCCGCGCCGCACGATGACGGCGGTGCCCTGCTCGGGCCGCCAGCGGTAGCCCCAGCCGCCCCAGTGCCGCGGCGTGACGGCGGGCGCGAAGTCGGCGCCCACGACGTGCGAGAGCGGGATGCGGCGGCGCGGCACGCCGATGTGGCCGCAGCGCACCTCCAGGCACTCCTTGTCGACCTTCACGGCCACGTGGACGAAGGCGAGGGTGCCGAAGAGCATCAGCAGGCCGACCGCGATGCAGCCGACGATGGACATGACCAGCGGCAGGATGCCCGCGGGCCACAGGGACTCCACGGCCAGGTCGATCCCCAGCGCGAGGCAGGCCGCGCCGGCGCAGGCCAGCAGCCACTGGACGCGGTTCGACGCGCGTCCGGTCCAGATCTCGGGCTGATCGTCGGCGGCAGCCCGTTCGCCGTGGGCGGGGTCCGTCATGGAATCGAGGTTACTCACGATCCGCGGCGAAGGCACCGCGTCGCGGAGAGTTACCTCTCCGGCCGGACACTCCGAACACCAGGATTCCCGGTGGGAGGGTCCGTCTCAGCCCTTCAGGGCCGGATCTCAGCCCTTCAGGGCCGGGCTCGCCGACGCCAGGAGGCGTCCCTCTGCGTACGCCAGGGCGGCGGGCGGCAGCGGGGCCTCGCGCCCGCTGAGGAGCACCCTGACGCCGCCGTGGCCGCCTCCGGCCGCCGGACGCGCGCCCGGCACCTCGCCGATGCGGCGCAGCGTCTGGGCGGCGACCGCCCCGGCCGAGCCGTGCAGGACGAGCGGCGGCCGGTCCGCCCGCTGGACGGCGGCGCGGATGCGCTCCGCGACCAGCTCGTAATGGGTGCAGCCCAGGACGACGGCCCTTACCTCGGGCGGGGTGAGGGCGGCGGCCGCCGCGATCGTCCGGTCGATGGCGGCCTCGTCGGCCCACTGCACGGCGTCGGCAAGGCCCGGGCAGGGCACCTCGGTGACGTCGACGCCGTCGGCGAACTCCTCGATGAGGCCGCGCTGGTAGGGGCTGCCGGTGGTCGCCGGGGTGGCCCAGATGGCGATCGGCCCACCCCCTGCCGCGGCGGGCTTGATCGCGGGAACGGTGCCGATGACCGGCAGGTCCGGCTCGAAGCGGGCGCGCAGGGCGGGCAGCGTGTGCACGGTCGCGGTGTTGCAGGCCACGATCAGCGCGTCCGGGCGGTGCGCGGCGGCGGCCGCGGCGACCGCGAGGGACCGCTCCGTGAGGTCCGCGGTGTCGCGGGGGCCCCAGGGCATGCCGTCCGGGTCCGAGGAGAGTACGAGATCGGTGCCCGGGGCCAGGCGCCGTACCGCGGCCGCCGCGGCGAGCAGTCCGATACCGGAGTCCATGAGCGCGATCTTCACCCGGTCACCTTAGACGATGGGCCGCACGACCCGGTCACCGTGGGGCAGACTGCGGCGGATGAGTGCCGTTGCGTGGATCTCCGCCGCCTCGCTCGCCGCGTGGCTGTGGCTGCTGGTCGGACAGGGCTTCTTCTGGCGCACGGACCTGCGCCTGCCACCCCGGCGCGAGCCGGAGCGATGGCCGGCGGTGGCGGTCGTCGTCCCCGCGCGGGACGAGGCCGGGGTACTGCCCGCCAGCCTGCCGTCGCTGCTCGCGCAGGACTATCCGGGGCACGCCGAGGTGTTCCTCGTCGACGACGGCAGCACCGACGGCACCGAGGAGGTCGCGCGGGAGCTGTCCGAGCGGCACGGCGGACTGCCGCTGACCGTCGGCTCGCCGGGCGAACCGCCGCCGGGCTGGACGGGCAAGCTGTGGGCCGTGCGGCACGGCATCGGCCTGGCACGCGCGCGTGAGCCGGAGTACCTGCTGCTCACGGACGCGGACATCGCCCATGAGCCCGACAGCCTGCGGGAGTTGGTGGCCGCCGCGGAGTCCGGCGGCTTCGCCGTGGTGTCGCAGATGGCACGGCTCCGGGTGGCCAGTGTCTGGGAGCGCCTGGTCGTCCCGGCGTTCGTCTACTTCTTCGCACAGCTGTATCCGTTCCGCTGGATCGCACGCGAGGGCGGGCGGACCGCCGCCGCGGCCGGTGGCTGTGTGCTGCTGCGCGCGGACGCCGCCGAGCGGGCGCGGGTGCCGGACGCCATCCGGCACGCCGTGATCGACGACGTGGCCCTGGCCCGGGCGGTCAAGCGGAGCGGCGGGCACATCTGGCTGGGACTCGCCGATCGCGTCGACAGCGTGCGCCCCTATCCGCGCCTCGCGGACCTGTGGCGGATGGTGGCCCGCAGCGCGTACGCCCAGCTGCGCCACAACCCCGCGGTGCTCGTCGGGACGGTGGCGGGGCTCGCGGTGATCTACCTGGTGCCGCCAGTCGCCGTGGCCGTGGGCCTGGCCGTGGGCGACGCCTCCGCCGCGGTCCTCGGCGGCCTCGCCTGGCTCGTCATGACGGCGACGTACCTGCCGATGCTGCGCTACTACCGCCAGCCGCTGTGGCTCGCGCTCACGCTGCCCGCCACCGCTTTCTTGTATCTGCTGATGACGGTGGACTCCGCGGTGCAGCACTACCGGGGGCGGGGCGCGGCGTGGAAGGGCCGGACGTACGCGCGGCCCGAAACCCACCCCGAGGCGGCTCCCGACTCGCGGCCGTGACCGGCGCCTCCGACGTGCCGGGAGGCGCCGACGTCCGCGGTCACTTCCTGCCGGGCGTCCAGTTCATGCCCCAGCCGTAGGCGTAGTCGATGGTGCGCTGCGGGCTCACGCCGCGCTCGGGCACCAGATAGCGGGCCTCGCGCTGGACGACGAGCTCGCCGTTCTGGTTGGTGATGAGCGCGAGGGCGCACACCGTCGACGGCACCGTGCACTCGTCGAGGGAGAACTCGATCGGCGCGCCGTGCTGCGGCGTCAGCGTGACCGTCGCGTTGAGGTCGGCGAAGCTGCGCGCGCCCTCGTAGATGGTCACGAAGATGACCATGCGCTTGAAGTCCTGCGTGTGGTCGAGGTTGACGGTGAGGTTCTCACCGGTCGACACGGCTCCGGTGCGGTCGTCGCCGTCCAGGAGCATGTACGGGGGCTGGTTCAGGGCTCCGAAGGCGTTGCCGAGGGCCTGGACGACTCCCTTGCGGCCGTCGGCCAGTTCGAACAGCGCGCACAGGTCGAGGTCCAGGTCGGCGTGCATCGCCACGGCGCGCCCGAGCTTGCTGGCCCAGCCCTTGAACTGCTTGCGCACCTCCCAGTTGAGGTTCACGCGCAGCGCGCCCGATGTGCCGCCCTGCTTGGTCAGGGAGACGGTGGGCGCCTCCTTGGTGAGCGTGACCTTGGTCAGCCGCACCGGCTGGGCGGGGGCGGCGGGCGGCGGGGGCGGCGAGACCGGAGCGGGCGCGGCCACGGGCGGGGCCGGGGCGGGTGCGGGAGCCGCCACCGGCGGGGCGGGCGCGGGCGGCGGGGTCGGTGCGGCCGGCTGCTGGGGCTCGTCCACCGTGATGCCGTAGTCCGTCGCCAGGCCTGCCAGGCCGCTGCCGTACCCCTGGCCGACGGCGCGGAACTTCCAGGCGCCCTGGCGCCGGTAGAGCTCACCGAGGACGAACGCCGTCTCCACGCTCGCGTCGGCGCTGTCGTAGCGCGCGATCTCCGCCCCGCTCGCGGCGTCGAGGACGCGGATGTGCAGACCGGGGATCTTGCCGAACGAGCCGCCGTCCGAGGACGCGGCGAGCACGACCGTCTCGACGGCGGGCTCCACGCGCGCGAGGTCGACGACGAGCGCGTCCGTCACGGTGCCGCCCGCGGTCCGCTTGCCCTCGTGGCGCACGGCGCCCGATGCGTGCGTCGCCTGGTTGTAGAAGACGAAGTCCGCGTCCGAGCGCACCTTCCCGGAGGCCGCGAGCAACAGCGCGGACGCGTCGGCGTCCGGAACTCCGGGTCCGGAACCCCACCCCAATTCGATCCGTACGGCAGATGCCTGCACGGGAACATTCGAACCTTTGGCCATAGACATGTCTGCCCCCATCACCAGTGCCGGGCCCGGCAGGACCGCCGTTCCGTTCCCGCCCAACCTATTACCTGGCATTCGCGGAGCCGCACCGACCCACCCGTCAATCGCTCCGCGTCAACCGCCGGTCGACCACCGGTAACCCAGGAGACCTCGCCTTTTACAGGATCCCTACGTCGGCGCGCGACCGATTTTCCCAGGTTCGCTCGCATTGAGGATCCGAAGGCACTGGCAACACGGCAAACAACCCTCTTATCGGTCTCCCCAACCAGCACATCAAGGGCTTAACTTATGGAGCATGACCTCCCCCCGCTCCACCTATGGCGGCGGTTACTACTCCGCGCCGTCCTTCCCGGACACCCCGATCTACGACTCTCTGGTCGCCGAGCGGGGCACTCCTCAGATCGCCCCGATCCGGGTGAACCCCTCCCCTTATGACACGGGCAGCCACCTCCCGGCCCTTCCGGCCGCGCTGCCCGCCCTGCCGTCGGCGCCCTCCGGGCCCTCGACGGCAACTCCCCCGAACGCCGCGTACGGCTACGCGCCCGCCCCGCAGCCCGCTCCGCTGCAGCAGGCTCCCGCGCCGTACATCCCGCAGCAGGCGGGTCCGCCCCGCGGCTATCCGGGCCCGCAGCAGCAGCGGCCCATGGGGACCACGACGGGCTATGAGGCGATGCGCCCCGCGGCGCCCCGCCCGGCCCCCGCGCCCCACGAGGACCCGTACAACCGACAGCAGTACCGGGGCTACTGAGCGGCGGCGGCCATCGCCGTCGGAGTGACCACCGACAGCATGGCCGCGTGTCGACGCCCGTCGTTCACTCGATCCACGTTCATCCGCTGAAGGCGGCCGGGGGGCACGCCCGGCGTGAGGCCGCCACCGAGCCCGGGCTCGCGGGGGAGCGTCGACGAGTACGGATCGACAGCGCGCGGCGGGGTCCTGACCCGACGCCCGCGCCGGCAGCGCCCACGCACAAGTCGCCGTCGCGCCATGGGCCGACGGCGGCTTTCGCGTGCGCGCGCCAGGCCGCGCTTTCCTTGCCTCGCGCACGGCGTCCCCGCACGCCGCCGAGGGCCCGCGCCCATGAACCGTTTCCGGTCGAATGTGGGGCGCCCGAACTCCCCGCCACGGCGACGACCAGCCTCCTTCGCGGGCCGACCTCATTCCGCTGACGACGGGGACCATCCGTATCGGTGACCCGCCGAAGATCCTCGAATGAACAGGACGGGCGCGGGGAACTCGAAGGCGGGACAAGGTCGTTGAGGTCTGTCGGGACCCCCTCGGGGACTCGCTGGAAAGCACCGGCGAGCGCCCGCGCGGGCCTCACCGGGACGAGTCCGGAAAGCGACGAGAAGGAGGGTGATGCCATCCTCAGTTCTCGTGACCCACGCGTGAGCCGTGCCGTTCACGGTTAGGGCCGTGGTGACGGACGCGGAAGGGGGTGCAGGACCGTGCGAGCGATCGCCGGACTCTGGCGCTGGCGCCGCAATCCACTGCGCCGCGGGACGGACCTGGCCGAGGCCTGGGTGGCCCTGGTCGCCCTCGTGCTCATCGTCGTCGCGGCCCCGGTGGTCGGCGCGGTGACGGGCAGCCTGACCAATGACGCGCTGCTGCGCTCGGTGGAGGCCCAGCGCGAAGCCCGGCACGTCGTGACGGCCACCGTCCTGAAGAAGCTCGACAAGGCGCCCCTCGACCCCGACCCGGAGACCTCGTCGGCGCGGGACGCGCAGCGCCGCGTGCTCGCCGCCTGGAGAGGGCCGGACGGCTCGGGGCACGCGGGCGCGGTCGCGTCAGAGCTCAAGTCGCCGCGGCCCGGCGACCGGTTCACCGTCTGGACCGACCGGCACGGCCGCGTCGTCGGCCGCCCGCTCGACCCGGCCACCGCGACGACCCACGCGGCCCTCGCCGGATTCGGCGCCGCCCTCGCGGGCGCCGGTCTCGTCGAAGGCGCCAGGCGGCTGCTCCTGTGGCGCATCGTCCAGCGGCGCCACGCCCGCTGGGACCAGGCCTGGGAGCAGGCGGGACCGGACTGGGGGAAGACCGGTACGGGCGCTTGAGCTGCTGAGAGCCTGCCCATCGGGTCAACTCCCCCGCGCCGCGCGCGCTACGGTGGAGCGGGCCAACTCTTCGGCCTCCTCGCGCGCGGGCGCGAGGTCCCGCGTACGTCGAGGTGGGGGCAGAGCAACTCCATGGCACAGGGCACGGTCCAGGTGACGCACACCGGTACGTCGCGGTGGCGGCGCCGCACGGGAGAGTACGCATCGCTGACCGCCGCCTTGGAGGCCGCGGGCGACGGGGACGTCCTGACAGTCGCCCCGGGGACGTACCGCGAGAACCTCGTCGTCCAGCGGGGGGTCACGCTGCGCGGCCCCGAGGGCTCCCCCGGCTCCGTGCGCATCGCGCCGGTCGACGGCGTGCCCCTGACGGTGCGGGCCTCCGCCGTCGTGCAGGACCTGCACATCGAGGGCCAGGACTCGGCCGCGCCCGCGCTGCTCGTCGAGGACGGCGCGCCGGAGCTCACGGACATCCGCGTGATGACGCGCTCCGCGGCCGGCATCGAGGTCCGCGGCGGCGCACGGCCCACCCTGCGCCGCTGCACGGTCGACAACGCGGGCGGCATCGGCATCGCCGTACTCGACGGCGGAGGCGGCGTGTTCGAGGAGTGCGAGGTCGTCGCCGCGGGCCAGTCCGGGGTCGCGGTGCGCGGCGGCGGCCATCCGCGCCTCGAGCGCTGCCGGGTCCACCACACCTCGGGGGCGGGCCTTTCGGTCACCGGCGAGTACAGCGGCCTGGAGGCCGTCGGCTGCGAGGTGTACGAGGTCAAGGGCGCGGGCGTGCAGATCACCGCGCGCGCCACGGCCCATCTCACCGACTGCGCGGTGCACCGCACGACGTCCGACGGCGTCACGCTCGACACGGACGCGGTCCTCACCCTCGCCGACTGCCGCATCCACGACATCCCGGAGAACGCGATCGACCTGCGCTCGCGCTCGGTCCTCACGCTGACGCGGAGCACGGTGCGCGAGTTCGGGCGCAACGGCCTGTCGGTGTGGGACCCGGGCACGCGCGTGGACGCCAATCAGTGCGAGATCCACGACAGCACGGGCGACTACCCGGCGGTGTGGGTCAGCGACGGCGCGACGGCCGTCCTGGAGTCGTGCCGGGTGCACGACGTGCCGGACGCGCTGTTCGTCCTCGACCGGGGCTCGCGCGTCGACGTCATAGACAGTGATCTGACGCAGGTGCGCAACACGGCGGTGTCGGTGAGCGACGGCGCGACCGCCCAGCTGGACGACGTGCGCATCCGGGAGGCGGCGACCGGCGCGTGGTTCCGCGACCACGGCAGCGGCGGCGTTCTCGCGGACTGCACCGTGGACGGCACGCAGACCGGCGTGATCGTCACCAAGGGCGCCGACCCGACCATCGAGCGGTGCACCGTCACCTCCCCCGCCGAGGCGGGCTTCTACGTCTCGGCGGGCGGACGCGGCACCTTTCAGCGCTGCAAGGTCGTCGGCAGCGGCGGCTACGGCTTCCACGTCCTGGACGGCTGCCGTACGACGCTGAAGCGGTGCCGCACGGAGCGGTGCGCGCGCGGCGGCTACGAATTCGCGGAGGACGGCCCGCTCGTCGAGGAGTGCACCAGCGACGAGAGCGCCAGCGTGCGGCCCGCCGCGCCCGAGGCGGCCGTGCAGACGGCCACGCAGTCGGCGGGCCTCCTCGGCGCGGTGCCCGAGCCGCGCGTCACCGAGCAGCCGCCCGCGCGGCCCGCGCCGGAGCCGTCCCGCTCGTCCAAGGCCGTGCTCGGGGAGCTGGACACACTGGTGGGCCTGGAGAGCGTCAAGCGCGAGGTGCGGGCGCTCACCGACATGATCGAGGTGGGGCGGCGCCGCCAGGAGGCGGGCCTCAAGGCCGCGTCCGTCCGCCGCCACCTGGTGTTCACCGGCTCCCCCGGCACGGGCAAGACGACCGTGGCGCGGCTCTACGGCGAGATCCTGGCCTCTCTCGGCGTCCTGGAGCGCGGCCATCTCGTCGAGGTGTCGCGCGTGGACCTGGTGGGCGAGCACATCGGCTCCACGGCCATCCGCACCCAGGAGGCGTTCGAGAAGGCCCGTGGCGGCGTGCTGTTCATCGACGAGGCGTACGCGCTCTCGCCGGAGGACTCCGGGCGCGACTTCGGCCGGGAGGCGATCGACACGCTCGTGAAGCTGATGGAGGACCACCGCGAGGCGGTCGTGGTGATCGTCGCGGGCTACACGGAGGAGATGAACCGCTTCCTATCGGTCAACCCCGGGGTGGCCTCCCGCTTCTCGCGCACCATCACGTTCGGCGACTACGACGCCGAGGAACTCCTCCGCATCGTCGAGCAGCAGGCGGAGGAGCACGAGTACACGCTCGGCACGGGCACCACCGAGGCGCTCCTGAAGTACTTCACCGCCATCCCGAAGGGTCCGACGTTCGGCAACGGCCGCACCGCGCGGCAGACGTTCGAGGCGATGGTGGAGCGCCACGCGGGCCGTGTCGCGCAGGTGATGGCGCCGAGCACGGACGACCTCACCCTGCTGTATCCGGAAGACCTTCCTGAGCTGGCGCAGGACGCGGCACGGCCGGCCTGAGCCGGCCGAGCAGCCGGGTGCGCTCCTCGGCGAACGCGGGGTCGGCCTGGTAGTCGCCGTGGCCGAGCAGCGGCGCGGGCAGCGGGTGCTCGGCGGTGCGGCCGTAGGCGAGCGGGTCCCTGAGCGCGGCGCGGTCGACCTGGGGGCCGCAGTCGCCGTGCAGCCGCACGGGGCCGCCGATGGGGTCGGTGGCGCGGTGGAGGTTGCGCCAGCAGTCGACCTCGCGGTGCAGGGAGCTGAGCGCGGCGGGCCCGAAGTGCGCGGGGAACCAGCGGCCGTACAGGCGCTCTAGCGGCGAGCCGTAGGTGAGCAGCGCGACGCGCTTGCGCACGGACGGCAGCAGCTGCCAGGCCGCGGCGGCGGCCAGGACGCTGCCCTGGGAGTGGCCGGAGAGGACGAGGCGGCCGCCCGTGGCGCGGGTCCAGGTGTGCATGCGCCAGGTCAGGTCGGGCACGGCGCGCTCGGCGTAGCAGGGCGGCGCGAACGGGTGGGCGGCGCGCGGCCAGAACGTGCCGACGTCCCACAGGATGCCGATGGTGCGGCGCGCCGACGCGTCGCGGTAGGCGCGGCGGCCCCAGGTCACGAACAGTATGAAGCCGAAGCCGATCAGCCAGGAGCCGAGCGCCTGCGCGGTCTGCGCGGTGCCCTCGACGAACCCTGGCGCGCCCTCGGCGGCCTCGCCGGGGACCTCGTCGCTCGCCCAGGCCCCGACGAGCGCGGCGGCGCCGAGCAGCAGCGTCGTGGCCGAAGTGACGCCGACGATGAGGGGCACGCGGTCGGTGAGGGTGGCGCTCACGCGCTTGGCGGCGATGCGCCGGGTGCGGGCGGTGTCGGGGCGTTCGCCGGGGTACTCGCGCGGCACGCGGGCGAGTTCGACGCGCAGCTGCCGCGCGGTGCTGACGGCGAGCCCTGCGCACAGCACGGCGACGACCACGAGCAGCGGCGGGATGACGGAGGCCTGCCAGGTGAGGAGGGCGGGCGGCCCTTCGATGGTGCCGCCCCTGCCGTCCAGCCAGTCGGCGACGCGCTGCGAGCCGCCGCCGGACATGACGCCGCCCAGGGCGCAGGCCAGCATGGCCACGGCGGGGCCGCCGAGGCCCCGGACGGCGGTGCGCGTGTCGGGCGCCCTGCGGTGGAGCGCGGTGGCGACGGCCGCGAGGGCGAGCACCAGGGCGCCCTGGACGAGGGCGATGCCGCCGAAGGTCGCGTTGCCCGGAAGGCGGCCCGTGGAGGCCCAGTCGGGGCGCGACCAGCCGGCGTACAGGACCGCGAGGACGAGCAGGGCGAGGGCGGCGAGCGGAAGGCAGCGCACCAGGGTGCGGTCGAGCCGCTGGTCGAGCCGGTGCTCGCTGCGGCCCCTGCGGCACACCACCCACACCACGAAGGCCCCGCACCCGGCGAGGGCCGCCAGCAGGGCCCAGCCGAGGACGTCCAGGAGCGCGGAGCCGCCGGGGCGGCGGTCGTACCGGGCGGCGGACGCGCCCACGGCGGCGGCGACCGTGAGCAGGCCCGCGGCGGTGTGGGCGGCACGCAGCCGGGCGACGAGCCGGCGTCCGTACCAGAAGCCGGGCCTGCCGAGGGCGTTGCGGGCGGCCTCCTCGGGGTCGGGCTGGTGCGGCAGCGGCTGCTGGGACTCGTAGGCGCTCCAGGTGCGGTGGGACAGGTACCAGAGCAGACCGGTGAGTGCGACGGGCAGGGCCGCGGCGAGCGCGAGGCGGCGCCCCGGCTGCGACCACCAGCCGCCGCCCCCGGCCGCCTCGGGGGCGAGGAAGCCGAGCCAGGAGTGGTCGGCCACGCACGCGCGCGTGCCCGCGCACTGCCAGGCCACCAGGTCGACCGCTATCTCGCAGGCCGCGGCCACGAGCAGCACGGTGAGGGTGAGCGCGACGAGGCGCACCAGGAGGCCGTACGCGCGCACGGCCCGCTTCATGCGGCGTGCGGTGGGGCGCATCCAGTGCGCGAGGTTGACCACCATGAACGGCAGGAGGAGGAGCCACAGGGCACGTGAGCCGTTGCCGGAGGTGAGGTTGGACCAGACGTACGCCTCCGGGACGGGGCGGCCGCGGTAGTCCTCCGGGCGGGACTCGGCCGTCACGTCGTCGGCGCGGCGGTGGACGGCCGCGGTGCCGTCGCCAGAAATGCGCACGGTCCTGGGGTCGTCGAGCATCTCCTGCGGCGTGGCGCCGCCGACGCCGTGGACGAGTAGTTCCAGGGCGATCCGCTCCGCCGGTGCGGGCGTGCCGGACGCCGGTTCCTTGGCATGGGCGGGCTGCCCCGCCGTGGCGCGCTCCACTGTTCCGCTTCCCCCGAGGTGTGCGCTGCTGACTGCGAGTACCAAGGATCCCGGCTCGGGGCTCCGTGCGCACCCGCCGTCACGTAATCTCCCCCTTCGTTATCCACCGGTGGCGCATGCGAGGATGAGGCGACCTGATGACGGGCGTGACGAGGCGAAAGGGCCGGACCTGGGGTGAGTGAGAACCAGCACCTCCTCGCGGAGCAGCGCCGCGCCCTGATCCTGGACGAGGTCCGCCGCCGCGGCGGCGTCCGGGTCAACGAACTCACCAGGAAACTGGGTGTTTCGGACATGACGGTCCGGCGCGACCTGGACGCGCTCGCCCGTCAGGGCGTCCTGGAGAAGGTCCACGGCGGCGCCGTCCCGGTGGCTGAGGCGAGCACGCACGAGCCGGGCTTCGAGGCCAAGTCGGGTCTGGAGCTCAGCGCCAAGGAGGACATCGCGCGCGCCGCGGCGGCCCTGGTGGCCCCGGGCACGGCGATCGCGCTCTCCGGCGGTACGACGACGTACGCGCTCGCGCATCGGCTCCTGGACGTGCCGGACCTGACGGTGGTGACGAACTCGGTGCGGGTCGCGGACGTCTTCCACGCCGCGCAGCGCAGCTCGGGCCAGCGGCAGGGGGCCGCCACGGTGGTGCTCACCGGCGGGGTGCGCACGCCGTCGGACTCACTGGTCGGCCCGGTCGCCGACCAGGCGATCGCGGCGCTCCACTTCGACGTGCTGTTCCTCGGCGTGCACGGCATAGCGGCCGGTGCCGGTCTGTCCACGCCCAACCTCGCGGAGGCCGAGACCAACCGGCGCCTCGTGCAGTCCGCGCGCCGGGTCGTGGTGGTCGCCGACCACACCAAGTGGGGGACGGTGGGCCTGAGTTCCTTCGCCACGCTGGGGCAGGTGGACACGCTGGTGACCGACGCGGGGCTGCCCGCCGAGGCCCGCGCGGAGATCTCCGAGCAGCTGCGGCTCGTCGTGGCGGGCGAGCCGGAGAGCGCCGAGGAGGCCTGAGGGCGACCGGTGTCCGCCGGTCCCTGCCGTTGTCGGGCGCGCTCCTCTAAGGTGACCGTACTCGTTCCACCACCGCCGTCCGCTGGGGGCTGAGTGCGATGCCACGCCGTCTGAGGCCCGTGGGGCTCGACTTCCTCGTGACCGCTCCCGTGCGGCACGTCTTCGTCCGCGAGGTGGCCGCGCCGCCGGAGGCGGTGTTCCAGGCCCTGGCCGTGGACGTGGAGCAGTGGCCCGCGTGGTTCGGCTCGATCACCCGCGCCCGGCCCACGCGGGGCGGCGCGGGCCG
This sequence comes from Streptomyces spectabilis, assembly GCF_008704795.1. Classification (NCBI taxonomy): domain Bacteria; kingdom Bacillati; phylum Actinomycetota; class Actinomycetes; order Kitasatosporales; family Streptomycetaceae; genus Streptomyces; species Streptomyces spectabilis. The sequence goes on along the minus strand of NZ_CP023690.1, from coordinate 8,957,350 downwards.
GGTGGTCCAACTCCAGGGCGGCTTCCGGATGGTGGAGACGATCCTCGCCGCGGACGCCTCGACGCGGTACGTCTACCGCGTCGACGTCACGAACGCGCCCGGGGTCCGCGCCCTGGTCGAGGAGTGGCACCTGACGCCCATCGGCACCGGCACGCGGGTGCGGTGGACCTTCGCGGTCGAGCCCAGGGGCCTGATGCGCTTCCTCTTCCGGCACGGCCGCCGGGGCCTGGGCAAGTCCTTCGACACGGCGGTCAGGAACCTGGACCGCCGTCTGTCGGGCACGAAGGCCTGAGGCCGGTCCGGCTCAGGCGTGCGTCCACTCGCCCGTGGTGAGGAGCGTCTCTATGGCCGCCGCGTACGGCCGGATGTCCAGGCCCTGCTCGGCGAGCCACGCGTCGGAGTAGTACTTGTCCAGGTAGCGGTCGCCGGGGTCGCAGAGGAGGGTCACGACGCTGCCGGTGCGGCCCGCCGCCACCATCTCGGCGACGATCTTCAGGGCGCTCCACAGGCCCGTGCCGGTCGAGCCGCCCGCCTTGCGGCCGATGACCTGCTCCAGGGCGCGGACGGCGGCGACGCTCGCCGCGTCCGGGACCTTCATCATGCGGTCGATGGCGCCGGGCACGAAGCTCGGCTCCATGCGGGGGCGGCCGATGCCCTCGATGCGGGAGCCGCAGTCGCTGGTGGCGTCCGGGTCGTGGTTCGTCCAGCCGTCGAAGAAGCACGAGTTGTCCGGGTCGGCGACGCAGATGCGGGTGTCGTGCTGCATGTAGTGCACGTAGCGCGCGATGGTCGCCGAGGTGCCGCCCGTCCCTGCGGTCGCCACGATCCACGCGGGCTCCGGATAGCGCTCGAGGCGCAGCTGCTGGTACATCGACTCGGCGATGTTGTTGTTGCCGCGCCAGTCCGTGGCCCGTTCCGCGTACGTGAACTGGTCCATGTAGTGGCCGCCGGTCTCGACGGCGAGCGCGGCCGACTCCGCGTACATCGTGCGCGAGTCGTCCACGAAGTGGCACTGGCCGCCGTGGAATTCGATGAGGCGGCACTTCTCGGCGCTGGTCGTGCGCGGCATCACCGCGATGAAGGGCACGCCGATCAGCTTCGCGAAGTAGGCCTCCGACACGGCCGTCGAGCCGCTGGAGGCCTCGATCACGGGGCGTCCCGGGCGGATCCAGCCATTGCACAGTCCGTACAGGAACAGCGAGCGGGCGAGCCGGTGCTTGAGGCTGCCGGTCGGATGCGTCGACTCGTCCTTGAGGTACAGGTCGATGCCCCAGTGCTCGGGCAGCGGGAAGCGCAGCAGATGCGTGTCGGCCGAACGGTTGGCGTCGGCCTGGACCTTGCGTACGGCTTCTTTCAGCCAGGAACGGTACTCCGCGTCGCTCCGGTCGACATCGAGTGTGACGGCGGGCTCGCCGTTCGGGTCGTGCTGGATGGTGCTCACCGCGTGGCTCCTCGCGCTCATGCCGGACGCGGTTCGATCCGGCCGGACCCCTCGATGATAAACACCTACAACACCGCCCTCACCTGCATAAACACTCCTTTTGGCACCTCAAAGGCGCAGCTGTCGCGGCCATCTGGCCCCCTTGAGTTCCTGACGTGGTCACGCACGGAAGTGGCATGTGCGACGTCGCCGTACGCCCTAGTGCTCGGCGCCGGGCACGTGCACACTGCACCGCACGGGGCAGGGGTAGGGTCCCGGACGGGCGCCATCGGGCGGCGCCCGGACAGCGGCAGACGAAGGCCCGCGGCACGTCACGGGCCGCGGCACACCATGCGCGGGACGCACCGCGCGCGAGGGGGCGGAGCCTCATGGCAGAGCCGGAGTTCGCGGCCACGGGCGTGCGGATCGGGAAGCGGCTGCGCTCCCTGACCCGTGCGGGACAGGTGCGGATCAACGACGGCAGACTGGAACTGCTCACCAGCTACGGCACGGAGATCGACAGTGCACCGGTGCAGGCGGTGCGCGTGGGAAAACCGTGGTTCGCCCCGCACGACCGGGCGCTCGCCGAGGTCAACGGCACGCGCTACCGACTCACGCTCGGCGACCACGATCCGGTGCCCGGGGAACCCGGGCCGCCTTCCGTCCGCGCCTTCCTGGAGGCGCTGCGCAGCGCGGGCGGCCGAAGGGCCGCCTGACGGGCCGAGCCGGGCGCGAGTTGCACGCCCGCACCCCCTGCGTCACTCTGGTCTCACATCACTCTGGGTTTACCGGCGATAACGCTGCGAACCAGCCCGCCGGCCCGACAGCAGGCGGCAGACAGCGCGCGGGCCCCTGCTGGATCGGAACGCCGTCTTCTTCCGGACCTCACTTCGGGGAGTCGCACCGTGATCAGCCAGCCAAGCAGGCAGTGCACGGTAGAGCTCCAAGCCCTGCCGTCGCGGATCGGTCAAGTCCGCAGAATCGTATCGGCGCAGTTGCGCTACTGGCATCTCGATCCGTTGATAGACCGGGCCGCGCTCGGCGTGACCGAGTTGCTGACCAACGTCCACCGGCACGCGGAGCCGGACAAGATCTGCACCGTGGACATCGAGCTGATGCTCGGCCGTCTCATGGTCTCCGTGCACGACCACGATCCGCGGTTGCCGGAGGTGCGCGACGCGGAGCCGTTCGAGACCTGCGGCCGCGGGCTCGCCATGGTCGCCGCCGTCAGCGAGAGCTGGGGGGTGAGGCCGGAGGGCGAGCACGGCAAGGTCGTCTGGTTCACGCTCGCCGCCCCTTCGCCCACCGTGGACCTGCCGACGTACCCGGCGTACGACGCCGAGAGCACCCGCTCCTTCGTCTCCGTCGCGCCCGTCGGCGCACATACTCCCGCCCGGTCGGCCGTTCCTGGCTGACCGGGCGGTGACTGATCTCGTCCTGTTCCTGCGTCTTGCCGCGCTTCCTGCGCTTTCCGGTGCCTTCCTGTGTCCTTTCGCTGACGACCGTTCTCACGGATGTCGTTCTCGCTCTCCGCCGTGCTCCTGTCACTCCGTCGCGATCGCGCGCAGTACGTCGAGACGTGCCGCGCGTCGCGCCGGGCGCAGGCCCGCGAGGGCGCCCGCGACCACGCCCACCAGGGCGACCACGGTGAGCGGCAGCGGCGGCAGGGCGAACGCGAAGGTGCTGTCGGACGCCCCGTCGGACGCCTTCACCAGGACCCAGCCGAGGAAGCCGCCGAGCGCCAGGCCGCCCGCGGTGCCGAACGCGGCGACCAGGACGGACTCCCAGCGGACCATGGCGCGCAGCTGGGCGCGGGTCTGTCCGACGGCCCGCAACAGGCCCAGTTCCCGGGTGCGTTCGTGCAGGGCGAGCGTCAGGGTGTTGGCGATGCCCAGCAGCGCGATGAGCACGGCGAGGGCGAGCAGCGCGTAGACGAGGGTGAGCATCATGTCGATGCCTCCTGCCGACGCCTGGGCGTACTCGTCGCGGGTCTGCACCTCGGGGTTGCCGTAGTCCTTCGCCACGGCGGACACCGCGGCCTCGCCTTCGGCGGAGCTCACGCCGTCCTCGAAGGTGACGGAGACCAGCGTGTCGGAGTCCTGGGCGCGGTGCGGGGTCCAGGCCTCGCGGGTGACGACGTAGTCGCCCACGAGCTCCGACCTGCCGTACACGGCGCGGACGGTGAAGGTGTCCTTCTTGCCGTCGGTGAAGGCGAGTTCGGCGCGGTCGCCGACCTTCAGGTGCCGCTTGTCGGCTTCGGTGCGGGTGACGGCGATGCCGTCGTCACCGAGGCCGGTCAGCGTGCCCTGGACGTCGCCGAGGTCGAAGGACCGGGCGAGGGCTCGCGGGTCGGTGACGGTCAGGGCCCGGCCCTCGCCGTTCACCTCGGCCACTCCCCTGCCGAGGCCGACGGCCGTGGCGACCTCCGGGCGCTCGGCGAGCGCGGGGGCGAGCCGGGGGCTCAGACCGCTGCCTCCGGCGCCGAAGGAGGGCGTGCTCACCGCGATGTCGCCCGCGAAGGACCGGGACACCGTCTGGTCCATGGTCGCCTTCAGGGACGCGCCGAAGACCGTGAACAGGGACACGACGGCGACACCGATCATCAGGGCGCTCGCGGTGGCGGCGGTGCGCTTGGGGCTGCGCAGGGCGTTGCGCCGGGCGAGGCCGCCGGTGACGCCGCGCAGCCGGTCCAGCGGGCCGCCGATGACGCGTACCGCGCGGGAGGCGGCGACGGGCCCGAGCACCACGAACGAGACGAGCGCGAGCACGGCACCGGTCCCCGCCAGCCACACCGACGGGTCGGCGAGGACGCCGAACAGGGCGAGGCCCACGGCGCTCAGGCCGAGCGCGGTGCCCGCGACGGCTCGTGCCCGCGAGGCGCCGGAGTGGTCGACGGCCGTCTCGCGCAGCGCGGCGAGCGGCGCGGTGCGCCCGGCCCGGACGGCGGGCAGCAGCGCCGAGGCCGCGCAGACGACGACGCCGACCGCGAGGGGCAGCAGCATCGACGTGCCGCTGATCACCAAGTCGCCTTCGGGGAAGGGGAATCCGATGGCGGGGAACAGCGCCTGGAGCCCGGCCGCGATGGCGATGCCGCCCGCGAGGCCCGCGAGGGACGCGACCACTGCGACGGCACCGGCCTCCAGGAGCGTCGCCCCTGTGACCTGGCGGCGGGAGGCGCCGAGGGCGCGCAGCAGGGCGTTCTCGCGCGTGCGCTGGGCGACGACGATCGCGAACGTGTTGTGGATCGAGAAGGTCGCCACCAGGAGCGCGACGCCGGAGAAGACGAGCAGGAACGTGGTGAACAGCGTCAGGAACTGACCGGAGATCATCTCGGAGTTCTCCGCCGCCGCCGCCTGGCCCGTGATGGCTTCGACGCCCCGGGGCAGGACGGGGGCCAGCGCGTCGACGAGTTCCGCCTGCCCGGTCCCCGGCCCGGCCCGCACCTGGATGGACGAGGCCTGCCCCGGCTTCGGCGTCAGGTACTTCTCCGCGTCGGCACGGGTCATGCCGGTGAAGGTCGTCTGCGCCATCCCGTCCTCGCCGCCGAACGTGGCGAGGCCCACGACGGTCACCTCGACCGGGTCGGGCGTGCGCAGGGTCGTGGTGTCGCCGATCTTCAGGTCGCCGCTCTCGGCGGCGCCGCGGTTGACGACGACCTCGCCGGACTTCGCCGGGGCGCGGCCCTCGGCGAGCCGGTAGGGGTTGAGCGCGGTGTCGTCGATCCAGTTGCCCGCGAGGGTGGGCGGGCCCTGGCCGCCGACCGGGTCGCCGTCCTTGCCGACGAGCTGTCCCGCGCCCTCGATGCTGGGCTCGGCCGCCGCGACGCCCGGCACGCGCGCGATCCGCTCGGCGAGGCCGGAGTCGACGGCCTGGCGGACCCCCTGACTCTCGCCGGGCGTGGTGATGGTGTTCTCGGCCCGCACGACCGCGTCGGTGCCGCGGGTGGCGTTCCCGAACATCGTGTCGAAGCTCGCCCGCAGCGTGTCCCCCATGACGAGGGTGCCCGCCAGGAACGCGACGCCGAGCAGCACCGCGACGAACGTACCGGCGAAGCGGCGCTTGTGGCCGCGCAGGGAGGTGAGGCTGAGGCGTGCGGCGGGGGCGAGGGAGGTCATGACGCCGCTCCTTCCGTGTCGCCGTACGCGCCGGAGGCATCGCGTACGGAGGCGTCGCGTACGGAGGCCTCGCTCCCGGAGGCGTCGTACGTCTCCGCGCCGTACGCGTCGTACGAGGCCACGCCGGACCGGGCCGCGCCCGTGGCCTCGAAGGCCTTCATGCGGTCGAGGACCTTGTCGGCCGTGGGGGCCCGCATGCGGTCCACGAGACGGCCGTCGGCGAGGAAGACGACCTCGTCGGCGTGGGCGGCGGCCACCGGGTCATGGGTGACCATGACGACGGTGCGGTCCATCTGGCGCACCGTGCGGCCGAGCAGCCCGAGGACCTCGTCGCCGGAGCGCGAGTCGAGGTTCCCGGTGGGCTCGTCGGCGAAGACGACGTCGGGACGGCCCGCGAACGCCCGTGCCACGGCGACGCGTTGCTGCTGTCCGCCGGAGAGTTCGGCGGGCCGGTGGTGCAGCCGGTCGCGCAGGCCGACGACGTCGATGAGCGCGTCCGTCCACTCCTGCTGCGCGCGGTCGCGGCGGCGTCCCGCGAGGTCCATCGGGAGGGTGATGTTCTCCGCGACGGTCAGCGTCGGCACCAGGTTGAAGGCCTGGAAGACGAAGCCGATCCGGTCGCGGCGCAGCAGGGTCAGCCGCCGGTCGTCGAGGGAGCCGAGGTCCGTCCCGCCGATGTAGGCCGAGCCCGAGGTGAGGGTGTCCAGGCCCGCGGCGCAGTGCATCAGGGTGGACTTGCCCGAGCCGGACGGGCCCATGATCGCGGTGAAGCGCCCGGCGGGAAAGCCGACGCTGACGTCGTCCAGGGCGGTCACCGCGGTCTCGGCGGTCCTGGCGTTCGCCGTCGAGCCGTAGACCTTGACGGCCCGCTCGACCCGTGCGGCGTAGCGGATCCCGGTCGGCTGCGGAGCGGTGGCGGTGTTCACGACCGGCCTCCCTTGGACACGCGGCCGAACTCCTCGTTCAGGACGCTGAGACGGCGCCAGTACTCGTCCTCGTCGATCTCGCCGGAGGCGAAGCGGTGGCCGAGCACGGCGATGGGCGACTTCTCGTCGACTCCGGCGACGCCCCGCTGCCAGGGCCCGCCGCGGCCGCGCCACACCGTGCGGCGCAGGACCGTGACCACGCCGAACACCACGGCGGCCCAGATCAGCGGGAAGAACAGGATCCACGGGCCGGGCCCGCCGTCGAACGCCAGGGTGTGCATGATGTCCATCTCCTCGGAAGGGGTGCGGAGCAGTGCTTTCCGTCGCTTCCGAGCCTGGTCCGGGGGCGGGTCGAAGTCGTCGTACGGCCAGCGGCAGTGCGGGTACCTCCCCGGGAGTACGAGAGGGCCGCGCGGCTGCTCCCCCGCGGGTGGCGGCGGATGCGCGCCAGGGCGCGGGCCTCGGTACCCGCTTCGGTGCGCGCCTCGGTGCCCGCCTCCCACCTGGAATTCTGTACCTATTAGTATGTACAGTGCGGTCATGAGCACTCCGGAGCGTCTGATCGAGTCCACCCGCGAGCTGCTGTGGGAGCGGGGCTATGTGGGCACGAGCCCCAAGGCCATCCAGCAGCACGCGGGCGCCGGGCAGGGCAGCATGTACCACCACTTCTCGGGCAAGCCCGACCTCGCGCTCGCCGCGATCCGGCGCACGGCCGAGGAGATGCGCGCCACCGCCGAGGCATCGCTGAGCGGCGACGGCTCGGCGTACGAGCGCGTCGCCGGGTATCTGCTGCGCGAGCGCGACGTGCTGCGCGGCTGCCCCGTCGGGCGGCTGACGATGGACCCGGACGTCATCGCGAGCGACACGCTGCGCGCGCCGGTCACCGAGACCTTGGAGTGGCTGCGCGAACGGCTCGCCGCGATCGTCCAGGAGGGCCTGGACCAGGGCGAGTTCAGCCCGGCGCTCGACGCGCGCGAGATCGCGTCGACGATCGTCGCGACGGTCCAGGGCGGCTATGTCCTGGCCCGTTCGACGGGCTCTCCGGAGGCCTTCGACGCCGGTGTGCGCGGCCTGCTGGCCCTGCTCGCGCCGCGCTGATCCCCCGGACCCACACACCAGCTTCCCCACGCATCACTGAGGCAGCACTTCTCCCGTCCTACGCGCAGAGGAACGCCGTGCACATCACCCGCACCCGCCCCGAAAGCCTTCGCGGCCCCGCCGAGCACTTCACCGGAAGCGTCTGGCTCGACGAGATCGCGAGCCCCGAACCCCCTTCCCGGCTCCGGATGTTCAGCGTCCACTTCGCTCCGGGCGCGCACACCGCCTGGCACCGCCATCCGCACGGCCAGGTCCTGCACGTCACCGAGGGCGAGGGCCTGGTGCAGCGCGAGGGCGGGCCCGTGGAGCCGATCCGGGCGGGCGACACCGTGTGGATCGCGCCCGGCGAGCGGCACTGGCACGGGGCCGCGCCGCGCACGTTCATGACACACCTCGCCGTGGTGGAGGCCGCCGACGACGGCACCGCCGCCCATTGGGAGGAACGCGTCGCCGCCGACGAGTACCCGTCCTGAGTCCACGCCCTCGACAGAAACAGCAGGTACGCACACCATGCACGCGCTGCAGTACGAGATCACCCTGCCCGCCGACTACGACATGGGCGTCATCCGTGACCGCGTGGCGGCCAAGGGCCACCTCCTCGACGAGTTCCCGGGCCTGGGCTTCAAGGCCTACCTGATGCGCGAGCGCGGCGTGGACGGCTCGCCGGTCAACCAGTACGCGCCCTTCTACCTCTGGAACACCGCGGAGGGCATGAACTCCTTCCTCTGGGGCCCCGGATTCCAGGGGCTCACCGACGATTTCGGGCGCCCGGTGGTACAGCACTGGATGGCGCTCGCCCACGAGGCCGGATCCGCCGTCGACGCCACGCCGAAGGCAGCGGTGCGCCACCGCACGCCCCTGCCGGAGGGTGCGCGGATCGCGGACCTCACCACCGGGCTCCTCGACGACGCCGCGACCCTCTCCCACGCCGACGGGGCCATCGGCGTGGTCGTGGCCGTCGACCCCCGGCACTGGGAGGCGGTGACGTTCTCGCTCTGGGCCCACGAGGCGCCCGAGGAGCGGGGGGAGGTCTTCCAGGTCCTGCACTGCTCGACGCCCGAGCGGGACCTGCTCGTCCCGGGCAGGGCGTGGTGAGCGGGCCGGGACCGGCGGTCCGCACCGTCACCGGCGACGTCGCCCCGTCCGCCCTGGGTGTCTGCGACGCGCACGACCACCTCTTCCTGCGCAGCCCTCGACTGCCGGGCCAGGAGCTGGACTCGGTGCGGGCCGCGGCGGCGGAGCTGGCCGCCTTCCGCGAGGCGGGCGGCCGGAGCGTCGTCCAGTGGACCCCGCACGGCATGGGGCGGCGGGCGGCCGAACTGCCCGCGCTGGCCCGCGCGGCGGACCTGCGCGTCGTGGCCGCGACGGGCCTGCACCAGGCCGTGCACTACGACGAGGACGACCTCGCGGCCCTGCGCGCCAGGGGCCTGGCCGCGCTGTTCGTACGGGAGCTGACCGACGGCATCGCCGACAGCGGCGTACGGGCCGGTCTCATCAAGGTCGCGGGCGGCTTCCACTCCCTGGACGCGCACGCCCGCTGGACGATGACCGCGGCGGCCGAGGCGCACCACGCGACGGGCGCGCCCGTCGCCGTCCACCTGGAGCTCGGCACCGGCGCCCAGGACGTGCTCGACCTGCTCTGCGCCGACCTGGAGGTGCCGCCCGCCAAGGTGATCTTCGGCCACCTCAACCGCTTCCCCGACCTGGAGGTCCATCTCCGGGCCGCGGCGGCGGGCGCCTACCTCGCCTTCGACGGGCCCTCCCGCGCCCACCACGCCACGGACTGGCGCATGCCGGAGGCGGTACGGACGCTCACCGAGGCGGGCCACGGCTCCCAGCTGCTCCTGGGCGGCGACACCACGACGTCCGCCGCGCGCTCGGTGCACGAGGGCCCCGGCATGCCCCATCTGCTGCGCGGGGTCCGTCCGCGCCTGGAGCGCGCCGTCGGCAAGGACCTGGTGGACCGGATGCTCACCGCGAACCCGGCCGCGGCCTTCGCCGTGGAGTGGCCCGTCTGACCCCGCGAGTGAGCGCCCCGCACCTGAAGCGGGGCGCTCACCTGCACCCTCGTATTGCATCGTGCGTTCCAAAACGGGTACGGTTCCTCCATGGCCCGACCGAGGACGTTCGACGAGGAGCGGGCCCTGGACGCGGCGATGCGCGCCTTCTGGGCGAAGGGCTACGAGGCCACTTCGACCCAGGACCTGTGCGACGCCACCGGACTGGGCCGCAGCAGCATCTACAACACCTTCACCAGCAAACACGATCTGTTCCGCAGGTCGCTGAACCGCTACATCGACATGATGAGCGCCCCGCAGGCGGAGATCCTGGAGGACAGCGAGCGCCCGGGATTCGACCGGATCCGCGCGCTGTACACCCGGATCGTCGACAGCGAGTTCGCGTACCGCGAGGACGAGGAGCGCAGCATGGGCTGCCTCACCGTCAACACCGTGGTGGAGCTCGCCCGGCGCGACGCCGACGCGGCCGCGCTGATCGAGCGCGACCTCGACCTCCGGCTGCGACTGCTGCGGATCGCCGTCGACGCGGGCAAGCGCGACGGCACGATCACCGCCCGCAGGGACACGGAGTCCCTCGTCCGGTTCATCAACGCCACCATCGGCGGCATGCGGCTCTCCGCCCAGGCGGGCGCCGACCGCGCCGCCCTGGAAGCCATCGCCGAGACCGCTCTGGACGCGCTGCGCGTCTGAACCTCCCCGCCGCACGGGCACGTTGAACTCCCCACCGGGCTTCGACGTGCCATCCCCTGCCCTGATTTTGTACTGACCTGTCCAATACTTGGACCCGCTCATACCGAGGAGCACCCATGCCCCGCGCCGTATACGTCCTGGCCCTAGGCATCTTCGCCATGGTGACCAGCGAGTTCGTCGTCGCCGGACTCATGCCGCAGATGGCCGACGGACTCGGCGCCACGATCCCCGAGATCGGCTATCTGATCACGGCCTTCGCCATCGCCATGGCCTTCGGCGGGCCGTTCCTGACGGCCGCCCTGCTCAAGCTGGAGCAGAAGCGGGCCCTGATGGTCATCTTCGCCGTCTTCCTCACCGGCAACGTCCTGTCCGCCCTCGCCCCCGACTACGCGACCATGCTGGTGGCGCGCGTGATCACCGGCATCGCCTCGCAGGCCTTCTTCGGGGTCGGCATCTCCCTGGCCACCCAGCTCACCCGCCCGGAGATACGCGGCCGCGCCGTGGCCGTCGCGCTCAACGGCCTGATGCTGGGCACGCTCCTCGGCCTGCCGCTTGCCACCGTCGTCGGGGAACACCTGGGCTGGCGCGCCGCGTTCTGGGCCATCACCGCGCTCACCACGCTCGCCGCGGTGGCCACGTTCGCCGGGGTGCCGCGCGTCGAGCGCACCGAGGGCGGCGGCGCCCTGCGCGACGAGTTGGGCGCCTTCAAGAGCCCGCGGCTCTGGCTCGTCCTGGTCACCAGCACCTTCGTGATCGGCGCCACGTTCGCCGCCTTCAGCTACCTCAACCCGATCCTCACCGAGGTCACCGGCTTCGCCACCGGCACCGTGCCGCTGCTGCTCATCGCCTACGGCGCCGCCACCCTCATCGGCAACACCGTCGTGGGCCGCCTCGCCGACCGGTACACCCTGCCCGTCCTGGTCACGGGCCTGCTGCTGAACTTCGGCTTCCTCACCGGCTTCGCGCTCGTCGCCGACTTGCCGGTCGCCGCCGTGGCGATGATGCTGGGCATCGGCCTGGTGGGCGTCACCATGAACCCGGCGATGATCACCCGCGTCCAGCGCGCGGGCAACACCGGCCCCCTGGTCAACAGCGTCCACTCGTCGTTCATCACGGGCGGCATCATCATCGCGACGTCCGTCGGCGGCCCCGCCATCGACGCCTACGGGCTGCGCGCCCCGCTGTGGATCGGCGCCGGACTCGCGGTGCTCGGACTGCTCTCGCTGCTCCCGGACCTGCTGCGGCGCGGGACCGCCGCCCCGGCCGCCGCCGGCACCCCGACCGACACCGGGGCCGCGGCCCCCGTACGGGAGCCCGCACGGGTCGGCTGAGGCGGACAGGCCCTAACCCAGCGCCCCCAGGGGGTCGTCGAGCACCGGCTGCCAGGCCAGCTCGGCGGCCCCCACCAGGCTGTTGTGGTCGAGCGTGCAGGCGAGGATCGGGACGCCGCCGCTGCGGCCCCACAGGCTCCGGTCGGCGACGACCGCGCGCAGCCGCTCCGGATCGGCGTCGAGCAGCGCGCGGTGCAGACCGCCGAGGATGATGCGGTCGGGGTTGAGGATGTTCACCAGGCCCGCGAGGCCGAGGCCCAGACGGTCGATCAGGGCTTCGGCGGCCACCCGCACCGCCGGCTCCGCGTAGCGCTCGGCCAACAGCGTGCGCGCCTGGTTGAGCAGGCCTTCGGGTCCCGGCCTGACCCCGACCTCCGTCAGGAAGGCGAGCGGGTCGGTCTCCACGTCCAGACAGCCCCGGCTGCCGCAGTGGCAGGGGCGCCCCTCCGGGTGCACCGTGAGGTGCCCGACTTCGAGCGCCAGGCCCGAACTCCCGGTGTGCAGACGGCCGTCGAGGACCAGCGCGCCGCCGACGCCCCGGTGTCCGGTCGCCACGCACAGCAGATCGCGGGCACCCCGCCCGGCGCCGTGCCGGTGCTCGGCGAGCGCCGCGAGGTTCACGTCGTTGCCCGTGAACGCGGGGCCCGTGACGCCCGCCGCCCGTACGCAGTCCGCGAAGATCTCCCGCACCGGCGCGCCCGCGGGCCAGGCCAGGTGCAGCGGATTGAGGGCGGTCCCCTCCGGCTCCGCGACCGCCGAGGGCACCGCGAGCCCCGCGCCCACGCACCGCCGCCCGGTCTCGCGAAGGAGCCGGGCGCCCTCGTCGACGACCGTGCCGAGCACCTGCGCCGGGTCCGCGTCGATCGTCTCGCAGCCCGGCGCGGTGGCGACGATCTCGCCGCCGAGGCCGACGAGCGCCGCGCGGAAGCCGTCGGCGTGCACCTGCGCGGCCAGTGCCACCGGGCCGGTCCCCGCGACGGAGAGGCGGTGCGAGGGGCGGCCCTGCGAACCCGCGGCCGCGCTCGGCTTGGCGTCGACGCTGATCAGGCCAAGGGCCTCCAACTCGGCCGCGACGGCGCCCGCCGTGGCGCGCGTGACACCCAACTCGGCGGTGAGGACGGCTCGGGTGGGGGCACGCCCGGTGTGGACGAGTTCGAGTGCGGGCCCGAGCGCGGTGCGCCCGCGCTCCAGGCGCGTGCGCGCCTCGCCCCCGGTGGCAGCCTTCCCGTTCATGAGGGCGAGTCTCCCATGATCCGTACGCCGCCTCGGCGTTCCTTCGTCGTCATCCGGCCTTCCCGCGCCCTTCGCCTGCCCGTGATCCACGGTTTCGTACGCCTATTTCCGAAGTGCGGTGCTGCGGCTCCGCGCCACGGCCGCACCTCGGACCACGCCGCGCGGGCACGGCGCCGCGCCGCCCCCCGCCCCGAACATTCGCCTTGTCCGCGACCGGGGTGCACCTCTACGCTGACTTTGTGCCGCTACTAAACAAAACCACGTCAGAGGCGTCCGAGGCCACTTCCCGCGACTTCAGTCGGCTCCGTGCCGCGCTCACCGTCTTCTTCGCCCTCGACGGCTTCGTCTTCGCCGGCTGGGTCGTGCGCATCCCCGCGATCAAGGAGCAGACCGGGGCCTCGGCGAGCGCGCTCGGACTCGCGCTGCTCGGGGTGTCCGCGGGGGCCGTGGTGACGATGACGCTCACGGGGCGGCTGTGTACGCGCTTCGGCAGCCATCCGGTGACCGTGGTGTGCGGCGTCCTGATGCCGCTGAGCGTCGCGCTGCCGCCGCTGACCCACTCCGCCCTCGCCCTCGGTCTCGTCCTGCTGCTCTTCGGCGCGGCGTACGGCGGCATCAACGTGGCCATGAACAGCGCGGCCGTCGACCTCGTACAGGCCCTGCGGCGGCCGGTCATGCCCAGCTTCCACGCGGCGTTCAGCCTGGGCGGCATGATCGGCGCGGGCCTCGGCGGCCTGGTCGCCGGGCACCTCTCCCCCACCCGGCACCTGCTCGGCCTTGCCCTGATCGGCCTGCTCGTCACGGCGGTGACGGCACCGACGCTGCTGCGGTACGAGGCGCCGAAGGCCCAGGCCGCCCCCGACCCGCGCGCGGCCACGCCGCGCGGGACCGGGCGCGGCACCCGCGGGCTCGTCCTGGTCTTCGGGCTCGTCGCGCTGTGCACGGCCTACGGCGAGGGGGCGCTGGCCGACTGGGGCGCCCTGCACCTGGAGCAGGACCTCGACGCACACCCCGGCGTGGCCGCGGCGGGCTACTCGTGCTTCGCGTTCGCCATGACGATCGGCCGCCTGTCCGGTACGACGCTGCTCGAACGCCTCGGAGGTACGCGCACCGTCGTCGGCGGCGGTCTGCTCGCCGCGGCCGGGATGCTCCTGGGCGCGCTCGCGCCCTCCACGGGGGCGGCCCTCGCGGGGTTCGCGATCACGGGCCTCGGCCTGGCGAACATCTTCCCCGTCGCGATCGAGCGCGCCGGCGCGCTCGCCGGGCCGAGCGGAGTGGCCGCCGCGTCCACGCTCGGCTACGGCGGCATGCTGTTGGGGCCGCCCGCGATCGGGTTCATGGCGGACTGGTTCTCCCTGCCGGTGGCCATGACCAGCGTGGCCGTGCTGGCGGCGCTCGCCGCGTGCATCGCCTGGTCGACGGGGCGCATACCCGCGGCGCGCGGCGCCGCCTGAGACGCGCGGGCCGCACGGCCCGTCTCCGTGCGGGTGCGGCCGCCGCGCCGCACCCGCCCGTCACCTGCCGCGGGCGGGCCCACACGCTGTGGCCGCGCCGGGCCCCGCACACCGCCCCACCCGCCGCACGCATACCGAGCCCGGTCGCAGGCGCCGCCCCGTCCGCCGCAACCGGTCGCGGTCGCCCGCACGCGGTCGCTCCTTCCCCCACACCGCGGCGGCTTCGTCCTGCACAATCCCCGCATGGAGATTGCCGAGCACATCGAGATACTCGACCGGGAGGGCCGGCTGCTCGCCCGCGCCGCCGAGCAGGCGGGCACCGGTGCCGCCGTGCCGACCTGCCCCGGCTGGCAGGTGCGCGACCTGCTGCGGCACACGGGCGCGGTGCACCGCTGGGCTGCCGCCTTCGTCGCCGACGCGCACCCTTCGTTCCGCTCCTGGGAGGACGCGCCGGACCTGAACGGCGCCGACCTCGTGGCGTGGTTCCGCGAAGGCCACGCCCAGCTCGTCGCCACGCTCACCGCCGCCCCGTCCGACCTGCGGTGCTGGACGTTCCTGCCCGCCCCGTCCCCGCTCGCCTTCTGGGCGCGGCGGCAGGCGAACGAGACGGCCGTGCACCGCGTGGACGCCGAGTCCGCGCGCGGCGGTACGCCGACGGCCGTCGGCACGGACTTCGCGGTGGACGGCATCGACGAGCTGCTGCGCGGCTTCCACGCCCGGTCCAAGAGCCGCGTGCGGACGCCGGAGCCGCGCGTCCTGCGGATCCGCGCCACCGACGCGAAGGAGGCGTGGACGGTCCATCTGTCCACGGAGGCGCCCGTCACCGAGCACGGCGACACGCTGCCCGCCGACTGCGAAGTGGCGGGTCAGGCGGCGTATCTGTATCTGGCCCTGTGGAACCGCCTGCCGTTCCCGCAGATCACGGGCGACACCGCGCTCGCGACGCTGTGGCGCGAGACGTCGGGGGTCGGCTGACGATCGCGCTCCGCGGACGCCCGGCCTCGGCCGGGCGCGCCCCGGCCCGCCGTCAGGCGTCCGGGTCCGCCAGCATGCGGATGAGCACGGCGCGCTGCACCGGCCGTACCTCGGCGTGCAGTTGACGCCCCTTGGCGGTCACGCAGACCCGCACCCCGCGGCGGTCCTCGCTGCACATGCCGCGCTCGACCAGGCCGTCCTTCTCCAGGCGGCCGATGAGACGGGACAGGGCGCTCTGGCTCAAGTGCACCTGGCAGGCGATGTCCTGGACCCGGAAGCCGCCGTCGCCGTCCTCGGAACGGCCCGTGGCGAGCACGTCGAGCACCTCGAAGTCGCTCGCGCCCAGGCCGTGCGGATGCAGCTCCCGGTCCAGCTCGCACAGGGTGCGCGCGTGCACCGCGAGGATCTCCCGCCACTGGTTCACGAGCCCCTGCTCGGCCTCCGCCGTGGGCTCGGCCTTCGTCGCCGCCATGGCGGCACCGTAGCAGAATTCGGGCGATTATTGCATCGGAATTAAATGCACTTGCAGTCAATGCATATGCATGTACTGTGCTCCGCATGACTTCACCGGTCTCCCCTGCCCCCCTCGCCTCCGCGTCGGCGGAGCGCTGGACCCCACGCCTGTGGGGCACGCTGCTCGTCCTGTGCGCCGCGATGTTCCTGGACGCCCTCGACGTCTCGATGGTCGGCGTCGCCCTGCCCTCCATCGGCTCCGACCTCGACCTGTCCACCTCGTCCCTGCAGTGGGTCGTCAGCGGCTACATCCTCGGCTACGGCGGACTGCTGCTGCTCGGCGGCCGCGCCGCCGACCTGCTCGGACGCCGCGAGGTCTTCCTCATCGCGCTCGGCGTCTTCGCCGTCACCTCGCTGTTCGGCGGCCTCGTCGACTCCGGGCCGCTGCTCATCGCCAGCCGCTTCGTGAAGGGCCTGAGCGCCGCGTTCACCGCGCCCGCGGGCCTGTCGATCATCACCACGACGTTCGCCGAGGGCCCGGTCCGCAACCGCGCCCTGTCCATCTACACCACCTGTGCCGCCACCGGCTTCTCGCTCGGCCTCGTCCTGTCCGGCGTGCTCACGGAGGTCAGCTGGCGCCTGACCATGCTGCTGCCCGCGCCGATCGCCGTCATCGCGCTCGTCGCCGGGCTCAAGCTCATCCCCCGCTCCCCGCGCGAGGAGAAGCGCGGCGGCTACGACGTGCCGGGCGCCGTCACCGGCACGGCGTCGATGCTGCTGCTCGTCTTCACGGTCGTACAGGCCCCCGAGGTCGGCTGGGCCACCGCCCGCACCCTGCTCTCGTTCCTGGCCGTGGCGGTGCTCCTCACCGCCTTCGTCGCCATCGAGCTGCGCACCCCGAACCCGCTGATCCGCCTCGGCGTGCTGCGCTCGGGAGCGCAGGTCCGCGCCCAGCTCGGCGCGGTGACGTTCTTCGGCGGCTACGTCTCGTTCCAGTTCATCGCCACCCAGTACCTCCAGTCGCTGCTCGGCTGGTCGGCCCTGGAGACGGCGCTCGCCTTCCTGCCCGCGGGCGTGATCGTGGCCCTCTCCGCCACGAAGATCGCCGGTGTCATCGACCGGTTCGGCACCACCCGGGTCATCGTGACCGGCTTCGCGCTGCTCGTGGCGTCGTACGCGCTGTTCCTGCGCATCGACCTGACGCCGACGTACGTCGCGGTCATCCTGCCGTCGATGGTGCTGCTCGGCATCGCCTGCGCCCTGGTCTTCCCCTCGCTCAACATCCAGGCCACCAACGGCGTGGCCGACCACGAGCAGGGCATGGTCTCCGGCCTGCTCAACACCTCGATCCAGGTGGGCGGCGCGGTCATCCTCGCCATCACCACCGCGGTCATCACGGCCTCCGGCGAGGGCTCGCCCGAGACCGGCGCCTCGCCCGCAGCCGTCCTGGACAGCTACCGCCCCGGTCTGGTCCTGGTGACGGCCTTCGCCGTCGCCGGTCTGCTCATCAACCTCACCGGCCTGCGCGCCCGGCGCCGACAGCGGAGCATCACGGTCGCCTCGTCGCAGCCGCGGACGGACTCCCCGCGCGAGCGGGTCACCGTGGGCGACTGACCGCGCGAGGAGCAGAGCACAGCCGACCTCTGGGCCCGGCGGGCCGTTTCTTGCCCGCCGGGCCCCCGGCCTGTGACACTCCCCCTATGGATGACATGGGGGGCACGGTCGGACAAGGCCGACGGAGCCAGGCCGAGCGGGACGCGATCACGGTCGAGATCGGGTACGCGCTCGTGAGCGCGGTGGCGGCCGCCGCCCTCGTCTTCATGGCCGTGGCGGGCGGGCCCATCCTCGTCTTCGACCTCTCGGGCGGCGTCGCGACGACGCTCACGGCCGTGGGCGGCGCGCTCGCCGCCACCGTCTTCGTCGCACGTCTCGTCACCGTCCTGTGGCGCTTCACCCGGCGGTGGCGGGCGCGCCGCGCGGCCCTTCCGGGGCTGCCCGCTCAGCCCAGCCAGCCGGGGCGGACCAGGCCCGACTCATAGGCCAGGACGACCAGTTGGGCGCGGTCACGGGCGCCCAGTTTCACCATCGTGCGGCTCACATGCGTCTTGGCGGTGAGCGGGCTGACGACCAGGCGGCGCGCGATCTCCTCGTTCGACAGGCCGATGCCGACGAGGGCCATCACCTCCCGCTCCCGCTCGGTGAGGCCGGCGAGCGCCCCGGCGGCAGCCGGTTCCTTGGAGCGCGCGGCGAACTCCCCGATGAGGCGGCGCGTCACCCCGGGCGAGAGCAGCGCGTCACCGGCGACCACCGCCCGCACCGCGCGCAGCAGTTCGTCGGGCTCGGTGTCCTTCACCAGGAAGCCCGAGGCGCCGGAGCGGATCGCCTCGAAGACGTACTCGTCGAGCTCGAACGTGGTGAGCATGACCACGCGTACGCCGTCGAGGTCCGGTTCGCCGGTGATCCTGCGGGTGGCCTCCAAACCGTCGAGCAGCGGCATGCGGATGTCCATCAGGACGACGTCGGGCCGCAGCTCCCGCACCTTGCGCACCGCCTCGTCCCCGTCCGCGGCCTCGCCCGCCACCTCGATGTCCGCCTGGGCGTCGAGCAGTGCCTTGAACCCCGCGCGGACCAACGACTGGTCGTCGGCGAGCAGTACGCGGATCACGGGGGCCTCCTGGAGAGTGGTGCTCACTGG
Source organism: Streptomyces spectabilis (assembly GCF_008704795.1). Taxonomy (NCBI): domain Bacteria; kingdom Bacillati; phylum Actinomycetota; class Actinomycetes; order Kitasatosporales; family Streptomycetaceae; genus Streptomyces; species Streptomyces spectabilis. Next base: position 8,938,942 of record NZ_CP023690.1, on the reverse strand, counting down.
TCGTCATGCCGGTCCCGGCCGGGCCGCGCGGCACCGGTGGTGGGCAGCACCGCCGTCACGCGGAAGCCGCCGTCGGGGCGCGGGCCCGCCTCAATGGTGCCCTTGAGCGCGGCGGCGCGCTCCCGCATTCCGGCGAGGCCGTTGCCGCTGCCGCCCGCGTCCGCTCCGGTGGCGGGCCCGTCGTCGTCGACGCGCAGGGTCACGGAGCCGGGTGCGTACCGCACCAGGACGCGCGCCCGCCGCGAGCCGGAGTGGCGTACGACGTTGGTGAGCGCCTCCTGGACGATGCGGAAGGCGGCCAGGTCCGCGCCGGGCGGCAGCGGGCCGCCGCGGCCCTCCGTGGTGACGGTCACCGTCAGACCGGTGCTCCCGGCCTGCTCGACGAGTTCGGGGAGCCGGTCCAGGCCCGGGGCCGGGGCGCGCGGCGCGGCTCCGGGCGCCCGCAGGGTGTCGAGGACCTGACGGACCTCGCCGAGCGCTTCCTTGCTGGCGGCCTTGATGGTGGTCAGGGCGGTCCTGGCCTGCTCGGGGTCGGAGTCGAGCAGGGCGAGGCCCACACCGGCCTGCACATTGATGACGGAGATGCTGTGGGCGAGGACGTCGTGCAGTTCGCGGGCCATCCGCAGCCGCTCCTCGTCGGCGCGCCGCCGGGCCGCGAGCGCGCGTTCGGCGCGCTCCTTGGCCCACTGCTCGCGGCGGGTGCGGGCCAGCTCCGAGACCGCGACGGTCGCCACCACCCAGACGGCGACGGCCAGTTCCTCGCCCCAGCCGCGCGCGCCGTCCCCCTCCGGCGGCAGCCACCGGTACAGCACCTGCGTGATCAGGATCTGCCCGGCCCACCACACCCCGACGGCGCCCCACGCCGCCCGCCGGTGCCCCGCGACGACCGCCGCGAAGCAGCCGACCGCGACCGTGAGGAACACGGGCCCGTACGGATATCCCGCGCCGAGATAGACCACGGTGGTCCCGGCGGTGACGTAGGCCACGGCCACGGGGTGGCGGTGGCGCAGCAGCAGGGAGCCGGACGCGACCAGGAGCAGCGCCCGCGCGAGGCCGTCGACCTCCGCGCGCCCGGGCTGGCCGTGCGCCGCGAAGCCCGTGCCGACCTGGATGAACACCGTGAGGAGCAGGGTCGTCAGCCAGGGCAGGCGGCGCTCGGCCGGGGCGGTGTCGTCGACGCCCGGGAACCGCCACCACGGCGGCCCCGGCCGCCCCCTCGGTGGTCCACTCCGGGGCGGACCACCGCACCCCCGTCCGCGCTGTTCGTCCATGACGGCCACGCTAGACGGCGGCCGGGGCGCCGGGCGTCCGCCAGGCGTGGCGATCAGGCGTACTCCCTGGGGAGTAGCCGCCCGCGCACGGCGGTCAGTCCTTGGGCAGCGGTCTGCGGCGCACCGTCCCCTTGGGCTGGGAGGGCACCCGGACCTGCACGCCGTCCGGCGGGGCGGGGGGCTCGGCCGCCGCCTTGGGCACGCCCCGTCGGGACGGCCCGCCCGCGGCGGGGCGCACACCGTCGAAGCCCCGGGCCCGATAGCCCTCGACCTCCGTCTGGAGCGCGCGCAGCCGCTGGTACGTGTCGTAGAGATAGCGCACCTTGGTGCGCAGCGTCCAGGGGTCGACGGGCTTCACGACGATGTCGGCCACGCCCAGCCTCAGTGCCGTCGCCGACAGCTCCTGGCTCACGTCGAAGCCGGTCAGCAGGATGATCGGCAGGAGCTGCGTCTGCTCCACGCCCCGTACGTAACGCACCACGTCCAGTCCGTCGACGCCGGGCATGCGCACGTCGAGCAGGGCTACGGCGATGTGACCACGGAGTATCTCCTTGAGGGCGTCGTCCCCGTTGGTCGCGCACGTCGTCTCGTAGCCGAGCGGAGCCAGCGCGCTTTCGAGCGCGAAGAGGTAATCCTCGTGGTCGTCCACGACGAGGACCTTCGAGTGCGACGGCATGTGTCGAGCCCCCTCATCCGAGCTAACCAGCCTATGCCCCTGGCGAGTTGGAGAAACCTTCATGCGAAACGCTAGACGACTTCTCATTCTTCACAGGCGGATCACCGAACTCAGTAGCTCCGCGCGTTTCCTCCCAGGAGGCGTGCGGGACGGGCGCACCGCTGGGGGCGCGAGGCCGTGGGGGCGGGCGGCCGCCCGCCCCCACGGCGCCCCTACCGGTCGAGCCTGCTGAGCACGCGACCCGCCATCGGGTGCGTGCGCACGATCTCGGCCAGCGTGGTCGAGCCACGGGTGATCTTCGCGAACGCGTTCCACGCCGGGCGGAAGGTCGTGATCGCCGTGTGCAGCAGGCCGGGGCGCCGCTCGAAGAGGGTCAGCATGCGCCGCCCGACACCCATCTCCACGCCGAGGCCCGCCTTGACGGCGAACGCGTAGTTCAGCGCCTGGCGGCGGGCGTCCACCGCGTCGCCCGCCTCCGCGATACGCACCGCCCACTCCCCCGCGAGGCGGCCCGAGCGCAGCGCGAAGGAGATGCCCTCGCGGGTCCACGGCTCAAGGAGGCCCGCCGCGTCGCCGCACACCAGGACCCGGCCGCGGGACAGCGGCGAGTCGTCGCTGCGACAGCGGGTGAGGTGGCCGGAGGAGATGCTCGGCTCGAAGCCCGCGAGGCCGAGCCGGGCGACGAAGTCCTCCAAATACCGCTTCGTGGCCGCGCCTTCACCGCGCTTGGAGATCACACCGACGGTCAGCGTGTCGCCCTTGGGGAACACCCAGCCGTAACTGCCCGGCATCGGGCCCCAGTCGATGAGCACCCGGCCCGCCCAGTCCTCGGCGACCGTCGCGGGCACGGGGATCTCCGCCTCCAGGCCGAGGTCCACCTGGTCCAGCTTCACCCCGACGTGTGCTCCTATGCGGCTCGCGCTGCCGTCGGCGCCCACGACCGCGCGCGCCAGGACCGTCTCGCCGCCCTGGAGGACGACGGCGACCGTGCGCCGGTCGGGCACCGCCGGGCCGTGCTGCTCCACGCGCGCCACGGTGACGCCGGTGCGCACCTCGGCGCCCGCCTTCTGGGCGTACTCCACGAGCTGCTGGTCGAACTCCGGCCGGTTGATGAGCCCGAAGAGCGTCTTCCGCGAGCGGCGGGTGCGGGAGAACTTGCCGTCCAGGGTGAACGTGACCGCGTGCACCCGGTCCCGCAGGGGCAGCTCGAAGCCCGGGGGCAGCGCGTCCCGCGAGGGGCCGATGATGCCGCCGCCGCAGGTCTTGTACCGCGGCAGTTCGGCCTTCTCCAGGACCAGGACGCTGCGTCCCGCGACGGCCGCCGCATAGGCCGCGGAGGCTCCCGCGGGGCCCGCGCCGACCACGACGACGTCCCACACCTGCCGCGCGTCGTCCGCTGACTTCTCGCTGCTCACGTTGGTCTTCCGCTCCCGATCCACGTCTTGGCCGCGCTGTCCTTGCTCTCTGGGAGGCATCCTACGGCGCACGCCCGTACGACCCTCCTGTGGGAGGATCAGCAACGTGCACACCGCACGCACCGTGGCCCACCGGCCGCGCGCGCGGCTTCCACGCACAACCACAGTGAACCGTTTCACCCGTCCCACAGGGACAACGTCGCACCTACGAGGAGCGTGCCCATGCCGTCGAATCCGATCGCCGAGACCGTCGCTTCGCTCATGCCGCGGGCGAAGGCGGAGCTCACCGAGCTGGTGGCCTTCAAGTCGGTGGCGGACTTCGAGCAGTATCCGCGGAGCGAGAGCGAGGCCGCCGCGAACTGGGTGGCCGACGCCCTGCGCGCCGAGGGCTTCGAGGACATCGCGCTCCTGGACACCCCGGACGGCACGCAGTCGGTGTACGGCTTCCTGCCGGGCCCCGAGGGCGCCCCCACGGTGCTCCTGTACGCGCACTACGACGTGCAGCCCCCGCTCGACGAGTCCGGCTGGGCCACGCCCCCCTTCGAGCTGACCGAGCGCGACGGCCGCTGGTACGGCCGCGGTAGCGCCGACTGCAAGGGCGGCGTGGTCATGCACCTGCTCGCGCTGCGCGCCCTGAAGGCCAACGGCGGCATCCCGGTGCACGTGAAGTTCATCGCGGAGGGCTCGGAGGAGCAGGGCACCGGCGGCCTGGAGCGGTACGCCGAGGCCCACCCCGACCTGCTGCGCGCCGACACCATCGTCATCGGCGACGCGGGCAACTTCCGCGCGGGGCTGCCGACGGTCACCGCGACCCTGCGCGGCATGACCCTCGTGCGCGTGGAGATCGACACGCTCGAAGGCAACCTCCACTCCGGGCAGTTCGGCGGCGCCGCCCCGGACGCGCTCGCGGCCCTGGTGCGCGTTCTCGACTCGCTGCGCGCCGAGGACGGCTCGACGACCGTCGACGGCCTCGACAACGGCGGCGTCTGGGAGGGCCTGCAATACACGGAGGACGACTTCCGCAGGGACGCGAAGGTCCTCGACGGGGTCGGCCTCATCGGCGAGGGCACGGTCGCCGACCGCATCTGGGCGCGCCCTGCCGTCACCGTGCTCGGCATCGACTGCCCGCCCGTCGTCGGCGCGACCCCGTCCGTGCACGCGGGCGCGCGGGCGCTGATCAGCCTGCGGGTGCCGCCGGGCGTGGACGCGGCGGAGGCGACGAAGCTGCTGCGCGCCCACCTGGAGGCGCACACGCCGTGGGGCGCCCGGGTGCGCACGGAGCAGGTCGGCCAGGGCCAGGCCTTCCGCGCGGACGTCACCAGCCCGGCGTACGAGGCCATGGCGGCCGCCCTGCGCGAGGCGTACGACGGCCAGGAGATGCAGGCCTCCGGCATGGGCGGCTCGATCCCGCTGTGCAACACGCTGGGCGCCCTCTACCCCGACGCGGAGATCCTCCTCATCGGCCTGAGCGAGCCGGAGGCGCAGATCCACGCCGTGAACGAGAGCGTGTCGCCCGACGAGCTGGAGCGCATGTCGGTCGCCGAGGCCCTGTTCCTCCAGCGGTACGCCACCGGGGCGTGACCTCGCGGCCCTACAGCAGGCCGTGGTCCCTGGCGTAGAGCGCGGCCTGGGCACGGCCGCGCAGGCCGAGGCGGGTGAGGATGCGCGAGATGTGGTTCTTGACGGTGCCCTCGCTGAGGTAGAGCTGAGCCGCGATCTCGCGGTTGGTGGCCCCGGCGGCGACGAGCCGCAGGATCTCGATCTCGCGGGCGGTGGGCGAACCGGCCGGTTCCGGTTCCGCGCGGGGCCGTGGTGGTGGCCCGGCCGCGAGGCGCCGGGCCACCACCGGGTCGAGCTGGGCCACGCCCCGGTGGGCGAGCCGTACGGCGTCGGCGAGTTCGGCCGCGGGCAGGCTCTTGAGGAGGTAGCCGACGGCCCCGGCCCGCAGGGCGCGCACGACGTACTCCTCGTCGTCGAACGTGGTGAGCATGACGACCTTGCAGGCGGGAGCGCGACCGTGGACGGCGGCGACGGCCGTGACGCCGTCCATGCCCGGCATGCGTACGTCCATCAGGATCACGTCGGGCGTCAGCGAGAGCGCGGCGTCCACCGCCCCGGCGCCGTCGGCGGCCGTGCCGATCACGTGGATGCCGGGCTGGATGCCGAGCAGGGACGCGATGCCCTCGCGGACCAGCTCCTGGTCGTCGACGACCAGGACGCGTACGGCCTCGGAGACTTCGGGGTCGGGGGAGTTCATCAGGTGCGTCCGGTCGGCGCCGGTGGGTCCGGGATGTCCGCCGTGCCCGGCCCCGGCTCCGGCACCGCCTCCGCGGCCGACGGCACCCGTGGCACCGTCGCCGTGAACGTCGTGCCCCCGCCGGGCGTGCCGCGCACGCGCAGCTCGCCGCCGAGCGGCTGAAGCCGTTCGCGCAGGCCGCGCAGCCCGACGCCGGGGACGGTCCGGGCGGCGGCGGAGGCGGGCAGTCCGCGGCCGTCGTCGGTCACGGTCAGCCGCGCTTCGGCCGGTCCGTACTCCACGCCGAGGTGGACGTGCGCCGCGTCCGCGTGGCGGCGGGCGTTCGTCAGGGCCTCCTGGGCGGCGCGGTACAGCGCGGTCAACTGGACATCTCCGTATGCCGATTCCTCGCCCGTGACGTCGAGGGTGAGGTGGGGCCCGCCGCCGCCGGCCGCGTGCCGGACCAGGTCCCAGAGCGCGCCCGACAGGGAGAACGGCTCCGGCTCGTCCCGCAGGGCCCGCACCGACCGGCGGGCCTCCTCCAGGGCGCGCCGCGCCGACCAGCGGGCCGCGGCCAGGGCCCGATCGGACTCCGCCCGGTCGAGGTCGCGGAACGCCTCCGCCTTCTCCACCTGCACGGCGATGGCCGTGAGGTGGTGGCCGATGCTGTCGTGGATCTCGCGGGCGAGCCGGTTGCGCTCCTCGGCCGTGGACAGTTCGGCGACCCGGGCGGCGTACGCGCGCAACCGGCGGTGGGAGGCGGAGAGTTCACGCACCGTCGACTCCAGGCGCCACCGGGCGTCCTGCTCCCCCGTCGCGACGGCCGCCATCGACACGGTGAGCGTCAGGACGAGGGCGAACATCAGCAGGTCGGAGATCGCTTCGGCGTCCGTGTACCAGCCGTCGGCGGTCACCGCGTACCGGCCGAGCAGCGCGCCCGCGCAGCCCGCGCCGAGGACGAGGCTCGCGCGCCGCCCGAGGGCGAAGTACGCCGTGAACGGCACCAGGACGAACAACGCCCGGGAAAGGCCCGCGCTGTCGCAGGAGGCCACCGCGGCGAAGAGGCCCACGCGCGCGACGAGCACGCCCACCGCGAGGGCGCGCGAGGCGCCCGACCGCCGGTGGCGCCACCGCTCCGCCGCGTCCAGGGCGAACAGCGCGCCCAGCGCCGCGACGAACCCGGCGGCGCGCACGGGCGGTTGGGGCTCGTCCCCGACGAGGTCGTAGTACACGCCCGCGAAGAGCACGGCCGTGTAGAGCACGGAGGACACCCAGGGCGGCGCGTGGGCCGGTCGCGTCGGCGACGGCTCCCGAGGGTGCCACGGTGTGGTCGTCATCCGCCCCTCCCCCGCATCCGCCCCTGCCCACGGACGGCGTGCGGACGACGGTACTGGGGGCGGGCCGCGGCCCACGACCCCTCGGCGGCTCCTCGTCGGGCTCTGGCCGTTCGGCACGTGTCCCTCGGCAGGGCGCGGGCCGGGAGCGTGCCCGCCGCTCTGGCCTTCCGGCACTGACGGCCGCCCCCGGCCGCCCCCTACGGTCGCCCTGCCCCTCCGCCGTCGCGGCCGGGCCCACCACGAGACAGGGAGCCTCGCGCATGATCCGTCACCTGGCCGCCACCACCGCGGCGCTGCTCCTCGCGACGCTCGTCCCCGCCGCCACGGCCGCGCCGCCGCCCGGCGCCTGCCCCGGCGAGGGGCTGCGCGTCCCCGGCGCCGAGAAGACCGTCGCCGCCTGCCTCGGCGATCTCACCACGGCCGGTACGGTCGCCTCCGGCCACACCGACCCGGCGGACTGGGCGGGCCTGGTGGCGCCCGGCACCCGCGGCCCTTCGGGCGTGCCCGGCGTCCAGCTCGACGGCTACTTCCCGGACTCCTCGCGCACGAACGGCACGCACGGCTGGGACCACGACAGCCAGTTCGTGATCCGTCTGCCCGAGCATTGGAACGGCGGCCTCGTCGTGGCCGGGCCGCCCGGCGTCCGGGAGCAGTACGCCAACGACCGCACCATCGCCGATCACGTCCTGGCGCGGGGCTACGCCTTCGCCGCCACCGACAAGGGCAACACCGGTCCCGCGCTGTACCGCGACGGCGTACGCCCCGGAGACGCCATCGCGGAGTGGCATCGGCGCCTGGCCCAGCTGACGGTCGCGGCCCAGCGGGTCGCGGCGCGGCACTACGGCCGCGCGCCCCGGCGCACGTACGCGGCGGGCATGTCCATGGGCGGCTACCTGGTGCGCTGGCAGCTGGAGAACGTCCCGTGGCTGTACGACGGCGGGCTCGACTGGGAGGGCGTCCTGCTGACCCGGGACGCGCCGAACCTCCTCACGACGCTGCCGCCCGCGCTGCGCGCCTACCCGCGGCTCCGCGCGGGCGAGCCGGGCGCACGCGAGGCGATGGCGGCCGCGGGGTACCCGCCGGAGTCCGAACCCCTGTGGGACACGCACTACACGGCGCAGTGGGACACCCTCCAGCGCCTGCTCCGCGAGGAGGTCGACCCCGGCTACGACGGCGCCGCCGAGGCCGGGACGCCGTTCTGCCCCGAGGGCACCGGCCGGGGCTGCGACACGGACTACGACTACGCGGCGCGCCCGCGCGCGGTGCACGACACCGTGGGCAGGCTCGCGCTGACCGGCCGCATCGCACGCCCGCTCCTGACCGTGCACGGCACCCTCGACGCCCTGGTCCCCATCGGCCCCGGCTCCGACACCTACGCGCGGCTCGTCGACAACGCCCGGCGCGGCCCGCTCCACCGCTCCTACCGCATCACCGGCGGCACCCACACGGACGGCCTGTACGGCGCGCACCCGGGCCTCGTCCGCCCCCTGCTGCCGTGCGCGCGCGACGCCTTCGACGCGCTGACGGCCTGGGTGGAGAGCGGTACGGCGCCCCCGCGCAGCCGTACGGTGCCGCGCCCCGCCGGCGATCCGGTGCACACGTGCGCGCTCTGAGCCCGGCGCCCGCCCCCGCACCCCGGCGCCCGCTCGGACCGGCGCGCTCGGGCCTGCCCGCTCCGACCGGCCCGCTCTGCCGGGAGCAGAACCCGTACGCCCCCGGCGAAGAGCGCTCGCTCCCGAGGGCACGCCGTCCCTACCGTCACCGCATGAACCAGATCGAGATCATCGAACTCAAGCCCCGGCTCCACCTGTTCCGCTTCCCCGTCGGCCAGGCCTATCTGTGGCGCGACGGCGACGAGCTGACCCTCGTGGACGCGGGTCCCCCGGGCGCGGGAGCGGTCATCGCCGAGGCGATCGAGGGTCTCGGGCTCCGCACCCGCGACGTACGGCGCGTCGTGACGACGCACTTCCACAGCGACCACGTGGGCGGCGCGGGCGAGTTCGCGGCCGTCACCGGGGCCACGGTGTTCGCGCACCACCTGGACGCGCCCATGGTGCGCGGCGAGGTCCCGGGCCCGGCACCGGTCCTGGAGGACTGGGAGGTGCCGCTCTTCACCGAGACGTCGAAGAGCGTGCCGAAGCCGACCGAGCAGCGGGTGTACGCCGCCGAGCCGCAAGAGGTGACGGACGGCGACGTCCTGCCCTTCGGCGGCGGCGCCCACGTGGTCGGCGCGCCCGGGCACACCCGGGGCAGCATCGCCCTGCATCTGCCGGAGCACGGCGTCCTGTTCACCGGCGACGCCATCGCGAACGCCCCCGAGACGGGGGTGCTCCTCGGCGTCTTCAACCAGGACGCGGGGCAGGCCGTCGCCTCCTTCCACCGGCTCGTCGCCCTGGAATCGGACATGGCGTGTTTCGGTCATGGCGACCCGGTCCTCGCGGACGCGTCAGCGGTGCTGCGGGCGGCGGCGGCACGGTATGCGACGGCCTGACACCGGCTGGGCGGGGCGGGCGGGGGCGGCGGCCCTCAGCGGCCGACGACCCTCTCCGCCCGTTCCAGGGCCGCGCTTTGCAGACGCGTGAGCTCGGCGAGCAGCGCGCGGTCCTTTCCCGGCAGGGAAGCGACGAGCGCCCGTCGGCCCGCCAAAGCGGACTCGGGCAGCCGCATTTTAAGCGCGCATTCGCCGTCCGCAACGGCAATGGCGCGCTCTTTCCACCGGAACGCGTCGTTCGCCTTCAGCTGCGCATTCTTCCGGCCGGAATTCCCGTACGCGTCCGCCAGGCTCTTCCGTGCCTTTTCGGGAGTCGGAAAGGGATGGCCGCGCTCCGTCATGCACACGCGCCAGCCGGTGAGTGCCGAGACATAACCGGGCTGCCGGGGCACCTGGGCATCAAGGCGACCGTTGAGCGCCTGCGGCACGTAGTACATGCGCGCCCAGGAGACGACGTCGCCGGTGAGCCGGCGGCGCGCCTCGGCGCCGCAGCCCCGATCGGCCACCCGCACCGTGCCCATGCCCGTCTCCACCTCCTTCTTGACGCCGGGCGGCCCGGAGAAGGCCAGGTCGAAGCGGCGCCGCCGGTCCTCGTCGAGGCCGGTGTAGTAGGGCGCGGGCGGCTGCCCGGCGGCCGGCGGCCGGGCCGCGATGCCGTAGCCGTACCGCTTGCGGCGGTCCAGGTCGACCAGGGCCTTCGCGTCGTCGAACGCCTCGGGCAGCGGGGCCCGCGCGGCGGGGTAGGCGAAACCCGCGCGCTTCATGCACCGGTGGACCAGTTCGTTCACGGCCGTGTCCAGGGTCTGCTGTGTGCGGGGCCAGGTGCCGGAGCGGGTGACCATGTCGACGGCCGCGGCGGGCAGCCGCCCGGCGGACGGCGTCCGCTCCGGCCGCGCGGCGGCCGGCCCGGCGGGCTCGGAGCCCGAGCAGCCCGCCAGACCGGCCAGCGCGGCCACCAGGAGGCACACGGCTCGTGGTGGCCGGTGCGTCACCTCGGCGTGCACCAGTGGTTGGAGCTGATGGCGTCGTTGAACGCCGGGTCGTTGTAGCCGACCGGCGGCGCCGCCGCGAAGTTCGGCACCTCGTCGTCCCGGCCCAGGCTGTGGTAGCGCCCGGTGTAGTTGAAGCCCGTCCAGAAGTAGACGGTGCAGCTGCGGCCGCGGTTGGCGATGGAGCTGATGCAGTCGTTCCAGGTGCCGCTCGGGCACTGAGCCTTCGGGAAGGCCCGGAAGTTCGGGTTGTTCCCCGCGACGTGCCCCGGGCGCCCGCCGTAGTTGATGTCCACCCAGAAGCAAGCGTCACCGGCACCGCACTCGAGGGCCGCGGCCTCGCTCCCGCCTCCCGAGGAGTCCCCCGCCGACGCCGGAACCGCCGCGAGACCGCCGAGCATCAGCGCCGACGAGGCAACGGCCACACCGATTTTCCTGCGCATCTTTCCCCCTTCGACCGTGGTGGTCCGGCACGTTCTCCGTACCGGACTTCGTGCCGAAAAGAGCCTCCTGCATTCACCCGGCCGACTGGTAGAAGTGTGCGCCTGGACGCAAAGACCGCGGTACGAGGCGGTGTCGTCGCACGCGCCGCCGGAAGAACCACTCCGATGAGAAGTGCGCCGATGAGTACGGGGAATCGGAATGCTCAGGATTCATTTCACTTCCGACGATCTGGCACGCACCCGTTTCACCCGGGAACCGGATCCGATGTGGGAGTTGAACATCAGCCTCCACCGGTTCCAGCGCCGGGACACCTCCGTGCTCTTCGGCCCCTGGCGCAGACAGGTGGCGCCGTCCCTGCCCGCTGCGACGCGGCTGCTCGCCGCCCTCTCCCCGGCGCGCGGCTACACCTGCGACTTCCTCACGCCCCGGACCGGCGAGGACCTGGCCGCCCAGACGGAGGCGCTGCGGTCCACCCCACGCCGGCGATTGCGCACGGAGCTCGACACCTTCGAGCGGGTGAACCCGGGGACACGGCTGCCCGCGTGGACGGCGGAGCTGGCCACGGGCTCGGCACCGCTGCTCGGCCGGCTCGCCGACACCGCGCACGCGTACTTCGACGCCGGTCTGCGCCCGTACTGGCACACCGTCCAGGACGCGGTGCGCCGCGACGTGATGCTGCGTGCCAGACAGCTGGCCCACGGCGGCTGGGCAGCCGTCCTCGACACCCTGCACGCCTCCGCGCGCTGGGAGTACCCGGTGCTCAGCCTGGACTTCCCCGTCGAGCAGGAGCTGCGTCTGGCGGGCCGCGGGCTGCTGCTCCAGCCCTCCTTCTTCTGCCGCTACGGCCCCACCGCCCTCTTCGACCCCAGCCTCGAACCCGTCCTCGTCCACCCCGTCGAGCACCGCCCCGGCTGGGAGCGCCCGCGCCCGGGCGCCCCGGCCCTGCGGTCGCTGACCGCGCTCCTCGGCCGGGCCCGGGCGCTCCTGCTCGAAGCCGCGGCCGACGGCACGTTCACCACCACGGAACTGGCCCGGCAGACCGGTCTGACACCGTCCAACGCCAGTCGGCACCTCACGGCGCTGCGCGAGGCCGCCCTCGTCTCCAGCCGTCGGCACCGCAACACGACGCTGCACACGGTCACGGCCCTCGGTGTGTCGCTCCTCGACGGCTGCCGTCCGTCGCTGCCCGCCTGACCGGGCCGCGGGCGCTCGCGCCCGCGCGGGCTCAGTCGCCCACCGGCACCCCGGCCTCCAGGTACAGCGGGACGCCCCGCTCCCGGGCGCGCAGGGCCCAGCGCAGCCGCTCGTAGCGCACCGGCGGCAGCAGCCGGGCGGCCTCCTCCTCGGTGACGAAGCGCCAGTCGCGCAGCTCGGGCCCCGGCAGCAGCAGGCGCTCGGCGTCGGCGCGGGCGAGGATGCCGCCGTCGAAGAGGAAGCGCATCCCGCCGTAGCCGGGCGGCAGCGGCGGCTCCCAGTCGGCGACGAGGAGCCGCGGCGTGCCGGTGAGCCGGATGCCGGTCTCCTCCGCGACCTCGCGCACGCCGGCGCGGGCGGGCGCCTCGCCGCGCTCCACGACCCCGCCGGGGAACTCCCAGCCCGCCTTGTACGTCGGGTCGACGAGCAGCACCCGGTCCCGCTCGTCGAAGAGCAGCACGCCCGCGGCCAGGGTCTCGGCGGTGGGCTGGGGGGTCTGCACGATCTCGCAGACGGGGGCGGCTCCGGTGCGCACCGCCTCGGCGATGTGCTCGGCCGTCTCGTACGGCGTCAGGGCGCTGGTGTCGACGCGGTGCGCGTCCGCCCCCAGCCAGGCGGCGAGCGCGGCACGGAAGGGCTCGATGTGGTCGAACGACCATTGGCGAATGCGCAGTTCGCCATCGGGCAGGTCCTGGGGGATTTCGCGGTCGGCTATGCGTTCGCGCAGGATCGTTTCGTCCGGGGTGAGCAGTACATGGCGTATCGGTATCCGCCGCGAGGCGAGCCCGCCGAATATCTCGTCCCGGTACTCCTGGCGCAGGAGTGTCATCGGCACCACGAGGACCCCGCCGAGCTCGGCGAGCAGCCCGGCCGCCGTGTCCACCACGAGGCGCCGCCAGATCGGCAGGTCCTGGAAGTCGCTCACCTCCGCGAGTCGCTTGGCGGGCAGCAGTTGCGGCAGGGCGCCGCCGATGACCTCGGGGTCGAAGAGCGCACTGTTCGGGATCAGCTCGATCAGTTCCCGCGCGGTGGATGTCTTCCCCGCCCCGAAAGCCCCATTTATCCAGACGATCACGTTTCCCCCTCTTCTGTTGGCCCCCAGTGGCTTGCCCGCAACACACTGCCACGGAAACCAGCACCTGATGACGGCCGCCGACGCCAGACCAAAAGCCGCCAGATCATGTCAAGTCTCTCGCGGCAACTTCGCCCCATCGAGTGACAGCGCCACCCCACGAATCGTTCCCGCACTGCGGCGCGGGGTCCGGCCCGCTAGCGTGATCCGCAAGGCACCCCGGCCCCTGGTGACCTCCTCATTCCGGTTGCTTCACCACTCCCGCCCCGGCCTCGCACATCGGCCGGCGCCGGCCCTGGGGGGATTAGTGCATCAGGACGAACTGCGCGAATTCGCGTGCGAGATTCCGGACTTACCGCCTCGGGTGTACGAGTCCGGCGACAGTGTCGTAGTGGAACTGCGCGGCGAGATCGACCTCGTGGGCTTCCAGCGGGCGGCGCCCGTACTCGATCCGGTCACCGGGGGCTCCGCGGAGACCGTCGTCATCGACCTGACCCAGGCCACGTTCATCGACTGCTCGGGCCTCACCCTGCTCATGCGGGCGCGGCGCCGCCTCGCGTCGAGGGGCGCCGCGCTCCGGGTCGTCTGCCGCGATCCCATGACGCTGCGCGTCATGGGCATCACCGGTCTGCGGGTGGCCCTCGCGCCGGTGGCGTCGGTGCGGGAGGCGCTGGGGCAGCCGGAGCCCGATACGTAGCCGCCGGCCGGGGCGGGGGCGGCCCGAAGCCGCCCCCGCCCGGTCAGGGCCGAGCGTCAGGACTGGGGACGCTTCCCGTGGTTGGCCGCGTGCTTGCGGCGGGCCTTCTTCTTGCGGCGTCGCTTCGAGGACATGCGTGCTCCTCTCCCTGCCGAGCGCCGGGTGAGCCTTCGCGGATCCGGCGGACGGCCCGGCGTGTGATCCAGGGCGTCCCTCCACCGTGGCACACCCCTGCCCCACCCGCGATTCGCCGCCTCCTGGGACCCGGCAGCCGCGCACGCCCCTGGGATGCCTCAGCCCACGTAGCAGGCGTCCTGGCCACCGGGCGCGACCGGCACCGGCGCGTTGATGATCTCGTCCAGACGCGCACGGGCCGCCAGGAGACCGGCGACAGCCTCGTCGATGCGCTCGCGCTCCCTGGCGAGGTCCGGCAGCATGCCGGAGCAGCCGGGGGCGAGGACCTTGCCGTCGTCGACCATGCAGGGCAGCAGCTCCGCGATGGTGGCGGTGCTGAGCCCCGCGGCCAGCAGGACGCGGATGCCACGCACCGTGACCACGTCCTCCTCCGTGTACTCGCGGTACCCGCTGGGACGCCCCACGGGAGCGAGCAGCCCCTGCTCCTCGTAGTAGCGCAGCAGCCGTTGACTCACACCGGTCCGCCGGGAGAACTCACCCATGCGCATGTGATCACCACCACGTCCCGTCGCCTCCCGCATCGATTGACTCTCACATCGATGTGAGAGAGCAGTCTAGGCCGCATGACGAACCACGCATCAACTGCCACGACTTCCCCGGCCCCCGTCACCGTCGTCGGCCTCGGCCCCATGGGCCTGGTCCTCGCCGAAGTCCTGCTGGCCAAGGGCCATCCCACGACCGTCTGGAACCGCACGCCGGAGCGGGCGAGCGGCCTCGTCGCCCAGGGCGCCTCGCTCGCCGCGAGCATCACGGACGCGGTCTCCGCGAGCCCCGTCACGATCATGTGCCTCAACAACTACGCCACGATGTACGAGGTGTTCGGGCCCGCCCGGGAAGCCCTGCGGGACCGGGTCCTGGTGAACCTCAACTCCGGTACGCCACAGGAGGTCCGCGCCGCGGTCTCCTGGGCCTCCGACCTCGGCACCCGCTATCTCGACGGCGCCATCATGGTGCCGCCGCCGCTGGTCGGACGGCCCGACGCGGTGTTCCTCTACAGCGGCGACCGCGCCGTCCTCGACGAGCACCGGGCGACGCTCGCGAGCCTGGGCGACCCGCGCTTCCTCGGCGCGGACCCGACGCTCGCGGTGCTGTACAACACGGCCCTCCTGCACATGATGTACGCGACCCTCAACGGCTATCTGCAGGCCACCGCCCTGGTCGGCTCGGCGGGCGTCTCCGCGACCGAGTTCGCCGACATCGCGCTCGGCTGGTTCGCGCCCTCGGTCCTCGCCCCGTCCTCCCTCGCCGCGCACGCCGTCGATCTGGACAAGGGCAACTACCCGGGCACGCTCGGCACGTTGCGGATGAACGTGAACGCCCTTGAGCACATCGCCCGCGCCGCCGAGGAGCAGGGCGTGCACTCCGAGCTCCCCCACCTGATGCGCGAGGTCGCCGAGCGCGCGGTCGCCCAGGGACACGGGGACCACAACTACATGTCGGTCTACGAGGCCTTCAAGCAGCCCTCCCCCGCTTCCTGAGCGGCGCCCGACGGCGGGGACACGGGACCGCCACGCCCGGAGAAACGCTTCCTCAGGCCGGCGGGACGTTCGTGGTAATCGTGGAGGTCCAGTCGTCGAGAGGGGTGTCATGGCTGAGGAGCCTGTGCCGGCCCGGTTGGGCGTGGAGATGCGCGACGCCACGTTCCCCGACGGGACGAAGGGTGTGATCACGGTCAAGGCGGGCCTGCCGCAGGACGAGGTGGACGCGGTCGCGGCGCGGATCTGGGCCGAGACCCCCGCCAGGGCCGACGCCGGCCACGGACCGACCTGACCGCCGGTTCACGAGTTCAGACGGCGGACCCGGACCGTCAGCCCCTCGGGGCTGCTCAACCGCACCACGGGCCGACCGTTCTCCTCGGACCGGGTGACGGCGTCCGGGCCACTGTCCCGACCGCGCGCGACCACACCGTCCAGATCGTCGACACCGACGACGACTTCCCACCGGGGCGTGGTCGCGGCGGGTCCGTGTACGCCCACGAAGTCGACGCGGTCGAGCCGGGCGCCCGTCGTCTCCCCGTAGAAGCGCCGGGCCCGGTCCGGCTGGTCGCATGCCAGGACCATGCGCTGCGGGGCGCTCCCGAGGCCGGGCGGGTGCTCCCACCCGGCGAACTGGTACGGCTGCCACAGGGAGTAGGCGGCACCCATCGGATCGACCAACGTCGCCATGCGGCCCTGGCCGCCCGCGTCGAAGGGCGGGACCACGAGCGAGGCCCCGTTCGCCGTCGCCGCTCCGGTGCGGCGGTCGACGTCGTCGACCGCCAGGTAGTGGGCGATGTGCGCGGGCGTCCCCGGGGGATAGACCGGATCGGCGAGGTCGCTCACACCGCCGATCCGGTGCCCGCCGACAAAGATCCTGGTGGCCCGGCGCCAGTCCTCCTCGTCCACCTCGAAGCGCCAGCCCAGCACCTTTGAGAAGAAGGCGGCGGTGCCGGACAGGTCGCGGGTCTTGAGGTCCATCCAGCAGAACGCGGTCCGTGAACCCAGTCGGGTGGTCATCCAGTGCTCCTTGTCGTCCAGATGCTGGGTATCGAATGCCCGGACGGCTCGGCAAGCGGATTTCGGTGCGGTACGGGGTCAGCCCCTCGTCGGTGTCAGCTCCTCGTCGGTGGCCGGTCTTCGCCGTCCGGTGCGGCCATGCGGTCGTCGATGGTGATGGCGACGGGCTGACCGGCCGGGTGGGGTGGGGCTGCGAGGGAGCGCACGGTGTCGGCGACGCGCTCATAGAGGTGATGGGCGATCGCCACGGTGCCGGGATCGACGCCTGAGGTGTGTCGCGTGGCGTCGAGACTGGTGAGGACGGCGACGAGGCTGAGGCCGGAGACGTCGACGGTGACGGTGCCCTTCTCCTCGCGGACGGCGCCGGGGATGTGGAAGTGCCGGTCCTGTCCCGCGTGTTCGACGAGGAACGCCCAGGTGTCGCGGTGGACTTCGAGCTTGGCGGAGGAGATGCCGGCGGCCTTGCGGAGGAGGCCGGTGTGGCCGTCGCCGCTCTCGCCCGCGGGGGCGGCGTCGTGGGCGTCGACCTTGGGCGGTGCGGGCTCGGCGTGCCGGACGGGCGCGGGCCCGGCCGCCGGGGGCTCCGCGACGGGCCTGTCGCGGCCCGGTTCGCTGATGGCGGCGATGGCGGCGCGGACGGCGACGAGTTCGGTGCTGATGCGGATGAGCGGGTCGCGGATCGTGTCGTTGCAGCGGTCCAGGCCGTCGCGCACCACGGCCCGGATCTCGGCGAGGCCGCGGCTGATGGCCGCGTTGGCGTCCTGCCTCGCCTGGTCGGCGGCGCGCTCCTGGGCGTCGGCGCGCTGCCGCAGCTCGCCGAGTTCCCGGAGGATCTGGTGCAGCAGGTCGCTGTGGTCGGGCGCCTTGCGGAAGATCGTCACGTGCCCCCCTGGCTCGTTGGTCGAAGTGCACAGCCTCGGACCTGACCCGGGCCCCAACAAGCACCCGAACCGGACACGGGGCGCGCCGTCGGCTCGGCCCGCCTCAGCCCTTGCTGGACCCCAGTGTCAGTCCCGCGATGAAGTGGCGTTGGAGGAGGAGGAACACCAGGATCGTCGGGAGGGCGACCAGGATCGAGCCTGCCGCGAGGAGGTTGTAGTCGGTGAAGAACTGGCCGCGGAGGTTGTTCAGGGACGAGGTGATGGGGAGCTTGTCGGGGTTGGAGATGAAGATGAGGGCCCAGAGGAAGTCGTTGTAGATCCAGGTGAATTCGAGGGTGGCGAGCGCCGCCAGGGCCGGGCGGCACAGCGGGAGCGTGATGCGCCAGAACTGGGTCCACACCCCGGCCCCGTCGACCACCGCGGCCTCCAGGATCTCCTTGGGCAGGGTGCGCATGAACTGGGAGAGGACGAAGACGCAGAACCCCACCTGGAAGCCGATGTTGACGAGGATGACCGCCCAGTACGAGTCGTAGAGGGTCATCGAGTCGGACATCCACCAGGGCAGGTCGATCTTCAGGAAGAGGACGTAGAGCGGGGTCACCAGGACCTGCGGCGGGAGCAGATTGCCCGCGGTGAAGAACATGAGCAGCGCGAGGCCGCCGCGGATGTTCAGCCGGGAGACCGCGAAGGCGACGAAGGCCGCGAGGAACAGCGTGACGATCACCGCGGGCACGGCGATGATCAGCGTGTTGGTGAAGTACGTGCCCATGCCGGAGGCGGTGTAGGCCTCGCGGTAGTAGTCCAGGGACAGCTTGTCCGGCCAGGAGAAGTAGCCGTCCCTGGCGGTCTCCTCGTACGGGCGCAGACTGGTGTAGACGGCGAGCAGCAGCGGTGCGACGAACGCCAGGCACACCGCGGACAGGAAGATGTGGACGCCGTATCGGCCCCGGCGCGGACGGCGGTCCGGTGCGGTGCCCGGGGCGATCGGCGTCACGTCGCCGGCCCGTGTCGTGGACTTCAGGTCCGCGGTCATCTCTCGCGCGCTCCTCTCAGCTCCTGGACCAGGAACACGACGACGAAGCCCAGCGAGACGCTGAGCAGCACGACCGCGATGGCCGAGCCGAATCCGATGCGGCTCGCCTCCCCGATGATGTTGTCGGTGATGAGTACGGAGAGCAGTTCCAGGCCGTTGCGGCCCTTGTTCACCGCGTAGACGATGTCGAAGGCGCGCAGCGCTTCGATGACCGTGATGACGCCCACGACGACGTTGACGGGGCGCAGGGTGGGAAAGGTGATCCGGAAGAAGGTCTGGCGTTCGTTCGCGCCGTCGATCGCCGCGGCTTCCTTCAGCTCGGGGTCGACGGATTTCAGTCCGGCCAGGTAGAGGATCATCACGTAGCCGACGTGCCGCCAGCTCGCGGCGAGCATCATCATCCACAGGTTGACGCTGGAGTCGCCGAGCCAGTCGACGGGGTCCTGTTCGTTGCCGATGATGGTGTTGACGACGCCCTGGTCGGTGCCGAGCAGCAGTTGTGCCATGAAGCCGACGACGGCGAGCGAGAGCACGACCGGCATGTAGAGCACGGACTGGTAGAAGCGGCTGAAGCGGATGCCCCGGTCGACGAGGACCGCGAGGAGGAGCCCGAAGGGCGTCGCGACGAGTCCGAGGAAGGCGATCCACAGCAGGTTGTGGCGGACGGCGGGCCAGAACGCGGGATAGTCCTGGACCAGGTTCTCGTAGTTGTCCCCGCCCACCCAGTGGATGTCCCCGATGCCGTCCCAGGAGGTGAAGGACAGGCCGACGGAAGCGAGGGCGGGCCCCCAGACGATGACGACGTCCAGCAGGACGGGTATGCCCAAGAGCGCGCCGAGAACGACGATGTCGCGGCGGGTGAAGCGCCGCGTCGTACGCCGTCCGGCGCGCCGCGCGGTGTTCTGCGGCACGGAGTGCGCTCCCCCCTGATTCAGCTCACAGTGACGGTTCAGCTCGCGGACGCGGAGAAGATGTCCTTCTTCTGCCGTTCGATCCTGTTGCAGAGGCCGTCGACGTCCTTGGGGTTGTCGATGAAGTCCTGCAGCGCCTTGATCATGACGGTCTGGGCGAAGTCGGGGCGGGTGTCGCGGTCCAGGAACTGGGAGATCTGCCGGGCCTCGGCGACCAGTGCGGCGGATTTCTTCTGCAGCGGGCTGTACTTGCTGGTGTCCGCGTCCTCGTTGACGGCGACGTTGTTCGGATCGCCTTTGAGGTAGGCGTCCTCGGCCTCCGCGGTGCCGAGCCACTTCATGAAGTCCTTGGCGCCTTCCACGTTCCTCGACTTCTTCGGGATGAGGAATCCGTCGATGGGGGCCTCCACGGCGTCCCGGCCGAACTGCGGGTCGATCTCGGGGAAGGGGAAGAAGTCGATGTCGTCGCGCTCGTTCTCGGGGAACTGGGAGCCGGGGTGCGGCATGCCGAACACGGCCATGCCGGTCCTGCGGCGCTGAAGGCCCTGTCCGGCCTCCTCCCAGGTCCGGCCGAGGGCGCCCTTCTGGTAGTACGGCATGAGTTCGCGCCACAGGTCGAAGACCTGCTTGACCTTCCGGTCGGTCCACGCCTCCTCGCCCGCCATCAGGCTCTTGTGGAAGTCGTATCCGTTGAGCCGCAGGTCGATGTAGTCGAACGTGCCCATCGCGGGCCAGCCGTCCTTGTCGCAGAAGGCGACGGGAATGCCGTCCTTGTGCATCCTCTTGGCGAGGGCGATGAACTGGTCCCAGTTGCCCGCCTGTTCGTATCCCTGCTTCTCGAAGAGGCTCTTCCGGTGGAAGACGGCCCACGGGTAGTAGTAGTACGGCACGAAGTACTGCTCGCCGTCGTGCGTGGACTGGTCCTTCAGCGCCTTCGAGAAGCCCCGGAAGCCCTTCCACACGTCGCTGATCTCGACCAGCAGGCCCTTCTCCGCGAAGTACTGCATGCGGTATCCGGCGAACCACATGAAGACGTTGTCGGGCGATCCCTGTAGATAGCGCGTGATGTTCTGCTGGAATTCGTTGTGCTCTGTGGTGTTGACCTCGACCCGCTTGCCGCTTTCCTTCTCGTACGCCTTGAAGGCCTGTGCGAAGGCCTCCTTGGGGACGGCGTCCGACGCGTTGGAGCCCACCGTCACTTCGTTCTTGTTTCCGCCGGGTCCGTCGCCGCAGGCGGTGAGCAGGGCCGGGAGCGTCACCGCCCCGGCACCGAGGGCCGTACCGCGCAGGACGTTCCGGCGGGACATCGGATGTCCCTTCGCATTCCGTGGGCCGGTCCGCCCATGGGACCCGGTGCAATCTGACGGTGTCATGTCCCCCTCCTCGGGGTGCAACCCAACACAACCGAACGCGAGGGTTGGATCTCACCCCCAAGAGCCCCCGCCGTCAAGGGTTCTGACGCGAGCTGCTCGAACCGTTACCCCTCCTCTTCCAACAGACTTCAACACGCTCTACCGTAAGCGCGCACGAGTGACACATACATGGAGACATCCCATCTTCCGCGAGTACGGAGGAACGTAACGATGCGTCACCTTCCCACCCGCACATCCCGCCGAAGAGTGGTCGGATCCCTCACCGCGGCGTTGCTCTGCGCGGCGGGGCTCGCCTCGCCCGCCGTGGCGGGCGCGGCGCCGGACCCGGAGGCCGCGCGGCCCGCGGGCGCCGCCGGACCCCGCCTTCCCGACGGCCTCGCGCCGACCCCGCCGATGGGCTTCAACAACTGGAACGCCACCCACTGCCGCGCCGAGTTCGACGAGGCGATGGTCAAGGGGATCGCCGACATCTTCGTCTCCAAGGGCCTCAAGGAAGCGGGCTACCAGTACGTCAACCTCGACGACTGCTGGGCCCTGCCGCAGCGCGACGCGAACGGCAAGCTCGTGCCCGACCCCAAGAGGTTCCCGGGCGGCATCAAGGCCGTCGCCGACTACGTGCACGGCAAGGGCCTCAAGCTCGGCATCTACACCAGCGCGGGCACCAAGACCTGCAACCAGGCGGGCTTCCCCGGAGCGCTCGGCCACGAGCGCGGCGACGCCCAGCAGTTCGCGGAGTGGGGCGTCGACTACCTCAAGTACGACAACTGCAACAACCAGGGAGTCGACGCCAAGAAGCGGTACGTCGCCATGCGCGACGCCCTCCGGGCCGCGTCCCAGAGCACGGGGCGCCCCATCGTCTACAGCATCTGCGAGTGGGGCGAGAACAAGCCCTGGGAGTGGGCGTCCGACGTCGGCCATCTGTGGCGCACGACGGGTGACATCAGCGACAACTGGGGCTCGATGCTCTCCATCATGAAGCGGAACCTGCCGCTCGCGCGCTACGCGGGACCCGGCCGCTGGAACGACCCGGACATGCTCGAAGTCGGCAACGGCGGCATGACCGACACCGAGTACCGCACGCACTTCTCCATGTGGTCGATCATGGCCGCGCCCCTGCTCATCGGCTCCGACCTGCGCAAGGCCTCGCCGCAGACGTTCGAGATCCTCGGCAACAAGGAAGTCGTCGCCGTCGACCAGGACCCGCTCGGCAAGCAGGGCACGGTCATCTCGTCCGCCGGCGGACGGTGGGTCGTGGCCAAGGAGATGAAGGACGGCAGCCGCGCGGTCGCGCTGTTCAACGAGACCGGAAGGCCTCAGCGCGTCGCCACGACGGCGAAGGCCGTCGGCCTGCCGCAGGCCTCCGGCTACACGCTGCGCGACCTGTGGAAGCACGAGAGCTTCCACACCGCGGGCACCATCTCCGCGACCGTGCCCGCGCACGGCACCGTCCTGGTGCGCGTCAGCGCCGACGGCACCTGGGCCGACAAGCCCCCGGCCGTCGAACTCGGCCTCGACGGCGGCGCGTTGGTGGAAGCGGGCAAGCCCGACAGGCTCACCACCCGCGTCACCAACCTCGGCCGCACCCCCGCACGCCACGTCGGCGCGCGCCTCACCGGACCCCCGGGCTGGCAGGTCAAGGCGACGTCACCCGCGAGCGCGGCGGCCCTGCCCACCGGCAAGGCCCTCACCACCTCCTGGACCGTGACGGCTCCCGAGGGCACCCCGACCGGCGCGTACCCGCTCGACCTCAGGGCGAGCTACCGCGCCCCGGGCGGCGGCCTGGTCGAGAGCGCGCTGCCGCTGACGGCCCAGGTGGTCGTCGCACCGCCCGCGGGCCGCTCCGCGCTGAGCGATCTGCCGTGGATCTCCACCACCAACGGCTGGGGCCCCGTGGAGAAGGACACCAGCAACGGCGAGAGCCGGGCGGGCGACGGCAACCCGCTCACCATCGACGGCAAGGTGTTCGCCAAGGGGCTCGGCGTCCACGCGGAGAGCGATGTCGCCTACTACGCGGGCGGTGCCTGCGAGCGGCTGACCGCGCGGGTCGGCGTCGACGACGAGAAGCTCCTCAAGGGCACCGTCGCCTTCGAGGTCTGGGCGGACGGGAAGAAGGCCGCGTCGACCGGCGTCCTCACCAACCAGCTGCCCGCGCAAGGGCTCTCCGCCGACGTCGGCGGCGCCGAGGTGGTGCGCCTCGTCGTCACCGACGGCGGCGACGGCATCGACTCCGACCACGCGGACTGGGCGGAGCCGGTGCTCAGCTGCTGAGCGGGCCGCCACGCGGCCGGGGCGCGGGCCTCGACGCACCGGAGCCCCGGTCGCGCCGCACGGGCGCCGCCGGGGCTGCGGTCCGCTCAGCCGTTGACGGCGGACCGCAGCCGCGGCACCGCCGGATCGGGGAAGGCGCGCAGCGCGGCCGCCGCCGCGCCCACCAGGCCCGCGTCCGTGCCCATCAGGGCCGGGGCGACCGTCAGTTGCCGTACGAAGGACAGCGCGGCGTAGTCCCGCAGGGCGCGGCGCAGCGGCGCGAACAGGACGTCGCCCGCCATCGCCACGCCCCCGCCGATCACCGCGATGTCGATCTCGACGAGCGTGGCGGTCGCGGCGATGCCCGCGGCGAGCGCCTGGGCGGCCCGGTCGAAGGACGCCGTGGCGACCGGGTCGCCCGCGCGGGCCGCCATGGCCACGGCCGCCGCCGAGGTGTCGCCGTCCGGGCCCGGCCGCCAGCCCGCATCCAGGGCGCGCCGGGCGATGTTCGGACCGCTCGCTATCCGCTCGACGCAGCCGCGGGCGCCGCAGGGACACGGATCGCCGTCCAGGTCGACGCAGATGTGGCCGATGTGGCCCGCGTTGCCGGTGGGGCCGGGGTGCAGCGAGCCGCCCAGGACCAGGCCGCCGCCGACGCCGGTGGACACCACCATGCACAGGGCGTTGTCGTGGCCCCGGGCTGCGCCCTGCCAGTGCTCGGCGGCCGTCATCGCCACGCCGTCGCCCACCAGCTCCACCGGCAGGCCGTGCGTGGCGGCGCGCACCCGCTCCACCAGGGGATAGCCGCGCCAGCCGGGCACGTTGACGGGGCTGACCGTGCCCGCGGAGGCGTCCACGGGGCCCGCGCTGCCGATCCCGACCGCGCGCACCTGGGCCCACGGCTCCCCGGCCGCGAGCTCGCCGAGCACGTCCTCGACCGCCCGCATCACGGTGTCGCCGTCCTCGCGCGCGGGCGTCGGGCGCTGGGTGCGCAGCAGGATCCGGCCGCGGTCGTCCACCAGGGCTCCGGCGATCTTGGTGCCGCCGATGTCGAGTGCGGCGACGAGGTCCGTGGGCATCACTGTCAGATCTCCTGGTGAAAGGGCAGGCCGGAGAGTGCGGGGGGACAGTCTCTCGCGCTTCTGACAACGTTGTCCAGGTTCTATGCCCGAAGCCACACGGCGGGACCGCTCGCCCACCGCCGGAACCGTGGCCCCCGCCCCGGCAGCGCCTGACGCTACCCCCGGGTAAACACCGGACATCCCACCCCCCGTATACATAGTGGACGTCAAATGGGCCCCGCACACGGTGGAAACCCGAACTTCCGCACGCGGACGGGCCTCATTTGCGCAGACTGGATCCGCGACCCGCGCAGCACAGCCCCGTAGTGGACGACAGACAGGACAGCGCACCGTGGCAGAGACCGCCCGCACCCCCGTCTCCCACCGACGCCCCGACGGCGGTCCGGACCCCGCGGACCCCAGGAGCCGCTACGGCAACCGGCCGACCATGAAGGACGTCGCCGCCCGCGCGGGCGTGGGCCTCAAGACCGTCTCCCGCGTCGTGAACGGCGAGCCGGGCGTCACGCCCGACACCGAGCGCCGCGTCCAGGAGGCCATCGACGCCCTCGGCTTCCGGCGCAACGACAGCGCGCGGGTCCTGCGCAAGGGCCGCACGGCCAGCATCGGCCTCGTCCTTGAAGACCTGGCCGACCCGTTCTACGGCCCGCTGAGCCGCGCGGTCGAGGAGGTGGCGCGGGCGCACGGGGCGCTGCTCATCAACGGTTCGAGCGCCGAAGACCCGGACCGCGAGCAGGAGTTGGTGCTGGCGCTGTGCGCGCGGCGCGTCGACGGTCTCGTCGTGATCCCCGCGGGCGACGACCACCGCTATCTGGAGCCGGAGATCGCCGCGGGCGTCGCCACGGTGTTCGTGGACCGGCCGCCGGGGCGGATCGACGCGGACGTGGTGCTCTCCGACAGCTTCGGCGGCGCGCGGGACGGCGTCGCGCACCTCATCGCGCACGGCCACCGCCGCATCGGCTTCATCGGCGACCAGCCGCGCATCCACACCGCCATAGAGCGCCTGCGGGGGTACCGCACGGCGATGGCGGAGGCGGGCATCGAGGTCGACGAGTCCTGGGTGTCCCTCGGTCTGACGCACCCCGAGCGCGTGGCCCGCGCGGCCGAGACGATGCTGGCGGGCCCGGCCCCGGTCACCGCGATCTTCGCGGGCAACAACCGTGTGACGGTCACGGTCGTCCGCGTCCTCGCGGGTCTGACCCGCCCGGTGGCCCTGGTCGGCTTCGACGACATCGAGCTGGCCGACCTGCTGCGGCCGGGAGTCACGGTGGTCGCCCAGGACGCGGCCCAGCTCGGCCGCACGGCGGCGGAGCGCCTCTTCCGTCAGCTGGACGGAGCGTCGGGACCGCCGGAGCGGGTGGAACTGCCGACGCGCCTGATCACCCGGGGCTCGGGGGAGCTGGCGCCCGCGGACTGAGCGCGGCGGGCTGTTCGCCGGGGGCGGGCGGGCGCCCCCGGCGCGGGAAGCGGTGGAGCGCCCGCGGGCGCTACTTGGCCGACGGGGTGAGGTCGCCCCGGCGCGGCCCCGCGTACGTCTGGAGCCCGGCCAGGGTGAGCCCGGTGAGCCGGGTGACCTCGGCGGTGTCGAGCGCGCCGCAGTCCAGGCCGCGCAGCAGGTACCCGGCCAGCGCCTTGGCGGTGGCGGGCTCGTCCGCGATGTCGCCCGTGGTGCGGTTGGCGTACGCGGCGAGGCGGGCGGCGGCCTGCTCGAAGCCCTCGCGGTAGAACGCGAACACGGCGGCGTAGCGGGTCGGGATGTGGCCGGGGTGCATGTCCCAGCCCTGGTAGTAGGCGCGGGCCAGGGCGCGCCGGGTGAGGCCGTAGTGCAGGCGCCAGGCGTCGTGGACCTTCGCCGTGGGGCCGACCGGCAGGACGTTGGTGGAGCCGTCGGAGACGCGCACGCCCGTGCCCGCCGCCGCGACCTGCATGATCGCCTTGGCGTGGTCGGCGGCGGGGTGGTCGCTCGCCTGGTACGCGGCGGACACGCCGAGGCAGGCGCTGTAGTCGAAGGTGCCGTAGTGCAGGCCGGTGGCGCGGCCCTCGGCGGCGTCGATCATGCGGGCGACGGTGGCGGTGCCGTCGGCGGCGAGGATCGACTGGCTGGTCTCGATCTGGATCTCGAAGCCGATCCGGCCGGGGGCGAGGCCGCGCGCCCTCTCGAACTCCTCCAGGAGCCGCACCATCGCGGTGACCTGCTGGGGATACGTCACCTTCGGCAGCGTCAGGACGAGCCCGTCGGGCAGACCGCCCGCCTCCATGAGGCCGGAGAGGAAGACGTCGAGGGTGCGGATGCCGCGGTCCCGCACGGCGGCCTCCATGCACTTCATGCGGATGCCCAGGTACGGGGCCGTGTTCCCGGCGGCGCCGTGCGCGTACGTCTCGGCGATCAGACGGGCCGCGCGCGCCGCGTGGGTGTCCTCATCGGCGTCCGTGCGCCCGCCGTAGCCGTCCTCGAAGTCGACGCGCAGGTCTTCAATGGGCTCGCGCTCCAGTTTGGCCCGCACGCGCGTGTAGACCGGCTCGGCGAGGTCGTCGGCGAGGCCGAGCACGGCGGCGAAGGACGCGGCGTCCGGCGCGTGCTCGTCAAGGGCGGCGAGGGCCCGGTCGCCCCAGGAGCGGATCGTGTCCGCGGCGAACTGCTCGCCGGGTACGTACACGGTGTGGACGGGCTGACGGGTGCCGGGGTCTCCGGGGTAGCGGCGCTCGAGCTCCTCGTCCACCGGCGTGAGCGAGGCGCTCACGCGCTCGCTCACGGCGCCCGCGAGACTCGTCGCCACCTTTTCCTGCTGCCCCATCCGTGCACCCTCCACCTTCATAGTGCGGCGTTCCGCGCTCACGGTGTTCCATGGCGAGTACGCTGGCGAACCGCCCCTCAGATCTTCCGCTTCACGGAATCAGGAATCCGTATGGCGAAGTTATCCGTGCACCTTCCCACTGGTCAACACCTTCTCGCGTACCGGACCCCGGCTGTTCACGCCCGTCTCAGATGGCGCCTCCACACTCCGGTGGGCCCCTCGCACACCTCCGGGGCCCGCACCGGGCCCGACAGCGCCGCACCGCGACCGACCGAAGGAGAACGCGTGCCGACCGACACACCCGTGACCCGCCGCTCCGGCCTGCGTACGGCCGTGGCCACCGCGACGGCCGTCACGGTCCCCCTGCTCGCCACGGCGCTCGCCGCCGCGCCCGCGCACGCCGTGGAGCGCCCGGGCCGCCGACTGGAGGTCATGACCTTCAACCTGCGCTACGCGAGCCCCACCCCGCCGAACTCGTGGCCCGAGCGCCGCCCCGTGACCCGGGAGCTGCTGCGCCATGTGCGGCCCCACGTCATCGGCACCCAGGAGGGCCTCTACCAGCAGGTGCGGGACATCGCCGAGGACCTGGGCCCGCACTACGCCTGGATCGGCACGGGCCGCGCGGGCGGCAGCCGCGACGAGTTCATGACCGTCTACTACGACACGCGCAGGCTGGCGCCCGTCGCGTACGAGCACTTCTGGCTCTCGGACACCCCGGACGTGATCGGCTCCAACACCTGGGGCGGCGGTTCGATCCGCATGGTCACCTGGGTCCGCTTCCACGACCGGCGCACGGAGCGGCAGTTCTACTTCCTCAACACCCATCTGGACAACCACAGTCAGTACGCGCGCACGCGTGCCGCGCATCTGATCTCCGACCGCCTCTCCGCCCTCGACCGCACCCTGCCGAAGCTCGTCACCGGCGACTTCAACGTCGCGGCCCACAAGAACCCGGTCTACGACACGCTGCTCGACGCGGGGCTCGTCGACACCTGGGACACGGCGGGCGAGCGCAGCAAGCAGTACGCGACCTTCCACGGTTACAAGCCGCTCGTGCCGGACGGCGACCGCATCGACTGGATCCTGGCGACACCCGCCGCGCGCGTGCACGCGGCGGCCATCAACACCTTCTCGCTGGCCGGGCAGTTCCCGAGCGACCACCTGCCGGTGCAGGCGAGCCTGACCCTGTGACGCGCGAGGCCCCCGGGCCCGCACACGGCGGAACCGGGGGCCTCGGGCCCGTCGCAGAAGTCAGCCCTTGCGGGACTTGACCTCGTCGGTGAGCTGCGGGACGACCTCGAAGAGGTCGCCGACCACGCCGTAGTCGACGAGGTCGAAGATCGGGGCCTCGGCGTCCTTGTTGACGGCCACGATGGTCTTCGACGTCTGCATGCCCGCGCGGTGCTGGATCGCGCCGGAGATGCCGGAGGCGATGTACAGCTGCGGCGACACGGACTTGCCGGTCTGGCCGACCTGGTTGGAGTGCGGGTACCAGCCGGCGTCGACGGCGGCGCGCGAGGCGCCGACGGCGGCACCGAGCGAGTCGGCGAGCGCCTCGATGATCGCGAAGTTCTCGGCGCCGTTGACGCCGCGGCCGCCGGAGACCACGATCGCGGCCTCGGTCAGCTCCGGGCGGCCGGTCGACTCGCGCGGCGTGCGGGCGGTGACCTTGGTGCCGGTGGCCTGCTCCGAGAAGCTGACGGCCAGGGCCTCGACGGCGCCCGCGGCCGGGGCGGCCTCCACCGGCGCCGAGTTCGGCTTGACGGTGATGACCGGGGTGCCGT
Source organism: Streptomyces spectabilis (assembly GCF_008704795.1). NCBI lineage: Bacteria > Bacillati > Actinomycetota > Actinomycetes > Kitasatosporales > Streptomycetaceae > Streptomyces > Streptomyces spectabilis. The sequence continues at coordinate 8,910,327 of NZ_CP023690.1, read as the reverse complement.
TGGTGATGCGGGACTTGGTGGTGAACGCGGCCGCGAACACGGACTGCGTGGCCACCGGGCCCTCGTCGCCGGACTCCAGGTCGATGGCGTCGGTGATGATGCCGGACTTGATGCGGACCGCGAGGCGGGCCGCGATCTCCTTGCCCTCGGCGGACGACGGCACGAGCACGGCGGCCGGGGACACGGCGTCGTACGCGGCCTGCAGCGCGTCCACCTTCGGCACCACGAGGTAGTCGGCGAACTCGGGGGCGTCGGCGGTGAGGACCTTGACCGCGCCGTGCTCGGCGAGCGTGGCGGCGGTGGCCTCGGCGCCCGCGCCGAGCGCGACGGCGACGGGCTCGCCGATGCGGCGGGCGAGGGTCAGCAGCTCCAGGGTGGGCTTGCGGACGGCTCCGTCGACGTGGTCGACGTAGACGAGAACTTCAGCCATGGGACTTCAATCTCCTGCGATTACGAAGAAGCTGGGGCGGTTGAGGGAATGACTGAAGCTCAGATGAACTTCTGGCCCGCAAGGAACTCGGCGAGCTGCTTGCCGCCCTCGCCCTCGTCCTTGACGATCGTGCCCGCGGTGCGCGCGGGACGCTCGGCGGCGGAGTCGACCTTGGTCCAGGAGCCCTCGAGACCGACCTCTTCGGCGTCGATGTCCAGGTCGTCCAGGTCCAGGGACGCCACCGGCTTCTTCTTGGCGGCCATGATGCCCTTGAAGGAGGGGTAGCGGGCCTCGCCCGACTGGTCCGTCACGGACACGACGGCCGGCAGGGACGCCTCCAGCTGCTCCGACGCGGTGTCGCCGTCACGGCGGCCCTTCACCACGCCGCCGTCGACGGAGACCTCGGAGAGCAGCGTGACCTGCGGGACGCCCAGGCGCTCGGCGAGGATCGCGGGCAGCACGCCCATGGTGCCGTCCGTCGAGGCCATACCGGCGATGACCAGGTCGTAGCCCGTCTTCTCGATGGCCTTGGCCAGGACCAGCGAGGTGCCCATCACGTCCGTACCGTGCAGGTCGTCGTCCTCGACGTGGACGGCCTTGTCGGCGCCCATCGACAGGGCCTTGCGCAGCGCGTCCTTGGCGTCATCGGGACCGACGGTCAGGACCGTGATCTCGGCCTCGTCGTCCGCCGCCTCCTTGATCTGGAGGGCCTGCTCGACCGCGTACTCGTCGAGTTCCGAGAGGAGGCCGTCCACGTCGTCACGGTCGACGGTCAGGTCCTCGGCGAAGTGCCGATCGCCGGTGGCGTCGGGCACGTACTTCACACAGACAACGATCCTCAAGCTCACGCCGGCTCTCCTACTGCATCGTCATTACTGGGCTGCTGCCTTGGCTATGGCTACTGCCTTCTTGCAGGCAGCATAGGCGCCTGAAGCGGCGGATCCCGATCGGGGCGGGCCCCGCTCCAACCGGAATATTACTCATGAGTACACCCAGTGCTTTCCCGCTAAGCAAGCGCTTTGAACTGTGACCTTCGCAACGCTCCGTAATCGCGCGCACCACGCGACACCCGGGAACTCTCAGTCACGCAGCGCGTTGAAGCGCCCCTGGTGGTACAGCAGCGGGCGGCCCGCCCCCGCGGGATCGCCGACGACCGCCTCCGCGAGGACGACCCGGTGGTCCCCCGCGGGCACCCGGGCGACCACGCGGCACACCAGCCACGCGAGGACGCCGTCGAGCACGGGCACGCCGTGCGGCCCGTCGAACCAGCGCGTGGACGGGCCGAACCGGTCGGCGCCGCTGCGCGCGAACGTCGCGGCGAGCTCTTCCTGGTGCTCGCCGAGGATGTGGACGCCGACGTGCTCGGCCCGGGATATCGCGGGCCAGCTGGAGGCGCCGGTGCCGATGCCGAACGAGATCATGGGCGGCTCGGCGGAGACCGAGGTGAGCGAGGTGGCGGTGAAGCCGACCGGTCCCGAGCCCCGCGCGGTGATCACGGCCACCGCGGCCGCGTGCCGCCGGAAGACGGAGCGCAGCAGGTCGGGAGTGGCGAGCTGAGGGGTGTCGAGGTCGGGCGAGGCCGTCATGGAGTTGTCCTTCTGCAGGAGGTACGAGCGGGTCCGTGGCTGCTCAGCTGGACCAACAGCGCGCACTGGCATGACGGGCGAGGTCCACGTGGACGCGCTCGTAGAGAAGGAGCTCCGGTGGCATGGCAGCAGGCTGTCGATACATGGCCGGTGCAGTCAAGCCCTCGCGGGCGCGGGAAAGATCACTGCGGTGAAGATCACTCAGGCGCACGGGCGCTCCTTCCGGGACCGCGGCCCGCCGCCTCATACGGCCGCCCCGAGCGCCGCGATGACGTCGGCCCTGCGCGGCTGTCCCACCGCGCGCCGCACCACGCGCCCGGCGCGGTCGAGGACGAGCACCGTGGGCGTCTTGAGGACGCGCAGTTCCCGGACGAGTTCCAGGGCGCCCTCGGCGTCGATCTCCACGTGCGCGACGCCCGGCACCATGGCGGCCACATCGGCGAGGACCCTTCGGGTCGCCCGGCAGGGCTGGCAGAAGGCGCTGGAGAACTGCACGAGCGTGGCCCGCTCGCCGAGCGGTTCGCCCAGGTCCCCCGCACCGAGCGTCCGTTCGCTCCCGCGTGCGCGCGCCGCTGTCACCCGCGTCTCCCACCCTTCTCCGTCGCCCGCCCGGGCGCTGTCGCGCCCCCGGCCGGGGGCGCACATACCTCATTCCCCTCAGCGCGCGCGGGCGCTCAAAGATTCCGACGTGACGAGAATCTCCCGCACTACGGGCACTAGCGCTGGCCAGTCGCTCGTTCTTCGGGCACGATCTGCGGAGCCGTATACCTACGGATCCGTAACTTGGTTACCTGCCAAAGGCCCTCTCCTCTGGCAGTGATGAAGGGCCTCCCCACCCATGGCAGAACTCGTGTACCGACCGATCGTCGGCGTCGCCAAGACCTTCTTCAAGGCACTGGACCTGAAGATCGACTGCAAGGGTTCCGAGAACATTCCGCGCACGGGTGGCGCGGTCCTCGTCAGCAATCACATCAGCTATCTCGACTTCGTCTTCAACGGCCTGGCGGCGCTGCCGCAGAAGCGCCTGGTGCGCTTCATGGCGAAGGAGTCGGTGTTCCGCCACAAGATCTCCGGTCCGCTGATGCGCGGCATGAAGCACATTCCCGTGGACCGCAAGCAGGGCGACCAGGCCTATGCCCACGCCCTGGACTCGCTCCGCTCGGGGGAGATCATCGGCGTCTTCCCCGAGGCGACGATCTCTCAGTCGTTCACCCTGAAGTCCTTCAAGACGGGCGCGGCGCGCCTGGCCCAGGAGGCGGGCGTCCCGCTGATCCCGATGGCGGTGTGGGGCACGCAGCGGGTCTGGACGAAGGGCCACCCTCGCAATTTCAAGCGCCAGCACCTGCCGGTGACCATCCGGGTCGGCGAGCGCGTGGAGGCGCCGAAGGACCAGTACGCGGGCGCGATCACCCGGCGTCTGCGCGAGTGCTGCCAGGAGCTGCTCGAAGCCGCGCAGCGCGCCTACCCCAGCCGCCCCAAGGGCCCGGACGACACCTGGTGGCTCCCCGCCCACCTCGGCGGCACGGCCCCGACCCCGGCGCAGGTCCGCGCGGCCGAGGCGCACTGACACCGCGAGCCCGGGCCCCGGGGGGGCCGAGCCGACTAGCCCACCGGCTCGTGGACGACGATCCGCGAGCCGGGGCTGAACTTCTCCAGGAGCTCGACCAGTTCCGCGGCCGCCGCGTCGAGGCCGGCGTGCGGGCCCATGCCTTCGAGCAGGAAGACCGCGTTGACGGTCCGCTCGGTGAGGCGGGTGCGCGGGCCCTGCCGCCAGTTCCAGCGGCGGCAGGTCACGCCCTCGTCGTCGCACCAGACGATTTCCCCCGCGTCGGGGTGCTCGACGGCCGGCTCGCCCCCGGCCGTGGTGACGAAGTCCTCGTCCCCGGTGGCGCGGACGAGCCGCATGCCGCCCTTGATGTGGTCCAGGTCCTCGCCGCCGACGGGGATCAGATGGGCCACGCTGATCGCGTTGTAGACGTCGACCAGCGTGTTGATCCGGGGCAGCCCGGCGTCGGTCAGGGCCCGCTTCGCCAGGGCCTCGGCGGAGTTGCGGGTGCGCGAGGGCTTGGCGCCGAAGGCCGTGTAGGCGGCGCGCCAGTCCACCATGTGCGGGTCTTCGTGCGGGGCGCGGCCGTCGAGGCGCGCGGCGAGGCGCCGTGCCGCGTCGTCCAGGAGGGCCGACGTGCCGTCGGAGCTGGGGCCGTTCACGAGGTCGTACGCCTCGATGGCGATGTGGGTGAAGCCGGGCGCGAGCGTCCGCACCTCGTCGGACACGGTGAGCGTGAGCGTCATGATCTGCCTTGGGTCGCGGACATCATCAGCGGAAGTACAGCATAAAGCACTGCCGAGTACATCGCACTGAACTTTGGCGCACGGTAGGTCTACGGCAGCCCCCAGGCCGGTTCGGTCGCGTTGCCCGGCACGTCACGGGGCCCTGGCGCCGGGCGGGCGCCCTTCGGGGTGACCAGGGCCGTCTGCCCGCGCCGCAACGGCACGCTGATCACGTCGCTCCCCCGGTACGGCAGGTGCCGTCCCCGCTCGTCGCGTACGTCGATCTCCCCGGCGATGCCGTGCCGAAGGCGCAGCGGTTCCCCGGCCTCGCCGCGCACCCGGATCCACTCCGTGCGCCCGGCGCGCCGCGAGGCGTCGACGAGGAACGCGCCCTGGGTGCGGACCTGTTGGAGGCTCACGTCCCGCCAGCCTTCGGACACCGCGGGGAAGACCTTCACCACTCCCCCATGGCTCTGCGTCACCATGTCGAGCAGGGAACGGGCCGCCGCGACGGGGCTCTCCAGGGCGAAGTTGGAGCCCTCGCGGTACATGGTGTTGGGCGTGAGGGCGCAGTTGTCGGTGACGTTGCCGTCCACGAAGAACCGCAGGTGCCGCAGGGCCCGCTCCGGCTCGCCGAAGAGCGTCTCCATGGAGGCGGCCGCCGCGTAGCTGTAGCCGTGCCAGCGGTCCTGTCGGCCGGCCCAGTGGTCGAAGCTGCGCCGGTCGAGGCCTTCTTGCAGGGGGTGGAGCCACAGCAGGTGGGAGAAGTGGCGGTGCGAGTCGGCGAGCGGGACCCCGGCGCCGATCATGACCCCGTTCTGATCCCGGTGGTACGGGACCAGGCGGTCGCGGATGTCCCGCCACCGCTGCTCGTCCGGGTCCCGCAGGCGCAGCCGCCGCACGGAGTCGAGCAGAGCGGTGACGCCCCACCGCAGCAGCGAGAGGTCGTAGGTGCAGTCGGCCGCGTTGGCGTACTCGGGCGAGCGGGTCTCGGGCAGGTGCAGTCTGCCGTCGGAGCCCTCGGTGAGGTGCCGCGCGTAGTAGCGGACCGCCTTGGCCAGGACCGGCCGGATGACGTGCCGCAGGACGTCGTCGTCCATGTGGTGGCGGTAGCTGACCCACGCGTTGTGCAGGGCCCAGACGAGATTGCCCGTGTGGTCGTTGGGGCTCACGCCGGGCACGCCGACGTAGCGCGGTCCGGAGCGCAGCCGCCAGTCGCCGGGGTGGCACAGCGCGTAGGTCTCGCCGTCGCGCAGCTCCGGGCGGACGTTGGTCTCCAGGTTCGCGTGGTCGCGGGCGAACGTCGGTGTGACGGCGTCGAGTTCGCGGTGGTTGGAGCCGTCGGCAAGCGGATACGTCACCTGGACGTTGGTGTTCCACCAGATGCTCGTCCAGTTGTTGCCCCGCTCCGGGAACCACGGTCCGAAGACCGGTGTGACGGGCCCGTCGGCGCGGGTCGCGCACGCCAGCTTGTAGAGCTGGATCCAGTAGAAGCGCTGGAGCTTCTTGTCGGGCACGGACACGAAGCTGCGCCGGTGGAAGGCGTGCCACCAGCGACGGTGGCGGGCCACGGCAGCCTCGGCCGAGCCGTCCAGCGCCTTGTCGACGGTCCGGAGCGCCCGCTGCCGGCCGGTGGAGTCCGGGTGTCCGTACGCGATGGTGGCCGCGAGGAGGCGTCGGGTGCCGGAGCGCCGCTCGCGCCAGGCCGTGGTGTAGCCGCCGCCCGCGTGCAGCGGCTGCTCGACGAGGCCGGGGCCGGTGGCGGGGTCGGGGTTGGCGGTGTAGTCGGGCGGGACCCGGACGGTGCGGGTGGTGCGCGAGGGCAGCGCGGTGAAGCCCCACGCCGTCGCCTCCTCGCCCGCGCTCGGCTCGGTCGAGACCAGCAGGACGTCCTCGTGGCTGAGGATCAGGGCGGAGAAGGCGACGCTGCCGCGGGTGGTGGTGACGGTGCCGGCGAGTTCGGCGTCGTCCAGGTCGAGGCGCCAGTCGACGCCGGTGACCGTCCCGGCGAAGGTGAGCGTCAGGAACCCGACGCCGAGCCGGGAGTAGCCGATCGCGGCCTCCCACTGGCCGCGCTGGTCCTGTACGTGGGAGTGGTTGACCATGAAGCGCAGGACGTTGCCCTCGCCGGGCTCGGCGTACACGTGGGCGGCGAGGAAGCCGTTGCCGAGGAACGGCCCCTCCTGCCAGCCGCGCGGGAGCCTCTTCCACACCATGGCGGCGTCCCGCAGGAGCGCGCCGTGCGCGTCCGCGCGGGGCGCCCCCGCGGGTGCGGCCCAGGCGACGGGCGAGCCCGCCGCGACGAGGGCTCCGGAGGCGCCTGCGACGAAGGCGCGCCGTGAGATGGGGGTCATGGCGTGGGCCTCTCCAACAGCGGTGCGGACGGGGTGAGTTGGCGTACCGCAGCATCGGGGTCGCGCCGTGCCGCGTCAAGCGATCCGACAGGAATAGATCGGATGACTCACCACCCTGTGTGCCGCACACACCTCTCAGAGAAGCTCGATCGCCATGGATCCGGCCACCACATCCGATGTTTCGGTCACGTGCCGGGCGGCAGCTCCTCCGGCAGCCTCTCCCAGAGGTAGGCGCGGTCGGGGGCCGACTTCAGGACCTCCAGCATCACCGGGTTCGGCTCGGCGTACAGCGTCGGGTAGTCGACCTCGCCGGCGGCCGCGTCCACCGGGAAGGCGAGCCGCTCGCCGCCGAGGGAGAACCGCGCGTCCACACCGGGCTTGTTGCCCCGCGCGTCCTGGCGGTGCCAGGCCCCGTCGAGGCGCACGGCGACGAGGCCGTGGAGCGCGAAGGCGCTGTCGTCGTCGTGAAGGAGCCGCTGGTAGCACAGGGCCGTGGGGATGTCCTCGGCGCGCAGCAGCGCGGTGAGGGCGTGCGCCTTGGCGTGGCAGATGCCGGTGCGCCGTTCGAGGACGTCGGAGGCGCGCCACGTCACGCGCGGATCCCCGGCGTCGGCGGAGTGCGGGATGGTGTCGCGGACGAACTCATAGGCCGCGCGGGCGTATACGTATGAGTCGGCGCTGGTCTCGGCCAGGCGCGCGGCGGTCTCCCGGACCACGGGGTGCGTGTGATCGATGGCCTCGTCCGCCGCGAGATAGGCGGAAAGATCTGGGTTCTCCTGGATCAGCTCCATGGGCCGCGAGCATAGGAAAGCGGCCGATCGCGAGTCAATGACTTTTCGATCGACCGCATACCCATGCGTACTCAAGGATGGCTGTGCCGGGTGGCCCCGCTGCGGAGAGGGGCGCGGCTAGCGCGCCATCTCCTCCTTCAGGGCCGCCACGAAGGCGTCGACGTCGTCCTCCGTGGTGTCGAAGGCGCACATCCAGCGGACGTCGCCCGCGGCCTCGTCCCAGAAGTAGAAGCGGAACCGCTTCTGCAGGCGCTCGCTGACGTCGTGCGGCAGGCGCGCGAAGACGGCGTTGGCCTGCACGGGGTAGAGGATCTCCACACCGTGCACCGCGCGGACGCCCTCGGCCAGGCGCTGGGCCATCTCGTTGGCGTGCCGGGCGTTGCGCAGCCACAGGTCCTTGGTGAGCAGCGCCTCGAACTGCACCGAGACGAAGCGCATCTTGGAGGCGAGCTGCATGGACAGCTTGCGCAGGTGCTTCATGTGGCGCACCGCGTCGCGGTTGAGGACGACGACGGCCTCACCGAACAGCGCGCCGTTCTTCGTGCCGCCCAGCGAGAGGATGTCGACGCCGACGGCGTTCGTGAACGTGCGCATCGGCACGTCGAGCGAGGCGGCCGCGTTGGCCAGGCGGGCGCCGTCGACGTGCACCAGCATGCCGAGCCCGTGGGCGTGTTCGACGATCGCGCGTATCTCGTCCACCGAGTACAGGGTGCCCAGTTCGGTGTTCTGCGCGAGCGAGACCACCTGCGGCATCGCGCGGTGCTCGTCCTCCCAGCCGAACGCCTGCCGGTCGATCAGCTCGGGGGTGAGCTTGCCGTCCGGCGTCGGCACGGTGAGCAGCTTCAGACCGCCCATGCGCTCGGGGGCGCCGCCCTCGTCCACGTTGATGTGCGCGCTCTCCGCACAGATCACCGCGCCCCAGCGGTCGGTGACCGCCTGCAGGGCGACGACGTTGGCACCGGTGCCGTTGAAGACCGGGAACGCCTCGGCGCCCGCGCCGAAGTGGCCGCGGATGACCTGCTGGAGGTGGTCGGTGTACTCGTCCTCGCCGTAGGCGACCTGGTGGCCGCCGTTGGCGAGCGCGAGCGCGGCCATGACCTCCGGGTGGGCGCCCGCGTAGTTGTCGCTCGCGAAGCCGCGGACGCCGGGGTCGTGATGCCGCCTGGCGTCGGTCTTCGGAGGGTTCACGGCTTCTCGGTCAGCCACAGACGTTTCCCGTTCACATCCGATGCGGGTCGCTCCCAGACGCCGGCGATGGCCTCGGCCAGCTCCTTGACGTCGGTGAAGCCCGCGAACTTCGCGTTGGGGCGCTCCGCGCGCATCGCGTCGTGCACCAGCGCCTTCACGATCAGGATGGCAGCCGCGGCGCGCGGGCCCTCCTCGCCCCCCTCCTTGCGGAAGGCGTCGCCGAGCGCGAGCGTCCAGGCCTCGGCCGCGGCCTTCGCCGCCGCGTACGCCGCGTTGCCCGCGGTCGGCTTGCTGGCGCCCGCGGCGCTGATCAGCAGGTAGCGGCCGTTGCCGCCGCGCTGGAGGCCGCCCTGGAAGGCGAGCGACGTGTGCTGCACCGTACGGATCAGGAGGTCTTCGAGGACGTCCCAGTCGCCGAGGTCGGTGTCGGCGAAGGAGGAGCTGCCGCGCCAGCCGCCGACGAGGTGCACCAGGCCGTCGATGCGGCCGTACTCCTTCTCCGTGCGGTCGGCCCAGGCGCGGGCGGCGCCGAGGTCGAGCAGGTCCACCGTGTCACCGGTGACCGTGGCGCCGCCGTGCGCGTAGCGCGCCGCGTCCACGGCCTCCGCGAGGCGCGAGGCGTCGGCGTCGGATGCGACCACGGTCGCCCCGGCCTCCGCGAGGCGCAGCAGGGTGGCCCGCCCTGCGGGCCCAGCGGCCCCCGCCACCGCGATCACGGCTCCGTCGAGTGCGGACATGGCCCTCGCCTCCTTGTTACGGCCGCTCACGCGGCCACCGTCTCGGCGCCGGACTCAGCGGTGATCCCCTTGGTGGAGGCGATCACGTGCTTGAGCTTCTTGGAGAGCGCCTCATAGAACATGCTGAGCGGAAATTCGTCGGGAAGCACGTCGTCGACCAGTTTGCGCGGCGGGAGCGACGTGTCCAAGGCCTCCGGGCCCTTGGCCCAGCGCGAGCCGGGGTGCGGGGCGAGATAGGAGGAAACCAGCTGGTAGCCGGCCAGCCAGTGCACGAGCTTGGGCCGGTCGATGCCGTCGCGGTAGAGCTTCTCGATCTCCGCGCAGAGCTGGTTGGTGATCTCCGGGGCGCGCCGCCAGTCGATCTTCAGCTTGTTGTCGGTCCAGCGGACGACGTCGTGCTTGTGCAGGTACGCGAAGAGCAGCTGGCCGCCGACGCCGTCGTAGTTGCGCACGCGGTCGCCGGTGACCGGGAAGCGGAACATCCGGTCGAAGAGCACCGCGTACTGCACGTCACGGGCCTGGGGCACGCCCTCGGCCTCCAGCTTCACGGCCTCCTTGAAGGCGGTGAGGTCACACCGCAGCTCCTCCAGGCCGTACATCCAGAACGGCTGCCGCTGCTTGATCATGAAGGGGTCGAAGGGCAGGTCGCCGTGGCTGTGGGTGCGGTCGTGGACCATGTCCCACAGGACGAACGCCTCCTGGCAGCGGGCCTGGTCGGCGACCATGGCGCGAATGTCGTCCGGCAGCTCGATGCCGAGGATGTCCACGGCGGCCTCGGTGACCCGGCGGAAGCGGGCGGCCTCGCGGTCGCAGAAGATGCCGCCCCAGGTGAAGCGCTCGGGGGCCTCGCGCACGGCGATCGTCTCCGGGAAGAGCACCGCCGAGTTCGTGTCGTACCCGGCCGTGAAGTCCTCGAAGGTGATGCCGCAGAACAGCGGGTTGTCGTAGCGCGTGCGCTCGAGCTCGGCGAGCCACTCGGGCCACACCATGCGCAGCACGACCGCTTCGAAGTTGCGGTCCGGGTTGCCGTTCTGCGTGTACATGGGGAAGACCACGAGGTGCTGCAGGCCGTGCTCGCGCCGGGCCGCCGGGTGGAAGGCGAGCAGCGAGTCGAGGAAGTCCGGCACCCGGAAGCCGTCGTCGGCCCACTTCCGCAGGTCGGCCACCAGCGCCGTGAGGTACGCGGCGTCGTGGGCGAGCAGCGGGGCCAGCTCCTCGACCGCGGCTATGAGGCGGTCGACCGCCTGCCCGGCGTCGGCCTTCGACGGCGCGTCCTCGCGCTCGAAGTCGATCGAGCCGTCCTTGGACTGCCAGGGCCTGATCCGCTCGACGGCACCCTTGAGCACCGGCCAGGCCGGGTGGTCCACCACACGTCCGTCACGGGAAGCCCCAGGGCTGTCCGCCGCCGTCCGCACAAGAATTTCCGTCATGTCCCATCCTCCACGGGAGAACCTCGCGTATGAGCAGCGTATGTGTGTGAGCTTCTCCGTTACAAGAGGGGATCCGGGAAATTATCCTGCCCACCCTCCGCTGGGCCGCTGTTTTTCCTGTCGATCGACGACGGGCTGGCCGCCTCCTCCACTGTTTCCCGCTCCGGGCGGGCGGACACCCCCCGCCCCGGGCGACCCACGCCCACGAGGAGGGGGCACCGGCCCGCGCAAGACCGCACCCTTGCCCCGAAGGCAAAATTCGCGAGTACGGCCACGCACCAGAGGTCCGTACCCCGGAAAACGCGCCGGGAATGCGCGGAGAAATGCGGAGGCAAGGAGAGCGGCGCACCACGGAACACCCCGCCGCCCGGGAATCAACCGGCACCCTCCACACCCCTCCGAGCACCACCCTAATCGGCATCACCCCAGCTCAGCGACCACATCCCACCTCGTATACAGGCGCTACGAATCCGAACCTTTCACCCCTCCAATTGTTCGTCACACCATGATCAGCGCGCTTTTCAGCCGCATTCCCCACGCCTGGCCCCTGGCTCGAATCGCCTTCTCCCTCCCGCCCCGAAAGGCCGCTAACGTGCCCGGGCGCGGGGGCAGTCCAGGAGGGGATCAGCGGAATGTTCTATGCCTTGTTCAGGTGCGTCGTCCTGATACCGGTGCTGCGGTGGCTGTTCCGGCCGCGCGTCGAGGGGCTCGCCAACGTCCCGGCCCGCGGCGCGGCGATCGTGGCGGGGAACCACCAGTCGTTCTGCGACCAGTTCCTGCTGGGCGTGACGCTGCGGCGGCGCATCAACTTCCTTGCCAAGAAGGAGTACTTCACGGGCAAGGGCCTGCGGGGCCGCCTCGCCGCCGCGTTCTTCCGGGGCATCGGCGCGATCCCCGTGGACCGGTCGGGCAACGGCGCCGGGCAGGCCGGCGTCGAGGCCGGGCTCGGCGTGCTCGACCAGGGCGGTGTGCTCGGCATCTTCCCCGAGGGCACGCGCTCGCACGACGGACGCCTCTACAAGGGCAAGGTGGGCGTCGCGGCGATGGCGCTGCGGTCCGGCGCGCCCGTGATCCCGTGCGCCATGATCGGCACGTTCGAGGCCCAGCCCGCGGGCCGCCGGGTGCCGAGCATCGTGCCGATCACCCTGCGCTTCGGCAGGCCGCTCGACTTCTCCAAGTACGCGGGCATGGAGGACCAGCGCGCCGCGCTGCGGGCCGCCACGGACGAGATCATGTACGCGATCCTGGAGCTCTCGGGCCAGGAGTACGTCGACACGTACGCCATGGAGGCCAAGGCGGCGGCCCAGGCCCAGGAGCTGGCGCGCCGCACCCGCAGGCGGGCGGGTCAACCCCCGGCCGACGCGCCCACCCACGGGTGAGACGGCTCGCGGTTCCGGTGTCCGCGGCGGTAGGACGGGCCGGGTCAGCCGTCCCCGCCGCAGGGAGCGCCGAACCGTTGAGCACCCGCGCCGTTCTAGTCGCCGCCGTCATCACCGGACTCATCCTGGGCATCGTGGGCACCAGACCGGATGATTCCACTCCGCCCCGCAGGGACGGTCCCGTCGTGGAAGCGGGCGATTAGGCTGCGGCCGAGCCGCGCGGTCCCCTGCCTCCGCACCGCGCGGAGCCGAGCCGCCGTCGACGGAAGCGAGTGACCTTGAACTTCCTCACCATCGGGCATCGCGGTGTCATGGGCACCGAACCCGAGAACACCTTGCGGTCGTTCGTCGCCGCCCAGGCCGCGGGCCTGGACGTCATCGAACTGGACCTGCACCTCAGCAAGGACGGCGCCCTCGTCGTCATGCACGACGCCGACGTGCGCCGCACCACCGACGGCTCCGGGCCCATCGCCGAGAAGACCCTCGCCGAGCTGCGCGAGCTCGACGCGGGTCTTGGCGAGCGGATCCCCGTCTTCGAGGAGGTCCTCGACGCCGTCCGGGCACCGCTGCAGGCCGAGATCAAGGACGTGGCGGCCGCGCGCGCCCTCGCCGACGTCATGCACGCGCGGGACCTGGTCGGCCGGGTGGAGGTGCTCTCCTTCCACGACGAGGCGATCGCCGAGATCGCCCGGCTCGTCCCCGGCGTGCGCACCGCGCTCGTCGCCAGCCGCTACGGCGTGGACGTGGTGCAGCGCGCCACCGCGGTCGGCGCCGCCACGCTGGTCCTGAACATCCGCCGGCTGACCCTGGAGATCGTCGAGCACGCGCGCAAGGCCGATCTCAGGGTCATCGGCTGGGTCGTGAACACCCAGGACGATCTGCGCCTGGTGCGCGCGCTCCAGCTCGACGGCGCGACGACGGACTACCCGGACATCAAACGGACGGGACGTTTCACCGCCTGAGGGCCCCGGCGGCGGTCCGTTTCAGCCGATCTGCTTCACCAAGAGCTCGAACTGCAGGTCGTCGCGCTGCGGAATGCCAAAGCGCTCGTCGCCGTACGGGAAGGGGCTCATCTTTCCCGTACGGCGGTAGCCGCGCCGCTCGTACCAGGCGATGAGTTCGTCCCGTACGGAGATCACGGTCATGTGCATCTCACGGGCGCCCCACGTGGTCCGCGCGGTCCGCTCCGCCTCCGCCATGATCGCCTTGCCCAGGCCCGCGCCCTGGAGCGCCGGGCTGACGGCGAACATCCCGAAGTAGACGTGGTCCCCGCGGTGTTCGAGCTGGCAGCAGGCCACGATGCGGCCCTCGCGCTCCACGGCGAGCAGCTTGCTGTCCGGCGAGGCGATGACCTCGACGACGCCCTCGGGGTCGGTGCGCCGGCCGTCGAGGATGTCCGCCTCGGTGGTCCACCCGGCACGGCTGTCGTCACCGCGGTACGCCGACTCGATCAGCCCGACCAGGGCGTCCACGTCGGCTTCGGTGGCGTCCCGGAAGGTGAGGTCGCCGTGCGTGCTCGGGTGCGGGGCGGTCGCCATGTGAGCGTGTCTCCGATTCTGCCGGTGCTGTGCTGGTGTCACGTGGGGAACTCTTGAGCCCTCGCACGCACCGCCGAGCGTAACCCGGGGCTAAGGTGCGGCCGCATGGTGCACGTACTCAGCAGCAGAATCCTCCTGCGCCCCACCGACCCGGAGCGCTCACGGACCTTCTACGGCACGGACCTCGGCCTCGCCGTCCACCGCGAGTTCGGCACGGGGCCCGAACGCGGCACGGTGTACTTCCTCGGCGGGGGCTTCCTCGAGGTCTCCGGCCGCTCCGCGGAACCGCCGTCACCCGGCCTCCAGTTGTGGCTCCAGGTCGCGGACGCGGACGCCGCGCACGAGGACCTCGCCGCGCGCGGCGTGGAGATCCTCCGGCCGCCGGTCAAGGAGCCCTGGGGCCTCGTCGAGATGTGGATCGCCGACCCGGACGGCGTGCGCATCGCGGTGGTGGAGGTCCCGGAGGACCATCCGCTGCGCTATCGCCCCTAGGGGCCGTCAGCCGCGCGGGAGCCCGAGCCGTCCCTCCAGCTGGCCGAGCAGCTCGCCCAGGAGCGTCCCGAGGCGCTCCTGGCCGTCGCCCGCGAGGCCCGCGAGCACCGTCGTCTCGTACGCCAGCTGGTCGGGCAGGACCGCGTCGACGAGGTCGCGGCCCGCGTCGGTGAGGCGGACGTGCGTGACGCGGCGGTCGCGCGTGTCGGGGCGGCGGTCGATCAGGGCGCGCTCCTGGAGCTGCTTGAGGCGCTTGGTGACCGCCGCGCCCGAGGAGAAGGTCTCGCGGGCCAGCTCGCCGGGGGTCAGCTCGTGGCCGGTGCGGCGCAGGGCGCCGAGCAGGTCGAACTCCGGGCGGGTCAGGCCCGCCCGGCGCAGCGGGGCGTCCTCCGCCTGCTGGAGGAGGGCCGCACAGCGGTTGATGCGGCCGATGATCTCCATCGGCGCGGTGTCGACGCCCGGATGCACCTGCTGCCACTGGCGCACCACCGCGGCCACCGTGTCGCCCGCACCCGCCCGGCCGTACCCACTCGTCATCCCCGCGCCCACTCCTCGTGCTCATGCCGCCGGTGTCACGGCCGCGCGCCCTCGGCGGGCAGCGGCCCACCACGTACCGTAGCCGCGAGCGTACGGTGCCCGGCGCGCTCGGCGTCGGCCACCCGGCGGGCGGGGAGCTCGCGCTGCCACCACTCGCCCGCGGCCGTGTCGTGGGCGGCGCGCAGGGCGACGAGGCTCGCGGTCAGACGGCGCCGGGCCCGGGGCAGGTCGGGTGCGGGCCCGGACAGGGCGCGTTCGGCGTGGGCGCGGGCCCGCTCCGCGGCGGCCAGGGCGTGCTCGATGTGGTCGGCGGCCCTCCGGTTGGTGACGGCCACGGCGGCGACGAGGCCGAGCAGCGCGCCGAGCAGGGTGTCCACGACGCGGTCGGCGATCAGCGCGCCGGGGTCCTGGAAGCGGCCGAACTCGGTGACGAGCAGCGCCATCGGTGTCACGCACACACAGCCGAGCCAGTAGTTGCGGGAGATGAGCGCCTCCGCGCCGAAGGCGCAGAGCAGCCCGCACACGATCAGCGCGGCGTGGCCGTGGTGCGCGAGCGGCACGAGCGCGGCGAAGGCGACCACGCCCACGACGTTGCCGACGACGCGCTGCACACCGCGGCTCCAGGTCAGGGTGACGTTGGCCTGGTAGAGGGACGCGGCGGTGACCAGCGCCCAGTAGGGGCGGCCGACTCCGAGGGCGAGCGCCGCGTACCCGGCGAGGGCGCAGCCCACGCCGGTGCGCAGCGCGACGGGCAGCAGCGGCGACCCGGGCGCGAGCCGCCGCCACAGCGGCAGCGCGGCCTCGGCCGCCTCGGCCCGTTCCAGCGAAGGGTGCGGGGCCGCGGCGCCGGCGCCCGGGACGGTTCCCGTGCCGCGCAGCGCCCCTGCCAGGGCCCGCAGCCGCGCGGGATCACCGGCCGCGGGCGCGGCGAGGGTTCCCTCGGCCCTCGCCGCGAGGCGGTGCAGCGCGGCCCGGGTCGGATCGGTGCGGGTGGCGTGCAGGGACTGCCAGGCGGCGTGGACGGCGTCCGTGGCGGCGGCACGGGCCCGGTCGGCCGCGGATCCGCCCGCGTCGGCCGCAACGACGTCCGCGTACGCGGCGGCCGCGCGCAGGGCCCGGGCGGTGGCGCGCCGCTCCGGGCCGTGCGGGCGCAGCGGCGCGGGCGCCATGCCGACGAGCCAGGCCACGGCCCCGGCGCCGAGCGTCAGGGCGAGATGGCCGGGCACCTGGCCCGGGTGCTGCGGTGCGAACAGGCTCGCGGAGCTGACGAAGGTGAGGATCAGATGGCCGGGCGGGCCGATGCGGGTGGCGTCGCAGAGCGCCTTCTGGGCGGCGGCGAGCAGCGCGCCCACCGCCACGAGCACCACCGCGCCGGGCGCGAGCGCCGCGGTGGTCAGGGCGACCGCCACGCTCGCGGCCATCCCCACGACGACCCAGGCGAGGGCGCGGGCCCGCGCGGCGTACGGCAGTTGGTGGGCGTACAGGGCGCAGAGGGACCCGGCCATCGTGTACATCACGAGGTCCAGGCGGCCGAGGGCGAGCAGCGTCAGATGCGGGATCGCCATGGCGACGAGGACGCTCGTCGCGGGCTTGAACCAGATGTCCGACGGCTTGCCGAGGCGCAGCACACCGGCGAGCGGCAGCCGACGGGCGTGCGCGCGCAGCGAGGGGCGGGACGGGGTGCGGGGCGGAGGGCTGCTCATGACAGAGAAGGTTAGCAAGTGTTTTACCTGCAAACTATTCTGTGGAATATATGGCTCGAGCCCCTCCCGCTCCCCCGTCGCGCTCCCGCCGTACACCCGTGCGCTCCCGTACGCCGCCCTCGCGCCGGGCATCGACTCGTCATCGGCGTCGACCGTCGATCGAGTCGATCGAGGAGGTGCCCGGTGCACGGACCCGGTTCGGCGAGCTGGCTGCTCGTGTCGCTCTGCGCGGCGAGCGGCACCTACTGCCTGCTGCGGATGCGCAGCCGCGTCGAGGAGCAGCGCCGCGCGGCGGGCGGCGAGGCGCTCATGGGCTTCGGCATGGCCCTGATGGCCGTCCCCGCCGCCGCACTGTCCCCTCCCCGGGGTGCGTGGTTCGCGTACGCGGCGGTGTTCGCGGCCATCGGGCTGCGCGCGGCCTGGACGACGCGGCGCTCCGCCCACCACGCCCACCACCTGGTGGGCGCGGCCGCGATGGTCTACATGTCGGCGGCGATGCTCGCCGCCCCGGGCGGCGGCCACGGCGACACGGGCGTCCCCGCGCTGACCGGCGCCCTGCTGCTGTACTTCACCGCGCACGTGCTCGCCTCGGGCGCGCGGCTCGCGCCGGTGGGGGCGGTGGTGACCCCGGAGGCCGGTGTCATCCGCTGGGCGGACCGGCCGGAGCTGGCCCTGGTGTGCCGTCTGGCGATGAGCATGGGCATGATCGCCATGCTCCTGACCCTGTGAGCGCGGCCCGCACGCCGCGGGGGCGCCCCTGAACCCGCGGCCCCGGTCGTGGCGTACGTCACTTCACGGCGGGGGTCCATACCCTCACACGGCATGCCCCTCATAGGGTTGACCCATGATGGTCCCCGTCGCGCTGTTGCTGCTCGGCGCGCTGACCGCCGTCGTCGCCCCCCGGATGCTCGCGCGAGCGGACTGGCCGGAGCGCGAACCGGTGGTCGCGCTGTGGGCTTGGCAGTGCGTGGTGGCGGGCGTGCTGCTCTGCTGCGCCCTGTCGATGACGTTCAGCGCGGCCGCCGCCTGGCAGGCCGTGCGCGGACAG
This sequence comes from Streptomyces spectabilis, assembly GCF_008704795.1. NCBI lineage: Bacteria > Bacillati > Actinomycetota > Actinomycetes > Kitasatosporales > Streptomycetaceae > Streptomyces > Streptomyces spectabilis. Next base: position 8,892,843 of record NZ_CP023690.1, on the reverse strand, counting down.
CTCTTCGCGCCCGCGCCGCACGACGTGGTCGAGGCGTACGCGCTCGGGCCGACGCCCTGGGCCACGGTGACAGCGGTGGCGCTCGCCTGCGGCGGCGTCTGGACGGCCGTGATGCTCACGCGCGAGATCGCCCGGGCCCGGGCCCGGCGGGCCAAGCGGCGGGCCGAACTGGTCGTGCGCGCCCCGCTGTTGCCCGGCGAGGAGCCCGGCGCCGACCGGCTCGTCGTCCTGGAGGGCGAGCGCCCCGACGCCTGGTGGCTGCCCGGCACGGCGCCCCAACTGGTCATCACCACCGCTGCGTTGCGCCGCCTGAAGGGCCGTCAGCTCGACGCGGTGCTCGCCCACGAGCAGGGCCACGCCGAGGCCCGGCACGACTGGCTGCTGCACTGCTCCGGCGCGCTCGCCGCGGGCTTCCCGCAGGTGCCGGTGTTCGCCGCGTTCCGCGGCGAGATGCACCGGCTCGTGGAGCTGGCCGCCGACGACGTGGCCTCGCGCCGCTTCGGGCGCCTGACCATCGCCCTCGCCCTCGTCGAACTCAACGAGGACCGGGGCGTGTTCGGGCCCTGCCCGACCCCGCAGGCACATGTGCCGGCCCGGGTGCACCGGCTGCTCGCCGCCCGCCCCCGGCTCACCGCGGGGCGCCGGCTGCGGCTGACCGCGGCGGCCGCGCTCGTGCCCGTCGTACCGCTCCTGGTGGCGTTCGTCCCGGCGCTGCGCGCGCTCGGTTAGGTGTCACCGCGGGGCATCGGTCAGGATCGACCCATGGATTCCGCGCCTCCCCCGACGCCTTCCCCGCCGTCCCGCACCACCCGTGCGGCGGTGCTGCTCGCGCTCCCCTCGCTGCTGCTGATCGTCCTGGTGTCCGCCGAATGGCAGCCACTGCTCACCCTGGACGACGACATCGCGCGGACCACGCACCGCTGGGCGGTGGCCCACCGGGACCTCACCCACGTCGCCCGCGTCCTCACGGACTGGGTGTGGGACCCGTGGACGATGCGCGTCCTGTGCACGGCCGTCGTGCTGTGGCTCGCCGTGCGGCGGGCCCGGTGGCTCGCCCTGTGGCTCGCGGCGACCTGTCTGGTGGGCACGCTGCTGCAGCAGGCCCTGAAGGCGGCGGTCGGCCGGGAGCGCCCGGTCTGGCCGGATCCGGTGGACTCCGCGCACTACGCGGCCTTCCCCTCCGGGCACGCGCTGACCGCGACCGTCGTGTGCGGCCTCCTGTTGTGGCTGCTCCGCCGGTACGGCGTGGGGGCGGCGCTGTGGCGCACCGCCGTCGCCGTGGCCGTGGTGTCCGTCGTCGGCGTCGGCCTCACCCGGGTGTGGCTGGGTGTCCACTGGGCATCGGACGTCGTGGCGGGCTGGCTGCTCGGCGCCTTGATCGTCACCGTGGCGATCGCGCTCTTCGACCGCTACGCACCCGCCGTAGAGCTCCGGGCGACGGACGGAAGGGCCGCCCGCAGCCGCCGGTGACCGCGCGCCGGGCCCGTGCACGGCGCGGTGCTTGACCCGGCGCCGGACGGTCCCGGAGGATCGCGGCATGGCGATCAAGGCCGTGCTGTTCGACTTCTCCGGGACGCTGTTCCGCGTCGAGTCCACCGCGTCCTGGCTGCGGGCCGCGCTGACCGCGCGCGGGGTCGCGCTGCCGCCGGACGAGGAGGCGCGGCTCGCCCTGGCCCTCGACCGCGCGGGTGCGCTGCCGGGCGGCTCACCGACCCCGGACGCCCCCGGGCACCTGGCGGACCTGGTCGCGCGCCGCGACGAGAGCGCGGAGCTGCACCGCGCCGCGTACACCGGCCTCGCCCGGACCGTGCCGCTGCCCGACCCCGGCCTGTACGACGCGCTCTACGACCGGCACATGACACCGGAGGCCTGGCAGCCCTACCCCGACGCGCTCGACGTCCTGCGGAGCCTGCGGGGGCGCGGGGTGCGCGTCGGCGTCGTGAGCAACATCGGCTGGAACCCGCGGCCCGTCTTCCGCGCGCACGGCCTCGACCCGTACGTGAACGCCTATGTGCTGTCCTACGAGCACGGCGTCCAGAAGCCCGACCCGCGCCTCTTCGCACACGGCTGCGACGCCCTTGCCGTCGACCCCGCGGACACCCTGATGGTCGGCGACGACCGGCGCGCGGACGGCGGCGCGGCCGCGCTCGGCTGCGCCGTGCACTTCGTGCCCCACCTGCCGGTGTCCCGGCGCCCCGACGCCCTGCGCCCGGTCCTGGCCCTGGCAGCCGTCGGGGGCACCGCGGGCCCGGCGTGAGCGCACGGCCCGCACGCTAGGACTCGTAGTTCTCCACCTGCGCGACGGGACGCACCCGGACCGCGTCCGGATCGCCGCCGAACTCCTCCTTGGCCCGGCGCCTGCGCAGCAGGTCCCAGCACTGGTCGAGTTCCCGCTCCAGATCGCCCAGGCGGGCCCGCTCCGTGGCCTCGTCGATCGCCCCGGACGCGAGCGATTCCCGGAGGGTCTTCTCGGCGTCGACCATCTCCGTGATCCGCGCCAGAATCTGCTGTTGGTCCATGTTCAAGCGCCTCCTCGACCCCCCCGGCCCCACTGTAAGGAGACAGAGCCGGATCGGCGAGGAGAGAAGGGAAGAACGGGGTGAACGGGGACAGCAAGGGGGATGAGGGGGAAATGCGGAGGAAGAGGATGGCCGCGACGGCCGAACGCCGGGCATGCCCGAAGGCAGGCAACACTCCCCCGCGGTGTTGCCTGCCCCAGGCAGCCCCGGCCCATGTCGGCCCGGGCCGGGATGCCCTGAGTATATTGGCTGTGAGCCAGTCAACGCAGGAGTTACAGGATGTCCCCGCGTAGCCCATCGGTCAATGAAGAGTTGCGACGGCGTTCCCGCGAGCGGCTTCTGCAAGCCACGGTGGACCTGGTGGGCGAGCACGGATACGAGGCGACGACGCTCGCGGACATCGCCGACCGCGCCGGCTCCGCGCGCGGCCTCGTGTCGTACTACTTCCCGGGAAAGCGCCAGCTCCTGCAGTCGGCCGTGCACCGCCTGATGCATCTGACCCTCCAGGAGGCCCTGGACCGGGAGCCGCGCACCGAGGACGGGGACGAACTCCTGGCCCGCGCCGTCGACGCGATCCTCGGCCTCGCCCGGGACCGGCCGGTCCTGATGCGCACGCACATGGCGGGCATCCTCCAGGCCGACGGGTTCGTGCAGTGCCCCGAGCAGCAGCGCCTCGCGTTCCTGCTGCGCGACGCCATGGTCCGGTACGGCTCGCCGGACGTGGAGACGGACTACCCGATGCTGCGCGCCCTGCTCATGGGCGCGGTGTTCGCGCTGCTCATCCCGGGCGCGCCGATGCCCTTCGAGCGGCTGCGCGCGGAGCTCTTCCAGCGCTACGGACTCGACTGGAAGCTCGGCGTCCCGCCGGGCGAGAAACCGCCCGACGGGACGTTCTAGACCGCGCTCCGGCGCGACGGCCCAGTGCCGGTCAGCGCCGGTCAGTGCCGGTCAGTGCTTGTTGAAGTACTCCGGCTGCGTCTGCACGTTGAGCTCGCGCAGCCGCACGCGCTTGGCCGGGTCCGTGCGCTTGTCGTTGAGCTTCAGCACGTCGAAGCCCTTGACCATGTCGTTCGAGTAGATGTGGCCGTTGTAGTAGTACGCCGACCACGAGCCGCCGCCGACGAGCTGGTCCGCGGAGAGCGGGCCGCGCTCGAAGTAGGCGATCTCCTTGGGCTTGGCCGAGTTGGTGAAGTCCCATACGGAGACGCCGCCCTGGTACCAGGCCTGGACCATGAGGTCCTTGCCCTTGACCGGGATCAGCGAGCCGTTGTGGGCCACGCAGTTCTCGGTGTCCGCCTGGTGGCGCGGGATCTTGTAGTAGCTCTTGAAGACGAGCTTGCGCTTGTCGCCCCAGCCCTTGATCTCGTAGATGCCGTCGGCGCCGCGGTTCGGCCCGATCTCGGCGTTGCAGGTGGCGCCGCCGCCACCGCCGAGCTCGTCGGTGAAGACGACCTTGTCGGCGTCCTGGTTGAAGGTCGCCGAGTGCCAGAACGCGAAGTTCACGTTGTCCTGGACGCGGTCGATGACCTTGGGACGTTCGGGGTCCTTGATGGAGAACAGGATCCCGTCACCCATGCAGGCGCCCGCGGCGAGGTCCTCCGACGGCAGCACGGTGATGTCGTGGCAGCCGGTGGTCTTGGAGACGCCCGGGTTGGTGGGCGAGCCCGGGTTGCCGCCGCCGTCCGGGCCCTCGCCCGGGAACAGGACGGGGAAGCCGACGACCGCCGCCTTCTGCGGCGCCTTGCGCGGCACCTTGATCACGGAGATGCCGTCGTGCGGCGGCTGGCAGTCGGGGAACGCCGCGCTCGGCGAGTACGAGGAGACGTAGACGTAGACGTTGCGGCGCTCGGGCACCAGCGTGTGGGTGTGGGAGCCGCACGCGGTCTCGACGGCGGCGACGTAGCGCGGATTGCGCTTGTCGCTGATGTCGAAGACCTTCATGCCCTCCCAGGAGGACTTCTCCGTGGCGGGCTGCGTGGTGCTGGCGCAGGAGCTGTCGCTGCGCGAGGAGTCGGTCGACAGGAACAGCAGGTCACCGGAGACCGAGACGTCGTTCTGGGAACCCGGGCAGAGCACCTGCGCGACGGTCTCGGGCTTCTTCGGGTTGCTGATGTCGAAGATGCGGAAGCCGTCGTAGTTCCCCGCGAAGGCGTACTTCCCCTGGAAGGCGAGGTCCGAGTTGGTGCCCGGCAGCGCGTCCTTGGGGATGTTGCCGAGGTGCTCGATGTTGTCGGAGTGGACTATCTCGTCGGGCGCGGGGATCTTTCCGTCCGCTATGGCCCGCTTGGTGTCGGCGGCATCGGACTTCGACACCTTCTTCGGCGCCTTGGGCGCGTCGCCGGGGTCGGGCGTCGCCGCCGCCGGGACCGCGGTGAGCAGCGCGGCGAGGAGCCCGGCGGCCGCCGTGGCGACTCCCAGGCGTCTGCGCCGGGTTCGGGGTTCGTTCAGCAGAGTCACTGCGTCCTCCCTTGTGGCCGTTCAGGAGTGAACGGTGCACGGACACCCGCAGTATCGTGCTCCTCATGTACAAATCAACAGATGGAAACACGGTCGTGATGAACACTTCCGATCACTGATGCTCATCGGCGTGCTAGGACGGACCCAACTGACCCGCGCGTCCCAGGAGGTTGCCGTGCCCCACCGCCGTACGCCCGCCGCCCGTACGACCGTTGCCCGCGCCTCCGCCGCGACCGCGCTCCTCGCGGCCGCCACCCTCGCCCTGGGCGCCTGCGACTCCGACTCGGCATCGGGTCCGAAGGCCAAGTCCGGTTCCTCGTCCGGGCCTTCGGTGATCGCTCCGGGCAAGCCCGGGGAGACGGCCGCGACCCTCTCGGCCGAGGAGGCGGCGAAGGAGAGAACCGACGACGACAGCCCGAACTCGGCGGACTTCGACTACGTCGAGAAGATGATCCCGCACCACGCCCAGGCCCTGGAGATGACCCGACTCGTGCCGAAGCGGGCGAAGTCGACGAAGGTGAAGCGGCTCGCCGACCGCATCACGGCCGCCCAGAAGCCGGAGATCGGCGCCATGGAGCGGTGGTTGAAGAGCCAGGGCAAGAAGGCGGAGAAGCGCGGGCACGGCGCTCACCACGACCACGCGGGGATGCCGGGGATGGCCACGCCCGCGCAGCTCGAGCAGTTGCGCGCGGCCAAGGGCGAGGCGTTCGACGAACTGTTCCTGAAGCTGATGATCACGCACCACTCGGGGGCCGTCACCATGGCCACGGACGCGCTCTCGGAGGGCAACAACCTCCTGGTCGAGGAGATGGCCAACGACGTCGTGGCGCAGCAGACGGCCGAGATCAACCGGATGCGCGGCATGGGCTGAGCCCCCACCGGCCCGCCCGCCCCTACCGGCCCGTCCGCCTCGACCGGCCCGCGCGGTCCGGCCGCCGCGCCTAGCGGCGGCGGTGACGCGGCGACAGATGCCCCGCGTCCCGCGCCCCCGCGATCAGGCGCAGGGACTTGCGGCGGCTGTGCCCCGTCGCGCACATCACCGCGAGCACCGGGTCCCGCCCCTCGTCGCGTGCCGTGCGGTACGCCTCGACGGCGGCCTGGCGCACGGTGTCGCCCCGCTGCTCGGCGGGCCGGGCCCGGTGGGCGGCGGCCGCCTCGTCCGCGAGCGCGCCGCGGCAGGAGGCGTCGGCGGGACCGTACTGCTGGGCGACGCCCCGGCAGACGTCCGCCAGCGGGCCCTCGATGCGGTCGGCGAGCGCGACCAGATCGGGCAGCGGCAGCGGCGGCCGCGCCCTCAGGTCCTCGATCGCGACGCGGCCCTCGCAGACGGCCGCGAGCACGTCGACGTGGGCGCCGTCGAGGTCGAGGCGGACGTGGAGCAGGGACGCGGGCTCGCTGCCCGGCCTGCGGGCATCGAGCCGGCCGTCGGTGCTGGTGATCAGCTGGAGCGTGTCGGCCGAGGGGTCCGCGGCCCACCGCGGCGCCTCGTCGTACGCCATGGGGTCCAGCGGCTCCTGCGGGGCCGGAGGCCACTCCTCCAGCGGGTCCGCACCGGGCCATCCGGCCCCCTCGGCCACACGCGGGTAATGATCACTCTCGTCGAAAAATGAGCTTTCCAGCACAGCGGCACGGTAGCCCTACAGTCACACTCCGCCAGGGCGGCACGCACGCGGCGGGCGGCAGGGCACCCTGTCAGCGGCACGGGCCGACGCGTCCGGCGGACGGCCGCCCGCGGCCCTCGGCGGCCCTCCCGCGGCACGTCCTTCCCCTCCCCCTTTGCCCGTACCGGTGCGATGCTGAAGCCAGCCAGGCATCAGGGCGTCCCGGGGACACCTCGCGGAAGGAGCTCCGCCGTGCACGTCGCCGTCGTGGGATCGGGTCCGAGTGGGGTCTACACCGCGCAGAGCCTGGTCCAGCAGGACCGCGTGCCCGGTGTGCGGGTCGACGTGCTCGACCGGCTGCCGTGCCCGTACGGCCTGGTGCGCTACGGCGTGGCGCCCGACCACGAGAAGATCAAGTCCCTGCAGACGACGCTGCGCACGATCCTGGAGCACGAGCGCGTGCGGTTCGTCGGGGGCGTGGAGATCGGCCCCGGCGCGGTGGCCCCGGCCCGGCTGCTCGACTGCTACCACGCGGTGGTGTACTGCGTGGGCGCCGCCACCGACCGCAGGCTCGGGGTGCCCGGCGAGGACCTGCCCGGCAGCCACTCGGCGACGGAGTTCGTGTCCTGGTACAGCGCCCACCCGGACGTGGCGGTGAACGGCTCGGGGCCGCCGGACCGCTTCGTGCGGGACGTGGCCTCGGCCGTCGTCATCGGCGTCGGGAACGTCGCGGTGGACGTGGCGCGGATGCTGGCGCGCGGCGTCGCGGAGCTGTCGCCCACCGACATGCCGCACGAGGCGCTCGGCGTCCTCGCCGCGAGCCGGGTGCGCGAGGTCCACATGGTGGGGCGGCGCGGGCCCTCGCAGGCGCGCTTCACCACGAAGGAGCTGCGGGAGCTCGGCTCCCTTCCGGACACCGAAGTGCTCGTGGATCCAGAGGAGTTGGCCCTCGACCCCGCCTACGCCGACCCCTCGGGCCTGCCCGCGGCGAGCCGTCGCAACGTGGACGTCCTGCGCGGCTGGGCCGAGCGGCCCGCGCGCGGGCTCCCGCGCCGGATCCGGCTGCGGTTCTTCCTGCGGCCGGTGGAGCTGACCGAGGCGGCGGGCCGGGTCGGCGGCGTGCGGTTCGAACGGACGCTGCCGGACGGGCACGGCGGCGTGAGCGGCGCCGGCACGTACGAGGAGATCGGGGCGCAGCTCGTGCTGCGGTCGGTCGGCTACCGCGGGGTGCCGATCGAGGGCCTGCCGTTCGACACGTCCAGCGGCACGGTGCCGCACGCGGCGGGGCGGGTGCTGCGCGACGGCGCCGTGTCCAGCGGCGAGTACGTCGCGGGCTGGATCAAGCGCGGGCCGACGGGAGTGATCGGCACGAACCGGCCGTGCGCCAAGGAGACGGCGCTCTCCCTGCTCGACGACGCGCCCGCTCTCGCGCTCAGGACGGTGGCGGACGAGCCGCTCGCGGCGCTGCGGGCGGCGGGCGCCGAGCCCGTCGAGTGGCCCGGGTGGCTGGCGATCGAGCAGGCGGAGGCGAGGCTGGGGCGGCTGCTCGGGCGCGGCGGGCCGGTGAAGATCCCCGACTGGGCCGGGCTCCGCGCGGCGGCGGCCGAGAGCGGGGAGCGCCCCCAGCCGCAGCCCTGATCGGCCTGCGGCCTCGCCCTCACCGTCGTCGGCGCACACGGACGGGCTCTCGCCCGGGCCGGGTCAGCCGTCGTGCGCCGAGCGGTCCGCCTGGAGTGCCGCCGCGGCCAGGACGCTGTCCAGGAGGCCGGGGAACAGGGCGTCCAGGTCGGCGCGGCGCAGCGCGTTGAGCTTGGCGGTGCCGCGGTAGCCCTGCTGGATCACGCCCGCCTCCCGCAGCACGCGGAAGTGGTGCGTGCAGGTGGACTTCGTGACCGGCAGGTCGAAGTGCGAGCAGGAGAGTCCCGCGTCGTCCCGGGCCAGCTCGCGGACCACGAGCAGGCGCAGCGGATCGGACAGGGCGTGCAGCACGCCTTCGAGGCGGATCTCGTCACGCGCCGGGTGCGCGAGCACCCGCGAGCTCGGGGCGGCGGTCGTCATGGCGGCTCCACTGGGGCGGGGCGTGCGCGGCTGCGGGGGCGCGCCGCCGAGCTGTGTACGCGGTGCGTACAGGACGCCTCCATTGTACGAGAGGCATCGTAGTTTGACATTCTCCGTACTACGGTGCCTATCGTACGAGCGGCAGGGGACGTCCGGAGCGGCCTGTGGCGCTCCCTGCCCCGTTCCACTCGCCGCCCCCCGAAGGGAGCACGCCGTGAGCGCGCTGTTCGAGCCCTACACCCTGCGGAACCTGACCATCCCCAACCGCGTCTGGATGGCGCCGATGTGCCAGTACTCCGCCGAGGCCACCGGCCCTGCCGCGGGGGTCGCCACGGACTGGCACCTGGCCCACTACGCGGCGCGCGCCACGGGCGGCACGGGGCTGCTCCTCACCGAGGCCACCGCCGTCAGCCCCGAGGGCCGCATCAGCCCCTGGGACCTCGGCATCTGGAACGACACCCAGGTCGCGGCGCTTCGCCGGATCACCGACTTCGTCAAGGGCCAGCACGCGGTGCCCGGCATCCAGCTCGCGCACGCGGGGCGCAAGGCGGCCACGGACGCCACCTGGCGCGGCGGCGCACCCCTCGCCCCGGACGCGGGCGGCTGGCAGCCGGTCGCCCCGAGCGCGGTGGCCTTCGACGAGCGCCACCCCGTCCCCACCGAGCTGGCGGAGGCCGACATCCGGCGGATCGTCGGCGAGTTCGCGGACGCGGCGCGGCGCGCCCTGGACGCGGGCTTCGACGTCGCGGAGATCCACGGCGCGCACGGCTATCTGATCGGCGAGTTCCTCTCCCCGCACAGCAACCGGCGCACCGACTTCTACGGCGGCGACTTCGCGGGCCGCACCCGCTTCGCCCTGGAGGTCGTCGACGCCGTGCGCGCGGTGTGGCCCGAGGACAAGCCGCTGTTCTTCCGTGTCTCGGCCACCGACTGGCTGCCGGACGGCGCGCCTGGCTGGACCGCGGACGACACCGTCCGGCTCGCGCCGCTGCTCAAGGACCACGGCGTGGACCTCCTGGACGTCTCCAGCGGCGGCAACGCCCCGGGCGTGCGCATCCCCACCGGGCCCAACTACCAGGTCCCCTTCGCCACCCGGGTGAAGACGGAGACGGAGCTGCCCGTCGCGGCGGTGGGACTGATCACCGAGGCCGCGCAGGCCGAGAAGATCCTCGCCAACGGCGAGGCCGACGCGATCCTGCTCGGCCGGGAGCTGCTGCGCAATCCGTCGTTCGCCCGTCAGGCCGCCCGTGAGCTGGGCGCCGACGTGCACGTGCCGAACCAGTACCTGCGCTCCGTCTGAACATCTGAACAGGCGAGCGCCGCCGGGAGGAAGCCCTCCCGGCGGCGCTCGGCGGCTACCGGTCCGGTCAGGTGCCCGGCTTGCGGCCGTAGACGAAGACGTCGTCGCCCTTGCGCAGCATGTTCCAGTACTTCACGGCGTCCTTCTTCGTCATGTTGACGCAGCCGTGCGAGCCCGGCGGGGACCAGACGCTGATGCCCACCGAGTGGAAGGCCTGGCCGCCGTCGAAGAACTGGCTGTACGGCATGGGCACGTGGTACAGGCTCGACACGTGGTCGATGTCCCGCCAGTAGACCTTCTTCAGGCCGGTGCGGGTCTCGTGGCCGTTGCGGCCGGTGCGCACCGGGACGGGGCCGTACTTGAGCTGCTTGCCGTCCTGGATCCAGCTGAGCTGGAGCGTCAGGTCGACGCAGGCGATGCGGCCCTTGTTGGTCGGGCACTTGCCCGCCTTGTTCGGGTTGTCGCCCACCTTCTTCTGCTTGTTCATCAGGTCCATCACGCCCCAGGTGACGGCGCCCGCGTAACCCGCGTTCGGGGTGATCTTGTGCTTGGTCTGGAAGGCCTTGATGGCCTTGCAGTCGGCGGCCGACTGCTTGCCGTCCACCGGGCGGCCGAGGAACTTCTCGACCTGCTTCTGGTACGGCCCGGTCTGCGTCGAGCACGACGCGGCCTGTGCGGTGCCGGTGCCCATCACGATCGCGAGCGGGGCCACCATTCCGGCGATCCCCAGTGCGACGGCTCCTCGTCTGACTGTCTCCCCCACGGCTGCGCGCTCCTTCTTGGTACGTATGGCGAATTCCCCCTGGTAGACAGCGCGCGGCCCAGGTTCGTTGTAGGGGGAATTGACACAGGTCTGTAACAGCGGCCGGGTGGCGGCGGGCCCGGCCGTGGAGGGCCGGACCCGCCGCCCCGCCTCACGTCCCCGGGTCGCAGCAGCCGTCCCTGCGCATGAGCCGGCCCACCGCCGACCAGTCGGTGTCGCGCGGGGTGCGCCGGGCCGCCGACGCGAAGGCGTCCACCAGCTCCTCGGTCTCGTACGGCGTGCCGCCGCGCAGCACCCCGACTGTGCGCACCAGCGTGGCGAAGTCGGTGAACGGGTCGCCGTCGACGATCGTCAGGTCGGCGACGCGGCCCCGCTCGACGGTGCCGAGGTCCTTGTCGAGGCCGAAGAGCCGGGCGGGCAGGACCGTCGCCGTGCGCAGCGCCTCGACCGGCGAGAGCCCGCCCCGGTGCAGCGCGCGCAGACCCATGTGCAGGGCCAGGCCGACGGGTACGAGCGGCTGGTCCGTGCCGAGCGCCACGAGTCCGCCCGCGGCGAGGATCCGCCGGTAGACGTCGGTCTCCGTGCGCAGCGTGGCGAGCTGGGCGGCGGTCGGCGGCGTCGCGGCCTGCTTGCGGACGCTCTCCACGTCCCACGGCGGCATCACCGCCGTGACCCGGGGGTCGTCGGCGAGCGAGGGATCGGCGCCGATCAGGGGCACGGACGTGAACGGCGTCGCGACGAGCGCGAAGGCCGCGCCGCGCGCGGTGTAGATCTCGGTGACGTCGTCGTAGGCGCGGCCCGACGCGGTGATGGCGTGCCCGAACTCGGCCCGCTGGGTGGCCTGCAAATGGCTCGTCAGGTCCTGGCCCGTCTGGATGCCCGGTGACAGGAAGTGGCTGCCGCTGCGCACGCCGAGCCGCTCGTGGGCGAACCGCGCCGCCTCCTCCATGATCCAGCTCGGCGCGCGTACGTACGTCTTGACGAAGTCCCAGTCGAGTTGCTCGGCCCGCTCCAGGGAGCGTCTGAGCCCCGCCCGGGTGCGGTGGGCGCGCCCCATGCTGTACGCGACGCGGCCGCCGTCCAGGAGTTCGCCCGTGGTCAGCAGGCGCGGCCCGGCGAGCTGTCCGGTGGCCACCGCCTCGCGGATGCGGGCCTGTTCGTGGGCGAAGCCGCCGAGGGAGACGGCGGTGGTGATGCCGTACGTGAGCTGACCCGCCGTCTGCCGTCCGCCGTACGTGCTCTGCCAGGGGTGGGTGTGCGTGTCCCACAGGCCGGGGAGCACGGTGCGGTCGGAGGCGTCGATCCTGCGCTCGGCCGTCCGCGCGGCCCGGTGCGGCGCGACCTCGGTGACACGGCCCCGGCGCACCACGATGTCGACGTCCTCGCGCACGGTGGTGCCGGTGCCGTCCCACAGCCGTCCGGCGTGCACCACGGTGTCGGCGGGGGCGGGGCGGCGCTGGTCGAGCGGGACCCGCACGGTGCGGGCCCGGCCGCCGTCGACGCCGATGAGGCGCAGGCGGGCGCCCGACAGATAGAGCAGGGTCGTGGAGTCGCCCGACCAGGTGGGGTGGTCGGCGGGCTCGGTGGTGAGGGTGCGGAGCTTGCCGCGCGGGGTGCCGTCGGCCGCCACGGGCAGCAGGCACAGGGCGGATTCGACGATCACGGCGAGCCAGCGCCCGTCAGGCGACCAGACGGGCCCGGAGTCGTAGCGGTCGGCGATGGAGGTGTGCGGCGCGACCGGGTGGAGGCGGGCGGTGCCGCCGGCGGTGTCGACGACGCGGACGAGGTTGTAGCCCTCGCGGAAGCGCAGGTTGAGCCGGTTGCGGTCGCAGAACGCGAGGTGGCGGCCGTCGGGCGACCAGCTGGGGCGGCCGGGGAGGCCACCGCCGCCCAGCGGCTCCGCGAGGACCCGTTCGGTGCCCGTGTCCAGGTCGCGGACGACGAGCCGCCCGGTCAGGTCGAGGCAGGCGAGCCGCTTGCCGTCGGGCGAGAGCGCCGGGTGTACCCGGCCGCCGGTGGCAAGGGTGGTCTCGGCGCCGCTGTCCAGGTCGTGCCGGTAGACGCCGAGCAGTCCGTCGCGGTCGTCGGCGTACACCAGGGAGCGGCCGTCGCGCGCCCACGACGGGCCGAGCAGATAGCGGGTGGGCGCGGCCCTGCGCAGACGGCGCGGCGCCTCGCCGCCCGACGTGCCCGCGAGCCACAGCGAGTTCAGGGCGGCGAACGCGATGTGCCGGCCGTCCGGCGAGAGGGCGGGCAGGTGGATGCCCCGCACCGGGCGCACCCGGTCCTCGCCGAGGTCGTACTCCTTGACCCGGTAGCGGGGCCGGTCCACGGGCAGGACGCCCTCGAAGGGGAGCGGCCGCGGAGTGCCGGGGGCGTCGGGGCGCACGAGGGTGAAGCGGCCGTCGACGGTGAGCAGCAGGTCGCCGTCCTTCGTCCAGCGGGGCGGGACGGGTGCGATGTCGCCGGGGACGTCGACGGGCGCGCCGTCCACGACGAGCGCACAGGAGCCGTTCGGGGCCGCCGTGGTCCGCAGATAGGCGAGGCGGCGGCCGTCCGGGGCCGGGGCCGGGGTCATCACCTGGGCGTTCGCGGTCTCGGTGTGCTCGACGCGCACCGGTCCCGGGCCCCGGGCGGGTACGGCGGCGACCGTGCGCGCTTCGAGGGTGACACCGGTGGGGCCGGTGACGCCCTTGGCCCGGACGAAGAGGATGCGTTCGCCGTCCGGGGTCCACGCGGGGTCGAAGTCCTCCCAGCGGCCGTCCTGGAGGGGGCCTTCCTGGCCCGGCACGCCCGTGACCCGGGTCAGCTCGCCGGTGCGCAGGTCGAGGACGTGCACGCGGTAGGCGCTGCCCGCCACCGGGTCGCCACCCCGCTCGGAGGCGAAGGCGATCCTGGTGCCGTCGGGTGACCAGGCCGGGCCCCGGTCGTCCCAGGGCCCGTCGGTGCGCCGCCGCAGGTCCGTGCCGTCGGCGCGCAGGGTCCAGATGTGGAAGCCGCCGCCGCGGTAGGCGCAGAACGCGATGTGCTCGCCGTCCGGCGCGTACACCGGCCGGTTGGGTTCGAGCCCGGCCGGGGTGAGCGGCACGGCCTCGCCGCCGGTGCGCGGGGCGGACCACAGGACGTTCTGCACCTCGGCGATCAGCCGGTCGCCCGCGGGCGAGAGGGTCGCCGAGCCGTTGGTGGCGCGGGTGAACGACAGGGGAACCCCGGTGGCGGGGCGGGCCGCGGCGGGCGCGGGGGCCACGACGCCCGCCGCGCCCGTGGCCGCGACGCCTGCCGCGCCCGCGACGACGAGCAGTTGACGGCGTGTCAGGGAGACCGGGAGGAGGGGTGAGGAAGACAACGAGTCAGTGTGACTGTCACGGTCCATGACACAGCACACTCGCGCACCGCGGAGCCCTGGGCAACACCGCCTTCACGCACCGTCACCCTCGTATCAGGGCACAGGAGTCACCCGGAGAGAGCGCCTCGGGGCCTGGACGTCACGGCGGGCGTGCACCCGGCGAAACTCGGTTCGTGCCGCGCGCCTCATCTGCCACGATCGGCGGCATGCTTCCCGGCACCGCCCCTGGTCAGCCCACCGCCGCCGACGTCCGCGACCTCGTGCGCGAGGCGCTGCCGCGCGAGCGCGACCTGTCCGTCGCACCCGTGGACGAGGGGGGAGAGCACTCCACCTGGTGGGTCGGCGGCCGGTACGTGCTGCGGATCGCTCCGGACGCGGACGCGTCGGCACGACAGCGGCGCGAGCTGGCCCTGCGGGACGCGCTGCGCCCGTTGCTGTCCGTGGAGGTGCCCGCGAGCGCCGCGTCCGGCTCCTGGGCGCAGGGGCGCGCGTACACCGTCGACGTACGGCTGCCGGGCGTTTCGGCGGAGCGGCGCCCGGTGGGGCCGGAGGGCGAGCGGGACCTGGCGCGGCTGCTCCGGGTGTTGCGCACGGCCACCGCTCCCCCGCTGCCCACGGCGGCGCCGCGCACGCCGGACGCGCTCGGGGCGGCGGCCGGGCGCGCCCTGGCCCGGCTCGCCGCCGACGGCGAGATCCCCGGCGGGCTCGCCGTCGGCGCCACGGCGGACCCCGCTCCCGCCGCCTCCACCGCACTCCTGCACAACGACCTCAAGGGTGAGCATCTGCTGGTGAGCGCGGCGGGCCGGGTGAGCGGCGTGCTCGACTGGGCGGACGCCGTCGTGGGCGACCCCGCCGAGGACGTCGCCGGGCTCGCCCTGTCCGTCGGCGCCGCGGCGGCCGCGCGGGTGGCCGCAGCGGCCGGACACGCGCGGGACGTGGCCGAGCGCGGGCTGTTCCTGGCCCGCTGCGACACCGCGGTCCGGCTCGCCGACCGGCTGTACGGGGACGACGACAGCCCGGTGCCCCTGCTGCGGGCCCAGCTGGCGCGCGCCTGGGAGCGGTGAGCGCGGCCCCGACAGGCCCTCGCCGCACACCGAGCCGCTACGCCACCCACGTAACTCCCCTGCCGCCCTAGGGACTTCCCTAGGTGCCGCACCGAAGCGGCGGCCACGCCGGGGCTCCTATCCTGGTCGCCCTTGCCATGCGTCACTGCTGTGCACGCGTCACGTCCTTCGCCGGCGTCACGCGTCACGGCTCACGCCCCGCAGCGACCCCGGGAGGCGTTGTGCGCTACGTCATCGAGGTGTACCGGTCGCACGACGGGGTGTGCGGGAACGTCGTGTGCGAGACCGCGGAGAACTCCGAGCATCCCGACAGTCCGCCGCGGCCGTTCCACGGCTGGCTGGAACTGCTCTCCCTGCTCGAACCGCCGCTGCCGGAGGCCTTCGCCCTGGGGGACGCGGCGCCCGACGACACGCCGTAGTCCACCGGCCCGCCGGGCGCCCCACATGGCCACGGATCCGGGCATTTGGCTTGTGCACCGGGTGTGTTGGCCACCATCGTGGGGTCCATGGCCATGTGTTCGGCACGGGTCGCCCACTCCCACAGGCCCCCCGTGGCCGCTGCCGGTGCCCGGGGGCGGCGATGACACTTGAGGACGCTGCGCACGACCTCCGCCACCCCGCCGTGCCCGACATTGCCTTCTGCGGGCGCGCCCCCGAACTCGCCGCGCTGCGGGCCGACTTCGCCGCCGCCGTCGCGGGCACCCCGCGCCTGGTGCTGCTCGAAGGCCCCGGCGGCATCGGCAAGACGACCCTGGTGCGCCGGTTCCTCGACACGGTGGACGACGGCACGTGCGTGCTGCACGCGAGCGGCGAGGAGAACGAGAGCGCGCTGCCGTGCGGCGTCCTCGCCCAGCTCGTCGGGCAGAGCCCGCTGCCGGTGCCGGACACTCTGGCGGGCCTCCTGGTGCGCACCCCGCAGTCGCTGCACGCCAACCTGCCGCCGCTCTCCGCCGGTTTCGGGCTCATCGACCTGCTCAGCGAGGTGCAGAGCAAGGGCCCCGTCGTCCTCGTCGTCGACGACGCGCACTGGGCCGACCCCGAATCGCTGAACGCGCTGACGTTCGCGCTGCGCCGGCTGCGGCACGACCGGGTCCTCGCCGTCGTCGCCCTGCGCGACCCGCACGTCCCCGAACTGCCCGAGGGCCTGCGCAGACTGCTCACCGACGCGC
The DNA here is from genome assembly GCF_008704795.1 of Streptomyces spectabilis. Taxonomy (NCBI): domain Bacteria; kingdom Bacillati; phylum Actinomycetota; class Actinomycetes; order Kitasatosporales; family Streptomycetaceae; genus Streptomyces; species Streptomyces spectabilis. The sequence continues at coordinate 8,876,566 of NZ_CP023690.1, read as the reverse complement.
GCACGCGACGGCTCGCCCTCGACGGGCTCAGCCCGGACGAACTCGCCGCGCTCAGTGACCGGTTGGGCGTGGCCCGGCTGCCGCACTCGGCGTCCCTGCGGCTGCACACCCACACCCACGGCAACCCGCTGCACGCCCGTGCGCTGCTCGACCAGGTGCCGTCGGCCGTGCTGCTCGACGTCACGACACCGCTGCCCGCGCCGCGTTCGTACGCCATGCTGGTGCTCGCCAACCTCGCCGGGTGCGGGACGCAGGCCCAGCGCCTGGTGCAGGCGGTCAGCGTGCTCGGGCTCTCCTGCCGATTACAGGTCGCCGCGCGCCTCGCCAAGGTCGCGCAGCCGCTGCCCGCCCTGGAGCGGGCCGTCAAGGCGGGGCTGCTGCGCGAGACGCACGGCGGGGCCTCCGCGCCACAGATCTGCTTCCCGCACCCGCTGGTGCACGCGGCCGTCTACCAGGACATCGGGCCCGCCCAGCGCGCGGCCCTGCACACCCGGGCCGCCGCTTTGGTCGCCGACGAGTACTCGAAGCTCCGCCACCGCGTGCTCGCCGCCACGGGGCCCGACGAACAGCTCGCCGCCGCGCTCGCCGCCTGCGCGCGCCGCGAGGCGGCCACCGGCCAGTGGGCCGTCGCCGGAACCCATCTGCGGCACGCCTCACGGGTGGCGACCAGCTCCCGGGAGCGGGACCGGCTCGCCGTGGAGGCTGTCGAGGCGCTGCTGCTCGACGGCCGCGTCCAGGAGGCCGCCGAGCTGGCCACCGGCCTTCCGGAGTCCGCGGACCCGGCCCTTCGCGGCTACGTCCGCGGCTATGTGGCCCGCGTCCAGGGCCGTACGCAGGCGGCGTGGACGCTGCTCGTCGACGCCTGGGAGCAGTGCGACCAGGAGCGCGAGCCCGCCCTCGCGGCGCGCGCGGCCGAGCAGTTGAGCTACGCGGCCGTGATGTGCGGGCAGGCCGCGTCGGCGGCGCGGTGGGCCGAGCGCGCCCAGCGGCTCTCCACCGCGCAGGGGCCGAGCCGGATGCTGCGCTTCAACCACCTCATCGCGCTCGGCCTCAGCGGCCGCGCCAAGGAGGGCATCGCGCTCGCCGCGGACCTGCCGGACCCGATGATCGTGCCGCTCAAGAGCACCGACCTGCTGCTCGCGCGGGGCGAGCTGCGGCTGTGGTCGGACGATCTGCACGGGGCGCGCCACGACCTGCGCGGCGCCGTCGCCAACTGCCGTGCGACGACGGTTCCGCTGCGGCTCCTGTCCACCTCGGCGCTCGCCCAGACCCTGCACCGGCTCGGCGAGTGGGACGAGGCGCTGATCCACGCCGAGTCCGCGGCCTCCATCGCCGACGACGCCGACCAGTGGTGGCTGAAGCCCGTCACGCACGGCGTGGCCGCGCAGATCCTCGCCGCCCGCGGCGCCTTCGGCCGGGCGGCGGAACACCTGCGCACGGCGGGCGAGGGGCCCGGCGGCGCGGAGACTCCCGTGGCGTACGCGTACGGGGTGTGCGCCCAGGGCCACTGCGCCGACGCGCGCGGCGAACCCCGGGCGGTCGTGGAGGCGCTGCGTCCGCTGCTCGGCTTCGCCGAGCAGGACGGGGTCAACGAACCCGGCGTGGTGGACTGGCAGCCGCTGCTCGTCGACGCCCTCGTCCAACTCGGGGAGCTCGACGAGGCGGAGGCGGTGCTCGGCCCCTACGAGGAGCTGGCGCGGGCCCGCGGACGGCACTCGGCGCTCGCCGCGGCCGCGCGGATCCGCGGCAATCTGCTGGCCGCACGGCGCGAGCCGCAGCGCGCCCAGGCGGCGTACGTCCGGGCGCAGGACCACGCGGCGCAGGCCCCGCTGCCGTTCGTCCGGGCCCGGGTGGCGCTCGACCACGGCGCGTTCCTGCGCCGCATCGGCCGCCGGTCCCTGGCCATCGCCCAGCTACAGGCGGCGCACACGGTCATGACCGAGCTCGGGGCGCTGCCCTACCAGGCCCGGTGCGTGCGCGAACTCAGCGCGTGCGGCCGGGCGGCCCCGCCGCTGCCCACCGACGAGCGGGCGCGCGAGGGCGCCGACGACAGCCTCGACGGGGCGCTCACCCCGCAGGAGCTCGCGGTGGCGCGGCTCGCCGCGCAGGGCCTCACCAACCGCCAGATCGCCACATCCCTCGCGCTGAGCGTCAAGACCATCGAGTACCACCTGGGCCATACCTACGCCAAACTCGGCATCACCTCGCGCATCGGCCTGGTCCAGCGGCTCGGCCCCCAGGAGCGGTCGTCACCCTCGGCGGGCTGACGGGCGCCGGGCGCCCCGCCGCGCGCGAGGGCACACCGGGGTAAACCCCGGCACGCTCCCGGAGGCGCGCGGCCGCCCGGGCCCGTACGTTCGTGCCCGACGGCAGGGCGTCGGCCAGACCCCTGGAGGTGGCTCGATGGCTTCGTTCACGTGCGCGGCGGCCGGTGCCGAACGGCCCACGCTGCGCCTGCGGCTGCTCGGCGGCTTTCTCCTCACCCGTGAGGGCACGGCGAGCGGCGACGACCGCGGCACCGACGGGGACCTCGCGTGCTGTTGCGGCTGGGGCGGCGAACCGGTGGAGGTGCCCACCAGCGGGCAGCAGGTCCTCGCGCGGCTCGCCCTGTGCGGCACGGCCACGCGCTCCACGCTCGCGGGCATGCTGTGGCCGGACGCCACCGAGGCGCGGGCCCGCGCCAGTCTGCGCACCGCCATGTGGCGTCTGAACGGCGCGGGTTCGGCCCTCTCGGACGCGCGCGGCGGCGCCCTCGCGCTCAGCCGCAAGGTGCGCGTCGACATCCAGGACTTCACCGCGACCGCGCGCCAGGTCCTCGCGGGGGCGCCGGTGCGGCCGCGCTCGGCGTACGAAGTGCTGCTCTGCGGCGGCGAGTTGCTGCCCGGCTGGCAGCAGGACTGGGTGGCCTTCGAGCGGGAGCGCCTGCACCAGCTGCGGCTGCACGCCTTGGAGGCGCTGTCGGAGCGGCTCGTGGCGATGCGCGCCTACGGCCCGGCCCTGGAAGCGGCCCTGGAGAGCACCCGCATCGACCCGCTGCGGGAGAGCGCCCATCGCGCGGTGGTCTCCGTGCACCTCGCGGAGCACAATCTGACCGAGGCGGTACGGCAGTACGAGACGTTCCGCGGACTGCTGCGCGGCGAACTCGGCGTCGAGCCGTCCGGGATGTTCGCGGAAATGCTGCGGCACGCGATGGTGTGAGGCGGCGGTGTGACGCCGCGGTGACGCCCGCACGTCACGATGGACCTGCCTCGTCCAGGATGCGGGGAGAAGGGGGAACTCCCCTGGTTGAGCGAAGCGCCGGCCGACCGGCCGCCACCTCGGTGGCGCGCTCACGCCCTGGACGGGGCTTTCCCGCGCCCGTGGCCGCCGGGAGCCGGACATGTGGAGGGGCTGAACCACCCCCCGCGTGGCTCAGCCCCCGCTCCCTGCGAACCCGCCGCACCGGCGGGCACGTCCCTCACCCGGCCCCGGTCCCCCGCAGCCCCTCGATCGCCCGCTCCACCGGCCGGTGCGGCAGACCCGTCCTGCGGCACAGCTCGTCCCGCGGCACGTCGTGCAGGACGTCCGCCACGGCCCGGCCCTCCAGGTCCGCGATCTCCTGGACGTAGGCCTGGACGCGGCCGACCACGTCGGACGCCAGCGGGCGGGCGCCGGCCGTGCCGCGCGGCACGGGGCCGCCGCGCGACCCGAGGGTGCCCGGCCAGCGCTCCTGTTCCAGCCACGTCGTCCACACGCCGCGCCCCACCAGGCGCTCGGCGGCGTCCTCCGCCGGGGAGCCGTCCTCGATCACTCCGGGGTCGGCCGCGTCCGCCTCGATGAGCAGTCGGCAGGAGGCGGCCAGCATGGGCGGCGACGCGACCCGCGCGGGCGGCCCGTCGGTCAGGGTGCACAGCGCGGCGACGTCCGGGTGGCCCGGCAGATGCGGGGCGAGCCGCCGCACGACCTCGTCCAGGCGCCGCAGATCGGGCTTGTGGTCGAGCAGCATCGCGTGCGCGCCGACGACACCGAGGAACGGATCCACGCGCTGCGAGTCCAGCATCGGGAACAACTGCTGGTCCGAGATGAGGTCGATGCCCTGGCGCAGTCCGGAGAGCGCCGCCTCGCGGGCGAGGCCCAGCTCCTCGTCGACGGGGCTCCAGCCGGTGCCGAGCGGCGCCATCTCCACGGTGGCGTGCTGCGGCTGGGCGCCGCGCGGGCCGTTGCTGACGAACACGAGAGTGGTCCAGCCCTCGGACACCCACAGCGCCTGGGCCAGCGGAAGCCCCTCGCCGGACGGCTTGCGCAGCCGGAGCCGGTAGCCGCCGGGGGCCAGCGGGCCGCTCCACGCCGACCAGCCCTGCTGCTCGTCGACGCGCCAGCCGACCTCGCCGCCGTCCACGGCCGCGCCGCTCTCCGCGGTGAGCTGCAGGGCGTACGGGTCGAGCCGCGAGGCGCGGCGCAGATTGCGGAGCAGCACCATCAAGCTGGGCGCGCCCGTCCGGTGCGTGGACTCCCGGCTCCAGCGGAGCGCGGCGGCCCGGTGCTCGTCGTGGGTGGTGGCGGTCCGCCGGACGGGCACCGGGGCCGGGACCCGGGGCAGCGGCAGGCGCTCCGTGAACGCCTCGCCGCCGACCTCGACGAACCGGGTGGCGACGGCGCCCGCGAAGCGCTGCTCGATGCGGTAGATGCCGGGCGTCACGGTCGTCTCGATGGTGCCCATGCCGTGCGCGACCTCGTGCAGCGCCTCGTCGGTGACGGTGACCAGGACGGACGGCGTGTCGGGGATGACGACGAACGGCACCTCGGGGCGCGGCGTGCCGGAAGCCGGGTCAGAACTGGACACCGTGGCCACCTCCGCTGACGACCTCGAAGAATCCGCCGTCCCTGAAGTCCGGCGCGGCCGGGCTCTCCGGCACGACCTTGTACAGGCCGGGCACGAGCGGCTCGACGTGGTCGGCCCCGCCGGCCCCCGCGGCCCCGTCGACGTACAGCCTGCGCGGCTCGCTCATGTCGCGCCCGCGCAGCTCCACCCAGCCGCGGAAGCCCGCGGGGAAGCGCAGCGTCACCGGGTAGGAGCCGATGCCCTGGAGGCCTTCCGCGAAGACGATGGGCGTGCTGGTCTCGCGCAGGAACCGGGCCTCCTGCGGGACGAGTTGCTGGGAGGTGCGGTCCCGCACGTGGCGGCGCACGTAGTCGATGAGGCTGTCGGAGGTGACCTTGCCCTCGGACGTGACGGTGCCGCCGCCCGCCCCGCGCAGGCCCTCGATCAGCGCGCTGGTGAAGTGCCCGCGGGACCGGTTCGGGTCGGGCGCCTGCTGTTCGTAGGCCGGGTCGCCGAGCGACGTCGCGTACCCGGCGAGGCACTCGACCTTGTCGGGCGCCTCGATGGTGTCCGTGAACGGCGGGCCGAAGGCGGCGACGCCGCCGAAGCGGGTGCGGCAGCAGTCGGCGAAGAAGACGATCTCGTGGAACGGCGACGCCGACTCGTACCAGGACAGGTAGGGACGCACGGCGATGTGGTTGCCGAGCAGATCGATCGCCGCGTTGGCCATGAGCAGCGCGGCGTCGCCGCCGAACGGTGCGATGCCGTGGCCCGCGAGGAAGAGGTACAGGCGCGTGTCGGCCCAGTTGCCGCCCTCGTCGACGGCTCTGCGGACCGCTCGGTGGGCCAGGTACAGGGCCCGGTTGACGTTCTCGCGGGTCGGCACCGCGGTCATCACGTCGGCCTCGCGCTCGTCGCGCTCGGTGGCCGTGACCAGGGCGATGTTGGTCGCCGGTACGTTGCCGCCGGTCGGGTCCACCAGCCAGTCGCGGAACCGGCCCGCGTCGCCGCGGGCGCCGCGCAGGTCGCTGATCGCCGGATAGCGGTTGATGCCGACGACCACCGCGTAGTGCAGGTCGTTCATCGAGTTTTCCCCCTGATGGAGCTGTCCCCCCGGCCGCGCGGCCGTCAGTCTGCGAGCATCCGGGCCAGGCTGGCCAGGACCTCCGGGTCGTCGTCGAATCCGGCGTGGCTGCGGGCGCCGGAGGTGAGGCCCGGGCCGCCGTCCACCGGCGACCACACGGTGCGGGTGGCGTCCGCGCGCAGGAAGGCCCGCAGGTCCCGCGCGTCCGCGCCGCCGGTGTCGTCCTCGGCCGTGAACCAGCGCTGCATGCCCGCGAGGGGCGACACCGCGGTCTCCCCCTCCGGGCCGCGCTCCAGGACGCCGGAGACGAAGTAGAGCAGGGAGCGCGGGTACAGGAAGGGCACCAGCTGGTCGGCGCGTTCGGCCGCGTCGGTCATGGTGAACATCCGCAGCCTGTCGAAGAGTTCGGTCTGGCGGCGCACCATCCCCGCCAGGTGGCCGACGGTGCAGGCGGGCGCGAGGAGGACGACGTCCTGGACGCGGAAGTCCTCGGGCAGCGGGTCGTCGGCGTCGGCCCGCCTGCGGGCCAGGTCCGTGAGGAGGTTGCCGATGAAGACGGCGCCCGCGCTGTGCCCGACCAGGGTCACCCGGGGCCTGCTCCCGGAGGCGAGCAACCGGCCGAAGCGGTCCAGGAAGTAGTGTCCGGCGCGGGGTTCGGCGGCGGCCGCGAAGGTGTCCGCGGTCTGCCGCTTCATCGCGTCCCAGACGGCCGCCCCGACGTTGGCGAGGTAGAACTCGCGGAGTATCTCCTCGACGACGGTCGGGTACAGGCCGTGGTCGGTGCGGTGGCGGAAGCGGGCGACGACGGCGGAGACGACGCGCACCGTCTTGCGCACCAGGAGCGCGGAGGTGACCACGGCCCGGCGGTTCTCCGCGTCGGCGGTCTCCGCCGCGAGTTCGGCCACCGTGTCGGGGGACATGAGAGTGGCGACCGCCGCGCGCCCCCCGTCGATGTCGCGCGCGGCGGTCGTCGCGGGAGCCGAGCGCAGGACGGAGCCCACGATCTCCCGGTTGCGCTCGGCGAGTTCGGTGTCCGCCGCGAGGTCGGCGGTGATGCGCACCCGCTCGGCCTCGCTCATGGCGGGGACCTCGGCGGGTGGCGTGAGGCGCGCGTACGGCTCCTGCCCGGTGCGCAGCAGGGCCAGTTCACGGGCGACGGCCCGCGTCGACGGGGCGGTGAAGCCGCCGAGCGCGCGGCTGCCCGGCTGCGGGAAGACGACGCCGGAGGCGAAGCGCACGACCCGGTTCAGGAGGGTCTGGAAGACGCCCTCGCTGAGGATCTGCGGCAGATTGCCGCGCAGCACCTCAAGGAGCCCGCTGCTCCAGACGAAGAACACCGGCTCGGCGCCCGCGGCCTCGTAGACCGGGGCGAGCCGCTCGGCCGTCACGAAGCCGAGCGCGTCGTCGACGAGCCCGCCGTGGAAGTGCAGGACGACCCGCGGCCGGTCCTTCAGGCGCGCGACGAGCGCGTCGATGTCGTCGGTGGTGGTCGAGGCGAGCCGCCCGCTCGTCCCGCTGTGGACACAGTGCCTGCGGGCTTGGTGCATGGCGAGAACCTCCGGACCGCCCGGAGCTCACCGCAGCCGTCTGCGGCGCCCCTCAGCTCCTGGCAGCAGCCACCGTAGGCCGCCGAGCGGCGGCTCGGCATCGGGGACGGGCCCAGGGATTACCCCGGGGTGCGGCGTCCACGGGGGCGCCGCTGTCAGAACTCGGCCCGAGCGAAGGGCTTCTCGCCGTTCTGGGCCTGCTGGGCGCGCTCGGCGAGCATGCGGGTCAGGACGTTGAGGTCGCCCGGATCCAGCGAGGAGCTGCCGGCGCGGTGCACGACCCAGGTGACGACCGTGCCGACGCGCGCGCCCGCTTCCGCCTCCGAAGCGTTCACGATCTTCTTCCGGTATGCCATGCTCTCGTCTCCCACGGGCTCGATCGACATGGGTTCGTAGGCGCCCGTGTTGCGGTTCTGGTCCTCGCGCGCGGCCTTGAACCGCGCGGCGGCGTGCTCCGCCGTGTCGTAGGTCTCCACCGCGAAGTAGGCGCCGTCGGACGGCTCCATCTCGTGGCGCACCGTGCCGCTGAACAGCACCCCCGTGCAGGACGATCCGCAGTCGTCGTCGATGGCGCCCTTCTTGACGTCCGGCGGGTCCGTGATGACCCAGCCGCCGGGCAGGGTGCCGGAGTCCGGCAGGATCGCGTTGACGTCCGAGGCGTTCTTCAGCGCGGTGACCCGCTTGCCGTCAGAGCCCTGCGGCCCGCCTCCGTCATCGTCCGTGAGGCTCTGGAGCACGGTGCGGAAGCCGAGCACCAGCAGGACGGCGAGGACGACGCCGATGCCGGTGAGGGCAATGAGCACGCCCCGTGTGCGGGGCAGCTCGACGGGGCCGATGACGATGGTGCTGTGGTTGGCGCTGCCGCCGATGGTGATCTGCTGGTGAACGGTCGGCGGGGCGGCGGGCGGCGGCGGCACGTCCGGCTCCAGGGCGGCCTGGAGCCTGCGGGCGAGCTCCGGATCCTCTTCGAGCAGCGCGGTAAGGCGGGCGCGGACGTCGTCGGCCGCGCCCTCGGGCCTCGGTTCGGCGTCGAGACGGCGCAGCGCGCCGCGCCCCTCATCGGACCCTTCGAGGCGGCCCCGGACCAGCTCTCGGACTTCGTCCACCACCGCGGTTCCCGCACCGGAGGCGACCCCCGTCGTCATGGCGGTGACGGCCATGCTCGCCAGCTCTGCTAAGGACATGCGCACAGTTTGGCGCGTGCATGCAGAAACTGTCAGGGCTTCGGGCCCCCTCCGGCCCGCGCCGTTCCACGTCCGTCACTCCCTCGCTCCCTTACTCCATCCACTGCGCCTCGTAGGCCGCGTACGTCCCGTCGTGGGTGGCCAGGTGCACGAACTGGTCGACGTACTCCTTGAACTCCTCGTCCCCGCGCGGCAGCGCGTAGGCCTTCTCGGCGAAGGTGAAGGGCTTGTCCGGGTGGACCGAGCACAGTTCGGGGTGGAGCCTCGCCTGGTAGCGGGTCTCGCTCGCGTCCGTCATCATCACGTCCGCGCGTCCGTCGACGATCTCCTGGAAGATCGTGGTGTTGTCCGGGTGGACGGTGATCGTGGCCCGCTTGATGCGGTCGCGGGCGAACTGCTCGTTCGTGCCGCCGGGGTTGACGATCACCCGGGTGCCCGGCCGGTCGATCCGGTCCAGGGTGTCGTACGTGTCCTTGTCCGCGCAGCGCGTGATCGGGGTCTTGCCGTCCTCGCGGGTCGGCTCGCTGAAGTACGTCTTGCGGGCGCGCGGCAGGGTGATGGAGACGCCGCCGACGGCGATGTCGCAGCGGCGGTCGGCCACGTCGTCGACAATCTCCTTCCAGGTGGTGGCGGTGAACTTCGGCTTGGCGTCGAGGGACTTGGCCAGGTCCCGCGCCATGTCGATGTCGATGCCGCGGTAGCCGCCGTCGGCCTCGCGGTGCGTGAAGGGGCGGTAGTCGCCGGTGGTGCACACGCGAAGGACGCCCCGCTTCGGCACGGAGTCCAGGAGGCTGCCCTTGTCCCGGCCCTTGCCGTGCGCGGTGCCGTGGCCGCCGGGCGCGGCGGGCGCGGCCGCGGTCACGGCGAGCAGACAGACCAGGGCGGACAGGGTGGCGGCACGCTTCATGGCGGTCGGTTCCTCTCGTACGGGCGACGCTGGCCGGAACTCTCGCGGACAGGCTCTCAGGGGGTGAGCGGCGGCAGGTGGACCGCCGTCAGGTCCGGGCCCGCGCCGTTGTCGTACGCGTCCTCGTCGAAGGGGTAGAGGGGCCGCTCCACACGGTGGTGGCCGAGCCGCTCGAGGTCCTGGTCGACGCCGCCGGGCGTGAGCGCGAGGAGCCAGTCGGCGGCCATGTCGTACAGCTCCGGCTCCAGATAGCCGATCTTCACGACGACCAGGTCGTACGTCCTCGGGTCGATCCCGAGGCCGCCATCGGCCGGGCCGAGGAAGTCGGCGAGGGTGTGGAACGGCTTGCGGTGCGCGACGAGGATCAGGGTGAGCCCGCCGACGCGGACCGCCGCCATGTCGACGCCCCGGTCGTAGGCGCCGCCCTCGGCCCGGTCCTTCTGGTCGGTGGCGCGCTGCAACGCCTCGACGGTGCCGGTGAGTTCGTACGGTCCGCCGTGGCCCGCGTCGACCTTGCCGCCGACGGACAGCGTCACCTCGGCGCCGACGCCCGCCGCGAAGCACCGGGCGACGGCGGCGGGGTCGGTGATGCCGGGGTGCACGGCGGTGACGCGCCCCGAGCGGATCTCGTCGTTGGCCAGGAGCCGGGCCAGCATGTACGCGAGGTCGCCCGCGCCGCCCGCGGTGGGGTTGTCACCGGAGTCGCTGATGAGGAAGGGCCGCCTGGCCGAGGCCACCGCCTTCTCGATGCACTCGTCGGCGCTGCCGGTCGGCCCGACGAAGGCGAAGTCGCGCCGCGCCTCCCAGTAGCGGCGGGCGAGCCGCCCGGCCTCGGCCGCGGCCCGTCCGGCGTCGTCGCCGGTGACGACGACGGCGGCCCGGCAGCGCGGCTCGTCGGCCCAGGCGTAGCCGACCCACAGGGCCGCGTCGAGGATGCCGGGCAGCTTCTCGACGGCGGCGAGCGAGGCGTACAGGGACTTGGCGGGTTCCAGGCGCGTGCTCGTCTTCTCGCCCGGAAGGAGCACCGGCACCTGCACCCAGGCGCGGTGCGGCCGCCTGCCCTCGCGCAGACAGCGCACCAGGTTGCGGGCGGCGCGCTCGCGGGTCTCCCAGGCGTCCTCGTGCGGGGCGAGGCGGTGCGCGGTGAGCAGGTCGACGGGCTCGGCGAAGCGGCGCGAGACGTTGCCGTGCAGGTCCATGGCCGCGGAGATCATGGGGCGCCGCCGGCCGTCCGGGGTGCCCACGAAGTCCAGGGCCGCGCGCACCGCCTCGGTCAGGTCGGCCTCGGCGTCGGTGAGGCCGACGACGCTCATGGCGCCGTGGATGTCGTACACGAGCCCGTCGAGCGGGCCCGCCCCCCGGACGCGGGTGACGAGTTCGTCCTTGAGGGTCAGATACGACTCGGCCTCCACGGGACCGCCGGGCAGGGACGTGGCGTGCAGCAGCGGCACCCACTCGACGGGGCCGCCGAGGCAGGTGAGGTCGCTGTCCGCGCGGGTCCACGCGTAGCGGTCGAGGAGCTCCTGGCCCCGGGTCTGGCGGAAGTCTCCGGTGGTGGAGCGGTGCGGACAGAACGTGGAGGACTCGATGCCGATGCCGCCGATGCCGATGCGCAGCGGGCGGCCGGTGACGGGCTCGGTCCTTGTCATGGTCAGGCACTCTCTTCCTGGCGGAGGGCGGACTGCTCGCGCGGTGGTGCGCCCGGCTCCCGGGGCGGCGCGGCCAGGTGCTCGCGCAGGGCGGTGAGGCCCGCGCCGAGCAGGCCCGCGTCGGGCCCCGTCACCGTGGTGGTGATCTCCAGGTCTGCCGTGGCGAGCGGCAGACAGCGTTCGTACAGGACACCGCGCACGGCGGCGACCAGGGGCTCGGCGGTGGCGAGCACGCCGCCGAGCGCCACGGCCTGCGGGTTGAAGAAGTTCACGACGACGGACAGGACCGTGCCGATGTGGCGGCCCGCGGTGCGCACGAGGGTCGTGGCGCGGGGGTCGCCGTCGGCGACGAGCCGCAGGAGTTCGCCGGTGGACCCCACCTCGACGCCCTGCGCGGCGAGCTCGCGGATCAGCGCGGCGCCGCTGGCGACGGTCTCCAGACAGCCGATGTTGCCGCAGCTGCACGGGCGTTCGCCCGCCGCCTCGATGCGGACGTGGCTGATGTCCCCGGCCGCGCCGTTGGCGCCGTCGTGCGGGCGGCCCGCCGCGATGACGCCGCTGCCGATGCCGCGGCCCGCCTTGACCACGACGAGGTGGTCGAGTTCGGGCCGGGCCGCGCGGTGTTCGCCGACGGCCATCATCGTGGCGTCGTTCTCGACGGTCACGGGCATGCCGAGGCGGTCGGCGAGGGCGTCCCGCAGCGGGTAGCGGTGCCAGCCGGGCATCCGCGAGGGGCTGAGCACACAGCCCTCGCCGGGGCGGACGGGGCCGGGGAAGGCGACGCCGAGGGCGCGCACGGTGCGGCCCGCCGCGCGCTGCCGGGCGGCGAGTTCGGCCACGCGGTCGCACAGCCAGTCGACGACGGGTTCGGGCCCCGCCGTGATGTCGTGCGGCAGGTCCACCGGGTCCAGGACGCCGCCGCCGAGGTCGACGGCGCCGAGCCGGGCGTGGTGGCTGCCGAGGTCGGCGGCCAGCGCGACACCGCCCTGGGTGCGCACCCGAAGGAGCCGGGGGCGGCGTCCGCCCCGCGACGCCCCCTCGCCGGACTCGGTGAGCACGCCCGCGGCCACCAGCTCCTGCACGCGCAGCGAGACGGTGGACGGGGCGAGGCCCAGCTCCCGTACGAGATCGGCCCGCGACGTGGCCGCGCCCGACGACACCAGATGCACGATGTGCTGCGCCGATCCGGGCTCGCCGTGTGCGCCGCTTGCCATATCGCCCCCGTACGTTCGACGAGTTGTTTCGGATGCCGACCGAACACTAGGGCTCAACAAAGGAAGTTGACCAGTACTTCGAAGAAATGGCCACAGGGCCCCGACTTTTCGCAGTCTTTGCCGAACGAAGCTCTTGACTTGCTTTTCGCCTCAGGCCTAGCGTGCGGCCCTCCCACCGCTCACCCGTGCGGACCCGGTCCCGGCAGCTCCTGGAGGCTCCCGAACCATGCGTGCACTGAAGGCGGCCGCGGCCGCGGGCCTCGCGCTCGCGGCCCTCACCGGCTGCACCCGCGAAGGCGGCCGCGTCGACATGGGCCCGACCGGCGGCACCCCGGTCGAGGGCGGCACCGCCACCATGGCCCTGCCCCCGGCCGCGACACCCAACTGGATCTTCCCGATCGGCGCGCCCGGCTACGGCGCCTCGTACAACTACGGCATCCAGAGCCTGCTCTTCATGCCGGTGTACGACGCCGTGCAGGACCGGCGGAAGGGCGAGCTGACCACGCACGGCCCGAGCACCCTGGGCCTCGAGCCGACGTACAGCGAAGGCAACAGGACCGTCACCGTGCCGCTGCGCAAGGGCGTGAAGTGGTCCGACGGCACCCCGGTCACGGCCCGCGACCTGGAGTTCTGGTTCAACCTCGTCAAGGCCAACAAGGCCTCCTGGGGCAACTACTCGGTCGGCACCATGCCCGACAACGTCAAGCGCTTCGAGACGCTCGACGACCACACCGTGCGGCTGCGCCTGAGCCGCGCGTACAACCCGGACTGGTTCACCGCCAACCAGCTCACCCTGATGCGGGCGCTGCCCCAGCACGCCTGGAGCGCCACGTCCGACGGCGGCGAGGTCGGCGACTTCGACCGCACGAAGAAGGGCGCCAAGGCGGTCTTCGCCCGCCTCACCCGGCATGCCAAGAGCCTCGGCTCCTACGGCGGCGACCCGCTGTGGAAGACCGTCAACGGCCCCTGGAAGCTGGCCGGGTGGCGCGACAACGGCCAGGTCACCATCGTGCCGAACGAGAAGTTCACCGGCCCGCGGTCCCAGCGCCCGCACCTGGACAAGGTCGTCTTCAAACCCTTCACCACCGCCGACTCCGAGTACAACGTGCTGCGCTCCGGAGGCGTCGACTACGGCTACATCCCGCCGTCGGTGATGGCGCAGAAGGAGAAGTTCGAGGACAAGGGCTACCGCGTCGACCCCTGGGAGGGCTGGGCGGCCACGTACATCGTCTACAACTTCAACTCCACGCACGCGGGCCCGCTGCTGCGCCGGCTCTACATACGGCAGGCCATGCAGCACCTCGTCGACCAGAAGGCGATGAGCGAGGTCATCTGGCAGGGCAGCGCCACGCCGACGCTCGGCCCGGTGCCCGTCACGCCGAAGAGCCAGTACCTGTCGCCCGCCATGGAGCGCAACCAGTACCCGTTCTCCGTGGCCAGGGCCAAGGCGCTGCTCGAAGCCCACGGCTGGCGGACCGGCGACGGCACCGCGCGCTGCGAACGCCCCGGCACGGGCCCCGACGAGTGCGGCGCGGGCATCGCGAAGGACACCCCGCTGAAGCTGACGCTCCTGTCCCAGTCCGGCTCCACGGAGACCACGAACATGATGCAGGAGCTCAAGTCGTCCCTGTCCAAGGCGGGCATCGAGCTGACGGTACGTCAGCAGCCGCTCAACTCGGTCCTCGGCAACTCCGTGCCGTGCACGGCCAAGGACCCCGGCTGCGACTGGGACATGTCCTTCTTCGGCACGGCGGGCAGCTGGTACTACCCGCTCAACCCCAGCGGCGAGCAGCTCTTCTCCACCGGCGCCTCCGCCAACTTCGGCAACTACAGCGACAAGAGGGCCGACCGGATCATCCGGGCCGTGCAGTACGCGCCGGACATGAAGGCCGTGCACGCCTACGGCGAGTACCTCGCCGAGCAACTGCCGGTCATGTGGATGCCCAACCCCGCCTACCAGGTGTCGGTGATCCGCAACGACCTGCGGGGCGTCGGGCAGAACCCGACGGTCACGTTCGCGCCGCAGGACTGGTACTACGTCAAGAAGGCCCCGCGGGGCGAGAAGGGCGGGGCCAAGTGACCGCGTTCCTGCTCAAGCGCTTCCTCCAGGCGCTCGTCGTGCTCTTCCTGGTCTCGATCATCGTGTTCGCGCTGCTGCACCAGCTCCCCGGCGGCCCCGCACGCGCCATCCTCGGCCCCAAGGGCACGCCCCAGCAGATCCAGGACTTCAACCACCAGCAGGGCTACGACCGCTCCCTGCCCACGCAGTACGGCATGTACCTCAAGCGCCTGCTCACCGGCGACCTGGGCGACTCCTACAAGCTCAACTCGCCCGTCTTCGAGCTGCTCAAGCAGCGGCTGCCCAAGACACTGCTCCTGACGGTCCTGTCCACCGCGCTCGCGGTCGTCATCGCCGTGCCCCTTGGGCTGCTCCAGGCGGTGCGGCGCGGCAAGGCGTCCGACTACGCGCTCACCGGCCTGGCGTTCCTGCTGTACGCCACGCCGGTGTTCTTCCTCGGCCTCGTCATGATCATCGTGTTCGCGCAGGTCCTGCCGGTCCTCCCGGCCGAGGCGCCGCAGGGCGAGTCGATCGGCGATCTGCTCGGGGACTTCACGGGCCTGGTGCTCCCGGTGGTGACGATGGCGTTCGGCATCGTGGCGATGTTCAGCCGCTACATGCGCTCGGCCGTCCTCGACAACCTCACCGAGGACTACGTCCGCACGGCCATGGCCAAGGGGCAGTCGAGCCGCCGCGTGCTCGTCCGGCACGTCCTGCGCAACGCCCTGATCCCGCTGGCCACCCTCCTCGGCCTGTATCTGCCGACGCTGTTCAGCGGGGCTCTCGTCGTCGAGTCGATGTTCAACTACCCGGGCATGGGGCTGCTGTTCTGGAACGCCGCCCAGGGCTCGGACTTCCCCGTGCTGCTCGGCGTGACGCTCGTCGTCGGCATCGCCACCGTCGTCGGCTCCCTGCTCACCGACATCCTGTACGCCGTCCTCGACCCCCGGATTCGGAGCGTGGCATGACCACCACGACGGCCCCTGTCCCGGCTCCCGGGACCGCGCCGGGCCACGAGGAGGCCGCGCTCGCGACGCCCTCGCTCGCCCGCCGCACCCTGCGCGTGTTCACCGGCAACAAGCTCGCCCTCACCGGCGTGGTCGTCCTGGCGCTGCTCCTCGCCTTCAGCTACCTCGGCCCGCTCCTGTACGACACCGAGCAGGTCCACACCGACCTGTCGCAGGCCAACCTCTCCCCCGGCACCGACGGGCACCTGCTCGGCACCACCGACCTCGGCTACGACATGGTGGGCCGCCTCATGGTCGCCGGGCGGACCTCGCTGGAGATCGGCCTCGCCGCGGGGCTCCTCGCGACGCTCTTCGGGACCGTGTACGGAGCGGTGTCCGGCTACTTCGGCGGCTGGGTGGACGCCGCGATGATGCGGATCACCGACGCGGCGCTCGCCATCCCCGCGATGTTCCTGCTCGTCGTGGTCGCCGCGATCATCACGCCGAGCAAGGGCGTGCTCGTCCTCGTCATCGCGGCCGTCGCCTGGCTCTCCCCGGCCCGCCTCGTGCGCGGCGAGGCGCTGTCGCTGCGCGACCGGGAGTACGTCCAGGCCATGCGGATGATGGGCGGCGGTGGCGCGCGGGCGGTCTTCAAGCACATCGTGCCGAACGCGATCGGCACCGTCATCGTCAACTGCACCTTCCAGATCGCCGACGCCATCCTCTACGTCAGCTATCTGGCGTTCCTCGGCCTGAGCATCCCGCCGCCCTCGGCCGACTGGGGCTCGATGCTGTCCGCCGGGATCACGTACACGCAGAACGGCTACTGGTGGCTGATCTTCCCGCCGGGCATCGCGATCGTGCTGGTCGTCGCCGCGTTCAATTTCATCGGTGACGGGCTGCGGGACGCCTTCGAAGTACGGCTGCGGAAGTAGGGACTCGACGACATGGCTCACGCTCTGCCCCACGACACCTCCGCGCCGCGGTCCACGGACGGGCCGCTGCTGCGCATCGAGGACCTGCGCGTCGACATCGAGGCGCGCGACCGCACCGTGCACGCCCTCGACGGCGTCTCGCTCGACGTCTCGCCCGGCGAATCCCTGGGCATCGTCGGCGAGTCGGGCTGCGGCAAGACGATGACCGCGCTGAGCGTCCTCGGGCTGCTGCCGCCCGGCGGCCGGATCACCGGCGGCCGCGTCCTGTTCGCGGGCCACGACCTGGCCGCCGCGCCCGCGCCCGTGCTCCAGGACATCCGCGGGAACACCATCGGGATGATCTTCCAGGACCCGCTGACCTCGCTCAACCCCACCATGACGATCGGCGCGCAGATCGCCGAGCCGCTGCTCCTGCACCGCCCGGGCATCGGCCGCAAGGAGGCGTGGACACGCGCCGAGGAGATGCTGCGCCTGGTCGGCATGGGCCGGCCGTCCGAGCGCGTGAAGGCCTATCCGCACCAGCTGTCCGGCGGCATGCGCCAGCGCGTGGCGATCGCCATGGCCCTGGTGTGCGAGCCGAAGCTCCTGATCGCCGACGAGCCGACGACGGCGCTCGACGTGACGACGCAGGCCCAGATCCTGGAGCTGGTGGACGATCTGCGCCGGACGCTCGGCATGGCGATGATCCTCGTCACCCACGACCTGGGTGTCATCGCGAGCCGGGTGGACCGCGTCGCGGTGATGTACGCGGGCAAGGTCGCCGAAGAGTCCGACGTGCGGGGCCTGTTCGCCCGCCCCCGGCACCGCTACACCGAGGCGCTGTTCGCGGCCCTGCCCGAGCGGGCCGCCGACAGCGGCACGGAGCTGCACACCATCCCCGGCCTGCCGCCGAGCCTGACGACCCGCCTCACGGGCTGCCGCTTCGCCCCGCGCTGCGCCTTCGCGACGGACGCGTGCCACGAGCGCGAACCGGAGCCGGTGGACGACGAACTCCAGGGCCCGGAGCACCGGTTCGCCTGCTTCCACCCCGTGCCGCACGACGCCGAGGCGTCCGAGGACGAGCTGGTCACACCGCCTCCGGCCGTGGCCGCCGAGCCGGGCGGCGTCCTGCTGGAACTCGACGCGCTCACCAAGGAGTTCCCCCTCCCCGGCGGCGCGTTCGCCCGGCGCCGGGGCACGGTCAGCGCGGTCGGCGGCGTGTCCCTGACCCTGCGCAGAGGCGAGACGTACGGCATGGTCGGCGAGTCCGGGTGCGGCAAGACGACGCTCGGCCGGATCGTCGCGGGGCTTGAGGAGCCGACGGCCGGGGCGGTCCGCTTCGACGGCCGCGACCTCGCCGCCCTGTCCCGCGCGGAGCGGCGCGCGCACCGGCGCCGCGTCCAGCTGATGTTCCAGGACTCGACGGCCGCCATGGACCCGCGCATGCGCGTCGGCGAGATCCTGCGCGAACCGCTCGTCATCCAGCGCGTCGGCGGCCGCGCCGACCAGGAGAAGCTGGTGGGCGAGCTGCTCGACGCGGTCGGCCTGCCGCGCGGCGCCGTGCACCGCTACCCGCACGAGTTCTCCGGCGGCCAGCGCCAGCGCCTCGGCCTGGCCCGCGCGCTCACGCTCTCCCCCGACCTGGTCGTCGCCGACGAACCGGTCTCCGCCCTCGACGTCTCCGTGCAGGCGCAGATCCTCAACCTGATGCGGGACCTGCAGCGCGAGCGCGGCCTGACCTATCTGTTCATCTCCCACGACCTGGCGGTGATCCGGCACCTCGCCGACACCGTCGGCGTCATGTACCTGGGCAAGCTGGTGGAGTCGGGACCCGCGGCGCGCGTGTACGCCCACCCGCTGCACCCCTATACGCGCGGCCTGCTCGACACCGTGAACGTCCCCGACCCGAGCGCCGCCACCGCCGCCCGCTCCCCGCTGACCGGCGAGACCCCGTCGGCCGCCGCACCCCCGTCCGGCTGCCGCTTCCGCACCCGCTGCCCGCTCGCCCAGGACGTCTGCGCGACCGTGGAGCCACCGGTCACCACACCGAACGGCGCGGACCATCGGGTCGCCTGTCACTTCCCTCTTACCGCGCCTCGGCTAGCGTCGACGGTATGAACGAGGCAGCGAGTACGGGGGCGGGCGCGGGGGGCGGCGGTGCGACGGGCCTGGCGGCGGCCCTCGCGCGCGGGCCACTCGTGCTCGACGGAGGACTGTCCAACCAGCTGGCCGCCGCCGGGCACGACCTGTCCGACGACCTGTGGTCGGCGCGGCTGCTCGCCGAGCGCCCGGACGCGGTGCGGGCGGCGCACCGCGCGTACTACGAGGCGGGCGCGGACGTCGTCATCACCGCGAGCTACCAGGCCACCTTCGAGGGCTTCGCACGGCACGGCATCGACGCCGTCAGCACGGCCGAGCTGCTCCGGCTGAGCGTGACGCTGGCCCGCGAGGCCGCCGCCCTCAGCGGCGCGCCCCGCCCCCTGTGGGTCGCCGCGTCGGCGGGTCCGTACGGGGCGATGCTCGCCGACGGCTCGGAGTACCGCGGTGGCTACGGCCTGAGCGTGGCCGCCCTCGAGCGCTTCCACCGGCCCCGTCTGGAAGTGCTCTGCGACGCCGCGCCCGACGTCCTCGCCCTGGAGACGGTCCCGGACACCGACGAGGCCCGTGCGCTGCTCCGCGCGGTCCGCGGCCTCGGCGTGCCCGCCTGGCTCTCGTACAGCGTCTCCGGCACCCGCACGCGCGCGGGCCAGCCCCTGGCCGAGGCCTTCGCCCTGGCGGCGGACGTGGACGAGATCCTCGCCGTGGGCGTCAACTGCTGCGACCCGCGCGACGCGGACGCCGCCGTGTCCCTGGCCGCACGTGTCACCGGGAAGCCGGTGGTGGTCTACCCCAACTCCGGCGAGACCTGGAACGCCGCGACGCGCTCCTGGCAGGGCCCGTCCCGCTTCACCGCCGCGCAGGTGGCGACGTGGCGCGCGGCGGGGGCGCGGCTGATCGGAGGCTGCTGCCGAGTGGGCCCGCAGGCGATCGCGGAGGTCGCGGAGCGGCTGCGCGGGCCCGGCGCCTGAGGACCGGCGCGGAGCCCGGATCGGAACGGCGCGCCCCCCTGGGCGTGCGATGCGCGCCGGGGGCCCTTAAAACCGCTCTGACCAGCACGGACACGCCGTCCGGGGGTGATTGTCAGTGCCCGGGTGCAGACTGATCCGTACCTGAGACAACGACGTCCGGAAAGGTGCGTGGCATGGCTGACGTCCTGCTCACCATCGGCACCCGCAAAGGCCTCTTCATCGCCCGCCGCTCCGGCGGCGCGTGGCGGTTCGACGACGCCCCGTACTTCAACGCCCAGGCGATCTATTCGATCGCGATCGACACCCGCGCCCCCACGCCGCGTCTCCTGGTCGGCGGCGACAGCTCCCACTGGGGCCCGTCGGTGTTCCACTCCGACGACCTGGGCCGCACCTGGACCGAGCCGTCACGGCCCGCGGTGAGGTTTCCCCAGGACACCGGCGCCTCCCTGAAGCGGGTGTGGCAGCTCCACCCCGCCGCCGCGGAGCCGGACGTGGTGTACGCGGGCACGGAGCCCGCCGCCCTCTACCGCTCGGAGGACCGCGGCGAGAGCTTCTCCCTCGTCCGTCCGCTGTGGGAGCATCCGACGCGCTCGCAGTGGCAGCCGGGAGGCGGCGGCGAGGGCCTGCACACGATCCTGACGGACGCCCGCGACAAGGACGCGGTGACGGTCGCGGTGTCGGCGGCGGGCGTGTTCCGCACCCGGGACGGCGGCGCGACCTGGGCGCCGTCGAACGCGGGCGTGTCGGCCGTGTTCATGCCCGACCCGAACCCGGAGTTCGGCCAGTGCGTGCACAAGGTGACCAAGGACGCGGCCGACCCGGACCGGCTCTATCTCCAGAACCACTGGGGGGTGTACCGCAGCGACGACGGGGGCGCCCACTGGACCGACATCGGCGAGGGCCTGCCGTCGGACTTCGGCTTCGCGGCGGTCGCGCACCCGCACCGGGCCGACACCGCGTACGTCTTCCCGATCACCGCGGACGCGGACCGCGTCCCCGCGGGCCACCGCTGTCGCGTCTACCGCACCCAGGACGCGGGCAAGACCTGGGAGCCGCTCAGCGCGGGCCTGCCCCAGGGCGACCACTACGGCACGGTGCTGCGGGATGCCATGTGCACCGACGGCGCCGACCCGGCGGGCCTGTACTTCGGCAACCGCAACGGCGAGGTGTACGCGTCGGCGGACGACGGCGACACCTGGCAGGAACTCATCACGCACCTCCCGGACGTGCTGTGCGTCCGCGCTGCCGTACTCACGTGACGAGGGGCTCCCCAAGAGCACCGCTGCGCCCATACTGGCGGCATGCGCAAGTCGGCCGCGGCGATGGGCAGTTCGGTGTTCATGGCGCTCGCCCCGGGCACGGTGGCCGGGCTCGTGCCGTGGTGGCTCACGCGGTGGCAGGCCGGGCACTGGTGGCTGCCGGTGCGGGTGCTCGGCGGGGTCGCGCTCGCGGCCGGTGCGGCGGTGCTCGTCCACGCCTTCGTGCGGTTCGTGACCGAGGGCCTGGGCACCCCGGCGCCGGTGGCACCGACCGAGCACCTGGTCGTGGGCGGCCTGTACCGGCACGTGCGCAATCCGATGTACGTCGCCGTGGTGGCCGCCATCGCCGGGCAGGGGCTGCTCCTCGCCCGGCCGGTCCTGCTGGGCTACGCCCTGGTCGCGGGCGCGGTCATGGCCGCCTTCGCCAGGTGGTACGAGGAGCCCGCCCTGCTGCGCGCCCACGGCACGGCGTACGAGCGCTACCGCGGGGCCGTCCCCGGCTGGCTGCCGCGGCCGCGGCCCTGGCGGGGCTGACGGCCGGGCCGGGGCCGACGCGCGGGGCCCCGGCCGGGGGCGCGGACCATCGGGTGAACGGGCCCGCGTGTACGGCAGTAGAGTGACGCTCCGTGGCACCACGACCCTTGCATGAAATCGTCGAAGCCGGCTGGGCCAAGGCCCTGGAGCCGGTGGCCGAACAGATCGCCTCCATGGGCGACTTCCTGCGCGCGGAGATCGGCGCGGGACGTACCTATCTCCCCTCGGGGCCGAATGTGCTGCGCGCCTTCCAGCAGCCGTTCGACGAGGTGCGCGTCCTGATCGTCGGCCAGGACCCCTACCCCACCCCCGGACACGCGGTGGGCCTGTCGTTCTCGGTGGCGCCGGACGTCAGACCGCTGCCGGGCAGCCTGATCAACATCTATCGGGAGCTGAACGCCGACCTGGGTCTGCCCCAGCCGTCCAACGGCGATCTGACACCGTGGACCCAGCAGGGCGTGCTGCTGCTCAACAGGGCGCTCACGACGGCCCCGCGCAAGCCGGGTGCGCACCGCGGGAAGGGCTGGGAAGAGGTCACCGAGCAGGCCATCCGGGCCCTCGCGGCGCGCGGCCGCCCGCTGGTGTCGATCCTGTGGGGGCGCGACGCGCGCAATCTGCGGCCGCTGCTCGGCCAGTTGCCGTCGGTGGAGTCCTCGCACCCGTCGCCGATGTCGGCGGACCGCGGCTTTTTCGGCTCGCGCCCGTTCAGCCGGGCCAACGACCTGCTGGTGCGCCAGGGCGCGCAACCGGTGGACTGGCGGCTGCCGTGACGGCCGCCCCCGGCGCGGGGACGGGGGCGAGCGCCGTCCTCGGCGTGGACTCGGGCGGCTCCGGCCTGCGCGTGGCGCTCGGCGTCGCGGACGGGTCGCGCCGCCCGGCGCCGAGGAGTTCCGAGGAGCCGGTGCGGACGGGGCCGCGCGGGATCGACGCCGCGCACCTGCTTCAGCAACTGGAGCCGATGGCACGGGAGTTGCTGGCCGAGGCGCCCGACGGGACCCGGCTGACGGCCGTCGCGGTGGGCGCGGCCGGGATGGCGTCGCTCGGCGAGGACCTGCGCGACCGGCTGCCGTCGGCGCTCGCGGAGCTGTTCGGGGTGCGCCGGGTGGCGCTCGCCGCCGACGCGGTCACCGCGTACGCGGGCGCGCTCGGCCAGCGGCCCGGCGTGGTGGTCGCCGCGGGCACCGGCCTGATCGCGACGGGCACGGACCTGACGGCGTGGCGGCGCGCCGACGGCTGGGGCCATCTGCTCGGCGACTGCGGCGGCGGCGCGTGGATCGGGCGGGCGGGCCTGGAGGCGGCGCTCCGGTCCTTCGACGGGCGGCGCGGCGGCTCGGCCGCGCTGCGGGCGTGCGCCGAGGCCAGGTTCGGCGCACCCCTGTCCGGTCTCCCGGGGCTGCTGTATCCGCGGCCCGACCGGCCCGCGGTGCTCGCCTCGTTCGCCCCCGACGTGGGCCGGTGCGCGGCGGACGGCGACCCGGTGGCGGTCGGCGTCCTGCGGGCGGCGGCCGGGCACATCGCCGACGCGGCGGCCGCCGCGTGCCCGGCCTCCGGGGAGTGCGAAGTCGCCCTCACGGGTGGCCTGCTGAAGCTCGGTGACGTCCTCCTCGCCCCCTTGGAGGCGGAACTGACGGAGCGTCTTCCGCACGCCCGCCGCGTCCCCGCCGCGGGCGACCCGCTGGACGGCGCCGTCCGCATCGCCGCCGACCTCGCCGACGGCAGGTTCAAGCTGCCGCACGATCCTCACCTGTTGCACGTGACGACACGTGCGTGAGTGCGCGCGCAGGGCAACGCTCACGCGGCTGAGCACGTGACCGGTGAGCAGGTGTCGTGCGCGCGGCGACGGGTCTCGTTCCGGGCCCGGCGACCGCGTCCGCGCGACCCTGCGTGAGGCAACCGGAAGGGTGACGTCCGCACAATCCGACAAACCGGCACGACAAAGCGGACTAATGCCTCTGACCTGCACCCTCCCCGAACAGGGAAGCCCCACAAGCCAGTAGCATGCGGCGCCATGAGCTCCCCCACTGGGCCCGCATCCGGCCTGCCTGTACGAATGCCGCGCCCCCGCCAGCCGGGCCGGCACCGACGCCCGGAGCCCGTCGCGGCTCCCGAGGGCGCGCCCGCGCTCGTCCTCGCCGTACCCGGCGTCCCCAGCACCACCGCGCGCGGCCTCGCCGACGAGGCCGCCAGCATCGCGCGCTCCGAGCTGCCCGGCCTGGACGTGCGCATCGGCTATGTCGACGGGGAGGACACCGACTCCGCGGAGTTCCCCACGCTCCGGGCCGTACTCGCGCACACCGCGGCCCAGCGCGTCGCCCGCTACGAGCAGGCGCTGGCCGCGGGCGTCGAGGCCAAGGAGCCCGAGGGCCCCGACGCCGTGGTCGTACCGCTGCTCGCGGGCCCCGACGGCGCGCTGCTGCACCGGGTCCAGCAGGACCTGGTGGACAGCCGCGCCGCCGTCGAGCTGACCGACGTGCTCGGCCCGCACCCGCTGCTCGCGGAGGCGCTGCACGTGCGCCTGTCCGAGGCCGGTCTGGCCCGCGCCGACCGCGCCCGCCTGTTCACGGTGGCCACCGCGGCGGACGGCATCGTCCTCGCCGCGGTCGGCGGCGAGGAGGCCGTGCAGGCCGCCGGGATCACCGGCATGCTGCTCGCGGCGCGCCTCGCGGTGCCGGTGATGGCGGCGGCCCTGGACGTGGAGGGCTCCGTCGCTGCGACCGCCCAGCAGCTGCGCGGCTCGGGCTCGCACCAGCTCGCGCTCGCCCCCTACCTGATCGGCCCCGAGGTCGACGCGAGCCTGCTCGAAGCGGCGGCCAGGGACGCGGGCTGCGCCGTCGCCGAGCCGCTCGGCGCCTACCCGGCGATCGGCAAGCTGGCCCTGTCGAAGTACACGACGGCGCTGGGCATCGCCCCGCAGCCGTCGGGCGCGCCGGTGCGCTGACGCCCGGACGTCCCTCATGCCGATGGGCCCACCCCCTGTCCTGGGGGCGGGCCCATCGGCGTATGCGCGTATCCGGGAATGCGGCGGGACTCAGCCGAAGACCACGCAGGAGGCCGCGGGGACGGCCACGGCGCCCGCGCGGCGCGGCAGCCCGGTGTCCGGGTCGACGGCGAACCAGGTGACGTCGCCGGAGCGCTCGTTGGCCGCGTACAGGAAGCGTCCGGAGGGGTCGAGGGCCAGGTCGCGCGGCCAGTGGCCGTCGCACGGCACGGTGGCCGTGAGGCGCGCGGTGTCGCCCCGCGGGTCGAGGGCGAAGACGGACAGGACGTCCTCGCCGCGCGTGGCCGTCCACAGGAAGCGGCCGTCGGGCGCGACGACGATCGCGGAGGGGTAGGCGTCGCCGTCCGGCGCCCCGGCGAGGACCGGTGTCTCGGTCAGCGGCTTGAGGGTGCCGTCGGCGGCGTCCCAGGCGCAGACGGTGAGCGTGGGCGCCAGCTCGTTGAGGACGTACGCGTACCCGCCGCGCGGGTGGAAGGCCAGATGGCGGGGCCCGGAGCCGGGCCGGAGCGCGACCTCGTGGTGCAGGGAGAGCCGTCCGTCGGTGCCGAGGGCGCACACGCGCACGGAGTCGGTGCCGAGGTCGACGCTCACCACCCAGCGGCCGCTCGGGTCGGCGAGGACCTGGTGGGCGTGCGGGGCCTGCTGGCGCTGCGGGTGGGGGCCCGAGCCCTCGTGGCGCAGGACGTCCGCCGGGGCGGGGGCGAGGCTTCCGTCGGCGTTGACGGGGACGGCGGTGAGGCTGCCGGAGCCGTAGTTGGCGGCGATGACGTGGCCGTCGTGCAGCGTGAGGTGCGTGGGCGCGTCGCCCCGCACCGGCACGGGCCGGGCGAGCAGCTCGGGCCGGTCCCCGGCACGGAAGGCGGCGAGGGCGCCGTCGGAGGTCTCGCTCACCGCGTACAGGGTGTCCCCGCCGGGCGCGAGCGCGAGGTACGAGGGGTCGGCGACGGCGTCCGTGGCCGCGAGCACGGTCAGCGCCCCGCTGTCGGGGTCGAACGCCGCGCTGACGACGCCGGGCCCGCCCGCCGCCGTGAAGGACCCGACGTATGCCCGCCGTACCTGCCTGTCGCCCACTGCTCGCCCCTCTCTCCGCGCCGGTGCCGCACCTCGTGCTCACCGCGTCGCGTCCCCAAGCCGGCCCGCGCCGAACGGCGCGCGTGGGGCCGACGGTAGCAGGTGGTCTGGACCAATAGGGGGTGGATCGCACCCCGGCCGCCAGGAATCCTCTACCAGCCGGTAACCAAAAGTCCGCCTGCCCTCCACCCCTCACCGTGACCATGACACACGCGGCCACGGCGCCGCGTCGGAACCACTGGGTCGACGGCACGGAACCGTCGGCCGCCAGAGCACAACAGCAGAGGGGAAACCGGAATGGGACGGCACGGCGTGCGTCAGCGGATCAGTACGGCAGCGGTGGTCATAGCGGTGGGCCTGGGGGCGACGGCGACGTCCGTCTCCTCGGCGCACGCGGCGCCGGGCACCTCCGTCGGCGGCGCTCCCGTCGGCGCGGCGCAGGCCCGGGCGGCCGACGTCGACTACGCCACCTGGCAGCGCGACGTGCGCGCCGTCGTCGACCGGGCCCTGCCGTACGTGAAGCAGCGCACCGCGGGCGCGGCCGGGCAGAAGCTCGCGGTCGTCTTCGACGTGGACAACACCACCCTGGAGACGGACTTCCACCCCTGGTGGCAGCTGCCGACCCCGGCCGTGAAGCCCTCCCTCGAACTCGCCGACTACGCCGCGTCGCGCGGCGTCTCCGTGTTCTTCGTGACCGCGCGGCCCGGCATCATCAAGAGCGTCACCGAGGCGAACCTGAAGGCCCGGGGCTACCCCGTCAACGGCCTCTACGTGCGCGCGCTTCCCGACCTCTTCGACGAGGTCAGCGCCTACAAGACGCGCAGCCGCGCCGGCCTCGAGGCCAAGGGCTACACGATCATCGCGAACGTCGGCAACCGCCCGTCCGACCTCGTGGGCGGCCACGCGGAGCGCACCTTCAAGCTCCCCGACTACGACGGCCAGCTCTCCTGACGTCCCCACCGCGACACGCCCCTGTGCCCCCTGCCCCCGACCCGAAGGAACCCGAGGAGCCTCTCGTGGAGACCTCCCGCAGAACCCGCGCCGCGTCCGCGTCCCTCGCCCTCACCCTCGCCGCCCTCACCGCGCTGACCGCCGCCCCCACCGCGGGGGCCGCCACGGCGCTGCCCGGGGTCACACCCCGCGCCGAGACCCCCGTGCTGTACGACGACGAGGCGGGCGGCAACGCCGACGCCGACGACCCGGCCATCTGGCGCGATCCGGCCGCCCCGGAGCGCAGCCTCGTGATCGCCACCGCGAAGGAGGGCGGTCTGCGGGTCTACGACCTGGACGCCCGCGAGGTGCAGTCGGTCCCCGCGCCCGCGTCGCCGGGCCCCGGCGACGCGCCGGGCCGCTTCAACAACGTCGACCTGGTGCACGGGATCGGCCTCGGCTCGGGCCGCGCCGACGTCGCGGTGACCAGCGACCGCGGCACCGACCGGCTGCGGATCTACCGCGTCGACCGCGACCGCCCCGGCGGTCCCCTCACCGACGTCACCGACCCGGCCGCGCCCCGGGTGTTCTCCGCCTCCCAGGACGAGGTCAACGAGCAGCGCACCGCCTACGGCCTCGCGACCTGGAAGGACCGTGCGACGGGCCGCTCGTACGCCGTGGTCAGCCGGCGCGAGCGCACCGCCCTCGCGCTGCTCGAACTGACCGCGGGGCCGGGGGGCACGGTGGGCTACCGCAAGGTCCGCACCCTCGACCTGCCCGCCGCCTTCCGCCTGCCCGACGGCACGTCCTGGTCCCCCTGCGCGGAGCCGGGCGAAGGACCGCAGGTCGAGGGCATGGTGGTGGACCCCGCGAGCGGCACGCTCTTCGCGGGCCAGGAGGACGTCGGCATCTGGCGGCTGCGCGCCGACCTGACCGGCACGCCCCGGCTCCAGGAGAAGGTGCGCGAGTACGGCGTACCGGGCACGTACGACGAGCAGACCGAGGAGTGCGTGCCGGGCGCCGACCCCGGCTACGGCGGCACGCGTCTGTCGGCGGACGTCGAAGGCCTCACGCTGCTCACCGAGCGGGACGGCGACGGCCATCTGCTGGCCTCCAGCCAGGGCGACGACACCTTCGCCGCCTTCGACCGCGAGGCGTCCGACGGCCACGAGTACGAGGGCGGCTTCCGGGTGACGGCCGCGCCGGGCGGCCCCGACGGCTCCGAGGAGTGCGACGGGGCGGCCGTGCTCAACGCGCCGCTGGGCCGCAAGTACCCGCACGGCCTGCTGGTCGTCCAGGACGGCCACGCCACGCCGGAGGACGGCGAGCGCGGCGCCACCGGCTTCAAGTTCGTCGACCTCAGGGACGTCCTGGACGCGCTCGACCCCTGACGGCGTGCCCGGCTCCCGTGCCGGGCGGGCTCACCCGCCGCTCAGCCGCGCCCGGCCGGGGGCCTGGAGCGGTTCGGCGAGCTGCGCCAGGGCCTGCTCCAGGCCGTGCACGTGGGCGAGCGCGCCTTCGACCACCCCTGAGTGGGCCGGGGCCGCGGCGTCGGGCCTGCGCCCCGTCGCGGCCTCGGGCGCGGTCAGCGCCTCCACGGCGGCCTCCACGCGCCAGCACGCCGCGGTGAGGCGGTCGTCGTGCGAGGCCTCCGCGTCGGCGGCGATCGAGGCGAGGCCGCGGACCTCGCGCGCGCAGTCGTCGAGGAGGGCCAGGACCCGTCGCGCCCGCTCCTTGCGGGCGAGCAGCGGGTTGAGCGGGTGCAGCAGCGGGGCTAGCGAGAGCCGCACCCGGCCGAGCAGCGCCTCGAGCTCGGCGACGTGCGGGGCCGGGTCGGCGTCCGCCGTGCCGCGCAGCCGGGCGGCGGCCTCGGCGGTGCAGGCGTGGACACAGCGCAGCGCCCGCTGGATCCACCCGTCGGTGACGGCGTGGGTGGTGACGGGCAGCACAAGCAGGACCGCGAGCGCGGCGCCGAGGGCACCGACGGCGGTCTCGCCGACCCGCAGGGCGAGCAGCGCCGGATCGAGCACGCCGAGGAGCCCGTAGAGCATGCTCGCCATCACGGTCACCGCCAGCATCATCCACGTGTACGAGACGGCGGCGGTGTAGAAGATCCCGAAGACGCAGACGGCCACGATGACGGCGGCGGCGACCGGCTCCGTGTGCAGCGGCACGGCCAGGACGAAGCCGAGCGCGATCCCGATCGCGGTGCCCAGGAACCGCCGGAAGCCGCGCACCAGCGTCTCGCCGCGCGAGGTGGTGTTCACGAACACCCACCAGGTGGCACCGACCGCCCAGTACCAGCGCTCCTGCGACAGCATCTGCCCCAGGGCGAGCGCGAAGGCCGCGCCCGCGGTGGCCTGAATCGCCTGCCGGGTGGTCGTCCGGGCGAGCCCGGTGGCCGCGAGGGGCGCCGGCGCCGCCGCGGGCGGGAGGCCGCGCTCGTAGCACCAGACGCCGAACCGGACGGCGGCGGCCGCGCACACGGACAGCAGGATGGCCGCGAACAGCTCGGGCAGCTGGCCGGTCCGCGCGTGCAGGAACTGCGCCGCGAAGAACATCATGAACGCGAACACGCCGAGCGAGTGCCCGCGCGGGCCCCACCGGCGCGCGTACACGCCGAGGCCCGTCACCGCGAGGAAGGCCGCGTCCCGCACCAGCGGGTAGTCGTGCAGCGCGGCCGCGAGAGCGAGCACCGGGAGGCCGACGACGGGCAGCAGCGCCGTGGTCCCGGCCTGGCCGCGCACGGTCGGGTCCAGGACGGTGAAGAGCGCGAGCAGCGCGGCGAGGCCGCCGATGATGGCCGCGACGAGCGAGTGCCCGACGAGGCCGCACAGGGCGACGGCCGCTCCGATGCCGAGCACGGCCCGGCTCGCGCTGCGCAGCCGCAGCAGTCCCGGATCCGGCGCGACGAAGGCTCTCTTCAGCACCTGCGTGTCCGCTCCTTCCCGCACCCGCGCGCCTCCGCGCGGATACGCCCGCATGAAAAAGGCGCCGCGGGATCCGCAGCGCCATCGACCGGTACATCACATCATCAACAGGCCCGTTGGCTCAACCTGGCCTTGATCCACTGAGCCATTGGCATACTTTGACGTCCTCATATTCGGCCGTGAACAGGCCATCGGGCCAGCGTGTCCGCAGGTCAGCGGGGCTTTCCCGGTACCGGCACGGCGTACGGCAGCACCGTGACGGCCACCGACGGCAGGCCTTCCAGGGCGTGGGCCAGGCGTTCTCCGCCGCCGCGGTGCAGCAGCCGGCCGAGGGTGGTGCGGTAGGCGCGGTGCGGGATGAGCAGGGTCAGCGCGGTGTCGCCGTCGGCCGTGGTCCCGGCCGCGTGGTCGATGAGGGCCCGCTCCAGGCGCCGGTCCTGGCAGTCGACGAGTTCCAGCGGCACGTCCGTCGCCCGGCTCTCCGCCCAGCGTGCCGCGAGGCGTCGCGCGCGCGGGCCGTCGACGGCGACGTGCACGGCCCGCACCTCGTCGGGACGGATCTCGTGCGCGTACCGCAGCGCCTGGAAGACGGCCGGGTCGAAGGCGTCCACCAGGATCTGCACCACGTGCCGCCGCCAGCGCGGCCGGTCGCCCTCCTCGGCGGGCGGCAGCGCCGCCAGGGCCGCGGCCTCGGCGCGGTACTCGCGGTTGATGCGGATGAGCACCCACACGCCGAGCGGGAAGACCACGACGACCAGCCAGGCGCCCTCGGTGAACTTGGTGACGGCGAAGACCAGCACGACGGCCGCCGAGACCACGGCGGCGGTCGCGTTGACGGCGATCTTCCAGAGCCGCCCCGCCTCCCGTCGCCGCAGGTGGTACGCGGTGAGACCGGATCCGGCCATGGTGAAGGCGGTGAACACGCCGATCGCGTAGAGCGCGACCAGCTTGTCCACATTGGCGTCGGTCACGAGCAGCAGGGCCAGGGAGACCGCCGCCAGGCAGATGATGCCGTTGGAGAAGACGAGCCGGTGGCCGCGCCGGGTGAGCTGCCGGGGCAGGAAGCGGTCCTCGGCGACGAAGCTCGCCAGATAGGGGAAGCCGGTGAACGGCGTGTTCGCCCCGGTGTAGAGGATCAGGGCGGTGGCCAGCTGGACGAAGACGAGTCCGGCGGTCCCGGCCCAGCCACCGCCGAAGACGAGGTGCGCCTCCTGCGCGATCACCGTGGGCGTGCCGTCGGTGTAGGGCAGCGCGTGGGTGAGGTGCGCGAGCCAGGAGATCCCGAGCACGAGGACGCCGAGCACACAGCTCATCGTGACCAGGGTGCGGCGGGCGTTGGCGCCCTGGGGCTCGCGGAACACGGAGATGCCGTTCGAGATCGCCTCGAGCCCGGTGAGCGAGGAGCCGCCGTTGGCGAAGGCGCGCAACACCATGAACAGCGAGGCCCCGTACAGCCAGCCGTCCCCCGTCTCGCCCAGCGGCACCGCGCCCGCCGCGCGCACGTCGGCGTGCGGCAGCTCACCGAGCGCCCAGCGGACGAGCCCGACCACGAGCAACAGACCGACCGCCGCCATGAACAGGTACGCGGGCACGGCGAAGACCCGCCCCGCTTCCCTGAGCCCGCGCAGATTGCCGTACGCGAGCAGCAGGATCATCCCGACGCTGAACGGCACCTGGAGGTGGTCCAGGCCCGTCCAGCCGTCGCCGACCAGGTGCGCGAGCGAGATGAGCGCGTTGGTGCCCGCCGACACCTGCACGGCGACGGTGACCACGTAGTCGACGAGCAGGGCGACGGCCGCGATCTGCGCGACGTCGGGCCCGAAGTTCTCCCGGGCCACGACGTACGAGCCGCCCGCGCGCGTGTAGATCATGACGACGTCGCAGTAGCAGAGCGTCAACAGGACGAGGATCAGCAGGATCGCCCCGGTCACCGGCATCAGCAGGGTGAACGCGGCGACGCCGACGACGGGAACGAGGACGCGCAGTATCTCCTCGCTGCCGTACGCCGACGAGCTGACGCAGTCCGAGGCAAGTACGCCGAGCGCGGTGCGGTTGTCGAGCTTCTCCTTGCGGATGCGCGCAGTGACCAGAGGCGGACCGAGCAGCAGCCGCTTCAGGCGGTACGGGACGGGTTCCGGGACGCCCGCGGGGCGGTCGGTCGTGGCCATGGCTCCATGACACCGGTGCCCGGCGCGGAAGCCGAGGGGCCACCCCGGCCAAGAGCCGATCGGCGTACCGGACCGCGTGCGGCGCCCGACGGGCGTCCTGATGCGCGGCGCTGCCGCTCCACTGGGCCATTGGTACAGTCGGCCGCGATCAATCCGCGTACCGGGGAGGCCAAGGGCCCGTGGCCGTCGACGAGCTGGACACCCGCATCCTGCGGCTGCTCCTGGAGCAGCCGCGTACCAGCGTGCGGGAGTACGCGCGCGTGCTCGGCATCGCGCGCGGGACGCTCCAGGCCCGCCTGGACCGCATGGAACGCGACGGGGTGATCACGGGGACGGGACCCTCGCTGTCCCCCGCCGCCCTGGGCCACCCGGTCCTCGCCTTCGTGCACATCGAGGTCACGCAGGGGCATCTGGACGAGGTCGGGGACGCCCTGGCCGCGGTCCCGGAGATCATCGAGGCCTTCTCGATCACCGGTGGCGGCGATCTGCTGACCCGGGTGGCCGCCCGCGACAACGGGCACCTGGAGGACGTGATCCAGCGGCTGATCCAGCTGCCGGGCGTGGTGCGCACCCGGACGGAGATGGCGCTGCGCGAACGCGTTCCGCACCGGCTCCTGCCGCTCGTGGAGTCGGTGGGCAGGGCGGCCGCCGAGGAGTCCCGGAGAAAGTGACGGCGGCCACTTCGGCTTGATCACGCTCTTGGCATGCTGGGGGCATGAGCGCCTTGAACGACACCTCGGTCATCTTCGATCTCGACGGCACGCTCGTGGACAGCGAGCCCAACTACTTCGAGGCGGGACGGCAACTGCTCGCCGAGCAGGGCGTCACGGACTTCACCTGGCAGGACCACGAGACGTACGTGGGCATCTCCACGCAGGAGACCCTGGCCCGCTGGAAGGAGCTGTACGGTCTGAGCGCGCCGCTCCCCGAGCTGCTCGCGGACAAGAACCGGCGCTATCTGGAGCTGGCCCGCACGTCCACGCGCGTCTACCCGCAGATGGCGGCGTTCGTGGAGCTGCTGCACGAGGCGGGGGTGCCGATGGCCGTGGCCTCGGGCTCCTCGCGCGCCGCGATCGAGGCGATTCTGGCGGGAACGGGCCTGGACGCGTACCTGAAGACGTTTGTGTCGGCCGACCAGGTCGCCCGCGGCAAGCCCGCGCCGGACGTCTTCCTGGCCGCCGCTGAGCTGCTCGGGACCGGGCCCGAGCGCTGTGTGGTCCTGGAGGACGCGGTGCCGGGGGCCCTGGCCGCCAAGGCCGCGGGCATGCGGTGCGTCGCGATTCCCTACGTCCCCGCGCAGGCGGACGATCCGGCGTTCGCCGCGGCGGACCTCCTGGTGCGGGGCGGGCAGGCGGAGTTCTCGGCCCGGGCCGTGGTGGACTGGCTGGCTGGACGCTAGGGCCGGTGGACGTGCGCCCCGAAAGGGGCGCGGGGAACTGCGCGCCCAGCCACGACGGACCGAAAGGCGAACCACGGCCCGTCGCGGCAATCCCACCTCGTGCTACCGGTGGCGGAACTCCGGCGGGCGCTTCTCCACGAACGCCCCCATCCCTTCCTTCTGGTCCGCGACGGCGAACACCGCGTGGAACAGCCTGCGTTCGAAGCGGACGCCTTCCGTGAGGGTGGTCTCGAAGGCGCGGTTCACGGCCTCCTTGGCCATCATCGCGACGGGGAGCGACATGCCCGCCACGGTCTCGGCGACCGCCAGGGCCTCGGCGAGCAGGTCCTCCGCGGGGACGATCCGGGAGACGAGCCCGGCGCGTTCGGCCTCGGCGGCGTCCATGGTGCGGCCGGTCAGACACAGCTCCATGGCCTTGGCCTTGCCGACGGCGCGGGTCAGGCGCTGGGAGCCGCCGATGCCGGGGATCACGCCCAGCTTGATCTCGGGCTGGCCGAACACCGCGGTGTCGGAGGCGAGCAGGACGTCGCAGAGCATGGCGAGTTCGCAGCCGCCGCCGAGGGCGTAGCCGGACACGGCGGCGACCGTCGGCGTGCGCAGCTGGGCGAGCCGGTCCCACGCCGTGAACCAGTCGCTGAGGTACATGTCCATGTACCCGTGCGGGCGCATCTCCTTGATGTCGGCGCCCGCGGCGAAGGCCCTGGCGGACCCGGTCAGGACGATGCAGCCGATGTCCGGGGACCGGTCGAGCTCCTCCGCCGCCGCGACGACCTCCCGCATGACCTGGAGGTTGAGGGCGTTGAGCGCCTTGGGCCGGTTGAGGGTGAGCAGGGCGGTGCGCGGGGCGGCGGCCCGGTCGACGAGGATGGTCTCGTAGGCGTCGGTGCGGGTCTCGGCGGGGTCACTCATGCGCCTGTCCTTCCGGATTCCTGAGGGGCTCGTTCCTGAGGGTCTCGACGATCCCGGAGAAGTCCTGTTCGGCTCCGGGCCCTTGGGCGAAGCCCCGGTACATCTCCGCGGCGCGCAGGCCGAGTTCGGCGCGCACCTCGCCCGCGCGGATAGCGGCGGCGGCGAGGCCCAGGTCCTTGGCCATCAGGGGGGCGGCGAAGCCGGGGCGGTAGTCGCGGTTGGCGGGCGAGCCGGGGACCGGGCCCGGCACGGGGCAGTTGGTGGTGAGCGCCCAGCACTGGCCGGACGCCGTGGACGCCACGTCGTACAGGGCCTGGTGGGACAGGCCGAGGCTCTCGCCGAGGACGAAGGCCTCGCTCACGGCGATCATCGAGATGCCGAGGATCATGTTGTTGCAGATCTTCGCGGCCTGCCCGGCGCCCGCGGGCCCGCAGTGCACGGTCTTCTTGCCCATCGCGGACAGCAGCGGCTCGGCTCGGGCGACGTCCGTGTCGGCGCCGCCGGCCATGAAGGTGAGCGTGCCCGCTTCCGCGCCCATGACGCCGCCGGAGACCGGGGCGTCGACGGCGGCGTGCCCCGCGGCGGCGGCCGCCGCGTGCGCGGCGCGGGCGTCGGCTACGTCGATCGTGGAGCAGTCCACGAACAGCGTGCCGGGGCGGGCCGCGGCGAGCAGGCCCTCCTCCTCGTAGAGGGCGAGGACGTGACGGCCCGCGGGGAGCATGGTGAGGACGACGTCCGCGTCCGCCGCGGCGGCCACCGCCGAGGGGGCGGCCTCGACCCCCGCGGCGACGGCGGCGTCGAGCGCCCGAGGCACCAGGTCGTGGCCCACGACGCGGTGTCCGGCCCGGACGAGGTTGGCGGCCATCGGACCGCCCATGTGGCCGAGGCCCACGAAGGCGACGACGCCGCACGGCCGGTCCTGTGCGCTGGGGTTCACCACGGTTCCTCCTGTGCCGGGCCGCCGGCGCCGAGCGCGAGGTCGCGCGCGCCGAGCGGCAGGAAGTAGCGGTCCACGTCGGCGCCGGTGACGTCGGCGAGCGCGGCCGGGGACCAGCGCGGGGCGCGGTCCTTGTCGATGACCTGGGCGCGGATGCCCTCCACCAGGTCGGCGGAGCCGAGGGCCGCGCAGGAGACGCGGTACTCCTGCTCCAGGACCCGCTCCAGGGGGCCGAGCCGCCGGGCCTCGCGCAGCGCCCTGAGGGTGACCTTGAGGGCGGTGGGCGACTTCCCGAGCAGGGTCTCGGCGGCCTCCTTCGCGGCCGGGGAGCCGTGCGCCTGGAGCCGGTCGACGATCTCCTCGACGGTCGCGGCCGGGTAGCAGGCGTCGATCCACTCCCGCTGCCCGGCGAGCGATCCGGCCGGTGCCTCGGTCACGTACCGGGCGAGGACGTCGCGCACCGGCTCTGCCGCGAGGTCCGCGACGAGGCGCGGCAGGTCGGCGGCCGGGACGAAGTGGTCGGCGAGTCCGCACGTCAGCGCGTCCCGCGCGCCCACCGGCTCGCCGGTGAGGGCCAGGTGGGTGCCGAGTTCGCCGGGCGCGAGACCGAGCAGGTAGGTGCCGCCGACGTCGGGGACGAAGCCGATGCCGGTCTCGGGCATGGCGATCCGGGAGCGCTCGGTGACGACGCGGACGCTGCCGTGCGCGGAGACCCCGACGCCGCCGCCCATCACGATGCCGTCCATCACGGCGACGTACGGCTTGGGGTAGCGGGCGATGCGGGCGTTCAGGCGGTACTCGTCGCGCCAGAAGTCCGCCGACGCGCCGCCGCCGGTGCGCGCGTCCTCGTGGATCTGCCGGATGTCGCCGCCCGCGCACAGGCCGCGTTCGCCCGCGCCGGTGAGGACGACGGTCTCGACGGCCGGGTCCGCCGCCCAGGCGGTCAGCGCCTCGTCGACGGCGCGGACCATGGCGTGGGTGAGGGCGTTCAGGGCGCGCGGCCGGTTGAGGGTGATGTGGCCGGCGCGCCCCTCGGTGCGGATCAGGACGGGCTCCTCGGTCATCGCAGCGCTCCCGTGAGGCCGCGGGCCACGATCAGACGCATGATCTCGTTGGTTCCTTCCAGGATGCGGTGGACGCGCAGGTCGCGGACGAGCTTCTCGATGCCGTACTCCGTCAGATAGCCGTAGCCGCCGTGGAGTTGGAGGGCGCGGTCGGCGACGGAGTGGCCGGTGTCGGTGGCGAACCGCTTGGCCATGGCGCACAGCTGCGGTGCCTGCGGGTCGCGCTGGTCGAGGGCCTGCGCGGCCTGCCGGACCAGGGCGCGGGCCGCCGCGAGCTCGGTCGCCATGTCGGCGAGCTCGAAGCGCAGCGCCTGGGCGTCGAGCAGCGGGGCCCCGAACGCCTCCCGGTCCGCGAGGTGGACGAGGCTGCGGTCGAGGGCGCTGCGGGCACCGCCGAGGGAGCAGGCGGCGATGCCGAGGCGGCCGCCGTTCAGGGCGTTCATGGCGATGCGGAAGCCGTCGCCCTCGGCGCCGAGCAGCCGGTCGGCGGGCACGCGCACGCCGTCGAGGACGACCTGCCGGGTGGGCTGCGCGTTCCAGCCCATCTTCTTCTCGTTCGCGCCGAAGGACAGGCCGGGGTCGTCGCGTTCGACGACGAACGCGGACACGCCCTCGGATCCGCCGCCGCCGGTGCGGGCCATCACCACGTACACGTGGGAGGCGCCCGCGCCGGAGATGAACTGCTTGACGCCGGTGAGGACGTACGCGTCGCCGTCGCGCTCGGCGCGGGTGCTCAGGGCGGCCGCGTCGGAGCCCGCGCCCGGCTCGGTGAGGCAGTAGCTGCCGAGCCGGTCCATGGAGGTCAGCGGCCCCAGCCAGCGGGCGCGCTGGGCCCGGTCGCCGTAGTGGTCGATCATCCAGGCGACCATGTTGTGGATGGACAGATAGCCGGCGACGGAGGGGCAGCCGGAGGCGAGCGCCTCGAAGACGAGGACGCCGTCGGACCGGGTGAGGCCCGAGCCGCCCGCGGCCTCGTCGACGTACACGCCGCCGAGCCCGAGGTCCGCGGCCTTGCGCAGCACGTCGACCGGGAAGTGCTTCTCCTGGTCCCAGGTGACGGCGTGGGGGGCGAGGTGTTCCTCGGCGAAGTCGAGGGTGGTCTCGACGAGCGCGAGCTGGTCCGCGGTGAGCAAGGTGGTGGTCGTGGCGGCGGTGGGGGTCGCGGTCTTCATCGGGCCGCTCACGCCGTCGTCGGGATCGTGAAGCTCGCGCCGTCCTTCGCCCCCGAGGGCCAGCGCGAGGTGACGGTCTTGGTGCGGGTGTAGAAGCGGATGGCGTCCGGGCCGTGCTGGTTGAGGTCGCCGAATCCGGAGCGCTTCCAGCCGCCGAAGGTGTGGTACGCGACGGGGACCGGGATGGGCACGTTGACGCCGACCATGCCGGTGTCCACGCGCCGGGTGAAGTCGCGGGCCGTCCCGCCGTCGCGGGTGAAGAGCGCGACGCCGTTGCCGTAGGGGTGCTCGGTGGGCAGCCGCAGCGCCTCTTCGTAGTCGGCTGCCCGTACGACGGACAGGACGGGGCCGAAGATCTCCTCCTGGTAGATCCGCATGTCCGGGGTGACGCGGTCGAAGAGGGACGCGCCCGCGAAGAACCCGCGCTCGTGGCCGGGCAGGGTGAAGTCGCGCCCGTCGACGACGAGTTCGGCGCCCTCCTCGACGCCGAGGTCGACGTAGGAGCGGACGCGGTCGACGGCGTCGCGGCCGACCAGCGGCCCGAAGTCGGCCTCGGGGTCGTCGGAGCGGCCGATGCGCAGGGCTCCGACGCGCGCCTTGATGCGAGCGACGAGGGCGTCGGCGGTGGCCTCGCCGACCGGGACCGCCACGGAGATCGCCATGCAGCGCTCGCCCGCGGAGCCGTAGCCCGCGCCGATCAGCGCGTCGACGGCCTGGTCGAGGTCCGCGTCCGGCATCACGATCAGGTGGTTCTTGGCGCCGCCGAAGCACTGGGCGCGCTTGCCGTGGGCGGCGGCGGTGGCGTACACGTGCGCGGCGATCGGCGTGGAGCCGACGAAGCCGAGCGCCTTGACGCGCGGGTCTTCCAGGAGCGTGTCGACGGACTCCTTGCCGCCGTTGAGGACGTTCAGGACGCCGGGCGGCAGGCCCGCTTCGAGGAACAGCTCGGCGAGGCGCAGCGGTACGGACGGGGCGCGCTCGGACGGCTTGAGAATGAAGGCGTTGCCGCACGCCAGCGCGGGTGCGGCCTTCCAGAGCGGGATCATCGCGGGGAAGTTGAAGGGCGTGATCCCGGCGACGACGCCGAGGGGGCGGCGCAGCGAGTGCACGTCGATGCCGGTCCCGGCGTTGTCGGTGAACTCGCCCTTGAGCAGGTGCGGGATGCCCGCGGCGAACTCCACGACCTCCAGGCCGCGCTGGAGGTCGCCGTGCGCGTCGGCGACGGTCTTGCCGTGCTCGGCCGACAACAGGCGGGCCAGGGAGTCGCGTTCGCCCTCGACGAGCTGGAGGAACCGGAGCAGGACGCGGGCGCGGCGCTGCGGGTTCCACTCGCCCCAGGCGGGCTGCGCCTCGGCGGCGTTCGCGATCGCCGCCTCGGTGTCCGCGCGGTGCGCGAGGGGGACGCGCGCCTGGACGTCGCCGGTGTTGGGGTCGTACACGTCGGCGTGCTTTCCCGAGGTTCCCGGGGTGTGCTCGCCGCCGACGAGATGGGTCAGTTCACGGACCATGGGGGCCTGCTTCTTTCGTCAGGTGTGGTCCGGGGACGGCAGGGCCGGGCCGCGCGCCTCCGCGGGCACGCGGAACGGCCTTCAGACAGCGGGGGTCACCGCTCGCAGGTCCGGAATTCCAGGGTCGCGGGTGCGCACCGGGGCCATGCGTGTCTGCTCCATCCTCGTGGACAACACGGAACACCCCACGGCCGGTATCCTGACTCCCGGATCAGCGCGCGCTCCCCCGCCTTCCCAACGGACTTCTCCGTCAGTGGCGTTCGAACCTCCACGGGAACGCGCTCCCCGGTCACAGTGGCGGGACCGTGCCGGATTCACACCGGCTTCCCTGCACCGCGGGCCTTGGTCACGACGATATACTTGGACGTCCTAGTAAGTCCACAGAGGCCAACCCCTGCCCCACCCCTGTCGCCCCCTCGGCGGCCGCCGTGTCCCCGCACGGCGGCCGCCCGTCACCCGGCCGCTAGGCGCCGAGTTCCTCGCGTACGACGCCGGGGAGCCCGGCCACCGCGGCCGCGAGCCGCTCCCGGTCCGCTCCGCCGCCCTGCGCCACCTCGTCCGAGCCGCCGCCGCGTCCGCCGAGCAGCCGCTTGACCAGGGCGGAGGCCGACAGACCCGCTGTCCTTGCCGCTTCGTTCACGGCCACGGCGAGGACCGGCTTGGCGCCGGAGAGAGTCACGGCGGCCACGCCGGGGCGCTCGGCGCGCAGCCGTCCGCGCACTTCGACGGCCAGGGCCCGCGCGGCGCCCGCGTCGCCGTCCGTCGTCGCGGTGGCCACGTACGCGCCCGCCACCTCGACGGCCTGCCCGGCGAGTTCGGCGGCGCGGGCGGCACGGGCCGACTGCCGAAGGCGCTCGTTCTCCCGGTCCGCGGCCTTGAGCCGGTCGAGCAACGCGGCGACCCGGTCGGGGAGTTCGGCGCGCGGCGCCTGCACCTGCTCGGCGATCCGGGCGACCAGGTCGCGCTCGCGCGCGAGATAGCCGAAGCCCTCGACGCCGACCGCGGCCTCCAGGCGCCGCATGCCCGCGCCCACCGACGACTCGGCGGTCAGGGCGACCACGCCGACCTGGGACGCGTGCTCGACGTGGGTGCCGCCGCACAGCTCGCGCGACCAGGCACCGCCGATCTCGACCACCCGGACCCGCTCGCCGTACGTCTCGTCGAACAGCGCCAGCGCGCCGAGCTCCTTGGCCTCGGGCAGCGTCATCCAGCGCACGCCGACGGGCAGGTCGCGGCGGAGCGCCCGGTTGGCGGCCTCCTCGACCTCGCTGCGGACGGTGGCGGAGAGGCCCCCGCGCCAGGGGAAGTCGAGCCGCAGATAGCCGGGGCGGTTGTAGGAGCCGGACTGCAGGGCGGTCGGGCCGAGGATCTCGCGCAGGGCGGCGTGCAGCACGTGGGTGCCCGAGTGGGCCTGGCGCGCACCGAGCCGCCACTCGGGGTCGACGGCGGCGTGCACGCGACCGCCGACGGCCAACTCACCTGCGGTGACCCTGATCTGATGGGCCACCAGGCCGGGCAGCGGCCGCTGCACATCGAGCACATCGGCTTCGAGGGACGCACCGGAGAGCCGTCCGGCGTCGCTGTCCTGCCCACCGGACTCGGCGTAGAACGGCGTGCGGTCGAGGACGGCGGTGACGATCTCGCCGGCGCGGGCGAGGGGCACGGGGCCGGCCGGGCCCATGAGCGCGAGGACGCGGGAGTCCGTCGCCAGGGTGTCCCAGGCACGCCAGTCGGTCGGCCCGTGCTCGTCGAGGACGGCGCGCAGGGCCGAGGTGTCGATTGCGGACCCGGACTTGCGGGCGCGGGCGTCGGCGCGGGCCCGCTCGCGCTGCTCGCGCATGAGGGCCGTGAAGCCCTCGCGGTCGACCTCGACGCCCTGCTCGGCGGCCATCTCCAGGGTGAGGTCGATGGGAAAGCCGTAGGTGTCGTGCAGCAGGAAGGCCTTGGCGCCGGGCAGTTGGCGGCCGCCGTCGGCCTTGACCCGGGTGACGGCGGTGTCCAGGACCGTGGTGCCCTGCTTGAGGGTGGCGCGGAAGGCGTCCTCCTCGCCCTGGGCCTGGTCGGCGATGCGCGCGTAGGCGTCGGCGACCTCGGGGTAGCTCGGCGCCATCCGGTCGCGGGCGACGGCCAGCAGGTCCGCGAGGGCCGGGTCGCCGTGGCCGAGCTGGCGCATGGAGCGCACGGCGCGGCGCAGGATGCGGCGCAGGACGTAGCCGCGGCCCTCGTTGCCGGGCGCGGTGCCGTCGGCGAGCAGCATCAGGGCGGTGCGGACGTGGTCGGCGACGACGCGAAGGCGCACGTCCTGGGCGGCGTCGGCGCCGTAGCGCACCCCGGCGAGTTCGGCGGCGCGGTCGAGGACGGGCCGGGTCTCGTCGATCTCGTACAGATTGTCGACGCCCTGGAGCAGGGTGGCCATGCGCTCCAGGCCCATGCCGGTGTCGATGTTGCGGCGCGGGAGTTCGCCGAGGATCGGGTAGCCGGTCTTGCCGGTGCCCTCGCCGCGCTCGTACTGCATGAAGACGAGGTTCCAGAACTCCATGTACCGGTCCTCGTCGACGGCCGGGCCGCCCGCGCGGCCGAGCGCGGGACCCCGGTCGTAGTACAGCTCCGAGCAGGGGCCGCAGGGTCCGGGCACGCCCATGGACCAGAAGTTGTCCTCGTCGCCTCGGGCCACGATGCGCTCGTCGGGCAGGTCGGCGACGCGCCGCCACAGGCCGCGCGACTCGTCGTCGGAGTGGTGGACGGTCACCCAGATCTTCGCCGGGTCGAGCCCGTAGCCGCCGTCGGCGACGGAGCGGGTGCTCAGGTCCCAGGCGAAGGTGATGGCCTCTTCCTTGAAGTAGTCGCCGAAGGAGAAGTTGCCGTTCATCTGGAAGAACGAGCCGTGCCGGGTGGTCTTGCCGACCTCCTCGATGTCGAGGGTGCGCACGCACTTCTGCACGCTGGTGGCGCGCGGCCAGGGCGGTGCGACCTCGCCCGTCAGATACGGCTTGAACGGCACCATGCCCGCGTTGACGAACAGGAGCGTCGGGTCGGGCGTCGGCAGCGGGGCGCTGGGCACCACGGTGTGGCCCCGCTCGGCGAAGAAGTCGAGGAAGCGGGTGCGGATGTCGGCGGTGCGCAAGGCGTGCTCCGGCGGGGGTTCAGTGGTTACAGGGACGGTAGGACGGCGGCGGCACGCGCCGGGTGGCCGGGGCCGAGGAAGACGGCGGTGCCGTACCCGTCGGGCGCGGGGTGGGTGACCTGCCGCCAGCCGAGCCGCTCGTAGAAGCGGACGGTGGCGTCGGCCCGCACGGACGTGAGCAGCCAGCAGCGGGCGTCGGGCGCGTCGCGCGTGACCGCTTCGAGGAGCGTACGGCCGAGTCCGCGGCCGTGCGCGGCGGGCGAGACGGCGAGTTCGTCGACCTCCGTGCCGCCGCACAGCCACGCGGCGGCGCGCTCGGCGCCGAGCGCGGCGGTGACGCGCGGGTAGGAGCGGGTGCCGGGCAGCGGGGTGCTCGACGTCCAGGCCGTGGCGAAGCCGAGCACCCGCTCGCCGTCGAGGGCCACCGCGCCCGCGAAGCCGGGCCGCTGCACGTCGCCCGCGAGGCGCGTGAGGTAGCCGTCGGCCTCGGCGGGCTCCGCGTGCCAGGGCGGCTCGGCGAACGCGGCGGCGTAGACCGCGCGGATGCCGTCGCGGTGGGCGAGCAGCGCGGGGCCGGCGAGGCGGTGCACGACGGCGGCCATCAGGCGGCCCTCGCGAAGGCGCCGACGGGGTGCAGCGCGGCGTACTCAAGGGGCGCCGACGGGTCGATGGACACGTCCAGGGGCGCGGGTTCGGCGCCCGCGCGCACCAGGAGGTCGCCCACCGCGGCGATCATCGCGCCGTTGTCGGTGCACAGGCCGAGCGGCGGGACGCGCAGGGTGATCCCCGCGGCCCGGCAGCGCTCCTCGGCCAAAGACCGCACCCGGGAGTTGGCGGCGACGCCGCCGACGACCACGAGGGTGCCCACGCCGTGCGCGGCGCAGGCCGCGACCGCCTTGCGGGTGAGGACGTCGGCGACGGCCTCCTGGAGTGCGGCGGCCCCGTCGGCGACTGGCAGTTCGCCGCCCCGGTGGCTCTCGGCCCAGCGGGCCGCGGCGGTCTTGAGGCCGGAGAAGGAGAAGGCGTACGGGTCGTCGCGCGGCCCGGTCAGCGGGCGCGGGAAGGCGACCGCGTCCGGGGAGCCCTCGCGGGCCGCGCGGTCGACGGCCGGGCCGCCCGGGTAGGGCAGGCCGAAGACGCGGGCCACCTTGTCGAAGCACTCCCCCGCCGCGTCGTCCAGGGTGTCGCCCAGGTGCGCGATCGGGTCGCGGGCGAGGTCGCGCACGAGCAGCAGCGAGGTGTGGCCGCCGGACACGATGAGGACCACGCACGGGTCGGGCAGCGGGCCGTGCTCCAGGGTGTCGGCGGCGACGTGCCCGGCCAGGTGGTGCACGCCGTACAGCGGCACGTCGAGCGCGTACGCGAGGCCCTTCGCCCCGGCGAGGCCGACCTGGAGGGCGCCGGACAGGCCGGGCCCCGTCGTCACGGCGACGGCGCCGATGTCGCCGAGCCGCAGCCCCGCTCGGTCGAGGGCGCGGCGGACCACCGGGTTCAGCGCGTGCACGTGGGCGCGGGCGGCGATCTCGGGGACGACGCCGCCGAAGCGGGCGTGCTCGTCCATGCTGGACGCGACGGCGTGCCCGAGCAGCCGTCCGCCCTGTACGAGACCTGCCCCGGTCTCGTCGCAAGAAGACTCGATCCCCAGAACGATCCGAGGGGGTGCCATGCGTGTACTCCCGCTTCCTCCGCGTGCCGACCGGCCCGGCTACTGCCTGTCCATAGTAATTGCAAGCGATGTGCAATAAGGCGCGACGGCCAGCCGGTGACCTCGTGAACCCTGGAAGCGGCCCGCTCCCACATGCAGGTCGCGGACGAGCCGGTCGTCGCGGGCTGTCCGCGCGAAGTGCGGATCCGGCGGCACCCGAGTCCTGACGTGCGAAGGCCGGTGACCCGGGGTCTTCCCCGGGCCACCGGCCGTGCCGTGCTCAGCGGGCGCTCGCCCCGAGGGCCTCTTCCACGAGTCCGCGCGCGTACTGCGGCGACAGGCCGTCCGGCCGGAACAGGATGCGGAAGAGCAGCGGCGCGACCACGTGGTCCATGACGGCCTCGCGCTCCGGCAGCGGCCGCTCGCCGCGCTCGGCGGCGCGGGCCAGGAGCAGGTCGATGTGCTCGGCGGAGTAGTCGGAACAGCGGCTCGCGTTGCCGCTCCCGGGGTCGCCGAGGAGCGCGTCGCGCAGATAGGCCCGGCCCGGCGCCGACGACATCTCCTCCAGGAAGTGCTCGGTCCACGCCGTCAGGTCGGCGCGGAAGCCGCCGTGGTCCGCGGGGTCCGCCTCGGGCCTGAGGCGCTCGACCGCGACGTCCGACAGGAGCTCCTGGAGGTCGCCCCAGCGGCGGTAGACGGTGGACGGCGTGACCCCGGCCCGCGCCGCGACCAGCGGGACGGTCAGGGCCGCGCGGCCCCGCTCCGCCTCGAGCTCGCGCACGGCGGCGTGCACGGACGCCTGCACCCGGGCGCTGCGCCCCCCGGGTCGGGCCATGGGCCTGGGACTCATGCCGTTCACCTTAACGCGAATTCCTAGCTTCTACGGGGACGGAAGGGCCGCCTCCGCCCTCCCCAGGGCGGAGGCCACCCTTCCCGGGGCGATGGCCCCCGCGTCCGGGCGCGTC
The DNA here is from genome assembly GCF_008704795.1 of Streptomyces spectabilis. Lineage (NCBI taxonomy): Bacteria > Bacillati > Actinomycetota > Actinomycetes > Kitasatosporales > Streptomycetaceae > Streptomyces > Streptomyces spectabilis. The sequence continues at coordinate 8,832,579 of NZ_CP023690.1, read as the reverse complement.
ATCTCGTACGCCCGCCCGGCGCGCAGCAGCGTCCGCTCGGCGCGCGGGCGACCGACGAGCTGCATGCCGATGGGCAGCCCGGCGCCGTCGCGGCCGACGGGCACGGTCAGCGCGGGAAGGCCGGTGATGTTGGCGGGTGCGGACAGGCGGACGTAGGCGTCCGACACGCTCTCCACGGTGCCGTCGGGCCACTCCACGGTGTGCTGCCCGGTGCGGGCGGCGGTCAGCGGCACGGTGGGAGCGGCGATGACGTCGACCTCCTCCAGGAGCCGCGCCCACTCCTGGCTCATCAGGGTGCGGGCGCGCCGCGCCCGCAGGTAGTCGCCCGCGTGGAACAGCTCTCCCGCTTCGAGGAGGACCCGGATGTCGTCCCCGTAGAGCTCGGGCGCGGTGCGCAGCGTCCGCTCGTGGTTCGCGCTGGCCTCGGGGACCATCAGGCCCCACTGGACCGCCTGGATGTAGCGGGTCATCGGGATCCGCACGTCGACGAGTTCGGCTCCCAGGTCACGGAGGCGCTCGACGGCGTCGCGCACGGCCGCTTCGACGTCGGGGGTGACGCGGTCGAAGTAGTAGTTGGCGGGGACGCCGACCCGAAGGCCCGTCAGATCCCCTTCCACGTACGGGAGTTCCGCGCCACCGGTCAGGGCGGGGAGCACGAGCGCGGCGTCCTGGACCGTGCGCGTGATCGGGCCGACGTGGTCGAGGGACCAGGACAGGGCGGTCACTCCCTGCGTGGGCACCAGGCCGTACGTGGGCTTCAGGCCGACCACTCCGTTGAGCGCGGCGGGGACCCTGATGGAGCCGCCGGTGTCGGTGCCGATCGAGAAGAGCGCGGTCCCGGCCGCGACGGCGACGGCCGAGCCGCCGCTCGACCCGCCCGCGACCCGCTCGGCGTCCCAGGCGTTGCGGGTCTGGGGCGTCGTCAGGCCGTAGGCGAACTCGTGCGTGTGGGCCTTGCCCAGGAGCACGGCGCCCGCGGCCGCGAGCCGGGCGGCGACGGTGCTGTCGGCGTCCGCCACATGGCCGTCGCGCACGCGTGAACTGGCGCTCGTGGACTGCCCCTTGACGTCGATGAGGTCCTTCAGGGCGAACGGGACGCCGTGCAGGGGGCCGTGCGCGCGCCCGGCGGTGCGCTCGCGCTCCGCCCGCTCGGCGGCGCGGCGGGCGGCTTCGGGCCGCACGGCCACATAGGCGTTGAGCCCCGGCTCCACCTCCGCGACGCGGTCCAGGACGGACGCGGTCAGCTCGACCGGGGACAGCTCGCCCGTGGCGATCGCGGCTGCCGCGGCGGCGACGGTCAGCTCATAGGGTCGCATCGCGCACCTCCACTCCGACGGCGGCGGGCGCCACGTCGGTGAGGTCGAGCTCGCGCAGGGTCGCGACGACGGCGTGGATGTGCGCGGCGGTGGCGGCCACGGCGCCGAGGCGCTCGTCGGCCAGGGGCAGCCCGGCGCGCCGGGCCCAGCGGGCCGCGTCGGGTGGGTCGAGGTCGAGGGGGGTCATGGGCCTGTCCTTCCAGTCGGAACAGCAAAAGCTAAGGGTTTGCTTTAGCCCACCCTAGGGGCTAGCCTCCACTAAACGCAAAGGCATTGCTTTAAGCCCGCCGGACGCCGCGCGCCTCCGGCAGCCCTTCGAGACACGGAGCACTCCATGACCCACCGCCCCGCCCCCACCTGGACCGTCGGGAACGTCGCCGTGCACCGCGTCGACGAGATCGACTTCCCGCCTGAGACGGGCGCCTGGCTCCTGCCCGACGCCACCCCGGACACCGTGGCCCGGACACCGTGGCTCACCCCGGACTTCGCCGACGACGAGGGCGTGCTGCGCGCGTCCAGCCACAGCTTCGCGTTCACCGTCGACGGTCGGCGGATCCTCGTCGACACGGGCATCGGCAACGGCAAGGAGCGCGCGCTGCCCGCCTGGAACGACCTGGACACCGACTACCTCGACCGGCTCACCGCCGCCGGATTTCCGCCCGACTCCGTCGACCTGGTGATCCTCACGCATCTGCACGCCGACCACGTCGGCTGGAACACCCGCCTGGACAGCGGGAGTTGGGTGCCGACCTTCCCCAACGCCCGCTACCTCACCACCCGTACGGAGTGGGACCACTGGGCGGCCGCGGACATGGAGGAGTCCCGGCGCCAGCTGTTCCGGGACTCGGTGCACCCCGTCCACGAGGCGGGGCTGCTCGACTTCGCGGACATCACGGAAGGGCCCGTCGCGCTCGGCCCCGGCCTGCGCCTCCTCCCGGCCCCCGGCCACACCCCCGGCCAGGTCGCCGTCGAGCTGGGCGACGGCGACGCCACCGCGCTGATCACCGGGGACGCCGTCCACCACCCCGTCCAGCTGGCACACCCGGAGATCTCCAGCTGCGTGGACATCGACCCCGCCCTCGCCCGCAGGACCCGCCGCACCCTGCTCGGCTCGGCCGCGGACAGCGGCGCACTCCTGCTCGGCACCCACTTCGCCCCGCCGACCGGGGGCCGGGTCACCGCCGAAGGGGACGGCTGGCGGCTCGGCGTCTGACGCGTCGACAGTTTCATGTTGGACCAGACCTATTGACGAAAGGTCTATACCTACTTACCGTCTGCCGCATCACTTCCCATCCGCAGCAAGGCCTCCCCGAGGGAGCACGCCATGATCGGTCGGACGGTACGTCTGTTGGGAGCGGCCCTGGCGCTGGCCTTCGCCGCACAGTTGCCCGCCGCGGCGGCGCCGGACGCGCCGGCGACATCGCGGGACGACACCTGCGCGGTCAAGTCCCGGCCCGCGGGCAAGGTGCTCCAGGGTTACTGGGAGAACTGGGACGGCGCCTCGAACGGGGTCCACCCGCCCTTCGGCTGGACCCCGATCACCGACTCCCGCATGGGCGCCCACGGCTACAACGTGATCAACGCCGCCTTCCCGGTGATCCGCTCCGACGGCACGGTGCTGTGGGAGGACGGCATGGACGCCACCGTGAAGGTGGCGACCCCGGCGGAGATGTGCCAGGCCAAGGCCAACGGCGCCACGATCCTCATGTCGATCGGCGGCGCGGCGGCCGGGATCGACCTGAGTTCGAGCGCGGTGGCCGACCGCTTCGTGCAGACGATCGTGCCGATCCTGAAGAAGTACAACTTCGACGGGATCGACATCGACATCGAGACCGGCCTCGTCGGCAGCGGCAACATCAACCAGCTGTCGCCGTCCCAGTCCAACCTCATCCGCATCATCGACGGCGTGCTCGCCCAGATGCCGCCCAACTTCGGCCTGACGATGGCCCCGGAGACGGCGTACGTCACCGGCGGCAGCGTGGTGTACGGCTCGATCTGGGGAGCGTACCTGCCGATCGTCAAGAAGTACGCGGACAACGGCCGCCTGTGGTGGCTGAACATGCAGTACTACAACGGCAGCATGTACGGCTGCTCCGGCGACTCCTACTCCGCGGGCACCGTCCAGGGCTTCGTCGCCCAGACCGACTGCCTCAACAAGGGCCTGAACATCCAGGGCACCACCGTCAAGGTCCCCTACGACAAGCAGGTGCCGGGCCTGCCCGCGCAGCCGGGCGCGGGCGGCGGGCACATGTCACCGAGCCTGGTCTCCCAGGCCTGGAACCACTACAACGGCGCCCTCAAGGGCCTGATGACCTGGTCCATCAACTGGGACGGCTCCCGGAACTGGACGTTCGGCGACAACGTCAAGCGCCTCCAGGGGCGTTGAGCCCGGCCGCCCGACGACCCCCCACCGACGTCCTCCGCCCGGCGGCAGCCACCGGGCGGAGGACGTCGTCCGTGCCGGGCCCGGCCGGATCGCACCGCACCGGCCCCGCCCCCTTGCCCGGGCCCCGTCCCTCTGCTTGACTCCGCCCGCCGACAGGCCACCCCCACTCGCGGAGGACCCCATGGACCTCACCCGCAGACGTCTGCTGTCCGCGCTCGCGGCCGCCGGGCTGCTGAGCGTCGTGCCCTCGCGGCAGGCGGACGCGGCGGACCGGGACCGCCTCGTCGCCAACGTGGTGGCCGTGTTCGCCGGGACCGCGGAGTCCAACGGCAGGGCCGAGACACGAACCAAGCTCGACGCCGTCGAGCGCACCGCGCGGGCGAACCTGAAGGCGCTCGACGACGCGGGACCGGACGAGCTGTTCGACGGCCTCGCGCTCGGCGCCGACGAGGCCAATCTCAACACCGCCTTCCGCAAGCTGTACGAGATCGCCCTCGCCACCCGCGCGCCCGGGCTCCCCTCCCCCGACCTGTACGAGAACACCGCCGTGCAGCGCCGCGTCGTCGACGGCCTGGTGTGGCTGCGCGAGCGGTACTACGGCGACCAGGCCAAGGGCTACTACGGCAACTGGTTCCACTGGGAGATCGGGATCTCCCAGCACATCAGCAGGACGCTGACGCTCCTCGCCGACGCGGTCCGCGCCCACCGCCCCGAGCTGATCCGCGCGTACGTCGCCTCCATGGACGCGTACCTGCGCAACGGCGTCGGCGGGGACGTGAACCTCGACTCCCGGTTCCACACCGGGGCCAACCTCGCGGACATCACCACCAACCGCGTCCTCCAGGGCGTCCTGCTCGCCGACGACGCGCGCGTGCGCAAGGCGCTCACCGACCAGCTGACGGTGTTCGCGACCATCGACCCGTACGACCTCAAGCACGGGGTGACGGACGGGTACTACGCCGACGGATCGTTCATCCAGCACTCCTCCGTCGCCTATACGGGCTCGTACGGGAAGGGCCTCCTCAGCCGGGTGGTGCAGACCCTGAAGTTCCTCGACGGAACAGGGTTCGCGCACGGCGAGGAGCTGGTGCCGGTCGTGCTGCGGTGGGTGCGCGACGGCTTCGCGCCGGTGATCTTCGAAGGCTGGATGATGGAGATCGTCAAGGGCCGGGCGGTGTCCCGCACCGACAGCGGCTACACCGACGTGGGCGTGGTCGTCGAAGCCGTCGTCGACCTGGCGTCGCTCGCGCGCGGCGAGGACGCGCGCGCCCTGCGGAGCTATGTGAAACACGTGCGGCAGTCGTCCCGCGTCGCCCTCGACCCGAGCCGGTTCGTCTCCCCCGTCAGCGTCGTGCGGTACGCCGACATCGTGCGCGACGCGTCCGTCCCGGCCGCGGACCTCAACCCCGCCGCGCGGTGCGTCGCCTTCAACGCCATGGACAGGACCGTGCACCGCAGGCCCGGCTACGCCTTCGCGCTCGCCCGCAGCTCGGACCGGATCAGCAAGTACGAGTACATGAACGGGGAGAACCTGCTGCCCTGGTTCCAGGGCGACGGAGCGCACTATCTGTATCTGTCCGGGCAGGACCAGACGGGCGCCTTCGGGGTCGACTACTTCACCACCGTCTCGCCGTACGGACTCGCCGGGGTCACGGCCCCGGTGCAGACGCGCCGCTCCGTGCCCGAGCTGTACGGGAAGCCGTACTACGACAACCCGTCCCACCCGTTGCGCTTCACCTCGTCCTCCGAGTCGCAGAACACCTACGTCTACTTCCCGCGCGGCACCCACCCGTTCTCGGGCGGTGCCGTCCTCGGCGCGTACGGCGCCGCCGGGATGGTGCAGTCGAGCGATGTCGCCCACCGCGACCGGGCTGTGCTCCCGGACGACTTCGTGACGTACCGCAACGCCTCCGCCACCAAGTCGTGGTTCCTGTTCGACGAGGAGGTCGTCGTGCTCGCGGCGGACGTCGCGGACGCCGCCGGACGAGCGGTGACCACGACCCTCGACACGCGGATCGCCGCGCCGGGCGACCGCGTGGTCCTCACCGGGGCGCTGCGCGACGGGCGGTCCTGGAGCGGCACGGGGGTCGGCCGCCTCGCCTGGCTGCGCTGGGCCGACGCCTCGCGGGGCGGCGCGGTCGGCTACGCCTTCCTCGACACGCCCCCGGTGCGCGTCGCCCTGGACGACGTGACGCGCAGCCGCCGTGTCGTCAGGACGGCGAACCCGGACACGCCCGTGACCCGCCGCGTGTTCGCCGTGGGGGTCGAGCAGCAGGCCGGTGCCGCCCCGGCGCGGTTCGCGTACGCGCTGCTGCCGCACGCGACCGAGGCGCGGCTGCGGTCCTACGAGTCCGTCGCGGTCCTCGCCAACTCCCGGCGCCTGCAAGCGGTCACGCACCGCGGGCTCGGTCTGACGGCCCTCAACGCCTTCACGGACGGCCGCCACGACGTGGGGCGCCTGCGCGTGGACGGGCCCGCCTCGGTCCTCGTACGGCGGGGACGCGGCGACGGGCGCACCTCCGTCGCCGTCTCCGATCCGACCATGGGCAGGGACACCGTCGGCGTCCTGCTGCGCGGCCGCCCGCTGCGCGTCGTCGAGGCGGACGACGGGGTGCGCGTACGGGCCGTGCCCGGCGGCACCCGGATCGACGTCAGGACGCGCCACGCGTACGGCCGCAGCTTCACGGTCGCCCTGCGCGCCTGAGAAGCCCGCGCCCCCTTGAGAAATTCCCGGCACGGCCGCACCGTCGTGTACACCCGCAAATTCCGTGTGCACCCCATGAACTGTGCGCCCCGTGACCGTGGAGGACGAATGGCGACGGAGAAGTCGACGAACCGGCGCGGCGTGGCGGTGGTCGCCGCCCTGATGCTGGGCGCGTTCGCCTTCAACACCACCGAGAACTTACCGATCGGCATCCTGCAGCTGATGGCGGACGACCTGGACCGGTCCCTTTCCGCCATCGGACTCCTCGTGTCCGGGTACGGCCTGACCGTCGCCCTGGTCTCGGTGCCGATCGCGAAGCTGACCCGCTCCGTGCCGCGCCGCCTGGTCCTGTGCGCGCTGCTCGCCGCGCTGCTCCTGGCGAGCGTCGTGTCCGCCCTGGTCTCGTCCTACTGGGTCCTGATGGCCGCCCGGCTCGTGACGGCGGTGGCCCAGGCGCTGTTCTGGGCGGTGATGGGGCCCGTCGCGGTGGGGCTCTTCCCGCCGCAGGTGCGGGGCCGCGTCATCGGGGCGCTGTCGGTGGGCGGTTCGGCCGCGCTCGTCCTCGGCGTGCCCGGCGGCACCTGGCTGGGCCAGCACACGAGCTGGCAGGTGCCCTTCCTGGTGGTGGGGGCGCTCGCCGTCCCCTCGTTCCTCGTCATCGCCACCGCCCTGCCGACCTCGCGCCCGGAGGAGGGGCACGCCGCCCACGGGGTGAGGCCCGACAAGCGCCGCTTCGTGGTCGTCCTGAGCGTCACAGCCCTCACGGTCACCGGGGTCTTCACCGGGTACACGTACATCTCCCGGTTCCTCGTGGACGAGAGCGGGTTCTCGGAGTCCTCCGTCAGTACGCTGCTGCTCGTCCTCGGCGTCACCGGCATCGTCGGCGTCACGGTCTACGGGCGGCTCCTGGACCGCTTCCCGCGCGCGACGCTCACGCTGCCGGTGGCCACGCAGGCGGCGGCGCTGCTCGGCCTGTACGCTGCGGGCGGTTCGCGGGCGGTCGCCACCGTGATGATCGTGTTCCTCGGCGCGTCGCTCGGCCCGATCTTCATGGCCACGCAGAGCCAGGTCATGTACGTCGCCCCGGGGCGCACCGAGACGGCCATCGCGGCGAACAGCGCCGCGTACAACTCCGGGGTGGCCGCGGGCGCCCTCGCGGGCGGTCTGCTGCTTCCCCTCCTCGGTGTCCGGGGCACCTTCCTCGTCGGCGGCCTGATGACGCTGGCCGCGCTCGGGCTGCTCCTGGAGGAGCACCTCCCGGGCCGCGGGGAGCGGCGGCCCGGCGCGCCCGCGGCGGCACCGGCCCCCGAGGACGCGGGCGCGCGGCCCTGAACGCCCGGGGCCCGGGAGCGGTGTGCGCCGCCCCCGGGCCCGGTGCCGCCCTCAGGCTCCCGCCGGTACCCGCCGGTCCCAGCCGTCGCGGTGGATCGGCACCCGCGTGCCGGTGAGCGACGCGCCCGTGCCGCCCCGCCGCACGGCCACGACCTCGGCGGCGATGGACAGCGCGGTCTCCTCGGGGGTGCGTGCGCCGAGGTCGAGGCCGATCGGCGAGTGCAGCAGCGCCAGTTCGGCCTCCGTGACGCCCGCCGCGCGCAGTCGGCGCATGCGGTCGTCATGGGTGCGCCGCGACCCCATCGCGCCGACGAACGCGACGGGCAGGCGCAGGGCCACCTCCAGGACGGGCACGTCGAACTTGGCGTCGTGCGTGAGCACGCACACCACCGTGCGGGCGTCCGTCACGGTGCTCCGCAGATAGCGGTGCGGCCAGTCCACGACCACCTCGTCGGCCTCGGGGAAGCGCGCCCGGGTGGCGAAGACGGGCCGGGCGTCGCACACCGTCACATGGTGGCCGAGCAGCTTGCCGGTGCGGACCAGGGCCGCCGCGAAGTCCACCGCGCCGAACACGATCATGCGCGGCGGGGGCATGATCACCTCGACGAGCAGCGTCACCCCGCCCGGGCAGCGCGAGCCGTCCTCGGACAGCTCGACGGTGCCGGTGCGGCCGGCGTCGAGTAGGGCGCGGGCCTCCGCCACCGCCGTGCGGTCCAGGTCCCGGCCGCCGCCGATGCCGCCCGCTGACGTGCCGTCGGCGCGCACGAGCAGGGCGCGGCCGAGCAGTCCTGCCGGGCCCCGGGCCACCCGGACCAGTGCCGTCGGCTCGCCGTCGCGGACCCGGGCGAGCGCCTCCGCCGCGACCGCGCGGTCCGGGGAGTCGGCGGCGTACGGCGTGACCAGGATCTGGAGGGTGCCGCCGCAGGTGAGGCCGACGGCGAAGGCGTCCTCGTCGCTGTAGCCGAACTCCTCCACCACGGCCTCGCCGTCCTGGAGCGCGCGCAGGCACAGGTCGTACACCGCTCCCTCGACGCAGCCGCCGGAGACCGAGCCGACGGCGGTGCCCTCGCTGTCGACGGCGAGGGCGGCGCCGGGCCCGCGCGGGGCGCTGCCGCCGACGGCCACCACGGTGGCGACGGCGAAGGCGCGGCCCCCGTCGGTCAAGGGTCGCAGCTCGTCGGCGAGGTCAAGCACGGCCGGCCCCGGCCGCGGTGAGCACCCGGTCCGGCCGGATCGGCAGGTCCCGGTGGCGCACTCCGGTCGCGTGCCACACGGCGTTGGCGATCGCCGCCGCCACGCCCACGATCCCGATCTCGCCGACGCCCTTGATGCCGACGGGGTCGTCCTCGTCCACGTCCTCGACCCAGTCCGCCTCGATGTGCGGTACGTCGGCGTGCGCGGCGTAGTGGTAGCCCGCCAGGTCGGCGCCCACGTGGGTGCCCGACGCGGCGTCCCGTCCTGCCTCCTCGTGCAGGGCCATCGACAGGCCCCACGTCATGCCGCCGACCAACTGGCTGCGCGCGGTCAGCGGGTTGACGATCCGGCCCGCCGCGAACATGCCGAGCATCCTGCGGACCCGTACCTCCCCGGTGGTGACGTCCACGGCGACCTCGGCGAACTGCGCGCCGTAGGAGTGCCGTTCCTTCTTGGTGAGGGCCGCGAGCACGTCGCTGGTGTCGGAGCGCGCCGTGAGGCCCTCCGGCGGTACGGCGCCGCCGAGCGCGAGGCGCTCCCGCAGCTCGCGCGCCGCCAGGGACACGGCCCAGCCCCAGGAGCGCGTGCCCATGGAGCCGCCCGCGAGCCAGGCCGGGCCGAAGTCGCTGTCCGCGATGCGCACCCGCACCCGGTCGAGGGGCACCTCCAGGGCGTCCGCGGCGATCTGGGTCAGCGCGGTCCGGGCGCCGGTGCCGACGTCCGCCGCGGTGATCCGCACGGTGAAGGTGCCGTCGGGCTCCGCCGTCACGGCCGCCGTGGACGGGGAGGCGCCGACGAAGAACGTGGCCGCGGCCGTGCCGGTGCCGATCAGCCAGCGCCCGTCGCGGCGCGTGCCCGGGCGCGGGTCGCGCTCCGCCCAGCCGAAGCGCCGGGCGCCCTCACGGAAGCAGGCGACGAGGTTGCGGCTGCCGAAGGGCAGTCCGGAGACCGGGCCGACGGCGGGTTCGTTGCGCGCGCGCAGCGCGATCGGGTCGACGCCGCACTTCTCGGCCAGCTCGTCCAGGGCGCACTCCAGGGCGAACGAGCCGGGGGCCTCGCCCGGCGCGCGCATGAACGTGGGCGTGGGCACGTCCAGGGGCACCACGCGGCTGACGGAGTGGTGGGCGTCGGCCGCGTACAGCACGCGTCCGAACGCGGCGCTCGCCTCGACGAACTCGGAGAGCGTCGACGTCGCGCTGTGCCCCTCGTGCCCGAGGGCCCGCAGCCGCCCGTCGGGGTCCGCGCCGAGCCGTACGCGCTGGCTCGTCGCGCTGCGGTAGCCGACCACCGAGAACATCTGCCGCCGGGTCAGGACGACGCGGACGGGCCGGTCGAGGACGGTCGCTGCCAGCGCGGCCGCCACCTGGTGCGGCCGCAGGCCCTTGCAGCCGAAGGCGCCCCCGACGTGCTCGGACCTGACCCGCACCGAGCCGATGTCGAGCGAGAAGAGGCGGGCCAGTTCCTCGGCGATCCAGCGGCTGCCCTGGTTGGAGTCGACGACTTCGAGCCGGCCGCCCTCCCAGCGGGCGGTCGCCGCGTGCGGCTCCATCGGGTTGTGGTGCTCTTCCGGCGTGGTGTACCGCTCGTCCACCACGACGGCGGACGCGGCGAGTTCGGCCTCCAGGTCGCCCTTGACGGCCTCGTTGGGCCCGCCGAGCACACTCTGCGGCGTGTAGGCGTCCGCGTGCCCCGCGTGGAACGCGATGTCGTGCGGCTCCTCGGCGTAGCGCACGCCCAGCGTCTCGGCGGCCTCGCGCGCCTGCTCCGAGGTCTCGGCGACGACGAGGGCGACCGGCCAGCCCGCGTACGGCACGCGGTCGTCCTGGAAGAGCCCGACGACGGGGTCGGGCGGCCCGAGCGTGCCCACGTACCCGGCGTCCACGCGCGGCGCGTTGCCGTGGTGCAGGACCGCGAGGACGCCGGGCAGCCGGAGGACCGGCTCCGCGTCCACGCCGATGACGCGGCCCCGGGCCACGGTCGACAGGACGAGCCAGCCGTGGGCGAGTTCGTCGAACGGCAGCTCGGCGGCGAAGCGGGCGGCCCCGGTGACCTTGTCGAAGCCCTCGACGCGGGTGTGGCCGGTGCCGACGGCTCCGGTGCCCGCCGTGGCGCGGGTCGCGGTGGTCATCGGCCCGCCTCCGCGGCGAGTTCGGTCAGGACGGCGACGACGAGGTTGTGCATCAAGGTCACCTTGTATCCGTTGTGGGGCAGGGGCTCTGCGGCCGCGAGTTCGGCGTCCGCCGCGGCGGCGAAGGCCTCGGCGCTCGCCGGTCCGCCGGTCAGCGCCCGCTCGGCGGCGTGCGCCCGCCAGGGCCGGGACGCGACGGCGCCGAAGGCGAGCCGCACCTCGTGGACGAGGCCGTCCCGCACGTCGAGCGCGGCGGCGAGCGAGCCGATCGCGAAGGCGTACGAGGCGCGTTCGCGCACCTTGCGGTAGCGGGAGTGCGCGGCGACGGGGGCGGGCGGCAGCGTGACGCCCGTGATCAGGGCGCCGGTCGGCAGGGCGGTCTCCTCGTGCGGCGTGTCCGCCACGGGCAGGTAGAAGTCCGCGAGCGGCATCTCGCCCGGCCCGTCCAGGGTTTCGTACGAGACGACCGCGTCGAAGGCGGCGAGCGCGACGCCCAGGTCCGAGGGGTGCACCGCGACGCAGTGCTCGGTGGCGCCGAGGATGGCGTGGTTGCGGTGCTCGCCGCGGAGGGCGGGGCAGCCGCTGCCGGGCGTCCGCTTGTTGCAGGGCTGCGCCAGGTCGGTGAAGTAGGCGCAGCGGGTGCGCTGCAGGAGGTTGCCGCCGACCGTGGCCATGTTCCGCAGCTGGCCGGAGGCACCGGCGAGCACGGCCTGGCTCAACGCCGGGTACTTGCGTCGCACTTGGGGGTGGGCGGCGAGGTCGCTGTTGCTGACGGTGGCGCCGATCCGCAGGCCGCCTTCGGCGGTCGGCTCGATCCCGCCGAGCGGCAGTCCGGTGACGTCCACGAGGCGCTCCGGGCGCTCCACGCCCGCCTTCATGAGGTCGACGAGGTTGGTGCCGCCCGCGAGGAAGCGCGTGCCGCCGTCGGCGCCGTGCAGGGCGACGGCCCCGGTGACGTCCGGGGCGCGCAGATAGCCGAACTCCCTCATGCCACGGCCTCCTTGTCGGCGTCGACGCCCTCGGCGGGGGCGGCCGTCGGCTCGGCCCCGGCCGTCCGCGCCGCGCGCTCGACGGCCCGCACGATGGACACATAGGCGCCGCACCGGCACAGATTGCCGCTCATCCGCTCCCGGATCTCCTCGGGGGTCAGCGGCGGCACGGCCGCGTCGGGCCGTACGTCGGCGGTGACGGCGCTCGGCCAGCCCGCCGCGTGTTCGTCGAGCACCGCGAGGGCCGAACAGATCTGGCCGGGCGTGCAGTACCCGCACTGGAAGCCGTCGAGGTCGAGGAAGGCCTGCTGCACCGGGTGCAGTCGGCCGTCCTGCGCCACGCCCTCGATGGTGGTGATCTCGCGCCCTTCCGCGGCCACCGCGAGCTGCAGGCAGGAGACGGTGCGGCGGCCCTCGACCAGCACGGTGCAGGCGCCGCACTGGCCTTGGTCGCAGCCCTTCTTGGTGCCGGTCAGGTCGAGGCGCTCGCGCAGCACGTCGAGCAGCGTGGCGCGGTGGTCGACGGGCAGCGCGTGCTTCTCGCCATTGACGGTGAGCGTGATGACACTGGACGTCGCGGAGGGTGTCGAAGCGGGTGGAGCCATGGTCAAGCCTTCTTTCGCGTACGCGGTGGTGGCGCGCGCTCGCGGCCGGGGCGTGCCCCGGCCGACGGGACGTGCTTGAGCTGGTGTGGCCTGCGTGGAACGTGGTGCGTGGGCGGCGGGCCGATCCTCGGCCCGGTCGAGCGGAAGGGCGGGCGCGGGCGGCGGACGGAAGGAGGGCGTACATCCAGCCACTCTGCCGCTATGGTGAGCACAAGCGGACAGCTGTCCGTTGCCTCCGAACCTAACGGACAGCTGTCCGCTTAGCAAGGGCTGTCCCCACGGCAGTCCCGGACGGCCGGGATCCCGGAAGGACGAGGGGTGCACGAGAGGAAGAACGTGCCACTGCGCTCGGACGCGCAGCGCAATCGCGCCCGCATCCTGGAGGTGGCGCTCACGGAGCTGACACGGGCGGCGGACACCCCGCTCAGCGCGATCGCGAAGAAGGCGGGCGTCGGACAGGGCACCTTCTACCGCAACTTCCCGAGCCGCGAGGCGCTCGTCCTGGAGGTGTACCGCTACGAGGTGGAGCAAGTCGCCGAGACGGCGGCCCAGTTGCTGGAGACGCACCCTCCCGACCAGGCCCTGCGGGAGTGGATGAGCCGCCTCGCCCGGTACTCGATGACGAAGGCCGGTCTGGCGCAGGCGATGGGCAAGGCCACCGCGTACGGCAGCTTCGCCGCCCTCGGCCACGGCCCGCTCACCTCCGCCGTCGGCCTGCTCCTGGCCGCCAACGACGCGGCGGGCACCATCCGTCCGGGCCTGACCCCCGACGACTTCATGCTCGCCATCGCGGGGCTTTGGCACATCGATCCGGACAGCGACTGGCAGGCGCGCGTGGACCAGCTCCTCGACATCGTCATGGACGGCCTGCGCGCGGGGGCACCGGGCCGCTGAGGGATTCCCCCGGCAGGGCCCGCCCACTACCCCAGGAAGCTCAGCCGCACCTGGCGGTCGGGGTTGTCCTTGTTCGTGTCGACCAGGCAGACGGACTGCCAGGTGCCGAGCTCCAGGCTGCCGCCGAGCACGGGGAGCGTGGCGTGCGGGGCCACCAGGGCGGGCAGGACGTGGTCGCGGCCGTGCCCCGGGCTGCCGTGGCGGTGCTGCCAGCGGTCGTCGGCCGGAAGCAGGGTGTGCAGCGCGGCGAGCAGATCCCTGTCGCTGCCCGCGCCGGTCTCCAGAATCGCGACCCCGGCAGTGGCGTGCGGGACGAAGACGTTGAGGAGGCCGTCGCGGCCGCGGGCCGCCTCGCGCAGGAAGCTCGCGCACTCGTGGGTGAGGTCGACGACCGTCTCGTCCGAGCCGGTCGCGACGTGCAGGATGCGGGTGGTGAAGGCGTCGGGCATGCCTCCCATCCTGCACCAGCGCCCGGCCCGCCGCGGGGCGCCACGTGCGGCGCGGTGACCACGGGCCGGGTCCCCGCGCCGGAGCGGCCACGCCGCCGGGTGCGGGGCGGCCCGGTCGACCTGTCGCCGGACACCCCGCGGAGTTTCCACCAGGTGGTACGGCACGTCCGGTCCGCGAGACGCCATTGACCGTGTGCGGCCGAGATCGCTACGTTCGGCGGCATGTTGCGTTCAGCTCTGCTCACTTCGCGCGGTCACATCGACCTGCTGCGGGTGGCCTCCTCCGCGTGTCGCCGCGGCTGCTGACGCCTTCTCACCTCGCCTTCCCGCGCACGCACCGTCCGCCGTCGACCCATTCGTCGTCGTCCTGTCCGCCGGGTCGCCCTGTCCGCCAGGTCGTCCCGTCCGCCGGGGCACCCCGTCCGCCAGGTCGCCGCTTTCTCCTCGACCGCGTGACGGCGTGTCGCGCCCCCGCCGTGCCCTGACGCGCTCCGCCCCCGCTCCCCGCCGCTGCCCCGCGCCGCGCTGAGCCGGGTCACGGGGCCGCGCCGCGCCGCCACGCCCCGACCCTCCCCGCCCTGGAGCGCCATGAGCATCAGTCACGCCCCGCCGCCCCCGACACCCGACATATCCGGAACAGCCCCGCACGAGAGCGCGGCGTCCGGCTCCGGGGCCGCGCCCGACCTCGTCGCCCTCGTCCCCTCCTCCGCCCGCCGCGCCCGCGTCCCCCGCTGGCTGCGCCGCACCACCGGGCCCGTGCTCCTGCTCGCGCTCTGGCAACTCCTCAGCGCGACCGGGGCGTTGAGCCCCGACACGCTCGCCCCGCCGGGAACCATCGCCCGGGTCGCGGGCGACCTCGTCGAGGACGGATCGCTGACCTCGGCCATGGGGGTCTCCCTCCAGCGCGTCGCGATCGGCCTGCTGCTCGGCACGGCGATCGGGACCGGGCTCGCGCTGGTCTCCGGGCTCTTCCGGATCGGCGAGGACCTCGTGGACGCGAGCGTGCAGATGCTGCGGACCGTGCCGTTCGTCGGCCTGATCCCGCTGTTCATCATCTGGTTCGGGATCGGCGAGACCCCGAAGATCGCCATCATCACGCTCGGCGTCTCCTTCCCGCTGTATCTGAACGTGTACGCGGGCATCCGGGGCGTCGACGCCCAGCTCATCGAGGCGGGTGAGTCCCTTGGGCTCTCCCGGTGGGGGCTCGTGCGGCACGTGATCCTGCCGGGCGCCCTGCCCGGTGCCATGACGGGCCTGCGCTACTCGCTCGGCATCGCCTGGCTCGCCCTGGTCTTCGCCGAGCAGATCAACGCCGACGCAGGCATCGGCTTCCTCATGGTCCAGGCCCGGGACTTCCTGCGGACCGACGTGATCGTCGTCTGCCTGATCGTCTACGCCTTCCTCGGCCTCCTCGCCGACTTCGTGGTCCGCACACTCGAAAGGCTGCTGCTGCAATGGCGACCGACGTTCACCGGCCGGTGACCCCCGGCGTGCCCGCGCCCTCCGCCGTCCGCGTCGAGGGCCTCACCCGCACCTTCGACGGCCGCCCCGTCATCGACGGCCTGCGCCTGGACGTGCGGCCCGGCGAGTTCGTGGCGCTGCTCGGCCGCAGCGGCTGCGGCAAGTCCACGCTGCTGCGGGTCCTCGCCGGGCTCGACCGGGACATCGAGGGCACCGTCCTCGTGCCGCGCCGCAAGGCCGTGGCGTTCCAGGCGCCGCGCCTCATGCCCTGGAAGCGGGTGTGGCGCAACGTGCTGCTCGGCCTGCCCGGCAGGCCGGAGCGGGCCGTCGCCGAGCGCGCCCTGACCGAGGTCGGGCTCGGCCACCGCTCCCACGCCTGGCCCAAGACGCTGTCCGGCGGCGAGGCCCAGCGCGCCTCGCTGGCCCGCGCGCTCGTGCGCGAGCCCGACCTGCTGCTCCTCGACGAGCCGTTCGGCGCCCTGGACGCGCTGACCCGGGTCACGGCCCAGCGCCTCGTCGCCGAGCTGTGGCAGCGGCGCGGCTGCGCCGTCCTGCTCGTCACCCACGACGTGGAGGAGGCGGTGCTGCTCGCCGACCGCGTCCTCGTCATGGACGAGGGCGTCATCGCGCACGAACAGCCGGTCGGCCTGGAGCGGCCGCGCGACATCGCCGACCCCCGGTTCGCCGCGCTGCGCGCCTCCCTCCTGGAGCGCCTCGGCGTCGACGCCCGTTCCTCGGTGGCCGCCTGACCGCCCGTCACCAGGGCCGCGCCCGTCCGCCGCACCGTCCCCTTCCCTGCCGCTTCGGCCGCGCCGCCCCGGCGCTGTCCTCGCGACGTACTCGTAGAACGGACCCCTGCCCATGCGAAGCCGACGCCTCGCCCCCGCCCTGCTCCTTCCCCTGGCGCTGGCCCTCGCCGCCTGCTCCGGGTCGTCATCCGCGCGTTC
The DNA here is from genome assembly GCF_008704795.1 of Streptomyces spectabilis. Taxonomy (NCBI): domain Bacteria; kingdom Bacillati; phylum Actinomycetota; class Actinomycetes; order Kitasatosporales; family Streptomycetaceae; genus Streptomyces; species Streptomyces spectabilis. The sequence goes on along the minus strand of NZ_CP023690.1, from coordinate 8,816,174 downwards.
GTCGACCGGGGGCCTCGGCGGGGGCACCACGGACGGCAAGGGGTCGCTGACCCTCAACGTCGGTGACCAGAGAGGAGGTTCGGAGGCCGTCCTGCGCGCCGCCGGGGAGCTGGACGACCTCACGTACAAGATCAAATGGTCGACGTTCACCTCGGGCCCGCCGCTCCTCGAAGCCGTCAACGCCAAGGCCGTGGACCTCGGCGCGGTCGGCAACACGCCGCCGGTGTTCGCGGCGGGCGCGGGCTCGAAGATCACCGTGGTGGCCGCGAGCCACGGCACGGCGCACGGCGAGGCCGTCGTCGTGCCGAAGGACTCGGGCCTGAGGCGCACGGCCGACCTCAAGGGCCGGTCCGTGGCCGTGGCCCAGGGGTCGTCCGCGCACTACCAGTTGATCGCCTCCCTCAAGAAGGCCGGACTCTCCGTCAAGGACGTCCACGTCAAGTACCTCCAGCCCGCCGACGCGCTCGCCGCGTTCACCGGCGGCAAGGTGGACGCCTGGGCGGTGTGGGACCCGTACACCTCGCAGGTCCTGCGCGCCGGCAAGGGGCGGATCCTCACCGACGGCGAGGGCCTCGTCAACGGCCTCAGCTTCCAGGTGGCCGCGCCCGGCGCGCTCGAGGACGAGAAGAAGGCCGCCGCCGTCGCCGACTACCTCAAGCGCCTGCGCAAGGCACAGGACTGGGTCTTCGAGCACCCCGAGGAGTGGGCGAAGGTCTGGGCGAAGGACACGGGCCTGCCGTACGAGGTCGCCCTCGACTCGGTGAAGCGCTCGCAGGGCACGCGCGTCCCGGTCGCCGTCGACCGCAACGTCATCACGACCGAGCAGGCCATCGTCGACACCTTCGCCGACCTGAAGCTCATCCCGCGCCGCGTCGACTTCCGCGACTTCACCGACACCCGCTTCAACGGTTCGCTGCCGCCCTCGACCACCGAGCCCCGCACGTACAAGGAGTCCTGACCATGACCGTCCACCTCAACTGGTTCCTGCCGACCGGCGGCGACGGCCGCACCCTCGTCGACCGGCACGCCTACACCGACGGCGGCATCACCCGCTCCCGCGTCACCCCGGTGAGCGGCGTCCGGGCCCCCGACATCGAGTACCTGGCCCAGATCGCCAAGGCCGCCGAGCAGCTCGGCTTCGAGGCCGTGCTCACGCCGACCGGCACCTGGTGCGAGGACGCCTGGCTGACCACGGTCGCGCTCGCCCAACACACCGAGCGCCTGAAGTTCCTGGTCGCGTTCCGGCCGGGGGTCCTCTCCCCCGTGCTCGCCGCGCAGATGGCGGCGACGTACCAGCGCATCACGCGCGGCCGGCTGCTCCTGAACGTGGTGACCGGCGGCGACTCGACCGAACAGCGGCGCTTCGGCGACCACTTGGACCACGACCGCCGCTACGCCCGCACCGACGAGTTCCTCTCGGTGGTGCGCGGGGTGTGGAGCGGCAGGCCGTACGACTTCGACGGTACGCACTACCAGGTCGAGGGCGGGCTCACCGCGCTGCCGCCGGACCCGCTGCCGGAGATCTTCTTCGGCGGCTCGTCGGCCGCGGCGGGCCCGGTCGCGGCGCGCCACAGCGATGTCTATCTGACCTGGGGCGAGCCGCCCGAGCAGGTGAAACAGAAGATCGACTGGATCCGTGGTCTCGCGGCGGCGGAGGGGCGCACGGTCCGCTTCGGCATCCGCCTGCACACCATCTCCCGCGACTCGCCGAAGGAGGCGTGGGCCACCGCGCACCGCCTGCTCGACGACCTCGACGCGGACACCGTGGCCGCCGCGCAGGAGGCGCTCGGCCGCAGCGAGTCCGTGGGCCAGCAGCGCATGCTCGCGCTGCACGGCGGCTCCCGCGACGACCTGGTGGTGGCGCCCAACCTGTGGGCGGGCGTCGGCCTGGTGCGCGGCGGCGCGGGCACCGCGCTCGTGGGCAGCCACGCGGAGGTCGCCGACCGCATCGAGGAGTACCACGCGCTCGGCGTCGAGCACTTCGTTCTCTCCGGCTATCCGCATCTGGAGGAGGCGTACTGGTTCGGCGAGGGCGTCATCCCCGACCTGGCGGCGCGCGGCCTGCTCCCCCGCGTCCCCGCCTCGCCCCTGGCGGCGGTCCCGGCCGTGAACGGCCGCCCGGCGTCGGCGCCGGGCGGGGCGCCGCTCCTGGTGTCCGGGGGCCGCTGACCCGCGGCGGAGGTGCTGCCGGGTCAGTCGCGCAGGGCGCGGAGGACCCGGTACTGCTCCTTCTTGGCCTCGAAGGTGCCCTCGTGGACGGCGACGGTCCGCGGCACGGTCTACCTCCTGGGGGGCGGTGACGATCTCCGGTCCGTCGTACGGGAAGATCCAGGCCCCGGCCAGAGTTAGTAGAAACGTGAACGACATCGGGGTGCGAGACGCGGGCGTGACGGACGTCGACGTGGTGGTCGTGGGCGCGGGGCAGGCGGGCCTGTCCAGCGCCCACCACCTGCGGCGCCGAGGGTTCGAGCCGGAGCGGGACTTCGTGGTGCTCGACCACGCGCCCCGGCCGGGCGGCGCCTGGCAGTTCCGGTGGCCGTCACTGACGTACGGCAAGGTGCACGGGATGCACGCGCTGCCGGGCATGGAGCTGACCGGCGCCGACCCCGCGCGCCCGTCGTCGGAGGTCATCGGCGAGTACTTCACCGCCTACGAGCGCCGCTTCGACCTGCGGGTGCGGCGCCCCGTCGACGTGCGCCGCGTCAGCGAGGCGGACGGCGGCCGACTCCTCGTCGAGACCTCTGCGGGTACGTGGTCGACGCGCGCGCTGATCAACGCGACCGGCACCTGGGACAAGCCGTTCTGGCCGCGCTACCCGGGGCAGGAGACCTTCCTCGGCCGGCAGCTGCACACGGCCGTCTACCCCGGCCCCGAGGCCTTCCGCGGGCAGCGCGTCGTCGTCGTGGGCGGCGGCGCCTCCGGCACCCAGCATCTGATGGAGATCGCCCCGTACGCCGCCGAAACCTGGTGGGTGACGCGGCGGCCGCCCGTGTTCGCCGATGGCCCCTTCGACGAGGGGCGCGGGCGCGCCGCCGTCGCCCTGGTCGAGGACCGGGTCCGCCGGGGCCTGCCGCCGCTGAGCGTGGTGTCGGTCACCGGGCTCGCCGTCACGGACGCGGTGCGCGAGGCCCGCGCCGACGGGGTGCTCGACCGCCTGCCGATGTTCGACCGGATCACGCCGACGGGCGTGGAGTGGGACGACGGGCGCGCCGTCGAGGCCGACGTCATCCTGTGGGCGACCGGGTTCCGCGCGGCGGTCGACCACCTGGCGCCGCTCCGGCTGCGCGAGCCGGGCGGCGGCATCCGCATGGACGGCACGCGGGCGGCCGCCGATCCGCGCGTGCACCTCGTCGGCTACGGCTCGTCGGCCAGCACCATCGGCGCGAACCGCGCGGGGCGCGCGGCGGTGCGGGACATCGTGCGGCTCCTCGAGCGGGAGCCGGTGCCCGCCTGAGCCGCGCTCAGGCGTGCGAGGGGGTCGGCGGCCGGTGTCCGTGCGGGTCGCCGGGCGGGACCGCGAGCGCGTCGCTCAGCCGCAGGGCGACGTCGAACGAGTCGGCCACGCCCGCCAGGCGCAGCACCTTGCGATGGAAGGGGTCTTCCAGAACGACGGTGAGCCGCAGCTCCCTGCGCCGCGTCGCGGCCAGCGCCTGGCAGAGCAGCGAGAGGCCGCCGCAGTCCAGGAACGTCACGTCGCTCAGGTCCAGGATCACGTCGTGGCGGCAGGTGAGGGTCAGCTCGGCCAGGCTGCCGGTGAGCCGCTCGGTGGCGTGGATGTCCAGCTCTCCCCAGAAGGTGATGACCAACCGCCCCCGCCGCACGTGGGAGCGGAGGCCGAAGGGAAGGCTGTCGTCGTGCATCGTTCCCCCTCGTGGCGCCCTTGAGCGCGGATCCGGGGTGTGGTGGCCCTCGGTCTCCTGGCCATGGACGAACGGCCTGGAGCGGGGACCGGCCACATCGATAGCGGTCTGTGCGGTGAGCCGGCGCCACCGGGGGCACGGGCGGCGCGGTGGTGCCTATGGCATACCCGACAGGCGCAAGATAATGCAACTCCCCTGCATTAAACCTGGGTTGGCCGAGATGGCCGAGCCCCGGCGCGTACGGCCGCGCCGGGGACCGGTGGAATCATGGCGTCCGCCGCGGGGGCGGGTGCGATCCGCCAGGTCAGTGCCCGATGCCGCGCGCGGGTCAGTGCCCGCCGCTCGCCCGGAAGCCGCGCGGCACCAGCCACACGACGAGCACGGCGACCGCCGTCACGATGCCGACACTGACGTACGCCGTGGTCGTCAGGGCGGACTCGAACGCCGCGCGGGCCGCGTCCAGGAGACGGGTGCCCGCCGCACCGCCCAGCGTCTCGGCGGTCTCGACGGCGCCGCCGATGGACTCCCGCGCCCCGGTGGGGCGGCCGTCCATGTGCCCGGCGTAGGCGCTGGCGTGCAGCGAGCCGAGGAGCGCGACACCGAGCCCGATGCCGAGTTCGTACGCGGTCTCCGACACGGCACCGGCCTGGCCCGCGCGTTCGGCGGGGACGGCGGACACGAGGACGGCGGCGGACGCGGTGACGGCGAGTCCGTCGCCGAGGCCGAGCGCGACGAACACCACGGCCACCACGCCGTACGGCGTGGGTTCCGGCGACAGGGCGAGCACCAGGAAGCCGACGATGAGGCCGCCGAGGCCGAGCGCCATCACGGCCCGTACGCCGCAGCGCTCCATGAGCCAGGGCGTGATCAGCGAGCCGACGAGCATGGCGCCGGCCGCGGGCAGTGTCCGCAGCCCGGCGCCGAACGGCGAGTACCCGTGGACGTACTGGAGCCAGAGCGACATCAGGAACAGGGCCGCGCCGATCGCGAGCATGGCGAGGAAGATCGCGAGCGCCGCGGCCGTGAACGCGCGGCGGGTGAACAGGCGCACGTCCAGGAGCGGCTCCGCGAGCGTCAGTTGGCGCCGGGTGAACACCGCGAGGAGCAGCAGGCCGAGGGCCAGGATGGCCAGGTCGCCGACGGCGAGGCCGCCCTTGGCGACGTGCTTGATGCCCCAGGCGAGCGCGATCACGCCGACGACGGAGAGCGCGGCGCCGGGCCAGTCGAGGGGGCCGTTGCCCGCGCTGCGGAACTCGGGGAGCAGCCTGACGCCCGCGACCACGGTCACCACGACGACGGGCACGTTCACCCAGAACGCCGCCGACCAGCCGTGCGACTCCACGAGCAGCCCGCCGACGAGCGGGCCGACGGCGGCTCCCGCGCCCGCGACCGCGGCCCAGATGCCGATGGCGAGGGTCCGTTCGCGCGGGTCGGTGAAGACGCTGCGGATGAGCGAGAGCGTCGACGGCATGACCATCGCGCCGCCGATGCCGAGCAGCACGCGCCCGGCGATGAGTTGCGCGGGCGTCGCGGCGGTCGCGGCGACGACGGAGGCGAGGCCGAACAGCACGAAGCCGATCAGGAAGAGCCGTTTGCGTCCGAAACGGTCGCTGACCGCGCCGGAGGTCACGAGCAGACCGCCGAGGACGAGGCCGTAGATGTCGATGATCCACAGCTGTTGCACGGCGGTCGGCCGCATGTCGTCGATCAGTGACGGCAGCGCCACGTTGAGGATGGTGGCGTCCATGGCCACCAGGAGCAGGCTGGCGCACAGCACAGCGAGTGCGGCCCAACGTCCCGGAGCGGGCGTCGGGCGGCTTTCCGCGGCGGGGCCTGAGGAGTTCAGGTCACGGGCCACGGGATATCTCATCCCTTCGGGGCCCCGCGCACGCGTGAGGCGGGCGGGGCAGGCGTGGTTCGAGCGCCGGTGTGGCGCTCGTAGCCGAGTATGACCTATTCACCTGAAAGCCGCATTTATGGGGGTGTGCGATAAGCAGGGGTGCTCGCTCGCAGCAGATCCAGCTGTTGGACTTCTGTCCCGGCGCCGCCGACCGTGGAAGGACACGACAGCGGCCGCACGAAGCGTCAGCGGCACCGCACTTCACCGCACTTCACGGGAGCCAAGCCCATGAACAGCCATGTCCTCATCGCGGGCGCGGGCATCGGCGGCCTCACCGCCGCCCTGAGCCTGCACGCCGCCGGGATCGACGCCACCGTCGTCGACAGCGTCCGCGAGATACGGCCGCTCGGCGTCGGCATCAACATCCAGCCGCAGGCTGTGGGGGTCCTCACCGAGCTGGGCCTGGGCGACGCCCTCGCCGCCGTCGCCATCCCGACCGCCGAGCACCGGTACGCCGACTCGCGGGACGAGCTGATGTTCACGGATCCGCGGGGGCTCGCGCGCGGCTACCGGCGGCCGCAGTACTCCGTGCACCGCGGCGAGTTGCAGATGCTGCTGCTCGACGCCGTGCGCGAGCGGCTCGGCGCGGAGGCGGTACGTACCGGCGTCCGAGTAGAACGCTTTATCCAGAGCGAGGAGGAGGTCCGCGTCCGGGTCACCGACCGGGCCACGGACGCCGCATCGGTCCTGAGCACCGGGCTGCTGGTCGGCGCGGACGGGCTGCACTCGGCGGTGCGGGCCGCGCTCCACCCCGAGCAGGGCCCGGTGCTGTGGTCGGGGGTGCGGATGTGGCGGGGCGTCCTGGAGACCGAGCGCTTCCTCACGGGCCGCTCGGCGGTCATCGCCACGGACGGCCCGCGCCCCGACGGCAGACACGGCGCGCAGTTCCTGGCATACCCGATCTCGCGCCCCGCCGACGACCGCGGCCGGTCGCTGCTCAACTGGGTGGCCCTGGTGACCGAGGCCGAGCCGGGGCCGCTGGACCCGGCGGCCGCCGACTGGAACGCCCCGGCGCGCCCCGAGGACGTCCTGCCCCACTTCGAGGGCTGGCGGATCGGCGGCCGACTCGTCCACGACCTGGTCACCGGCAGCGCGCTGGTCCTGCGCTACCCGATGGTGGACCGCGATCCGCTGCCGCGCTGGGGCGAGGGCCGGGTGACGCTGCTCGGGGACGCCGCGCACCCCATGTACCCCGTGGGTGCCAACGGCGCGACGCAGGCGATCATCGACGCGGGCGTCCTCGCCGACCACCTGGCCGCCGCCGACGACCCGCGCGCGGCCCTGACCGCGTACGAGACGGAGCGCGGGGAGGCCACGGCGCGCATCGTGCGGGCCAGTCGCCGCATGCACGAGTCCGCGCACTCCGGGGCGGGCGCCATCGACGCCATCACCTCGGCCTTCCGCGCGGCTACGGGCGGCTGACCCGCCGCTCGCGCGCGTCGAGCGTCTGCGAGAGCTGGTCCTGGGAGAGGGCGACGACGTCGAGGAGACGGCCCTCGACCCGCACGCGCCCGATGCTGTTGATGATCCACAGACCGGTCCGGCTGCGCGGCAGCCAGCCGTCCTTGGCGGGGTAGCTCGTGCCGGGGTCGGCGATGGTGTGCACGCCGCCCTCTATCTGCTCCCTGTCGAGGGTGCTCATCAGGTGCAGCTGGTACGTCCGTGAGGGGCCACAGCGCGGTGGCGGGCTCGTTCGCGCTCTCCCGGATCATCGGGGTGACCAGGCCGGTCTCGCGCTCAGTCAGCGGCCGCGGCCCCGGCCGCCCCGGCGGACACGCTCAGCCGCCGACGGCGCCGACGTCGCTGGTCTCATACGCTGTGCCCCGGTTTCGGCAGGTACAGGGTGTACAGGAGCTTGTTCGGCACCACCGGCGGAGTGCCCTGGAGCACGCCCGTCGTCGCGTTGTCGACGAGGCCGCGCTTCACCTGCGCCGGGGTGTCCGCGGGGCGGAAGGCGAGGTGCAGGGCGGCCGCTCCCGCCACGTGGGCGGTCGCCATGGACGTCCCGCTGATGGTGTTGGTCGAGGTGTCGCTGTCCTTCCAGGCCGACGGGATCTGCACTCCGGGCGCGAAGAGGGACACGCACTGGCCGTGGTTGGACGAGGAGGCACGGCGGTCCGCGCGGTCGCTCGCGCCGACGGTGACGGCCTCGGGCAGCCGCGCGGGCGAGGTGGAGCAGGCGCCCGTGGACGAGCCCGCGCTGCCCGCCGACACCGCGTACGTGACACCGGAGCGGATCGAGTTGCGCACGGCGTTGTCGAGGACGTCGCTGGCCTGGCCGCCGATGCTCATGTTCGCCACGGCGGGCCTCGCCTTCTGGCCGGTCACCCAGTCGACGCCCGCGACGACACCTGCCGTGGTGGCCGAGCCCTGGCAGTTCAGGACCCGCACGGCCACCACCCTGGCCTGCTTGGCGACGCCGTAGGTCCGGCCGGCGGCGATGCCGCCGACGTGGGTGCCGTGGCCGTGGCAGTCGTTGCCGTTCTGCCCGTCGCCCACGGTGTCGACGCCGACCGAGGCCCGCCCGCCGAACTCCTGGTGCGTGGTGCGCAGCCCGGTGTCGATGACGTACACGCGGACATCGGGAGCGGTGGTGCGGTACGTGTACGTGCCGGACAGCGGAAGAAGGCGCTGATCGATCCGGTCGAGGCCCCACGGGGCGTTCGGCTGCGTCTCGTCGATGGCCCTCTCGTCGAGGTCCTTCGCGTCGAGGCGTACCCGCGTGTCCTGGCGGACGTAGGCGACCCGCGAGTCGGCGGACACGCGCTCGGCCCGTGCCCGGCTCATCGTCGCGGAGAAGCCGTGCAGGGCGGCCCGGTACACGTGCCCGAGCCGCGCTCCGCCGGACCGCTCGACGAGGTCGCGCGCCACACCGGGCACGGCGCGCGCCCTCGTGTCCTTCAGGACCACGATCCAGCCGTCCGGCACGGCCGCCTCCCCGGCACCGGCGAGACGCAGGTCCCCCGCCGCCGGTCCGCCGCGCGGAGCGGCCCCGGTGGCGGGCGCGGCACCGAGCTGGAGGCCCCCGGCGAGCGTCGCGGCGGACAGGACGGCGGCCGCACGGCGGCGCGTGGTTCTCTTCATGATCATGCACCTGAACCTTTCGTGGGGGGACGTCAGGGCGTCAGGGCGTCAGGGCGTCAGGGCGTCAGGGCGTCAGGGCGTCAGGAGCAGGTACCGGCAGGCCGCTTGCGTGTCACGACCTCGCTGATGCCGGTGGTCGCGTCGATCCACACCACCTGGCTGCCGGGCCCGGCGGCGGCGGACAGCTGCTCGCCGCGGTTGCAGGAGACACGGCCCTTGCGCGTGGCCGGGTCCTTCGGGTCGCCGCTGGCGGCGAACTGCCAGAGCTTGGCCAGCGTCTCGTTGCGCCACGTCGTGTCGGGCAGCCGGGCGCCGACGGTCACCGCCTCGTCGGAGGCCGTCAGGTCGTACGCGTTCAGCGCGCCGGGCGCGTCCTCGGGGGTGAGGTCGACGAGGTGCGAGCCGTCGATGTCCGCGCGGCGCAGGGAGGTCGTCCCGTCGCCCTGGACGGCGTCGCGCAGCCAGAAGACGTGCGTGCCGGTGACGGCCGTCGGGCCGAGGCCGGTACTGCCCGGCACCTGCTCGACCACCGTGCTCTCGCCGGTGGCGACGTCGACGAGCCGCGTGGTGTACGCGTACTCGGCGCGCACCCGGCGCCGTTCCTGGTAGGCGACCTTGCCGTCGCTCACGGACGGGAAGTAGGAGCGGTGGTAGGTGCCGCCGCCGAAGCTGACCTTGTTCGCCGGGTCCTTCAGGCTCAGATAGGTCACGCCCTGCCGGCCGCCGTGGTTGTAGTGCGAGAACGTCACGACGTCGCCGTCGATGTCCACGGCGTCGGCGACGCCCCGGCTGTTGTGCCAGAGCTTCTTGACCGGGCCGCCCGCGAGCGGCCGGGCGAGTACGTCCACGCCGGTGGGCCCGTGCGCCTGCCACACCACCGTCTTGCCGTCGGTGGCCGGATTGACGTGGTAGCGGCCGTCGTTGGGGCTCATCAGCTTGGGCTGGCCGCTGCCGTCCGCGCGTCCGGCCCACACCGAGTACGGCTCGGAGCCCGCCTCGTTCGACCGGGACGCGGTCCACCAGGCGCCGCCCGAACCGAGGCGGGTGTCATGGGTGTTGACCCGGTCGAGCAGCGTGTCGGAGTCCACGCCGAGGGCCAGCTCCCAGCCGGGCACGATGCCGTGGGCGTTGAAGGCGCGGTGCAGGGCCTTCAGTTGCCCCGCGTCGGCGTTCAGGTCCCCGGCGGCGGCGAGCACCGCGGCCCGGCCCTCGATGAAGCCGTCGAGCGGGGTCAGGTACTGGGCGAGCGCCCGGTACACGATCTTGTCGGCGAGGGTGTCGCCGAGGTCCTCGCGGGCGTCCCAGAGCGCCCCGGCGAAGATGGTGGAGTTGAGGTGCACGCCGCCGTTGTCGGTGCCGAAGCCGACGCCGAGGAAGTGCTTGGCGGTGTTCCGGCCGTCGTTCAGATCGCGGAAGGCGCAGTCACGCGGGGACCTGGTGCGGCACAGGCGGTCGCCGACCAGGCCCGAGTCGGGGTCGGCGGTGGGGACGCCGTACGCGCCCGTCTCGATGGCGTTGCCGAAGTAGTCGGCGATCGCCTCGTTCAGGGCGCCGGACTGCCCCGCGTACACCAGGGCCGCGGTGTGCTCGACGACGCCGTGGGTCATCTCGTGGCCGACGACGTCCAGGCCCGCGGACAGCGGCCGGTACTCCTCGTCGCCGTTGCCGTACACCATCTTCTCGCCGTCCCAGAAGGCGTTGACGTACGGGTGTCCGCCGTTCACCACGCCCACCAGGGAGTTGACGGTCATGCCGTGCCCGTCGAGGCTGACGCGGCCGTGCTTGTCCTTGAAGTAGTCGAAGACCCGCGCGCCGCCCCAGTGCGCGTCCACCGCGCCCGCGTCGGTCGCGTCCTTGCCGAAGGCGGTGGTCGGCGAGCCGAACTCCTGGATGCCCGGCGGCCACTGGCCGATCACCTCGCCGACGGACGTGTCGCGCGCGTCCCAGGTGGACAGGGTGCGGCCCCAGCCCTCGTCGTCCGGTATGCGGGTGGTGTCGCGCAGCACGTACTGCCCGCGCCAGGTGTCGCGCTCCACGTCCAGGGCGACGGACTCGCCGTCCAGCTTGACGCCGGAGCCCCGCTCGCGCGGCTCCGCCCGCACCCGTGCGGCGGGGCGCGCCGCGGGTGCCCGGCCCGTCGCGTGCGGTCCCGTGCCGCTCCCGAACGTCTTGATACCGCTGTACTGGAGGACGGGGTACCCGGCGCGCGCGTCGACGTAGACCTCGCGCAGCACGGGTTCGCCGGTGGCCGGGTCGGTACCGCGGACGGTGACGTGCCGGGTGAGGACGCCCTCCCCCTTCGGCAGCACGACGAGGCCGCGGGCGGTGCCCTTGAGGGGCAGCTCGCCGTCGTCGGCCTCGTCGGCCCCGGCCTTGCGGGTGAAGTTCTTCGTGGTCAGGTCCGTGAGCACGCTGTCGACGGCCCGCTCGACGGCGACCTCCGCGCTGACCTCGGCGGCCGTGCCGGTCCGCAGCCCGGTGAAGTACTTGCCGGAGGTGCCGGTGACGACGCGTTCGCCGCCCTCGTGCTCCATCCGCACGACGTACTGGCCGCCCAGGACGGCCACGCCCCGGTGCTTCTGCTGGAGCCGTACGGTCTCCTGGCCGCCCGGCGCCGTGGTGGTCCGCGCGGACTTCAGGTCGCGGCCGGGCTCGGCGATGCGGTAGCGGCTCTCCTTCTGCTCCAGGTGCGCGCGGGCGGCGTCCGCCGCGCTCGTCGCCCGCGGCGCCTTCTCCCTGATGCCGTCCACCAGGGACGGGGTCTTCGTCTCTTGCCCCGGGATGACCTCGCCGGGGCTCGGCGGCGGCACCTTCCCGCCGGGCGCCGCCTCGGCGGGGGCCGTCGAAACGACGAGTGCGGCGGCGCTGATCAGCGCCGCCGCACCGGATAAGCCACCCCGCCGCGCTCTGGATCTCCTGGCTCTCCTGGCCCTCGCCACGCGGGCGCCGCGCTTGCGCATCCTTCGCCATCCCCCTCGTCGGCCGGACCGGCGGCGTGGGCGCCGCCAGGAGAGCCATGGAAGCGACGATGCGACGAGCCATCAATGGGGCACGGGGTCGCGAAGACGACTTCCGGCCTACCTGAATCCACCTCCCCCGCCGGTCATTGGTTCCTGTTGAACTCCGCCACGTTGCGCTGCTGCTCCTCGTAGTTCGCGGTGAACCGGGTGTCCCCCGGCTTGACCGTCACGAAGTACAGCCAGTCCCCGGGCGTCGGGTTCGTCGCGGCGCGCATCGCGGCCTCGCCGGGGTTGCCGATCGGGGTGGGCGGCAGGCCCATGCGGGCGTAGGTGTTGTAGGGGCTCTTGAGCTTGGTGTCACGCGTGGTGGTCTTGAGCGTGGAGCGGTCGAGGGCGTAGTTGATCGTGGAGTCCATCTGCAGCGGCATGCCCCGGTCGAGGCGGTTGTAGATGACGCGGGCGACCTTGCCCATCTCCTCCTGGGAGCCCGCCTCGGCCTCGATCATGCTGGCGATGGTGACGGTCTGGTAGACGTTCACCGCGTTCCGGTCGGCGCCCGCGGTGACGTGGCCGCCGCTGAACTTCTTGTTCGCGGTGTCCACCATGTACGACAGGACGGACGCCGGGGTCGACTGGGAGCTGATGGGGTAGGTGGCCGGGAAGAGATAGCCCTCGGGGTTGCCGCCCGCGTCGCCGGGGAGCTTGAGGCCCGCTCCGTCGACGGCCTTCTTCGTGGTGCCCTTGGAGAGCTTCAGGGCCGCGTCGACGGCTTCGTACACCTGGCCGGCGCGCCAGCCCTCGGGGATCGTCAGCGTCCTGGGCCGCGCTGGTTCGTCGTCGTCCGGGAGGAGCAGCGGGACCGCCACGGCGGTGGCCGCCGCGACGGCTCCGGTCGCGATCAGGGCGATCCGGCCCCGGCTCGTCAGCCGGACCGCTCCGCGTTTCGTGCCCCGTGGCGGGGTGGTGGAGTGCATGCGGGCACGGTAACCCGCCTTTTGTCATATTTCCGGCATATCTCTGCTTCCTCCTCCATCTCGCTACGTCTCCGCGCCCCGCCCGCGCCCCGTCCACGCCCCGCTACGTCGCAGGCTCGAGGCGGGCGTCCCTGCGGACGAGGGCGGCGTAGCGCCCGTCCCGTTCGAGCAGTTCCTCGTGGGTGCCGCGCTCCACGGCGCGCCCGCCGTCGAGGACCACGATCTGGTCGGCGCCGCGCACGGTGGACAGGCGGTGGGCGATGGTGAGCGTCGTCCTGTTGGCCGACAGGGCGTCGATGGCCTGCTGCACGGCGTGTTCCGTACGGGTGTCGAGGGCGCTGGTGGCCTCGTCCAGGATCAGTACGGGCGGGTCGCGCAGGATCGTGCGGGCGATGGCGAGGCGCTGCTTCTCGCCGCCGGAGAAGCGGTGGCCGCGCTCGCCGACGACGGTGTCGTACCCGTCGGGCAGGGCCGCGACGTGGTCGTGGATCTGGGCGGCCCGCGCCGCCTCGTGCAGCTCCTCGTCGGTGGCGTCCGGCTTGGCGAAGCGGAGGTTGTCCGCGACCGAGGCGTGGAAGAGGTACGTCTCCTGGGAGACGACTCCGACGGCGCGCGCGAGGGTGTCGAAGTCCAGGTCGCGCACGTCGACGCCGTCGAGCGTGACGCGCCCGCCCGTCACGTCGTACAGGCGCGGCACCAGATAGCTGAGCGTGGACTTGCCGGAGCCCGTCGGGCCGACGACGGCGAGGCTGCCGCCCGCGGGCACGGTGATGTCGATGCCTTCGAGGACGGGTGCGCCCTGTGGGTCGTAGCGGAACTCCACGTCCTCGAAACGGACCTCGCCCTTGACGCTGGCCAGGCGCACGGGGCGGTCGCGCTCGGTGATGTCGATGGGCAGGTCCAGATACTCGAAGATGCGCTGGAACAGCGCGAGCGAGGTCTGGATCTGCACCCCGGTCGAGAGCAGGCTGACCGTCGGCCGGAACAGGCCCTGCTGGAGCGAGACGAAGGCGACGAGCGTGCCGATCGAGACGGTGGGCCCGCCCGCCTGGAAGGCGAGGCCCGCGCTCCAGTAGAGGACGGCGGGCATCGCGGCCATGACGATGGTGATCACGGCCATGCGCCAGCGCCCGGCCATGTTGGAGCGCACCTCCAGGCTCACGAGCTCGGCGGACTCGTCGGCGAAGGAGCGCGTCAGCGAGTCGGCGCGGCCCATCGTGCGGCCGAGCAGGATGCCGCTGACGGAGAGGGACTCGGTGACCGTGGCGGCCATCGCGGCCATCTGCTTCTGCCGCTCGGTGGCGATCTTCTTACGCTCGCGGCCGACACGGCGGCTGATCCACGCGAACAGCGGGAGCAGCAGCAGGGAGACGACGGTCAGGCGCCAGTCGAGGGCGAGCATGGCGACGACCGTCGCGATGACGCTCGTCAGGTTCGAGACGAGGGAGGTCGCCGTGGAGGTGACGGTCGCCTGCATGCCGCCGATGTCGTTGGCGATGCGGGACTGGACCTCGCCGGTGCGGGTGCGGGTGAAGAAGGCGAGGGACATGCGCTGGAGGCGGCCGTACACGGCCGTCCGCAGATCGTGCATGACCTGCTGGCCGACGGTCGTGGAGATCAGCGTCTGCAGGACGCCGAGGACGCTGGTGACGACCGCGCCGAGGATCATGCCGAGGGCGAGCAGGCTCAGAAGGCCGGTGCGGCCCTGCGGGATCGCGGTGTCGAGGATCTCCTTGAGGAGGAAGGGGGTCACCACGGAGACCAGGGACGCGGCGCACACCAGCAGGCCGACGAGGGCGAGGCGGGCGCGGTACGGGCGGAAGAGGCGCAGGATGCGGCGCAGCTGACGGGGCTCTTCCGGCTCGCCGGAGGCCGGGCTCCGCGCGGGTTCTTCGTGAGGCATGGGCTCCTACGGGACATTGCGGGACGTCGGCGGCGGTGCGCCGACGGGGACGGGACGCGCCCACGAGCACGTGGCGCGTTCGGCGGGGACGCCGGTGGCGCGCCGACGGGGACGCCGGGCACGGCTGACGCCTCGGCGTGGGCGCCGGGCGCGGATGGCGCTTCGGCGCGATCGCCGGGCGCGGGTGGCGCGCCGACGCGGGCGACCTTGAGAGCATAGCTCACTGTTACCTACACTCACAATGAACCAGGTCCTGTACTGTTTCGGCATGAGCACATCGGACACCGACGGACTCCTCGCCGAGCAGCTGCTGCGGCTGACCCGTCGGCTGCACCGCATCCAGAAGCGCCATCTGGAGCCCATCGGCATCACGCCCGCGCAGTCCCGCCTGCTGCGCACCCTCGCGCACTACGAGACGCCGCCGCGGATGGCCGACCTCGCCCAGCGCCTCGAAGTCGTGCCGCGCGCCGTCACCAGCCTGGTCGACGCCCTGGAGGCGAGCGGCCGGGTGCGCCGCGCCCCGGACCCGACCAACCGGCGGGTCATCCGCATCGAGCTCACCGACGGCGGCCACGAGGCCCTGCGGGAGCTGCGCGGCGCGCGCCGGGCCGCCGCCGAGGACATCCTGGCTCCACTGGACACCGCCCAGCGCACCCAGCTGGGCGGGCTGCTCGACGCGCTGTTCGAGGCGCCGGAGAGCCGCCCCTGCTGACATCCGGGCCGGTGCGCCGCAGCTGACCGGCCGTGGCCGGTGGGCAGCCGCCGCCGACGACGCCGAGGAGAGGCCATGCCCCTGCTGGAGCCCGATCCCGAAGCCCTGCGCCCCGCCCCGACCGGGCGCGCGCCGTCACCCGACCGGGTCCCGGAGGAGCGGGCGGGCGGCACCCCGGAGCCGCTGCGCGGCGACCTCGTCGCGCTGCTCGGCGCCGACAAGGTCCTCACCCACGTCTCCGACCTCGTGCGGTACGCGTCGGACGCGAGCCCCTACCGCTTCCTGCCGCGCGTGGTGGTCGTCGCCGAGGACGTCGACGACGTGTCCACCGTCCTGTCGTACGCCCACGGCAAGGGCCGCGAGGTCGTCTTCCGCGCGGCCGGCACCTCGCTCAACGGGCAGGCACAGGGCGAGGACATCCTCGTCGACGTACGCAAGCACTGGGCGGGGGTCGAGGTGCTCGACGGCGGGGAGCGGGCGCGGATCGGCCCCGGCACGACGGTGGTGCGCGCGAACGCCGCGCTCGCGCGCCACGGACGCGTCCTCGGCCCGGACCCGGCGAGCGCGATCGCCTGCACCGTCGGCGGCGTGGTGGCGAACAACGCCTCCGGCATGACGGCGGGCACCACCCGCAACTCGTACCGCACGGTGGCGTCCCTGTCCTTCGTCCTGCCGTCCGGCACGGCCGTCGACACCGCGGAGCCGGACGCCGACGCGCTGCTGGCGCACGCCGAACCGGCCCTGTGCGCGGGCCTGCTCGCCATCAAGCGCGAGATCGAGGCCGATGCCGGGCTCACGGCCCGCATCCGGGCCAAGTACGAGATCAAGAACACCAACGGCTACCGCCTGGACGCGTTCCTCGACGGCGCGACGCCCGTGCAGATCCTGCGCGGCCTCATGGTCGGCTCCGAGGGCACCTTCGGGTTCATCTCCGAGGTCGTCTTCGACACGCTGCCCCTCGACCGGTGCGTGTCGAGCGCGCTGCTCTTCTTCCCCACGCTGCCCGCCGCCGCGGCCGCCGTGCCGCTGTTCAACGACGCGGGGGCGCGGGCCGTGGAGCTGATGGACGGCAACACGCTGCGCGCGTCCGTGCGCGTGCCGGGCGTCCCGGCCGACTGGGCAGACCTCGCCAAGGACACGGCGGCGCTCCTGGTGGAGTTCCGCGCCCCGGACGAGACGGGCCGGGAGGCCTGCGAGAGGGCGGCCGCCGAGGTCATGGGGCGCCTCGAACTCGTCGCCCCCGTCGCCTCGGTGACGAACGCGTTCACCCGGGACCCGGGGGTGATCGCCGGCTACTGGAAGGCCCGCAAGGCGTTCGTGACGGCCGTGGGCGGCTCTCGTCCCCCCGGGACCACGCTCATCACCGAGGACTTCGCGGTGCCGCCCGCGCGCCTCGCGGAGGCCTGCGAGGCGCTGCTCGGCCTGCAGACCCGGCACGGCTTCGACGCGGCCGTCGCCGGGCACGCCGCGCACGGCAATCTGCACTTCCTGCTCGCCTTCGACGCGGCGCGGCCCTCGGACGTGGAGCGGTACGCCGCGTTCATGGA
Source organism: Streptomyces spectabilis (assembly GCF_008704795.1). Lineage (NCBI taxonomy): Bacteria > Bacillati > Actinomycetota > Actinomycetes > Kitasatosporales > Streptomycetaceae > Streptomyces > Streptomyces spectabilis. The sequence goes on along the minus strand of NZ_CP023690.1, from coordinate 8,799,234 downwards.
CGACTTCTGCCGTCTCACGGTGGAGCGCTTCGACGGCTCCTTGAAGGCCGAGCACGCCACGGGCCGCAACATCGCGCCGTTCCTGGAGCTCGAATGGGGCCCGAAGGCAACGGAGTTGATGTGGCGCACCAAGCAGGTCATCGACCCGGACGGCGTGCTTGCGCCCCGCGTCGTCCTGGACCGTGACCCCAAGGCGCATCTGCGGGGCCTGAAGACGATCCCCAAGGTGGAACTGATCGCCGACCCCTGCATCGAGTGCGGCTTCTGCGAACCGACCTGCCCCAGCGAGGACCTGACGACCACGCCGCGCCAGCGCATCGTGCTGCGCCGGGAGATGATGCGCCAGAGCCCGGGCTCCGACGTCGAGGACGGCCTCGTCGCGGCATACGGGTACGACGCGGTCGACACCTGCGCGGGCGACTCGACGTGCAAGCTGGCCTGCCCCGTCGGCATCGACACCGGCGCCCTGATGAAGTCCTTCCGGCACGCCCGCCACTCGCCGCGCGAGGAGCGGGTCGCGGCGCTCACCGCGCGCAGGTTCCAGCAGGTCGAGGCCTCCGCACGGCTCGCGCTCGGCGCCGCCGCGACACTCCGCTCGGTGGTCGGCGAGCGGACCGGCGACCGGCTCCTGACCGCCGTGACCCGCGCCGCCCGCAAGGCCGTGCGCCCCGATCTGGTGCCCGAGTGGCTGCCCCGGCTCCCGGGCGCGGCCGCCCGGCGCCTGCCCCGCACCGCGCGCGTGGGCGCCGCCGCCGTGTACTACCCGGCGTGCGTGAACCGCATCTTCGCCGGGCCCGGCGACGTGCCCCTGGCGCAGGCCGTCGTCGCCGTGTCGGCACGCGCGGGCAGGCCCGTGTGGATTCCGGACGACGTGGCCGGTACGTGCTGCGCGACGATCTGGCACTCCAAGGGCTACGAGGCCGGGAACCGCGTGATGGCCAACCGCGTCGTCAAGGCCGCCTGGGGCTGGACGGCGGGCGGCGCGCTGCCGCTCGTCGTGGACGCCTCGTCCTGCGCGCTCGGCATCGCGCACGAGGTGGTGCCGTATCTGACGGCCGACAACCGCGCCCTGCACGAGGAGCTGACCGTCGTCGACTCCGTCGTCTGGGCCGCCGAGGAGCTGCTGCCCCGCCTGACCGTACGGCGCACCGTGGGCTCCGCCGTGCTCCACCCCACCTGCTCCATGCGGCACCTGGGCGACGAGCCACAGCTGCGGGCCGTCGCCGAGGCCTGCGCGGACGAGGTGGTCGTCCCCGACGACGCGGGCTGCTGCGCCTTCGCCGGGGACCGGGGCATGCTGCACCCTGAGCTGAGCGAGTCCGCGACCCGCGCGGAGGCGGCGGAGGTCGCCTCCAGGGCCTACGACGCGTACCTCTCGGCCAACCGGATGTGCGAGGTGGGCATGGAGCAGGCCACGGGCCGGGCGTACCGCTCGGTCCTGCTGGACCTGGAGCGGGCGACGCGGCCCTGACCTCCGCCCGCCGGGCTCCGGCGGGCGGGGAGAAAAGTCCAAGCCCTCGGCCACCGCGGTCTCTTGCGTCCCGTGCGCACCGCCATCAAGGTGGGCCCCGCCCAGTGACATGGCACTGTGACGACGGAGGTCCGATGCACGACGAGAACGCGACACCGGCACCTGACGAATCCACCGACGGTCACTCCCGGCGCGCGGTCCTGCGCACGGCCGGCATCGCGGGGGCCGGGCTCGGGCTCGGCACGTTCGCGGGCGGCGGCACCGCCCGGGCGGGTACGCGCGAGGCCACGGACGGGCCCGCCGCCGCGCCCGCGCCCGCCCGCAAGGGCAAGACCATGATCGGCGTCCCCTTCGAGGGGCGGTCCACCGTCCGCGTCGGCATCATCGGCCTCGGCAACCGCGGCGGCGGCATGATCGACCTGTTCCTCGCGCAGCCGGGCGTCCGGGTCGTCGCGCTGTGCGACCCGGCCAAGGACAAGGTCGCGGCGGCCGCGAAGAAGGTCGTCGCCGCGGGCCAGCCGGCCCCCGCGACGTACACCAACGGGGACAACGACTTCGAGAAGCTCTGCGCGCGCGGCGACGTCGACTTCGTGTACGTGGCGACGCCGTGGGACTGGCACTTCGAGATGGCCAAGGCGGCCATGCTGAACGGCAAGCACGTCGGTGTCGAGTGTCCGCTCGCGCTGCGCGTGGACCACCTGTGGGAACTCGTCGACCTGTCCGAACGCACCCGCAGACACTGCATGCAGCTGGAGAACTGCTGCTACGGCAAGAACGAGATGCGCGTGCTGCGCATGGCGCACGCGGGCAAGTTCGGCGACCTGCTGCACGCGGCCGGCGCCTACAACCACGACCTGCGCCAGCTGATGTTCGACCCCAACTACTACGAGGGCCCGTGGCGCCGCCTGTGGCACACCCGGCTGCGCGGCGACCTGTACCCGAACCACGGCTTCGGGCCCACCGCCAACTACATGGACGTCAACCGCGGCGACCGCGCCACGCACATCTCCAGCTTCGGCACGCCCGCCCTCGGCCTCGCCGAGTACCGCAGGGCGCACATGCCGCCGGGCGACCCGAGCTGGAAGGAGACGTACATCGAGAGCGACCGGACCATCAGCCTGGTGCAGACGGCCAAGGGCCGGGTCATCCGCCTGGAGCACGACGTCTCGACCCCGCACCCCTACAGCCGCGTCAACAGCCTCGGCGGCACCAGGGGCGTCTTCGAGGACTACCCGGCCCGCGTCTACATCGAGCCGGACCACACGGACGACCGGTGGGGCGACTTCTCCAAGTACGCGGCGGAGTTCGACCACTGGCTGTGGAAGGAACACGCCAACCCGCCCGGCGGGCACGGCGGCATGGACTACCTCCTGGTGTTCCGCCTGATGCAGTGCATGCGGCTCGGTCTCGTCCCCGACTTCGACGTCTACGACGGGGCGACGTGGACCGCGCCGGTACCGCTGAGCCACGCCTCCATCAAGGCGAAGGGCGCCCCGCAGGAGATCCCGGACTTCACCCGGGGCCTGTGGCGGAAGGCGCGCCCGGGGATCGACTCGGAGAAGCCGAAGGAGTCATGAGCAAGGCCCGGTGCTCGTGAGGGGCGGCGGCTCTCAGGCCTTGAGGGCCGCCCTGTCCCCCATCACCACCACCGGGTGCCGCCGCGGATCCAGGGTGCGCAGCAGGTACTCCATGCCGGACTTCGACAGGCTCACACAGCCCGACGTGCCGCTGCCGTGGTCCATGTGCAGCCAGATGCTGCCGCCCTTGGACTGGCCCTGCGGGCGCGTCGGGTCGTTCGGCGGGGTACCCTTGACGCGATTGTAGTCGATCGCGATGACGTAGTCGAAGTCGTGCCAGTGCGTCTTGGGCCAGTAGTGCGGGGCCTGGAGGGACGCGGTCCGCGTGTACGGGAGCCGCGCGCCGGGGTCGGCGACGACTCCGCCCGCGTCGCTGAGCGTGAACACGCCCACCGGGCTGCGCTTGTCGCCCTCGCGGTGGTCCGGGGTCCAGCCCTTCTTGCCGTTGTGGGCGGGCCAGCTCCGCGTCTTCTTCCAGGTGGCGCCCGCCTTGGAGTAGAGGACGACCGTGGCCTTCGCCGAGTCCTCGCCCTCGCCGTAGACGGCGACGACCTGGCGGGCTTCCTTCGGGATGCGGGACCGCAGGCGGTCGCCGACGCCGGGGATGCGCTCGGGGTCGGCGGCGGTCCTGGCCGCGCCGCGGTCACCGCCGTGCGCGGAGTGCGCCGCGTCGCCTCCGTCGCCCCCGTCGTCGCCCGAGCCGCCGCAGGACGTCAGGACGACTGAGCAGGCGGCGGCCGCGGCCGCCGTTCGCACCACACCGGCTATACGCATGCGCTCCATGGTCGCACCGGGTTCCGGGGCGCCCCGCCGTCGCCCCCGCCCGGTCCGCAGGAATGGCCGACTCTTTGCCGGACACCGGAAAATCGTTTGCTTCGGGCCACCGTGCGAGGCGAACCTTGCACGGTTTGTTACCGCGTTCGTCGCGCCCCGCGTCACGTCCTTCGTCACGCCGCCCGGGAGGCCGTGCGTCGTGCCCTGTGCCGTCTCGTTGGCCGCGTCACGTGTCAGTTCACCGCCACAGTTCATCGCCACAGTTCACCGCCACGCGTACCGCACCGAAGCTGGGATCCCATGCACATTCGCGATCTTCCGTATGCCGACCCGGGCGAACCCGACGCCCGCTCCGGCCCTCGCTTCCTGCTGTGGCTCGGCCGGAACCAGCTGAGCGGCCAGCTGAAGTCGCTGGGCTGGGGGCTGCTGCACTTCCTCGGAATCGCCGCGCTGCCCTACATGGTCGGCCTCGCCGTGCAGGCGGTGATCGACGGCTCGGGCACGCGCCTCGCCCTGGCCGGCGGCGTCATCCTGCTCGCGGGGGTCGCCATCGCGGGCGGCGACACGATGCTCCACCGCACCGCCGTCACCAACTGGATCACCGCGGCGGCCCGTGTGCAGCAGCTCCTCGCCCGCAGGACCGCACGGCTCGGCGCGGCCCTCACCCGGCGGGTCGCCGCCGGTGAGGTCGTCGCGGTGTCCACCGGCGACGTGGAGAAGATCGGCTGGTTCGTGGAGGCCCTGTCGCGCTTCGCGGCGGCGGCCGTGACCGTCCTCGTCGTGTGCGTGGGCCTGGTCGTCTACCAGCCCGCGCTCGGCGTCATCGTCGCCATCGGCATCCCGGTGCTCGCGATCGCCGTACTGCCGCTCCTTCCGCGCGCCACCCGCCGCGCCGACCACCAGCGCGAGAAGGCCGGACGGGCCACCGAGCTGGCCTCGGACACCGTCGCGGGCCTGCGGGTGCTGCGCGGCATCGGCGGCGAGGAGCTCTTCCTGGAGCGCTACCGCCTCGCCTCGCAGGAGGTGCGGGCCGCCGCCGTGCGCAGTGCGCGGATGTGGGCGGTGATCTCCGCCATCCAGGTCCTGCTGCCCGGCCTGCTGCTGATCGGCCTCGTCTGGCACGGCGTGCACCTGGCCCGCGAGGGCCGCGTCACGGTCGGCGAACTCGTCACCGTCTACAGCGCGGTGATGTTGCTCAACTACCCGCTGCGGCACTTCGAGGAGATCGCCATGGCGTACTCCTTCTCGCGGCCCTCCGCGAAGCGGGCGGCCCGGGTGCTGTCCCTTGAGCGCACGACGGCCGGGGGCACGGAGGAGGGCACGCCCGCGGCCCCCGCCGGAGCGGGGGCCGCACCTGGCGGAGAGCCGGTGGTGCCCGCCGGGGACCTCTACGACCCGGCCACGGGCCTGCTCGCCCCGGCCGGACGGCTCACGGCGGTCGTGTGCGGCGACCCGGACGCGGCCGGGCGGCTCGCCGAACGGCTCGGCGGGCACCCGGCGTTCGAGACGGACCTGCCGTCGGTGCGCCTCGGCGGCGTACCGCTCGACGGCCTGCCGCTCGACACCGCCCGCACCGCGGTCCTCGTCCAGGACAAGGACCCGGTGCTGCTCTCCGGAACGCTGCGGTCGCTGCTCGACGTACCGTCGTCCGGAGGGGTCGGCCCGCAGCGGGCGCTCGCCGCCGCGCAGTGCGCCGACGTCCTCGACGCGCTTGTGCAGGGCTCCGTGGCCGACGACCCGATGGACGCGCACCTCACCGAGCGCGGCCGGTCCCTGTCCGGCGGCCAGCGCCAGCGCCTTGCCCTCGCGCGGTCGCTGGTCACCGACCCGGAGGCACTGGTTCTCGACGAGCCGACGTCCGCCGTCGACTCCCACACCGAGGCCCGGATCGCGGACGGCCTGCGCGAGCTGCGCGCGGGCCGTACGACGGTGGTCCTCACCTCGTCGCCGCTGCTCCTGGACCGCGCGGAGCGCGTCGTGTTCCTGCGCGAAGGCGAGGTCGCCGCCGTCGGCGTGCACCGCGAACTCGTCGTCACACAGCCGGGGTACCGGGCGGTCGTGACCCGGGAGACCGACGAGGAGGCGGCCGAGGAGGCAGGGACCGCGCGGGCCGGACACCGTCCGGCCGACGACGGCCCGGGCTCCGCCGCGCCGCGAGCCCGTGTGAACACCATCGACATCGAGGAGACGGCATGATCGGCCTGGCGCCGCCGGAGTACGACCCGGCGGCCCCGACCACGTCGGAGACGCTGCCCGTCGGCGCCCCCGCGACCGTACGGGCTTATGTCCGCGAGCTGCTGCGACGGCACCGCAAGGCCTTCGTCCTGCTGGTCGTGGTGAACACGCTCGCCGTGACCGCTTCGATGGTGGGTCCCTATCTGCTCGGCGGCCTCGTCGAGGGCGTGTCGGACGACGCCCGGGAGCTGCATCTGGAGCGCACCGTGGGCCTGTTCGCGCTCGCGCTCGTCGTGCAGGCCGCCTTCGTGCACCAGGTGCGGCTGCGCGGCGCGATGCTCGGCGAACGGATGCTCGCGGACCTGCGGGAGGACTTCCTCGTCCGGTCGGTCGGACTGCCGCCGGGCGTCCTGGAGCGGGCGGGGACCGGTGATCTGCTGTCGCGCATCACCACCGACATCGACCGGCTCGCCAACGCCATGCGCGAGGCCGTGCCGCAGCTCGCCATCGGCGTGGTCTGGCTGGCGCTGCTCGTCGGCGGGCTCACCGTGGCGGCGCCGCCGCTCGCGCCCGCGCTGCTCGTCGCCGTGCCGCTGCTCGTCGTGGGCTGCCGCTGGTACTTCAAGCGGGCGCCGTCCGCGTACCGTTCGGAGGCCGCGGGGTACGCGGCCGTTGCCGCCGCGCTGGCCGAGACCGTCGACGCGGGCCGCACCGTGGAGGCGCACCGGCTCGGCGCGCGCCGCGTCGAGCAGTCGGAGCGGCGCATCAAGGAGTGGACGGCCTGGGAGCGCTACACGCTCTATCTGCGGTCGGTCCTCTTCCCCGTCATCAACGCCACCCACGTCACCGTCCTCTTCTCGGTGCTGATGATCGGCGGCTGCTTCGTCCTCCAGGGCTGGATCGGCGTGGGCCAGCTGACGACGGGCACCCTGATCGCGCAGATGCTCGTCGACCCGATCGGCATCATCCTGCGCTGGTACGACGAACTCCAGGTGGCGGGGGTCTCGCTGGCCCGGCTCGTGGGCGTGCGGGACATCGAGCCGGACGCCGGTGACGCGGGCGTGGCGCCCGACGGGCGCGACGTCCGCGCGGACGACGTGCACTTCGGCTACCGCAAGGACGTCGACGTGCTGCGCGAGGTGTCGCTGGCGGTCGCCCCGGGCTCACGGGTGGCGCTCGTCGGCCCGTCCGGCGCGGGCAAGTCCACGCTCGGCAGGCTGCTCGCCGGAATCTACGGTCCGCGTACGGGCCGAGTGACGCTCGGCGGCGCCGAACTGGCGCGGATGCCCGCGGAGGGCGTGCGCGCCCACGTGGCGCTCGTCAACCAGGAACACCACGTGTTCGTGGGCTCCCTGCGCGACAACCTGCTCCTCGCCCGGGCGGGGGCGAAGGACACCGAGCTGTGGGCGGCCCTCGGCGCGGTCGACGCCCAGACCTGGGCACGGGACCTCGACGAGGGCCTGGACACCGAGGTCGGCTCGGGCGGTCTGAGCCTGACGCCCGCGCAGGCGCAGCAGATCGCCCTGGCCCGGCTCGTCCTCGCCGATCCGCACACCCTGGTCCTGGACGAGGCGACCTCGCTCCTCGACCCGCGCGCGGCCCGGCACCTGGAGCGCTCGCTGTCCCGGGTCCTGGAGGGCCGCACGGTGGTCGCCATCGCGCACCGCCTGCACACCGCGCACGACGCCGACGTCATCGCGGTGGTGGAGAGCGGCCGCATCAGCGAACTCGGCAGCCACGACGAGCTGGTGCGCGCCCAGGGCGCGTACGCGGCGCTGTGGAAGTCCTGGCACGGGTGACGGTGGGACAGGGGCGGGGCGGTGGCCCGGTGCGCACCGGGCCACCGTCCTCCCCTCCTCGGCCGTGCCGCGCTCGGCACGGCCCCTCGGCAAGGTCTTCGGATGCGCCGACCGGTACGAGATCACCGGGGCCGCTGTCGCGGCGGGGGTCCGCCCGCTCCTCCCGGGGGAGGTTGAGGAGCGGGCGGACCGGTCTCAGACCGCAGGGCCGTGGCGGGTGCCACGGCCTGGACGAGTTCCTGCGCGGTCAACGACATCACATCCGCCCGATTCGGTGGAGAAGTACGGCAATTGCACGTGCCGAGGATCATTTCGGGGTCCGGTCACTGATTCTTAGTGCCCGTGCCCCATAGCGCTGTCGCACCGAATGAATACATTCCGGAAGACCGATATCGGAACCCTTCGACAGACGCGCGAGAACCACCTCTCTTATGCGGCAAGAAAGTACTAACAGGCAGTCGAACCGCAGCCAACACCCCGGGGTTCGATTCAGGCCGCCGGTCCGAAGGGGCGCCTCTTCCCGCTTGTCGCCGCGATATCCCAGGCCCGGCCGGGTGCTGGCGGCACGGACACGACGGATCGGCACCCGTACCCAGGTACCTCTGCGCGGCCCGCGGCTACGGGGCACCACAGGGCTTCGACGTCCGCCGGACCCCTCGGCGACGGTCCCGCATTTGATGGCCGAATCACGGCCTTCGGTATACGGAGAGCGTCGATTTGCACCAATTCCACGGGTGTGTGACCCCACACACGAAGGGGTTGGCAAGTGAATCCGTGTCAGTTACGGTGATGCTGCTTCAGTCGTCCGTTCGAGCGACGCCAGAGGGCAGCGGCCCTCCATTCAGCGCCCCTGCTCTCCTTTCGGCACTCGCGCTTCTTTCACCGGCTCCCAGGTTCTCCGGCTCTCACCTTTTCCGGATTCACCTTTCTCCGGTTCTCCGATTTTTCGGCCCTTGGGTCTCCGATTCCCTGGTCCGCGGCTCTCCCGATCTGCGGTTCTCAGGATCTCCAGCAGCAACGCTCTGTATACGAGGACGTTCTCCGGCTGCGCCAACCCCCTTCCGCAAGCAGCAGTTTCACCGCCGTACGTCCGTAGGGCGGTGTCCACGACGAGCGGCAAACGGCGCGCACGGGTCGGCGGGCAACGGTCGGCGAGCGGTGAGCGGCGGTGTCGCGCGGGAGGGCGGGAGTATGGCGGCGTCGGTCACGGAGCGGAGGCGGGCTCTCCTGGCCCTGTCCCTGGGTGTCTTCTGCGTCCAGCTCGATTCGTTCGGCCTGAACCTCGCCCTGGCGCGGATCGGCCGCGACCTGAACGCCGACGGGTCGGGACTCCCGTGGGTGATCAGCGCGTACCTGCTGTCCACCGGCACGCTGATGCTCGGCGCCGGACGCCTCGGCGACCTCTTCGGGCGACGGCGGCTCCTGGTCGCCGGGCTCGCCCTGTTCGGCGCGGCCTCGCTGGCGTGCGCGCTCGCCTCGACGCTGCCCTTCCTCGTGGGCGCCCGGGTGGCGCAGGGCGCGGGGGCGGCACTGATCATGCCGGTCGGTCTGTCACTGCTGACCAACGTCTACCCGAGCGACCTGCGCGGCCGCGCCACCGGCTGGGCGCTCGGCATCGGCGGCATCGCGACCGCCTGCGGGCCGTTCGTCGGCGGCGCCCTCACCGAAGCCGTGTCCTGGCGGGCGCTCTTCTGGCTCAGCGTCCCGCTCGCCGCCCTCGGCGCGGTCTGCGCCTCACGTACCGCCGAGAGCTACGACACCGGCGCGGCGCGCACCCTCGACCGGCGGGGTCTGCTCACCGCGACGGCCGCGCTCGGGGTGCTCGGCGTCCTCATCGACCGCGGCCCGGCCCTGCCCCGCCCCGCTGCCTTCGGCGGGGTCCTGCTCGTGGCGGTTCTGCTGTTCCTCTTCGTACGGCACGAACGGACCGCCCCGCATCCGCTGGTACGGCCCGCTCCCTTCCGCAACGGGCCCTACATGGCGCTCACGCTCGCCGGGGCCGCCGCCAACACCGCGACCGTCATGTTCCTGTTCGTCGTCCCCCTCACGCTTCAAGGGCAGTGGGGCCTCCCGGTGGCGTCAGCGGGCACGGCCTTCCTCGCCCCGGCCCTCGCCATGGCGCTCGCGGGCCCCGTCGCCGGGCGCGCACCGGCGCGGGCCGCCGTACCGCTCATGCTGAGCTGTCTGGGCACGGGGGCGCTCGCTCTCGGCACACTGCCCACGGCCTCGTCGCTGACGGCGTTCCTCGCCACCGCGACCGTGTGCGGCGCGGTCCTCGGCGTCGCCAACGCGCTGACCCTCATCGCCACACAGGCCGTCGTCAGGCCCGAGCGCGCCGGGGAGGCCTCCGGCGTCACCAAGACCACCATCACCGTCGCCGCCGGCCTCGGCGTGGGCCTCGCCGGAACCGTCACCGGCCGGCTCGACGGGGCGGGTGCCGGGGCTGCTTACGGCGGCGTGCTGCGGATCACGGCCGCGGTCTGCGGCACGGCATGCCTGCTGCTCGGTATATGGCGGGCGCTGGGAACGCGGCGAGCGCTGGGCACGCGGCGGGCTCGGGGACCGCTGCGGATCCTCGGGGCACGCGCGACGAGGGCGCGTACCGGAAGGGCGGACGTGGACGATGCCGGGCCGCCGGGCTGCGGCTCCGGACCGTGACCTCGGCTCTGGACCGTGACCTCACGGTGAGGTCGTGCCCCGGGGCATGGCCCGTGCCCCGGGTCACCCCGCGGCCCGGTCTCGCCCCGGTGCCCGACCGGGCGGCGGTGCGTCGGCTGGGCCGGAGGCGGGCTCGGCCCGGCCTCAGACGAAGTTCAGGGCGACCGCGCCGCCCGCTCCCCCCAGCAGCATGAACACCGGCATCAGCACCTTCAGCTCGACCCAGCTGCCCGCGCGGAACCGCAGCGCCCGCGGCGGCCCGATCGGGTACCAGCGCCTCCTGCCGATCGGGATGGGCCACAGGATCGGGCAGCCGGACACGGTCAGCGCGTCCCCGATGTCGTGCACCAGCGCGCCGAGCACCACCGGAAGCCCCAGCCACAGATACTCCTGGCCGTCCCCGGTGAACAGCCAGCCCGAACCATTGCCCGGTTTGTCCAGAACCCCGGCCATGATCCAGGCGCTGGTCGCGGCGAGCAGCCACACCAGCACATCGCTGCTCGAACCGCGCGCCGCCCGCCACAGCAGCCCTTCGATGGCGAGCACCATATGCACGAAGAGCAGGGCGAGCACGGCCCACCGGCCGCCGAGGACCGCGAGCGCCGACGAGCCCGCGCCGATCAGGACGGCCCACACCCAGGTGTGGGTGAGCGTCCGGTGCCCGCCGGAGCGGCGCGGGTCGCCCGGCTTGCGGGTGGCGCGGTAGACCGCGTACGAGAGCTTGTCGACGATCTCGCACACGCCGCGGGAGAGCGGGCCGAAGGCGCGCGAGATCGTCGCCGACTTGTGGTCGAGGTCCGGGGCGAGCGCGGCCCCGGCACAGATCAGGGCGCCGACGAGCAGTACCGGCCAGGGCATCGAGTGCCCGGCGGCCGTGGCGGCCGCGCCGACCCCCAGCCAGGCCGCCGCCCCCGACAGTGAGTGTGCCGGTCCCATCATTGCTGCCGCCCGCCCCATTTCCGTTGTCCCGATGCCCCGTTGGCGACCCAGCGTAGCGTTCATGATCTTCGTGCCGTCGTCCGGTTCCCTGATCCGGGCAGCGGGGAGGCAAGATGGGGGTGTGACCCTTATCGATCAGCTGCCGCAGGACGCCGACCCCGATGCCCTCTACGAAGCCTTTGAAGGCTGGGCCCAGGAGCGCGGCATCACCCTCTATCCCCACCAGGAGGAGGCTCTGATCGAGGCCGTGTCCGGCGCGAACGTGATCGTGTCGACACCCACCGGCTCCGGCAAGAGCATGATCGCGGCCGGTGCGCACTTCGCGGCCCTCGCGCGCGACGAGGTCACCTTCTACACCGCCCCGATCAAGGCCCTGGTGTCGGAGAAGTTCTTCGAGCTGTGCAAGCTCTTCGGCACCGAGAACGTCGGCATGCTCACCGGCGACGCCTCCGTGAACGCCGACGCCCCCGTCATCTGCTGCACCGCCGAGGTCCTCGCCTCCATCGCGCTGCGCGACGGCAAGGACGCCGACATCGGCCAGGTCGTCATGGACGAGTTCCACTTCTACGCCGAGCCCGACCGGGGCTGGGCGTGGCAGATCCCGCTGCTTGAACTGCCGCAGGCGCAGTTCATCCTCATGTCCGCGACGCTCGGCGACGTCGCCATGTTCGAGAAGGACCTCACCCGTCGCACCGGCCGTCCCACCTCGGTCGTCCGCTCCGCGACGCGCCCGGTCCCGCTGTCGTACGAGTACCGCCTGACGCCCATCACGGAGACGCTCACCGAGCTGCTCGACACCAAGCAGGCCCCGGTCTACATCGTGCACTTCACGCAGGCCCAGGCCGTGGAGCGGGCGCAGTCGCTGATGAGCATCAACATGTGCACGCGGGCCGAGAAGGACCAGATCGCCGAGCTGATCGGCAGTTTCCGCTTCACCACCAAGTTCGGCCAGAACCTCTCGCGCTATGTGCGGCACGGCATCGGCGTCCACCACGCGGGGATGCTGCCCAAGTACCGGCGCCTCGTGGAGAAGCTCGCCCAGGCGGGCCTCCTGAAGGTCATCTGCGGCACCGACACGCTCGGCGTCGGGGTGAACGTGCCCATTCGCACTGTGCTGTTCACCGCGCTCACCAAGTACGACGGCAATCGCGTGCGCACCCTGCGCGCCCGGGAGTTCCACCAGATCGCGGGCCGTGCCGGGCGGGCGGGCTTCGACACGGCGGGCTTCGTGGTGGCACAGGCGCCCGAGCACGTCATCGAGAACGAGAAGGCGCTCGCGAAGGCGGGCGACGACGCGAAGAAGCGGCGCAAGGTGGTGCGCAAGAAGGCGCCCGAGGGCTTCGTGGGCTGGACGGAGAACACCTTCGACAAGCTCATCGCCTCCGACCCCGAGCCGCTGACGTCCCGCTTCCGCGTCACCCACACCATGCTCCTCGCGGTGATCGCCCGGCCGGGCAACGCCTTCGAGGCCATGCGCCACCTCCTCGAGGACAACCACGAGCCGCGCAAGCAGCAGCTGCGCCACATCCGCCGCGCCATCGCCATCTACCGCTCGCTGCTCGACGGCGGCGTCGTGGAGAAGCTCGACGAGCCGGACGCCACCGGCCGCATCGTGCGCCTGACCGTCGACCTCCAGCAGGACTTCGCGCTCAACCAGCCGCTGTCCACCTTCGCCCTGGCCGCCTTCGAGCTGCTCGACCCGGAGTCGCCGTCGTACGCCCTCGACATGGTCTCCGTCGTGGAGTCCACGCTCGACGACCCGCGGCAGATCCTCGCCGCCCAGCAGAACAAGGCGCGCGGCGAGGCCGTGGCGCTGATGAAGGCCGACGGCGTCGAGTACGAGGACCGGATGGAGCGGCTGCAGGACATCACCTACCCGAAGCCGCTGGAGGAGCTCCTCTTCCACGCCTACAACACCTACCGCACCAGCCACCCGTGGGTCGGCGACCACCCCCTGTCCCCGAAGTCCGTGATCCGGGACATGTACGAGCGGGCGCTGTCCTTCACCGAATTCACCTCCTTCTACGAGCTCGCCCGCACCGAGGGCATCGTGCTGCGCTATCTGGCGAGCGCGTACAAGGCCCTGGAGCACACCATCCCGGACGACCTGAAGTCCGAGGACCTCGAGGACCTGATCGCCTGGCTCGGCGAGATGGTCCGCCAGGTGGACTCCAGCCTCCTGGACGAGTGGGAGCAGCTCGCGAACCCGGAGGTCATGACGGCCGAGGAGGCGCAGGAGAAGGCCGACGAGGTCAAGCCGGTCACGGCCAACGCCCGCGCCTTCCGCGTGCTCGTGCGCAACGCGCTCTTCCGCCGCGTCGAGCTCGCCGCCCTGGACCAGGTGGACGCGCTGGGCGAGATGGACGCCGAGTCCGGCTGGGACGCGGATGCCTGGGGCGAGGCCATGGACAAGTACTGGGACGAGTACGAGGACCTGGGCACCGGACCGGACGCGCGCGGCCCCAAGCTGTTGCGCATCGAGGAGGATCCCGAGCACGGTCTGTGGCGCGTCCGCCAGACGTTCGCCGACCCCAACGGCGACCATGACTGGGGCATCAGCGCCGAGGTCGATCTCGCGGCCTCCGACGCGGAGGGCCGCGCCGTCGTCCGGGTCACGGACGTCGGTCAGCTCTGAGCTCCCCACGTTCCCGGACAGGAGTCGAGGACTTCCCATGAACAACCCCGCGGACCGCCTGGTCGACCTGCTGGACCTCGAGCAGATCGAGGTGAACATCTTCCGCGGCCGCAGCCCCCAGGAGTCCTTGCAGCGCGTCTTCGGCGGGCAGGTCGCCGGGCAGGCGCTCGTCGCGGCCGGGCGCACCACGGAGGGCGACAGGCCGGTGCACTCGCTGCACGCGTACTTCCTGCGCCCGGGGCGTCCGGGCGTGCCCATCGTGTACCAGGTCGAGCGGGTCCGTGACGGGCGCTCCTTCACCACGCGCCGCGTCACGGCCGTCCAGCAGGGCCGTACGATCTTCAACCTCACCGCCTCCTTCCACAAGGCCGAACAGGGCGCCTTCGAACACCAGCTGCCGCCGCGCATCGACGCCCCCGACCCGGAGTCGCTGCCGACGGTCGCCGAGGAGATCAAGGAGCATCTGGGCGCGCTCCCCGAGCAGCTGGAGCGCATGGCCCGGCGCCAGCCCTTCGACATCCGCTACGTGGACCGGCTGCGCTGGACCGCCGAGGAGGTCAAGGACGCCGAGCCGCGCAGCGCCGTATGGATGCGTGCCGTCGGCCCGCTGGGCGACGACCCGCTCGTGCACACCTGCGCGCTCACATACGCGAGCGACATGACGCTCCTGGACGCCGTCCGCATCCCGGTGGAGCCGCTGTGGGGCCCGCGCGGCTTCGGCATGGCCTCGCTCGACCACGCCATGTGGTTCCACCGTCCCTTCCGGGCCGACGAGTGGTTCCTCTACGACCAGGAGTCGCCGATCGCGACGGGGGGCCGCGGCCTGGCGCGCGGGCGGATCTACGATCGTGAGGGACGGCTGCTCGTATCGGTCGTCCAGGAAGGTCTGTTCCGCCCGCACGCGCCCCGCCACCCGGATGGCCGGTCGGACGGCTGACACAGATTCCTCCTCACGCAGGGGGACGGGGACGGGAGCAGGGCATGAACGGCACCAGCGGCGCGGACGCCCAGGCGGGCACCGGACGGGACGAGACACTCGCCCGGGCCGTCCGGCTACGGGAGAGCGGCAGCCGCGAGGAGGCCCGCGCCCTCCTGCTCGCCCTGAGCGAGCGCCACCCCGACGATCCCGAAGTGGCCTACCAGACGGCCTGGGTGCACGACACGCTCGGCCTCGAGGCCGAGGCGCTGCCGCACTATGTGCGCGCGATCCGGCACCCCGGCCTGTCCGACGAGGACCGCCGGGGGGCGCTCCTCGGCCTCGGCAGTACGTACCGCGTCCTCGGCAAGTACCCGGAGGCCGTCGCCACCCTGCGGGACGCGGTGGCGGAGTACCCCGACGACGGAGCGCTGCGGACCTTCCTCGCCATGGCGCTGTACAACACGGGTCAGACCCATGACGCCATGACGATCCTGCTGAACCTGATCGCCGCCACGAGCCCGGACCCGGACATCGCCGGATACCGTCCCGCCATCGAGCACTACGCCAAGGACCTCGACGCGACCTGCTAGTCCTCCGGCCGTCCGCGCCTGCGGCGCAGCCACTTCAGCAGCCCGCGAGGCTCTTCCTTCCGGTCCGTCTCCCCCGCGCCGTCGCCGGTGACGGGCGCAGGCGGCTGCTCCGGCACGCGGTGCGGGCGCGGGGTGGCGGTGACGGGCGGACGGCCCGGCCGCGGCGCGGGCCGGTGCCGCCGTGCCTCTGCCAGACCGAGGCTCAGATTGGCCCGCAGCCAGCAGATCTCGTCGGGGTCGTCGGCCGTGGTGATCCGCTCGACGATGTGGGTCGTCGGGGATTCGGGGGCGGCCTGGGTGAGCGGCTGGGGCCTGAGACGGTGCAGATACGCCCGCTCATACGGATCCCTGACGAGTTGTGCGAGGCTCATCGGATCCAGGAAGGAGGCTGTCACGGCGACGCGCTCCCACGGATCCTCCGACTGCCTGAGGAGAAAGCCCATCTGCCGACGGCGCCAGTTGCGGGCCCGCAGGTCCGCACCGCTCGCCAGCTGCGCCCGCATCGTGTCCGGCGCACGGCCGGTGAACAGCGGGGCGTTGGCCTCGCAGGCGGCGAACTCGCGCAGCTCCTCCGCCAGATAGAGCCAGACGACGGCTCGATAGCGGTTCAGATAGAACTTCACCGGCGTCAGCACGCCCGTGCGGGCGAGCCGGGTGAAGCGGGCCTGTGTGATGTCGAGCAGGGCCGCGCCCTCGGCCGTCCCCACGGCCTTGACGCCCTCGCGCAAGGACTCCGGGAACCCGGGCGTCTCGCGGACGCGCTCGATCTCCGCGCGGCTCACCCTGCGGCGCGCCCCCGCCGGGTCGGCGACGGTACGGACCCGTCCCAGCATCACGGCCAGCTCGAACTCGCCCCGCTTGAGGCCCAGTTCCCGCGCGGCACTGCTGCGCGCCAGCGGCGCCGACCGAGCGGCCGGAACCGTCGGCGGCGCGGCCGCCTCCGTGGGCGTGGTGGACGCGGGCTGCGGAATGGTCTGCGTGTCGCCAGTCATGGCGGTTCTCCCCCGTGCTTGGTCACTGCTCCTGGGAAAAACCGTAGCCCGCGCGGCCCATCTCGCGCTCGGCCTGTGGATAACTCTGCCCGCGCCCGTGTTCGCGCAGGTCAGACACTGGTCAACCGCAGTTCACGTGCAGGTCAGGGGTCTACGACCGGTGTCCGCTGCGGATGCCGGGCGTCTACGCCCAGGTGCTCCCCCACACGGTTCACCAGCAGGGTCATCTCGTACGCGACCTGGCCTATGTCGGCCTGCGCCGTGCTGAGGACGCACAGACAGCTGCCCTCACCCGCCGCGGTCACGAACAGGACGGCGTCGTCGAACTCGATCATCGTCTGGCGTACGTTGCCTGCGTGGAAGTGGCGTCCTGACCCCTTCGCCAGGCTGTGCAGGCCGGACGACACCGCCGCCAGGTGCTCGGCGTCCTCGCGCGGCAGGTCCGAGCTCGCCCCCGTCACCAGGCCGTCGTTGGACAGCACCAGCGCGTGCCGAACGTGTTCCACGCGCTTCGTCAGGTCGTCGAGCAGCCAGCCAAGGCCCGTGTTCTGCGCCATGGTCCCTTCTCCCCGTGTGTCGCTCCCCCTGGCTGGAGGATCTGACCTGCCAGCCTTCACCACCTCCGGCGTCCCGGCAAGCATGATGGGGACATGGCACAGAAGATGACTGACGAGCAGTGGCGGGCCTTCGTCTCGCAGGGCACCCGCACGGGCAAGCTGTCCACCGTCCGTGCGGACGGCAGCCCGCACGTGGCTCCGATCTGGTTCCTCCTCGACGGCGACGACCTGGTGTTCAACACCGGCAAGGACACTGTCAAGGGGCGCAATCTCGCACGCGACGGGCGTGTGGCACTGTGCGTCGACGACGACGCGCCTCCGTTCGCCTTCGTCGTCCTGCAGGGCAGGGCCGAGCTGTCCGAGGACCTGGAGCAGGTACGGCACTGGGCGGCCCGCATCGGTGGCCGCTACATGGGCGAGGAGCGGGCCGAGGAGTTCGGCGCGCGCAACGGCGTGCCGGGCGAGCTCCTTGTACGGGTGAGGATCGACAAGGTGCTCGCGTACGCGGCCGTCTCCGACTGAGGGCGGCGCGCCACCAGGACCTCACGGAATCGGCCACTCGCCCGCGCGGCGGGGCGGCCCGTCAGCCCACCGAGTCGAGCAGCCGGGCGGTATGCCTCCGCCCGGCGTACTCGACGAGGCGGATCAGCACCTCCTTTCCCGAGTCCCGGTCCCGGGCGTCGCACAGCACCACGGGTGTTCCGCGGTCGAGGTCCAGGGCCCGTGACACCTCATGCGCGCCGTACGTCCGGGCGTTCGCGAAGCAGTTGACCGCCACGACGAACGGGATGTCACGGTGCTCGAAGTAGTCCACGGCGGGGAAGCAGTCCTCAAGGCGCCGTGTGTCCGCGAGGACCACGGCGCCGAGGGCTCCCTGTGACAGCTCGTCCCACAGGAACCAGAAGCGGTCCTGTCCCGGGGTGCCGAAGAGGTACAGCGAGAGCCCGGATCTGATGGTGATGCGGCCGAAGTCCATCGCGACCGTGGTCGTGACCTTGCGGTCCACGCCGTCGGTGTCGTCGACCGACTGCCCCGCCTCGCTGAGGAGTTCCTCCGTGCGCAGGGGCCGGATCTCGCTGACGGCGCCGACCAGGGTGGTCTTGCCCACGCCGAAGCCTCCGGCGACCAGGATCTTCAACGCCAGGGCCGTGTCGTCAACGGTCTCCTCGGGCATGGCGTCAGAGCGCTCGGAGCCCATCGATCACCTCTCGCAGAATCGTCTCGTCAGGTAGCTGGGCCGGAGGCACGGGCCGTCGCACCTGAACGCGGCCCTCCTCCAGGAGGTCGCCGAGCAGCACCCTGACCACGCCCACGGGCAGATCGGCACCGGCGGCGAGTTCGGCGACGGACTGGGTTTCGGCGCGGCACAGGTCGAGCAGCACCCGGTGTTCGGGGCCGAGGGCCACGTCGTCGCCCGGCAGCGTGGCGTCCTGGGTGAGGCCGACCAGGGCGATCAGGTCGAACCGCACCCCACTGGACGTGGGTCGGGTGCGTCCGCCCGTCATCGCGTACGGGCGGACCAGGGGTCCCGCCTCGCTGTCGTACCACTGGCTGCCGTGCCGTCGCGCGGCGCCGTCGCTGGTGTCGGTCATCGCTTCTGGCCGCCCCGGTCATCCGGTGCTCGGCGGCGGCTCGGAGAAGCGCGCGGGGGTCGTCAGATGCGCCCCGACGCGCTTGACCATGCGCGCCATCTCGTACGCGACGAGGCCGATGTCAGCGGTGACCGTGCTGAGGACGGCGAGGCAGGAGCCGTCGCCCGCCGCGGCCACGAACAAGAAGGCGTCGTCCATCTCGACCATCGTCTGGCGCACGCCGCCCGCCCCGAAGTGCCGCCCCGCGCCCTTGGCGAGGCTGTGGAACCCCGAGGCGACGGCGGCCAGGTGCTCGGCGTCCTCGCGGGTGAGGGCCGTCGAGGCGCCGACCGCGAGCCCGTCGTTGGACAGCACGACCGCGTGCCGCACGTCGCTGACGCGTGCCACCAGGTCGTCGAGGAGCCAGTCGAGTTCGCCGGACCGGTTCGCGGTGAGGCCGGTTTCCTGGATCATGCGGGGTCTCCTTCGCTGCTGTCGCTGCCGGGTGGGCGCCCGCCGCCCCGGGCCCAGCCGTCCCGGTAGGCGGCCAGTTGGCTCCGTACGCGCTCGGGGCTGCGGTCGTCGGCCGGTTCGGGGCTCCCGGTCGCGGGCGGACGCTCGCGCAGCTGCGGGGCGAGGCTCGCCTGGCGCACGCGGCGCGGCAGTTCGTCCGTCGCGTGCGGGGCGGGCTCGGGGGCCAGCGCGTCCCGAGCGGCTGCCGCGTCCGTGGGCCTGCGCAGGCGCAGTGCCGTGACGCCGGGAGGTGACGGCGCGGGCCGCTCGGCGGAAGGGCCCAGGGATCGGCGCTCGCCCGGTGGGGCACCGTCCAGCGCTCCGGGTACGCGGGCGGATGCGAACACCTCCTGTCGCTCTCCCCGTTCACGGCCGGGCACCCGGGCGGATACCTCGTTTTCCAGCAGTGCGACGGGCAGCAGGACCACGGCGGTCGTCCCGCCGTACGGGGAGGTGAGCAGGCGCACCTTGATGCCGTGTCGTGCGGCCAGTCTGCTCACTACGAAGAGGCCCAGTTGGTCGCTGTCGAAGAGGCCGAGCGCCTCGGACTCCTCGACCCTCCGGTTGGCCTCGGCGAGGCCGTCGGGGTTCATGCCGAGGCCTCTGTCCTCGACCTCCAGGGCGTAGCCGTTGCCCACGGGTTCGCCGGTGACCCGCACCTTGGTGTGCGGGGGCGAGAACTGGGCGGCGTTCTCGACCAGTTCGGCCAGCAGATGGGTGAGGTCGGCGACGGCACCGCCCACGACGGAGGCCTCGGGGAGCGGGCGTACCTCCACGCGCGCGTAGTCCTCGATTTCGGAGACCGCGGCGCGTACGACGTTCGTGAGGGGCACCGGAACACGCCAGGCGCGGCCCGGCGCCGCCCCGGAGAGGATGATCAGGCTCTCGGCGTGGCGGCGCATGCGGGTCGTGAGGTGGTCGAGCCGGAAGAGGTCCCCGAGCTCGTTCGGGTCGTCGGCGCGGCGCTCCATCGTGTCCAGGAGGCTGAGCTGCCGGTGGACGAGCACCTGGCTGCGCCGTGCGAGGTTCACGAAGACTCCGGAGATGCCGCTCGCCAGCTCCGCGCGCTCCACGGCGGCACGCAGCGCGGCGCGGTGCACCGTGCCGAGGGCCTCGGCGACCTGCCCCGCCTCGTCCTCGGCGGGCGGCCCCTCGGGGGCCTCGGCGGCGACGTCGACCTCTTCGCCCGCGCGCAGTCTCCGCATGGCGTGCGGGAGTTGACGGCGCGCGATCTCCAGGGCGCGATTGCGCAGTCCCACCAGCTCCACGACGAGGCCGCGGCCGATGCGTACGGAGATCACGAGCGAGGCCACGACGGCGGCGAGGCCGCAGAGCACGGCGGCGCCCGCGACGGTGAACACGCCGCGCGTCAGCGGGTCCGCGCGGTCAGCGGCGTCGCGTGCCGCGCGCTCCGCGATGGCGCGCTGGGTGTCCCGTACCGTCGCGTAGGCGGTGTCCCAGGTGCGGGCGGGGGCCGCTGCCATGGCCTTCTTGCCGGGCGGGGCGGCGAGCACCTTGTCCTCGACGGCGCGGACGTCGGCGTACGCGCGTTCCTTGGTGAGGCGTTGCCATGCCTCCCGCTCGGGTCCGCGCAGATCCGCCACGGCCGCTTCCGTGAGGGTCCGCCGGGTGTCCACGGCTCCGGTGAACCGGCGCAGCCGCTCCCCGTCGAGGGCGCCCGTGAGTCGGGCGCCGGCCAGCAGCGTGTCCTCGCGCGCCAGCATTTCGCCCGCCCTGGAGAACTCGAGCAGCACGCGCGCGTGGGAGCCCGGTTCGCTGCTCCGCAGCCCGGAGAGCGCGCCGTCGACTCCGAAGGCGGCCGTGATGGTCTTCGTGTACTGCCCGAAGGCGTCGTCCCACCCGGTGCGGCGGTCGAGGACGGACGTGCGCACGGTGCGCAGCCGCTCGGCGCCGGTGGCGAACTGTTCGAGCCGCCGCCCCACGGCTGCGGGCAGCCCGGCTCCGTCGGCGACCGTGTGGTCCTTGCCGAGGCGCAGCTTCGCCACGGCCCGGTCGGTCTGGTCCGCCTGTCTGCGCAGGGCGGCGGCCCGGTCGGCGGTGGGTTGCGTCGCGTGCCGCACGGCCGCGGCGCGTTCGCCCTGGAGGGCCGTGACGGCCGCGGCGACGGGCGCCCGCACGGCGGTGTCGACGTGCTGGGTCTGCCGCAGCGACGCGACGTCCTGGGCGGTGCTGACGGTCGCGTACGCCCACAGGGCGAGGAGGGACACGACCGGCACCATCAGCAGGCACACGACCTTGGCGCGCACGGTGCGGGGGCGGAACCACCGACGTCCCCCGCGCGGGGGCCTGTTGCCGGTGGGTCCTGTTCCGGTGGGCGAGGCCTCGCCCTCGGCGGACGGGGGTTCGTCGGCGGGCGGGCCCGCGTGCGCGCGGCGGCCACGGGCCGCGGGGGTGGCCGGGGTGCCGGTGTCGGGGGTGTTCCGGGGTATGCGCATGGCCTCCTCGCTCGGAAGGGTCGGGGGCGTGTGCCGCCCGCTCGTCGCCGGGTCGTGTGCGCCGCTACGGAGCGGTGCGTTCGGCGGGGCGTTGAGCCGTCGCGGAGGCCGCGCGTTCGCCCGCGCTGGGGGACAGCGCGACGAACGCCGAGGTCAGGAACAGATAGGAGCCCAGGCCCACGGCGAGGGGGAAGATGAACTGCATCGTCGTGGCCCCGGGCAGTGCCGCCCCTGAGGGGGCGACGCGCACGCTCACGGCGAGCATGCCGGTGTAGTGCATGCTGCTCACCGCGCCGCCCATGACGAGCGAGGCGACGGCCACCGCGAGCGTCGACTTGATGTTCAGGGCCGCCCAGAGGGCGGCCGTGGCCGCGACCACGGCGATCACCACGGACAGGGCGACGACGGCCGGGTCGTAGTCGACGTCTCCGTGGAGGCGCAGTGCGGCCATGCCCAGGTAGTGCATGCTCGCGACGCCGAGCCCCGTGCTGAGGCCGCCGAGGGAGAGCGAGCGCCCGCGGTCGCGGCCGTAGCCGACGGCGAAGACGCCGCCACCGACGACGGCCATGGCGACGAGCAGGCTCAGGAGCGTCAGCGGCACGTCGTAGCGGATCTCTGTGCCGCTGACTCCGAAGCCGAGCATCGCCACGAAGTGCATCGTCCAGATGCCGGTGCCGATCGCCGACGCCGCGGTGAGGAGCCAGTTGCGCCGCGAGCGTCCCGTCGTGCGCAGCGCACGCACGGTGCACTGCAGGCCGAGCGCGGCGCCGACGCACGCCATCGCGTACGACAGCGCGGGCGTCAGCCAGCCGAAGGTGGCGTGGTCCAGGTGTCCCATGGCCCAGGGACGCTAGACCCGCTGGGGGCGCGCGCCAGGGGCGCATTTCGAAAGCTGCTGGGATCTGGCACGGAGATGTCCCTGAACGATCGCGTCACGCTCGAACGTGCGCGCCCTGGTTCCCCCTTGAGGAGGCGCCGGGCCGGTGGAACCGGCCCGGCGCCCGGTGTCACGTACGGACGGCGGCGTCGCGGACCGGCGCGTCACCGACCGGCAGATCGCGGACCGGCAGGTCGTAGCTGCGCCGGATGCTGGTCCCCCGCGCTGCGACGTTCGCTCCGTAGATGTGCAGGGACACCACCTTGTCGCTGGTTCCGTTGCGTACGAGGTGGACGTCGCCGGGCGGGCAGACGGACGTCACGGAGCCCTCGGCGTTCACGCTGCGGGCCACCCGGACCAGATGCGGCCCCTGGTCGTCCGTGGCGACGCGGAAGTGCTCCTCCACCTCCTCGCCCCGGTGCACGCCCACCACGCACCAGGCCACGTGGTCATGGACCGGGGTCTCCTGGCCCGGCAGCCAGACCAGCGCCACCACGGAGAAGGAGCCGTCCGGTTCGGCGTGCAACAGGTGCTGCCGATAGGCGTGCGGATCGGCTTCCCACTGTTCCGGGGTCAGCAGGTCGGGGTCGTCGAGGAAGGAGGCCAGGACGTCCCCCGCGGTGGTCCACGGCTCCGGGTCCGCGCCGCCCGCCAGGGCCGTGGTGCCTATGCGGTCCCGCAGTGCGGACACCATCTCCGCCATCCGGGCGGTGACTGTCGTCATCACCGGCGCTCGCTCCCCACCGCGTGGGCGTCGACCGCGTCGAACAGCCCTCTGATGGAGTCGAGGGCCGCGTCGTGGGAGCCGTCCACCCGTACCCGGAGATGAGGCTCCGCCTGGCGCATCGCGTGGTCCCGGGCCATGCGTGCCCGGCCGCCGCCCGTGACGTTCAGGAGCACGGAGGCATCCCTCGGAATTCTGCCTTCCGCGACGGCGGTGAAGAGCGACGCCGCCGCCACCGCCGCGGCCGGTTCGAGGTCGATCGACTCCAGGTCGTCGAAGACCTGCCGGGCCGCCACGGCGGCCTCCTTGTCGACGGTGGCCACATCGCCGCCGCTCTCGGTGAGTACGTCGAACACGCCCGAGTGCACCGCGTAGGGCGGCCGCCGGTTGGTCAGCTCGTCCGCGAACACGTCACGGAGGGCGTTCTGGTCCCCTCCCGTGGGGGTGAAGGCGCGCGTCCGCCCCTGCCAGGCCCGGTGGATCGGGGCGAATCCGGCGTTCTGCGAGAGCATGAGGCGGGGCAGGGCGGTGGTGGGCGCGGACGTCGCCTCCCGTACGCGCTTGGCGGCCTCGTGCACGGCGATGGCGCCCGCGGCGCTGCCGACCGCCTGGAAGTAGTACTCGGGCAGTTCGCCCGTCTCTTCCGCCGCCGCGTACATCACGGTGCCGAGGCCGTCGCGGCGGGCGACGTTGCGCACGCCTCCCTCCAGGACGAATCCCGGCCATTTCGCGGCCTCTTCGGAGAGGGCGATCGCATCGGCGTAGTCGGCGTCCTCCACGACGACGAGGCGCACCGCGGGGTGCAGGTCCTCGCGCAGCTTGAGCCGGTCGAGGCCCGTCTCGGGAATGATCAGGAGGCACGGCACGGCATACCGGGAGCAGACCGCGGCGAACGCGGCCGCGGTGTTGCCCGCGGACGCGACGACCAGGACCGGCGCGTTCTCCGGCATCCGGCCGAGGACCGTGTACGCCTCCAGTTCCTTGAACGTCCCGGTCTCCAGGAATCCGCCCCGCTCCGGCCAGTAGCCGTTGAACGCGACGCGGAGACCGGGCATGCCGAGGAAGCGGCACAGGCGCTCGCTGCGCAGCACCGTCGTGCGCCCGGCCCCGGCGAACGTCCGGACGACCGGAAGCCACGGGCGGTACCGGAAGATCCCGTCGACGTCCCGCAGCGGCTCGAACGTCCGCGCCTCGTACTCCGTCTGCAACAGCGCCGGTGCGTGGTCGCTGGCGCAGGACAGCGTCAGTCCGTCGTCCACCTGCTTCAGCCCGCATACCGGACAGACCAGAGAATAATGGCGCATCTCTGATTTTCTCACTCTATTCCAATTCCGTCGGATGGCGGGTTCACTACCCCTGGATCGGGCGCGTGTGCTCGTTGGTCGGGCGCGCTTGCTCATGGGCCGGGCGCGCGTGTGCTGTCACGGCGTCCCAGACCCGTCGCAGCATGTCCGGGTGTGCCATGTCGTCATGCCGACAGGGCACTTCGGTCTCGGCCGTCGCGCCGGAGACGTGGGGGGCCCACAGTCCGGCGTCGGCACCGCTCTCCTCGCGGTCCGCGGCCGCCACGACGACGAGGGCGTCGCCGTCGAAGACCCCTGGCACGTGGGCGCGCTGGATGCGCGCGTTGTTCTCGATGACCCGCGCGAAGCGGTCGATCTCCTCCGGTGTCAGCTCGGCGCCGAAGCGGCCCGCGCCCTGCACCACGACCTCCGTGAGGTCCACGGGCTCGGCGCCGTCGTCGGCACGCTCCTCTTCCGGCATCGGATAGGCGTCCATGATCACCAGGGGGGCGACCTCGTGGCCGTCGGCCCGGAGCAGTACGGCCATCTCATGCGCGACGATGCCGCCGAAGGACCAGCCCAGGAGGTGGTACGGCCCCGTCTCCTGGACCGCGCGGATCTGGGCGACGTAGTCCGCCGCCATGTCCCGCACCGAGGACGGCAGTTCCTCCGGCACGGGGCCGAGGCCGCGCGCCTGCAGCGCGTACAGCGGCTGGTCCTGGGGCATGTGGCGCGTCAGCGGGACGTAGCACCAGCTGGCCCCGCCGGCCGGGTGGACGCAGAAGTACGGCGGCCTGCTGCCCTTGGCGCGGATGGGGAGGAGACCTCCGAGCGCTTCCTGGGTCATCCCGGCGTCCGCGAGGCGGGCGGCCAGGGCTTCGGGCGTCGGCGCCTCGAACAGGTCGCGGATGCCGATCTCGACGCCGAGCACGGACCGGATCCGGTCGGCGAGGCGCACCCCGAGGAGGGAGTGGCCGCCCAGCTCGAAGAAGTTGCCGTCGACGCCGACCTGGGGCAGCCCCAGGACCTCGGCGAAGACACCGCAGAGCACCTCTTCCTGCACCGAAGCGGGGGCCCGCCCGGCCACGCCGGGGGCGTGGTCGGGCGCGGGCAGGGCCCGCCGGTCCAGCTTGCCGTTGGCCGTCTGCGGCAGGGCGTCCAGGACCACGAAGGCCGCGGGCACCATGTACTCGGGCAGCCGGTCGCGCAGGTGGTCGCGGAGCGTGCCGGTCAGGGCCGCCGCGCTCCGGCTCCTGGCCACGGGGTTGTTGGTGTACGAGGCGAGGTCGGACCGGCTGGGACCCGCGGGCCGGTACGTGTCGGCGGATCCGACCGTACGGGGGACGCCGGAATCCAGTGCCTCGGAGACAGCTGGTGCGATGACGGCCGATGTGAAGACGGCCGGTGTGAAGACGGCGTCC
Organism: Streptomyces spectabilis; assembly: GCF_008704795.1. Lineage (NCBI taxonomy): Bacteria > Bacillati > Actinomycetota > Actinomycetes > Kitasatosporales > Streptomycetaceae > Streptomyces > Streptomyces spectabilis. The sequence goes on along the minus strand of NZ_CP023690.1, from coordinate 8,773,303 downwards.
ATGGAGCCGTCGTCGGCGGCACCGGTCAAGGTGACCGCGGTCCGGTACCCGAGGCGCTCGCCCAGCAGGTGGAGGTCCTCGGCGTCCAGTGCCCCGGTCGCCGAGCCGTCGTCGCCGAGCGCGGCGAGCGCCGTGTCCACGGGCTCGCCCGCGTCCAGGAGGCGCAGCGCGGCGATCTCACCGGCGAGCCCGCGATGGGGCACGCGGGTCACGCGGAGCGTCCCGGACCGGTCGGCGCGCAGCAGGTCGGCGAGCCCGGCGAGGTCGGTCACGTCCGTGCCCCAGCGCAGCGTCGTCTCCTCAGTGCCCGCGACTGGCTGCGTGGGGGACTGTACGGAGAGCTGCACGGAGGACCGCGCGTTGGACTGCGCGTTGGACTGCGCGGACTGCGCGGACTGTGCGGAGGACGTCTTGTGCAGGACCACGTCGTAGCGGTGCCGGGACATCTCGTGGTGGTGCACGCCCCGCTTCACCAGGATCTCGGCGTGCTCCAGCTCCGCCGACGCGGCGCAGAGCGCGGGGAAGAAGTCGGGGTCGACCAGCAGTTCCTGCTCGCTCAGGAGCATCTGCTCGACGGCCCGGCGCACGGCATCCGCCCCGCTCCCCTGCTCGTGCCTGCGCAGCGCGACCGCGGCGGACAGATAGCGGTGCAGACGCAGGTTGCGCACGTCACCGATGAAGATCCGCCCGCCGGGGGCCAGGAGGTCCACGGCGTTGCGCAGGACTTCCAGGAGGTACTCCGTGTTCGGGAAGTACTGTACGACGGAGTTGAGCACGATGGTGTCGAAGTGCTCCCGCGGCAGACCGTCGGTGACGTCGGCCCCCTGCGCGCGCAGGTGGACCCGGTCGCGCAGTTCCGGCTGCTGCTCCACTCCCCGGCGGAGCACCTCGATGCCCTCGGCCGAGAGGTCGGTGCCCCAGTACTCCTCGCAGCGCGGTGCGAGGCGGGCCAGGAGCGGGCCGTTGCCGACGCCGAGTTCGAGGATGCGGCGGGGTTCCAGGTCGAGGATGCGGTCCACGATGACGGACCGCCACTCCTGGAGGTGGCTCTCCGGGATGCGGCTGCCGTCGTAGACGCTGATCCAGACGTCGAAGTTCTCGCCGAGCTCGGTGCCGTCGTCCGGTGCCATGTCCCGGTACAGGGAGTCGTACACGCTCTGCCAGTCCTCGACCTGGCGGTCCTCGCGCTCCTGGTCGCGTTCCTCCGCGCGGGAGCCCGGGACCACGTAGGCGACGAGTTGCCGCGAGCCGTGGGCGTCGTCGCGGGCGACCACCGCGGCCTGGGCGACCTCGGCGTGGGCCGTGAGCCCCGCCTCGATCTCGCCGAGTTCGATGCGGAACCCGCGGATCTTGACCTGGTCGTCGACGCGGGTGAGGTACTCCAGGCTGCCGTCGGCGTGCCAGCGCACCAGGTCGCCCGTGCGGTACATGCGCTCGCCGGGAGCCCCGAACGGGCAGGCCACGAAGCGCTCCGCCGTCAGGTCCGGGCGGCCCTGGTAGCCGCGCGCGAGCTGGTCGCCGGCCAGGTACAGCTCGCCCGCGACGCCCGCGTGGACCGGCTGCATCCTGTCGTCCAGGACGTATGCCCGGGTGTTCCACAAGGGGCGGCCGATCGAGGCCACGGAGCCCTGGCCGCCCGCGGTCAGTTCGGCGGTGGTGGCCCACACGGTCGCCTCGGTCGGGCCGTACAGGTTCATGGCCTTCCCGGGGGTGGCCAGCATCCGCTCGGCGAGGGTGGAGGGCAGCGCCTCGCCCCCCACGAGGATGCGGGCGCCCTTCAGGGCCGTGGGGTCCTCGTCGAGCAGGGCCTGCCACAGCGTCGGCGTGGCCTGCACGACTGTGACGTCGAGGCGTTCGGCGAGCGCCACGAGCAGGCGCGGGTCCCGTACCGCCGTACGCGGCGCGACCACCACGGACGCGCCCGCGAGCAGCGGCAGGTAGAGCTCCAGGACGTGGATGTCGAAGGCCACGGTGGTGACCGCGAGCAGGCGGTCCCGCTCGTCCAGCGGGCAGCGGTCGCCGATCGCCGCGAGGAAGTTCGTCACGGCCCGGTGCGGCACGGCGACGCCCTTGGGGCGGCCCGTGGAACCCGAGGTGTAGATGACGTACGCGGGGTGGGACGGCAGCAGCGCGGACGTGCGCTCCTTGTCGTCGACCGGCCCGGCGTCCAGGTCGGCCAGCGTGGACACCGTGCGCGGGTCGTCGACCACGATCCGGTCGGTGCCGTTGCCCGTCTCCAGTGCCGCGTCGGTGACACGGCTGGTGAGGACGACCGCGGGCCGCGCGTCGTCCAGGACGTGGGCGATGCGGTCGGCCGGGTACTCCGGGTCGATCGGTACGTACGCGCCACCGGCCTTCAGGACCGCGAGCAGCGTCACGACCAGGTCCGGCGAACGCTCCATGCAGACGGCGACGAGGGTCTCAGGACCCACGCCGTGCGACATGAGCAGCCGTGCGAGGCGATTCGCCCTGGCGTGCAGCTGTGCGTAGGTGAGTTCGTCGCGCTCGTGCCCGAGCCCGTCCTCGACGTCCTGGAAGAGCACGGCGACCGCGTCGGGGGTGTGCTCCGCCTGGTGCCGCAGCAGCTCCGGGAGGGTCCGCGCGGGGGTGCGGTGCTCGGTGTCGTTCCACTCCTCGAGGATCGTCTTCCGCTCGGCGTCCTCAAGGATCTCCACCCGGCTGAGGGGCGTCGAGGGGTCGGCCGTCACGGCGTCCAGGACCCTGGCGTAGAGCTTGGCCATCCATGCGGCCGTCGTGGGGTCGAACAGGTCCGTGGCGTAGATGATGCTGCCGTGCAGCCCGATCGGCTCGCCGCCGGGGCCGAACCGCTCGCTGAGGCCGATCTCCAGGTCGAACTTGGCGGACACGTGGCCCGCGGGCACGGCCTCGGCCCGGAGGCCGGGGAAGTCCAGGTCGGCCTGGGCGTTGTTCTGCAGGGCCAGCATGATCTGGAAGAGGGGGTGGCGTGCCATGGACCGCGTCGGCGCCAGCTCCTCCACGAGCCGCTCGAAGGGGATGTCCTGATGCGCGTACGCGCCCAGGCCCGCTTCCCGCACCCGCTCCAACAGCTCCGCGAACGACGGGTCCCCGCTCACGTCCGTGCGGATGACCAGCGTGTTCACGAAGAACCCGACCAGCTCCTCCAACGCCTCGTCCGAACGCCCCGCCACCGGAACACCGAACGGAATGTCACGGCCCGCACCCAAGCGGCTCAACAGCGCCGCCATACCTGCCTGCAACACCATGAACAGCGTCACGCCATGTGCCCGTGCGACCTCCACCAGCCGCGCATGGACGTCCGGCTCGACGCCGAGGTCCACGATGCCGCCGCGGTGCGACGCGATGGCCGGGCGCGGTCGGTCGACAGGGAGTACCAGCTCATCCGGTACGTCGGCCAGTGCCTGGCGCCAGTAGACCAGCTGCCGCGCCATCACACTCTCGGAATCACTCTCCTCCCCGAGCAACTCCCGCTGCCACAACGCGTAATCCGCGTACTGCACCGCAAGCGGCTCCCACACCGGAACACCACCCGCAGCACGCGCCGCGTACGCCACCGACACATCACGCGCCAACGGCGCCATCGACCAGCCATCACCCGCCACGTGATGCAACACCAACATCAACACATGCTCCTGCGGACCCGTCGTGAACAACCACGCCCGCAACGGAACATCCACCGACAGATCAAACACACACCCGGCCACCTCAGCCATCACCCCCTCCACATCCCGCGTGGAGACATCCGCGACCTTCAGCTCACACCCGGCCGAGCCGACGTCGAGAACCCGCTGCTGCGGCTGGCCCCCCACCATGGGGAACACCGTGCGCAGCACCTCGTGCCGTGCCACCACGTCGTTGAGCGCCGCACCCAGGGCTGCGACGTCCAGCTCGCCCCGCAGACGGATACCCGCGGGAATGTTGTACGTCGCGTTCGGCCCCTCCAACTCCCCCAGGAACCACAACCGCTGCTGCGCGAACGACAACGGCACCAACTCCGGACGCACCCGCGCCGACAACGCCGGCCGCGCCCCCTCAGCACCCTCCAACCGCCCCACCAACAACCCCACCGACGGCGCCTCAAACACCGCCCGCACACCAACCTCCACACCCAACACCGACCGCACACGACTCACCAAACGAACCGCGAGGAGAGAGTGACCGCCCAGCTCGAAGAAGTTGTCATCGACACCCACGCTGGGCACCCCGAGGACCTCCGCAAACACCGCACACAGGATCTCCTCCTGAACGTTCACCGGTGCCCGACCAGCCAAGACCATGTATTCAGGGGCGGGGAGCGCACGGCGGTCCAGCTTGCCGTTCACCGTCACCGGCAGCGCCTCCAGCACGACGACCGCCGAGGGAACCATGTACTCCGGCAGCACCCGGCCCACATGCGCCCGCAACACCGCCGCGTCCACTACGCCCTCGGCCGGGACCACATACGCCACCAGACGCTTGTCCCCGGGCACGTCCTCGCGCACCAGCACCGCCGCCTGCGCGACATCGCCGTGCGACAGCAACGCCGTCTCGACCTCGCCGAGTTCGATCCGGAAGCCCCGGACCTTGACCTGGTCGTCGGCGCGGCCGAGGAACTCCAGGTTCCCGTCCGCGCGCCAGCGCACCACATCACCCGTGCGGTACATCCGCTCACCGGCGGCACCGAACGGGCAGGCGACGAAGCGCTCCGCGGTCAGCCCGGGCCGACCCAGGTATCCCCGTGCCAGCTGTGCGCCCGCGACATACAGCTCGCCCGCGACGCCCACCGGCACCGGCCGCAGGCCCGCGTCCAGTACGAAGACGCGCGTGTTCGGCGTGGGGCCGCCGATCGGCGGGGCCTGGCCGTGGGACGGCGGGAGACAGCGCATGAGCGTGACGGCGACAGTGGTCTCCGTAGGCCCGTAACCGTTCCAGAACTCCCTGTCGGGGCTCGCCCATTGATCGACGAGTCGACCGGCGGGCAGCTCGCCTCCCGTGGACACCAGGCGCAGCGCGGGCAGTTCGTCGGGACGCAGCAGCGGCATCAGCGCGGGCGGCAGCTCGGCGACCGTCACCTCCTGCTCGGCCATGAGGGCCTGGAGCCGGTCGGCGTTGAGACGGTCCTCGTCCCCTGCCAGGACCAGCGTGGCCCCGACGAGCAGGGTGGTGAACACCTCGAAGACGGACACGTCGAAGGTGAAGGCCGCGAAGCCGAGGACGCGGTCCTGTGCGCCGATCTCGTAGGCCGAAGTGATGCCGGTGGAGAACTCGGCGGCGGACCCGTGGCTGACGACGACGCCCTTGGGGCGGCCCGTCGAGCCCGAGGTGTAGAGGACGTACGCGGGGTGGGACGGCAGAGCTGCCCGGGGCGCACGGCCGGCGGACGGTTCGGCGCGGTCCATGTCCTCGACGAGGAGCTGGGGCACGGCCGTGTCCGCGAGGCCCTCCGCCAGAGCCGCGGCTGTGATCAGTGCGATGGGGCGCGCGTCCTTCAGCACGTGCGCGGTGCGCTCGGCGGGGTGGCTCGGGTCCAGCGGCAGATAGGCGCCACCGGCCTTCAGCACCGCGAGGAGCGCCACCACCGTGTCCGCGGAGCGCGGCAGGGCGATCGCCACGAGCTGCTCGGGCCCGACGCCCTTGCCGATGAGCACCTCGGCCCATCGATCCGCCCGCGCGTCGAGCTCGGCGTACGTCAGTCGCGCGCTTTCGTCGACGAGGGCGACGGCCTCGGGCGCCCTGGCCACCTGTGCGTGCCACAGCTCGGTCAGCGTGGTCGGGCGCGTTTCCCGTGCCGTGTCGTTCCAGGCGGTGAGCACGCGGTGGCGCTCGGACTCGCCGAGGGCCTCGATGCGGCACAGCTCGGTGGCGCTCTCCTTTTCGAGCCCCTCTGCCCGCTCCTCTTCCAGTGCGCGGACGAGCTCCGCGGTGACGGTGTGGACCAGCGCGCAGACGTCGTGCGGCGCGATGGGGTCGGCCGCCTGGACGGTGACGCCGAAGTCCGTGCCCGCGTCGTCGATGGACACGGCGAGGGGGTAGTTCGTGCGCTCGTGGGCCGAGAGCAGTTCGACCCCCTCGAGGGCGCCGCTCATCGCGTCGTCCGGGCCCGCGCCACTGGCCATGTCGTGCCGGTAGTTGAGGAGGGAGGTGAACAGCGGGGTCTCCGCCGCGAGGTCAGCCGCCTGCTGGGCGAGGGTGAGCGGGGCGTGCTCGTGGACGAGGAGGTCGGCGAGCTGCTTCTGCATCCCCCGCACGGCCTCAGTCACCGAGACGTGCCCCGTGGGCACACGTACGGGAAGGGTGTTGATGAACAGACCCGGAGTCCGGTCCGCACCCGCGCCCGCCTGCATACGACCGAACAGCACACTGCCGAACACGACATCATCGCGACCCGACGTCACCGCGACGACCCGCGCCCACACCAGATGGAACAGCGTCGCCGGGCTCACACCCAGACGCCGCGCCTGCTCCCGCAAGCGCACAGCGAGACCGGCGTCCAGCGTGGTGCTCACGTCGGTGATGCCGGCGGATCCTTCCTTGCGCAGGTCGAGGAGACCGTACGGCGCCGTCGGCTCGGTCACGCCGTCGAGCAGCTCACCGAAGAACCGCTCGTGCTCCGTGCGTGACACACCGAGGCGCGCCTGCGCCACGAACTCCCGGAACGGGACCGGCGCGGCCAGCCCCTCCGCGTCACCGCGCAGCAGGGCACGCACCTCGTCCAGGAGGACATCAAAGGTGGTGTGGTCCAGTACGAGGTGGTGGTTCTGGAGGACCATGAGCCAGCGGTCGCCGCCGGGTTCGGCGGCGATGTACGCACGCAGCAGCGGAGCACGGCCGACGTCCATCGAAGTGGCGCACGCCGCGAGGAGCCGCTCGACCGGGTCCCCGTCGGCCTGCGCGTCGAGGTGGATCTCGTCGGCGGGGACAACGGCCTTGCGCGCCACTACCTGCACCGGTTCGCGCAGGCCCTCCCACGCGAATCCCGTCCGCAGGATGTCGTGCCGGTCGACCACCTTCTGCAGCGCGTCGAGGAACTGGTCGAGCCGCCCCCGGGAGTCGAACCGCAGCGCCGTCTGCTGGAGGTAGACGTCCGTTCCGCCCTCACCGGTCATCAGGTGGTGGAAGAACAGGCCTTCCTGGAGGGGGCGAGGGGTAGACGTCGGCGATGTTCGCCGCGCCGCCCGGCACCCGGGCCGAGATCCGCTCGATCTCCTCCGCCGTCAGGTCCACCAGCGGCAGCATCTCCGGCGTGATGGCCTCGGCGCCCGCCTGAATCAGGTTCTCCGGCACCGTTACGGCTTCCCGGTCCAGGGAGGCCGCGGCCAGCCCGGCCGCCGTCGGAGCGGCGAACAGCGCCCGCACGCTGACCGGCACACCGCGTGCCCTCAACCGCTCCACCAGCGATACCGCGAGGAGCGAATGACCGCCCAGCTCGAAGAAGTTGTCGTCGACACCCACGCTGGGCACCCCGAGGACCTCGGCGAACACCGCACACAGGATCTCCTCCTGGAGCGAGGCGGGGCCGCGGCTGCTACCAGCAGCCTTGTACTCGGGCGCGGGGAGCGCACGGCGGTCGAGCTTGCCGTTGACCGTGACCGGCAGCGCCTCCAGCACGACGACCGCTGACGGGACCATGTACTCCGGCAGCACCCGGCCCACATGCGCCCGCAACACCGCCGCATCCACTACGCCCTCGGCCGGGACCACATACGCCACCAGACGCTTGTCCCCGGGCACGTCCTCGCGTACCAGCACCGCGGTCTCAGTGACAGCAGGGTGGGACTCCAGGGCCGCCCCGATCTCACCGAGTTCGACCCGGAAGCCCCGCAGCTTCACCTGATCATCCGCGCGCCCCAGATACTCCAGGCTCCCGTCCGCACGCCAGCGCACCACATCACCCGTGCGGTACATCCGCTCACCCGCAGCACCAAACGGCGAAGCGACAAAGCGCTCCGCGGTCAGCCCCGCACGACCCACATACCCACGCGCCAGCTGCACGCCCGCCAGATACAGCTCCCCCGCCACACCCACCGGCACCGGACGCAAACCCGCATCCAACACAAAGACACGCGTGTTCCACACCGGACGGCCAATCGGCACCACCGGCCCCTCACCCGCACCACACGCCCACGCCGTCACATCCACCGACGCCTCCGTCGGACCATACAGATTGTGCAGCTCCACACCCTCAAGCACACCGAAGAACTGATCCCTCAGCTCCGCCGCCAACGCCTCACCACTGCACACCACCCACCGCAGCCCCGAACAAGCCCCCGCACCCGGCTCACGCAAAAACACCCGCAGCATCGACGGCACGAAATGCGCGACCGTCACCCGCTCTCGACGGATCAACTCCGCCAGATACCCCGCATCCCGATGACCACCCGCACGCGCCACCACCAGACCCGCACCCGCGACCAACGGCCAGAAGAACTCCCACACCGACACGTCAAAACCAAACGGCGTCTTCTGCACCACCCGGTCCGACCCACCCAGACCAAACACACCCTGCATCCACAACAGACGATTCACCACACCCCCATGCGGAACCGCCACACCCTTCGGACGCCCCGTCGAACCCGACGTATAAATCACATACGCCACATGCGACGGCAACACCTGACCACCGCGCTCGACATCGGTGACAGCGTCCCCGGCCAGCTCCGCCAGCGCGGACAGGGTCTGCGCGTCGTCGACGACGACCCGCTCCAGATCCTCCACCACCGGTACGACCGACTGGACCGACTCACTGGTCAGGACCAGAACGGGGCGTGCGCCCTCCAGGACGTACGCGATGCGGTCCGCCGGATACTCCGGATCGACCGGCACATACGCACCACCGGCCTTCAGCACCGCAAGCAGCGACACCACCAGATCAGCGGAACGCTCCATACAGACCGCGACCAGCGACTCCGCACCCACACCACGCGAAATCAACAACCGCGCCAGGCGATTCGCCCGCGCATCCAACTCGCCGTACGACCACTCAACACCCTCGAAGACCACCGCAGTCGCATCAGGGGTACGCGCTGCCTGAGCCGCCAACAACTCCGTCAACGACACCTGCGGAACAGACCGATCCGTGTCGTTCCACCCACGCACCAACCGATCCCGCTCCGCCCCGTCCAGAACCGGGACTTGGCGTACGCGGACCGACGGGTCAGTGGTGCACGCGTCCAGGACGCGTACGAAGCGGGCGCTGAGGTCGTCCACCGCCTCGCGGTCGAACAGGTCAAGGGCATAGGTGATCGACCCCTTGAGCCCGGCGGGGCGGCCCTGCGCGTCGAACTCCTCGCTCAGGTCGAAGGACAGGTCGAACTTGGCCGGGGCCTTGCCGCCGGGCAGCGCGCCGACCTGGAGCCCGGGGAGGTCGAGTACGGCCTGGGCGTTGTTCTGGACGGCCAGCATCACCTGGAACAGGGGGTGGCGTCCCATGGACCGCGTCGGTACGAGTTCCTCGACGAGGCGCTCGAACGGCACGTCCTGGTGGGCGAACGCGCTGAGGTCGGCGTCGCGCACCCGGGACACCAGTTCCGTGAACGACGGGTCCCCGCTCAGGTCCGTGCGCATCACGAGCGAGTTCACGAAGAAGCCGACGAGATCGTCGAGGGCGTCGTCCATGCGGCCCGCGATGGGAGTGCCGACCGGGATGTCGTCGCCCGCGCCGAGCCGGGAGAGCAGCACCGCGAGACCGGCCTGGAGCACCATGTAGAGGGTGGCGCCCTCCGCACGGGCCAGTTCGGTCAGCCGCTGGTGCAGCTCCGCGTCGATGCGGAGCGGCACCTGGTCGCCCCGGTAGGAGGCCGTGGCCGGGCGCGTCCTGGCCGCGGGCAGCCGGAGCTCCTCCGGCACGTCCGCCAGCGTGGTCCGCCAGTAGGAGAGCTGCTCGGCGAGCACGCTCTCCGGGTCGCTCGCGTCCCCGAGGAGGTCGAGCTGCCACATCGTGTAGTCCGCGTACTGGACCGGGAGCGGCTCCCACTGGGGGGCGTGACCGGCGCGGCGCGCGCCGTAGGCCTCGGAGATGTCCCGTGCGAGCAGCCCCATGGACCAGCCGTCGCTGGCGATGTGGTGGAGGACGAGGAGCAGGACGTGCTCCTGCGGCTCCAGTTCGTGGAGCCGGGCGCGGATCGGGATGTCCGCTGCCAGGTCGAACGGCTGGGCCGTGGCCTCGGCGAGGGCCGTGGCCAGGGCTTCCTCCCCGGCCGTCGGGATCACCGGCAGATCGAGGGACACCGCGCCCGTGTCCAGGATCCGCTGGTGCGGAGTTCCGTCGGCGGCGGGGAACACGGTCCGCAGGACCTCGTGCCGCTCCACCACGTCCCGCAGCGCGGCGCGCAGGGCGGCCACGTCCAGCTCACCCCTGAGCCGCAGGGCGGCGGGGATGTTGTACGTGGGGTTCGGGCCCTCCAGCTGCGCCAGGAACCACAGGCGCCTTTGGGCGAACGACAGCGGGATCATCAGTTCTCCTCCTGCATCGGCCTCGGCCGCGGCCGCAGTGCAGGCCGTGCTCTCTTCGTGTTCGTCTGTGCTTCGAGGCGGCTCGCGAGTCCGGCCACGGTCGGTGCCTCGAACAGCGTCCTGATCGGCAGCTCCGCGCCCAGGGCGGTGCGGATGCGGCTCACCAGGCGGGTCGCGAGGAGCGAGTGCCCGCCCAGGTCGAAGAAGGAGTCGTCGACTCCCACCTCCGGCAGCCCGAGGACCTCGGCGAACAGGTCGCAGAGCTCCTTCTCACGCGGCGTGCTCGGGGCCCGGTTCGAACCGGCGACCCGGTAGTCCGGCGCGGGCAGCGCCCGACGGTCCAGCTTCCCGTTGACGGTCAGCGGCAGGACGTCGAGCCGCATGACGGCGGAGGGCACCATGTGGTCCGGGAGCCGCTCGCGCACGTACCCGCGCACGGCCGCGGACAGCGCGGAGGCGGACAGGTCGGCGGCCGCCCCGCTGTTCTCCGCGGTCGGGTCCGCGACCACATAGCCGACGAGCCGCTTGTCCCCCGGGGTGTCCTCGCGTACGACCACGGCCGCCTGGCCGACGAGCGGGTGCGAGGCCAGGACGGCCTCGATCTCGCCCAGCTCGATGCGGAACCCTCGGACCTTCACCTGGTCGTCGGCGCGCCCGACGTAGTCCAGGTGTCCGTCGGCACGTCGGCGCACCACGTCGCCCGTGCGGTACATCCGCTCCCCTGCCGCTCCGAACGGGCAGGCCACGAAGCGCTCCGCGGTGAGGCCGGGGCGGTGCGTGTAGCCGCGCGAGAGCTGGGCTCCGGCGAGGTACAGCTCACCGGCGACGCCGACCGGAACGGGGCGCAGGCCGTCGTCGAGCACATACGCCCGGGTGTTCCACATGGGGCTGCCGATCGGCAGGACCCCGGCGCTGTCCTCTTCCCGGGCGCTGACGGGGTACGCCGTGCAGACGACGGTCGTCTCGGTCGGCGCGTACATGTTCACCAGGGCCGGAGCGTCCTCGGGGTGACGCGCGAACCACTCGGTGAGACGCCCGTGGTCCAGTGCCTCACCACCGAAGATCACGAAGCGAAGGGCGAGGCGGGAGCCCAGGTCGGGCGCCTCGGCATCGGCCTGGACGAGCTGGTAGAACGCCGACGGCGTCTGGTTGAGCACGGTCACCCGCTCACGGACGAGCAGGTCGAGGAACCCTCCGGGCGACCGGGAGATCCCGTGCGGCACGACCACCAGGCGGCCGCCGTGCAGCAGGGCGCCCCACATCTCCCAGACCGAGAAGTCGAAGGAGAAGGAGTGGAACCAGGTCCACACGTCGTCCGCGCCGAAGTCGTACCTGCTCTTCGCCGCCTCGAACAGCTGGACCACGTTGCGGTGCGGGACGGCCACCCCCTTGGGGTTGCCGGTGGAGCCCGACGTGTAGATGACGTACGCCGGGTGGTCCGGCAGCAGCGCCCGGCGCCGCTCGGCCTCGGCGAGTTCCCCGGCGTCCAGTCCCGCCAGGGCGGAGACCGTCTGCGGCTCGTCGACGACGACCCGTTCGAGGCCCGCCACGACGGGCAGGCCGCCCGCCGCGGACCGGCTGGTGAGGACGAGGACCGGTCGGGCGTCACCGAGCATGTACGCGATGCGGTCCGCCGGGTACTCCGGGTCCACCGGCACGTACGCGCCGCCGGTCTTCAGGACCGCGAGCAGCGCCACCACCAGTTCGGCGGACCGCTCCATGGACACGGCGACCACGGACTCCGGCCCCACGCCGCGGGAGATCAGCAGCCGGGCCAGACGGTTGGTGCGGGCGTCGAGGTCGGCGTACGACAGCTCCGTGCCCTCGAAGGTGACGGCGACGGCGTCCGGGGTCCGCCCGACCTGCTCGGCGAAGAGCCTGGGCAGCGTCGTGACCGGAACCTCGTGCGCGGTGTCGTTCCACCGCGTGAGGAGCTGTCGCTGCTCCGTCTCGTCGAGGACCTGCACCTCGTGGAGCCCGGTGGCGCCGGTCTCCTCTTCGAGCGCGGTGACGAGGTTCGCCGCGGCCGCGTGGATCAGGCCGGTCACCGCCTGCGGCGAGAGGGGCGCGGCGGCCTGGACGACGACGTCGAAGCGGGAACCCGAGTCGTCGACGGACACCGTGAGGGGGTAGTTGCTGCGCTCGTGGGCCGAGAGCAGTTCGACCCCCTCAAGGGCACCGCTCATCACGTCGTCCGGGCCCGTGCTTCCGGCCGTGTTGTGCCGGAAGTTGAGCAGGGAGGTGAACAGCGGAGTCTGCGCGGGCAGTCCGGCGGCCTGCTGGGCGAGGGTGAGCGGGGCGTGCTCGTGGACGAGGAGGTCGGCGAGCTGCTTCTGCATCCCCCGCACGGCCTCACCCACCGAGACCCGACCGGTCGGAACCCGCACGGGCAGGGTGTTGATGAACAGACCCGGAGTCCGGTCCGCACCCGTACCGGCCTGCATACGCCCGAACAGCACACTGCCGAACACGACGTCATCGCGACCCGACGTCACCGCGACGACCCGCGCCCACACCAGATGGAACAGCGTCGCCGGGCTCACACCCAGACGCCGCGCCTGCTCCCGCAGGCGGGTGGCCACGGCCGCGTCGAGGGTGCTCATGACCTCGTCGACCTCGGTGCCGTCACCCCGTACGTCGAGGAGACCGTACGGCGCTGTCGGCTCGGTCACGCCGTCGAGCAGCTCACCGAAGAACCGCTCGTGCTCCGCACGCGACACACCCAGGCGTGCCCGCGCCACGAACTCCCGGAACGGAACCGGCGTGGGCAGCGCGTCCTCCTGGCCTTCCAGGTGGGCACGCACCTCGGCGAGGAGCAGTTCCAGAGCGGTGTGGTCCTCGACGAGGTGGTGGTTCTGGAGGACCATCAGCCAGCGGTCGCTGCCCGGTTCCGCGCCGATGTACGCGCGCAGCAGCGGGGCACGACCGACGTCCATGGCCTTGTCCGCCGCGTCCAGCAGCTGCTGGACCGGGTCCTGGCCCTCGGAGGCCGCATCGAGTGCCACCTCGTGGACCGGCACTTCGGCGCGCCGGACCACGACCTGCACCGGCTCGCGCAGACCGTCCCACGCGAAGCCCGTACGGAGGATGTCGTGCCGCACCATCACGGCCTGGAGCGCCTCGACGAACCGGTCGACGCGCTGGCGGGCGTCGAACCGCAGCACTGTCTGCTGGAGGTAGACGTCCGTTTCGCCCTCACCGGTCATCAGGTGGTGGAAGAACAGGCCTTCCTGGAGGGGGGCGAGGGGGTAGACGTCGGCGATGTTCGCCGCGCCACCCGGGACCCGGGTGACGATGCGGTCGAGTTCCTCCGCCGTCAGGTCCACCAGGGGCAGCATCTCCGGCGTGATGGCCTCGGCGTCCGCCGGGATCAGGTTCTCCGGCACGACCACCGCGCCCTGGCCGCCCGCGCCGGCGGCGGCCGCGAGCCCGGCCACCGTGGGCGTCGCGAACAGGCTCCGCACGCTCACGGGCAGACCCCGCTCACGCAGGCGCTCGATCAGCGACACCGCGAGAAGCGAATGACCGCCGAGTTCGAAGAAGTTGTCGTCCACACCCACACTGGGGAGGCCGAGTACGTCGGCGAACACCGCGCACAGGATCTCCTCCTGGAGCGAGGCGGGACCACGGCCGTCGCCGTGGCCAGCAGCCGTGTATTCCGGTGCGGGGAGTGCGCGGCGGTCCAGCTTGCCGTTGACCGTCAGCGGCAGCGCCTCCAGCACCACCACTGCGGACGGGACCATGTACTCGGGCAGGGCCCGGCCCACGTGCGACCGCAACACCGCCGCATCCACCGAGCCCCCGGCCGGGACGACGTAGGCGACCAGACGCTTGTCCCCGGGCACGTCCTCGCGCACCAGCACCGTGCTCTGGGCGACATCCGCGTGCGACTCCAGCGCCGCCTCGATCTCACCCAGCTCGATCCGGAACCCACGGACCTTCACCTGGTCATCCGCACGCCCGATGAACTCCAGGTTCCCGTCCGCACGCCACCGCACCACATCACCCGTGCGATACATCCGCTCACCCGCAGCACCGAACGGACACGCCACGAAACGCTCCGCCGACAACGCCGGACGGCCCACATACCCACGGGCCAGCTGAGCACCCGCCACATACAGCTCACCCGCGACACCCACCGGAACCGGCCGCAGATCCGAACCCAGCACGAACACCCGCAAGTTCGGAATGCCCACACCGACCACACTGCCCGCACCACCAGCAACCACAGCCTCATCCAAAGCCATGTAACTGACGTGCACCGTGGTCTCGGTGATGCCATACATGTTCACCAACACCGGCGCATCCGCCGCATGCCGCGCATACCACTCACGCAACCGCGACAGATCCAACGCCTCACCACCGAACACCACCCACCGCAACACCAACCGCTCACCCAGCAACGGCTCCCGGCCCTCAGCCGCCATCAACTGATAGAACGCCGACGGCGTCTGGTTCAGCACCGTCACACGCTCAGCGACCAGCAACTCCAGAACCTCACGCGGACTCCGCGACACCTCACGCGACACCACCACAAGACGCCCGCCATGCAGCAGCGCGCCCCACAACTCCCACACCGAGAAGTCAAACGCGAACGAGTGGAACCACGCCCACACATCACCCGCACCAAACCCAAACCAGCCATCCGTCCCACCGAACAGCGCCACCACATTCCCATGCGGAACCGCCACACCCTTCGGACGCCCCGTCGAACCCGACGTATAAATCACATACGCCACCTGCGACGGCAGGACCTGACCACCGCGCTCGGCATCGGTGACAGCGTCCCCGGCCAGCTCCGCCAGCGCGGACAGGGTCTGCGCGTCGTCGACGACGACCTGCTCCACATCCTCCACGGTCGGCACAGCCGACTGGACCGCCGTGCTGGTCAGCGCCAGGACCGGCTGCGCGTCCTCCAGGACGTACGCGATGCGGTCCGCCGGATACTCCGGGTCGATCGGCACATACGCACCACCGGCCTTCAGCACGGCAAGGAGTGCCACCACCAGATCAGCCGAACGCTCCATGCAGACCGCGACCAGCGACTCCGCACCCACACCACGCGAGATGAGGAGTCGGGCCAGCCGATTCGCCCGCGCGTCCAACTCCGCGTACGACCACTCCGTACCGCCGAAGGTGACCGCCGTCGCATCAGGCGTGCGTGCTGCTTGAGCCGCGAACAGCTCCGTCAGCGACGCCTCCGCCACCGGACGGGAAGCACCACTCCACTCCCGCACCAGACGATCCTGCTCCGCCTCGCCCAGAACCGGCACGCGCTCCAGAAGCAGGTCCTCGGACTCCTTCTCCAGTGCCGTGACGATGCCCTCGGCCGTGGCGCTGACCAGGCCGCACACCGCTTGCGCAGCGATCGGAGCAGCCGCCTGAACCGTCAGGCCGAAGCCTTCGCCGGTGTCATCCACCGACACCGTCAGCGGGTAGTTCGTCCGCTCGTGAGCCGACAGCAGCTCGACGCCGTCCAAGCCGGTGTTGAGCTCTTCGATCGACCTGCCGAGCCGCTGAGCGGCGTTGGCGTTCTGCCGGTAGTTGAGGAGGGAGGTGAACAGCGGCGTCTCCGCCGCGAGGTCAGCCGCCTGCTGGGCGAGCGTGAGCGGGGCGTGCTCGTGGACGAGGAGGTCGGCGAGCTGCTTCTGCATCCCCCGCACGGCCTCAGTCACCGACACCCGACCGGTCGGAACCCGCACGGGAAGGGTGTTGATGAACAGACCCGGCGTACGATCCGCACCCGCGCCCGCCTGCATACGGCCGAACAGCACACTGCCGAACACGACGTCGTCACGACCCGACGTCACCGCAGCAACCCGCGCCCACACCAGGTGGAACAGCGTCGCCGGGCTCACACCCAGACGCCGCGCCTGCTCCCGCAAGCGAGTAGCGAGACCCGCATCCAGCACCTCCGTCGCCTCAGCGACATCGGAGCCGTCACCATGCACGTCCAACAGCCCGAACGGCGCCGTCGGCTCGGTCACGCCGTGGAGCAGCTCACCGAAGAACTGCTCGTGCTCCGTGCGTGACACGCCAAGCCGCGCCTGCGCCACGAACTCCCGGAACGGAACCGGTGCGGGCAGTTCCTCCGCCTCACCGCGGAGCAGCGCGCTGACCTCTGCGAAGAGGACGCCCATCGCCGTGTGGTCCTGGACCAGGTGGTGGGCCTGCATGACCATCAGCCAGCGGTCGCTGCCGGGCTCCGCCGCGACAGTGGTCCGCAGCAGCGGGGCCTGCCGGATGTCCATGGACGGGCTGCACAGGTCGAGCAACCTCTGTACCAAGTCCCCGTCGGCGCCCCCGAGATCCACCTCGTTCACGGGAATCTCGGCGTGGCGCACCACAACCTGCACCGGCTCGCGCAGACCCTCCCACGCGAAGCCCGTCCGCAGGGTGTCGTGCCGGTCCACGGCTGTCTGGAGCACGCGCAGGAACTGGTCGAGCCGTTCCCGGGAGTCGAACCGCAGCACCGTCGGCAGCACGTACACGTCCGCGCCGTTCTCGTTGCCGATGACGGAGTGGAAGAAGATGCCTTCCTGGAGGGGGGCGAGGGGGTAGATGTCGGCGATGTTCGCCGCGCCGCCCGGCACCCGGGCCGTGATCCGCCCGATCTCGCCCGTTGTCAGCTCCACCAGCGGCAGCATCTCCGGCGTGATGACGTCGGCACCCGCCGGAATCAGGTTCTTCGGGACGGTGACCGCGCCCTGGCCCTCCGCGCTGACGGCGGCTGCGAGCCCGGCCGCCGTCGGCGTCGCGAACAGGCTCCTCACGCTCACGGGCATGCCCAGCTCACGCAGGCGCACGACGAGCTTGACGGCCATGAGGGAGTGCCCGCCGAGTTCGAAGAAGTTGTCGTCTACGCCGACCTGCGGCAGGTCCAGCATCTCGGCGAACACCGAGCACAGGATCTCCTCCTGCACGGACGAAGGCCCACGTCCCCGAGCGGGCTGTCCCGCGTCGACAGCCGTCGACGCGTTCGGCTCCTGCTCGTCGCGCGCCTTGCCCACGAGTTCCAGGCTGCCGTCCGCGCGCCAGCGCACCACGTCGCCCGTGCGGTACATCCGCTCACCGGCGGTCCCGAACGGGCACGCCACGAAGCGCTCCGCCGTCAGGCCGGGACGACCCTCGTAGCCGTGGTCCTTCAGACCGCCCGCGACGTACAGGTCGCCCGCGACACCGGCAGGGACCGGCTGGAGCGCCGCGTCGAGTACGAACACGTTGCTGCCCGTGTCCGCTCCGCCGTGCGGGGCGGCGTCCAGCACGGGCAGCGTACGGGCCGGAACGCCCGCCGCGGAGTCCTTCCACTCGTTCAGGATCCGGTCCCGCTCCGTGGCGCCGAGGATCTGGATCCGGCTCACGGGCTGGTGCGGATCGGTCGTCACGGCGTCCAGCACGCGTACGAAGCGCTCGACGAGCTCCGCGACCGTGGGCTCGTCGAACAGGTCCACGGCGTAGACGACCGTGCCGTCGAGACCGGCCGGGGCACCGGAGGCGTCGAACCGCTCCCTCACGTTCAGGTCGAGGTCGAACTTGGCGGCCACCTCCTTGCTCGCGATCACTTCGGCCTCAAGCCCGGGCAGGTCCACGACCGCGTCCGCGTGCGTGTCCAGACCCAGCATGATCTGGAAGAGGGGGTGGCGTGCCATGGACCGCGTCGGCGCCAGCTCCTCCACGAGCCGCTCGAACGGGACATCCTCATGGGCATACGCGCCCAGGCCCGCTTCCCGCACCCGCTCCAACAGCTCCGCGAACGACGGATCACCGCTCACGTCCGTGCGGATGACCAGCGTGTTCACGAAGAACCCGACCAGCTCCTCCAACGCCTCATCCGAACGCCCCGCCACCGGAACACCCAGCGGAATGTCACGGCCCGCACCCAAGCGGCTCAACAGCGCCGCCATACCTGCCTGCAACACCATGAACAGCGTCACGCCGTGCGCCCGAGCGACCTCCACCAGCCGGGCGTGCACACTCGGCTCCACGTCGAGCCGTACGACACCGCCCTGATACGTGGCCACGTCGGGTCGCGGTCGGTCGACGGGGAGTACCAGTTCGTCCGGTACGTCGGCCAGTGCCTGGCGCCAGTAGGCCAGCTGCCGCGCCATCACACTCTCGGAATCACTCTCCTCCCCGAGCAACTCCCGCTGCCACAACGCGTAATCCGCGTACTGCACCGCAAGCGGCTCCCACACCGGAGCACCACCCGCAGCACGCGCCGCGTACGCCACCGACACATCACGCGCCAACGGCGCCATCGACCAGCCATCACCCGCCACGTGATGCAACACCAACATCAACACATGCTCCCGCGGACCCGTCGTGAACAACCACGCCCGCAACGGAACATCCACCGACAGATCAAACACACACCCGGCCGCCTCAGCCATCACCCCCTCCAGCTCATCCGAGGAGACGTTCACGGCCTTCAGTTCACAACCATGTGACGCGGCATCAAGTACCCGCTGCTGGGCCGTGCCCTCGACCATCGGAAACACCGTGCGCAGCACCTCGTGCCGTGCCACCACGTCGTTGAGCGCCGCACCCAGGGCTGCGACGTCCAGCTCGCCCCGCAGACGGATACCCGCGGGAATGTTGTACGTCGCGTTCGGCCCCTCCAACTCACCCAGGAACCACAACCGCTGCTGCGCGAACGACAACGGCACCAACTCCGGACGCACCCGCGCCGACAACGCCGGCCGCGCCCCCTCAGCACCCTCCAACCGCCCCACCAACAACCCCACCGACGGCGCCTCAAACACCGCCCGCACACCAACCTCCACACCCAACACCGACCGCACACGACTCACCAAACGAACCGCGAGAAGCGAATGACCGCCCAGCTCGAAGAAGTTGTCGTCAACACCCACACTGGGAACGCCGAGGACCTCCGCAAACACCGCACACAGGATCTCCTCCTGAACGTTCACCGGTGCCCGACCAGCCAAGACGGTGTACTCGGGCGCGGGCAGCGCACGGCGGTCCAGCTTGCCGTTCACCGTCACCGGCAGCGCCTCCAGCACGACGACCGCTGACGGGACCATGTACTCCGGCAGCACCCGGCCCACATGCGCCCGCAACACCGCCGCATCCACTACGCCCTCGGCCGGGACCACATACGCCACCAGACGCTTGTCCCCGGGCACGTCCTCGCGTACCAGCACCGCGGTCTCAGTGACAGCAGGGTGGGACTCCAGGGCCGCCCCGATCTCACCGAGTTCGACCCGGAAGCCCCGCAGCTTCACCTGATCATCCGCGCGCCCCAGATACTCCAGGCTCCCGTCCGCACGCCAGCGCACCACATCACCCGTGCGGTACATCCGCTCACCCGCAGCACCAAACGGCGAAGCGACAAAGCGCTCCGCGGTCAGCCCCGCACGACCCACATACCCACGCGCCAGCTGCACGCCCGCCAGATACAGCTCCCCCGCCACACCCACCGGCACCGGACGCAAACCCGCATCCAACACAAAGACACGCGTGTTCCACACCGGACGGCCAATCGGCACCACCGGCCCCTCACCCGCACCACACGCCCACGCCGTCACATCCACCGACGCCTCCGTCGGACCATACAGATTGTGCAGCTCCACACCCTCAAGCACACCGAAGAACTGATCCCTCAGCTCCGCCGCCAACGCCTCACCACTGCACACCACCCACCGCAGCCCCGAACAAGCCCCCGCACCCGGCTCACGCAAAAACACCCGCAGCATCGACGGCACGAAATGCGCGACCGTCACCCGCTCTCGACGGATCAACTCCGCCAGATACCCCGCATCCCGATGACCACCCGCACGCGCCACCACCAGACCCGCACCCGCGACCAACGGCCAGAAGAACTCCCACACCGACACGTCAAAACCAAACGGCGTCTTCTGCACCACCCGGTCCGACCCACCCAGACCAAACACACCCTGCATCCACAACAGACGATTCACCACACCCCCATGCGGAACCGCCACACCCTTCGGACGCCCCGTCGAACCCGACGTATAAATCACATACGCCACCTGCGACGGCGAGACCTCAACAGAGCGAACAGGCTCAGCAGACAGCGTCTCCAACTGCGCCAGCACCTCGGCACCGTCCACCACGACGCGCGCCGGGACGCCCGCCCCCTCGGGAACGACACCTTCCGTCGCCCTGCTGGTCAGCACCAGAGCCGGCTTCGCGTCCTCCAGGACGTACGCGATGCGCTCCGCCGGATACTCCGGATCGACCGGCACATACGCACCACCGGCCTTCAGCACCGCAAGGAGTGCCACCACCAGGTCAGCCGAACGCTCCATACAGACGGCGACCAGCGACTCCGCGACCACACCACGGGATATGAGGAGCCGCGCCAGACGATTCGCCCGCGCGTCCAACTCCGCGTACGACCACTCAACACCCTCGAACACCACCGCAGTCGCATCAGGGGTGCGCGCTGCCTGAGCCGCCAACAGCTCCGTCAACGACACCTGCGGAACAGACCGATCCGTGTCGTTCCACCCACGCACCAACCGATCCCGCTCCACCTCATCCAGAACCGGAATCCGGTGCAGAACCAGGCTCGCGGCCTCGTCCTCCAATGCCGTGACGATGCCCTCGGCCGCGGCGCTGACCAGGCCGCACACCGCTTGCGCAGCGATGGGAGCAGCCGCCTGCACCGTCAGGCCGAAGCCCTCGCCGGTGTCATCCACCGACACCGTCAGCGGGTAGTTCGTCCGCTCACGTGTGTAGACGATGTCTACGCCGCCGAGGTCGAGGCCCATCTCCTCACGCGGTCGGTCGTTGTGCCGGTAGTTGAGGAGGGAGGTGAACAGCGGCGTCTCCGCCGCGAGATCAGCCGCCTGCTGGGCAAGGGTGAGCGGGGCGTGCTCGTGGACGAGGAGGTCGGCGAGCTGCTTCTGCATCCCCCGCACGGCCTCAGTCACCGACACCCGACCGGTCGGAACCCGCACGGGAAGGGTGTTGATGAACAGACCCGGCGTACGGTCCGCACCCGCGCCCGCCTGCATACGGCCGAACAGCACACTGCCGAAGACCACGTCGTCACGACCCGACGTCACCGCAGCAACCCGCGCCCACACCAAGTGGAACAGCGTCGCCGGGCTCACACCCAGACGCCGCGCCTGCTCCCGCAAGCGAGTAGCGAGACCCGCATCCAGCACCTCCGTCGCCTCAGCGACATCCGAGCCGTCACCATGCACATCCAACAGCCCGAACGGCGCCGTCGGCTCACTCACACCACCCAACAGTTCGCCGAAGAACCGCTCATGCTCCGCACGCGACACACCCAGGCGCGCCTGCGCCACGAACTCCCGGAACGGAACCGGCACCGGCAGCGCCTCCGCGTCACCGCCGAGCAGCGCACGCACCTCGCCCAGGAGAACAGCCAGAGCGGTGTGGTCCTGGATCAGGTGATGGACCTGCAAGGCGAGCAGCCAGCGGTCACTGCCGGGCTCCGCCGCGACCGTGGCCCGCAGCAGCGGCGCCTGCCGGATGTCCATGGACGGGCTGCACAGGTCAAGGAGCCCCTGCGCCAGATCCCCATCGACACCCTCAAGGTCCACCTCGTTCACGGGAATCTCGGCGTGGCGCACCACAACCTGCACCGGCTCGCTCAGACCCTCCCACGCGAAGCCCGTACGGAGGATGTCGTGCCGGTCCACGACCGACTGCAACGCCTCAAGGAACCGCTCAGCCCGGCCACGCGAATCAAAGCCCAAGACCGTCGGCAACACATACACATCCGCACCGGAGTCACCCCCCAGCACCGAGTGGAAGAAGATGCCCTCCTGCAACGGGGCAAGCGGATACACATCGGCGATGTTCGCCGCACCGCCCAGCACACCGGCAGAGATCCCCTCGATCTCGTCCGCCGTCAGCTCCACCAGGGGCAGCATCTCGGGCGTGATGGCCTCAGCACCCGCCTGAATCAGGTTCTCCGGCACCGACACCAGCTCGCCGTCGGCCGAAGCCGCCGCCAGGCCGGCCACCGTCGGGGCTGCGAACAGGTCGCGCACGCTGACCGATACGCCACGCTCACGCAGGCGCTCGATCAGCGACACCGCGAGGAGCGAATGACCGCCCAGTTCAAAGAAGTTGTCGTCGACACCGACGCTGGGGAGGCCGAGTACGTCGGCGAACATGGCGCACAGGATCTCCTCCCGCACACCCGACGGAGCCCGGCCCACCGACACGGTGTATTCCGGTGCGGGGAGCGCGCGGCGGTCGAGCTTGCCGTTGACCGTCAGCGGCAGCGCCTCCAGGACGACCACTGCGGACGGGACCATGTACTCGGGCAGGGCCCGGCCCACGTGCGACCGCAACACGGCCACATCCACCGTGTCGCCGGAGACGGCCGGGACGACGTAGGCGACCAGGCGCTTGTCCCCGGGCACGTCCTCGCGCACCAGCACCGTGCTCTGGGCGACATCCGCGTGCGACTCCAGCGCCGCCTCGATCTCACCCAGCTCGATCCGGAACCCACGGACCTTCACCTGGTCATCCGCACGCCCGATGAACTCCAGGTTCCCGTCCGCACGCCACCGCACCACATCACCCGTGCGATACATCCGCTCACCCGCAACACCGAACGGACACGCCACGAAACGCTCCGCCGACAGCCCCGGACGGCCCACATACCCACGGGCCAGCTGAGCACCCGCCACATACAGCTCACCCGCGACACCCACCGGAACCGGCCGCAGATCCGAACCCAGCACGAACACCCGCAAGTTCGGAATGCCCACACCGATCACACTGCCCGCACCACCAGCAACCACAGCCTCATCCAAAGCCATGTAACTGACGTGCACCGTGGTCTCGGTGATGCCATACATGTTCACCAACACCGGCGCATCCGCCGCATGCCGCGCATACCACTCACGCAACCGCGACAGATCCAACGCCTCACCACCGAACACCACCCACCGCAACACCAACCGCTCACCCAGCAACGGCTCCCGGCCCTCAGCCGCCATCAACTGATAGAACGCCGACGGCGTCTGGTTCAGCACCGTCACACGCTCAGCGACCAGCAACTCCAGAACCTCACGCGGACTCCGCGACACCTCACGCGACACCACCACAAGACGCCCGCCATGCAGCAACGCGCCCCACAACTCCCACACCGAGAAGTCAAACGCGAACGAGTGGAACCACGCCCACACATCACCCGCACCAAAACCGAACCAGCCATCCGTCCCACCGAACAGCGCCACCACATTCCCATGCGGAACCGCCACACCCTTCGGACGCCCCGTCGAACCCGACGTATAAATCACATACGCCACCTGCGACGGCGAGACCTCAACAGAGCGAACAGGCTCGGCGGACAGCGTCTCCAACTGCGCCAGCACCTCGGCACCGTCCACCACGACGCGCGCCGGGACGCCCGCCCCCTCGGGAACGACACCTTCCGTCGCCTGGTTGGCAAGCACGAGAACGGGGCGCGCGTCTTCCAGGACGTACGCGATGCGGTCCACCGGATACTCCGGGTCGACCGGCACATACGCACCACCGGCCTTCAGCACCGCGAGCAGCGACACCACCAGATCAGCGGAACGCTCCATACAGACGGCGACCAGCGACTCCGCACCCACACCACGCGAAATCAACAACCGCGCCAGGCGATTCGCCCGCGCGTCCAACTCCGCGTACGACCACTCCGTACCGCCGAAGGTGACCGCCGTTGCATCAGGCGTACGACCCACCTGAGCCGCGAACAGCTCCGTCAGCGACGCCTCCGCCACCGGACGGGAAGCACCACTCCACTCCCGCACCAGACGACCCTGCTCCGCCTCGCCCAGAACCGGCACGCGGCCCAGCAGCAGGTCCTCGGACTCGTCCTCCAGCGCTGCGACAACGCCCTCGGTCGCGGCACCCAGCAGGTCACGCACGGACTCGGCATCAATGGGAGCAGCCGTCTGAACCGTCAGACCGAAGCCGTCACCCGTGTCGTCGACCGACACCGTCACGGGGTAGTTCGTACGCTCACGAACAGACAGCAGCTCGACGCCGTCCAGGTCGATGCTCGGCTCGTCACCCGGTCCGCCCGCGCTGTGGCGGTAGTTGAGGAGGGAGGTGAACAGCGGGGTCTCCGCCGCGAGGTCAGCCGCCTGCTGGGCCAACCCCAGGGACGCGTGCTCGTGGACGAGGAGGTCGGCGAGCTGCTTCTGCATCCCCCGCACGGCCTCAGTCACCGACACCCGACCGGTCGGAACCCGCACGGGAAGGGTGTTGATGAACAGACCCGGCGTACGATCCGCACCCGCGCCCGCCTGCATACGACCGAACAGCACACTGCCGAAGACCACGTCGTCACGACCCGACGTCACCGCAGCAACCCGCGCCCACACCAAGTGGAACAGCGTCGCCGGGCTCACACCCAGACGCCGCGCCTGCTCCCGAAGACGCACCGCAACACCCGCATCCAACTGCGCCGTCGCCTCAGCAACATCCGAACCGTCACCATGCACATCCAACAGCCCGAACGGCGCCGTCGGCTCACTCACACCACCCAGCAGCTCACCGAAGAACCGCTCGTGCTCCGCACGCGACACACCCAGGCGCGCCTGCGCCACGAACTCCCGGAACGGAACCGGCGCCGGCAGCCCCTCCGCGTCACCGCCGAGCAGCGCACGCACCTCACCCAGCAGGATCTCAAGGGTGGTGTGGTCACGGATCAGGTGGTGTGCCTGGAGGGCGAGCAGCCAGCGGTCCGTGCCCGGCTCCGCGGCGAGGGTGCCCCGCAGCAGCGGGGCCTGCCGGATGTCCATGGAGGGGCTGCACAGGTCAAGGAGCTGCTGCACGTGGTCGGTGTCCGGCTGCGGGTGGAGCTGGAGTTCCTCGACGGGAATGGCCGCCTTGCGCAGCACTACCTGGACCGGCTCGCGCAGGCCTTCCCACGCGAAGCCCGTACGGAGGATGTCGTGTCGGTCCACGACCGACTGCAACGCCTCAAGGAACCGCTCAGCCCGGCCACGCGAATCAAAGCCCAGAACCGTCGGCAACACATACACATCCGCACCGGAGTCACCCCCCAGCACTGAATGGAAGAAGATGCCCTCCTGCAACGGGGCAAGGGGATACACATCGGCGATGTTCGCCGCACCGCCCTGCACCCGGGCCGAGATCCGCTCGATCTCCTCCGCCGTCAGGTCCACCAGCGGCAGCATCTCCGGCGTGATGGCCTCGGCGCCCGCCGGAATCAGGTTCTGCGGCACAGTGACACCGCCCGCGCCCGCCGACGTGGCGGCGAGACCGGCGGCCGTCGGAGCGGCGAACAGGTCGCGCACGCTCACGGAAACGCCCCGCTCGCGGAGCCGTTCGATCAGCGACACCGCGAGGAGCGAATGACCGCCCATCTCAAAGAAGTTGTCGTCGACACCCACACTGGGAACACCGAGGACCTCCGCGAACACCGCGCACAGGATCTCCTCCTGGAGCGAGGCGGGAGCGCGGCCGCCGCTGGCAGCGGTGTACTCGGGCGCGGGGAGCGCGCGGCGGTCCAGCTTGCCGTTGACCGTCAGCGGCAGCGCCTCCAGGACGACCGTCGCCGACGGAACCATGTACTCGGGCAGGGCCCGGCCGAGGTGGCTCCGCAGCGCCGCCGTGTCCACCGTGTCGCCGGAAACGGCCGGGACGACGTAGGCGACCAGGCGCTTGTCCCCGGGCACGTCCTCACGCGCCAGCACCGCGGCCTGCGCCACATCCGCGTGCGACTCCAGCGCCGCCTCGATCTCGCCCAGCTCGATCCGGTAACCGCGGATCTTGACCTGGTCGTCGGCGCGGCCGAGGAACTCCAGGTTTCCGTCCGCGCGCCAGCGGACCACGTCACCGGTGCGGTACATGCGCTCGCCCGCGGCGCCGAACGGGCAGGCGATGAAGCGTTCGGCCGAGAGGCCGGGCCGGCCCAGGTATCCGCGCGCGAGCTGGTCGCCCGCCAGGTACAGCTCACCCGGGACACCCGCGGGGACGGGCCGCAGAGCCGCGTCCAGGACGTAGACGCGCGTGTTCCACATGGGGCGGCCGATGGGCAGCGTGCCGGTCTCGGTGTCGTCGTCGGCGGTGACCACGTAGTCGGTGCAGCCGACGGTCACCTCGGTGGGACCGTAGTGGTTGACGACGGCCACGGACGGGTGGCGGCGGCGCCAGTCGCGGATCTGAGTGCCGCCGACGGCCTCGCCGCCGACCATGAGCTGACCCGTCGGGGCGCAGCTCTCGTCGAATCCGTCCATGTACGCGAGGTGGCTCGGGGTGGCCTTCAGGAAGGCCAGTTCCTGGGTGCGCAGCCTGGCGGGCAGGTGCTCGTCCATGGGCGCGACGATCACGCGGCCGCCGCACGTCAGGGCGCCGTACAGCGCGGTCACACCGGCGTCGAAGGAGATGGACGCGTGCAGCAGGGTGGTGCCGTGGAGGTCGGGGTAGGCCTCCGTGCACCGGGTCACGTAGTTGACCAGGTTCTGGTGCGTGATCAGGACGCCCTTGGGGCGCCCCGTCGAACCCGAGGTGTAGATGACGTACGCGGGGTGGGACGGCAGCTGCGGTCCGCCGCGCTCGGACGCGGTCAGGGCGGCGGTGTCGAGGCCGTTCAGCGCGGCCGTGACCTGCGGCTCGTCGACGACGACGCGCTCGGGGCCCACCACGTCGGGCAGGGACGGTGCGACCGCCTCGCTGGTGAGGACGAGCACGGGCCGCGCGTCTTCCAGCATGTAGGCGATGCGGTCCGCCGGGTACTCCGGGTCCACCGGCACATAGGCGCCACCAGCCTTGAGGACCGCGAGGAGTGCCACCACCAGGTCGACGGAGCGTTCCATGGAGACGGCGACCAGGGACTCCGGCCCCACACCGCGGGAGATCAGAAGGCGGGCCAGCCGGTTCGCGCTCGCGTGCAGCTCCGCGTACGAGCGCTCCACGCCCTGGGAGGAGACGGCGGGCGCGTCGGGGGTGCGGGCCGCCTGCTCCTCCAGGAGCGCGGTCAGCGTGGTCGCGGGGACGGGCCGGTCCGTGTCGTTCCAGTCCTGGAGGACCTGGCGGCGCTCGGCCTCGTCGAGGATCTCGACGCGTCCGACGCGGTCCTCGGGGGCGGCCGTCGCGAGCCAGGTCAGGACGTTGTGGAGGCGGTCCGTGTGCCGCTGGTTGGCGTCCTGCGAGTACAGCTCGGGGTTGGCGTCCGTGGCGATCTGGATCCGGCCGTCCGCGGACCGGTCGTAGACGCAGAACGCGACGTCGTTGAAGTGGCCGCTGCTCAGCGCGTGGGCGCGGACCTCGCAGTCGCCGAAGGAGAAGTCGTAGGCGTAGGGGACGACGTTGACGACCATGCTGGCGAGGTTGCCGCGGCCGATGAGCCGGAGGTCCCTGAGCATGTCCTCGTAGCGGTACTTCTGGTGGCGCAGGGCGCCGCGCACCTGGACGGAGACCTGGCGTACGAGCTCCTCGACGGTCATCGAGGAGCGGACCGTCAGCCTGATCGGCAGCAGGTTGGTCGCCATGCCCGGGGTCTGGCGCTGGGCGCTGCCGAACCGTCCGAAGACGGGGAGGGCGACGACGACGTCCTCGGCTCCCGTGGCGCGGTTGAGGTAGACCGCGGCGGCCGCGATCGCCATGCCGGAGATGCTGGTGCGCAGCGAGCGTGCCGTGGCGCGCAGGTCAGCGGCGGCCTCGGGGCGCACCTCCGCCGTGCCGCGGATCAGGTGGTGCGGTGTGCCGGTGGGGAGTTGGCCGCTGAGGCTGACCGGGGTGGGCAGGTCGGCGAAGATCTCGCCCCAGTACGCGCGGTCCTTCGCCTGCTCCTCCGAACCGCGGTAGGCGCGGTCGGCGTCGAGCAGGTTGGAGAAGGGGGCGAGCGCGCCCTCGTCGTAGGTGTCGCCCGCGCTGAGGGCCGCGTAGATCTGCGCGATGCGGTTGTTGACCAGAGGGCCGGAGAAGCCGTCGCCGAGGATGTGGTGGCAGCGCTGGTACCAGTACACGTGGTTCGGGCCGAGCCGGAGCATCGCCTGGGTGAACAGGGCGCCGGTGCGCATGTCGACCGGGCGGCGCATGTCCGTCCGCATCCACTCCTCGGCGCGGGCCCGCGGGTCGGGCTCGCCGCTGAGGTCGATCTTGTGGAAGGGCCAGTCGTCCGACACCTTGACGTGCTGCCGGACGGATTCGCCCTCGCCGACGAAGCGGGTGTGGACGGCCTCCGCTTCGCGCAGCGCGGAGCGCAGGGCCCGCTCGAAGAGTTCGACGTCCAGGTCGCCGTGGATCTCCATGTATTCGCCGACGTTGTAAATGGGGTTGTCGGGGTGCAGATGCTGAGCAGTCCAGATTCCCAGCTGCGCAGCCATCAACTCGTGGAAGACGCCGTCCTGCTCAGACACACCAATACCCCTTAATTGATCTATTCAAAGAGTTCTGCGGGCGGCGGGCAGTCCACATGCGGCCGTCCGGGCATTCCTGTGACACGCCGGAAGTCGGCGCGGCCCGGTACACGGGCCGGCCGCTCCTGGACGCCGACGGTCACGAGAAGACGGGTTGCCGGGGAATCGGGAACCGGCACCCGGAAAGTATCGAAAGGACTGACCTGCGTCAGGCCTTGGCTTCAACTCCGGCTTCCATGGCGGAGATCAGGCTTGCCGGACGCATATCGGTCCAGGACTGCTCGACGAACTCGAGGCACTCGGTGCGCCCGGCTTCACCGAACACCTTGGTCCAGCCAGCCGGAACGTCGGCGAAAGTGGGCCAGAGCGAGTGCTGGCCCTCGTCGTTGACGAGAACGACGTACGTGCCGTCGGCGTCTTCGAACGGGTTGCTCATCGGTTTCTCCTCTTGCGTGGGAACTTGACTGGGATCTCGGGTGGGATCTTGTGTGGATCTCGGGTGGGGCTTGCACCCGACTTGCGCGGGCTCGTGCGCGTCTTGATGCGGGCGTAGAGGGGAACTCGCGGGTCCTACTGGGGACTTGACAACGGCTTGCCTGAGATCTCGTACGGCATTCCCGGTGCGCCGACGATCCGGCGATCCGAATCCCCCGAACACCGGCCGCGGCATGCCGAAGAGGCCGAGGCGCGTGCGTCAGCGGGCCGCTCCGACGCCGTGCGGGGCGGCGCAGTGGTGCCGTACGAGCTCGCGACCGGTTGGCGGCGGCGGGTCAGCGCACCCGTCTGTCCAGGAGGGGCCGGAGGCTGCCGACGACGTCGCCGACGAGTTCCTCGGCGTGCCGCGCCAGGTAGAAGTGGCCGCCGGTGAAGCTCCGCGCGGCGAACGGGCCGCTCGTCACGGCCGCCCACGCCTCGATCGCCTGCGCGTCGAGATAGGTGTCGTCGTCACCGTAGTAGGCGTGGACGGGGATGTTCAGGGCGCGGCTGCCGGGGCTCTTCCTCCCGTAGCGCTCCACCAGGCGGAAGTCCGAGCGGATGACGGGAAGGACCAGATCACGGAGTTCCGGATCGGCGAAGGCATGCGCCTGGGTGCCGCCCATGCCGATGACTTCGTCCATCAGTTCCTGGTCGTCGGCCTCGCCCAGATTCCGCGTGCGCTCGTGACCGGGGCCCGCGCGGCCGGAGAGGAAGAGCGCCATGGGTGCGGTTCCGTGGAGCGGGGCGCGTTCCGCGTGCGGTCGCGCCGTCGCGTGCAGCCGCGCCGCGACCTCGTAGGCGACGGACGCCCCCATGCTGTGCCCGAAGAACGCCACCGGTCTGTCGAGCAGCGGCCGAACGGCGGACAAGACGTCGTCGGCCAGTTCCTCCATGGACTCCGCGAAGGGGTCCATGAGGCGGTCTTCCCTGCCGGGATAGCGGACCGCCAGTACTTCGATGTCGGACGGGACGAGGCGGGACCAGCCACGGAAGTAGCTAGCGGTGCCGCCGGCATGGGGAAAGCAAATGAGGCGGGCCCGCGGGCTTCCGCCCCACGTGGTGATCCGCCGGAACCAGCGGTCGGCCGGGGCAACGTTTTCGCTAAGCATGTGCCAAGGTTTCTTCAATAAGCCTGGGAGATACGGAAAGTGCCGGGACAGCACCTGTTCGGACGGCCGTCCCGATGGGGCGCCTTACTCAACGGGACACTGCCCATTGCGCGGCGACTCCCTTTCCGACAGTCGATGTCGTCGTACACGCCGAATCGCTGAAACCCATCACACTTCCCCCGTTTGCCCGTTTTCGCGGCCTCGGCACCTACCGCCGACCGCGTGCAGATCTTGCCTGCAGGTCAGCACCGATCCAAGGCCCTGTGAGATTACTCACCGATGCCGTCAGGCAACATCAAGACGTCTGCGTCCTGTTGACGTCCGCCATCGGTCGCGCCCTCACGACACTGTCATGAAGACCCGATCTGGACAAAATTCATTGGCCGTCGCGTCCAGCCGTACCGGACGCGCCGTCAGTTCCCTGTCGAGCAAGGGCGGAACGCCCTCAGGAACGGGCTCTCGGCGGCATCCTCGATGCGGTCCGGAACGCCCTCGCGAACACCCTCCCGACGGTCCAGACCGGTGAGGTAACGTTTGACCGTCTTCGACTACGAGTAGTTCAGGGGGATCGGGCACGGGCCCGACATTCGTAGCCGTTCCACGGGGCGTCAAGCTGCTTTCCGTCAACCGGATTTCGATGCGCCGTTCACCCCTCCCCTCGGCTTCCGGCCCCACAGGAGAGAGCGATGACGATCACTGGAGCACCGCAGCGGCTGATACCTCGTTGGGTGCCGCCGACCAGTGCCCGACCCGGACACGCGGAGCTGACCCGGACGGTCCCCGTGCGCCTGGCCGCTCGCGTCCGCCTCCTGGCCCGCCGTTCCGCCGCGCCCTGGGAGGCGGCGGCGCTCGCCGCGCACACCGCGGTCCTCGGCGCGCTCAGCGGTGAACAGGCCTTCGTGACGGGGTACGTCGCCCCGACCTCCGCCGCCGCACCGGTCGATGTCCGGGCATGCACGCTCACCCTGGACGACGGAAGCTGGCGGAAGCTCCTGACCACGGCCGCACGCGCCGCGCAGGACACCGCGGGCGGCGCCTTCGAGACCGTCCTCGACCTCGGCCCCGGGCAGCCGCACCAGAGCCCCGACGCCGCCCTGACCGTCGCCCTGCGGAACGGCCCCGAAGGGCCGACGCTGCGTCTGCGCTACCGCCTCGACGTCCTGGACGCCGAGGCGGCCGAGCGCATCGCGGGGTACTACGTGACGGCCTGGGAGCACATGGCCGCCGCGCCCGACGCGCCGTGCCGCAGCCGCGTCCTGCTCTCCGACGACGAGCTCCGCCGCCAGCTCCACGACATGGCCGGGCCCGCGCGCGAACTGCCCGACCGCCGCTTCCACGAACTGTTCGAGGAACAGGCGGCGCTGCGGCCGGACGACATCGCCGCCGTGCACGGGAGCGAAAGCCACACCTATGGCGAGCTGAACGCGAAGGCCAACCGCATCGCGCACGCGCTGCTCGCCAGGGACCTCGGCCCGGAAGCGGTCGTGGCCGTCGTGACCGAGCGTCACCTCGACTGGCAGGCAGCGGTGATCGGCATCTTCAAGGCCGGAGCCGCCTACCTGCCCGTCGAGCCGGGCCTCCCGGCGGAGCGGATGGCCCGGATGCTGGAGCGCAGCGGCTGCCGCCTCGCCCTGACCGAGGAGGGCGGCTCCGGGCAGCTGGCGCGGGCCGCCGCCGCGGACCTGGACGTGCTGACCGTCGCCGCCGCCCTCGCCGAAGGCCGCTCCGAGCACAACCCCGGGGTCCAGGTCGCCCCCGGCCAACTGGCCTACCTGTACTTCACCTCGGGCTCCACCGGCGAACCCAAGGGGGCCATGTGCGAGCACGAGGGGTTCGTCAACCACCTGTACGCGAAGATCGACGACCTGGGCATCGACGAGGGGCAGGTCGTGGCGCAGACCGCGCCGCAGTCCTTCGACATCTCCCTGTGGCAGCTCGTCTCCGCGCTCGTGGTCGGCGGACGCACCCTGATCGTCGAGCAGGACGCCATCCTCGACGTCGACCGCTTCCTGGAGACGGTGGAGCGGGGCGGGGTCACCGTGCTCCAGATCGTGCCGTCGTATCTGGAGGTCCTGCTGTCCCGGCTCGAGGACGCTCCCGGGCGGCTGTCCCGGCTGCGCTGTGTGTCGGTCACGGGCGAGGCGCTCAAGAAGGAACTGACCGTGCGCTGGTTCGCACGGTTCCCCGCCATCGCCCTGGTGAACGCGTACGGGCTCACCGAGACGTCGGACGACACCAACCACGCGGTGCTGACCGCGGTCCCCGAGCGCGACTCCGTGCCGCTCGGGCCGCCGGTGCGCAACGTGACGGTCTACGTAGTCGACGACGACCTGCGCCCGGTCCCCCTCGGCGCCCCCGGTGAGATCGTCTTCTCCGGGGTGTGCGTGGGTCGCGGCTACGTCAACGATCCCGTGCGTACGGAGCAGGCGTTCGGCGAGGACCCGCACCGCCCGGGCCATCGGCTGTACCGCTCGGGTGACTTCGGGCGCTGGCTGCCGGACGGCTCGCTCGAGTTCCTCGGCCGACGTGACGCGCAGATCAAGATCCGGGGCTTCCGCATCGAGATCGGTGAGATCGAGAACCAGTTGCTGCGGCTTCCCGGAGTCCGGGACGGCGCCGTCGTGGTCGTCGACAACGGCGAAGGGGACCGTGAGCTCGTCGGCTTCCGGACCGGCTCCGAGCTGCCCTCCGAAGAGCTGCTCGACGGGCTGGCGCAGAGCCTTCCGGTGTACATGGTGCCGCGCAGGGTCGTGCTTCTGGACGCGCTGCCGCTGACGTCGAACGGCAAGACCGACAAGCGGGCCCTGCGGGCGCTCGCCCAGGAGCTCCTCGCGTCCGCCGAGCAGGAGACCCAGGACGCGCCGCGCACCGACGAGGAACGCCGGATGGCCGAGGCGTGGGCCGAGGTGCTGCGGGTGCCCGTCGAGAGGATCGGCCGCGAGAGCGACTTCTTCGCCCTGGGCGGGACCTCCCTCTCGGCGATCCGGCTCGTCGTGAAGGCCGAGCGGGCCTTCACCCTGCGGGACGTGCGCGAGCACCCCACGCTCGCCGCTCTGGCCGCCCTCCTTGGCACGGCGGAGGACCGCTCCGCCGCGCCCGCCTCCCCCTCCCCGGAAGCCGATGCCACGGCCCCGTCCGCCCCCCGGGACGACCAGCGAGACGAAGGATCCGAGCACACCATGGCACCGACGCCGAGGCCCGCCGCCGACGCCCCGTTCGACGTGGTCAGGACCGAGGGACGGCCCGCCGTGCTCGACCTCGGCGCCGACGCGCCGTCCGACCCCGTCGCCTGGGCCGCCGAGCACCGCGCGCGGCTGCACGCGACCGTCGCCCAGCACGGCGCCCTGCTGGTCCGCGGCCTGGGCCTGCGGGACGCGGAGACGGTCGGTCGGATCAGCCGGGAGCTGCTGCACGAGGTGATGACCGAGCGGGAGGGCTTCGCGGCGCGGAGCGTCCTCGCGGACGGCGTCTACTCGTCGTCCGAGTGGCCCGCCGAGCAGCCGATGTGCATGCACCACGAGCTGAGCTACGCCCGCGAGGTGCCGGGCACCCTGATGTTCGCCTGTCTGACGGCGCCGTCCTCCGGCGGCGTGACGGCCGTGGCGGACTCCCAGGAGGTGCTGGAGGCGCTGCCCGCCGACCTCGTGGAGCGGTTCGGGAGCGAGGGGTGGCTGCTCGACCGCAACTACACCGACCTCACCGGCATCAGTCTCGCGGCGGCGTTCGGCACCGGGGACCGTGCGGCCGTGGACGCGTACTGCGCGGACCGCGGCATCGAGACCCGCTGGGCGGGCGACGGCGGCCTGCGCACGCGCCAGCGCTCCGCGGCCGTCCTGCGCCACCCGGTGTCGGGCCGGCGGGCCTGGTTCAACCAGGTCTCGTTCCTCAGCGAGTGGACGCTCGACGCGGCGATCCGCGAGTACCTGAAGTTCGAGTTCGGCGACGACGGCCTGCCCTTCAACACCCGCTACGGCAGCGGCGCGGCGATCGACGAGTCCACTGTGCTCGCCATCAACGAGGTCTACGAGAAGCACACGTTGCGCGAGCCGTGGCGAGCCGGAGACCTCATGATCGTCGACAATCTGCGGATGGCCCACAGCCGGGAGCCGTACGAGGGGAGCCGTGAGGTCGCGGTCGTCCTCGGTGACCCCGTGGCGCTTCCGGCCTTCCCCGGCGCGGCGCAGTCCTGACACCGGGGCGTTTCCGGGCCGCGGCGCAGTCCTGACAGCGGGGCGCCACGGGCCGGAGGCGCCTCCCTGCCCCCTGCGCGGCGCTTCCGGCTCACGATCCGGCGCGGCCCCGCTCCCGGGGCGCGCTCCCGAGCGCCGCGGCGGCCTGCACCCGCGCCCCGCCGCACACCCAGCAGTCACCAAGTCACGCATCCTCACGGTTGGAGTCAGCCTTGTCCCACGAGCCCGTCGTGCCGTCATTCGCCGTGATCACCGGCGAGCAGGTCGCCCAGGTGCTCACCGGCGGCGAGACGCAGGTGGTGGATCTGATCGAGGAGGTCTACCGGCTGCACGGCCGGAACTCCACGGTCAATCCCCCGTCGTACTTCCTGCGGTTCCCGGACCGGCCCACGTCACGGATCATCGCCCTGCCCGCGTCCGTGGGCGGCGAGCAGCCGACGGACGGCCTGAAGTGGATCTCCAGCTTCCCCGACAACGTCGCGTCCGGCATCCCGCGCGCGTCCGCGGTCCTGATCCTCAACGACCACGACACGGGCTACCCGTTCGCGTGCCTGGAGAGCTCGATCATCAGCGCCTCCAGGACGGCGGCTTCGGCGGTCCTCGCCGCCGGGCGCCTCAGCCCGGGCGAGCGGCCGCGTCGCATCGGCTTCATCGGCACCGGGCTCATCGCCCGCTACATCCACCACTACTTCGAGGCCACCGGCTGGACCTTCGACGAGGTGGGTGTCCACGACCTGTCCGAGGACCACGCGGGGGCGTTCGCGCAGTACCTGAACGGCCGCCCGGGCGACGCCCGGGTCGTCGTCGGGCGTACCGCCGAGGACGTGATCCGGGACAGCGACCTGGTGGTCTTCGCCACCGTCGCGGCGAGCCCGCACGTCCACGACCCGGCGTGGTTCGCGCACAACCCGCTCGTGCTGAACGTGTCGCTGCGGGACGTGGCCCCGGACGTGGTCCTGGCATCGGCGAACTTCGTCGACGACGTGGAGCACTGCCTGAAGGCCGACACCTCCGTCCACCTGACCGAACAGCGGACGGGCAACCGGGACTTCATCGACGGCACGCTGTACGACGTCCTGGAGGGCCGGGCCCAGGTGCCGACGGACCGGCCGGTGATCTTCTCCCCGTTCGGCCTGGGCGTCCTCGACATCGCTCTCGGCAGGCACGTCCACGACCGGCTGCGCGAGGCGGGACGGCTCGGCGTCGTGGACGGCTTCTTCCACGAGCTCGACCGCTACGGACGTACCGGCGCCTGATCGGCGCCCGAACGAAAGGGGTGATGAAGTGCCGGTTGTCTCAGCCCCCTACGAGATCAACGCGGATGACGTGTTCGTGAATCTCGCATCGGTCTTCGGGGTGCCGCTCCACCTCAAGTGCGAGGGCTTCAACCTCGCGGGCTCCATCAAGCTCAAGGCAGCTCTGGAGATGGTGCGCGCGGCCGAGCGGGACGGTGTTCTCACCCCTGGGTCCGTGATCGTCGAGTCGTCCTCGGGCAACCTCGGCATCGCGCTGAGCATGATCGCGGCGCACCGGGGCTACGGCTTCGTCTGCGTCACGGACTCCCGGTGCAACCGCGCGAGCCGACGGCTGATGGAGTCGTTCGGCGCCGAGGTGCGCGTGGTCACGCAGGCGGACGAGAGCCGCGGTCTGCTGGGCGCGCGGATCGACCTGGTGCACCGGATGTGCGAGGAGGACGCGCGGTACGTCTGGCTGAACCAGTACGCGAACCCGAACAACTGGCGGGCGCACTACCGCAGTACGGCGCCCGCCATCGCGGCCGAGTTCCCGGAGCTCGACGTCCTCTTCGTGGGGGCGGGCACCGGCGGCACGCTGATGGGCTGCGCCCGCTACTTCCGGGAGCGGAGCAGGCCCGTGACGATCGTGGCCGTCGACAGCGTCGGCTCCGTGACCTTCGGCGGTCCCGCGCTGCCCCGGATGATTCCGGGTCTCGGCGCGGGCGTGCGGCCTCCGCTGCTCGACGCGAGCCTGGTGGACGACGTGGTGATGGTGCCCGAGAGGGACACCGTCAACAGCTGTCACGCGATGGCGCGGCACGGCTTCCTGTTCGGTGGTTCGACGGGCACGGTGGTCAGCGGCGCGCTGCGCTGGCTCGCCGCGCGCGGGGACGCGCCCGCCCTCACCGCCGTGGCGCTCGCCCCCGACCAGGGCGAGCGCTATCTCGACTCCGTGTACGACCCCGCGTGGGTGGAACGGCACTTCGGGTCGCCCCAGAGCTGGGGCGATCCGGTGGAGCAGCCCGTGCGGCCGCAGGAGTTGGCGCGGGATTCCTGAGCCTGAACGTCCGGACGGGAGCCCGGACGTTCAGGACGGGCATCGGACGTTCAGGACAGCCCCTGAGCGTTCAGGACAGGCCCTGCACGCTCAGGACGGGACGGGGGCCTTCGGCGGTGCGGGCTCCTCCCCCGCCGCCCGGGACGCGAACACGGACGGCGTCATGGCTCCCCAGGCGAGGACGACGACCACGGCCATGGCCCCGAATCCCACCCAGAACGGCGCGACGATGCCGAACGTCCTGGCGACGACACCGCCGATCAGCGAGCCGAGGGCCAGTCCGCCCATGCTGAACAGCAGATGGACGCTGTTGACCCGGCCGAGCAGCCCGGCCGGTGCGGCCCGCTGGCGATAGGTGTCCGCGACGACTCCCCAGACGGTCGCGTGGGCGCCGAAGACGACCAGGGTGACGGCCGCCACCCACGGGGACCGGGTCACCGCGAACACGAGGTGGGAGCACGTCTCGACGAGCAGCCCGGCCCGCAGCAGGGGTGCGGCGCCGAACCGGGCGTCGAGGCGCGCGGCCGACAGCGTGCCGACCACACCGCCGATCGCGGTGGCCGACAGGAGGAACCCGTAGCCGACCTCGGTCAGTCCGAGACGTTCACGCGCGTACAGCACGTATGCCGCGAAGGCGCCACCGAAGGTGATGTTCATGAGGCCGACGACCAGGGCGAGCAGCCGCAGCGCGCGGTGGTTCCACAGCCAGCGGAAGCCTTCGCCGATGTCGCGCCGCATCGACGAGCGGGCCGGTCCCGGCTCCGCGGCCTGCTCCGTGTCGCCGGTGCGCGGACGTATGGAGAAGACGAGCCCGGCCGCGAGGAGGAAGGTGGCGGCGTCCACGCCGAACGGAAGCGCGGCCGCCGCGGCGAAGAGCCATCCGCCCAGGGGCGGCCCGGCGAACTGGCTGCACAGCATCCGGGCTCCCGAGAGCCAGGCGTTGGCCTTGGCGAGGTCTTCCGGGGGAACCACGCTCGGTACGAGGGCCTGGCTGGCGTTGTCCGCGAGCGTCGAGCCGAGGCCCATGAGGAAGACCGCGCCGTACACGGCGGGAACGCTCAGCAGGTCGCCCCAGGCGAGGAGGGCCAGCCCCCCGATCACGACTCCCCGCACCGCGTCGACGACGGCCACCACGATCCGGCGGTCCACGCGGTCGACGAGGGCTCCGCTGAGGAGCGAGAAGATCAGCCAGGGGAGTTGCTGCGCGAAGACGGCACCCGCGATGAGCGCGGGATCGTCGGTGAGGGTCGCCATCAGCAGCGGGCCTGCGGCCAGGGTGACCCCGTCTCCCAATGCTGAAGTTCCGGAGGCGAACCAGAGTTTGGCGTAGTCACGCTTCTGCGGCGTCATAAGGCGCAGACCTTAGCAAACATGATCATTTCTGATCAAAGTAGGTCCCGTGCGCGGGAGTAGCCCTCGCCCGCGTACAACCCGGCCCCTCCGGAGACATGCGGAATCATGAGCCCCATGACCGATGACCACACACGCGTCCAGGAGTTCTTCGCGGCACGCGCCGCCGACTGGGACAGCCGCTTCCCCGACGACGGCCCCGCCTACCGCGCCGCCGTGGCCGCACTCGGCCTGCGGCCGGGCGCCCGGGTCCTCGACGCCGGCTGCGGCACGGGCCGCGCCCTGCCGGCGCTGAGGGACGCCGTGGGGCCCTCCGGGACGGTCCTGGGCGTGGATCTCACCCCGGCCATGCTGGAGGCCGCCGTACGGGCGGGCAGGCAGTCCTGCGGCCGGCTCCTGCTCGCGGACGTGGCACGGCTGCCCGTACGCGCGCAGACGCTCGACGCCGTGTTCGGCGCGGGCCTCGTCGCGCACCTGCCCGACCCGGCCGAGAACCTGCGGGAGCTGGCGCGGGTGGTGCGCCCGGGAGGCCTGCTGGCGCTGTTCCACCCCGTGGGGCGCGCGGCCCTCGCCGCTCGCCAGGGCCGCCAGATCACCCCGGACGACCTGCGCGCCGAGGACAACCTCGGCCCGCTCCTCGCCGGTTCGGGCTGGCAGCTGACGTCGTACATCGACGAGGACGCCCGCTTCCTCGCCCTCGCCGTACGACAGGACTGACGCACCTCAGAGCGCACGAGGACGTCACTCAGGAGCGTCCCGCGAGCACCGCGGCGAAGGCGGGCGGGTTGTCCAGCATGACGTTGTGCCCGGCATCGGGCACGGTGACGACCCGCACGCCGGACGCCTCCAGGTCGTCGCCGCCCGGGACGTCTCCGCTCAGCGCGCCCTGCACGAAGACGCGCTCCACGGAGAGCGCCATCAGCGTCGCGCGCATCGTGGGCCGCGTCCCGCGCGCGAGGCCCATGGCACTGCGGTGCAGGGCACGCGGATCGACGAGGCGCATGGTCGCGGCCCATGCCGGGCCGACCTTCTCCAGTACGCGCGCGTACCCCTCGGCGACGAAAGCGTCCTCTTCGTAGCCCACGATTCCGCTGCTGCCCGCGGTCCTCGGCGGATACGGGTCGAGGTTGGCCTCCGTGAGGACGAGGCGTGCCACCAGGTCGGCCCTGCGGTGGGCCAGCACGATGGCCACGGAGCCGCCCATGCTGTGCGCGACGATCTCCGCGTCGCGCACCTCCGCCTCGTCCAGGGCCGCCGCGACAGCGTCCGCATGGTCTTCCAGGGTGTAGCCGAAGCCGCTGGGGCGGTCGCTCAGGCCGTGACCGGGCAGGTCCACGAACAGCGATCTGCGCCCTGCCAGTTCGGACCGGGCGGCGATGTGCGCGTGGTAGGGCGCCGAGGCCGCCCCGAGGCCGTGCACGTACACCCGCGCGGGGCCTTCGCCCTCGAACTCGGTCCACCGGATCAGACTGCCCTCCGCGTCGAACCGCGCGTTCCTGATCGTCATGTTCCGCTCCCCCTTGAGTGCCGCTGAGTACTGCTGAGTGCCGCTGAGTGCCGAGCTCCGCCGGGCACGGCTTTCCGTTTGAGCACGGTGTTCCGTTTGAGCACGGCTTGTCGTTGAGCGCCGGGTTCCGCTTCTGCGTCCGGCGCCTCGTCGCACAATACATCGCCTCCGAAGTACTACGGACCCGATGTACTCCGCGAGTGCGGCAGAATGCGGACATGCTGGAGCTCGCCATCCTTGGATTCCTGTACGACTGCCCGCTGCACGGCTACGAACTGCGCAAGCGCATCACCGCTCTGACGGGGCACGTCCGTCCGGTCGCGGAGAGCACGCTGTACCCGGCCATCAAGCGGCTCGAGAAGGCGGGGCTGCTGGCCCGCGAGACCCAGCCCGGGGCCGTGGCAGCGCCGCGCCACGTCCTGAGCCTCACCGCGGACGGCAGGAGCGAGCTGCACCGCCGTCTGGCCGAGCCTGAGCGGGGGGACATCACCGACGAGAACCGCTGGTTCACGGTGCTCGCCTTCCTGCGGCACCTGGAGGACCCGGACGCCCAGGCCGCGGTGTTGCGGCGGCGTCTCACCTTCCTCCAGGAGCCCGCCAGCTTCTTCTACGACGGCGACCGGCCGCTGCGCGCGGAGGAACTGGACGACCCGTTCCGGCAGGGCATCCTCACCATCGCGCGAGCCACGAGCCGCGCCGAACTCGCCTGGCTGCGCAAGACCCTCGCGTCACTCGGCTGAGCCCGCGGCGGGCGCCTCCTCGTGCCGCACCGGACAGCCGCGCACGCCGGGCACCGGCCGGGTGCCGAGCTCGCCGATCCTGTAGCCGTCCGGGTAGCCCTTGACCTCCCAGTTCTGCCGTGCGTAGCGCGGGGCCGTGCGCGGCGGGAGGAGGCGGACCGCACGGCCGCGCAGCCGCACCGCGCGCCGGGCCAGCGCACGCGTCGCGGCGGACGGCTGTGCGTAGTCGAAGGCCCGCAGGAGCGACTCGTCGAGCAGCGCCAGGGTCGCCCTGCGCAGGACGGGCGCCAGCGGGCGCGGATACCAGGAGACCATCAGCTCCAGGGTCGCGTCGGAGACACTGCGCGCCCCTTCGTCCCATCCGAAGTGGGCCTCTTCGTAGGCGTCGAGACACTGGGCGAACTCTTCGTAGGAACCGGGGATCTCCTTGATGCCCATGTGCTGGCCCAGAGTGCGGTAGTACGCCGCCGCCGCGGCCATCTCGTGCCGCGACAGCCTGCGCCATCCGTAGCTGTCGATCCAGCGCTTGGGCATCACGACGAACGTGCACAGCACGTAGCGCATGTCGTCATTACTGATGTCGTAGCTGCGATGCATCTGGTTGATGCGGCGGATCGCCGTGTGCCCCTCGTCGCTGTCGAAGCCGTGCTCGACGATCGCGTCCAGGAGCAGCGCCGTGTCGTCGTACCGCTTCTGCGTACGGGTGCTGAACTCCGCCGTCTCGGCCAGGAGGGCACCGATGCTCGGCACCGCGTAGGTGCGGTACAGCGCGAGCTCCAGCGCGCGTGCGTGGTCCCAGGGGAACTCGTAGGTCGCGGACAGTCGGTAGATCTCCAGGTAGTCCTTCTCCGGGTCGAGGCACCGGATCTGCTGGAGCCGCTC
Source organism: Streptomyces spectabilis (assembly GCF_008704795.1). Classification (NCBI taxonomy): domain Bacteria; kingdom Bacillati; phylum Actinomycetota; class Actinomycetes; order Kitasatosporales; family Streptomycetaceae; genus Streptomyces; species Streptomyces spectabilis. The sequence continues at coordinate 8,731,972 of NZ_CP023690.1, read as the reverse complement.
GTAGCGCTTCACCGCACGGTTCCCCTTCTGCCGCCGAGCCTTCAACTTTACTTTGAGATACGAAGGATGAGCATCCAGTAGCGGGACCCGCGCGGGGGAAGGTGACCTGAATGTTCGACTGGATCCGCAAGCTCTGGAGGGTGGACACGGCGCCGGGCGACGACAAGCGCACCCACAACCTCTTCGAGGCGGCCGCCGTCTATGTGGCTGCCTGTGCCGAGGACGACCAGGAGCGGATCGACGAGGCCTCGGGCTGGGTCTCGCCGGAAGCGCTGTCCTTCGGAGTGAACGAACTGGCCTGCCGGGCGGTCATCGCCCTCGCCCGTGAGCACGACGAGTCGCCGGGCGCCGTGGCGCGTACGCTCCTCGGCCTGCCCGCCGCGTGACGTCGGTGTGCGTGGGGTCGGGGCAGACGAGCGCCACCGTGAGCGGAACGCCTGTCCCGGCGGCACCGTGAGCGGAACGCCCGTCCGGGCGGCGTGGGCGAGCCGCTCACGGACCTCGCACGGCGTGCGGGGGCGGTAGCTCGGACCCCGTCCACAGCAGCCCTGATGGAAGCGCACGCCCGCCCTCAGAACCGCTGACAGGGCGCGCCAGGCGGCGATGTCTTCCTGGTCACGGACCCTCGACGGCGCCTGGGGCCAGTGGTTATGGTGCGCCGTCGGAGAAACACGTGGGCAGTGATGGGGAGGCCTGCATGGCCGGAACGGACGACGCCGTCGCCGCCGATGACGACGCCCTGTACGTACTGACGGCGGTCCTGCTGACGCCCGCGAAGTTCCCCAGTGTGCTCGGCGACGACTACCCGGAGGCGTGTGCGGCCCTCGACCTTCCGCCGGTGGCCGCCGGGTACGGCCTGGTGCTCGGCCAGGACGGCTCCGGCGCGCGCTGGACGGTCGTGACCGACGACGTCTCGCTCGTCGCCGTCGCGATCGCCTCCTGGGACTGCGGCATGGAGTACGACCTGTCGCCGGGCGAGCGCACCGTGGTCGAGGCGCTGCCCGGCTGGCCGCTGGCGGTGGCCGTGGCCGCGCCGGGCGTGCCCGCGCCGCACGACCCGCAGCCCGAACCCGGGACGCCCCACCGCATCCCCCTGTCGCCACCGGAGTCGGACGCGTGGGGGCCCGCGCAGCGGCGTCTCGGTGCCGACGAGATCGCTCTGCAGTGGGCCGTCTGGCGCGAGCAGATCGACGACGCCGACTTCACGGCGGGCGATGGGGCCGGGGCCGGGCAGCCGCACGACGGCTCCCGGGCGGTCGCCGTCGAGTCCGCGCACTCCGAGCCGCTCACGGGTGTACGACGCGTCCTGGCCGAAGTACGCGCCTACGTGGAGACGCCTCCGCCCCTGGGCCGGGTCCGGTCGTCGTTCGCCTCCGGGGAGGCCCGCACCCTGCGTGCCGACGGTCCCGGCTGGTCCATGGTCGCCAGGACCGACGACATCGCGTTCGTCCTGCTCGACGAGGAGCCGGGCGAGGTTCTTCCGGTGGGGCGCGGGTCCGAACTGCCCGGCCTTCTCGCAGCACTCGACAGGATGGCGGTACGCCCCTCCTGAGATCTGGCTCCTCCTTGGCCGGGCGGTTCAGCGTCTTGCGGTGTTCAGCAGGAGCGCGGCCTTCCGGAGTGCAGGAGGAGCGCGGCGGTCGCCGTGTCGCTGTCCTCGTGCCGTCGCAGCGCCGCCAGTTCGGCCTGCCAGGTGTCGTCCCATGAGGTCGCCCTCCCACCGGCGCCGACCAAGGCGAGGGCCATCAGCCCCGATACCGGGGTGCCGCGTTCTCGCAGCAGTCGGGCGGCGGTGAGCAGTGCGCTCCTGGCACGCGGTTCGTCCACGTCCAGGTACGGCTCGCGTGCGAAGGCGAGCCGTTCAGGGCGTTCCTCGACCAGTTCGAGGAGCCCTTCCCAGCGTTCCTGGTCGCACCGGCCGTGCCGCAGCGCGGCCAGGCAGATGTCCCACAGGAGACGGACCGCCTCGCGGCGCAGTCCAACAGCGCATAGAGCCGTGGCGAGTTCGTCGGCGACGGACAGGGACTCCACCGTCGCGTGCTGGACCTGCGGCACGGCATCGGCGATGCCCGCCAGGCGCCGCAAGGCATCCTCTCTCCCTTGCCGGTCGGCCCCGGTCCCCTGTCGTCGCAGCTCATGGAAGGCGTTCGTGAGGGCACGGAGGCCGGACGGGCCGAGGGGAAGCCACATCAGCTGCCTTGCCGCCGCGTTCCACTGTCGAGGACTGCGCGCCCGGTCGACGGCCACGGCGATCAGCGCCCGCAGCACGTCGTCACTGTCCTGCGCGCACCATGCCGGCAACGCCCTGCACGCGGCGACGGCGGTCTCCTCGTCCGCTTCCTTCAGGAGGCGCATCAGAAACGCCCGGTAGGCCGGGGCCATGGAGTCCCTGACGGGCCCCACGCGCGTGTGGATGATCGCGTCGCGGACGGCGGGTTCGGTGGCGCCGCGCAGCAGCCGTTCGGCGATTCCGGCGCGGTCGATCGTGGCCACGAGGGCGAGCGCCAGGACGGCACGCACATCACGGTGCTGCCGTGGCGTGTCCCAAGCGGACACCAGGGCGTCGTGGGCCGCCACCCCGGGCAGCCCGGCCAGCGCGCGGGCGGCTTCCTTGCGGGTGCCCACCGGCGTGTCCTCAGCGCACACGACCGGCGCGAGCAGCATGAGGGTGTCCTGCTCGGGCAGGGCCTTCAGGAGGCTCCGCAGGGCACCCATGGCCGCGCGGCCGCGGACGCCGCCCGTCGCGGCATGGCGCAGCAGAGCGTCGAGGACGGGCTCGTTCCTGGGCGTCGCCGTGCCGTACGCCGTGCCGTACGCCGTGTGCCGAGCGTCCAGCAGCGGCCCGACGGCCGGCCCCAGCGCTCCCAGTGCGGCCGCGGCGACCGGCTGGGGTGCCGTGTCGGCGAGCGCGGTGAGCAGACTCGGGTCGCGCAGCTGAGCGGCCGCGTCGGCGCGGGCGCGCAGCGGGGCGTGGGGATCTTGGGCGACCCTCGCGTGATGTGTCTCCCAGGCGTGGCGCTGTGCGGGCAGCCAGCGGCCTCGGACGCCCGCGCGCAGCCGAGGGGCCCAAGGGAGGGCACGGGGCCGCACGCGACCGATCAGACCTCCGGGAACGGCCGTGAGGAGTTCGCTCAGGAGGTCGGTGCGTCGGGTGACGAGAGTCTCCAGGACGCGCGGCACTGTCGCGAACGAGGCGTCGATGCCGACCAGTTCGGCACAGCGCTCCTCCCGTAGCGGCCCCGGCGCCACCCAGGCGGCCGCCGCGCGGGCCGCGAGGTGCGGGTCGTCGTCCTCCAGTGCGGTCCGGCGTACCAGGGCGTCGAGGTCGGGCAGGGCGGCCAGGTGAGGCGCCAGGAGTTCGGCGAGGTGGACGCGGCGGTCGGCACGCGCGCGTGACTCTGGCGTTGTGGCCTTCCAGATGGCCTGCGCCGTCGCCCTGTCGATGCGCAGGGGACGCGTCGACCGGGTGAGGCGCGGGTCGCTGACGACGTGGCCCAGCAGCTCCACCGCGTAGGCGGCACGGCCCACGCTCCCCCTCGACGCCGCACCGTGGACGGCCCGGCGCAGCAGCCTGTCGACCGCGGCCAACGTGCCGGTGGTCGAGTCGCGCGACTGCACGGCGGTCAGCGCGGCATCGCGCAGTACATGGTCCGGGAGGGCCGCCAGGAGCTGCCCCGAGGCGCCGGAAAGCTGCTCCAGGGCGGCACGACGCACGTCGTCCTGATCGTGCCACGCCCGTTCGCAGTCACCGGCGACGCGGGCGAACTCATCCGGATCGCCTTCGAGTTCGGCGCAGGCGAGGAGCGCGGGCCAGGCCAGAGCACGCTCGTGCGCGCGATGGCCTTCGGCGAGGGCACGGAGCAGCGGTTCGCCTTGGGCGAGCGGCAGCGCGGGGGCGAGTCGGCACACCATCCAGTCCCGGCGCGACCAGCGCGCCACCCAGGGGCCCACAAGGCGCCCGCGATCTGCCGCGGACAGGGCCGCGAGCGTGGGGAGCGGAATGGAGCGGACGGCGCGCGACCGCGCGGTCCGCTCTCTGAGCAGACGGTCCCGCTCCGGCGCGGGGAGAAGCGCCAACAGGCCGTCCGGGGAGACCTCCACGCGACGGGAACGGCCGGAGCCGACACGGGTCGGCGGGCAGCGTCGCGCGAGATCCACCAGGTCCGCGGGCGGGAGCGCGCGCAGGGCTCGGCGCACGGCGGGCGGCAGGGGCCCTGGCGGCAGCGGGAGTTCGCGCGGGGATCCGTCCTCCCGGGGCGGTGCGGTGCGCAGGATCTCCAGCACGCGGTCGGGCCAGCGCAGCAGGTGGCGGGCCGTGGGCCCGGACACCAGGTCGGGGGCTTGGTCGAGCAGGAGCAGTGCGGCGTCCCGGTCTCGCCGCGCCGCGAGGCTCGCGACCGCTCTGTGTCCGCCCGTGAAGCGACGGCGGTGACCGGCGGCACCCCGGGAGCGGGCGGCGAGCAGGCCCGCGACCGCCCGTGGCGCCGTGCGGGCCAATGTGTGCAGCACGCCTTGCGGCGGGTCGAGCCGAGGCAGCCAGTCGGCGACGGTCTCGGCGGGGCATGCGGGCAGCAACAGGGCGGCGTCCCGCGCACCGTACTGCTGGTGCACGGCTGGCAGGAGGCGGGCCGCGAGGGCGGAGCGGCGGCCGTGCCGCAGGACGCGGTACGTCTCGTGCCGGGCCGCCCCCACCGGACTCAGCGCGAGCTGCTCCAGGGCCTCGTCGGCGATGGGCAGCCGGATGGCCGCCGCCAGGGCGCGGCGGCGCAACAACGGGTCGGTCAGGGCATCGGCGACGGTCGTGAGGTCGCGGCGGGCGACGGCGAGGAAGAGCGCGGTGTGCCGCTCGTCGGGCGTACCGGCATCGAGGGCGCGGCGCAGGGAGTCGTACGCGGCCGGGGCGAGGGTGCGGGCGTAGCGCGCGAGCGCGCCGGTGCGTGCCGGGAAGGGCAGCGCGTCGAAGTGGGTCCTCAACCAGGCCGGTGTCAGCGGCGCTGGGGCGCTCTCGGGTGTGGCCTGAGGCTGGACGTGGTGCGTCTGGTGCGTCTGGTGCGTCTGTTGTGTCTTTTGCGTCTGTGACGACGCTTCGTGTGCGGCCATCAGCGATCACCGTGGGATCGCTGGGCCTCCTTTCCGGAAGTCATGGGCGTCATGGTGCTGGGCTGCGCCGGCTGACGCAACGGGTTTTCGATCTCGCCGGGCTGTCTCCTTCTCCCACGCCGTCACTGGGCCTTCTCCATCACTGGGCCTTCTCCATCACTGAGCCTTCTCCGCTCCGGCCCTCCCGAGCCTGCTGCGCCCTGGCTTCCCCGAGCCTTCTGCGATCCGGCTTCCCCGGGTCCTTCTCCTCCTGAGTCAGCCCTTCCCAGAACGGCTTCTCCCCGCCCACGGGAGGCCCGTCGCACACCACGTCCCGTGGGCGCAGCAGCGGCCGCCGGACCTGCGCCCCTGCGCCGATCCCGGCGTGACGCCGGAGGAGCCACGGCGTCTCAGCGGCCGAGCTCCTTGCGGCTGACGCGGCGCAGCCTGCGCCGCTGCGACGGGTCGAGTGTCAGATAGGCCGCCGCCGGAACGCCGAGCACGATCAGGAAGGCAGCCCACCAGGGCAGCCAGATCAGCAGAATGAGCCCTACCGCCACGCCTCCCGCAGCGATCTTCGCTTTCTTCGACATGTCCGTCGCCTCCTTCGCGGCTGGTGCCGCTCTCTGCCTTGAGAAACGGGATCGACCCCGTGTCCAGTTCCGGAACGCGACCCTGACCGGTCCCTGAGGTGCGACCCCGAGAGAACCCCGAGTCACGCCCTGGGGGTCTCCTCGACGCCCTCGGCCCCACTCGGCGCCACCCGGCCTCACTCCGCCCTGAGCGGCTCCCCCACCTCGTACATGTGGCGAAGCACCTGCCGGTAGGAGTCGATCAGGCCCGTCTCTGCATAGGGCATACCCACAGCATGGCAGTGTGCGCGGACCAGCGGCTGGGCGAGGCGCAGGTGCGGCCGGGGCATGCTCGGGAAGAGGTGATGCTCGATCTGGTAGTTGAGGCCGCCGAGGAGCCAGTCGGTGACCTGTCCGCCACGGATGTTCCGGGAGGTGAGCACCTGCCGCTGGAGGTGCCCCCAATGCTCGCCGTCCGGATTGGGCATCTCCATGCCCTTGTGGTTGGGCGCGAAGGCCATGCCCAGGTGCAGGCCGAACAGGGCCTGGTGGAGGGCGGCGAACGCGAGCGCGTGCCCCAGGGGCATCGCGGCCAGGAGCAGGGCTCCGTAGCCCACGAGGTGAGCCACCAGGAGGGTGCCTTCCACCGCGCGCCCGCGCGGGCTCTGACGGCGCAGGCCCTGGAAGCCGTACACCTTCATGGCTATGCCCTGCAGCAGCGTGAGCGGGAAGAACAGCCAGGCCTGGTGACGGGTGAGCCAGCGCCGGAAGCCGACGCGGACTCCGGCCTGCTTGCTGGTGAACACCAGGACGTCGGCGGCGACGTCAGGGTCCTTCTCGATGTGGTTGGGGTTGGCGTGGTGACGGTTGTGTTTGTCGTTCCACCAGCTCACGCTCATGCCCAGCAGGAGGTTGCCGTGGAAGAGCCCGATGAGTCTGGCGGCCGTACGGTTGCCGGTGATCTGGGAGTGTCCGGCGTCATGGCCGATGAACGCAGTGCGGACGCACAGCACGGAGAGCACGGGGGCCAGCAGCAGGACCCACCAGGTGTGCCCCAGGGCGAACAGGCCCACCGCCACGGCCGTCAGCGCCGCCGCGTTGGCGATCACGCTGCGGGCGTACCAACCGGTGCGCCGTTCCAGGAGCCCCTGAGCCTTGACCGTGCGCAGCAGCGGTGCGAAGTCGCTTCCGGCGGGCGGCCGCCGGGACGCGCCCTGGGGGCGATCCGCGACGGCTGTGCTTGCCTGGGGCATGGTCGGTTCTCCGGCTTCCACGAGGACGGGCTGACCTGAGGAAACGTACGGATCGGTGACCGTTGGCAACCATGGCGCCACCACCCGTATCGGGCCGGGTGCCAGCAGGAGGCCATAGGGGTGCTGAGTACACCCTCACCACAGAGAGTGATCGGGATCACGGACTCACGAGGCCCATGCGTCCGGAATCATGTTGTACTCTCGGCCGCTCCGGTCTCATTAGTCAAATTTGAGGAATGCGCCATCGCTGTGCACAGGCTCCCCGCTGTCACTCCCTCCGAGATCTCAGAACTCTCTCAGTGCTCCGTCGTCTTCGTGCCCGGTGATCCCGGGCGGACCGGGCACGTCGCCTTCTGGCACCCGGACGACGACGCCCCGCCCACCACGGCCGCGGGCACCGTTCAGGACCTGACCGTCGCAGTGCCGGACGACGACGGTGTCCGCCTCCATGTCGTACCGGCGGTGCTGCTCCCGGTCCGGGCCGCACTGCCCGTCCTCACCCGTGTGCGGGCCGCCTCCGGGGCTCACCCGACCGCCGCCTTCTGGGGTACGGCCGCCGTACTCGCCCTGCAACTGGCGGCCCGGGGGCTGCTGTTGCCGGGGCTCACCGAAAGTGACCACGACGCGTGGCGCGCGGGCCCGCTCGGCGCCGCGGATGTGGAGCGGTTGCGCGAGCTGGCCGCCGCGATGCCCCCCGCGGCGCACACGGTCCCGCTCGACGGCGCCGTGCCGCCGCGCCTGCCCGCGCCCGAGCGGCTGCTGCGCCAGTTCCTCGACGCGGTCGCCGACACCCTGCCGCGCTCCCCCGCCGCCGTTCCGGCCGCGGGCCACCGGGCCTTCGCCGCGCCCGAACCGCAGCACGTACCGGAGCAGCGCTCCTGGGCCGCGGACGTCGCGGCCGGGCACGACGCGGGGGTGCGGATCTCGCTGCGGGTCGAGGTACCCGGGCTCCTTGCCGAGTCCTCCCAGGAGACGCGGCTGCCCTTCCGGGCCGTGGTGCAGATCCACAGTGTCAGCGACCCGTCGCTCGTCGCCGATGCCGCGGAGGTGTGGTCCGGCTCCGGTGCCGCGGCGGAGGCCTTCGGTCCGCGGGCCCGGATGGACGCGCTCCTGGCTCTGCGACGCGCCACGCGCGCGTGGTCGCCGCTCGGCCCGCTGCTGCAGGCGACGGTCCCCGACGCCCTGGAGCTGGCCGACGAGGAGGTGACCGCTCTCCTCGGTGAGGGCGCTCGCGTGCTCGCCGTGGCGGGCGTCGACGTGCACTGGCCGAAGGAACTCGCGCGCAGCCTGACCGCACGCGCCGTGATCGGCCCCACCGACGACGAGGCCCCCAAGGGCCCCGACAAGCTGACCTCGGACACGCCGTCGTACCTCTCCGCCGACGCGCTGCTCGCCTTCAACTGGCGCTTCGCCCTGGGCGACCAGCAGCTGACCCGCGAGGAACTCGACCGGCTCGCGGAGTCGAACCGGCCCGTGGTCAGGCTGCGCGACCAGTGGGTGCTCATCGACCCCGACGAGGCGCGCCGGGCCCTCGCGCAGCAGGACCGCAAGGTCACCCCCATCGACGCGCTCGGCGCCGCCCTGACGGGCACCGCCGAGATGGACGGCCGTCGTGTCGACGTACAGCCCACCGGATGGCTCGCGACGCTGCGCGAGCGCCTCGCGGACCCCGAGGGCATGGAGCCCGTCGGGCAGCCCGCCGCGCTCGCCGCCGACTTGCGCGACTACCAGCTGCGCGGCCTGAACTGGCTGGCCCGGATGACGTCCTTGGGGCTCGGCGGCTGCCTCGCCGACGACATGGGCCTGGGCAAGACGATCACGCTGATCTCGCTGCACCTCCACCGCCAGGGCGACACGTCCACGGCAGGACCCACCCTCGTCGTGTGCCCCACGTCCTTGATGGGCAACTGGCAGCGCGAGATCCAGAAGTTCGCGCCGGGCACGGCGGTACGCCGCTTCCACGGCACCCAGCGCGACCTGGAGGACCTGGCCGACGGCGAGTTCGTCCTGACCACCTACGGGACGATGCGCCTGGACACGGAGCGGCTAGCCGAAGTCGGCTGGGGCCTGGTGGTCGCCGACGAGGCCCAGCACGTCAAGAACCCGTACTCCGCGACGGCCAAGCAACTGCGCGCCATCGGGGCACGCGCGCGCGTGGCGCTCACCGGCACCCCGGTGGAGAACAACCTTTCCGAGCTGTGGGCGATCCTCGACTGGACCACCCCGGGGCTGCTCGGCAGGCTCAGCACCTTCCGCACCCGCTACGCCCAGGCCGTCGAAGGCGGCACGGACCCGACCGCGGCCGAGCGGCTCGCCAAACTGGTGCGCCCCTTCCTGCTCCGCCGCCGCAAGTCCGATCCGGGCATCGCCCCGGAGCTGCCGCCCAAGACGGAGACCGACCGCGCGGTGTCGCTCAGTACCGAACAGGCGGGCCTGTACGAAGCGGTGGTGCGCGAGGCGCTCGCGGAGATCTCCGGGGCGGACGGCTTCGCCCGCCGCGGCCTGATCGTGAAGCTGTTCACGGGCCTGAAGCAGATCTGCAACCACCCCGCGCAGTACCTCAAGGAGGACGCGCCGCGCCTCACCGGCCGCTCGGGGAAGCTGGAGCTCCTCGACGAGCTGCTCGACACGATCCTGGCGGAGGACGCGAGCGTCCTCGTGTTCACCCAGTACGTGCAGATGGCCCGGCTCATCGAACAGCACCTGGCGGCGCGCGGCGTCCCGACCCAGTTCCTGCATGGCGGCACCCCGATCGCCGAGCGCGAGGCGATGGTGCAGCGCTTCCAGGACGGGGAAGTGCCGGTCTTCTTGCTGTCGTTGAAGGCGGCCGGCACCGGCCTGAACCTCACGCGGGCCGAGCACGTCGTGCACTACGACCGCTGGTGGAACCCGGCCGTCGAGGCACAGGCCACGGACCGCGCCTACCGCATCGGGCAGACGCAGCCCGTCCAGGTGCACCGCCTGATCGCGGAGGGCACGATCGAGGACCGCATCGCCGAGATGCTGCTGCGCAAGCGCGAGTTGGCCGACGCCGTCCTGGGCTCCGGCGAGACCGCCCTGACCGAGCTGACCGACGCCGAGCTGGCCGACCTGGTGGAGCTGCGAGGGGGCGCGCGATGAGTGACGCGTACGACGAGACCTGTCCAGGGACACACGAGCACGGCATCAGTGACACCGACGGGAGTGACCATTTGACGGCGTACGACGGCGAGTCGGTGGCAGGCGACGGCGAGCGGACCTTCGCCGCCCTGCCGCCCGCGCACGGGCGGGGCTTCGCGCAGACCTGGTGGGGCCAAGCCTGGCTGCAGGCGCTGGAGGACACGGCCCTGGACACCGCGCAGCTCAAGGCCGGTCGCAGACTGGCGCGCGCGGGGGCCGTGGGCGCGGTCTCCGTACGCCCCGGACGCATCACGGCCGTCGTACAGGGCAAGGACGGTACGCCGCACCGCTCGGACGTACTGCTCCAGCGGCTGAGCCCGCAGGAGTGGGACCGCTTCCTGGGCATGACCGTCGAGCGGGCCGGGCACATCGCCGCGCTGCTCGACCGGGACATGCCGCCTCATCTGGTGGAGGACGCGGCGGCAGCGGGCGTCGAGCTCCTGCCGGGCATAGGCGACCTGGAGCCCGAGTGCGACTGCGAGGCGTGGGACCACTGCGGGCACACGGCCGCGCTCTGCTACCAAGTGGCGCGGCTGCTCGACCAGGATCCCTTCGTCCTGCTCCTGATGCGGGGCCGCGGCGAGCGTGAGCTTCTCGACGAGCTGCAGGTCCGCAGTGTCGCGCACCAGGACGTCGCGGACGCCCTGCCTGCCGAGCCCGCCGACACCGCCCAGGAGGGCGTGGACGCCGCTCAGGCGTACGCGGACGGGGTGATCCTGCCTCCGCTGCCCGAGCTGCCTGCGCTGCCCTCAGAGCCCGGTCTGCCGCCGTCGCTGGACACGGAGACGGACCCCGCGCCCGGCGTCGACGTGATGGCGCTCGCGTTCCTCGCGACCTGCACGGCGGTCGAGGCGCACCGGCTGCTCGCTGAGGCCCTCTCCCCCGGTCACGAAGGGCAGCCCGTCGAGGCCGAGTTGGCGCTCGCCGAGGACGCCGTGCGCCTCGCGGCGGCCGCGCCCGCGGCGATCGGGGCCCGGCTCGCGGACGGCTCGGGCAGGGACTCGGACGGGCTCACGCGTGCCGTGCGGGCGTGGGAGTTCGGCGGGCGGGCCGCGCTCGCCGTCCTTGAGGAGGAGTGGACTCCGGAAGGCGAGGCGCTGGCACGCGCCCGTGCCGTGCTCGACGCGGCGTGGGACGAGGACGAGCGGCCGACGCTGCGCGCCGCCGCCAACCGCTGGACGGTCGTCGGCGCCGACGCCCAACTGCGCCAGGGACACGACGGCCGCTGGTGGCCGTACCGCAAGGAGCACGGTCGCTGGATGCCGGCGGGACCCGCGGCCCACGACCCGGCGACGGCACTGGCGGTTGTGACGAGCGGGGAGTGACCGCGACCGCTCGCCCGGTCACGGTGGCCCCGCAGCGCTGAGCCGTGGCTGAAACATGTACGGCGACACCGGCGTATCCACACGCGCGCCGTGTGCGCCGGGAACACCGGCGCGCGCACTCGCCCCGGTCAGCGATTGAGCGCGGTCATGGCATCGAGGACCGTGGAGCGCACCGGTGCAGTCGGCGGAGCTGGCCGAAAGGGGGATGACGAAGCAGGTGCCCCACCGCTGCTGACCGGCTGGTGATGACCGTCGGCGCCTCCCGCCCCTCGCGGGAGGCGCCGTCGGCGCACCGGGAGCGCCGGGTCCCAGGGACCGCGTTCAGGGCGCGGCGACCACTACGGAAGCGCGATCTTCACGAACGACACGTGATTCATCCGGAGGACTCCCGTCGGTTCACTCTCACGACACCTGGCGTTCGCGGGGGCGGCGAAGGGTGGCGCCGTTACCGATCTCGTGCCCCAGGAGGCTCCGATGTCCGCGCCCGTCGCCGGTCAGCGCCGTATCCGCAGATCCACCGCTGTCGGCGTCCCGCTCGCCGTCCTCACCGCCCTCGCGGTGACCGGCACCGCCATCGGCGCCCCCGCCGACACCGGGCGCCCGGGAGGTGCCGCACGCGTCACCGCCAAGGCCACGCTGGGCGACATCTCTCTGGGCAAGTTCAGCAACCGTCTGCTGCCCGGCACCGTGCGCAACGACCGCGGCGTCGACCTCGGCGGCATCGGCAGCGACATCTACCCGGCGGGCCGCAAGGGCGAGTTCTGGACGGTCACCGACCGCGGACCGAACGGGCAGATCAAGATCGACGGCAAGAAGCGCCGGACGTTCCCCGTCCCCGGCTTCGACCCGGCCATCGTGAAGATCCGCGTGTCCGGCCGGACCGTGAAGGTCATCGACGCCCTGCCGATCACCACCCGCTCCGGAAAGCCCGTCACCGGGCTGCCCAACCAGGAGGGTCGCGACGAGGCCCCGTACTCCTACGACGCCTCCAAGCCCCTCTCGTACGACCCGAACGGTCTGGACACCGAAGGGATCGTCCGGGCCGCGGACGGCAGCTTCTGGCTGGTCGACGAGTACGGCCCGTCGCTGGTGCACGTCTCCGCGCGCGGGAAGGTCATCAAGCGCTACGTCCCCAAGGGGCTGAAGCTGCGCGGCGCGGACTACCCGGTCGTCGAGGCGCTGCCGGGAGTACTCCTGCACCGGAAGGTCAACCGCGGCTTCGAAGGGCTCGCGCAACTGCCGGGCGGTGACCTGGTGATGGCGGTGCAGAGCCCGCTGTCGCTGCCGGACGAGGGCGCGGGAGAGGGTTCGCGCACGGTTCGGCTGCTGCGCTTCTCACCGGGCAAGCAGGCGGTGACGGCCGAGTACGCGTACCGCTTCGACCCGGTGGGTGTCGTCGACCCCGGGGAGGACGACACCTCCGAGCTGAAGATCTCCTCCCTGGTCGCCGTCGGCCGCGACCGCCTGCTCGTGGAGGAGCGCACCGACAAGGCGGCCCGGCTGCAGCTCGTCCGTCTGGACCGGCAGGCGAACATCCTCGGCAAGAAGTGGGACGACGCCGCGACCCGCCCCTCCCTGGAGCAGCTCGACGATCCGCGGGCCTCGGGGGTGCCGGTGCTGCGCAAGCGCCTGGTCGTGGACCTCGGCACCGTCAAGGGGGTGCCCGGCAAGATCGAAGGCGTGGCCCGGGTCGACCGCCGCACGCTGGCGCTCATCAATGACAACGACTTCGGGATGACGGACGGCCCTGAAGCGTTCGACAAGAACGGCCGCCTCGTCGACAGCGGTGTGGAGACTTCCGTGACGTACGTCAGGCTTCCCCGGGCGCTGTAGCCGCCCGGGGCTCCAGGACCGCTGGGGCCTTCAGGGCGCTTCGTTGCCCGCAGGCGTCGGCAGGAGCGACTCGAGGTCGCTCGGCAGCCCCGTGGGCAGCGTCGGGAAGTCACTGGGCAGCTCCGTGGGGAGCTGACTGGGGAAGTCGCTCGGCAGACGCGTGGGGATCCGTGTCGGGATGCTCAGGGAGGGCGTGGGGCGGGTCTCGCTGCTCTTGGTGCTCTCCGAAGGCCGCTTGTCGTCCGGAGAGTCCTCGCTTCCGGTGGCGACGAGGGCCACGGCGACGATCACCCCGACCGCCACGAGCGCGGCGAGCAGGATGAACAGGCCGTTGCGCCGCCCGGGCGGCCTCCCCTCGGGCGGCGGCTGCCAGCCGCCGCCTCCGGGAGGCGGCCCGTACCCGCCGGGAGGAGTCCCGTGGTCACCTCCGCCAGTAGGCGGCCCGAAACCACCACCTCCTGGGGGCGGGCCGAAACCACCACCCCCGGGAGGGACATCACCGGGCGAACGAGGAGGCTGCGGCGGTACGGGTGGGGTGGCCATACCGTCAAGAGTCATCTCGAAGCGGTCATGACGCGAGCCCTGCGCGGGAGTTGATACACACACGGGCTACGGAACGGACGGTTCCGGTACACGCGGTCCAGGACTCGGACGGGGCCGGCCGTCAGCCCGTGGGCCCGACCGTCAGCCCGTGGGCCCGACCGTCAACCCGTGGCCCGGCCGTCAGCCCCGCGCCCCCAGCAGGTGGTCCATGGCCAGCTGGTCGAGCTGTTCGAAGGCCATGCCGCGCGCGGCGGCCGCCCCCACGTCGAACTCCTCGTAGGCGCCGCGGTCGGCGAGCAGCCCCATGAGGCCGTCGTCAGCCGTGGGCCGCGCCAGTTCGTGCAGGCGCGATGCACGCAGCGCCTGGCCCACCTCCGGATCGGCGCGGAAGGCCGCCGCGCGCTCGCGCAGGATCAGATAGTTGCGCATGCAGCCCGCGGCGGACGCCCACACGCCCTCGAAGTCCTCGGTGCGCGGCGGCTTGAAGTCGAAGTGGCGCGGCCCGTCGTAACCGCCCCTCTCCAGGAGGTCGACCAACCAGAAGGCGCTGCGCAGGTCTCCCGCGCCGAACCTCAGGTCCTGGTCGTACTTGATGCCGCTCTGGCCGTTGAGGTCGATGTGGAAGAGCTTGCCCGCCCACAGGGCCTGGGCGATGCCGTGCGGGAAGTTGAGGCCCGCCATCTGCTCGTGGCCCACTTCGGGGTTCACTCCGTAGAGCTCGGGCCTCTCCAGGCGCTCGATGAACGCGAGGGCGTGCCCGACGGTGGGCAGCAGGATGTCGCCGCGCGGCTCGTTCGGCTTGGGCTCGATCGCGAAGCGCAGGTCGTATCCCTGCTCGGTCACATAGGCGCCGAGGAGGTCGAAGGCCTCCTTCATCCGGTCGAGCGCGTCGCGTACGTCCTTGGCCGCGCCGGACTCGGCGCCTTCCCTGCCGCCCCAGGCGACGTAGGTGTGCGCGCCGAGTTCGACGGCGAGGTCGATGTTCCGGATCGTCTTGCGGAGCGCGTACCTGCGGACCTCCCGGTCGTTGGCCGTGAACGCGCCGTCCTTGAAGACGGGGTGGGTGAACAGGTTGGTGGTCGCCATCGGAACGACAAGTCCGGTGGCGTCCAAGGCCGTACGGAAGCGCTTGACGTGGGTGGCGCGATCGGCGTCCGAGGAGCCGAACGGGATGAGGTCGTCGTCGTGGAACGTCACTCCGTAGGCGCCGAGTTCCGCGAGGCGGCGTACCGCTTCGGCCGGGTCCAGCGGCGCCCTGGTGGCATCGCCGAAGGGATCCCGGCCCTGCCAGCCGACGGTCCACAGGCCGAAGCTGAACTTGTCCTCCGGGGTGGGCTGGTAGCTCATGTGCGGCTCCTTGACGGCTCCTGGACTATTTCGTCATGGCGATTGACAAATTAGTATCCTCACGCGCCGCTGAGAAGGCCGAGGCTCGCATCGGGTATCTCTGAGCGGGCACGCCCCAGGGCGGAAGCACGCCCAGGGGTGGGCACATCCCCATGAGTCGGGCCGAGCGCCGGGCGAGCCCCCGGAGCTCTTCCGATCAGCGCAGAGCAGCGGAAACGGAGTCGCCGATGTCATCAGCGCCAGCAGCCGAGGGCCCCCTTGTCGTCGGAGTGGACAGCTCCACGCAGTCCACCAAGGTCCTGGTCGTCGACGCGGCCACGGGGCAGGTCGTCGCCAGTGGTCAGGCACCGCACACGGTCACCACCGGCGCGCTGCGCGAGAGCGATCCGGAGCAGTGGTGGGCAGCCCTGGGCGAGGCGCTGCGCCAATGCGGCACCCACGCGCGCGAGGCGGCCGCCGTGTCGGTCGCCGGACAGCAGCACGGCCTCGTCACACTGGACCGGCAGGGCAAGCCCGTCCGGCCCGCGTTGCTGTGGAACGACGTGCGCTCCACGCCCCAGGCCCGGCGGCTCGTCGAGCAGATGGGCGGCGCCAAGGCGTGGGCCGACCGCTGCGGCAGCGTGCCCGGGCCGTCCTTCACCGTCACCAAGTGGGCCTGGCTCGCCGAGCACGAGCCCGCGTCGGCCCGCGCGACCGCCGCCGTGCGTCTCCCCCACGACTACCTCACCCAGCGCCTCACCGGATCCGGCACCACGGACCGGAGCGACGTCTCCGGCACGGGCTGGTGGGCGTCGACGACCGAGTCGTACGACGAGGAGGTCCTCGGCCTGGTGGGCCTTGATCCCGCGACGCTGCCGCGCGTGGCACCCCCCGGGGAGGTCGTCGGCACCGTCCGCGGCGGCGACGAACTGCCCTTCTCCAAAGGCACTCTGGTGGCGCCCGGAACCGGCGACAACGCGGCGGCCGCCCTGGGACTCGGCCTGCGCCCCGGCACCCCCGTGCTCAGCCTCGGCACGTCCGGCACCGTGTACGCGGTCTCGGAGCGCCGCAGCACGGATCCGACGGGCACGGTCGCCGGGTTCGCCGACGCGCGCGGTGCCTGGCTGCCCCTGGCTTGCACGCTCAACTGCACCCTCGCCGTCGACCGCGTGGCCGCGCTCCTGGGCCTGGACCGCGACGCGGTGCGGCCCGGCGGGTCCGTCACCGTGCTCCCGTACCTCGACGGGGAGCGCACCCCGGACCTGCCGCACGCCTCGGGCCTGCTGCACGGGCTGCGCCACGACACCGCACCCGGCCAGATCCTGCAGGCGGCCTACGACGGGGCCGTCCACGCCCTCCTGGGCGCTCTCGACGCCGTCCTCGGCACGGACGCGGACCGCTCGCAGCCACTGCTGCTCATCGGCGGCGGAGCGCGCGGCACCGCCTGGCAGCAGACCGTACGCCGCCTTTCAGGACGCCCGGTCCAGATCCCCGAGGCCGGTGAACTCGTGGCGCTCGGCGCCGCCGCGCAGGCGGCAGGCCTGCTGACCGGTGAGGACCCGGCGGCGGTCGCCCGTCGCTGGGGCACCGCGCGCGGGCGGGTGCTCGACGCCGTGGAGCGGGACGAGGCCACGCTCTCCAGGATCACGGACGTACTCCGCGACGCGGCTCCCCTCTTGGACGGGCGTGCTACGGCATTGGACGGAGATGCCAATGCGCTGACCGGAGACGCCACGGCATGAGCGCTCCGCCGCACGCGACGCGCGCCGGAGCCTCGGGCGCACGGCTGCCCGACACCCAACAGGGCATGCGTCGCCGCAACCTCGCCCGCGTCATGCACACGGTCGCCGCGCGCGGGCCGTTGTCGCGCGCTTCCGTGGCCTCCAGGATCGGGCTGACGCGCGCAGCAGTGTCCACGCTGGTGGATGAACTGATCCGCTCGGGGCTCCTGGAGGAGTTGGGCCCCGAGCGTCCCGGCAGAGTGGGCCGCCCCGGTTCCGCGCTCACCATCAGCGGGCGCGGGCCCGTCGGCATCGGTGCGGAAGTGGGTGTCGACCATCTCGCCGTGTGTGCGGTCGACCTGCGCGGTGACGTACGCGCGCGTACGTCACGACGGGTCGGCAACCGGGGACGCGCACCGGAACCCATGCTCGCCGACCTCGCCGACCTGGTCCACAAGGTCACCCGGGACGTGGAGCGGGAAGGCCTGCGTCCGGCCGGTCTTGCCGTGGCGGTGCCCGGCCTGGTCGCCCGCGACAGCCACACCGTCGTACGCGCGCCCAACCTCGGCTGGCACGACACCGACATCGGCGAGCTACTGGCGCCGGAACTGCCGCTGACCGTCGACAACGAGGCCAACTTCGGCGCCCTGGCGGAGCTGTGGCTCGGCGACGGCGCACCGGACGACTTCCTGCACGTCTCGGCGGAGATCGGCATCGGCGCGGCACTCGTGGTCGAAGGGGCCCTTCTGCGCGGCAGCCGGGGCTTCGCGGGCGAGCTGGGGCATGTGCCGGTGCGTCCCGACGGACCGGCCTGCGCGTGCGGCGGCCGTGGGTGCCTGGAGCGGTACGCGGGCGAGGAAGCGGTGCTGCGAGCCGCGGGGCTGCCGCCGGGTCCTGGCCGGGTCGACCTGCTCACCGAACGCGCCGCGGCCGGGGACGCGCGGGTCCTCGGGGCGCTGCACGACGCCGGAACCGCGCTGGGGATCGCACTCACCGGCGCCGTCAATCTCCTCGACCCGCGGGCCATCGTGCTCGGTGGCGCCCTGTCCCGCCTCGCCCCGTGGCTGCTGCCGTGCGTGGAGGGAGAGTTGGGGCAGCGCACCACGGGCCCTGGCTGTACTGTCGCCGTCTCTCGCATCGGCTCGGAAGGACCTCTGCTGGGGGCGGCGCACTCGGTGGTGCGGGCGGTGCTCGACGATCCGGCGGGGGCGGCCTAGCCCGCCAGATCCAGCCCAGCGGGCCTGGCCGACTTCACACCCCTTCGCTCAGCCACGCCTGGACGGCTTCAGCCCCTTCGAGCGTCCGCGGCTCGATCCCGCCGGGCCCACGGGGAACCTCCATTCCCGTCCCCCATACGAGTGGTCAGGTTTTCCACAGCCCCCGTGCCGTCCACAGATGCGCCGAGAGCACTTCCGCCTCAATCACCAGCGCCCGTACGGTTATTCACGTGAGCCGACCGCTTCGCACATGGCGGGGCGGGGCCGCGATGATCGGGGGATTCACGTGTCGGGGATTCATGTGTCGGGGATTCGCATGCCGAGGTTTCGTGTGTCGCGGATCTGTATGCCAGAGATCCGTCCGTCGCGGATCCGTCCGCCAGGGACGTCCGTGTCTGGTCCGTCCGCTGGGGATCCGCACGTGAGGGGCAATCGGGCCGGGATCGGCGCGTCAGCTCCACGTAGCCGTGGCCGGAAGTGCCACCCTCGTGCCCGCGACGGCTCACGCGTGCCGGCCGCACGCCTCAGCCGTACCGCATCCCCACGTCTACCTCACGCCCCAGACCCACCACTCGCCCCAGAGCCGCGCGACCCCAAGCCCCACCGCCCGGCCCAGCCGCACGACCTCGACCACCTGCTCAGCCCGGACCAACCGCGCAGCCCGGACCATCCGCTTGGCCCGGACCGGCCCAACAGCCCGCCCCAACCACACGGCCCAGAGCGGAGCACCACCCGATGAGCACGATCCGATGAGCACCCCACCCCTGCTCGCCGCCCGCCCACAGAATTTCGACTTCACCAATCTGGACGCCAGTCGACACGCCGCTCACACTGTGCAGGCAACCCCGGCGAACGTCCGCGCCACGAACCACACGTTCAGGGCGAAGCTCCGCGAGGAGCGGCTGCCCGTGCGTGAGAGCCACCGCGGCCCGCACACCCGGCTGCGGGAGACGGCCACGACGCCGACCGGCTCAACAGCTCACGGATCGGCAGCTCACGGATCGACAACCCTCGGCGCGACCGCCTCGGGCCCCGCACAGCGCCATCGCGGCCATGCCGCGCGCCACGAGATATGAAGCTCTCCCTGCAAGATCCAGCCCTCCACACCCCCTGAGACGCACACGCCGTGCGGCCCAGCCCCTCCCCCCACCGAGAGGCAGAACAGCCATGGATCAAGCAAGTGAACGAGCGACGCGCCAGACGCCCGACGCGGCAGGAGACGGCTCCCGACCACAGGCGGCGCGCACGCCGAGAGCCCTGCTCAGCAGGCGCCGGCTCCTCCAGGGCGCGGCCCTCGCCGCCGTGCCTTCGGCTCTGCTGACGTCCCCCCACGCCGTGGCGCAGACGCGCGCGGCCGCCTATCCGCCCGTCGAATGGGTACCGGCCAGCTCCTCGAACTACACGGCCTCCAACCGCCCCACCAGCTACCCCATCACGTATGTCGTCGTCCACGTCACCCAGGAGACGTACGCCGACACGCTGGCCATCTTCAAGAACCCGGCGAAGAAGGTGTCCGCGCACTACGTGGTCCGCTCGTCGGACGGACACATCGCGCAGTGCGTCAGCGAGCGGAACGTCGCCTGGCACGCGGGCAACTGGACCTACAACACGCGCAGCATCGGCATCGAACACGAAGGATGGGTGGATCAACCGGAGTACTTCACCGACGAGATGTACGAGCAGTCCGCCCTTCTGACAGCGGCGATCTGCGACAAGTACGCCATCCCCAAGGACCGCCAGCACATCATCGGCCACGTCGAGGTTCCCGGCGCCGATCACACGGACCCCGGACGGTACTGGGACTGGTCGCGCTACATCCGCATGATCAACTCCGTCTGACGGCCGGGGAAGACCGGCCAGCGGGGTCGCGCTGGCGCTTGTCGGCTTCTGTTCCCGGGGTGACGATGGCAGCACCGCACCGCTGCCATCGCCGTCACCGCCGTCACCGCCGTCACCGCCGTCCGGGAGGCCGACTTGACCGATCCATGGGTGGCTCTCGAGCCCGGCGCCGACCCCGCTGAGCGGGTGCGCACGATGCGCCGTGCCCATGAGCGGTTCACCACGGCGGGCGCCGTGACCCGCCCGGTGCGGTCCGTGGTGGCCGACTCGTGGCGGCGTTCGGCGCGGGCCCGGGTCAGCCCCGCGGACACCGGGGCCTCGGTCGAGCTGACGGCCGGGGACCTGGGCGCCTATCGGGCGGAGCATCCGCTGTCGCGGGTGATGCCGCTGTTCCGGGAGCTGATGGGCGGCTTCGCCAAGGACGGCGAGCATCTGCTGGCGGTGTGCGACGCGCACGGCAGGATGTTGTGGGTCGAGGGCCACGCCACGACGCGGGCGCGGGCGGGGCGGATGAACTTCGTGCCGGGCGCGCGCTGGGCGGAGTCGGCGATGGGAACCAATGCGCCGGGGACGGCCGTGGCCGTCGACCGCCCGGTGCAGGTGTTCGCCACGGAGCACTTCGTCCGCGAGGTCCAGTCGTGGACGTGTGCGGCCGCGCCGGTGCACGATCCACGCACCGGGAGGCTGCTCGGGGCTGTCGACGTGACCGGCGGGGACGGCCTGGCGCATCCGCACAGCCTGGCCTTCGTGCAGGCGGTGGCGAGGGCGGCGGAGTCGCAACTGGCCCTGCTGGCACCGGAGGTGGACCCCGCGGACACCCTGGAACTGACGGCGCTCGGCCGGGACGAGGCCTTGGTGCTCGTGGGTGGACGCAAGCGGCGCCTGAGTCGGCGGCACAGCGAGATCATGGTGTTGCTGGCCCGGCACCCGGAGGGCCTCAGCGGTGACGAATTGCTGTGCGCGCTGTATGAGGACGAGGCGGTGACGCCCGTGACGTTGCGGGCGGAGCTGACGCGGCTGCGGCAGGTCCTCGGGCCCGAGGTGCTGCGGTCGCGGCCGTACCGCCTCGCGGTGCCGGTCACGTCGGATGTGGACGTGGTGGAGCGGCGCCTCGGCTGCGGGGCGGTGACGGCGGCGTTCTCCGTCTACTCGGGACCGCTGCTGCCGGGGGCGCAGGCGCCCGCGGTGGTGCGCCTGCGGCGGCGGCTCACGGATCAGATGCGGGCGGCGCTGATCGCCCGCGGCGACCCGGACCTCCTGTCGGACTGGGCGCACGCGCCGTGGGGCGAGGACGACGTGGAGGCATGGCGGGCGCTGGCGGCGGTGCGGCCGACGGCACCGGTGGTGGCTCGACTCCGGGCCCTCGACCAGGAGTTCGCGACGGACGGCTACGGCCGCGCGCCCCGACCGTAAGCGCGGTCCCCCGTACATGCGCCCGCACACGTGCCGAAGTGCGCGCCGCCCCGACCGCACGCAACGTACTTGCAACCTGGCTCTCCGTACGCTCCGGCCGAGAGCTGCCCAACGGCGGGCAGCGTGTCCGGGGAGGCAGTCAAGATGGCCCGTTACGCGGCGCCCGGTACCGAGGGCGCAGTCGTGTCCTACCAGGCCAGGTACGACCACTTCATCGGGGGCGAGTACGTGCCGCCGGCGCGTGGGCAGTACTTCGAGAACCCGAGCCCGGTCAACGGGCAGCCGTTCACGGAGATCGCCCGGGGTACGGCCGAGGACGTGGAGCGGGCGCTGGACGCGGCGCACGCGGCCGCGCCCGCGTGGGGGCGTACGTCCGCCGGTGAGCGCGCGGCCGTCCTCCGGCAGATCGCGGACCGCATGGAGGCCAACCTCGAACAGTTGGCGGTGGCGGAGAGCTGGGAGAACGGCAAGCCGGTGCGGGAGACGCTGGCGGCGGACATTCCGCTCGCCATCGATCACTTCCGGTACTTCGCGGGGGTGATCCGCGCGCAGGAGGGGACGCTCAGCGAGGTCGACGACGACACCGTGGCGTACCACTTCCACGAGCCGCTCGGTGTGGTGGCGCAGATCATTCCGTGGAACTTCCCGATCCTGATGGCGACGTGGAAGCTGGCGCCCGCGCTCGCCGCCGGGAACGCCGTGGTGCTCAAGCCCGCCGAGCAGACCCCGGCGTCGATCCACGTGTGGCTGAGCCTGGTGAGCGACCTGCTGCCGCCCGGAGTGGTGAACGTCGTCAACGGCTTCGGCGTGGAGGCGGGCAAGCCGCTGGCGTCCAGCCCGCGCGTGACGAAGGTCGCGTTCACCGGCGAGACCACGACGGGGCGGCTGATCATGCAGTACGCCTCGGAGAACATCAAGCCGGTCACGTTGGAGCTGGGCGGCAAGAGCCCGAACATCTTCTTCGACGACGTCTGGGCGGCCGACGACGACTTCCGCGACAAGGCCCTCGAGGGCTTCACGATGTTCGCGCTCAACCAGGGAGAGGTCTGCACCTGTCCCTCGCGTGCGCTAGTCCAGCGCGGGAACTACAGCGAGTTCCTGGAGGCGGCGGTCGCCCGCACCGAGCTGATCAAGCCGGGCCACCCGCTGGACACGGACACGATGATCGGCGCCCAGGCCTCCAACGACCAGTTGGAGAAGATCCTCTCCTACCTGGACATCGGCCAGCAGGAGGGCGCGAAGGTCCTCACCGGCGGCCAGCGCATCGAGTACGACGGCGAGTTGGCGGGCGGCTGGTACGTACAGCCGACGATCTTCGAGGGCGACAACCGGATGCGGATCTTCCAGGAGGAGATCTTCGGCCCGGTCGTCTCGGTCGCGTCGTTCAACGACTTCGACGACGCCATCAAGATCGCCAATGACACCCTGTACGGGCTCGGTGCGGGTGTGTGGACGCGCGACATCAACACCGCCTACCGCGCGGGCCGTTCCATCCAGGCGGGTCGCGTGTGGACGAACTGCTACCACGCCTACCCGGCGCACGCCGCCTTCGGCGGCTACAAGCAGTCCGGCATCGGCCGCGAGACGCACAAGATGATGCTGGAGCACTACCAGCAGACCAAGAACCTCCTCGTGTCGTACTCGCCGAAGAAGCTCGGCTTCTTCTAGAGGCACGTAAAAAGGCGCCTGACCTGGGCTTTTGCCGGTCAGGCGCCTTCCGCTCGGCCCGCTCAGAGCAGGGCCCGATTTACGCTGTAACTCCCAGTTCCTCCCACCGCTATCCCGCCTCTGACCAGCTCTTCCGGACCAGTCACGGACCAAAACCCCGACTCACCCCGCAGGCGCCGAGCCCTGGCTGACGCGGTCCCACTCCTGCATGGACTGCTCAATCAGCCGGTTGGCCTGCTCCCTGACGCCATCCAGGAACTTGGCATAGTGCCGGAAGAGGACTTCGATGCTCTGGCCCGCGCGGCGAGCGCATTCGGCCGGGTCCACACCGGAGAGGCGGCACGATCCGTGCTGAAACGACTCCTCCCCCTGACCCTGGCGACGTTCGCCGCAGTCCCAGCGCGGCCGCCAAGGTGAGACCGCCGAGCACGAAGGCCAGCGCCCTGCACGTGATGCCATACGCAGACGCGTCCACATAGTTGCCGGCCTGGTTCCGGAACAGGTCCAGAGGCCCGTTCAGCCGTGCAGGCCGGTTCCGGATGGCGCGGTTTGCGCCCGGGCGTAACGAGAGCGCCGGTGGGGCGCTACTGATCGTTTGCTCTGTTTCATCATGAGTCATGGCGATTTCGTAGCCCTGCTGCCACGGGACGGAAGGGGTGGTCGAGCCGGAAGGCCGCGCTTTGACAGCAGTGGGTCGTTTCATCCCGGCACCTCCTGTCACCTCCCAGCACGCCCCTGACCACCGGCCTTTGCCTTTGCCCCCTGGCCGTGCCGGCCGCCGCGCGGTACATCTCAAACATGAACCCGCACGACGGGTGTCCTGGCAGCCTGTCGGATGAACGCCGGGAGCTGATCGAACGGGTCCGTCACGCACACGGGTTCCGCGGTCTCAGCGATGGACGCTGCCCGATAGCCGCCCCGCTGCCCGAAGATCCGCACTGCCGCATCCAGCGTCTGCTGCTCACGCACGGCCCGCGGCATCCTCGTCGGCCGCCGCTTCTCGCCCACCCGCCCCCCGCCTTCCCGCGCTGTCCGTTCACAGGTCAGCCCGCGGTAGACGGAGGCCAGGCAACGATTACCGGGCAGGCCCGCCCACCGGCGCGATCAACGCATCGGCCCGGGCCCCCAGCTTCGCGGCGACCCCGTCGCGCAGCGGCCCGTATACCTCGTCGTTCAGATCGAGTATCTGCGACCCGCGGAACACTTCGGCACCGGCATGGAATTCCGTACGCAGCAGCCGCCCGATCTCCGTGGCTTCATCCTCGACGCGGAAACGGAATCTGGCGAGCTGCATGGTCACAAGACCGGCCGCCTCGTCTACGGCGACGACCTGGAAATTCCCGGCACGTTCGACATGGCTCTCCTTTTCGAAGAGCTTCGCCGCCGGGTCATCGTCGGGCAGCGCCGTGAGAACCTTCAGCGCCGCGGTCACCCGTTCCACCGACGGCGCATCGGAAATGCGGGCGAGCACCTTCAGGATCACGGGCCCTAGACGATAGGGGAATTTACGGGGCTTGTGCCGGGCGAGCCCCTCATGTTCCTTGATGACCCAGCCGACCCGTTCGAGAGTTTCCCCGTACGAGCGGTACCAATTCTCCGCTTCTGCATGCCGGTCGTACTTCTTGTTGGCCACCAGCTGGGCCAGGAGAACGGAATGGAGCACATCCCTTCCGTGCCCTTCGGAAACCGCGGCCGAGAGGACGACGAGGGCGCCGCCGTCGACCGCGGCACCCGCACCGCCCCGCGGGACCGGGGTCAAGGGGCCCGGTGGTACGGGTTCGGGCCCCAGGTCCCAGTCCGTCATCGCATCCAGCGCCGCCAGGCGCTCCTGCTCGGGCTTGTCCATCACGAGGTCAGGTTCCGGACGTCCGTCCGGCGTCCTAGATCTCCAGCTCGTCGATGAACTTGTCGGCCTTGTCGCCGAGCTTCCTGATGATCGCCTCGCGGACCTGTTCGTACACGTCCTCGTTGAGCGTCATCGTCTGACGGGACTGGAACATCGTCGTGCTGGAGCGCGGGAAGCTGAAGAACAGCACACGCGTGACGCGTTCGCTGGTCGTGAAGTGGAACGCGCCGATCTTCATCACGACGGTGTCGCGTGCCGAGACGCCGCACGCCGAGATCTGGAAGTTGCCCAGCTTCTCGCTGTGCGAGCTGCTCTCGAAGAGCACCACGCGACGGTCCCTGTCCGGCAGGGCCTTCAGCGCCGCGATGGCGGCCTTCGCCACCGTCAGTTCGCTGCCCGTGGCGATGGCCTGGAGCAGCGCGATGACGGCCCGGTCCACGGTGAACCGGGAGCCGGCCACCGAGAGCTTGGCGAACGAGAAGGACGGCACGACCCAGCCGACCTGCTCGAGCACCGACCGGTAGAAGCCGTACCACTTGTCGGTGTCCTTCTCCCGGTCGAACTTCTTGTTCGCCGCGAGCTGCGCGAGCAGCGTGGAGTTGAGGACATCGGACTTCTGCTGGCCGTTCAGGCCGTCGGTGAAAGCGACGACGGATCCCGCGACGACCGCGGCCGACTCTTCTTCCGCCTGCAGCGCAACGCCTGCAGGGAAATAGTTCATTTCTGGAAGATCGAGCTCCAGGCCATCAATGAACTGGAGTGAATCAGTGACCTTTTGCTTCCGTTCGACTTCAATGTCGGAAGACGTCACAACGCCCCCTCTGTCGAATGCCACTTGGCGCCGCTCAGCGGCGCGATAATTTGGCGGGGGTGAACCCCGCTGATGCTCCTTGAATACAGGAGCAGTTCCCCCTCATCGGCCAGTGGAATCGGCAAGCGAAATCCGCTGGTGAGTGTCATACTATGCCCGCCGATGGAACCGTCAAGAGCACGGAGAGGCAATGACCAGGACTCGCCTCGAACATGTTTCTGGGCGGGGATGGTGCGAAAGGGAAAGACCCCAGGGGCTGAGGCGGTCGCAGGCACCGCACGCGACGACGGGGACTTTAGAGGCACCCAATCAGCTTTCTCAGCGTTGCCGCTCCAGCGTGAGAATGGCCTTGGCGATTGACGTCATGCGGTTCGGGCTGCATCGGGACTTGCGGGGGATGCGCCAGGACTTCAGGCGGGCGATGCCTCGTTCGACCGGTGCCCGTGTCGCGGCCAGGGCCCGGGTGATGGTCTGCTCGGTGGGGGTGAGTTCCAGGGGCCTGCGTTGGATCCGGTGGTCGGCCACGGGCCACCGCCCTGGTAGGCGAGATCGGCCAGGATGGGAACGCCCTGGCGCTCGCAGATCCGGATGATCCGGTGGGCGCGGGTGGCGGTCAGGTGGTGAGTGCCCGGCAGGACGGGCGAGAGCCACAGCAGCCGGCCGCCAGGGTCGGTGACCACCTGCACATTCACACCGTGGCGTCGGTGTTTGTGGGAGTAGTTGGCCCGGCCGTCGCCGACGCGGTCGCCGTCGGTGAGGGTGCCGTTCAGCAGGACGACGTCCGCATCGCTCTCGCGCAGGCCCCTTCAGCGGGCCCGGTGCTCGTTCGGCGAGCGGGCGGACGGCCGCGCTGGTGTAGGCGTGGGCAGTGGACTTGCTGATCCCGAATCCGGCGACGGTCGTTGCCAAGGTGGTGTGTTCACGCAGGTACACCAGTGCCACCATCACGCGCCGGGACGGGCGGAGCTTGAATCGGCGGCCGCCCTCACGGCTGACGATCAGCAAGGTGACCCACCCCACGAGTGCGTGCAGCAGGTCGAGTGCCGCAGGACGGACGACCAACGAGGCCCCCGAGTCACGCGATGGAGGCGTCAGACATCTCGGTCAACAGCCCGGGGCCTCGCTCGCTGCGCTTCACGGCCCGTCACCCGACCGGTGGCCAACTCAAGGAAGCCCAGTGATCTCACTGCCACGCACTGCGGATACGAGTACCAGGACTTGATGGAGCCAGGCCGCGTGGTCGACCTGCTGCTCGGCGGGATCATCAGTGTTCATGTCGACGAGAAGCTGGTGGCGGACGACCGCTCCGACGACCTCACGGTGATCAACGCGGACGGATCCCGTGAGCGGCCCCAGTTCACGCACCCGGACGAGCAAGACGCCCTCGGCTACAGCACGTTCACGACCGATGACCGCGGACTGAGGCTGGACCGCCTTGTGGCGGCTGCCGTCGCCGACCGGGACGGACCGGGCGCGGGGCGCCACCGCCCACCGGCTGCGCATCGTGATGCGCGATGCACATCCGGACGACGCCGCACTGCATGCGGTGATGGCGCCCGCCCGCTCCTCCGACATGCCGTTCCTGCCGGGGATGGACACCACACTCCTACGGTTCGACGCGGAAGCCCTCTGGCGAGGGTTCAGCCTGCCCGCGCGAGGCCGACGCAAAGCGGGCTACGTCTTCGGGTTGCTGACCAGCGGTGGCAAGGCAGTGTCCAAGCAGGACCTGGTGCGAGCACCTGGTGGTGGCTGCGCCGAGCGTTCCCTGGGCCCGGCCCCTGCGTGTCGGGGACAGGAGGAGTACGTAGATGAGAGGACCCGGCTTGGGCGGAAGGAGGCGCCCGGCCCGCCGTCCGGCGTGGCAAGGGGAGCGCTGTGTGTTCTGGTGCCGGAGGGTACGGGTGCCAGAGATGCGGAGCGCGGGCGTGCAACTGGCGCGGGCATCGACTGTGTCTCTATAGGCAAGAGCGCCCTCGGGGGAGTCGTCGACAAGAGTTGACGTTGCTTCAGGCGGTGCACTGGACACCCATTTCGGGGAGGGCGCATGGAACGCAGGGGATACACCCGGGTGGCGGGAGCCGCCGTGGCACTGGCGGCAGGGGGCGTCATGGTCATGGCCACCGGGGCGGCAGCGGCCCCGCCCGCAGCCGCAGCCGCGTACAACAAGGTATGCGGTCCCGGCTACAAAGTCGTGAATCAGATCAACATAGGGAAGGCGGGGACGTCGTATCTGACCTATAGCTCCGCGACGGGCAAGAACTGTGCCGTGACTATCCGCACCACAGCGGGTCCCGCCGTCCACATGTACGTCTGGGTCCAACGGGACGACACCCGGGACTACGCCGATGACGACGGGTATTACCGATCGTATGCGGGTCCGGTCTACCTGGACGCCAGAGGCTATTGCGTCTCCTGGGGCGGTGTGATCGCTGGCGAGTCGGCCGGCAGGAGCGGCACCAACTGCGGCCGGATCGCTCGGTGAGCCGCACCGGCCGGACCGGGTGACGTCGCGTAGCCAGACCGCGGTCAGCGGGCGATATTGCCGCTGACCGCGCGCTTGTGCGTCCACCGCGGCGCCACGCCACACGTGCCACGCCGCAGAGCTCGTGCCCGCCGTCCGTCCAGGTTCGCGGTCGGCGCATCCGGCCACAGGGTAATTTTAGAAATTTACAGCCAAAGTTTTGTTAATTGGTGCATTTAAAGACATTTGATCACTCTGTGGGATGTGGTGAGCTCCCTTCCTGGCTAAGCTGATGATTTGCCAGCCGGAGAATTTCTCTGGCTGTGCACCATGGAAGGCGTACCTCATGCGCTATACGCGCACCACCACCATCCCCCGCACAGCCTTGATCGCCGCGATCGCTGTGGTCGGCCTGGCCTTCACCCCGGCCCTTGCTTCTGCGACGGCCCGGGCCGAGACCCCCCGGACGTCAACCAGTCTGGGCGTCCTCGGAATGCCCGGAGTCAACGGTGCCGACGGCGTGGCAACCAACGGCGGCGTCGGCGGCCTTGGCGGTACTGGCGGAGCGGCCGGAGCCAACGGCAATGGCGGCAACGGAGGTGTCGGCGGCAACGGCGACGGCAGCGCGAGCACCGGCGGTGCCGGTGGCACGGGCGGCGCGGGCGGCGCCAACGGCAACGGCGGCAGCGGCGGCAGCGGCGGCGCGGCCACCCTCGGTGGCACCGGCGGCCAAGGCGGCGTAGGCGGCGTAGGCGACGCCGGAACCGGCATCGCCGGCGGCAAGGGCGGCAACGGGGGTGCCTCCACAGCCGGCGGCAGCCACAAGGGCGGCCTTGGTGGCGCCGGCGGCGCGGCCAGTCCGGTGTGCCCGGGCCAGCCCGGCGGCAATGGCACCGCTGCCACGTTCACCGCCGACGGCACCACCGGCGCTACCGGTGCGGCCGGCAGGTCCACTCTCCCCTGCTGACCCGACCGCCGGGGAACGGACCAAGCCCGCGTCCCAGCCTCTTCGGGGCCACAGCACAACCCCAGGCCCCAGAGGCACCCCAAGGCGCCACGGCACGGACAACGGATCACTGAGCTTCTTCGAGTCGGCCACCGATCAACCGATCAGGTGACGGCCCATGAAGCGCGAACGAGCGAGGCCCCCGGGCTGTTGACCGAGACGTCTGACGTCTCCATCACAGTGCCCGGGGGCCTCGTCGGGCGCGCATCCTGCAGCACTCGACCTGCCGCACCCACGCGTGGAGCGGGTCACCCTGCTGATCGTCACGCATGAGGGCGACCGCCGAAGCGCGCTCCGCCCGTCCCAGCGCGATGGCGGCACCGGCGTACCTGCGCGCACACCACTCTGGCGTAGATCGCCGCCGAGTTCGGGATCAGCGAGTCCACCGCCCACGCCCGCACCAATACGGTCGTCCGCCTGGTCGCCGAACGAGCACCGGGCCTACTGAAGGTCCTGCGCGAGAGCGACGCGGACTTTGCCCTGCTGGACGGCACCCTCGCCGAGTGCGGCCGCGTCGGCGACGGCCGGGCCGACCACTCCCACGAACACCGGCGCCATGCAGTGCACGTGCAGGTCGTCACCGTCCCAGGCGGCCGGTGGCTGTGGCCTTCGCCCGCCCTGCCGGGCCGCACTCACGACCTGACCGCCGCCCGCACCCACCGGATCATCCGGAATTGCGAGCGCCAGGGCATTCCATCCTGACCGATCTCGCCTACCAGGGCACCGGCCCGTGGCTGACCACCGGCATCGAACGCAGGCCCCGATGCAGCCCGAACCGCATGACGTCAACCGCCACGGCCATCCTCACGCTAGAGCGGCAGCGCTGAAGAAGCTCAATGACCGTCGGATCAGCTGAAGCCGGGGCGGTGTTCAGGTCAGCGGTGCTGCCTGGTGGTGCGGGGTGGCTGGGGATCGGAAATGGTAAGGGCGATCTTGCCGGACATGCCAGGACTGGATCGCGGGTCGGCGCACGATGCCGATGCGGGTCGCGCGCCGCTGCGCTGAATCTGCCCCCCAGCGCGTGGATTCCGGACACTTCGCGTATGGCGGCCCCGGCGATCTTCTCCACAACACCGTCCGCGACGGTCGCCTTGCCGCGGAGTCGCGGCCTACTGCGTCGCTCCGGTCTGCAGCTTTTCGCCGACGGTGGCATGAGGCTCTCTGGATTAGGGCTCGGGCGGGGTTGGGCTGATCGGCTCCGTCACGCGAAGCCACCTCCTTGAGGGTTCACGGACTTCCGTATGCAGACGACCGTTGGTTGCCGGACGTCGTATTCGTCTCCACGCACCGTGTTGCACACCGGATATGCAACCGGGTACCGCCGAGGACAGCCCCTGAGAATGGGCGGCTTCCGACCGCCGTCTGGTGCGGGTTGGGGGGCTATCCTGAGGTACGGACGTCCTGGACCCCGGCGGACCTGTTGTTGCTCGACACAGATGGCTGCGGGGAGCGGACCACGTCGTCCGGTCGCCCGGTGGCATCCCCTTGGAGGGAACTGAGCGGTTCCTCGTTCTGGTGGACAGATTGGTGGACCGCCTGTTCGCCTGTCTCCGCCGGGAGCGTCCCGTCAGGAGCCTGGAGTCAGGCTCCTCACTCTGGCTCCGCCCGGCGGATCTCTGGAACTGAGGCGTCATGTCCTTACCGCAGTTGAACGTCTACCGGCACGACAGAAGGACCCGGGCCCTGATCACCCTGGCCGGTGAAATCGATCTGGAGACGGTACCGCTGATGCGTGCGGCGCTTGAGCGATGCCTCCGGGACGGCATGCGCACCATCGACGTCGATCTGACCCCTGTCACCTTCTGCGACTGCAGCGGCCTCAACGCCTTCATCGAGGCGTTCCTACGCTCCACCGCGGCTGGGGGAACACTGCGGCTGCACTACCCGCCGCCCATGCTGGCGAGGATGATCGACCTGACCGGTTGCGGCTCCGTTCTTATGGGGCTGCCTGCCGTTCCAGGACCAGCCCTTCTCCAGGACCCCCTCTCTCCCGTCCTTGTTCCACTCCCCGTGGCGTGTTCCGAGACCTTGCGTCGGATCGCTCCTGCTGTCTCGGGCGGTGCGCTGTGATGGCCTGGCCCCGGCGGAAGCAGCCACGCAAGCCCGTTGCCGACGAGTCGGCCGGCGTGACCGCGGTGCGGCTGCGTCGGGTGAACCGCCGGCTGGTGGAAGGCTTGCGCCAGGATCTGGCGGATCTGTACGTCGAGTCCTGCGTAACGGACCCCGGCAAGGAGTACCGCAGCCCCAGCCGGGAGGACTTCCTGAACCGTCTCACCGGTGACACCCGCCGACCGGGGTTCGCCATGGTGATCGCGGAGACGGACGGCTTAGTGGGGTGTGCCTTCGGTTTCCCGGTGCGCGGCGACGGCTTCTGGTGGATCGGCTTCGAAGGTGCGCTGTCGCGCAGCATCGAGCAACTCACCGAGTCAAGCAGCGTCTTTGCGATCACCAACATCCTGGTCCGTCCGCATCCGCAGGTCCTGGGCCAGGATGTGGCCCGCCGTCTACAGGAGCGGGTCCTGACCGACCATCAGGCGTCGCTCGGCACCACCTTGGTGGACCAGGCCGATCGCCGGGCCCTCGAAGCCCACCGGTCCTGGGGATGGCAGGACATCGGAGAGATCTGGCGACCGACCGGCCACACGATGTTCCGCGTGCTGGTGCTTCCCCTCGGAGAGCGAGCCGTGGCGAGGCTGGAGGGGTTGACCCATCATGCCTGGACGCGGTGGCCCGGATGATGCCCGACAGCCGGTCGGCACGGATTCGCGTGCTGGTCGCCGAGCAGGCGGCCCGGCGTGGTGGCCGTGTCGGGGTCGTGGACGTGTGTACGGCGGCGGTGGCCGCGCTGCCGGTCGACGGGGCCGGGCTCTCGGCGATGTCCCGGACCACGGCGAGCCATCCACTGTGCAGTACCGATGACATCAGCGAGCAGCTGGAGGAGCTGCAACTCACATTGGGCGAGGGCCCGTGCGTGGACGCCTTCGCGCACGGCGCGGCCGTCCTGACTCCCGACTTACGCATCGGTGAACTGCAGGAGTGCTGGCCGGTGTTCGCCGATGCGGCGCTGGAGGCCGGAGCGCTCGCGGCTTTCGCGCTCCCTCTGCAGATCGGGGCGATCAACCCCGGGGTTCTGGACCTGTACGCCCAGGTCCCGGTCCGGTTGGGCGAGGAGGAGCTGGCCGACGCTCTGGCCTTCGCCGAGTTCGCGACGCTGGTCCTGCTGGATGCCCGGATCGACGCGACAGGCGCACCACCCGACGACAGCGCGGCGAAGGAACAGAGCGCGGACCTGGGCGGGTACCGGGCGGAGATATCCCAGGCCACCGGCATGCTCACCGTTCAGCTCGGCGTCGGTATCGACGAAGCCTTCGTCCGGCTGCGCGCCTATGCCTTTGCCCGCGGGCGTCGGCTCACCGTCGTGGCCGCCGACGTGGTGGCCCGCCGACTCCGCTTCTCCCCCGGTACGGAGCCGACCCGGAGCGCCGAGGACCCGTGACTCCCTCGCTCGGTCCAGTGAACGCACGATGTGCCGCACTTCCCGTCCGATTTCGGCAGAGCTAGTCTCGATAGAGGGTGTAGAGGATGAATGAGCAGCTCCTGGCCAAGACCTTCGTCGAGTTGGCGGACAATCTGGTCGCTGACTTCGACCTGATCGACTTCCTGCGTCTGCTGACCGACCGCTGCGTGGGGATGCTGGGCGCGAGCGCCGCCGGCGTGCTGCTCGCCGACCGCGACGGCGACCTGCGCGTGATGGCCGCTTCCGACGAGCAGGTGCGCCTGCTGGAGCTCTTCCAGCTCCAGAACGACGAGGGCCCCTGTCTGGACTGCTACCGCACGGGTACGCCGGTGACCGTTCTCGACCTGCGTACGGAGACCTCCCACTGGCCCCGCTTCGTCGCCCAGGCCCAGCTTCACGGGTTCGGCGCGGTCCAAGCCCTGCCCATGCGCTTGCGGGACGAAGTCGTCGGCGCGCTGAACCTCTTCCGCTTTGCACCCGGCCCCTTCGACCCGGTGGGCACGCCCGTCGCCCAGGCCCTGGCCGACGTCGCCACCATCAGCCTCCTGCAGCAACGGTCCACCCAGCGCACCATGGTCCTCAACGAGCAGTTGCAGACCGCGCTGAACAGCCGCGTCCTGATCGAACAGGCCAAGGGTAAACTCGCCGAACGCCACAACATGGACATGGAACAAGCATTCACCGCCCTGCGCGGATACGCCCGCTCCCACAACCGCCGCCTGTCCGACGTGGCCCGTGCCTTCATCGACGACACCGAGCCTCTCGCTGGTCTGGCGTCCTGCCCCTGTGCCGCAAAGAGCTTCGGCTGCCGTTGAGGCATCGCCGGCGTTCTCAGAAGCCCTCTCTGGCTGACGCAACTTCGGCCGAACTGCCCGGCATGGTTGCTCCGGGGCGGGCAAGGTCTCTGCGCCGGGAGCGCCGGATCCGGGGCCGGCCCACCCGAAGGAGCCACGACGGGCTGATCCTGACCGCCGGTTCCGGGCACGGTGGATCTGTCTCCCGGCCCGGTGCGGCTTTCCGCGGCCGAACGCCGCACCGGCACATCTCGGGCGAGAGGGCTCTCATGGGTGCCGATGTACTCGCGCGTCACCGGCGTCCATGGTCGAGGTGAGCCCGACCGCGTATGCCGGAGGAGAGCCGGCCGTGGTCGGGCTCGCTCACACCCAGCATCCAGCCCGCACAGGAGAAGAGCACCTGGCGTTGATACAGCTCTGGGCAGCCGCACCGGTTGCGGTCCCGAGCCTTGTCCTGAGTGCGACGGTCAGGCCCGGCAGCGCCCGGTGTGGACCTGGTGCCCGTAGAGGTCCCTGTTCACAGGCGGCGCCAGCGGGCCGAGGCGAAGGAGAAGGCTCCGAAGAGGATCAGGCCGATCGCGACGGCGACCAGGAGCCAGGGACCGATCGGGGTGTGCGTGAAGCTGCGCAGCGTGGCGTCCACCCCCTTGGCCTCGGTCGCGTCGAAGCGGATAGCCGCGATCAGGATGAAGGTGCCGGCCGCGGCGAACACCAGGCCGCGTGCCACGCCTCCTCCCACCCCCAGGACGGTGACGACCTGCCGGGTGCGGTGGCTCGTCGCGCCCAGGTCCAGCTGGCGCAGGAACTTGCGCATCGCCGCCCGTACCGCGAGCACGACACCGATGCCGATCAGGAGACAGCCCCCGGCCCCCACAAGGACCTGGCCGTACGAGAGCTTCAGCACCGATGCCGTCCAGTCCTTGGACTGCGCGTTGCCGCTGGAGCCCTGGCCGCCACCGGCGGCGAACACCGCGGTTCCCCAGCAGACCGAGGCGTAGAAGATCGCCCGGCCGCCGTCCAGAAGCCGCGAGGAGGCCTTCCGCTCGGGCCCCCTGCTCAGGACCGCGCGGGAGCCCCGCCACAGCGCCATGCAGGCGAAGCCGACGACCAGCGCCCACAGCATCACCTTTCCGAAGGGCTGCTCCGCGACCTGGTCCAGCGCCCCCTGACGGTCCGCCGACTCCCCTCCACTCCCCAGGGCCATCTGAATCGCCAGGGCTCCGATGAGGACGTACACGACGCCACGCGCCACGAAGCCCGCTCGGCCCGCAGCGGTCAGTGTCTCCTCCTTGGCGGCGTGGGCGGCCGAGCCCGCGCCCTCGCTCCTGTCCTGTGCTTGAGACGACGTCACGAGGCCCTCCCCACAGCCATGGGCGCGCGAGGCACGTGCTGGCCCCCGAGCGCCCCCGCAAGGAGGCGTGATGCGCCGTACTCGCAGCAGCCTGTTCACCACCTGCAGGGGGTACCCGGCCACCATGCGAACCCACGAACCGCGTCCCGCCGAACGCACGGACCTCGCCTCCCTGGCAACGAAGGGCTTGACCGGCAACCGCAGCGCTCGCCGGGCCGCCTTGCGCGGCACCGGCTCGCTGGCCCTTGCCGCTGCCGCCATCCAGGTCGCTACCAAGGTGCTCGACCAGCGCCGACCGCTGCGGTATCCGCCGAGCGGGATGCCCTCGTCCCACCGCACAGCCGGCGCTGCCGCTTTCGCGACGGCCGCCACCTTGGAGACACCCCGGCTGGGAGTCGTCCTCATCCCCGTCGCGGCAGGCATCGCCGCCGCCCGCGCCCTCTCGGGCGCGCATGCGCCCGCGCGCATCCTGGTCGACACCGTGCTCGGCGTGGGAGTCGCGGCGGCGACCTGCCGCTGGTGGCCGCTGCACCGCGGTGAGCCCGCAGACAGCGCCCGGCCGAAGCTGCCGGTGCCCGCCCTTCCGTCCGGCGAGGGTCTTGTCGTCGTCGTCAACAGCGACGCCGGCGGCGAGGTCCCGGCCGAAGTCGAACTGCGCACCCTGCTGCCCAAAGCGGACCTGCGGGTCTGTGCGGCCGGCAAGGACCTGCACACCGTGCTGCGGCAGGCCGCCGCGCAGGTACAGGCGCGCGGCGGCGCGCTCGGCGTGGTCGGGGGCGACGGCACGGTCAACGCGGCGGCCGTACTGGCCGTCGACAACCGGCTGCCGCTCGCGGTGTTCCCCGGCGGCACCCTCAACCACTTCGCCGCCGACCTCGGCCTTTCGACCTTGCAAGAGGCCGCCGACGCCGTGGAGGAGGGCCGCGGCGGAACCGTCGACCTCGGACGGATCACCGGCGACGGCACCTGCACCTATTTCCTCAACACCTTCAGCATCGGCGTCTACCCCGAACTCGTCCGGGCCCGCGAAGCCCGCGAGACGTCCCTGGGCAAATGGCCCGCCCTCGCCGTCGGCCTGCTCCGCGTCCTGGCCGACGGCGCCCCCATCGACATCACCCTCGACGGACGGCCCCGGCGGCTGTGGCTGCTGTTCGCCGGAAACAGCCGCTACGACCCTCCCGGCTTCGCCCCCTCCTACCGCCCCACCCTGGACGACGGACTCCTCGACCTGCGCCTCGTCGACGCAAAGCACCCCTTCGCCCGCACCCGCCTCGTCGCGGCTTTCCTCACCGGCACCCTCGCCCGCTCCCGCGTCTACCGGGAGACCACCGCCACCTGCCTGCGCATCGACGGTGTGGGCAAGGCAGGCGACTACACCCGGGACGGCGAAGTGAGCTCCGCCGCCGACACCCTCGTCCTCGACAAGAGGAGCCGCGCCCTCACCGTCTACTTGCCCGCTCCCCGGTGATCCCGTGTCATCGGTCCACGGCAACGCGGCGCCGTCCGGGGCTATGCTGCACAGCAGACGCCCCAGACCCCGGCCACGCACTGCCCGTTGGGCACGATGCCTGTCCCGCACGTCTTCCGGTCTCCTGAACCGAGGCGCCCCATGCACACGCCGCAGCACTCACACGAACCCGACGGCTCAGAGCCGTCCGCCATGGACGCCGTGCGTCTGCGCCGGCTGAACCGCTGGCAGGCCGAGGACCTGAGTGAGGATCTGGCGGACCTCTTCGTCGAGTCCTCCGTAGCCGCGCCGGGCGAGGAGTTCCGCGGGCGCGAGGAGTTTCTGCGCCGCCTGGCCGACGACGTACGCCTGCCGGGGTTCGACATGCTGATCGCGGAAACAGAAGCCCTGGCCGGGTGTGCCTACGGATTCCCCGTGCCGCGAGACGGCTCCTGGTGGCAGGGGTTCGACGGGCCGTTGCCACAGAACATCGAGCAACTCACCGCGTCCGGGCATCTCTTCGCGATCGCCGAAACCCTCGTGCATCCCCACGGCCAGACCCGCGGACTCGCGCGTCACCTGCAGGAACACCTGCTCGCCGACCACGAATCGTCCCTCGGCGTCACCTTGGTGGATCCGTCCCACGGCGCGGCCCGCGCGGCCTTCGAGGCGTGGGGCTGGCAAGAGGTCGGGCAGGTCCGTCGCAGCCTCCCCGGCCCAACAGTGCTACGCGCTCTGGTCCTTCGGCTCGGGCAGCGCACAGCGGAGCATCCGGACGGCCTCGCCCACAATGCCCGGACCCAACGCTCCGAATAGTCGTCAGGGTTGGCGGTCAGAGCTCGTGGAGGCGGGGAGGATCGTGTGGAGCTGGCTCCGGAGCAGGAGGCACTGCGGATCGCGGCGGTGCGCCGTTACGACGTACTGGACACTCCGCCCGACGGAGCATTCGACAGAATTGCCGCCCTTGCCGCTCGCCTCTGCGACGCACCGGCCGCGACAGTGGCGATCGTGGACACCGACCGGGTCTGGTTCAAGGCCGCGTACGGACTGACGGGGGTCACCCAAGTCGGCCGGGACCCGGGCCTGTGCACCTCGGCCATCCTCACCGACGGCCCTCTGGTCATCCCCGACACGCTCCAGGATCCACGCGCCCGCACCCACGAACTGGTCACGGGGCCGCCGCGGGCGCGCTTCTACGCAGCCGCCCCGATCGTCACCCGCGACGGTCACCACCTGGGCACCGTCGACGTGCTGGACACCGTGCCGCGCCGGATCACGCCTGAGCAGGCCGCCGCCCTGGCCGACCTGGCCGCGCTGGTGATGGACGCACTGGAACTGCGGCTGTCCGCGCTGCGGATGCTCCGAGTGGAGCGGGAACTGATGGTGGCCGAACACGCGGCGCGCGAGCGGGCCGAGCGGGACCGGGCGGAGATCGCCGCCTATGCCTCCACCCTGCAGCGCACCCTGCTGCCGCCCGCGCTGCCGGAGGTGCCGGGCCTGGAGGCGGCCTGCCACTACACCACCGCATCGGTCCGCGACGTCGGCGGCGACTTCTACGACGTCTTTCCGCTCAGCACCGGGCGGTGGGCGTTCTTCCTCGGCGACGTCAGCGGCCGGGGCGCCCCCGCCGCCGCCCTGACCTCACTGATCCGCTACACGCTGCGCACCACTGCCCTGCTGGAACCGGACCCGTGTGCCGTACTTCGGGTGCTGAACTCCACCCTCTTGTCCGCCCACGCGGACGGCAGCCGCTTCTGCACGCTGGTCTTCGGCACCCTCGCCCCCGACTCCGCGGGCGGCTTTGCCGTCACCCTGGCCGGTGGCGGCCACCTTCCGGCCTACTCGCTGTGCCCGGCCCGCCGCAACGGGCCCGACCGAGCCGTCGCCCGAGCTGAGCAGGTGAGCCTGCCCGGAGGCATGCTCGTCGGCGCCCTGCACCAGGCCGACTTCGCCTCCCGGACCGTACAACTCCTGCCCGGCGAGGCGCTTTTCCTCTACAGCGACGGCATCATCGAGGCCCTCACCTCCAGGGGCGCCCGGTTCGGCGAAGCCGGACTTGCCGCCCACCTCACCCACCACGCCGCCACCAACCGGGCTCTCGGCGCCTCCGCGATCATCGACGACCTCACCGGGCTCCTCGCCACCTTCCCCACCGGTCCCGCCGACGACGTCGCGCTCCTCGCCCTGAGCGCGAGCTCGACGACACCGGCCAGGGCGCCCTCCGGCGCATCGGGCACCGCCCACACCAGCGTGCCCCTGACCGCAAAGGTTTGGGACCCATGCGCAGGGCCACCTGATGAGGGCGTCCGCCGATCGGCCGGGACGAAGGCACCGGAGAGTTGAGGTCACAGCTCCCGGTATCGCCCGCTGAACACCCGAGCCGTCACCTGTGGTCATGGAGGCACCTGAGCGCACGGCGCAGTTCACGCCGCATCTGCTCGGGGAGCTCCTCCTCTTGCGTTGTGGCGACCAGAGCCGCCGTCACGTCACGGAGCTTGACGTTGCAGTGCTGCGACACGTCCACCAGCAGGCCCCAGGCCCGCTCACTGGAACACGGAGCCAGGGCCAACAGCATGCCGCGCGCCTGGTCGATCACCGCACGGCCCGACGCCATGGCCTATGCATGCCTTCCTGGGGCGCCACAAGCGGTCAGCGACGGGCGAGTTGCCGCTCGCCGGCCGCACCGGGCTCGTAGGGCAGCCCGTAGTGCTTGAAGATCCCTGCCTCGTGCTCGGCGGGCAGAACGTCATCGGTGCCGATCGAGGGGGCCGTCTTCACCAGTGCTTTGGCATAGGCCACCTTGAGGTATCCCGGCCCGGTGATCGCGTCGTCGAGGGGGACGAACATCAGCTGACGCCGGGTGGGCAGCCCGGCCCTCACGGTGGCCATGGCCGGTTCGTCGGTGGTGGTGTCCACATAGATCGCTTCGAGGACACCGATCTTGCGCGAGTCCGTGTCCACCACGTCGAGGCCGCGCCACTCACGGACATCGGCTGACTGGATCATGGTCTTCTCCCGTCTGGGTTCATCCGCTGGGTGACGTGTGCTCGGCGCGGGTCGTCATGTCCGGTCTGCCCCGTGCAGGCGCCGCAGCGCACCGCGTAGCGCCTGGTCCAGGTGCTTGGGGAACGGGCTTCCCTCGGAGGTGGCGACGAGGGCGGCGGCCACTTCTCGACGTGAGAGATCGCAGTGCCGCGCGACGTCCGTCAACAAGGTGCCGGCCTCCCTGCGGGGGCACGGAACCAAGGCCATCATCATCCCGAGGGCCTGGTCGATCACCGCCCGGCCGCCCAGGGCCCGGCGCAACCGGGCGATCTCGGCCCGCAGTTCGACGACGGCCGGGTCCAGGGCCGCATCGCCCCAGGCCACTTCGGCTGCCATCATCCACCGGTCTTCCTGGAACCTGAGTTTCTGATACACGACACCTGCCTCACCACGCACTGAATGCGCCCGTCCGACAGAGTCGGCGCGGGACGCGTGGGCACCGGAATCCGCATCGATCACCGATGGTGCTGCTCGTCCCGACGGTCCTGGCGCCTCCAGAGTCCCTGGCGCTGTCGCCGGTAGCGGCGGCCCCATCGGTTCTCGCGGTCTCTGTGGTCCCGGTAGTCGCGGTACTCGAAATTTCCGCCCTGTCCCCGGCTGCCCGCACGCCCCCAGCCGTAGCGCACGGCCACGAAGATCAGCACGGCCGCGAGGGCCCACCACAGGGGATTGAGGAAGCCGAGGCCGAACAGGGCCACGATCAGGATGGCGAACAAGACGATCACGGAGGGCCTCCCCAGGCGGAACGGATCGCTGCCGGGGACTGGGGCCTCGCTTCGCAGCGTAGTCCTGTCAAGAGGCAGTGGATACGCCCGGCCCGACGGCGAACAGGACGGAACCGGTGAGAGCCAGCATCAGAATGCTGAGACCCGCCCCCGCCACCCGCGACGAGGCCGACACGATCTCGGGCTCGGCCTCACGCTGGAACAGCGTGCGATGCAGCGCGGCCGGGGTGGCGAACAGGGCCGCGGCCAGCACCGCGAGCAACAGCGTGGTGAGGTACGTCGCGCGCTGTGCCGGATCCAGTTCGGGAAAGCGGGGGGTGAACGCCGGCGTCAGCGGGAACGCGAACAGGATCTGGACCCGGGTTTGAATGACCCTCAGTTCCTGCAGCAGCTCACGGTCGTTCCGGTCGGCCCGCTCCAGCGCCGTCTCATCGCGGGGTGTGCGGACGTTGTCCTCGGGGTCCTCGGCGTACTCGGTCATGTCCCGGCATGCCACTCGCTGCCGTCCGGTCCTTCTGCGGGTCGTCACCGCCCGGCTCGCCCCGTCGGCGGGAACCGAGCCGCGGGGTGCGCCAGCCCTCGTCCATACCTCTGCTGCCTTCCTGCACCGCCTATAGGCTGGCTGCTTGCGACCTGTTCAGGGCAGGTGGCGGGGGCTAGCGTGCGCGGTGCCGCCCCGGCCCCCGGCAGCATCTCTTGGTTGTCGCGCCCCAGGGCGCCCCCGCGTATCGGAGCAGGCGTCCACCGCGGCACGATCACGCGCGGCGCCGCCTCCGCCTCCGCCGCCCCCACAGCGATTGCGGCTCAGGCCCGATGCGCCCCGCGCGGGCAGCCCCGCCGGTGCCCGTCCCGCCGCACACACGCTTCAGCAGGCGGTACCCATGTACGCGCTGGTCGTTCTCGTTCCCTTCGTACTGCTCGCCACGGTGATGGGCCTGTCCTGGTGGGAGGACCGCATCCTGCCGTCCACCGATCCGGCCGACGCTCCCGGCACGGTTCCGGCAACCTCAACAACCCCGGACCAGGCGCCCGACCCCGCACTGCTCAAGGGTCGTTGACACAGGAGCCGGGCGGGCGTTGACTGACGGCACGGCGTAGGGCTATGCCACTCCGGACCGTTCGGGCGACGCATTCCACCTTCCCCATTCGCCCGGACCCCGCGGATACCAGGAACCATTCCGCGCGATCTGGAGGCCCGGCGATGCTCATGTGGATTCTCCTCCTTCTGCTGATCCTAGTGATCTTCGGGTTCGGCTTCACCATGCAGATCCTCTGGTGGGTCACGGCCGTACTGCTGGCCCTGTGGGTCATCGGTTTCCTCATGCGAGGCCGCGGT
Source organism: Streptomyces spectabilis (assembly GCF_008704795.1). NCBI lineage: Bacteria > Bacillati > Actinomycetota > Actinomycetes > Kitasatosporales > Streptomycetaceae > Streptomyces > Streptomyces spectabilis. Next base: position 8,690,685 of record NZ_CP023690.1, on the reverse strand, counting down.
GGCAGTCGCAGCAGCGGCAGTCGGCGCCGGTTCAGCCGCAGCGGCAGATGACCTCGTGCCCCACCCACCCAGTGGACGAACCAAGGACAGCCATGAGTACTGGACAGACGTTCAGGAACAAGGCACAGGACCTCAAGGGCCGGATCACCGAGCGCATCGGCCGGGCCACCCGGAACAGGCGACTGCAGCGCGAGGGCAGGACCGACCGGATCTCAGGGAACCTGAAGCAGTCCAGCGACAAGATCAAGAACGCCTTCCGTCGCTGACCACCAACGCCCCGGGTGGCACTCACGGCGCGTGGACGCCACCCGGCAGGCACACCAGCAGGACACACAACTCAAAAGAGGCCAAAAGAGGTTGAGAGAAATGAAGCGCAGCAGCGTACGAGGCCCGAGCCGCAGAGGGCAGCCATGATCACCGTCGTGATCATCGCCGTGGTGGTCATCGCGGCAGGCACCCTCCTCTTCATCGGACGCACCCGGGCTCCCGGCGGTGGCAGGCGCAGCCTGCAGCGGCGATTCGGCCCCGAGTATCAGCAGTCCATCGACCGCCACGACGGTGACGTGAAAGCGGCCGAGCGGGAACTCGACGAGCGTGTCAAGCATCACCTTTCACTCCATGAGCAGACGCTGCCACCCGAGGTCCGCGCACACTACGCGGCCCAATGGGCGGATCGCCAGGAGCAGTTCGTCGAGTCACCGCACCAGGCTGTCGCCGAAGCCGACGCGCTCCTCGCACGACTGGCAGAGGACCGTGGCTATCCCGACGGCGACCAGTTCGAGGAGCAGCTCGCCGCGCTCTCCGTCCACCACGCCCACTACGTCCACGGCTACCGCAGCCTGCACACGGCCGCCCGCGGCCAGAGCGGCACCGAGGAGATGCGGGCGGCCATGATCGAAGCCCGCCCCCTCTTCGAGGCGTTGGTCACCGATCAGTCGGCGGGCTCGCGCCGGCATCGTCCGCAATCCCCCGACGCCGGCAGCCACACACCGCGGACACGAAGCCGGCGCCACGCGAAGGGAACTGGCACACGATGATGTACGACCAGGAACGCGCACAACAGCCACGGGCCGATAGGCCGAACCTCGCCGAGCAGCATGCCTCGCAGTTGCCCGGCTCCGAACCGGCTCGCACACCCGATCAGCCGGTCATCAGCGCCACCGATCCCGACCACACCCCCAGCCTCGTGCTTCTCCCCCAAAGCGATCGGGACAAGCTCATCATGCGGCTCCAGCAGGCCCTCAACACCTTCGTCGAGAGCCCACGACAGGCCCTGGAGGAGGCCGACGGCGTCTTCGACGAAGCCGTCACCCAGCTGACCGCGACCCTCGCCGAGCGGCACCGTGTCCTGCGTGCAGGCTGGCGGGGCCAGGACACTGAAGCACAGACGGAGGAACTACGGCTCGCGCTAAGGCAGTACAGGGAGACCACAGAGTTGTTGCTGCGCATGTAGCGCCCGCCGGTCGGTGAAGCTGCCGCCCAACAGGAAGCACAGCCGCCGCAGGAACTCGGCGCGCAAGCCCGTACCGGTTGACATGCCGCGGCTGCGTACCGAAACCGATCGCCACCAGACTCAGTCCCTCATCCGATTGCAGCGTGACGGTGCCCGCCAGTAGCGCCATGAGGTCCCTCATTTCCATCTGCCCGCCTACCGCCGCGGTCAACCTCACCTACCCTCGGCGCGGTGAACAGCACGCCGCGAGCACCGCGAGCAGCAACGTCGTGATGTACATCGCACGCCGCATCATGTCGAGCATGGCGAAGCGGGTGGTCAAGGCGAGCGTCAGCAAGGACGCGAACAGGATTTGGAGGCCGCTCTGGACCATCCGCGGCGCCTGGAGCAGCTCGCCGAAATTACGGTCGGCCCGCTCCGACGTCGTCTCCTCGCACGGCGTACGGTGACCAGGGCTCACTCCCCAGGTGAACACCTGGGTTCCGTCTGTGGACGTCATTTCCCCGGTATGGCGAAGCGCAGGATGCGCCCCCAGGTGGAGCCGTACTGTCGCCACAGCGGCCCGGTGACGTAAGGAATGCCGTACTTCTCGCAGAGTTCCCGCACGCGCGGGGCGATCTCGGCGTAGCTGTTGCTGGGCAGGTCGGGGAAGGCGTGGTGCTCGATCTGGTGGCCGAGGTTGCCGCTGAGCACGTGGAAGAGCGGGCCGCCCTCGATGTTGGCCGAGCCCTGGATCTGCCGCAGGTACCACTGTCCACGCGTCTCGCCCTCGATGTGCTCTTCGGTGAAGGTCTGGACGTCACCGGGGAAGTGGCCGCAGAAGATGATGGTGTTGGCCCACAGGTTGCGCACGGTGTTGGCGGTGAGGTTGCCGAGCAGGCAGGGCAGGGCGGAGGGCCCAGCGAGCAGCGGGAAGAGGACGTAGTCCTTGGCGAGTTGGCGGGTGGCCTTGGAGAGGAACCCGCTCAGGTCGGCCGCGAAGGACCGCCATGTCTTACGTCCCGCGGCGACGGCATCGGGCTCCAGGTCGTACAGCGCGATGCCCCACTCGAAGAGCGGGGCGAGGACGAGGTTGTAGAGCGGCTGGGCGAGATGGCGCGGGCGCCAGCGCTGGTCGGCGCATCCGGAAGACGACGTATCCGAGGTCCCGGTCGCGGTCGACGACGTTGGTCCAGGTGTGATGCAGGTGGTTGTGGGTGTGTTTCCATGCCTCGGCGGGGGTGAGGAAGTCCCACTCCCAGGTGGTCGAATGGAGAGCATGGCGGTGCCCGCCACCCAGGCGGGCGGGAACAGCGAGACGGCCAGAGCTGTCCGGCCTCCCGCCTCCAGGCCGCGCTGGGTGGCGATCACGGTACGGATGTAACGGGCGTCATCGGCGCCGCGCGCGGCGATGACCTCGGAGCGGATGCGGTCGAGCTCCTCACCGAGTTCCTCACCGAGGTGCTTTCCGGGGGTCGTCTCGGTGGAATCGAGCGGGGTCACAGTCACGGGGACTCCTTGGTGGCCAGGCGTCAAGGGCCAGCGGTCCGGCCGCCGCCGAGACACAGGTCTGGATCATCTGGCCGGTCCGTTCGTGGACTTCACCGGTACGCAGGTCGCGTACGCGGCCGTAAGTCAGTGGGGTGAGGCAGCCGAAGCAGATGCCGCGTCGGCATCCGTACGGCATCGCCACACCCGCCGACTCGCCTACGGCGAGAAGCGGGGGCGTGGCGTCCACCGTGCTCTCGGCACCGGTGCGCGTGAACATCACCCGGCAGCCGGGGTCGGCGTCGAGCTCCGGCGGCCGGACCGGCGTGAGCCGGAAGCGCTCCGCATGGAGACGCTCGCAAAGCCCTCACGGCCCCGGTGGTCCTCCGCCGTGTCGAGCAGGGCGGCGGCGGCCGGACCGCAGGCCCAGGTCTCATGCTCCCGCCAGTCGGGCCGGAGCCGCCCCAGATCTTCCGGAGTGAGCCTGCCGTGTTGCCGGGAGTGGTGTTCGTAATAGTCCAGCCAGTCCACCTGCCTTCGGGCCATGTGCAGTTCGGAGGGGAAGATGCCGTCCCGGGTACGGGGCGCGCTGTGCACCAGCACGACGCCGGGGTCGGGGCTCGGCGTCTCATGGGCGTACGCAGCATGCCCATGACCGGGGTGATGCCGCTGCCTGCGGCGACCATCAGGATGCGGGGCGGAGGTTGGTCCAGAAGAACGAACTCCCCTTGTGCCGGGCCGAGTCGAAGGACAGTGCCCAGAAGGGCCCGGTGGACCAGCCGCGGCGACACCGTGCTGTCGGTCACCGCCTTGGCGGTGACCGACAGGAGCCCGTTCTCTTGGCCTGGCACCCCCGGCCGGGCCGGAGGGTGAGCGTGGCGGCGTCCGCAGTCCCCAGGCTCACCGCTGTCACCCGCCCCATCGGGGAGCGGGCATCGAGGGGGGCACCGGTCCGAGATGGCCGTCCGGCTTGCCAGCCGGGAGACGGCGGTCAGCAATCCACGTACGAGAGCCGGTACGGCAGGCATCCACGGAGTCCTCTCGTCTCACAGCACGAGGAGTGCTGTGTACGTCGAGTCGTCCCGGGCCCGGCTGAAGCAACGAAACCACGACTGCGCGAATCGACGCGCGGCCAGGAGGCGCATCCCGCCACACGCGAGCTGCGGAATCCGGCGAATGTGTATCCGTGCAGCGCGGTGGACTGCGAGGACATGTCAGGGCAGACCAGGCGGAAATGACTGGAAGACGGCGCCGGTTGCGCGCCGCCCGACTGCCGAGAAGGCAGCTTCTGTTCCCAGGTCGACCCGGGAACAGTAGCGACTCCGCCCCACCTGACAACACGACAGAATGTCTGCCAAACACGTGTCAGACGCGCTTCGGACGATCGCGCCACCCCGGGCGGCCCGGAACGGTCAACCGCTCAAGGCTTCCTCGGCGTCATGCCGCGTCGGCCAGTTGTCCCGCCGCTCCCGGGCCACCTCCGCACGGCTGCCGGTCAGCTCTTCAGGCAGGGAGGCCGACCGTGCGTGGGCCAGTGCGGGGATGGCGGGCTCCGGGATCATCGCCTCTGCGGAGAGCACGGCACGCCCGTCGCTCCGGCGCACGAGCCGCCCGTCGGACTCGGCACTGCTGTCCCCACCCTGGCGGCTCTGATGTTCAAAGAAGCGGAGCATCTCCACGGGGAACGGCATCACGAGGGTGCTGTTCTTCTCGGCCGAGACGTCCACCACGGTCTGCAACAGGCGCAGTTGGAGTGCTCCGGGGGTGTCGGCCATGGTCGCGGCGGCATCGGTCAGCCGCTGGGACGCCTGGAACTCTCCGTCGGCGGCGATGACCCGCGCGCGGCGTTCCCGCTCGGCCTCGGCCTGCTTCGACATCGAGCGCATCATCGACTCCGGAAGGGCGATGTCCTTGATCTCGACGCGCTCGATGCGCAGCCCCCAGGGTTCCTCGGTGGGGGCGTCCATCACCTTCTTGAGTTCCGCGTTGATGTGGTCACGGTCGGAGAGCAGCGTGTCCAGGTCGGCCCTGCCAATGACCGAGCGGAGCGACGTCTGGGCGATCTGGGAGACGGCGGCAGGATAGTCACGCACGTTCACCAGGGCCTTGACCGGGTCGATGACCTTGAAGTAGACAACCGCGTCGACGGTGAGCGTCACGTTGTCGGCCGTGATGGACCCCTGCGGCGGGATGCCCAGGACCTCGGTCTGTACGGACACCTTCCGCATCCGGTCCCCGATCGGCCGGATGACACGGAGGCCCGGCCCGCGGATATCCGGCAGCAGCCGCCCGAAGCGGAAGACCACGCCCTTCTCGTACTGCTGGACGTTGTGCAGGCTCAGGGCCAGCAGGACCAGCCCGGCCACGGCGCACACCGCCAGCACGGTGATCAGAACACCCATGGTTCTCACTTTCCTTACGTCGATGACGGCCCCGGACCCGAGCGGCCCGGGAAGCACACGGCACGGGAGAGCCCCGGCCTGTCGTCTGAGATGCGGCCGGGGTCTCGGGATGCTGTCGAGGCTGTGGCGACCCGGCGTGCCGCCCGCTTCAGCCAGGAGGACTCCGTGATGCGCCGGTCCGGTCGGCAGCGAGGCCACCACGCGACGTCGAACGCCCCCGTCACCTCGCCGTCGGCGGAACACAAACGGTCGGATCGGCCTGCGACACCGTGCGCGGGCGCGCCGCGTCCACCATCAGCCGGTCCACGCACGAGGTGTGAAGCGAACCCCGCTCCGGACCGACCGGAGCCGGCTCGGCGAGATCAGATCAGATCAGATCAGATCACCGAAAGCGACGACGGCATGGAAGCCGGTGCACGAAATACCCTCGGTAACACCAGCGTACTCCGTCGACTGTCCAAGCGGACTCCCCGTCCCGGCAGCGCGGCCGGTCCCGGACCGGGCACGTGCAGCCTGCCCAGCCGGGTTCGGCGACAACACCCCCCCCCAGGCCCGCGCCCGGGTGCCGCGGACCCGGGGGTGGTCCGAAAGCCACCCTCAAAGAACTACGACTCACAACCCCACGCTGTCCCACAAAGCAGTGGCCATACTCTCCATCAGCCGCCTGGCCTCCGCGTCCGTGGCGGCAGGCGGCACCACCCGTAGGTCCCACCGGCCACGGCCGGGCGCCAGCAGACAGACGGTGGACGGGGAGTGCTGGGTGGTCGTGCGGCGCAGGCGTACGACCTGATGGGCGACGAGCAGTCGACCCGGGAACGGGGACCATACGGCTTCGTCCACGAGAACGCTGGTGACCTGTCCCCAGGCGTGCGGCAGTGCGGCCAGCAGCCTGGGCAGTTCGGACACCAGATCGGGCGAGCGGGGCCACCAGGCGCCGTCGATGCGCCGAGGCATGTGGCCCTGTGTCGGCTGGGACACCAGACGCAGGCGGACGGCGGACAACGAGGAGAGCGGGGGCGGCGGGGCAAGTGTCATGAGAACTCCTGAACGGGATGCGGTCGCTCGCGTTCACGCGTGGCGGGCGGCGAGACGGTCCGGGGTGGGGCAGCGCACGTCCCAGACCCAGCTGAGACGTTCGAAGAAGCGGATCACGGCGGCGGACGGGTCGAGCTGGCCGCGGTCGACGCCGTGCCGGGCGCAGGTGGGGTCGGCACGGTGCAGGGTGTGCCGGCTCTCGCCGAACGAGAGCAGGGCCAGGGGCCACAGGTTGGTGGCGCGGTCGTGACCACGGGTACGGAACGGCCGCTCACCGATCACATGGCAGAGGGAGTTCCCACGCCACGTGACGTGGTGGAGCAGGGCGAGACGGACAAGTCCCGCCCACAGCAGGGCGGTCAGGGCGGACACCCAGCTGCCGCTGATCAGCCACCCCGCGGCGAAGGGCAGGGCGAGGATGAGCACACGCAGGGCCGAGGAGGCCCGGGGCACGGTCCGGACGTCACGGTCGGCCGGCAGATCGGGAGCGTAACGCGACGCGGGCGTACGGTCGTTGCGGAACAGCCAGCCGACGTGGGCATCCACCAGTCCGCGCAACCGGCCGCGTACAGAAGCGCCGTAGCGATACGGAGAGTGAGGATCGCCCGGCCAGTCGGTGGAGGCGTGATGGCGAAGGCGGTCTCCCCTGTTCGAGCGAAGCCGGGAGCTCGGGGAAGGATGGCGACGCCGAGGCCCGTGACGGTGCAGAGCACCGCGGCGAGCAGGACATCGAGGGGATGGAACAGGCGCCCCCCCCCACAGCAGCCGGACGGCCGGGCCGAGTGAGCGACGTGCGCGGTCCTTGATCTCGTTGACGACAGTGCGGCCGGGGTCTCGGTCTGCGCCTCTTCGACGATGGGTGCGTCACCGATGGGTGCGTCACGGCATCGCTGAGAGCGGATGCGAGTCGCACGGACGGTGAGTACGGGCGCTTGGACTGGCTGGGACATGGAGAGTGGGCAGCGGGGCCATCGGGCGATCTCGCCCTGGTGGACACGATCTGCGGGCGGTCTGCTGGAGCCGAGCGGACCGGCGGCGCACGAGGGGCCCAGCGTGCGTCGAGCGCCCGTTCCGGACGGGCCGGAACGAGGGCCAGACTGGTCCGAACGCCGGAGTACGACGTGTCCTCGACGTTGTCAGCGTACTCCTGCCGCTCGGGACGGCCGCTCCCGCGCATCTGTGGGGTGCGGTGGCCGCCACCGGTCGATGCTCGACGGCGGGTTGGTCGGTCGTGAACTGCTGGCTGCTGCTCTACCTACGGCACCGGGCGGTGAGATCTGCTCGTCATCCCGCCCGAGGCCGAGGCGAAGTCGGCGGCCCGCCTGATGGCGGCCGCGTCCGACTGCGACGGTCCGCCGCTGACCGCGAGCGCGCTCGTCGCCGCGGACCGAGCCGGGCACGCAGCCCGACGGCCTACCCATCGCTGGATCCGCGCGAGGCAGGGAGTACGAAGGCGGTGCCTGCGCGACGTCCCCAGCGGTACCGGCTTACGGGCCCAAGCAGGCCAGCACTGGCCCACAGGGCGACCAGGCACCCAACCGCCGACGCACGACGTTGGACGCGAGCTCCGCATGATCACCCACGCTCGAAGGGCGAGGCCCCGTCATGTACGGGCGCCCCGAATGGGCCGGTCGTACGCCCTTCACGGCAGCAGGTACCTGCCTTACGCTGCGTACGAGGCAGATGAGTCGGCCGGTGAGGTGAGCACCGCCGCCATCCATCGGCCTCTGGCTCCCAGCCCCCGAGTCGGCTCGGCATCATCGAAGCCCGGCTGGGGCCGTATCGCCGACAACCCGCGGTTCCAGCCTCCGTCCTCCTGCCAGGTGCGGGGTACTCCCGCGACCCCGCTGCCACGGAGGACTCGCGTGGGGACGCGGTGAAGGAGGGGCCCGCATCCTCGCGCCCACGGTCGCCGCCCGGGGGTGCGGCGGCCGTGCGAACCCGAGCGCTCCTCGTGGTCCGTTGAGCCCGGGCAGGGAGTAACCTGGAGGTGTCGAGAGCATTTCGCACACTGGCTTCCACGCTGACGTCGTTCTCGGTGAGCAAATACGCCGGGCCGCCGTCCACGGACAGTCGCCTGGAGACGGGTTCGCGTCATGTCCGCGACCATCAGCCTCCTCCCACAGCTCCCAACCGAACCTGCGGCCCCCGCCGTCCGACTCGCGCTGAAAGCCCCGGGGTCGCCCCGTGGCCTGCTGGACGGCGCCTGGTGGCCCCGCTCCCGCGACCTGGTGCGGGAACTGCCCGATCTGACCGACGTGTTGGACGCGCACTGGGGGAGTGTCACCCGCATCGCCGTCAACCCCACCCACTGGCCCGTCATCCCGCGCAAGGTGCCCGTCCACGGGCACGTGGTGAAGGTCGGCTGGTTCACGACGGAGCTCGACCCGCACAAGGTCCTGCTGCTCTCCTACACCGCCGGCCGCTGGGACCTCTTGGTGATCCCGCCCGGTACCGGCGCCGAGGCGGCCGCACGGCTGATGGCCGCCGCGAGCGACCCCGCAGGCCCGGCGCTGACCGCGAGCGCGCTGATGGCCGCGGAGGCAGTCCGCCACGGCGACTCGTCCGTCGACCGGGTACAGGGTCCCGAGGAGGCGTGGGAGTACGAGGGCGGCGCGTCCTCGACCCACTCCGCCGCCATGTCCGTGGCCGACCGTGCCGGAACGGGGCGGTGACCGTCATGGACACAGCCCTGACCATCAGCGTCATACTGACCCTGTTCATGGGCGTGGCGTACGTGATCCAGCACCTCAACGCCCAGCGTGCCGGGCAGATGGCGCCGCTCAGCCACGGCCGGTTCCTGCCCGGTGGCCGAGGCGCTCGGGGCAGCGCCGTGCGACCGGTTCCGGGCCTGCCCGGGCCGCCCGCCGTTCCCGAACGCCGCGACCACCGCGTCGGGGGCCGCGGGCGCCTGCGTCCTCGGCGCCGGATCCAGCGGGCGCGCGGCCGGCGCTGACCCGGAGCGCACTCGACACCGCCACAGGGAATCCATCGCCGCCACGGGGGTACCCGCCCCGTCGCAGGCCGGGACCGCCGAACCCGGTCGCGAGCCACGCCCGAACCACAAGCCCGGCGCGAATCCACAGCCCGTCCGACGTCGACCGGCAGAGAGCAGGCCCCATGAGCGACCCCGTCACGGTTCCGCCCGCGGGCATCGGCGAAACGTACTGGCCCCAGGAGGAGTTCGCCCAGATCCGCATCGTCGCGGCCCACCCCGACACGGCCCGGCGCATCGCCCGGCTGCTGCACCAGGTCTTCGTCACGGACGAGCCCCGCAGCTACCCGTCGGACGGCGGCGGCACCCGTCTCCACTTGACTGTGTACACGGCACGCGAAAAGACCTCGCCGTCCGCTGCCCGCACCTGGCTGGCGGCGAGCGACTCGCAAGCACGGCGTACGCACGACGAGGAAGTGTCCTGACCCCGGATCACGAATGAATGCTCCGCAGCCCCAGACCCCGGCAGCGCCGTCCAGAGCGCCCCACTGAGGCCAAGGAGCCCTGCATGTCCGTCCGTTCGATCCCCCGATCCGCGACCTCTGTGCCGGACGAGGTGCGCCCTCGCCCCGCGTACGACGGAACAGCCCCCTTCCCCGCAGGTGAACCAGTGCCGCCGCGTACCGGCGGCGAGCGGCTGTACGTGGCGGTGACCGCCGCGATCGTCGTGGTGCCCTTCCTCGCTCTCGGCCTCGCCGGATGGCTGCTGTGGGGACGCCTCATCCACCCCGCCGACGTGCTGCTCGCCCTCGTCCTCTACACGGTCACGGGCCTGGGCGTGACCGTCGGCTTCCACCGCGGCCTCACCCACGGCAGCTACCAGGCCATCCGCCCGGTGCGCATCGCGCTCGCCGTAGCGGGCTCGATGAGCTTCCAGGGGGACGTCACCGGCTGGGTCGCCACCCACCGTCGCCACCACGCCTTCACCGACCGCCCCGGCGACCCGCACTCCCCCTACCGCTACGGCACCCACCTGCGCGGCCAGCTGCGCGGCCTCGCGCACGCCCACATCGGCTGGCTCTTCCGCAACGACCCTACGCCCGCCGCCCGTTACGCGCCCGACCTGCTGGCCGACCCCGGCATCCGCGCGGTCACCCGGGCCTTCCCCGCCCTGTGCGTCCTCACCCTGGCGCTTCCGTTCGCCCTGGGCTGGGCCATCGGAGGCACCTGGCAACGCGCCGTAACGGCCCTTGTCTGGGCGGGCCTTGTCCGCATCGCGCTGCTCCACCACGTGACCTGGAGCGTGAACTCCCTGTGCCACGTCATCGGACGGCGCCCCTTCCGCACCCGGCGCCACGACCGCGCCACCAACCTGTGGCCCCTGGCCCTGCTCTCCTTCGGCGAGAGCTGGCACAACCTCCACCACGCCGACCCCACCAGCGCCCGCCACGGCGTGGACCGCGGACAGATCGACCCCTCCGCCGCCGCCATCCGCCTCCTCGAGCGCCTCGGCTGGGCACACGACGTGCACTGGCCCACCCCCGACCGCATCGGCACCCGCCGCGCCTGAAGTCTCCCCCCCCGTACTGGAGGACCCACCGATGACCACCACCCTGCGCCCCCTGACGTCCCTTCGACCGGTACGTCTGCGCCTGGCGCCGAGAAGAAACGGCCCCCGCCCCATCGACGGCGTCTGGTGGCCACGCTCCGACGACCTGACCGCCGAACTGCCGCTCCTGATCCGCGCCTTGCCGCGCAACTGGCCCCAGATGGCCCACGTGACCGTGAACGACACCATGTGGTCCGCCTTCCCCGGCCGGATCCTCATCGCCAATCACGTCGTCCACCTGCACCGTTCCACCGCCCGGCACACGCCGAACACGATCTGCCTCGTCGCACCCGGCAAAGGCAGGTGGGACCTGCTGGTCATCCCGCCCCGCACCGCCACACCCGAGGCCCTGCGCCTGATGGCCACCGCCGACACCACCGAAGGCCCCTCTCGGCCAGACCTCTTCCCGGAGCGGACGCTCGCCTCCTAGCGTGTCGAGTCTTCACTTCGCCATAGACGTAAGCTGTCCATGTCCCGGATGGGGCCGCTGACGGTCGAAGTGTTACTGACGGATGAGGAGCGGCAGGTCCTGCTGCGGTGGGCACGTCGGCCGACGTCGTCACAGGCTCTGGAGTTGCGGTGCCGGATGGTGCTGGCTTGTGCTGAGGGCGCTTCGCATACCAGGTCAGGGGCGGAGCTTGGGGTTCATCCGACCGCGGTGGCGAAATGGCGCAAGCGGTTCGCGGCCGACCGGCTGGAGGGGCTGGTTGACGCGCCCCGCCCGGGTGCCCCGCGCACCGTTGGCGACGACCGGGTCGAGGACGTGATCGTCAGGATCCTGGAGAGCACCCCAGGGCGCCACACACTGGTCGACGAGATTGATGGCCCAGGCCACCGGTCTGTCACAGTCGGCTGTCTCCCAGATCTGGCGGACGTTTGGCCTCAAGCCGCACATGATGGAGCATGGTGGAGATCTTCCCACTGTCCAACGATCCTCAGTTCATCGATGAGGCCCGTGACATCGTCGACCTCTACCTGGCCCCGCCCGAGCAGGCCTGGTCCTCTGCGTGGACGAGAAGTCCCAAATCCAGGCGCTGGACCGGTCCGCATCGGTGCTGCCGATGACGCCCGGCATGCCCGAGCGCCGCACCCACGACTACCTGCGCGGCGGAACCACACCCTGTTCGCCTCCCTCACCGTCGCCACCGGCGAGGTGATCGGGCAACTGCACGGCCGCCACCCCCGGCACCGGGACCGGACGCGGTTACAGCCTGGCCCCGGACTCGTCATCGCACCGATCCGTCACCGGCAGGTGGCGGTGACCCTGCCCGTCGGGTTGGGTGGACCCGGCGCTGGAACCGGACCCGGTCACCGGGCCTACCAGCGGAACACGCATCACCACGGCTCTCCCCTTGTCGCGTCCAGCCCACGGTGCTGGCCGGCCCCAGCACCCGCGGCTCCACGTCGGACCAACTCCTGGCGCCAGAGAAGGTGGTAGAGCATCGGCATCACCGCGATCCGGTCCCTTGCCACCTCACCTCCCGCGAACAGCGGCCTCGGCTCGGCGAGCACCTCCAGCAGCTGTGCGGCCGAATCCAACCACCAGTACCAGGGGCGCCCGTAACCGCGCAGCCGGCGCACCTTCGCCAGCCCGACGGGCCGGTCGCCCCCACCCGGCGAGACGACCGGCCGACCAGATCGCAGACCCGCTCGGCTGGCGCGAGCGCCTGGGCATCATCCGGCTCGATCCGGTCGCCCGGGCGGATATCAACCACCGCCCCCGTGTCGTCGGCCAGGTGGGCGAAGAAGTCGGGACCATACCCCGCCGACCGTGGCTGCGTGGCCGGGACAACCGAAACGTCCGCGCCACCAGGCCAGTTACCTGCGGATCGAAGCCCACCGGCGTCAGCGCGATCACGCTCAAAGGGGCCGGGACGTGCAATCACGGGGCCGCAACGGGCCCGGAGCCGGGGATGGCGTCGGCCACGGACGGCAGCACCGTGAAGTCGTCGTCCAGCCCGGTGATACGCAGCAGTAGCAGGATGCGGGGACGGACGCAGACGAGCACCAGATGGCCGGCTCGTGCGGCGCTCCGACGCCGCGCCCGGCACAGCAGTTCCAGCCCGCAGGCGTCGAGGAAACAGACCGCGTTCAGGTCGAGGACGACCCGGCGGCGCGGAAGCGCGGTGATCGTGTCCAGCCGGGGACCGATGGTGAGAGCGGCAGCGATATCGATCTCGCCGTGAAGGGCGACCACGGTCCAGCCACCAGTGTGACGGACGGGGAGGTATTCGAAGGACGGCGTGATGCCCTGGCGCATGGTGGTACCGCCTGAAACGGCAGGCCACCCGCCCCTGACCGGGTTCGGGTGGTGCAACGGTCGAGGAAGACCACCGGGTCCGGGGTGGCAGTGTGCGGCCAGCCTAGACCGGCCACCGCAGGCTTGTACGGCGAAGAATCGCTTTACAAGACACAACATTCCCTCAAGAGAGGGAATTGTAACCATGTTCCTTGACATAGTGGTTCGTCAATTCGACGTAGAACCCGTTGCGTTGACGCTGCTCGCCTCCATGTGGTCAAAGCCCCGCCTCGCCACACTCCACCACGCGGCGTAGGTGCCCCGACTGGTCCCAGATCCCGGACGTTGCTGTAGACACGCAGCCAGGAGGTGTCGAACTGGCCCCGCCTCCTGCGGCTGCCTCGCTCACCCGCCACGGCAGGGGCCCGTCCATGCCCACCGCCGCCCAGTACCCCGCGTCCGTGCCGCAAGCGCCGCATGCGTCACCGCTGCCTCCGCCCTGCCTGTCCCTGGTCGTGGAGGCCGACCGGGCCGAACGCATCCATGTCCTGCTGGGCGAGGCTGCCCAGAGCCTGCTCACGGCGATCGGCGCACCGGCGTCGATCATCCGGCACGTCGCGGACGCGGCCAGCGTCGCCGGTCACTGTCTGGGCGGGCACAGCGAACGGCCCCGCTGCCAGTTGCGGATCACCAGCGACGCGGCCGGGATCACCTGGCCACCACCGATTACATCGCACAGGAGGCCGTCGGCCCGCCCGCCTGGCTGTCTGCCTCACACACCGGCTGCCTCCAGCCCGCTCCCTCCCCGCTGGACAGTTGAGCGGCTGACGCTTGCCCAGGACGAAGTGCTCGTGGCAGCTCGGGCCCGGGGCCACGGGGCGGTCTGTCCGGAGTGCGGCCGGCGATCGTCTCGGGTGCGCTGCTCTTACGATCGGCGGCTCTCGGACCGGTCTCTCGCTGGGCGGCGTCTGCAGATCCGGCTGCGAGCACGTGGGTTCACCTGCGAGAACACCGCATGATCGCATCGAACTTCCGCTGAGCAGATACCAGAGCTAGCGTGTCGATACGCGCGACGGACCGAGGACCTGACGGGGCTGCTCACGGACATCGCATTGTTCCTGGGCGGTCGGCCTGGTGCTCGGCTGGCCGACCGGATGTCCATGGCGATCGGCAAGGATTCCATGTTCCGGCTGATCCGGTCCTTGCCCGAGTCGGATCACCGCCCTGTCCAGATCCTGGGCGCCGATGAAGTCGCCCTGCGCCGCCGGCGGAAGTACGCAGCCATCCTGATCGATATGGCCACCCACCGTCCCGTCGTGCTCGCCGACCGGACCGCCGCCACCTTCGCGTCTTGGCTCAAGCGGCACCCAGAAGTCCAGATGATCTGCCGCGATCGTGCTGGCTCCTTCCGTGACGGCGCCTGTGCCGGAACATCGCAGGCCAAGCAAGTTGCCGACATCTGGCACGTGCACCCCTCCCGCGAGCCCGCTCCCCTACCACGAGGCTAGGCCCACGGCAGCCGCAGCGAAGAGGGCCTTGCGCTGCTTGCCGCGCCTCCCTGGCGAAGCCGTCGCGCCTCCTTCCACACCGGCGCTCCACGACGCCAAGAAAGGGACCAGTGCCGGACCACGTCGCCCATGCGTCCGCAAGCAACATCGATCTGCCCTGGTCAGCAGCCCTCCGGCCGTGTACCACCAGCAGACGAAGAACGTTCTTTGTTCATACAGCCCTAAGAGTTCGTAACACGATCATGGTGAAGGGCTGTTGAGCCGTCTCCAGCAGATCAGTCCGCAGGCCAGGGAGACTATGGCGTTGTGGAGGTCGAGCCGTCTGCCAGCGGACTGCGAGGCGCTTGAACTGGTGCGCGACGGTCTGCCTCGACGACCTCCCGCAGCCTGTCGAGACCGACGATGTCCGGCACCCCTTCGCTGTTACTGTCGCACCATGTCCAAGATCGAGATAGACGTCGTGACCGCCGAGTTCTTCGATGCCTTTGACAACCGGGGCGGCAAGGCTGCCGACGTGGCCCGGATCCGCCGGCTGGTTCTTCCGGGTGGCGTGATCGTCAAGACCGGCCCGGAGTTCACGGTCTACACCGTGGACGAGTTCATCGAGCCTCGTCAGCGGCTGCTGACCGACGGTCGGCTGGTCGAGTTCTCCGAGTGGGAGACCTCTGAACGGACAGAGATCGCGGGCGATATCGCGTCGCGGTTCGGCGAGTACCGCAAGTCCGGGATCTTGGATGGTGAGCCGTTCGAGGGAGACGGGACCAAGACCATCCAGTTCGTTCGCACCTCAGAGGGCTGGCGGATCGCAGCGTTTGCCTGGTACGACCGGCCCTGACCGCGGGGCGGTCCGGCTGCGGCCTATCAGCTTGGGTTGATGTGGGGTCATGAGTGGTGCTTCTTGAGGCGTCTCCAGCAGATGAGGCTGCAGGCGAGGGAGACGAAGGCGTCGTGGAGTTCGGTACGGCGTTCCCATCGGACGGCGAGTCGTCTGAAGTGGTGTAGCAGGGCGAAGGTCTGCTCGACGACGTAACGGAGCTTGCCCATACCCTGGATGTTCGGGGCGCCCTTCCGGGAGATGACAGGCAGGATCCGCCGCTTGCGGAGCTCTTCGCGGTTCGGATTGGAGTCGTAGCCCTTGTCTCCGAGCAGGGCCTCTGGACGCCTTCGAGGACGGCCGGAGCGGCCGGCGACGGGTGGGATGCCGTCGACGAGGGCGAGGGTCTGGGTGACGTCGTTGACGTTGCCTGCGGTGGTGACGACCTTGAGCGGAGTTCCGCGTCCGTCGCAGATCAGGTGGTGTTTGCTGCCCGTGTTGCGCCGGTCGACCGGCGACGGACCGGTGTCGGCACCCCCTTTTTCGCACGGACATGGGAGCCGTCCACGCAGGCCCGCGACCAGTCGAGTTGGCCGGCCGCGTTCAGCTCGGCGAGCAGGATGCGGTGCAGCTGGTCGAAGACTCCTGCCTGCTGCCGCCGCTCCAGGCGCCGCCAGCAGGTCTGTCCGGAGCCGAACCCCAGCTCCAGCGGCAGGAGTTGCCAGTTGCCAGGCTATGTCGTTGCAGAGGACATAGAGGATGCCCTGGAGGCAGAGCCTATCTGCCACCGGCCGCGGACCCGGTGACCGCTCGGGCCAGGGCGGCAACAGCGGTTCGATCAGCGCCCACAAGCCGTCGTCCACGATCCAGGGCCGAGTACTCACAGCATCACGAACGGCCGAATCATCAGACCGGTCACGCCCAACCAGCGCACCTGAACAAGATCGTGTTACGAGCTCTAAGAAACCTGGGTTCTTCTAGAGCCTCAAGTTGGGTGCCTGGAGGGAGCTGTCCCCCTTCCAGGCACCCACAGACCGCAGCCACCATCCGTGACCATTCAGTGGCCTTCCGCACTCGTTTGCTGCGAATCTGCGCGCGTCCCGGACCAGCCACGGACCAGCTGGGTCGCTACATTGCGTCGCCCTCGGCGGGGCGAAGCATGCGAAGAAGTGCGGACGTGGGTGACGGGCGTGATCACACGGCAGTGGGCTCTCGGGTGGTCTCGAGGTCGTTGAGCACCGCGAGGACTGGCCCCCAGCACATGCCAACGGTGTCGCGGTCCGGGATGACGCCACGTTCTCGTTGTTTGCGGAGGTGCACGAAATTTCGGTACTCACGGACGATCGCCATGAAGTCGTGGGCGTCCATCTGGATCCATCCTCAGGTGCGCGCGGTGTCCAGCAACAGAGCGAAGCTAGCTCGTTCAGGGGCAACACGCCTCTCCCCTTGAGGGAAGCCCCGCTGCAGGCTCGGATCTCTGTGTGTGAGGACGTCGAGGAGGAGAGCCTCAGTGAAGCTGCCGATGCCGATGAGCGCCATTCCGTACGCACCGTGCTTCTCACAGATCTGCGTCTCGGTGACCCTCTCCATAAGTTGTTGCAGGAACTCCCCACTGCTGACGAGGGGGCGGATGCGCTCTTCCAGATCCTCGGGGGCGGAGAACACCGTGCTGTGGCCGTCGAGGCCGACCTCTCCCAGGACAGGGCGGTCGGCGACGTAGGTGATGGCCACTCCTTCGGCCGCCAGGAGGCTATTCAGCTCTTGGCGGATGAGGTCGGCGGAAGACAGGCCGTCGTCGTATTCGAGTGGGTCACAGATCCGGCAGAGCAGCCGACTGACAGCGGCGTGATCATCGGTTTCCGTCATGATGTCCGTGAGCCACACTATGCGCGGGGAGCCGTCATACTCGGGAGGTGATGGCCAGGCTGCGCGTCGCAGGAGTTGTTCGAGCTGATAGCCGCGGCGCTCAAAGGGGCCGTCGATGTCGACGATGAGACGAGCAACGCGCTCAATGGTCAGGACGTCGAGCGTTTTCATCACTGCTGTTCCTTGTCTGCCGGGTGCTGGGCCTGTTCGAAGGCGCGGAGGAGACGTTCGGTGATGACGCGACCGCGGCGTTTGAAGCCGAGTTCGGCGAGGGCCTGACCTACGCGGGTGTCGCGATCGAGCTGGTACCCGTCGCTCAGAAGCCAGTTGGCCAGCATGAGCAGGTCGGTGTCGCTGTAGTCGCCGGTGCGTCCTCCTTGCGGCACGGCCGGGCGGGCGCCACGGCCAACCGCCGGAGGCGAAGCTGGCTCGCGGTGGATCGGATCGGGGGCAGGTGTGCGATCGGCTTGCTCCGTGGCATCTCTCCAGGCAACAAGGAGCCGTTCGAGCTCGGCACTTGGGTTGGCGAACCAACTGGACGCCCAGATGCGGTGGAAACGCCACCCCAATCGTTGGAGGTGCTCTTGGCGCAGTCGGTCGCGGTCGCGGGCACTGGGGGCTCGGTGGTACCGGTCGCCGTCCGTTTCGACTGCGAGGACCATCCGTCCGGGCCGTTTGGGGTGGCCGAGCGCGAAATCGATGCGGTAGCCAGACACGCCCCATTGCGGTGTGACGGGGACGTCGGCTGCTTCGAGAGCGGCGAGGATCTGCTGTTCGAATCCATTCAGGTTCCAGTCGGTGCGTGCGCTTCCCATGCGCTGGAGGTTCCCTCCGTGGGAGGCGTACTCCAAAAAGGCACGCAGCATTTCGGGGCCGCGGTGCCGGGTGGCCAGGAGTTTGGAGGGGTCGAAATCGTGGTGGGTGAAGGAGGTGACGACGGTCATGGACTGGCGGGCGCGGGTGATGGCCACGTTGAGGCGCCGTTCTCCCCCGTCATTGTTGAGCGGGCCGAAGTTCATGGCCAGGCGTCCGTTGGCGGCCTTTCCGTAGCCGATACTGAGGATGATGGCGTCACGTTCATCGCCTTGCACTTGTTCAAGGCTTTTGGCGAAGAAGCGTCGGCGTGGGCCTGCTTCGGGGCTGAAGTAGTCCTGCAGGTCAGGGTGTTCCTGGAGGGCTTGTCTCAGAGCGAGGTCGATCCGGTCCGCGTGGCGCTGTCCCATAGTGATGACGCCGAGGCTCTGGTGCGGTGTGTGGGTGGCATGCGCCAGAGCGAGGTCGACGACACGCTGTACTTCTTCGTCCGACGAGCCGGACTGGCCGGGACGTATCTGGGCGTCGACGATGTCCAGGCGTAGCGGGCTGGCCTGGGTGGTGCCCGGGAAGGTGACGAGTGTGTCGTTGTAGATGGTGTGGTTGGCGAAGGCGATGAGGCGTTCGTCGCGGCTGCGGTAGTGCCATTTGAGGGTGTGGACGGGCAGGCGACTGCAGAGCATGTCGAGGAGGGACTCGAAGGCATCGGGTGCGGCGTCGCCGGAGTCTTCGTCCTCGGTGTTTTCGTTTGCGCCGCTGAGAAGTTTCTGGAAGAAGGTCGTCGGGGGGAGCTGGTGCGGGTCGCCAGCGACGATGACCTGGCGGGCGCGCATGATGGATGTGATGGCATCGTGCGGGAGGACCTGGCTGGCTTCGTCGAAGATGACGACGTCGAAGAGGCGGGTGGGGGGAAGGACGCGGCTGACGACGAGTGGGGACATGGCCCAGCACGGTTTGGCGGCCATGAGGACATCCGGTGCCCTCTCAACGAGTCTGCGCAGGGCCAGGTGCCGTGATTTGCGGTGTGCCTGGGTGCGCACGAGGGTGTTCTGTTCGGGGTGGGTGTCGCGGGCTTTTCGCAGGCGGGTGGCGACTTGGTATCGGATGCGGGCAGGGTTGAGGTCGCGGTGGGTACGGTCGAGGCGTTGGAACTGTTCGATTGTGTGGTCGTGCTCGGTTCCGGTGAAGGAGCGCAGGTAGGGGTGCTGCATGCGGGCCTCGTCAAGGACGGAAGCCCACCAGAGGTGGTTCAGGGTTCCTACGGCGATGTCCGGGGTGGTGCTGCCGACTTCGGCGAGCTCGTCCAGGAGGTGGCCGAGCCCGGCTGACTCCAGGCGGTCTGTGAGCTGGTTGAGCTCGGGCATCCGCAGCAGCGTCTCTCGGTCTTGGTCAAGACGCTGGATGAACCGGTCTACTTCGCCGGTGGAGGTGTTGTCCCATCCGTGCCAGTGGACGCACAGTGCTATCGCGGCCAGATGATTGCGTACTTCTGTGAATGAGGCGATGGCGGAGGACAGGCCGGGAACAGCCCACGGACTGCTGTCGTCATCTGCGGCCTGTTCCTGCCACCGGGTCTTCTGATCGGCAGCGTCCATGAGTGCCGCGTGCAGCAAGCGGCGAGTACGGCAGCCGTCCTTGGCCAGTCCCCGTGCTCTCGCTGCCAGTTTTCGGCGTCGCCACCAACTAACCCTGAGTGAGTACTCCTTGCGCCAGGCGCGGTCAGCTGTCGCGGCGATCATGTCGTTCAGGTCAGAGTCGAAGACGGCTGCCTCGAAGCGACTGAGGGTGGTGGTGACGTCGTGCAGCAAGGTGAGAAGGGATTGCCATCCTAGGACGTCGTCGGCCCGTCGCAGCCCCGCGGTGTCCACCAGCTTCTCGACGCTGCGTCGGGCATCTGTCAAGGCACGGCCGGTGAGCTGGTCGAGGCTGACTACGACGGAATGCAGTTCGCTGTCGGAGCGAACCGGCAGGTGAGACCAGGGGGATGAGCCACGCCGCACCAGGAGGCCGTTCTTGGCTACGAGCGCGCGGAGATCTTTTACGGTCTGGAGCAGCTGCTCGCCGTGGAGGCGGTGCAGGTCGCTTCCGCGCAATCGCAGTCGAGTGTGCTCCTCGCGAGGGCTGGCCATGAGGTGCGTGAGCAATTGGTGCGGGCTGATCTCCCAGGGCTCCAGAGGCTGGTGAAACTCCTGGACGTGTTGCAGGGCCTGCTGGCGATGGCCTTCCAGACTTCTGTGGAGATCGTCAGGGCGGGGTGGGGGTTCTTGTCCGGCGCGTTCCAGGGCCTCGTACAGCTGCTGGGCGGTCTGGCGGCGGCTGAGTTTGTTGCCGTGCAGGTCGAAGACCAGTCCATCGAGGTCGGCTTCGGCAAGGTTGTCGGTCACCGCTTCGATCGCGGCACGCTTCTCGGCGACGAAAAGCGTGCGTTTACCCAACGCCGCAAAGGCAGCGATCAGGTTGGCGATGGTCTGGCTCTTTCCTGTGCCGGGTGGCCCCTCGATGACCAGGTGGGCGCCGGCCAGTGCGGCGCTGATGGCCCTGTGTTGGGAGCCATCAGCGTCCCTGACCAGGTACTCCGACCGGGGTGTGATGGCGTCCGCGCTGGAGGGCGCGCGGGGAACTGCGTCTGCGCGCAAGGTGCGTTCGGCGTCCTTGTCGTTAGCGAGGGCCGCTACCACAGGGTGGCTCGCCAATAGGTCGACCGACTGGGCTAGGTCATTGACCATGGGAAGCCGGTCGAAGCTGAAGACGCCGGCGACCAGGCGCTCTTCCAGTTCGACGGTGAGATTGCTACGCGTGCAGGCCGTCCGCAGCACCTCATAGGCGCAACGCGTACGGTCATCGAGATCCGCACACTCGTCGACCGCGTTCGTGAACTTGTCGGTCAGTTCCTCAAGGTCACCGTCCAGGCCGTACTGGTGGCTCAGGGCGTAGAGCAGAACCGGGTTGATCTCGGCTTCGCCCACCGCTTCGAGGACGAAGTCGTTCTCCGTCGCGGTGCGCGGTTCAATGGATAGCGGCTGCAAAAGAAGGGGAGCACGCAGAGCTGCGAGCGGCCGACTGCCACGCGTTGTTGGGGGATCGACACACACCAGGCCAAGTGCCAGGCGCCCGGCGTCGATGCCTTGCTCCTCCGCCAGTTCGACCATCTTGCGGCGGAGACCACGCGCTCGCGCCCACGCCGCTTTGTGATCCTCAGAGGCCGGGAAAAGGCTGGCCAGCCGGGTTGCGCGGCCGTTCAGTAGCGAGGCCAGTGCCTGCGGTGCCGCATCGGTGACGTCCAGCGTCGCCCGCTTCGTGTCCTTGAAGTGCAGCAGAGTGTTGTAGGGACCGAAGTCGATCAGCGCATCGGACCACTGCTGCGCGCAGACATCCATCGCCCGGCAGCGTACAGGTCCCACGTGCTCGTCCACGTCTCCCCCTTGGATCAACTGGCTTGCCAGCCCCGACCTGTTAAAGGTCGTGGTCCGCTCTCGGTCCGAGACGAACAGACCAACACACGAGCTGAAGGAGCCATGCCACAGGCAAAATCCGGGCACGCAGGGGGCGCGCAGGAAGCACGAACGGCGCAGATTCAGCGCATCCGCACGCATAAATCTCTATCGGTGTGCGCAACGGCCATGGGCTGCAGAACCAGAGCAGCTCGTTTCACGCACCTGCGCGCGTAAGTGCCAGTACGTGCTCCGTGTCGGCAACCTGATCGGTGCCCGCCAAACCGACCCGGCTATGACCTTCGAAGCGGCCGTCGCCTCAGTCCCCACCGACAAACTGCCGGGCGGCACGCTGCACAGCCTGGCCTCACACTCCATGGGCCGGGCCATGGGCATAGACACCCTGCACAAGGCCAGGCAGGCCCGGAACTGGATCGCCCACGAAGGCGCCTCGATCGGCGCCATCTGGTCAGTGGACCGCGACCGCACCCTTCAGCAAGCCGTCGAGCTGCGCACTGCCGTCACGGATCTCGCTCTCGGCGACAACATCATCTCGCAGTGGTGCTACGGCCTGGCTCAACCACACGACCCGCCGCCCACGGACTGGATCAACGGCTACCCCGACGCCGTCGACACCTGGGTCTTCGGCCATCTCCGTGGCCTGCTGCCCAAGCAAGCCCCGAGCTCCGCAAACTCGTAGTAACGGCAAAGACCCGGTGGTCGCAACGTTGGTGCAGATCACGATGCCCCCGTCGTCGGCCTGGAGGCTCTCGAACGAGACGTTGTCCACTACGGGCACGTACGACGACGGGTCGATGGTCGCGGACTGAATCCACGGCGCAGGGCGCAGCTGGGAAATCACCGTGTTGAAGTCCCGCCTGAGGTCACTCACAAGCGTCTGTCGCGCTACGAGTTCAGCTGTGCGGGCCTTCTTCTCGGCCGCTGCACCGGCCCACTGTGATGGGATTCGAGCCTGCTGTGGCTCGGTCGACCCCGGGGCACGACCTCCGACTCCGCACGATCTTGGGCCAGCCCACGGGTCCACCACCACACCCTCGACCCCAGATAGCCAGCGTCCGGGCGGCCAACCATCTGCCCTGTCCAGTCCCGCTCGCTCCCAATCGCTCGCACTGCGGCCGCAGCATGCCCAAACCGGCGCCGCCGGACCAAGATCCGGACCGTTTCCGGACCAGCCCCCCGCCTGAAGGCCACGCCAACTATCGTTTTGCCTGGTCAGCGTGGGTACAACTGCTGTACCACCAGCAGACCAAGAACCTCTTGGTGTCGTACTCCCCGAAGAAGCTCGGCTTCTTCTAGAGGCCCGAGAAGAGGCGCCTGACCTGGGCTTTTGCCCGTCAGGCGCCTTTCTCTCGGGCCGGGCGGCGCGAGGCCCGGGCTACGGGCGGTCCTCGGCGGCCGCTGCTTGGATCAGGGGACCCAGTACGTCGAAGATGTCCGTGTGCCGAAAGTAGAAGTGCCCGCCGGGGAACCGGTGCGTACGGAAGGCACGGGTGGTGTGGGGCCGCCACTGTTCGATGGCCGACAGGGGTACGGTGTCGGCTTCGCCGTAGAAGGCGTCGATGGGTATGGCCAAGGGGTCCTCGGCGCGGGGCCGGTGAGCGTCCAGCAAGGCGAAGTCCGCGCGTATCGCCTTCAACGACATGGCCATGAGGTGCGGATCGGCGGATACGTGCTCGGGGATGCTGTCGTACGACTCGTTCAGGAGGCGGATCAGTTCGTCGTCCGGCAGGGCGTGCCACGGGGCCCGCCCCAGGTGCGTGCCGGGTGCCGCGTGGGCGGAGACGATGAGCCGTTGAGGCCCTGTGCGGCCCCGGGCGCGCAGGGCCCGCGCCGTCTCGAAGGCGACCAGTGCGCCCAGGCTGTGCCCGAAGAACACGAAGGGCGGCTCGAATTCCGTCTCGTCGAGGAGCGCGGTGACCAGATCGGGCAGCCGGGTGAGCGACGGTTCGCCCACCCGGGGGCCGCGGCCCGGCGGGCAGATGCCGTACACCTGCACTCCGGGCAGCTCACGGTCCCACCGCACGTACTCGCTGGGCAGTCCCCCGGAGTGCGGGAAGCAGTACAGGCGTACCAGCGGTGGCTGTTTGAGCCGTCTCCCGACAGTCCACGGGCTGCGTACGGATACCGATCGGCCGGTCATGGCCGCGCCTCCTCTTCCTGTGCGCCGACGGCGACTTCCTGTGGGCCGACGGCGACTTCCTGTGGGCCGGCGGCGACGCGCTCCTCGATGAGGCGGGCCAGTCGGCCCGCGTCGCCGCTCCTGATGATGTCCGCCACGCTGACGGTGGCCGCGAACCGCGCCCGGGCCCATGCGGCGACCTTGGTCGCTATCAGCGAATCGCCGCCCAGGTCGAAGAAGTTGTCCTCGGGCTCCACGTCCGGGAGTCCGAGGGCCCCGCCGAAGGCGTCAAGCACCGCTTCGAGCACGGTGGGGCGGGGCGCGTGGGCGTCCTCCGCACGCCGAGGTGGCGCTGGCATGGGCGCCGGATGGGTGCCGGTGCCGTCGCCCTCGCCCGCCAGCAGGCGCGTGCGCTCGAAGGGGTAGGTGGGCAAGGGGACCCGCCGGTGCCGCTCGTCGTCGTGGAGGGCTCGGAGGTCGATGCGTCCTCCGGCCGCCCAGACCTGTCCGACTCCGGTCAGCAACGTGGCCGCGTCCGCCGCCTCCTCCGTGGGGTGCGGTGCGAGCGCCACGATCGGCTGGTCCGCGTTCCGGCTCGGATGCTGCCGGGCGAGTGAGGACAGGGCACGGCCCGGGCCCAGGTCCACCAGCATGCTCTCCGGCGCGCCGAACAGCCTGGACAACACCGCGTCGAAGCGCACCGGCCGCCGCAGGTGCTCGGTCCAGTAGGACACCGACGTCACCGCCGACGGCTCGGACCAGTCGCCCGTCGTGTCGGAGAGGAAGGGGATCTCGGGTTTGTGCAGCGGCAGTTCGCGCAGGAGATCCGCGTAGGCGGGCAGAATCGGCTCGGTCAGCGGGGAGTGCCCGGCGGTCGAGATCCGCAGCAGCTGCGTCTCCACTCCCCGCCGGTTCTGCTCCTCGACGAACCTCCGCACCCCGTCCGCCGGACCCGACACCGTGCACTGCTCGGGACCGTTGACGGCGCCCACGCTAAGGCCGGGCGGCAGCAGCCCGGCCACGTCGGCGTACGGCAGCCGTACCGCGGCCATGGCACCGGCGGGCACGCTGCCCAGCAGCCGCCCCCGCTCGGCCACCAGGCGCACGGCGTCCGGCAGGGTGAGGATCCCGGCCGCGCAGGCCGCCGCGTACGCGCCGAGGCTGTGGCCGGTCACCGCGTCCGGCGTCAGCCCCCAGGAGCCGAGCAGCCCGGTCAGCGCGTACTGCACGGCGAACACCGCGGGTTGGGCCACCGTGATGTCGGCGAGCCGTGCGGACGCCGCGGCCGCGTCATCGCCCTCGGCGAACAGGATGTGCCGCAGGTCGGCCCCGAGCGGGGATGCGGCCAGCTCCGCGACCTCGTCGAGATGTCGACGGAAGACAGGCTCCTGCGCGTACAGTTCGGCGGCCATGCCGACGTGCTGGCCGCCCTGGCCGGCGTAGAGGAAGATCACCGGGCGGTCGTCGTGGTGGACGGCCCCCGCGCGTACCTGCCCGGCGCTCGACGCGGCCGCCGCTTCGCCGGTCCGCCGCGCCACCACGAACCGGCGGTGGGCGTGGTGGGTCCGGCCTGCCCGGAGCGTCCAGCTCACGTCCGCCGGGGCCACGGCCGGGTGCTCGGCGAGGAAGCCCGCAAGCCGCCCGACCGCGGCATCGGCCGCGGAGGCGGTCTTGGCGGAGACGGGCAGCAGCACATGGCTCCGGGAGGAGGCCGTCGGCTCGCGCCGCGGGGGCTCGGCCACCACCGCGTGGGCGTTGGTGCCGCCGATGCCGAGCGAGTTGACGGCAGCGATCCGGGGACGCCCGCCGCTCTCCGGCCAGGGCACGGTCGCGGCGTTGACCTGGAACGGGGAGTCAGCGAAGTCGATCACCGGGTTGGGCTCCCGGAAGTGCAGACTGGCCGGGAGGACACCGTGCTCCACGGCGAGAACGGCCTTGATCAGACCGGTGACTCCGGCCGCCGCGTCGGTGTGACCGATGTTGGTCTTGACCGAGCCGATGCGGCAGTAGCCGCGCCGGTCCGTGGTCCGGCGGAAGGCCTGGGTCAGTGCCGCGACCTCGATCGGGTCGCCCAGGATGGTGCCGGTGCCGTGTGCCTCCACATAGCCGATCTCGTCGGCCCCGACCCCGGCGACGGAGTGCGCCGCGAGGACGGCGGCCGTCTGTCCCGTCAGGCTGGGCGCGGTGAAGCCGATCTTGTCCCGTCCGTCGTTGTTGACGGCCGATCCCCGGACGACCGCGTGGATGTGGTCGCCTGCGGCAAGGGCGTCGGCGAGCGGGCGGAGCACCACGACCCCGGCGCCGCTGGCGTTGACCGTGCCCGCCGCCGACGCGTCGAAGGCGCGGCAGTGCCCGTCCGGCGAGAGGACCCCGCCGGGCGTGTGGCGGGTGCGGGGCGGAGTGGCGAGCACGGTGGTGCCGCCGGCGAGCGCGATGTCGCAGTCCCCCACGAGCAGCGCCTGGACGGCGACGTGCACGGCCACCAGCGAGGTGGAACACGCTGTCTGCACGGACACGGCGGGGCCGTGCAGGCCCAGCTTGTAGGCAAGTCGGCCGCTGAGGAAGTCGAGGTCGTTGCCGTGGCTGATCTGCCAGTCGTCGACGAACGGCAGACCGTCGCCGAGGGCTCGCAGGCGCTCGCCGTAGCGGGTGCTGGCCCCGCCGACGAACACGCCGGTCAGCGGCCGGTCCGCGTTGCCGTATCCGGCCCGGTCGAGTGCCTCGTGCGCCACTTCCAGGAGCACCCTCTGCTGCGGGTCGATGACCAGCGCGGACTGGGGCGGGTAGTCGAAGAACGGTGCGTCGAAGTCGGCGGCCCGGTCGATGATCCCGTACGCGGGGACGTAGTCGGGCTGGTCGGGCGGGGCCAGCTCGGGCAGTGGAGTGAGCGACTCCCGTGCGGCGCACAGATTCGCCCACAGGGCGTCGACGTCCGCCGCGCCGGGGAATCGGCCTGCCATGCCGATGACCGCGACGAATCCGTCTTCTGGTGCAGTGCTGGACATCTCAGCCTTCCGATGCGGTGACGGCGCGGGCGGGGCACGCGCCGAAGACGAAGAGGAGTGTCGCGGCGGTCTGTACCGCCACCGTCGCGGCCAGGGCCGTATCCTCTCCCGCGGCCTGCCCGGTCGCTCCGGCAAGGACCCATCCGAGTGCCCCGCCGGACAGCGCCACCGCGGTGGCCACGGTCAGGGTCTCCGACCGGGTCGCCGCCGGGACGCGGGTGAGGCGCAGGGAGACGATCGGTGCCCCCGTCAGCCCGTTGAGCAGTCCGACCACGGCCAGACAGGCGATCAGCTGGCCCAGGTCCAACGGCGCCAGGAGCGCGGCGAAGACCAGCGCCAGTGCCACGCGTCCGGCCACCACCAGGCGCTGGGCCGACACGACCCGCAGCACGGGAGAGAGCAGGAGGGTCCCCAGGATCGCACCGCCGCCGAACGCGGCGAGCAGGACACCGGCCACGGACGGAGCCTCGTCGTAGCGGGCCAGTGCCATCAGCGGCATCAGCGCGAACAGAGCCTGCCATGCCGTCTCGGCCAGCGCGAGGCCGAGTGACCAGGCCCCCAGCAGACGGTCTTCGAACAGCGCGCGCACTCCGGCGGCCAGCGCCGGCCGACGCCGTCCGGCCTTCTCGGCGGCGTCCGCCGGCAGGTACCGCCACACGATGACGGCCGACAAGGCGAAGCTGGCGGAGTCGAGGAGCAGCACGCCGGGTGCCCGCACGGTCGACACGAGCACACCGGCGACGGCGGGACCGACGAGCATGGCGAGCCGGGTGGCCGCCTGGAGGGCCGCGTTGGCACGGCTCAGCAGGACCTCGTCCCCGCCGAGGCGGTCCAGGACCAGTTGCTGACTGGTGAGGTAGGGCGCGGTGCACCCTCCCACGACGAACATGACGGCCATCACCAGGGGCAGCGGAAGGCAGTCGTACCGGTGGAGCAGGGGCACCAGGGCCAGCAGTGACGCGCAGAGCAGGTCCGCGGCCAGCATGGTCCGGCGCGGCCCGAACCGCCCGGCCCAGTGGGAGCCGACCGCACCGATCACCGCGATGCCGACCCACTGGGCACCCATGACAAGGCCCATGTCACCGGCCGAACCAGTCGCCTCTAGGACGAACCAGGGGATGGCGACCGCGCTGAGTTGGGTTCCGGTCATGGAGGTCAGTTCGGCGGCCACAAGGCCTCTCAACACGGGCTGCCCGCGAAGCCGCGGCACCGCCGCCTCGACGCTCATGCGCTCCTCCCGCCGGGCTCGGCCCCGATGTGCGGCAAGGCCGACACAGGACGGTCCAGGAGGGCCGGCAGGTCCGTCAGCAGGCGGCCCAGCACGGCGGCGAGGCGCTTCGCGCGCTCCCGGCTCACCTGGTCGCCGCGGTGCGCGACACGGGCGGACAGGCGGTCACCGCACTGCACGAACGAGATGGTCAGAGCCGTCTTGCCGATGTAGTCGGCGTCCTCACGCGACATGTCGACGGGGGCCAAGGGGCAGCCGCCCAGGGTCCGTTGCTGTTCGGGACGCACCTCGAATGCCAGCGCGACATCGCCCCAGGGGGTGCGGCCGGGCCGACGTGGCGGCGCAAGCCGTGCGACGACGTCGGTGAACGGCACTCCGGAGTGCGCCAGGGCGTCGACCACGGTCGAGCGCACCGCGCGCAGGACGTCGAGGACCGTGTCGTCGCGGCCCTGGCTGTGACGGAACACCACCGTGTTGAGCAGGGGGCCGATCACGTCGGTGCACTCGGCTCCCCGGGTGCTCGTCTCGCTGGTCAGCACCAGGTCCGACCGGCCGGTCCACAGGTGCAGCGCGAGCATGGTGGCGGCGGTCGCGATCATGTACGACGACAGGCCGTACTCGGCCCGCAGCGGCCGCAGCGCCGCGGTCAGGCCGGCGGGCAGCGGTACGTCGACCGCTCCGTTGAGTTCGGGCTCGTCCGGGCCGGGAAGCTCCAGCCGGTAGGGCGCGCCGGCCAGTTGACGCTCCCAGTAGTCCAGAGAGGCCTGGTGGTCGGGTCCTGAACGGACCTGGGCATCGGCCGTGGTGACGTCGGCGTACTGCGGCAGTGCGGCACCGGCCGCCGCGTGCGGCACGGCGTCAGGCGCGTCGTCAGGCGCGTCGGCCAGCTCCGTCAGGGCCCGTACGATGCCCCGCCCAAGCTCGGTGGCGCCCTCCCCCGCCACGTGCGCCCCCTGGTAGGCCAGGAGGGCGGTGACACCGCCCTCCTGCTCGGCCACGGTCAGCGTCAACGGGAAGGCGGTGCCGCCGGCCCACACGGACTCGGCGATGAAGGGCTTCAGCGTCGCGTCGCCCAGCAGTGCCGTGCGGTCGTCCCGCAGATTCAGGTTCAGCAGGACGTCGGCGTACGGCGTCCGTCCGGGCAGGCGCGAGGGAGCCAGGTCGCGCACCACCTCATCGAACGGGACGTCCATGTGCTCCATGGCGTCGAGCAGTTCGGCACGGAACCGGGCGAGGTACGCGGCGGGAGTCGTGCCGGGGGTGAGGTCCGAGCGCAGCACCACCGTGTTGAGGAGGGGGCCGAGCACGTCCTGGGCGCCCGTGCGGGCTCGGTCGGTGACCGGCACGGCGAGGGTGAGCGCGGCCTGCCCCGTCCACCGGTGCAGTGCGGTGCCCAGGGCGGCGCCGAAGAGCATGAACCAACTCGCCCCGTGGGTCTCCCGGATCCGCTTGAGCCGCCGCGTCACGGCCTCCGGCAGGTCCACGCGGACCACGCCGTCCGGAGCGCGGCCCGGCTGGGGCGGGAGGTCGAGATGGGCGGGGGCGTCCGACAGGCGGGAGCGCCAGTGGGCGAGGCCCGCCGCGCCGCCGGTGGTCCGCCGCGGCCCGTGGGGGGCGGCCTCCCGGTACTGCCGGGCCGGCGGCGGGGCCGGACGGCCGTCCCTGGCGGCGAGGTAGTACCGCTGAAGTTCCGACAGCAGTACGGGAATCGCGCCGTCGTCGATGACGAGGTGGTGCAGACACAGCAGCAGGGCGTGGCCGCGAGCACCGAGGTCGGCGAGGGCCGCCCGGAGCGGTTCGCCCCGTGTGAGGTCGAAACGCCGTCCGGCCGCCTGGCCGAGCCACGCCGTGAGCGCCGCGTCGGCGTCGGGCGCCGTGCTCAGGTCGAGCCGTTGCAGCTCCGGCCGCCAGGGCGCGACGGTCCTCTGGTACATCCCCTCCGGGTCGGCGACGAAGGCCGTACGCAGGATCTCGTGGCCGGCCACCAGGTCGGCCAGGCTCTGTTCCAGTACGGCGGGGTCGATCCGGCCGGTCGTCGTCCAGGCCAGGAAGACGTTGTGGGCGCGTCGTTCCTCGGACAGCTCCGCGAGCAGCAGCCGCTCCTGGAACGCGAAGAGGGGCTGTCCGGGGCCGGAGGCCGGGGCGGGCGCGGGCGTGTCGGGGCCCGCGGCGGCACCGTGGACGTCGAGGTACGCGGCCAGATCGCTCAGGCGCGGACGATCGAACAGCTCCCGCATGCCGGGCCGCACCCCGAGGACACGTTCAAGGCGTCCCAGCAGGCGGAAGGCGAGCAGTGAGTGGCCGCCGAGGGCGAAGAAGGAGTCGTCGGGGTCCACGTCGTCGACGTCGAGCAGTTCGGACCAGAGCGACGCCAGGATCCTCTCGGTACGGCTCGCGGGTCTTGTGCCGCTTCCCTTCGGGACGGAGTCCTCGGCGAGCGGGACGGCCGTCGTCCTCAGCGCCGGCACGTCGAGCTTTCCGTGAGGGGTCAGGGGAATGTGGTCGACCCGCCGGAAGACGGACGGGACGAGGTGGGCGGGCAACCGCTCGGCGGTGTGCCGGCGCAGTTCGGCGGCGGACACATCGGCGGACAGCCGCACCGTGGCGACCAGCCGGTCCTCGTCGGCGAGCACCACCGCGTCGGCGACCGCGGGATGGGCGCGCAGGTTCGCCTCGACCTCGCCCGGCTCGACGCGGAAGCCGCGCACCTTCACCTGGTCGTCCGCGCGGCCGAGGTACTCAAGGGCGCCGTCCGGCCGGTACCGCACGAGGTCGCCGCTGCGGTACAGGGTCCGGCCGTCGACAGGGGACTTCACGAAGCGTTCCCCGGTCAGCTCCGGCCGGTTGAGATAGCCGTCGGCCAGGCCCGCTCCGCCGATGTACAGCTCGCCCACCGCTCCGACCGGCAGCAGCCGGGAGCCGGTGTGCCGGTCGAGCACCAGCAGCGTCGTCGTCGGCAAGGGGGTGCCGATGACGCTGGCGCCGGTCTCGATGTCCGTCTCGTCGACGGTGTGCACGCTGGCGTACACCGTGGTCTCGGTCGGACCGTACATGTTGACCAGGCGCACGTGGGGGAATCGGTCCACCCATGTCCGCAGGGCGGCGGGGCGCAGGGCCTCACCGGCGAGGATGACGTGCCTGAGGCGGCTCAGGGCGCCGGAGGGCGCTTCGAGCGTGAGCAGACGGGAGAAGGCGCTGGGCGTCTGGCACACCACGGTGACGCCCTCGCGCCGCAGCAGCTCCCAGAACAGCCAGGGGTCGTCCGCCTCCTCGTCGGTCACGACGACCAGTCGTCCGCCGTGGGAGAGACAGGCGAACATCTCCCACACCGACACGTCGAAGGTGTAGGCGTGGAACATGGTCCACACGTCGAGGCCCGAGAAGGAGAACGGGAACCGGTCGTTGCGCAGCAGCCGCACGAGGTTGCGATGGCTGATCACCACTCCTTTGGGCAGGCCGGTGGTTCCCGAGGTGTAGATGCAGTAGGCGGGGGCGTCCAGGGGCACCACCGGCAGGCCGTACGTGTCCGCCGCCGCGGTCACGGCGGTGTCGAGGACCGCACCGGCGAAGTCGGACAGGCCTTCGTGGCGGTCGGTGGCCTCGGGGACCAGGGCCCACTGGACCTCGGCGTCCGAGAGGAGCAGTCGGACGCGCCCGGCCGGATACGCGGGGTCGATCGGGAGGTAGGCCGCCCCGGCAAGGAGTACGGCGAGTACGGAGACGACCTGCTCGGCTCCGCGCGGCAGCAGCAGCGCGACCAGGTCTCCCGGGCGGACTCCGGCCGCCACGAGTCCGCGGGCCCGCTGTTCGGCACGGTCGAGGAGTTCGCCGTAGGTGACGTCGTGTCCGTGGGCGGTGAGGGCGACCGCGTCGGGGCGGGCCGCCGCGCGCTGCCGCACCAGGTCGGTGACCGGGGTGTCGGGGTACCGGGCGGCGGTGTCGTTCCACACCACGGTCTGGGTGTGCCGTTCGACGTCCGTCAGCGGTTCGGCGGCCGCCAAGGGGCGTTCGGGGGCCTCGGTGAGGGCAGTGACCATCCGAACGTAGTGCTCCGCGGCGGCGGCCATCTGGTCGCGGTCGAACCTGCGCGTGTCGAACACGAGCCGGCCGGTGTGGCGGCCGTCGGCGGGGCGGAGCATCAGGTGCACGGAGGGACGGCCGGGCACGGCCGGTGCGTCGCCGTACGAGAACGCCGCGTCGGCCACCGGGGCCGGGTCCGGAGTACCGGCGCGTACGTCGCGCAGCAGGTCGGCGAAGGACTCCGCCGCGGCGGGCCGCAGCCGGACGACGTGGCCGTCGGAGGCCACGGCCAGGTCCTGCCGACCGGTGTACCAGCCGAGCAGCGCGGCCCAGGAGGCGAGGAGCACGTCGCGGACGGTGCTGCCCGAGTCCCGGGCGGCGGCCGCGAGGGCGGGGGTGTCGGGCACGGTGACGGCGACCTCGCCGAGGCCGGTCCCGGGCAGCTCGGGCCGCCACACCGGCATGTCCAGCGCCTCCGGCGGCGCGGCCGGTTCCGCGTTCTCCGCGTTCTCGCGGTGACTGGTGTAGGCCGCGTCGAGGTCACGCAGGAAGACGTCCAGGGAGGCCGCGTCCCACACCAGGTGGTGCAGGCAGAGGAAGAAGACCTGGTCGCCCCCGGCGTCCAGGAGTGCGGCGCGCAGCAGGCGTCCGGACTCCGGCAGGAACGCGCGGTGGGATTGGGCATACAGCCAGTCGTCGAGCTCCTCCGGCGTGGCCCCGCCCAGGTCGACGCGGGTCAGCTCAGGCTCCCACGGCTCACCCACCACTTGCCACAACTCGTCCCCGCGCTGCCGGAAGGCGGTGCGCAGGATCTCGTGGCGGGCCACCACGTCGGCGAGCGCGAGCCGCAGCGCGTCGGCGTCGAGGCCGCCGCCCCTGACCCGCCAGGCCATCGGCACGTTGTAGAGCGCTTCACCCGGCGCCATGAGTCCGGCCAGCCACATGCCGTACTGGACACCGGAGGCCGGGGCCTCCCGGCTCACGGGCTGCGCGGGCGGCACGGACGACATGGACGGCACGGTCGGGGGGAGGACGTGGTCGGTGAACTCGTCGAGGTAGGGGTGGTCGAAGAGGGTACGGATCGAGACGTCGATGCCAAAGCGCTGGGAGACGGCCAGGACGAGTGATTCGGCCAGGAGCGAGTGGCCACCGAGCTCGAAGAAGGAGTCGGCGGGCGTGATGTCGTCGACACCGAGCACATCGCGCCAGACGGCGACCATGTCGTCCAGAGGACCGTGCTCGCCGGGTTCCTGGGCCGGCGCGGCGGGCACCGGCGCGGCGGACACCGGCGTAGTGGGCATCGGCGCGGTGGGCACCGGCGCGGTGGGCACCGGCGCAGCGATGGCGGGCGGCACCACCGCGTCGGCGGCGACCGCGATCACGGACCGTCCCGGATCCGCGGCGATGGCGCGCAGCACCTCCAGGTAGTCGGCCGCCATGGCGCTCACCCGGGTCGGCCCCACGGCACCGGTGGGGTCCTTCCACAGCAGGTGGGTGCCGGCGCTGTCCTCGCGCACCATGAGGGCGAGCGGGAAACCCGCGCTGCTCTCCATGCCGAGCAGGCCGAGCCGGGCGTGGGCACGCTCCGTGCGCAGTTCCACGTGCTGCACGTCGACGCCATCACGCAGCCCGGCGTGCCAGAACTGGAACACCGTCTGCAGGGTGCGGGCCTGCGCCTGGGGGCCGGTCACCCCGGCGGCGCGGAGAATGGCGGGCAGCGGCAGGTCGCCGTGGGCCGTCGCCTCCTTGACCCGCTTGCGTACCCGCAGGACGAGGTCGGCGTAGCTGTCGCACGCGGCCACGTCGACCCGGACGGGCAGCGTGTTGACGAAATAGCCGACCGTGTCCTTCACCGCCTCCAGGGTCCGGCCGTGGAAGGGGACGAACACCAGGACCTCGTCGGCTCCGCTGCGCCGGCGCAGCAGTGCGCAGTAGGCCGCGAGGAGGACACTGGTGTAGCTCACGCCGAGGGCACGGGCCTGATCGCGCAGCGGACCGGCGAGATCGGGCGGCACCTGCCCGTGGAGGGCGACGTACTGCGGCTCGTCGACGGTGGCGGGCAGGGCGAAGGGCCGAGCCGCAGGCTGGAGCGCCGCACGCCAGTAGTCGCGGTGCGCGTCTCCCTCGGGGGAGTCCGCGAGACGGCGGGACCGTTCGGCGAAGGCCCTCTGGGCGGCGACGTCGCTGCCGGGCGTCAGCCGGTCCCCGGCATACGCACGCGCCAGCGCGTCGATGGTCACCAGTGCCGACGCCCCGTCGTGGACGATGTGGTGCACCGCTACGAGCAGCACGGTCCAGCCCCGGCCGCGGATCACGTCGACGCGTGCCAGAGGTCCCTGCCACAGGTCGAACGGCCGCTGCCACACCCGGCGCACGGCCTCGTCGCGCTCCAGCGTCGTCTCGTGCTCGCACACCGGGATCGGCGGGGCGTCCGACCAGTCCAGTAACGGGCCGTTGTCGGTCTTCACGACGCGGCCGCGCAGCTGCGGACAGGCGTGCCCGACCGCCTCGACCGCGGACCGCAGTCGCGTCGTATCGAGGTCGCCGCTGACCGCGTACGGCGTCGGAATGATGTGGATCCACTGCTGCGGATCGAGCCGCCAGGCCAGCCACATGGCCTCCTGCCCGACCGACAGGGGTACTTGCTGAGGGGTGGTCACGTCGTGTGCTCCCTGTTCCTGTCGCTCCGGTCCCGGTCGTCGGGTGACTCGGTGGCCTCATCGGCACTGGGGTGGCCGGTCGCCGGTCCCGCCAGCCACGCCGCGGCGACCTGGGCTCGAGGGGCGGCATCCGGGGTGTCGAGGCGGTGCAGCAGGTCCGCGACGCGGTGCCGTGCCTCGGTGCAGTGAATGTCGGCAAGGGACAGGGCCGACGAATCACCCGCCTCTGCCGAGGTGGCCGCGCGGGCCAGGACCAGGGCGCAGACCATGAGTTCCCGGGCGACGCCGGTGAGCCGGATGAGCGTGGGCTCGTCCGCCAGCAGGGCGTCCTTGTCCTGGTGCGCCCGCGCGAGCGTCAGGCAGCGCTTCCCGAACGCGTGGACCTGATCGGCCACCCAGCGCAGATGCCCGGCGTTCCGTCCGGTGAGCCGTGGATCCGCCACGTCGCCCAGGGCGGCCGGTGACAGCAGCTCGTCGGCATGGGCGGGCTCGGGGTAGTAGTAGGACAGGATCGACATGCGCGCTATCCAGTTGTCGACCTGGAAGTCCACGCCTCCGGCCACCCGGGTCTGACGGATGTCCCGCATGAGCCGCTCCAGCGGCCGGGCGGGGGCCCCGCGCCGCGCCTTGCTCGCCGAGGTCTCGTATCCTTCGGCACCCAGCAGCGCCATGGTGCGGTCGACGACCTGCCAGCCGAGGAGCGAGGTCGCGTTCTTGGCCATGTTCTGCTCGAAGCGCACGTTGAGCGGCGCGCCCTGGTCCTCCGGCAGCAGGCACCACTGGCACACCGTCTCGATCGCGAAGGTGTCGGCGAGGGTCTGCGCGACCTGCGCCTGGATCTCGCGGTGCTCGCCGAGCGGGCGTCCGTCGATCGTCCGCCGGTTCACGAACTCACGGCTCCAGGCGGCGCAGAGTCCTGCGGCCGCGAGCGATGTCGCGCCCATGTGGTGCAGGCGTCCCCGGGTGACCAGTCGGCTGGTCGTCCGCGTCATCCGCACCTGGTGTGCGGTGTCCGGCTCGACCAGCATGTGTTCCCGGGGCACCCGGACGTCGTCGAAGCGGAACCATCCGTTGGGGAAGCCCCGGATGCCCATGTACTCGTGCCAGACCCCGGCGCTCACACCGGGGGCGTCGGTGGGCACGAAGAACTCGCGTATCACGTCCCGGCCGTCCTGACGGACCGTCGCCGAGACGCCGACGAGCTCCGCGACAGGCGCGTGGCCGGCGAACAGCTTGACGCCGTTGAGCAGATACGCGGCACCGCCGTCGACGGGGGTCGCCGTCGTGCTGCGCGCCTGGTTCCCTGCACCTTCCGGTTCGGTGTCGGCAGTGGCGCTGAACCGGCCGGCCGCGACATGGCCCCGCACCAGGTCGCGCAGCGCCGCCGGGAGCGGCAGCGTGGCGAAGGCACCCGCGCCCAGGGTGTTCTCAAGACCCAGCGACATGGCCACGGGCATGCACCAGCGCGCCGCCGTCTCGACCACCCGGAAGAGGTTGAAGTGCGACAGCGCATGGCCGTCGGCACCGGCGTCGACCTGGAGCCGGAAGTACCCGCGCTTGGCGAGCTCCGGCAGGAAGTCCTCCGGCAGCCGCCCTTCCCTGTCCACCAGGTCCGGGTCGATCCGGTCGCGCAGCAGGGCCGACAGCTCCTCCACGAACGCGTCTCCGTGTGCCCGGTCGGCCGCCGTCTGTACGGGGAAGTCACGGATCAGGTCCCAGCGGAACCTGCCCTGGTACAACTCCTCCAGGAATCCGGCCCGTTCGGGGTCGCTGGTCGCGTTGCGCGTGCGCTGCGGCACGGAGGCTCGCTGGTCCTGCGGCCCACGCTCGGCGAGCGCACGCCGGTCGGTCTTGCCCGAGGGATTCAGCGGCAGTTCCGCGAGCCGTACGAACCGGCTCGGCACCATGTGCTTCGGCAGCGCCTCGGCGAGGTGTCCGGCAAGCCGCGCGGCGGTCACGTCCTCGTCGGCGACGTAATAGGCGGTCAGCATGTGCCCGCCGACCCGGCTGGTCCCGCACACCACGGCGGCGTCCCGTACGTCCCGCAGGCGGCGCAGGGCCGTCTCGATCTCCCCCAGCTCGATGCGGAAGCCGTTGATCTTCACCTGGTCGTCGGCGCGGCCGACGAAGCAGAAGACGTCGTCGGCGGTCCGGGTGGCGAGGTCGCCGCTGCGGTAGTAGCGGCGGGGACCGTCGGGCGGGAGCGTCAGCGTCCTGAAACGCTCCGCGGTGAGTTCGGGAAGACCGAGGTATCCGGCCGCGACTCCGGCCCCGGCCACCCAGATCTCGCCCGTCTCGCCCGGCCCGACCGGACGGGCGTGCTCGTTCAGTACCGCGATCCGCCAGCCGTCCAGCGGCCGGCCGAGGTCGCGGTCGAAGCCGGTGGACGCGGGTGCGTCGATCTCCTCGGGCGTCAGGACGCGGGAGGTGACGAACACCGTCGTCTCGGTGATGCCGTAGGTATTGACGAACTCGCAGTCGCGGCTGACCGTCTCCCGCCACCGCCGGATGTCACCGGCGTCGACCGACTCCCCGCCGAAGATGATGCGCCGCACGCTCTCGGGGCGCGGTTCCTCCTTCTTGCCCGCGGCGGTGACGACGTGCCGGAAGACCGACGGCACGATGCTCACCACGGTCGCCTTCTCACGCACCAGCAGGTCCACCGTGGCGCGGGGGGACGACGCGACGTGCGTCGGCACGACCACCAGGCATCCTCCGGTGGCCAGCGCCCCCCACATCTCCCACACGGAGAAGTCGAAACTGTACGAGTGGAACAGTGTCCACACGTCGTCCGGAGTGACGGTGTGGCGCGCGCAGAACGACGTCACCATGGCGGCGACGTTCGCGCACGGCACCTCGACCCCCTTGGGACGGCCGGTCGTTCCGGAGGTGTAGATCACGTAGGCGATGGCCTCCGGGTTCGCCGGGACGTCCGCGGCGGGTTCGGCGGCGTCCTCGACGCGGGGCGGCTCCGCCGTCCGGTCGAGGCGCAGTTCCGGCACACCGGCAAGGGCCCCGGGCAGGTCCTGATCCGAAACAATCAGGGACAGCGCGCTGTCCGCCGCCACGAAGCCGAGGCGTTGCGCGGGATAGGCCGGGTCCAGCGGGACATACGTGTGACCGGCCGCGGTGACCGCCAGGACGCCGGTCAGCACGTCGGCCGTGCGGCGCAGGTGCAGCCCGATCCGCTGCCCCGGCGCCGGGCAGCGCCCGCGCAGCGCCGCGGCGAGGGCTGTGCTGCGGCGCAGCAACTGCCCGTAGGTGAGTGATCCGTGTTCGTCCCGGACCGCTGTCCGTTCGGCGTTCGTACGTGCCTGCCGGATGAATAACGCGTACAGCTCGTTCAAGGGGGTGTACCAATCGTCGTGAGGGGGGTGGGAGCGGAGCGAGGTCACAGAGCGAGGCGGACGCGCAAGTGCCGCAACCATGCGTCGAGTTGCAGCACCATCTCCACGTCCGCCCGCCCCAGCCAGCCGCCCCGGTCCAAGAGGCGGGGCGTCGTGACGTACCGCTGCACCTGCTCGCGGTCCAGCAGCGTGCGCACGGGAGCGGAGGGATCGTCGAGCAACGTCCGCAACCTCTCCACGAGGGCCTGCTTGTAGCCGCGGTCGTAGGTGATCGGGTAGGGCACCTTGCGGCGGCTCAGCACCGAGGGCGGGACGAGGGGCGCGCCGAGGGCCCGCAGCAGACTCTTCTCGCGGCCGTCGAAGGACTTCCACCGTGCCGGAACGTTGTAGAGGAGGGTGAACAGCCGGTGGTCGGCGAAGGGGAATCGCAGGTGGAGGCCCGCGGCGGCGCTCATCCGTTCCGAGTGGAGCACGGTCTGCTCCAGCAGCCGCGTGGCCGTCAGGTAGTCCGTCTGCCGCCCCAGGCGGTCGACCGGGTCCTCACCCGGCACCTGGGGGACCTCCTCCAGCGCCTCGGCGAAGCGGCTGTCGATGTACGCCGCGATGCCGATGTCGTGCAGGACCTCGGCTTGCAGCAGGCCCGTGCCGAGCCCATGAGGCATGCCCATGGCACGGGCCCGCGCGATCCACGGAAACGTGGTGAGCACCTGCTTCTCGTCGGCGCCCGGTCCCAGGCCGCCGAACATCGCGTCCGCGCCCTCGCCGCTCAGGGCGATCGGTGTCCGGCGGCCCACGTGCCCGCTGAAGAGATACGGGGTGATGTTCTTGTCCCCGAACGGCGTCGGCCAGTCCTTGGCCAGGAGCGAGTCCGTGAGTGTGCCGGGCTGCGACAGCAGGTCCGGCTCGATGGTGACGCGCTCGTGGTCGCAGTGCCAGAAGCGCACCACCTCCTCGGCGTACGGCAGGTCCGGTACGGCCGACGCCGTCCCGCCGAAGGAGACGGTGAACGTCCGCGGCGGTCGGCCGACGGCCTCGGCCACGAGACCGGTCAGCACGCTGGAGTCGAGGCCGCCCGACAGGAGCACGGCGGGATCGGCGTCCCCGAGGTCGTCGTGAACCACCTCGTCGAGCAACTTCCGCACCCGGCCGATTGTTTCCTCGCGGGACTCCTTGTGTGCGAACGCCTCAAGGGACCAGTACCGGCGGCGGCGCTCACCGGCGGCCGAGAAGCGCACCGTGGTGCCGGGCGGCACCTCCCGCATCCCGCGCAGCGTGCCGTGTCCCGGACGGCGCAGCTGGGTCAGCAGCGCGCTGAGCCCGGTGCCGTCGAGTTCCACCGGGACGTCCGGATGTGCCGCCAACGCCCCGGCCTCGGACGCGAACACCACACCGTCGTCCTGCCGTACGAAGGAGAGCGGTTTGATGCCCAACCGGTCGCGTCCCAGGACGAGTTCTCCCGTGCGGCCGTCCCAGACGGCGAACGCGAAGGCGCCTTCCCACCGTTCGGCTGCCGCCTCGTTCTCGGCCAGGTAGCCGTCGAGCAGCGTCCGGGCGAGGTTCCGGCTTCCGTGTATGTAGCCGTCCACGACGACCACGACGGGGTTTCCGGTCCCCCGCGACACCAGTGGCCCGTTCTCCTGCGCCGGTTCACCTCCGGCGGCCAGGACCGCGTGCTCGGACGTCCACGACCGGTGCGGGCCGCCGCGTCGGCTGCTCTCCGCCATCGCCGCGACCGCGGCCGGACCGGTCCGGTCCAGGCCTCCCCGGTGGGTCCACCATCCGAAGACTGCGGACATGAGTGCCCCTTTCTTGTCCTCGCTGTGCCGTCAGTTCCGACCGGCCGGTGCCGGTCGGTGGGTGTGAGCCGCGGCCTCAGCCGGCCGCACGACGGCGCCGGACCACCGGACGCGCCCGCCGCTCCGGTGCCGCCGGGGCCGGGACCGGCTCGGTCAGATGGGTGGCGAGCTGGGCGATCGTCGGATGCTCGAAGAGAGTCAGCAGGCCGACCGGGTCGGATCGGAACGCGTTGATGCGGGAGAGCACGGCCGCAAGCGAGCCCGACGTTCCGCCGACGTCGAAGAAGCTGTCGCGGACCCCGATGTCATCGGTCCCCAGCACCTCCCGCCAGATGTCGAGCAGCCGGGACTCCACCGCGGAGCGCGGGTCGGTCAACGGCTCGCGCCGCACATGGCGCCCGGGGTCGGGCAGAGCGTCCCGGTCCAGCTTCCCGTTCCTGGTCACCGGCAGTTCGGGGACCGCCATCAGCGCGGCGGGCAGCAGGTGTGCGGTCAGCCGCTCCGACAGGTGTGCGCGCAGGTCCGTCGGCACATGCGTCCCACCGTCGTGCAGGACCACATAGCCCACCAGCCTCCGGCCGCCGACGGGGTCCTGGCGCACCGCGACCGCCGCGAGGGCGACCAGTGGGTGCGCCGTCAGGGCCGCCTCCACCTGTGCCGGTTCCACCCGGTGGCCGTTGACCTTGACCTGGTCGTCCATGCGGCCCAGGACTTCCACGGCGCCGTCCGGCCGGCGGCGGGCCCTGTCGCCCGTGCGGTGCATCAGCGCGCCGGTCACCGCGGAGAACGGATCCGGAAGGAACCGCCCGGCGGTCTCCGCTGGTCGGCCGAGGTAGCCCGACGCCACACCGGCACCGCCGATGTACAGCTCTCCCTCCCTGCTTTCGGACACCGGCCG
This sequence comes from Streptomyces spectabilis, assembly GCF_008704795.1. NCBI lineage: Bacteria > Bacillati > Actinomycetota > Actinomycetes > Kitasatosporales > Streptomycetaceae > Streptomyces > Streptomyces spectabilis. The sequence continues at coordinate 8,650,019 of NZ_CP023690.1, read as the reverse complement.
CAGGTCAGGATCGAGTACGTATGCCGACACACCGGCGATCGGACGGCCCACGGCGACGACGTCTGTGTCGGCGTCCGCGTCGACCCGGTGCACCAGCGAGGTGATGGTGGTCTCGGTCAGTCCGTACGCGTTCACCAGCGCGACATCGGTCGACCCGCACCATGCGACCGCGGCTGACGCGTCCACCCCTTCGCTGCCGATGACGACCAGCCGCAGCCGCTCGGGCAGCGGGCCGCCGCCCCGGCCGACGTTCCACTGCTGCCAGTATCCGGACGGCAGGTTGGCGACGGTGATCCGGCCATCGGCCAGTACGCGGGTCAGTTCCCGGGGGGCGGGAGGGTCGGGGCACAGGACGACGCAGCCGCCGGCCACCAGGGTGGGAAAGATCTCCTCGGCCGCCACGTCGAACCCGATCGTGGCGAACTGGAGGACTCGGTCGTCGGAGGTCAGTCCGAAGGACCGCGCCGTCTCCGCGGCGTGATGGGCCAGCGCGCGGTGGGGGACGACGACGCCCTTGGGCTCACCCGTCGTCCCCGAGGTGAAGACAACGTACGCCGGGTCGGTCGGCCGCACGGGAGGATTGACGACGTCGCGGCGGTCCGTCGACTGCGGGGGCGGCACGACGGTGACGTCCGGTGCCATGTTCAGCCGGTGCCGCAGCGAGTCGGCGCCGACCACGAACCGGCTGCCCGCCGCGGCCATCAGCCGCGCGATCTGGGCAGGAGAGTTACGAGGGTCGAGAGGAAGATAGGCGGCTCCCGCTCGCAGGACGCCGAGCAGCGCCGGAACGAGGTCCAGGTCGGCGTGGGTCAGTACCCCGACGACGTCCCCAGAGCCCGCTCCGGCGGCCATTAACTCCTCGGCTAACGCGCCGGAACGACGGCCCAGTTCGGCATAGGTCAGCGTGCGGCCGTTCAGATCCAGAGCCGTGGCATGCGGCTGCCGGGCCGTGCGGCTGCTGATCGCCTCCAGCAGAGTGGACGGCATGGATCCACACCCTTCTTCGTGGGTTGATCGCGGTCATGCGCAGGATCGGAACATCCGGGGATGAAACCTTCGCGGCGCGGCGTTGCCCCACGACCTGCGACCACAACCTGACCCAGAGCAATCAACAAGTGATCAACAGCTACTCACCGCAGTCGAGAATCGGCCGCGCCGGTCAACTAGTGGCTGACCAGGGGGTCTTGACCGACCATCACCTCGGGCCCGGGTTACAGAGGGAGGGTCCCGTGATGCTCACATCCCCCGGTGTCGGCGGCCGCCGCACCGCCCGGGGGGGGCAGCGCGGCTCGCCTGCCGCATGGCCGAAACTCGCATCCGAGCAACTGGCCAATTCTGCGATTCGCTGGTCATGCGCCTCTCCAGGCACTTAAGTACTGTCTGGCATTCGCGACCAGCCAGGGGCGACAGCTACAGCCGAGTGATGCGTCTGCGGTCATCTCCGCCCCGCTCGTCAGTCGACGCCGCTACCCTTGGCATGACCATGCCTTTTCGCTCCAACTGCCCGAGGAGTCCCGCGCCTATGGCCGCCAGCGCACACCGTACGGTGTCGTGCTCACACCACCCGGCGGGCCGCAGCGCTGACGGCAGCGGCCTCCAGCTGTGCGACTGCCCCCTGCGGCCCGCCCCCCGCCGGGCCGAGGGGCGCTGATGGCGGGTGCGAACCCGGCCGGCCGCGACACAGACCTCTACGCGGCGGTGCAGGACATACAGGCGGGTTACTGGATGCAGATGCGGCAGGTCCTTGCCCGGACGGGCACCTGGCCGCAGTGGACGTCCCGCACCCAGGTGCTGGGGATTGCCGCAGCTCAGAACAATGTCGTGGAGTTGTGGCTGGAAGAGGAGCCGTGGAGCCTCGCCGCCCGGGTGATGTACGCCAGGGTCGCCACCGAACGGGTGCTGCAAGCCCACCGCAGGCACTGGGCGCACGACTCCAAGCAGGCCCGTGACCTGGAGAGACTGGCAGACCGGGCCCGGCAGGCGTGCGACAAGGCGGGCGAGGGAAACCCCGACGACGTGGTGCCCTGGATCTGCCGTCTGGCCCTGGCCGAAACGGACACACAAGCACGCCACCCAGAGCATCACATGGCGCCGCCGCCCCATGAGTATCTGCTGCCCCATGGGCCATGGGGACTTCTGGGGGAAGCGCACCGACGAGATCCGTTCAACCGCGAGGCATGGCACCGCATGTCCCAGGCGCTCCAGGCCCGCCCGGGTCCGGCGGGCCGCCAGGCGGTCGCGATGGACTTCGCCCGCTGGACGGTCTCTTTCGCGCCATCCGACTCGCCCTTGCTCCTGCTGCCTCTCTACGTCCGCGTACAGGAGCACCGGGAGCAACTGGACAAGGGCGCCGAGGTCACGCTGAACCTGCTGTGGACCAGGGAGGACACCACCCGCGCCGTCACGCAGGCGTTCGAGGGATGGTTCCAGAAGTGCGATCCGGCCACCAGTTCCCAGCTGGATCTCAACTACCTCGCCTACGCCCTGTCGAGAGGCGGCTTCGCCCAGTGGGCCACCGAAGTCTTCGACGCCATCGGCGAATTCGCCACGCCCGCCCCCTGGCAGTACGACGCCCGGCACCCGAGGGACCAGTGGCGCAAGGCGTTCGAGGAAGACCGCTACGCCTGCCTGAGGTCCCGCCCGCGCCCTACGGGGAACGGCACATGAGCGTCGGCCGGGCCTCCCGGGCGGGCCCCGCCGCGTCCCACTAGCGGACCGTCAGCCACCTCGCCTGCACCCCCCATGTCAGCCTTCCTGTGCGGAGAACCCATGACTTCGGCAAGAACCCGGCGCCAGCAGCCGAACCCGGTCCACGACGACGGCGAGGACGCGCGCATCCTCCAGTCGCTGGGCTACACCCAGCAACTGCACCGCCGGATGGGGGCGTTCGGCAACTTCTCCGCCTCCCTGTCGGTCATCTCGATCATGTCGGGGACCCTGCTCCTCTTCGGCTACGGCCTGAACTCGGGAGGCCCCGCGGTGATCACGTGGGGGTGGCTCGCCGTCGGACCCCTCGTGCTGTGCCTGGCCGCGGCCCTGGCGGAGATCACCTCCCGCTACCCCACCAGCGGCGGCCTGTACTACATGGCTCGCCAGCTCGGCGGCGAGCGGTGGAGCTGGTACACCGGCTGGCTCAACCTCCTGGGCCTGCTCGGCGGCATCGCCGCCCAGGACTACGGCATCGCGACGTTCACCGCCGCGTGGATGAACCTGCAGTTCGACTACACGCCGACCCCGGGCTCCCTGCTGGTCCTGTACGCGGTCATCCTCGCGCTGCACGCGGTCCTGAACCTCTTCGGCACCCGGCTGATGAACATCTTGACGTCCGTGAGCGCGTGGTGGCACCTGGCAGGGGCCGTCGTCATCATCGGCGCCCTGGCGTTCGTGCCCTCCGACCACCAGTCGGCCGGCTTCGTCTTCTCCGAGTTCACCAACAACACCGGCTGGGGCGCCCCGGTGTACGTCATCCTGCTCGGCATGCTGCTTCCGGTCTTCGCCCTGGCCGGTTACGACACCTCGGCCCACCTGAGCGAGGAGACCAACCACGCCTCCGTCGCCGCGGCCCGCGGGGTCTTCCGCTCGGTGGCCGTGTCCTGGATCGCCGGCGGCATCCTGCTGACCACGCTGCTGTTCGCCGTCCAGGACTACACCACGACTCTGGACAGCCCGTCCGGTGTGCCGGTGGCGCAGATCCTTCTGGACGCGCTGGGCATGGCGGCGGCCAAGGCCCTGCTGCTCGTGATCATCGTGGCCCAGTTCCTGTGCGGCTACACCGTGACCGCCAGCACCAGCCGGATGATCTACGCCTTCGCCCGGGACGGTGCCCTGCCCGGATCGGCGCTCTGGAAGAAGGTCAGCCGCCGCACGGCCATCCCCGCCAACGCGGTCTGGCTCGCGGTCGCCGTGGCGTTCGTGCTCGCGCTGCCGTCCTTGTACTCCTCAACGGCGTTCGCGGCGGTGACCGCCATCTCGGTCGTGGGATTCACCTCGGCCTACGCCATCCCGGTGCTGCTGCGGCTCATCCACAGCGACCGGTTCACCCCGGGGCCCTGGCACCTGGGCCGCTGGAGCCGGCCGATCGGCTGGGTGGCGGTGCTGTGGGCGGCCGGTGTCTCGGTGCTGTTCCTGCTGCCGCAGAGCAGCCCCGTCACGGCCAGCACGTTCAACTACACGCCTGTCGCCGTCGTGGTGGCCCTCCTCATCGCCGCCCTGTGGCGGCGCTTCGGACGCCGCTCGTACCACGTGCCCCGCTCCGACTCTCACACCGAGGACAAGCAGTTCGAAGGCATCATCTGAGGCGGCGGCTCCCCATGCCACGGCGTCGGCCGTGCGGCACTGTCCGCACGGCCGACGCCGATCTCCTGCCCGAGTCCGGACCTCAGGCGACGGTGCCGCTCGCCTTGATGACGACGTCGGAGCTCAGGGCGCCGCTGCCGGAGCCGAGGGCCTCGATCTGCTTGACGAGGTCCTCGCCCTCGGCGACCTCGCCGAAGACGACGTGCTTGCCGTCGAGCCAGGGCGTGACGACGGTCGTCACGAAGAACTGGGAGCTGTTGGTGTTCGGGCCGCGGTTGGCCATCGACAGCAGGAACGGCCGGTCGTGCTTGAGGGAGAAGTTCTCGTCGGCGAACGTCGCGCCGAAGATGCTCTTGCCGCCGGTGCCGTTGCCGTGCGTGAAGTCGCCGCCCTGGAGCATGAACTGCGGAATGACCCGGTGGAAGGCCGAACCGGCGTAGCCGTAGCCGTTCTGCCCCGTGGCCAGCTCACGGAAGTTGCGCGCGGTCTCCGGCACGACGTCGTCGAAGAGCCGGAAGACAATGCGCCCGGCGTCCTTGCCGTCAATGGTGATGTCGAAATAAACGTTCTGCATGGGCCCCATCCTGACATCACCCGCTCCACCCCTCAGGACGGACCCCTCCCCCGGACACACACCCCGTCGCCCCCGCCCGGAACCGGACCGGGCTGTGCGTATCACGGCATCGACACCCTGAGCGGTTGCGCGACATCAGTCGTCGTACGACACGTGTGCATGCCGTGCCCACGCCCCGCTCTCACACCTGCCGACACCACATGTGGCTCGGGCCTGTCGGAGCACGGAGACGCCTGCTAGGCTGCCAGCGATCTGAACCATGTGATCGAGGAGACACAGACGTGGCGGGTGACGACGACATCTCCGGGTGAGACCCGGATGTGACAGGCCAGCGGACGGCGCTGTACGAGCGCTGACGCCGTGGCCTCCTTCGTCGTACCCCCTCCCCCGTCCTGCCCAGGGCAGAGGCCTGTCTGCCCGTGGATCTCCGAGGTCACCTCCATGTCCGACGCCGCTGTCGTCTGCTCGAACGTCTCCTTCGCCTGGCCCGACGACACCCCCGTCTTCCACGACCTGTCCTTCACCGTGGCCACCGGCCGTACCGGCCTGGTCGCGCCCAACGGCTCCGGCAAGAGCACCCTGCTGAAGCTGATCGCCGGTGAACTGAGGCCCGCCACCGGCTCGTTGGCGGTCCACGGCACGCTCGCCCACCTCCCGCAGAGCCTGCCTCTGACCAGCGGGCTCACCGTCGCCGAGGTGCTCGGCGTCGCCGCGGTGATCCGCGCGCTCGACGCCGTCGAGTCCGGTGACGTGAGCGAGGAGCACTTCGCCACCATCGGCGACGACTGGGACATCGAGGAGCGCACCCGCTCCCAGCTCGACCGTCTCGGCCTGGGCGACCTCGCCCTGGACCGCCGCCTGGGCACGCTCAGCGGCGGCCAGGTCGTCTCCCTCGGCCTCGCCGCCCAGCTGCTCAAGCGCCCCGACGTCCTGCTGCTCGACGAGCCGACCAACAACCTCGACCTCCAGGCCCGGCACAAGCTCTACGACGTGCTTTCGGACTTCACCGGCTGTCTGCTCCTGGTCAGCCACGACCGCGCGCTGCTCGACCGCATGGAGCGCATCGCGGAACTCGGCAGCGACGAACTGCGCTTCTACGGCGGCGACTTCACCGCGTACGAGGAGGCCGTACGGGCCGAGCGGGAGGTCGCGGAGAAGAACGTCCGCAACGCCGAGCAGGAGCTGAAGCGCGAGAAGCGCGAGCTGCAACAGGCCCGCGAGCGCGCCGAGCGCCGCCAGAGCAACGCCGCCCGCAACCTCAAGAACGCCGGTCTGCCCCGCATCTTCGCGGGCAACATGAAGCGCGGCGCCCAGGAGTCCGCGGGCCGGGCCGGGCAGATGCACGCGGCCCGGGTCAGCGAGGCCAGGACCCGGCTCGACGAGGCCGGGCGCGCGCTGCGCGAGGAGCAGCGCATCACCCTCGAACTGCCCGACACACATGTGCCCGCAGGGCGCAACCTCTTCCTCGGCGAGGGGATGTGGGTCCACCACTCCGGCACGCCGGTGTTCGCCGACGGAGGCGTGGACCTCACCGTTCGCGGCCCCGAGCGGATCGCCCTCACCGGGCCCAACGGCGCGGGCAAGACCACCCTGCTGCGGCTGGTCACCGGCGAACTCGTCCCGGACAGCGGCGAGATCAAGCGCAACGACGGCCGGATCGCGTATCTGTCGCAACGCCTCGACCTGCTGGATCCGGACCGGACCGTGGCGGAGAACTTCGCCGCGTTCGCCCCCGAGCGGCCCGAGGCGGAGCGGATGAACCTGCTCGCCCGCTTCCTCTTCCGGGGCCCGCGCGCACACCTTCCCGTCGGGGTGCTCTCCGGCGGCGAGCGGCTGCGCGCCACGCTGGCCTGCGTGCTGTGCGCCGAACCGGCCCCCCAGCTGCTCCTGCTCGACGAGCCGACCAACAACCTCGACCTGGTCAGCGCGGGCCAGCTGGAGAGCGCCCTCAACTCCTACCAGGGCGCCTTCGTCGTGATCAGCCACGACGAGCGGTTCCTCGCCGCGATCGGGGTGAACCGCTGGCTGCGGCTCGCCGACGGGCGCCTCAAGGAGACCGGAGCCCCTGAGATGTGAGTCCCTCGCCTCCCTGGAGGTGTCGCCGACCGACCGGCTGCTGGTCACGGGCGACGACGGGGCGGGGAAGTCGACGCTGCTCGCCGGGCGTCTGGCCGTCGAGGGCGTGGTGCGCGCGGCGTCACCTGACGGCGGGGCTGCTCGACCAGGACACCGTGTTCGACCGGCCCGACCGCACGGCGCGCGACACCTACGCGCTGTCGCCGGGCCCTGCGCGGGCCGAGAAGGTGCCGCTCGGCTCGCTCGGCCTGCTGCGCGCGGAGGACCTGGACACACCCGTCGACCGGCTGCCCGTCGGGCAGCGGCGACGGCTCGCCCTGGCCCTCCTCGTGGCCCGCCCGCCCCAGTTGCTGCTGCTCGACGAACCCACCAACCACCTCTGGAGGAGGCCCTGGGCAGTGGCCCGGGCGCGATCGTCCTCGCGAGCCACGACCGCTGGCTGCGGCGGCGGTGGCAGGGCCGCACGGTCCGCCTCGAAGGCGGCTGCGGGAGGTAAGGAGAGGGCCGGGGGCGGTGGCGATTCTTGCACCGTCCGACAGTCACCTGCCAGGATGGTGATGTGAATCTCGACCACGTCTTCGTCTGCGGACATCCGGCCCTCGACTTCGCGGCCACGCTCCGTGCACGGCGCTCGGCGCGGTTCGAGATGTTCGTGACCCCGGGGCGGCTGAACGCGTGGTACCTCGAATCCGGGCTCGTCGACACGATCACGCCCGGCGTCGAGGAGGACGTGCGGGCGGCGGTCACCGTCCGCGAGGCCGTCTACCGGCTCCTCACCAACCGCCGCCTCGGCGAGGAGTTCGACCGCGAGGCGCTCGCCGTGCTCAACGGCGCGGCCCGCGAGACCCCGGTGACGCCCCAGCTCTCACCGGCCGGGCGGCACAACGAGGCGACCCCCGCGCAGGCCCTGGCGACCGTCGCCCGGCAGGCCGTCGAACTGCTCAGCGGACCGGACGTCCCGCTCCTGAAGGAGTGCGGCAACCCGGAGTGCACCCGGGTCTACGTCGATCGCTCCCGCGGCCTGCGGCGCCAGTGGTGCGGCATGGAGTCCTGCGGCAACAAGATCAAGGCCGCGGCCTACCGCGCACGGAAGAAGACCGCGCCCGCCGTGACCGGTTGACTCACCCGGCCCGGGCGGTGGTCACACGTGTGACCCGACCACGTCGCTTCCTCCGCGTGGGTACGATGCGCAGCATCATCCAGATCGAGGGAGTGAACGGTTGTGAGCAGCCGATCAGCCGCCAAGCTCCGGTCGCGGTACGTGGAACAGGTCGCGTCGGAACTCACGGAGAACCGCAGGCGTCAGGAAGAGCTGGCGAAGAAGATCGAGCTGCTGAAGCAGGAGGAGACCCTCCTGACGGACATCCTCACCCTCGCCGAGCGGTACGAGGGCTTCGCGGGCGCCTCCCGGCTGCCGGAGCAGACGCAGGACGAGCCCGTGGTCGCGCAGGCGCAGCGCCGAGGCTCGGCCGGAGCCACCGCGCGGCGCTCGACGCCGGGCGGGGCGGCTCCCGAGAAGGCCGACGCGCAGGCCGCAGCGCAGGGCCGCGCGCAGGATTCGTCGCGTCAACCACTGCTCGGCGACCTGCTGTTGGAACTGCTGACCGGCCATGACGAGCCGCGTCCGGCGAAGGAGCTGCGGGACGAACTCCTGGCGCAGCACCCGGGTCGCAATCCCACCCCTCAAGTGGTGCGGAACACCCTTGAGTCGCTGGTCGCCAAGGGCCGCGTAGAGCGCCACAAGCAGCAGCGGTCGGTCCTGTACACCCCGGTGACGTCGGGCGGCACCGACTGACCCCTTCGCCAGGACTCACCCGCACGGCCCGGCCGGGGTGCTCCGCGCTTGCGGAGTGCGCAGGATGGTGCACCGGACCAGGCGGAGAGGCGGAGCACGGCATGGGAGAGCGGCCAGGGGCAGGGCGCGGATGACGGGCTCCGGCGCGGGCGGGGCCGCACGGCTCCTCGCGCGCCTGGCCGTGCTCGCCGCGATCGGCACCCTGCTCGTGCTGGTGCTCGCGCTGCGCGCGGGCGGCCTCCTCATCCTCGGGGCCGGGCTCCTCGGCCTCGTCGTCTGTGCCGCGGGGCTGTGGTGGTTCCTCGCGCACCGTGGCGCGCTGCGCCTGTTCGGGGCGCTCGTCGCGGTGGCCGCGCCCGTCGCGGTCCTGGTGTACTTCGCGTACGACGGCCTGTGGCTGGCCGCGCTCGTCCTGATCCTGTGTTGGGGCGCGACGCTCGTCTGCGCCCGGGCGGCGCTGCGCAGATCGGTCGCGGCGCGGCCGCGGCGGGCGGTCCCCGCGGCCCGGGTCCAGCGCCCGGTGCTCATCATGAATCCGAGGTCCGGGGGCGGAAAGGTCGGCCGGTTCGGCCTTGCGGAGCGGGCGCGGGAGCTCGGCGCACACGTGCTCCTGCTCGACCCGTCCGCGCCCGCCGACGTCGCCGAGCTGGCCCGCCGCGCGGTGGCCGACGGCGCGGACCTGCTCGGCGTCGCGGGCGGCGACGGCACCCAGGCCCTCGTCGCCGCGGTCGCCGCCGAGCACGACCTGCCGTTCCTCGTGGTCTCGGCGGGCACCCGCAACCACTTCGCCATGGACCTCGGCCTCGACAGGTCCGACCCGGCCCGGTGCCTGGACGCCCTGACCGACGGCGAGGAACTCCGGGTCGACCTCGGCGACGTCGCGGGCCGGGCCTTCGTCAACACGGTCTCCTTCGGGGTGTACGCGGACGTCGTGCAACGGCCCGAGTACCGCGACGACAAGGCGGGCACGGCCCTGAGCCTCATGCCGGACCTGCTGGTCGGCGACGGGGTGCGGCGCCTCGACGCGCGGGCCGACACGGTCGCGCTCGCGGCCCAGCAGGCACTCCTCGTCAGCAACAATCCCTACGGCTCGCCCGACGACCTCGGTGCCAGCGGCCGCCGCCCCCGGCTCGACAGCGGTGAGCTGGGAGTGCTCGGCATCCGCGTGGAGGGCGCCGCCCAGGCCGCTGACCTGGCCGTGCGGGGCTCGCAGTCCACAGGCCTCACCGTCATGACCGCACGCCGGGTCGAGGTGACCTCCGACGCGGACGAGATCCCCGTGGCGGTGGACGGCGAGGCGCTGCGGATGCCCACGCCGGTGGTGTGCACGCTGCGCCCGCGCGCGCTGCGGGTCCTGGTGCCGCGCGACCGCCCGGGCACCGTGGTCCCCGCGCCGCCCGTGAACTGGCGGCGGCTCATCGACCTCGCCGTCGGCGGGCCCGATCGGACCTCTGGACGGAGGACCCATGGCTGACCCGGACGCCGCCCCGCCCACCGCGTCGGACCACAGGACCGCGGCGGCCGCCCGGTCGTCCGCGGCGGCCGTGCTCAGGGACCTGCGCGCGATCGACGGGGCGCTGTACGCCGCCGTGGCCGCCACGCCCACGCCGACCCTGGACCGGGCGCTGCGGCGCCTCTCGCACGCGGCCGATCACTCGAAGATCTCGCTCGCCGTCGCGGCGGGCCTGGCCCTCGTGCCCGGACGTCCCCGGCGCGCGGCCCTTGCCGGAGTAGGTGCGGTGACGCTGGCCTCGGCGGCGGCGAACCTGTTCGGCAAGCGCATGGTCCGCCGCCGACGGCCCGACCGGGAGCGGGCCCGCGTGGTCGTGGACCGGCACGTGCCGATGCCGCGCTCCGCCTCCTTCCCCTCCGGGCACACGGCGTCGGCTGCCGCGTTCGCCACCGCCGTGGGCGTCGTGCTGCCCGCGGCGGCGGTGCCGCTCGGGGCGCTCGCGGCCGCCGTCGGCTACTCCCGCGTCCATACGGGCGTGCACTACCCCGGCGACGTCGCGGCCGGAGCGGTCCTCGGCTTCGCCGCCGCGGCGACGTCCCTCGCGGTCACGCGCGCCCGCCTCGACCGCCTCGGCGGCTGAGAAGGAACGCGGCCACAACCATGGGCCAGGAGCCACCGGCGGCACCGGACGCGCCGTCAGCGCCGTACGTCACCCTCCCCGGTGCCTGGGGAGCGCTGCTCCTCGTGTGCCTCTCCTTCACCCCCTCCCTCCTCCCCCGCGGCGGCGTCCTCCAGGGGGTGATCTCCGGGATCCTCGCCGCGATCGGGTACGGGCTCGGGGTGACCGCCGCGTGGATCTGGCGGGCCTTCGCCGACCGCGGGCCGCGTCCCGTACGGCGGTCGTCCTGGCCGGTCTTCGCCGTCGCCGGGGCCGCCCTGCTCGGCACCGCGTTCGGGCTCGGCCAGTACTGGCAGCACCGGATCCGCCGACTGCTCGCCGTGACGGAGTACAGCCTCCTCCAGACCGTCGCGGCGCTGCCGATCGCGCTCCTGCTCTTCTGTCTGCTGCTGCTCGCCGCCCGGGGGATCCGCGGGATCCACCGCCGGGTGGCCCGACTGCTGCTCCGCTGGATCGGCGCACGGGCGGCGAAGGCCGTCGGCGGGATCCTCGTGGCCGCCGCGTCCGTCCTGGTCGTCAGCGGGGTGCTCGTCGACGGCCTCGTCGCCGCGGCGAACCAGGCCTTCTCCCTGCGCGACACCCGGACCGAGGAGGGGGTGCGGCGGCCGACGACCGCCCTGCGCTCCGGCGGCCCGGGGTCCGGCGTCCCGTGGGACTCACTGGGCAGGAACGGCCGCACCTTCGTCTCCGGCGGCGCCGGGCCGGACGAGATCGCGCGGTTCACCGGCCGCCGGGCGAAACCGCCCGTCCGCGCGTACGCGGGGCTCCAGACGGCGGACGACACGGAGGCCAGGGCCGCGCGCGCCGTCGCCGACCTGCGGCGCGCCGGCGGCTTCGAGCGCCGCGCCCTCCTCGTCACGACGACGACCGGCAGCGGCTGGGTCGACCCCGCCGCGGTGGACAGCTTCGAGTACCTCGTCGGCGGCGACTGCGCGACCGTGGCGCTCCAGTACTCGTACCTGCCGTCGTGGATGTCGTACCTCGTCGACCAGTCCAAGGCCCGCGAGGCGGGCCGCGAGCTCTTCGACGCGGTCTACGACGTGTGGTCGAAACTTCCCGCCGACGACCGGCCGCGCTTGTACGTCGCGGGCGAGAGCCTGGGGTCGTTCGGCGCCGAGACCGCGTTCAGCGGGGAGTACGACCTCCGCAACCGCACCTCGGGTGCGCTCTTCGCGGGCCCGCCGAACTTCAACACCCTCTTCCGGCGGTTCAGCGACGACCGCGACTCCGGCAGCCCCGAGGTCCAGCCGGTGTACAAGGACGGGCGTACCGTGCGGTTCACCGACGACGCCGCGGCGGGCGTCCCGCCGTCGGACGCGCCGTGGGAGGGCACCCGCGTGCTGTACCTCCTGCACGCCTCCGACCCGATCGTCTGGTGGGGGCCGCAGCTGACGCTCGACCAGCCGGACTGGATCGGTGAGGCCCCGGGCGACGACGTGCTCCCGAGCATCTTCTGGGTGCCGTTCGTGACGTTCTGGCAGGTCACCGCGGACCTGCCGTTCGCCACCGGGGTGCCCGACGGCCACGGCCACCGGTACCGGGCCGAGTACGTCGACGGGTGGCACGCCGTCCTGCGGCCGACCGGCGTCGACGAGCGGGACCTCGCCCGCCTCCGCCGGATCGTGTCGCAGGACGCGTGACCACGGCCGGACACGCATGCCGCGCCGTCGTCGGCCCGGCGCCTCACCCACCCCCGGGCCTCCCCCATCGAATAGGCGGGGACCTCCGGCGTGAAGCCGCCGAGGTCGGCGCGGCCGTAGGTGTAGGTGCCCGCCGTGAGCCGGAGAGCGGCGGTGGATTCCGCGGCGAGGAATCGAAGATCGGCTCCGTCGGCGCGGGCTCGGAGATAGGGGCCCATCAGACCGCAGAGATTGCTGCCGCCGCCGGAGCACGCGATGAGGTGGTCGCCGCGCCCTGCGGCGAAGCCCGAACATCTGCGCCGCTAGCGCGACGCTCATGCCCCATGGCCCGGCGCCGGTCTCGGTCACGAGAGTCGTGCGCCCCTCGTGTGCCGCATGGAACGCCTGCGCTATTGCGGTGTTCAACTTGAAGCTGCCCGTGGGCAGTACATCCTCGCGCTTCAGATAGATGCGCGCGGCCGTGCCCAGGTGCTTCTCCAGCTGGTGGGCGCGGTGCAGTGGGGTCGGGCGGCCGCATTGCCGGAGCCGCTCACCGACCTGCTCGGGTACCGCGACCCAGCACTCGGAAGGGTTGTCCTGTGCCGCGAGAGCTCGTGGTCGGACCTTTGCGGCCACTTCCGCCACCGCCGGACTCGCTCGGAGTTGCGGCGTTGGCCAATACCGATGGGATGCGCACAGCGTCGTGTGCACGATGAGATGTCACTTCATTCCCCCGCCTGAATCTCATTGCACGCGATCATTTGCCCACGCCAGTTGATCATTCAGACGATCTTTAAAAATCCCGCGATGGGGCGTCAGCCCACTCGGACGCTCGGCGATGGCGCAACAGTAGATACCGTCCGGGCGCAATTTGCTATTGATCTCAGATGCGACGGATAGCGAATTGATCGTCAATAGCCAAATGATCGCATTGTGAGGGGTCGATGCCGGGGCCATGGGACTGCCACGCGTTGTTCAAGTGCGATCGGGTGTGACCGGAATTGAGCATGTGCGTCGGCGGGTGACTGCCTCGCGGGGGCTCCGGTGGCGCGTGGTGGGGTGGGGCGCTCTCCGCCCCGGCTCGTTCACCGGGAAGCGAGCCGGGGTGGCGGACGGCCGTTGCGCGGGGTACGCCGGGGCGGCGGTACCGGGCGGGTGGGGACGCGCGGGAGCGGGTGCGGACGCGCAGCGGCCGGAGCCGGGGCGCGGAAGCCGGGGCTGCCGCGCGGGAGCCGGGGCGCGGCCCTACTTGCCGGGTTCGCCCTCCGGGCTCCCGCCCGGCCCCTCGTCCGAGGCCTTGCCCGAGCCCTTGCCCGAGCCCCTGTCCGGATCCCTGCGGAAGCGGCCGAACGCCTTCGTGAGGGCGCTCAGCGGCGAGCCCTCCGCCTTGGCCGGTGCCGGCCCGGTCAGCCCGTCGCCACCGGACGCGTCGGCCAGCGCGGCCCGGGCCGCCTCGGCCGCTTCCCGGTACAGGTCACGCGACTTCGTCATGGCGTCGAGCGCCTCGGCGTACTTGGTGACCATGGTCTGGGCGTGGGCCAGCTCCTCGTCCGGGGTGAGCAGGTGCCAGCCCTGGCGCAGCCGGGTCAGGGCCCGCTCGGCCTCGTCCGGCAGCGGCCGCGGCAGCGCGGCGAACTCCGCGATCTTCTCCAGGAGTTCGGTGGGTTCCGAGCCGTCCAAGAAGACGCTGCGCACGGTGAAGCGCTCCGCGTCGTAGTCCGGGCTCACCGGCTCCACGGGCAGGATGACGGCGCCGCCGCGCGGCATCCGGACGCTCAGCTCGCGCTTCATCGCGAAGTCGGCGATCTGTGCCTGCTCCGGCGTGCCCCGGTGCTCGACGACGCGGTGCCGCAGGCTCGGCGGCAGGAACGTCGAGACCGGCCGCTCCCCTATCGCGTCCGGCGTCATCGCCTCGTGCACGACGACGTGGACGAACCAGCTCTGCCGGATGCTGTCCCGCAGTCGGCGGCGCAGCTCGCCGTCGTCCTTCGGCAGGTGGTTCGTCGTCCGCAGGCTCAGGCCCTGCACCGTGTCGTGGTCCCAGGCGACCCGGTCGCTGTCGGGCCAGAACATGGTGGCGGGCGAGGGCCAGTGCGCGTCCCACACCCGCTCCGCCTCCGCGGCGAGGACCCAGGTGACGCCCTCGCCGTCCTTGCGGCGGCCTTCGGGGTCGTACGTGGTCAGCTGCGCGCGCACCGTGACGTCGTCGGCCACGCGCCAGCGGGCCTCGAAGAGGCGGCGGGCGGACGGGCCGGGGTCGGCGGCCTCGTCCCGCGGATGCAGGACCGTGGAGCGGGCCGCGTCGGCGGGGTCGAGGTCCAGGAAGTCGTCGAGCACCCCGGCCGCCTTGAGGGCGATCAGGTTACGCCGGACGTCCTGCTCGGGCTCGGGCCCGAGGTGGCGCCCGCGCCCCAGCCACGCGGTGTCGGGGGCGGTGGTTGAGGAGGTGCTGTTCTCGGCCATTGACTCGTTCTGTGGGTGATCAGGGCCTGACCAGTATGGTCGGTGATTCTGCCGAAGGAAGCGCTACCCCGTCCACCATGGGCACAAGCCTGCCTCCACCCGGGCGATTCCCCCCACCACGAGCACACCGCGCGGGCCCCTTCGGCGAGGCCGGTGAGCAGGGGCAGCACCGCAGGGCCTGTGCACGCCTCCCTGCGGACGTGGTGATCAGCCGGGCCCGAGCGCCTGGCCCGCCTCCGCCAAAGCCCGTGCCGGGTCGGCGAGTTCGTGGAACACCCTGCGTCAGGAGGCCGATGCCCCGCGCTCCCGCATCGCGGGGGCGGGGGCGGGACCCGGCCTCAGAGGCTGGTGAGCAGCTCGTCGAGCGGAGCGGGTACGCGGTCGGGTTCGAGGCCCTCGACGAGGACGCGGCCGTAGTGGATCTTGCGGCCCTTCTTCGTGCCGAAGAAGCGCCGGAGCCGCTGGTGTGCGGTGCGGTCCCGCTGCGCGGGCTGGCGCGCGAAGGTCTCCAGGGCGCGCAGGTCGCCCTCCGCCCGGACGAGTTCCTCGACGCGTGCCGTGCCCAGCGCGCGGATGAGTTCGTCCTCCAGGTCCGCCGCGCAGACGAAGAAGTCCCGCGGTGGCGCGCTCGCCCGCTCCCAGCCGCGGGCGTAGTAGCGGCGCTCCGCCTCGTCGC
Source organism: Streptomyces spectabilis (assembly GCF_008704795.1). NCBI lineage: Bacteria > Bacillati > Actinomycetota > Actinomycetes > Kitasatosporales > Streptomycetaceae > Streptomyces > Streptomyces spectabilis. Next base: position 8,634,388 of record NZ_CP023690.1, on the reverse strand, counting down.
ACAGTCCCGTGAGCCGCAGGCCGAGTCCTTGAGGACCGAGGAGGTGGGTGAAGCGCCCGACGCTCATCGCGCCGCCGATCGCCAGGACGCAGACGCCCTCGGCCGCCAGGTCCCGGCCGCGGCGCGCGGCGAGGGCGTCGACCGCCGCGACGTCGCTGGGCCCTTCGAGCAGGACGACCGCCCGGACGGGCAGCCGCACGGCCAGCTCGCGCGCGAGGTCACCGGGCCCGCCGGCCGCCCACTCGGTGACCGCTTCCCGGAACGCCCCCATGTCAGACATGGGGCGAGTCTCCGCTGTTTCCGGCCGGGGCGGTAGTGGATTTCCGCGGCCGCGCCGCTCAGCGGGGCCCCGGCAGGCTCAACCGCTCGATCCGCACCTGGCCCGGCGGACGCGGGAAGAAGGACGTCGACCCCACCGCCCAGTACGTGCGCGTCCCGGGCACCCGCTCGATCCCGTTCATCAGCACCGGGGAGGCGGACGCCGGTCCGCGCTCGCTGATCCAGCTCCCGTCCGCCCACCGCAGGTGGTGCGCCTGGTTCCAGTTCGGGTACTCCCAGCCCGCGATGCGGTCCGGGCGGTCCCGCGCGTCGCCGACGATCCCGACGAGCTCCCCGGCGACGAAGGGCGTCTCGACGTGGTGCCAGGCCGTGCCGTCGTAGTGGCGCAGCCGCGCGCCGGGAGGGCGGCCGCCGGTGAGCACCCAGTTGTAGCCGCACACCCAGATGTCGTCCGAGGCGGTCGGGAGCATGCCGGTGACGTACTGCGGATGTCCCTCCACCGGGATCTCGTGCCAGGCGCCGTCCCAGCGGGCGCACACCCCGCTGCCGTGGATCCAGATGTCCCCGCGGCGCGTGCGCCGCACCCCGACCGCGGGGTTGTTGTTGCCGCTGGGCAGCGGGCGGAGCCGGCGCCAGCGGCGCCCGTTCCAGTGCAGCGTCCGCGGCGTGCCGTCGTACGACCCGACGGCCCAGGCGTCGCCGTCGGGGGCGACGGTGATGTCGTACACGGGGTTGCCCGGGGTGCTGTCACCGGGGAGGGGGACCCGTTCCCAGCCGTCGCCGTCCCAGGCGTACAGGTGCCACAGGCTGTTCTCCCGGTCGAGCCCGACGGCCCACGCGTCGCCGGAGGCGTTGGCCGCGACGTCCATGAGGGAGCCGTCGAAGCCCAGCCCGGCCGTGTCCGTGCGGGACCACGCGGTGCCGTTCCAGACGTACGAGAGCGGCTTGCCGTACGTGTCGCGGTCCAGGCCCTCCGTGCCCACGGCCCAGGCCAGGCGCGGCCCCGCGGCGGCCACGGCGCGCAGGGCCGCCATCTCCGCCCCGTCCGGTACCGGGACCTGCTGCCAGCCGTCGGCCCGCGCGGCGGCCCCGGCCGACGGCACGGGCAGCAGGGCGGCTCCCGCGGCCCCTGCCGCCACGCCCAGCGCGCCGCCGACGAAGCGTCTTCTGTCCATGGCGATGCCCCCGTGACGTGCGGCCGTATGGGCGGTGCGAGCCGTGCGTGGGGAGAGCGTGCAGCAACGGGGCCGCAAGGGGAACGCACGCGGGTGAGTGTTTTCGAGGTGTTCCCAACACCACCCCCGGTCCGGGCCCCAGGCCTCCTGACCCGCCGCCCCTGTCGGCACAGGCTTGTTCCCGTCAGCAGCGACCGGTCCGGCACCCGGACGACGACGAGGGGCAAGGAGACGTGATGGCAAGTCACACGCGGCGGAGGATCCTCCAGGGCGCGGCGCTCGCGGCGGCGGGCAGCGTGGTCGGCGGTTACGGCGGCGGTCACTACGCGGCCGCCGCACAGGCCGCGACGGGCCGTGCGGCGGACGGGGGTGAACTCCCCTTCCTCGAGGGCGCTCTCGCGCCGGTCACGGAGGAGCTGACCGCCTTCGACCTGACGGTGACCGGCCGGGTGCCGCGCGACCTGGACGGCCGCTATCTGCGCACCGGCCCGAACGCGCTCGGCCTGGAGGACCCGCGGGCACACCACTGGATGCTGGGCGACGGCATGGTGCACGGGGTGCGGCTGCGCGGCGGGCGCGCCGAGTGGTACCGCAACCGCTGGGTGCGCTCCTCGGGGGTGGCGCGGAAGCTGGGCGAGACCTACCCGGGCCGGGTGCCGCCGGACGACTTCGCGTGCAACACCCACGTCATCCCGTACAAGGGGCGGATCGTGGCGCTCCAGGAGGGCGGTCCGCTGCCGTACGAACTGGACGGGGAGCTGGGCACGGTGCGCCCCTACGACTTCCGCCGCACCCTGAAGGGCGCGTTCACCGCGCACACGAAGTACGACGCGGCGGCGGACGAGCTGCACGCGGTGACGTACTACCCGACGTGGGACCACGTGCGGCACCTCGTGGTCGACGGCACCGGGCGGGTGGCGCGGACCACCAGGATCCCGGTGGCGGACGCGCCGATGATGCACGACTTCGCCCTCACCCGGAAGTACGTGGTCATCGTGGACGTGCCGATCACCTTCGACCCGGCGGCCGCGGACGCGGGGGCGCCGGTGCCGTACGTGTGGAACGAGCGCCACCCCATGCGCGTGGGCGTCGTGCCGCGGTCCGGCGGGGCCGCCCGCTGGTTCGAGATCGACCCGGTCTACTACTCGCACACGCTGAACGCCTACGACCAGGGCCACGAGGTGGTGGTGGAGTACACCTCCATGCCCGCCCCCTTCCACGCGGCGGGCCGGGGCAGCGGCGGCCCCTCCGCGACCGGGGCGCCGACGCTCGACCGCTGGACGATCGACCTGCGCGGGGGCCGGGTGCGCGGCACCCGCCTCGACGACCTGCCGCAGGAGTTCCCGCGCGTCAACGAGTCCCTGGTCTCCCGCAGGCACCGCTTCGGGTACACGGCGAGCGCGGCGGAGATGTGGCGCGCGTACGAGACGGTCGACGGGGTGCCGCCGGACGAGAAGTTCACCAACTGTCTCGTCAAGCACGACATGGCGCGCGGCACCAAGGAGGTGCACCGCTTCCCGAAGGGTGCGGCGGCGAGCGAGCCGGTGTTCGTGCCGCGCCGGGGCGCGCGGGACGAGGACGACGGCTACGTGCTCTCCTACGTGAACGACCCCGACCGGGGCGCGACCGACCTGGTGGTCCTCTCGGCGCAGGACTTCACCGGCCGGCCGCAGGCCCGGATCCAGCTGCCCGGCCGGGTGCCGCTCGGCTTCCACGGCAGCTGGGTCGCGGACCGCTAGCCGGGGCCATGTCGTGGCGCGCCCCACCAGGAAGCGGCTACAGCTCGGGGAGCAGCGAGCGGTGGTCGGTGTACGGCCTGCACTCGAAGGTCGGCGCCGCGTAGTAGCCCGCGTAGGCGCCGTCGGTGATGCGGCACTTCAGGACCTCGTCGGCGAGCGCCTCCAGCTGGTGCATCTGTCCCACGGCGCTGTCGACCTGCTGCGGGTGGCCCGTGAGGCCGGTCTCCAGGTTCGCCACGAGCTGCTCGTAGAAGCGGTTGAACGCGTCCGCCGCCCGCCATTCCGGGGTGCCCTTGGCGTACGCGCTCATCTGCGGGTCCGGCAGGACGTTCACGATGTCGGTGGCCACGGGCAGCTCGATGCGCGGGCCCGTGGGGTGGCAGGGCTTGTCGTCCGGCAGGTACCACCGGCCCTGCGCCAGCTCGTCGAACTTGTAGTAGTGGGACAACTCGCCGTTGTCGTCCCACATGCGGTGCGGGTCTCCCTCGCCCTCGTGGACGACGTCGGTCAGCAGAGCGATGGCCTCGGCGGAGTTCCGGACGCCGATGTTGTCCTGCCCGCCGAAGTGCGTGTACTGCCGCCCGATGGTCCCCGGGTGGAAGACGTCCTCCTCCTTGCCGTGCCCCACCAGATAGGTGATGCCGTCGATGAGGGCGTTGTAGAAGTCCCCGATGGACTGGAACCGGAGCGGGATCGGGCTCGGCAGGGCCTTGATCAGGTCGAGCGCTCCGCTGCTGCGCAGCCGCGGCGACTCCAGGTCGATCGCGCCGCGGATCCGCTCCCGGACGTCCGAGGGCACGGGGTCGGGCTGCTCGATGAAGAGCCCGAGCTGCCAGAGGTCGGCGCCGCAGGGCAGCAGCCGCACCAGGCCCGCCCGGCTGAAGTCGGGGATCTGGCAGGGGTAGGCGGGCGTCGCCCGCGTGACGTCCGGCAGTCCGCCCACGGCGGTGAGCACGTTCGCCACGATGGCCATGTGCCGCATCTCGGAGATCACGATGCTCTGCACGGCCCGGGTGACGTCGGGGAACTTCGACCGCCGGTCCTTGATGGTGAGCCATCCGAAGAGATAGGCGGGAATGGTGGTGAACTCCAGCGCCATGGCGTCCTGGAGCTCCGCCCGCAGATCCTCGATGGTGTGGATCGGCGGAGGATCGGTCTGGGACATGTCGGGTTCTCCCTTGCGGCGAGGTGCGGCGGCTACCTGCTGAGCACCCCGCCGATCCCGGTGAGCAGGCCGGGGGTCGGCAGCAGCGCGGCGAAGACGACGTTCTGGGCGATGATCTCGTCCGGGTGGAAGAGCTCCGACGTGGCGTTGCGCCCCACCTTCTCCAGGTACTGGTCCCACAGCGCCCTGTCGTCGTCGGGCCTGTCCGGCATGAGGTACGTCAGCGGGCGCCCGTCATCCCCGGTGACGGGCGCCCACCGCCCCCCTCCCTGGTCCTCGACCGCCAGGAAGTACCAGCGCAGATAGCCGAAGAAGCTGCCGCCCGCGTACGGTCCCGCCGCCATGAGGACCGGCACCAGGTCGCGCGGGACCAGGTCCTGCGCCGGACCGGCGTACGGGCCCTTGGGCACGTTCAGCCGGATCCGGACGTCGAGGAGCGGGGTGTCCGGGTTGGTGATCCTCAGGTCCGGCATGGCGGTGGGCGACGTCGCCTCCGGCCAGGGCACGGACGGCACCTGGACCGGTGTGCTCATGAGGGTGTAGCCGATGAGGTCGTACAGCCGGGCACGGAGGTCCCGGTTGTTCTTGCTGATCAGATGGAAGAACTCGTGGACGAGCAGGTCCCGCAGGCTCCTGGTGTTCTGCGCGGAGTAGAGCGGGTCGCTGTCGGGGGACGGCATGCGCAGCGTCTCCGCCTTGCCCGCCGGGACCACGATGGTGTCCTCGCCCCGGGTGTAGGCCGCGCGGCCCTCCTCCTGGCCGGAGGTCTTCACCAGGAGGACCGTCTGGGGCAGTTGGAAGGACCAGCCCCCGAAGAGCCCGTCGATCTCCGCGACGATGTGCTTGAGGGCGGCCAGCTCGTCGTCCGACCAGTCGACGACCTGGTTGCCCACGTAGTCGAGGTAGCCCTCGACCGTGGCGTCGAGCACGTCGTGGCGCAGACACAGCCGCGCCTGCCGGTCGAAGGGGCTCAGCTGCGCCACGAAGGCGTCGCGGCGCCGCAGCAGCTCCCGGCCCCGCGCCGCCGACGCGGCGACGACCTCCGAGGCCGCGACCTCGCCCACCCTGGTGCCCGCGCTCGCCGCCGCCATCACCACTCCCCCAGCTTCTCCGCCGGCCAGCCCTTGTTCACCAGGCCCTGATACGTCTTCAGTACGCGCCGCTGCCCCTCGGAGAGCTCGCGCGTCACGGGCATGTAGAGGGTGGAGTGCAGCAGGTCCCGCTCGGCCAGGGCGACGATCTGGTCGATGTTGCGGTCCACGGACTCCTTGTCGCCCAGGTCGAGGCGGGCGTAGTACTTCATCACCGGGTACACCACGTCGTGCACGTACAGGACCTTGCGGTAGAGGAAGTCCCAGGCGTCCTGCGGCGAGAAGCCCGCGTTCCAGCACTCGGCGAACCGCCGGGGCAGGTCGTCGTGGAACGGCAGCACGCGCACGCAGGCGTAGGAGGCCCAGGAGATGCCGTAGGGGACGCCCGACTCTTCCTCCGTGCCCGGCGCCGGGCCGATGACCTCGGGCGGCGTGCCGGGGCCGTAGCGCTCGACGGGGAAGAAGGCGACGGTGGCGCAGCCGGGGCGCACGGGCCGGAACGTCACGGTGGCCCGGCCTGTGCCCGCCGACACCGTGACGGTCTCCGTCGCGAGGTCGAGTACCTCCTTGTACGCGTTCCCGTCCGGCTTGTGCCAGGCACCGCCGCCCGCGTACGGCTGCGGCGGGTCGGGGACGTACTGCTGGACGACGAGTTCCACGTCGTGCCGGGGGATGCCGCCGCGCTCGCGCACCTGCACGGTGATCGATCCGGGCTCGCCCTGGTCCAGGTAGACGCTGCGCTCGTCGGTCTCGGCGGTGACGGTGCTCTCCGTGAGCAGCGGCACCGCGTCGCCGCCCGGGAGGTAGTGGAGTTCCAGGGTGCCCGTGTCGAGCAGCGGCACGACGTCCGACGGCACCTGGATGTCGACGATCCCCGCGGTCTCCTCGTACGCCGAGGCGCGGTACGCGTCGAAGGGGATGTCACCGATGACGTGGTGGGCATGGGACGCGTCGCGCACGACGAGGCGCAGCTCGCCGAGGTTCGCCTTCTCGCCCCGGGAGTCGGACTCCGGGATGGAGTTGCCGAGGTCGAGGCTCACGAACACCGCGCCGTTCACCGTCTGCGTCTCCGCGACCGCCGGGGCGCACCACCCTTGGAGGGACGTCGTCCGCTCGTGGCCGTGCCCCTCCTTGTGCTCGTACGCGCACTGGAACATCCGCGACGGCAGCAGACACCGGCCGCCGGGCGCGCTGGTCACCTTCTCGTCCTCGTGCCACAGGCCGACGGTCCCCAGGACCGTGGACACGCACGGGTTCTGTGACGGTGTCCGCCCCTCCCTCAGCTCCCGGTCCCACAGCTCGGTAAGCCGCCGGTACTGCGCCGTCGTCCGTTCGTTGGGGTCGCTGATGCTGTCGCAGTGCTCGAACTCGGCGGCCGTGAAGTACTGCGTCCGGTACGCGGTGAGGCGCACCATGAGGCCCCGGACGCCGGGTCGGGCGAGGGCCGCCTTGAGCGCGTCGAGGAGGTCCGACACGCCGGACGCGATCCGCAGCGTCCGTGCGTCGCCGGGAATGCAGGCCTGGAGGACCGCGCCGCCCACGCCCGCGATCTGGAGCTGTCCGTCGGCGTTGAGGTTGCGGGCCAGGTTCAGCCACCGGGAGTTCATCGACGAGCCCTGCGCGACGTCCCCGCTGAGGTAGCACTGCGGTGCGATGCGCGAGCCGATCTGGAAGCGCTTGAGGTAGAAGGAGGTGCCCCACCAGGCGTCCGGGTTGTTGTCGACCATGCGGCCCGGGGTGTTGAAGGTGCTGTGCGGGAAGGGGTCTCCGACGATGTCGATGATCCCGCCGCTGTCCGGGTCCTGCGGGTGGTGGACCAGCGGGTCGGAGGTGATCAGGGGTCCGCCGGGCGTCAGCAGGCCGCCCGTGAACCGGGTGTCCGTCACCGCGCCGGGCCCGGCGTCGTCGGGCCGTGCGGTGTCGTGCAGACACCACTCCATGCCGCCGAAGTAGCCCCACTCGCCGGGGTTCTGCCACCAGCCCGGCAGGGGCCTGCCCCGCTCGTCCACCGGCTGGTACCAGCGCGGCTTGCGGGCCCAGGCAGGGAAGGCCTCGCGGACGTTGTCCGGCGTGATGCCGATGGGCGGCCGCTGCTGCGGATCGTTGAGGAAGTCCCAGTTCAGCTCGGCCCGGGTGAAGTCGTAGAGCGGCCACTGGTCGTTGTTGTTCCCGGTGGCCGGGTTCCACGACGCCTTCCCCTTGAAGAAGAGGCGCGGGACGGACAGCACGCTCACGGTTCCTCCCGATCGGACGCGACTGCGGTGTACGGGGGTGTGGTGCTGACGTGCGGGCTCCGGATCAGTACGGGCGGGGCCGGGCCCGGACGCCGAACGTCCCTAGTTCGGTGCCGCCCGCGAGCAGGACGAGCTCGCTCGCCTCGTCGCCGTACAGCTCCAACTGGGCGCGCAGCGCCTCCCGTTGCTCTTCGGTGAGCTCGATGAGGATCCGCTTCCGCCCCTCTTCGCCGTCCGCCGCGAGCCGTGCGCCGGCCGCCTCGGGCTCGCCCGCGAGGGACCTCAGATCTCCGACCATGACCTCGTCCGCCGTTCTTCCGCCGCCGGTGCGCCTGCCGATGGCAAGCGCCGGGCGCACAGTTTCCAGGCACGCCGGGACCGCGGAAAGCCCCTCGCGGCACGAACGAGCCGACAGGATGTTGGGAAAAACCGCGCGCTCCGGGCCCGCACGGGGCGGGAGCATTCGAGCGATTCCGGCTGCGGCCGCGCGCACTTCGGGCCACTCGCCCCCTGCGTGCACGGACCCGGCCGGTCGGCTGCCCAGCGGTGCCCGCGCGCCCGGGACGCGTGCCGCGCCGCGAACCGCGTCCCGCAGGCCGCCGGGCCCCGGCCGAGACGCGCCGCGGGGCCCGGCCGCAGTTCGAATCCGATTCCGCCGCCGGAACGACGGGGGACGCCCCGCCCTTTGGCGCGCGGAACCCTCCGCGCGACCCGTGCGCCTACGTTCCGCCTACGCCAGCCGTCGCCCCGTAGGCACGCCGTCGTGCCCGCTCCCGCCGGACCGTCACTCCGTAGCGCGAACCGTCACAACCAGTGATCTCCACCGTCGTTAGGCGACCGGAGGGGCTTCAGACCGGTGAGGGACGACGGACGGGCGGAGATCCATGACAGACACGTCGTTGTACGGCACCGGCCGACCGCGCACGGCCGGTGCCGGTGCGGACGGTGAGGAGCTCCTGCGCCGCGGGACGGCGCTCGTCGATCCGCCGCTGCGGGTGGCCGTGGACCGGCTGCACCCGTCGATGGCCGCCGTCTGCCGGTACCACCTGGGGTGGGACGCCGACGCGGCCCCGACCGCGGTGCGGCACGTGGCCAAGCGGGTGCGCGCGGCGCTCGCGCTGCTCTCGGTGCGCTCCGTCGGAGCCCCTGAGCGGCTCGCCGCCGTCGCCGGTACGGCCGTGGAACTGGTGCACCAGCTCTCCCTGTTGCACGACGACATCATGGACGGCGACACCGAGCGGCGCGGCAGGCTCGCGGCGTGGGCCCGGTTCGGCACCGGCGCCGCGGTGCTTGCCGGTGACGCCCTCGTCGTCCAGGCCGTCGCCACCGTCTTCCGCGCGCAGGCGCCGGGCGCCCGCGCCGCCATGGAGGACCTCATCGTCACGGTGGAGCAGATGGTGGAGGGCCAGGCGGAGGACCTCGCCCTGGAGCGGCGGGCTCTGCGCGAGGTGTCCGCGAGCCGGTACGCGCGCATGGCGCGCGGCAAGACCGGAGCGCTCTTCGGCTGCGCGGCGGCCCTCGGCGCCGTGCTCGCCGACGCGCCGCCGCCGGTGGTGCGCGCCCTGCGCGAGGCGGGCAGCGACCTCGGCGTGGCGTTCCAGATCCTGGACGACGTGCTCGGCCTGTGGGGCGACAGCGCGCTCACCGGAAAGCCCGTCGGCACGGATCTGGTCCGCGGCAAGAAGACGCTGCCGCTCGTCCTGGCCGCGGCGGTGGAGTCCGCCGACGGCCGCGGGGTCGCGGAGCTGCTCGACTCGGTGCCGCTGCCCCAGGACCGCGTGCCCGAGGTCATGCGCCGTCTCGGAGCCCTGGGCAGCCGGGAGCACGCCGAGGCGGCTGCCGCCCGCCACGTGGCGTCGGCCCTCGCCGCGCTCGACGCGGTGGAACTGCCCGGCGCGGTGCGGCAGGAGTGGAGTTCCCTCGTCGACTGCCTGTCCCGCCGCAGGCGCTGAGGCCGGCGCGCGGGGCCACCGCACAGCTCGCGCCCCGCGCCGCCCGCCGACGACGTGCGCCCCGGCCCGCCCCCACCCCCGCAGGAGGAGATCGCCGTGCCGACCGCCCCGTACGCCCTGCGCGTGCGCGACGTGCACAAGGCCTACCGCTCGCGCCGCGTCCTGAGAGGGGTCTCGTTCGGCCTCGAACCGGGCACCCTGGCGGGCGTCGTGGGCGAGAACGGCTCGGGCAAGAGCACGCTCCTGCGCATCCTGTGCGGGCAGCTCGCCGCCGACGCGGGCGAGGTGGAGCGCCGCGGCTCCCTGGGGTACTGCCCGCAGGAGGCGGTGCTCAACGAGGCGCTCACCGTCGACCAGCACCTGCGCTGGTTCCGGACGGCGTACCGCCTCGACGGGCCGGGGCGCGCCGAGGAACTCCTGGACGAGCTGCACTTCGCCGAGTACCGGCACACCCGCGTGGGCCTCCTCAGCGGCGGCACCCGGCAGAAGCTGAACCTGGCCCTCGCGCTCCTGCACGACCCGCGGGTGCTGCTGCTCGACGAGCCGTACCAGGGCTTCGACTGGGAGACGTACCTGCGGTTCTGGGACGTGGCGACCCGGCTGCGCGACCGAGGCCGCTGCGTCCTCGTCGTGTCGCACCTGGCCTGGGACGCCAGGCGCCTCGACGTCGTGCACCGGCTGCGCGACGGCGTGGCGACCCCGTGGGCCGGGGAGGGCCGTCCGGCCGGTGTCCGGGGAGCGGCACGGTGAGCCGGACCTGGGAGGCCTTCCGCACGGGCGCCGGGTTCGCGCTGCTCGAACACGCCCGCAACCGGCTCGCCCTGGTGCTCGTCGTCGGCTACATCCCGCTCTGGCTGACCCTCGAGCACTGGTTCGTCACCCCCGACCGCCTCCGCTTCCTGCTGCGCGCGGCCGGGCGGACCGTGACTGTGAACGGCAACCACCTGACGATGGTGTCCGGGGCCGTCAACACGGTCACGCTCATCGTCGGCTTCATGATGTTCATGACGACGTTCAAGGCGCTCGCCTTCGACCGCAGGCTCGCCCTCGCGGGCTACCCCCGCTCCTGTCTGCTGCTGAGCAAGGTCGTCGCGATGGCGGCCGCCTCCGCGCTCATCGCGGCGTACGCCACCGCGGTGGTGTGCTGGTACTGGGACCCGGTCCGGCCCGCGCTCCTCGCGCTCGGCCTGTTCACGGCCGCCGTGAGCTACGGCGGCATCGGCATCCTGCTCGGCGCCTTCCTGCGCAACGAACTCGCGGGGCTCTTCGTCATCATCATGGCCAGCCTGCTCGACACCATGCTCCAGAACCCGATGAGCAACGCGGGAGCCGACAAGGACGGGCTCCAGCTCCTGCCCGGGTACGGCCCCACCCAGGTCGCGGTCGCCGCGAGCTTCACGCCCGCCGTCACTCCGTACGGTCATCTGCTGCTCGGCCCCGTCTGGTTCCTCGCCATATGGCTGCTCGGCACGGCCGCGTTCTTCGCCAGGACCCGCGACCACCTGCCCCCGCCCTCCGCCCCGCTGCCGACAGGGAGAACCGCGTGAACCGCCACGACATCCGTCTCTCCGGGACCTGGCGCGCGCCGCTCGCGCCGGACACCGTGTACGCGAAACTCGCCGACGTGGGGAACTACCCGGCGTGGTGGCCCGCCTTCCGCTCCGTGCGGCGCACCGGGGAGCGGGAGTGCGAGGTCGTGATCAGGTCGGCGCTCCCCTACGCGCTGCGGGCCACGCTGACGGCGGTGGCGGAGGACCCGGTCGCGCACGTCCTGGAGGCGGCGCTCGACGGGGACATCTCGGGCAGCGTCCGCTGGGTCGTGGCCCCCGACGGGCACCACGGCTGCGTCGCCACGCTCACCCAGTACGTGACCGTCCGCAAGGCCGCACTCCGGCGCTGGATGCCGCTGGCGCGCCCGGTCTTCCGCGTCAACCACGCGCTGGCCGTGCGGGGCGGGCAGCGGGCGCTGACGGCTCTGGCGCGGCGGTCCCGCTAGCGTCCGTCCGCGCCGCCGGGCAGGCCGCCGGACACCGGGGCCGCGCTCAGCCCCAGCTGCGGACGGAGTACAGGACCGTCATGGTGACGGCGGTGGTGAGGATGACGCCTCTCAGGACCCGCGCGGACAGCCGGCGGGCGACGTGGGCGCCCGTGAAGCCGCCCGTCACCGCGCCGGTGAGCATGGCGACGAGGAGCCAGGGCGTGTTCAGGGCGTCCGACGCGACGAGGAACAGCACGGCCGCGGTGAGGTAGATGGCCGCGATCTGGACGGTCCGCATGGGGTTGCTGACCGCGGTGTCGAGGCCGAGGCCGACGCTCCACAGGGCCATCATCATGATGCCTACGGCTCCGCCGAAGTATCCGCCGTACAGGGCGAGCAGGAACTGACCGCCGAGCACGGCCGTGGAGCCGAGGCCGAACGGGCGCCCGGTGGCGTCGCTCACCGCCCGCGCGAGGCGGCGGCCGAAGGCGAGGACCGCCGTGGCGAAGGCGAGCAGCCACGGCACCGCCGCGTCGAAGGAGGCCGCGGGCAGGGCCAGGAGCAGGACCGCGCCGAGGCCGCCGCCGACGGCGCTGACCACGGTGAGGGCCGTCGTGGAGGTCTCCCCCACCGGCGTGACGTCGCGGCGGTACACCCAGGCGCTCGCCATGGTGCCGGGCAGGAGCGCGACGGTCGACGACGCGTTCGCCGTCACGGGCGGCACGCCGACCGCGACGAGCGCGGGCAGTGCCACGAACGTGCCACCGCCGCCGAGGGCGTTCAGCGTGCCGGCGGCGACACCGGCGATGAGGGCCAACAGGATCTCGGACACCCGCCGAGCATCACGCGGCGGAGGGCGGCCCCACAATGCGTAATCGACACACTGTGCCTCAGCCTGTGCCATAGGCTCACGGGGGTGCGTTACGACTTGGACGACCTCCGGCTCTTTCTGCACATCGTGACGGAGGGGTCGATCACGGCGGGCGCGCGCCGGATGCATCTCAGCCTGCCGTCGGCCAGCGCCCGGGTGCGCTCCCTGGAGCGGCACGCGGGGGTGGCGCTGCTGATCCGGGGGCGGCGAGGGGTGCGGCCGACACCGGCGGGCACGGCCCTCGCCCGACATGCCCGGGACGTCCTGACGCACACGGCACGCCTGGAGAGCGCCGTCGCCAGCTACACCCGCTCCCCCGCCGCTCCCGTGACGCTGCTGAGCGGCGGCTCCGCGATGCACGGGCTCGTGCCGCGGGCACTCGTGACGTTCCTGCGCGAACACCCGGACACCGACGTCACGGTGTCCGAGAGCCGGACCCCGCGGACGGTGCGGATGCTCGCCGACGGTGAGGCGGACCTCGGGGTCGTCGTCGACGACGAGGCCCACGACAGCGGGCTCGTCCTGGAACCCCTCGGGGACGACTCGCTCGTGGTGATCGGGCAGGAGGGCGGGATCCTCGCCGGGCGGACGGCGCTGGCCTACAGCGAGGTCGCCGAGCACCCGCTCGTGGGGCTCGACGCCGAGTCCTCGCTGCGCCGCTGGATCGAGCGGCACCTCGGCCCGCACGCCCCGGTGGTGCGCTACCGCACGAGCGTCGCCGGGCTGAGCACCCTCGTCTCCCTGGTGGCCGCCGGGGTGGGGCTCGCCGTCGTGCCGCGCCGCGCCCTCGACCCGCACACGGGGCTGGAGGTGTGCGCGCTGCAGGACGCCTGGTCGCGCCGGAGGCTCCTGCTGGCGTGGGGCGTCGGGGACCGGTCCGCGGCCCCCGCGACGGCGGCCCTCGCCGAGCAGCTGCGGCGGGCGGCGCGGACCGAGGCACCGCCGCCCGGCCGCCGAGGCGCCGTCTGACCGAAGAACAGGTCCTGTCACGGCGGTTGGCGCCCACGGGTCCACCGGGGGCGGCGTCCGATCGGTGCCCCTAGCACGGAGGGGTCGGCCCAATCTGCCCGGAACCGGCCCCTCCAGGCAATACCCGAGCCTAAGTCTATGACCTTTCCCATACCGCTCGTTTGCGGCCGGGCAGGACAGGCGCAGCCATATTGACAGACCCTCAAGGGCTGATCGATCATCCCGTTGACGGCTCCCCACCTGTCCGGAGGTATACAGGCCGCACAGCAGGTCAGACGGCACGTCGAGCCCGCGCGGCAATGAATTCGCTTACGATCAGCGCCCCTTGGGTCCAAAGGCCCGACGCATTATGGATCCGATTGCAAATTCGGAACTGTCGGGATACTCGGCCGACCCCGCTGAGTAATAGCTCCGCGCCTTTCCGTCACCACTCCCCTCACCACCGTGAATAACCCACCCGCAGAGTGGAAGAGTCAGCTTTGTCCGCGAACCGCGACATCCCCCTTTCCGTCACCCTCCCGACCGCGGACCGCGATGCCCCCCTCGTGGCGTCCTCCGCACAGCAACGGCTGTGGTTCCTGTCGCAAATGCCGGGCGCGAGCGAGGCGTACCACCTGCCCACGGCGGTGGAGCTGCGGGGCGTCCTGGACCGGGAGGCGCTGAGCCGGGCCCTGGACGCGCTCGTCGCCCGCCACGAGGTGCTGCGCACCCGTCTCGTGGCCGTCGCGGGCGCGGCCGTCCAGCAGATCGACCCGCCCGGCGCGGGCCTGCCCCTCACCGCCGACGACCTGACCGGCCGGCCGGACGCCGAGGCCGAACTCGCGCGCGTGCGCCGGGAGGAGGCCGCCGCCCCGTTCGACCTGGCGCGCGGGCCCCTGGTCCGCGGCCGTCTGGTGACCCTCGGCGCCGACCGGCACGTCCTGCTGCTCACGGTGCACCGCATCGTGGCCGACGACTGGTCCATGGGCGTGCTGACCCGTGAGGTCGGCGCGCTGTACGCGGCCTTCCGCGAGGGCGCGCCCGACCCGCTGCCGCCGCTGCCCGCGCAGTACGCCGACCACGCCGCCCGGCAGCGGCAGTGGCTGGCCGACCCCTCGCCCGACGGGGGCGCGGCCCGGCAGAGCGCCTACTGGCGGCAGACCCTCGCGGACGCCCCGGCGATCCTCGAGCTGCCGACCGACCGGCCGCGCCCGGCCGAGCAGGACCACCGCGGCGGGCGCGTGCGCCTCTCCTTCGACGAGGACCTGACGGCCGCGCTCAAGGACCTCGGCGGGCGCGCCGGCGCGACGCCGTCCATGACGGTCCTGGCCGCGTGGGCCCTGGTGGTCGCGCGCGCCGCCGGCCAGTCCGACGTGGTGATCGGCACGCCCTCCGCGGGCCGCGGCCCCGAACTCGAAGGGCTCGTCGGCTGCTTCGCCCACTCCCTGGCGCTGCGGATCGACGTGTCCGACGACCTCACGGTGGCCGGGCTCCTCGACCGCGTCCGCACGGCAACGTTGTCAGCACAGAACCACCAGGACCTGCCGTTCGAGCAGGTCGTCGAGCTCGTCAAGCCGGTCCGCAGCCTCGCCCACACACCGCTGTTCCAGGTGACGTTCGCCTGGCGCGGCGACGAGGAGCCGTCGTGGGCGCTGCCGGGCCTGGAGGCGACGCCGCTCGCCTCGCCGTACCCGGTCGCCGAGTTCGACCTGGCCCTGTCCCTCGCGGAGGAGGGCGGCCGGCTCACGGGCACGCTCGTCTACGCCACCGCCCTGTTCGACGCCGGGACGGCCGAGCGGTACGGCCGCCAGCTGCGGCACGTCCTGGCACAGCTCGCCGCGGGTCCCGACACGCGGGTCGCCGACGTGACCCTGCTCGACGACAAGGCCCGCCGCCAGGTCCTCGTGGACTTCAACGACACCGCCCGCGCGGTCTCACCCGCCGGTCTGGTGGAGCGCTTCGAGGCCAGGGCGCGGGAGCTGCCCGGCCAGACCGCCGTCGTCCACGGCGACGACGCGCTCGACTACGCCACCCTGGAGCGGCGCGCCAACCGGCTCGCCCACGCCCTGATCGCGCGCGGCATCGGCACCGACCGCGTCGTCGGCCTGCACACCCATCTGTCGGTGGACCTGCTCGTGGGCATCCTGGGCGTCCTGAAGGCGGGCGGCGCGTATCTGCCGCTCGACCCCGCGCTGCCCGCGGAGCGTCTCGCGGGCATGGTGGCGGACGCCGGGGCCCTGCTCGTCCTGAGCAACGACGCCGCGCCGCCGGACGACGCCTGGCAGCAGCTGACCGCCGTCGAGGCCGAGGGACAGCGGGACGACGCGCCCGGCCGGGGCTTCCGCCCGGACGACCTGGCGTACGTGATCTACACCTCCGGCTCCACCGGCCGCCCCAAGGGCGTGGCCGCGACGCACCGGGGCATCCTCAACCTCCTGGACTACTGGCTGACGCAGTTCGAGGCGACGCCGGGCCAGGCCTCGGCGATGTGGCCGAGCTTCGCCTTCGACGCCTCGGTGCAGGAACTGCTGCTTCCGCTCACCTCGGGCGGCGTCCTCCAGCTGGTGCCCAAGGAGGTGCGCGACGACCCCGAGGCCCTCCTGGGCTGGATGCGCGAGCACCGCATCGTGGAGGCGCTGCTTCCGCCCGCCTACGTCAAGTGGATCTGCGAGGCCCCCGAGGAGCGCCTGGCGGGCCTGTCCCTGCGCTACATCCACACCGGCCTGGAGCCGCTGCCCGAGGACAGCCTGCACCGCATGACCCAGGTCCTGCCGGGCCTGCACATCCTCAACGGCTACGGTCCGACCGAGACCGCCCTGTACTGCACCGCGTACCTCACCCCCAAGCCGCTGGAGCGCCAGGCCCCGATCGGCCCGCCGGTGGCCAACACCCGCGCGTACGTGCTCGACGAGCGGCTCAGGCCGGTGCCGGTCGGCGTGGTGGGCGAGCTGTACATCGCGGGGGCGGGCATGGCGCGCGGCTATCTGGGCCGCCCCGACCTGACCGCCGAGCGGTTCGTGGCCGACCCGTTCGTGCCTGGCGCGCGCATGTACCGCAGCGGCGACCTGGTCCGCTGGCTGCCCGAGGGCGACCTCCTGTACGCCGGGCGCCGCGACCACCAGGTCAAGGTGCGCGGCTTCCGCATCGAGCTGGGCGAGATCGAGGCGACGCTGCTCGACCAGCCCGGCGTGTCCGAGGCTGCCGTCATCGCCGACCGCGACGGCGCGGGCGAGCCGCAGCTGGTGGCCGCCGTGGGCGTGGGCGACGCCGCGCCGCGCCCGGCCGCCGAGTGGCGCGCGGCCCTGGCCCGACGCCTCCCGGCCCATATGATCCCGGGCATCTTCGTCGAGGTGCCGCGCCTGCCGCAGACCCAGAACGGCAAGCTCGACCGGGCGGCGCTCCTGGAGCGGGCCCGCGCCGACCGGCCCGCCCAGGTCAACCTGGCGAGCCCGCGCGACCACATCGAGCTGACGCTCTATCAGATATGGCGGGGCCTGCTGTTGCAGCCGGACATCGGCATCCGCGACAGCTTCTTCGACATCGGCGGCACCTCCATCTCCGCCATCAAGCTGGTGCACGCCATCCGCGAGGCCTTCGGCGAGACCCTCCTGGTCCGTGAGGTCATGCTGCACCCGACCATCGAGGAGCTGGGCGGCAGGCTGCGCCGCGGCGCGTCCGGAGCGCCGCCGAGCAACCTGCTGCAGTTCCGCCCGGGCGACGGCGACGCGCACGTCGTCTGCGTCCACCCGGCGGGCGGCACCGCCTTCTGCTACCTCTCGCTGGCCAAGGCCCTGCCGGAGCACATCGGCGTGCACGGCGTCCAGTCCCTGGGCGTGAATCCCGGAGAGACCTTCCTGCCCACGGTCGAGGCCATGGCCGAGGCCTATCTGGAGCTCATCGAGCCGCTGTCCGGCGGGCCGCTGATCCTCACGGGCCTGTCCTACGGCGGTCTCGTCGTCCACGAGATGGGCCGCCGCCTCGCCGCCGCGGGCCACCGGGACGTCAGCGTGGTGCTGCTCGACGCCCAGGGCGCGGGCAACGCGGAGCAGCGCGCCAACATCGCCACCGTCGACATGGCCGAGTTCCGCGACAAGCTGGTGAAGTTCAACGGCATGTACCCCGGCATCGACGACCGGCAGATCGAGCAGTACTTCCACATCTACAACCACAACCGCACCACCGCGGGCGTCTACGACCCGCTGCCGACCGGGGCCCGGACCGTCTTCATGCAGGCGACCGAGGACGCGACGGAGCAGTTCCTCGCCGACATCAGGGACTTCTGGCGGTGCCGCGCCGACGGCGACTTCGAGGTGGAGCCGGTGGCGTGCGACCACTGGGAGATGCTGGAGTCCGACGAGGTCCTTCGGGTGGCCGCGCGGATCGAGTCGGAACTGGCCCGCTTCGCCGGGTCCGGTGAGGCGCGGTTCACCGAGTCCGCTCCGGCGCGGGAGGCGGAATGACCATCGCCGCACAGGTGCCGTCCCCGGCCCCCGCGCTCGCCCGGTCGGTGCTCGACCGGGCCCGCCGCCACCCCGACGCCGTCGCGGTCGTCGCAAGGGAGCGGTCCCACACCTACGGAGAGCTCGACACGGCGAGTGCCGCCGTCGCCGCCGCGCTGCGGCACCACGGCGTACGCCCCGGCCAGGCGGTCGCGGTCTGTCTGCCGCGCTCCTGGGAGCTGGTCTGCGCCATGCTCGGCGCGCTGCGCGCGGGCGCGACGGTCGTCCCGCTCGACGCCCAGAGCCCGGCCGACCGGCGCCGCCACATCCTGACCGACTCGGCCTGTGTGGCCGTGGTCCACGGCGCCGCGGCACCCGACGCGCTGCCCGACGCGGTGCTGCCGCTGCCGGTGGCCGCGCTCCTCGACGGCGGCCGGGACGCGCCGCAGGAGATCGCGCCCGCCGCGCCGGTCTCGTTCGTCTTCTACACCTCCGGCACCACCGGACAGCCCAAGGGCGTCGAGGTGCGGGACGCGGGCGTCCTGCGCCTGGCCCGGCCCGGCTACGTCGAAACCCGCGAGGGCGACGGCTTCGCCTGCATGTCCAACCCCGCCTTCGACGCGATCAGCTTCGAGGTGTGGGTGCCGCTGCTCACCGGCGGCCGCTGTGTGATCCTCGGCGACGAGACGGTCCAGGACCCCGAGGCCCTCGCGGCGGCCCTGGAGCGGCTGCGCGTCGACATCGTGTTCATCACGGTGGCGCTGTTCAACGCCGTCGTGAACGAGGTGCCGCACTGCTTCTCCTCCGTCGGCCAGGTCCTCACCGGCGGCGAGCAGCTCAACGCGCGCCTCATCCGCCGCTGGTACCGCGACAACGCCAACAGCGGCACGCGGCTGCACAACGTGTACGGCCCCACCGAGGCCACCACCTTCGCGCTGTGCCACCCCATCCCGCGCGACTTCGACGGCGACGTGGTGCCGATCGGGCGCGCCCTTCCCGGCACCGGGACGCTCCTCGTGGCGGCCGACGGCAGCCGCGCCGCCGCGCCCGGCGAGGTGGCCGAGCTGTATCTGGCGGGCGAGGCGCTCGCCGCGGGCTACCGCAACCTCCCCGAGGAGACCGAGCGCCGCTTCGTCACGCTGCCCTGGCACGAGGACGGCTCCCGGCGCCACTACCGCACCGGCGACCTGGTGCGCCTGGACGACGCGGGCGACATCGCCTACGTGGAGCGCGCCGACCGCCAGGTCAAGGTCCGCGGCTTCCGCGTCGAACCGGGCGAGCTGGAGCGGCAGATCGTGGCGCACCCCGCGGTGCGCCAGGCCTATGTGTGCACCCGCCGCGACGCGAGCGGCGTCAACGAACTGCTCGCCTATCTGGTCCTCGGCGCCGACCTCGCGTACGACGACTTCGAGGCGCACCTGGCGGCGAGCCTGCCCGCGTACATGCGGCCGCACCGCGCCTACCTGGTCGACGCGCTGCCGCTCAACGCGAACGGCAAGGTGGACAAGGCCGCGCTGCTCGGGCGCCCCGACGCGCCCTGGCGGCGCCCTGAGGAGCCCGGCGCCGCCGAGACCGTCACCGCCCGGCAGCGCGAGGTGCTCGACCTGGCGGGCGAGGTCCTCGGCCGCACCGGACTGCGCCTGGCCGACCGCTGGATCGCGTGCGGCGGCGACTCCCTGAAGGCGCTGCGCCTGCGCTTCGAGGCGCGCCGCCGCTGGGGCTGCGAGCTGCCCCAGGCCCTGGTCCTGCACGGGAACTTCGCCGACCTCGCCGCCGCCGTCGAGGCGGGCGGCGGCGCGGACGGCACCGGCGGCTCGCCCTACCCGGCGGCACCCGCCCCGGCCGGGGCGCGCTCCGCCCCCGCGACCTCCGAGCAGCAGCGGCTGTGGCTCCTGCACCAGCGCGACCCCGCGTCCCGTGCGTACCACGTGCCGATGGTCTTCCACGTGGACGGCGCGGTGGACACCGGCGCGCTGCGGCGTGCCCTGCGCCGCCTCGTCGAGCGGCATCCGGCGCTGCGCACCGCCTTCGAGGCCACGCCCGAGGGCGTGCGGCAGGCGGTGGCCGAGCCGTACGACCCGTGGGCGGAGCCCGACGCGGAGGCGCTGCGCGGCGAGGAGGGCCGCCGCGCTTTCACCGAGCGGTTCCTCGCCGCCCCCTTCGACCTGGCGCACCCCGGGCTCTTCCGCGCCTGCTGGCTGCCCCGGCCCGACGGCGGCGAACTGCTGCTGCTCCTGCACCACATCGCGGTCGACGGCTGGTCCCTCAACGTGCTCTTCCGCGAGCTGTCGGCCGACTACGCGCACGACGGCGAAGAGCCGCTGCGAACGGCGCGGCCCGCGCCGACCCCGCTCGACTACGCCGCCTGGCAGAGCGAGTGGTTCTCCCGCGACGCCTACCGGACGCAGCGCGTCGAACTGCGCGCGCACTACGACGCGTCCGCCGACGCCGCGCCGGACGACGCGCCGCTGGAGCCGGTCCGTGCCGCGGGCCGCGCGGGGCTGCTGCACACCACGCTCGACGCGGACCGCCGTGCCGCGCTCGACCGGCTCTGCGCCGAGCTCGGCCTCACCCGTTTCCAGCTCCTCCTCGGGGTGTACGCGTGGAGCCTGTACGCGGTGACGGGCCGTACCCGGCCCCGGATCGCGGGCCCCGTGGCCAACCGGCCGGTGCAGGACTTCGAGGCCAGCGTCGGCATGTTCGCCAACACCGTCCTGCTGCCCCTCGACCTGGCGCCGGGCGAACGGCTGCGCACCCAGCTGCGGCGGCACGGCGCCGCGGCGCGTGCCGTCCTCGACCGGCAGGACGTGGCCCTCGCCGACGCCCTGGCCGACCGGGGAGCGGGTGCGGGCGACGCTCCGTTCGACTTCCTGTTCGTCCTGGAGAACACCGACTTCGACGCGTTCGCGCTGCCCGGCTGCGCGACCCGCCCCCAGTGGCCGGTCCCGGACCGGGCGAAGTGCCCGCTGACGCTGTCGGTCATCGAGCGCGGCACCGGCTTCGACTGCCTGTGGGAGTACGACACCGCGCACTTCGACACCGCTCAGGCGGCGGCCCTGGACGAGCTGTTCCGGCGCGCCCTCGACCAGCTGGCCGACGGCGCCGACGGCACCCTGGCCGAGCTGGTCGCGCCCTACCGCCGCGCCCTGCCCGAGCCGGGCCGCTCCACCGCGGAGCCGCTGCCGTTCACCACCGTCGCCGAAGGCTTCGCCCGGCAGGCGCGGCGCACGCCCGACGCGCCGGCGCTGGCCGCCGGGGACCGCACCGTGACGTACGCCGAACTCGAAGCGCACGCGGCGGAACTCGCGGCCGAGCTGAGCGAGCGGCACCCGGTGGCCCCGGGCGAGCCCTGCCACGTCGCGCTGTACTTCCAGCCGTCCGTCGAGCACGTGGTGGCGCTCCTCGCGCTCGCCCGGCTCAACCTGACCGCGGTGCCGCTCGACCCGACGTACCCGCCCGGCCTGCTGCGGCAGATCCTGGAGCAGGTGGAGCCGCTGTGCGTGCTCGTCACGCCCGGCGACGAGGCGGCCCTCGCCGCGGTCGCCCCGGACTGCCTGCCGCGCCATGTGGTCGCGCTGTCCACCGCTTCCGTGGACGAGGTGGCCCAGCTCCCGCCGCACGACGGGGCACGGCCGCTCTACACGCTGTTCACCTCCGGCTCCACCGGCACCCCCAAGGGCGTCCAGGTGCCCGACCTCACGATGTGCAACCTGCTCCAGTGGCAGCGCACGTCCGGCGGTCTCACCGCGCCCGCCGCGACGCAGCAGTTCTCCATGCTGTCGTTCGACGTCTCCTTCCAGGAGATCTACAGCACCCTGTGCGCAGGCGGCACGCTGCACCTGGTGCGCCCCGGCTTGCGCCAGGACGCGCCCGCACTCCTCGACCAGCTCGAATCCGCGGGGATCGAACGGCTCTTCCTGCCGTACGTGGCCCTCCAGGTCCTCGCCGAGCACGGGGTGCGGCTCGGCCGCTACCCCGCGCGCCTGCGCGAGGTGATCACGGCGGGCGAGCAGCTGCTGTGCACCGACGCGATCCGCGCCTGGTTCGCCGGGCTGCCCGGGGCGCGCCTGTTCAACCACTACGGGCCGAGCGAGACGCACGTCGTGAGCGCCTTGTGCCTGGAGGGCGACCCGGCGCACTGGCCGGAGCGTCCCGCCATCGGCACGCCCGTGGCGGGTTCCTGGCTGCGCGTGGTCGACGAGGCCGACCAGGCCGTGCCGCCGGGCTGCCCCGGCCGACTGCTCGTCGGCGGGCCGATGGTGGTCCCCTGCTACCTCGACGCACCGGCCCTCAACGCCGAGCGCTTCGTGGAGCTGCCGGGACTCGGCACCTTCTACCGCACCGGCGACGTAGCCCGCTTCGACCACGACGGCCTCCTGCACTACCTGGGCCGCGACGACCAGCAGATCAAGCTGAGCGGCCACCGCCTCGAACTGGGCCAGGTCGAGGCGGCGCTCCTGCGCCACCCCGACGTCACGGGCGCGGTGGTGACCCGGGACGGCGACGCCCGGCTCGTGGCGTGCCTGGAGTGCCCCGGGCAGGCCCCGGCACCGGAGGACCTGACGCGCCATCTGGCGCCGCTCCTGCCGGCGTACGTACGCATCGACCGGTTCCGGCGGCTCGCGCGCCTCCCGCTCACGCCGAGCGGCAAGCTGGACCGCCGCGCGGCGCTGACCGCGCCCGGCGACGAGCTGCGGCCGCGGGGCGGGGCCGCGCCGGTCCTGTCGGCGCGCGAGGCCCGGCTCACCGAGCTGTTCGAAGCCGTGCTCGGCCGCCCCGTCGGGCCCGAGCAGCGGTTCTTCGACGCCGGTGCGACGAGCCTGGACCTGATGCGCTTCCATCTGCGCTGCGGCGCCGAGCCGGGTCTCGACTTCACCATTCCCGATCTGTTCGAGCACGTCACGATCCGCGGCCTGGCCCGCTTCCTCGACCAGGGGTCCGCCGACGCGGCCGCGGGCACGACCGTGCCCGCGGCGCCCGGGGCCGATGGCCTGGCCGACGAGCCGATCGCCGTGATCGGCATGGCGGTGCGGCTGCCCGGCGCCGACGACCTGGCCGCGTTCTGGGACCTGGTCCGGTCCGGGGGCCGCGGCATGGAGCACTTCGAGGCCGCCGAAGGCCTTGTGGGCGCCCGCAGCCAGATGTCGGGGCTCCTCGGCTTCGACCCGGAGCACTTCGGCATCAGCCGCCAGGAGGCGCGGCTGATGGACCCGCAGCAGCGCCATCTCCTGATGAGCTCCGTGCAGGCCCTGGCACACGCCGGGATCGCCGACCCCGCGGGGCGGCGCGTCGGCATCGTCGCCGGGTGCGGCGAGAACACGTACCACCAGTCCCTGGTGCGCGAGGCCGACCCTGAGCGGCTGCCGGACAGCTTCCAGATGGCCCTCCACCACGACAAGGACTTCCTCACCACCAAGGTCGCCTACCACCTCGACCTGACGGGCCCCGCCTTCACCGTCCAGGCGGCGTGCGCGAGTTCGCTCGTGGCCGTGCACGTGGCGGCCGGGCTGCTGCGCCAGGGCGATGCCGACGTGATGCTGGCGGGCGGCGTGCTCGTCGACACGCTCCTGACGGACGGCTACCGCTACCGGCCGCAGCACATCTTCTCCAAGGACGGCCACTGCCGCCCGTTCAGCGACGACGCCAGCGGCACCATCGGCGCCAGCGGCGTCGGCGTGGTCGTGCTCAAGCCGCTGCGGCTCGCCGAGCGCGACGGCGACACCGTGTACGCGGTGATCACCGGTTCGGCGCTCAACAACGACGGGGCGGGCAAGCTCAGTTACAGCGCCCCGTCGCTGCCGGGCCAGCGCGAGGTGATCCGCACCGCGCTGCGCCGCAGCGGCCGCACCAGCGCCGACCTGGGCTATGTCGAGGCCCACGGCACCGGCACCCAGCTCGGCGACCCGGTCGAGGTCGGCGCGCTGCGGCAGGCCTTCGGCCTGGACGGGGCCGACCGGTGCGCGCTGACGTCGGTGAAGAGCCAGATCGGGCATCTGGGCGCCGCCGCGGGCGTGGTCGGCCTGGTGCGGGCCGCGCTCGCGGTGCACCACGGGGTGATCCCGCCCAACGTCGACTTCCACCAGCTCAATCCGAAGCTCGGCCCCGACATCGCGCCCTTCTACGTGCCGACGCGGGCGCTCCCCTGGCCCGACGCCCGGCCCCGGGTCGCGGCGGTCAGCAGCTTCGGCATCGGCGGCACGAACGCGCACCTGGTGCTCGAAGCCGCCGAGGCCAAGGAGCCCGCCGAACACCCCGTCGTGCCCTGCCTGTTGCTCTCCAGCAGCAGCGCGGAGGGCCTGCGGGCCGACGCCGGACGCCTCGCCTCCTACCTGGAGGCGCGGCCCGAGGCGTACGACCAGGTGCTGCGCCACCTCCAGGCGGGCCGCACACCGCGCCGCTGGCGGGCCGCCGCCGTCCACGCCGACGTGACCGCGGCGGTCGCGTGGCTGCGCACGGTCTCCGGCGTCGAGGTGACCCCGGACGACGAGCCCTGCCTCACCGGGGGCCGCACGGCCGCCGAACTGGCCGACGCCTGGCTGTCCGGCCGGACCGTGGGCTGGCCCGAGGGCCCCGCGCAGGCGCCGTGGGACTTCCCGCCGCCCGTCTTCCGCCTCGACACGTACGACTTCGAGCGCGCCGCGGAACCCCGGGCGGCCACCGCCGGGCCGCAGCGGCTGCCCGAGGCCGACTGGCTGCACCAGCCGCAGTGGACGCGCCTCACGCGCGCCGCCCGCGCTGCCGGGCCCGGTGTGCCCCGCCTCCTCGTGGTCATGACCGCAGGGCCGCTGCCGTCCGAGGTGCTGCGCGTCTTCGACGCGGCGTACGAGCGGGTGGTGCGGGTCGAGGCGGCCGATGCCTTCGCCCGCGTCGCGGACGGCGTGTACGCGGTGGACCCCGCCGACGCCGACTCGCTGCGGGAGCTCTTCGACGCCCTGGGCGACGCGGCCGGGGCCGGGATCGACTGGCTGCACGCGCTGCCCCTCACCGTCGAAGGACCGGTCGGCGAGGCGAGCCTGGAGCGCGCCCGGTGGGCCTGTCTGGACACTCCGGCCGCGCTAGTCCAGGCGGCCGGGTCGCTGCGGCTTCGGCCCTGGTGGCTGTCGTACGGCGCCCAGCCCGTCGACGGGGACGTGCACCGGCCCGAGTTGGGGCTCCTCGCGGGCCCCGGCGAGGTCGTGCCGCAGGAGTCCGGCATCGACGGCCGCTGGCTCGATCTGCACTCCGCCGCGCCTGCCGACTGGGCGGTCGCGGTCGTGGGCCTGCTGTCGGAGGCGGACGCCTCGGCCGAGCTGCCGCGGCGGCTCGCGCTGCGGCAGGGCTACTGGTGGCGGCAGGCGCTGCTTCCGGTGCCCGCGCCCGCCCTGGCCGCGCCCGCCGCGCTGCCGGTGACGGCGGGGGCCACCTACGTGGTCCTGGGCGGCACGGGCGGCATCGGCTGCGCCCTCGCGGCCTGGCTCCTCACGCACGCCGACTGCCGCGTGGTCCTGCTGTCCCGGAGCGGGCGGCTCCCGGCCGACCTGGCGCAGTGGGCGGACCGCGTGGACCTGGTCGCGGCGGATCTGGCCGCGGACGCGGCCGACGACGTGCTGGCCCGGATCGAACGGCACGCCGGCCGGGTCGACGGCGTGGTGCACGCCGCCGGTGCGGCGGGCGGCGGTCTGATCGCCCGGCGCGACGGCGACGCGATGCGCTGGGCGACGGCGGCCAAGCTGGGCGGCGCGCTGCTCGTGGAGCGCCTGATCGAGCGCCACCGGCCGGAGTTCGCCGTGTACTGCTCGTCCATGGCGGCGCTGTTCGGCGGCATCGGCCAGTTCGACTACGCCGCGTCCGGCGGTCTGCTCGACGGCTTCGCCCGGTACCGCTCCGGCGCGGACGAGAGCACGCTGCGGACCGTCATCGACTGGGACATCTGGAGCGAGGTCGGCATGGCGCGCGACGCGCTGCGCTCGGACGCCCGGCACCAGGCCCACCTCGCGTTCGGCCTCGCGGTGAAGGAGGGACAGCGGCTGTTCGAGCGGGCGCTGCGCCTCCAACTGCCGCAGCTCCTCGTCTCCACGACGGACATCGAGCGGGTGCGCGACTTCTACGCGCCGCCTGCCGACTCGGCTGCCCCCGTGCGGCAGGACGCGGCGGCGGCCGCCGGGTCCGCCGCCTCCCGCACCGGTGAACTCGCCGGGTGGCTGCGGGACGCGCTCGGCCTGGACGACCTCGACCCGGACGCCTCGCTGTACGACCACGGCGCCGACTCGCTGACGCTGATCGATCTGATCGCCGAGGTGGAGGAGCGCTTCGGGGTCGACATCGAGCTGTCCCGGCTCAGCCACCGGGTGAGCCTCAACGAGGTGCTCACGCACCTCGGCGAGGTCGCGCCCGCCGCCGCGGACCCGGTCGCCCTGGAGGTCTGGCAGGAGGGCACGGGCGACGAGGTGGTGTGCCTGGTGCACCCAGTCGGCGGCGACATCCAGGCGTACCGTGCCCTGGTGTCGGCCCTCGACCCCCGTCTCACGGTGTGTCTGATCGCCGACCCCGCGCTCCGCGCCGCCGAGCCGCCCGGCTGGTCCCTCACCGAGCGGGCCCGCCGGTACCACGCCGCGCTCCAGGCGCGGTTCCCGCACGGCACGTGGCGGTGGCGGCTCGCGGGCTGGTCCTTCGGGGCCTGGGTGGCCCAGGCCATGGCCGCCGAGGCGGAGGCGGCGGGGCGTCCGGCCGCGGGGCTCTATCTGCTCGACCCGCCGCCGCCGGACGCCGGGCCGCACTTCCGGGCATACGACGACACCCGCCTGGAGGCGGTCTTCGCCCACGAGCTGAACCAGGGCGAAGGCACCGCGAGCGCGGGGGCGGCCGCGTACGCGGAGCGCCTCGCGCGCTGCTGCCGGGCCAACATCGCGGGCATGGCGGAGCACGAGCCGCCCGCGCTCGCGGCCACGCCCAGCTGGCTGTGGCTCGCGACGCGGCCGGTGGCAGGGCTGCCCGCGCTCGGCGCCCCCGACCGTCAGGAGCGGCTGTGGCGGGAGCGTCTTGCCGCCCTCCAGGAGTGCCACCCGCTCGACACCACGCACTACGACATCGTCCGGGCACCTCGGGTGCGGGCGGTGGCCGACACCGTCAACGCCACGTCGGCGCCGGTCCCCGGGGCCCGCTGACACCGCCCGCCGCACCATCGAAGGACCCTCATGAACCCCTATCAATCGCTGCCGCCGCGCTCCTTCTGGCGCACCGCCGTGGCCGAGCCCGACCCGCGCGACATCACCGGCCTGTGGACGCCCAAGTTCGCCCTCGGCCATGACGACGTGATCCTCACCGCCGGGTCGTGCTTCGCCCGGCACATCGGCCGCGCCCTCCTGGAGCGCGGCATGAACTGGCGCGACGCCGAACCGGCCCCGCCCGGCCTGACCCCGGCCGAGCGGGAGGCCCGTCACTACGGCGCGTTCTCGTTCCGCACCGGCAACATCTACACCGCCGCCACGCTGCGGCAGTGGCTGTCGTGGGCGTTCGGCGAGAGCGCGCCGCCGCAGGAGGTGTGGCAGGACGAGGGCCGCTTCTTCGACCCGTTCCGCCCGGCCGTCGAGCCCGAGGGGTACGCCTCGCCCGAGGATCTCGCCGGGGCGCGGGAGCGCACCCTGACGGCGATCCGGGGCGCGGTCGCCGATGCGGACTGCCTCGTCTTCACGCTCGGTCTGACGGAGGCGTGGCTGGACCGCGTCGACGGCACGGTCCACCCGGTCTGCCCGGGCACCGTGCGCGGCACCTTCGACGCCGAGCGGCACGCGTTCCACAACTTCACCTTCGCCGAGGTGCACCGGGATCTGTCCGCCGCCGTGGCGCTCGCCCGCGCCGTCAATCCGGGCCTTCGGGTGCTCCTGACGGTGTCCCCGGTCCCGCTGACGGCGACCGCGACGGGCGGCCACGCGCTCACCGCCACCACGTACTCCAAGTCCGTCCTGCGCGCGGTGGCCGGGCAGCTGGCGCAGGAGCTCGACCACGTCGACTACTTCCCGTCGTACGAGATCGTCACCGGCGCCCCCTTCAAGGCCGGGTTCTTCGAGCCGAATCTGCGCACCGTCACGCCGGAGGGCGTCGACTTCGTCATGGGCCGGTTCTTCGACGCCCTCTCCCAGGCCCCGCGCCCGCAGGAGCGGCGGCCGTCCGCCGACCGGCCCACCACCCCGACCAGCGGAGAGGACTTCTGGTGCGATGACGCCGTACTCGACTACTACAACTCCCACTGACGCCGCGACGGCCCGGTTCCTGCTGCTCGGCGACTCGCACGCGGGGGTGATCGGCCGGGCCGCCAAGGCGGCCGGGATCCCCTTCAGCGGCGGGCCCGTGGGCGCCGGGCGCGAGTTCAACGCGGAGTTCTTCGACCGGCGCGGGCACGACGTCGTGTTCCGCAAGCCCGAGACCGACGCGCTCTACCGGGGCTTCCTCGACGAGCTCGGCGTGGACGGTCTCGACGCCCTCACCGTGCCGCTGGTCTGCACGTTCGGCTTCAGCGCGCACTTCGTCGCGACGACGGCGAACTGGGACGTCTACCGCGTCGGCGGCGGCTTCGTGCCGGGCTTCCTGGAGAGCCGCCTCTTCGACGACCTCGTCCGCGCCACGGTCCGCGACGCCCTGGCCTTCTACGGCCACGCCCGCGGCCTGGGGCTGCGCGTGGTCTCCGCGATGCCGCCGCAGCGGGTGCCCGGCATGTCCGACCCGGTGGTCTTCATGGCGGCCCAGGACGTCATGCGCCGCGCGCTCGTCGAACTCGGCGTCGAGGTCGTGGACCTGCGCGCCCGCGTCACGGACGCGGCGGGCGTCCAGCGCCCGGAGTTCAGCGAGGCCACCGACGCGATCCACGGCAGTCTCGGCTTCGGCCGGCTGATCCTGGCCGAGCTGCTCGCCCTCGGCCTCTGACCGGCCGCCCCCGGGCCGCCACCACCGGCCCCACCCACTCATCCGAACCGCAGGAGGACACGACCATGGAACAGTTCGCGCTCGACGCCATCGAGGCCATCACCACCCGGCCGCCCGAGGTCTACGACCACATCACGGTCGACGCGCTGACCCCGGTGATCGGCGCCGAGGTGTCCGGACTCGACCTGTCCAAGGAGCTCACGGACGAGCAGGCCGCCGAGGTCAAGCGGGCGTTCCTCCGCCACCACGTGCTCGTCTTCCGCGACCAGGTGATCGACGGCGAGCAGCACAAGCGCTTCGCCCGGCACTTCGGCGAGCTGCACCCGGTGGCGCTCGCCCCCGAGGGCTCGGACCCGCACATCCTGGAGATCAGCGCCGACAAGGACTCCCGGAACGTCGCGGGCCACGGCTGGCACGCCGACGGCACCGCCGACCTGAAGCCGTCGCTCGGCTCGATGCTGTACGTCACGCGCACCCCGGAGATCGGCAGCGGCGGCGACACCATGTTCTCCAACATGCACCTCGCCTACGAGATGCTGTCGCCCGCGATGAAGGAACTCCTGGACCCGATGACCGCGGTCCACAACGGCCTGCTCGCCTGGGAGGGCGCCACGCCGCCGCCCGAGTACGACGTGCCGGTGAACGTGCACCCCGTGGTGGCCCGCCACCCCGACACGGGCCGCAAGCTGCTCTTCATCAACGGCATCTACGTCTCGCACATCGAGCAGCTCTCCAAGGGCGAGAGCCGGGCGATCATCGACATGCTCGTCAAGCAGATCACCAACACCGCGCTGCTGAGCTGCCGCGTCCGCTGGACCCCGAACACGCTGGTGTTCTGGGACAACCGCTGTGTGCAGCACCACGCGATCTGGGACTACTTCCCGCACTCGCGCTACGCCCAGCGCGTGGCCATCGCGGGCCACCGGCCCACGGCCTGACGTACGCGAGTGGGGGTGGAGGCCGCGACGGCCTCCACCCCCACTCGCGTACGCGGGCTCACCCGGCGGCGCGGTCCAGGGCCTCGGCGAGCCCGTCCGCGAGCCGCGCGCACGCCGCCCGGTACCGCTCGTCCCGCCCGGCCGGCTCCGCGCGCTCGGCGTCGGCGAGCGCGTAGACGTGGACGTACGCGAACGGATACGCCTCGGCGAACGCCCGCTCGTCGGCACGGGCGAAGGCGGCCGCCAGCGCGCGCGTGTTCGCCAGGGCGTTGGCGTCGGCGTAGGAGCGGGCGTTGGCGTCGGTGTTGAGCTTCGCGTACATGGCGGCGAACTCGGCGGCCTTCTCCTCGCCGTAGTCGTTGTCCATCGCGTACGCGCGCGCGTTGACGGAGGCCGTGGCGTAGGCGTCGGCGTACGCGTAGGCGTGGCCGTAGACCTGGGTGAGGGCGGGGCCGAGGGCCTCGGTCCACTCCGCCTCCGTCGCCCGCTCCCCCGCCAGGGCCCGCTCGTGCAGGCGCCGTACGGCGTCCGGGGCGGCGCCGTCGCCGCCGCGCCGGGCGCTCACCTCCGCGAGGAGCGGCGCCACGGCGCGGGCGTGCCAGTCGTGCACGACGTCGAACGGCACGGGTCCGCCGAGGCGGCCGAGCGCGGTGTGCACCCGCAGGGCCCAGCGCCGCGCCGCCTGCTCGTCCTGGCCGTGGAACAGGGCCGCGGCCAGCTGCGCCAGCCACGACGGAAGACCGGGCCCGCCCGGGGCCGCCGGGTGCTCCGGCCCGACCGGACCGGCCGCGAGCAGCTCGACGAACCGCTCGAACGCCTCCGTCGTCTCCGCCGGTTCCGGGGCGCCCGGGGTGCGACTCATCTGCCTGTCTCCTGTTTCGTCCGTTCTCACGGCTCGAACACCGGCCGCCCGTACACCTTACGCATCGGGCCGACCGGGCTAGGCTGCGGATCCGCCCGCCGCCAGTTGCCCCAGCGTGTCCGTGAAGCCCTTCCACGCGGACTCGGTGTCCTGCGTGCGCTGGTGCTCGGCGCGG
This sequence comes from Streptomyces spectabilis, assembly GCF_008704795.1. Lineage (NCBI taxonomy): Bacteria > Bacillati > Actinomycetota > Actinomycetes > Kitasatosporales > Streptomycetaceae > Streptomyces > Streptomyces spectabilis. Next base: position 8,603,643 of record NZ_CP023690.1, on the reverse strand, counting down.
AACCACTCCACGAACTCGGCCACGTCCAGCAGGCTCCAGCGCAGCCGGTAGAGCGCGAGGGCGTCCGGGTCCGGGGTGCGGCCGGTCAGCTCGGCGTAGCGGGCGAGGTCCGCCGGGTCGTCCGAGATCAGGGAGAGGTCGCGCTCGGCCGGGGCGAGGCCCACCGTGTCCCAGTCCACCAGGAGATAGCCCTCCTCACCCAGGATGAGGTTGCCCGGATGCGGCTCGCCGTGCGTGACGACGAGCGGCGCGCCCCGGCCCTTCACGCGCGCGACGAGGGCCTCGAACTCGGCGAGGCGCGCGTGGAGCGTCGCCTCGTGCTCGCGCAGCAGCAGCCGCGCGGGCTCGGCGAACGGGCCGCCCGACCAGGGCCCTTCCGACTCGGCCAGGGCCGCGCGCACGCCGGGAAGGCCCGGGGGCTCCATGTCGGCGGGCGGTGTGGTCTCCGGGGGCGTCCGGCCGTGCAGCTCCGCGAGCAGGGCGAGCAGCCGGTCCCGCTCGGCCTCCGTCAGGCGCTGCCCGAACTCCCCTGTGCGGCCCGGGACATGGGGGAACACCGTGAGCGCGTACCGGGCGTCCAGGGGCAGTACTGGACCGCCGCCGTCGGTGGCGGCCACCGGTGCCACGACGAACCGCAGTCCGTCACGGTCGCGCAGGGCCAGCGCCGTGTCCATGGCCTGTCGGAGCCCCTTCAGCGCGGCCTGTGCCCCCTGCCCGCAGTGCTCCTTGTGCTCCAGGTCGGAGACGGTGGCGAACCACGGCCGGCCGTCCTCGTCGGTCACCGTCCAGTGGTAGTCCCCGAATCCGACGGGGGCGTAGGTGACACGCGACGGGGACACACCAAATCCCCTCAAAGCTTCCCATAGGCGTGTTTCATCGAACTTTTCAGGAAGATTCTGCATAGCTCCACGCTAGCAACTAGTGGGCACGGTGGGGAAGTTGACGTCGAAGTCCCGCGTCCGGCGCAGCGGGGAGCAGAGCAGCAGCGGCGCGACGGCGAGCAGGGCGACGGCGAGCGTCCACAGCGCGGGGCGGACCCCGAGGTGTGCCGCGAGGGCGCCGCCCGCGAGGGCCCCCAGGGGCGCGGCACCCCACACCGCGAAGCGGAAGATCGCCGACACGCGGCTGAGCAGGTCCGCCGGGCACACCCGCTGCCGGTAGGTGACCTGGAGGATGTTGAAGACGGTGACGCCGACGCTGATGGCGAGGTGGGCGAGGGCGAAGAGCAGCACCCGCCAGTCGTCCTGGGTCAGCGGCGCGAGCAGCAGGAACGGGGCGGCGACGGGCACCGCGAGCGTCGCCGTGCGGGCGTCGCCGAAGCGGCGGGCGAGCCGCGGCGTCAGCCAGGCCCCGGCGAGCGCGCCCACCGCTCCCGACGCGAGGAGCACTCCGACGAGCCCGGCCGGGACGCCGACGACCTTGCTCAGGAACACCACGTCGAGCGCGAAGGCGGCGGAGAAGACGAGGTTGTTCAGACTGGCGGAGACCGCGAGCATGCGCAGGACCGGCTGGCGGCGCACGAAGGAAAGACCTTCCCAGGTCTGCCGGGCCAGGCCGTGCGCGAGCGCGGGCGGCTCGGGCTCGGGCACCTTGATCCGCCACAGGAGCACCGCGGAGACGGCCGAGCCCACGGCGTTCGCCGCGAGCGCCCAGTACGCGCCGAGCCACTGCACGGAGAGGCCGCCGAGTCCCGGCCCGCCCAACTCGGCGCCGGACCTGATGAGTTGGAGCGTGCTGTTGCCCTGCACGAGCTGCTCCTCGCGGACCAGGCGCGGCAGATAGCTGTGGTCGGCGATGTCGCCGAACAGCTGCGCGCAGCCGAGCAGCAGCGCCACCGCGTAGACCATCGGCAGGGAGAGGCCGTCGGCCGCCCAGGCGAGCGGCAGCGAGGCGAGCGCCACACAGCGGACCGCGTCGGCGCCGATCATGACGCGGCGCGGGCGCGCCCGCTCGACCAGTGCGCCCGCGGGGAGGCCGAGCACCAAGTAGGCACAGAAGTAGGCGCTTTCGATCAGGGCGGTCTGCCAGGCCGAGGCGTCCAGGGCGAGCACCGCGGTCAGCGGCAGGACGACGAGCGTCGCCGCCGCCCCGGTCTCGTTGAGCAGGTGCGAGCCGACGAGCAGCCGGAATCCGCGCCGCGCGGCCCGCTCGGCGCCCGGGTCCGGGCCCGGTGGCAGCAGGGCGTCGGAGGCCGGGCTCTCCACCGGGTCAGGCATGGCCCACCAGGGCGCGCAGCGCGTCCGCCGTCTTCGGGGCGCACGCGATCGTCATCGCGTCGCAGGGCGGCCGCCCGTCCGCGCCGCCGACCCAGGCCCCGGCCTCCTCGGCGATCAGCGCTCCGGCCGCGCGGTCCCACAGGCGCGTACCGGATTCGTAGTAGGCGTCGAGGCGGCCGGCCGCGACCCAGCACAGGTCGAGGGCGGCGGAGCCGCTGCTGCGGATGTCCCGCACGCGGGCCACCACGCGGGCGGCGAGGGCCGCCTGGCGGTCGCGGGTCGCCGGGTCGCTGCTGAATCCCGTGGAGACCAGGGCCTGTTCGAGCCGCTCGGCGCCGGACACGGTCAGCGGCAGGCCGTCACGGGCGGCTCCCCGGCCGCGGATCGCGGTGAACGTCTCCCGGCGGGAGGGGTCGTACACGACCCCCACCTCGGTGCGCCCCGCGCGCTCGGCGGCGATGGACACGACGAACGCCGGATACCCGCTGACGAAGTTCGCCGTGCCGTCCAGGGGGTCGATCACCCAGCGCACGCCGGAGCCGCCCGGGCGCTCGCCGCCCTCCTCCCCCAGGATGCCGTCGTCGGGCCGGGCCGCGGTGAGGATCTCGACGACGCACGCCTCGCTCCCGCGGTCGAAGGCAGTCACCAGGTCCTTGGCCGACGACTTGGTCCGTACCTCGGGCGGCCCCGCCGCGGCCCCTTCGAGCAGCAGCTCACCGGCCCGGTGTGCGGCCCTGACGGCGAGTCGGAGTAACGCGGCACCGCCCTCGGCATGTGCCAAAGACATGGGCAACCCCCTTGTGGTGTACACGCGATTATGTAAAGGTACCACCAAGTCGTTCCAAGGGTGTGAGCCGCGCTGAATCTTCTCGGCGCGCGGGAACTCGCCCGCCGTGTATGTGCCTTGGGGCCGTTCCAAGCACGGGGGATTTGAGTCAGGTTCAGTAAGCCGAACGATGTCGGGGCCCAGAGGAGACCTTTGTGGAATTCCGCCCAACTGCATCGGTGACGTAGGTCCTTCGGCGTCATCGTCCGTTTTCCGTCGGGCGCGGTGCGCCGATGGCTTCACCCCTTTCGGGAAAGCAGGTCCGGCCTCTTCGGGCTGCCCTGATTTCCCCGCTCCGGTCCGCCGCTCCACTCCTTTCGAGAGAAGTTGGTGCCGTGCAGAAAGAACGTGTCCGCGTGGGCGTCATCGGTTGCGGAACCGTCGCCCAGATCATGCATCTGCCCTATCTGCAGAGCCTCTCCGACCAGTTCGAGATCACCGCGCTCAGCGACCTCTCCCCCGGCCTCCTCGACGCCCTCGGCGAGCGGTACGGGGTGCCGCACGGGCGGCGCTTCACGGACTACCGCGCGCTGCTCGACACCGATGTGGACGCTGTCCTCGTGCTCAGCGGCGGCAGTCACGCGCCGCAGGTCCTGGCCGCCGCCGAGGCGGGCAAACACGTCCTGGTGGAGAAGCCGCTGTGCTTCACGCTCCGCGAGGCCGACGCGATCGAGGCGGCCGTCGCCCGGTCCGGAGTGCGCCTCATGGTGGCCTACATGAAGCGCTTCGACCCCGGCTTCCTCTATGGGAAACAGCTGGTCAGCGCCATCGAGGAGCCTCGGTACGCGCAGATCAACACCCTGCACCCCAGCGAGGACCAGTACATCGCCATGCACGGCGTGCGCCGCTTCGACGACGTGCCGGGCCAGGTCGCGCGGGAGCTGCACCGGGCCCAGGAGGAGCTGCTCGACGAGGCGGTCGGCGCGGTCCCGGACGCCCTGCGCTTCGTCTACCACGACGTGTTCCTCGGCAGCATGGTGCACGACGTGAACGCGCTGCGGTCCCTTGTGGGAGAGCCGGACGACGTGCTGTTCACGGAGATCTGGCCGCGGGACTCCCGCTTCCCCTCCGTGACGACGGTCCTCGCGCACCCGGGCGACCTGCGGACCAGCTACACCTGGACCTATCTCGACGACGTCCGCGACTACTTCGAAGAGATCGCGGTGCTTTCCGCAGGGCAGCGGGTGCGCATTCAGTTCCCCTCCCCATTCCTCAAGCACTGGCCCACTCCTGTCGTCGCCCAGCACATGGAGGACGGCGCCCTGGTGGAAAGGAGAATTCAGGCCTCGTACGACGAGGCGTTCCGCGAGGAACTGCGCGCTTTCCATGCCTGCGTCGTGGACGGCACGCCACCGCTCACCGATGTGCGCGACGCTCGGGAGGACATCGCCGTACTCCAGCGCGTCTTCGCCAGGAGCGCACCCGGAGGACTCGGCGGCGAAGCGGGCAAATGCCCGTGATCCAGGGCCTCTCCCCACCACGCCGAACTTCAAAGGAATGTAAAGCATAAACGCGAGAGGCAATGCGAAGCCGACGCACAACGCGGCAGAAAGGCCCAGGGAAGCATGAGCACCACCGCCATGCCCGCGTCGACCCACCACACCATCGCCCTTGAGCGGAGCCACCGCCTGCCGGGCGGGCAGTCCATGACGGACCTGTCCGGTCTCGTCGTGGACCGCGCGCGCAACGCCGAGGTGTGGGACAAGGACGGCAAGCGGTACATCGACTTCTTCACCGGCGTGGGCGTGTGCAACATCGGGCACTCCCACCCCAGGTTCCTGGCCGAGGTCGGGGAGCAGCTCGGCGCGTGCGCCGTCGGCACGTTCTACACCGACGCGCGCTCGCGTTACTACGAGCTCCTCGCCGCCCAACTCCCCGAGCGCCTCGGCAAGATACACATGTTCTCGACCGGCAGCGAGGCGGTCGAGGCCGCCGTGAAGCTCGCCCGCGCCGCCACCGGCAAGCACGAGGTCGTCAGCTTCTGGGGCGGCTTCCACGGCAAGACCCAGGGCGCCCTCAGCCTGCACGGCGGCCCCCGCAAGCACCGCTCGGGGCCGTTCCCGCCGGGCTCCCACCAGGTGCCGTACGCCTACTGCTACCGCTGCCCCCTCCAGTTGGAGCACAGCACCTGCGGCCAGCGGTGCGTGGACCTCGCCGAGCAGTCCATCGAGAACGGCTCGGTCGGGGACATCGCCGCGATCATCGTGGAGCCGGTGCAGGGCACGAACGGCAACATCATCCCGCCCGCCGGATATCTGCGGGCCGTGCGCCGGCTCGCGGACCGGCACGGGGCCCTGCTCATCCTGGACGAGGTCATCACCGGCTTCGGCAGGACCGGCTCCCTGTTCGCCTTCGAGCAGGATCCCGAGGTCCGCCCGGACGTCGTCGTGCTCGGCAAGGCGATGGCGTCGGGCGTCCCCGCGAGCGCGATCGTCAGCAGGGCGGAGCTGGTCGAGGGCACCTCCTTCGGCCAGCCGAGCGCGGCCGCCTCCACCTTCGGCGGCAACCCGCTGGCCAGCGCTGCCGCCCTCGCCACCCTGCGGATCCTGCTCGACGAGCGCCTGCCCGAACGGGCCCGCCTGCTCGGGGAGACGGTGGCGCGCCGACTGGCCTCCTGGAAAGAGGAGTTCCCCTTCGTGGGCAACGCCGCGAACGTCGGCCTCATGGTCGGCGTGGAGCTCGTCGAGCCCGGTACCCGGCGGCCGCTGCCCAAGGACGTCACCCGCCGGATCTTCCAGGACCTGCTCGCCGAGGGCGTCCTGGCGATGGCGTACGACAGCAGGATCCGGATCTACCCCCCGCTGAGCATCCCGGCGGACCACCTCGACGAGGGGCTGGCGGCCTTCGAGTCGGTCTTCCGGTCGCTGCGGCCGAGTCGGCCGACACGGCAATGACGCAGAAGTGACACAGAGACAGAGATGAGGAGCGCCATGGAACTCGGGTGCGTGGTGCGCAGCGCCCCGGAGGCCGAGCGAGCCGCCCGCCTCCCGCTGGACTACCTGGAGATCAAAGGAGACATGCTGTGTGTCGAACGCGGTGAGTTCGCCGCCCTGTGCGTCCGGCTGCGGGCTGCGGGCCTGCCCTTCAAGGCCATGACGTCCCCGCTGCCGCGCCGCTTCAAGTGCCGTGTCGTGGGCCCGGACGCCGACCACGCGGCGGCCCTGGACGTGTTCCGCGACATGTGCGACCGGGGGGCCGCGCTCGGCGTGCGCACGGTCGTCCTCGGCAGCGGGCAGGCCCGCTCCGTCCCGCCCGGCCACGTGCGCGGACAGGCCCTCGGGCAGTTCAGGGACTTCCTGGTCCAGGCGCACCAGGTGTGCGCCGAGCGCGAGATGACGCTCGCCCTCGAACCCCTGAACCGTACGGAGACCAACTTCGTGAACTCCTGCGCCGAGGCGCGCGAGGTCGTCGACAGCCTCACCGGCGTGGACGTGCGGATCACCGCCGACTGCTTCCACATCATGAGCGAGCAGCTGCCGATCGCCGACGATGTGGCCGCCGCGGGAGCGGCCGTCGGACACGCGCACACCTCGTCCGTGCCGCGCGGCAGCGGTGACTTCCACGAGGGCGCGCAGAAGGAGTTCGTGGCGGCGCTGCTCGCCGCGGGGCACCGGGGCGGGCTCACCGTCGAGGACGACTTCGGCGACTTCGGGCGCGAGGCGTCCGCCGCGGTCGACGTCTTCCGCCGCGTCCTCGCCTCCGTCTCCGGCCCTTCCATGCCCTGAGGAGTCCGTATGCCCCTGAGCTTCCTCACCGACCACACCTCACCCCTGATGCGCGGCTTCGCGGACGAGGTCGTCGCCCGCTGGAACGAACGGCGCCCGGACGCCCCGGTCGCCCTGTCCGTCCTGGACCACGAGGAGCTGCGCGACCGGCTGCACGCGGGGCTCACCGGCGAGAGCCCGCCGGACGTCATGACCTGGTTCGCGGGCAACCGCATGCGCTCCCTGGTGGACCAGGGCCTGATGCTCGACATCTCCGCGATGTGGCGGGCGGAGGGCTTCGCCGATGTGTACCTGCCGAGGTTCCGCGCCATGACCGGCGGCATGGGCCCCTCGTCCTTCCTGCCGACCTCCCACTACTGGTGGGCCGTGTACTACCGCCCTTCGGTCTTCGCCGAGCTCGGCATCCGCACCACGGTCGAGACCTGGCAGGATCTCACGGACGCGTGCGCCGTGCTGCGCCGCGCGGGCGTCACCCCGTTCTCCCTCGGCGCCCGCCACCGCTGCCCGGCCGCCGCCTGGTTCGACTACCTCGACATGCGGCTCAACGGGCCCGCGTTCCACCAGGATCTGATGGCACTGCGCGTGCCGTACACGGACCACCGCGTCACCGAGGTGTTCGCGTTCTGGCAGCGCCTCGTGGAGGACGGCTGGTTCCTCGGCGACCCCGCGGCGTACGACGAGGAGGAGGCCGTCGCGGCGGTGCTGCGCGGCGAGGCGGGCATGACGCTCGTGGGTGCCTACGCCACCGACGAGTACACCCCGCCCGGCGAGCCGGACATCGACTTCTTCCGCTTCCCCCTGATCGACCCCGGCCTGCCCGTCGGCGAGGACACCCCGGTCGACGGCTACTTCGTGGCCGGGACGAGCGGGGCGCCCGAGGAGGCCACCGCGTTCCTCGCCCATCTCGGGTCGCGCGAGGTGCAGCAGCTGACGATCGAGCGCCTCGCCACGCTGCCCACCCGCACCGACGTGGACGTGGCCCGGGGCGGACGGCACGTCACCAAGGGCATGGAGATCGTCCGGAACGCCGACCACCTGGGGCAGTTCTACGACCTCGACACCACGTGGGAGCTCTCGGACACCGGCATGGCGGCATTCGTGGCGTTCCTGCGGGAGCCGTCGCGCGCGGTGGAGCTGCTGCACGAGGTGGAGGCGGCCCGCAGGGAACTCCTCGCGGCCCCGTCCTCGGCACCGGTCTGACCCGCCGGTCCCCCGCCCCCTCTCCCTTCCGCACACCCCCGTTCCTGACGACAAGGGGACAGACATGTCAGCGGTACGCAGTTCACCTCTCGCCCTCCTCGGCGGCACGCCGGTCCACGACGGCGCCTGGCCGGCCTGGCCGCAGGCGCCCGATTCCACCCTGGCCCTGCTCAACGCGGCCGCCACGTCCGGGCGTTGGGCGGTCAGCGGCATCTACACCGGCACCCCGAGCTTCGAGCGGCGCTTCTCCGACGCCTTCGCCGCCTACCACGCGGCGCCCGGCGTGACGCCCTACGCGGTGCCGACGACGAACGGCTCGGCCGCGCTCACCATCGCCATGGAGGCCCTCGGCGTCGGCCCCGGCACCGAGGTCATCGTGCCGGGCCTGACCTGGGTGGCCTGCGCGTCCGCCGCACACGCGCTCGGCGCCACGCCGGTGCTCGTGGACGTGGACCCGCACACCCTGAGCATCTCGGCCGACGCCGCCAAGGCCGCGGTCACCGACCGGACCCGGGCGATCCTCGTCGTGCACGCCTACTGCTCGGGCGCCGACGTCGACGCGTTCCAGGAACTCTCGCTGAGCACCGGCATCCCCGTCATCGAGGACTGCTCGCAGGCCCACGGGGCGGAGTGGCGGGGCCGCAAGGTGGGCACGTTCGGCACCATCGGGGTGTTCAGCCTCCAGCAGACCAAGGTGCTCACCTGCGGCGAGGGCGGGGTCGTCCTCACCACGTCGCCCGAGCTGCACGACCGGCTCCAGCAGTACCGCGCCAACGGACGGCGCTACACGGCCCACCCGGTGGCGGGCCAGTTGGAGCTGGAGGACGTCGGCGCGGTCGAGGGCCACAACCACTCCATGTCCGAGTTCCACGCGGCGGTCGCGCTCAGCCAGTTGGAGTTCCTGGAGGAGCAGACCGCGCGGCGCGAACGCAACGCCGCCGTCCTCACGGACCTGCTCGCCGCCGTCCCGGGCGTGTCGACGCTGCCCGCACCGGCGGGCCTGACCCGGCGCACCTACTACGACTTCGTCATCCGTCTGGACGCGGAGCTGCTCGGCCCGGTGCCCGTCGACCGCGTCGTGGACGCGATGTCCGCCGAGCTGAACATGTTCTTCGAGACCCTCGACACCCCGCTGAACGCCAACCCGCTGTACGTGCCGCTCAAGTCCCCGCGCACGCCCGGCTCGGACGAGGCGCGGCGGGGCCTGGACCCGGGGCGGTTCGAGCTGCCCGCGGCGACGGCCGCGTACCGCACCTGCTTCGCCTTCCTCCACCAGGCGCTGCTCGGCACCGAGCGGGACGTGACGGCGATCGCGACCGCCGTCGAGAAGGTCGTCACCCACCTCGACCAGCTCGGGGACGGCGCGGAGAGGGGCCGGGCATGAGCGTGCGTCTCGCCGACGGCAAGGTGCACAACCCGGAGGGCATCGAGGTCAACGCCAGCCTCCAGTGCAACATGCGCTGCCGGTCCTGCGCACACCTCTCGCCGCTGTACCGCCGCGAGAACGCCGACCCGGCGGAGATCCACGACACCCTGAGCGTCCTCGCCCGGAGCTACCACGCCTCGTACGCGAAGATCATGGGCGGTGAGCCGCTGCTGCACCCGGACGTCGTCGGCCTGATCGAGGCGGTGCGGGCCACCGGCATCTCCGACACGGTCCTCGTGGCCACCAACGGCACGCTCCTGCACCGCGCTCCGGAGCGCTTCTGGCAGGCCGTGGACTCCCTGGAGATCTCGGTCTACCCGAGCCGGACGATCGCCCCCGAGGAGATCGAGCGCTATCGCGCCCTGGCCCGGGACCACGGGGTCTCCCTCCTCGTCAACTACTACGGGCACTTCCGCGCGGTGTACTCGGAGTCGGGCACCGACGCGCCGGACCTGGTCCGGGACGTCTTCGACACCTGCAAGCTCGCCCACTTCTGGAACTCGCACACGGTGTACGACGGCTGGCTCTACCGCTGCCCGCAGAGCGTGTTCATGCCCCGGCAGCTGCGCGACGGCGGCTGGGATCCGCGCGTCGACGGGCTGCGCATCGAGGAAGACCCGGCGTTCCTGGAGCGCCTGCACCGCTTCCTCACCGCCGACGATCCGCTGCGGGCCTGCCGGAACTGCCTGGGCAGCGTCGGCAAGCTGCATCCGCACCAGGAGCTGCCGCGCGCGGGGTGGCAGGTGACGGAGCGCCTTGAGGAGCTGGTCGACTACCCGTTCCTGGAGGTCTGCAAGGACGACATCACGGCCGACGACGGCTGCGTGGAGCGGTCGTTGTCCGCGCCGGTGGGAGGTGTCTGACATGACGGCGAACGAGAAGTCGGCCGCGGCCGGGCCCGGCGAGAGCGTCACCGTCGTCACCCTGACCCGCTACCGGCCGGTCCTCGTGCAGCGGGCCATGCGCAGCGTCCGCGCCCAGGTGGCCGACGTGCCGGTGCGCCACCTCGTCCTCATCGACGACAGCCAGGAGACGCTGGCCGCGCTGAGCGAGGTGACGGACGCGTTCCCGCACTGCGAGGTCCGGTACGTGGAGCGCGAGCCGCACGAGAGGTCAGGACCGGGGCGGTCCTCGCGCCTGCGCAACCTCGGGGTGCACCTGTCCGACTCCTCGTGGATCGCCTACCTCGACGACGACAACGAGTGGACGCCCGACCACCTCCAGTCCCTCCTCGACGAGGCCCGCGCGCACTCCGTGCGCGCCGCGTACAGCGAGGTCGGCCTCCTGGACAAGGACGGCGCCCCGTACCTCGCACCGCGGTGGCCGTGGGCGAACAGCGTCGCCGAGGCGGAGCGGATGTACGCGGACTACGTGGCCAAGGGCATCTGTGTGCCGGGCTCGAACGTGATCAAGGACCGGCCGGGCACGTACGAGGTGCCCGTCGACACCAGCGCCTGGCTCCTGGCGCGGGAGCTGCTGCTCGCTGTGCCCTTCGAGGAGCGGTTCTCCGCCGCCGACGCGGACGGCCTGGTCAGCGAGGACGACAAGCTCTACTACCGCCTCGTCCAGAGCCGGGAGCCGATGGTGTGCACGGGGCGCGCGACGCTCCGCTACTACCTGGGCGGCTACTCCAACAGCCGCGAGACCGTCACGCCCGAGGAGCGGGGCGCGATCGCCTGGGCCTCGGAGTGAGGCGGCTGCCCGACACCCGCGGTGCGGAACGACGACAGACAAGGGAGAGGGTTCCGTGGTGACCGAGTCGACGACCGCGGCGGGAGACCGCTGCGCTCTGGGGGCCGAGCACGGCTCCTACCACTGGGGGGACAGCCTCAAGCTGTTGGAGGGGGTTCCCGACGGCAGCGTGCGCGCGGTGGTCTGTTCGCCGCCCTTCGAGGGCCCGCGGCTCATCGCCGACGAGGACCGCACGGGCGCGGTGTTCCTCGACTGGCTGATGCCGTTCTTCCAGCAGTTCGAGCGGGTGCTGCGCCCGGACGGCTGTGTGGCGTTCGAGCTGGGCGGCCTCTGGCTGTCGGACGCGCCGGGCAAGGCGGTGCAGCACGCCGGTGCCGTGCACGCCCTGGCGAAGGCGGGCTGGCGGCTCGTGCAGGACTTCTACTACTACAACCCGCAGCTGCTCAACCCGGAGCCGGAGGGCGCGGCACGGGCCCCGGACTCCGTCACGCCCATCTGGGTCATGGCGCGCACGCACGACGTGCACTACGACGTCTCGGCGCTGCGGCATCCGGCACGACGGCCCTTCGTACGGGGCAACCTGCTGGAGTTCGACACCTCGGGCAGCTATGACCAGGCGTACGAGAAGACCCTTGCGGAAACGTCCCTGCACCCCTATGCGGACCGCTGGCCCACGGTGGTCCCGGAGTTGTTCGTGGAGCTGCTCACCCGGCCCGGCGATCTGGTCCTCGATCCGTTCGCGGGCAGCGGGGCGACCTGTTTCGCCGCCGAGCGCCTGGGCCGGCGGTGGCTCGGCTTCGAGCTGGACCGGGGCCTGGAGCAGCACGTGCGGGCGATGTTCGCCGCCCGCCGCGCGGGCTGAGCGCTCCGCTGGTTCTGCCGCGCCCTGCCGTCGATCGCCTGCGGAGTCGTCCTGGCCGGCCGCGCAGTTCCCCGCGCCCCTTCGGGGCACTCCCGTACCGCATGGCGGGTGGGTGGTCCCGTGCTCCGGCACGGGGCCGCCCACCCTTCCCCGCAGGTTCCTGATGAGTCGTCAGGCCGGGGTCAGGAGCGCTTCCGGCACTCGGCAGTCGATCCACCGGCCGCCGTCGGCGGCCGAGGCGTAGGCGCCGTCGATCACGAACGACGTGGTCAGCGCCTCCCGGATGAGGCCGCGGCCGCGCTCGGGCTCGGCGACCACCGCCGTGAAGTCAAGGAGCATCCGCTGGAACCACTCCTGGTGGGACGGGTCGTCGAAGCCGGACTCGATGGACGTGCGGACCACGACACCGTCCGCCGCGTAGGTGAGGTCGTCACCGTCGACGACCACGGAACCGGAGGTCCCCATGATCGAATATCCGGTGCTGCGATGACCCGCGGCCCACGACAGGTGCAGCGCGATCTCGACGTCGCCCTCGCACCGCAGCCGCAGCAGCGCGGTGTCCTCGGTGTCGGCGTACGCGGCACCGTCCCGCAGCCGCCCCGTGAGGCAGGAGACCGACATCGGGGTCAGCCCTGTCAGGTTCATGGCAAGGTACACGCTGTGCGGGCCGTGGTCGCGCAGGATGCCGCCGTGCGACGTACCGGGCTCGCGCCGCCAGTGCGGCCGCCAGTCGCGCACGCCCTTGGCGTGTCCGGCGCGCAGCGTGCGGAAGTGGGCGCCGACGACCTCGCCGAAGCCGGGCGCGGCGATGCGCTCCTTCATCGCCGCGAGCACGGGCGCGTACTTGTAGACGTGGCACGGGTAGTAGACGCGGTCGCTGGCGTGGATCCGGGCCAGCTGGCCGGCGTAGCCGTCGGCGGCGGGCAGGAAGACGGGCTTCTCGCACAGGACGTGCAGTCCGTGCGCGAGCGCGAGGTCCGAGTACTCGGCGTGGCTGCTCGGGGGCGTGCAGATGTCGACGAAGTCGAGGGTCTCGTTCGCGACCAGCTTGGCGAAGTCGCTGTAGGCGGGGATTCCGAACGATTCCTCCGCATGGCTCCGCCGCTCCTTCGAGACATCGATGACCGCAGCTATGGATAAGTCCTCTACCCGCGAATAGCCGACCATGTGTCCCATGGCTATGGTGCCGAATCCAATGATGGCGCCGCGCATGGCGAACCTCCTTCTTCAATACGCCTTCCGGACGCGTGAAGAGCACGCGAGAAAGGGGATGCGTGCACAATTTTTAAGTGCCGTACGACGCACTGTCAACCGGCGGCCACAATGAAAGCGTTGCCTTTTCCGGCTCTCGATATAAAACCGGAGCCGTTTATCAGGCACGCCCGAAATCGATGTCCGGGAACGGTTTTCGAAGGAATATGGGGGCCACGTCATGAAATCGAGCCCAGCCGGTGCGGCCGGATCGCCCGCCGCCGCGCGGGTCGCCGTGGTCGGCGGTTCCGGGTTCATCGGGAGGAACCTGCGCAAGGCACTGGACGCGGCCGGCGTGCGGATGTGCTCGTTCACCCGGCAGCGCCCCTTCGCGCAGGGGGGCCGGGTGCACCGCGCCCTGCTGCGGTCGCACACGGTCTTCTACGTGGCGGGCGGCGTGACGCCCGCGCGGGCGGAGCGGGAGCCCCGGCTCGCCGCGCAGGACTACTGGAATCTCCAGCTCCTGCTGTGGGGGCTGCGCGGCGCGACCCACCGCCCGCTGGTGGTCCTCGCGAGCTCGGGCGGGACCGTGTACGCCCCCGAGGCCGATCCGCCGTACCGGGAGGACGCCCCGACGCGCCCCGTCTCCACCTACGGCGCGGTGAAGCTCGCCCAGGAGCGGGCCCTGGCCTGCGCCGCGTGGACGGCCCCTGTGGTCCTCCGCCTCGCCAACGTCTACGGACCCGGGCAGCCGGCGGGCGCCGGGTTCGGGGTGATCCCGCACTGGGCCGGTGCGGTGCGGACGGGCGGGGCACTGACGCTGATCGGCCGCTCCCGGCGGGACTACGTCCACGTCGACGACGTGTGCGCCGCCCTGCTCGCGGCGCACCGGCGGGCCGACCTGCTGCGGGCCGCGCCGGGACCGACCACGCTGAACATCGGCTCCGGCGTGCCGACGTCGCTCGACGAACTGCACCGGCACTTCGAGCGGGCGGCGGGCCGCGCGCTCGACGTGCGGCGCGAGCCCGCCCGGAGCTTCGACCGGTCGGACGTGTGGCTGGACGTGACGGCGGCCCGCGAGGTCCTGGGCTGGACTCCCCGCACCGGCCTGGCGGACGGGCTCGCGGGCACGCTCGCCGCTGTCGCCCCGCCCGCCCGGCTCCCGTCGTGACCGGCCGGGCGGACGCCACCGGTCCGCGGCTACGCCGGGGTGCGCAGGGCCGCGCGCCGCTGGAGCGGCTCCCACCAGGAGCGGTTGTCCGCGTACCACGCGACGGTGTCGGCGAGGCCGCGCTCGAAGCCGACGAGCGGGGCGTAGCCCAGCTCCGTGGCGGCCTTGGTGCAGTCGAGGGAGTACCGCGCGTCGTGGCCCTTGCGGTCGGGGACGCGCTCGACCCGCTCCCAGCCGCGGCCGGTCGCGGCGAGCAGGTGCCCGGTCAGCTGCTCGTTCGTCAGCTCGGTGCCGCCGCCGATGTGGTAGACCTCCCCGGCCCTGCCGTGGCGCAGCGCCAGTTCGACGCCCCGGCAGTGGTCCGACACGTGCAGCCAGTCACGGACGTGCTGTCCGTCGCCGTACAGCGGCACCTTGCCGCCGTCGAGGAGGCGGGTGATGAACAGCGGGATGACCTTCTCGGGGAACTGGTAGGGCCCGTAGTTGTTCGAGCAGCGGGTCACCACGACGTCCATGCCGTGCGTGCGGTGGCAGGCGAGCGCGAGCAGTTCGGAGCTCGCCTTGGTGGCCGCGTACGGCGAGTTCGGCGCGAGCGGACTCTCCTCGGACCAGGAGCCGACCGGGATCGAGCCGTAGACCTCGTCGGTCGACACGTGCAGGAACCGGCCGACGCCGTGCCGGCGCGCGGCGTCGAGCAGCAGCTGCGTGCCGAGGACGTTCGTCGTCACGAACGGGGCGGACCCCGTGATGGACCGGTCCACGTGCGTCTCGGCGGCGAAGTGCACCACCGCGTCGTGCCCCGGCACCACCTGGTCCAGGAAATCGCCGTCGCATATGTCCCCGTGCACGAAGGAGTGCCGTGGATGGCCCGCGACCGGGTCGAGGTTTTCCCGCACTCCGGCATACGTCAGCTTGTCCAGGACGGTGATACGGATGTCGTTCGCCGCGCCAGGGGCCAACAGCATGGACCGGACAAATTCGGACCCGATGAAACCGGCACCGCCCGTCACAATAATCCGCATGGAGAAAAGATACACACGGACGGGGGTACGGCGGTAGGGACCCCGACAGGAAGGGAGGAAAGGGCCGGTCCGCACGAACGGCCGGCCCGCCGTCAGCAATGCGCGGAATCATACTTGCAGGAGGCACCGGTTCCCGTCTGTGGCCGGTCACCCAAGCCGTTTCCAAACAGCTCATGCCGGTGTTCGACAAACCCATGGTCTATTACCCGCTGTCCACCCTGATGCTGGCCGGAATCCGCGAGATCCTCGTCATCACCACCCGCGAGGACGAGGTCGACTTCCGGCGGCTGCTCGGCGACGGCTCGCACCTCGGCCTCCGGCTCACCTACCGGGCGCAGGACCGGCCCGGGGGCATCGCGGAGGCCTTCCTCATCGGCGCCGACTTCATCGGCGGCGAGCCCGTGGCCCTGATCCTCGGGGACAACATCTTCCACGGCCGCAGCTTCGGCGTGCAGCTGCGCGAGCACACGGCCCCCGACGGCGGCCGCATCTTCGCCTACCCCGTCGCCGATCCCACGGCGTACGGCGTCGTCGAGATCGGCGAGGACGGCACGGCCCTGTCCATCGAGGAGAAGCCCGCCAAGCCCAAGTCCCGGTACGCCGCCGTCGGTCTGTACTTCTACGACGAGCGCGTCGTCGACATCGCCGCGGGGCTCCGCCCGAGCGAGCGCGGGGAGCTGGAGATCACCGGGGTGAACGAGGAGTACCTGAGGCGCGGCGCGCTGTCGGTGACGGTGCTCGACCGGGGCACCGCCTGGCTCGACACCGGCACGTTCACGGCGATGGTGCAGGCGTCGGAGTACGTGCGCGTCATCGAGGAGCGCCAGGGCCTGAAGATCGGCTGCGTGGAGGAGGTCGCGTGGCGCTGCGGCTACATCGACGACGAGCGGCTGCGCGCGCTGAGCGGGCCGCTGCTCAAGAGCGGGTACGGGCGCTATCTGCTGAGCCTGCTCGACGAGGACGCGCTGTTGTGAGGGACGGGCACGGGCCCGGCGCGGTGCGGCCGCGCCGGGCCCGTGCGGTGCGGGCGACCGCCTCGGCGGCCGTCGCCCTCCGTCGGCGGATCAGTTGTTGATCTTGGTCCAGGTGAAGGCGACCTTGTCGCCCGCCTTGATGTGCAGCTGGCAGCCGCCGACCTGCGTGGCCTCGCCGTTGACGGCGATGTTCCAGTAGTACGCGTTGCCGCCGTTGTGGCCGCCGATGGTGGTCACGAAGTAGTCGTCGAAGGACGGGTACCAGCTGCCGTCCCAGGTGAAGCCCTGCTTCTTGGCGGCGTCGTCGAGGGCCGCCGTCGGGGTGGGCCCCGCCGAGGTGTTGGCCTCGTTGTTGGTGCCGTCGCACTTGTGGGTGCCGCCCGAGGCCGTGGTCACGGAGTGCCCCTTCGTGGTGACACTGCCGTTGAAGACGTTGCCGTTGGGGCCCTTCACGGTGACGGTGACCTTGACGGCCGTGTTGGCGGTCGCCTTCGCGGGCGCCGCGTCGGCGACCGGGGTGACGGCGAGGGCCAGGCCCAGGGCGCTGACGACGAGGGCGGCTCTTCGGCCGAGCGAGAGCGTGGAGGTCTTGCGCATGGTGTCTCCTTGCATAGGTGCGTAGGTGCGGAGTTGCTGGTGCTGAGGAGGAGGGTTCAGAGGGTGGTGCGGCGGCGCCGCACCACGAGGACGGCCGTCGCGCCGGCGGCGAGCAGGGCGCCCGCGGTGGCCGCGAGCGGCAGGGAGGACGTACCGGTGGAGGCGAGGCTGCCGCCGGGGTTGCCCACGGGCTGCACTCCGGAGCCGCCCACGTCGCCGCTGCCGCCGGAGTCGTAACCGGCCTGCGGGGCGGGCGCGTTGCCGCCGCCGTCGGTCGCGTCGTCGTCCGAGCCGCCCGTCGTGGCGTCGTCGCCATCGCCGCCGGTGCCGCCGTTGCCGCCGCCGGAGTCGGTGCCGCCGTCCGAGCCGGTGCCGCCGTTGTCGCTGCCGTCGCCGCCCGATCCGCCGTTGCCGCCGGATCCGCCGCCGTCCGTGCCGCCGTTGTCACCGTCGCCGCCGGAGGTGCCGCCGTCGCCGCCGCCGGTGTTGCCGCCCGGGGTGCCGCCGCCCGGTACGCAGCTGATCTCCTCCAGGTCCGCGGCGGCGTCGCCCGCGTCCACCTGGGCGAGGGACTTGCCCGCGAGCGCGGGCACGACCTGGGCGGTGGCGCGCAGCGCCATGCCGTCGGCCTTCGGCTCCAGGAAGCCGACGGCACCCCAGTCCTTCTGCGGGGCTGCGCAGTTCACCTGGCGGGACCTGAGCCAGGCGACGCCCTTGGCGGCGGCCTCCGTGCGGCCTCCGGCCGCGAGTGCCTGGACGGCCAGGGCGGTGCTGTTGGAGTTGCCCTTGGCGGCGCTGCCCAGGAAGCTGTCGGGGAAGCCGCCGTCGGGAAGCTGCTTCTTCTCCAGCCAGTTCAGGGCGGGTTTGGCGGCGGCCGTGCGGCCCGAGCCGAGCAGGGCCTGGACGGCCAGGCCCGTGCTGTCGATGTGGGAGCACTTGTCGGGGGCCGCGTTGAAGTACAGCGGGTAGCCGCCGTCCGAGCAGCGGGACCCGGCGATGAAGTCGACGGCCTTGTCCGGCGCCCCGCCGGTGCGTTGCAGCGCCAGGACCGCGAGGGCCTGGGTGAACTGCTGGGAGCTGTCCCCGCTGGGGCTCTTGTCAGTGAAGCGGCCGCTCGGCTGGAGGCGTTCGGTGAGGGTCTTCACCAGGTCGTAGCCGCCGAAGTCCTTCGGGTCGCGGTGTTCGATGCCGGCGACGAGAGTGAGCTTGGCGAGGCCGCCCGCGTAGACGGTGCCGGGGCCGCCCTTGCTCTCGATGTAGCCCTTGGCGTTGGCCTCCAGCCAGTCCGTCACCTTCTTCTGCACGGCGCCGCCGGTGTCGGTCGAGGCCAGGCCCATGACGACGTCGGCGGTCAGCCCCACGTCACCCTTGGCGTTCGAGCCGTCGGTCAGCTTCGAGGACATCCAGGTGGCGGCGGCGTTCGCCGGGGCCTTGGGGACGAGCGCGGTCCCCGCCGCCGGCTTCGCGGGCTCAGCGTGGGCGGTGACCGGCAGCAGCACCGTGGCGAGGGCGGCCACCGGTATCCCCACCGCCGTTCTCGACCGTACGGACAGAGGCATGGCGAAGCTCCTTGTGCTTGCGGGAGGAACGGGAAGAGGACGGTGCCGATGAGGTGTCCGGAAGCGGCGCGGCGGTGTCGGCGGCCGGCGCCGACAGGGTCACCGGCGCTCCGAAGGCGGCGCGGCGCGCGGCCCGGCGCAGGACGGCCAGGACCGCGGGGCCGAGCGTGACGATCGCGACGAGGTTGGTGAGCGCGCGGCCGGTGTCCCAGCCGAAGGTGGAGGTGACCAGCGTGAAGACGGCGAAGCGGTGCAGGTTCTCGCCGATCGACGCCCCCGGCACGAAGGACAGGTCGGTGTCGGGGCCCGCCGTGAACGGCCAGAACCACATGTTCAGGAGGAAGCCGAAGAGGTACGCGACGACGACGCCGTAGGCCGCGAGCATCGCGATCTCCGCCCGCCCGGACACCCGCTTGGGCAGCAGCCCGGCGCCGAGCCCGATCCACCCGGAGGCGATCATCTGGAACGGCAGCCAGGGCCCGACGCCGGCGGTGAGCAGCGCGGAGGCGAACAGCGAGGTGCAGCCGAGCACGAAGCCGAAGCCGGGCCCGAACACCCGGCCCGCGAGGACCAGCAGGAAGAACACGGTCTCGATGCCCGCCGTGCCCGCGCCGAGCGGCCGAAGGCCCGCGTTGACGGCGGAGAGCACGCCGAGCATGGCCAGGGCCTTGGTGTCGATGCCGCCGGACGACATCTCGGCGAGGACGACGGCGAGCAGCACCGGCATCGTCAGGAGGAAGACGAGGGGCGCGTCGGTGGTGTGCGCGACGCCCTCGGGGCGGGGCGCGGCGAACAGCGGCCAGAAGAACATGGCGAGCCCCGCGAGGCTCGCGAGGGTGAGCACGACGGCGGTGCGCGCGCCGATCGGCAGGACGGGGACACGGATGCGCCGGGCGCCGGCGCGACGGCCCGTCGTGGCGGGGCTCCCGGTGCTCACACGGCCTCCAGGGCGGTCCGTACCTGCTCCACCGTCAGCCACTCCTGGGGGCTGAGCACCTTGGCGACCTGGGGTGCGAACGCGGGTGAGGAGACGACCACGTCGGCCGTCGGGCCGTCGGCGACGATCTCGCCCTCGGCCAGGACGACGACGCGGTCGGCGGCGCGCGCGGTGAACTCCACGTCGTGCGTGGCGACCACGATCGCGCGCCCCTCGGCGGCCAGGCGCCGGATGACGCCGGTGAAGGCTTCCTTGGCGTGGTAGTCGAGACCGCGCGTCGGCTCGTCGAGGAGGACGACGCCGGGCGCGGCGGCGAGCTGGACGGCGAGGACGAGGGCGAGCTGCTGCCCTTCCGACAGGTCGCGCGGGTGCCGGTCGCCGGGGATGCCGGGCGCGAGCGCGTCAAGGAGGGCGCGGCAGGTGCCGTCGGCGGCGTCGGACTCCCGGTCGGCCTGCGCGCACTCGGCGTCCACGGTGTGCAGATAGAGCAGGTCGCTCGCGGTCTGCGGGACGAGCCCGACGAGCGCGCGGGCCTTGCGGGCCGCGACCTTCCCCGGGTCGGTGCCGCGCACGTCGACCTGCCCCGAGTAGCGGGGCCCCGAGCCCTGGAGCGCCCACAGGAGCGAGGACTTGCCGGAGCCGTTGCGGCCCATGAGGGCGGTGACCTCGCCGCCCGCGAGATCCAGGTCGAGTTCGCGTACGGCGACGGTGTCGCCGTACGCGACGGTCACCCGCCGCGCGGACAGGGCGGGTTGCCCCTGGGTCGCGGGCACGGCGGCCGGGGCGCGGCCGGTGAGCCGGGTGCGCAGTTCGGCGGCCTTGCGGCGGGCGTCGCGCACCGAGAGGGGCAGCGGCTCCCATCCGGCGAGCCGCCCCAGGCGGACGACGGGCGGCGCGACGTCGCTGTCGCGCATCAGCTCCGCCGGGTCGCCCTCGCGGACGCGGCCGTCCCCGGTCAGGTGCACGAGCCGGTCGGCGTACTGCAGGACGCGTTCCACGCGGTGCTCCGCGACCAGGACGGTGGTGCCGAGGTCGTGGACGAGCCGGGTGAGGGCGGCGAGCACGTCCTCGGCGGCGGTGGGGTCGAGCGCGGAGGTGGGCTCGTCCAGGACCAGGACCTGGGGGTGCGCGGTGAGCACGGAGCCGATAGCGACGCGCTGCTGCTGGCCGCCGGAGAGGGTGCGCAGCGCGCGCCTGCGCAGCTCGGCGATGCCGAGGAGGTCGAGGGTCTCCTCGACGCGCTTGCGCATGACGGCGGCGGGGATCGCCAGCTGCTCCATGCCGTACGCGAGTTCCTCCTCGACGGTGTCGGTCACGAAGGAGGCGAGGGGGTCCTGGCCGACGACGCCGACGACGTGGGCGAACTCCTGCGGCGGCGCGTCGGCCGTGCTGAGGCCGTCGACGCTGACGCGGCCCTGGAGATGGCCGCCGGTGAAGTGCGGCACGAGGCCGTTGACGGCACCCAGCAGGGTCGACTTGCCGACTCCTGTCCGCCCGGTGACCAGGCACAGCTCGCCCTCGCCGACGGTCAGGTCGACCTCGCGCAGGGCGGGCTCGGGAGCGTCCGCGTAGGTGAAGGTGACGTGCTCGAAGCGGATCACGCGGCGGCCTCCCGGGGCCGGGGGGCGGCGCGCGGCGGCGTGGGCGCGAGCCAGGCGGGCAGGACCCCGGCAAGAGCGGCGAGCGCGGGAAGCGCGGTCACTTCGGGCCAGGCGAGGGGCGAGAGGGAGGGGTAGAGGGAGGCCGCGTCCGTGCGGGAGACGACGTACATCAGCACGCCCGCGGCGAGGCCGGACGCGGCCACGGACCACTCGGCGGCGCGCCACGGGTCGGGCCGGTAGATGCTGCGCCTGACGCGGCGCCCGCCGAGCACGAACCCGGCCACGGCCAGGGCGAGTCCGGCGAGCAGCAGCGGCGTGCCCAGGTAGGGCGGCGTGCTCGCGCCCATCGCGCCGTACAGGCCGCCGCACACGCCGAGCAACCCGGCGATGACCAGGGCGCCGGTGAAAAGGCGGGTGCGCGGGGCGGTGCGCCCGGTGTGGCCGTAGCCGTGCGAGGCCATCGCGGCGGCGAGGGCCAGGGAGCGGTTCATGGCGTCCTCGAGGACGGGGATGACGATGCCGCGCAGTGCGCCGATGCCGCGGTAGCCCTTCTTGACCGTGCCGCCGCGCAGCAGCCGGGCCCTGCGCACCCGCTGCACGCTCTCGACGAGCTGCGGCGCCACGGTGAGCGTGACGACGACGGAGGTGCCGATCTCGTAGAGCGCGCCGGGCAGCGCCTTGAGCATGCGCTTGGGGTTGGCGAGGGCGTTGGCCGCGCCGACGCACACCACCATGGTGGCGAGCCGCAGTCCGTCGTACAGGCCGCCGAGGAGCTGCTCGGCGGCGACGGGTCCGAACAGGCGGATCCCCGCGGCCCATTGGGGCAGCGGGATCTCCGGCAGTGTGAACAGGACGGTGTCGCCCTGGCCGCCGCCGAAGACGACGCGGAAGACGACGCGCATCACGACGATGAACGCGCCGAGGGTCAGATACATCCGGAACGCGAGCGCCCAGGGCGCGTCGTCGCGCCGCTGGGCGACCACGAAGCCGACCGCTGCCAGGATCAGGACGAGCAGCACGGGGTTGGCGGTGCGGCTCGCGGCGGCGGCCATGCCGAGCGCCCACAGCCACCACGCCCCCGGGTGGACCGACCGGGCGAGTCCGGTCACGGGGCACCGCCCGAGGCGCGGCCGCGGCGGCGCCAGGCCGTCACTCCCCCGGCGACGGCGAGGGCCACGGCGGCGGCCGCGCCGACGACCGTGCCGGTGGGCACCCCGTCGTCCTTGGCCGCCGACACGGTCCGCTTGTCCTCGCCGCCGGTCCAGTCGGCGGCCTCGCTCGGCGCGGGCGCGGGGCCGGAACTCATGGAGGGCGACGGCTTCGCGCTCTTCTCGCCGTCCTTCTTGCTGTCCTTCTTGCTGTCCTTCTTGGCCTTCTTCGGGTCCTTGGCCTTCTTGTCCTCGGCGCCCTTCCCGCCGTCCTTCTCGCCCTGGTGGCCGGGCGGCAGCGCTAGGCCGCCGCCGTCGGCGGGTGGCCGGGCGCCGTCGCTGTCGCGGGGGCCGCCTCCGGCGGGCGGGGCGCCCCGGTCGGAGGTGTCGGGCGTGGTGCCGCGGTCCGGTGCTCCGCCGCCGGGCTTGCCGCCGCCGGTGTGTCCGCCGCCCGTGTGCCCGCCGCCGCCCGCTCCGCCGCCGCTGCCGGGGGCCGCGGGACGCCGGGGCGCCACGCGCGGCGCCGGGGCCTCGCCCTGGTCGCGGTCGAGGGAGAAGGACCAGCCTTCGAAGCTGCCCTTGGGCGGGGTGCGGTACGTCGCCCCGTACTGGCTGTAGGTCCAGCGGCCGCCGTTGGAGGCGTGCCAGTACGACCAGTAGGCCTTGGCGGGCGGGGTGTCGAGGCAGGACTCGCGGTCGGCGCCCGGCTTGCCCTCCAGACGGCAGATGAAGGACTCGCCCCAGCGGTTGGTGCCGGCGACCTGGATGCCCGCGTCCTTGAGCGCGGCGAGGCCGGTCCGCTGGGAGCCGACGGCGCACCGCACGAGGGTGGTCCCGCCGAGTTCCCGGAAGTCCACGACGACGGTGACGCCCTCGCCGTTCCTGCAGAAGCCCGCGTGGCCGCGGCCGGTGTCCACCGCGGCGGCGGGCGCGGCCGGGACGGGCCCGACGCCGAGTACGGCCGACGCGAGCAACAGCCCGAGCGCGGCGGCGAACGCGCGTATCGCGCCGGCCATGTCGAGGTGCCCTTCGGTTGGGGTCCGCACGGGACCCCGCACCACGGTCGCCGGTGCCGCACGAAAAACCCCTGACGCGCGTTCCAGAAGGAAGCGGCAGGGGGCCGTAGGAGCCGGTGACGGGCTCTGGGCTCCACGCTGCAGACCATGACAGTGAGAAGCAGTGCACGTACGGCGGCGGGCAGCCCGACTCGCGGTCACGCCTGAGGCGTGCCGCACACGGTTGCAGGTCAGTGCCGGACTCTCACCGGCTTTCCCCAGTCGCGTACGCATTCAGTTGTCTGTGTGTGCCCTCAGCTGCACTTTTCCTTCACAGCCGAAGCACACGCATCGTAGGCCCGCCCCCACGGGCCGCGCCAGGCCGGTGAGTTGTGACGTCGGCCACCGAATGGCCTGATCCTTATGGAGGGTGACATTCCCTCAGCGATCACTCGAACGGCACATGCGGAAACGATCCGCCAGGTGAGGCCTCCCGCGTTCCGCCGTCCGGCGCGGGGCACCGCGGCGATCCTCGGGCCGACGTGGTTCCCTCTCGACTTAGGAGTCCTCTGGTGCGTATCCGTCGCAAGGTGATCGGTGCCCTCGGTTCGGCCGCGCTCGCGCTGACGTCGTTCGGGGTGGTGACCGCCTCCGCGAGCCCGGCGGCCGCCGACCCGTGCGGGTTCTACGAGACGAGCTCCGACGCCTACTACCAGCACTGCACGTCGGACGGCTCCCGCGTGGTGATCCAGGTCAGGGTCGCCCTGGCCCCGGACTACGAGCGGTGTGTCGCCCCCGGCAAGACCTGGCTGGGCTCCGCCGACAAGATCCAGGGCGCCCACTACGTCGGTCGCACCTGCTGACACCGGCCACGGGCGGGGCGGCTCACCAGGGGGCGCCCCGCCCCCGGCGGCGCGGGAGTCAGCCCCAGAGCGCCCGCGCGAGCGCCGCGCCGGTGACCGCGGCACCGAGCCCCGCCACCACGCTCGCCACCGCGCTGGCCGCGGCGAGGAACCGCGTGCCGGTCTCGGCCAGGCGCAGCGTCTCGTACGAGAAGGTGGAGTACGTGGTCAGCGCCCCGCACAGGCCGGTGCCGACGAGCAGCTGGACGGAGTCCGACGCGGCGCCGTAGGTGACGGCCCCGGTGACGACGCCCAGGATCAGACAGCCGACGACGTTGACCGTGAAGGTGCCCCAGGGGAAGGCGGAGTCGTGGCGGCCCTGGACGGCACGGTCCGTCAGATAGCGCAGGGGCGCGCCGACGGCGGCTCCGGTGAGCACGAGCAGCCAGTTCATCGCGGCCTCCGGGAGAGCACGCGACGGGTCGTCGCCGCCGCCGTCCACACCGCGGCGAGGGCCACCAGCGGGGTCAGGGCCAGATACGCGAGCGCGGTGCGGGCGTGACCGTCCCCGATCAGCCGCTGGATGTCGACGGCGTACGTGGAGAACGTGGTGAAGCCGCCGAGGACGCCCGTGCCGAAGAAGGGCCGCACCAGGCGGTGGGCGCTCCACACCTGGGTGACGAGCACCATGAACGCGCCGATCACCGCGCAGCCGAGCGCGTTCACCACCAGCGTGGTCCAGGGGAAGGCGGCCGTCGCGGTGGGCCAGAGGAGCGCGGCGCCGTAGCGGGCCCCGGCGCCCGCGGCGCCGCCCGCCGCCACCGCGGCGAGCACCGGTGCCTGGCCGTGGTCCCGCCCCCGGCCCCGGCTCCCGGCGGGTGCCGGGACGTCGAGGTCCGGATCGATGGGTTCGGGCTCGGCGGTCCGGTCGCGCGGTGCTGTCATCGGGTGTGCGTCTCCCACTCGTGCGCCGCCCGGGTGCGGGCGCGCGTCCTCACAAGCAGGGACCGTTGGCGGTGCCGTCACCGCGGTTGGGGTACGGCGGGCCCCACCGCCGTACGGCCGTCGCCCGCGTCACGGGTCCGGCCGCACCGCCCAGGATAGTCGGCACCGGGCGGACCGGCCGCTCGGCGGCCCGGCGGCCGTACGCGGGCCGGGACCGGTCAGCGCCGCAGCTTGACCCGCGAGAGCGCCGCCACGCCGAGCGCGGCGAGCCCGATCTGGATGAGCCACTCCGCCCAGTCGACGCCCTCGGTGTCGGCGACGTCCAGGCCCTCGGCGACGGCGGTGCCGACGAGGGCCGCGATGATGCCGACGACGATGGTCCACAGGACGCCGATGCGCTGCCGCCCGGGGACGACGAGCCGCCCCAGGATCCCGATGACGGCGCCGATCACGATCGCACTGATGAGCCCTGAGATCTCCATAGCTCCGCTTTCCCTCGGCAGAAGTCCCTTGCGCCTCACCGGGTTCCCGGCAACGCGCCCGGCAGTCGTGACGGCGGGCCGGTCGTGGCCGGGCGGCGTCGTGGACGTTTCCGCCCCGGTTGTCAGGGCACCCGCGAGCATGCGGGTCCCGCTGCCCATGGAGTGGGGCAGCCGTGCGGCCCCTCGGGCTCCTGGCACGAGGCCGCCGGGTCCCTGGGCGCGGGCCCGTACCCCGCGCCCAAGGCTCCTCACTCCCCGTGGCTTCCCAGCCGCAGCTGCGGGTCCCCCGGCGGTTCCCCGGCAAACCCGGATCCGCCGGTCACCTCCCACCGATCACCCACGGCGAAACGAGGGCACCATGGCCACAGTCGAAACGGCGATCCTTGTGCTGGACAGCGGCGAGCCCGAGCAGCTGGCCGCGTTCTACGCCGGGCTCCTGGGCGAGGAAGTGGCGTACAACCCCCAGGCCGACCGGTTCGAGACCGCGGGCGCGTCCGGTACCCGCCTGGGCTTCCGGCGCGACGCGGGCTTCGCGCCGCCGAGCTGGCCGCGCCCGGACGACGCCCACCAGACGCATCTGGAACTGCTCGTCGCCGAGGGTGACATGGACGCGGCGGAGCGCGCGGCCATCACGGGCGGCGCCCGGCCGGTGGACACCCAGCGGGGCGGCACCCACGAGGTGCGGCTCTACTCCGACCCGGCCGGGCACACGTTCGCGCTGCGCACCCACTGACGCGCTCCGGGCACGCGCCGCGTTCCGGGTACGCGCCGCTTTCCCGGGTACCCGGCGCGCATGACGACGCAGAACGGAATCCACGCACTGGCCGCGCCGGGCGGCGCCCCGCTCGCGGCCTCGCCCTCCACGAGCGCCTTCCTCGCCTTCGGGCTCGGCCTGCTCATCGTCGCGGCGCTGACGTGGGCCGTCTGGCTCGGCATCCGGGTGCGCAGGAGGGAGCCGGACCGGCCGCGCCCCGAGGAGCAGCCCCGGCTCCCGGACGAAGGGCCGGTCCGCGAGGTGCAGGAGCGGCGTGAGCCCGACGAGGTCCCGCGGGACGGCGGGCGCCTGACGCCCCACCAGCTGAAGGGCGGGGGCACCATCGGCAGCCGCCCGAGCGACGACCAGGGGCCCACCTGAGGCGCGCCGCCGGGCGTCCGGCTGCAACCCCCTCGCAACCTCCCGCCGTGTTGACTGGCCGGGCCGTGCCACCACGGCCCGGCGACCGCGACCCGGAGGAGGCCGACCGGCCATGGCTGACACCCCGCGCGTGGAGCTGACACCCGCCGCCGCAGACCTGCTGCGGCGGCTGCGGTCGGCCCACGGCCCGCTGATGTTCCATCAGTCCGGCGGCTGCTGCGACGGCAGCGCGCCCATGTGCTACCCGGAGGGGGAGTTCCGCACGGGTGACTCCGACGTCCTCCTCGCGTCGCTCACCGTGGACGGCGTGGCGGAGCCGGTACGGTTCTGGATGTCCAAGAGCCAGTACGAGGTGTGGAGTCACACCCGTCTCATCGTCGACGTCGTCGAGGGGCGCGGCAGCGGCTTCTCGCTGGAGGCCCCCGAGGGCGTCCGTTTCCTCATCCGTTCGCGGCTCGTGGGCACGTAGTCATCCGCGCCGTCACCGCCGTATGGTGAACTCCCCTGACTGCTGGGACAGTTGGACGGCCCAGCCGACCCGAGGGGGATCCGTGACACGACGCGGGCAAGGCAGCGGACGGTTCAGAGCGGTGCGCGGCGCGCTCGCCGCGCTGACGGCGCTCGGCACCCTGGCCGGTGCCGCCCTCCTCGGGGCGGCACCGGCCAGCGGTGTTCCGGGGGCCGCGCCCGCGGCCACCGAGATCGCGCCGGGCGTGGAGTACCGGGACTACGACATCCCGACGCCGCGCGGCACCGCGCACGCACACGTTCTGGACGTCGACCTGCGCCATCCGCGCGTGCGCGTCGGGCTCCTCTACCCGGGGGCGGTCGGCGCCCGGCAGACCGTCTCCGCGATGGCGGACCAGGAGGGGGCCGTCGGCGCGGTCAACGGCGACTTCTTCAACATCACCGAGACCCAGCACCCGGGCGTCGAGGCGACCGGCGCGCCCGTCGGCCCCGCCATCGCCGACGGCGACACCCTGAAGGCAGCCGTCCCGAACGGCCAGCGCTTCGGTCCCGCCCTGCCGCCCGGCACCACCACCGAGGACGTCATCGGCGTGGGCGCCGACCGCAGGGCCCGCCTTGACCGCATGACCCTCGACGGCAGCGTGCGCACCCGCGAGGCGCGCCTGCCGCTCGGCGGGCTCAACCAGTACGCGCTGCCGGTGGGTTCCGTGGGCGCCTTCACCAGCGACTGGGGCGTCACCTCGCGGGTGCGGGCGACCTGCGGCACCGACACCGACCGGGGCGCGCCGTGCAGCACGGACACCTACGAGGTGACGGTGCGGCACGGGCGGGTCGCGACCGTGGCCGACGCGCCCGGCCGGGGCGCCATCGCCCCGGGCACGACGGTGCTCGTGGGCCGGGAGGCGGGTGCGCAGCAGTTGCGCAAGCTGGCGGTCGGCGACCCGGTGCACGTCCGGCACCGGCTCGTGCCGTCGGTGTCGAGCGTCCCGTACCGCTTCGTCCTCGGCGGCTATCCGCTGCTGCGCGCCGGCGCGCCGCTGCCGGGCCTGGACGACCGTACGGCCGCCGTGCGCACCGCCGCCGGGATCGACGAGGGCGGCCGCCGCCTCATCCTGCTCGCCCTCGACGGCGCGCCCGAGTACCGGGGCGGCCTGACGATCGCCGAAGTGGCGGCCTCCTTGCGGCAGTTGGGCGCCGATGACGGCTTCAGTCTGGACGGCGGCGGCTCCAGCACGCTGGCCGCACGGGAGCCGGGCGCTCCCGGCGTGTCGGTGCGCAACCATCCGAGCGGCGGCGCGGAGCGCCCGGTGCCCAACGGCATCGGGGTCTTCTCCCGCCTCTAGCGCCCCCGGCGTCCCCGGCGCCCGTGGGAGGCCTCACTCCCCCGCGTCCCGCACGGCCACCAGGCCGTTGAAGACGCCCACGTACGCGGTGCCGTCCGGTCCGAGCGTCACGGGTGCCCAGTTGTTGTCGTACGCGACGCCCGTCCCGGCGAGCCGCTTCCAGCGGGTCTGGCCGGTGCGGAAGTCGACGGCCGTCAGGTACCAGGCGTCGATGCCCAGGCGGTTGGGCTCCTTGGTGTAGAGGTACAGCAGCCCGTTGCCGGTGGACAGCTTCGGCACGGTGGACGGGGAGCGCTCCTCGCTCTGCCACACCGTGTCGCAGCCGCTGCCGTCGGGGCGGACGTCGACGCGGGTGACGCCGCCGACGACACTGCGGCCGAAGGTGAGCGAGGTGATGTTCTCGTAGCCGTAGTTGTTCTCGACGACGAGGCTGTTTCCGTAGCTGATCAGGGAGTTGTCGGTGGTGGAGGCGCCCCGCCCGAAGACGGGGACCTCGCAGACCAGGCGGCGGCTGGCGGGGACGTCGGCGCCGCGCCGGTAGACGAGGACGTTCATGCGGTCGTCGGCGTTGTCGGTGATGGCGACGTACTTCTCGCCGGTGCCGAACAGGTCGGGGGTGGTGCCCGAACCCTGGTTCACGGAGCCGGGTTTGGTGCCCGTGCCCCGGTCGTAGGTCTGCCGCCAGGTGACCTTCGGGGTGCCGTCGGCGGCGGCCTCGAAGCCGTACAGAGCATGGTCGGAGACGATCGACACCCCGTCCTCCGCGACCGAGAACGAGTTCTGGATCTCCTCGCCGCGCAGCCTCGTGGACCGTACGTCGCCCGTCTTCGGGTCGACGGTGCCGACGCGGCCCTGCCGGGTCACCCACCACAGGCGTCCGTCCCAGTCGGGCATCACGGAGGTGACCGGGTCGCACTCACCACTGGGATAGAGGTTCGTCCAGCTCACGCAGTCATGGGGGACGTGCGCCGTCAGGTCCCAGTCCTTGTCGACGACGAAGCGCCAGGTGCCGTCCGGGTTTCGTTCGTGCGCGAGCCGTACGACGTGCTGGCGCGAGTCGGCGAGCACGAGGCGGTCCTGGTCGTCGAGGTAGGAGTAGGCGCCGCCGGAGGTGTCCTTGAAGATCCTGGAGAAGTCGAGCCGGGTGATCGCCTCGACGGTGGAGGGGCGCTGCGGCAGCTTGTGCTCGGCGAGCGTACGCAGCGAGTGCGGGTCCAGGAGCTTGACCAGGAAGCCGGAGAACGTGCCGCACACGGTGACGATGCGGCCCGCGCGGTCGAAGGTGACGGTGGCGCACTCGCCGCCGAGCGCGGCCATCTTCTCGCTGCTGACCTGCGGCGCGCGCCCGAGCGGGCCGTTCCACGGGTACGTTCCGCTGCCGGCCGCGTCGGCGTGCATGCCGCTGCGCCCGTTCGGGGCGAGGTACGGGTGCTGGGGCGGCGGCTCTCCGGGGACGGCCCTGGCGGTGGCGGGCGCCCCCGTGTACGGGGCGACGAGCCGGTGCCCGGGCGCCTTGGGGATCTCCTCCGCGTGCGCCGCGGGCAGGGCGAGAGCCGTGGCCCCGAGGGCCACGGCGAGGACACGGGGCAGAAGCGTACGGCTCGGACGACGCATGCGCCGAAGCTAGGGCCGACCCCTCGAAGTGTCCATGTGTATGCGGGAGTTGTTCACGAGGCCGAAACGATCACGCGGCCCGGGGCCCGCGCACGGTCACGGCCGGATGCCGCTGACGATGTCCGCCGTGGCCGTCAGGCCGTCGTGGATGGTCGGCGCCACGCTCGTGCCCGCGAGATAGAAGCCGAGCAGACCGCAGACCACGGCGTGCGAGACCTTCATGCCCCCGTTGCGCAGCAGGACCACCGCAATGATCAGGAGCAGCAGCCCCACCGAGATCGAAATGGCCATCACGGACCTCCTCCGCCACGTCCGCACCGTGGCTTTCGGCGGCAAGTGTGGCGTAGCGGAGGGTTTGTCCGGGTGAGCGGCGTGTCCGCCGGACGAGTGGTGTGCGGGGAAGGCGCCGCGGGGCCGCTACCTCCGGCGCGCGTCCAGGAACGTCTGGAGGCCCGCGAGGTCGTCGGTGTTGAGGTGGTCGACACCGGCGTCGAGGAGTTCGGTCCAGACGGCGTCGCGGGCCGGGCCCGGCAGGTCGGGGGTGGCCCAGAAGCGGACGCGCTGCCCGCGCTCGTGGGCGGCGGAGACGATGCCGCGCAGCTTGGCGCGCTCGGCGGGCGGGATCGGGCCGACGCCGCTCCAGGTGAAGTTCAGGGACCAGTTGTCGCTGATGAGCGGGGCGAAGGAGGCGGGCGTCGCGCTTCCGAGGTCGGCGAGGCGGCCGTCGTAGAAGGCGCGGCGCACCGGCTGCGCCTCCATCACCGGGCGGGCCGCGCGGTCGCCGGAGATCACGGCGGTGATCGCGGAGCGGCGGACCTTGCCGTGCGCGTACGTGGTGAACAGGTGCCGGTAGGGCCGCAGATGGCGGTCCAGCTCCCGGTACGTGGAGGCGCCTTCGGTCTTGATGTCGATCAAGAGCTGGAACTGGCCGTGCCAGCGGCGGTACACGGAGCCGTGGTGGGCCCGGACGCGGGCGGCGAGCGGCTCCAGGTAGAGCGACTCCAGGGTGCGGCTCGGGTCGAGGTCCGCCGGGTCGTGGGCGACGAGGAGTTGGCCGCCGACGAGGAAGATGTCGGCCTCGACGCTGGTGAAGCGGTGGTCGAGGGCGTCCAGGAGGGGCCGGGCGTGCTCGTAGTCGTTGTGCGCGTGCGCCTGTGCGAGCGGGCGGGTGCCCGGCGCGGCGTCGGCCGCGTGGGCGAGGCCGGGCGCGGCGACGGCGGCCGTGACGGCCGCGCCGAGGGTGGTCAGGGCTCTGCGACGGGTGACGAGGGCCATGGGGTACCTCCCGGAAGGGCGGGGTGGAGTGGGGCGGGTGAGGTGGAGTGGGGACGGCAAACGGCCGGAGCCTCAGTGAGTATGGCCTCCGGCCGCCCCAGAGAACCCTTCTGGCCTGGGAGTTGGCGTGATCGCCGCCTTCAGTTCACCGCGCGCGTGCCCGCTCGGCCGCCCCGCTCGCCCGTCCCGGTCGGCCGCCGGTTGCCGCGTCCGGTCAGCGGCGGGGGGCCGCCGCCGGGTTCGCGCAGTGCGCCAGCGGTTCGCCGCGCAGATAGCGGCCCACCTCGGCCGCGACGATCCGGGCCGCCTTGTGGGCGACTTCCTGGCTGCCGCCCGCGATGTGCGGGGTCATGACGATGCCGGGGGTGCGCAGGAGCCGCGAGTCGGCGGGCACCGGCTCCTCGGGGTAGACGTCGAACCCGGCGCCGGCGAGCCCGCCGCTGTCCAGTGCGTCGCAGACGGCGTCGTAGTCGAGGAGGGCGCCGCGGGCGCAGTTGACGAGGACGGAGCCGCGGGGCATCCGCGCGAGCTGCGCGGCGCCGATCATGCCGGTGGTCTCCTCCGTGACGCGCGCGTGCAGCGACACGATGCGCGAGCGGCTCAACAGCTCGTCCAGGCCGACCGGTTCGGCGACGCCCCGGAGCGACTCGGCGTCCACGTAGGGGTCGTGGACCAGGACGTGCGCGCCCATGGCGGCGATGATGCGCGCGACGCGGCTGCCGATCGCCCCGTACCCGACGAGGCCGACGGTGGCGCCCTCGATCTCGATGCCGCAGGTGTCGTAGTCGTAGTAGTCGCCGCGCCACACCCCCCGGCGCAGGTCGGCGTGCGTGTCGCCGACGCCGCGCGCGGCGGCAAGGAGCAGGGTCACGGTGTGCTCGGCGGTGGCGACGGCGTTGCGGCCAGGCGCGTAGCAGACGGCGACGCCGTGCCGGGTGGCCGCGTCCAGGTTGGCGTTGACGGGCCCGCCGCGGCTGACGCACACCAGCTTCAGGTCCGGGCAGGCGGCGAGGACCCGCTCGGTGAGGGGCGCCAGCTGCGTCACGCACACCTCGGCGCCCTGGAGGGCCGCGATCAGCTCGTCCTCGGTGCCGGAGGCCTCGACGACCTCGCCGACGGGGCCGAAGGGGGTGTGCGGCCAGGGCAGGGTGAGCTCGCGCACGTCGACGGCGACGCCGGCGGCCTTGCGCAGTTCTTCGGTGAGCAGGCGGGGCAGGACGAAGTGGTCGCCCGCGGCGAGGACGGTGGTGCTCATGGGAGGCTTCTTTCGAGGGAGTCGTTCGGGAGGCGGGTCAGAGCGCCGGGGCGCGCACCGTCGGCGCGTTGAACCGCAGCAGCGCCGACTGGCCTTCGCTCAGCCGCAGTTCGGTGAGGGCGCCGTTGGCGACGTGCG
Source organism: Streptomyces spectabilis (assembly GCF_008704795.1). NCBI lineage: Bacteria > Bacillati > Actinomycetota > Actinomycetes > Kitasatosporales > Streptomycetaceae > Streptomyces > Streptomyces spectabilis. The sequence goes on along the minus strand of NZ_CP023690.1, from coordinate 8,571,004 downwards.
GGAAGACGCGCCGGTACTGGCGCAGCGGGATGCCGAGCTGGTCGCACAGGAGCAGGCGCAGGAGCGTGGAGTGCGCCACGATCAGGACACGTCCGTCGGGGAACTCGGCGGCGATGTCCGTGAGGCAGGCACCGGCGCGGGCGACGGCCGCGCCCGGGTCCTCGCCGTCCGGCAGGTGGTGGGCGACGGGGTCGGCGAGGAAGGCGTCGAGCGCGGCGGGGAAGCGCTCGCGCATCTCGGCGCGCGTGAGGCCCTCGCCGCGCCCGAAGTCGACCTCGCACAGGCGCGCGTCCTCGCGCGCGGCGACGCCGAGCGCCTCGGCGGCCGGTGCCGCGGTGAGGCGGGCGCGCGACAGGGTCGAGCTGTAGACGGCGTCGATGTGCTCGCGCGCCGCCCAGGCGGCGAGTTCGGCGGCCTGGAGCCGGCCGCGCGGCGTGAGGGCCACGTCGGTGCGGCCCGCGTAGCGGTTGCCTTCGTGCCAGACGGTTTCGCCGTGGCGTACGAGAATGACGTCGGTCACTGGTCTTTCCTCATCGGTGGTGCGTGGGGGCGGTCCTGGCGCGTGCGTGGGCGGCGGCCTCGGGCGGCAGCCAGCCACGCGCCCGCAGTTCGTCGACGAACCGCAGGTAGGCGGGGAGCAGGCGGGCGGTGCGCGCGGGGTCGGGGAGGACCTCCGCGCCGGGCTTGACCATGGCCGCCGCCGCGTCCCGTACGGGGGTGCCGTCGGCGGTCGCCGCGAGCACGGCCATGCCGACGGCACCCTCGGCCTGTTCGGGCACGCGCACGGGGCGGCCGAGCAGGTCGGCCCGGAGCGTGTTCCAGTAGGGGTTGCGGGCGCCGCCGCCGGTGAGCGTGAGCGGGCCGTCGACGGGCGCGCCGAGCAGGTCGAGGTAGTCGAGGCAGAGCCGCTCGACGCAGGCCACGCCCAGGAGGTGCGCGTGGAAGCGCTCGGCCTCGCCGCGCGCCTCGCCAAGGGTGAAGGGCTCGGCGGCCGCCGCCCGGAACGGGAAGCGTTCGCCGCGGCCCACCAGGGGGTAGGTGACGGCGTCGCCGTCGCAGGCGGCCGCCGCCTCGGTGAGCCGGACCAGGTCCGCGCCGGGGAACTCGCGCGCGAGCGCGCCCGCGCCGCTGCTGGAGGCGCCGCCCGGCAGCCAGGTGTCGTCGGGGCCGCGGTGGCAGTAGACGACGCCGCCCGGGTCGCGGATCAGGCGCGGGCTCACGCCCTTGAGGACGAGCGTGGTGCCGAGGACGGAGTTCCAGGCGCCGGGGGTGAGCGCGCCCGCGCCGAGCTGCGCGGCACAGCCGTCGGTCATCCCGGCGACGATGGCGGTGCCCGCCGGGATGCCGGTGGCCGCGGCCGCCCGCGCGCACACGGCGCCGATGACGGTCCCGGGCCGCGCGACGTCGGGCAACAGCCGCTCGGGCACGTCGAGTTCGGCGAGCACCCGCGCGGGCCAGCGCTCCTCCAGGAGGTGGTAGCCACTCTTCAGGGCGTGGCTGGCGTCGCTCGCGACCTGGTGCCCGGCGAGCCGCCAGGTGACGAGGTCGGCCTGGTGCAGCAGCCGCGCGTCCGCCGGGTACGCCGCGTGGTCCAGGAGCCAGCGCAGCTTGGGCAGGGCCCAGGACGGCTGCATGGAGCGGTAGCCGAGCTCGCGCCAGACGGCGGCGCCCGCCGTGTTCACGCGCGCCGCCTGTTCGGCGGCGCGGCCGTCGTCGTACATCAGGCCCGGTGTGAGCGGGGTGCCGGACGCGTCGGCGAGCAGGATCGTGCCGGAGGTGGCGTCGAGGGCGAGGCCCCGCACGCGCCCCGGGTCGTCGAGGGCGCCCGTCGCCGCGCGGCAGGCGGCGGCGAGGGCCGACCACCACTGCTCGGGGTCCTGTTCGTGCCGTCGGCCTTCGCGGTGGCCGGTCAGCGGCCGGGACGCGGCGGCGAGGACGGTGCCGGCGGAGTCGACGGCGACGCAGCGGGCGCTCTGGGTGCCGAGGTCGAGGCCCAGCCAGACGGCGTCGGGCGGCGGCGCGGCCGCCCGTGCGGCGTGCTCAGACACCGGTGCCTCCTTCGGTGCGCGCGGCCCAGCCGGCGTCCCGCGCGAGCCCGCGCCAGCGCAGGAACTCCTCGTACAGCTGCGCGTAGAACCCGGCGCGCTCCGCGTCCGGCTCCCAACTGGTCCGCATCCGTACGTACTTGGCGGCGGCGCTGTGCATGCTCGACTCGGCCCCGGTCAGGACGAGGCCGGTGAGGAAGGCGCCCTTGGCGCCGAGTTCGGTGTCGCCGGAGCGGGCGGTGGGCACGCCCGTGGCGTCGGCGATGAGTTGGCACCAGGCGTCGCTGTTGGCCCCGCCGCCGCACAGGCGCAGCTCGGAGACCGTCGTGCGCGCGGCCGCGAGCGAGTCGCGCAGGACGAGCGAGAGGCCGTCGAACACCGAGCGGGCCAGGTCGGCGGGGGTGTGCTCCAGGGACAGGCCCCAGAAGGAGCCCCGGGCGCGCGGATCGAGGAACGGCGCCCGCTCCCCCGCCGGTGACAGATACGGCAGGAACAGCACCCCGTGCGCACCGGGCGGCGCGCCGAACGCCGCGTCGGCGAGCTCGGGCGGCCCGTCGAGCCCCAGCGTGCGGGCGGCCCAGCCGAGCACCTCGGCGCCGTTGAGGGTCGGGAAGGCGCGCAGGACCCGCGCGCGGCCGCGGTAGGCGATGGTGATGCCGGACGGCTCGCCGCTGGTGTCGACGTCCTCGCGGACGATCTCCGTGCACAGCGTCGTGCCGAGGATGCTGCACGCCTGGCCGGGGTTGACGACGCCGACGCCGCGCGCGGTGGAGGCGATGTCGTACGGGGCCATGACCACGGGCAGGCCCGGCGGCAGGCCGAGTTGAGCCGCGGCGCCGCCCGTTATCTCGGCGATCCGCTCGTGCTCGCCCAGGACCCGGGGCAGCAGCCGCGCGTACGGCGTGAGGCCGAAGAGCGCCACGACGTCCGGGTCGTAGTCGCCGGTGCTGTGGTCGAGGAACGGCGCGGACGCGTCGGACTCGTCGACCGCCGTGACGCCGGTGAGCTTGTGGAACAGCCAGCCCGCGGCGGTCAGGGACGCGCTGGAGCGCTCCAGGCGCTCCGGGTCGTGGGCGGCGAGCCAGCTGAACACGGCGTTCGGCATGCCGCTGCAGGTGAGGGAGCCGTTGCGGCGGAACGCCTCCTCCAGGACGCCCTCGCGCTGCCAGCGGGTGAGGAGTTCGCCCGCGCGGCCGTCGGACCACAGGATCGCGGGCCCGGTGGGCCGCCCGGCGGCGTCGACGAGCCAGGCGCCGTCGCCCTGGGCGGTGAACGTCACCAGCCAGACGGGGTCGGCGACTTCGGACAGGGCGGTGCGGACGGTGTAGACGACCGCGTTCCACACGGTGTCCATGTCCTGCTCGGCCCAGCCCGGGTGGCGGCGCAGGACCTCGGTCGCGAGCCGCGACACGGCGAGCTCGCCGCCCTGGTCGTCGAAGACCACCGACTTGATCATGGTGGTGCCGACGTCGATCGCGAGGACGGACATGGTCTTCACAGTCCCTTCGTGGCGGGTGCGGCGACGGTGCGGGGCGGCTGTGGGGCGGCAGCCGCCGGATCACCGTCGGCGGCGGTCTTCAGGGCGAGGGTGAGCAGCGCGCTCACGGCGTGCAGCGCGGCGAAGATCCAGACGACGCCCGCGACGCCGAGGGGCCCCCGGAACAGGCTGACGATCAGCGGTCCGACGAACGTGGACGCCCCGGCGCCGAGGTTCAGAGCCGCCATGGCCTGGCCCTTGTGGGCGGGCGCGATCGCGGTCATCAGGGCGGAGAGGGGGACGTACCCGGAGAGCGTGGCGCCGTACAGGACGGCGACGAGGACGCACAGGCCGTAGCGGTCGCCCGCGCCCGCCGGGACGTAGTACAGGAGCAGGGTCGAGACGGTGCAGCCGAGGCCGCCGCACCACGCGACCGTCGCGCGCCAGCCGACCTTGTCCCCGACGACGCCGAACAGCAGGTTCGTGACGATGTTCGTGGCGAACATGATGGCGAGCAGTCTGAGCCACTGGGCGTCGGAAAGCCCGACCTCGTCCGTGAACCACGCCGGAAGCATCACCAGAAAGCCGAACTGCGACGCCGTGTTGAGCATCCGCACGACGGCGCCCGCGCCCACCCTGGGCTCGCGCACCAGGATCGTCAGGCTGCCGGTGAGCCCCGCGAGCGGGCTCTGCCCGGCGGGCGCGAGCCGGGCGGCGCCGGTCCGCTCGCGGACCAGGAGCAGCGGGAGCAGCCCACCGGCGGCGACGACGCCGAGCGCCGCCCAGAGCGTGCCGCGCTCGCCGACGTGCGGGATGAGCAGGCTGGCGGTGAGCGAGCCGAGCGTCGGCAGGCCCGCGGAGAACGCCGACCAGAACCAGCCCATGGCGCTGCCCATCTGCCGGGGCGGCGCGACGGCGGCGATCCAGACCAGGAAGGCGTACGCGAACAGCGGATACGCGAGCCCGCGCAGGCCGTAGCCGACGAGAAGGAGCACGAAGGACTCGCTGGGCACGGCGACGGCGAGGAAGAACACGTGCGTGAGCGCGAACGAGAGCAGGCCGAGCCACATCACGCGGCGCGGCCCCCACAGGTCGGACAGCGCCCCGGACAGCCAGGCCGCGACGGCGCCGGTGACGCCGTACACGGTGAAGACCATCGCGACCTGCGCCTCGGGGATGCCGAGGTCTTCCAGGTACGGGGAGAGGAACCCGGCCTCGACGCCGACTCCGGTCATGAAGACCAGCAGGCCGAGATAGCCCCAGGAGAGGGGGCGCGGGATGCCGAGGCGTGTGAAGAGCGAACGCGGCTCGGCGGTGCCGCCCGGGACGGGTGGCACGGGGGTGTTCGTCATCGAAGCTCCCCGGGGACGGCGGAAGGGAACGGGAAGGGAGTGCGGGGGGGGCGTGCTGCGCGCTGGAGTGAGCAAACAACTGGCTGAAAAGGCACGTCAAACGTCTGGGCAATCCTCACGCGGGCCGTGCCGGGCGCCATGTGACGGGCGCGGCCCGCGGGCAGGGCCGAGCTGGGAGGCAGCGGCGGAGGGGATGTGAAGTGCATGAGAACATCACTCATGGACTTCACACGCGAGCAGCGGCAGGGCGAGGTGCGGGAGCGGGTGGTCGCGAGCGGCTTCGTGCGGGCCGCGGACCTGGCCGACGCCTTCGGCGTGAGCCTGATGACGATCCACCGCGATCTGGACTTCCTCCAGGCGCAGGGGTGGCTGCGCAAGGTGCGCGGCGGGGCGACGGCGCTGCCGTCGGCCCAGTTCCACGGCAGCGTCGCCGAGCGCATGTCGACGATGGCCGCGACGAAGCAGCGCCTCGCCCGCGCGGCCGCGGGCCTGGTGGTGCCGGGCCAGACCGTGCTCCTCGACGACAGCACAACGTGTCTGCATCTGACCCGCGAGTTCGCCGGGCGCACCCCCCTGACGGTCCTCACGAACTCCCTGCCCGCGATCACGGCGCTCGCCAAGGAGCCGGGCGTCTCCCTGATCGCGCTCGGCGGCAGCTACTTCCCGGCGTACGACGCCTTCATGGGGCTGCACACCGCCGACAGCGTGGCGGCCTTCCGCGCGGACCTGCTCTTCATGTCGACGACCGCCGTGACGCGCGGCCGCTGCTACCACACCTCGCCCGAGACGGTGCAGGTCAAGCGGGCGATGATGACGGCGGCGACGCGGCGCGTGCTGCTCGCGGACCACACGAAGTTCACCCGTGACGGCCTGTACGCCCTCGCGCCGCTCACGGACTTCGACGTGGTGGTCGTCGACGAGGCAGTGGCACGCGACGAGGTGCGGGCGATGCGGGAGAAGGGGGTCGAGGTGCTGGTGGTGGAGAAGGGCTGACCGGCACCCGGCCCCGACCGGATCACGTCCGACGGTCGGCCGGGCGACAGCCTTGGATCATCCTCCAGGGGCCTTGCATCTGCCATGTGGAATCGCCACAAGATCTGTAAATGCCAGATGAAGGCGACTATCTTGTCGCACATGCAGTCCTACACAATCGGCCAGGCGGCGCGTCTGCTCGGCGTCAGCCCCGACACCGCGCGCCGCTGGGCGGACGCCGGCCGGGTCGCGACCCACCGCGACCAGAGCGGCCGCCGCCTCATCGACGGGCGGGACCTGGCCGCCTTCTCCATCGAGGTCGCCCAGGGCGGCATCGGCGAGGAGGAAGGCTCGTACACCTCGGCCCGCAACGCCTTCCCCGGCATCGTCACCGCCGTCACCCTCGGCGACGTCGCCGCCCAGGTCGAGATCCAGGCCGGGCCCCACCGGCTCGTGTCCCTGCTCACCCGCGAAGCCGTCGAGGAGCTCGGCCTGGAGGTCGGCATGCAGGCCACCGCCCGCGTGAAGTCGACCAGCGTGCACATCGACCGGACCTGAGCACCCGTCCCCCAGCGGCATCGCCCGCAGCCAGAGGAGTCCCCCGCATGTCCACCGTGATCACCAAGCGGCGTGCCGCCGCCGCGCTCGTCACCGCCGCCCTGCTCCTGCCGCTGGCGGCGTGCGGCAGTGACGACGACAAGAGCGACAAGGGCGCCGAGAAGGACGGCGGCGCGCCGCAGCGGGCCGATCTCACCGTGCTCGCCGCCGCCTCGCTCACCGACGTGTTCAAGACCGCGGGCGCCGCGTACGAGAAGGCGCACCCGGGCACCAAGGTCACCTTCTCCTTCGAGGGCTCGCAGGAGCTGGCCGCCAAGGTCCGCCAGGGCGCCCCGGCCGACGCGCTCGTCACGGCCGACACCAAGACGATGGACGGGCTGCGGTCCGACACCGGCACGCCCACCGTGATCGCCAAGAACCGCCTGGTCATCGCCACCGGCAAGGGCAATCCGAAGCACGTCAAGCAGCTCAAGGACCTGGCCAAGGGCGATCTGAAGGTGGTCCTGGCCGCGCCCGAGGTGCCGGTGGGCCGCTACAGCGAGCAGATCCTGGCCGCGCAGAAGGTCTCCGTGAAGCCGGTCTCCCAGGAGCCCAACGTGCGTGCCGTCCTCTCCAAGGTCGAGCTGGGCGAGGCCGACGCGGGACTCGTCTACAAGACCGACGTCCAGGCCGCCGACGGCAAGGCCGAGGGCGTCGACATCCCCGACGGCCAGAACGCCATCGCCGAGTACCCGGCCGCCGCCCTCAAGACGTCGAAGCACTCCGACGCCGCCGCCGCGTTCGTGAAGTGGCTGAACTCCGCCGCGGCGCAGAAGATCCTGCGGGACGCGGGCTTCCAGAAGCCGTAGCCCCCGCCCCGACCTGGGAATCCCCGATGAGACCAGTCCGTGGCCGCGGCGGCCCGTCCGCTCGCGGCACCGGCGCGCGCCCGCCGCTCACCCTGGCCGTGCCCGCGCTCCTCGCCGTCGCGTTCCTGCTCCTCCCGCTCGTCGGCATCCTCAGCCGGACCGCCTGGGGCGACCTCGGGACGCATCTGACGAGCCCCGGGGTGACCGAGGCGCTCAAGCTCTCGCTGTACGTGTCCTTCTGGGCGCTCGGCCTGTCCCTGGTCCTCGGGGTGCCGCTGGCCTGGCTGCTCGCCCGCGTCCCGTTCCCCGGCAAGGCCCTTGTGCGCTCGCTCGTGCTGCTGCCCATGGTGCTTCCGCCCACGGTCGGCGGGGTCGCGCTGCTGCTCGGCCTCGGCCGGCGCGGGCTGCTCGGGCCGTGGCTGGAGGACACCTTCGGGATCGTGCTGCCGTTCCACACGTCGGGGGCCGTCGTGGCCGCCACGTTCGTGGCCATGCCGTTCCTGGTCATCAGCCTCGAAGGCGCCCTCGCGGGCATGCGCCTGTCGTACGAGGAGACCGCGGCCTCCCTCGGCGCCTCGCCGGTACGGGTGTTCTTCACCGTCACCCTGCCGATGGTCGCGCCCGGGCTCGCCGCCGGGGCCGCCCTCACCTGGGCGCGGGCGCTCGGCGAGTTCGGCGCGACCATCACCTTCGCCGGGAACCTGCCGGGCACCACGCAGACCCTGCCGCTCCAGGTCTATCTGCTGCTCCAGGACCAGCCCGAGGCCGCGACCTCGGTGTCCCTGCTGCTGCTCGTCATCGCGATGGCCGTCCTCGTCGCACTGCGCGGACGCTGGACCGGCGGCACGACCGACCGCGCGGCACGCCCCCGCGGCACCGCCGGGGACCGCGCCGAACCGCGGGGCGACGAGGCCGCGCACCCGCCGGAGGCCGCCGCCCCGGCCGGGGCCGCGCGGGAGCGCTGGCCCCTGCACGCGGACGTCACCGGCTTCAACCGGCTCACCCTGGAGGCCGACCCCGGCACCACCATCGCCGTCGTCGGGCCGAACGGCGCGGGCAAGACCACGCTCCTTCGCGCCCTGCTCGGGCTCACCCCCCGCGCCCACGCCCGGCTCCGCCTCGGCGACACGGACGTCACCGCACTGCCGCCGCACCGGCGCGGCGTCGCCTGGGTGCCCCAGGACGGCGCGCTCTTCCCGCACTTGAGCGCCCTGTCCAACACCGCGTACGGGCTGCGCGCGCAGGGGGTGCCGCGCGCCGAGGCCCGCCGGACGGCCCGGCTCTGGCTCGACCGGCTCGGCGTCGGGCACCTCGCGCACCGCAGGCCCGCGCAGCTCTCCGGCGGCCAGGCCCAGCGCGTCGCCCTCGCCCGGGCCCTGGCGCCGCACCCGCGGCTGCTGCTGCTCGACGAGCCGCTTGCCGCCCTCGACCAGACGACCCGGGCCCAGGTGCGCCACACCCTGCGCACCCATCTGGCGGACTTCGGCGGGGTCTGTCTGATCGTCACCCACGATCCGGTCGAGGCCGTCTCGCTGGCCGACCGGGTCCTCGTCCTGGAGGACGGCCGGGCGCTTCAGGACGCCCCGCCCGCCGAGGTCACCCGGCGCCCGCGCTCGCCCTGGGTGGCGCGCATGCTGGGGCGCAACGCCCTCGCGGGCACGGGCACGGGGAACGGCACCCTGCTGCTCGCCGACGGCGGGCACCTGGTGGCCGCCGATCCGCTCGACGAGGGCGCGCGGGCGCTCGCGATCATCGCGCCCGAGGCGGTGTCGCTGCACCTGGAACACCCCGAGGGCAGCCCGCGCAACGTCTGGCCCGGCGCGGTCCGGGAGATCACCGCGGTCGGCAGCCGACTGCGGGTCCTGGTCACCGGCGAGAAGACGCCGGACCTCGTCGCCGAGATCACCCCGCAGGCGGCGGCCGAACTGGGCCTCGCCGACGGCACGTCCGTCTATACGAGCGTGAAGGCGACCGAGGTCACGCTGGTCACCGTCTGACGCACGGGTCGGCGGCCCCTCTAGGCGGGCGCGGCCCCACCGGTCAGCTCGTCCCAGTGCACCGTCCGGTCGCACCACCGCTCCAGGAGCACCTTGTCGTGCCCCACGGCGAGCAGCCCGGCCCCGGCGTCGGCCCGGTACTCCTCCACGGCGGCGACCAGGGCGGCGGTGGTCGACGCGTCGAGCATGGCCGTCATCTCGTCGCAGATCAGCCAGCGCGGCCGCAGCACCAGGGCGCGGGCCAGACAGGCCCGCTGGAGCTGGCCGTCGCTGACCTCGTGCGGGCGGCGGCCGAGCAGGTCGGTGCCCAGGCCGACGGTGCGGGCGAGGTCCGCGACGCGCTCCGCGGCCCCGGCGGCGCGCCCGGTGGCCCGCAGGGGCTCCGCGATCAGCTGGGTGAGGGTAAGGCGCGGGTCGGCGGAGAGCCGGGGCTGCTGGAAGACCACGCCGAACGCGGTGCGCTGGGCGCGCGGGGCCCGGTGGCGCCAGCCGCGCGCGGCCTCGCCGTCGATGACGACCTGGCCCGCGTCCGGCTGGTGCAGGAGGGCCGCGACCCGGGCGAGCGTCGACTTGCCGCAGCCGCTGGGGCCGAGCAGGCCCACGGACTCGCCGGGCGCGAGGGTGAGGCTGACGTCCCGTACGACGGGGTCGCGGCGGTCGTATCCGGCGGTCAGGGAGCGCAGTTCAAGCACGGGGCGCCTCCAGCGCGGCGGTGACCGGGTGGTGGCAGGCGACGCCGGACGTCAGCGCGGGCCGCGTCGCGCAGGTCTCGTCCGCCCCCGCGCAGCGGGCCGCGAAGGCGCAGCCGTCCGGGAGCGCGGACAGCTCGGGCGGCATGCCGGGGATCGGCGTGAACTCCCGCTCGGGCAGGGCGTCCAGGAGGCCGCGCGCGTACGGGTGGCGTGGTCCGGGCGCGCCGAAGAAGTCGGCGGCGGCGGCGATCTCGACGACGCGGCTCGCGTACATGACGGCGACGCGGTCGGCGACGCGCCGGGCGGCGGCCAGGTCGTGGGTGATCAGGAGCAGCGCGCGGTCGTCGCCGACGTGGCGGCGCAGTTCGTCGACGGTGCGGTCGACGAGCTCGCGGTCCAGGCCCGTGGTGGGTTCGTCGGCCAGGAGCAGCGGCGCGTCGCCGATCAGGGCGAGCGCGGTGGCGGCGCGCTGGGCGAGGCCGCCGGAGAGCTGGTGCGGGTAGCGGTCGAGGTGACTGACGGGGAAGGAGGCGCGCTCGGCCGCCGCCTCGGCGGCCGGGCGCAGCGCGGGGCGGCGCACGCCCGTCAGCTCCCGCAGGGTCTCCTCCAGCTGGGAGCGCACGGTGCGTACGGGCGTGAGGTGCGCGGCGGGGCTCTGCGGGACGAGGCCGACGCGCCGCCCGCGCACGGTGCGGGCGAGGGTGCGCTCGTCGGCGGTGAGCAGGTCGAGCCCGCCCTGCCCGCCGGACCCGCCGAGCAGCGCGGACCCGGCGGTCTCGGCGTTCCCCGGCAGGAGGCCGAGCAGCGCCGAGGCGAGCACGGACTTGCCGCAGCCGCTCTCGCCGACGAGGGCGAGGCATTCGCCGGGCGCGAGGTCGAAGCGGGCGTCGGTGACGGCGGAGACGTGGGCGCCGCCGCGCATGCGGAAGCGCACGGAGAGCCCTCGTACCGAGAGCACCGGTTGTCCGGGCGCGGCGGTCACAGCATCAGCTCCGATCGGCGGCGCGGGTTGATGCGCTCGCGCCAGGCGCCCGCGAGGCCCGCGATCGCCAGGGTGGGCACGATGATGAACAGGCCGGGGAAGAGCGTGGGCCACCAGTCAACCGCGAGCAGCGAGCTGCGCGCGCCCTGCACGAGCGTGCCGAGGCTCGCCTGGTGCGTGGGCAGGCCGAGGCCGAGGAAGGACAGCGCGGACTCGTGCCAGATGGCGTGCGGCACCATCAGGACGGCGGCGAGTCCGGCCTGGGGCAGGACGCCGGGCAGCAGATGGCGCACGGTGACGCGCCAGCGCGAGGCGCCGCCGGAGATCGCCGCGTCGACGAAGGGACGCGAGCGCAGCGACAGGACCTCGGCGCGCACGATGCGGGCCGTGGACAGCCAGTGGGTGAGCCCCACGGAGATCACCACGGGCCAGACGCCGGGCCGGAACATCGCCACGATGAAGATGCCGAGCAGCAGGTGCGGGACCGACGCGAAGACGTCGACGAGGCGCATCACGATCCGGTCCACCCAGCCGCCGCAGGCGGCGGCGAGCGCGCCCACGGCGGTGCCGACGACGGTGGCGGCCACGGCGGCGACGACGCCGACGAGCAGCGAGACGCGCAGCCCGTACACGCAGCGCACCAGCAGGTCGCGGCCCACGTCGTCGGTGCCGAAGGGGTGGTCGAGGGACGGCGGGAGCAGCTTGTCCGCGAGGTGCACGGCCTGTTCGTCGAGGTCGACGAGCGGCGGCACGACCAGGACCGCGAGCACGACGGCGGCGACGATCGCGGCGGAGCCCCACACCCGCCACGCGCGCGTGGCGGCCGCCGAGGTGCGCGACGAGCGCGCGGCGGCGGGGCGCCAGGTGGTGTCAGCCATCGAATCCCACCCTCGGGTCGGCGAGCCCGTACAGCAGGTCCGCGAGGAGGTTGCCGAGCAGGACGGCGGCCGTCGCGAGCGCGGTGAGCGCGGCGAGCAGCGGGAAGTCCACGGAGGTGGCGGCGCCCACGGTGGCCGCGGCGATGCCGGGCCAGCTGAAGACGGTCTCCACGAGCAGCGCGCCGGTGATGAGTTCGGGCACGCGGGAGCCGACGAGGGTGAGCACCGGCAGCAGGCCGGAGCGGAAGGCGTGCTTCAGGAGCACGGTGCGCTCGGCCAGGCCGCGGGCGCGGGCGCCGCGCACGGGGTCGTCGCCGAGCGCGTCGCCGACGCCCTGGCGCACGTACAGCACGAACCACGGCAGCTGGGAGATCGCGAGGACGGCGGCGGGAAGGATCAGATGGCTGGTGACCTGGTCGAACGTCACCGTCGTGCTGGCGGTGTCGGTGAGCCCGCCCGCCGGGAGCACATCGAGCTTGAGCGCGAACAGCCACATCACCAGCAGGCCGAGCCAGAACGGCGGCGCGGCTTCCAGGGTGTAGGCGAGCGAGGTGATGCCCCGGTCGAGCCAGCCGCCGGGGCGGCGCGCGGCGAGCACGCCGAGGGCCGAGCCGAGCAGGATCGCGAGGACGAACGCGGTGGCGGCGAGGAGCACCGACCAGCCGATGCGCTCGCCGATGGCGTCGGCGACGGGCTGGCGCAGGGTGCTGGAGTCGCCGAGGTCGCCGGTCAGGGCCGAGGTGAGCCAGTCCCACCAGCGGCCGACGAGCGGCTTGTCGACGCCGAGGTTGGCGCGCAGCTGGTCGAGGTTCTCCTGGGACGCGGTGAGCCCGGCCGTGCCCGCGTACGCCTTGACGGGGTCGAAGGGCGAGGCCTCGGCGACGGCGAAGACGCCGAAGGTCACGACGAGCAGGACCGGTACGGCGAACACGGCCCGTCGTCCGACGAGCCGTGCCATGGGCCCCCAGGGGACCCGGCCGGTCCCCTGGGCGCGCCGCTTGTCGGGCGCGGAGGTCACTTCTTCGGCTGCCAGTCCTCGACGTTCCACCACGGGCCCGAGGCCAGGCCGTGGTCGTGCGGCTCGACCTGCGTGGACAGATCGCCGAAGGACTCGTTCACCACGTACAGGTGGTCGATGTGCGTGAGGAAGGTGTAGCCGGGGTTCTTCACCAGCTCGCGCTGGACGGTGTCGTACGCGGCTCCGCGCTCGGCCCGGTCGCCGCTCTCGCGGGCGTCCTCCAGGGCCTTGTCGACCTTGGCGTTGTCGTAGTGCGCCATGTTGTTGAAGCCGTCACCGGCGAGCGAGGACTTCAGGAGCGTGTACTGGTCGAAGTCCGGGTCGGCCGGGGAGCCGCCGCCGGCGAGGACGGCGTCCTTGGCCATGCGCGGCTCGATGACCTCCCAGGTGCCGGACTGCACCTCGACCTTGATGCCGAGCTTCTTGGCGTCGGAGGCGTAGGCGAGCGCGTGGTCCTGGCGGAGCTTGTCGCCGGTGAGGTACCAGAGCGGGAACGACGCCTGGACGCCGTCCTTCTCGCGGATGCCGCCCTTGCCGGGCTTCCAGCCCGCGTCGTCGAGGATCTTCTTGGCCTTGGCGGCGTCGAACTTGCGCTCGGTGCCCTTGGTGAACCAGGGGCTGTCCGTCGGGACGGGGCCGTAGGCCTCCTTGCCCGCGCCTTCGAGGATGGAGTCGACCATGGCCTTGCGGTCGACGCCGATGTCGAGGGCGCGCCGGACGGCGGTGCTGCCCGCGACCTTGTTGCCGGTCGGCAGGGTCACGACGCGGTAGTCGAAGGTCTTGGCGGCGTACGTCTTCTTCTGCCCGTCGGACTCGAAGGTCTTGGCGAGGTTCGGCGGCAGGATGGCGCCGTCGAGGTCGCCGGTGCGCAGCCGGGTGGCGCGCACGTCGTCGTCCTTGATGATCGCCATGGTGAAGTTCTTGATCTTCGGCGCGCCGCCCCAGTAGCCGGGGTTCGCCTTGAAGACGATCTTCTCGCCCCTGGACCACTTCACCAGCTCGTAGGGGCCGGTACCGACGGGCTTGGTGGAGAAGTCGCCCTTGTTGACGTCCTGCTTGCCCGCGATGTGCTCGGGGGCGATGGGCAGCACCGTGCGCTCGGCGAAGGGCGCGTAGGGGTACTTGAGGTGGAAGACGACGCCGTCGCTCCCCTTGGCCTCGACGCTCTTGAGGGCGTCGAGCTCGGTCTTGGAGGCGTTGTTCGTCTTCTTGTCGAGGATCGTCTCGTACGTGAAGACGACGTCCTTGGCCGAGAAGGGCTTGCCGTCGCTGAACTTGACGCCCTTGCGCAGCTCGTAGGTGTAGGTCTTGCCGTCGTCGCTGACCTTGGGGAGCTTCGCCGCGAGCGCGGGCCGCAGCTTCATGTCGGCGTCGTGCGTGAGCAGACCGTCGAAGATCTTGGAGTTGCCGTCCTTGCCGTAGCCGAGGAGCGGGCTGAGGGTCTCGGGCTCGTAGGCGATGCCCACGACGGCCGAGTCCTTGGCGCCGTCCGAGCCCTTGCCGTCGTCCGGCGACGAACAGGCCGACGCGGCGACCGCCAGTGCGGCGGCCGCCGCGACCGCGCCCGTGGTCCGTATGGATCGGGCCCTCATGCTCCACACCCCTACTGAAGATCAATCCTTGTTGCGAACAGCTCGCAATTATGCCTCAAGTAATGGGTGTGTAAGGCACGGGTCCCCTACGACTTTCGGACTACGTGCAGGTCAGGGCGGCGGCAGGGCGACGAGCCCTGCCAGGGCCTCCTTGTGCCGCCCCGCCGTGCCCAGGGCGATGGAGTCGGCCTTGGCGCGCTTGAGGGCGAGGTGGACGGGGTGTTCCCAGGTCATGCCGATGCCGCCGTGCAGTTGCAGGGCCTCCTCGGCGGCGCGCACGGCCACGGGGGACGCGTAGGCCTGGGCGAGGGCCGTCGCGAGGTCCGGCTCGTCGCTGCCGGTGGCCAGGGCGTCGGCGGCGTGCCGGGCGACGGCGCGGGTGTTCACGACGTCGAGCCAGACCTGGGCGAGGCGGTGCTTGAGGGCCTGGAAGGAGCCGACGGGGCGGTTGAACTGGTGGCGCTCCTTCGTGTGGCGCACGGTCTCCGTCAGGCACCACTCGGCGAGGCCGAGCTGCTCCGAGGCGAGCAGGCCCGCCCCGGCGCGCAGCCCGCGGCGCACCGCGGCTGCCGCGTCGGTGGTGAGCAGGCGCGCGGGGGCCGCGCCGAGGGTGACCGCGGCGAGCGGACGGGTGCGGTCGAGCGAGGTCAGGGCGGTGACGGTGACGCCGCCCCGGCCGGTGTCGACGGCGAACAGACCGCTGTCGGACGGGACGAGCAGGACGTCGGCGGCGGCCGCGTCCGCGACGCCGGTCACCTCGCCGTGCAGGACGCCGTCCGCGTACCGCGCCGAAGGGAAGGCGGCACCGGGGGCGGTGGCGAACGGTACGGCCAGGGCACCGACCGTGCGGCCCGACGCCAGGGCCGCCAGCAGGTCCGCGGCCTCCCCGCCACAGCCGAGCAGGGCTTCAGTGGCGATGACGGCACTGGTCAGATACGGCACGGGGGCCACCGCGCGGCCCAGCTCCTCCAGGACCACGGCGGCCTCGCGGTGCGTGGCGCCCTGGCCGCCCCGCTCCTCGGGCACCAGGAGACCGGCGAGGCCCATGCCCTCGGTGAGGGCCTTCCACAGCTCGCGGTCGTGCGGCCGGTCCGACTCCGCGCGCGCCGGCAGGGCGGCCGGATCGCAGCGGTCGGCGAGGAGGGAGCGCACGGCGGAGCGGACCGCCTCTTCCTCCTGCGTGTAGAGCAGGTCGCTCGGTGAGGTCATCGGGCCAGGTCCTTCCAGGCGACGTCCTTGTCGGTGCGCGGTTCCGGCGGCAGGCCGAGGACGCGCTCGGCCACGATGTTGAGCAGGACCTCGCTCGTGCCGCCCTCGATGCTGTTGCCCTTGGCGCGCAGATAGCGGTAGCCCGCCCCGCGCCCGAAGAAGTCGACCCCCTCGGGCCGCCGCATCGTCCAGTCGTCGTACAGCAGCCCTTCCTGGCCGAGGAGTTCGACCTCCAGTCCGCTGATGGCCTGGTTGAGGCGGGCGAAGCCGAGCTTCATGCCGGAGCCCTCGGGGCCCGGCTGGCCCGCCACGAGCTGCTGGCGCAGGCGCTCGCCGGTGAGCCGGGCGACCTCGGCCTCCACCCAGAGGGTGAGCAGGCGCTGGTGCAGATCGTGGGTGCGCAGCTCGGGGCGCTCGCGCCAGGTCCGCGCGAGGGGCTCGATCATGCCGCCCTCGCGCGGCAGGCGGGCGCCGCCGATCGAGACGCGCTCGTTCATCAGCGTGGTCTGCGCGACCCGCCAGCCGTCGCCGACCTCGCCGATCCTGTGGGCGTCGGGGATGCGGACGCCGGTGAGGAAGACCTCGTTGAACTCGGCCTCCCCGGTGATCTGCCGCAGCGGCCGCACCTCGACGCCCGGGTCGGACATGTCGCAGACGAAGTAGGTGATGCCGCGGTGCTTGGGCACGTCCGGGTCGGTGCGGGCGATGAGGATGGCCCAGCGGGCGAGGTGCGCGCTGGAGGTCCACACCTTCTGCCCGGTCACCACCCAGGTGTCGCCCTCGCGCACCGCGCGGGTGCCGAGCGCGGCCAGGTCGGAGCCCGCGCCGGGCTCGCTGAAGAGCTGGCACCACACCTCCTCGCCGGCCCACAGGGGCCTGAGGAAGCGGCGCTTCTGCTCCTCGGTGCCGAAGCCGAGGATCGTCGGCGCCGCCATGCCGAGGCCGATGCCGATGCGGCGCGGGTCGTTGTCGGGGGCGCCCGCCGCCTCCAGTTCGGCGTCCACGACGGCCTGGAGGGTGCGGGGCGCGCCGAGCCCTCCGAGGCCCTCGGGGTAGTGCACCCAGGCGAGCCCGGCGTCGAAGCGGGCCTTCAGGAAGGCGTCGCGCCCCGTCGCCGCCGGCGGGTGCGCGGCGAGGAACTCCCGGGTGCGGCGGCGCAGTTCGGCGGCGTCGGTCATGCGGATCCTCCGTCCGTGCGCCCGGGCAGCACGACGACGCGCCCGGTGGTGGCCCCGTCGGCGACGCGCTGCACGGCCGCCGCCGCGCCCGACAGCGGGACGCGCTCGCTCACCAGCGGCTTGACCGCGCCCTTGGCGGCGAGCGCGGTGAGCTGCTCGTGGCAGTCGAGGACGGACCGCGGGTCCTTCGTGGCGTACAGGCCCCAGTGCAGGCCGACGATCGAGTAGTTCTTCACCAGGGCGTGGTTCAGGGCGGGCGCCGGGATGGTGCCGCTCGCGAAGCCGACGACGATCAGGCGGCCCTCGAAGGCCACGCACTTGGCGGACTGGGTGTACGCGGCGCCGCCCACCGGGTCGTAGACGACGTCGGCGCCGCGGCCGCCGGTGGCGTCCTTCACGGCCGCGACGACGTCGTCCGCGTGCCGGTCCACGACCGCGTCGCAGCCGAGTCCGCGGGCGACCCGGGCCTTCTCGGCGCCGCCGACGACGCCGATGACGCGCGCGCCGGCGGCCTTGCCGAGCTGGACGGCCGCGCTGCCGACGCCGCCCGCGGCCGCGTGCACCAGGAGCGTCTCGCCCGCCCGGATCCCGGCGCGCCGGTGCAGTCCGAACCAGCCGGTCTGGTAGCCGATGTGCAGGGCCGCCGCCTCGGCGTCGTCGAGGGCGTCCGGGGCGGGCAGCAGGGCGGCGGCGTCCGCGACGGCGTACTCGGCGAACCCGCCGTACGGCAGCACGGGGTTGGCGATGACGCGCCGCCCGTCCGGCGTCTCGCCGCAGACCTCCACGCCGGGCGTGAACGGCAGCGGCGGGGTGATCTGGTACTGGCCGCGGCACAGCAGCGCGTCCGGGAAGTTGACGTTCGCGGCGCGGACCTTCAGCAGCACCTGGCCGTCGCCGGGCACCGGGGTTTCCGCCTCTTCGAGCCGCATCACCTCGCCCGGCTCGCCGTTGCGGGGTACGTGCCATGCGTGCATGCGGGGCCTCCACGAGGGCGTAGGTGGACCGTGCTCCCGCGCATACTAAGCGGTCGCTTGCCCCGAAGGGAACAGGGTCAGTCCGCCGCCGCGGACCGCTTCTTGGGCTTGGCCCGTACGTGCATGCGCTCGCCCTGCGGCCCGAACAGGCTCAGGAACTCGGCGGGGCCCTCGCCGGTGGAGCCGAACCAGTGCGGCACCCGGGTGTCGAACTCGGCCGCCTCCCCCGCGGCAAGGACCACGTCGTGCTCGCCGAGCACCAGGCGCAGGCGTCCGGACAGGACGTACAGCCACTCGTAGCCCTCGTGCGTCCTCGGGTCGGGTTCGACCGCGCGCTGGGGCTCGATGACCTTGTACGCCTGGAGTCCGCCGGGCTGCCGGGTCAGGGGCACCATCGTGCGGCCGTGCCGGACGATCGGCTTGGCGCGGACGCGGGGGTCGCCGACGGGCGGGGCGCCGACCAGCTCGTCGAGGGGCACCTGGTGGGCGCGGGCGATGGGCAGGAGCAGTTCGAGGCTCGGCTTGCGCCCGCCCGACTCCAGGCGGGAGAGGGTGCTGACGGAGATGCCGGTGGCGGCGGAAAGCCCGGCGAGCGTGGCGCCGCGCTCCTTGCGGATCGTGCGGAGACGGGGGCCGACGGCGGTGAGGACCTGGTCCGTCCCGCCGTCGCCCCCCTCGTGGGTCTCGTGCGTGTGACTCTCTTCGCGTGCCATGCGCCCATTGCAGAATCGGCAACGCGGGATGTCAAACCCGCATCACCGGCGCCCGCGCGCGGGTCAGCGGCCGAAGAGCTGGAACGCCACCGCGGGAGTTCCGCCGAAGCGCGGCGCGAGCCGCTCGGCGAAGCCGCCGAGGAACGAGCGGCAGTACTTCTCCGGGTCCTCGTCGGTCAACGCCTCCAGGTACGCGCGGTGTTCGAGCAGCGAGCGGACGGAGCGCTCCAGGCCGGGGCGCGCGTCCACCGCGTGCGTGGGCCGGTCGGTCCCGGCCACGGCGACCCAGCGCACCCCGTTCCACGGCTCGAGGCCCTGCTCGATCAGCTCCGGGAAGATCCAGCGGTTGCCCGCGTCGGCGGCCGCGTCCAGGGTGGCGCGGCCGACGGCGACGTGGTCCGGGGTGTTCCAGGCGACGCCGCCCCACGTGTCCTGATGGTTGAGCGTGATGACCAGCTCGGGCCGGTGCCTGCGGATCGCGGCGGCGATGTCGCGGCGCAGCGCCGTGCCGTACTCGATCACGCCGTCCTTGTGGTCGAGGAACTCGACGGTGTCCACGCCGACGACGGCGGCGCTGGCGCGCTGCTCCCGCTCCCGCAGCGGCGCGGCCTCGGCGGGCGCGAGGGAGTCGATGCCCGCCTCACCCCGGGTCGCGAGGAGGTACGCCACCTCGCGACCCGCGTCCGTCCAGGAGGCGATGGCGCCCGCGCAGCCGTACTCCAGGTCGTCCGGGTGGGCCACGACGGCGAGGGCGCGCTGCCAGTCCTCGGGCATGGGGGCCAGCTGGTCCCGCTCGGTCGTCGGGGTGTTCTGCGACTCGGTCATGCGCGCAGCCTAAGCGCTCCGCTGAATTCGCCGTGCCCTGCCGTCGTTCGCCTGCCGGTTCGTCGAGGCCGGTCGCGCCCACGCGGCGGAGCCGCATGTCGGCACAGCCCCGCGCCCCTTCGGGGCGCTTCCGGTGTCAGATCTCGCCCCGCACCAGGCCGAGCAGACGGTCCAGGACCCGGTCGCCGCTCGCGCGCAGGCCGTCGTGCTCGTACTCGTCGGTGACCCAGGTGCGCAGGCCGCCGATCGTGCGGGCGGTGCGCAGGGAGTCGGCCGTGTCGACGTAGAGGTCGTCGTGGTAGACGGCCGCGGCCACCGGCACCTCGTTCGCGGCGAGGCGCTCGGCGTCGTACAGCGGGGCCCAGTCGGCGCGTTCGGCGAGCAGGTCCGCGGTCTCGCGCAGCGGGCGGAGCGCCGGGTCGCAGTCGAACATCCAGCGCTGCACGGCCTCCCCGGTGAAAAGGACCGGCTCGCCCCCGGCGAGGCTCTTGCCCGCGTCGAAGGCGGGGAACTCGCCGCGCACCCGCTCCGCCGACCACGCGGTGGCACGCCCGCCCTGGGCGTAACAGGCCTCGTGCAGCAGGGCGTACAGCGGGTGTCCGGCGTACGACAGGAGGGCCTGGGCCTGCTCCTGGAAGGAGTCCGACAGCTCGTGCCCGGAGGCGGTGCGCACGAAGGCGTCCTCCAGGAGGTAGTGCAGACGGTGGCTGCCGTCGCCGGTGCCGAGCAGGATGCCCAGGGACTGGAAGGCCTCGACGGTGAAGCGGTAGCCGCCGTTCAGGACGGGCTCGTGCTCGGCGGCGTACTCGGCGACGCGCCGGGCCCGTTCGGCGTCCTGGGGGTAACGGGCGTAGTGGGCGAGGGACTTGCGCTCCATGCGCGGGTAGGCGGCGCGGTACACGTCGTCGGCGTGCCCGTCGAGCGTCGGGAGCCCGCCGGTGATCAGGGCGGTCGCGAGGCCCTCGGGCGCGGTGGACAGGTAGTGCGTGGCGCAGAAGCCGCCGAAGCTCTGGCCGAGGACGGTCCAGGGGGCGCCGCCGGTGACCTCGCGCCGGACCGCCTCGCAGTCGCGCACGATCGCGTCGGCGCGGAAGTGGCCCAGGTAGGCGGCCTGTTCGCGGGGCCCGCCGCGCAGCGGAAGGGTCTGCCGGTTGGCGGGCGTCGACGCGCCGGTGCCGCGCTGGTCGAGCAGCAGCACGCGGTAGTCGCGCAGGGCGCGGCCGAGCCAGGCCTGCTTGCCGCTGAAGCGGTGGGCCCCGAAGCCGGGGCCGCCCTGGAGGTACACCAGCCAGGGCAGCTCCGCGTCCTGCCGCGCCGCCGCCACGCACTCCCGCGCGAACAGCTCTATCCGCTCCCCCGCGGGGTCCTCGTGGTCGAGCGGGACGCTGAACCGGCGGTCGGTGAGCACGACTCCGGGCTGACGGTACGTGGGGCTCAAGGCGACTCCTCAACAGTGCGCGGAAGCGGAACCGTCCTAGTTGAGCACACCGCCCGCCGGGCCGACGCGGCGTCCCGGGCCGTCCCCGCCGCCGGGGGCTCGTGCGGCGCCGCCCGCGCAAGTACGCTCGGGCCATCCGATGATCGACGAGGAGGAACGCACCATGCGTGTCGCACTCTTCCTGACGTGTGTCAACGACACGCTCTATCCCGACACCGGCCGGGCCACCGTGAAACTCCTGACCAGGCTGGGCGTCGAGGTGGACTTCCCGGAGGCCCAGACCTGCTGCGGGCAGGCGCACTACAACACCGGCTATCGCCATCAGGCGGAGCCCCTCGCCCGGCATTTCTCCGATGTCTTCGGCGGGTACGAGGCGATCGTGACGCCCTCCGGCTCGTGCGCGGCGATGGTGCGAGAGCTGTATCCGCGGCTCGGCGAGCGGGCCAGGGCCGAGGGCCGCGGCGGCGGACTCGCGGCGGCCGTGGCTCCGGTGGTGCCCCGTACCTACGAGCTGACCGAGTTCCTGGTGGACGTCCTGGGCGTCACGGACGTGGGCGCGTACTACCCGCACACGGTGACGTACCACCCGACGTGCCACGGCCTGCGCTCGCTTCGGCTCGGCGACCGTCCCGCGCGGCTGCTCGGCGCGGTCAAGGGGCTCGACCTGGTGGAGCTGCCGGGCGCCGAGGAGTGCTGCGGATTCGGCGGCACCTTCGCCGTGAAGAACGCCGCCGTGTCGGCGGCGATGGGCGCCGACAAGGTGCGCAACGCGGAGTCGACCGGGGCCGACGTGCTGTGCGCGGCGGACAACTCCTGCCTCATGCACATCGGCGGCACGATGTCGCGGCTGAAGGCGGGCCCGCGCCCCGTCCACCTCGCCGAGATCCTGGCGAGCACGGAAGAGGAGCCCCTGACATGAGCGGCACCTTCGTGGGCATGCCCGCGTTTCCCGAGGCGGCCCGTGCCGCCGTCGGCGACGCGACGCTGCGCGCCAATCTGCGGCACGCCACGCACACCATCCGCGACAAGCGGGCCAGGGCCGTCGCCGAACTCGACGACTGGGCGCGCCTGCGCGAGGCGGGCAAGCGCATCAAGGACCACACGCTGCGCCACCTCGACCGTTATCTGCTGCGCCTGGAGGAGGCGGTGACGGCGGCGGGCGGCACCGTGCACTGGGCCGCCGACGCCGCCGAGGCCAACCGGATCGTGACGCGGCTCGTCCAGGAGACCGGCGAGTCGGAGGTCGTCAAGGTCAAGTCGATGGCCACCCAGGAGATCGGCCTCAACGAAGCCCTGGAGGCGGCGGGCGTCCGTGCCTACGAGACCGACCTCGCCGAGCTGATCGTGCAGCTCGGCCACGACCGCCCCTCGCACATCCTGGTGCCCGCCATCCACCGCAACCGCGGCGAGATCCGGGACATCTTCCGCGCGGAGATGGGGCGTTGGGGCCGTCCCGCCCCGGAGGGGCTCACCGACACGCCCGCCGAGCTCGCCGAGGCGGCGCGTCTTCACCTGCGGGAGAAGTTCCTGCGCGCCAGGGTCGGGATCTCCGGCGCCAACTTCATGGTCGCCGAGACGGGCACGCTGGTCGTCGTCGAGTCCGAGGGCAACGGCCGCATGTGCCTGACGCTCCCGGAGACCCTGATCTCCGTCGTCGGCGTCGAGAAGGTCGTGCCGACGTGGCGGGACCTGGAGGTGTTCCTGCAGACCCTGCCGCGCTCGTCGACGGCCGAGCGCATGAACCCGTACACGTCGACGTGGACGGGCACCACGGACTCCGACGGCCCCCGCGCCTTCCACCTGGTGCTGCTCGACAACGGCCGCACCGACACGCTCGCCGACGAGGTCGGCCGCCAGGCGCTTCGCTGCATCCGCTGCTCTGCCTGTCTCAACGTGTGCCCGGTGTACGAGCGGGCGGGCGGGCACGCCTACGGCTCGGTCTACCCGGGGCCGATCGGCGCGATCCTCAGCCCGCAGCTGCGGGGCACCGCGAGCGCGGTCGACGCGTCGCTGCCGTACGCGTCGTCGCTGTGCGGCGCCTGCTACGAGGTGTGCCCGGTGGCCATCGACATCCCGGAGGTCCTGGTGCACCTGCGGGAGCGGGTCGTCGAGGGCGGCGAGGTGACCCGCCGCGGTGTGCGGGTGCGGCTGCGGCCCGCCAAGGGGCACGCGGCGGAGCGGGCCGCGATGCGGGCCGCGCGGTGGGTCTTCGGGCACCCCGGCGCCCTGCGCGCGGGCCAGCGCCTCGCCTCCCGTACCCGGGCGGTGCACCCCCGCACACTGCCGGGGCCCGGCCGGGCGTGGAGCGCCACGCGGGATCTGCCGCCGGTGCCCGCCGAGCCGTTCCGCGACTGGTGGCGGCGTACCCACGGCGAAGGGAGCGGGGCGTGAGCGGCAGGGACGTGATCCTCGGGCGGATCAGGCGCGCGCTCGGTCCGGAGCCGGACGACGCGCAGGACCCGCACGCCGGCTACGAGTCGGCCGTGCCGCGTGACTATCTGCGCGAGCACGGGACGCGCGGCGAGGACGCGA
This sequence comes from Streptomyces spectabilis, assembly GCF_008704795.1. Taxonomy (NCBI): domain Bacteria; kingdom Bacillati; phylum Actinomycetota; class Actinomycetes; order Kitasatosporales; family Streptomycetaceae; genus Streptomyces; species Streptomyces spectabilis. Next base: position 8,547,724 of record NZ_CP023690.1, on the reverse strand, counting down.
CCGTCGATCTGCTCGCCGAGAACCTCGCCGACTACCGGGCACTCGTGCACCGCACCGACGCGGACGGCCTCGCGGAGCTGCTCGCGCGGCTGCTCGCCGCGCGGGGCACGCGGACGGTCCTGGTCCCGCCCGGCCTGCCGCGGTGGTGGCTCGCGACCGCCGACGCCACGCGCGTCCCCGACCGCGCGGCGCACACGGCGCGCGACCTCGACCGCGTCGACAGCGTCGTCACGGGCTGCGCGGTCGCCGTCGCCGAGACCGGCACGCTCGTCCTCGACGGCTCCCCCGACCAGGGGCGCCGCCGGATCACGCTGGTCCCCGACCACCACGTCTGTGTCGTACGCGTTCCCGACCAGGTCGTCGCGTCGGTGCCGCTCGCCCTCGAACGGCTCGATCCGCGCCGCCCGCTCACCTGGATCTCGGGCCCCTCCGCGACCAGCGACATCGAGCTGGACCGGGTCGAGGGCGTGCACGGCCCCCGCACCCTTGAGGTGGTGCTGGTGAGCGGGGTGTGACCGGCGCGGTTAGCGTGAGGGGATGATCCGGTTCGAGCAGGTGACCAAGCGCTACCCGGACGGTACGACGGCCGTGGACGACCTCTCCTTCGAGGTCGCCGAGGGCGAGCTGGTCACGCTCGTCGGCCCGTCCGGCTGCGGCAAGACGACCACGATGATGATGGTGAACCGGCTGATCGAGCCGACGTCCGGCCGGATCTACGTGGACGGCGCGGACATCGCCGCCGTCGACCCCGTGCGCCTGCGCCGCCGCATCGGCTACGTCATCCAGCAGGTCGGCCTCTTCCCGCACCGCACCGTCCTCGACAACACGGCGACCGTGCCCGCGCTCGTCGGCTGGAAGCGGGCCAGGGCGCGGGCCCGCGCCGCCGAACTCCTCGATCTGGTGGGCCTCGACCCGAAGACGTACGGCTCGCGCTATCCGGAGCAGCTCTCGGGCGGGCAGCGCCAGCGCGTGGGCGTCGCCCGCGCGCTCGCCGCCGACCCGCCGGTGCTCCTGATGGACGAGCCGTTCGGCGCCGTCGACCCGGTGGTGCGCGAACGCCTCCAGAACGAGTTCCTGAACCTCCAGCGCACCGTGCGCAAGACCGTCCTGATGGTCACGCACGACATCGAGGAGGCGGTGCGGCTCGGCGACCGGGTCGCCGTGTACGGGCAGGGCCGCATCGAGCAGTTCGACACGCCGGGCGCGGTGCTCGGCACGCCCGCCACCCCGTACGTCGCCCAGTTCGTGGGCGCCGACCGGGGTCTGAAGCGCCTTTCGGTGACCGTGATCGAGGCGGACGACCTGGAGCAGCCGCCGGTCGCCCGCCTGGAGGAGCCGGCCGCGCAGGCCGCGGCCCGGCTGCGGGCCGACGGCGCGCGCTGGGCGATGGTCCTGAACGCCGACGACGATCTGCACGGCTGGGTCGGCGTCGACGAGGTCGCGCTCGCCGGGGACGGCGCCACGGTCGGCGACCTGGCCCACCGCATGAACGCCTGGCTGCCCGTGGGGGCCTCCCTGAAGCAGGCCTTCGGCGTGATGCTCCAGCACGACGCCGGATGGGTCGCCGTGGTCGACGGCGCCCGCTTCGTGGGCGTCCTCACCCCGGCGAAGCTGCACGAGGCGCTGCGCCGCTCGGTGGACGCGGATGCCCAAGGGGTGGGCAGGGACGAGGTGGAGTTCGACTCGGTCGCCGACGCGTGACGCTGCGCTGTGCCGGACCGTGACTTCCGTGGGTGCCGCGAACGCTCGTGCCCTGCCTGCGGGCCGCCCTGGGTTGCTCGCGCAGTTCCCCGCGCCCCTTCGGGGCGCTTCCCGCCTTCGGAGCGTCTACTACAGCAGTCCCTTGTCCTTGAGGTACTTCTTCGCCACGTCCTCGGGCAGTCTGCGCCAGCTGTCCACCTGGCGGTTCATGTCGGCCAGGTCGTCCGTCGTCAGGACGGTGTTGAGGCGGCCGAGGGCGCGGGCCACGCCCTCGCTGCCCGCGCGGGCGCGGTTGACGACGGGGACGACGTAGTCGGCGTTCTGGAGGTGCTTGTCGTCGGCGAGGAGGACGAGGCCGAACTCGTCGAGGGTGGCGTCGGTGGACGTGGTGAGCACCAGCTGGTCCCGGCCGCTCTGCACCGCCTTCTTGGCCTGGGTGGTGCCGACGCCCTTGGGGTCGACGGCGGTGACGTCGATGCCGTACACCGTCTTCAGGCCGGGCTCGCAGTAGGGGCGCCGGACGCACTCGTCGCCCGCGGCGAGCCGCACCTTCAGGCCCGACTTCCCCAGGTCGGTGAGCGTTTTGAGGCGGTGCTCGCGGGCGTACGAGGCCGCGACCGCGAAGGCGTTCTGGTCGACGGCCTCGCCGGGGTCGAGGACGGTCAGGCCGCGCGGGGCGGCGAGGTCGCGCAGGGCCTTCATGGTGGTGTCGAGGTCGGGCGAGCCGACCGGCTCGGCGTCCGCGCCGTTGACCTTGGCGTTCAGCCAGTCCGCGAAGGTCGCCGCGTACTCGGGGACGACGTCGATCTGCCCGGACTCCAGGGCGGGTTCGTACAGCTCGCGGTTGGCGACGGACAGGAACTCCGTGCCGTATCCGGCCTTCTCCAGGAGCTGGGCGTACATGTGCGCGAGCAGATCGCTCTCGGTGAAGCCCGCGGAGCCGACGACCAGGTGCTTGCTGTCGCCCGGCGGCAGGCTGGCCTCGCCCCGGTTCTCCAGGGAGGGCCCGGAGTCGCAGCCGGAGGCAAGGACGGCGGCCGCGACGAGCACGCCGGACAGCAGACGGGTGCGCCAGGTCATTCGGGCGGGCCAGGTGCGCCACGTCGTGCCGGTGGGCCGGGTGCGCCACGTCATTCCGCTCTCCTTCTCCGCGCCGTGCGCGCCCACCCGGGCGCCAGCCGCTCCGCGGCCTCGAAGAACGCCTCGACGACCAGGGCGAAGGCGGCCACCAGGACCGCGCCCGCCACGACCTGCGGGGTGCTGGCGAGGTTGAAGCCCGCGGTGATGATCCGGCCGAGCCCGCCGCCGCCCGCGAGCGCCGCGATGGTGGCGGTGGCGACGAGCTGCACGGCGGCGATCCGCACCCCGCTCATGATCAGCGGAAGCGCCAGCGGCGCCTCGACCCGCCACAGCATCTGCCACCCCGTCATGCCCATGCCGCGCGCGGCCTGGACGACGCCGCGGTCGACCTCGCGCATCCCGACGTACGCGTTGGTGAGCAGCGGCGGCACGGCGAACAGGACCAGGGCGACGACGGTCGGCCCCTCGCCCCAGTCGCCGATCGGGGTGAGCAGCAGCAGGACGAGGACCGCGAAGGTCGGCACCGCCCGGCCGACGTTGGAGATGTTCACCGCGAGCGCCCCGCCCTTGCCGAGGTGCCCGAGCACGAGGGCGACGGGCAGCGCGACGAGACAGCTGATCACCAGGCACACCACGGTGAGGACCAGGTGCTGGACGAGGCGGTGCCAGATGCCGCCGTCGCCCGACCAGTGCGCGGACGTGCTGAGCCAGTCCCAGGCGTCACCGAGGGTCGTCACGCGCGCCCCGCCCTCGTCCAGGGGGTGAGCAGGCGCTGGACGCCGAGCAGCAGCACGTCGGCGGCGACGGCGATGACCACGCACAGGACGGAGGCCGTGAGGACCTGCGCCTTGAAGTAGGTGTTCATGCCCGCGTAGATCAGGTTGCCGAGGCCGCCGAAGCCGACGATCGCGCCGACGGTGACGAGCGAGACGGCGGAGACGGTGGCGATGCGCAGACCCGCCATGGCGGCGGGCAGCGCGAGCGGCAGCTCCACGGTGAGGAGCAGCCGGATCGGCCCGTAGCCCATGCCGCGGGCGGCCTGCCGGGTCTCCTCGGGCACGGCGCGAAGCCCGGCGAGGATGTTCCGTACGAGCAGCGTCAGGGAGTACAGGACGAGCCCGGCCACGACCAGCGTCGCGGACAGGCCGTAGACGGGAAGCAGCAGCGAGAACATCGCGAGCGACGGGATCGTGTACAGCACGGTGGTGACGGCGAGCACGGGTCCTGCCGCGATGCCCCAGCGCCGGGCGACCACGGCCAGGGGCAGGGCGATGGCGAGCCCGATCAGGACGGAGACGGTGGTCAGCTCCAGGTGCTGGACCACGGCGTCGAGGAGGATCCGGCGGCGGGTGCTCAGATACTCGCCGCAGATCCACTCGTTGCGGGCCAGGCAGTCGTCCGGGGGCGTCACCCGTCCATTCCACCGCCGGACGGCGCGGTACGGCGCGTCCTGCTGGACCGTACGGGGGCCGCGCCCCCTGTCGCCCGGCGGCCGGACGTCCTATGATTCCGGGCCGGTGCGTCCAGGGAGGACTGTTGGCTGTCGGACCCGCGACCGGCGAGACCGTCTACGAACCGGTGCCCTATTGGGCGAGGATCCCGCACGGGATCTGGCTCCAGGAGGCCACGTCCGTCGCCGTCGACTCGGCCGACCGGGTGTACGTCTTCAACCGCGGCAACATGCCGGTCCTGGTCTTCGACCGGGAGGGCCACGTCGTCGACATGTGGGGCAACGACACGCCGTTCACCGGCACGGAGCTGATCGAGAACCCGTACGGCACCCTGACCCCGCGCTGGCGGGGCTGCCGCTTCCTGCACCCGCACGCCGTCACCGTCGACCACGAGGACCACCTCTGGCTCGTCGACGACATCGGTAACAAGATCACCAAGACGGACCGCGAGGGCAACACCCTGCTCGTCCTCGGCACCGGGAGCCCCAGCGGCTTCCAGAGCGGCGAGCCCTTCAACCGCCCCACGGACGTGGCGGTGTCACCGCTGACGGGCGACGTCTTCGTGACCGACGGCTACGGCAACTCCCGCGTGCACCGCTACGACGCTCGCGGGCGCCATCTGCTGTCCTGGGGCGCGCCCGGCAGCGACGACGGGCAGTTCAGCCTCCCGCACAACATCGCCCTCCTCGGCGACGACGCGGTGATCGTGTGCGACCGCGAGAACCACCGCGTGCAGGTGTTCTCCCTGGACGGCGACTTCCGCACCTCGTGGCACGCCCACAAGGCCGTCGCCGTCTGCGCGGGCAAAGGCGCGGACACCCATGTGTACGTCGCCGAGCAGGGGCCGCCGCCGGTGCAGCACGGCGTGCCCGGGCTCGGCCACAAGGTGCGGGTCCACGACCGGGACGGCCGCCGCGTCACCTCGTTCGGGGCGGAGCTGCCCGGGGAGGCCCCTGACCGGTTCAACTGGCCGCACAGCGTGGCCGTGGACTCCGAGGGCAGCGTGTACGTGGCGGAGGTGTCGTACGTCGAGGTCGGCAGCAAGCTCACCCCGCCGCGCGAGCTGGTGAGCCTGCGCAAGTGGCGGCGCGTCCGGGGGTGAGGGCGCCGCAGGGCCGGTCGGCGGCCGTCCGCCTCCCCGCGTACGCCTTTGCGAATCACCACCGGGCGGGGAGAGGCCCGCCGTGTGGCATGAACTCGCCCTCTGCCCAGGGCATTTAAGGCCATACCGCCGCAACGGGACGTCTTGACACCCCGGATTGGTATAGGCCAACATCCGGCTCGGTCGCCCGCTTCGTCGCGGTCAACCGATCCCGACCGCACTGCCCGTCGCGCGCCCCTGTGGAGGTCTCCCATGGCAAGCACCAGCCACCCGCACCTCACCCGCCTTGCCAACTCCGTCCTCCAGCCGGGGTTCGTGGGCACGACCGCGCCGGACTGGGTGCGGCGCAGGATCGCCGAAGGGCTGGCGTCCGTGGTGCTGTTCGGGCGCAACATCGAGAGCCCGGAGCAGGTCGCCGCGCTCACCGCGGAGCTGCGCGCCGAGAACCCCGACCTGATCGTGGCCATCGACGAGGAGGCGGGCGACGTGACCCGCATCGCCGCGCGCACCGGCGCCTCCTGGCCCGGCAACCTCGCCCTCGGCGCCATCGACGACCCCGATCTGACCGAGCGCGTCGCGCGCGACATCGGCCGCCAGCTCCGCGAGATCGGCGTGTCCCTGGACTTCGCGCCGAGCGCCGACGTCAACTCCAACCCGATGAACCCCGTCATCGGGGTGCGCTCCTTCGGCGCCCGCACCGACGTCGTCTCGCGGCACACCGCCGCCTGGATCCGGGGGCTCCAGTCCGCCGGGGTCGCCGCCTGCGCCAAGCACTTCCCGGGCCACGGCGACACCGCCGTCGACTCGCACCACGGCCTGCCGCGGTTCACCGCCGACGCCGAGGAGATCGCGCGCACCGCGCTTCCGCCGTTCACCGCCGCGATGGAGTCGGGCGTACGGGCCGTCATGACCGCGCACATGCTCGTGCCCGCGTACGACGCCGAGCGGCCCGCGACGCTCAGCCCCGTCATCCTCGACGACGTGCTGCGCGGCCAGTTGGGCTTCGACGGCCTCGTCGTCACCGACGGCATCGAGATGAGCGCCGTGTCCGGGCCCTACGGCATCGCGGGCGCCACCGTCCGCGCGGTCACCGCGGGCGTGGACGCCGTGTGCGTCGGGGGCGAGAGCGCCGAGCAGTCCACGGCGGACGACCTGCGCGACGCCCTGGTGCGGGCGGTGCTCGACGGCACGCTGCCCGAGGAGCGCCTGACCGAGGCCGCCGCCCGCGTCGGCGAGTTCGCCGCCTGGTCGGCCGCGCTCGCCCGGGACGCCGCCCCGGCCGCGGACGCGTCCGACATCGGTCTGGTCGCCGCGCGGCGCGCGGTCCGGGTGCACGGCGAGTCCGGCGCCGCGCTCCCCCTGACCGCCGACCCGCACGTCGTCGAGCTGTCGCCGACGATGAGCCTGGCCGTGGACGGCGCGACCCCCTGGGGCGTGGCCGAGCCGCTGCGCGCGCTGCGCCCCGGCACCACGTCCGTGCGCGTCGGCGAGGCCGAACTGACCCGCGAGGCCGACCTCCTGGACCGCGTCGCCCTCGCCCCCGCGAGCGGCCGCGAGCTGGTCGTGGTGGTCCGGGACGCGGCCCGGCACCCCTGGATGTCGAAGGCGCTCACCGACCTCCTGAACAGCCGCCCCGACGCCGTCGTCGTCGAGATGGGCGTGCCCGCGGGCGACCGCGTCGGGGCCGTCCACCTGACCACCTACGGCGCCACCCGCGTGTCCGGGATCGCCGTGGCGGAGGTGCTCGCCGGGGCCGCGTGAGCGTAGTTCCGCCGCCCTACCGGCCTACGCACACCTGCCGATACGAACCACTCAACGGCGTCCGCTCCAGCGGCGCCCGACGGATGCGCGAGCGGCGTGCGGGAAAATCCCCCGCACGCCGCTGACCAGTACAGACGCCGCCATTGCGGGCGTCGGGTACGCAGCGGGACACACCAACGCGGCTCCTGTGGACGGGGCTTGACTCCGTCGGTGGCCTAGTCCATCTTTGGAGCACCCAAGAGCTGGTCTAGTCCTTTGCAGCCCCCTGTCGGGCCGCCGTCCCCCGCACGCCACCACCGTCGCTCGAACCGACCCGCCGGGGCGCGCCGCGCCGCCCGGCCCCTTCCCTCATCGGCCAGGGGAACACCGCTGTTCCCCGGCCGCGTCGGCGACAGCGCTTCCACCGTTTCCGACCCGCCTCCGCCCGAGGCTCCCCCACGCCCGGAACCACGAAGCCGCGGTCGCTCCTGCCCGTCTCTCACCACCCACCACGCCAGGAGTACGTGCATGTCCGCACCCGCCGCACCCTTGCACCGCGCCGCCTCCCCGACCCCGTACTTCAGCGCCGACGGCGAGACGTACCTCGCGCAGACGCCCCTGAAGGACATCCGCAAGTCCCGCCCGCTGCGCGTCCTGTCGACGGAGCAGTACACCTTCTGGCAGACGTACGGGTACGTCGTGGTCGAGGAGGCGATACCCGCCGACGCGGCGCGCCGGCTCCTCGACTTCGCCTGGGAGTTCCAGGGTCTGGACCGGGACCGGCCCGAGAGCTGGTACGAGGAGCGGGAGTTCCGCACCGACCTCGACCGGGACCTGTACGTCTACGGCTTCGTCGAGGCCTACCACCACCAGCTGATCTGGGACAGTCGCCAGACCCAGCGCGTCTACGACGCGTTCGTCGACGTATGGGACTGCGAGGAGCTCTGGGTGACCCTCGACCGGCTGAACCTCAACCCGCCGAACGTCAAGAACCGCTCCCGCTCGCTGATCGCGCCCACGGACACGGGCTTCGACATCGAGCTGCACTGGGACGTCGACTCCACGCTCAGCGTGCTGCCGCAGCGCGTCCAGGGGATCATCGCGCTGCACGACACCGAGAGCGAGCTCGGCGGCTTCCAGTGCTCGCCCGAGCTGTTCCGCCGCTTCGACCGCTGGAAGCTCGACCAGCCCGCCGACCGGGACCCGGTGCGGCCGGACACCGACCGCGCGGAGTTCCCCGTGGTCCGGCCCGAGCTGAAGGCGGGCGACCTGCTGATCTGGAACGGCATGCTGGCCCACGGCGTGGCGCCCAACACCTCGGCGAACGGCGTCCGGGCGGTGCAGTACCTGTCGATGATGCCCGCCCTTGAGGAGCACCACGTCCTGCGGAAGTCCCGGGTGGAATCCTGGCGGCACCTGAGCACCCCGGACTGGAACGCGACGCTGCTCGGCGACGCCCGCCTGCCCGAGTCCGAGCGCTACGGCACCGCCGCCCTCAACAGCCTCGGCGAGAGGCTCCTGGGGCTCACGCCCTGGCACTCCGCCGACGCCCACCGGTGAGGCGGGGAGCCGACATGCGCAAGATCTGCCTCGCCCTGCCCACCGACCGGGCCTGCGCCCCCGTGATCACCGCCCTCGGCCGGGAAGCCGCGTACGCCGCCGCGCACTTCGACGTCGAGGTGCACGTGCTGATCCTCGATTCCGCGGAGCCCGCCGCCTTCGCGGAGCACGCCCGGGCCGCGCGCGCCGCCATCGGCACTCCGAACGTCGTCGTCCACCACCTCGGCGAGGCCGCCCAGCGCGTGTTCCTGCGCCAGGTGATCCAGCGATCGGAGCTGCCGAAGCCCCAGTTGCTGCTCGACCTGATGCTGCCCGCCGAGCCGTCCTACGGGGCCTGCACCAACCGGGCGTTCCTGATCGCGAGCGCCCTCGGCTGCTCCTCCGTGCACCGCAGGGACTCCGACAGCGGCTACCAGGTCCTCGGCGACACGACCGCCTTCCCCGTCCACCACGAGCTGACCTCGCTCGGCAAGCGCGCGGGGGACGCCGGTTCCGGCGTCACCGAGACCGCGCTCGACCCGGCGCACGCGGACAAGCCGGTGGTCCTCGTGGGCGGCTCCTTCATCGGCGAACTGTCCGTCGACATCGGCGAGATCCACGACCTCGACCCCGGCGTCTACCACGACGTCGTCAGTCTCTGGGCCCCCGCCGACTGGTCCCAGGACGACAAGCGCGCCCTCGTCGAGGAGTCCTTCAAGGGCGCGGGCACCGAGCCGTTCACCGCGGACCACGCGGTCCTGACCCTCGTCGACCCCATGCGGGTCGACATGTGCAACATCAGCTTCCAGCAGGTGCACGAGCGCGTGCCGCTGCCCCCGGCCACCAACACCATCGGCAGCGACTACTTCCTGCTGCACGTCGTGTACAACGGCACGCTGCCGGGCGTGCTGCACAACCGCGACATCGTGAACTTCTACACCGGCGAGCGGCGCACCGACCCCGGCTTCGCCGCGTACCAGACGCGGTTCACGAAGTTCTTCCTGTCCATGCTCTACCTCAACCGCGTCTACGCGGACCTGGCGCGAGAAGGGGCGGCGCTCCTCGACGCCCGGCACGGCGTGCGGGCGGCCCGCGTCGCCGAACTCGTGCGCGCCAGCACGCTCCTGGACACGGCCGAGAACGAGGCCCGCCTCGACGTCATCGAGCGCTCCTACCGCAAGCTCGGGGGGCGCTACGCCGAGTTCGCCGCCACGCTGCCCGCGCGCCGCGCCCGCCTGATCGACGAGGCGCGCCAGGACATGGAGGACTTCGCACTGCTCATCGAGGCGTGGGCGGCGCTGGTGCGGGCGAGCGCGTCCACGGGCGTGCCCCGCGTCGACGGCCACGCCCCCGAGCTGGACCGCTAGCGAGGGACAGAGCATCCACATGAACACCACGTACGTCACCACACGGCTGCGCGCCGCCCTGGAGGCCGCGACCGACGACCGGCTCGTCTTCGACCTGCCGGGCATCGAGGAGCGCTACGCGTCCTTGCGCCGCGAACTGCCGGGCGTGGAGGTCCGGTTCGCGATGAAGGCCTGCCCGCTGGACGAGGTCCTCACCGCCCTGGCCCGGCGGGGCGCGGGTTTCGACGCGGCGAGCCCGCACGAGATCGCCCAGGCCCTCGCGACCGGCGTCCCGGCCGACCGCGTCCACTACGGCAACACCGTCAAGTCCGACCGGAACATCGCCGACGCCCACCGCCTGGGCATCAGGGACTTCGCCACGGACAGCGTGGAGGACGTCCTCGCGATCGCGGCGCTCGCCCCGGGCGCCCGCGTCTTCTGCCGTCTCGCCACCGACGGGGGCGGCGCGCTGTGGGGCCTGAGCCACAAGTTCGGCTGCACGCCCGCCGACGCGCTGCGCGTCCTCGAGGCGGCGCGGGACGCGGGCCTGACCCCGGCGGGCCTGTCCGTGCACGTCGGCTCCCAGCAGATGACGGCCGAGGCCTGGCGCGGCGCCCTGGCGCGCATGGCCGACGTGATCGCGGCCCTGCGGCTCCGAGGTATCCACCTGGACCACGTCAACCTGGGCGGCGGACTGCCCGCCCTCGGCTACCGCGACCGCCACGGCCGTCCCCTCGAACCGCCCCTCGACAAGATCTTCGCCGTGATCCGGGAGGGCATGCGGCGGCTGCGGGCCGTGTCCCCGACGCCCCTGGACTTCGTCATCGAACCGGGCCGCCACCTGGTCGCCGACCACGGCGCGATGCGGGCCCACGTGTCCCGGCTCTCCACCCGGCAGCAGGGCACCGGGGAACGCCGCCACTGGCTGTACCTGAGCTGCGGCAAGTTCAACGGCCTGTACGAGATGGACGCGCTCCAGTACGCCCTCGTCTTCCCCACGCACCGCGGCGCGGACCGCGTTCCCGCCGTGATCGCGGGACCCACCTGCGACAGCGACGACGCGTACAGCCACGAGGGCAGCCCGGTCCAGGTGCCGCGGCAGGCCGCCTCCGGCGACCCCGTCTGGGTGCTCTCCACCGGCGCGTACGCCACGAGTTACACGACGCAGGGCTTCAACGGCTTCCGTCCGCTGCCGCACACCTGGATCCGCGGCGAGCGCGAAGCCCTCGCCGGCTCAGGCGCGGGGAGGGCCGTCACATGAGCGCCGGCCTGCGGATACGGGCCATCGCCGACGCCGACTGGGACGGCATCGCCGCCCTGGAGGCCGCGGTCTACACGCCCCTCGGCCTCTCCGAGGGGCGGGCCGCCCTGGAGTCCCGGGCCGCGTCCTCACCCGGTACGTGCTTCGTCCTGGACGGCGGCCGGGGAGCCGCGGGCTATGTGCTCGCGCTGCCCTACCCCCTCTTCCAGTGCCCCGATCTGACCCTGGGTGAGGCGTCCGCCTTCCCCTCCCGCAATCTGCACCTGCACGACCTGGTCATCGCCGAGCACCTGCGCGGCGGCGGGCTCGCCCGGCGCCTGCTGCGCCACCTCTCGGCGACCGCGCGCTCCCTGACGTACGAGCGGATCTCCCTCGTCGCCGTCGGCGGCAGCGACACCTTCTGGGCGGCGCACGGCTTCGCCGCCCACCCCGACGTCCCGCTCCCGGACGGCTACGGCGCGGACGCGCTCTACATGTCGAAGGCGCTGCCGGGCACCGCTCCACGGGCTCCACACGCTCCACCCGCTCCACCCGCTCCACGGGAAAGACAAAGAGGCTGATGCACATGTTGCGTGTTCGCGATGACTTTCGCCGGGCACAGATAGCCATCGCGGCGCTGTTCTGCGCCCTCGGCTTCCAGTACGCCACCTGGGCCGCCAGGCTGCCCGCGCTCAAGTCCCGGCTCGATCTGAGCGAGGCCGAACTCGGTCTGCTCCTCATGGCCTGCGGGGTCGGCGCCGCGGTGTCCTTCCCGCTGGTCGCGGTGCTCACCCGGCGGTGGGGGTCGCGGCGGCTCGCCTTCGTCTCCACCGTCTTCCTCGGACTGCTCCTGCTCGCCCTGGCCGTGGCGCCGAACTATCCGGTGGCCCTGCTGATCATGTGCGCCGACGGCGTGGGCGTCGGCTGTCTCAACGTCGCCATGAACGCGCAGGGCGCCGCGCTCGAATCCCGCTACGGACGCACCGCCATGGCGAAGCTGCACGCCACGTTCAGCGGCGGCTCCCTCGGCGCGGCCCTGCTCGCGTCCGGCACGAGCGCCCTGACGTCGTCGGTGGCCGCCCACTTCGGCGCGGCCGCGATCCTCGTCCTGCTGCTCGCGATGTTCGCCCACCCGGCACTTCTGACGGAGGATCAGCAGGCGGACGCGCCCCGGGAGAAGAAGCGCCGCGGCTTCGTCCTGCCCGCCGCCGTCACGCTCTGGATGGGCCTCGCCATGGTCTTCGGCACCGTGGCGGAAGGCTCGATGAACGACTGGTCGGCGCTGTACATGAAGGACGTCGCCGACGCCTCGTCCCGCGTCGCCCCGCTCGGCATCGCCGTGGTGTCCGTGATGATGGTGCTCGCGCGCCTCTTCGCCGACGGCTGGCGCACCCGCTGGGGCGACGGCCGCGTCGTCCGCGCGGGCAGCGTCCTGGCCGCCGCCGGGCTCGCCTTCGCCCTGCTCCTGGGCGGCGTCGCACCGGCCCTGATCGGCTTCGCCTGCATGGGGCTCGGCCTCGCGGCCGTCACTCCGTGCGTGTACGTGGCCGCCGCCCGGCAGGGCTCGCAGGCCCTCGCCCTGGTCGCCGCGATGGGCACGACGGGGCTGCTCGCCGGTCCCCCGGTCATCGGTTTCATCGCCAGCGGCAGCAGCCTGGTCTGGGGCATGGCGGCCGTCGCGGTCTCGGCCCTCCTGGTGTCCTGCTGCGCGCTGCGGATCGACTGGACTCCCGTGGAGCGGGCCGCCGACGGGCTCGCGGAACCGGCGGGGCAAGCGGCCGTCGGCACGACCGTCGACGATCAGGCAACCACCACGGCTTGACCGCTTTTGCCCGATCTCCGACTGTTATCCGCCCGCAATCCGCCGCATCTTGTACGAATCTCCGCTCCCACGAGGCAACCCCGCGGCCCCCGTTGCCCTCTCCTGGTCCGGAGGAGCCCTGTGACGTAAGGGCTCTCGGGGGAGCAAGTGACGAGGAGGACTGTCTTGATCCGTGTCCCGCGCTTGGCGACTGCCGCTGTCACGGCGCTCGCGCTCGCGGTGGGCTTGCCGGAGCTCGCGCACGCGTCGCCGGACCAGCCGCGCGCGCAGCGCTCCGACGACCTCATATCGCCCGGCCTGTCGGACGGACCCGGCGACGGGCTCCCGCCCGGCTGGGAACTCACCGGCGACGGCGCCGACCAGCACCTGGTGTGGCGCGCGCCGCAGCCGGTGCCGATGGGCGACGCCCGGGTCGAGTTCTACGCGGGCGACCGGCTGCTCGGCCGCCCCACGGCCACCGACGACCAGCGGACGTTCCGGCTGAAGCTCGCCGACGAAGGCGTCACCGCGAAGGACGCCCTGGGGGACGTCCAGGCGCTCGCGGGCGGCCGTCGCCTCGACAAGCCCGAGCCGGCCGCGCCGCCCCAGGAGGCGGCACCCGCCCCCGACCGGCTGCCCGCGGCCGAGGTCGACCCCGGCAAGCCCGGCAAGTACCGCACCGTCAAGGGCGAGTACGACCTGGAGTCGGTCAAGCTGCCCGGCTTCCCCAAGAAGGTGGAGATGCGGGCCGCGGTCGTGGGCCCCGTCGACGCGCCGGGGAAGCGGCCCCTGGCCCTGTTCCTGCACGGCCGTCACGGCACCTGCTACAAGGGTGACAAGTCGGACGGCAGCTGGCCCTGCAAGTCCGGCTGGAAGCCGATCCCGAGCTACCAGGGCTATCTGCACGACCAGAAGCTCCTGGCCTCCCAGGGCTATGTGACGGTGTCGATCTCCGCCAACGCCATCAACAGCCAGGACGACCGCGCCGCCGACAACGGCGCGCAGGCCCGCTCCTCGCTCGTGCGCCAGCACCTCGGCCGCTTCGCCGACTGGGCCGCGGACCCGAGCAAGGCCCCCGGCGCCGTCCGCGGGACCGCGCCGGTCGACCTGGACCGCGTCCTGCTCGTCGGGCACTCCCGCGGCGGCGAGGGCGTCAACCGCGCGGCCTTCGACAGCCGTTACCAGCCGCCCGCCGACGAGGACGGCTACCCGCACAAGGCGCGCTGGCAGATCCGCGGCACGGTCCTCATCGGCCCCACGGTCTTCGGGCACAACCCGGACCCGGACGTGCCGTCCGTGACGCTCCTGCCGGGCTGCGACGGTGACGTCTCCGATCTCCAGGGCCAGCTCTACTCGGACAACACCCGGGGAGTCGGCAACGGTTCCGCGCTGCACAGCTCGGTGTACATGGTCGGCGCCAACCACAACTTCTTCAACACCGAGTGGACGCCGGGGCAGGCGCAGGCGCCCGCCGACGACGACTTCTCCCCCTCGGGTCCGCGGCCCGACCCGGTGTGCTCGCCGGGCCACGGCCCGCGTCTGAAGGCGAAGCAGCAGCAGAAGGCGGGATCCACCTACATCGCGGCCGCCGCCCGGCTCTTCGTCGAGGGCGACGACGCGGCGCGTCCGCTCCTCGACGGCTCGGGCAAGGGCGCGCCCTCGGCGAACCCGGCCCGCGTGCTCACCCACGCCGTCGGCGGGCAGCGCACGCCCGCCGTCGTCCCCGGCCGCTCGCTCGAGGTGACCGGCGGCACGCTCTGCGACCAGACCTCGTCCGGGTCGAAGGGCTGCCTCACGCGCGGCGCCAAGGGCCAGTCCCCGCACTTCGCGGGCTTCGAGGTGTCCCCCGACCCCGGTCGGTACGCCCTCGCGATGAACTGGTCCAGGACCGGTTCCACGATGTCCGTCAAGAACGCGCGCCCGGTCTCCCTCCAGGGCTCCGACGCGCTCGCACTGCGCCTGATCGTGCCGCCCAACACCAAGGGCACCAAGCTGGACGTGACGGCCGTCGACGCCTCGGGCAAGCGGGCCAAGCTCGGCCAGGTCCGCGCCGACGGGCTGCCGGGCACCGGGTACATGGCCACGTACTGGGGCCAGGAGCTGCGGGTTCCGCTGACGGCCGCGGCGCGTGCCGGGCTCGATCTGAAGCAGGTCAAGGCCCTGGAGCTGACCTCGCGCACCGGTTCCGGCAAGGCGTGGCTGATGGATGCCTGGGGCTGGCGCCCCGGCACGGCCGAGGTGCGCCCGTCGCGGCTCGCGCGCGTCGACATCGGTCAGCTGCGGGTCGACGAGGGCGACTCCGGGGTCCGTACGTACCGCGCTCCGGTGCGGGTGACCGGTGACGGCAACGGCAAGGTGCGGCTCTTCGTGCCGGGCCCGAACCCGGACAGGTTCGTCGCCAAGACGGTCACGGTGCGCCCCGGCGACACGTCCGTCGGCGTGCCGTTCGAGGTCAAGGGCAACAAGCGCTACGGCGGTCCGTCCTCCCAGGACGTGTTCGCCAAGACGATCAGCGGCGCGGTCGTCGGCGGCTACCACGGCGGGGTCTTCGTCCGTGAGGACGACCCGATGCCCAAGGTCAGCGTGAAGCCGGTCGCGGCCAAGGTCACCGAGGGCAAGCCGCTCAAGTGGCGCGTCTCGCTGTCCGAGGCCGCCGACGTCGAGACCTTCGTCGCGTTCCGCTTCGAGCGCGTCAGCGGCAGCAAGGAACTGTCCACCAAGGACGTCGACAAGGCCTGGCTCAAGCGGCAGTTCGACAGCAAGCCGAATCCGGAACGGGCGCTGTCCAAGGTGACGCGGGACCCGTACCTCTCGGTGTACGTCAAGGCGGGCAAGCGCAGCGCGGAGCTGAGCGTCCCCACCGTGAAGGACCGGGTGCGCGAGGGCCAGGAGTCGGTGCGGCTCCGGCTCTACACGTTCGACGAGAACTGGAACGAGCACCGGGGTCCGGTGTTCACCGGCCGGGTGCGCAACGCCTCCTAGGCGACGCCCCGCGCCGTGAGCGGTGCGGGAACAGGGCGGGCGGCTCCCTCAGGGGGCCGCCCGCTCCCGCGTTCGCGGCGCCGCTCAGCTCCAGGGGTTGGCGGGCTGGTCGTTGATGTACGTCCAGAAGCGGGTCCCGACGGGGACGTCCCCGTACGCCCAGAAGCTCCAGCCGCCCGAACTGGCCAGGTTCGGGCCGTACTTGCCGTCGTGGAACTCGGCCATGCGCCACCCCGTGCCGAAGGTGTTCGCGCACAGGCCGTCGGCGGCCGCGAGGCTGGTCAGGCGGGTGCCGCGGATGGGGTTGGTGGCGGCGACGGTGCCCTTGGCCCAGCCCGCGTAGAAGTCGGGCGTGATGCCCGCGGGCACGGGGCTGCCGTCGACCTTCAGACAGAGCACGGGCAGCGCCGTGCCGGTGGCGGTGTCGCCCTGGTACGGGTTGCTCAGCGGACCGCCGCCCACGCGCACGGTGCCGTCGGGCCCGTCGCCGAGGAAGGTCCAGGTCATGGCCTTGGTGTTCCGGGTGTCGGACGGCGCGGCGGCCGCCGGGGTCACGGTGCCCGCCGCGACCGCGAGGGCGGCCGCGGCGAGGCAGACGGAGCGCACGGACATCTTGATCGAACGCAAGGCTTCTCCTCATGGCTGACGCGGAGCAGGGCTGTTGCGGAGCAAGACCCTCGAAGTGCCGGTCGATCAGGGATTCTTCACTTCCTTCACAGCTTCTCCAAGAGCCATAACCGGACATCCACGGCCCCTTGGTCACGGCGGCCCCAGCCGGGATGATCGACTCACGACCAGGAAGACCGGAAGGAACACGGAAGGAACACGGGTGGGACACACACAGCGGCACGCACCGACGGACGACCACACTCCCGGGCCCACTCCCGACCAGGCCCCCGGGCACCCGCCGCTCACCTACGCCGACAACCGCCGCCCCACCCCGCACGCCGTCGTCGGCGCGGGCGTCGTCGTCACCGACGAGCGGGGCCGGGTGCTGCTCGGCCACTCGCGCCGCGGCGCCTGGGAGCTGCCCGGCGGCAAGCCCGACCCCGGCGAGTCGTTCGAGCAGGCCGCCGTCCGCGAACTCCGGGAGGAGACGGGCCTGACGGCCGCGCCCGCCGACGCCCGTGTGCTGGCCGTCCTCATGGACGCCGTCCACGGCGTGCCGCGCCTGACCGCCGCCGTCCACGTCACCCGCGCCACAGGCACGCCGACCGTGACCGAGCCCCTGCTCATGGACCGCTGGGAGTGGCACGAGGTGACCGCCCTGCCACGGCTCGGCGCGGCCCTGTTCACCCCCAGCGCGCACGTCCTGGAGACGATGTGGCCGGGACTGCTGCCCGACCTGCCACCGGTCCACCGCAACGCCGTAACGCCGCACCCGGTCCGACCGGAGACGGTCGGATCCCGCGCCGCAGCGGACGGAGCAGCTCACTCCGTATAAGGAGGAGTGGAACCTGTTCCAAGGAGAGCGACATGCCTGGGAATGGCCTCGCCGCCACCGGGTACCAGATGCGTGGGCCCCGCCGCGCTCCCCCGTCGCGGCGGGGCCCTTTCGTGTCCGCCGGGTCAGACCGCCGGGGCCGGGTAGGTCGGGTACTCCACGCCGGAGACGTGCTGTACGACGCGGATGACCTGGCACGAGTAGCCGAACTCGTTGTCGTACCAGAGGTAGAGGATCGCGTTGTCGCCGTCGACCTTGGTGGCGCCGGCGTCGACGATCGAGGCGTGGCGCGAGCCGATGAAGTCGTTGGAGACCGCGTCGGGGGCGCTGGTGAAGTCGATCTGGCGGCGCAGCGGCGAGGTCAGCGACACCTCGCGGAGGTGGTCGAGGACCTCCTCGCGGGTGGTCTCGCGCCCCAGGCGCAGGCTGAGGATCGCGATCGAGACGTCCGGCACCGGTACGCGGATCGAGCTGCCCGTGATGGGCGCCTTGAGGTCGGGCAGCGCCTTGGCGACGGCCGACGCGGCACCGGTCTCGGTGATCACCATGTTGAGCGGCGCGGAGCGGCCGCGGCGGTCGGCCTTGTGGTAGTTGTCCAGGAGGTTCTGGTCGTTGGTGAACGAGTGGACGGTCTCCACGTGGCCGCGCAGCACGCCGTACTCGTCGGCCATCGCCTTCAGCGGCGGGACGATCGCGTTGGTGGTGCAGGAGGCGCAGGACAGGATCTGCTCGTCCGGCTTGATCGTGTCGTGGTTGACGCCGTGCACGATGTTCGGGACGTCGCCCTTGCCGGGCGCCGTCAGGACGACCTTGTCGATGCCCGGACGCAGGTGCTGCGACAGGCCCTCGCGGTCGCGCCACTTGCCGGTGTTGTCGATCAGGATGGCGTCCTTGATCCCGTACGCCGTGTAGTCGACCTCCGAGGGGTCGCCCGCGTAGATCACCTTGATCTCGTTGCCGTTGGCGATGATCGTGCTGTTCGCCTCGTCGACGGTGATCGTGCCCTGGAACTGGCCGTGGATGGAGTCGCGCCGCAGCAGCGAGGCGCGCTTCACGATGTCCTGCTCGCCACCCCGGCGGACCACGATGGCGCGCAGCCTCAGGCCGTTGCCGGAGCCGGCCTTCTCGATCAGCAGGCGGGCCACGAGGCGGCCGATGCGGCCGAAGCCGTACAGGACGACGTCGCGTCCCTGGCGGCACTCGATCTTGTTGGCGCCCGTGGCGCCGGCGACGGCCTCGGCGGTGAACTCCGCCACCGACAGACCGCGGTCGTCGGCCTTGTGCGTCGCGGCGAGCATGCCGATGTCGATCTGGGAGGGTCCGAGGTCGAGCGCGGTGAGGGCGCGCAGGAACGGCAGCGTCTCGGTGACCGAGAGCTCCTCACCGGCTATCTGGCGGGCGAATCGGTGGGTCTTGAGGATGCTGACCACCGACTTGTTCACCAGGGAGCGGCTGTGCAGCAGGACCGTGACGTCCCGCTCGCGGTGCAGCTTCCCGATGAGCGGGATCATCGACTCCGCGGTTTCCTCGCGGTGCTTCCAGTTGGTGAACGAGTCGTCATTGACAGTCACAGGAGTATCTTTCGAGCTAGGCGGCGCTCATATGCTAACCCCACGCCTGTTCGACCCTCCATGGGGTGCCCTCCCCGCCATCACCGCCGGGGGCCGGGGTCACCCTTCTCAGGCGGCCATTCGGCCCCGCTCCCCCCGCGTCCACCGCCGCGGCGGGTGATCGTGCTCGTGTCCTCACCGTTCGCGCACGTGCACGAAGGAGCCCCATGATCCCCGTCAGACTCGCCGTCGTCGCGGCGGCCGCCACGCTCGCCACCGCTCTGCCCGCGGCCCCGAGCCCCGCCGCCGCGCCGCCCGACCCCGGCCTCCCCGGACTGCTGCGCACGGGCGGGGCCGAGTGGCCCGAGGGCGCCTTCCGCGCGCTGTGCCGCCGCGGACCCGTCGCGGCGCCCGACCGGCGCGTCCTGCCGCTCCCCGACGGCAGGTCCGTCACCGCCCACGCCACGAAGGTCTCGCGCGACCGCGAGGGCACCCTGCTGTGGAGCGGCCGCCTCGCCGGGCGCTCCGACCGGCCGGTGACCCTCGCGGTCGACGGCGCGTGCGGCAAGGGCAGGCCCAAGGTCGCCGGGGAGATCCACGAGGGGCGCGTGCGCCACGCCCTGGACGCCGTGCGGCCCGGCGTCTCGCGCGTCCGCTCGTTCGACACCGTGCGCCAGACCCCGCTGGTCCGCGACGCGCTGCGGCTCGCCAGACCCGCGCGTCCCGCGGCGCCACCCAGCAGACGCGCCGAGCCCAAGGACCCCGTCATCGACGTGCTGATCGGCTACACCCCGGAGACCGCTGCGGAGACCGAGGGCGGCGCCGACGCCCTCGCGCTCCAGGCCAAGGCCGCCGTCGAGGGCACCAACCAGGCGTACGCCGACAGCGAGGTGAAGGCCCGTCTCAACCTGCTGGGGACGTTCGAGACGCCGAGCTGGAGCGGTGCGGCCGGCGACATGGACGGGATGACGAACGCGCTGGCCAACCCGGAGGACCCGCGCTACTCCGACGACTGGGCCGCGAGCGTCCGCGCCACCCGGGACGAGAAGGGCGCCGACCTCGTCCACGTCCTGTCGAAGTTCACGCCTCCCGAGGGCGAGTACACGGCCGGAACCGGCATGACCCCCTCACTGCCCCGCCTCATCCCGGGCGAGAACGCCAAATACAGCACGGACGACACCGGCTTCGGCGCGCAGCAGGCCGACACCTTCGGCACCCACCACCTCGCCCACGAGATCGGCCACAACTTCGGCCTCAACCACGACTACCTCACCGACCCGATCGACCCGGACGAGGACAACTACCGGCCCGGCAACCACAACCCGTACTACCCGGACAACCACGGCTTCCTGCCGAAGGACCGCACCTGGGTCGACATCATGGGCTACAACATGAGCTGCGCCGACGAGGACAAGTGCGAGAACAAGATGTGGTTCTCCAACCCCCGTCAGGAGTACGACGGAGCGCCGCGCGGCGTGGCCCTCGGCTCGAAGGAACCGGCCGACAGCACCCGCGTCATGAACCTCACAGGTCCGGTGCTCGCCAACTACCGCACGCCCGGCGGCAGTACGGACCCCAAGCGCCACGCCCTCACGGCGGTGCCGCAGGACGGCACGGGCGGCACGGTCAGCGCCCCCTCCACCGGCCTGTTCGCCACCGGTGACCAGGTCACGGTCACCGCCGCCCCGGAGACCGGCTACACGATCGACCGCTGGACCGTGGACGGAAAGGTCCAGCCCACCCGGGCGGCGTCCCTGAGCGTCACGATGGACAGCGACCACTACGTCACCGTGAAGTTCGTCAGGAGCGGTGCCCCGCTCAGCCCGATCCCGGCGGCGCTCACCGCCGTCAGCCCCGACACGGGCTCCGTCAAGGGCGGCTTCACCGTCACGCTGACCGGCGGCGGCCTCACCGGCACCACCCAGGTCCTCGCGGGCACGCCGACCGCGGGCGGCTTCCGCGGGGTCGCGGCCACGAACGTGCGCGTCGTCGACGACACCAAGGTCACGTTCACCGCGCCCGCCTACCCGCAGGCGGGCCCCGTCCAGTTCGCCACGGCCCGCGGCGGCTCCCTGACCGCGTCCATCGGCTTCACGTACACCGGCTGACCACGGACCGGTACGGCATCCGAGGCCCGGCCGCCGCCCGCAAAAGGGGCGGCGGCCGGGCCTCGGGCGCCGGGTGGCGCGGTCAGGCCTCGGTGGCGACCTTCCAGAGATGGCCGTCGGGGTCGCTGAAGTAGCCGAAGTACCCGCCCCACTCGGCGGCGGCCGCCGCCTTGACCGCGGTGCCGCCCGCGGCCACCGCGGCGCGCATCACCTCGTCCACCGTCTCCCGCGACGCGGTGATGAAGTGGAACGAGCAGCCGCGGAAGCCGGACCCCTCCGCCGGGACCCCGGCGTCCTGAGCCGCCGCCTCCCGCGTGTACAGCACGAGGGACGGGGAGCCCTCGCCCAGGCCGCAGCGGACGAACCCGGGGTGGTCGAGCTCGACCTCGCAGCCGAGCCCGTCGACGTAGAACTTCTTGGCGGCGGCGACGTCATCGACGCCCAGCATGAGGGCGTTCACCTGCAATTTGATGTCCATGGCGACCACGGTAGGCAGCCGTCGGCCCCGGTCGCTTCTCGAAAACTGACCACCTTCGGGCTCAGCGCCCGCCGGTGCGGACCGCGCCCGCGCTCGCCGCCACGACCAGGGCGATCGCCGCGCACTGGAGCGGCGAGAGGCCCTGGTCGAGGACCAGATAGCCGGCGAGCGCGGCAAGCGCGGGCGACAGGCTCGTCAGGACCGCGAAGGTCGCCGCGGGCAGACGGCGCAGGGCCAGGAGCTCCAGCGCGTACGGGACGCCCGAGGACATCACCGCGATCGCCAGGCCGAGGGCGAGCACGCCCGGTTCGAGCAGCGTCCCGCCCGCGGCCCCGATGCCCAGCGGCAGGCTGACCAGCATGGCGACGGTCATCGCGATCGCCAGCGCGTCGAGGCGCGGGAAGCGGGCGCCCGCGCGGGCGCTGAACACGATGTACGCCGCCCACATCGCCCCGGCCCCCAGGGCGCAGGCCACGCCCACGGCGCCGAGCCGGCCGAACCCGCCCTGGCCCTGGCCCAGCAGAAACACGCCGGTCAGCGCGAGTCCCGCCCACAGCAGGCTGGCGGCGCGGCGCGAGGCGACGACCGAGAGCAGCAGTGGCCCGAGCACTTCGAGGGTCACCGCGGCGCCCAGCGGGATCCGGTCGATGGCCTGGTAGAAGAGGATGTTCATGCCGCCGAGCGCGAGGCCGTAGCCGACCGCCACCGCCCAGTCGGCGCGCGGGTGGCCGCGCAGCCGGGGCCGGGTGACGACGAGCAGCAGCACCGCCGCGAACGCCACCCGCAGCGCGACCGTGCCGAACGCCCCGGCGCGGGGGAACAGGAGCGCCGCGACGGCCGACCCGAACTGCACGGTCACCGCCCCGGCGAGCACCAGGCCGACACCGCCGAGGGTGCCGTGCCCGGCGGCGGCGTCGCGCAGGACCGCGGGCGTGGCGGCCGTGGCGGCCGTAGCGGGGGACGACGAGGCGGCCGTCGTCGGGGATGAAGTGTGCGCCGTGGAAGTCATGCGCCTCACGCTAGGGAGCCGCGCGCGCCACGTGAAATGCCTGTTTCACTGCGGTTATGCTCTGGAAGCATGACCATTGAGCTGCGGCATCTGCGCGCCTTCCTCGTCATCGCCGAGGAGGGCAACGTCACCCGCGCCGCGGCCCGGCTCCACGTGGGGCAGCCCGCCCTCTCCCGCACCCTGCGCCAGCTGGAGGACCACCTCGGCGCCCGGCTCGCCGACCGCTCCACCCATCACCTGGAGCTGACCGCCGAGGGCCGGACGTTCCGCGACAAGGCCACCGCCGCGCTCGCCGCCGTGGAGACCGCCCTCGACCCGGCAGGCCTGACGAGCTGGCCGCTGCGCCTCGGCCACACCTGGGCGGCGCTCGGCGACCACACCGTCGCGCTGGTGCGCCGCTGGGACGAGACGCGCCCGGGCGTCCCGCTGGAGCTGCTGCGCGTCGACGACCGCACGGCGGGCCTCACCCGGGGCGCGGTGGACGCGGCCCTGCTGCGCGGCGCGGTCGCCGCGCCCGGGCTCCGCACCGAGCTGCTGCGGATGGAGGAGCGGGTGGTGGTCATGGCGAAGGACAGCCCGCTGGCGGCGCTGCCCCGGCTCACCCTCGCGGACCTCGCGGACCGGCCGATCGCCCTCAACACCGTCTCCGGCACCACCACACCGGACCTGTGGCCGTCGGCCGCCGGGCCCGCCGCGACCGTCGAGGTGACCAACACCGACGAGTGGCTCATCGCCATCGCCGCGGGCCGCGCCGTGGGCGTCACCACCTCGGCCACGCCGGGCACCTACGCTCATCCCGCGCTCGTGTACCGGCCGCTCGCGGACGCCCCGCCGGTGCCCCTCGTGCTCGCCTGGCGCGAGGGCCTCGGCCACCCGGCCCTCGCGGACCTGGTGACCCTCGTCCACGAGGTCCTCGCGACCGGGGCGTGACCCGATCCTGTCGCTCCCTGGCCATCGGGCCGCTACTGAAGCCCTCTCCGCCCCTGCACGCTGGGGGTCGCGCCCCGGCGGCACCGGAGCGCGACAGCCGGAACATCCGCAGGACCGACCGCCGAAGAGGGCACCTCACCATGCACCAGGCCACCACCCCCACCACCATGCGCGCCGTCTCCCAGGACGCCGCCGGAGCACCGGACGTCCTCAAGCTCGTCACGGTGCGGCGACCGGATCCGGGCCGGGGCGAGATCCTGGTCCGGGTGCACGCGGCGGGAGTGAACCCGGCCGACTGGAAGACCCGCGCGCGGGGCGTGTTCGCGACCGGCGCGACGCCGCCCTTCACCCTCGGCTTCGACGTCTCCGGGGTGGTCGCGGCGGTCGGCCAGGGCGTGACGCTCTTCCGGCCGGGCGACGCGGTGTTCGGCATGCCGCGCTTCCCGCACCCGGCGGGCGCCTACGCCGAGTACGTCACGGCCCCGGCCCGGCACTTCGCGCCGCGCCCCGAGGGCCTGACCCACGTCCAGGCGGGTGCCCTGCCGCTGGCCGCGCTGACCGCGTGGCAGGCGCTCGTGGACACCGCGGACGTGCGGCCGGGGCAGCGCGTCCTGGTACACGCCGCCGCGGGCGGGGTCGGCCATCTGGCCGTGCAGATCGCCAAGGCGCGCGGCGCGCACGTCATCGGCACGGCCAGTGCCGCCAAGCACGAAGTGCTGCGCGCGCTCGGCGCCGACGAGCTGATCGACCACCGGGCCCAGGACTTCGCCGCGGTGCTCCGGGACGTCGACGTCGTCGTGGACGGCATCGGCGGGCCCCACTGGGCCCGGTCCCTGCGCACCCTGCGGCCGGGCGGCACCCTGGTCTCGCTCCTGCCGCCGGACGGCGACTTCCCCGTCGCGGAGGCCGAGGCGGCCGGGGTGCGGGCGGTGTTCATGCTCGTCGAGCCCGACCACGGCGGCCTGCGGGCGATCACCTCACTGGTCGAGGAGGGCCGGCTGCGCGTGCTCGTCGACGCGGTCCTGCCGCTCGAAGAGGCCGCCCGGGCGCATGTGTTGGGCGAGACCGGCCGCACCACCGGCAAGATCGTGCTCTCGGTCACCGACGCCTGATCGCACGCGCGGCCCGGACGTGATCAGGCGATGCAGGCCGGGCACAGCCCCCGGTAGGTGACCTCGGCCCCCGAGACCGCGAACCCGAACCGCTCCTCCGGCGGCAGGGAGGCCAGCGGGTCGCCGGTCGGACGGACGTCGCGGATGGTGCCGCAGCGGGAGCAGACCAAGTGCTGGTGCGGATGGTGGGCGTTGGGGTCGTAGCGCTTGGCGCGGCCGTCGGTGGAGACCTCCATGACCTCACCGAGGGAGACCATCTCGCCCAGCGTGTTGTAGACGGTCGCGCGGGAGATCTCCGGCAGTCTCTCGGCCGCGCGCGCGTGCACCTCGTCGGCCGTGAGGTGCACGTGGTCGCCGTCGAGGACCTCGGCGACGACGCGTCGCTGGGAGGTCACCCGCCAGCCACGCCCTCGCAGTCGCTCCAGCAGGTCGCTCATATGTCGGTTCACCTACTCGGTTCGGTGGAGTACCCGGAGTTTACGGCAGCGCTACTTGCTCCGAATGAATATGGATCAGGTGAGCTTCTTGACCTGGATCCCGTCCATCGTAGGATCGGTTCCCGACGATGGCCAAGGGCAGCCTCGCCCTGTTCCAAGGACGCGTCAGGGACAACCACCACAAGTCGTACGGAGAAGTCGCTGACGTCGATCACGCGGTCGGTGCGGCCCCTTCCACCGCCTGCAGTTCTTCGCGTTCCACGATTCGCCCAGACCGATCCGGAAGGATTCCCATGGCTGAGAACCCCGACGCAATCGTCACCGACCCGAAGACGGAGGAGACAAGCGGCGGCTGCCCGGTCGCGCACGGGCGCGCCCCGCACCCGACGCAGGGCGGCGGGAACCGCCAGTGGTGGCCGGAGCGGCTGAATCTGAAGATCCTCGCCAAGAACCCGGCCGTGGCGAACCCGATGGGTGAGGACTTCGACTACGCCGCGGCGTTCACCGCCCTGGACCTGCCGGCCGTGAAACGCGACATCGCCGAGGTCCTGACCACCTCGCAGGACTGGTGGCCCGCCGACTTCGGCAACTACGGCCCGCTGATGATCCGCATGGCCTGGCACAGCGCGGGCACGTACCGCATCAGCGACGGCCGCGGCGGGGCCGGTGCGGGCCAGCAGCGCTTCGCGCCGCTCAACAGCTGGCCGGACAACGCGAGCCTGGACAAGGCCCGTCGGCTGCTGTGGCCGGTGAAGAAGAAGTACGGCAAGAACATCTCCTGGGCCGACCTGATGGTCCTCACCGGCAACGTGGCCCTGGAGACGATGGGCTTCGAGACGTTCGGCTTCGCCGGCGGCCGCGAGGACGTGTGGGAGCCGGAGGAGGACGTCTACTGGGGCCCCGAGACCAACTGGCTCGACGACGCGCGCTACACCGGCGACCGCGAGCTGGAGAACCCGCTCGGCGCGGTCCAGATGGGCCTCATCTACGTCAACCCCGAGGGCCCCAACGGCAACCCCGACCCGGTCGCCGCGGCCCGCGACATCCGCGAGACGTTCCGCCGCATGGCGATGAACGACGAGGAGACCGTCGCCCTCATCGCCGGTGGCCACACCTTCGGCAAGACCCACGGCGCAGGGCCCGCGGACAACGTCGGCGACGACCCCGAGGCCGCGCCCATGGAGCAGCTCGGCCTCGGCTGGCGGAGCACGTACAACACGGGCGTGGGCAAGGACGCCATCACCTCGGGCCTGGAGGTCACCTGGACCGAGACGCCCACCCAGTGGAGCAACCTGTTCTTCAAGAACCTCTTCGAGTACGAGTACGAGCTCTCGAAGAGCCCGGCCGGTGCCCACCAGTGGGTGGCGAAGAACGCCCCCGAGATCATCCCGGACGCCTTCGACTCCTCGAAGAAGCACCGTCCGACGATGCTCACCACCGACCTCTCGCTGCGCTACGACCCGGTCTACGAGCCGATCTCGCGCCGCTTCTACCAGCACCCGGAGCAGTTCGCGGACGCCTTCGCCCGCGCCTGGTACAAGCTGACGCACCGTGACATGGGCCCGGTCGTGCGCTACCTCGGCCCGGAGGTCCCCTCCGAGGTGCTGCTGTGGCAGGACCCGCTGCCGGAGCGCACCGGGGAGAGCATCGACGCCGCGGACGCCGCCTCCCTCAAGGAGCGGATCCTGGCCTCGGACCTCACCGTCGCGCAGCTCGTCTCGGCGGCGTGGGCGTCGGCGTCCTCCTTCCGCGCCAGCGACAAGCGCGGCGGCGCCAACGGCGCCCGCGTCCGCCTGGAGCCGCAGCGCAACTGGGAGGTCAACAACCCGGACGACCTCGCGCAGGTGCTGCGCGCCTTGGAGGGCATCCAGGAGTCCTTCAACTCCGCCCAGTCGGGCGGCAAGCAGGTCTCCCTCGCCGACCTGATCGTCCTCGCGGGCAACGCGGCGGTCGAGCAGGCCGCCAAGGACGCGGGCGTCGCCGTCGAGGTGCCCTTCTCGCCGGGCCGGGTGGACGCGGCGCAGGAGCAGACGGACGTCGAGTCGTTCGCCGCCCTGGAGCCGGCCGCGGACGGCTTCCGCAACTACGTCGGCAAGGGCAACCGCCTTCCGGCCGAGTACCTGCTGATCGACAAGGCGAACCTGCTGAACCTCAGCGCCCCCGAGCTGACGGTCCTCGTCGGCGGCCTGCGCGTGCTCGGCGCGAACCACGCGCAGTCGAAGCACGGCGTCCTCACCGACCGGCCCGGCACGCTCACCAACGACTTCTTCGTCAACCTGCTCGACCTGGGCACGACGTGGAAGTCGACGTCCGAGGCCCAGGACACCTTCGAGGCCCGGGACGCGAGCGGCGCGGTCAAGTGGACCGGCACCCGCGCCGACCTGGTCTTCGGCTCGAACTCCGAGCTGCGCGCGGTCGCGGAGGTCTACGCGAGCGACGACGCCGAGGAGAAGTTCGTGAAGGACTTCGTCGCGGCGTGGGCCAAGGTCATGGACCTCGACCGGTTCGACCTCGTCTAGCCGTTCCCCGCTCCACCGTCCAGGCCGGGCCCGCACGGGCCCGGCCTGGACCTTTTGTGACCACGTACCGGTCGATGACCAGATGGTCGATCCCGGCCGCGCTCAGAAGTCGTCCGCGCTGCGCACGCGCTCCCGGATCCACACGCCCGCGGGCTTGAGGCGACTCGTGCCGGTCCAGGGGCCGTTCGCGGCACAGGTGCCGGTCTTGTAGACGGCGCCGGTGCGGTCGTCGTCGGAGAAGTTCCAGTTGACCCAGCTGATCTTCTTCGAGGCCATCAGGTCCAGGTACTTCTGCGACATGGCGAAGTCGTTCGAACCCTCGCCCGCGTAGTTCTGGGTGCCGAACTCCGTGACGAACACCGGGAGTTTGTCGGCCGCCCGCGAGAGCGTATTCAGATACTCCTCGCGGTGCGAGTCGGCGTAGAAGTGGAACGTGTACATGATGTTCCCGGCCTTCACCGGGTTGTTCACGACCTCCTTCTCGTCCGAGCCCTCCGACACGCCGAACGACGACCACGCGCGGGTGCCGACCAGGACGGGGGCATCGGCGTCGATGTTCCTGATCACCGGAATGATCTGCTCGGCATAGGACTTGACGCGCGACCAGCTCACCCCGCTCGGCTCGTTGGCTATCTCGTAGATGATGTTGTTCTTGCCCTTGTGGCGCTGGGCTATCTCGGTGAAGAAGGTCTTGGCGCGCGCCAGGTTGGCGTGCGGGTCACCGGGGTCGAGCATGTGCCAATCGACGATCACGTACATGCCGCGCGCGCTCGCCATGTCGATGAGCTTGTGGGCCAGGTCGGTGAACTTGCGCGGGTCGGAGGCGTATCCGCCCTCCTGCACGTACGTCGACACGCGCAGGACGTCGGCGTTCCAGTCACCGGCGAGGGCGTCGAGCGAGCCGCCGGTGAGGCAGTGCGCGTACCACTGGGTGCCGTGGCTGCTCAGCCCGCGCAGCTGGATGGCCTTGCCCCGCTGGTTGCAGAGCTTGGTGCCGCACACGGTGAGCTGGCCGTTGGCGGCGACGGGGGTCGCGGCGGCGGTGCGCGGCGCGGCGGGACCCGTGGCGGTGGCGGGCGCGGCGGCGGACACGAGGCCCGCCACGAGCGCGGCGGCGAGGGCGGCTGCTGAGCGAGTCGGTTTCATGGGGGGGACTCCAGGCCGTTGAAGGTTAGGAACCTTTCCTAACCATTGGATACCAGCGGCAGGAGCGACTCACAAGGTTCATGACAAAAGAGGGGCTCGGGGCCCGCGCCGGCCCAGGGCCTCCCCTACACTCCCCAGGCCGTGAACGCGCCCCAGTGGACAGGAGAGTCGAAGGGGTGCTTCCTCCTGCCCCGCGCGCGGGCCGCGTACCCCTCGCTGAGGGCCGCCAGGTGGCGGTGCGCCTCCGCGTACCGCTCCAGCTCGTCCCATGTGAGCCGGCGCAGCCAGCGGCGGGAGCGGCGCAGCGCCGGTACCGGGTCGTGGGTCTGGGCGAGCAGTTCGTAGAAGCGCGTCATCAGGACGGCCGTGGCCAGGTCGTCCACGAGCCACAGACTGCTGACGGCGCAGGCCGCGCCCGCCTGGAGGAAGGCGGCGGGGAGGCCGAGGAACTCGTCGGGGGTCTCGATGATGCCGTAGTGCCCCGACTGGCAGGCGCTGGCCACCGTGAGGCG
The DNA here is from genome assembly GCF_008704795.1 of Streptomyces spectabilis. Classification (NCBI taxonomy): domain Bacteria; kingdom Bacillati; phylum Actinomycetota; class Actinomycetes; order Kitasatosporales; family Streptomycetaceae; genus Streptomyces; species Streptomyces spectabilis. The sequence goes on along the minus strand of NZ_CP023690.1, from coordinate 8,518,497 downwards.
GCACACGGGCAGTTGGTGCCGCACGAGGGTGTCCATGTCCAAGGGGCCGTCGGCGAGCGCGAGGGATCCGCCCCGGCTGTCGAATCCGGCGCTGCCGTGACAGCTGAGGTGCAGGTACGACGCCGTGGCGAGGTGGTCGAGCACCCAGGCCACGGTGGCGTCGGCCCCCACCGCGTGGCCGGTCTCGCCCCGGCCCGCGAACAGGTCGAGGATCTCGGCGAGTTCGCTGCGGCTGCCGGGCAGCGAGCCGTCGGGGTCGGCGACGGCCGCCAGGCGCGGCGGCGTCCGCGGCGGCCGCGCGGCCCGGGAGCGCGTGGCCTCGCGCACCGCGGCGGACGGCGAGAGCATCAGGGTGCCGACGTCGTCGAGCACGTCGTCCGTGCCCGCCCCCACCGGAAGGGCGTGCAGCGGCACCAGGCCGAGGAGGCCCGTCGGCACCACGACCGCCTCGTGCCGCGCGTCCTCGGTCAGGAGCGCCGCGAGCGGGCGTACGAGCGGTTCGAGGGCGGTCAGGCGGTCCAGGGCGGCGGGGAGCAGACGCCGGTACGTGGCCGTGGGGGCCTGCTGCACGAGCCACAGGCCCACCGCGTCGCCGTCCGGGTCGTCCATGTCCATCAGGAGCAGCCGGGCCAGGGTGGTGCTGGTGACCTCCGGCACGAGTACGGCCCGTACGGTGGGCCGGGTGCCGAGGACCGCGAGGACGTAGCTGCCCCAGGGGGAGTTCACCAGGTAGGCGAGCGGACGGCCGCCCGCGGCCCGGACGATGTCCCGCAGTTCGGTGGTGCGCAGGAAGTCCTCGAAGCCCGGGATCGCCTGGACGTCCTCGACGACCGCGCGCAGCTCGCGTTCGGCGCCGGCCTGCTCCCGGGTCGCGGGCGCCGCACCGTCGGGGTTCATCGGGGAGGGGCCCCCGACCGTGGACCGGTAGCGGGAGCGGGCCTGCCGGTAGCGGCGGGCCATGACGGGGTCGACGCGGTCGAGCTCCGCGAGGTCCGCGGCGCCCCGTCCGGCCACCACGGACAGCTCGCAGGCGAGGCCGCGTTCGAGCGCTTCCACCGCGCGCTCCGGGCGGCCCGCCCGCGCGAGCAGGAAGGCCGTCCAACGGGCGAGCCGGTCCACTTGGACGAGGACACCGCGGCGGCTGGCGACCGTGACCTGGGCGTCGTAGAGCACGCTCACGGCGGTCAGCATGTCCGACGCGACGTCGGCCGCCTCGGTCCAGCGCTGCGCCGACGCGTAGGTGGTGAGGAGTTCCCTGGCGATGCCGAGGTGCAGGGAGGGCGCGACCGCGGGCGGCGCGGCCGCCAGGGCCTCGCGGCGCAGCCGGGTGCTCCCCGCGTTGTCGGGCCCGTCGAGCAGGTCCCCGGCCTGGGCGAGGAGCCAGGCGATGCGGCCGGTGTCGAGCAGGCCGGGACGCCGCGCGGCGAGGTCGCGGGCCGCGGCCGCCGCCGCGCGGGCGCCCTCGGCGTCGGCGGGTTCGCGGGACAGCAGCAGATGGGCCAGGTTGCACTGCGTCTGCGACCACAGCACCGGATCGGCGTCGGGGTGCAGCAGGCGCAGCGCGTCGCGGTAGCAGCGCTCCGCCTCGCCCAGGTCGTCAGGACCGGCGCGACGGGACAGCACCAGGCCGAGGTTGGCCATGGAGTAGGCCCAGTTCACCGTGGAGCGCTCCGGGGACCGCTCGGTGAGCCCGGCCCTGATGTGGTCGATGCCGAGCGTGAGGTCTTCGGTGCCGCCGCCCGGCCGTTCCGCGAGCAGCAGCCCGTAGTTGGTCTGGATCCTGGCCCAGAACTCGGGGTGCTCGGCGCGGTCGAGTGCGCTCGCGCGCTCCAGCAGGACGCGGGCGGCCTCCCAGACCTCGTGCCGGTCGCCGTCGTCGCGCGCGTAGTGGGCGCTGGCGAGGTTGTTCGCCACCCGCACCCAGTCGAGGCTGCCCTCCGGCAGCAGGGCGAGGGCGCGTTCGAGGGCCTCGTACGCCTCGGAGAGGTCGGCGTCGAGCCCGGCGTGGACGGCGCCCATCAGGCGTTCGCCGAGCATGGCGGCGAGCGCGCTCTCCGTCTCCCGCTCGCCGAGGTCGGCCGCGAGCGCGAGGGCCTCGCGGACCAGCGGAACGCTCTCGGGGCCCGGGGCCTCGCAGGCCCTGGCGTACATGTCGCGCAGCTGGGTGCGCAGACCGCCGCCGAACCGGCTCAGGGACTCGAAGTACCGGTCCACCGCCACCTGCGCGGGCGTGCGGCCGTCGCACAGGCCGTCGAGCAGCTCCTGCCGCCGCTGGAGCACCGATTCCAGCGGGGTGCCGACCGCCGCGCGCAGCTCTTCGCGGCCGGCGTCCCGCACCCTCGTGTCCTCCGTCAGCTCCGGGTGGGTCCGCAGGAGCGCGGCCAGTTCGTCCGGCGGGCTCGTGAGCACCGCGCGCAGCAGGTCGTCCACCCGGGACTCGTCGCGATCCCCGGCGAGGAGCCGGAGGAAGACCTCGTAGTTGGCGACGGTCGGCGGCCCTTCCGGCTCCAGGTCGCGGCACGCCGCCTCGGGGTCGCCGAGGTCCCGTTCGACGTCGCGGGTCAGGACGAAGGGCAGCAGCCTGCGCGGCAGCGGAATGGCCTTGCCGGTGAAGACGTCGTCGTCGCGGAACGCCCCGGCCGCCGCTGCCTCCTCAAGGAGCGCCACGGCGAACTCCGGTGGCCCGTCCTGGAGTTCCGCCATGGAGGTCGCGTACAGCAGCGGCGCCGCCGCACCGGGGCGCAGGACGAGCAGCGGCGCCTCGACGTGCGCTCTCGTCCCGCATCCGGGGCAGTCCACCCAGGCCACGCCGGGGCCGGGCCCCTCAAGGACGTCGGCGCGCTCGCGGGCGTCGACGACGCGCCACACGGGGGCGCCGGACTCCCGGCCGCAGTTCTCGCAGCGCCACGTGTAGGACGCCCTCACCGAGACCGTCACCCCAGCCCCCCGCCCCTTGTCCCCTTTTGTTCACCTCGCCACGCACCCATTCTGGCGCGCGCCGCCGCCCGGCCGTGAGGGATCGCGCGAAAGCGCGGCGGAAGGGAAGGGGGCCTGGTATCCGGGCGCCGGCGGCTAGCCCCTGCGGCGCGCGAGCGCCTGGCGGACCACCTTGGCCAGGACGGCCGGGCGGAACAGCAGGGACGGCGGTGCCGTCATGTTCAGGACGCGGACGAACCGGGCCCACACGCCCGGGTCGTGGACGGCGAGCGCGAAGACCCGCTGGTTGTACCAGTGGGCGAAGCGCGCGGGCAGCGGCTGCTTGCCGGGGGCCCACATGAGGTCCGAGCTGCTGGCCATGGTCCACGGGACCTGGATGAGCCGGGCCGCGGCGCGCTGGTAGGCGCGGCTGAGGCCGTCGAGCCCCGATGCGTTCGCCCGGCGGTGGCGCAGCAGCCGGCCGAGCAGCTCCGCTTCGAGCGCGGCGACCGTCAGGCCCTGTCCGTACACGGGGTTGAACACGCAGACCGCGTCCCCGACCGCGACGAGCCGCTCGGGCCAGCGGGGGTTCTTGTGGTGCAGCCGCCACTCGTTGCCGGGGTTGGTGTAGCGGTGGATCTCGCCCTCCCTGGTGCCGCGCTTGATCTGCTCGGCGAGGCGCGGGTTGCCGAGGGAGCGGGCGAAGTCGAGGTAGCCCTCGTCGTCGGTGGGCGGCACGTGCCCGTCGACGCCGAACAGCGAGCACATCCAGCGGTGGTGCTCCACGGCGAGCACCACTCCGCCGCGCGGCACGCCGGGCGCGAAGGCCATCTGGTACGCGACGTCGAAGTCCTGCTCGTCCCCCGGCGGACGGGCGTAGCACGCGGACGTGTAGGTGATCTTCGCCTTGACGACGGTCCTGCCGGAGACCGGAAGGCGCGCCTCGGTGAGCCAGCGGTCGACGGACGTGGCGCGGCCGGAGGCGTCGACGACCAGGTCGGCGACGACGTCGGTGGGCCCGTCGGCACCACGGGCCCGGTAGCGGACCCGGTCGAGACGGCCCGGGGCACTGCCCGTCACCGTCTCGCAGGACGTCGCGGCGAGCAGCCGTACGGCGGGGAGCGCTGCCACGCGCTGCCGCAGCCGCCGCTCCAGCTCGTCGCGGGTGAAGGTCTGGATGGACACGCCGACCGGATCGGGCGGCGCGTAGCCGGTCGGCAGCAGGAAGCTGATGCGCTCGCCGTAGTCGAAGACGGGTGCGCCGAGACCGGCCAGTTCCGTCCTCAGGCCGGGGAACAGGTCCTCCAGGACGTCGCCGCCCTTGGCGAGGAGCGCGTGCGCGTGGTAGCCCTGCGGGACGCTCGGGTGCACCCCGCTGTCCGGCTCCACGGCGTCGCGCTCCAGGACGAGCACCTCGTCGAAGTGGTCGGCCAGGACCCGCGCGGTGACCAGACCCGCGTACCCGCCGCCGACGACCACCGCCCGGCTCCAACGGGTGTCCGACGGCAGACTGCGCTCGCTCTCGACCATGGCACGACCCGTTCCCCTCGGTGCGGCGGCTGAGCTGACACTCCATCCCGTGCCACCGGGGCGATCAAGACCGCCCGGGGAGCGCACGGAAGCACACGGCGCCACGCGCGCGGGGCCGGCCGGAATAGAGCACCCCCTCCCCCGCCTTGGCTTCAGACATGACTGACACGCCCTTCACCCCACGCGCCCTGCTCGCGGAGAGCCGGCTCGGCGTCCTCGCCACCATCAAGGCGGACGGCCGCCCCCAGCTCTCCCCCGTCATGCCCTACTACGACCGCGACGCCGACGTCCTCTACGTCTCGATGACCGAGGGCCGGGCCAAGACGGCGAACCTGCGCCGGGATCCGCGCGCCGCCCTGGAGGTCACCAGCGCCGACGGCCGGTCCTGGGCCACCGCCGAGGGCACCGTGACCCTCACGGGACCGGGCACCGACCCCCACGGGCCCGAGGTCGAGGCCCTGGTCCGCTACTACCGCGAGGCGGCGGGCGAGCACCCGGACTGGGACGAGTACCGCGCGGTGATGGTCGCCGACCGCAGGGTCCTCATGACGATGCCGGTCAGCCACGTGTACGGCGAGAAGCTCGGCTGACGGCGAGGAGACCCGTGTGGGCGAAGCCTTGCTAGGCGCACGCCCGGCGGCATAGCTTCACGCTGTCGCCGTGGTGTCGCGCCCGTCGCCCTCGTGTGCGCCACGGTCCCCCACAGGCCGGAGTCCCCCCATGACCGCCTCCCTTCCGCGCACCCCGGAAGCGCCCGTACTGGTCGGCCGGACGGCGGAGTTGCGCGCCTTGGCGGACGCGCTGGCGCACCCGCCGTCGGTGGCCCTGGTCGAGGGGGAGGCCGGGATCGGCAAGACCCGGCTGATCCGCGAGGCCCTGCGCCGCCGCGGCGGGCGCGGTCGCCGCGTCCTGGTGGGCAGTTGCCGCCCGCTGCGCGAGCCCTTCCCGTACGGGCCGGTCTTCGACCTGCTGCGCCGCCTGACGGACGGGCTGCCCGCCGCGCTCAGCCCGGTCTGCGGCGCGCTGCGCCCGTATCTGCCCGAACTCGCCGGGCGGCTGCCGCCCGCTCCCGAGCCGCTCGGCGATCCGCGGGTCCGGCGGCACCGCCTCTTCCGCGCCGTACGGGCGCTGCTCGACGCACTCGGCCCGGCCGTCCTCGTCGTGGAGGACCTGCACTGGGCCGACGACGCCACCCGGGACCTGCTGCGGTTCCTGGTGGACGACCCGCCGGACGCCCTCGCGGTGGTCCTCAGCTACCGCCGCGAGGAACTGCCGGGCGCCCGGCTGCCGTTGGGGCGGGCGTACCACCGACCACCGGGCACCACCGCGGTGGTGATCCCGCTGCGCCCCCTGGACGTGCCCGCCGTGCGCGCCATGTGCGCCGCCCTCACCGGAACGCCGGAGACCTCCGCGGCCCTGGCCGCCGAGCTGCACCGGCGGACCGCGGGCATCCCGTTCGTGGTGGAGGAGGTCGTCCGCGCGCTGCCGGAGACCGTACGCCGCGCGCCGCGCGCGGGCCGTGAGGCGCTGGACGGGATGACGGTGCCCACGCCGCTCCAGGAGGCGATCGCCGACCGCATGAGCGTGCTCTCCCCCGGGGCCACGGCGGCCGTGCACGCCGCCTGCGTGCTGCGCGTCCCCGCGGGCGAGGCGCTGATCGCGAACGTGACGCGCGGCACGGCCGGGCGGCCCGCCGCCGCCGGGGACTCGGCGGGCGTGCGCGAAGCGCTGCTCGCAGGTGTGCTGTACGAGTGGGGCGACGACCAGTACGCGCTCCGGCACGCCCTCGCCCAGCAGGCCGTCTACGCGAGCCTGCCGGGGCCCGACCGGCACCGCCTGCACCGGCAGGCGATGGGCGCCCTGGCGGCGCTTGACCCGCAGCCCCTGGTCCAGCTCGCGTACCACGCCCGCCGGGCCGGGGAGCTCGCGCGCTGGCAGCGGTACGGCGAGGCGGCCGCGGCATCGGCGCGCGAGACGGGCGATCTGGCCCTCGCCGTGGAGCTCCTGGAGGAGCTGCTCTCCGACGGCCGCCTGGGCCGGACGGCGTGCGGGCGCATCGCCGTCGACCTCAGCCGGGACGCGGTGGTCGGCCTGACCCACCGCAAGGCGACGGCGCTGCTCTGCCGCATCGTGCGCGACCAGCACCTGCCCGAGGGCCTGCGCGGCGAGATCCGGCTCCATCTGGGGCTTTTGCTCTACAACCAGGCCGGGCGGCACGAGGAGGGCCGGATCAACACCGAGTGGGCGATCAGGGAGTTGCGCCGCCGTCCCGCCCTCGCGGCCCGCGGCATGGCCGCCCTGGCGATGCCCGCCTGGGGCGACCACCCCTACCCCGTCTACGAGCGCTGGATCGAGCAGGCCGAGCGCCTCGCGGCCCGTGAGCCCGGCCCTTCGGTGTGCACCGCCGTGCGCGCCAACCACCTGGCGCTCGCCATGTACGTGGGCGACCCGGCGGTCTGGGAGCAGGCGGAGCTCCTCGTCGACGCCGCGGGGCCCGGCGGCGACCGCCGCCAAGTGGCCCGCGCCTGCGGCAACTTCGCCGACGCCGCGACCTGTCTGGGGCACTTCCGCGCGGCCCATCGCTTCCGCAGGCTGGGGCGGCGGCTCGCGGCCGAGTGCGGCGCCGCGTTCCTGTCGGGCATCGTGGAGGGCACCGCGCTGCGCCTGGACTGGTACGAGGGCCGCTGGCAGGGGCTCGACGAACGGGCCCGGCACGTCCTGGACACCATGCCGGGCGTCTCGGGCATCGCGGCCGACGCCCACCTCGTCCTCGGGCTGCTCGCCGCCGCGCGCGGCGAGTGGGACGAGGCCGCGGCCGAGCTGCGGGCCGCGGGGCTCGCCGCCCCGCACAACGCCCCGGCGCCGGTCCTCGCCACGGCTTCCGGTGCGATGGCCCGCCTCCTGGCGGCCCGCGGCGACGGCGCCGAGGCGCGGATCGAGGCCGAGCGCGGCCTCGCCAGGGTCCGCCGCAAGGGCATCTGGTCCTGGGCGGGCGACCTGGCGCCGATGGCGGTGACCACGCTGGTGCGCGGCGGCCGGCTGCCGGACGCGGAGCGCGTCACCGCCGAACTGGCCGACGGCATCGCGGGCCGGGACGCGCCCCTGGCGGCCGCCGCGCTCGTGGCCTGTCACGGCGTCCTGGCCGTCGGCCGCGGGCGCCACGAGGAGGCCGCCGCGGTCTTCGACACGGCCCGCACCGCGTACGCCGTCCTGCCGCTGCCCTACGCGGCCGCCCGCGCGGGCGAGGCGGCCGCGCGCTGCCGTCTCACCGCGGGCGACCGGGGCGCGGCGGACCAACTGGCGGCGGTGGCGGAGCGGTTCACCGACCTCGGCGCCACCCGCGACGCGGCCCGCTGCCGCCGGGTGCTGCGCGGCCACAACGTCCCGCTGCCGTCCCGGCGCGGGCGCCGCGGCTACGGCGACCAGCTCTCGCCCCGGGAGCGCGACGTCGCCCGGCTCGTCGCGCTCGGGCACACCAACCGGGAGATCGCCGACGTGCTGTTCCTCTCGCCGCGCACCGTCGAGCAGCACGTGGCCAAGGTGCTGCGCAAGCTCCGCGTCAGGTCACGGGCCGAGGTCCGGGCGCAAGGGCGCGTGATCGCGCCCTGACGGGCGCGTCGGCTCTCCCGGACCGGTCCGGGAGAGCCGACGCGCCGTCGGGGCAGGCCGGTGGTCAGCCGGTGAAGCCCGCGGTGATGGAGGTGAACTGCCAGGAAGGACGGTCGCGGTTGACCGCCCAGAAGGACAGGCGGCCGATGTGGTGGGCGTTGGACCAGTCGCGGATCTGGGTCCAGATCTGGGGCGTGGTCACCTCGCCCACGTCGCTGTTGCCGTTCATGCCCGAGATGCCGATGTGGGCGTAGGCCTCCGCGTCGGACCATCCGTACACGGACTTGAGCTTGGTCTTGAGGCCCTCGGTGGCCTTGACGGTGTTGCCGTACATGTCGGCGTGGCCGCCGAAGTTGAACGGCATGATCGTGAAGTTGTCGATGTCCGCCTGGAGGGCCTTGGACCGCTCGATGAGGCGGTTCCCCCAGGAGTTGGGCCCGGTGTTGAGCGTGGGGAAGGTGAGAATCGTCCGCAGGCCCGGGTTGTTCTGCTTGACGATCTTCAGGGCGCCGAGGATCCGGTCCTGGACGGCCGGGCTCTCGAATTCATCGGTGTTCTCGATGTCGACGTCGACCGCCTTGAGCCGGTAGGCGTCGATGACCTTCTGGTACGCGCCCGCGAGGGCCTGCGGCGTCGAGCAGTTGGGGCCGAGCTTGTTGCCGCTCCAGCCGCCGATGGAGGGGACGATGTCCCCGCCGGCCGCGCGGATCGACTTGATGGTGGTCTCGTCCACGCCGCCGGTGAGGGGGCGCTGGCTGTCCCAGGCGGGGTTGCAGCCGTTCCGGGCGAGGATGAAGGCCATCGTGTACCACTTGATGCCGGTGGCCCGCATCACGTCGGTGGCGCTGGGCGGGTTGCCCCAGCCCAGGTAGAGGTAGGGCGCGGCCTGGACGAAGCCGGGCGCGCGCCCTTCGCCCGCGGGGGCCGCGGGGGCGTCGGCCGCCCGCGCCGGGGCGGCCAGGGCGGCGAACGGGACGACCAGGCTGACGAGCGCCGTCGTGACCCGTCGTGGAAGGCGTCTGCGCGTGGGGGATCTCAAGGGGACTCCCTCGAGTGTCGGTTCCGGATGGGTGGTGCGGACGGCTCGTCCGGACACTGCCGCCCGTCGCTCATGAGCCCGTCGGCCGCGGCACCGCACCGGCTCGCTCGGAGGCTATTGGCATGTACCAATCCGGTCAATAGGTCTGGACCACATGGCGCGCCCGGATTTCTGCGTAGCCCTACCTACCGATACCCGGATTGTTCTCACCTGGACTTCCGCGAACTCTAGGACTGCACAACGCCGTTGGCCCAGACCAAAGGGCGCGGCGGTCGGCGCACCCTCGTCGGTGCGCTCCCCCACACACGCTCAACGTGCCACCCCCCACACAGAGAACACCTCCACACAGAACACCTCCACACAGAACGCCTCCCCCCACAACGCACGCCCCCCACACCAGGAGGAGAACCATGCGAAGGAACCTGCTCCTGAGATCCGTCGTCGCGGCCGTGGTGACGGTGGCCATCGGACTTCTCGGCTCCGGGGCCCAGGCCGCGCCCTCCCCCCAAGGGCGGCCCGCCGCCGCGACGGACGCGGCGGCGGAGGGCCACGGCATCACGGCCGACGAGCTGGCGGCGCTCGCGGCGGCGGGCCCCCGGTCCTTCCAGCCCCCTCCGGGCGGCTGGCCGGTGCCCTCCGACCGCAGCTACCGCCTCACGGCCTCGTGCCAGCAGTACGCCGCGACCATCAGGCAGGGCGCGGCCGCCTGGGCGAACCTGGACGAGACCACCAACCGCGACACCCCGGTGGAGTGCCGCAACACCTACATCACCGACTGCGGCGGAGGCGGCAGGATCGTCGGCTGCAACTGGGGGCGCGGGCAGCGCATCGCGCTCTACATGGGCGGTGTCCGGGACCAGGCACTGCTGGCCGCGCACGAGTTCGGCCACGACTGGTACGGCCACTCCGGCTACCAGTGCGCGGGCTGGAGCAGCGCGCAGCACGTGATGGCGCCGTCGATGTGCGGCTTCGGGCCCGGCACGAAGAACCCGGTCCGCATCGACTGAGGTGAGCGCGACGAGCCCTCGTGGTTCCTTCCCCTTGATCGGGCCGGTGGCGGCGACCTCGCCACCGGCCCCTTCAACGTACGGGATCAGCGACGGGCTCCCCCGGCCCCAGGTGCCGCCAGCGCACCGGGTCGTGGGCGCCCGCGCCGGGCCTCTCGGCGGGCAGCGGGCCGCGGTCGGCGACGTCGAGGACGAGCGCCTCGTCGCCGCCCGGCTGGAACGCGTAGTCGACCCGGTGCAGCCGGGACGGCACGCCCAGGGCGTCGAGCGCGGCGCGCAGCCGGTCGAGGGCCGCGTACCGGCGGTCGCTGGTGTGCAGGACCACCGGGAAGAGCCGCACTTCGCGGCGCGCCACCCGCACCAGCTCCAGGAGCGCGCTCAGATGGAACTCCTCGCTCAGCTGCGCCCCGTAGGAGAACAGCAGGTGCGAGCTGAGCACGAGGTCGAAGGAGCGGTCCGCGAAGGGCAGGTGCGGCAGCGCTCCCGCGACGTACCGGTCGGGGCGGGCCGCCAGGTCGGCGGTGAAGGCGCGCACCGAGGCGGCCCGCAGCCGGGTGTAGCGCTCGGGGCCGCCGAACCAGTCCCACACGAAGCGCTCCGCGTTGTCGGCCACGTACGCGTGCTTGTGCTCGATCTCGCGCAGCGCGAGCGTGCCGAGCTGCTCCCGGCCGGAACCGTACTGCGGGTCGACGGCGACCGCGTCGGTGCCCCGCGCCCCGGCCTCGGCGACGAAGCTCGCGGCGCCGCCGGGGCAGTCGAGGACGCGCAGCCGGAGGTCGTCGTCCGTGAGCGCGAACATCGCGCGGTACTCGTCGAAGGAGCGGGCACTGACCAGCATCGCGTCACCCCCTGCCGATGTACGGCATCGTCGTGGGCAGCACCGTCAGGGACTGCACGTTGGTGTCGAGCGGCATCGACGCCATCAGCACCAGGGCTTCGGTGAAGCGCTCCACCGGGATGGTCGCCTCCACGGCCATCGTGCCGTCGCCCTGCATGGAGGGCGGCTGCGGGCTTCCGTCCACCGGCGTCACGTTGCCCACGTCGATCTGCCCGCAGGCGATGCGGTAGGGGCGGCCGTCCAGGGACAGGCCCCGGGTGATGCCGAGCACCGCGTGCTTGGCCGTGGTGTAGGCGATGGCGTGGGGGCGCGGCGCGTAGGCGGACGGCGCGCCGTTGTTGATGATGCGGCCGCCCTGCGGCGACTGGTCGCGCATCACGCGGAACGCCTCCTGGGAGCAGAGGAACGTGCCGGTGACCGTGGTGGCCATGATCTGGTTCCAGTCGTCGACGGTCACCTCCCCGACCGGCCTGCGGGGCACCACCGCGCCCGCGTTGTTGAACAGCAGGTCGAGACGGCCGAAGTGGTCCACGACGGTGCGGAACAGAGCCTCGACCTGGTCCGGGTCGCTGATGTCGGCGGGCACCGCGAGCACCCGGTCCGCCCCGGCCCCCGAGAGGGCCGCGGTCTCCTCCAGCGTCTCCTTGCGCCGCCCGGCGAGCGCGAGCGACCAGCCCTGGTCGAGCAGGGCGAGCGCGGCGGCGCGGCCGAGGCCGCTGCCGCCGCCGGTGACGACGCCGATCCTCCCCCGGCCGCTCATCGCTCGTTCATCCAAGCGCGCAGGATCCGTCGCGCCTGCGGACCCGGGACGTCCACGTACGGGGAACGGCCGTGCAGCACACGGCTGTTGCGGATCATCAGCAGGTCGCCCGCGCCGAGCTGGAGGCCGAAGGCGATCTCCGGGCGGTACAGCACCTCGTCCAGGTAGTCCAGGGCCTCCAGGCGCCGGGCGTCGAGCTCCGCCGACGCCCGGACCGTGCGGGTCTGGTAGTAGCAGCCGATCGTCCCGTCGTCCTGGGTGAACAGGATCGGGGTGACGACGATCTGCTGGCCCGCGCGGCCGCTGCGGTCGAAGCGCCACTCCTCCTGCAACAGGGCCAGCACGTCGGGGCGTTCGCGCGCGATGATGTCGTACACGTGCCGGGCGCTGGCCAGCTTGGTGGTGCCGCCACCGTCCGCCGCGGGCCGCAGACAGAGCAGGACGAGCAGGTCGCAGGTATCGCAGTGGAAGCCGAGTTCGGTGGCGCCGTCACCGTCGCGGTCGCGCAGGACGGTCCACAGGTCGCCCTGCGCGTTCTGCGGGATGGCCCCGCCGATCTCGTCGACGACGCGGGACAGACTGGTGATGAGGTCGTCGTCGGAGGCGTCCGGCGAGATGACGTTGCGCACGTTCACGAAGCCCACGGCGTCCAGGCTGTTGGCGATGAACGAGCGCACGGTGGTGTACGCCTCCTCGCCCGCACCCCAGCGCCCGGTGAGGGAGTCCGGCCACAGCAGCCGCCGGTCGTCGTCGGAGACCGACAGCGACCACACGTCGCGCGCGGACTCCAGGTAGTCGCTGGTCCAGCCGATGTCGTCGATGGTGGTTCCGGTCATGGCGTCCTCAGTCCTTTCGAGAGGCGTACGGGCAGGGGGTTCCGCTGTGCGGAGCCGTCACCGGACGGCCGCGGCCACGGCGTCGGACCACAGGGTCAGCGCCTCGTCGATCTGCTCGGCGGTGACGACGAGCGCCGGAATCATCCGTACGACGTTGCCGTGCACCCCGCAGGTCAGCAAGAGCAGGCCCCGCTCGGCGGCGGCCTGCTGCACGGCGCGGGCCAGGGCGGCGTCGGGCGAGCCGTCGGGGCCGCGGAACTCGCTGGCCAGCATCAGGCCGGTGCCGCGCACATCGGCGACGGCCGGGACGCCGGCGGCGGTCTTGCGCAGCCCGTCCGCGAGGCGGCGGCCCTGCTCGGCGGCGTTGGCCACCAGGCCCTCGTCGCGGATGACGTCGAGGGTGGCGAGGGCCGCGGCACAGGCCACGGCGTTGCCGCCGTAGGTCCCGCCCTGCGAGCCGGGGCGGGCCCGGCCCATGAGCTCGACGGACGCGGCGATCGCCGACAGCGGGAAGCCGCTGGCCAGGCCCTTGGCGGTGATGAGGATGTCCGGGACGACACCGGCGGAGTGCTCGTGGGCCCAGAACCGCCCGGTGCGGCCGAAGCCGGTCTGGATCTCGTCGAGGACCAGCAGGATCCCGTGCCGGTCCGCGCGCTCCCTGAGCCCCGCGAGGTAGCCGGGCGGCGCGGGCACGTAACCGCCCTCGCCGAGGACGGGTTCGACGAAGATCGCGGCGGTTTCCTCGGGCGCGCTCACGGTGGCGAGGACGTGGTCGAGGCCGCGCAGGGCGTGTGCGACGGCCGCCTCCTCGCTGAGGCCGAGCGCGAAGGCGTGCGGGAACGGCGCCACCGCGACACCGGGCATCAGCGGGCCGCTCCCGGCGCGGAACCGGGTGCCCGCGGTGCTCATCGCCGCCGCGCCCATGGTGCGCCCGTGGAAGGACCCGTCGAGCACGATCACGTTCTGCCGCCCGGTGGCGTGCCGGGCGAGCCGCAGCGCGGCCTCCACCGCCTCGCTGCCGGAGTTGAGGTAGAACAGCGCGTCCAGGCCCGCGGGCAGTACCTCGCCCAGGCGCTCGGTCAGCGTGAGCAGCCGGTCGTGCATGACGGTCGTGTACTGGCCGTGGATGAGCTGTCCCGCCTGCTGCCGCACGGCCTCGACCACCCGGGGGTGACAGTGGCCGGTGTTGGTCACGCCGACGCCCGCGGTGAAGTCGAGGTAGCGACGGTCGTCGGCGTCGTACAGGTACATCCCCTCGCCGCGGGTGGCGACCACGGGCGTGGCCTGCTGGAGCACCGGGGAGAGCTGGGGCATCGCGTCACTTCCTAGGATTCGGTGGCCCGTCGGGCGGGCCGGATGAGGGTGCGGCCCGCAGGGGGCCGTGGTGCGGGGCGGTTCAGCGGGCCGGGTCGGCCGGGACCGGGGACCGGTGCGGCAGGAACCCGGCGTCGGCGGCCCAGGTCAGCGCGGCCGACCACCACTCCGCGGTCGGCTCGGCGAACCGCACCCCGAGCCGGTCGAGCACGGACTGGGTCCACGCGCTGTCGACGACGACGTTGCGGTCGCCGAGCTGGGACCAGGTCGAGGCGAGCCTGGCCATGGTCGGATGGTGCCGCTCCGCGCGGGCGAGCGCCGCGGCGAACGTGGCGTCGTCCGTGAGCCGGATGGGATAGCCGTGCCGGACCATCCACGCCACCAGGTCGTCGTGGGCGACGGTGTGCGGCGACTCCTCGTGGTAGACGCCCGGCGCCGCGTGCGGCTGGGTCGCGAGCGCCGCGATTCCCGCCGCCACCGTGTCCACGTGGGAGAACTCGAACGTCGTCGACGGCCTGCGCGGCGCCGCCCCGGCCAGGACGTAGCCGCGCACGGTCTGGTAGATCCGGTTGTCCGCGACGTTGCGCTGGAACGCGCCGGTCCTGCTGTGCGCCGCGATGTGGCCGCTGCGGTGGACGTAGGCCTGACGGCCGGATGCCGCCCAGGCCCGCACGGTCTCCTCCGCGTGGAACTTCACCTTCTCGTACGGGGTGCGGAAGCTCTGCCCGATGCGCAGGTCGGCCTCGCTGAAGCGGCGCGCGGGCCCCTCCACCTCGCCCGAGACGGCCAGCGTGGAGACGTGGTGGAAGCGGGCCGCCGGGGTGTGGGCGTCGATCCAGTGGAGCAGCCGCCGCACCGCGGTGTGGTTGGTCCGCTCGAGGTCCGCGGGCGAGGCCACGAGGCGGACGTCCGCGGCCGCGTGCACGACGACCCGGGCCGTGCGGGCGCGGGCGAGTCCGGCCGGGGTCAGGCCGAGGCCGTCCGCGGTGATGTCACCGGCGATCACGTCGGCGCCGCCGAGCCGCCGGGCCGCCTCGGCATCGTTGTCGCCGCGGACCAGGCAGGTCACGCGGGCGCCCCGCGCCGCCAGTTCGGTGAGCACGTGCCCGCCCAGATAGCCGGTCGCCCCGGTCAGCAGGACGGGCACCGGCTCGCGCACGACCGTCCAGTGTCCGCGCGCGGGAGCGATGCCGGTGTGCACCAGCTGGCCGGAGGTGGACACCACCGCCCGCGCGTGGTCGGCCGGTTCGGTGTCCGCGGCGGCGGCCACCGCGCGGGAGAACGAGGCGACGATCCGCTCCGCGCTCTCGTGCGACAGGCGCGGCCAGGCGTAGACCAGGTCGGTCACCAGGCGCCCGTCGACGATCCGGGCGGTCAGACGGAGCCGGTAGAGCGAGTCCCCGGTGGCGCAGCGGGCGGCCCCGGCCTGCTCGTCCGCCACCGACCAGTCCAGACAGGGCTCGTCGGGCAGCCGGAAGGTGCCGAGGAAGTTGAACGCCGCCTCGGGGCGCGCCCCTTCGACGTCCATCGGCAGCTGGGGCGCCGCGCGTACGAGGTCCTCGACCCGGGCGGTGCGCTCGGGCCCTTCGGCCGTCCCGCCCGCGTCGACGGCCAGCCACTTGACGGCGGTGAACCAGCCCACCGTGTCCAGGTACTGGCCGTCGTCGCCGTCGGTCCCGCGGCCGTGGGTCTCCACCTCCACGCCGAGGCTCCGCTGCCCGCTCCAGGCGAGGGTGGCGTCGGCGAAGGCCGCGAGCAGCACCGCCTCCAGGCGCTGCGCGCCCCCGTGGCGCTCCAGAAGACGGCCGGTCGCCCGCTCGTCGAGGCTCCACACCAGGGTCGCCGGTTCGGTGCTCGACGTGGCGTCGTCCACCGGGAGCCGGGGCGCGACCGCCGGGTGCGCGGCGGCCGTCCGGGGCGTGGTGGCGGCCCAGGCGTAGAAGTCGGCCGTCGGCGCCAGGTCTGCCCGCTGCCCCGTGAGCGCGGCCCGGTAGGCGGCGGCGAGGTCGTCGAGCAGGATGCGCCAGGAGAGGCCGTCGACGACGAGGTGGTGGGCGATCAGCGCGAGCCGGTCGTCGACGCCCGGTCCGCCCGCGAACCGGTGCACCCTCAGCAGGCGCCCGGCTTCCGGGTCGAGGCTGCGCTGCAGCTCGGTGCAGAGCGCCCCGACCGTCTCGGGCAGCGGATCGCCCGGCCGCAGCCGTGAGTGGCTCACCGCGTCCAGGTCGCCCGCGGGCCGCAGCGGGCCGAGGCCGCCGGGACCGAGCGGCCTGCGCAGCGCCGTGTGCCGGTGCAGCACGGCCTCGACGGCCCGCGCAAGGGCTCCGGCGTCCACGCGCTCGCGGCAGCGAAGGAGCACGGACTGGTTCCAGTGCCGCGGTTCGTCGACGGGCTGGCGGAACAGCCACCGCTGGGCGGGCGCCAGGTGGCGCGGCTCGGCCGCCAGGGTCTCGGCGCGCGGCTGTGCGCTCCGCCGGGACGAGGCGGCGACCGCCGCGAGCCGGGTGGGCGTCGGGTGCTCGTAGAAGTCCTCGAACGCGACGCGGTGGCCGCGGCGGCGCAGGAACGCGATGGTGCGCATCGCGAGGATCGAGTCCCCGCCCAGGCTCAGCACGTCCGCGTGCGGGTCGACGACGGGCAGGCCCAGGGCGTCCGCCCACAGCTCGCACAGGGCGTGCGCGAGCGACGCGGCGGAGCGGTCGGCGGGCCGCCCCGCGGTGGCGGGCGCGGGCCGCGCGGTCCGGGCCCGGGACTCGATGAGGCCGGACACGATGTCGCTCAGGCGGGCGCGGTCGAGCTTCCCGTTCGCGCCGAAGGGGAACTCCGGCAGGGCGAGGACGGGCTGCGGCACGGAGTAGCCGGGCAGCCGGTCGTGCAGGTGGGAGCGGAGCGCGGCGAGCGTGCCGTCCTCGTCGCGCCCGCCGGTCAGGCGTACGGCGGCCAGGAGTTGGCTGCCCGCCGGGGTCTCGCGGACGATCACCGCGCCCTGGCCGACGCCCGGGAACTCCTCCATGGCCCGCTCGATCTCGGCGGGGTCGACGCGGAAGCCACGGACCTTGACCTGGCGGTCCGAGCGGCCGACGAAGACGAGGTTGCCGTCCGCTCGGCGGCGGCACACGTCGCCGGTGCGGTACATGCGCCGTCCCGCGTGCGCGATGAAGCGGCGCGCGGTCTCGTAGGGGCGCCCGAAGTATCCGGCGCTCACGCCGCGTCCCCCGATGTACAGCTCGCCCTCCGCGGCGTCGGGGTCGGGCGTCACGGGCGCGCGCGTGTCGGGGACGAGCCGCAGTTCGACCTCGCCGATGGCGGTGCCGATGGGCACGGTGGGCTCGTCCGCGGGCAGGTCGGCCGCGGTGGCGGCGAGGAAGCAGGTGGCGCCGACGGTGGTCTCGGTCGGACCGTAGTGGTTGGCCACGCGCGCGGCTATGCGCTCGTCGAGCAGGCGCGCGGCGAGCGACCGGGGCAGCGCCTCGCCGCCGAGCAGGACGGTGTCCAGGGCGGGTGCGTCGGACGGCCGCCCGGCGAGCAGGGCCGTCAGGTGCGACGGCGTCGTCTTGAGCACCGAGACCCCGGCCGCGCCGAGGTCCGCCCAGAACGCCTCCGGGTCCCGCGCGGTCGCGTCGGGCACCACGTGCACCGAACCGGCGGTCGCGAGGGCGAGCAGCCAGGAGGTGTGGCCGAGGTCGGCGGCCAGGGTGGTGACGTGGGCGACGCGGGGCGCGTCGGCGTCGGTGAGGCCGAGCCGGTCGCGCAGGGCGAGGGCGTAGTGCACGGCGTTGGCGTGGGTGACCGCGACGGCCTTCGGCTCCCCGCTGGATCCGGAGGTGAAGGACAGGTACGCGAGGTCGTCCGGCGCGCAGCCCTGTGTGCCGTCGGGCGCGACGGGCGCGCTCGCGGCGAGCGCGTCGACGTCGACGACCTCGGTGCGGTACGGCTCGGGCGCGCGCAGGTCCCGCGCGGTGGTCAGGGCGTGCCGCACCTTGACCGCGTCCAGGCGCCGGTGCACGTCGCGCGGGCTCCACCCCGGGTCGACCAGGACGGCGGCCGCGCCCGCGCGCAGGACGCCGTGCAGCAGCGCGCACATGCGGGCGTCCCGGGGGCCGAACAGCGCGACCCGGTCGCCGCGCGCGGTGCCGAGTCCGGCGAGGCGGGCCGCGATGTGCCCGGCCGCGGTGTCGAGTTGCCGGTGGTCGAGGGTGCGGGTCCCGTCGCTGAGGGCGGTCCTGTCCGGGTGGGTCAGGGCGTGGTGGACGAGCAGGCCGGGCAGCGTGGCGTCGGGCAGCGAGGCGGGGGAACGCATCGCTCGCGTCATGGGCGTGGACCTCCGGTGGTGGCGTTCGGTGTGCTGTCGCTCGCGGCGGTCGGGGCGAGCGGGGTGAGGTCACCGGCGATGAGGGCGGTCAGCTCCGCGCCGGGCGACAGGCGTCCCGCCAGCTCCCAGGCGAGCAGGCGGTGCAGGCCGTCGAGGTGGACAAGCCCTTCGTCGGTGGGGAGGTCCGCGTAGTGGTCGTGCGGGATCGGCCGCGTGGTGAGGTAGATGGAGGAGAAGGCGGCGGTGCGGAACCGGGCGATCTTGCCGGTGCAGACGGGGTTGGCCGCCGTGAACTCCGCCTCGTGCGCGCGCAGCAGGTCCGCCGCCTGGCCGACGGTGAGGCCGGTGCGCGGGACGAGCTCGCGGCCGCCGCCGCAGCTCAGGTGCCAGGGCAGGAGCACCGAGCGGACGTCGGCGCGGGACAGCCGGATCGTGGCCCAGGTGCCGAAGGTCGCGTCGGCCAGGCGCAGCGCGCTGTCCGCGTCCTCGTTGGTGTTGACCTCGTGGGCGCGGGTGACGGGATGGTCCCGGTGGAAGAGGGCGCGTACCTCGTCGAAGGTGGTGGGGCCGATGATCTGCATCCGTGCGGTCCTTTCTCACGCGTGCCTGGCGTACTCGGTGAAGTGCCGCTCCGCGAACAGCTCCGGCCAGCGCCCGCCGTCGAGATCGAGGGTGCGGGCCGTACGGAGCATGTGCCGCCAGTACGGCTTCACCGGCCGCCAACGCGCCCCGGTCTGGCAGTACGAGGCGTCGACGAAGTAGCGGGCCGGGCTGCCGGGCGGGCTCGGCGCGGGCCTGCGGGCGTGCAGCAGCGCGGAGTTGATGACCACGGTCGAACCGGGCGGCAGCTCGTCGATGACCACCTCGCCCGGGAGTTCGGTGGTGCCGAGGTGGGCGAGCGCCGACTTGGCCCAGGGCCGGTGGTGGGAGCCCGGCACCACGGTGAGGTTGCCGACCGTGCCGTCGAGGCCGCCGAGGTAGTGCAGCGCGTGCACCATCGACAGGTCGGGGTCGCCCGCGTCGTTGGGCTCGTGGTCGTGGTGCCACGGCTTGCCGGGCACGCCGGGATTGTGCCGGTCGCTGTGCAGATGGTGGAAGACGAAGGGCGCGCCCATGAGGTCCGCTATGACCCGCAGCAGGGGTTCGTGGGTGATGAGTTCGCCATGGGCGGGCAACTCCAGCTCCATGACGGGCGGCGGATCGTGGTCGGGGCCCGGATCGAGGCAGGCGGCGATGGAGCGGGACCGCAGCCCGTCGTCGACCCAGCGGTCCACCTCGGGCACGAGCCGGTCGAGGAGCGATCCGGGCAGCAGGGCGGGCAGGACCAGGTAGCCCAGGTCCGTGAAGTGCTCCCGCTGCGCCGAAACCGTCCCACTGCCCTCGAAGAATAGTGGCATCTACCCCACACCTTTCCGTGAACGGGAATGACGCAGTGAACGTGGATGGTATGCATGCGACTGGTGAGGTCCCGCCGCAGTCGGCTCAATTCCTGCCTGTTCGACTCGGTAGTGACGTCGGTTGCGGCGAAGGAATGACCTGGGGCCCGGCCACTTCGACGCGCGAAGAGCCGGATCTCCCCAATGGCGAAAAACGAGTACCGAGCCAGACGAAGAACTGAATGACGGCGATGGCCGTGAACAGCGCGGTGACACCGAACTCGACGACCAGCCAGCCGCCGAGAAGCGAACTGACCGGGATGGCGGCGAAGGGAATGGCCCGCTGCAGCCCCACCACCCTGCCGAGGAATTGCGGATCGACCGCGCCCTGCCGATAGGTCCGCCAGGGCACGATGAACGTGGAGGTCGTCGTGCCGACGACGAACCAGCACACGGTCAGCGCGCCGATGCCGGGCTGGAACGCGGGCAGTGTCAGGGCTAGGGCCTTCACGGCCATGGCCGAACCCATGAGCGTGCCCGCCGAGAACCTGCGCAGCAGCAGGGGTGCCGCGGCGGCGCCGAGCGCGACCCCGAGTCCCTGTGCCGCCGCGACCACCGCGAGCGAGGCCGGGACGTCCCCGTCGGGCCCGGCCACGATGTAGAC
Organism: Streptomyces spectabilis; assembly: GCF_008704795.1. Classification (NCBI taxonomy): domain Bacteria; kingdom Bacillati; phylum Actinomycetota; class Actinomycetes; order Kitasatosporales; family Streptomycetaceae; genus Streptomyces; species Streptomyces spectabilis. The sequence continues at coordinate 8,498,296 of NZ_CP023690.1, read as the reverse complement.
GAGGTTGGCCGCCGCCGCGGGGAAGGTGAGGTTGGCGAGGGTCAGCAGGAACGTGGCCCACAACAGGGCGCGCTCCCGCACGACCATGCGCAGCGCCGCCGCGGAGTCGGGCCCGAGCGAGCGGCAGGCCGCGGCGAACGAGGTCCGCAGGCGCCGCCCCGCGGCGACGGCGGCGGTGGCGGCGATCAGCAGGGCGGAGACCGCGAACGAGGCCGCGTTGGCGAAGCTCGCCGCGGTCGGCCCGAGGAGCGTGACGACCGCGACCCCGGCGACGGGGCCGAGCATGCCGAGGGTGCCGTCCGCGCCCTGGACCCAGGCGTTCATCGAGGCCCGCCGTTCCTCGGCGACCCGCTCGGTGATGAATCCCTGGAACGCGGGGAACGAGAACGGCCGTACGCAGCCCAGCAGAAAGGCCGCCGCCATCACCAGGAACACCGGCGGATCGATCAGGCAGAGCACCCCGATCCCGGCCACGATCACCGCGGACACGACATCGCACGCGATCATCAATTGCCGTCGGTCGGCCCGGTCGGCGACAACTCCGCTGAAGAGTCCGATGACGACGAACGGCACGAACTCGATCGCATAGGTCAGCGCCGTGGAGACCGCCGATCCGGTGATCTGGAGCACGAGTACGGGCAGGGCGAAGCGGAATATCCAGTCCCCGCTGCTGGAAATGATGAAAGCCACTCGTAAAAGCCGCTCGTCCCGCCGCTGGGCGTCCCGCTTCACCGCGGACTGCCGGCACTGCGCACAGGCGGTGCGGGCGGAGCGCGTGACGTGTAAGCGCCGCCGCCCATGCGTGTGCACAGCAATCACGAACCCTCCCCGCAAAGCAAAAGGAAAAGAAACGGAAGCGCTCACGGGGTCGTCCGTGGTGCCCTGGAGTCTCGCTCGGCTTGGCTCAGAGAAGCACAGGAAGCTCAGGTTCCGCCATCCTCGTCCTACCATCTGAGACCATTTCAACATGTGCAACGCCAAGGATTTCACCATGTGCAACGGCAGGAATTCCGGCGGTGCTTGGCGGGGGAATCTACTCGCGCCCCTAATAGAAAGACAAGACGTTGACTGGGTGTTGCACCAGGAGTATGGTCTACACCACTTCTGCGAGAATGCACTGGTCACCGCAGTGCGCGCCCACGCCTTCGCGCCGAAGCGCCCGATAAACTACTCGTAAGTTATACCGGCGGGTTAACAACGGCCGTCCGAGCCCTATTCGAGCTGCCCGACATCCATTCCACTCCCACGGGTCCCACGGGAGCACGGAAAGGCAAGGCGGCGCGACGGCGTGTCAGCGCCCATCGCCCTCGGTATCGCGCCCCGCTGCGGTCTCCGGGTGCGCCAACGTGGCGCGCAGCGCGAGGAGTCCGTGGAGCAGGGCGCGGCGGTCCGCCGGGGTCATCCGGTCCGTCACCTCCCGCAGCGAGGCGACGCGCCGGTCCTTCAGGGCGCGCAGATGCGTCCTGCCGTGGCACGTCAGACGGAGCTCCAGCTCGCGCCCGCTGGCCCTGCTGGGGGCGCGGCGCACGAAGCCCAGGACCTCCAGGCGGTCGCACAGCCTGCTCACGGACGGGGGCGAGGCGCCGAGCAGTTCGCCGAGCGTGCGCAGGTTGATGCCCTCGTCCCGGTCGAGGCAGTGGAGCACGCGCAGCTGCGAGGGCGAGGCGGGCGCCGGGCTCACCGCACGGCCGTGCTCCCACAACACCTCAAGGACGTCCGCCAGTTCGGCGGCCGGATCGGCGTCCGCGCGGTCCGCGCGCCGCCGCGCTCCCGGCCCACCGGGGTCCGCGTCCATGGCCTTTCCCCTCGTCGCCCCTCTCCCACGGCTGGCGCGTCCACACTATCCGCGTGCCGCACCGGAACCACCGCGTAGTCGGCGGGGTTCGGGGCAAGCGATCGGTGTGAACCGCGGAACGACGGGAGGTTGTCGTGATGCACCCTCCGAAGGAGCAGCGAGTGGTGCGCGAGTGGGAGCGTAACGGGACGGTGTCGGCCGCCGAGGCACGTGCGGCGGCGCGTGACTTCATGGCGTCGGTGGGATGCGACGACGAGCGGCAGGCAGAGGCCGTGCTCCTGGTCGTGTCGGAGCTGGTGACGAACGCGCTGCGGCACGCCCGCGGGGTGACCGCCCTGCGGCTCGGCCACAGCGACCTGGGTCTGACGGTGTCCGTGTCCGACGCCGCCGACGAGCCGCCGCGCACCTTGCCCCTCGACCCGGCGCGGCCGGGCGGATTCGGGCTCCACCTGGTGCGGGACCTCGCGGGGCGGCTTGAGGTCGAGTGGTGTCCGGGCGGCAAGAGAGTGCGCGCCACCGTGCCGCTGTCGTGACGTCCGTGACGTCCGTGACATCCGTGACATCCGTGGCGTCCTGGGGCAGTTCGCCGTCCGCAGGCGTGCTCGCGTGTGATCAAGGCGACACGTACGGCCCGTCCGCGCGCCGGTATCGGCGCCGACTCGGGGGTACGGGTCAGCTCCACGTACGCACGTCAGCAGCGAGTCGGGCGGTGACGGCCCGAGAGAGGTGCGCAGGCATGGAAGACCGCTTCTGGCTCCGCCGCGAGGACGATGAGGGCGCGCGGGACGACGGGGGCGCACGGGACCACGGCCGCTCGCAGGACGACGGGGCGGGGGCACGGGCCGTGCTGCGGCTCTCGGGCGAGCTGGACCTGGAGGGCGCGCCGTCGCTCGCCGAGGCCGCGGGGCCGCTGCTCCAGGACGGGTCGCGGACCCTCGTCCTGGACTGTCACGGCGTCACGTTCTGCGACTCCAGCGGGCTCAACACGCTGCTGAACCTGCGCGAGCGGGCCGCGGCGTCCGGCGCCCGGCTGCTGCTCGCGCGGCCCTCCCCCAGCGTCCGTCATCTGCTGCGACTGACGCACACCGAGCGGGTGTTCCACGTCGTCGACGCCACCGAGGCCGTGGACGACGCGCCGGCGCCGCGCTCCTGACCTCCCTGTGCGCTCGGGGACCTCACCTCTATGCGCTCACGGGCCGCTATGCGCTCAAGCGCACCGCGAGGGCGAGGGTGTCGTCGGCGTGGAGTATCACCGCGTGCATCTCCTTGGCGAGCGCCCTCGGCAGGTGCGCCGTCGGGCGGTGGGCGTGGTCGCGGACCGCGCGGGCCAGCCGGGCCTCGCCCTCCTCGGGGTCCCTGCGGCTCTCGGTGAGGCCGTCGGTGTAGAGCAGCAGGAGATCGCCGGGGCGCATGCGGGTGCGGCGGACCTCCTCGCTGCCGGGCAGGGGGAAACCGATGCCCCGGCCGGGGGTTTCGAGGTACTCGGTGCCGCCGCCCCGGCGCATCAGGAGCGCGGGCGGATGGCTGCCGCCCGCGAGGTGCAGCTCCCCGGTCTCCGGGCGCAGCCGGGCCAGCAGGACCGTCGCCATCAGTGCGGGGTCGAAGGGCGCGAGCACTTCGTTCGTACGGGCCACGATCGACTGCAAGGGGTGGCCTTCGAGGGCCAGGGTGCGGACGGCGTGCGTGACGTTCAGGGCCGTGCGGGTGGAGCGGACGCCGTGGCCGAGCGCGTCCACGACCGTGATGTGCACGGTGCCGTCCGGCAGCACGAACCAGTCGTACAGGTCGCCTCCCGTGGGTGCCTCGGAGTCGGCCGGGGCGTAGTGCACGCCCAGTTCGAGCCCGGGCACGTCCAGGACGGGCGGGCGCAGGGCGTCCTCCAGTTCGCGCAGGACGCGGCCGTGGGCGCGGCGCACCTGCTGGTCGCGCTCGTCGAGCTGGACGTACAGGGCGAGCACACCGCTGTTGGTCTCGGCCAGTTCGTGCTTGAGGAGGCGGTGTTCGGCCTTCAGGGCGTCGACCTGGGCCAGGGCGGCGCCGAGTTCCTTGAGGAGCACCTCGCTCTCGCCGTCCGGCGGCGCGTCCGCGTCCGTCGGCGCCGGTGTCGTCCCCCCTGCGGTGTCGAGGGCGATGTGCCAGGTCACGGTGGACGGCGTGGTGCTGTGCGCGGCGAGCGGCAGCTCGTCGGCCGGGGGGACGCCGATGCCGCACGCGCGGTGGTCGAGGGTGACCGCGAGCAGCGGCGCCCCGCCGTCGTCCTCCCTGGTGGCGGTCAGGGTGACCGGGAAGCCCGCGTCGACGACCGGCGCCGCAACGCGCCCGGCGGCGAGCGCGAGCCGGGCGCGTACCTCCACGCCGAGGCGGTGGGTGTCGGCGAGCGAACGGACGGCGTGCCTGAGCGCCGGCAGGGAGCGCAGGTCGGTGGCGGTCATCGGGGCCTCTGGGGGGTCTTGACGGCGACGGCGGTCGCGTCGTCGCGGCTGCGGCGGAATCCGTGGACGAGGGCGGCGGCGAGCAGCGGCGGCGGCAGGCGCAGCAGGAACGGCTCCGGGTCCCGGGACCACCGCTGGTCGACGCCGTCGGTGTGGAGCACGGCCGTGGCGCCCGCGGGCACGCTGAGGCGGCGCACCTGCGGCGGGGGCATGTTCCAGCCGACGACGCCGGGCTGCCCGCTGAGCCGTCGCCCGACGTCGTCGGGCGACAGGAGTACGGCGCGTACGTTCCCGACGCCGCAGTAGTCGACGGCGGTGTCCCGCAGCCGGAGCAGACCGATGGCGGCGCCGCGGGAGTGGCGCAGGGCGCGGTTCGCCGCGGTGAGCAGGTCGGGCAGGTCGGCGTCCGGCCCTCGGTGGAAGCAGCGCACGGCGGCCCGCGCGGCCTCCTCCGCCTCCGCTCCGTGGCCGAGCCCGTCCACGGCGAGGGCGGTCAGGCCGCGGTCGGTGAGGGCGAAGGACGCGGCGTCGCCGCAGTGCCGCTCCCCCTCGGCGGGCAGGCACAGGGACCCCAGCGGCCGTTCGGCGTCGGCGGTGCGGCCGGGGGGTGCGAGGCGGGCGCAGACGAGCGTGCCGGTGCCCGCCCGGGTGCGGATGGTCAGCGTGGTGGCGATGCGGCGGATCGCGCCGAGCCCCGCGCCGAGGGTGTTGGTGGTGGTGTAGCCGTCGGTCAGACAGCGCTCCGGTTCGCGCATGCCGGGGCCCCGGTCGACGGCGGTGATCTCCAGGCCCTCGCCGTGGGTGAGGGCCTGGAGGTAGACGCTGCCGCCGGTGGCGTGCTTGGCGATGTTGCTGGCCAGCTCCGAGGCGACGACGGCCGCCCGGTCGGGCAGGGCGCCGGGAAGGCCGCACCGCCGGGCCAGGGTGCGGGCCGTGGCCGCGGCCAGGTGCACGGCGCTGAAGTGGTCGATGGGGACGGCCCGGGTGGGCTCCGCGAGGACGGCTCGCGCGGGGCCGGGGTGACCGCTGGGGCCAGTGGTCACGCGCGCCTCTTGTGCCACCGGACGGCCGTGACGACCGTGCCCCGCCCGGCCTCGGTGCGCAGCGCGAAGTCGTCCATGAGCCGGCGGGCGCCGCCGAGGCCGTGGCCGAGGCCCGCGCCCGTGGTGAAGCCGTCGGTGAGGGCGGCCTCCACGTCGGCGATGCCGGGGCCCTCGTCCTTGACGGTGAGCCGGAGGCCCGTGGTGCCGAGCCTGCGCACGATCTCGACGGTGAGGACGCCGCCACCGCCGTGGACGTAGGCGTTGCGGGCCAGTTCGCTGGCGGCGGTGACCACCCGCGTCTGGTCGACGATGCCGAAGCCCGCGAGCACGGTGGCGGCCCGCACCGCGTGCCGGACGTGCAGCAGGTCCTCCTCGCTGTACACGGTGTGGGTGGTGGACTCCTGCGGGCGGGTCAGGCCGGGCTCCCCCGCGGTGCGGGGCGCCGCGGCGGTCCGTCCTTCGGTTCGCGTCATGGCTCCGCCCTCTCCCGCGGCGGCACGCCCTTGTGCCAGCCAAGGGCGGTCAGGCCCTGTTCGGCGCTGAGCGCGGTCTCGACCCCGGCCAGCTCGATGCCGAGCTCGACGAGGGTGATGGCGACCGGCGGGCGCATCCCGGCCACGATGACGCGGGCGCCGAGCAGCCGGGCCGTGGTGCTGAGGTCCATCAGCATGCGGGCGACGAAGGAGTCGACGAGTTCGAGGCGGGAGATGTCGATGAGGACGCCGCGCGCGCCGCTGGCCACGATCGTCTCGGTGAGTTCCTCGGTGAAGGCGAGCGCCGACTTGTCGTCGAGCTCGTTGAGGAGCCCGCTGACAAGGACGTCGCCGAGGCGCAGGATGGGCACTCCCGCGGTGGGGTGCCCGTTCACCGGCCGTCCGTCCCGTCGGGGCCGGGGGTGTCCGCGAGCTTGATGGCGGCGGCGAGCGCGTCCGCGAGCGTGGCGCGGGTCAGGATGGTCGACAGGTCGATGCCGAGCTGGGCGATGGTCTGGGCGATCGGCGGCCGGATCCCGCTGATGACGCAGTCGGCGCCCATGAGCCGTACCGCCTTGACGGTCTGCATGAGGTGCTGGGCGACGGCGGTGTCGACGGTGGGCACACCGGTGATGTCGATGATGGCGACGAGGGCCTGGTCGTCTTGGATGGCCTGGAGGAGGTTCTCCATGACGATCTGGGTGCGCGCGGTGTCCAGGGTGCCGATCAGCGGTACGGCGAGGACCTGGCGCCACAGGCGTACGACGGGGGTGGACATCTCCAGGAGCTGGCGGCTCTGCCGGCGGATGATCTCCTCGCGGCCTTCGACGTAGACCTCGAACGACAGGGCTCCGGCGCTGTCCAAGAGCTGGTTGATGAGCAGCGCCGCCGCGAGGATCTCGTCGCTCTCCCGCGTGACGCGGCGCACGGCTTCGAGGAGCGCCTGCTTCAGGGCCTGGACGGCGAGCGAGGCCACGGTCGGGGAGGCGCCGCTGCGGGCCCGGCGCAGGGAGAGGTCGGTGACGCTCCTGTTGAGGTCCTCGTGGGTGTGGACGAGGCCGTGCGCGTGTCCCGGCCCGTCGAGGGCCCCGGCGAGGGCGCGCATCAACGCGTCGGCCTCCTCGTGCAGTTCTCCCTCGGTGAGGTCGCTGCCGAGCACGGCCTGTTCCCGCTGGAGCCGTACCCAGCGGTCCGCGATGTCGTCGGCGTTCGCGCGCAGGACCTCGGTGACGCGTTCACGTACGGCGGTGTCGCTGCCAGTCACAGCCCAACCCCTCACCTTCCGGATGCGCCCGGTGGGGCGTCATCCTCTTGCTTTCGACCGGGAGTTGAGGCCGGGTTCGCCTCGCCCGGCCGGGTTTCGTTTGCCGCCCGGCAAATGTTATCGACCCCCGTCCTGCCGCCGGCGGCGGGTTCCGCGCGGCCGCGCGGCGGGGGCCGTCGTGCTCGTCTGACTCCGTGTACCCCTCCGTCCCGTACGAACCATGGCACTTGCGGGTGACCCCGGAACGCTTGAGCGGGTGCGGACGGGGGGCGCAGGTGCCAGAAGAAGGTGGCGGGGCCGACATCGGCCCCGCCACGTTCGTGTGTCGTACGGCGTGTGGACGCCGCGTACCGCTTGCAGTTGTCCGTCTCTCCGGTGGCCGGTGGCCGGTGGCCGCTCAGGCGCCTTCGGGCAGCAGGCCCGCGCGCAGCCGGCCGAGGATGCGGTTCAGCAGGCGGGACACCTGCATCTGGGACACCCCGATCCGCTCGCCGATCTCCGCCTGCGTCAGCTCCTCCACGAACCGCATGTGGACGATCTCCCGGTCCCGCTCGGACAGTTCGCCGATCAGCGGGGCCAGGCTGTTGAGGTCCTCCACCAGTTCGTACCCGGCGTCCTCCGCGCCGATGAAGTCGGCGAGGACGGCCTCGCTCTCGTCCCCCGCGGCGCCGGTGAGCAGCGTGGTGTCCAGGGACGAGGACGTATAGGCGTTGGCGGCCTTGCGGGCCTCGACGACCTCGTCCTCGGGCAGGGACATCAGCTCGGCCAGCTCGGCGGTGGTGGGGTCGCGGTCGAGGCGGCTGGACAGCTCCTCGGTCGCCTTCACCAGTTCGATACGGGCTTCCTGGAGGCGGCGCGGCACGTGCACGGCCCAGCTGGTGTCACGGAAGAAGCGCTTGATCTCGCCGACGATGTAGGGGACGGCGAACGTGGTGAACTCCACTTCGCGCGTGAGGTCGAAGCGGTCGATGGCCTTGATCAGGCCGATCGTGCCGACCTGCACGATGTCCTCCCGCTCGTCGCCGCGGTTGCGGTAGCGGGTGGCGGCGTAACGCACGAGGGAGAGGTTCAGCTCGATCAGCGTGTTGCGGACGTACTGGTGGTCGTGGGTGCCCTCCTCCAGCACGGCGAGGCGTGCGAAGAACTGCTTGGACAACACCCGGGCGTCGCGCGGCTCGACGGACAGCGGCGCTTCGATCAGTGGCAGTTCACCGTCCGTGCCGACGTGCGTTGCGGGCACCTGGACCTCGGACACTGCGCCTGTCGCGGCAGCCACACCTTCCACCCTTCTCTCGACGTCACTGGCTCTCCCCTCCCCCGAGGGGGATGTGTCGTGCGTCTGCCCGCCACCCGCGGTTCCATGCACGCGGATTCGCGCGACCGGACCGATGCCCCGTCAAGAGCCGTGCCGCCGTAGGCGCTGCTCCTCATGGATGGGTCCCGGCGACGAGTTCGACCTCGAAGCCGTCGGTGTTCTCCAGGTAGGCGGCGTAGGTCCGTTCGCCACCGGCGTGGGGGTGGCGGTCGGGGAACATCAGGCTCCAGCCGTGCCGCGGCGCCTCGGCGACCAGGGCCTCCACGGCGCGGTGGTCCTCGACGTGGAACGCCAGGTGGTTCAGGCCGGGCCGGCACCGGTCGTGCCGGTCCGCGGTACGGGCCGGGGACGCCTCGACGACCAGGTACGTCGCCCCGAGCCGCCAGCTGCGGCCCGTGGTCCAGCTCTGGAACCGTACGTGGCCGAGGGCTTCGAGGAGCCAGCCGAAGGAGGCGACGGCGCGGTCGAGGTCCGGCACCCAGACCTCGACGTGGTGGAGCGTCCCCGTGGCCGGTGCGGTCATCGGGACATCAGGGCGAGGAGCCCGAGCCCCGGCGCGAGGGCGCCGGGCTGCCCGAGGGCGCGGAAGTCGCCCTCGACCTCGGCCAGGTCGAGGACACCGGCGCGCACCGCGTGGTACCGGACGAGCGACCACAGGAAGACGTCGAGGCTGTCGTGCTGCGTGTCGGCCTCGACGGCCTCCTCCTCGTGGAACCACACCGCGACGCGGCCGTCGGTGAGGACGACGTAGTAGTTGCCTCCGCCGTCGGCGCCGATGGACCACACGTCGTCGTCGGACAGCTCCGTCTCGTGGTCGGAGCCGAGGATCCGGCAGTCGTTGGCCGCGAAGTCGAAGGCGTACGACCAGTCGGCTATGTCGAGCACGCCCGGCAGGGTTCCCGCGCGGACCCGGCGGTCGAAGGCGGCGAGGGCGGTCGCGGCGTCGTGCGGAAGCCTCGCGAGGAACGGTGCGACGGGGCGGGTCGACGCCGGGACCTCCACGCGCGGCCCGTCGGGAAACCAGCGCGCCAGGTCGGCGTCGAGGCCCCGCTCCACGTATCCGGTCAGCTGTTCCACGGTGAGAGACATGCGGGGAGGCTAACGGAGGGGTCCGACATCCGGTCACTTCCCGCTCTCGCCGCAGGAGCCGCGCGTGCAGGTAACAGGACTGTCTTGGGCGGAAGTTGAGCGGAACGGTTCACTGGGTGTGACCGGTCCTGGTGGTCAGCAACGCTCGCTCGTACCGAATCGCAACGACTCGTACCGAGCGGCCGACACCGCCACCGCCACCGCCACCGATCCCGAGGAAACAATGACGCGCGTTCACAAGCTCACCTTCGCCGCCCTGGCCGTAGCCGCCGGTCTCTCGCTCACGGCCTGCGACGGCGACGACGACTCGGGCCGGAGCGACTCGTCGTCGTCCTCGTCCCACGCGTCGTCGTCCACGGGAGGTTCCGGCTCGGGCGGCTCCGACGCGAACGCGAAGGTCGGCAAGTGCCGCACCGACGACCTCGACATCACCGCGTCGGACAGCACCATCGACGGCGACACCGAGGGCACCGTCGCGGTGACCTTCAAGAACGGCGGCGGCCGGGACTGCGCCCTGTCCGGATACGCGGGCGCTGATCTGAAGACCAGTGAGGGGGACCTGTCCGCCCAGCGCAGCGGTGAGCGGGCCACCCCGATGACCCTCAAGGACGGCGAGTCGGTGTCCTTCGGCATCACCTACCCGGTCAACGTCCGGCGTCCGGGTCACGGCTCTCGTGGTGCCCCCTCCCGGCGAGACCAAGCGGCGCGAACTGAGCGACGGGGCCGCGTCACGCCACGGCGGTTCCCTCCAGCTCGACCAGCTGGCCGGGGACCGCGAGGCGCGTCACCTCCAGCATCGTGGAGGCCGGCGCGACCCCGGCGGCACCCAACCGCGCCGCGAGCACGCCGTAGTGCGGCATGAGCCGATCGACGTCGGTCGTGTAGACGTTGAGCCGGACGAGGTGCGCGAGGGACATGCCGGCCTCGCCGAGCACGGCCTCCAGATTGTCGATGCTCAAGGCCAACTGCGCCGCGATGTCCCCGTCGTGCCGGGGTTCGCCGTCGGCGCTCGTCGCGGTCTGCCCCGATACGTACAGGGTCCGGGGGTGCCCGGAGACCAGCTCGCCCTGGTTGAATCCCAGCTCCTGCGACCACGTCACCGGGTTGACCGCCGTTCTTTCCACTGCCACATCAGCTCCAGTCCATGCGTCGGAACATCGGAGTCCGGCCCAGCGCGGTTCGGGTCGGCAGCCGCCTCCGACGTCGTGCCGACGAGCCTGCCAACCAATCACGACACCCTCAGTCATGTATTCGGTTAGCGTTCTCGCATGCGTGCCGATCGGCTGGTCTCCCTGGTCCTGCTGCTGCGCCGGCACGGCCGGATGACGGCGGACGCGCTCGCCCGCGAGCTGGAGGTGTCCACGCGTACCGTGCTGCGCGACATCGAGGCGCTGTCGGCGGCGGGTGTCCCGGTCTACGCCGAACGCGGCCGACACGGCGGTTTCGCGCTGCTGCCCGGTTTCCAGACCGAGCTCACCGGCCTCAACCACGACGAGGCCCTCGCCGTCCTGACCGCCGGATCGGCCCTCGGCGAGCAGGTGTTCGGCCTCGGCTCGGCGCTCGCCTCGGCCATGCGGAAGGTGGTCGACGCACTGCCCGAGGACCACCGGGCCACCGCGAGCGACGCGGCCCGGCGCTTCCTCGTCGACCCGGAGACCGACCTGCTCGCGCGCCGTCGGGTCGTCGACGACATACCCGGCGCCACCATGGTCGAGGTCAGGCGCGCGGTCCTCACCGGACACAAGCTGCGCATCCACTACGCGGCCTCGGACCAGGCCCCGCGGTGGCGCACGGTGGACCCCATCGGCCTGGTGACCGTGCGCGACCGGGGCTATCTGCTGGCCGCACGAGCGGGCGAGGACCGCACCTACCGGCTGTCCCGCGTCCTGGCCGCCGAGGCGCTCCCCGAAGCGGCGGAGCGCCCCCACCGGGTCGACCTGGACCGGATCTGGCGGGAGCGCTCCGCGCGGTTCCTCTCCGACGGCGACCACATGGCCGTGCGGGTACGGGTGGACCCGGCGCGCCGGGAGGAGCTCCTGGACACCGCCCTCGCCGTCCGCGCGGAAGAACCGGAAGCGGACGGCTGGCTGCGCCTCGAAGTGACCTTCCAGGACGCCCGGCACGCCGAATGGGCGCTGTGGCAGCTCGGCACGGAGGCAGAAGCCCTGGCCCCGCGGTCGCTGCGCGCCGCCCTGCACCGGCGCGCCACCACGGTCGCCGCCCGCTACGGAGCTCCGCCCTCGGCGTGACGGGCCCGGCTCGTCACGACCGTGTGGCCGTCCCGCACCCGACCCCGGCCGCCTCCCGCATCCGTTCGTCCATGGACGTGCTCCGGTCGTACGGGTCGACCTCGGGGCCGTCCCCGGAGCCGGTGCCGGCGCGCTGGGAGCCGAAGGTGGGGGTGAAGTAGCCGGTGTCGTTGTCGCAGCCCCCGTTGGTGAAGTCCGCCTTGTACGACACCAGGGAGAGCGTGCCGGGCCTGGTGATCACTCTCGCCGGATCGTCCCAGCTCATCACCACCTCCCGGCGCACGATGGTGCGAGCGACTTCGTCGCTGCCGCCCGCGGCGCGTACGACCGGATACACGTACGTGACGTCGCTGACGACCTCGACCGCGCCGCGCTTCCCCTCCCGGAACGTGATCCGCCCCCGCGTCTTGACCACGTCGCCGACAGGCCGCACCTCGTCCTTCGGGAAGCGGCTGAAGAGCAGCAGGGGGTCGTTCTTGCGGCTGGGAGTGCGGAACGCGGCGGCCAGATAGTCCTGCACGTCCTGCTGGCGCGGGTTGATCAGCGCGATCGCCTTGGTGGGCCGCTGCCCCCGCAGCACGTCCTCGTCCAGGCTGGACGCGGCGAGGAAGTCCCGGCTGCGCGTGAGCGCCCGGGCGACCTGGGACTTGCTCATCCACCCGGTCGCCCGCGCGGGCGGCAGGTGGATCCCCGCCGTCCCGTCGCCCCAGCGCGCCGCGGGTGAACCCCTGAACGGGTGCTCCACCGTGGGCAGTTGGGCCGCCTCCAGCCTCGGCGCCCCGGTCGGTCGTTCCGACTCCGCGGCGAGCGGGGGCTTTTCGCCGCCTCCGCTCCCGAACCACCCGGCCACCTGGTCGGAGGCCAGCGCCACCACCAGCAGGGCGGCCGCCGCCGCCATCCCGACCACGTACCAGGCCTTGACGCCCCGTCGTCGCGGGGGCGGCCGGTGCGTCCGCCACCCCTCCGGCCCGCCCGGCTCCTCCCGCAGGCGCCGCCCCACCATCCTGGCCCGCGCCGACGGCTCCTTGGGCGCGCCTTGCGTGTCGGCCCCCGCGTCCCGCAGGAAGCGCTCCCACTCCTGGTCCGATATTTCCTTGTCGCCACTCACGATGCGCTCTGCGCCCTCCCCGCCCTCTCGGCCCCCCGGGACCTCCGTTCCCTTACTCCATCACATGGCTTCACCGCGTCGCCACACACCGCGGGCGCCCGGGGAGCGAGCACGTTTCACACGCGCCCGGCCAGGTACCCCGACTGCGGCCACAGCGTGCGGAGCGGCACGGCGTGGCCGAGAATGGCGAGAATGGAGGGCGCTGTGACTGGATTCCCGGGCGTCCCGGCGCTGACGCGGCACCGGCCCGCTTCTTCCGGGGAGTCCGTGACCACTGCGTCGTCAGGCACCGGGGCGCTGTCCGCCGTGATCGTGATCGACATGATCAACATGTACGACCACGAGGACGCCGAGCGGCTGCTGCCCTCGGCGCGCAGGGTCGTGCCGGTGGTGGCCGACCTGCTCGCCGCGGCACGGGCCCAGGGCGCTCCGGTGGTGTACGCCAACGACAACTTCGGGCAGTGGCGCTCCCACCACGGCGAGATCGTCGACGCGGCCCTGGCCGGTCCGCACGCGGATCTCGTCGCACCGATCGTGCCGGACGACGAAGCGCTGTTCGTGGTGAAGGCGCGGCACTCGATCTTCTACGAGACGCCGCTGTCGTATCTGCTGTGGGAGCTGGGAGTGCGCCACGTGGTCCTGTGCGGCCAGGTGACCGAGCAGTGCGTGCTCTACTCGGCGCTCGACGCCCACATCCGGCACCTGGACGTGACGGTCGTCTCCGACGCCGTCGCGTCGATCCACCCCGAACTCGCCGACGCGGCACTGGAGATGATGCGCACGAACATGGGCGCACGCGTCGTCCGCGCTCAGGACGTCAGGTTCACAGGGCGGGAGTGAACAGCCGGATGAGGCAGTGCCGCACGTCAGGCGCGGCACAGGCAGAACGGGTGGCCCGCCGGGTCGGCGTAGACGCGGAAGCCGCGCCGACCGCCCTGGTCGTCCAGGTCCAACGGCATCGCGCCGAGCGAAAGGGCCTGGCTCTCGGCCGCGTCCATGTCCGTGACGTGGAAGTCGAGGTGCAGTTGCTGGGAGGCGTCCGCGCGGGGCCACTGCGGCGGCTGGTGCCCCTCGGCCCGCTGGAAGGCGATGCGATGGCCTCCCGGCACGTACAGGTCGTACCAGTCGTCGCTGTCCCGCTTGATGTCGCCGCCGAGGAGCGCGGCGTAGAACCCCGCCAGGGCAGCGGGATCAGGGCAGTCCACGGCGACGAGACAGTAGGTGGCTGGGGGCACGGTGTTCTCCTTGTCCTCGTCTGTGAGCCTCGTCTGTGACACGTTCTCTCGTCGGCTACGGGTGCCCTGGCGCACGGCTCGCACACCACGGCAGAGGTGACATCAGGGAGCACGCAGTGCGCTGCGGCCCTGCCGCCAGGCTTCCAGGAGGCCGGCGCCGAGGCGGTCTTCGAGGACGCCGGTGGCGCGGACACCGAAGGCGACCTGGGCGTCCAGGGCGGGTTCGGCGGCGAGGAGACCGCCGACGACGTCACGGCGTACGACCTGCTCGTGTACGGCGTCGGCCACCACGTGTTCGTCGTAGAACCGCTGGGCCGCGGGTCCCGCGCCGGTGCGGCGCAGGGCCGCGGCGAGGCGCCGCGAACCGGGCGGCGACGTCACTTCGACGGACGCGAAGTGCCCCACGAGCGCCCCGCGCAGGGCGCGGTGCAAGCCGAACAGGGACATGAGGTTCACGGGGGCGAGGGCCGCGGCGGGGGCTGCCGGGAGGTAGTGGCCGTAGGCCGTCTCCAGACCCAGGTCGGCCATGAGGTCGGCGAAGAGCCGCGCGTGGACGTCCTCGGCGCGCCCGGCCCCGAACTCGTCGAACTCGACGGCCACCATGGCCGCCTTGGCCCGGCCGTGCAGCCGTGGGATGACCCAGGCGTGCGGATCGGCTTCCTTCAGGTGGTACAGCGAGCGCAGCGCCACGTACTCCCTGAGCTGCCACGGCTCTCCGTCACGCTGGAGGTGGTGGCTCACGCTCGCCGCGTCGTGCCCGGCGGGCTCCACCAGGAGCGCGGCCAGCGCTTCCTCGGCGCCTTCGCGCGGGGGCGCGTCGGCCCGCAGGGCTTTCAGGAATCGCTGCTCCAGGGCGGCCCGCAGGGCCAGCAGGGCGGGGTCCCATTCCCGCTCGTCGGCCACTGCCGCGAACCCTTGGTAGTGGAGTTCGTAGAGAACGTACAGGGCGAGCTGGAGGTCGTCTCCGTACGCGTCCGCGTCCCGTGCCTCCCGAGGCGAGGGCACCGCGTCACCGGCCCGCAGGGCGGCGATGACTCCACCGGACAGATCGCCGCGGGCGTCCGGGAGTTCGGGGCTGCGGTGACGCGGCTCCGTGAAGACGGTCATGACACGGCCCCGCGCTCCTCGCCGCCGGTCAGGGACGGCGGCCGCCCTCGGCGACTCTCCCGTGGACGGTGGCTCGTGTCGCACCACGGGTACGTACGGCTGCGGCGGCAGGTGCAGACCGCGACGGTGAAGCGCCGCGAGACGTGGACGGTGCCGTCGTCGGCGACGACCTCCACCGGGCCCTCGACGAGGAGGGGCCCGTCGGGGCCGATCGTGACGCGGCGAGGGCGCTCAGCGGCGTTCGGCACGGATGACCACCAGTTCCTCGCAGGTCTCGTCCTCGCCGAGGAGGTCGCGGTGGCGCAGCCACGCCCGGCGGGAGCGCAGTACGGGTCCGAAGGGGACGATTTCCCGGCCGGTGACCTGGGCGTCCATGCCGAGGTCCGTCAGCCGGGCCAGCGTGGCGGCCACGCCGCACAGCGCGGAGTGCACGATCAGCAGGGCGCCACCGGCACGCAGGGTGCGGGCGCTCACGTCGCAGACGCGGTTCACGAAGGCCCTGCCGTCGGGGCCGCCCTCCCAGGCCCGTGCGGCGCCGCGCCGGGGCGGCAGCGCAGAGAAGGACGGCACGTACGGCGGGTTGCTGACCACGAGGTCGTAGGGCCCCGGGGGGACCCGGGCGGTCATGTCCCGGCGGCGCACCGTGACCGGCTGCCCTGCGCGGAAGGCGTTGATCCGGGCGGTCAGGACCGCCCTCCAGGAGATGTCGAGGGCCGTCACCTCGGCTCCGAGCCGGGCCGCGGCCAGGGCGAGGGCCCCGGAGCCGGTTCCCAGGTCGAGGACGGGAGCGGCGGTGCGGATGTCCTCGCGGTACAGGGCGCGGAGCAGGAGTTCGGTGTCGCACTGCGGCGCGTACACGCCCGGCGGGGTGAGCAGGCGGACCGGCCGGGCGCGCGGGGACGTCCGCGGCCACCCCTGCGTCGCTGTCCGCACGCGCGTGGTCATCTGGTGCCTTCCGTCCGTCGGGACTCCACGGCAGGGCGTCTTCTTCTCCACCCTCCGTCTGTTCGCGGCCGGTCGCCGCTTCTGCCATGACAGATGGCGACGCGATGCGGACAGCGTGGAGTTTGCACAGCTTCCGTTCGCCCCTGGGTGCCCGGCCGACCGCTCTCCACACCCCGAAGCGCCGTGAATTCATGCGGAGCCATTAGGGCTTGAATGTGGGGTATACGTGTCTTCATGTTCTCTGACGTGGAGTGGACGACGTTCTTCCCCGCGGCCCTGCTCGTGGCGGCGACGCCCGGCGCGAATCAGCTGCTGAGCCTGCGCAATGGCTTGCGTCATGGGCTCACCCCCGCGATGAGCGCGTCATTGGGCCGCTTCACGGCCTTCGCCCTCATGGTGGTGGCCGTGGCCGCGGGACTGGGCGCGGTGCTCGCCGCTTCGGAGGTCGCCTTCAACGTCATCAAGTGGTGCGGTGTGGCCTACTTGGTGTGGCTGGGCGGAAAGACACTGGCCACGGCCCTGCGTGGCCGTTCGGGCGACGAGCGGGAGACGGGCGGGGACCGGCCCGCGCCGCGGGACGGCGACCGCCGGGAGGCCGGCCGCCCGGACACGGTGCGGTCCTGGCGGCTGGCCCGGCAGGAATTCATCGTCGCCGCGTCGAATCCCAAAGCCTTGATTCTCTTTACCGTGTTCCTTCCGCAGTTCCTCGTCCACGACGCCAAGGATGTGGCCGTACCGTTGTTGCTGCTCGGCGCCGCGTATATCGCCGTCGAATTCCTCTGTGCGTGCGGCTATGCGGCCTTGGGAAGCCGTCTGCGGAGCATGGGGATCTCCCGGCGTGCTCGGCGCGTACTGGATGGTTTCACGGGTGTGGCGATGCTGGGGCTCGCCGGATGGCTCTCGACGGAACAGCATTGAACGCTGACCGCACGCATTGCTCAGTCAGGGTTCATTCAGACCGGCCGGCCGAGGGAATGACGGGAATTCCCTCTCGGCGGCAGTAGGTGGCGGGGCGGCGGACGGCGCGGCGCAGCCTGCGCCAGTTGCCGAGGGTGCGCAGCAGCCCGTCGTCGGGAGCGCTGTGCCAGAAGCGGTTCTCGTCCTGGGTGCCGAGCAGGGGGCAGAACAGGGACACGGCCAGGGTGATGCGGTCGCCTCGGGAGACAGGGGTGACGGCGTGGTACACCCTGCTTCCCCGGGTGAACATGGTGTCGCCGACGTGCTGGAAGGGAGCGGCGTGCACCTCGGGGTGCGATGCCCCCATGGCGGTGATCTTCTCCCGGTTGATGTCGAAGTCGCGGGGGTGCCCGCGGTAGTAGACGTAGTCCCCGCCGGTGTGTTCGGCGTGATCGGAGAGCGTCATGGTGAAGACGTAGTTCATGCCGTCGAGGTGCCACTTGGCGACCGCGGGGGCGGCGCCGTCCGCGGGCGGGGCGTAGTAGTTGATCTGGACTCCGGCGTTGCGCAGCGGATGCGGTATCAGCGGGACGCCCACCAGTCGGGAGGCGTTGCGGAGGAACGCCGGGTCACGGACCATCGCGCGGACGAACGGCGAGACGGCCTCGACGTTGCGCAGCCGGTGGGAGACGACGTAGTCGTTGTGGACCGCCCACGGCTTGAGGTCGCGGCAGATGGTCCGCAGCGCCTGGGCTCCCCGGGCCGTGAGCAGTTCGACCGGGCCCGCCATCGCGAGGTCGTCGGTGAGCCCGGCCCTGCCGTGGAGTTCCGCGGAGGTGTAGTCGAACTCGGCCATCCGTAAGGAGCCGACGCCCGCTCGCGGGAGGTCGGCGACGAAGCCGGGCTCCCAGGGCGGCTCGTCGAGGTGGCGGGGGACGCCGTCCTCGGCGGTGTGCAGGGAGCGCCGCAGCCGGTCGAGACCGGTGGTGATGGCGGCGACCCTGGTGGTGTCGGGGGTCGTGGTGATCATGGGTGTGCTCCTAGGTGTCGTCGCTTGCGGCTGTGGCCCGGTACAGGCCCGCCTGATACTGCTGGTCCTGGATCCACTCGTCGCGTACGGAGTCGAGCGGGTCGTCGAGCAGGAGACGTGCGAGGCTGTTGCCGTCCTTCCAGGGCTCCTTGGTGGAGCGCATGACCAGGACGAGGGTGACGCGTTCGCCGTCCTCCAGGGGTTCGGCGGTGTGCAGCAGGCGTCGCCCCTGCATCAGGACGGCGTGTCCGGTGCGCTGGGGCACGCGGGCGTGTTCGTGCGGAGGAAGGGCACCGCGGTGCCGCAGCTCCCATCGGCCGTCCTCCGGGGAGCCCGGGTAGATCAGGGTGGCGCCGCCTTCCGCGGGCCCGCTGGTGTACAGGGGGATGAGCTCGACCATGGCGGCGCCGTCCGTGTGGTGCTCGATGGGGATCTCACCGGGCCGGTAGAAGTTGATGTGGGAGGCGGCCCGCGTGATCGGGTACGGCTCCAGTTCGGTGCCCGCGAGCTGGCCGAGGCGTTCCAGACGGCTCCTGTCACGCATGAGCTTCTCGACGCCCGGGACGGCCTCGTGGGCCGCCCGGAGGTGACGCAGCTTCAGGTAGCGGTCGGCGCTGCGGGCCTCCCCCTCGTGCCGGACGCACGCGCGCGCGGCGGCGAGGATGTCGTCCAGCAGCGGCTGCGGATAGTCGTGGACGTAGCGGGCGTAGCCCAGGGACGAGACGGCCTGCACGTCGTGGGCCTGGCCGGTGACATCGGTGAGGCTGCGGTGTTCCAGAAGGGTCCACATGGTCAGGCCCGTTCGTCGAGGGTGACGACGGCGCTGAGCGAGTGCCCCACCCCCAGCCCCGAGGAGAGCCGGTGCTCCACGGCCCGCAGGCCGCGGGCCACCATGGGGCCGCCGACGGCGGCGGGGAGGCTGCGCGCGCGGGTGCTCGCCCCCGCGGCGTCCAGCACGTCGTTCCACTGGGTGAAGAGCTGGCTGAAGAAGGCTCGTTGCACGGGCGGCGCCTGCTCGGGCACGGCGGGGGCCCGCAGGTCCTCGAGGGGGACGGCGTCGCCGTCCTCCAGCAGGTTGATCAGCGTGCGGTAGGGCGGCAGCTGGGGGTTGAACTGCCCGGTGGCGGTGTGGCGGCCCACCATGATGGAGCGGTCGAAGAGCTGCTGTCGCTCCATGTGCGCCCCGGCGTTCCTGGCGGCCTGTCCGATGCAGTCGCGCAGCCCGCCCGCGTCCCAGAAGGTCATGGGCACGTCCTGGGCCTCCTGGTCGCTCTGGAAGAAGCTCATGCGGTACGGCCACCGCGCGCGGCCCCAGTTCGGCACCCACTCCAGGGAGTAGCGGCCCAGGACGTCCACGACGACGACAGAGCGGGTCCGGTTGCGGCGGACCGCGGTGAACACCCGCGTCAGCGCCGCCAGCAACTCGTCGGCGGTCAGGTGCGAGTAGGGCACACCACAGGACAGATACAGATCGAAGGGGTCCTCGGGGAGGTCCTCACGGATGTCACCGTGCCAGAACTCCGCGTCGTCCTCCTCGTGGTGCGTGCGCGCCGCGAGGCGCAGGAGGCCCTCGTCCAGGTCGAGTCCGCGGTAGGTGATGCGGGGCAGGTCGGCGAGGGCGCGCGTGGCGTGCAGGGCCCGTAACAGATGCAGGCCTTCACCGGCGCCGCAGCCGATGTCCATCACGCTCAGGCTCCGTGACGTCGGCACCTGCGCGAGCGCCGCTCGCAGGATCGAGAAGGTGACCGGCTCCTCCCAGAGCCTCTTCACGGCGTCCCGGCGATGGCGCGAGGCGTAGTGATCGAGACCCGGCGCGTAGGCGTCCGTCGAAGCAGAGCTGCTGGGCGTGGCCATGACGTTCTGCATGGTGCTCCTGGGGCAGTCGGGCGATGGGTCGAGCCCCTACGTCCCACGCCTGACCCACCCTAGTCATCCCATGAGCCCGAACCAGCCACCCTCAGCGCGCGAGCCACGTCCGGCACCCGCAGATCAAAGCCCCGGGCAGCGGGCCGCCCCGCTCTCCTTGCCTGGTGGACGGACGCGTGCAGGAGCCACTGGTTGAAGGCCAAACATGGCCGATACGGCACTGCCTCGGGCGCTCCCTCGGCCCCCGCCCCGGGTCACGGACCGGACCGGGGCGGCCGGGACACCACGTCGGCCGGGAAGGGCACGGCGGCGTCCTCGCGGATGCCCGGTGGCCGCGAAGGCCGTGCGGCGGGAGAGTCACCGCACCCGTCGTACGCGTACGCCGTGATCCAGGTGATCTCGAGCTGTGCCGACGACCCCGGGGCCGCGTAGGGGCCGTACAGGGCGCTCTCGTTCTGCAGGATCCAGCTCAACGGCCGGGACGGCACGCCTCGCGTGTCCTCGCCGACGCGCTCGCCGTCCAGGAAGAAGCGCACGCGGCCCGGCGTCCACTCGGTGCTCACCGTGTGCCAGTCCGTCCAGCGCGCGCCGGTCGGGAAGGAGCCCTGGGGCCTGCCGTCGCAAGGGTGGTGAAAGGCGGTGATGGTGTCCGTCCAGTTCTGCTCCGGGTAGTCGATCTCGCAGCCGCCGCCGTAGTGCAGCCACGCCGACTTGTAGCCGGCGGCGAGCCTGGTCACCTTGATGCGGGCGCTGAACTTCCCGTACGCCTGCTCCATGACCCTCTTCGGCACGAGCGCGGCGGAGTGGACGTCACCGCCGCCGGAGGGGCGCCACATGCGGATCCGCATCCGCCCGTCGCCGTCGTCGGCCGGACCCACGCTCACCGTGTCCTCGGGGTGGTAGACCCCTCCGACCGCGCGGCCGGTGTTGCCGTCCGCCCCGCTCTTCGCGGTGTCCTGCCATCCGGTGGGGTACGCCCACCAGTTGGCGCGGTACTCCCCCGTGAGCCCGCCGCAGTAGGCCGTGCGCCGGTCCGGGGTGTGGTCGCAGTCGGTGAACGAGCCGAGCGGTACCGAGTCGCCCTCGAAGTCCTCGGCGAAGACCTGCCGGAAGGGGCCGCAGTCGCCGCGCGGCATGACGATCGTGGTCGTACGGCAGGCGTCTTCGGACGGCGCCGACGCGCCGGACGCCTCAGCGGGGGCAGAGAGAAGGGCCACCACAAGGGCGGCCCCGAAGGTCACGGCGATCAGGGGTGTGCGTCCGCGTCGTCGCTCGCGCTGGGGCATGGTCGGCTCCCTACGGTCGGTCACCGGTTCTGATCGGCCGCTGCCCCGAAAGCTGGAGCCCGCCGATCCCCGCTCCCGGCCGGAACGGCTCCGCCCGATGCCAAGGAACTGCGGATCAGCGCTGGTCAGACGGAGATGACGCGGTCCCAACCGCACCCGTTCGGCCGTCGCCTCCTCGGCCCAGCGCCTCCCGGCGCGGAGCTTGCCGACGCCGGTCCGCCGGACCCCTGACGCCTCCAGGAACGCACCGTCACACCGATGTTGACCGCTTGTTGATCGGTGGTCGGTCTACTGCGTGCGTTGATCCCCATCAGACCTTGGAGGTTTTCGTGATCAAGCGTGTGGCAGTGGGTGTGGCGGCAGCCGCCCTGTGCGCGTTCGGCGGCGGCGTGGCGGTTGCCGATGCGGGCGGCAACGGCGCCCACGCGACGGGGGCGGCGGCCGCGCACGGCCCCGCGGCCGGTTCCGACGTCGCTCCGGGGGCGTGGGAGCTCCGCCCGGCCAAGCACAGCGTGGTGGCCGCCGGCTGGCTCGACAAGCCCCGTCCGGGCGAGCTGTAGTCCGGCTCTGGTCCAGCGAGAGCGCCCCGTCGGCAGTGTGTTGCCGACGGGGCGTGTGCGTTGAGCGGAGGGCGTGCCTCACAGCTCCCCGAGGTGCCGCGCGATGTCGTCCGCGTCGGGCAGGCCGAGCTCGTGGAAGACGCTCCGCGCACGGCGGTACTGCTCCAGGGCCCGGTCGGTGTCGCCCTGCGCGCGGTGGGCGTGGCCGAGCTGGGCGAGGGCGCGGGCGAGGATGCCCGCGTCGCCGCGCGCCTCGGCGATGTCCCGGGCCCGCGCGGCGTGTTCGGCGGCCTCCTCGGGACGTCCCGAGAGGTTGTGGGCCTGGGCGATCGCGCCGAGCAGCAGGCCCTCGCGGAAGCGGGAGCCCGTCTGCCGCCACAGGCGCAGGCTCTCGTGCAGGCAGTCGAAGGCCTCGGACGTCCGCCCGGTGCGCAGACAGACCTGGCCGAGGTTGTGCAGCGCGTTGGCCTGACCCGCGACGTCCCCGGTCGCCCGGGTGACGGCGACGGCCTCGCGGCAGTGCGCGAGCCCCTCGTCGGCCCGCCCTGTGGCCAGCAGGGCCAGGCCGAGGAAGCCGAGCGCGTACGCCTCGATGCCGCGGCTCGCCAGGGCCCGGCAGTGGGTCAGGGCCTCGCTCAACAGGGCGTGCGCGGCGGTGAAGTCGCGCAGGGCCAGGGCTCCTCCGCCCCGTGTGATCAGTACGTGGGCGAGCAGCCTCCGGTCCCCGGTCTCGCGGCACAGCTCGACGGCCCGGTCGAGGGCGGGGGCGCCGAGCCGCATGGCGAAGCGGTGCTGCACGGAGCTGCCCAGCATGTACAGGGCGCGCGCTTCGGCGGTGCGGTGACCGGCGGCGCGCGCGGCCCCGGCCAGGGTCCGGGCGGCGCGTTCGATGCCGTAGGGCTGGGCGCCGAGGCGGCCGAGCGGGTCCGCCGCGAGGAGCAGGTCCGCGCAGACGGTCAGCGACAGGGAGGCGTCGCCCGCGGCCTGCTCGATGAGCCCGAGGAGCGACGTCTGCTCGTCGAGCAGCCAGACGGTGGCCTGCTGCGGCCCCGCGAAGTCCAGGCCCTCGTGGCGCAGCGCGGCCACGTGCCCGGGGAACACGTCGTCGGGCAGCGATGCCCGGTGGGCGCCGAGGGCGGCGGCCAGGCAGAACTCGAGGAGACGGGTGAGCGCGGCCGTCCGCTCGTGGTCCGGCACTTCGGCGCGCGCGGTCTCACGGGCGAAGAGCCGGAGCAGGTCGTGGTAGCGGTAGCGGCCGGGAGCGACCGACTCGAGCAGGCTCAGGTCGACGAGCGACTCGCACAGCTCCTCCGCCTCCCGCTCCGGCCGGGCGAGCAGCGCCGCGGCGACGGGCACGCCCAGTTCGGGCATCTCGGGCAGGGCGAGGAGCCGGAAGGCGCGGACCTGCTCGGCGTCGAGGAGTTCCATGCCGAGCCGGAAGGTCGTCTCCACGGCGGTGTCCTCCGCCCGCAGCGCGCCGAGGCGGCGCCGCTCGTCCGCGAGGAGCGCGGCGGTCTCCGCGAGCGTGTGGTCAGGGCGGGCGACGAGCCGGGAGGCCACGATGCGGATGGCGAGCGGCAGATGGCCGCAGGCGTCGAGCACCTCGGCGGCGGCCTCCGGCTCGGCGGACACGCTCGGTTCGCCGACGATCCGGGTCAGCAGCTCCAGGGCCTCCGCCCGCGCCATGGGCCGCAGGTCCACCAGGGTGGCCCCGGTCAGGCCGACGAGGCGGGAGCGACTGGTGACGACCACCGCGCTGCCGGGCGCGCCGGGCAGCAGGTCGCGCACCTGGGCCGGGTCGCGGGCGTTGTCGAGGACGACGAACACCTGCCGGGTGGCGAGCAGTGAGCGGTAGAGCGCCGCCCGCTCCCCGGGCAGCCTCGGGAGGTGACCGGCGCGGACGCCGAGGACGCCCAGGAAGCGGCCGAGGACCTCCATGGGCTCGGCGGGCCGGGGGTCGGTGCCCCGCAGGTCCGCGTAGAGCTGCCCGTCCGGGAAGCGGTGGCGCATCCGCCGGGCCACGTGGACGGCCAGGGCCGTCTTGCCGATGCCGCCCATCCCGCTGATGGAGCTGAGGGCGACGATCCCGCCCTTCTCCAGCGCGGCGCACAGCCGGTCGGCCTCGTCGCCGCGGCCCGTGAAGTCGGCGACGTCCTGCGGGAGTTGAGCCGGTCCGTGGGAGCGGCCCGGAGCCGGGGGCCCGGCCGCGTCACCCGTCCGTCCCCCGGGCCCCTCGGTGAGGATCTTCTGCTGGAGCCGGTCGAGGCCGGGGCCCGGCCGGATGCCCAGCTCCTCGGCGAGCGCGCGGCGGACGTGCGCGTGGACGTCGAGTGCGTCCGCCTGCCGTCCGGCCTGGTGCAGCGCTGTCATCAGCAGCTCGTGGACCCGCTCGCGCCACGGGTGTTCGGCGGCGAGCGCGCGCAGCGGACCGATCGCGCCGTCGCTCCCGCCCGAGGCGATCTCGGCCTCCCAGCGGGCCTCGACCGCCGACAGGCGCAGCTCCTCCAGACGGGTGCGCTGGGCCTCGGCGTACGGGCCGGGCACACCGGCGAGCGGCGTGCCGCGCCACAGGTCGAGGGCGGAGACGAACAGTGACCGCGCCCGTTCGAGCTGACCTGCGGCCCGGGCCCGCCGTGCCTCGGCAGTACGGAGTTCGAAGACCGTCAGGTCGACGTCCTCGGGGTCGACGTTCAAGCTGTAGCCGTCGCCCGTCGTCAGCAGCGTGCGCGCGGCGGCGCGGGGTGCCCGGCCGGGTTCGAGGAGGCGGCGCAGGGTGAAGGCGTGGGTGCGCAACGACCCCAGCGCGCCGGGCGGGGCCTCGTCGCCCCAGACCGCGGCGATCAGTTCCCAGGCGGACACGGGGGTACGCGCCCGCAGCAGCAGAACCGCGAGCACCGCCCGCAGCTGGGGCGCGCCGACGGGCACCTCGGCCGGACCGTCGTACAGACGAAGCGGGCCGAGAACGGTGAAGCGGTGGGCGGAGGTTCGCCCGGACTCGTCGCCGGAGGAGCGGGCGGGCGAGGCGGTGGGGGGCATGGGATGTCTCCAAATGACGTGAGGACCATTTGGCGGGCGGGCCTTGCGACGCGCGGTCACGGAAGGGACGAGAGGTCACGGGAAAGGAGGGAGGTCACGGGAAGGAAGGGAGGTCACGGGAGAAGGTCACGGGAGGGGGGATCGCCCGTGCCGCCGGTTACGCCGTGCCGCGTTCGGCACGCGAGGGGAGCGGGCCGCTCGCGCCGGAGGTACCGGTGCTGGTTCCGCCGCAGGAACCGATGCTGGTTCCGCCGCGGGAACCGGTGCCGGTTCGCCCCCGTCCCGGCGCCCGGGCCCGTCGCCGAGCAGGGCGAGGAGGTCGTCGGCCTCCGGCATGCCCAGGCGGGTGCAGATCTCGTGCGCGGCGCGCCGGTGCGCCCGGGCGCCGTCGTGGTCCCCGAGCCGGTCGAGGGCGGAGCCGAGCACGGACAGGGCGTGTGCGCGGCCGTGGTCGTTCCTGGCCTCCTCCAGCATCGCGGCAGCGGTCCGGGCAAGGCCCGCGGCCTGCTCGGCGAGACCGGTGGCGAGCCGGTTCTCCGCGAGCCGGAACAGGGTGAGCCCTTCCCACAGTCGGCTGCCGCGGTCACGGAAGAGGGCGAGCGCCTCGGTGAGGCGCGCGGCGGACTCGGCGGTCCGCCCGGCGCCGTCGAGGACGACGCCCAGGTCGTACAGGGCGAACCCCACCCGGCGCCCGTCACTCAGGCCCTGATGGACCGCCAGGGCCTCCTCGGCGTCCGCGACCGCCAGGTCCGTCTCGCCCGTCGCCTGGCGCACCCGGCAGCGCGCGCCGAGGAGGTTCGCCTCGCCGAACCGGTCGGCGTGGGCCTCGAAGACCGCCGACGCCTCGGCGAGGAGGGCACGGGCCTCGTCGTGGCCGCGCAGGTGGTACGAGCAGCGCGCGAGCAGCACCAGCGCGTCGGCCATGACGAGCGCGTCGCCTGCCGCACGGCTCGCCGCCACCGCCTCGCGGCAGGCCACGACCAGTTCACGCAGGCGGGCGGCGTGGTAGTAGCCGTGGCCCAGGGCCAGGTAGGCGCGGCCCGCGCTGCGCCGGTCGTCCAGGCGGAGCGCCGCGGAGACCACGGCGTGGGCCGCCCGCTCGAACTCCGGTCCGGGGCCGCCGCGTTCGAGGAGTTCCTCCATCATGAGCAGCAGGTCGGCCGCCGGGGCGACGGCGCGCGCCGCGGCTGCCTGGCGCACGGCTGCGAACAGGCACGGCGCCTCCGCGGCCAGCCAGGCACCGGCGTCGTCGGCCGTGGCGAACGAAAGGCCGGTGACGGTCGCGGTCACCCCCAGGCGCTCGGCCCTGCCGAGGGTGCCAGGGTGCGCGGCCCGCACCGTGGACACCAGGAAGTCGAGGAGGCGGCGCAGGGCGGCGGCCCGTCCCTCCACGGACTCCTCCGCGCTCGCGCGTCCACGCGCGTAGAGGCGCAGCAGGTCGTGGTAGCGGTAGCGGCCGGGAGCCGGGGATTCGAGGAGGCTGACGTCGACCAGGGACTCGCACAGCGCCTCGGCCTCCGGCTCCGGCAGACCGAGGACGGCGGCCGCGGCGGCGGACGAGACGTGCGGGCCGTCGGGCAGGGCGAGCAGCCGGAAGGCGCGCCGCTGGTCCGGCCGGAGCTGGGCGTGGCCGAGTGCGAAGGCGGCCTCGACGGTCAGATCGGCGACGCGCAGTTCCGCGAGGCGGTGCCGCTCGTCGGCGAGCCGGTCGTGCAGCGCGCGCAGCGGCCACGCGGGGCGCGTGGCGAGGCGGGCCGCCACGATCCGTACGGCAAGCGGCAGATGGCCGCAGGCCGACACCAGCCGGGCGGCGTCGTCCGCCTCTGCGGCGACGCGGTCCCGGCCCAGGACCCGGCCCAGGAGTTCGAGTGCCTCGCTTGCGGTCATGACGTCGAGGTCGACCAGGCGCGCCGACGTCGGCCCCGCGAGCTTGGCGCGGCTGGTGACCAGGACGGCACAGGAGGGCAGCACGGGCAGGAAGGGCCGCACCTGCTCGGGGCCGTGGGCGTTGTCGAGCAGGATGAGCACGCGGCGCCCGTCGAGGCGGGCGCGCAGGAGCGCCGAGCGTTCCGCCAGGCCCTCCGGTATCACGGCGTCGTCCACGCCCAGCGCGCGCAGGAACGAGCGCAGCACGGTGGCGGGGTCGGCCGGGTGGCCGCCGACGCCCTGGAGGTCCACGTACAGCTGTCCGTGCGGAAAGGACTGCCGTACGAGGTGCGCGACGTGCACGGCGAGGGCGCTCTTGCCCACCCCACCGGCCCCGGAGACCGCCACCAGGGCGGCGGCACCGGGGCGGTCGGACGTCAGCAACGCGCACAGGTCCGCCACGAGCGCGGCGCGGCCGGTGAAGTCGGCGAGGTCGCCCGGGAGCTGGGCGGGCAGCGGTGGCGTGGCCGGGTCCGGGAGCCCGGTCCTTCCGGTGGTGTCCGGCGGCGCGAGCAGATCGCGTGCCTCGGCGAGGTCGCGGCCGGGTTCGAGGCCGAGTTCCTCGTCCAGCAGCAGACGGGTCTCGTCGTAGACAGCGAGCGCTTCGGCGGACCGGCCGTGCCGGTGCAGCGCCCGCATCTGGAGGGCGCGCAGCCGTTCGCGCAGCGGATGGCGTACGGCCAGGTCGGCGAGGACCGCGAGGACCGCCCGTGGACCGTCCAGTTCCAGGTCGAGCTCCAGCCGGGCTTCGAGGGCCGTCAGGCGCTGGTCGGCGAGCCGGGCGCGGTGCGCGTCCATGGCCGCGCCGGGGACGCCCGGCAGGGGGTCGTCCCGCCAGGGTTCGAGCGCGAGGCACAGCCGGGCGCGCGCCTCCGCGAGCTGCCCGGCGGCCCGGGCCCGGCCCGCCGCGGCGACGTGGTCCTCGAACCGGGTGAGGTCCACTGACTCGCGCGGCAGCTGCAGCGCGTAGCCGTCGGCGACGGACACCAGGACCCGGGGTGACTCGCCCGCGGCCCGCTCCGGTTCAAGGACCTTGCGCAGCCGCGACGCGTACGTCCGTACGGCGCCCACGGCGCGTGGTGGTGGGTTCCCGCCCCACAGGGCCTCCACGACGTCGCCCACCGACGCGGCCCGCTCCTGACGCAACAGGAGCACCGCGAGGAACGCCTGCTGCTGCGGCGAGCCGAGCTCCAGCTCCCTGTCGCCGCGCCACGCGCGCAACCGGCCGAGCAGCGCGAACCGCAGCCCGGTGTCCCCGGTGTTCCCGGTGACCATCTTCCGCCCCACCCCATTGCCGCCTTCGGGCGCGTCGCCCGTGCGGCCGGCCCCGTCTTCCCCCGCCGGGCGCTCGGCGCGTCGTCCCCACGGCGTGCGCTGGCCTGAATCCTACCCGGGCAGCACCTTCCAGAGCGTCGCCGGGCCGCCATCGGGGCGGGCCCCCGCGCAGGTGAACACCACGCCGCCGCACCCGACACGGCGAGGCGACCGGACACCGTCCCTGCGCGTTTCGGCCAGGCCGCGGACACCAGGAGTACCGACAGGCGAAGTCCAGGGAACCGGAACCCCGAGGACCGCCACGTGAGGGGCGACGCCCCGCAACCACCGCCGCCCACCCGTCAAAGGGACCGGAACCATGGGCAGTTCACCCCGCGGTCGCACCCCCACAGGCTCCCCCGGTCTCCACCGTGAGGCCGGTACGCCTGTGACAGAACGAAGACTTCACGGAGGACCGCCCGTGACTCGGTGCGAGTTACAAATACTTCCGACCGCATGACATGCACCGCGCCACTTCTGGGGGAACCCGTGAAGCACACCCGAGTCACCGCTCTCGCCGCCGTCAGCCTCGCCGCCACCCTCTCGCTCACCGCCTGTGGCGGCGACGACGCGAAGAAGGACTCTTCCTCCAAGGGCTCCTCGTCCTCGTCGTCTTCCTCTTCCTCTTCCTCATCTGCGTCCTCGGGCGGCGGCTCGAAGTCGGAGAGCGGCTCGGAGGCAGGCGACGCGAAGACGGGTTCCGGTGGGGACACCGGGGCCGGGACGGCCGCGAAGGGCGCGACGAAGACCGGCGGCAAGGTCACCTTCTGCAGGACGGCGGACCTGGCTGTCGACGCCGCGGACGCCGCACCCGACGCGCAGTCCGGCAGGATCGACATCACCATGGTCAACCGGGGTTCGACCACCTGCTCGGCGACGGGCTTCGCGGGCGTCGACATCAAGGACGCCGACAACACCTCCAGCCCCATCGAGCGCGGCCCGGCCCAGCCGCGCGTCACCACCCTGAAGCCCGGCGACGCCGCCGTCTTCAACCTCGCCTACGACATCGACACCACCGGCGACAGCCTCGCGTCCCCGACCGACATCCTGGTGACGCCCCCGAACGAGACCCACAGCGTGAACCTGAAGTGGCCCGCGGGCGCCGGAGACATCAAGGGCGCCTACACCGACGTTCAGGTCTACCCCACCCACACGACCGACTAGCGGCTGGACCCACCGTGGCCGCGGACGGACCTGAGGTGACCGGCGAGCTAAGGCACCCCCGTACGCCTAAGGCCCCCCGCCCCCGGAAGATGCGGAACCTTCCCGATGTGCCCGACCCCCCTGGGAAACGAAAGTGGAGTCATCGCACAGAGCGAGACACCACCACCCAGGGGGACACGAGAATGTTCGACTACGAACTCCACCAGTTCCGCACCGCCGAGCTCGCCGCCCAGGCCGCCCACCACGGCCTCGTACGCGAAGCCCGCAAGGCCGCGAAGACGCGCAGGACGCTGCTCGGCCGGGAAGCGGCCGAGGCCCGCCCGACCGCCGAGCGCACCCGGCCCACCACCCACCGCCCGGACCGCTACAGCCGCGCGGCCTGACCCGGGCCGCATCCGCGCCTCCGACATCGTTGTCGAAGGCGCGGCCTGCGTGGCCGTGACCTACGGGACGCGGCGCGCCCCGAGGGAGCGGCGCGCTTCGAGGCGCTCGGTCGCCTTACGGCGTGTAGACGGCGTCACTGCCGTACAGCTCCCTGGTGAACGCGGAGACTTCGGCGCTGCGGTCGGCGCCGTTGAGGTTGTACGTCAGATAGACGCCGTACCCCTCACTGACGGTGCGGCGGGCGAGGGCGGCGGACGTGCTCTGCGAGGTCCGGCCGATCTCGACGGCCGCGGGCGAGAGCTTCGACTTGGGCAGGGCGATGCCGGGGACCTGCCAGGTGCCGTAGTACGGGTTCCAGGCGTAGTCGAACTTGGACGAGATGTTGACGCCGCCGTAGGAGAGGCGCGAGGCGGCCGGGCCGATGTTGTAGAGGCTGATGATCTTGTTCGGCATGTTCGCGCGCAGCGCCGTCACCAGGTGCACGAACGAACTGGCGTTGGGCTGGCCGGTGCCGTTGTTGCCGTACTCGGCGTACTCGTCGTCGAAGTCGATGCCGTCGAGGCCGTACTTGGCGACGGTGTCCGACAGTTGCTTCGCGAACGCCGAAGCCGCCTGCTTGGTCGGGAAGTTGGCGAAGCCCGCGCCCTGATGGTTGCCGAGCACCGAGAGGACGACCTTGATGCCCTTCTGCTGCAACGGCCGTATCTGTGTGGCGGCGTTGTCGAGGACGCGCTGCACGTTCTCGTTGAAGTGCAGATACGCCGCCTTCTTGGTCGTGTCGTAGTTGATGTTCGCCGCGAAGATCACGGCGACGTCGAAGACGTTGCCACCGCCCTTGGCGAGGGTGTACTTGCCGACGTTCAGCATGCTGTTGTCATTCACCTCGACGTACGCCACCGAGGTCGGCCCCTGTTTCGCGGGAGCCGGAGCGGGGGCCGCCACCGCGCCGGTCGAGGTGGTCGCGCCGAAGGCGAGGGCCGCGACTGCCGAGAGCGCGAGCGCGGCCGTCCGCACTCTGCTCCGTACCAGAGTGAACATCGTTGATCGGTCTCCCATCGCATGGGTCGGCGCCCGACCTGTTCGAAAGCGCCGAGTGAGCCCTCTGAGCTTTCCGCTCTTGTGACCGAATCCCAAGAATCACTCGCAATATCTTCACGACTCCCACGCACGTCGCGCCACGGTCCAGCACGCGCGGCCAACGGAGCCCCGGGCGACGCTCTGCCCACTCCAAGGGCTTCGCTTGGGGCGCGCGACAGCCACGCGCTCGCACGGGAACCCTGGACCGATCCGTGACGGTGATGGGCCGTGCGAGTGGTCGAGCGGGGCGAAGGTGAGGCCGCCGGGCGGGCCTGGCAATGGATCGGCATGAGCATCCGCTCGTTTCATCCACGTCATCCATGTCGTCCACGTCGCCTACGTCATCCATGTCGTCCATGTCGGGAGTGCTCATGCCGCGCCGCGTTCTTCTCACCCTGGCCCTGGCCGCAGGGCTCACCTCCGTCGGCCCCACCGCCCAGGCCGAGGCACCTCAGTACCGGCTCACCGTGACCGCCGGCGATTCCGGCGGCCCCGACGCCGATGGCACCTTCGAGCTGCGCTGTCACCTCGCCGGTGGCACCCACCGCGATCCCAGCGGGGCCTGCGCCAGGCTGGACGAGCTGACCACCCCGGGCTCCGATCCCTTCGCGCCGGTACCGCAAGACGCGCAGTGCACCATGCAGTACAGCGGTCCGGCCACCGCCCACATCACGGGAACCTGGGCCGGCCGCCCCGTGGACGCCGCCTTCGACCGGTCCAACGGATGTGAGATCGCACGCTGGAACGGTCTGGTGCCGGTACTCCCGGCCACGAGCACCCCCTAGCGGGGGTCACGACGCGGTGCACCAGGTCCCGCCCATGGCGGCCGTCGGCAACTCAACCGTGGGACTGACGACATGAGTTGAGCGCGGGTCTACCATCCCCCGATGCAGGTGAGATCGGTATGGTCCGTGCCCGTTCAGCGGATCGTCTTCGCCGTGCTCGCCGCCGGGGTCGCGGTGAGCGGAAGCGTCGCGGGGCACGTGTACCACCCCGAGGGGTGGGAGCCGTTCGACGCGTGGGCGTATCTGCTCACCGCTCTGGTCGCGCTGCCCCTGGCGTGGTGCCGCTCGGCACCGGTGGTGGCCCTCGCCGTCTCCTGTACGTCGTACGTCGGATATCTCGCGCTCGGCTACCAGCCCTCGCTGAACTGGTGGGCTCCGATGATCGCCCTGGTGAGCGTGGCCGCGTTGCGCGAGCCGCGCGTGTCGTCGGCCGCGTCGGTGCTGACCGGTGCCGTGATCCTCTACAACGGGGTGTGCGGGCGCCTCCCCGTCCTCTTGGTCGTCGCCCAGGGGATTCTCATCCCGGCGATCGGCCTGGCCTTCGGGTACGCGATGCGCCTGGTCACGCAGCGCAATCGTGAACTGCGGCGGTTGAGCGCCCAGTTGGCGAACGAGCAGGCAGCGCACGCGCGCAACGCCGTCCTTGGCGAGCGGGTCCGCATCGCCCGCGAACTGCACGACGTCGTCGCCCACCACCTGTCGGCCATCTCCGTGCAAGCCGGCCTGGCCGCGTACGTCTTCCACACCGACGGAGCGACGGCACGGTCGGCCCTGTCCGCCGTGGCGGACTCCAGCCGGGAGGCCCTGGACGAGCTGCGGCGCCTGTTGTCGATGCTGCGCGTGGACGACCGCTGTGACGACGTGGAGGGCGGTGCGCCCCGGCACGCTCCGCCCGGACTCAGCCGGGTCGGCGAACTCGCCGAACGGCTCAAGGCGGCCAACGTGAACGTCACCGTCCACACCCAGGGCACCGTCCGAAAGCTGGCCCTGGGCCCGGACCTGTGCGCGTACCGCGTCGTCCAGGAGGCGTTGACCAACGTGGTCAAGCACGCGGCGCCCACCAGCGCGTACGTGCACATCACCTATGAGCCGGAGCACGTGATGGTCGCCGTGCTCGACGACGGAAGGTCGCCCGGTGGCAGCCATGAACCGGCCATTTCGGCACCGAAGAGCGGCTACGGCTTGATCGGGATGCGGGAACGGGCAAACCTCTGTGGGGGTTCGCTGTCCGCCGGGCCGCGGCGTAAAGGGGGGTACGAAGTCCGGCTCACCCTTCCGACCAGCGCCGCGCCGACAGTGTCTGACGCACCGGACGGCGGCGGACCGTAAGGGGGAGATCGTACATGACCAGTGTTCTCGTTGTCGACGACCAAGACCTGATCCGGGCGGGAGTGGCCGCGCTGGTGCGTGCCACGCCCGGCTTCACGTCCGTCACGGAGGCCGCGGACGGCGAGGAAGCCGTGTCCCTGGCCGAGCGGCACCGGCCCGACGTCGTGCTCATGGACGTCCGTCTGCCCGGCATCAGCGGCCTCACCGCGGCGGAGCGCATCCTCGCTCTCGACCTCGTTCCACCACCGCGTGTCGTCGTCCTCACCACGTTCGACGTGGACGAGTACGTGTACGACGCGCTGCGCATCGGCGCCTGCGGCTACCTCCTCAAGGACACCCCGCCGCAGCGCCTGCTCGGCGCCATCGCCACCATCGCCGGTGGCGACGCGCTGTTCGCGCCGACGGTCACGCGCCGTCTCATCGAGGCGTACACGCCCCGTCCGGGTGCCGCGCTGCGCCGACCCGAGCAGCTGGCCGAGCTCACCACGCGCGAACTCGACGTCCTCACCCTGGTGGCACGGGGCCTCACCAATGACGAGATCGCCGCCGGGCTCTTCCTCAGCGAGGGCACGGTGAAGACGCATCTGCACCGGATCATGTCCAAGCTGAGCCTCAAGAGCCGCGCCCAGGCCGTGGTCGTCGCGTACGAGAGCGGGCTCGTGGTGCCGGGTTCCGCGTAGGGCCTATCCGCCCGGCCTCCCACCCGGCTACTGTCAACTGCCGCTCAGGTTTACCCCGGTTACGTGCTGGGTTGACAAGCGACGTCCAACGAGCGCAGGACGCGCACCACGTGGCCCACGCCCTAGGTTCTCGTGTCGAGCACACAACCAGAAGGCAGAACAAGGGGGAATCACCGTGCGCACATCACACGCATTGACGGGCCTCGCCCTGGGGGCCGCGCTCGCCCTCGGAGGTACGGCGGTGTCGGCCCAGGCGGCCACAGGCTCCGCGAGCCGCGGCGCGGCCCTGGCCGTATCCGACCCCGGCACGACGTACCAGAGCGGCGGATGGTGCCACTACAGCAACTGGGGCGGCAACTTCTACTGCAACAGTCAGCTCAAGCACAAGCTGCCCAACGGGCAGTGGCAGGTCTTCGTCATCGGCACGAACCGGCAGGCGTACACGAAGTGGGGCTCCGGAAGCGGAACGAGCGGCTGGACTTCGCTCGGGGGGACGTGCACGCAACCCGGTAACCACTCCATCGACATGGCCTGGGCCAACGGGTGGAACTTCGCCATCACTTGCAAGGGGACCGACGGAAGGGCCTGGTACAAGGAGCGGTTCAACGGCGGCAGCACCGGAGGTGCCCCCGGGCACTGGAGCAATTGGCGCCTGAACAAGTACTGAGGACCTTCCGGGCGGATCCGGGTGGCCCGGAGGTGTGATCCCTCCGGGCCACCCGGCTACGGAACGAAGCCATCGCCTCGGCCGTGGAGTCCCGCTCGGACACCAGCCGCGAAACAGGTCGCGGGCACGCTACTTCTCCACGGTGTAGCGCAGCTGCGCGAAGCCGCCGCCGACGTCGGTGGCCGAGTCCAGGCGCAGCGGGACGTCCTCGGTCAGCTCGCCGAAGAGGCGGTGACCGGCGCCGATCAGGACGGGAGCGACGCTGATGATGAAGGCGTCGACACGTCCGGCGCCGATGAAGCTCTGGACGAGGCGCCCGCCGTCGGGGTAGACGTGCTTGATCCCGCGCTCGTCGAGGTCGGCGACGAGGCTGTCCATGTCGCGGTAGACGGTGACGCGCGGGTCGGTGTCCTCGGGAAGGGTGGTGCTCAGGACGCCGACGTGGCGGTCGCCGTAGTGCCAGTTCTCCTCGCCGAAGCCTATGACCTTGTCGTAGGTGTTGCGCCCCATGACCACGGCGTCGACCGAGCCGAGGAACTCGAAGAAGCCCAGGTCACCGGCGCGCTCGCCGCGCGAGGTCAGCCATTCGATGTCGTCGTCGGGGCGGGCGATGCAGCCGTCGAGGCTGGTGCCGATGAAGACGGTGGCGGTGAAGGTCACGGGGTGCTCCTCAGCAGGTGTTCGAGGTCGTCGTGGAGAAGGGCGGCGGGGTCCCCGTCGCCGGTCAGGGCCCACCGCAGCAGGGAGCCGTCGGTGGTGATCTGAACGGCGCGCGCCAGGCGCGGCACGTCCGTGCCGGAGGGGAGTTCACCGTCGGCGACGGCGTCGGCGAGCAGCTCTCGCAGCGCCGTGTCGACCGCGCGGGTGTGCTCGGCGGCGTGGACGCGGAACTCCGGATCGGAGAGGTCGAGCTGGAGCATGGCGAGGTGGTTGGCCATCTCCTCGGGGGTGGACAGGTGACCGGCGAACTCGTCGGCGACGGCGTGCAGGGCCGCCAGGGGCGAGTCGTGCGCGGCCCGCGCCCTCCGGTAGGGCCCGGCGGCATCCGCGGCGGCGCCCGCGGCGAAGGCGAGCAGCAGACCCCGCTTGGACCCGAACCGCTGCGACAGCGTCGCCGGGGAGACTCCCGCTTCGGCGCCGACGTGCGCCAGGGTGAGCTTGCCGGGCCCGTGGGCGCCGATGGCGCGTGCGGTGGCGGCGAGGATCTGAGTGTCACTGGTAGCGCGTGGACGTGGCATGGGTTCCTCCTCTCGAAGTCGACCCTACCACGTTAATAAATGGCGGTTCATTTATTAAGAGAGTGGGCTTCCACCGCGAAGTCCTGCGGGGTGCAGGGGCCCAGGCAGGGTCGCCGGTGGTGGCGAACGCGACCCAGGCGCCGTGTACCCGCGCCGCGAGTCCTGGTGGGGCGGGGTCGGGGCCGAGCAGGCGGGTGTCCCCGTGCAGCCAGGGTTCGTCGGCGATGTCGAACACGAAGGGCAGCTCGACGGTGTGGGCCGCGCCGAGGCGCCCCTCCAGGGCCGTCGAGCGGTACCCGAAGGAGTAGACGTGCGTGCGGCCGCCCGAGATCCGCGCGTGGGCCCGCGCCATGCGCGTCGTACCGGACTCGAACAGGGCCTGCCCGAGCAGGGCGGAGCGCAGCTCGCCCGGTGTTCCGTCCGGGCGTGCCGCCCGGTGCCTGGCGAGGGCGGCCTCGGGGTCCGCGTGCACACGGGTGGCGACGGCGAGTACGTCGGCTCCCGTGGTGGACTCCAGGTCGCCCTGCGGTACGAGGTAGAGGCGCCCTTCTTCGGTGTTGGTGCCGATGAGCAGGTCGACGTGTCCGGCCGGACCGTCGGCGAGGGCATCGGCGGGCTGGACCGGCAGGACCAGGCTGAACAGGCTGAGACCGGCCAGCGGGTCCATGGCGGTACTGGTACGCAGGTCGAGGCCGGCCAGCGCGGGCAGAACGGCCAGGAAGCGCTCGTCCGGGATCGCACCGAACGCCTCGGCGGTCGGTGCGACGCCCAGCGCGGCGGCCGCCGCGGTGGTGACTCGTCGGGCTTGTTCCGGGGTGAACGCGCCGGTGCCGTTGCCGCTCTGGATGATCGCTCGCTGGAACAGCCCCTCTGCCTCGGGTGTCGCGAGCAGCGCGCCGGTGAGCGTGGCGCCCGCGGACTGACCGAAGACCGTGAGGTTGCCGGGGTCGCCGCCGAACGCTCCGACGGTGTCGTGTACCCATCTGAGCGCGGCGAGTACGTCCAGCAGTCCGCGGTTGGCCGGAGCACCCGCCAGATCGAGGAACCCGGGGATGCCCAGACGGTAGTTCACCGTCACGAGGACGATGCCGTCGCGGACGAAGGCCCTGCCGTCGTAGAGCGCGGCGCGGTTCGAGCCGGTGACGAACCCGCCACCGTGCACGAAGACCATGACGGGCCGCCTGCCGCCGTCGGCGGCGGGCGTGTGGACATCGACGGTCAGGTACTCCTCGCCGGGCACCCAGCCGGGCCCGAAGTAGGGGGCCATGTCGAGCCGGCCGAAGTCGCGGACCGGCTGGGGAGCCGTGGGCGAGGGCCGCGTGGCGTCGCGGACACCGGACCAGCCCGGGTGAGGCGCGGGCGGGGCGAAACGGCCGGCGCCGGTCGGGGCCGCCGCGTAGGGCAGGGCGCGGTAGCGCTCGCCGGACCCGTCACGGAGGCCGCGCACGGCGCCCGCCGGGGTTTCGACGACCGGATCTGCCTGTCGGGACAAGGGGCGCACTTCCATTCGGGCTTTCGGGCTTTCGGGCTTTCGGGCTTTCGGGCTTTCGGGCTTTCGGGCTTTCGGGCTTTCGGGCTTTCGGGCTTTCGGGCTTTCGGGCTTTCGGGAGAGGGTCGTCAGGAGACGCGGGAGAAGCCCGCCCACTCCTTGATCGCGAACTTCGAGCCGCTGCGGGCGACCTCCACGGCGCCCTGCCCGCCGAAGTGCGCAGGGAAGACGAGCGCGTTGCTCTCGGCGGCGCGCCCGAGCAGCTCGCGTCGGGTGGCGCGGGACTGTGCCGGGTCCTCACAGAAGCAGGAATTGGTGTCCGGCTCCGCGATCTGCAGCGCGGTGTGCACCAGGTCCCCGACGAACAGGGCACGTTCACCACCGGATTCAAGGGTGAGCACGGACGAGCCGGGAGTGTGCCCGGGAGCGAGGTCGAGACGCAGGTTCTTGTCGATCCGGTACGTCCCGTCCCACAGGTGGGTGAGTCCCGCCTGGTGGACGGGCGTGACACTGTCCTCGAAGACGTTCTGGTTCCCGCGGCCCAGGACGGTCCTGTTCTCGTTGGCCGGGTCCCAGAAGTCGAAGTCCCGCCGGGGCATGAGGTACGTGGCGTTCGGGAAGGTCGGCACCCAGGACCGGCCGTCGAGGCGGGTGTTCCAGCCGACGTGATCGATGTGCAGATGGGTGTTGACCACGATGTCGACGTCCTCGGGACGCACCCCGGCGGCGGCCAGGTGGTCGAGGTAGTTCGTGTCCAGGCGGCTCCACACGGGCGCGTAGGGCCGGTCCTTGTGGTTGCCCACCCCGGTGTCGACGAGGATCGTGCGCCCCTCGCTGCGCACCAGCCAGGTCTGGATCGCCGTACGACAGTCGTCCTCCTCCGGGTTCCAGAAGTCGGGTGCCAGCCAGTGGCGGTGCTCCTCCCACGACCCGCGCGGGCTGTCGGGGAAGAACTGGCCCGGAGACATCCGCGACGAGCCGTAGAACTCCTTGATACGGCTGACGGTGACGTCGCCGAGCGTGATCTGCTTCGGACTCTGATCCATGTGGGCCGTCCTCGGGTCTGAGATGCGTTGCCGAACGGGACCGAGCCTGGACGCGCGGACGGGCACGCACCACACCCTGGTTGTCCCACCCCTCACAGGGTGTGGCTGGGGCCGGGCCGCGCACCGAATACTGGGGGGATGAACGGACCCGGCCCGCTCGGCACCTTCCTCCAAGCCCGACGGGCGCGGCTGCGCCCCGAGGACGTCGGCCTGCGCGACCTCGGCCCCCGCAGACGCGTGGCCGGGCTCCGGCGCGAGGAACTGGCCCAGCTGGCGGGCGTCAGCGTCTCGTACTACGCACGGCTGGAACAGGGCCAGTCCCGCGGGGCCTCGGCCGAGGTCCTCGACGCGATCGCCCGCGCCCTCCAACTCGACGACCACGAGCGCGAACACCTCCACCGCCTCGCCGACGGCGCCCGCCACACGCCGCGGCCGCGCCGCCCGCGGCCCGAAAGGCTGACCGCCGAAACCCGCGACCTCCTGCGCGCCGTCGACGGCGTCCCGGCGATCGTGCTCGGCCGCCGTACGGACGTGCTCGCCTGGAACACCCTCGGACATGCCTTGCTGGCCGGCCACCTGGACTTCCGAGACCCGGACGACCCGGAGCGACGCCCGAACATGAGCCGGATGCTGTTCCTGGACCCGCACTGTCAGGAGCTGTACGCGGACTGGAAG
This sequence comes from Streptomyces spectabilis, assembly GCF_008704795.1. Lineage (NCBI taxonomy): Bacteria > Bacillati > Actinomycetota > Actinomycetes > Kitasatosporales > Streptomycetaceae > Streptomyces > Streptomyces spectabilis. Next base: position 8,459,792 of record NZ_CP023690.1, on the reverse strand, counting down.
CGCAAGGCACGCGCGGTGGTGGGCAACCTGCGCATCACCGTAGGCAGGAACCCGGAGGACCCACTTCTCGCGGAGCTGATCGGCGAACTGTCCATGAAGAGCCCGCAGTTCGCCTCCCTGTGGGCCGATCACCGTGTGGCACCGTGCGATGCCGCGGCCTACGAGCTGCACCATCCTCTCGTCGGCACGGTGACGGTGACACAGCAGACACTGTCGATCGCCCGCTCACCCGAGCAGACGCTCATCGTGTGCACCACCCCCACCGGCTCCCCATCGGAGGAGGCCCTCGCGCTGCTCAGGCAGACGAGCGATACGGCGAGCCCAGCGGGCCCCGTCGTAGCCATTCACCTCGCCGAAGCGCATGCCCGTGCCCACCCGTTGAGTCGGTGTGGGGGCCCAAGCGGCTTGGGGGAGGTTCCTTGCTGATGTGTGGGGCCGGTTTCGTTGCTGGGGCATGGCCTGTTCGACATTCCCCCCTGCCCTGACCACAGCCGCCTGTACCCTCGCTGCGGTGGACTGCTTCGCCTATGCCGAGATTCGAATGTCCTCCCCGGCTGCCATCGACCCTCTGAGCCCGGCCGAACGCCCGGCTGAGGGCGGCCCCCGATGACCGCTTCAGAGAACGCACCGCTGGAAGCGAGGACAGCAGACCATGTCTCTGCCGTCCTGCTGGAACAGCTGGCCGACAAGCTCGGCGGCCGGGCCCCGGGCACCGTCGTGTTCGGCGAGCCCATCGTGAGCCAGGACGTCACCGTGATCCCCGTGGCGCGCATCGGATTCGGCTTCGGCGGCAACACCGGCCAGGAGGCCGGTAGGGACACCGTGGTCGGCGGCGGGGCAGAAGCGAGGCCGCTCGGCTTCATCGAGATCAAAGAGGGCAAGGCCACGTACAAGTCCATCCGCGATCCCTGGGTGAGCGTCCTCGTGCCACTGACGGGCGGCCTCCTGGCCGGGGCTGCGATCCTGCGCTTCCTGGCGCGTCGCGGGAGGCGCTGAATCAGGGGCGTTCGGGGATCCGGTGACGTTGGTTGCGTTGGGTAGGCGTCCCTTGGGAGGGACTCCGCTGGGAGGGACTCCACGCCCAGAAGCCTTCATGGTGAGCTGACCGACGATCAGCGGCGCGAGTCGCACGCGTTGCTGGCTCGCCGCGTTCTGACCGCCTACACCCGCCAGCGTGCCGAGTGCATCCGCTTCCTGGATCGCGGCAGGTCCGTATCCGAGGTCGCTGACCTGCTGGAGTGTCATCCGGTCACGGTCCGTGCCGCGGTCCACCGCTTCGCGGAGGGCGGGGTCGAGGCGCTGCCCGATGCCCCTCGCTCAGGTCGGCCGGCAAAGCTTCTGGGACCGGACGATCGGACCGGTGGGGATCACGTGGAGTGCCCCGGCTCCGTGCGACTGGCTGCAGGCCGAGCGCGGGGTGGAGATTTCTGCGGACTGGCTGAGCGAGCTGCTGCACCGCGAGGGTTTCCGCTGGAAACGTACCCGTGACAGCGTGCGGCACAAGGCCGACCCCGTCCTCCAGCAGACCGCCCGGGCCCAGCTGGAGGACTTGCGGCCTTGCGGCAGGCCGCACACGCCGGAGTATGCGACCTGGTCTTCCTGGACGAGTCCGGCCTCGCCCCGACAATGCCCACCGGCTACACCTGGCCGCGCATCGGCCGCCGGGCGGTAGTGCCACGTGAGGACACCAGAAACCGGCGGGTCAACGTGCACGGCGCGCTGGGGTTCGTCTGCGTGCGGCTGGCGGGCCTGGGCGGTGGAGCGGCCGTGCTGGACCTGGCCGCCGACGGCCTCGGCATCGATGTGATGCCGGTCTGGGAACGCCGCAGGCGGTGCACAGTCGTGCTGGACAACGCCTCGGCGCACGTGGCCAAGGCGTTCAAGGGGCGCCGCCGTCAGCTGGCGAAGATCGGGGTGGCGCTGTTCCATCTATCGCCATATAGACCGGAGTTGAACGACATCGAGCTGGTCCGGCGGCAGGCGAAGTACGAGGGCTATCCACAGCGTGCCCGGACCAGCACTGGCTCCCTCGGCAAGGCCGTCGACGAGGCCATGGCCCAGCAACGAGACCGGCTCCACACATCAGCAAGGAACTTCACCCAAGCCGCTTAGCCCTCCCCCGTACCCGGGGGTGTGCACCAGTGCGCCCGGCGCCTCTCCTGACCGAGGCTGAACCCGTCGTGGATCAGCCGGACTTGAGGGAGAACGCACCATGGCAGTCGCCAGAACCTCGTATCGCCGCCGCTACGGTCACCGCCGAGTCACCACCGCCGTCGCCGTCGCCCTCGCGATCCTCGCCGGGGCGGGCGTCGCCGGGGCCGGCCCCGACCCCGGCCCCGCGTCACGGACGTCCGCCGCGTCCTCGTCCGACGCCACCTCCCGGCGCGGCACCCTGCTCTCCGCCGAGCGGCTCTACACCCTCGCCTCGCCCGAGGACTCCGCAGCCGAACTCACCGCCTCCGGTTACGATCCCGGCGCCGCCCGCCACGGCGTGGACGCGTACCGCCTCCTCTACCGCACCGTGGACGCACAGGGCCGACCCACCACCGCCAGCGGCCTGTTCACCCTCCCGCGCGGCCTCCACGGGCGCCTTCCCACCGTCTCGTTCGCCCACGGCACCGGAGTCCACCGCGTCGACGCTCCCTCGATGCAGCGGAAGGTCTTCCTGACCGGCCCCTCCGTCTCGTACGCCTCCGCGGGCTTCGCGACCGTCGCACCCGACTACCTCGGCATGGGCACCGGCCGCGGCACACACCCTTGGATGGATGTGCCGTCCGAGACGACGGCTTCCCTGGATCTGCTCCGGGCCGCACGCCGGTTCGCCCCGCGCACCGGACGCACCCTGGACCGCGACATCCTGGTCACCGGCTTCTCCCAGGGCGCATCGGCCGCCCTCGGGCTCGGCCGGGCCCTCCAGGCGGGCGAGGACCGGCACTTCGGACTCGGCGCCCTCGCCCCCGTCAGCGGGGCCTACGACTTCGGCGGCACGCAGATCCCGGCGCTGCTCGCGGGTGACGGTGAGCTGGAGCCGAGGTGGGGCATGGTGTACGCCGCGTACACCCTGGTCGCCTTCGACCGCGTCCGCGACGTGTACGACGACCCGGACGAGGTGTTCCGCGACCCCGCCGTGGCGGAGCTGTTCGACGGCGTGCACACCGGCCCGCAGATGCTCGGCGCGCTGCCCCGGACACTGGACGAACTGCTGACGCCGTACGGGCGCGATCTGCTGGCCCACCCCAAGGGCGGCCTCGCGGCCGGGCTGCGGGTGACCGACAGGGTGTGCAAGGACTGGAAGGTGAAGGCCCCGACTCGGCTGTACATGGCGCGGGGCGATGAGCAGGCGACCGTCCGGAACACGGCCCGCTGCGCCGCGGCCTTCCACGCCGGCGGCAGTGAGGTGTCGGTCGTCGACCTCGGTGCCGTCGACCACCAGACGTCACGGCACCTCGGCTCGAACGTGCGGGCGACGGCAGAGGTGGTGCGCTGGTTCAGCACACTCCGGACACTCCGGCCGGGCAACGCCCGATAGCCGTCTAGCGGCGGTGCGTCGGAACGGAGCCTCCGCGTGCGTGGCCCCTCGCCCGTCACGCCCGATGCCGTTGCGGGGAGAGACATGTGAGGCTGCTGCGGTACGACTAGTCACCCCTTCGGGGGGTGGGGTGCTTGGCCGCGATGACCTGCGGGGAGAGGGAGCGTGCACAGCGCCCGCCACCACTCCTGGAGGATCCACCGACATGTCTCGCCGAACCGCTCCGCTCGCCGCCGCGATCGCCGCGGCCGTCCTGTCGGCCGCTGCCCCGGCGTCCGCGGCGCCCGCACCGGAAAGGTCACGGGGGGACGTCTGCTTCTACACCGAACCCGGCTACGCCGGGGCGAGTTGGTGCTACCGGCCGCCGGGCTATGCCGACGTACCGGCACCGCTGCACGACAACGCAGCCTCCTTCGAATCGAACGCCGACGTCACCGTCTATGCCATCGACTGGGTCAGGCCCGGTGAATGCCTCTACCGAACGATCTGGACGGGCGACCGGAGCACCAACTGGGAGTGGCGCAACAAGCTGGACGCCGTACAGAGCGTCCGGCCCACCGACTGCCGGCCCGGCTGAGCCCGGCCCTTGACCTCGGACTGGTTGTCCTTCGCGTAGGGGGGCGGGTGACGGCGAACGCGTCCTGAGCGTGATGCCGGACCAGGCGCCGCCGCTGCCCCCGCTGCGACGACGCGCGCAGAGCAGAGGAAACGGACGATGAGGCGATGGGTGGCGACCCTGGCCGGCGCGGCGGTGGCGGCGAGCCTGCCGCGCTGGCTGCCCCAGGTGGTCGTCAACGCGCGGGTGCGCGTCTTCACGGCGGTCAACGGGCAAGAGGGCATCGCGGTGCCCGGTGGCAGCGTCGGAACGGGCCGAGTGCTGCAACGGTGCCTGCTGTGATTGCTGAGCAGGTTTGTCGTCGATGGTTTCGTGGGTGGGGACGTTGCTGATGTCAGGCTGTGGGCGGGTGAGCTGGAGCGGGTACATGAGCGGTTCGCGCACCGGTTCAGCAGGTCGGAGCCGCAGGAGTAGGCGCTGAGCCCCTATGCGCGGGCTGGTCGCTCCGCTGGAGCGGAAGAACGGCTGGACGCTGGCGGAGGAAGCCGCACATGCGGGGCCGGACCGGCTGCACCGGCCGCCGAACCGGATCGAGTGGGACGCCGACGAGGTCCTTGAGGACGTGCGCGGTTATGTGGTCGAGAACCTCGGTGACGAGGAGGCCATGCTGGTCGTGGACGACACCGGCTTCCTGAAGAAGGGCACCGGCTCGGCGGGCGTGCAGCGGCAGTACTCCGGCACCGCAGGCCGCACCGAGAACTCCCAGAACGGGGTCGGCTTCGCCACGAAGGCGGCCCTGGCCAAGGCCATGGTCCCGCGGGCCATCACGGACCGGAGTCCGTTCGGCTGGATGACCGCGGATGCCGCCTATGGCTTCTCCAAGGACGGGCGGTTCGAGCTGGAGCAGGCGGACGTCTTCCACGTGATGGCCACCACCCGGCACGACACCGTGGTCACCCGCTGGGCGATCGACCACCCCGTCCATGACCTGTCCCGTCCTGACACGGCAGAGGTGGAAGCGCCGCTCGCGTGGCGACGGCGCCCACGGCCGACGCGTTGATGACTGGGCCCGGGCGCAGGTGCGGCCCTGGCACCGGGACGACCGCCGACACTGGGTGCTGACCCGCCGCAGCGTCCGCCAGCCCGAGGAGATCTCCTACTACATCGTCTGCTGCCCGGCCGACACCACGCTGGACGAGGTGGTCCGCGTTGCGGGCAGCCGGTGGGCGGCGGAGGAGTGCTTCCAGAGCACTGCTCGAGCAGTCGCTCGGCCTGATCCGCCGTGAACTGCCGGTACGGGGCAGCGCATGTGCTCCACGATCCCACCCGCACCTGGCTGCGCATCCGTATCGCTCAACTTGACGTAGTAGTCCTTGACGAAAACCCCGGCATCGATCTGAGAGATCTCCAGGGCATACACGAGGCCGCCGGACAGCGGGCGTTCGTATGCGCGGTGCGGGGCCCTGGACAGCGAGAGCCAGGATGCCGTCGGGTACCAACGCGTCGTGCACGTGAACCGGCGCCCTGACGTTGTCCTCGTCGTCCACGAGGTGGCTGATGAGCATCGTCTCGTCGTTGTTTTCATCGCGGGTGAAGTACCAGATGCCACCCACGGAGTAAGCCGCCTGGAAGGGCGGCGGAAGCACGGAACAGCGGATGTCGCCACCGATCAACCGCACTCGCTCAGTTGAGGAGGACGAATCAGCTCGGCATACTCGCCCGATGAATCAGCCTGCCCGGCGAGAAGCTGGCCGCCCAGCTGGTGCGTACGCCGGCGAAGGAGGTGATGAGCCTCAACCAGCATGTCTCCGAGCTCGACAAGAGCATCGAGGCCCGGTTCCGCGACCACCACGCCTTCGACGTGATCACCAGCATGCCCGGTCTGGGCGTCATCCCCGGTGTTGTTCAGCATCCGGCGCTGCGACGGGTCGCGTCAGTTCTATGACCGCAAACGCGCCGAAGGCAAAGGCCATCGCCATAGTGATCGAATGCCTTCCAGCATGCTGTGGCCCGGCATTCGCCGGAACACCAGAGGAATCTGCAGCTCACGAAGCTTCAATGCCGAATCCCAGCCCGCCCGAGGTTAAGTATCAAGCCTAGACGGCCCGGATCCAGTCGAGGTAGGCGGCGGTGCTGGTGCCGACGTCGGGAGCACCGACCGCGCAGGTCTTACCGTAGGGGGCGATGCCGATGAGGCGGCCGCGGGAATTGACGAGGGGGCCGCCGCTGTCACCGGGGCACAGCCTCTGAGCTCATAAATCATAGAAACAAGCTGAGATTTTCCTGATGGTCAGCCGGCGTCGGCGCACCCGCCGCACCCATCTCCTCCGACCCCATGGCAGTCACTTCCCTCGCGCGCATCACCGGAACACGAGTAACCGCTGCCTTTCGACATGGAGGGCGTGCTGGAATCGAACCCATTCACACTTAAGTCGATCCCGATGAACATGAGGAAGGCCCCGCATATGGTTATGCAGATAACCCAGCCGATGTGTATATCCACCTCGCCAGCCATCTTGAGGGGCAGGATCGACAATGCACCGAACGCGACAAGGAAGGCCAGTACGACAGTTACAATATCGCCCCCCTTGACTCTGCGCCCATTTGCGCCCATTTTCACTCCAAGAGATAGACCAACCCTTACATCCGCTATACCAAGACACTGACGACTGGGCAATACATGAGCTTGCGTTCCATCCCCATCGTCGGGGTTGGGTGGCAGCCTTGTGGCGGGTGGGACGTGATTACGCTCGCCTACGGCGAGGATTCTGTGCACGTCATGTGTATCGCGGGCCGTTGATTTCGTGAGCCAACGGGCCCTCCTAGGACTGGAGTTGAGGGTTTCGGTTCACGGCCCGGTGAAGCGGCTGTCGGGCGCAGTTTCCTGAATTCCCGTCAGTCCCGGGCGGGGTGAGTCGCTCCGGCGGGGCGGACGAACAGGTGCAGCACTTCCACACGTTGGCTTCCAAGGTCCGGCAGTGATCGGCCCACCGTCGTCCACGGACCGGATCCGTCGGCTCCGTCATCACGTCTCACGAACGCCATCGATACACCTGCACCACAAGTCCCGAACTGCGCAAACGGCATCGCCCTAAACCACGTGGCTCGCCAGACGACGTCCACGCCTACCGGTGCCACGTGGTACCGCGCGACCCTTTCGTCTGCACAGCGGACCGCACACCAAGATCCGGACCAGGAGCGGACCAACTCGGCTCCGCAAGCGAAAATCCGCCCGCTAGCTGCAGGCCAGAGACGTTAGCGAGCGCGTACCACCAGCAGGCCAACAATCTGCGGGTGGGCACCGCAGCCCACAGGGGTGTCGATTTCCCCACACACAGCCCGAGGGTCGTCGGCCTACCACAACTCGTGAGTCGCCCGCTACGGAATCGCCCACCCTTCACGCCGTCAAGTCAGCACGAGTCGTGCGCCCCCGTCCGCCCGTCGCCGTCTCCGCGCACCGTGACCAGCACCCAGCGGCGACGTCCCATTCGCTCGCTGCACTCGATGCCCTTGCGGGCAATGCACACTCCAATGTGCTTTCCCCAAAGCCATTTCCGCAGGTGAGGGATGTCGTATGCCTTGTCCGCAGGGAGCCGCTGCGGCTTGAAGCACCGGCCGCGGTAGGAGTCGTGTTGCGTTTGGTGCCCCTCGACCATGGGCTTCAGTCCTTCGCTGTCGTGGACGTTGGCGGCCGAGACGCCGACGAGAAGGGGCAGTCCGTTCTCGTCCGACAGGATGTGCATCTTGGTACCCGGCTTGCGCCGGTCCACGGGCTCGGACCTGGGTGACGTCGATGAGACCAGCGTCATCGAGTTGATCCTGATGCGGAAGGCCTCTACACGCGACCGCTGTTCAGTGATTGCCGTGGATCCGGACGGGGGGTGACGCTCGCGTCCTCCACCGCCTTGTCCGTGATCGGCGCCGGAGTGCGCTGCGCCGTGTCGTCGGTCCGCGCCCGCTGTGGGGACACGGTCCAGGTGGTGGCGCCGTCGGTGAACTCGTAGCGGAGAAGGGGCAAGGCCTGGTCCAGGAGATCGACCATCGCGGAGTGGTCGGGCGCGTCGCCGGTGAGGAGGTCCATGAAGGTGCTGCCCACACCGCCGGAGAGGTGGTCGCCGGGGCGGACGTAGGGCCGGTAGCCGGTGATGCCCTCGAGGGAGCGGATCTCGTCGGCGCCGGTGAGGGCACGCAAGTGGCAGGGGCTGTCCGGGGCCAGGCCGTTGAACTGGAAGAAGACCCGGTCGGGCGGTGCCGGAGCGGGCGGCGGGGCGGCGCCGAGGGCGAGGAGCGCGGCCGTCCGGACGAGGTCCACTCCGCAGGCGCGGCGCGACAGTTCGTTGAGGTGGCCGCCGAGACGACCGTTGACCTCGATGATGCGGGGGCCGTGCGGGGTGAGTTTGATCTCCGTGTGGCAGATGCCGGTGGTGACGCCGAGTGCGGTGACCGCCCGTACCGCCAAGTCCGACACGGCAGCGGTGTGGTCGGGGGTCAGCGCGGCGGGCCAGAACTGGCCGGTCTCGCGGAAGGGCGGGGTCAGCGGGTGCTTGCCGGTCACCGCGAGCACCCGCGTGCCGTGCGGGTCCGTCGCGGTCTCGACCGACACGTAGTCGCCGAAGGGCCCGCCCGGCTGTCCGCTCAGGAGTTGCTCGACCACCCAGGACTCGCCGGGGTCGGTGAAGAGCCGTGACCGCAGCCTTTCCGCCTCCGCCCGGTCGTGGACGGCGAAGGTGCCCCGGCTGCCCTGCCCCCGTACCGGTTTGACCACCGCGGGCAGTCCGACGGCCGCCAGCGCCTCCTCCCAGGCGGCGGCGTCCGGCACCAGGTGGCAGGCCACCGCGTCGACTCCGGCGGCGCGCAACCGCTGCCGCTGCCGGTACTTGTCGGTGAGGACCTCGGCGACCTCCGGCGTGTGGTGGGGCAGGCCCAGAGCGTGGGCGAGACCGGCCGTGACGCGCAACAGGTTCTCGGAGAAGGTGAGCACCCCCGCCGGGGCGAGCCGTCGTACGAGGACGGCGTCCTGTTGGGCGCTGCCCGTCGACTGGACCACCCGGCCCAGCTCGGCCAGGACCGGGCGCAGCGTGCGTACGTGCGGGGAGCGGGGCAGCAGGAAGACCACCGGGGCCAGGCCCGCCACGCCCACCGCGATCTCAGCCGGGGAGACGGAGCCCACGTCGTACGCCACCACGAGCGGTGCCGGTTCACCCATCGTGAGGCTCCGTCCCGGCCGCGTGCACGTCCCGGGCCGCGGCGCGCAGGCCGTCGACGGTCAGTGCCTCGTACCTCTCCACCTGTTCCTCGGTCACCAGGTGCGGGTCGAAGGAGAGGAGGAGGCCGCTGCCGAAACCGGGGTAGTCGAGGGTGAAGTCACAGGACATCGGGTGGCTGGCCTTGTCCCGGTCCCACCATCCGTCGGCGGTGAGGGCGGTGAGTCGGGACACGCGGCGGTAGACGTGGAAGTCGGTGAAGTTGAAGGCCACGTCGAAGGACCGCCGCCCGGCGCTCTCCTCGATCAGCGCGAGGGGATGGCGCTGGTGGGGCGCGGCGGCGGTCTCCGTCTCCCACAGCGTCCGGGCCAGTTCGGCCCAGGTGCCGGACAGGGACGGCAGGCGCAGCGGAACGGTGTTGAGGAAGAGCCCGACGACCCGGTCGGCGTCCGGCAGCTCGGGGCGCCCGTTGACCACCACGCCGGTGACCACGTCGGTGGCGCGGCCCGCCATCCGGCCCAGGGCCCAGCAGTGCACCGCGAGGAGCAGGCTCTTCAGCGGGACCCGTGCCTCCGCGGCCCCGGCGCGCAGGTCGGCGAAGAGGCCGGCGGGCAGTGCCGTGGCCCGCCGCTCGGAGGCGTTGGCCGAACGGCCGTACCGCTCCCGGTCCACCAGCGGCGGCGCATCGCACTGGGCGCGCCAGAACGCGGCGGCTTCCGGGGAGTCCACGGCGGCCCGCTCGAGGCGGACGAACTCGGCGGCCGCGGCCGCGGGCGGCTCCGGCAGTCCGTGGTCGGTGCCGGACAGGTGGGCGTCGTAGAGGGTGAGCAGGTCGACGACGACGGTGGCGAAGCTCCAGCCGTCCATGATCGCATGGTGCATGGCCACGGTCACCCGGAAGGTGTCGCCGGGACCGGCGGCCACATGGCAGCGGAACAGGGGCGCCTGTTCCCAGTCCAGGGTGGTGGAGAGCTGTTTGTCGCGCCAGGCGGACACGGCCGCGTCGGCCTCGGCGGCCGTGCCCACGCGCTCGCTCTCCAGTGGCTCGGCCACGTCGCCCCAGAACACCTGCAGGGACTCCGAGTAGCTGCCCAGATCGAAGGAGCTGCGCAGCGCGGGGTGCCGGTCCATCAGCTCGCGCAGGGCCGACCGGAAGAGGTCCTCGTCGTAGGGCGCCGTCACGCGCAGCCCGATCAGGTCGTGGTAGAGGCTCGGGTCCTCGGCCATCTCGCACTGGAAGATCAGACCGGTCTGGAGCGCCGAGGCGGGCAGCGCGTCCAGTGCGCCCGCGGGCAGGGCCGCCCGGTCCTCGGGTTCCACCAGGGAGTCGCCCGGGTAAGCCGGGGCGGCCGCCGCCTCCCGCGGGTCCGCGCCGTCGGTGGCCGCGGCGCGCAGGTGGTCCACGAGTTCGTCCACCGTCGGGTTCATCAGCAGGTCGATCAGGCGCAGCGGCATGCCCTGCTCGGTCGCGCGCGTGACCACCCGCACGGCGATGAGGGAGTCCCCGCCGACCGCGTAGAAGTCGTCGTCCGGCCCGATCTGGTCGGACCCGATCTCCTCCTGAAAGATCGTGAGGAGCGCGTGGGCCGTCGGCTCAGGCGTCATGGAGCGTCTCCTTTCCTGCCGGGGTGTCGGTGAGGGCCTCTTCCACGGCGGCCAGGACGGCGTCGCGGTGCCGGCGCAGATAGAAGTGACCGCCCGGGTACATGCGGATGCGGATCGGCGCGGTGAAGTGGTCCTGCCAGGCGGCGAGGCGGGACTCGGTCACGTCGTCCTCGGTGCCGCCCAGGGCGAGCAGCGGCAGGGACAGGCGGCCGAACCGCGGCACGTAGTCCTGCAGCAGGCGCGTGTCGGCGCGGAACGTCCCGAGGATCAGCTCGCGCAGTTCGGGCTCCTCAAGGACTTCGGCCGGAGTTCCGCCCATGGCGAGGACGCGCCGCAGGAGCCACTCGTCCTCGCTCTCGCCGGGCCCGGGCCGGGCCTGGTTCACCGGCGGGCGGGCCGAGACGACCAGGAGCGCGGGCACGGAATGCCCGCCGCGCTCCAGCCAGGCCGCCACCTCGGCCGCGATCGCGCCGCCCATGCTGTGTCCGAAGAGCACGAAGCGCTGCGGGGCCCTCTCGACCATCAGCCCGCCGATCAGGGAGGCGAGCTCAGGCATGCTTTCGATGCCGGGCGTGTCGATCAGCTGCTCGCGCCCCGGCAGTTGGACGGGCTGGACGTCGAGGGTGGTGGAGGCCCTGACCCACTCCCGGTAGGCCGAGGCGCCCCCGCCCGAGTGCGGCAGGCAGAACATGGTGGCTCGGGCGCCTGGCAGTCGGTCGTCCCAGAAGGGCAGCAGAGCGTCGGCGGTCGTCATCGGCGGTTTCCCTCTCGGCGGATGGTCTTGGCCCGGTCGTCTGTGGTGCGCGAGCGCGGCGGCGAGGTGGCGTCTCGGTGTGCTGGTCGGGCGGTCAGGCCGCGGCGGCACGGTCCGCGCGGGCCGTACGGCCTGTTCCTGGCCGAGCGGCTCCGCTCGCCGCCCGTGCCGCCCGGCGGCCCGTCAACCGCTGCCCACGCTCCAGTCGTCCAGCAGGGTGGACCGCTGGCGCGCGGAGAAGAGCGGCACGCGCGAAAGCCGCAGCCCCGGGTCGGCGGCCACCGCCGCCAGGAAGTTCGCGTAGTGCTCGCAGAGCCCGTTCGCCGTCTCGGCCGCGAACAGGTCCTGTGCGTACAGCAGTCGGCCGGTGATCGTCCCGTCGGCGCGCTCGCCCAGGTGCATTTCGGCGTCGAACCGGGTCCGCACCCGTCCCTCGGTGAAGTACTCGCTCCGCACCCCGGGCAGGGCCAGGAGGTCGGCCGCCGTGCCGGTGTCGCCCGCGTCCAGGTCGAACCAGACCTGGACCAGCGGGTTGCGGCTGAGGTCGCGTACGGGCGACAGCTCCCGCACGATCCGGTCGAACGGCACGTTCTGGTGTGCGTGCGCCGAAAGGAGCGACTCGCGCGCCCGGTCCACCATGGCGGCGAACGCCGGGTCGTCGTCGAGGTGGACGCCGATCGGCAGGGAGTTGGCGAAGAACCCGATGAGCCCCTCGTACGCCACCTTCGCCCGGCCGTTGACCGGGCAGCCGACCGCGAGGGCGGTCTCCGCGGTGTAGCGCGACAGCAGGCCCTGGAAGGCTGCGAGGCACGTCATGAACAGGGAGGCGCCGCGCTCAGTGGACAGGGCCCGCAGCCGTTCGGCGGTCTCGGCGTCGATGTGGATCGCCGCCTCGCCGGCCCGGTAGGTCGGTTCCTTCGGCCGCTGGTGATCGGCGGGCAGCTCCAGTACGGGCGCCAGGCGGCCCAGGGTCTCGCGCCAGTAGCCGAGTTCCTTCTCGTACTCCTGCGTGCCGGTCAGGCCGCTCTGCCACAGGGCGAAGTCGGCGTACTGGGCGTCGAGCGGGGGCAGTTCGGGGGTGCCGGCGGCGGCCTCGGCCCGGTAGGCCGCGGAGAGCTCACCGGCCAGGACGGCCAAGGACTCCCGGTCGAAGGCGATGTGGTGCACCACGATCCCCAGCACGTGGTCGTCCGGCCCCAGCGTGGCCAGCCACAGCCGCAGCGGACCTTCCGCGTCGAGGCGGAACCGGTGGTCGGCTTCGCTGCCGGCGATCCGCAGGGCCTCGGCGACCGGGTCGGCGGCCGAGGTGAGGTCGTGCCGTGCCACCGGCGTCCGCGGGCCGGCGTCGGTGTCCAGGACGCGCTGGAACGGCTCGCCCTGCTCGTCGGCCGGATAGCAGGTGCGCAGCACCTCGTGCCGCCGCACCACCAGGTGGACGGCGCGCTCCAGCGCCTCGGTGTCCAGCGGGCCGCGCAGCCGGTAGGCGGTCGGCACGTTGTAGGCCAGGCTGCCCTGGGTGAGCTGGTGGATGAACCACAGTCGGCGCTGGGCCGGTGCGAGCGGCGGACGCTCGGGGCGCGGGTCCCGCTCCTTGCCCACCGGCGCCGAAAGGCCGGCGAGCCGCCGCTCCATAAGCCTGCGGGCGGCGTCCGAAAGGTTGCCCGTCACATTCGACTCCAGTCTTGATCGATGGTCCGGCAATCGGGACGGTACTCGGCCGGAACGCGGAGCACAAGGGATTTCAAAACCCTCGACAATTGATCCCCGGGATAAGTAGGCTGCACCGCCGGTAAGAGCTCTGCACAACTTGTTCTGGAGGCTCCTGAATGACCGACGACCGCGTCTATCAGATTGTTGTCAATCACGAGGAACAGTACTCGATCTGGGACTCCGAGATGGACATACCCGCAGGCTGGAGCCCTGTCGGAGTCTCCGGCAGCAGAGCGGAATGCCTGGCTCACATCGAGCGGACCTGGACCGACATCACCCCGCTGAGCGTACGGAAGAAGTATGCCGAGGCATCGGCCTGAGGGCGTTCAGAATTCCTGAGAAGTTTCCCGAGCACTCTCGATACCGCCGCGACCATCAGGTCGCGGCGGTATCTTTCGGTGGGCGCGTCAGTGATTCAGCGCTTCGGCTATTTCACTCTCGGACATGGTGGAAATGGATTCGAGTACGAGTTCTTCGATGGCGACGCACTGTTCGGTGACGGTACGGAAATCGAATACCGCACGTACCGGGAAGTCGATCGCGAAGACCTCCCGGACCCGTACCGAGAGCCGGGCCGCCGACAGCGAGGTGCCGCCCGCGGCGAAGAAGTCGTCCTCGACCCCGGGCGCGCGTCCGGGCAGCACCTCCAGCCACAGGGCGTGCACCGCCGACTCGGCCGGGGTCCGCGGGGCCACCGCCGCGCGGGCCCCCTCCGAGGGCGCGGGCAGCGCATGGCGGTCGATCTTGCCCGTGACGGTCAGCGGCAGCGCGTCGAGCCGGACGAAGACCGACGGCACCAGGTACGAGGGCACCTGGCGGCGCAGCTGGGAGCGCAGCTCCGCGTCGCTCGGGCCGGGAGCGTCGCACACCAGGTGGGCTACGAGCATCGGGGTTCCGTCGGGGCCCGCGGCCGCGGTCACGACCACCTCCCGCACGCCCGGGCAGCGCAGCAGCACCACCTCGACCTCGGCCGGTTCCACCCGGTAACCGCTGATCTTCAACTGCCCGTCCGCCCGGCCCCGGAACTCCAGCGAGCCGTCGGCCGACCACCGCACCAGGTCCCCGGTGCGGTACATCCGCGCCCCCGGCTCCGCGGCGAACGGATCCGGGACGAACCGCTCGGCGGTGAGGCCGGGCCGCCCCAGGTAGCCGCGTGACACCAGGGCCCCGCCGAGCCACAGCTCGCCGCGCACTCCACGGGGCACCAGGTGCAGCCGGTCATCGAGCACGTAGGCCCGCACCCCGGCGATCGGCCGACCGATGGAGCGGCCCGGCCAGGGACGGGTGAGCGCGTCGGTGGCGGTGGCGACGACGGTGTTCTCCGTCGGGCCGTAGTGGTTGACCACAGCGACCCCCGGCGCGTCCCCGGCACGCGGCCGGAACACATCCCCACCGGTCAGCAGCCGCCGCAGCGCGGTCCGCTGCCCGAGCGGCTCGCGGATCAGCAGTTCCGCCAACGCGGTGGGCGCGAAAGCCGACTCCGCGCCCGCCTCCTCCAGGCGCGCGAGCAGGCGCGACGGGGTGCGCACCTCGTCCGCCGAGCACACCTCGAGGCGCGAACCGCCCGCAAGGGCCGGCCAGATCTCCCAGGCCGCGGCGTCGAAGGAGACTCCGGCCGTCTGCGCCGTGGCCGCTCCCGACGCCACGGGGTAGCGGTCGAGATGCCAGTCGAGGAGCCGGGTGAAGGAGCGGTGGGTGACACCGACACCCTTGGGCAGCCCGGTCGAGCCGGAGGTGTAGACGACGTACAGCAGGCGGTCGGGATCCAGCGCCGTCGGCAGGTCCTGTGCCCCGGTCCCGGTCGCCGACGGCGCCGCCCCGCCGTGCGGGCCGTCGCCGTCCACGAAGTGGTCGACGCGCACCAGGGGGTGCCCGGTCACCTCGGTGAGGCTCTCGGCCCCGGCGTCCCCGAGCACCGCCATCGCGCCGGAATCGCGCAGCAGGTACGCGATCCGCTCGGCCGGAAGCTCCGGATCCACCGGCACGTAGGCCGCCCCCGACCGCACGACGCCCAGCAGGGCGCAGACCAGCTCGGGCCCGCGCGGCAGACAGACCGCGA
This sequence comes from Streptomyces spectabilis, assembly GCF_008704795.1. Classification (NCBI taxonomy): domain Bacteria; kingdom Bacillati; phylum Actinomycetota; class Actinomycetes; order Kitasatosporales; family Streptomycetaceae; genus Streptomyces; species Streptomyces spectabilis. Next base: position 8,444,375 of record NZ_CP023690.1, on the reverse strand, counting down.
CCACCTGCTCGGGCCCGGCCCCGTGCTCCCGCAGCGCCCGGGCGATCCGCCGTGACCGCTCGTCGAGCTGACGGTAGGTCAGCCGCCGTTCGCCGGAGCGGACGGCCACCTCGTCCGGAACGCGGGCCACCGTGCGCTCCACGTACGCGTCCACCGTCGCCGGGCCGCGCCGCACGGCAGGCCCGGTGCCCAGGTCGATCAGTCGCGCGCTCTCGTCCGCCCCGGTGAGCGGGATCGAGTCGAGGGGTCGCCCCGGCTCCGCGGCCGCCGCGGCGAGCAGCGCGGCATAGTGTCCGGCAAGGCCCGCGGCCGTCTCCTCGTCGAACAGCTCCGCCGAGTACAGGAGCCGTCCCGCCAGACCCGCTCCCGCGGGACGCAGATGCAGTTCGGTGTCGAAGCGGGTGGTGGTCTCGGTGACCGGGACCGGCCGGATCCGAACGCCGGGCAGGATCAGCGCAGGCCGGTCCCACTGCGGGTCCGCCAGGTCGAACCAGTGCTGGAACAGCGGATTGCGGTTGGCCTCGCGGGTCACGCCGAGCCCGTCCACGAGCTGCTCAAGCGGCAGTTCCTGGAGGTCCATCGCCTCGAGCACCCGGTCCCGCGCCTGCCGGGTCAGTGCGTCGAGCGACGGTGACCCGGCCAACTCCCCGCGCAGCGGCACGGAGTGCGTGAAGAACCCGATGATCTGCTCCGTCTCCGGGTCCTCGCGGCCCGCGAACGGCACCCCCACCAGCACGTCCCGGGCATCCGCGTACCGGCCGAGCAGATGCTGGTAGGCGGCCAGGCCGACACAGAACAGGGTCGTCCGTCGCGCTTGCGCGACGCGGTGCAGGGCGGCGGTGACCTCTTCGGGGACCACGAAGTCCACCCGCCCCGCCCGCGGGCCCGGCCTGGCCGGGCGCGGGCGGTCCGAGGGCAGCTCGAGCACGTGCGGCGCGCCGTCCAGGGCGGTGCGCCACTGGGCCAGCAACTCCTCGCGCTCGGCGGGTCCGAGCGCCGCCCGCTGCCGGGCCGCGTGGGCGGCGTAGTCCTGCCCTGGCGGGGGCTCCAGTGCCGGGCGGCCCCCCGCCAGGGCCCGGTACTGCGCCGACAGCTCCCGCTCGAACAGGCCCCGGGAGATCCCGTCGAAGGCGATGTGGTGCACCTGGACGTGGAAGAGGGCGCTGCCCTCGCCCAGTGTGAACAGCGCGGCCCGCAGCCACGGCGCCGCCGTCAGGTCCATGGGCGTGTTCAGCATCGTCGCCACGGCGGCCTCGGCGGCGCGCTCCGGGTCCGGCGCACCGCTCAGGTCGACGCGCTCCAGGCGGACCGTCGCGGCCGCCTCGACCACGGGAACCGGTGTCCCCGAAGCATCGTCGATCCGTGACCGCAGCACCGGATGGCGCTCCGCGACCGCCCGCAGCGCGCGCTCCAACAGGTCCGCGTCCACCGGGCCGTCAAGACGGCGGCTGAACGGCGTGAGGTAGCCGGACTCCCCCGGTGAGAGCTGGTCGAGGAACCACAGCCGCTCCTGGGCGAAGGACAGCTCGGGCCGACCGGTCGGCTCCCCCGCCGCCGTCCCCTCCTTCATCCGCGCTCCTCGCGCAGCCGGCGCGCTTCCTTGGCCAGTGCCGCGGCGGTCGGACCTTCGAAGACCGCCCGCATCGGGAGCTGCACCCCGAGCGCGGCGCGCAGCCGGTGCACCACCTGGGTGACCAACAGCGAGTGCCCGCCCAGGCGGAAGAAGTCGTCGGTGACGCCGATCCGGTCCCGGCCGAGGACCTGGGCGAGCACCTCCGCGGCCGCCCGCTCGGTCTCGTCGCGCGGCGCGACCCACTGCGCCCCGCCGCCGTCCGGCAGCGGCAGCGCCTTGCGGTCCACCTTTCCGGTGTCGGTGAGCGGGAACTCCGGCAGGAAGACGTAGGTGCTGGGCACCATGGGCGCGGGCAGCCGAAGGCCGAGGTACTCGCGCAGCTCGCTCGGGGCCGGCGGTTCGCCGTCGGCGATCAGATACGCCGCCAGGTAGGCGTCCTGGCCCTCGCCGATCCGCAGCACGACGGCCCGCTCCACGTCCGCGCGCTCGCGCAGCAACGACTCGATCTCACCCGGTTCGATGCGGTAGCCGTGCAGCTTGAGCTGGAAGTCGACCCGGCCCAGGTACTCCAGGACTCCCCCGGGCCGCCACCGGCCCAGGTCACCGGTGCGGTACATGCGCGCGCCGGGCTCCGCCGCGTAGGGGTCGGGCAGGAACGCGGCGGCCGTCAGGCCCGGGCGCCCCGCGTAGCCGCGGGCGGGCGGTCCGCCACCCACGTAGATCTCGCCCTGGACGTTCGGCGGTACCGGCGAGAGGTTCGCGTCGAGCACGTAGATCCGCGCGCCGGACATGGGCCGTCCCGTCAGCGGGTGGTCGGGCCACTCGGCGGCCGGTGCCGTCAGGCGCGGCGCGGTGACCACGTTCACCTCGGTGGAACCGTAGTGGTTGTCCAGGAACATCTCGGGGTGCTGGTCGCACAGGTCACGGATGGCCGGAGTGATCGCCTGCCGGTCACCGGTGGTGATCAGTTCACGGAGGGTGGCCACCTGGTCGGGTGCGCTCCTGCTGTGCCGGGCGAGCTCGTCGAGCGCGACCACCGGCAGCAGGACCTTGCTCACGGCGTGCCGGGCGATCAGGGCGGCCAGGGCCTCGATGTCGTAGCGCTCCGGTTCGGTGGCGACCACCGCACAACCGCCGAGCCACCACGTGGACATGAGCTCGAGGAAGGCCACGTCGGCGGTCACGGGGAAGTACTGCAGGGCGACCGGGCGCTCGGCGTAGTGCTCCCGGCACCAGTCGAGCAGCGTGATCTGCGGCCCGCTCTGCATGGCGATGCCCTTGGGCCGCCCGGTGGAGCCCGAGGTGTAGATGACGTACAGCAACTGGTCGGCCTCGCCGGCGGGGCAGGCGTCCGGGTCCGCGACGGTCGGCGCCGGGCGCTCACCGTCCAGCTCGTACACCGGCGTCCTGCCCCAGCCTTCGGCATCCAGACCGGCCGACACCGACCGGTCCGTCACCACGAGGCGCGCCCCGGCGTCGGCAAGGACCGTCCGGGACCGCGCCGCGGGGTGGGCGGGGTCCAGCGGCAGGTACGCCGCGCCCGCCTTGACCACGCCCAGGACCGCGACGGCCAGGCCGGTGCCGCGCGTGACGCACAGCCCGACCACGGTCTCGGGCCCGCACCCCAGCGCCCGCAGGTCACGGGCGAGGGCCTCGGCCTCCTCGTCCAGTTGCCGGTAGCTCAGCGCGGTGCCGTCCGAGATCACGGCGGGCTCGTCGGGGGCCTTGGCGGCCCAGGCGTCGAAGCCCTCCAGGACCGTGCGGGCCGACCGGCTCGGGGCCGCCTGCTGCTCTTGTGCCATGGCGCACTCCAGATCTTCGTGTCGTTGTTGTCGGGGGCGTCGCGAGCTCAGCGAGCCGCGGGGGTGGGCAGCAGCACCGGCAGCGCACGCGGTCCACGGAGCATGGGCCCATACGTCCACACCACCTCGTCGAAGGGCACGGCCAGTTCGATCCCGTCCAGGCGGCGGAAGAGGATGTCGAGGGCGATCTCGCCCTCCAGGCGGGCGAGATGGGCGCCCAGGCACAAGTGGGCGCCGTGGCCGAAGCCGAGGTGGCCCGAGCCGCCGCGGTCGGCACGGAAGGTGTCCGGGTCGGGGAACCGGGCCGGATCACGGTTGGCCGCGGCGAGCGACACAAGGAGCGCGTCCCCCTTGCCGATGCGCACCCCGCCGAGGTCCAGGTCCTCCTTGGCGTAGCGGTACACCGTGGACTGGACCGGGGCGTCGTAGCGCAGCAGTTCGTTCACGGCCGACTGCCAGGTGATGCTTCCTTCGCGGATCGCCGCCAGTTGGTCCGGGTGCTGCAGCAGCCGGTAGACGGCCGTGCCCAGGAACTGAACGGTCGTCACGTGTCCGGCGCCGAGCACCGACAGGATCATCGCCGCGAGTTCGTTGTCGTCGCGCAGCTCGCCCGTCTCCAGGCCCCGGACCAGGTGGGTGCCGACATCGGGCCCGGGATGGGTGCGCTTGTACGCCGCCAGTTTGGCCGTGTACTCAAGGAGTTCGCCCAGCTTGTCCACGTCCAGCGGGTCGGTCAGGCCCGTGTGGTAGAAGAGGTCGAGGCAGTGCGCCGGGGACTCGCGCTGCTCCGGCGGGATCCCGAGCACCTCGTGGATGATCGCCACCGGCACCGGCAGCGAGAAGTGCTCGACGAGGTCGCAGCTCTCCAGGCCCGCCAGGGTGTCGAGGGCCTCATCGGTGATGCGGACCATCATGTCCCGCATCCGCTCGACGGCGCCCGCGCTGAACGCACCCGCCACCAGGCGCCGCAGCCGGGCGTGTTCGGGCCGGTCCAGGTCGAGCAGCCCCCGTGCGGGATCCCACTCACCGCTGCCGAAGGCACCCTGCGCGCCCGCCGAGTTGCGGTCGTCGTTGCTCAGGCGCGGGTCGGTCAGGCAGGCGCGGGCGAGGTCGTAGGTGGTGACCAGCCAGGTGGTGCCCTCCCGGTGGGGGGTGTAGACCTCGCTGACCGGTGCGTGCTCACGCAGCCAGGCGTAGTTGGCGTACGGGTCGGGGTCGCCGGTCTCCTTGAGCGAGCCGGACACATAGGGGTCGGATGCCACGGGTTCCTCTCTTCCGGTCGGCTCGGTGTTCACTGGGCCGCCCTCGCGGCGACCGCGTCGCCAAGGTCCGCGGCGAGCACGTCGACCAGCGGGTCGGGGGCGCGCAGGAAGGCGTGGTGGTCTCCCGGCAGCACCGTGCGCGCGCACCGCCCCGCGGGGGCGCACTCCTCCCAGCCGGTCATGCGCTCCGGTGCGACCTCCTGGTCGTCGCGCCAGCCGAGGGGGCGGATGCGCGTGGGCAGCACGACCGGCTCGGGGGTGCGGTAGGCGCGGTTCGCCGCGAGGTCCGCGTTCATGACGCCCAGGCCCAGGTCGATCAGGTCCGGCACCGGCTCCGAGCCCATGACCCTGGTGAGGCGCTCCAGCTCGCCGCGCAGCCCCGTCTCGTCCATCGTGAGGTAGCGGCCGTAGGGGCCCTGGTGCGGGGCTACCTGGGAGGACATGAAGAGCACGTCGGGGACGGGCATGCCGAGCTCGGCAAGGCGGTGCGCCGTCGCGAAGGCCGCGAGGGCGCCGCCGCAGTGGCCGAAGAAGCCGAACGGCCGGTCGAGGTGGGGCAGCAGGGCCGGCGCCAGGTCGGCGGCAAGCGCCTCATAGGTGCCGAAGTGCTCTTCCCGCACCCGGTTCTCGCGACCCGGCAACTGGATGCGGCACACCTCGGCCGGTCCTACCCGGTCCGGCCACTTGTTGTACATCGAGGCGCCGGTCCCCGAGTACGGGAAGCAGAACAGCCGGGCGGAGGCGTCCGCCGCCGGGGTGCGCAGCAGCCATCGCTTCTTCTTCGGCGGTCTCTGCGGTGTGTATGGCTTCTGCGGTGTCTGCGGCTTCTGTGGTGTCTGCGCGGTCATGCGACGGCCTCCGGGCGCGGCAGGGGCGCGTGGGCAGCCAGGGCTTCGGCCGCGCCGTCGCGCAGGGCGGCGGTGACGGGAAGGGAGCTGATGCCCGCGACGAAGTTGGACTTCAGATGGCGGACCGGCCCCGCGGGCCGGAACTCGGCCACGAGCCGCACGATCTCCTGGAACATCACGCGCAGCGCGATGCGGGCCAGCGGCGCGCCGATGCAGTAGTGCGGTCCGAAGCCGAAGGCCACGTGCCGGTTCGGACTGCGGTCGACGGCGAAGCGGTACGGGTCGGGGAAGACAGCGGCGTCCCGGTTCGCCGAGCCCAGCCAGGCGACCACGGCGTCGCCGCGAGCGATCCGCACACCGTTCTGCTCGGTGTCCTTGACGGCGTACCGCATGAAGTGGTTGGCCGGCGAGGACCAGCGCAGCCCCTCCTCCACGGCGCTGGTCACCAGGGCCGGTTCGGCCAGGAGGCGACGGTACTGATCAGGGTGCTCCATGAGGGCAAGCACGGTCGCCGCCAGGGCGTGCGGGGTGGTGACGTTCGCACCCAGGAGCAGGCTGTAGCAGTTGTACACCAACTCGTCCTGGCGCAGCGGGCGGCCGTCGGGCCTCATCCGGAGCAGGAATCCGGTGAGGTCGTCGCCGGGCGCGGCGGAGACCGTGCGCACCCGCCGGGCGAAGTACTCGAACAGCTCGTGGTGGGCGGAGAGCAGCGTCGTGTGTCCCCCGCCCGCCTCGAACGCCGGGTCCTCCGGGGCGACGGCCATCGTGGTCAGGTGGGCGAGCCGGGCCCAGTCGTCCTCCGGCAGGCCCATCAGCGCCCCGGTGAAGGCCATCGGGAAGGCCGTGCCGGCCTGCGCCAGGTCCAGCGGTCCTTCGGCGAGCGGCGCGAGCAGCCGCAGCACCACCTCGCGGATGCGTGGCTCCCAGTGCGCGAGGGCGCGGGCCGACAGCGCCTTGCCCATCGGCTCGCGCAGCGCGGTGTGCACGGGCGGGTCACTGGCCGCCATCATCAGGCCGCCGGCCGGGTCGGAGGAGCCCAGGATGGACAGCAGCGTGCCGCGCTGTGAGGTGTACCGGGTGTGGTCGCGCAGCACGTCGTTGACGTCGCGATAGGAGGTCACCGACCAGAAGGAGCGGCCGTCGGGCAGGGTCTGGCGGTGGACCGGTTCCCGCTCGCGCAGCGCGTGCCACAGGGTGTGCGGGTCGCCCGAGGCGTACAGCTCGGGGTCCGCGAGGTCGATGGTGTCGAGCGCGATGTCCGCAGTCGCCGCGGGGCTGCCGATCCTCATCGGACGCTCTCCCTCAACTCGGCGACCAGCTCGGCGAGTTCGGCCACCGTGGGGTTCTCGTAGAAGGACCTGGCGGTGACGAACACCCCCTGGACCTGACCGATCTCCCCGGTGATCGCGGCGGCGACGAGCGAGTGTCCGCCCACTTCGAAGAAGTCGTCGTCCACACCGACCTGGTCGATCCCAAGCAGGTCGCACCAGAGCTGCGCGAGCCACTGCTCCAGTTCGTTCTCGGGCAGGCGCAGCGGTACGTCCGTCTCGGGCCGGGCGCGTTCCCCGCGTGCCGCCAGGGCGCGCCGGTCGACCTTGCCGGTGCTGCCCAGCGGCAGGCTCTCCAGCTGGACGAAGGAGCCGGGCACCAGATGGGCGGGCAGCTTCTCGGCCAGGGCGCGCCGCAGGCCGGGAAGTTGCAGCGGCTGCTCCTGCTTCCCCGTCACATACGCGACCAGAGCGCGCTCTCCGGTGGGCCCGGTACGGGCGACGACCGCGCTGTCCCCGACGCCGGGCAGCTCGCGCAGCGCCGCCTCCACCTCGCCGGGTTCCACTCTGAATCCGCGGATCTTCACCTGGTCGTCCACGCGCCCGTGGAATTCCAGGACCCCGTCCGGCCGCCGCAGGGCCAGGTCGCCGGTGCGGTACAGGCGGGCGCCCGGCGTACCCGAGAACGGGTCGGGGACGAACCGCTCGGCGGTGGCCACCGGAAGGCCCCAGTAGCCGTGGGCGACACCCCTGCCGCCCGCGTACAGCTCCCCCACGGTTCCGTCGGCCACGGGGCGCAGCCGTTCGTCGAGCAGATGTGCCTGGGTGCCGGGGATCGGGCGCCCGATGGGCACCTGGTGGGCGGAGACCGGTTCCGCCATGGCGTGGCAGCACGTGAACGTGGTGTTCTCCGTCGGGCCGTAGCCATTCACCAGCGTCAGTCCGGGGAAGGCCGCGAGCATCGCGTCGACGTGCCGGGGCGAGAGGACGTCGCCGCCCGCGAGCAGCCTGCGCACTCCCGCGAGGCGCGGGTCGGGCCTCTCCGCGACCAGGTGGAACAGGCCTGCGGTGAGCCACATCGCGGTCACCCCTTCCGCCTCGACGACCTCGGCGAGCCGTTCCGGGGTCACCTCACCGGCCGGGAACACCGCGAGGCGCGCACCGTTCAGGAGGGGCGCCCACAGCTCCAGCGTCGAGGCGTCGAACGCGGCCGGTGCCAGGTGGAGCACCACGTCCCCTGGCCCGACCGGCAGCACGTCGCTGTCCTGGACCAGGCGCAGTACCGCACCGTGCGGCACCAGCACGCCTTTGGGCTCGCCGGTGGTGCCGGAGGTGTAGGCAAGGTAGGCCGCGTCCTGGTCGCCGCCCGGCGGGACGGCCGCGGGGGCGGTGCCGGCCGGCGCGTCTGCGGGGTGGAGGGAGTCCAGGTACACCGGCTTGGCCTCGGCGAGCAGTTCGGCGGGCACTTCTGGACGGGTGACCAGCAGTCCGGCGCCGCAGTCGCGCAGCAGCGACGCCGACCGTACGGCGGGCTCGCCCGGGTTCAGCGCCACGTAGAAGCCGCCGGTCTTCAGCACCGCGAGCAGGGCGATGACCAGGTGCGGTGAGCGTTCGATGCGGACGCCCACCGGGCGGCCCGGCCCGGCGCCGAGATCGCGCAGCCGGGCAGCCACCGCGTCGGCCGCGGCGTCCACCTGCGCGTACGTCAGGACGGTGCCGTCGCAACTGAGGGCCGGGGCCTGCGGGGTCGCACGGGCCTGAGCCGTGAACTGGCCGTGCACGGTGGCCCGGCTGTCGTCCCGGATCACGGAGCCCTGGTGCTGGTTCATGCCGTGTCCTTTCCTGGCGAGTTCGAGACGTGGGTGCCGGAGTCGACGAGCGCCGTCCAGGTGGCGGTCGCGCTCGCCAGGAGCTGCTCCGTGGCGTCGTACAGGGCGCTGTCGACCCGCAGCAGCCGCCCGCTGACGGCGCCGCGCCTGGCCACCACCACGCACGGCTCACCGGCTCGCGGCGCGCGCCGCACGACGGCAGTCATCCGGCTCAGGAGACGGGGGCGGGCCAGCGGGTCGTCGGCCCAGCCGCCGGGGCAGTCGAGCGCGCTCCACACGAGCTCGTCCGGGACGGGGAAGCCGTCGGCGATCCCCTCGGCGGCGGGAGTCCAGGGGGTGGCCACGGTGTCCGGCACGCCGTCCACCGGTCCTGGGGCCAGAGCGAGGCCGTCCTGGGCGGTGCGGCTGTGCCCGCACGCGAAGCAGGTGGGGAACGGGTGGCCCGCGTGCCCCTCGAAGCGGGCCGCGGCAGCGCGCGCGGCGGCCGGGTCCACGGAGGGCGGTGGATCGACGGGGGCATGGCCGGGCGCCACCGTGGCGATCAGCCGGGTGCCGTGGGTGACCGTGGACCGTCGCGGGCCGGGGGTGAAGGTCAGCGGCTCGTCCAGCGGGGTGGGCTCGGTCAGGGTCACGGTGACGGTGGCGCCCTGGTGGGGGGCCGCAAGGGCGGCGAACCGGCCGGAGACGTATCCGCCGTGCCCGGAGTCGGGCGGTCCGTTGTAGCGGGCCGGGATCCGGAGTTCGTGTCGCTCAGCCAACGCCGGCGCCTTCCCGTTGGGCGACGGCCTCGTCCACGACGGCGGCGAAGCGCGCCAGGGTCGGGGCGCGGAAGACCGCGCGGGCGGGCAGCCGCACACGGAATCCGGCCCGGACGCGGGCGATCAGCCGCATGGCCAGGAGCGACTGTCCGCCGAGGGTGTGGAAGTCGGAGTCGCGTCCCACGCGTTCGACCCCGAGCAGGTCCTGCCACATCTGGGCGATGGTCTGCTCGGTCTTGGTGCGCGGGGCGTCGTACGGCGGCTCGTCGGATGCGTCTCGCGGGTGGTGTGCGGCCTGCTGGGCCAGGGTGAGGCGGTCGATCTTTCCGCTGGTCAGCCGGGGCAGGGTCGGGTGCCGCCGGTAGCTTTCGGGGAGGGCGGCGGAGACCAGGCGCTGGGCGAGGAAGTCACGCAGGTCGGCGTCGTCGGGCGTCTTCTCGCCCGTCACCAGGTGCGCGGCGAGGCGGATGCCCCCGTGTTCGGGGTCCTCCACCGCGACCACGGCCGCCTGGCTGACGTCGGGGTGCAGCAGCAGGGCGTGTTCGACGTCGGAGGGCTCCACGCGGACCCCGCGGATCTTGACCTGGTGATCCACGCGGCCGAGGAACTCCAGTGCTCCGTCGGGCCGTTCGCGCACGAGGTCGCCGGTCCGGTAGAGCCGGCCGCCGGGGGCGCCGTACGGGTCGGGCACGAAGCGCTCGGCGGTCGCGGCGGCGGCCCCCGCATACCCCCAGGCCACGCTGGTACCGCCGATCAGCAGCTCACCGGCGGTACCGGCCGGGACCGGGGCACCGGCCTCGTCGGCGACCACGGCGTGCACCCCGTCGAGGGGGCGGCCGATGGGCATGGCGTCCAGTGCCTCGTCCCCGGGGGCGATCTCGTGGGTGAGGACGTCGATGCACGTCTCGGTGGGGCCGTACTGGTTGAAGATCCGGGCACCCGTCAGATCCAGGACCTGCCGGATCAGATCGCCGGGCAGCCGCTCGCCCGCGATCAGCAGATAGCGCAGCGAGGCCAGGGCCGCAGCTCCGCCTTCGGAGGTGAACTCGCGCAGCAGGGAGGGCACGGAGTGCATCACGGTGACCCGGTGGCGGTCGAACAGCGCCGCGAGTTCTTCGGGTTCGGCCTCAAGGCCGTCGGGGGCCACGAGCAGGGTGGCACCGAAGCACAGGGGCGCGAGCACCACCCAGAACGAGCAGTCGAAGACCAGGGATCCCCAGTGGGCGACGGTGTCGTCAGGGCCGATGGGGTAGCGGGTCTGCCCCCACAGGAAGCGGTTCTGCACGGCGCTGTGCGGCACCTGCACCGGCTTGGGCCGCCCCGAGGAGCCGGAGGTGTGCAGCACGTACGCGAGGTCCGTCGGATCCGGACCGGGCGGCAGCGCCACATCCGGGGCCCCGTCCACGGCCAGCAGGCCGTCCAGGCGCAGCGCGTCGGGGAAGAGCTCCGCCCCGTCGGCGTCGGCGAGGACGACGGCGGGCGCGAGCCGCGTCACGTTCTCGCGTACGGCCGTGGCGGCCTGGCGCACGTCGAAGGGCGCCACGGCGGCTCCGGAGGCGAGGGTGCCGACCAGAGCGAGGACCTGCTCCGTGGACCGCACGGAGCACAGGGCCACGGTGTCTCCCGGCCCGATCCCCTTGTCGCGCAGGACGTGCGCGACCCGGACAGCGATCGCCACCAATTCCGCATAAGTGAAGTGGCGCATTCCGTCGGTGAGGGCCACCGCGTCGGGACGGCGCACCCGTGTCTCAGATATCAGGTCCCATACTGTCGTCTCTTTTTGGGCAAGGGCATGCGAACGCTGCACAGTCACCATGAACCCCCGTTTCGGGAACTGCGGCGAAAAGGAGAAGAAGGGGTGGGTCAGGTCGCCGGTACGTCAGATGTACTGGACTCGGCTGATTCTGCGGAGTTCTCCGCGGCGCTCTCGTTCTGATCCGCATTCGGCGCGTGCAGATTGCGTACGGCCGGCAGCATGAGCACCACGGAATTAGCAAGGACCTGCCAGCCGACGCCGATGGCCAGGATCAGGCCGATGCTGGTCTGTTCCGCCAGCGGACCGGCGAGGGCGAGCCCGACCGGCCCGACGGAATAGGCTCCGAAGGTCACGTACGACATCACCCGGGACAGGCTGTCCGCGGGCACGTGCTGCTGGATCGTCGTCATCCAGAGGCTGTTGAACACCGCGCTCGACACGCCGGCCGCGAGGGCCGCGGCGCACACCGTCCACAGCGGGGCGCGGACGGCGAGGGCCGCTGAGGGAGCCGCCCACAGGAAGGTGATCAGTGTGGTCACGACCAGCGGGCGCGAGGGCCGTCGGCCGAGCAGCAGCAGACCGCCGAGCAGCGAGCCGCCGCCGAAGGTGCCGACGATCAGCCCCCAGGCCTCGGACCCGCCGTAGCTGCGGCCCGCCGAGACGGGGCCGAGGACCAAGTAGGGCGCCCACACCAGCAGGTTGAACAGAGTGAACTGGAGGGTGACGGTCCACAACCACGTGTGGGCCGAGAAGGCCCGCCATCCGGCCCGCAGTTCGGCCACCATGGAGCTGCCGCCGGAGTCGGGAGCCTGGTTGCCGGCCCGCAGCATGAGCAGGGCGCCGACGCTCACCACATAGCTCAGCGCGTCCACCAGCAGAACCGTGGCCGCCGAGGTGACCGCGACCAGGACGCCCGCGAGCGCCGGACCGCCCACGCTCGCGGCCGACTGGGCCATCCCCAGCAGGGAGTTGGCCTCCGGCAGCCGGTCCTTCGGGGCGAGTTGCGGCACCATACCGTCGAACGAGGGACGGAACAGGGCCTCGCCGACCCCACCGCAGGCGGCGAGGGTGAGCACTACCCACAGGGGCACGGGCCCGATCAGCAACAGCACGGCCAGGGCACCCTGGCTGAGGGCGCGCACGGAGTCGGCCACCAGCATCACCAGGCGCCGCGGCAGCCGGTCGCCGAGCACCCCGCCGCCGAGGAGCAGCAGCACCATCGGCACGATGCGCGCGGCGAGGACCAGACTCAGGTCGGTGGGTGATCCGTCGTTGTGCAGGACCGCGAACGCCAGCGCCACGGATGCCATCGACGTACCGAGGTTGGACGTGACGTAGCCGACGAAGAAGACGGAGAAATCACGGTCCCGAAATACCGCGAACCGTTCTCGAGACCCCATCAATGGCCGGTCCTGGCCGCTATGGGAAAGGAACCCTGTGGGGTGACTGCTCGCACTGACACGAAAGCCTTTCGTGTGGCGGACAACTTGCGGCCCGAACGGCCTTGTGATGGACAACTTTTGGCTTGAACGACCGGAGCCTACGTATCGTCGACGACCGACGTCAACCAAAAACATCCCTGTTCGTAGCAGCAGATGGGACACAGGGTTGCCGCCTGTGAGCTGCGCTACACGGCGATAGCGATGGCCGAAGAGCACACAGCGGGGCACGCCGGCTGCGCGCACCTGGCGCCTGCCTCCACGCCACGGGCGCGGATGGGCAGCCGGGCCGACGGCCGTTCGGCCCGCCCTGGGTCAACTCACGCTTCACCGGAGACCGAACCGGCGATCTGGGGGGTGGTCACCACCGGATGCGTGAGGCAAGATCTGCGGGCATGGCGAACCCCATAGCTGTGGTGACGGGTGCCAGTAGCGGGATCGGGCTTGCTTCCGCCCGCCGCCTGGCCTCCGACGGATTCGACGTCGTCGTCGCGGCACGTCGCTTCGACAGGCTCGAAACCCTGGCGAAGGAGATCGGAGGGCGAGCGATCCGGCTGGACGTCACCGACGCCCGGTCGGTCGCGGAGCTGGCCGAGTCGGTGTCCGAGTGCAAGGTCCTCGTGAACAACGCGGGATGCTCCCTGGGGGTGGACCGGATCGCGGACCTCGATCCGGAGGCCTGTCTGCGCATGTACGAGATCAATGTCCTGGGCACGATCCGCGTCACGCAGAAGCTGCTGCCCGCGCTGCGGGCGAGCGGTGACGCGAGGATCGTGGTGATCACCTCGCTGACCGGGTACCAGACCTATCCCGGTGCCGCGGGCTACGCGTCGGCGAAGTACGGTCAGGTGGCGGTCGCCGACACCCTGCGCAAGGAGATGCAGGGAACGCCCGTCCAGGTGATCGAGATCGCCCCCGGCCTGGTGCGCACCGAGTTCAACCTCGTGCGATTCGGCGGCGACGAGAAGAAGGCCGAAGAGGCGTACGGAGAGATCCAACCGTTGAGCGCCGATGACGTCGCCGACTGCGTGAGCTGGGCGGTGGCCAAACCGGCGGGCGTCAATGTGGAGTTGATCAAGGTGTTGCCCAACTTCTGAGCACACGTGGCGTGTTCCCCGCATGCGGACGCGGCCGTCTGCCAGGGGCACCGCCGCGGAATGACACCGTGCCCAGCCGAGGGCAGGCCCACGGGCAGGCGGGTTGTCGGCATGTCCTGGCGTGACACCGGTGGTACGCCCGCGTTGCGGCGATCATCGTTGAGGTGCGCCGGATGGGGTGACCTCGCGGGCGACGAGGTGTTCGGGATGCCCCTGTTCCCGCGGGCGGTGAGCGCGTACGCCGAGGTCGTGCCGGCGCCGGCGTTACACCTGGCACACAAGCCCGCGTCGCACTCGCACGTCGAGGCGGCGGCGCTGCCGGTCGTCGGGCTGACGGCATGGCAGGGCCTCGTCGACCTCGGCGGCGTGAGCGAAGGCGACCGCGTCCTGGTCCACGGCGGCGGTGGCGGGGTCGGCCACGTCGCGATCCAGATCGCGAAAGCGTTCGGCGCGCACGTGATCGCGACCCCGAGCGGGAGCAAGCGGGAGTGCGTCGAGGGGGTCGGGGCCGACGAGGTGATCGACTACAAGGCCGTCGACTTCACCGACGCGGTCCGCGACATCGACGTCGCGCTCGACACGATCGGCGGCGACGCCGCCGAGCGGTCGCTCGAAGTGCTCCGCCCGGGCGGCCACTTCATGACGGCGATCGCCGAAACGCGGAGCTCATCGCCACGTACGAGGCGGCCGGCATGCGCTTCAGCGGCATCGCCGTCGACCCCGGCCGGGTCGCCCTGCGAGGTCTCGCCGAACTTGTCGAACAGGGCAGGCTCCCCGAGAAGACCGACCAGCGAAGGAACCGGCTGAGGCGCGGTGGCCACGGCGGCCGACCGCCAGGGTTAGACCGGCGAACCTACCGGCGGCGCAACACGAGCGAACGCTGCTTCAACCGAGGCACGGTGAGCAGCTTGCCGAACTGCCGCGGGCTCAGCCCGGTGCACGGGGCTGTCCAGGACGGCTCCGACGCTGGGATCACACCAGCCACGGACAGATCATCTCTCAGCAAGATCACCGAGAGGGTGATGTCAGTCGCCCAGCAGCTCGTCGAGTCGCTGCACGGACGTCGGAGTCTCCATCTCGCTGGCCAGCGCCACCAGTCGAGCGTGGAACTGCCGGGTGAGGGGCAGGGCGTCCTCATAGATCCACGAGCACATCGTGTCGAACGCCAACGCCTCCTCGCCGTGCGAGAGCAGGTCGCGCACATCCGTGATGACAGCCTCCGAGGCCAGCGGGGAATCCCCCAGAAGCGCAGCCACCCGCGCTCGATACGACAGACTCACGCGCTGCCCCTCAGCAAGAGCTAAAACGGATCGACGACGCCCCACATCCTCGCCGCGCGCTTGAGGACTGTCGACTCGTCCGACACTTGCGGGACAGCGTTTACGCAGGACTACGCGGCAGTGGCGGGAAGTAGTGTGCGAGAAGAGCTACGGATGCCCCCGTGGACCAGCCGCCCTCGCCTTCTTGGACCGCCCGGCTACCGGGGTTCCATGCGCCCAGACTCCCCGCCCCGGCACAGACCCACCGCAGCGTGGGCCACTGCGGCGACACCCAGTACTGGGAGGACTTGCCATGACCGGCACAGCTGGGGCGGCACCTGCCGCTCGGCCGCACCCACCGTCAGGCCCCGCAAGGGCCGTCGGGAGCGGAGCCGGAACACGGCTCGCGGCAACAGTGCTCAGGTGTCAGAAGTACCGGGTGAACGGCGTGGCGTCCACGGCGAGCATGCCTGTGAACGGACGGTCGAGCTCGTGGATCAGCAGCACCATGAAGGTGATGAGCGCGGAAAGGCCCATCACCATCACCACATGGGTGTAGCTCCGCTCCACGCCGAACATGAACATGAACGCCACGGTGAGTACGCCGCCCATGATCAGCCCCACCCACAGCGCCGGCGCCAGTCCGCCGTCCGCATCGCTCTCCCGGCCGCGCCGCGCGTCGTCCAACGTGCCGAGCTGGGCCAGGACCTCCTGAGCCGTCATATGCTGCGACGGCGTGGCGTCGGCGGCCGTCCTGCTGGCGTGGCGCAGCGCCGACAGCAGGTCCCAGCCACGCTGTCCGAGCGGATCGCCCGCCGCCATCGCCGGAAACTCGACGTCCACCACATGGCTGACGTACGCCTCGATGCCGGAGCGCACTTCCCGTGCCTGCCGCTGGGGCAGGCCGTCGGAGAGGAGGCGCACCTGGTGCGCGGCGCTCGCCTCGGTCTGCGTGTGTTCGTCGGCTGCGGAACGGGTGTCCCACACCGACACCAGAGCGAGCCCGAGCACGAGCGCGTAGAGCACGCCCACCATCATCGAGATGTACTCGGCCACGTCCTCGCGCGGTTCGTCGTCCGGATCGGGCGGCCAGAAGCGGTGCTTGACCACCACGCACGCCGCAGCCAGCAGGGATACACCGATGATGATGGCGAGGGTTTCGAGCATCGGGGCCGGGCTCCTGTCGAGTGCGTGGATCGCGGCGGCTCGGCTAACCCCGACGGGACCCGAGCACGGCGGCCGCGACGGCAGCGGGGATCAGCACGAGGAAGAGGGCGGTCAGGAGTCCGAGTCCGGTGGGCCCCTCCCCGGCGCGGTAGAAGCGGCCCAGTGCGTCGCCTCGCGGCCGTGCCGCAGGGGGCACAGCGGCTCCCCCCGTGTCCGCGCCGGCGACGGCCGCGCCTGCCACTGCCCCGCCAGGAGGTTCTGCGGGGGCATCGGCTTCCCCGGCGGCCTCGGCGGCGCCTGGGCCGTCACCGGGTGCCGCGACACCGGGCGGGGGGACGGGCGGCCCCACCTCCCCCGGCAGCAGCGGCACCGGCAGCGCCTCGGGAGGCACCGGGCCCATGGCGGGAAGCGGTCCCGCAGCCGGTGGAGGCCCGGCGGGCGGCGGAGCCGGGACCGGAGGTCCGGCCGGACCTCCGCCGGGCCGCCGGGGCTCCGACGGCTTGGGCGGCTTGGGCGGCTTGGGCGTCACCGCCGGCCGGGGGATCTCGAAGCGCCGCAGCGCACGCGCGGTGAGTCTCGGTGGCGGCACCGTTCCGCCCGACCGGCCGATCGTGCGTACCCTGTCGCTGCCCTCGGCGACCCCGGCGCTGGTGTACGCGCCCGGAGCCCGGCGCACCACGGTGCGGCACTCGGCGGACCGCCCCGGCTGGAGCGTGGGGACGACCGGCTGCCCACCCCCGCAGTCGATGCGCGCGCCGGTGAGCGGCGGGTCGCCGAGCCGAATGGCGTGCACCGTGCGGTTTCCCGTGTTCCGCACCCGGTACGTGACAGTCGCCTGCCGGTCCCTGACCATCACCCCCTCCGACAGCGCGAGACCGCCCCCGACACCCGCGTACCCGGACCGCGCCCGGGCCACCGATCGGGCACGCAGGTAGGGGATGTTCCCGGTCGCCACGACCTGGCCGGTCCACACGCCGGCGCGCGCCGCTGTGCGGGCCGTGCAGTGGGTGGAGCTGAGTCCGCGCAGCATCCGCACCCGGTCACCGCCGCCCTGGCAGCGGATCGCGACGCCCGGCAGGCCCGGGTCGGTCACCCGGACCTGGTACAGGTCCGCTCCGCCCCGGTTGATGAGGCGGTATGTCTTGACCACCGGGTCGCCCACCCGGATGCCCGGCCGCAGGGCGCCGACCTCGGGGTGGGAGTTCACGGTCACCCGCAGCGCCAGTCCGTTCGTGCTCGCGCCGTCGGACACGGCCGGGCCCGCCGGAGCCGCGCCGATCATCACGGCCGGAACGGAAGAGGCCAGCACGAACAGGACACGCCACTGCGTGCGTGGCCGTCGGCGCTCCGCTCGACTGTCGATGATCACACCGGCATCCTCCTGGCCGGTGGCGCCTCGCGAGCCGGACGGCACGCCGGAGCGCGCAGCCGGCCGCCGAAGATCCCCCGACTGCCACGGGTGGTGCGCCTGTCCCCTGCCGACCGGGGTCACCACGCCCGCGCGCGCCGCCATCCGCCGATGGCTCGGCAGCCCTCCGGCCGGACCTCACGGCTGATGGGCCTCCAGCACCTTCACGACTGCCTGGGTGCGGTCCGTGACGTCGAGCTTCAGGAAGGCGGCGCGCAGATGGTTCTTCACCGTCGGCTCCGAAATGCTGAGATCGCAGGCGATACGACGGTTGGACAGTCCCTGTGCGAGGAGCTCCACCACTTCCCGCTCCCGCCGCGTGAGACGGGCGTCGTGCAGCACACGGGCCATGCCCTCGAACGGTCGCGTCGGACTGTCGTAGCCCTGCGTGCGGGAAGGCGGGCTCAGCGCGTTCGAGCCCAGCAGGACTTCCAGCCGCAGGAGCACCCCGGTGAGCTGACTCAGGCACTCCGTCGTCTCTTTCAACAGGGCGCGCGCCGCTCTGTCCTGTTCCTGACCGCAGTCAGGAGCGCATGCGCTGCCGCACGTGCTCACCCGTCCTCCTCCTCGCCACTGTTCGCACACCCCGTGGTCCGTCGGACTGACACGGGCCCGGGGGTCACGGCTGCGGGTCTCCGTCGAGCAGGGCGGCGACCTCCGTACGCAGGTCTCGCACGAGGTGCTCAGCGATATCTTGACTGAACCCGTGGCGGACCACGACCCGCAGTACTCCGATGTGTTCCAGGTCGGGGGGCAGGTTGTAGGCGGGGATGTGCCAGCCGTGACGGCGCATGCGATCGTGGATGTCGAAGACCGTCATCGCGTCCTCTCCCGGCCGGATCCGGATGCCGACCACCGGCAGATCAGTGCCATCGGTGATCACGTCAAGACCGGGGACCAGCGCGATCTCCTTCGCCAGGTAGCGGGCCACCTCGCGCGAGGTGTGCTGCACCGCGCGGTACCCCTCGAAGCCCAGCCGCAGGAAGTTGTAGTACTGCGCGACCACCGGGGCGCCGGAGCGGGAGAAGTTGAGCGTGAAGGTCGGCAGGCAACCGCCGAGCAGTTCACAGTCGAAGACCAGTTCCTCGGCGAGGTCGGCACGGTCCTCCCAGACGATCCAGCCGACTCCCGGGTAGACCAGCCCGAATTTGTGGCCAGAGGCGTTGATCGACCGTACGCGCGGCAACCGGAAGTCCCAGACCCGCTCGGGATCCAGGAACGGGGTGACGAAACCGCCGACGGCGGCGTCCACATGGATCGGGACGTCGAGGCCCTGATCGGCTTGCAGCCGGTCCAACTGGGCGGAGATCTCGGCGACGGGATCGTAGGTGCCCAGAGCGCTGGAACCCAGGATCGCGACCACGCCGATCGTGTTCTCGTCGCAGGCCGCGGCGACCGCGGCCGGGTCGATGTTGTAGCCGGGCTCGCTGATGGGGACGTAGCGCGGTTCGACGTCCCAGTAGCGGCAGAACTTCGGCCAGCAGGTGTGCACCGCGGTGGACATGACCAGGTTGGGCCGGTCGGTGGCCAGCCCGGCGGCCCGGCGGCGGTTGCGCCAGGCGAACTTCATCGCCAGGCCCGCGAGCATCGCCGCCTCACTGGAGCCGGCCGTCGAGCAGCCGACACCGACACCGTCCGGGTCGTTCCACAGGTTGGTGAGGATGTTGACGCAGCGCGTCTCGATGTCCGCGGTCTGCGGGTACTGGTCGTGGTCCATCAGGTTCCGGTCGAGGCACTCCGCGATCAGCTCTCTGGCCTGCGGTTCCATCCATGTGGTGCAGTACGTCGCCAGGTTGAGCCGGGCGTGGGACTCCAGGATCAGCTCGTCGCGGATCAGAGCGGTCGCGGCATCGGCCGTCATCGACGCGTCCGACAGCTGGAAGCGCGGCACTCCGCCGGGCGGCACGAGATCGCTGTACAGCGGGTTGACCGGCAGTACTTCCTCACGACGGTCGGAGTGAATGGGACGCAGCATGGATGGGTTCTCCTCACGCTGGTGGTGCAGTTCAGTTCGCGGTCTGCGGGGTGAGCCCCGCGCTCCCGTACGGAGCAGGGGGACGGGGCGGGATAGCGGCCGCCCGGCCGCTGTTCACAACTGCGCCAGCAGCGCCTCGAGTTGCCGCACGCGACTCTCTTCCAGCGGGAGCAGAGGGCGGCGCGGTTCCCCGACGTCGAGCCCCTGGAGGGCGAGCCCGGCCTTGACCGCCGTGGGCAGCCCGTTCGCCATGAGGAAGCGGAGCGGCGGCAGCAGCCGGTAGAACTGCTTGCGGGCGTCCGCGAGATCGCCCGCGCGCACGGTCTCGTAGAACGCCAGGATCTCGGCGGGGAACAGGCACGGGGCGGCCGTGCACCAGCCCGTCGCGCCCGCGGCGAACGCTTCGAGCGCCAGCGGATTGCTCCCGTTGAAGAACGGCAGGCGCCCGTCCGTCAGCTCGTGGAGCCGGTGCATGCGCTGCACGTCGCCCGAACTCTCCTTGACCATAGTCACGTTGTCGAACTCGGAGACGAGCCGGATCAGCAGGTCGGGCGACATGTCGATGCCGCTCGTCGCCGGGTTGTTGTAGACCATGACCGGAAGAGCGATCGCTTCGGCGACCGCACCGTAGTGGCTGACGATCTCCCGCTCCGAGAGCTTCCAGTACGAGACCGGCAACACCATCACGACGTCCGCACCGGCTCGCTCGGCGAACCGGGCACGCCGGACGGCGCCCTCCGTGGTGAGGTCGGAGATGCCCACCACGGTCGGCACCCGCCGCGCCACGGCCTCCAAGGACGCCTCCGCCACCTCGCACCACTCGGCATCGGACAGGTACGCACTCTCACCGGCGGACCCCAGCGGTGCGATGCCGTGCACGCCGGATGCGACCAGCCGGTCGATCAGAGCGCGCAGCGCGTCCGTGTCCACGGCGCCGTCGGACCGGCGGAACGGTGTGACCGGGTAGGCGATGACTCCCCCGATCGTCGGCCCTTCCATGTCACACCCCTCCCTCGATGGGGATCGTGTGCCGGTCCGTGGCCCCGGAGACGTCCGGCGGAGCCGCGTCGATGCAGTCGTCGTGCCCATGGCGCAGCGCCCGGCGCGCGTAGTACGCGAAGGCGGCCTGATGGCGTTTGGGGGTGGAGACCCAGTCGTGCGCCTCCACGGCCAGCAGTTCGTCCACCGGCTTGATGTCGCCCGCAGCCATCGCGAGCAACTGCAGCCTGGCCGCGCGTTCGAACAGTACGGCGAGCACGCACGCTTCCTCGACGGAGGCGCATGCCACCAGTTGGCCGTGGTGGGCGAGCATGAGCGCCTTCTTGTCGCCCAGGGCCCCGGCTATCAGTTCGCCCTCTTCGTTTCCGACTGGAATTCCCGGCCATTTCGGCAGGAATGCACAGTCCTCGTAGAGGGGGCAGGTGTCCATGTGGGAGAGGGCCAGCGGAATCTCCAGCATGGAGAGGGCCGATACGTACGGTGGATGGGTGTGAATGATGCAGTTCACGTCCGGACGGGCCCGGTAGACCCAGCTGTGAAAGCGGTTGGCCGGATTCGCCATCCCGCCGCCTTCGAGCACGTTGAGGTCCTCGTCGACCTTGAGGAGATTCCACTCGGTTATCTCGTCGAAGCCGAGCCCGAGGCGCTGGGTGTAGTACGTCCCCGGTTCCTCCGCGCGCGTGGTGATCTGCCCGGACAACCCGGAGTCGTGCCCCATATGGAAAAGAATCCGGCAGGTCAGAGCAAGTTTCTGAAGTTTCGTCCAGGTATTGTCGGCGATCGCGGACTGCATGCGCTCCTGAGCCAACCGCACCAGATCCGACTTGCGGGCCTCGAAGGATTCGCCCATGGCCGTGTCTCCTCTGACTTTCACAGGACTCCCTTCGCGATCCTCAGCCAGAAAGCCCGCGCATGCCACCCGGCGACGACCTTCGATCCTTTGGTACTAGGCAATTCGTGCCAGATTGCCGGACGCTCCGGCGGGTTATGTTCCAGGCGCGGGGCAGTACCGGTGGAAATCCGCCCGAGGAGTGGCATCATGTCCGCGCTGACCGACAGCATCACGGTGGACCGCCTGGAGGCGGACCCCTATCCGATCTACGAGCGGTTGCGCGCCGAGGAGCCGGTGGCGTGGGTGCCCGCCGTGGGCGCCTGGCTCGTCACCCGCTGGAGCGATGTGCGTCACGTGCTGACGAGTCCGGAGTCGTTCACCACCACCAACGACGTCTCCCCGCTGTCCACGTACTGCGGGGCGGAGAACGTCCTGAACCAGGAGGGCGACCGGCATGCCGCGATCCGCGCGTCGGTCGACGACCGGTTCCGCCGGGAGACGGCCCCCGCGGTCGCCGCCCATGCCCGCTCCCTCGCCGCTCGGCGGCTCCAGGACCTCGCCCACCACGATCACGCCGATCTGATGGCCGAATACTTCGAACCGGTCTCCGTGGCCACCTCGATGTGGCTCCTCGGCCTCGACGACGTCGACGGCATCGACACGGCCGGCCTCACGCGCTGGTCGTCGAACCTGACCGCGGCGCTGTACAACCCGACCAAGGACACCGCGGCGCACCAGACCGGAGCGGCCGTATCGGCGGAGATGGAGCGGACTCTGACGCCGTATCTGACACGGTTGCTCACGCGGCCGGACGACTCGCCACTGTCGGCGCTGGTCCACGCCGGGCTCCCGGGGACCGACGCGTCAGGCAACGCGACGCAGGCGCTGGCGACACTCAGGATGATGACGAGCGCGGTACGGGAGCCGGGCTGGCTGGCAGGCAACACGCTGCACGCCCTGCTCACTCACCCGGAGCAGATGGACGCCCTGCGGGCCGACCTGGGACTGCTGGGCGCCGCGGTGCACGAGGGGATCCGCTGGGCCGCCCCGGTCGGAACCGTCGGCCGGCTCACGACAAGGCCCCTGGTCCTGGGAGGCCGGGACCTCCCCGCCGGCGCACCGGTGGCGCCCGGCATCGCCTCGGCCAACCGGGACGAGTCCGTCTTCCCCGACGCGGACCGGTTCGACCTTCGGCGCGCCCGCACCACCACCCCCTTGTCGCTCGGGTTCGGTCGGCACGAGTGTCTCGCCGCGTCCGTCGTCCCGGCCATCGTCGCGGGCGCGCTGCACGCACTACTGGAACGCTTCCCCCACCTGAGCCTGGCGCAGGAGTCACAGCCGTGCGGCTGGAAGTTCAGGAAGTTCGACGCGCTGCCGGTCGGCTGGCGCGACCGGTCCTCGGCCCGCCGTTGACGGCGGCGCCGCGCAGTAGCTCTCCCGCCACGTCCGCCCAGGTCAACGGACCCTCCCCCGAGGCTTCAACGCCACCGGCGGCAGCTCAGGCGCGGGCAGCGGGGCCCCGTCGTAGCCCTTCACCTCGCCGAAGCGGGTGCCCGTCATCCAGTCCGTGCGGGCCTGTTCGATGTCGGACTGGGTGCGGCCGATGAAGTTCCACCACATGATCAGTTCCTCCTCGAACGGCTCGCCGCCGAGGAGCATGAGGCTCGCGTCGGACGCGGCGCGTACGGGGAGTTCGGTGCGGCCGCAGCCCAGGTAGAGCATGGAGCCGGGGAGCAGGGGGACGCCGTCCACGTGGGCCTCGCCGGACATGGACAGGACGGCGTACTCGAAGTCGGGCTCCAGAGGGAGGCGGAGGTCGGCGCCCTGGGTGAGGGTCAGGTCCGCGCCGACGATCGGGGTGTACGTCGTACCGGGTGACGTGGTGCCGTCGAGGGAGCCGAGCAGGAGCTTCGCGCTCAGACCCGGTGCCGTGACGACCGGCAGGTCGGGGTGGTGCTCGAAGTGCGGCTCGGTGTGGCGGTGGGCGTCCGGCAGCGCCACCCAGAGCTGCGCGCCGTGCAGGAGGCGGGCGTGCGACTTGGGGCTCTCCTCGGAGTGGGAGATGGCCCGGCCCGACGTCATCAGACCCAGCTCGCGCGGGCGGACCGTCTGCAGGCTGCCCGTGCTGTCGCGGTGCAGGACCTCACCCTCGTGCAGCCACGACACGGTCTGCAGGCCCATGTGCGGGTGCGGCGGCACCTGCATGCCGGGCTCGTCGGCGATGTCGTCGGGGCCGTAGTGATCGACGAAGCACCAGGCGCCCACCATGCGCCGCCCCAGGTTCGGCAGGAGCCGTCGCACCTCGGTGGACTCGCCGAGCTGCACGCGTCGAGGGCTGAGGAGTTCCCGCACCGGTTCCGCGACGACGAACCCGCGGCCGCCGCACTGGGCCGGCACCGCCTCGCGATCAAGATTGCTCATGTCGCACAACCTAGCCCCGACGAGCCCGGCCCGTCAGCATCCGCCTTCGCGCCGCCAGGAGACGGTCCGGAGACTGTCCGGAGACGGAGCCTGTCCGGAGCCGTTCCGGAGCCGGATGCGTCCTCGGGCCCACGCCCCTGGGCCCATGCCCCGAGCCCACACCACGACGTAGTGGAATATTCAAATACCTGGCTTCGTTGTGGGCCGTCGAGGAGGCCACCACAGTGAACATCACCTACTACGACCACGGAACCGCCGCCGAGCGCTGGGAGCGGGCGGGGCAGTTCTTCGACGCCAAGGAGTACGCGACGGCGGCGCGCATCCTCGCCCCGCTGGCGGACGAGGTGCCCGAGCAGGTCGCCCCGCGGCTGCTGCTCGCCCGCGCCTACTACCACTCGGCCCAGCTGCGCCGCGCCGAGACCGAGCTGCGCGCGGTCCTGGAGCTCGACCCCGTGGAGAGCTACGCCCGGCTGATGCTCGGCCGCACCCTCGAACGGCAGGGCCGGGACGCGGAGGCCGTACCGCAGCTGCGGATGGCGGCCGCGCTGTCCGGTGAGCCGACCCCGTGAGCGGGCCGGGCCCCCGGCCCGGCCTCAGGGCTCGCCGAGCGTGAAGCCCACCACCGCCCCTCCCCCGGGCCTCGCCCCGGCGAAGACCGTGCCGCCGTGGGACCTCGCCACGTCGCGGACGATCGACAGGCCGAGGCCCGAGCCGGGGAGGCTGCGCGCGGCCGGGGCGCGGTAGAAGCGGTCGAAGACGCGCGCGAGGTCGGTGGCCGCGATGCCGGGCCCCCGGTCGCGGACCTCGACGCGGTCGGCAGAGACCTCCAGGTCGATGGGGGCGGTGCCGTCGCGGTCGAACTTGGCGGCGTTCTCCAGGAGGTTGGTGATCGCGCCCTTGACCGCGGCGGGGCGGGCCCGGACGGGTGTGTCGTCCCGCGCGCGGACCGCGATCTCGCGGCCGGTGCGGCGGCGCGCCACCGCCGCGGCCTCTTCGGCGACGTCCGCGAGGACGAGGTCGACGGGCGGTTCGTCACCGTGGCGGCCCGCGGCGATGGCGACGAGTTCGTTGACGAGGTCGGTGAGTTCACGGGACTCGTCGGCCAGGTCGACGACCAGCTCCGCCCGCACGGACGGCTCCAGTTCGTCGATGCGGCGCAGCACCGCGATGTTCGTACGCAGTGAGGTGAGCGGCGTGCGCAGCTCGTGCCCCGCGTCCTGGACGAGCCGCCGCTGGTCGTCCTCGGCCTGCGCGAGGCGGCCCAGCATGCGGTCGAAGGAGCGGCCGAGCCGCCCCACCTCGTCGCTCCCGGCCACCGGCACCTGCCGGTCGACGCGGCCGGTCTGCGCCACGTCCTCGGCCGCGTGGGCGAGCCGCACCAGGCGCCGGGTGATCCGGCGGGCCAGCCACCAGCCCGCGAGGGCCGCGGCCAGGACCACGAGCGTGGCGAGCAGCAGCGTGCGCCGCTGGAGGCTGTGCAGCAGGTCCTCGGTGTCGCTGAACTCCCGCGCCACCTGGATGGCGCCGAGGCCGTCGCCGAGGGAGACGGTGACCAGCCAGTAGTCCCCGTGGGCGAGGTCGACGTCGCGGCGCGTCACCACGCCGGGCCGCTCCTTCGCGGCCGTCGCGCGCTCCTCGTCGCCCACCGGAAGGCGGCGTCTGCCGCGCTCGGTGACCCCGCCGCGGGGGCCGAGGACCTGGGCGTCGAAGCGGGTGGGCCGCAGCAGGTCGTCGCGGACGCCGTCGCCGTCGAGGTCTGTGGCGATGGAGACGTTCAGGCGGTGTCTGCGCACCTGCTCGCGCAGGTCCTCGACGACTTCGTTGAAGGCCGAGTGCTGGTCGCGGCGGATGAGGCGGGCCGCCGCGTCGTAGCTGAGGAAGCCCACGAGGAGGGTGACGACGACGGCGACCGCCGCGAACGAGGCGGCGAACCTCGTGCCGAGGCTCGTGCCGATCCGGGCGCCGGTCCTCATGACGCCCGCAGGACGTACCCGACGCCGCGCAGGGTGTGGATGAGCGGCGGCGCCCCGGGCGCGTCGAGCTTGCGGCGCAGGTAACCCACGTACACGGCGAGGTTCTTGGAGTTCGGCCCGAAGTCGTAGCCCCAGATGCGGTCGTAGATGGTGGCGTGGTCGAGGACGATGCCCTCGTTGCGGGCCAGCAGGTGCAGGAGGTCGAACTCGGTGCGGGTGAGTTCGACTTCGCGGGGTCCGCGCCAGGCGCGCCGGGCCCCGGGGTCGATGTGCAGGTCGCCCGCCCTGAGGACACCGTCGGGGCCGTCGCCGGCGGTTCCACCCGCCGCCACCGCTCCGTCCGCCCGGCGCAGCAGCGCGCGCAGCCGGGCGAAGACCTCGTCGACCTCGAAGGGCTTGGCCACGTAGTCGTCGGCGCCCGCGTCGAGTCCGGCGACGCGGGCGGCGGTCTCCACCCGGGCGGTGAGCATCAGGACGGGCGTCCTGCTGCCTTCGGCGCGCAGCACCCGGCACACCTGGAGACCGTCGATGCCGGGCATCATCACGTCCAGGACGAGCAGGTCGGGCGGTTGCCGGTGCGCGGCCGCGAGCGCCTGGACGCCGTCGGCGACGGCGGTGACGCGGTAGCCCTCCAGCGTCAGGGCGCGCTCGAGCGAGTTGCGGATGGCACGGTCGTCCTCGGCGAGCAGCACGGTGTGCGACGGACCGCCGGGAGTCGGCGTGTTGCGATACGGCTCGGTGTGCGGCATCCCGTTAGTCTGCCAACCGCCCCTGTTCCACCGGCCAAGGGCCGCGTTCTTACCGTCCTCTCACCGTGGCCGGAATCCCGGCTTACCCGGGCGCGGGAAGGTGGCTTGCGTTTCTGCCGCGTCATTTCGCCGCGCGTCCCGACGCACGCGCGGATCTGTCGAGCACCGCCGAGGGGAAAGCTCCGCATGAAGGCTCTGAAGGTCGTGTTCCTGCTGCACAACGTGTACGGCGTGGGGGGCACCATTCGCACCACCCTCAATCTCGCCTCCGCGTTGTCCGAGCGCCACGACGTCACCATCGTCTCGCTGATGCGCCACCGCGAGTGGCCGCGCTTCGAGGTCGACCCGCGCGTGCGGCTCGTACCGCTGGTGGACATCAGGGCCGGGAGCGCGGACACGCTGGACCCGGCGTTCGCCGAGCCCGCCGAGGTGTTCCCGTCGGCGGAGCGGCGCCACCACCAGTACACGCGCCTGCACGACGAGCGCGTCGCGGCGTACCTGCGGCGCTGCGACGCGGACGTGGTCGTCGGTACGCGGCCGGGGATCAATGTGTACCTCGCGCGGTTCGGCCCGCGCCGCGCGCTGCTGGTCGGCCAGGAGCACCTGCGGCACGACGCGCACAGCAAACGCCTTCGCGCCCAACTCGCCCGCCACTACCGCGACCTCGACGCCCTGGTGACCACCACGGAGGCGGACGCGGAGGTGTACCGCAGGCGGATGCCGCTGCCGGGGGTGCGGATCCTGAGCATCCCGAACATGGTGCCGAGGCCGCACGTCCTGCCGTCCGACGGCACCGCCAAGGTCGTCGCCGCCGCCGGGCGGCTCGTGCCGGGCAAGCGGTTCGACCTGCTGGTGGCGGCGTTCGCCACGGTCGCTGAGCGGCACCCCGACTGGCGCCTTCGGATCTACGGCGGCGGGCAGCAGAAGGAGCCGCTGGAGCGCGCGGTCGAGGAGCTCGGGCTGCGCGGGCACGTGGAGCTGATGGGGGTGCGCTCGCCGATCGAGCCGGAGTTCGCCCAGGCGTCCGTGGTCGCGTCGGCGTCCGACGCCGAGTCGTTCGGCATGACGCTTGTGGAGGCGATGCGGTGCGGCGTGCCGGTGGTGAGCACCGACTGTCCGCTCGGCCCCGCCGAGATCATCAGTGACGGCCACGACGGCCGTCTGGTGCCGACGGGCGACGAGGCCGCCCTGGCCAAGGCGCTGCTCGAACTCATCGAGGACGCGCCGCGGCGGCGCGCGATGGGCGCCGCCGCCCTGGAGAGCGCTCGGCGGTACGACCCGGAACCGATCGCGGCCCGGCACGAACTGCTCTTCGCCGAGCTGCGCTCCACACGTCGCAGACGGTCCTGGCGGCGGGTGGTGCCCGCGCGGGCGCGGCGTGCGCTGCGGCGGCTCCGCGCCCGGGGCGGGGGCTCCGCCGCGGTGCCCGCGCGGTCGGCGTCGGGCTCGGCGGGGCCGGACCGTACGCCGCGCGAGGCGCGGACGCCGGTCGCCACCAGCTCCAACTAAAGCGCATTAGTTCACGCCGTGCTCTAGCCGTGTCCCCCCTCCGTCGTCAGAATTGCGGCGGTCTCGATCAATGATCGTGACCGCCGCTGCCGGTGCGGCCGCTTTCGGCCCGGAGCCGTTAGCGGTACCGGGCCGATAACGGCTCCGGCCGGTAATGCGCAGGACACGGAGGAGAGTTCCGCATGAAAAGACGCTCGGTACTTCTCGGCGCGCTCGCACTCACGGCGGGCAGCGCCGCCACGGCGAACGCCGCCGCCACGAGCGCCGCGCCGCGCGCCGCGGCGGGCAAGCGCGTCGTCGTCTACTACCAGACGCAGTACACGAACGGCACGTACGTCTCGCCGCTCGGCCTGACCGCGCACCGCACCGGGGTGACCGACGTCATCGTCGCCGCGGTGCACCTCAACGACGTCAACGGCCCGTACAAGCCGGTGCATCTGAACGACGATCCGCCGAACGCGGCCAAGTTCGACCAGATGTGGCGGGACCTGAAGACCCTCCAGAGCCAGGGCGTGCACGTCCTCGGGATGGTCGGCGGGGCGGCGCCGGGCAGCTTCACGCGGCTCGACACGGAATTCGACACGTATTACCCGCTCCTTCGGGACTTCATACGCCAGTACGGCCTCGACGGCGTCGACCTCGACGTCGAGGAGCGGATGTCGCTCGCGGGCATCGAGCGCGTCATCGACGCCCTGCGCCGGGACTTCGGCCCCGGCTTCCTCATCACCCTGGCGCCGGTGGGCAGCGCCCTCAGCGGCGGCGGCAACCTCTCCGGCTTCGACTACGAGCGCCTGTACCGCGACCGGGGCCGCGACATCGCCTGGTTCAACGCCCAGTTCTACAACGGCTGGGGCAGCATGGCGTCGACGTCGAGCTACGACGCGGTCATGCGGCGCGGCATCGTACCGGCGTCGAAGGTCGTCGCGGGCACCCTCACCGACCCGTCCAACGGCGGCAGCGGCTATGTCGACACCCCCCGGCTGAAGTCCACCGTGCGCCGCCTGGTCGCCAAGTACCCGCAGATGGGCGGCGTGATGGGCTGGGAGTACTTCAACTCGCGGCCCGGCGGCACCGCGGCGCCGTGGCGGTGGGCGGCGGAGGTGTCATCGGCGCTGCGGGGCTGACCTGCCGCGCGGCGGGGCGCCGGAAAATCCGGCCGGGAAATCCGGTGGACGGCGGATCTCGCCGACGGGTGGAATGGGCCGCCTGCCACCAAGTCGACGAAGGCGCCGGGCACATGGCCCGGCCGAGGGGATCCCCGTGTCACCGAGCGGTACCGACGAGACGTACGACGAACCGGACCAGGACGCCCTGGACATCCCGGGCGCCCAGGACGACGACGAGGTCGCGGTGACCATCGACGTGCCGCTGGTGCGGCGCCTCCTCGCGGCGCAGTTCCCGCGGTGGGCGCACCTGCCCGTGACCCCGGTGCCCCGCTCGGGCATGGACAACGCGACCTTCCGCCTGGGCGACGACATGGCCCTTCGGTTGCCCCGCCACGCCCGCTGGAGGGGCCAGGTCGAGCGGGAGCAGCGCTGGCTCCCGTGGCTGGCGCCGCAGCTGCCGCTCGCGGTCTCGCAGCCGCTGGCGCAGGGCGGGCCGGGCGAGGGCTATCCGTTCCCGTGGTCGGTCTGCCGCTGGCTGGAGGGCGAGCCCGCGACGACGGATGGCCTGGCGGATCCGCATGAGGCCGCCGCCCAACTCGCCGACTTCATCGGCACGTTGCAGCGGATCGATCCGACGGACGGGCCGCCGCCGCAGTGGAGCAACGCCTTCCGGGGCGCGCGCGTGGGCGCCGAGTGTCCGCAGCTCGCCGCCGACTCCACGGTGCGGGCGAAGATCGCGAAGCTGGACGGCATGGTCGACACGGACGCCGTCACGGCGGTGTGGGAGCAGGCGCTCGCGGCGCCCGCCTGGGACCGTCCGCCGGTGTGGCTGCACGGCGACCTGGCGACCGGCAATCTGCTGGCCGTCGACGGGCGCCTGACCGCCGTCATCGACTTCGGGACGCTGGCCGTCGGCGACCCGGCGTGCGATCTGATCCCGGCGTGGATGTTCCTGCCCGCGACGGCCCGCGCCACGTTCCGCGCGGCCGTCGGCGCGGACGACGCGACGTGGGCACGCGGCCGCGGCATCGCGCTCGCCGGGTCCCTGCCGGTCCCCGACGACCCGTTCTTCCAGCAGGACCCGGCCCGCGTGACGACGGCGCTGCGGCATCTGAAGGCGATCCTCGCGGACGGCTGAGCAGGCGGCTGAGTCGGACGGCTGAGCGGATGGCTGTGCCGACGGCTGAGCGGGTGGCCGAACCGACGGCTGAGCGGCCGGCTCAGCCCACGGCCGCGCTCCCCGCGCACACAGTACGGAACATTCCGTTTCGTCCCCTCGCCTCCCGGGCACCCGGGCCCGCATGGAACTGGTGCCCCTGCGACAGGACTGGATCCACCGGGCCGCGTGTGCTGATGAGGACCCCGAGCTGTTCTTCCCCGTCGGCACCTCAGGACCGGCCGAACGGGACCAGGAGGAAGCCAAACGCATCTGCGCGCACTGCGCGGTGGCGCGGGAGTGTCTCGCCTACGCGCTCAGCTCCGGCCAGACGTCGGGAGTCTGGGGCGGCAAGGGCGAGGACGAACTCGCGGGCCTCCGCCGCTCCCGGCCCGCCCGCAGGCGGGCGTAGGCACGGCCCCCGCTGGGCCGTGCCCCGTTCGGCGGGGCGCTCGCTCAGCCCCGGTACGTCTCCAGGAGCCGCAGCCACACCTCGCTGATCGTCGGATACGCCGGGACCGCGTGCCACAGGCGGTCGACGGGGACCTCGCCCGCGATGGCGACCGTGGCGGAGTGGATCAGCTCGCCGACGCCGGGACCGACGAAGGTGACGCCAAGGACGACCTCGCGGTCCAGGTCGACGACCATGCGGGCGCGGCCCCGGTACCCGTCGGCGTACAGGCCGGACCCGGCGACGGACGCGAGGTCGTAGTCGACGGCGCGCACCCGGTGGCCCGCCTCCTCGGCGGCGGCGAGGGTGAGGCCCGCCGAGGCCGCCTCGGGGTCGGTGAAGACGACCTGCGGGACGGCGTCGTGGTCGGCGGTCGCGCTGTGGGCGCCCCACCGGTCGGTCTCCAGGATCGGCACGCGCCGCGCGCGGGCGGCGATCGCGGCGCCCGCGATCCGCGCCTGATACTTGCCCTGGTGGGTCAGCAGAGCCCGGTGGTTCACGTCACCGACGGCGTACAGCCAGTCGCTGCCGGCGACCTGGCAGCTGTCGTCGACGGACAGCCACGCGCCGGGCTCCAGGCCGACCGTGTCCAGGCCGAGGTCGTCGGTGCGCGGGGCGCGGCCGGTGGCGAAGAGCACCTCGTCGGCCTCGATCAGGTCGCCGCCGTCGAGCTCGACGGTGACCGTGGCGCCGTCCCTGCGCACCGCCTTCACCGAGGTGTCCGTACGGACCTCCGCGCCCGCCTCGCGCAGCGCGTCGGCGACCAGCTCCCCGGCGAACGGCTCCATCTTGGGCAGCAGCCCCCCACCCCGCACCAGGAGCGTCACCCGGGAGCCGAGGGCCTGCCAGACCGTGGCCATCTCCACGCCGACCACCCCGCCGCCGACCACGACCAGGCGGCCGGGCACGTGGTCGGCGCCGGTCGCCTCGCGGCTGGTCCACGGCTTGGCGTCGGCGGCGCCCGGCAGGTCGGGGACGACGGCCCGGCTGCCGGTGCACACGGCGACCGCGTGCCGGGCCGCCAGCTCCGTGACGGTGCCGTCGGCGGCGGTGACGGTCACCCGGCGCGTGCCCGCGAGCCGGCCGTGGCCCCGGAACAGGTCGACGCCGATCGAGTCGAGCCAGCCGACCTGGCCGTCGTCCTTCCAGTGGGAGGCGTACTCGTCCCGGTGGGCGAGGACGGCGGACGCGTCCAGGGCGCCCTCCACCAGGTGGCGCAGGCCCGGCACGCGGCGCGCGTCGGCGCGCGCCACGACGGGCCGCAGCAGCGCCTTGCTGGGCATGCAGGCCCAGTACGAGCACTCCCCGCCGACCAGCTCGCTCTCCACGATCGCCGCGCTGAGGCCCGCCGCGCGCGCCCGGTCGGCGACGTTCTCCCCGACCGGTCCGGCCCCGATGACCACTACGTCGTAGGTGTTGTCCGCTGTTTCGCCCGTGGCGTCCGTGGATTGCGTCATGAGGCCAGTCTGGTGCCAGGTGTGCGGCGTGGCCACACGGGTACGCGCGCGGAATACGGCCGCCGCCGCGGCCGTTGTGCACGACGGCTTCGCCCCCACCAGGAAGAGAGACTCAATCATGAGCACGACCGTGGAGCTCACGAAGGAAAACTTCGACCAGACGATGACGGAGAACGACTTCGTCCTGATCGACTTCTGGGCGTCCTGGTGCGGTCCCTGCCGCCAGTTCGCACCGGTGTACGAGAAGGCCGCGGAGGCCAACCCGGACCTGGTCTTCGGCAAGGTGGACACGGAGGCCCAGCCGGAGCTCGCGGCCGCGTTCGGCATCCAGTCGATTCCCACGCTGATGATCGTCCGGGACCAGGTCGCGGTGTTCGCGCAGCCGGGCGCCCTTCCGGAGTCCGCCCTGGAGGACGTGATCGGTCAGGCCCGCCAGCTCGACATGAACGAGGTCCGCAAGTCGGTGGCGGAGCAGCAGGCCAAGGAGCAGGGGGCGTAACACGTCGCCCGGGGGCGCCGGGCCGGGGCTCAGCTCGACTCGCGGTGCACCACGCTCGCGCCGAGCACGTCGTGCACCTCCGGCCGCGCCCCCGGCTCCCGCACCACGCGGTCGACCAGCTCGGCCAGGCCGCGGCCCGACGGCAGCTCGATGCGGACGCTGCTCAGGCGCGGCCGAAGGAGTCTCCCGAGCATCAGGTCGTCGGCACCCACGACGGCGGTGTCGTCCGGGACGCGCAGCCCCTCGTCCTGGAGGGCGCGCATGAGGAGCATCGCGTACTCGTCGTTGTACGCGAAGACGGCGTCGAGGCCGAGCGCGCGCCAGCGGCCCGCGAGCCGGGCGGCGGAGTCCTCGCCGTAGCCCAGCGGCAGCTCGGTCACCTCGCCGTCGCCCGTGCCGCGCACGGCGGCCCGCACGCCGTCGAGGCGCGGCCGCGAGAAGGGTTCGAGCCCGGGCTCATCGGGGACCACCACGCCTATGCGGCGGCGGCCGCGGGCCAGCAGGTGCTCGGCGGCGCTGCGGCCGACCAGGCGCTGGTCCATGAGCAGCGCGTGCGCGCCCTCGGCCCGCTGCGGGCCGAGCGTGAAGACCGCCTTGGCGCCGGAGCGCTTGAGGACGGAGACGCCGCGGGCGCCGAGCGCGGTCGCGTCGGGGGCGAGGACCGCGACCGGGCGCAGCTCGGCCCAGGCGCGGGCGGCCTCCTCACCGGTGAGGCCGAGGCTGCCGTACTGCACGACGGTGTAGTCGAACCGGCTGAGCGCCCACTGGAGTTCGCTGAAGAAGCGGCTGAAGAGCGGGCCCACGGGGATCTGGGGCGTGGGCATGAGGACCATGCGGGTGTGCCCGGCGCGCAGACTGCGGGCGGCGGCGTGCGGGACGTAGCCGAGCTCCTTGGCGGCCTCGCGGACGCGGTGGCGCGTGGGCTCGCTGATGCGCACGGCACTGGTGTTGTTCAGGACGTAGCTCACGGTGGCGCGCGAGACGCCCGCGAGGCGTGCGACGTCGGCGCTGGTCGGAACGGAGTGCGGCACGCGCTGCGCGGCGTCCTGCGGCTCGGGGTCGGATGGCGGGCTCGGCGCGGTCGGCGCCGGATCCGGCGCGGGCTGCTGCTTCGGTATCTGCACCATGACGGGGGCAATCCTTCCAGACGCCCCCGGGGCGCACCCAGGCGGGCGCGGGGGCGCTGCCGGGCAGTCGCCGGGGCATGGGCGCGCACGCCATCCTGGCTGGTAGCGCGGGAGGTCACACGCGCCCGTACCCGCGCACACACGGCTCGGCCGGGGCGGCCCACGCCGCTCGCGCGCGCCGCGCCGATGCGGAGCGCGCGCGGCGGGCGGGAGTGAACTGCGCCTGGCCGATTCCGCGTTGGCCCACCGGAAGCTACCGTGCGGTAAGCAACCGCGGCCGCGCCGCCCGACCGAAGGTGCCCCCACATGAGCAGCGACCGTTCCGAAGGCCTCGCGGAGACCGTCCGCGCGCTCAGCGCGGGCGAGGTGTCCGCGCGCGAACTCGCCGAGCGGACGCTCACCCGCATCCTGGCGACCCAGGGCACGCTCAACGCCTTCCGCGTGGTGCGCGCCGAGGCCGCGCTCGCCGAAGCGGACGCCGCCGACCGGCAGTTGGCGGCGGGCGTCCGCGCCCCGCTGCTCGGGGTGCCGATCGCGGTGAAGGACGACACGGACGTGGCGGGCGAGCCGACGGCGTTCGGCTGCCCCGGCGACTTCCCGCCCAAGGCGCGCGACGCGGAGGCGGTGCGCAGGCTGCGGGCGGCGGGCGCGGTCATCGTCGGCAAGACCAACACGTGCGAGCTGGGGCAGTGGCCGTTCACGGAGGGGCCCGCGTTCGGCGACACCCGCAATCCGTGGAACACCCGCCACACGCCGGGCGGTTCGTCGGGCGGCTCCGCCGCGGCGGTCGCGGCGGGCCTGGTGCCGGTGGCGCTCGGCTCGGACGGGGCGGGCTCGGTGCGGATCCCGGCCGCGTGGACGCACCTGGTCGGGGTCAAGCCGCAGCGCGGGCGCATCTCGACGTGGCCGTGGCCGGAGGCGTTCAACGGCATCACCGTCAACGGCCCGCTCGCGCGCACCGTGACCGATGCCGCGCTGCTCCTGGACGCGGCGAGCGGCAACCACCGGGACGACCCGCACCAGCCGTCCGCGATCCGCGCCGCCGACGCGGCGACGCGCGAGCCGCGCAAACTGCGTGTCGCGCTCTCCCTACGCACGCCGTTCACGGCCACGCCCAAGCGTCTGCACCCGCTCGTGCGGGCCAAGGTCGTGGACCTCGCCGACCGCCTGGCCGCGCTCGGGCACGACGTGGAGGAGGCCGACCCGCGCTACGGCCAGATCGGCCTCGCCTTCGTGCCGCGGGCCACGGCGGGCGTCGCCGACTGGGTGCGCGAGGTGCCCGACCCCGCCCTGCTCGACCCGCGCACCAAGGACGCCGCCCGCCTGGGGCGGCTGCTCGGCGGTGCGCCGCTGCGGCTCTCCCGGCGGGCGGAGGCGACCCTGCACCGGCGCGTGGGCGCCGTCTTCGACACGTACGACGTGGTCCTCGCGCCCACGACCGCCACCCCGCCGCCGCCCGTCGGGGCGCTCGCGGGGCTCAGCGCCTTGCGCACGGACCAGGCGATGATCGCGGCGTGTCCGTACGCCTGGCCGTGGAACGTGCTCGGCTGGCCGGGAGTGAACGTCCCCGCGGGCCGGGTCGCGGGCGGTCTGCCGGTGGGCGCCCAGCTCCTCGGCCCGGCGGGCAGCGAGCCGCTGCTCATCTCGCTCGCGGCGCAGCTGGAGGCCGACCGGCGCTGGCACGAGTCCTGGCCGGAGCCCGCGGACACGCGGGCGGCCCCCTGAGCGGGCGGGCCGAAAATGCCGTGCGGCCCGTGCGGACGCCGTCTACCGTCTGAGCCGTGCAGCTCTACGAGATCCACATCCACGGTTTCGCCGACACGGAAGCCGCGCTCGCGCTCCAGGAGCCCCTCGCCCGGCTGCTGTGTCCGGTCGAGGACCACGAGGGGCCCTGCGAGGTGCCCTGGGGCTTCACCGCGGGGGACGGCTCTCTGGTGCTCGGCATCTACGCGAGCGCCGCGCGGGCGGCGGAGGTGACGGACCGGGTGCGGTCGTTCGTGGGCGGCGCGCACCCGGCCGTCCTGGGCGGGCCGACCAGCGACGCCTTCGACGAGCTGATGGGGCAGTACCGCGTCGAGCGCCCCGCCGCCGGCGACTGACCGGCGCGCTCCCGGGGCGGACGTGGCGTTTCGGCCATCCCGTGCGGGAACGGCACACGCGTGGTCTATTGGAAGGAATGCCCCGTGTGGTGCGCGAACCGACGGCGCGGCGCGGCCGTCGTTCACCGCGACGGCATCTTCCGGCCACCCGGGGCCGTCTTGTGCGAAATAGCTTCAAGGTCTTGGGTGTTACGAGCGCTGCCCGGACGCGACGTCCGGACCGCCCGGAACAGGAGGACCCCCGGCATGCCAGAAGGAGACTGTACGAACCGTCGCGCGCGTCCTCGGGACGCCGTGACCGAGGCGGAGGTCGAGGCCCTGGTGCGCGGCATCTGCTTCAAGAACGGGCCGCCCGCCGCCGTCGGCGTCGAGCTGGAATGGCTCGTCCACGACCGGCGCTCACCGCGCCTTCCCGTCACGTCCGCCCGTGTGGAGGCCGCCCGCGCGGCCCTTCGGACCCGGTCCCTGCACTCGGCGGTCACCGTGGAACCCGGCGGTCAGCTGGAGCTCAGCTCGCTGCCCGCCGCCTCGCTCATGGAGTGCGTATCGGCCGTGGCGGCCGATCTCACCGTCGTCCGCGACACGCTCCGCCCCCTGGACCTCACCCTCACCGGCCTCGGCGCCGATCCGTGGCGCGCCCCGACGCGGCTGCTCCGGGAGCCGCGCTACGACGCCATGGAGTCCTGGCTCGACCGCGCGGGTGAGGCGGGCCGCCGCATGATGTGCTCCACGGCGTCCGTGCAGATCTGTCTGGACGCCGGGTACGCGGAGCCGGGGCCGCTCGGCTTCGCCCGGCGCTGGCGGCTCGCGCACCTCCTCGGCCCCGTCCTGGTGGCGGCGTTCGCCAACTCGCCGGTGCAGGACGGCCGCGCCACGGGCTGGCGGTCCACCCGGCAGGCCGTGTGGGCGGGCATCGACCCCGGCAGGTCGGGCGCGCCCGCGCTCGACGAGGAGCCGCGGGCGGCCTGGGCCCGGCACGCCCTGGACGCGCCGGTGATGTGCGTGCGCACCGAGAGCGCCGGGGCCGCGGACGGGGCGCCGTGGCTGGTGCCCCAAGGCCTGAGCTTCCGGTCCTGGGTGCGCTCGGGCCTGCCGCGGCCGCCCACCCGCGGGGACCTCGACTACCACCTCACCACGCTGTTCCCGCCGGTCAGACCGCGCGGACACCTGGAGCTGCGCATGGTCGACGCGCAGAGCGGCGCGGACGGCTGGGTGGTGCCCCTTGCGGTGACCATGGCGCTCTTCGACGACGCGCAGGCCGCCGAGACGGCCTACCGCACGGTCAAGCCGCTGGCCGAGCGGGCCGGGGCGACGCCCGCGCCGCACAGCCCGCTGTGGCTGGACGCGGCGCGCCACGGCCTCGCGGACCCGGAGCTGCGCGAGGCGGCGACGGCCTGCTTCGACGCCGCCCTGGACGCGCTGCCCCGGCTCGGCGCCGCGCCCGCGGTGCTGGCCGCCGTCGCGGCGCACGCCGACCGGTACGTCGTCCGCGGCCGCTGCCCGGCGGACGACCTGCTCGACGAACTCGACGCACAAGGGGCGCTGGCCCCCGGGAAGGACGTACCGCGATGACCGGTTCCACGACCGGAGCCCCGCCCGAGGTGCCCGTCGGCCCCGAGGAGCTGCGGCAGCGCGCGCTCACCGCGCTCCGCGCCGCGCGCGAGCGCACCGCGCTGCTCACCTCGTGCGTCGAGGACGGCGAACTGACAGCCCAGCACTCGCCGTTGATGTCACCGCTGGTGTGGGACCTCGCCCACATCGGCAACCAGGAGGAGCAGTGGCTGCTGCGCGCGGTCGGCGGCCGCGACGCGCTGCGGCCCGAGATCGACTCCCTGTACGACGCCTTCGAGCACCCGCGCGCCGCGCGTCCCTCGCTGCCGCTGCTCGCGCCCGCCGAGGCCCGTCGCTACGCCGCCGACGTGCGCGGCCGGGCGCTCGACGTCCTTCAGAGCACCCCGTTCACGGACGGCACCCCGTTCACGGGCACCCCGCTTGCGGAGGGCGCCGCGCAGGCGGTCCGCGGCCTCACCGACGCGGGCTTCGCCTTCGGCATGATCGCCCAGCACGAGCAGCAGCACGACGAGACCATGCTGATCACCCATCAGCTGCGGGCGGGCGCCCCGGCGCTCACCGCCCCGGACCCGGAGCCCGCTCCGGCCTTCGGCGGCCCGGACGAAGTCCTCGTGCCCGGCTCCACGTTCACCATGGGCACGTCCACCGAGCCCTGGGCGCTCGACAACGAGCGCCCCGCCCACCGGCGTCTCGTACCGCCGTTCTTCCTCGACACCACACCGGTGACGAACGCCGCGTACCAGCGCTTCATCGACGACGGCGGGTACGACGAGCCGCGCTGGTGGCACGAGCGCGGCTGGGAGGCGGTCCGCGGCCACGGCCTCACGGCGCCGCTGTTCTGGCGGCGCGAGGGCGGCCAGTGGCTGCGGCGGCGCTTCGGCCGCGTCGAGCCGGTGCCCGCCGACGAGCCGGTGGTGCACGTCAGCTGGTACGAGGCGGACGCCTACGCGCGCTGGGCGGGACGGCGCCTGCCGACGGAGGCCGAGTGGGAGAAGGCGGCCCGCCACAAGCCGGAGGAGGACCGCTCGACGCGCTACCCGTGGGGCGACGAGGACCCCGCGCCCCACCACGCGAACCTGGGGCAGCGCCATCTGCGGCCCGCGCCCGCGGGCAGCTATCCGCGGGGCGAGTCCCCGCTCGGCATACGGCAGTTGATGGGTGACGTGTGGGAGTGGACGGCGAGCGACTTCCTGCCGTACCCGGGCTTCGTCGCCTTCCCCTACCGCGAGTACTCGGAGGTGTTCTTCGGCGGCGACTACAAGGTCCTGCGCGGCGGCGCCTTCTCCGTGGACGCCGTGGCCTGCCGGGGCACCTTCCGCAACTGGGACCACCCGGTGCGGCGGCAGATCTTCTCCGGCTTCCGCACGGCCCGCGACGCCACCACCGCCGAGCTGGCCGCGGAGCTGGGCTGATGTGCCGTCACCTCGCCTACGTGGGCGCGCCCGCGCACCTGGGCGCGCTGCTCGTGGAGCCCGCGCACAGCCTCTTGCGGCAGTCCTGGGCGCCCCGGCACCAGCGGCACGGCACGGTCAACGCCGACGGCTTCGGCGTGGGCTGGTACGCCGACGGCGACCCGGTGCCCGCGCGCTACCGGCGGGCCGGGCCGATCTGGGGCGACCAGTCGTTCGCGGACCTGGCCCGCGTGGTGCGCTCGGGGGCGGTCCTGGCCGCCGTGCGCGACGCCACCGTGGCGGGCGCGGACGGGGAGGCCGCGGCGGCGCCGTTCGCCGCGGACCGCTGGCTGTTCAGCCACAACGGCGCGGTCTCCGGCTGGCCCGGCTCGCTCGCGCCGCTCGCCGCGGGCCTGCCGCCCACCGATCTCCTCTCCCTCGAGGCGCGCTGCGACTCCGCGCTCGTCTGGGCGCTCGTACAGGCCCGCCTCCGGCGCGGCGAGCCGCTGTCGCAGGCGCTCGCGGACACCGTCGTGGAGGTCGCAGAGGCGGCCCCGGGAGCACGTCTGAACCTGCTGCTCACCGACGGCACGACGATCGCCGCGACAGCCTGGGGCGACACCCTCTGGTACCTGGCCGTGCCGGGGCGCGGCACCGTCGCCGCGTCCGAGCCCTACGACGACGACCCGCGCTGGCGGGAGGTCCCCGACCACACGCTGCTCCACGCGAGCCGCACCGACGTCCTTCTCACCCCGCTCAAGGAGCCACCCGCGTGAGCCCGTTCCTGCTGACCCGCACCCTGCCCGAGGACGCCACCGACGCCGCCCTGCGCGCCGACGTCCTGCACGGCCTCACCCACACGCCGAAGACGCTCCCGCCCAAGTGGTTCTACGACGCGCGCGGCAGCGTCCTCTTCGACGAGATCACCACCCTGCCCGAGTACTACCCGACGCGTGCCGAGCGCGAGATCCTCGTCGCCAGGTCGGCGCGGATCGCCGAGGTCACCGGCGCGCGCACGCTGATAGAGCTCGGCTCTGGCTCCTCCGACAAGACCCGGCACCTCATCGACGCGCTGACGGACCTGCACACGTACGTGCCCGTGGACGTCAGCGAGTCCGCGCTCACCGGCGCGGCGAACACGCTCCTCGCGGAGCGGCCGTCCCTGAGCGTGCACGCGCTCGTCGCCGACTTCACCCAGGGCCTGGCGCTGCCCGGGACGCCGGGGCCGCGCCTGGTGGCGTTCCTCGGCGGCACCATCGGCAATCTGCTGCCCGCCGAGCGCGCCGCGTTCCTGGCCTCGGTGCGCGGCCTGCTCTCCCCCGGCGACTCGCTGCTCCTCGGCACGGACCTGGTCAAGGACGCCTCGGTCCTCGTGTCCGCGTACGACGACGGGGCGGGCGTGACCGCCGCGTTCAACAAGAACGTCCTGCACGTCGTGAACCGCGAGCTCGGCGCGGACTTCGACCCCGAGGCGTTCGGCCACGTCGCGGTCTGGGACGGCGACCGGGAGTGGATCGAGATGCGGCTGCGCTCCCGCCTCGCGCAGACGGTGAAGATCCCCGCCCTGGACCTGACGGTCGACTTCGAGCGGGGCGAGGACCTGCGCACCGAGGTCTCCGCGAAGTTCCGCGAGGACGGCGTCCGCTCCGAACTCGCCGCGGCGGGCCTGAAGCTGACGCACTGGTGGACGGACGAGCGCGGCCGCTTCGCGCTGTCGTTGAGCACGGCCTCCTGAGAGGCAGCCGTTCCCGGGGCCCGGCGCCGACGGCGGCGGGCCCCTCGGGCCGGGCTCAGCGCCCGTAGTCCTCCAGCGCCTCGGTGATCCGGCCGGAGGCCGCCTTGGCCTCGGCGGCCGCGTCGGCGCCGGCGAGGACCTTCGACATATACGCCTTGATCGGGTTGTTGGCCTCGACCAGGGCCCAGCGCGGCGAGTTGGGCGTGGCCCGGCCCCGTGCGGCCCCGGCCGCCATCGCGGCCACCCCGGCGTCGCCGGACACGGTCGGGGCGAGCTTCGTCTTGTTCGGCACGTAGTCCATGGTGCGCGCCAGGTCCTTCTGCCACTTCGCGCCCGCGAGCGCCTTGACGACCTCGACGGCCGCCTTGCGCTCCTTCGTGCCCTCGCGCACGACGAGGTCGGAGCCGCCGGTGAAGACCGCGCCGGGCTTGCCCGCGGTCTTGCCGGGGATCGGGAAGTAGCCGATCTTCCCCTTCAGACGGGGGTTCTTCGCCTCGATGGCGCGGGCGCTGCCGGGCACCGCGATGATCTGGGCGACGTCGCCCTTGGCGAACACCCCGGCCTGCGGCGGGTGTTCCTCGTCCGCGTTCTGCGGGCCGTCGCCGAGCGCCTGGAGCTGCTTGTAGAACTCCATGCCGCGCAGGGCGGCCGGGGAGTGCAGGCTGCCCTTCCAGGCGCCGTTCTTCTCCTTGGCGAGGTCGCCGCCCTCGTCCCAGATGAAGCCGGACAGCGTGTACCAGTCCTGTCCGGCGAGGTAGATGCCCTGATTGGCGCCGTTGTCGAGGCGCGCCGTCGCGTCCAGCCACTGCTGCCGGGTCTTGGGCGGCTGCTTGATCCCGGCCTGGGCGAACAGGTCCTTGTTGTAGAGGACGACGCGGTTGGCGGCGTACCACGGCACGCCGTACTGGGCGCCCCGGTAGCGCCCGGGCTCGCCGAGGCCGGGCAGCCAGTCCTCCATGCCGAGGTCGCGCGCGGACTCCAGGGTGAGGTCCTCCAGGCCGCCCCGGTCGACGTACTGGGAGACCTGGGTGTTGCCGACCTCGATGACGTCGGGCCCGTCCGCCTTCTTGAGGGCCTTCTGCACCTTGGGGCCGATGCCGGTCCATTCGTGGACGCGGATGTCCAGGTCGATGTCGTCGTGCTCCTTCTCGAAGCCCTCGGTGAACCGCTCGACGAACGCGTCCGACGCGCTGCCCCGCATCAGCCAGACCGTGACGGTGCTCTTGTCGTCGTCACCGCCGGGCAGGAGGCCGCAGCCGGGCAGCAGGGCGGTGGCGGCGAAGGCCAGGGCGAGGGACAGCGAGATGCGTCTGTGGCGCGCGTTCACGTCGGTCACTTTCTGCGGTGGACAGCATGGGGGTAGGGCCCGACGTGGGGAAGAGCGGTGCTCGAACGGGTGTGTGGGATTTTGGTACGGACCACAACTTCGGTCAAGGGGCTCGGGCGCATCGGTCCCTCACGGCACCTCCATCGGTCACACACATCGCTCCCCCGCCGCACCGCCGCCAACAGGCCCGTGCGGAGCCCCGGCACTACCGTGGAGTGCAGCCGCACCGCCGCGGAGAGGAGAAGGACCGCATGTCCGAGCACACCTACCGGGTCACCGAGATCGTCGGCACCTCCCACGAAGGCGTCGACCAGGCCATCCGCAACGGCATCACCCGCGCCTCGCAGACGCTGCGCGGCCTGGACTGGTTCGAGGTCACGCAGGTGCGCGGCCACATCGAGGACGGGGAGATCCGGCACTTCCAGGTGGGTCTGAAGGTCGGCTTCCGTCTGGAGGACGCGGACTGACCGCCCGGCGCCGCCCCGGCCGCGCCGCCGACCCTCGCGGCCTCAGGTGCGCCGTCGCCCCTCGCGGCCTCAGGTGCGCCCCTCGCGCTCCTGCGCGTCCTTGAGCGCGTCCGACGGCCGCGCCCAGTCCGCCCGCACCACCGTGAACCCGGCCCGCTCCGCGTCGTCGCACACCAGCGCGTCGTCGTCCACCAGCACGCGCACCTCCCGATCCCGCGCGAGGCGCCGCAGGATCTCCACCTTGGTGCGGCGGGCGGGCCGCCGGTCGTGGTCGCGCCGCATCCAGATCCGCCCCGCGGGCAGCCCCTGCGCGGCGAGCCACGCCTCGGTGTCGGCGCGGCAGCGCTCCGGCCGCCCCGTGAGGTACACGACCTCGCACTCCACGGCGCTCTGCCGCACGAGCGCGACACCCGGCGGCAGCGGCGGGTCGTGCGGCGCCGCCGCGAAGAAGGCGTCCCAGTCGCGCGGCTCGCGCTCCAGGAACCGCTGGCGGTGCGCGGTGTCGGCGAGGGTGCCGTCGAGGTCGAACACGGCGAGCGGTCTGAGGTCGTCCGTCACGCGCCCAGCGTACGGACCCGCCGAAGTGCGCGGCGACCTGGCGCGAGCGGGAATCCCCGGCCGCGGCGAGCGTTGAACATGTCTGTGAGCACAGTGATCGAATCCACCCGGTTCTCCGTCCTCGACCGCTCGCGCGTCCGCGAGGGGCACGAGGGCCCCGAGGCGCTGCGCGACACGGTCCGCTTCGCGCAGGACCTGGAAGCCCTCGGCTACCACCGCTTCTGGGTGTCCGAACACCACGGCGTGCCCGGCGTCGCCGGTTCCGCGCCGACCGTGCTCGCGGCGGCCGTCGCCGGGGCCACCCGGACGATCCGGGTCGGCACGGGCGGCGTGATGCTGCCGAACCATCAGCCGCTC
Organism: Streptomyces spectabilis; assembly: GCF_008704795.1. Classification (NCBI taxonomy): domain Bacteria; kingdom Bacillati; phylum Actinomycetota; class Actinomycetes; order Kitasatosporales; family Streptomycetaceae; genus Streptomyces; species Streptomyces spectabilis. The sequence goes on along the minus strand of NZ_CP023690.1, from coordinate 8,401,149 downwards.
GTGGTCGCCGAGCAGTTCGGGGTCCTGGAGGCGCTCTTCCCCGGCCGGATCGACATGGGGCTCGGCCGCTCGGTCGGGTTCACGGACGGCGTCCGCAAGGCGCTCGGCCGCGACAAGCACGCCGCCGAGGACTTCGCGGCACAGCTCACGGAGCTGCTCGACTGGTTCCGCGGCGCGTCGGACACCGGCGTGCGCGCCTACCCCGCCGACGGCGTACGGGTCCCCGCGTACGTCCTGGCCACCGGCGAGGGCGCCGCCATCGCGGCGGCCGCGGGCCTGCCGCTGGTCATCGGCGATCTGAGGGGCCGCGACAGGATGCTCCGCGCCGTCGACGGCTACCGCGCGGCCTTCACGCCCTCGCCGTGGGCGCGGGAGCCGTACGTGATCGTCTCGGGTTCGGTCGCCGTCGCGGAGACCGAGGCGGCGGCCCGCCGGCTGCTCGTGCCGGAGGCCTGGTCGATGGCGTACTCCCGCACCCGCGGCACGTTCCCGCCGCTGCCGCCCGCCGAGCGCGTCGAGGAACTGGCGGCGACGGGCGGCATGGCCGACAAGGAGCGCGAGCTGTACGAGTCCGGGCTCCAGGGCCACATCCACGGCACCGAGGAGCAGGTCGCCGACGCCCTGGAGGGACTGCTCAAGGACAGCGGCGCCCAGGAGGTCCTGGTCACCACGAGTACGCACGACCGGACGGGCCTGCTCGACTCCTACCGGCGCCTTGCGCGCGTGGCGGGCCTCACCGGGGCCGCGGGGACCACGCCGGCCGACCGGCGGTGACCGCCCGAGGTGCGCGAACGGCTCCGGCCTAGAATCGTGGGGTTTGCCCCATCGCCGCGTTCGGAGCCCGCCCCATGCCAAGCCCCCGCGCCCACGACCACGACCCGTTCGTCCGCGTCCGGGGCGCCCGCGAGCACAATCTGCGCGGCGTCGACGTGGACGTCCCGCGCGACGTGATCGCCGTGTTCACCGGCGTCTCCGGGTCCGGGAAGTCCTCGCTGGCCTTCGGGACCATCTACGCGGAGGCCCAGCGCCGCTACTTCGAGTCCGTCGCGCCGTACGCGCGCCGCCTCATCCACCAGGTCGGGGCGCCCGAGGTCGGCGAGATCACGGGTCTTCCGCCCGCCGTCTCGCTCCAGCAGCGCAGGGCGGCGCCCACCTCGCGCTCCTCGGTGGGCACCGTCACGACGCTCTCCAACTCGCTGCGGATGCTGTTCTCGCGGGCCGGTTCCTACCCCGCGGGCGCCGAGCGGCTCGATTCCGACGCGTTCTCGCCGAACACGGCCGCCGGGGCGTGTCCCGCGTGCCACGGCCTCGGCCGGGTGCACCGCACCACGGAGGAACTCCTGGTCCCCGACGCGTCCCTGTCCATCCGCGACGGCGCCATCGCGGCCTGGCCCGGCGCCTGGCAGGGCAAGAACCTCCGCGACGTCCTCGACACGCTCGGCCACGACGTGGACCGCCCCTGGCGCGAACTGCCGCAGGGCGAGCGGGACTGGATCCTGTTCACCGACGAGCAGCCGGTGGTGACGGTCCACCCCGTCCGCGAGGCCGGCCGCATCCAACGCCCCTACCAGGGCACGTATATGAGCGCCCGGCGCTACGTCATGAAGACCTTCTCCGACTCCAAGAGCCCGACCCTGCGCGCCAAGGCCGAGCGCTTCCTGACCAGCGAGCCCTGCCCGGCGTGCGGCGGCAGCAGGCTGCGGCCCGAGGCGCTCGCGGTGACGTTCGCGGGCCGCACGATCGCGGAGCTGGCCGCGCTGCCGCTGAGCGACCTCGCCGCGTGCCTGCGGGACGCCGGTGGCTCGGAGACGGCCCGCGTCCTCACCGCCGACCTCCTCTCCCGCATCGACACCATCACCGAGCTGGGCCTCGGCTACCTCTCCCCCGACCGCGCCACGCCGACGCTCTCCCCCGGCGAACTCCAGCGCCTGCGCCTCGCGACCCAGCTGCGCTCCGGGCTCTTCGGCGTCGTGTACGTCCTCGACGAGCCGTCGGCCGGGCTGCACCCGGCGGACACCGAGTCCCTCCTCGCGGTGCTCGACCGGCTCAAGGCCGCGGGCAACTCGGTGTTCGTCGTGGAGCACCACCTCGACGTGATGCGGCACGCCGACTGGCTCGTGGACGTGGGCCCGCGCGCGGGCGAGCACGGCGGCGAGGTGCTGCACAGCGGGCCCGTGGCGGACCTCGCCGACGTCCCCGAGTCCGCGACGGCCCGCTATCTCTTCGGCCGCGCCCCCGCCCCGGCGCGGGAGGCCCGCGAGCCGCGCGGATGGCTGAAGGTGGGCCCGGTGACCCGGCACAACCTGCGGGACGTGACGGTGGAGTTCCCCCTCGGCGCGTTCACCGCGGTCACCGGCGTCTCCGGCTCCGGAAAGTCCACGCTCCTCGGCGAGCTCACCGAGGAGCTCGACGGCGTCGGCCGCCTGGTCCGCGTCGACCAGAAGCCCATCGGCCGCACCCCCCGCTCCAACCTGGCCACCTACACCGGTCTCTTCGACGTCGTACGCAAGGTCTTCGCGGCCACGGACGAGGCGCGGGAGCGCGGGTACGGCGTCGGGCGGTTCTCCTTCAACGTGGCGGGCGGCCGGTGCGAGACCTGCCAGGGCGAGGGGTTCGTGAGCGTGGAGCTGCTCTTCCTGCCCAGTACGTACGCCCCCTGCCCCGACTGCGCGGGCGCCCGCTACAACCCGGAGACCCTCCAGGTCACCCACCACGGCCGGAACATCGCCGAGGTCCTCGACCTCACCGTCGAGGGCGCCGCCGACTTCTTCGCCGACGTCCCCGCCGTCCGGCGGAGCCTGGGCACCCTCATCGACGTCGGCCTCGGCTATCTGCGTCTCGGGCAGCCCGCCACGGAGCTGTCCGGGGGCGAGGCGCAGCGCATCAAGCTCGCCAGCGAGCTGCAGCGGGCGCGGCGCGGGCACACCCTCTACCTCCTGGACGAGCCCACCACCGGGCTGCACCCCGCCGATGTCGAGCTGCTCGTGGGGCGGCTGCACGAACTGGTCGACGCGGGGCACTCCGTGGTGGTCGCCGAGCACGACATGGCCGTGGTGGCCGGGGCGGACTGGGTGGTGGACCTGGGGCCCGGGGGTGGGGCGGGGGGTGGCCGCGTGGTGGCCTGCGGCCCGCCCCGCCAGGTCGCCCGCGAGGCCCACAGCCGCACGGCCCCCTACCTGGCCGCGGCCCTGCCCTCCCCGGCCTAGCGGCCCCTCCTCCCACCCGTACCTGGGGGAATGTGAGCCCGTCCGGCGATTGAGGACGAGCGCGGAGCGCGATGGGGGCGGGTGGGTGGGGAGTGGGCTCACGCGGGGTCGTAGACCACTGTCCAGGGGCGGGGCACCGGGCCCGGGGTGGACGGGGGGCGAGGGGTCGCTGGACCGTTGCTGGACAGCACCTCCGCGGCGAGCCCCGCGAAGCGCCCGGCCCCGGCGTGAGCCCCCTGCACGGGCCACGCCCCGGCGACCCGCTGCGCGAGGGGCCGCCCGGCGAGGGGCCGCCAGACCACCCGCGGCTCCTTGCGCGCGGCGGTACCCCGTTCGAAGGCCACGCCCTGACCTGCCGCCACGAGGCCGAGCAGGAACTCGGGGTTGCGGGCGTGCCGGACGCGGCCGGGCACGAAGCCGCCCCCGCGGCAGACGTCGAGCGTGGTGTCGTACCAGCCCGGCGCGGCGTCCCGCGGGCACAGCACCAGATCGTGCCCGGACAGGTCCGCGAGGGCGACCTCCGGTAGCCGGGCCAGCGGGGACGTGCGGGGCAGCACCACCCCCAGCTCGACGGCGACTTCGGGGCCGAGGACGAGGCCGGTGGCGTCGACCGGCAGATGCAGCAGGCCGACGTCGAGGCCCCCGGACGCGAGCAGCCGGAGCTGCTCCTGCGTGGACACCTCCTGGAGGTCGACGCGGAGCCCGGGCGCGCGCTCGGCGCAGGCGGCGAGCAGCGCGTGCAGCACGGGCGCGGCGGTGTCCTCGGGCACGCCGGCCCGCAGCGTACCGACGTCGCCGTCGACGGCGCGCCGCACCAGGGAGCGCAGCCGCTCCTCGCGGACGAGGAGCGCGCGGGCCTCGTCGTAGAGGACGGACCCGGCCGCGGTGAGCCGGACCTGCCGGTTGCTCCGGTCGAAGAGTTCGGCGCCGAGTTCCTTCTCCAGGCGCCGCACGGCCTGGCTGAGCGGCGGCTGTGCCATGCCGAGCAGTTCGGCGGCCCGGCTGAAGTGCAGCTCCTCCGCGGTGACGACGAAAATACGCAGGTGCCGCAAGAGATCCACGCGACGAGCGTAGGCGAGAGGAAGCGAGGGACGGGATGCGGGTCGAGGAACACGGGGCCGAGGGACTCGGAGTCGAGGAACGCGTACGGGAGGTCTTCGCCCGGGCGGGCGCGGAGGGCGCGCTGCACGCGATGCGCGTAGACGCCCCCGGAGGGGACGACGTCTCCGTCGCCGCCGACACCCCCGTCGCCATCTCCTCCGTCTTCAAGGTGCTGCTGGTCCTGGAGTTCGCCCGCCAGGCCGCCGCGGGGCAGCTCGATCCCCGGGAGCGGGTCCTGGTGACGGACGCGCACCGGCTGGGCGGCTGGGGGACCGCCGGGTGCGTGGACGACGTGGAGATCTCGCTGCGCGACCTCGCGTACTTCGCGCTGACCGTGAGCGACAACTCGGCGGCCGACATCCTGCTCTCACGCGTCGGCCTCGACACGGTGGGGATGCTGGCGCGGGAGCTGGGTCTGACGCGGACCCGGATCGTGGGCGGGCCGCGCGAGGCCCTCGCCTCGATGCTCGACGACGTCGGGGCGCGTACGGCCGAGGAGTTCGCCACGCGCTACCGCGCCCTGTCGGACGAGGGCAAGCGCCGCCTGGGCGTCCTGGACCCGCGGCGCGCCAACGCCGGCACACCGCGCGAGGTCACCCGCCTCCTCGACCTGATCTGGCGGGACGCGGCGGGGCCGCCCGAGGCGTGCGCGCGGGTGCGGGAGCTGATGGGCCGCCAGGTGTTCCGGCACCGGCTCACCTCGGGTTTCCCCGACGACGTGCGGATCGCCGCGAAGACCGGCACGCTGCCGGGGCTGCACATCGAGGCGGGGGTGGTGCGCTGGCCCGAGGGCGACACGTACGCGGTGGCGGTGTTCGCCAGGAGCCGTGCGATGGTCGCCGACCTCACCCGGGTGGACGCCGCGATCGGCACCGCCGCGAGAATCGCCGTCGACAGCTTGCGGTCCGGGGCCGGCCACCCACGTCAACCGGTCTGACCTGGCGCTATACAGAATCGGATATGGACTTCACGGCCCTTTGCTCTTGGACGGCGGGCCCTGGCTCCTGGTCTGCTGCCGCCATGAACACCGACGCACGACACGGCGGCCCCGGCCGTCGCACCCTCCTGCGCGGTGCCGCCCTCGGCGCCACCGTCCCCCTGATCCCCGCCGCCGCGTCCGCCGAGGGGCGCGCCCCGGCGCGTCGCCGTTCCGCGACGGCCGTCTCGTACCGCTGGCTCGGCACCTCCGGCTGGCGCATCGACCTGCGCGGGGAGCCGAAGACGCGGACCGTCCTCGTCGATCCGTACGTCACCCGCTTCGACACCGGCCTGTTCACCGGCTCCTTCGACCCCGCGACGCCGCTGCGCACCGACGAGGCGCTGGTACGCGAGCACACGGGCACACCCGAGGTCATCTGCGTCACGCACACCCACTGGGACCATCTCAACGACGTTCCGCACGTGGCCCGTTCGACGGGGGCCAGGGTCATCGGCACCGAGACGACGTACCACGTACTGCGCTCGCTCGGCGTGGACGCGGGGCAGATCTCCGTGGTGAAGGGCGGCGAGGTGCTCGCCTTCGACGGGTACGTGATCGAGGTGGCGAGCTCGCGGCACAGCCGCAACGGCTCGTACTCCTACTTCGCGCCGGGCACCCTGCACGCCCCGCCCGCCACGGCGCCCCGGACCGTCTCCGACCTGCCCGAGGGCGACACCCTTGCGTTCAAGGTGACGCCGGACGGCGCGCCCTCGGCGCTGTTCATGGGGGCCAGCGACTTCGACGAGCGCTCCTTCAGGGGCCTGGAGCCGGACATCGCGATGGTCGCGGTGGCGTCGAGCGCGTCCACGCACCGCTATGTGCCGCGGCTGCTCGACGCGCTCGGCCGCCCCGACGTGCTCGTGCCGGTGCACTGGGACGACTTCGAGCAGCCGCTGAGCCGGCCGCCCCGCAAGGACGGCACGGGCCTGGACGACTTCCTCGCCCGGGCCCGTGCGGTCAGCCCCCGCTCCCGGCTCGTGGTGCCGGACTACCAGACGGTGTACGGGGCCGACCTGCGGCCCCGCCGCTAGCGCCCCGAAGGGCGCGGGGCGCTAGCGGGGCGCCTTGCGCGCAGCCCGCAGCCACTCCTTGTTCATCGCCGCGATGGACGGCAGCGGGATGCCCTTCGGGCAGGCGGTGGCGCACTCACCGGTGAGGGTGCAGCCGCCGAAGCCCTCGGAGTCCATCTGCGTGACCATGTCGAGGACGCGGGTCTCGCGCTCGGGCGCGCCCTGCGGAAGGACGTTCAGGTGGTTGACCTTGGCCGAGGTGAACAGCATCGCCGAGCCGTTGGGGCAGGCCGCCACGCAGGCGCCGCAGCCGATGCACTCGGCGTGCTCGAAGGCGTGGTCGGCGTCCGGCTTCGGCACGGGCGTGGCGTGCGCCTCGGGGGCGGCGCCGGTCGGCACGCTGATGTAGCCGCCCGCCTGGATGATGCGGTCGAAGGCGGAGCGATCGACGACCAGGTCCTTGATGACCGGGAAGGCGGCCGCGCGCCACGGCTCGACGTCGATGGTGTCGCCGTCCTGGAAGGAGCGCATGTGCAGCTGGCAGGTGGTGGTGCGCTCGGGCCCGTGCGCGTCGCCGTTGATGACGAGCGAGCAGGCGCCGCAGATGCCCTCGCGGCAGTCGTGGTCGAAGGCGACCGGCTCCTCGCCCTTGACGATGAGCTCTTCGTTGAGGGTGTCGAGCATCTCCAGGAAGGACATGTCCGGAGAGATCCCGTCCACCTCGTAGGTGGACATGGCGCCTTCGGCGCCGGCATCGCGCTGGCGCCAGACGCGCAGGGTGAGCTTCATGCGTAGCTCCGCTGAGTGGGGTGGACGTACTCGAAGACCAGGTCTTCCTTGTGCAGGACGGGGGCGGCGCCGGTGGCGGTGAACTCCCAGGCGGCCGCGTAGGAGAACTCCTCGTCCCTGCGGGCGGCCTCGCCGTCGGGGGTCTGGGACTCCTCCCGGAAGTGGCCGCCGCAGGACTCGGCCCGGTGCAGCGCGTCGAGGCACATCAGCTCGGCGAGCTCCAGGTAGTCGACGATGCGGTTGGCCTTCTCCAGGGACTGGTTGAACTCCTCGCCGGTGCCGGGCACCTTCAGGCGCCGCCAGAACTCGTCGCGGATCTGCGGGATGCGCTCCAGGGCCTTGCGCAGACCCGTCTCGGTGCGGGCCATGCCGCAGAACTCCCACATGAGTTCGCCGAGTTCGCGGTGGAAGGAGTCGGGTGTGCGGTCGCCGTCGACGGCGAGCAGCCGCGCGACCCGCTCCTCGGTCTCGCCGATCACCTCGCGCACCGCCGGGTGCTGGTCGGTGACCTCCGACTGGTGCGGGTTCCTCGCGAGGTAGTCGTTGATGGTGGACGGCAGGACGAAGTAGCCGTCGGCCAGGCCCTGCATGAGGGCGGAGGCGCCGAGCCGGTTCGCTCCGTGGTCGGAGAAGTTGGCCTCGCCGATGGCGAACAGGCCGGGGACGGTGGTCTGGAGGTCGTAGTCGACCCACAGGCCGCCCATCGTGTAGTGCACGGCCGGGTAGATCCGCATCGGCACCCGGTACGGATCCTCGTCGGTGATCCGCTGGTACATGTCGAAGAGGTTGCCGTACTTGGCCTCGACGGCTCCCCGGCCCATGCGCCGGATGGCGTCGGCGAAGTCCAGGTAGACGCCCTGGCCGCCGGGGCCCACTCCCCTGCCCTCGTCGCAGACGTTCTTCGCGGCGCGGGACGCGATGTCGCGCGGGACGAGGTTGCCGAAGGAGGGGTAGATGCGCTCCAGGTAGTAGTCGCGCTCCTCCTCGGGGATCTCGTTCGCCGGGCGCGTGTCGCCCTTGGCCTTGGGCACCCAGATGCGGCCGTCGTTGCGCAGCGACTCGCTCATCAGGGTCAGCTTCGACTGGTGGTCGCCGGTGCGCGGGATGCAGGTGGGGTGGATCTGGGTGAAGCAGGGGTTGCCGAAGTAGGCGCCGCGCCGGTGGGCCCGCCACACGGCGGTGGCGTTGGAGTTCATGGCGTTGGTCGACAGGTAGAAGACGTTGCCGTAGCCGCCGGAGGCGAGGACGACGGCGTCCGCGAAGTACGTGTCGATCTTGCCGGTGACCAGGTCGCGGGCGACGATGCCGCGCGCGTGGCCGTCGACGACGATCAGGTCGAGCATCTCGGTGCGCGGGTGCATCTCGACGTTCCCGGCCGCGATCTGGCGGCTGAGCGCCTGGTAGGCGCCGAGCAGGAGCTGCTGGCCCGTCTGGCCGCGGGCGTAGAACGTGCGGGACACCTGCACGCCGCCGAAGGAGCGGGTGTCGAGCAGTCCGCCGTACTCGCGCGCGAAGGGCACGCCCTGCGCCACGCACTGGTCGATGATCTCCACCGAGATCTGTGCGAGCCGGTGCACGTTGGACTCGCGGGCGCGGAAGTCGCCGCCCTTGACGGTGTCGTAGAACAGGCGGTGCACGGAGTCGCCGTCGTTGCGGTAGTTCTTGGCGGCGTTGATGCCGCCCTGCGCGGCGATCGAGTGGGCGCGGCGAGGCGAGTCCTGGTAGCAGAACTGCACGACGTGGTAGCCCTGTTCGGCGAGCGTGGCCCCGGCGGAGCCGCCCGCGAGGCCGGTGCCCACCACGATCACGGTGTGCTTGCGGCGGTTGGCGGGGTTGACCAGCTTGGCCTCGAAGCGGCGGGTGTCCCAGCGCTCGTTGACCGGCCCCCGCGGCGCCTTGGTGTCGGCGACCGGCTCTCCGGTGGCGTAGTCGGCAAAGGAATTCATCGGTCAGCTCACCACTCCGGTCATGACGCCGACGGGGACGGAGACGAAGCCAGCGGTCAGCAGGAGCGCGAGGCCGTTGGCGCAGGTCTTCAGGGCGCGGTCGCGGGCCGCGCTGCCCACGCCGAGGGTCTGTGCGGCGCTCCAGAAGCCGTGCCGCACGTGGAAGCCGACGGCGACCACGGCGACGATGTAGACGACGTTGCCGTACCAGGTCGAGAAGGTGTCGATGACGTTCTGGTACGGGTGCAGGTGCTGGTACTCGCCGGGGTGCGCGGTGCCCGTCGTCAGGTCCAGGATGTGCCAGACGATGAACAGGCCGACGATGACGCCGCCCCAGCGCATGGTGCGCGTCGCATAGCTGCTGCGCGGCTTCTTGTGCACGTACTTGGTGGGGCGCGCCTTGAGGTCGCGCTTGCTCAGCTGGTACGCGGAGACGGCGTGCGCGACCACGGAGACGACGAGCACGACCCGGATGACCCACAGGGTCCACTCCCAGCGCATCACGGGCCCGCCGAGGGTGCGCAGCCAGTGCGCGTAGTGGTTGAAGTCGTCCGGGCCGAAGAAGATCTTGAGGTTCCCGATCATGTGCGCGACCAGGTAGAGCAGCATGATCAGGCCGCTCACCGCCATCACGGTCTTCTTGCCGACGGTGGAGTCCCACACCGTTCGCGGAAGTGACGGCCGTCGGTCCGTCCGGGTTGCCAGAGCCATGCCAGCAACGCTACGGCCGAAGGTCCCGATCAGTCCAAGAGATGATGGCGCTCATCTCCATAGGTTGAGACTATGGAAAGTCTAGGGTGTAGGCATGCAGTTCCAGCAGCTCTTGTATTTCGTCGCCGTCGCCGAGACCCGGCACTTCACGCGGGCCGCCGAGCGGGTGCACGTCTCGCAGCCCTCGCTCTCGCAACAGGTGCGCGCCCTGGAGAAGGAGCTGGGCGCCGAGCTGTTCAGCCGGGCGCGCGGCAACATCACGCTCACCGACGCGGGCGAGGCGCTGCTTCCGCTGGCCCGGCGCATCCTCGCCGACGCCGACACCGCGCGCATCGAGGTGCAGGAGCTGGCGCAGCTGCGCCGCGGCCGGGTGCGCCTCGGCGCGACCCCGAGCGTCTGCACCGGTCTGCTGCCGCAGGTCCTGCGCGACTTCCACGACCGGCACCCCGGCATCCAGCTCCTGATCGAGGAGGGCGGCAGCCACGACCTCGTCCGCCAGCTCGCGCGCGGCGCCCTCGACCTGGCGCTCGTGGTGCTGCCGCTGCCCAGCCCCTCGCCCGCCCTGACCACGGTGGAGCTGCTGCGCGAGGACCTGGTCGTGGTGTCGTCGCCGGACGCCCCCGACACACCGGACTTCGGCGCGACGGCCCGCGTCGCCGACCTCCAGGGCGAGCGCCTCGTGATGTTCCGGCACGGCTACGACCTGCGGGAGCTGACGGTCGCGGCCTGCCGCGCGGAGGGTTTCGAGCCCGAGTTCGCCGTCGAGGGCGGCGAGATGGACGCGGTGCTCGGCTTCGTGCGCGCGGGCCTCGGCGTCGCCGTCGTCCCCCGCATGGTCGCCGAGCGCGCGGGCAGCGGCCTGCGGATGACGCCGCTCGCCCGGCCCCGCCTTCGCCGCACGATCGCGCTCGCCCACCGCAGCGACGTGGCGCCGCCGCGCGCGGCCCGGGAGTTGCAGCGGATGCTGCTCGCCCGGTGAGGGGCGACGCGGCGTGCGGCGGCGTGATCGGGCGCACGCCGCGTGATGCGCCGGAAAGAGTGCGCCCCCGATCCGCTCCCGTGCGCCCGTCAGAACGGCATGTGCGTAGGAGATTTCCCGCCAACCGATACCTCCCGGCCACCACTCGCCCGGCCCTACCCTGGCTCTCCGAACGCGGGAGGGGGCGCGCATGGGGGCTGCGCGGGGCGTGCGCCACGGGCTCGCCAGGGCTGCTCGCGCGACGGCCGCGCTGCTGCTGTGCGGCGTCGTCGCGGCGTGTGTGACGTGGGCGTCGGACGAGTGGGGTGACACCGCGCGCGGCCAGGTCCTGGCACAGCGGACGGAGGCCGACAGGGCGCGGAATCCGTTCCCGTGGTGGCAGGACACGAAGAAGCCGCCCGACCAGGTGCCCGTGGGCACCCGCCGGGACACCCCGGGCGACGGCAGCAGCGGCGAGGTCGCGGTGCGCATCGAGCGCACGCCCGAGAAGTCCTGGCGGGCCGTGGTCCGCTACCGGCTGCGGCTGCGCGCGGCGGATCCGCTCGCGAACCGCCTCCGGGCGTGGCCGGACCAGTTCGCCCAGGTATCCAGCAGTCTGCCGGGCGGCTACGCCACCGCCGTCGCCCTGCACGGCGGGATGCGGCGGCCCGGTTACCCCCACTGGTGCGCGGTCAGCCAGCCGTCGGCGCGCGACAGGGTGACGGTCACCGCCGAACACCGCGTCACCTTGACCGCCGCCATGGCCGCGGACGGCATCACGTACGCCATCGGGTCCGCCTTCAAGGACGAGAGGGGTCAGCTGGTCCCCCGGCCCCGCCTGCCCGGCCGCTGGGCCTGGAGCATCGAGGTGCCGCGCGGCTGGGGCCTGGCGGTCAGCGGCCCGCCGACCCGGCAGACGGCCCGCGCGGTCACCTTCGTCCTGACCCGCGAGGGGAACCCCGGCCGGGTGACGGCCCGCCTCCTGACGTCCCGGGAGGCGGCCGCCGCCGCGCTCGGCTCGCCCGCTCCGCAGGACCCGCCGGGCAGCAGCCCCGAGGCCCTGCTGTCCCTCGTCGTCCTGGGCGTCGTGGCCTGCGCCGCGCTGACCGGCTACCGCACCACGCCGGGAGGGGGCCCGCGCGCGGGCCCCCTCGTGCCGCTCGTCGCGGTGGGCCTCGCCGTCGCCCTGGGCGCGCTCCTCATCGACTCGTACTCCACCCACTGGAAGGTGCTCTCCTGGCTGTGGGGAGGCCTCGTGTACGGCCACACCGGGCTCGTCTCGGAGCCGCTGCCCATGGAGTCGCGCACCCAGGGCGCGCTGCTCGGCACCGTCCTGTTCGTGCTCCCCGTCCTGACCGTCGTCGTCAGTCACCGGCGGCGCGGCGCCCGCTGTCCCGCAGTCGTCGAGTCGGGCGTCCTCGCCGCGCCCACCGCCGCCCTGGTCCTGCTGGCCTGGCTCATGGGCGGCGGCACCTGGACGCGGGCCGTCGTCACCTGTCTCGTCACCGCCGCGCTCGCCGCCTGCGCCGTCTACGCGGTCCTGCGCCTGCGGCTGTGCGGGAACGCGGCGCGCGCGTGGGCGGTGCCGCTCGCCCTGGCCGCCTGGACCGCGGCGATCTCCTGCGTGGTGCTCCAGGTCCTGCCCTGGGAGACGGACCTCGCGACGCCGTTCACCGGGCAGCGGCTCTTCACCGGCCGGAGCGCCGGGGCGTCCTGGCCGCTGCTCTTCACCCTGGTCGTGCCCTGGGTCACCGCGCTGCTGCTCGTCGTCGTCCCGCTCCTGCCGCCCGCGGCCCGCGTCGGCCGGACGGGGCGCCTCGCGCTCGCGGCCGTCCTCGTCCCCGCCCTGCTCCCGTGGTGGACCGTCATGACCTCCACGGACCGCCCCGCGACCAGCGACCTCCTGGCCCAGCTCGCCGGGCAGTGGCCGGGTGACAGCCTCGTCTACGGCGTGCGCACCATCGCGCCCGGCGCACAGGTGATGTGGTGCGCGACGGTCGCCGTCCTGCTGGCCCAGCTCTACGCCACCGGCGTGGAGAAGGGCCGCTGGGGCGCGGGGGCGCGCCGGAACTGTCTCGCCCTGCTGCTGTGCGCCGCCGCGGCGACCGTCATCGGCGCCCCGAACAACTGGCTGCCGTACTGGACGACCGCCGCCGCGCTCCTCGTCGCCTGGGCGGGCGCGCACCTCTTGCTGCCCTCCGGCCGTGCGGAGCGCGCCCGGAAACTGCACGGCCTCTCCGGCGCCGCGCACGCCCGGCTGCTCAACTCCCTGGCCCGCGCCCTGCTGTTCGCCGAGGGCCGGCACCGCTTCCTGACGTCGTCACGGGGCACCCTCGCCGACACCTCGCTGCCCGCCGACAGCTGGGAGGAGAAGTGGCAGAGCCTGCGCCGGCCCACCGCCGCGGACGCGGCCCGGGAGACGGCGCGGCTCAAGGGCGTCGCGCTCGGCGGCTCCGCGGGCCGCGCCGCCTGGTCGAACGGCGTCGCCGCCGCGGCGGCCACCGCGCTGCTCACCCTGCCGTGGACGGCGTGGACCGCGTGGCAGGCCGAGGGCTACAGCGGCGTACCGGAGTCGGTGACCGTGGCGGGCGCGCCGACCTGCGTCTGGCTGGCCCACGGCTTCACGTACGGCTATCTGTATCCGTGGCTGCGCGGCAACACGCCCGTCGGCAAGGCGGGCTGGCTGTGGGCGGTGATGTCGGCGGTCCAGCTCCTGCTGCTCGTCCCGCGCCTGCGGGTGCCCCAGGGGCCGACCGCGCTCTCCGTCTTCCTGATCCTGGCGCAGAGCACCGTCATGGCCCTGGGCCTCGCGCTGTACTGGGAGATGCGCCTCGTCCGCCGGGCCGACCTGCTGTGGGGTCACATCCGCAACTTCCGCCGCCTGTCGTCCCTGGCCACACCGGTGAGCGCGGTCCTGGTGGCGGCCGTCGCCGCGGTCGCCACCGTCCTGGCCACCACGTGGGCGAGCAACGTCACGGCCCCGGTGGACACCCCCAGCCCGTCCCACTCCACGACGACGGCGCCACCCGGAGAGCCCTGAGGCGGCCCGCCCGCCTCAGGGCACGTCGGCGAGCGCCAGCTCGTGCAGCCGGTCCGGCGGCCCGGGCCGGGCGTAGTACCAGCCCTGCGCGGTGTCGCACCCCAGCTCCCGCAGCTGGTCGGCCTGCGCCCCCGTCTCGACGCCCTCGACCGTCACGGCCAGGTCCAGGCTGTGCGCGAGCGACACGATGCCCTCGACGATCTTCAGGTCGACGGGGTCGACGGGGTAGTGCTGCATGCCCTGTGTGAAGGCCCGGTCGAGCTTCAGGACGCTGACCGGCAGGCGCCGGAGGTTCGCCAGGTTCGAGTACCCCGTGCCGAAGTCGTCGAGCGCGATGTCGACGCCCATCTCGGCGAGCCGCCGCAGCGGCTTGAGCAGGTCCTCGTCGGCGCCGATCAGCGCGGACTCGGTGACCTCCAGGCAGAGCGCGCCGGGCGCGAGCCCGGTCCGCTCCAGGATCTCCACGGTGTCGGAGACCAGGCCGGGGTGGGTGAGCTGGCACGGTGAGAGGTTCACGTTCACGCGCAGCGGTCCCGCGTGCTCGTGCCGGGCCTGCCAGGTGTAGGCCTGGCGCACGGACTCCTCCAGGACCCAGCGGCCGAGCGGCACGATGAGCCCGGTGTGCTCGGCGAGCGGAATGAATCGGTCCGGTCCGATGACGCCGTGCTGCGGGTGCAGCCAGCGCACCAGCGCCTCGGCGCCGCGCACACTGCCGTCCTCCAGATGCACGAGCGGCTGGTACTCGATGAAGAACTCGCCGCGCTCCAGGGCCACCGGCAGCGCCGTCGTCAGGCCGTGCCGGGTGATGGCGCGGGCGTCGGCCTCGGGGTCGGCCAGCTCGTAGCGGTTGCCGCCCGCGTGCTTCGCGCGGTACATCGTGATGTCGGCGCTGCGCAGCACCTCGGCGGCGCCGCGCTCGGCGGCCGGGCCCTCGACGATGCCGATGGAGCCGCGCACGGTCAGCTCGCGGCCGTCGACGCTGATCGGCGTCGCGAGCGCGTTCATGATGCGCCCGGCCAACTCGTCGACCTCCCGCTCCGTGTCGGGTCCGGTGGTCAGCGCCACGAACTCGTCGCCGCCGAGCCGGGCCACCATCTCTCCGGGCGCGGTCGCGCAGGCCTGGAGGCGGTCGGCGACTTCCACGAGCAGCCGGTCGCCCGCCGCGTGCCCCAGGCTGTCGTTGACCGTCTTGAAGCCGTCGAGGTCCAGGTAGCAGAGCCCGAACCGGGCGCGCTCCCCCGCCGCGAGCGCCTTCTCCAGGCGCTCGAAGAACAGCGTGCGGTTGGGCAGTCCGGTGAGCGCGTCGTGCGTCGCCTCGTAGCGCAGGCGCAGGTTCAGGAGCCGGCGCTCGGTGGTGTCCTCGACGAGCGCGAGCTGGTACTGGGGCACCCCGTCGGCGTCACGCAGCAAAGAGACCGTCAGATTGGTCCACAGGACGGTGCCGTCGGGGCGGTAGAAGGCCTTCTCGACGCGGTAGTGCTCGCGCTCGCCGTGCACCAGCTCCTCGTAGAGCTTCCACACGTGCGGGGAGTCGTCGGGGTGCGTCCAGCTGCCCACGTTGCGCCCGCGCAGATGGTGCTCCAGGCCGCCGAACATCCGCACGAGGGCGTCGTTGACCTCCAGGACGGTGCCTTCGAGGTCGGCGATGCCGATGCCGACCGCGGCGCCGTGGAACACCGCGCGGAAGCGGGCCTCGCTCGCGTGCAGGGCCTCGGCGACGGTGCCGCGCGCGTCGAGCGCCGCCCGGGATATGGCCTCCTGCTCGGCCAGGGTGCGCGTCCGCAGCGCCCGCGCGAACCCGGCGGCGACCGCGTGCTGGATGCGGGCGCAGCGGGCCCGCAGCTCCTCGCGCTCCCCCTCGGCGCCGCAGTACAGGACGAGGTAGGCGTCCACCACGTTCAGGGTGCGGCTGAGCGCCTCCGGCTCGGTGCAGTGCGCCTCGACCAGGGCCGCGCCGACCGCCTCGCCGGTGGCGGCGCGGAACGGCCGCTCGTCCAGGGCGTCGCGCAACCACCGGGCGAGCGGCTGGAGTTGCCGCTCGAACTCGGGCCGGGTCAGCGAGGTGGCGGTCACCGGGAAGAGCGCGCGACTCCAGATCGTGGCGAATCTGCGCAGTCTGTCCTCCGGCCCGTCCGGCTCCGCGCTCAACGCTTGCGTCCCACGCCGGCGAAACCGGAGAAGGACCAGGGGTCCTCGTCCGCGAGCTCCGTGTCGGCCCGCCACTGCGGCATCGGCACGAGGCCGGGTTCCACCATGTCGTATCCCTCGAAGAACCGCGCGATCTCGGCACGCGATCGCATGATCAATGGATTGCGGATGTCGTTGTACACGCCGACGGCGCCGGCGGCCTGCTCCTGCGGAACCGGTATCCCTTCGTACGAAATGTGCGTGACGGCCAGCAGGCTGCCGGACGCCGTCGCGTCCCGCAGCTCTCCGACCGCCGCGTAGGGATCGTACGCGTCCTCGACGAAGTGGAGTATGGCCGACAGAAGAAGCGCAGTCGGCTTGTCCAAGTCGATCAGCGCCCTGACCTCGGAACTGCCCAGGATGTCCCGGGGTTTGCGCAGATCGGCGAAGACCGCGTCGTATCGGGGCTCGCCGTCCACGACCGCGCGGGCGTGCGCGACGGCCACCGGGTCGTGGTCCACGTACACGACGCGCGCCCCCGGGGCCGCGGCCCGGACCACCTCGTGGACCGCCCCGAAGGACGGCAGGCCGCAGCCGATGTCGAGGAACTGGTCGATGCCCGCCTCCACGGCGAAACGCACGGCGCGGCGGGTGAAGGCACGATTCGCCTGAGCGATCTTGGGTAACCCGGGCAGGAACTCGAGCGCCCGGCGCGCGGCCTCCCGGTCCGCCTCGAAGTTGTACGAGCCCCCCAGGTAGCAGTCGTTGATCCGGGCCGCGCTCGGCATCGCGATGTCGATGCCGGGCGGAGCCCAGGCGGGACGCTCCATCAACACTCCAAGGCTTAGACATCGGGCGGAGGCGAGCCGGTGTTCGAGGGTGAGGCTACTGATCGCCAGCCAAGGGAGCGAGTCAAACCGGAAATTGGCCGTCCGTTCTCGGTCACTGCCTGGGTGGCTGCCGGTGGCACATGCCGTACGCACCCTGAGAAACGCCAAAGAACCGGCCCATTCCCTCCGTTTGGTACGGAAGGAACGGGCCGGTCGGCCGGGTGCGTCCCGGGCCCCGGGGCGGGGCGCCGGGCGGACCGGGTGCCGCGCGGCGGCGGGGGCCCTACTGAGCGGCGCGCACCGCCTTGCCGTCCGGGGCCGCGGCGAACCAGGTGCCGCCCACACCCTGGCCGTTGGTGTCACCGGGCTTCTTGTCCCCGGCAAAGGTGTACAGCGGCCAGCAGTCGATCGTCTGCTGCTTGCGGCCGTCGGGGCGGTCGAAGGTGACGAACCCCTTCTCCAGGATGCCCTTGGTGTCGTTCTTGGCCACGGGCTCCACGACCGGCCACTTCTCCAGGCAGGCGCCGGTGCAGGCGGACTTCATGGGCCAGGCGGAGTCCTTGGTGAAGCGGTAGACCGTCATGCCGTTCCTGTCGACGACGATCTCGCCGAGCTCGGGGTCGTTGCGCGTGGAGAGCCCGGCCCGCTCGGCGGGCCGCGCGGCGCCCGCACCGCCGCCGGGGGCCGCGGGCTTGGCCTTCTTGCCGTCGGGCGCCGAGGCGAACCAGGTGCCGCCCACGCCCTGCCCCTTGGCGTCACCGGGCTCGGCGTCCTTGGCGAATCGGTACATCGGCCAGCCGTCGATGGTCAGCTGCTTGCTGCCGTCGGACCGGGTGACCTCGCCGAGCAGGGACTCGTCGACGCCGGGGGCCGCCTCCGCGCCCTTCGCGGGCACCACGGGCCAGGCCTGCTCACAGGCGCCGTCGCAGTTCGACTTCGGCGGCTGCGCGGTGTCCTTGTCGAAGCGGTACAGCGTGAAGCCCGCGCTGTCCGTGACGACCTTGCCGAGCTTCTTGCTGTCCCGGACGGCGAGCTGCCCCGCCGACTTGGCCTTGGCCGCCCCCTTCGCGGCGCTGCCCGAGTCGGCGCCGTAGCCGTCACCCGAGCCGTAGCCGTCCCCGGCGGGCGCCTCGTTGCCCACGTTCTGGCCCTTCGGGGACTGCTCCCCCTCGTCCTGACCGCACGCCGTCGTCAGCGCCAGCACGGCCGCAGCTGTCGCTACGAGCGAGGCGCTCCGCCAGGTCTTCATCTCTCACTCACTCCCGCTCCGCTTGGGTGGTGCGCCGCCCACTGGCGTCGCACATGGCCCTAGGTACGGGTGGGGCGGGGGAGAGCGTTCAACACCGGTTCAAGATTCTTTGCGGGCGGGCACGGGGCGGGAACCAGGGGGGCAGGGGTCGCAGGGCCCGCACGGCGCGCGGAGCGGCGCTCCCGGGTGGAGCCCCCGCGCGAACCCGCGTGCGGGCGCTCCCCCCTTCGGTCGATTCGCCTCAGGTTTGCGCGTGAGCCGGTCGCGCGCCCCCCATGATCTGCGTCGTGCCCGGATCCTCCAGGGGCTTCCTCGCCCCCGTCACACGCGTGTTCGCGCTGCTCACGCTCGCCCTGTTCGTCGGCCTTCCGGCGGGCTCGGCCGTCGTCGAGGCCGACGCCTGCGCGTACGCGTCGACCGGCCCGGGCGGGACGGCCACGGCTCACGCGGGCGGCGGTCACTGCCCTCCGCCGCCCACGAAGCCGCCCAAGCCGACCCCGCCGAAGCCCACCCCTACCCCTCCGAAACCCACGCCCACACCTCCGAAACCGACGCCGCCCAAGCCGACGCCCCCGAAGCCCACTCCCCCGAAGCCGACGCCGCCCGCGCCGCCGCAGCCCCCGGCGCCGCCGCGGCCCGTGCCGCCTCCCCCGCCGCGGCCCGCGCCGCCGTCGCCCCGGATCGCCCCGCCGACGCCCGCGCCTCCCGCGCCGTCGGTCAAGCCTCCGCCCCGGCCCGCGCCCCCCGCGCCCCGGCCCACGCCCTCACCACGGCGCCCGGACCGCGCGCCGGAGGCCGTGCACTACCCCGCGTACCACACGGCCCCGCGCAAGAGCCCGCCCCGCGACGGGCCTTCCCTCGTCCATCTCACCCTGCTCATCACCGCACCCGCGGTACTCGCCGTCGCCGCGCTGCGGCCGCGCTGACCGCCGGAGGACTCCCTTGACGGAATGGCTTGTTCTCACCCTCGCGATGGCCGCCGCGTGCGCCGTCGTGCTCCTCATCGTCGTGCTGCGGCACTGGCGGAGCTCCACAAACGCTGACGTATCGGAGACTCCGGACGTGATGGAGTACATGACGATGATGATCGGCGTGGTCTACGCCATCGTCCTCGGCCTGGCCATCGCCGGTGTCTGGGAGGCCCGCAGCGCCGCCCAGGACCACGTCCGTACCGAGGCCCAGGCGCTGCACGAGGTGCATGAGCGGGTCCGTGTCTACCCCGCCGAGGTCCGCGACCGCATCCGCGACGACGTAAGGGCGTATGTCGGCCATGTGGTGACGAAGGAGTGGGACCAGATGGCCGACAACGGTGAACTCACCCCGCGCGGCACCGCCCTGCTGGCCACGCTCCGCCACGACGTCACCGACTACGAACCCAAGTCCGACTTCGAGGCCCAGGCCTACCAGCCCCTCATCGACCAGGTGGCCCTCGCCGACGACGCGCGCGGGGCCCGCGGCGACAGCGCGGAGGCCACCATGCCGGGGGTCGTCTGGTTCGGCCTGATCACCGGCGGCCTCGTGACCGTCGGCCTCATCTTCGCCTTCCAGATCCGCCGCAACGTCCGCGAACTCGTCCTCGCGGGCCTCTTCTCCGCCCTGATCGCCTTCCTGCTCTTCCTGATCTGGGACTTCGACGCCCCTTACAGCCGCGGCATCGCGGCCACGGCGGAGCCCTTCGCGCTGCTCTTCCCCGGCATCGACGGCTGACGCCACGCCGTCCCGCCGGACGCGGCCGCCCCCGGGGCCGCCGCGTCCGGCGCGTTCAGGAGGGCCAGCTCCTCCTCGGTGAGGGTGAGGTCCGCGGCTCCCGCGGAGTCCCGCACCGACGCCGGGCGGCTCGCTCCGGGGACGGGGATCAGCACCGGCGAGCGGGTCAGGAGCCAGGCGAGCGCGATCTGCTGCGGGCTCGTGCCGCGGGCGGCGGCGACCCGGTGGAAGGCCGTACCGGCCGACGCCCCGCCCGAAGGCCCGTCCAGGGAGCTGCGGGAGATGCCGCCGAGCGGACTCCAGGGCAGGAACGCGAGCCCCAGCTCGGTGGCCAGGCGCAGCGCCTCCTCACTGTCCCGGACGGCGGGCGAGTACTGGTTCTGCACGGAGACGAGACCCGCCCCGAGGATCGCGTGGGCCTCCCGGATCTGGCCGGGCGTCACATTGGAGACCCCGGCCGCCCTGATCGTGCCCGCGTCGAGCAGTGCGCGCAGGGCGCCGACGGATTCGGCCCACGGCACGTCCGGGTCCGGCTTGTGCAGCTGGTACAGGCCGATCGCCTCGGTGCCGAGGCGGCGCAGCGAGCCCTCGGCGGCGCGCTTCAGATGACCGGGGGTGCCGGTGACCGTCCAACTGCCGTCGCCGGGCCGCCCGCGCCCGCCCTTCGTGGCGACGAGCACCCCGGAGGTGTCGCCGCCGTAGCGGGCCAGGGCGCGGGCGACGAGTTCTTCGTTGTGCCCCCTCTCGCCCGCGTGCCAGTGGTACGAGTCGGCGGTGTCGATCAGCGTGACGCCCGCGTCGAGGGCGGCGTGGACGGTGGCGACGGCCCTGTCCTCGTCGGGCCGCCCCTCGATGGACAGGGGCATGGCGCCGAGGCCGATGGCGCTGACGGTGGTGTCGCCGATGCGGCGGTGCTGCACGAGTGTCTCCTGGAGGGTGGTTCGGAACGGGGTCCGTGTCAGGCCGCCGCGGCGGTACGCGCGGTCGCGAGCGCTTCCGCGACGGCGCCGGGCAGCCAGTCGGACGTGTGGGAGAGGCGGAAGCCGAGCCGTCCGGCGCGGGCGTTGTCCATCGCGTAGTGGCGGTCGAGGGAGAACGGCGACGCGTCCTGCCCGGTGGCGACGGTGCGGTACCTCGGCGCGCGGCCGGTCCGCTCGGCGATCGCCGCCGTCAGGTCCATGACGTCGAGGGGGCCGTGCGAGGCGGCGTTCAGCGCGCCGGTGAAGTCCGAGCCGGTCGCCGCCCAGCGCAGCAGGGCCGCGATCTCCTGGTGGTGGACGAAGACCGTGGGCAGCGGATCGCGGTGCACGGCGATCTCCGCGCCCCGCAGGATCCGTGACACGTAGTGGTCGAGGCGGCCCGTGAACTCCCGGGCGCCGCCGCCGAGCACGTGGGCGCTGCGCACGGCGGCGAACGGAAGGCCGCCGTCCCGCGCGAGGACCGCCTCCGCCTGGCGCTTGCCCTCGGCGTAGTGGGCCGCGCGGAACTCCGGGTCGTGCCAGGGCAGGTCGAGGCGGACGGGCCAGGTCTCCGGGTCCACGGCGGTCTCCGGCACCGGGGTACGGGACGAGGTGTGCGGCCACGCGGCCGTGGCCGGGTCGTACACCTCGATCGTCGAGGTCATGACGTACCGCCCGGCGCGGCCGCGGAAGGCACGGGCGGCGACGGCGGCCTGGGCGGGCGTGTAGCAGACCTGGTCGACGACGACGACGAAGGTGCGGGAGCCGAGGGCCGCGGCGAGGGCGGCCGCGTCGTCGCGGTCGGCGACGAGGTGCCGGACGCCGGGAGGCGGGGGCATGGCCCCGCGGTTGACCACGGTGACGTCGTGGCCGTCCGCGCGCAGGCGCCGGACCAGGAGTTCGCCGAAGTACCGGCTGCCGCCGATGACGCAGATGGTTGCCATGGGGACAACCCTGGCGGGACATCGACCGCAGCAGAACTGGTCACTTACTGTTCTCGTGTTAAGTACGACTGACGACCGTGGCACCCGGGTGGGGCGGTCGGCGAACGGCTGAGGGTGTCTCGTGATCGATGTGCAGCGGCTCCGCGTGCTCCGCGCCGTGGCGGAGCACGGCAGCTTCAACCGCGCGGCCGCGGCCCTGCGCCTCACCCCGTCGGCCGTGTCCCAGCACGTCGCGGCCCTGGAGCGGAGCCTCGGCGCGGCGGTCGTGACGCGCAGCACGCGCGGGGTCGCCCTCACCGAGCCCGGCCGGGTCATGGTGGACGCCGAGGCCGTGACCGCGGAACTGGCCAGGGCCCGGGCGCGGGTGGACCGGCTCGCGGCGCCCCGGCCCCGGCTCACGGTGGCCACCTTCACCAGCGGCGGCCGGGTGCTGCTTCCCGGGGCCCTGACCCGGTTCGCGGCGGAGCATCCGCAGACGGACCTCACGGTGCTCGAACGGGAGCCGGAGGACAGCGTGCGCCTGGTGTGCGAGGGCGCGGCGGACCTGGCGCTCGCCTACCACTTCGACGGGCCCCTGGCCGACGGCGGCCCGGACGGCCGCCCCGGTGTGGTGTGGACGCCGCTGCTCGACGACCCGCTGTCGGCCGTCCTGCCCGACGACCACCCCCTGGCGGCACGGCCGTCGGTGGACCTCGCGGAACTCGCCGCCGAGCGCTGGGTGCTCGGCTGTCTCAAGACGGAGGCGTATCTGCGCCGGTACGCCGCCCTCGCGGGTTTCGAGCCGGTGATCCGCGGCACCACGACGGACTACTTCTTCGCGCGCTCCCTGGTCGCCGCGCGGGTCGGCGTCTCGCTGGTCCCGTCGGTGGCGCTCGCCCCGGAGCTGCCCGGGGTGAGAGCCGTGCCGGTCCTGCCCCCGGCCCTGACCCGCCGCATCGGCATGGCGACGGCGTCGGGGCGGCACGGCCATCCCCTCGCGGAGGCGTTGGCCCGGGCGCTGCGGGCCGAGGCCGGGGTGCTCGATCCGGCCGTGCCCCGCGACCCGCCGGGGCCGCGTGCCCTCACGCCCCGGGGCGGCGGCCGCTGAAGATGCCCCAGCGCAGGCGCCCGGCGCGGGCCGCGTCCACCCACAGCGGCAGATTGCCGAGCAGTCCGTCGACGTAGCCGGGGCTGATGACGGCGCGCAGTTCGGCCTCCTTGGCGCGCGTCTCGTCGGTGAGGCGGACGTAGTGGCGCACCACCTGGTCGCTGTGGTCGGCGAAGTCGACCGCGTCCAGGCCGAGTCCGGTGAGCCGCTCCCGGTAGAAGGCCGGGGTGGCGAGCGCGTCCACGCCGAGGCGGGACACGGCCGCGTGCAGGACCTCGGGGGGCGTCGCATCGTCGGCCATCAGGTCGGTGAAGGCCAGGGCCCCGCCGGGCTTGAGCACCCGTACGGCCTCGCTGAGCACCCGGTTCCGGTCGCCGCTGTGGCAGAACGCCTCCAGGGAGCACACGGCGTCGAAGTGGCCGTCGGCGTACGGCACGTCGTGGAAGGAGCCGGTGACGACCTCGATGAGGTCGCCGAGGCCGCGCTTGGCGTTGGCCGCGCGGTGCCGCTCGTTCTGGGCGGTGCTGAGGTTGAGCGCGACGACCCGGCAGCCGAAGCGGTCGGCCAGGTAGCGGGCGGTCCCGCCGTATCCGGAACCGAGGTCCAGGACGGTGCGCTCCGGGCCGACGGTGGCCCGGAGCCGGTCCGCGAGTTCCTGGACGGTACGCCGGGAGGCGTCCGCGATCGGCTCCCGCTCGTGCGCGTAGATGCCGGTGTGAATGTCCTCGCCGCCCCACACGATGTCGTAGAACGCGTCGACGTCACTGGTCTCGTAGTAGCGGCGCGTCGCGTCCTCGCCCGTGCTCGTGCCCGCTGCGGTCACGTCCTCGCTCATGGTCTCCTGCCACCTCTCGCCGGTCGGCCTCGCTGCCCTTCGGGGGCCATGGACCAAGCGTCGGCGTCTTCGCAGCGAAGATCAACGAGGGCGAATCAGCCACACCGGAACCTGCGGACGCCCGCTCGGCGACGGCCGTCGCGGTGCGTGCGCGCCGGGCCGGGACCGTCCATGGGGAGGCATGGACGCCGATCCCGCCCGGCTGCCCGGCGGGCCACCGGCGCATCGCAGGGGAAGTACCGGTGGCCCCGCCGCACGGATGCCCCCGCAGTCCCCCGTCGTGCCCCATCCGTGCGGCATATGCGCTATGGAACCCCCTCGTGGTGCGGTCCGGGGAGTGTGTGCGCCGCCCCAGTTCGGGTGCGGCGAGCACACGGCGTGTGACCCGGATGGCGCCACCGCGCGCGCCCCGTCCGCGCGCCCCCTCTCGCACCGAGCCCGCGCGCCCCCGCGGCTCCCGCCCTGCGGTACCGCCCTGACCAGCGCACTCTGAGGGGGAGACCTGCCCCGGAGCGGGGCAACCGTCAGGAAGCGAGCGCGTGTGGAGCGGGTGGTGACGGCCGGGGGGCCGCTGGACTGGTCGCTGGTGGCCGGAACCGTACCGGTCCTGGTGCGGGCGCTCGGCGCGCTGGGGCTCGCCGTGCTGCTTTTCTCGCGGGACCGCCGCTGGTGGACGCGGCTGCTGCCCGCCGCGCTCGTGCTCGCCGCGCTCCTGTCGTTCCTGGTCCCGGTGGTGGTGGACGACTGGTGGCAGCCCTTCCCCGACGCGCTGCCGACCGACGTGGTGGTGTGGATCGGGGTGGCGGTCCTCGGCGTGTGCCTCGCCTTCTTCCGGATGCCGACGCTGCGCCTGCGCGGCCGGGCCGGGGCGCTGGCCGCCGGGGCGTGCGTGGTGCTCCTCGGCCTCTGCGAGGTCAACATCCACTACGACAACTACCCGACCCCGCGCACCCTGCTCGGGCCGCAGGACACCGTCGGCTTCAAGGAGGCCGCCGGGCGCGCGGAGCCGCTCGTCGAGGTGCCGCCGGGCAAGGCGGTGTCCGAGGTCTGGCGGGCCCCGGACGGCCTGCCCGCCAAGGGCACGGTGTCGAAGACCCCGATCCCGGGGACGAGGTCGCACTTCGACGCCCGGGACGCGTACGTCTATCTGCCGCCCGCCTACCAGGCGTCCCCGCGGCCGCCGCTGCCCGTGCTCGTCCTGATGGCGGGGCAGCCGGGCTCGCCGGAGGACTGGATCACCTCGGGGCAACTGCCGGACATGATGGACGACTTCGCCGCCGCGCACGCGGGCCTCGCGCCCGTCGTGCTCGTCGTGGACCCGCTCGGCGGCTCCTTCGACAACCCGCTGTGCATGAACTCCCGGCTCGGCGACGTCCAGACGTACCTCGCAGAGGACGTGCCGCACTGGGCGGCCACCCACCTCCAGGTCGCCTCCGGACGCGCGCACCGGGCGATCTCCGGCCTGTCCAACGGCGGGACCTGCTCGCTCCAGATGGCGGTGAACGCGCCCGGCCGGTACGGCTCCTTCGTCGACATCTCCGGGCAGGACGAGCCGACCCTCGGCAGCCGCGAGAAGACCGTCGACGCGGCCTTCGGCGGCGACGAGAAGGCCTTCGAGAAGGTCAACCCGCTCGACGTGCTCGCGCGCGAACGCTTCCCCGACACCTCGGCCGTCTTCGTCGCGGGGAAGGACGACTCCACCTACCGGCCGCAGGCGCTCAAGGCGTACGCGGCCGCGAAGAAGGCGGGGATGAAGGCCGCACTCGTCGAGCTTCCCGGCGGTCACAGCTGGCAGGTGTGGCGCCCCGGCCTCCAGGAGCACCTGGGCTGGATCGCGTCCCGCACGGGCCTCACGCCGTGATCGCGTGCGCCCGCGCTCCCAGCTGCCGGAACGACGTTGACGGAAACGGAACGTCGCTGACGGAAAACGATCCGGAATAGCGGTTCCTGACGGGTCAAATCGCCCTGCCACATGGCAAGTTCAGTATGCCTTCACCCGATCGGGCAACCCTCGAACACCTACGCCACGTCTGGTCCCACGAGGGCAGCGCGGAGGCAGTGAGTCCGCCGCCCCGCCCTCGGAACCACCGATTCAGTTATCGCTTGCAAGGAGATAGACATGGCTGCCATCGACGCCCCCTCCACCCCCCTGGAGCTGTTCCTCATCACCACCCTCTTCGACGGTGGCCACATCGCCCCCGCGATCGAGGAGCTGCGCGCGGCCGGCCTCGGCGACAAGGTCGACTCCTGGGTCGGCACGGGCGAGAACCAGCCCCTCGCCGCCGACGAGCTGACCAAGGCGCTCGGTGACAACATCGCCCGCATCGCCGCCCTCCTGGGGCTCGGCGCGGACGAGGTCGCCGAGAAGGCCGCGGCCGCCCTTCCGGTCACCTTCGACGCCCTGAGCCCGGAGGGCAAGGTCGTCACCCAGTAGGGCGCACCGCCCGGCTGATGCCCTTGTTCCGCTGATCCCGATCCGCTGAACGACGCGCCGCCCGGTGTCCGTGACCCTCGTCGCGAGGGGCACGGCGCCGGGCGGTTCTCGCTGTCCGGGCCAAGCGCGCCACGCCGTGGTTCCCCTGTCCGGCCCACAGGAATGCCCCGTTCGCACGACAGCGATCGCGGCGCATCTCCGGCCTACCTAGCGTTCACCGCATCGAGGTGCGTATCAGGCGCCGGCGGAAGAAGGTCCGCGGCCGCTCCTCGGGGACCCGGAGGATTCGCCATGCGCGCGATACGCGTCGCCTCGGCCGCCCTGCTCACCACCGCCGCCCTGGCCCTCACCGCACCCACCGCGGGCGCGGCCGTCGCGGGCGACGAGAACATCACCTCGTTCGGCTTCCGCGTCACGCCCTCCACGATCGCCGCGGGCGGGCAGGTCACCCTGAGCGTGGACGGCTGTGAGAACAACACCAAGGTCACCTCCGGCGTGTTCGACGACGTCACCATCCCCAAGGGCCAGTCGTCGGCCACCGCGCACGTCTTCTGGGACGCCAAGCCCGGCGCCATGTACGAGGTGACGTTCACCTGCGGCCAGGAGTCGGGCAGGACCGACCTCACCATCGCCACCGGCAGCGGCCGCTCCAGCCCCGGCACGCACCACTCCAGGGGCGTCCACGCGGGCGTCGGCGGCAGCGCGGGCGGGTTCGACGGGCACCAGATCGCCGTGGGCGGCGCGCTGATCGCGGGCGTGCTCGGCACGGCGTACTACTGGACGCGCCGCCGCACGGACGCCGACCACACCTGATCCCCGGTCACACCGCCCCGTACTCCCGGGGCACACACGGCCGACCGGCCCGGCGCGGAAGGGGACGCGCCGGGCCGGTCGTGGTCTGTTCACACCCGGTTCTCGGACCGGCGCCGCATCCAGAACACACCGCCGCCGACCACGGCGGCGGCCACCAGGGCCCCGCCGATCGCGATGTCGGTGCTGGTCGCACCCGCCGTGGTACTGCCGCCGAGGCCGCCGCGGGCGGCACCGTGGATGACGGTGAAGGCGTGCGGGCGGGTGAGCGGCGGCTTGCCGTGGCAGTGCGCGGTGATGTCGTAGGCGCCGGGGTGGGCGTGGTGGTTCACGGTGACGGTGGCGCTGGACGTGGTGCCGCCGGGGATCTGCTTCAGATCGGTCTTCGGGAAGGCGGGCGACTCGACGCTGCCGGGGTGGTCGCAGCCGTCGACGGTGACCGTGAGCTGGCCGCCGCGCGCGATCACGCTGGGCATGGCGACGATGTTGCTGGGTCCTGCCCAGGCGGCGGCCGTCGGCGCGGCGAGGCCGACGACGGCGCCCGCGGCGACGACGGCCGCCAGTGCTCGAGAGTTACGCATGGAATTCCTCCGCGAGAGGCACCCCGGGGAAACCATTTCCCCGGTCGTTCGGCGAGAGCGCCCTCAGACAGACCCTCAGACGGGGTGCGTACAGGCGCATTTCGGGGATCGTCCGTCCTGGTGAGAGGACACGCCGGGATGTGTCCGTACGCGTGGCCATCACCGCAGGTCACGGACCGTCAGAAAAAACCTGTGGGCGGCGACTCGGATGGCGCAGACCGCCTTGTCCCGCCACCCGTTCGCGCCCGCCCTTTCGCATGCCGCGCGCGCTGCACTTAGCGTTTTCGTACGTGCCACGGACACGGCGGGAACGCCGGGTCGAGAGGGGATAGGGAATGTCGTCGTCCCAGCCGTTCGAGCCCGCGAAGCAGTCTGCTGACACGGCCACGTTCGAGGAGTGCGAGGAGGAGCGGCCGCGCAAGCGCGCGCCGTGGGGCGCGATGGCGCTCGTGCTGCTCACCGGGCTCGCGCTGATCCGCAACGGCTCCGGCGAGTTCGACGTGGGCCCGCCGCAGCCCGCGTCGGCCGCGGCGGCGGACCGCGCGCCCGCCGAGGCCGACGGCGCCCCCGCGCCCCTGGCGTTCTCGGCGGCGGACCGCGTCCGCGTCAAGGCGATCCGCGTGGACGCCCCCGTGATGGCGGTCGGGCTCGACGCGGAGGGCTGGGTGGACGCGCCGCCGCCGGACGACCCGAATCTGGCCGGCTGGTTCACGGGCGCGGTGTCGCCGGGCGAGAAGGGGACGTCCGTCCTGGTCGGGCACGTGGACAACCAGCAGGGGCCCGCGGTGTTCTACGGCCTCGGCTCGCTCAAGAAGGGCAACCGCGTCGAGGTCCGGCGCCAGGACGGGCGCACGGCCGTCTTCGAGATCTACGGCATCGAGGTGTTCGCCAAGAACGACTTCCCCGGCCATCGCGTGTACGGCGACACGGGCGTGCCCGAGCTGCGCGTCATCACCTGCGGCGGCGGCTTCTCCAAGCAGAGCGGCTACGACGGGAACGTGGTGGTGTTCGCCCGCCTGGTCGACGTGCGCTGAGCCTCGGGGCGCGGTGCTCATACGCGATAGCGGCTCGGCACCGTGAGGTGGAATCCGGCGTCCAGGAGCTCGGGCAGATAGGTGTCCAGGGCGTGCACGCTCTGGGTGCGGTCGCCGCCCGCGTCGTGGGACAGGACGACGACGCCGGGGCCCGCGCCGTTCAGGACGCGCTGGACGATGGTGCCGGTGCCGGGGGTGCGCCAGTCGAGGGTGTCGACGGTCCAGGCGAGCGGTTCCATGCCGAGCTCGGCGCCGAGGTGGAAGGCCGCGCGGTTCCAGGCGCCGTAGGGGGCGCGGAACCACAGCGGGGGCGTGCCCACGGTGCGCTCCACCACCTCGCAGGTGCGCTCCATCTGCTCGTGGATCGCGGCCCTGCCCAGGGACGGAAGCAGCGGATGGCTCCAGGTGTGGTTGCCGATCACGTGCCCGTCGTCGGCCATCTGCCGCAGCAGGTCCGGGCTTTCCGCCGCCATCTCGCCGCACACGAAGAACATCGCGCGGGCGTCGTACCGCCGCAGGGTGCGCAGGATGGCCGGGGTGTAGCGCGGGTCGGGCCCGTCGTCGAAGGTCAGGACCATGGCGCGGGCGCGGCCCGGAAGCCGCAGGATCGGCGCCCTGCGCACGGCGGGGCGGGCGGGCGCGGCGCGCCGCGGCCCGGGTCCGGTCATGGGCCGCAGCCGGTACGCGGAGGGCTTGCGGGCACGGAGGGCCCCCGGCCCCGCGGCGGGGGTGGCCGTCCGCCCCGGGGCGCCCGCGCGCTCGGCGCCGACGCAGCCGGTGGTGGCGGCGAGTCCGGCGACGGCGGCGCCGCGAAGGAGCGCGCGACGCCCCGGAGGCAGTTGATCGTCTTTCATGACTAATGCCTCGCACGGCCGAAGCCCCGGGCCTCTCAGCAACACTGCGCCGACGGCCGAATACACCCGATCGGACCAGCCCGGGCAGCGCCCCGAAGGGGCGCGGGGCTCTGCCCATATGCGGCTCCGCCGCGTGGGCGCGACCAGCCACGACGCACCGGCAGGCGACCGACGGCCCATCGCAGCAAATCCAGCGAAGCGTCAACGGCGGCGGACCAGGGGGAACGGGAGCGTCTCGCGAATGGTCAGGCCGGTGAGGAACATGACGAGCCGGTCGACGCCGATGCCGAGGCCGCCGGTGGGCGGCATCGCGTACTCCAGGGCGTCGAGGAAGTCCTCGTCCAGCTCCATGGCCTCCGGGTCGCCCCCGGCGGCGAGCAGCGACTGCGCGGTCAGGCGGCGGCGCTGCTCGACGGGGTCGGTCAACTCCGAGTAGGCGGTGCCCAGTTCGGTGCCGAAGGCGACGAGGTCCCAGCGCTCGGCCAGGCGCGGGTCCGCGCGGTGCTGGCGGGTCAGCGGGGAGACGTCGGTGGGGAAGTCCTTGTAGAAGGTGGGCAGCTGGGTCCGCTCCTCGACGAGCCGCTCGTACATCTCCAGGACCACGTCGCCGCGCCCGTCGTCGGCTGTGTACGGCACGTGGGCGCGGTCGCACAGGCGGTGCAGGCGCTCCAGCGGCGTGTCGGCGTCGAGCTCCTCGCCGAGGGCCTCGGACAGCGCGCCGTGCACGGTCTTGACGGGCCAGGGCCCTGAGATGTCGTACTCCTGGCCGTCCTTGCGGGCGACGGGCGTGCCGAAGGCGGCGGTGGCGGCGCCCTGGATCAGCTCGCGGGTGAGGTCGAGCATCACGTCGTAGTCGGCGAAGGCCTGGTAGGCCTCCAGCATCGTGAACTCGGGGTTGTGCTTGTACGAGACGCCTTCGTTGCGGAAGGTGCGGCCCATCTCGAAGACCTTCTCCAGGCCGCCCACGCACAGCCGTTTGAGGTACAGCTCCGGGGCGATGCGCAGATACAGGTCGAGGTCGTAGGCGTTGATGTGGGTGGTGAAGGGCCGGGCGTTGGCGCCGCCGTGGATCTGCTGGAGCATCGGCGTCTCGACCTCCAGGTAGCCGCGGTCGAGCAGGCCCTGGCGGAGCGCCTGGACGGCGGTGGAGCGGGCCCGCACGACGTCGCGGGCGGCGGGGCTCGCGACCAGGTCGAGATAGCGGCGGCGCACCTTGGCCTCGGGGTCGGCGAGGCCGCGGCGCTTGTCGGGAAGGGGGCGCAGGCACTTGCCGGTGAGCTGCCAGGAGGTGACGAAGACGGTGAGCTGGCCGCGGTCGCTGCGGCCGACCTCGCCGGTGGCGGTGACGTGGTCGCCGATGTCGGTGCGGGCGGTGAAGGCGTCCAGGACGGCGGGGCCCGAGCGGTCGCGGGTGAGGGCGAGCTGGAGGTCGCCGGACCAGTCGCGCAGGACGGCGAAGACGACGCCGCCGAAGTCGCGCACCAGCATGACGCGGCCCGCGACCGTGACCCGCTCCCCCACCAGGTCCGGGCCGATCGCGGCCAGTTCGTGGGTGCGCGGCGGGATGCCCACCGGGTAGGGGTCGACGCCTTCGGCGCGCAGCCGCTCCAGGGCCCGGTGGCGGATGCGGACCTGCTCGGGCAGCGCGTCGAGGGGGTCGAGCCCGGCGTCGGCGCGGCCGCCGAGGCCGAGCGCGGCGATGGACGGCAGGCCCTCGGTGGTGGCGGGCTTGGTGACGCCCCGGGGCTTGTGGCCCTTGCCCCAGAGCTTGCGCAGCGAGGGCACGGAGACGAAGCCCTCGGCGATGCCGGAGGCCAGGCCGATGCGGGCGAGCGAGCCGGTGTCGCCGTAGCAGAGGAACCGCGGGTACCACTCGGGGTGGTACTTGGCGTTGGAGCGGTAGAGGGCCTCCAGCTGCCACCACTTGGAGAAGAAGAGCAGCAGCTTGCGCCACAGGCGCAGGACGGGGCCCGCGCCGATGCGGGCGCCCTCCTCGAAGACGGAGCGGAACACCGCGAAGTTCAGCGAGATCCGCCGTACGCCGAGCTTGGGCGCCACGGCGCACACCTCGGCGACCATGAACTCCATGACGCCGTTGGGCGCACTGCGGTCGCGGCGCATCAGGTCGAGCGAGATGCCGTCCCTGCCCCAGGGCACGAAGGACAGCAGGGCGAGCAGCTTGCCGTCGGGATCGAGGGCCTCGACGAGCAGGCAGTCGCCGTCCTCGGGGTCGCCGAGCCGGTCGAGCGCCATGGAGAAGCCGCGCTCGGTCTCGGTGTCCCGCCAGGCGTCCGCCCTGTCGACGATCGCCTCCATCTCCTCGTCGGTGAGGGTGGCGTGGCGGCGGACGCGGGCGGTGGCGCCGGTGCGCCGGACCCGGTTCACGGCCTGGCGCGTGACGCGCATGTCGCGGCCGTCCAGGTCGAAGTCCGGCACGTGCAGGATGGCCTCGTCGCCGAGCTGGAGCGCCCCGAGCCCGGCGCGGGCGAAGGCCGTCGCGCCGTCCTCGGACGCGCCCATCACGGCGGGCGCCCAGGCGTAGCGCCGGGCCACGTCGAGCCAGGCGCCGATGGCGTGCGGCCAGGCCTCGCGGTCGCCGACGGGGTCGCCGCTCGCCAGGCAGACGCCGGCCTCGACGCGGTAGGTGACGGCGGCCTTGCCGCTGGGCGAGAAGACGACGGCCTTGTCGCGCCGGGTGGCGAAGTAGCCGAGCGAGTCCTGGTCGCCGTAGGCGCCGAGCAGGGCCCGGATGCGGGGCTCCTCGTCGCCGTGCAGGGCGGCTTCCATGCGCTGGGAGCGGAAGAGCGTGGCGGCGGCGTTCAGCAGCGCGAGGGCGCCGAACAGGCCGAGGAAGAAGTACAGCGGGCGCGGCGGTGAGCCGTCGAAGTAGTCGTGGCCCTGCAGGAGGCCGCCGCAGACCCGGTTCGCCGCCCACAGCAGCCGCTCGCCGCGGGGCAGCGTGCCGGGGAAGAGCTCGACGAGGCCCCAGCCGAGGAGGACCGCGATGCCGAGCCCGGCGGCGAGCACGGCGACGGCCCGCCACAGGGCGCCGCGGCGCGAGTCGGCGTAGAACTCGGCGCGCGCCAGGATCAGCACGACGAGCGCCACGCCGCAGACGACGAAGGACGGCAGCGACTCGCCCCAGTAGCCGAGGGCGAAGCCGAGGACGTCGAAGGCGACGAGGAGGCCCAGATAGACCACCACGAGCCACCAGGCGACCTTCTTGCGGGCCGCGATGGCCGCGGCGAGCAGGAAGAGGAAGACGGCGTAGGCGAGGTTCGGGCTGACCGGCACGGTGAGCTGGTCGAGGAAGCGGATCACGGGCCGCAGCAGCCGCCGCAGCGGCGCGATCACGGCGAGCACCGCGCAGCACAGGCCGAGGGTGCCGAAGAAGGCCGCGAACACCTCGGGCACGCGGTTGAGGCCGCTGACGCGGAGGCCGCCGGGGCGCGTGCCGCCCGCGGCGCCCGGCTCCTGCACGGTGGCACTCATGGTCACGACTGTAAGAACAGGTGGGGCGCGCCGCCCGTCGAAGGCCCGGAGCGGTGAGGCCGCCGGACCGCGGAACGGGGTCCTCCGATAGCCTCGGAAGCGTGACCGAAGAGCCGATTCAGCAGCCGTCCCAGCAGTTCGAACGGGGCACCGACGGCCCCAAGGTGATCGTCGTCGGTGTCGACGGCTCGGATTCCTCGCTGCGCGCCGCGGCATATGCCGGTGGCCTGGCCCGACGGCAGCGGGCGCTGCTCGCCGTGGTGTACGTCCAGCCGGTGCTCGCGGCGGGCGCCGCGCTCGGGGCGCCGGTCGCGGAGACCACCGACGAGATCGCCGAGGGTCTGATCGCCGAGATCCGGGACGCCACGGAGCGCGTGAAGGGCATATTCGACGTGCGCTGGGAGTTCCACACCTTCCGCGGCGACCCGTACAACGGCCTGGTCACGGCCGCCGACGAGCTGAAGGCCGACGCCGTCGTGGTGGGCGCGTCCGAGCAGGCGGGCCACCGCATCGTCGGCTCGGTGGCCGTGCGTCTGGTGAAGGCCGGGCGCTGGCCGGTCACAGTGGTGCCGTAGGGCCGACCGGGGGAACCTCGCCCGCGCGAAGGGGGCGCGCCGACGCGTGGTGCGTGGTGTCTTCCGCGCCGGATGCGCCTGAGCCAGGATGATCCGCCAGCAGCCGACCGCCGTCAGCGAAGAGGTGAGGCTCATGGCCGGACTACGGATGGGGCAGGGCGTCCTGCGGCGCAAGCCCATCGAGCACATCGAGGAGACCGAGGCGGGCGGCGGTGGCACGCGGCTCACCCGCTCCCTCGGCCTGTGGCAGCTCACCGCGATCGGCGTGGGCGGCATCATCGGCGCCGGGATCTTCACGCTCGCCGGGACCGTGGCGAACGAGAAGGCCGGGCCCGCGGTCCTCATCTCGTTCCTCATCGCGGGCGTCGCCAGCGCCGCCGCGGCGTTCTCCTACGCCGAGTTCGCGGGCCTGATCCCCAAGGCGGGCTCGGCCTACACCTACGGCTACGTGGTGCTCGGCGAGATCACCGGCTGGTTCATCGGCTGGGACCTGCTCCTCGAGTACACGGCGATCGTGGCGGTGGTCGCGATCGGCATCTCCGGGTACTTCAACTTCCTGCTGAACGAGATGGGCGCGGACCTGCCGAACTGGATGCTGGGCGCGCCCGGCACCGGTGACGGCCACAAGGTGGACCTGTTCGCCGCCGTCCTGTGTCTGTTCATCGCGTACATGCTCACCCTCGGGATCAAGAACGCGGCGCGCTTCGAGATGGTCGTCGTGGTCCTGAAGGTGCTCGTCGTCCTCCTCGTCATCGGCGTCGGCTTCTTCCACGTGGAGACCGGCAACTACTCGCCGTTCTTCCCCTTCGGCGTCAGCGGCGCCTTCACGGGCGCGGCCACGGTGTTCTTCGCCGTCTTCGGGTACGACGCGATGAGCACGGCCGCCGAGGAGTCCAAGGACGCGCAGCGCCACATGCCGAAGGCCATCCTGTACTCGCTGGCGATCTCGATGGTCCTGTACGTCCTCGCCTGTCTGGTCCTGACGGGCATGCAGGACTACAAGGACATCGACCCGGAGAGCGGCTTCTCCTCGGCGTTCAAGGCGGTGGGCCTGAGCGGGCTCGCGGACGTGATCGCGGTGGGCGCGATCATCGGCATCCTCACGGTGATGTTCACGTTCATGCTGGGCTGCACGCGCGTGTGGTTCTCGATGAGCCGCGACGGGCTCCTGCCGAAGTGGTTCGCCAAGACGCACCCGACGCGGCACGTGCCGACGCGCGTGACGTGGATCGTCGGGTTCGCCTCGGCCGCGATCGCCGGATTCCTGCCGATCGGCGAGGCGGCGGAGCTGACCAACATCGGCATCCTGCTGGCCTTCGTCGTGGTGTGCATCGCGGTGATCGTGCTCCGCTACAAGCAGCCCGACCTGCCGCGCACCTTCCGCTGCCCGGGCATGCCGGTGGTGCCCGCGATCGGGGTGGTCTTCTCGATCTGGCTCATCACGTTCCTGGAGTGGCAGACCTGGGTCCGCTTCGCGGTGTGGTTCGCGGTGGGCCTGGTGGTGTACTTCGCGTACTCGTACCGCAAGTCGGAACTCGCCCGGAGCGAGCGGGGCGAGCCGCGGGACCCGGGTCCGGCCGCGTGAGCTCCCTCAGGGGGTGAGGAGGTCCACGACGGCGCCGGTGAGCCCGCTGACGACGGCGCTCACGAAGTCCACCACCCACTGCCCGAGGTCGGTCGGGACGACGAGCACGACGAAGAGCAGCACCACGGCCGCCATCAGCAGGTCGCCGGACCGCCCTCCGGTTAGCGCGTGGCCGCGCACGCGCAGCACGATGACGACGGCCAGCAGGAACGCCACGTTGATCGACATGCTCACCCGGCAGGCCTCCCGTCAGGCGTGGCACCGGCGCGGCGCCGGACGCACCCCACCCTTCCTGCATAGCCATAGCGGGGCGCCGAAGGGGTGGCTTTACCCGTGATTGACGGTGAAAAGCCACCCCGAGGCTGGAATCGTGGGACGTCTGGGCGAGGGCCCGCGCCCCTTCGGCCTCAGGGGGCGGCCCTCACTTCCCCATCACCAGACCGTCCTCGGCGGCACCGCGGCTCAGGACGACACGGCGGATGCGGTCGCGCACGTCCCGTACGTCGGCGCCCCGGTCCAGGGCCGCGTTGAGGTTGACGACGCGTCCGGCCCCGGTGTCGAACCAGTGGGGGACGAACTCGGCCTTCGCCACCTCCCAGCGGCCGCCGGGTGCCGCGGGCGGGGCGAAGGTGAAGCGGCCGACAGTGCCCTGGTTGCCGCGCGGGTCATGGGCGCCCGCGTGGTTGATCATGTCGCCCGCGATCTGGTCGCCCATGCCGTAGACGACCCAGGTGCCGTTGACCTTCTCGTACGCCTGCGGCACGTGGGCGTGGGTGCCGAGGATCAGGTCGATGTCGGGGCGGCCCGCCGTGCGCGCGGCCGTCAGCTGGCGGCCCAGGCGCAGCTGCTGACGGTCGGGCGCGTCCTGCCATTCGGAGCCCCAGTGCAGCGAGACGACGACCACGTCGGCGCCCGCCGTCCGGGCGGCGCGGGCGTCGGCGACGATGCGCTCGCGGTCGATGAGGTTCACCGACCAGGGCCTGCCCTGGGGCAGCGGGATGTCGTTCGTGCCGTACGTGTAGGCCAGCTGGGCGACCTTCGCGCCGCCCGCGCGCAGCCAGGCGGGCGAGCGGCCCTCGGTGGCGGTGCGGCCCGACCCGGCGTGCTTGATGCCGGCCTTGTCGAGCGCCGCGAGGGTGCGGTGGATGCCGGCGGTCCCGGCGTCGAGGGTGTGATTGGAGGCGGTGGAGCAGGCGTCGTAGCCGGTCGCCTTGAGGCCGGTGGCCACCTGCGGCGGGGACTTGAAGGTGGGGTAGCCGGTGTAGTCGCCGTTCGCGCCGTACACCGTCTCCATGTGACAGATCGCCAGGTCCGCGGGGGCGACGACGCGCCGGGCGCCCGCGAGCATCGGCGCGAAGTCGTAGCCGTCGCCGCCCGCGTCCGCCCGGGCCTTGCGGATGATCGAGGCGTGCGGCAGGACGTCGCCGGAGGCGACGAGCGTGAACGGGCGGGACGCGCCCGTGCTGCCGCCCGCCGCGGAGAGGGCGGGCGCGGGCTGCTGCCGGGAGTCCCGGCGCTCGTCGTGGTCCGGCGCGGCGGGGGCGCCGCAGGCCGCGGTGGCGGCGGCCACCGCGGCCGCGAGGAGGGCCAGGGCCCGGTGGGAGGGGTGCGGGTGCCGGGCGGCGGCCCGGATGCGCTGTGTCATCGGCCTGTCTTCCATCCGAGGGGAACATAGGGGGAACATATGAGGGGAAATCAGATAAACAGATACGGATGGTGGGACAGGTGGTGGTCAAGGACCAATGCCGCCCATATCACTGAAACGGACCTCAACGCAGCGTGATCTGAGCGGAAAAACACAGAGGCGCCGACCTGCGACGAAACCGCACGGATGGTCAAGGCTCGGCAAAGTGCCTTGCTCAGCACCCCCGTTGGGTAATCGTCTTGGCTCATCCGTGTTCCGGGTTGGGGGGCCAGAAGCCGGTGACGCACACACGGAGCCTGGAAAGCTAGGAAGGCGGAGCGTGATGCTGCACGAGAGCACGGGCGGCACCGGAGGCCCCAGCGGAGACGAGCTGACGGTGCCGATGGCGTGGCTGTACGCCGAGTACATCGCGGACGAACTGCTGCGCACCGGTGACCTGATGCCACCGACGTCGTTCGAGTACCGGGCGGGGCGCGACGCGCTCGCGCTCACGATCTTCCTGTCGGACACGCGCGGCGAGCTGTCCGGCATCCGCGTGGTCTCGCAGCTGGAGACATGGCTGTCCCTGACGGCCCACGACGAGGAGTGGCAGGACTGGGTGCGCGAGCGCATGGACGGGGCCACGGCGGACGCGATGGCCGCGCGCGGGCCCGCGCCCGACCTCGTGCTCGCCGAGGCCGCGTGGCGCTGGCTGGAGGAGACCGAACTCCTCGCCCCCGACCTGGACGCGGTGCCCGGCGGCGGTCCCGCCGGGCCCGGCGAGGACGACGTGCCGAAGGTGTGGACCCCGGCATGGCAACTGGGGCTTCCGCTCGGCCACTTGGCGATCCAGCTCTTCTGACCGCCGCTCGGCGGGCGTCGGCGGGGCCGGTCCCGGCCGCCCCGGCGCCGCGCCGCGCGCGGTCGGCCGGCTCCGGGTGCGGCGTTCGGCCCGTTGAGTGATTCGGTGGCCGCTTCCGTACGGAAGGGCAGGCACGGAGCACCCCCACCGACAAGGAACGTCATGAGGTCCCTGGAGCGCCACCGCGACGCCGGAGCCTATGCGCTCGGCGTCCTCGACCGGGCGGACGCGTTCCGCTTCGAGGACCACCTCATGGACTGCCCGCACTGCCGGGCCGAGGTCGACGAACTCGCCCTGCCCGCGCGGATGCTGCGCGCCCACGGCCGGGAGCTGCCGCCCGTCCCCGACCCGCTGCTGCTCGACCGCCTGCTCGGCGAGGCCGCGCGCTCGCGGCGCCTCCGGCGCAGGGCCTGGCTCGGCGCCGTGGCGGCCGGTCTGGCGCTCGCCGCCGCCCCCACCGCGGCCGTGCTCAACCCGGCGGATCCCGCCCCGCTGCGCGCCGCCGCGACCGACGCGCGCGGCGACCTCGCGGCCGTCCTCACCGCCCGCCCGTACGCCTGGGGCACCGCGGTCGACCTCCGGGTGCGGGACGCGGCGGGGCGGCGCGTCTGCGCCCTCGTCGCCGTCGGGGTCGACGGCGCCGAGGAGACCGTGACGACCTGGCGCGGCGCGGGGCGGGCGCTGACGACGCACGGCGGCACGGGGCTCGGCCCCGACCGCATCGACCACTTCGAGGTACGCGCCGCGGGCGGAGCCAGGCTGCTCACCCTCCGCCCCCACTGACGTGGGGCAACCCCGGCACAGGGGACCGGGGTTGCCTCTCCGCCCCCTGCTTCCGGGCCGCTGCGGCTACTTCAGGAGCCGCGACATGCGGCGGTCGGCCAGGGGCTTGCCGCCCGTCTGGCACGTCGGGCAGTACTGGAGGGACGAGTCCGCGAACGACACCTCGCGGATGGTGTCGCCGCAGACCGGGCACGGCTCACCGGTGCGGCCGTGGACGCGCAGGCCCGACTTCTTCTCCGCCTTCAGCCGGGCGGCGGCCAGGCCGTGGGCGCGGGCCACCGCCTCGGTGAGGGTGGCGCGCAGGGCGGCGTACAGACGGCTCGTCTCCTCGGCGGTGAGACGGTCCGCGCGCTTGAAGGGGGACATGCGGGCGGCGTGCAGGATCTCGTCGCTGTAGGCGTTGCCGACGCCCGCGATCAGGCTCTGGTCGCGCAGCGCGCCCTTGAGCTGGCGCGGCGCGGAGGCGAGGAGGTCCGCCAGGCGCTCCTCGGTGAAGTCGGCGGCCAGCGGGTCCGGGCCCAGACGGGCGATGCCGGGGAGCGCCCCGGGCGCGTCCGTCACGTACACCGCGAGGCTCTTCTGCGTGCCCGCCTCCGTCAGGTCGAAGCCCGCGCCGGTCTCCAGGGCCACGCGCAGGGCCAGCGGGCCCTTGCCCGGCCGGGGCGCGCCGCTCGGCAGCGGGTCCTGCCAGCGCAGCCAGCCCGCCCGCGCCAGATGCGTGACGAGCCACAGGCCGTCCGCGTCGACGGCCAGGAACTTGCCGTAGCGGGCCACACCGGTGACGGTCCGGCCTTCCAGTGCCGTCACCGGCGGGTCGTACGTCTTCAGGACGCTCACCGCGACGGGCAGCACGCGGACGATCTCGTGCCCGGTCAGCTCGCCGCCGAGGAACTCCCGCAGCGCCTCGACCTCCGGCAGTTCCGGCATCGCTCACCTCTCGTCGCGCCGCGCGTCCCTGTCAGCATCCTCGCGCCCCGGGAGGCTCGCTGCATCCGCGGCCGGGACCGGCCGCTCTCCCCTGTCGAGGGCGCGCACCGTCTCGGCGCGGTGCAGCTTGTCGGGGTTGCGCATGCCGTACAGACCGGTGATCCGGCCGTCGTGGATCTCGAAGGCGAGCAGCCAGTCGAGCGCGCCGTCGACGACGAACCGGGCCGCGGGCATGCCGTTGTACGTGGCGTGCTCGAAGCTGGTCGTGTCGGTGCCCGCGCGGGCCACGCCGAGGGCGAACCGGGCGACGTCCTCGCGGCCGGTGATCGGGCGGCGGGCCGCGGTGACCTTGCCGCCGCCGTCGGAGAGCACCACGACGTCGGGCGCGAGGAGGTCCATCAGCGGCTGCACCTCGCCGCTGGCCGTCGCGAGCAGGAAGCGCCCGACGACATCGCGGGTCGCGGCGGAGTCGGGTTCGAAGCGGCGCCGCCGCGCGTGCACGTGGCGGCGGGCGCGGTGGGCGATCTGCCGGGCGGTGGCCTCGGTCTTGCCGATCGAGGCGGCGATCTCGCCGTGCGTGTAGCCGAACACGTCATGCAGGACGAACACCGCGCGCTCGGTGGGGTTCAGGGTCTCCAGGACCAGCATCATGGCCATGGACACCGACTCGGCCAGGATCGCGTCGTCGCTCACCTCGGGCGCAGTGCGGATCGGCTCGGGCAGCCACGGGCCGACGTAGTCCTCACGCCGTGCCCGCACCGAGCGCAGGTGGTTGAGGGCCTGCCGGGTCACCACGCGGACCAGGTAGGCGCGCGGGTGCTCGACCTCCGCGGGGTCGACCGCGCGCCAGCGCAGATAGCTCTCCTGGAGCACGTCCTCGGCGTCGTCGGC
The DNA here is from genome assembly GCF_008704795.1 of Streptomyces spectabilis. Lineage (NCBI taxonomy): Bacteria > Bacillati > Actinomycetota > Actinomycetes > Kitasatosporales > Streptomycetaceae > Streptomyces > Streptomyces spectabilis. The sequence goes on along the minus strand of NZ_CP023690.1, from coordinate 8,361,219 downwards.
GCTGCCGAGCATCTCGTAGGCGATGGTGAACAGCAGCGGGCGGTGTGCGGTGAAGGCGTCCTCGGCCATGCGGTTCCTCTCCTGACCGGCCTCGCGGTCGCGCGGTTCGTTTCCTGACCGCCCATCGAGACACGGCGCGGCGGGAAACCGTGACAGCGCGGCGCTGTGATCTCCTTCACGCCCGCGGGTCAGGCCGCGCCCCGCACCGGGACGACGAACTCGCACCACACGCACTTGCCGCTCCCCCGCGGGTCCACGCCCCACACGTCCGCGAGCCGGTCCACGAGCAGCAGGCCGCGCCCCGAGACGCCGTCGTCGGAGGCCTCGCGCAGGCGCGGCAGCGCGCTGGAGGAGTCCTCCACGTCCACGCGCAGGCGCCGGTCGGCGCCGCTGACGACGCGCAGGGTGACGATGGCGGGCCCGTCGGTGTGCATGAGGGCGTTGGTGATCAGCTCGTCGGCGGCCAGCTCGATCTCGTCGGCCCGGCCCCGCGCGCCCCAGGCGCGGACGGCCGCGCGGATCATGTGCCGGGCCTCCGCGAGCCCTTCGGGGTCGCCGGGAGCGACGTGCTGCTTGAGCCGTCCGCCGGAGCGCGGCGCGTCCACCGCGACGCGGCGCAGCAGGAGCAGCGCCGCGTCGTCGTCGCCCCGGCCGTCGTCGACGCGGCCGCACAGCAGGTCGGCGAGGCGCTCCAGGTCGCGAGGGCCGGTGCTGACCAGTTCGGCGAGCGCGCGGGTGCCGTCGTCGAGGTCGGCCCCCGGCTCCTCGACGAGGCCGTCGGTGTAGAGCAACAGGGTCTGCCCGGGGTCGAGTTCGTGGGTCGTGACGGGGTAGTCGAGCCGCCCGAACTCGGCGGAGAGGCCGAGCGGCAGGCCACCGTCGACGGGCACCCGGCGGCAGGTGCCGTCGGTGAGCCGGCACAGCGGGTCGATGTGCCCGGCGCGCACGAGCTGCACCACGCCGGTGGACAGGTCGGCCTCGGCGTACAGACAGGTGGCGAAGCGGTCGGTGTCCAGCTCGTGCAGGAAGCCGGAGGCGCGGGCCACGACGGTGGCGGGGGTGTGGCCCTCGGCGGCGTACGCGCGCAGCACGATGCGCAGTTGGCCCATGACGGCGGCGGCGTGCGTGTCGTGGCCCTGTACGTCGCCGATGACGGCGCCCACGCGGCCACCGGGCAGCGGGATGACGTCGTACCAGTCGCCGCCGACGTCGCGGCCGAGGGCGGCGCTGCGGTAGCGCACGGCGATGTCGGCGCCGGGCACGCCGGGGATGGTGCGCGGCAGCATGGCCTGCTGGAGCCCCTGCGCGAGGTCCTTCTCCTGTTCGTAGAACATGGCGCGCTGGAGGCTCTGGGCGATGCTGCTGCCGAGCGCCACGATGACGTTGCGCTCCTCCTCGGTGAAGCCGGTCCTGTCCTGGTAGAGCAGGCCGAGCGCGCCGATGGGCCGGGCCTGTGCGATCAGCGGCAGATAGGCGGCCGCGGTGATGCCCAGGTGCTCGATGTGCGGCCACAGGATCGGGTACGAGGACGCGAAGTCGTCCGGCGACTCGATGAAGCGCGGGGAGAGCGTGCGCACGGTCTCGCTCATCGGGTACGGCTCGTCGACCCGGGTGACGCGGGTGCCGGCCACGTAGCTGCCCGAAGGGCCCTCGGCGACGAGGCGGATGCGCCCGGACTCGACGAGGCCCATGACGATGTTCGACGCGCCGAGGTTGGCCAGGCCGTGCTTGTCCTTCAGGACGTCGATGACGTCGGCGACGGTCCGGGCGTGGGCGAGGGCCGCCGTGGTGTTCTGCACGATGCTCGTGCGGCGGCGCCGGTCCGCCTCCGCCTCGACGCGTTCGCGGTGGGCCGTCCGCTCGCTCAGCTCGCGGGTGGCGTCGCGCACGATGCCGACGATGCGCAGCGGGCGGCCGGTGGCGTCGCGCAGGATGTGGCCCTGGGTGTGGGTCCAGCGCAGGGTGCCGTCGCGGCGGCGGACGCGGAAGTACGCGCCGTAGGTGCGGCTGCCGTCCTTCATGGCCTGCGAGACCTGGCTGTCCAGGCGGTGGGCCTCCACGGGCGGCACCCGCCCGGCGAGGCTCTCGGGCCGGTTGTCGAATTCCTCGGGGCGTACGTCGAACAGGGCGAGGGCTTGCTCGTCCAGGTACAGCAGCCTGCTGTCCAGGTCCCAGTCGAAGCTGCCCATGCCGAGTCCGGGACCGTACTTGGCGAGGAAACAGCAGGTGGCGGCGGATGCGGAGCCGCCGCAGCAGCGCCGCATGGCCGCCTCGACACCTTCCGTGCCCGCGTCCATGGGCCAACGCTAGGCGCACCCGGGGGCGGCCGCATGTGCACGGCGTCGTCCCTGGTGGGGGCGGTCTTCGGGGGTCATCGCGGGTCACCCGGGGAAGGAGTCGGGGCCGGTGGGGCCTTCGGGCAGGCCGGGGAGGTCCGGCTCCGTCTCGGGGCCGACGCCGGGCCCGGTGTCCTGGCCGGGCGGCGGCGCCGTGTCCGGCTCCAGGGGGTCGCCGGTCGAGGGGCAGCCGGGCGGGAGCGGGGACGGGACGGCGCCCTCGGGGGTCGGCAGGCCGGGCGTGGGACAGTCGGTGGACGTGGTGTCCTCGCCGGGGGTGGTGCCCTCGTCGGTGCCGTCGGTGCCGTCGGTGCCGTTGGGCTCCAGGCTCTCGTCCGAGCCGGTGGGGTCGGGGTCCTGACTGGTCTCGTCCGGCGTCGTCTCGTCCGGCGTCGTCTCGTCCGGCGTGGTCTCGTCGGGCGTGGTCGGGTCCGTGGGGTCGGTGGGGGTCGGGTCCGGGGGCGGTACGGGGCGGTCGTCGCCGCCGTCCTCGTCGCCAGTCCGCCGCTCGATCCAGGTGTTGTTGGTGATGTTGATGATCGTGATGTGGGTGATCGGGCGGGGTGCCGGGGTCACGACGATCACCTGGGTGGGCCGGTAGCCGCTCCAGGGCTCGCCGCTGTGGCGCGGGGCCTGCCGGAAGGCGACGGGCGGCTTCAGCGGGTTGCCGCAGGCGCAGCGCACCCGGGGCAGGCCGCGGTCGTCCACGAGGACGGCGGTGCCCGCCTGGAGCACGGACTGGAAGCCGGTGGCGTGCCCGTCGCGGTAGCCGTGGTTGGTGATCCGGGTGTCGGCGCGCAGCACGACGGGGGTGAGGCCGCGCAGGTACGACGGGATGCCGTTATCCGCGATGCCCGACGCCTCGGCGAAGGCGCGGGCCTTGGCGGAGTCGGCGGTCAGAAAGCGGATCTGCCGGCCGACGTCGCAGCTGCCGGTCCGGTGCGTGCCGCCGTAGAGGCCGGGCGTGCCGCCCGCGAGGGAGCGCAGGCCCTGGTCGGTGGGCGAGGCCGAGCCGGTCGGCGAGGGCTGCGGCGAACGGGTGACGGGCGGGGGGCTCGCGGCGGCCCTGGCGGTGGACGCGGTGAACGGGGCGGGGCCCTGCGCGGCGACGGGCTGGAGGAACAGCTCGCGCCCGCTGTCGGCTGTGTCCTTGGTGCCGTCGCCGCCACCTCCTGAGCAGCCCGCGGCCGCCAGGGCCGCGGCTATCGCGAAGGTCGTCGCATAGGTCCGGAACGTCGCACCCACAGGTGCCTCCCGCCTGTCGCCGGGCAGATTGGCCCCCTATTGTCTGAACGGCCCTCTGGCGACCCGCAAGCGGAGTCCCGGGGGCGGGGGGCAGGCAGCACGGGGCGGAGCCCCATGCGTCGGGCGGGCCCCAAGGCCGGGAACCGGACAGCAGGACGGGGCTGGCAGGCTGCGCCGCCAGGGCACGCGAGCGGCGTCTTGAGGCCCCGGAGGTAATCCCACGTAAGCCGGGCCGAAGCCCTGGGACGACGGGACAGGCAGGCAGCAGGGCACGCGGCGGGTGGATCCAGGAGCGGGGACCGGACCCCGGAAGAAGACCCACGCACCTACGCGGGGCGGAGAACCAGGTACGACGGGACAGGCGAGCAGCAGGGCCACGAACCGTGCACGACCGGCGCGCGGTGCCCCGCCCGGGCCGGGCAGGAGGCGCGGGCCGGACGGAAGTGCGGGTGGCGGGCGCGGGTGTCCCGTGGTGCCCGCGCCCGTTGCCTCCCCCGGTCGGGGGCCCCGGTCCCGGTCACTGGTCCCTGCGATGCACCCCCGCCACCGTGACCAGCACCGCCACCGAGGTCCACACCGCGTACACCGTCCACGCGCCGCCCGTCGACCACGGGAAGGGGGTCGCGAAGGTGGCCGGCTGGGTGAGGCGCTGCCAGGCCTCCAGCGGCATCGTGTGCGACGCCAGGGCGGACCAGTACCGGTCGGAGCTGAAGACCACGGGCAGGATCAGGAGCGTGCCGACGGCCAGGACGATCGTCGTGCCCATGTGCCGTACCAGCGTGCCGATCGCCATGCCGGTGAGCGCCCCCACGGGCAGCAGCAGCGCCGAGGCCGCGACGACGCGGACGGCACCGGGGTGGTCGAAGGGGACGCCGAGGTCGCGCCCGGACAGGATGGCCTGGGTGGCGGCGAAGGAGGTCACCGCGATCAGCGCGCCGAGCACGGTCATGACCGCGGCGAGCACGGCGGCCTTGGCCGCCATCACGGAGCGGCGCGCGGGCACGGCCGCGAACGTCGTGCGGATCAGGCCGGTGCCGTACTCGCCGGTCACTGTGACGGCGCCGACGGCCCCGGCCGCGAGCAGCAGGATCGTGGCCGCGTTGCCGGTGAAGGCCTGCTGGAGCGACATGCCGTCCTGGATGAAGTCGGCCCGGCTCCCCGCGTCGCGGCTCGTCCAGTAGCGGTAGGTGTCGTAGGCCGTACCGGCGTTGAAGCCCGCGACGGCGAGGAAGATCACGACGTACGACCATGGGGTGGAGCGCAGCGACCACAGCTTGAGCCACTCGGCGGCGAGCAGGTCGCGGAAGCGGGCGGGAGGCTCGGCGGACGCCTCGGCGGCGACCTCGCTGGGCAGGGTCAGATGCGCGGTCATCGGGACTCTCCTGTGCGGGAAACGGCTTCGCCGGTACGGGAACGGGGTTCACCAGTGCGGGCCGAGGGCTCGGACCTGCGGGAACGGGGCTCGCCGGCACGGGAACGGGGTTCACCGGGGCGGGCAGAAGGCTCGCCCGTGCGGGCAGAGCACTCACCGGTGCGGGCCGAGGACTCACCCGTGCGGGAGCGAGGTTCGCCCGTGCGGGCCGAGGGCTCACCGGCGCGGGGAAAGGGCTCGCCCGCGCGGAATTCGGCGCTGTCCGCGGTGAGTTCCATGAAGGCGTCCTCCAGGGAGGCCTGGCGCGCCACCAGTTCGTGCAGCGGCAGGGCGTGGCGGCAGGCCAGGTCGCCGACCCGGCCCGCGTCGAGGCCGGTCACGGTCAGGCGCGGCCCGTCCCGCAGCACGGTGGCGCCCGCGGCGGTCAGCACGTCCACGAGGTCGGCCGCGCGGGGCGTGCGCACGCGTACGCCCGCTCCGGTGCCGCGGGCCGCGAACCGCTCCAGGCTCTCGGCCGCGATGAGCCGCCCGCGCCCGATCACGACGAGGTCGTCGGCGGTGTGCTCCATCTCGGACATCAGATGGCTGGAGACGAAGACGGTGCGCCCCTCGTCGGCCAGGCGCCGGAACAGCCCGCGCACCCACAGCACGCCCTCCGGGTCGAGGCCGTTGAGCGGCTCGTCGAACAGCAGCACCGGCGGGTCGCCGAGGAGCGCGGCGGCGATGCCCACGCGCTGCTTCATACCGAGCGAGAAGCCGCCGACGCGGCGCCGGGCCGCGTCGGTGAGGCCGACGTCGGCGAGGACCTCGTCGACGCGGCGGCGCGGGATGCGGTTGGACCGGGCGAGGACGGCGAGGTGCGCGGCGGCGGTGCGGCCGCCGTGCACCTCCCCCGCGTCGAGCAGCGCGCCCACGTGGCGCAGGCCCCGCGGGCGGTCGCGGAAGGCGCGGCCGCCGACGGTGACGGCGCCCGACGTCGGGTCGTTCAGGCCGAGGATCATCCGCAGGGTGGTGGACTTGCCCGCGCCGTTCGGCCCGAGGAACCCGGTGACGCGGCCGGGGCGCACGCTGAACGTCAGGTCCTCGACGGCCGTGGTGGGGCCGTATCGCTTCGTCAGCTCCATGGCTTCGATCATGGGGACAACGCTGCCGCGGACAGCGGCCGTTCGGCATCGGACCGGGGCTGACACTTGGCGGTGCGCCGGTGTCGACCGAGGGTGTACACCCCTGGTCCGATGCCTGTCGTCGATCATCTGGCTACCATTCCGGGCATGTCCGCGACACCGGCTCCACCCCTGTTCGAGCGCCGCTCCCCGGCCACCTGGATGGTGCTCGCCTGGTGCGCGGGCTCGGCGCTCACCTTCCTCTTCCGGTTCCGGCTGCCCGGTGAGTCGGAACCGTCCGTCTGGCCGGGCGTGCTGCTCTTCCGGTGGGACGGCATGGTGACCCTCGCCCTCGCCACCGCCGTCACCCTGGCGGGCTGCGTCCGTCTCGAACGCCGTCCGCTGCGGGGCCTCGCGCTGCTGCTCGCCGGTTCCGCCCTGGGGGCGATGCCGCTGAGCGTGGGCGAGATCCCGCTGCTCCAGTTCCTCGCGGTCGACGTCGCGCTGTACTTCGTCGCGGCGTCCCGGCCGCGCCGCACCGGCGCCGCGGCGCTCGCCCTCGCGCTCGGCACCCTGGGCGCGTACCTCGCCGTGCGGGTCCTCAGCGGCTGGCCCGTCGGCACGTCCGCCGAGCTGACCGTGGCGCTCACCGCCGTCATCGCCTGGCTGCTCGGCCGGGCGACGCACGAGTCCCGGGCGCACGCCGAGCAGGTGCGCGCCCAGGCGGCCGCGCAGGCGGTCACCGCCGAACGGCTGCGGATCGCGCGCGAACTGCACGACATGGTCGCGCACACCATCGGCATCGTGGCCCTCCAGGCCGGTGCCGCCCGGCGCGTCATCGACACCCGGCCGGAGCTCGCGCGCGACGCCCTCGGCGCGGTGGAGACCGCGAGCCGCGACACCCTGTCGGGCCTGCGCCGGATGCTCGGCGCGCTGCGGCGGGCCGAGCCCGGCGAGGCCGCCGAGGCGGCGCCGCTCGACCCGAGCCCCGGCCTCGCGGACGTCAACCGGCTCGCCGCCCGCACGACGGCCGCCGGGGTCCGCGTCGACGTGCGCTGGCTCGGCACGCCCCGGCCGCTGCCGCCGGAGGTCGACGTGTCGGCGTACCGGATCATCCAAGAGGCGGTCACCAACGTGGTGCGGCACGCGGGCACCGGGTCCTGCCGGGTGACCGTGGAGCGGCAGAGCAAGGAGCTGCGGATCGAAGTGGTCGACGAGGGGAAGGGCACGGGCACGGCGGACAGCAGGGGTTCCGGATACGGGCTGCTCGGCATGCGGGAGCGGGTGAGCCTGCTGCACGGCGAGTTCTCGGCCCGGCCGGGCCCCCGAGGGGGCTTCCGGGTCGCGGCGCGGCTTCCGGTCCCGGCGGGTGCGCGATGACGGTCCGCGTCCTGCTCGTCGACGACCAGCCCCTGGTGCGGGCGGCCCTGAGCATGGTCATCGCCGAGGCGGAAGGCCTCGAAGTCGTCGGCGAGGCCGGGGACGGCGCCGAGGCCGTCCGCCTGACCGGCGAACTCGCCCCCGACGTCGTGGTGATGGACATCCGCATGCCCGGCGTGGACGGCATCGAGGCCACCGGCCGGATCACCGCCGCCGGGGGCGCCACCCGGGTCGTGGTCCTGACGACGTTCGACGACGACGAGTACGTGTACGGGGCGCTGCGCGCCGGGGCGTCCGGGTTCCTCGTCAAGGACATGGCCCTGGACGACATCCTGGGCGCGGTGCGCGTCGTCGCCGCCGGAGACGGGCTCATCGCGCCGAGCGTCACCGGCCGCCTCATCAAGGAGTTCGCGGAGCGCCCGGCCGCCGCCCCCGCGCCGGAGCGGCCGCGGATCGGGGGCATCACCGACCGGGAGCGGGAAGTCCTGGCCCTCGTCGGCGGCGGCCTGTCCAACACCGAGATCGCCGAGCGCCTGTGCATCAGCGTGGCCACGGCGAAGACGTACGTGACCCGGCTGCTCGCCAAGCTCGACGCCCGCGACCGGGTGCAGCTGGTGATCATCGCGTACGAGACGGGGCTGGTGGCACGGTCGCGGTGACCCCGCCGAGGGGACCGACGGCTCACTCAGCGTCACAATGGGGAGGTGGAGTGGTTCACGGCGGACGGGTACTGGCTGAGCCGCCTGGTCTTCCAGCGGGCGCTCGCCGCGGTCTACCTGGTCGCCTTCCTCGGCGCGGCGCTCCAGTTCCGCGCGCTCATCGGCGAGCGCGGCATGCTGCCGGTGCCCCGGTACGTGGCGCGGGTGCCGTTCCGCGCGGCGCCGAGCCTGTTCCAGCTGCACTACTCGGACCGGTTCTTCGCGGGCTGCGCCTGGGCGGGCTGCGCGGTCTCCGCGGCGCTCCTCGCGGGCGTGGACGGCCTGCTTCCGCTGGGGGCCGCGATGGCGCTCTGGCTGGTGCCGTGGGTGCTGTACCAGTCCGTCGTGAACGTGGGACAGACCTGGTACGCCTTCGGCTGGGAGTCGCTGCTCCTCGAAGTCGGCTTCCTCGCCGTGTTCCTGGCGGGCGACGACGTCGGGCCACCGGTCCTGGTCCTGTTCCTGCTGCGGTGGGTCCTCTTCCGCGTCGAGTTCGGGGCGGGTCTGATCAAGATGCGCGGGGACGCCTGCTGGCGCAGGCTCACCTGTCTGTACTTCCACCACGAGACCCAACCGATGCCGGGGCCGCTGAGCTGGTTCTTCCACCGGCTCCCGGGCCCGCTGCACCGCGTGGAGGCCGCGGCCAACCACGTGACCCAACTCGCGGTCCCGTTCCTCCTCTTCACCCCGCAGCCGGTGGCGACGGGCGCGGCCTGTCTGATGGTCGTCACCCAGCTGTGGCTGGTGCTCTCCGGGAACTTCTCCTGGCTGAACTGGCTGACGGTCGTGCTCGCCCTGTCCGCCGTCGACTTCCGCCTGTTCCTCGGCGACGCGGCGAACCCGCCGACGCACCTCGCCGCCGCCCCGCTCTGGTACGAGGTCCTGGTCATCGCCGTCACCGTCGCGCTGCTCGGCCTGAGCCACCGCCCGGCGCGCAACATGCTGTCCCGGCGGCAGGTCATGAACACCTCCTTCGACCCGCTGCACCTGGTCAACACCTACGGCGCGTTCGGCAGCGTCAGCCGGGTGCGCCAGGAGGTGGTGATCGAGGGCACCGCGGACGACACGCCCCGGCGGGACTCCGAATGGCGGGAGTACGAGTTCAAGGGCAAGCCGGGCGACCCGCGCCACTGGCCCCGCCAGTTCGCGCCCTACCATCTGCGGCTCGACTGGCTGATGTGGTTCGCCGGGCTCTCCCCCGCGTACGCGCGCGCCTGGTTCGGACCGCTGGTGGAGCGCCTCCTCGAAGGCGACCGGGACACCCTGCGCCTGCTGCGCCGCTGCCCCTTCCCCGACCGGCCGCCGCGGTACGTGCGGGCCCGCCTCTACCGCTACCGCTACACGACGTGGCGCGAGCTGCGCGCGACGGGCGCGTGCTGGGAGCGCACGTACGTACGGGAGTTCCTGCCGCCGACCCGGCTCGACGCGGTGCGGGGCCGGGAGCAGGAGCGCGGATAGTACTCCGGCACGCCCGCCTTGTCGCGCGGCGTGGACACCCTCGGCGCCCGGCCCCTACCGTGCCCTCCAGAGGAGAGGAAGGGCCCGCGCCAGGGGGTGCGCGGCGGGCGCCTCCCGGGGGGAACGATGGACTACTCGTCCGTCCTGCGGTTCCGATGGGACTGCCAGGACTGCGGCGCGGCGGCGGACGACGAGACGTACCTGGCCGTCGACGCCGACGCACGCCCCGATCTGGTCGAGAAGGTGATCAGCGGCGAGATACCGGCGGTCACGTGCCCCGGGTGCGCGGCCAGGACCTGCCAGGGGGTGCCGCTGCTCGTGTACGGCAGCCGCTCCCTGCCGCAGCTGTTCTTCTTCTGCCCGCAGGACTCGTCGGCCGCCGCCGACGAGGCGAACCGGAAGACCTATGTGGACGCCCTCCTCGACCGGCTCGGGCCGGTCAGCGCCGAGGAGGCGGAGGAGTACGGCGTCGTCTCCCTGCCCTTCGAGGCGGCGCCCGTCTTCCTGCGCCCGTACGTCTCGGACGGCGTCCCCGCGCCGGAGTCGGGCTCCTTCACCGCCAAGGCCGGGAGCGGACCGCCACCGGCCGAGGCGCTGCGGATCCTCGACCGGATCATGGCGCGGTGGCCGTCCGGCTTCGGCAGGTCCGTGACGCACGGGCCGGCCGGCGACGAGCTGGTCCGTCTTGCCGAGCGGGGCCTGGACCTGCTCGGCGGCGGCGAGGACCATCCCGAACTGCGGACCACCCTCCGGATGTGCCTGGGCCAGGCCCTGTGCGCGACGCACCGCGACGACGAGGCGGTCGACGTCGAACGCGGCATCGGCCTGCTGCTCCGCGCGGCCCGCGGCCTCACCCGGGACGAGCACGCCCCGGCCCGGGCCATCGCGCACCTCGAAGTGGGGCGCGCCTACGGCAGGCGGCCCGTCGGCGACCACCGCGCCGACCAGGAGCACGCGATGCGCCATCTGCGCACCGCCCTCGAAGTGGTGGATCCGCAGACGGACGCGCGGACGTGGGCGCGAGCGCGGACCGAGCTGGCGATCGTGCTCATCGAGCGGGGCACCCAGTCGGACCCGGAGGAGACCGAGGAGGCCATCGGCCTCCTGAAGCCGGTCGTCGAGCGCCTGGACCCCGCCGACGCCAAGCACGTGTGGTGCGACGCCCAGAGCCTCCTCGCGGGGGCCTACAACGTGCGGCTGCGGGGCGATCCCGCCGTGAACCAGGAACAGGTCATCCGCCTGTACGAGCGGCTCAACGAGGTCGAGTCGGAGCGGACCGACCCCGAGCAGTGGGCCAACACCCAGGCCCGGCTCGCGGTCTCGCTGTGCAAGCGGATCCGCGGGGACAGGCGGGACAACCTCCTGCGCGCCCGCGAGCACGCGCTGCGGGCGCTCCGCGTCTACGAACGCGTCGGGGACCGCCGCGAAGCGTCCAGCACGTACGACAAACTCGCCCTGGTCGCGCACCTCCTGGAGGAGTACGACGAGGAGGTGCGCCTGCACCGGGCCGCGCTCGCGGACCGCCCCAGGGGCACCACTCCGCTCCTGTGGGCCCGCAGCACGGTCAAGCTCGGCTTCGCGCTGCTCCAGCAGGCGGAGCGGGGCGCGACGGACGATCCGGTGGCGACGGCCCACCAGGGTCTGCGCCAGGTGCGGGAGGCCGTCGACGCCTACGCAGGGCTGCCGACCGCGGCGGAACTCGCCCTCGTCCACAGCCAGGTGGCGGACGCCGCCCGGCGCTGCCGGGCGCTCGACCCGAGCCGGGACGCCGAGCTGCGGGAGCTGGAGGTGACCGCCCTCGGCACGGCCGCGGCCCAGGCGCACGACCGTCCTGAGATCCTGCGCGACGTGTCGACGGGCCTCGGCGACGCCGTCGCCGCCCGGGGCGACTGGAGCCGGGCGAGCACCGCGTACGGGCAGGCAGTGTCGGCCGACGACGAGATGTTCCGGTACTGCCTGGTGAGCGCCTCGCGGGAGCGGCACCTGAGGTCGGCGGGCGACCTGCACCAGCGGGCCGCGTACGCGCTCGCCCGCGCGGGGCGGCTCCAGGACGCGGTGCTGTGTCTGGAACGGGGCCGGACGCGCACCTTCAACCTGGCGCTCTCGCCGGACCACGCCCAGCTCAAGGAGGTGTCCGGGACGGCCCCCGAGGCGCACGCCGCGTATGTGCGGGCCGCCGAGGCCGTGCAGGCCCTGGAATCCCGCAACCGCGAGCTGGGCAGACCGCGGTCCGCCGCGGGCGACGGACGGCGCGTCGAGGCCGCCGAGTACGAGGTGGGCGGACTCCTGGAGGAGGCCCGCGCCGGGCTCGCGGCCGCCGTCGCCCGGATCCAGGAGCTCCCCGGCATGGAGACGTTCCTGAGGCACACGACGTGGGACGACGTCCGGGCCGCGGCCCGCCCCGGGGAGCCGCTGTGCTTCGTCGCCTGCGCCCCGGCCGGGAGCGTGTCCCTGATCGTCCGGCACGAGGGCGACGCGGGGCCGGGGCTCGAAGCCGTCCGGTCGCCGCTCACCGCCGAGGAGGCCACCGCCCTGGCCCAGGAGGTCGCCGGGGCCGCGCGGGCCGCAGGGCGCGGCCTGCGTCCCCTGCTCGCCCGGCTCGGCAGCCGTCTGGTCGCGCCGCTCGCCGACGCGCTCGGCCCGGCGGCGACGGGCGCGGTCGTGGTGGCCTGCGGTCCCCTCGCCCACCTTCCGCTGCACGCCGCGACGCTGCCCACCACCGGTGAACCGCTGCTCGCCACGCACACGGTGGCCTACGCCCCGTCGGTGCGGCTGCTCCTCGCGGCGCGGCGGCGGGCCGCCGCCGCGCCCTCCGTCCCCGTCCTCGTCGCGGCGTCCGACTCCGGCGCGGACAGCGGCATCCTCGCCGCGCAGGAGGCGCGGGCGGTGACCCGCCTGTTCGCCGCCGCGGGCGAGGGGCACCACGTGACCCGGGACCTGCTCGCCGAGCTCGCCCGCGCCACCCACGTGCACCTGGCCTGCCACGGCGCGTACGACCCGGACGACCCGCTCGCCTCCGGGCTCGACCTGGACGGCGGCCGCGTCACCCTGGCCGATCTGCTCGACGCCCGGCCCCGGCCGCTGGAGCGCGCCCGGCTCGTGACGCTGTCCGCCTGCGAGTCGGGGCTCGTGGACGCCCGGCTGCCCGACGAGGCGATCGGCCTGCCCACGGGCATCATGCTCGCGGGCGGGGCCGGGGTGGTGTGCACGCAGTGGGAGGCGCGCGACACCGCCGCCGTCCTGCTCATGGTCGCCTGCTACCGGCGGCTGCTCGGCCTCGACACCGAGCGGCGCCCCGGCGCGCCGCCACCGCCCGGACCGCCCGCTCCCGCGAGCGCCCTGCGGGGAGCCCAGCTGTGGCTGCGGTCCGCGACCGTGCCCGAACTGCTCGCCCTGGAGGAGCTGCCCGCCGAGGTCCGCCACCGGCTGACGTCCGACGGCGTACCCGAACGGCCTTTCGCGCACCCCTACTTGTGGGCGCCCTTCGCCCTGGTGGGCACATGACGACGCCACCTCCCGGACTGGACTTCGCGACCCTGGAGCGGTTGCCCGCGTACGCGCGGATCGCGCGGCTCCAGATCGTCGAACTCCCCGGGTTCCGGGACGCGACCACCCCCGACGTCGTGGGCTGTCTGCTCGGCTGCCTCTGCCTGGCCTACGCCGAGGAGGAGCGCTACGAGGAGGCGGTCGGCGCCGGTCGGCGGGCCCTGCGGATCGCCACCGAACAGGCCCCGGACGACGCGGCCCTCCTCGGGCACGTGTGGCTGAACCTGGGCGTGGCCCACAGCCGGGCCGGTGACCTCGCGCAGGGACTCGCCGCGCACCTGGAGAGCTGGACGCACTGCCGCCGGGCCGACGCGCGGGAGACGCTGGTCAAGGCCGGGGGCAACGCCTTGCTCGCGCTGGAGTCCGGGCAGCCCACGGGCGAGCGCGAGCTGGCCTTCCTCCAGGACTGCCGCTCCGTCTTCGAAGCCGCGGGCCTGCGCCCGCAGACGGCGCGCGCCTGCCGCCTCCTCGGGGCCGCCCTCGTCGACCGGGGGCGGGCGGCGGACGCCGTCGGCGTGCTGGACCAGGTCCTCGCCCTCACCGAGTCGCATGGTGGGGCCCGGACGATGCGGCGCGAGACGGTACGGCTCCTGGGGGAGGCGGACCGGCAGCTCACCGGCGGGGCGGGCGCACCGGCCCTCGGCCCCGGTCTGCTGTCGGAGGTGCACGCCCTCGTCGCCGACGGGGTGGAGAGCCTGCGGCGGGAGCGGACCGACCGCGCGACGACCTGCTTCTCGCGCGCGCTCGCCCTCCTGGAGCGGCGCGGCCGGGAACCGCAGCGGATGCTCGCCGCCTTCCTCCTGCTGGTGCTCGCCCGGCTCGCCCGGGCGCAGGACAACGAGGCCGCCACGGCCGGGCTGCTCGGGCGGGCCGCGGCGGAACTGTCGCGGGTCGGCCGGGCGCAGGGCGAGTGGGTGAAGCTGCACGCGCACCTGGGCGACCTGGACGATCTGCTGACACTGGCGCAGGGTGTGGCGTGGGAAGCCCGGCGCGGCGACGGTGGCCGGGGCGGCGGACGTGGCCGACGGACACGGCGAAGGGGGCGTGGATGACGCCGGGCACCGTCCAGCAACTGGCGATCGTGGTCCTCCTCGTCCTGCCCGGGACCACGTACCTCTTCGCCAGGGAGGGCTTCCTCGGCATCCGGGAGGCCGAGCAGGAGAGCGGCAACCGGATCCTGCGCGCCCTCGGGGTGGGTGTCCTGCTCGACACGGCGTACCTGATCGCCGCCGGACCCCAGCTCGTCCGGCTGCTGCGGGGCGGCGGCAGGACGCCGCTGGCGGGCGTCGCCGACCATCCGCGCGTGTTCGGCCTGTGTCTGCTGCTGCTCGCCGTCGTCTGTCCCGCCCTGCTCGCCTGGCTCGAGGCCCGCTGGGTGCGGCGACGGCGCGCGGCCCTGCACGAGCGCACCCCCACGGCGTGGGACGCCCTGTTCCAGGACCGCGGGGCGTGTTACGTCCGCGTGCGCCTCAAGAACGGCGGCTGGGCGGGAGGCTGGTACGGAACGCGTTCGCGCGCCTCCGCCTATCCGCAGCCCGGCGACCTCTTCCTGGAATCCCAGTACCGCATGGAGGCCGACGGCTCGTTCGGCCCTCGGCTGCCCCAGACGGGCGGCCTCTACGTACGAGCGAGCGACCTGGACCTCGTGGAGATCCATGAACCGCGCCGCCGGAACCGAGGAGACACCGATGACCGATCCTGACGCACCGTCCACCCCCGCCGACCGCGTTCCCGTCACCCCTGTCGAGCCCGACGAACTCGACGACCTCGGCGTCTGGGCGGGGGCACCGCGCGGCACGCACAAGCCCAAGGCCGAGGAGTTCCCCGAGGAGGAGGCCCTGCCGCCGGAGGGTCCCGCCGGGGTCACGCCCTCGGTCCCGGCGGGCCCGCCGGACCAGGAGAGCTGAGGCCGCCCGGGGCACGGGCGCGCTCCGGCAGGCCGTACACGCGCCGGGCCGTGCCCGCGAACACCTGCGTACGCTCGGCGGGGCTCAGTTCCCCCGCCAACGCCCGTGCCGCGTCGACGACTTGGCCGTACGAGGCGGCGAGCGCGCACACCGGCCAGTCCGAGCCGAACATGAGCCTTCCGGGGCCGAAGGCCTCCAGGGCCGTGTCCGCGTAGGGCCGCAGGTCCGCCACCGTCCAGGTCGCCCAGTCGGCCTCGGTCACCAGGCCCGACAGCTTGCAGACGGTGTTCGGCAGGGACGCCAGGACGCGCAGCGACGACGCCCAGGGTGCGAGGGCGCCGGACGCCACGGGCGGCTTGCCCAGGTGGTCGAGGACGAAGGTGACCTGGGGCAGGCGCGCGGCCGCCTCGGCGCACAGCGGCAGCTGGTCCGGGCGCACCACGAGGTCGTACACGAGTCCGGCGTCCGCCACGGCGGCGAGTCCGCGCCGCGTGTCCGCGCGCAGCAGCCACTCGGGGTCGGGGTCGCCCTGCACCTGGTGGCGGATGCCCACCAGGTGGCGCCCGCCGGGGAGTTCGCGGAGCGCGGCCAGGGTGTCGGCGACGCCGGGCCGGGTGAGGTCGGCCCAGCCGACCACCCCGGCGACCAGCTCGCTGCCGGCCGCGAGGGCGAGGAGTTCCGGGGTCTCCTCGGGCACGGTGACGGTCTGCACGAGGACGGTGGCGGTGACGCCGTGCGCGCGGGCGTGCGGCGCGAGGTCGGCGAGCGAGAAGCCGCGCCGGATCGGGGCCATCGCGGGACCGGTGATCCACTCCTGGTCGCGCACGGCGAGGTCCCAGACGTGGTGGTGGGCGTCGACGATCGTCTCCGTAGCGGCAGTTCGCACCTCGTCCGCCCGCGTCACGGCAGCTCCCACACGATGGGGAGGCCCGCGGCCGCGCCCTCGGCGGAGTAGTCGTGGACCACGTCGAGCAGCTCGGCCATGCGGGCCTGCCAGGCCGTGTTCACCGGCAGCCGCTCCAGCTCCGCGAGCAGGCGCGCGTAGTCCGCGCACTCCACGACGTGGAACAGATCGGCCCCGCTGCGCCAGATCGTCCACGACGTGGCGCCCGCCGCGTGGATCGCGGTGGCCAGCTCGGCGGGGACCTCCCGGTGGGCGGCCTCGTAGGCGTCGATCCGGTCCGCGCGGACCTTGGTGTGCAGGGCGACTCTCACGACGGCCCCTCCTTCCTCATGGTGTCTCCTCCCCCGGTACGGGCACGTGCGGCGGCAGCAGGCCCAGGGCCCGTGCCTGCGTCCAGAACGCGGCGGGCACGTCCACGGCGAACTGCGCCACCGCGTCCCGCACGTGGTGCGGGGCGTGGACCCCGACGAGCACGCTCGTCACGGCCGGGTGCCCGAACGGGAAGGCGAGGGCCGCGGCGCGCAGGCCGATGCCGTGCCGTCCGGCGAGCGCGCGCAGCCGCCGGGCCCGGTCGAGCAGTGCGGGCGGCGCCTGGGCGTAGTCGAAGCGCGCCCCGTCACGGGGGTCGGCGAGGAGCCCGGAATTGAAGACTCCGCCGATGACGACCGACACGCCGCGCTCGTGCGCGGCGGGCAGGAGGGCGGGCAGCGCGGTCTGGTCGAGGAGGGTGTAGCGGCCCGCGCACAGCACGGCGTCCACGTCCGTGTCGCGGACGAAGCGCGTGAGCATCGCGGCCTGGTTCATGCCCGCGCCGATCGCGCCGACGACGCCTTCGGCGCGCAGCCGCTCCAGGGCCGGATAGGCCTCGCGGAAGGCCTGTTCGCCGTGGTCGTCCGGGTCGTGGAGGTAGACGACGTCCACGCGGTCGAGGCCGAGCCGGGTCAGGCTCGACTCCAGGGAGCGGCGCACCCCGTCCGCGCTGAAGTCCCAGCGGCGGCGGTGCGCGGCGGGCACGGCGAAGCCGCCGTCGGCCAGGTCGTCGCCGCGGACGGGCCCGGTGACCGGTTCCAGGAGCCGCCCCACCTTGGTGGAGAGCGTGTACGCGGCCCGGGGGCGCCCGCGCAGGGCCGCGCCGATCCGCCGTTCGGACAGGCCGAGGCCGTAGTGCGGGGCCGTGTCGAAGGAGCGCAGGCCCGCGTCCCAGGCCGCGTCCAGGGCACGGGCGGCGTCCTCGTCTCCGACGGGCGCGTAGAGGTTGCCGAGACCGGCGCCGCCGAGGGACAGCTCCGTGACGGCGACCGGGCCGCGGCCGAGGCGCCGGAGGCGTAGGCCGCTCACCGGGGGGCCGTCTGCCGGAGGCGCAGGCCCTGCATGCCGCCGTCGACCGCGAGCGCGGTGCCGGTGGTGGCGCCGGACAGCGGGCTCGCCAAGTACGCGATGGCGCCCGCGACTTCCTCGGCGCCGACCAGGCGGCCCGTGGGCTGGCGCGCCTCCAGGGCGGCGCGTTCGGCGGCCGGGTCGGGGGCGGCGGCGAGCAGACGGCCGACCCACGGCGTGTCCACGGTCCCGGGGTTGACGCAGTTCACCCGGATCCCCTCGCGGACGTGGTCGGCCGCCATGGCGAGGGTCAGGGAGAGCACGGCGCCCTTGGACGCCGAGTACAGCGCGCGCTGTGGCAGTCCCGCGGTCGCGGCGATGGAGCAGGTGTTGACGATCGCCGCGTGCGCGGAGCGGCGCAGGTGCGGCAGGGCGGCGCGGGTCGTGCGGACCAGGCCGATGACGTTGACGTCGAGGACGGCGTGCCACTGCGCGTCGTCGTTGTCGGCCACGGTGCCCTGGGCGCCGATGCCCGCGTTGTTGACGAGGACGTCCAGGCCGCCGAGGCCTGCGGCCGCCGCCGCGACCGCGTCCCGTACGGCCGTGTCGTCGGTGACGTCGGCGGTGTACGCGCGCAGCGGCCCGGCCACGCCGCTCGGGTCCAGGTCGAGCACGGCGACCCGGGCGCCGCGTGCGGCCAGGAGGTCGGCGGTGGCCCGGCCGATGCCGGACGCGCCGCCGGTGACCAGGGCGGTCAGGCCCTCGAAGTCCGTCATGCGGCTGCTCCCTTCCGCTGCGCGCGGTCGGCGGCCCAGAACGCGCCGTCGGGGTAGGTGAACCGGGCGATGGACTCGGCGCGCATCGTCGCCGAGAATCCGGGGGCGGTGGGCGCGGCGTAGTGCCCCGCGCGCATCCGGACGGGGTCCGTGAAGTGCTCGTGGAGGTGGTCGACGTACTCGATGACGCGGTCCTCGGTGGTGCCGGACAGGGCCACGTAGTCGAACATCGACAGGTGCTGGACGAGTTCGCACAGGCCGACACCGCCCGCGTGCGGGCACACCGGGACGCCGAAGCGGGCGGCGAGCAGCAGGATCGCGAGGTTCTCGTTGACGCCGCCGACGCGGGCCGCGTCGATCTGGAGGACGTCGACGGCGCCCGCCTGGAGCAGCTGCTTGAACACGATGCGGTTCTGGACGTGTTCGCCGGTGGCGACCTTCACGGGCGCGACGGCGTCGCGGATCGCGGCGTGCGCGAGGACGTCGTCGGGGCTGGTGGGCTCCTCCACCCAGTACGGGTCGAACTCGGCGAGGGCGCGGGTCCAGCGCACGGCCTCGTCGCGGTTCCAGCGCTGGTTGGCGTCGATGGCGAGGCGGATGCCGGGGCCGATGGCGGCGCGGGCGACGCGGCAGCGGCGGAGGTCGTCGGCGAGGTCGGCGCCGACCTTGAGCTTGATCTGGGTGAAGCCGTCGGCGACGGCCTGGCGGGCGAGGCGGGTGAGCTTCTCGTCGCTGTAGCCGAGCCAGCCGGGCGAGGTGGTGTAGCCGGGGTAGCCGTGCGCGCGCAGCCGGGCCTCGCGGGCGGCCGCGCCGTCGCGGCCCGCGCGCAGGAGCGCGAGGGCGTCCTCGGGCGTGAGCGCGTCGGCGATGTAGCGGAAGTCGACCTGGGAGACGAGCCAGGCCGGGTCGGCGTCGGCGAGCAGCTTCCACAGCGGGGTGGCGGCGCGCTTGGCCGCCAGGTCCCAGACGGCGTTGACGACGGCGCCGATCGCCATGTGCATCACGCCCTTCTCGGGGCCGAGCCAGCGCAGCTGGCTGTCTCCGATCAGGTCGCGGTGGAGCGTTCCCGGGTCGGCGCACAGCGCGTCAAGGGGGCGCCCGACGACATGGGCGCGCAGCGCCTGGACGGCGGCGACCTGGACGTCGTTGCCGCGTCCGATGGTGAAGGTGAAGCCGTGTCCTTCGTGGCCGTCCTCGGCGTCGGTGCGCAGGACGACGTAGGCGGCCGAGTAGTCGGGGTCCGGGTTCATCGCGTCGGACCCGTCGAGCTCCCGCGAGGTGGGGAACCGTATGTCGTAGGTGTCGACCGCCGTGACGCGGCGGGGAGTCGGGGACACAGAGGGCCTTTCCGGAAGGGAGGCGGGAGGCGACGGCTTAGGGCCTGTCCGGTGGGTCGGCGTGGAGCAAGGAGCGGCGTGTGGTGCGTGCGATCGCAAGGCGCCGGGATGTCCTCGTAGCGGAGCTACTAGGGCATCCCGGCAACGCCGCGAGCGTGCGTGCCAGGCGTCGCGACGCCGCGCCGACCCACCGGACAGGCCCTAGTCCTGGGCACGGCCCGTGGTGAGGCGGGCGATCATCAGGGCGACGAGGATGATTCCGCCGTAGATGGCCTGGATCCAGAAGGAGGGCACCTGGGCGAGCGTCAGCAGGTTCTGGACGACGCCGAGCAGCAGGACGCCGGTGAGCGCGCCGAACATGGTGCCCTTGCCGCCGTCCAGGCCGATGCCGCCGATGACCGCCGCGGCGAACACCGTGAAGATCATGTTCTGGCCCTGGTTGGCGTTGATGGCGCCGACGTAGCCGGTCTGCATCAGGCCCCCGACGGCGGCGAGCGTACCGGCGACGACGAACACGCCGAGCGTGACGCGCTCCACGCGGATGCCCGCGGCGCGGGCCGCGTCCGCGTTGCCGCCGATCGCGTACAGGGCGCGGCCGACCCGGTGGTACTTCAGCACGAGGCCGGTGGCGCCGAACGCGGCCGCCGCGAGCCACACGGAGACCGGCACGGTCAGGAACGTGGAGGTGGCGAGGGTGAAGAAGGGCTCCGGCATGCCGAAGAGCGTCTTGCCCTCGGTGGCGCCGACGAGCACGCCGCGCAGCACGATCAGCATGGCCAGGGTCACGATGAAGGCGTTGAGCTTCAGCTTCACCACGAGGACGCCGTTGAAGGCGCCGATCGCCGCGCCCACCAGGACGATCGCGAGCAGCCCTGCGGCCGTGGGCAGTTCGGTGCCGAATCCGGCCTGTGCGGCGGGCAGCACGAGCAGCGCGCCCAGGGCGGGCGCGATGCCGACGACCGATTCGAGGGAGAGGTCGAACTTCCCGGTGATGAGGACGAGCGACTCGGCGAGGACGACCATGGCGAGGGCCGCGGACGCGCCGAGGATCGAGATGAGGTTCCGCTCGGTCAGGAACGAGTCGTTGACGAAGGCGCCGAGCACCATGAGCAGCAACAGGGCGGGGACGAGGGCGAGTTCGCGGGCGCGGCGCAGCAGGGCGGCCTTGGCCGCGCGGGGCTCCGCGGCCCGCAGGGGGGCGAGCGGGGGTGCCTTGGTGTCAGCCGTGTTGGTCACGGGCCACTCCTTCGATGGAGGCGATCAGCTCGTGGTCGTGCCAGCCGGCGGGGTGTTCGGCGACGACGCGGCCGTGGAAGAGGACCAGGACGCGGTCGCAGCGCCGCAGGTCGTCGAGTTCGTCGGAGACGACGAGCACGGCGGTGCCGTCGTCGCGGGCCCGGTCGACGCGGGCGAGCAGGGACTCCTTGGACTTCACGTCGACGCCCGCGGTGGGGTTGATGAGGACGAGCAGCCGCGGCTCGGAGGCGAGCGCGCGGGCCATGACGACCTTCTGCGCGTTGCCGCCGGAGAGGTCGGACACGGGCTGGTCGGGGCCCTCGGCGTGGATGTCGAGCCGCTCGATGAGCTCACCGGCGAAGGCCCGCTTGCGGTCGGCGGAGACGAAGCCGCGGCGGCCGAGCCGGCCGAGGACGCTCAGGGTGGCGTTGTCGCCGATCGACAGGGAGGGGACGAGCCCTTCGCCGTGCCGGTCGCGGGGCACGCAGCCGACCCCGGCGCGCAGCGCGGCGGGCACGTCGCCGAAGGGCAGCGGGGCACCGTCGAGGGTCGCGCTGCCGCCGGTCGGGGTGTGCAGGCCCGCGAAGGACTCCGCCAGGTTGACCTTCCCGCTGCCGCTCGACCCGGCGAGCCCGACGACCTCGCCGCGGCGCACGGTGAGGTCGACGCCGTCGTACGAGGGGCTGGTGAGTCCGCGCACGTCGAGCAGGACCGGCGCCGTCGCGGGCACCCCGGCCCCGGCCGGGGTGGCGCCCCCGGTCGGCGCCTCGCCCGCCATGGCCTCCACCAGGGCGGCGCGCGGCAGGGCGGCGACGGGCGCGGTGGTGATCCAGCGGGCGTCGCGCAGCACGGTGACCGTTTGGCACACCTCGTACACCTCTTGCAGATGGTGCGAGATGAACAGGAAGGTGACGCCCGACTCCTGGAGCGCGCGCATGCGCGTGAAGAGCCGCTCGATCTCGCGCTTGTCGAGCTGGGCGGTCGGCTCGTCGAGGACGATGAACCGGGCGCCGAGGCCGAGCGCGCGGGCGATCTCGACCAGTTGCCGGTCCTCGACCTTGAGGTCGGCGGTGCGCGCCTCGGGGTCGACGCGCACGTCCCAGGTGCGCAGCACGTCGGCGGCCTCCGCCCGCAGGCGGCGCCAGCTGATGAGTCCGCCGCGGCCGCGCGGCTGCCGGTTGATGAAGAGGTTCTCGGCGACGGTGAGGCCGGGCACGACGGTGGGCTTCTGGTAGACGCAGGCGACCTTGCGGCGCCAGGCGTCGCGGTCGGCGAGCGGCGGCGCGGGCTCGCCGTCGAAGGCGATGCGGCCCGCGTCCGGGGCCTGGAGCCCGGTGAGGAGGGAGACGAGGGTGGACTTGCCCGCGCCGTTGCGGCCGACCAGGGCGTGGGACTCACCGGCCCGGACGGTGAGCCGGCCGTCCTGGAGGGCGACGGTGGGTCCGTACCGCTTGACGATGCCGCTCGCCTCGACGAGCGGCGGGGCGTCGGGGGCCGCGGGGGCGGGGATCGCGGGGCTCGGCGTCGTCATCGGACCGCGTTGCCCCACAGCTCGGCGTCGTCCACGTTGGCCTTCGTGACGAGCGGCGCGGGCAGCTGGTCCTCCAGATTGCCGCTGGGCAGCTTCACGATGGTCGAGCCGTGGTCGGTCGGGCCCGGCGCGAACTTCTTCCCGTTCATCGCGGCCTTGATGTAGTACATGCCGTACTTGGCGTAAGCGTCGGCGGGCTGCGAGACGGTGGCGTCGATCCGGCCCTCGCGGATGGCGTCGAACTCCTGCGGGATCCCGTCGTTCGACACGACGGTGATGTGGCCCTTCTCGCCCGCCTTCTTGAGCATTCCCTTGGACTTGAGGGTCTGGAGCGTCGGCGCGAGGTAGACACCGCCCGCCTGCAGGTAGATGCCCTTGATGTCGGGGTGGGAGTTCAGCAGCGTGTCCAGCTTGGAGGCGGCGGTGTCCGACTCCCACTTGGCGGGGATCTCCAGGACCTTCAGGCCGGGGTACGTGTCCTTGGCGCAGTCGCGGAACGCCTTGGAGCGGTCGCGTCCGTTGACGGACGCGAGGTCGCCCATGATCTGCACGACCTTGCCGCTCCGGACCTTCTTGCCGAGGTAGTCGCAGGCCTTCTTGCCGTAGGCGACGTTGTCGGCGCGGACGACCATCGCGACCCTGCCCTTCTCCGGCGCGACGTCCACGGCGACGACGGGGACGCCCTTGCGCTCGGCCTGGTCGAGCCCCGCGGAGACCGCGGCGCTGTCCAGCGGGGCCACGACGAGGCCCTTCACGCCTTGGTTGAGCTGGTTGTTGATGTCGGTGATCTGCTGCGAGGGGTCGCTGTTGGAGTTCACGGTCTTGAGCGCGTCGACGTCCTCGGCCTTCGCCATCTTCGGTACGTAGTCGTTGTACGACTGCCAGAACGGCGAGGTGAGCAGCGGCAGGACGACGCCCACCTTGCCCTCGCCCCCGCCGCCCGGCCCTCCGGTGTCCTTGGTGCTGCCGCAGGCCGCGAGGGCGAGGGCGGCGCAGGCCACCGCGGCGGTGGCGCCGAGCGCCCGCGACCGCCGGGGCCTGCCGGTGGTGTTCCGCACTCCGGTGGTGTGCCGCACTCCAGTGGTGTTCCGCGCTGTGCTGCCGACCATCTGACGGCTCCTCATCGAGCGAGACTGAGCGGTATCGGGCGGTATCGGGCGGTGCCGAGCGGTGCCGAGCGGGAATCAGCCGCGGTTCAGCGGCGGATGGGCGAATATTTATCAGACCACTTGCGGCGCACAACACCCCTCGACGCCAAGTTTTCCGGCATTCCAGCCGTAGTGGTCGGACCACATCTCTGGCTACACTGCGCGGCACCCGGCAAGCGAAGGAGCGTCACGTGAACCAGGCCCCGCAGAGCGCCGCGCCCGCACAGAAGGGCACCGTGACGCAGCGGGCCATCGAGCAGATCAAGACCATGATCGCGGAAGGGCTCCTGGAGCCGGGCCAGCGCCTGCCCACCGAGCGGGACCTGGCCGCGCAGCTCGGCATCTCGCGCAGCTCCATGCGCGAGGCCATCCGGGCCCTGACCGTGCTTGGCGTCCTGGAGGCGCGGCACGGCTCGGGCATCTACGTCACGCAGCTGGAGGCCGGTGACCTCCTGGAGACCTTCGGCGTGGTCGCGGACCTGACCCGCGGGCCCCGTCTGGTGGAGCTGCTCGAAGTGCGCCGCGTCCTGGAGTCCACCGCCACGAGCCTGGCGGCCGCGCGCATCACCCCGGCCCAACTGGCGCAGGTGGAGGGTCACTTGGCGGCGATGAACGCCACCGACGACCCCGAGGAGATCCTCTCCCACGACCTGGCCTTCCACCGCGCGATCGCCCTGGCGGCGGGCAACGACACGATGGCCGCGATCCTCGAAGGCCTGTCGTCACGCACCTTCCGGGCCCGGGTGTGGCGCGGCTACCAGGAAGAGGGCGCCTTCGAACGCACCCGGCGCGAGCACGACCGCATCCACCGGGCGCTGGTGGCCCGCGACCCGGAGGCGGCACGGGCGGCGGCGGCCGCCCACGTGGGCGAGGTGGAGGCCTGGCTGCGGGGGCAGTACGAGCAGCAGCCCAACGCCCGTGCCACAGCCGGGAGTTGAGCACAGGCGGCGGGCGAACTCGCCCCACCGCGGACTCAGTCCACGTCGACGTCGTCGAACAGCTCCAGCATCCGCGTGAGGACGTGCACGCACGCCGTCACGTCGGCATCGGTGATGTCGCCGCGCACCTGGCGCATCACGGCGTGCTCGCGCGCGGTCGCGGCCGCGATCGCCGACTCCCCCTCCGGCGTGAGCCGGATCAGGGACGACCTCCGGTGGGCGGGGTTCGGCGCCGTCGCGACCAGGCCGCGCGCGGCCGCGTCGTTCACCATGCGCTGGACGAACTGACGGCTCAGGGACTGGGCGCGGCCCATCTGCGGCACGGTCAGGGGGCCGTGCCCGCGCAGCAGGTCGAGGACCGCGCGCACCCCGACGGACAGACCCTCGATCGACTCGGCCTGCTCCACCTTGCGCTGCGTACGCCGGTACAACGGGCCCACCAGGTCGAAGACTTCGGTGAGACGGTCGGCGAGGGCGTCGGGGTCGAGGGGCTCGTCGGGGTTCCGCTGCTCATCACTCACCCCCGCATCATGACACCTCGGTTGCCATCCCGCCGCCCACATGACACCTTGGTTGTCATGAATGACGCTTCTGCTCCGCGCGGGGCGGACCGCTCCCGCCTGCACACGTTCGCGACCGACGACGGCACGCTCGCCTACCGCGACACCGGCTGGGGCGAGCCGCTCGTCCTGCTCCACGGCGGCTTCCTCGACCACCGCATGTGGGACGACCAGACGGATGACCTCGGCCGCCACCACCGGGTCATCGCGCCGGACGTGCGCGGCCACGGCCGGTCCGCGAACGCGACCCGACCGTTCCGCCAGACCGACGACCTGGCCGCGCTCCTGCGCCATCTCGACGTCGGCCCCGCGGTCGTCGTCGGCCTGTCGATGGGCGCGGGCATCGCGGTCGACACCGCGCTCGAACACCCGGACCTCGTCAGCGCCCTCGTGGTCTGCGGCGCGGGCACCAGCGAGCCCGAGTTCACCAACCCCTGGGTGCTCGCCATCCAGGCCGAGTGGGCCCGCGCCACGGCCGCGGGGGACGCCGCGGCCTTCGTCGACGCCACCATGCTGTTCGCCGCTGGCCCTCACCGGTCGCTCGGCGACGTCGACCCGGACGTCGTACGACGCCTGCGGGAGATGACGGAGCAGACCGTCGCCAAGCACAGCGGCGCCGAGGCCTCCCACCTCGTGCCCGTCACCGACACCTGGGCCCGCGCCGCACGCCTGACCCTGCCGCTCCTGGCCGTCACCGGGGACCTGGACACCTCCGACAACATCGGCATGGCCCAGCGCCTGGCCCGCTCGGTGCGCGACGGCCGCACGGCGACGGTCACGGGCACCGCGCACTACCCGAACATGGAACGCCCCGAGGCCTTCAACGCGTTGCTGCGCGACTTCCTCGCGGCGGCGGACTGACCGCCGCCGCGAGGAGCACCGCCCGTCAGGCGCGCCGCACCCGCAGCGTCACCAGCTCGAAGGGGCGCAGCGACACGGCGATCGCGCCCCCGTCGCGCTCCGGCGCGTCCGCACCGGCCAGGGGCCGCTCCAGGAGGTCGGTCACGTCCACGGCCGCCGCCTCGAAGCCGAGGCGCAGCGTGGTGCGGGCCCGGCCGCCCTGCGCCTCGTGGAAGCGGATCACGACGTCGCCGCTGTTGTCGTCGGCGAGCTTGACGGCCGTCACGACCACGGCGTCGTCGTCGACGCTCACCAGCGGCGCGACGTCCGCCCCGGCCCCGGCGACCCGCCGCTCCGGCAGGTTGATCCGATAGCCCTCGCGCACCGCGTCCACGATGCCCGCGCCGGGCGCGAGCGCGTGCCGGAAGCGGTGCACGCCCTGGTCGGTCTCGGGGTCGGGGAAGCGGGGCGCGCGCAGGAGCGAGACACGCACCGTGGTGGTCGTCCCGGCGTCCGTGTCGCGCACCGTGCGGGTCACGTCGTGGCCGTACGTGGAGTCGTTGACGAGGGCGACGCCCCAGCCGGGCTCCTCGAAGTGCACGAAGCGGTGGTTGCAGGCCTCGAACTTCGCGGCCTCCCAGCTGGTGTTGGTGTGGGTGGGCCGGTGGAAGTGCCCGAACTGCGTCTCGGACGCGTACCGCTCGGCGTGCACGTCCAGCGGGAAGGCCAGCTTGAGGAACTTCTCCGTCTCGTGCCAGTCCACCTCGGTGTCGATGTCGAGGCGGCGCTGCCCCGGGGCGAGCGTCAGGACCTGCGTCATCCGCGAGTCCCCGAAGCGGCGCTCGACCCGCACGGACGCGCCCTCGCCGGGAGCGACCTCCGTGGCCTCGGTCAGGTCCGTGACGGTGTGGCGGTAGAACTCGTCGACGTCCCAGGCGTCCCACATGTTCGGGAAGTCGGCGTGCAGCTGCGGCAGGTTCACGGCCTGCCCCGGCGCGACCGTCTCCCGGCCGGACACCAGGTCGCGGGCGGAGACCACGAGCCCGCGCGCGTCGACCTCGACCCGCAGCAGGCCGTTGTCCAGGACGTAGCCGCCCTCGGCGCGCGCGGCGATCGCGGACTGCCCCTCGGCCACCGGGGCGTGGGCGCCGCCCGCGGGGACACCGCCGCGGACGTGCGGGGTGGAGTTGAACACGAGGGTGCGCGACCCCTCGCCCGCGAGGGCCCGCTGCGCCGCGTCGACGATCGCGTTCAGGTCTTCCGCCACGGCCGCGTACGTCGCCCGGGCCTCGCGGTGCACCCAGGCGATCGACGAGCCCGGCAGGATGTCGTGGAACTGGTGGAGCAGCACCGTCTTCCAGATCCGGTCCAACTCCTCGTACGGGTACGGGAATCCGGCGCGCACCGCGGCCGTCGCCGCCCACAGCTCGGCCTCGCGCAGCAGGTGCTCGCTGCGGCGGTTGCCCTGCTTGGTGCCGGCCTGGCTGGTGAGCGTCGCGCGGTGCAGCTCCAGATAGAGCTCGCCGACCCACACCGGCGCGTTCGGATACTCCGCCTCGGCCTTCTCGAAGAACTCCGTCGGGGTCTCCCACCGCACGGTCGGCGAGCCCTCCAGGTTCCGCAGCCGGGCCACCTTCGCGATCATCTCGCGGGTGGTGCCGCCGCCCCCGTCGCCCCAGCCGACCGGCGCGAGGGAGTGCCGGGCCACGCCCTTGTCCTTGAAGTTCCGCGCGGCGTGCGCGATCTCGCTGCCCTTGACCGCGCAGTTGTAGGTGTCGACGGGCGGGAAGTGCGTGAAGATCCGGGTGCCGTCGATGCCCTCCCACTGGAAGGTGTGGTGCGGGAACTTGTTGGTCTGCGACCACGAGATCTTCTGCGTGAGCAGCCACTTGGAGCCCGCGGCCTTGATGATCTGCGGCAGGCCCGCGGCGAAGCCGAAGGTGTCCGGCAGCCACGCCTCGTCGTTCTCGACCCCGAACTCCTCGATGAAGAAGCGCTTGCCGTGCACGAACTGCCGGGCCATCGCCTCCGAGCCCGGCATGTTCGTGTCGGACTCCACCCACATGCCGCCCGCCGGTACGAACCGGCCGTCGGCGACGGCCTTCTTCACCCGCGCCCACACTTCGGGCCGGTGCTCCTTCACCCACGCCCACTGCTGCGCCTGCGACATGGAGAAGACGAAGTCGGGGTCGT
This sequence comes from Streptomyces spectabilis, assembly GCF_008704795.1. NCBI lineage: Bacteria > Bacillati > Actinomycetota > Actinomycetes > Kitasatosporales > Streptomycetaceae > Streptomyces > Streptomyces spectabilis. The sequence goes on along the minus strand of NZ_CP023690.1, from coordinate 8,333,394 downwards.
CCTCGAGCAGGCCCGTCATGTTGGACGTGGTCCTGGCGACCTTCCGCACGGTCTCGCGCAGCGGCCACAGCCACGCCGAGTCGATGTGGGCGTGCCCGACGGCGCTGATGCGGTGCGCGGAGTCGTGCGCGGGCGCGGCGAGGACGCCCTCGAGGCGGGCGCGGGCGGCGGCGGCCGTGCCGTTCACGTCCTGGAGGTCCACGGCGTCGAGCGCGCGGTCGACCGCCCGCAGGACCTCGTGGCGGCGGCCCGAGTCCTCGGGCAGCTCCTGCATCAGCTCGCCCAGGACCTCCAGGTCCATGACGAGCCCCCACACCGTCTCGTCGAACACGGCGAGGTCCATCCGCTCCAGGCGGTACTGCGGCTCGCTGCCCGCGGTCTCCTTGTCACCCAGCTGGGTGGGCAGGAAGGGGTGGTAGTCGAGGAGGACCGGGTTGGACGCGGCCTCCACGCGCAGCTCCACGGTCTCGCCGCCCTCGGCGGGAGCGGCTATCCGCACCCACTGGTTGCGGGGGTTGAGTCCCTTCACCGGGGTGCCGTCCGGGCGGTAGACGAGGCCCTCGCACTGGAAGCCGGGCATGTTCTCGTCGAAGCCGAGGTCGAGGACCGCCTCCACGGTGCGGCCCGCCCAGGCGGCCGGGACGGTCCCGCTGATGTGGAACCAGCTGGTGCCCCAGGGGGCGCCCCAGCGCGCCCCGACCTCGATGGGCTCGGGGGTGGCGGCCAGGCCTTCGGCCACGGGCACCGGTTCGCCCGGGGCGGTCCAGACGGCCACGGTCAGGGGGACGGACTCGGGGTAGACGGCGGGGCGGATGCGCTCGTCGAGCACGCGCTTGAGCCGGCCTTCTACGAGCTTGCGGTCGTCGTGCATGAGGGTGTCTCCATGGGTCGCGCGTGAGTGGCTGAGGCAGGGGCGATCTTTCAGCCCGTCCGGCGTTTGAGGACGAGGCGCGGAGCGCCGAAAACGGGGTCCAAGGGGGCGGAGCCCCCTTGTTCGGGAAAGGGCGGGTCAGGGGCGTCCCACGAGGGCCGACGGGGGACGGGGACGATCAGAGGACGTCGGACGGGTGGACCACCTCCGTGATGCCGCGCTCAGCGAGATGGCCGTGGTCGGAGACCCGTTCGGCCAGTACCAGCGCGGGCCGCACCCCTTCCCCGGCAAGCCGGGCGAAGGCCTCGAAGACGTCCCCGCCGGGCCCGCACCGGGCCCGCCGCCCCGCGCCGGGCCCGACGTCCACCACCACGGCCGTGCTCCGCGCCGCGGGCACCTCCCAGCGCTCCTTGGCGAGCCGGGCGAGGGCGGCACCGGCGGGCTTCACCCGACCCTCGTTCGTCAGCAGCCCCAGGCTGTACTCCAGCTCCGGGAAGTCCGCGAGGGTGCGCGAGACGTCGTGGGAGCACCACCAGGTGACGCCCCACACGTCAGCGCAGTCGAGCGCGGCCGTCACGGTCGTCTCGGTGAACGCCGCCGCGTCCGCCGCCGGGATGAGCGGGGCGGGCGCGCCGACCTCCTGGAGCCAGACGGGCCGGTGCGGGTCCACGGCCCAGGCCTTGGACAGCTCGATGAGGTACGCGGCGTGCTGCCCGGTCGCGGCCCCGTCGCGCCCGTGGCGCTGCGCGGTGCCGTTGAACACCCACGAGTGCACGGCGGTGACGGACCCGAGCCGCGCGGCCTGCGCGGGCGTGAACGGCTGGTCGTCCTGGTACCAGGCCGCGTCGTACTCGGCGTGCAGGTGGAGGCGTCCGGGCGCCCCCTCCTCGCACGCGGCGAGGACCTGCCGCAGCCAGGCCTCGGCCTGCTCCTGGGTGATCCGGTCGGGGTCGGGGTGCGGCCCGGCGGCGAACTGGTTGATCTCGTTGCCGATGGTCATGCCGATGAAGTTGGGCCGGTCGGCGAGCGCGGCGGCGAGGGTGCGCAGATACTCCCGCTGGCCCGAGATCACGTCCGGGTCGGTGAAGAGGTTGCGCCGGTGCCAGGTCTGCGTCCACGCGGGCAGGAAGTCGAAGCTGGACAGATGGCCCTGGAGGCCGTCGACGTTGACGTCGAGCCCGCGCTCGGCGGCGGCGTCGGCGAGCGCGACGAGCTGCTCGACGGCGCGCGGCCGGATCAGGGTGCGGTTGGGCTGGAAGTACGGCCAGATCGGGAACACCCGGACGTGGTCGAGGCCGAGCGAGGCGATGGCGTCGAGGTCACGGCGTACGGAGTCCAGGTCGAAGTCGAGCCAGTGGTGGAACCACCCTTCGCTGGGGGTGTAGTTGGCGCCGAAGCGGGGCGTCGCGGCGGGGGCGCTGCCCGTGCCGGGCAGGTCGTCTGACGTCAAGGCGGATCCTGGTTCTGGTGGCGATGGGGCGGGTGATCGGCGCGGCGGGGTCAGCCCTTGACGGCGCCCTCTCCGACCCCGCGGAAGAAGTACCGCTGGAGACAGGCGAAGAGCACGATCAGCGGCAGCACGGCGATCACCGTGCCCGCGGCGACGAGGCGCTCGTCGTTGGCGAAGGTGCCGTGCAGATAGTTGAGGCCGATGGTCAGGGTGAACTTGTCGGGGTCGCTCAGGACGATCAGGGGCCACAGGAAGTCGTCCCATGCGCCCATGAAGGCGAAGATGGCCACCACGGCGAGGGTGCCCTTCACGGCGGGCAGCGCGATGCGGAAGAACCGCTGCCACACGTTCGCCCCGTCGACGAACGCGGCCTCCTCGATCTCGTACGGGACGTTGAGGAAGGCGTTGCGCATCAGCAGCACGTTGAGCGCCGAGACGCAGCCGGGCAGCAGCACGCCGACGAGGGTGTTGTTGAGGCCGAGGTCCCGCATCGTCGTGAACTGGGCGATGATGATGCCCTCCACGGGCACGAGCATGGCCAGGATGAACACGAGCGTCGCCGCCTTGCGGCCGCGGTAGCGCAGCCGGGCGAGGGCGTATCCGGCGAGGGCCGCGCCCACGCAGTTGGTGACGACGTTCGCCGCCGCGACCTTCAGGGAGTTGAACGCGTAGTCCCACACCGGGATGGTGTCGGCGACGCGTTCGTAGTTGTGCAGGGTCGGGTCGGACGGCAGGAACTTGGGCGGGGAACTGAAGATGTTCTCGTGCGGCCCCTTGAGGGACGTCGAAAGCTGCCACAGGAACGGGCCGATCATCAGGGCGAGGACGGCGAGCAGCAGGACGTAGCGCAGGGCGAGCTCCCACACGCGCATGCGGCGCCCGTTCTCGTCCGTGGGCCGCCACTTCCGCGGCCGCGGGGCCTCGGCACGGACCGCTTCGGTGTCCGGGGTCGTGGTCGTCATCGGTTCTCCTTCCGGTCCGCGCGCAGCACGAGCAGCATCAGCGCGACGGTGACGACGAAGATGACGACGGAGATCGCGGAGGCGTAGCCGACGCGGCCGGTCAGGCCGGTGCCGGTGCGCTGCACGAGCATCACGAGCGTGGTGTCCTCACCCGCGGGCCCGCCGGTCGGCCCCGCCATCAGATACACCTCGGAGAAGACCTTGAACGCGGCCACGGAGGACAGCGCGGCGACCAGGACCATGGTGGAGCGCACGGCGGGCATCGTGACGCTGACGAAGCGGCGGACCGGTCCCGCGCCGTCGACGGCGGCGGCCTCGTGCAGTTCGCGCGGGACGTTCGCGAGCGCCGCCAGATAAATGATCATGTAGTAGCCGAGGCCCTTCCAGACCGTGACGGCCATGGCGGAGAACAGCAGCAGCCACTGGTCGCTGAGGAAGCCGACCTTGCCCGCGCCGACCGCCTCCAGGACGGCGTTCACCAGGCCCCGCTCGTCGAGCATCCACACCCAGATCAGGCCGACGACGACGATGGAGGCGACCACCGGCGTGTAGAAGGCGGACCGGAAGAACGTGATGCCCGGGATCTGCTTCTGCACGAGCATCGCGAGCAGCAGCGGCAGGATGACGAGCGCGGGTACGACCACGAGGACGTACAGGGTGCTGTTGCGCAGGCCGATCCAGAACATGTCGTCGTGCAGCAGCTCGCGGAAGTTGGCGAGGCCCACGTACTTACCCTCGACCAACTGCCGTTTGTCGGTGAAGGAGTTGAGCACCGTGCTGACGAACGGATAGAGGATGAACCAGCCGACGATCACGAGGCCGGGGGCAGCGAACAGCCAGGGGCTGGTCGGCAGCTGCCTCCGGACGCGGCGGCCGGCGCGAGGGGCGCGCGCGGCCTTCGTCGCCCTGGGCGCGCCCCCGGCGGGCGGCGCCGGGGACGTGGCGGGACTGGGGGTCTTCATGGCGGTCATGGCTGACGTTCCTGGTCGCTGGGTCAGCTCTGCTGGAGCAGTCGGTCACACTGCTTGACAGCGTTGTCAAGCGCTTCCTCGGGACTGTCCTTGCCCTGCAGCGCCTTGGCGACGGAGTTGCGGAGCGCCACCTTCATCTGCTCGCTGAACAGCACGGGGGTGTAGTTCACCGCGGTCTTCAGGGACTTGGCGGCGGCGATGCGCACGCGCGTCTCGTCCGTGCCGTCCGCCTTGGTGAAGTACGGGTCGTCCAGGGAGCCCTTGGTGCTCGGGAAGATCGCGACCTTCTTGGCGAAGGACATCTGGCGCTGTGCGTCGGTGACGAAGTGCGCGAAGGCGACGGCGGCGGGCGTCTGCTTGGTGCGCTTGTTCACCATCACGCCCATCACGTACATGTTGTCCTTGCCGGTGGAGCTGATCTGCGGCGTGATGCCGATGTTCTTGTAGAGGGCCGGGGCGTCCTTCTTGAACTTCTCCAGGTCCAGGGCGCTGCCCGGGTTCATCGCGACGGCCTCGGTGAGGAACTTCTTGCCGGTCGACTCGGGCGTCGCGGTCAGGGCCTGCCCGTCCAGGGCCTTGGCGTCGTACAGCTTCTTGTACTTCGTGAGCAGTTCGACGCCCTTGGCGTCGTTGAAGGTGAAGCCGGTGCCTTCCTTGTTCATCAGCGGGACGCCGTAGCGGCCGAAGTCCTCGATGGTGGGGACGTTGGCGAGCGTGGCGATGTCGCCGTCGCTCTTGTCCGCGATCTCCAGGGCGTCGTCGAAGAGCTGGTCGTACGTCTTCGGCGGCTTGCCCGCGTCCAGGCCCGCCTCCTTGAACAGCCGCTTGTTGTAGAACAGCGGCCCGGTGTTCAGGTACCAGGGGAAGGCGAACGTGCCCTGCACGCCCGGGACCTGGTGGCTCTTCCAGGCGCCCGGCAGATACTCCTTCTCGTACTTGCCCGCCGCCTGGTCGAGGTCGAGGGCGATGCCCGCCTTGGCGAGCGGTGCCACCAGGTCCGGCGAGACGTTCACGACGTCGGGCAGGGTGCCCCCCGCGGCGTCCGCGCTGATCTTGTCGGCGTAGCCCTCGCCGGGCTGGTCGACCCACTTGACCTCGGTGCCCGGGTACTTCTCCTCGAAGTCGTCGACCAGGCCCTCGAAGTACGACTTGAAGTTCGCCTTCAGGTTCCAGGTCTGGAAGGTGATCTTGCCCTCGACCTTGCCGGAGGCGTCGGTCGAGCCGCCGTCGTCACCGCCGCCGCAGGCGCTCAGGGCCAGCAGGGAGGCGACGGCGGCGGCCGCGGGGACCGCCCTGCGGGGGCTGCGGAATATCCGGGAATGACGCACGTGAACGGCTCCTTTGCTCGGCCCGGCGTATGGCGGCGCGGGCCACCGGCAGCGGTGGCGAACCACTTTGTGTCGCAGAATCGCACCGAGGCAGACCCTGCATGGAGTTCCGGTGAAAAGTCAATGGATTGGTGTCGGTTCGTCTTCTCCGAGGCCGTGCCGCCTCGCTAACTCGCAGGTCAGAGCAGTTGGTTGAAAACCTTGTCACCAACAGCTAATGCGCTTTAGGGTGTGCTAGCTCAAGCGCATTAGTACCTGCGCGGCCGGGGTGCATCGGGCACTCCGCACGCGGAAAGGGGCAACGGGTGCAAGGCAAGCGGTCACCGGCTCGCCGGCCGACCATGAAGGACATCGCCCGGCGTGCGGGGGTCTCCGAGAGCGCCGTCTCCTTCGCGCTCAACGACAGGCCCGGGGTCTCCGAGGTCACCCGTGACCGGGTGCGCAGGGTCGCCGAGCAGCTGGGCTGGCGGCCCAGCACGGCGGCGCGCGCCCTGTCGGGCGAGGGCGCGGCCACGGTCGGCCTGGTGGTGGCGAGACCCGCCGCCACGCTCGGCGTCGACTCGTTCTTCCTGCAGCTGATCTCGGGCATCCAGGAGGTCCTGGCCGAGCGCCAACTGGGCCTGCTCTTCCAGGTGGTGGAGGACGTCGAGGCGGAGTGCGCGGCCTACCGGCGGTGGTGGGCGGAGCACCGGGTCGACGGCGTCCTCGTCGTGGACCCGCGCACCGACGACCCGCGGCCCGCGCTCCTCGAGGAGCTGGGCCTTCCCGCGGTGGTCACCGGCGGCGTGCCCGACCCCGACCGGCCGCCGCGCGCGGGGCTCTCGACCGTGTGGGCCGACGACGCGGGCGCGATGGCGTCCGTCGTCGGCCATCTGCACGCGCTCGGGCACCGCCGCATCGTGCACATCGCCGGGCTCCCCGGCCTCGCGCACACCGAGCGCCGCGTACGCACGCTGCGGGCCGAGGCCGAGCGCCGGGGCCTGAACGGGGTGCGGTCGGTCACCACCGACTACTCGGACGCCGAGGGCGCCGCCGTGACCCGCCGGGTGCTGCGCTCGGCGGCGCCGCCGACGGCCCTCGTCTACGACAACGACGTGATGGCCGTCGCGGGCGTGGCGGCCGCGGCCTCGCTCGGCTTCGCCGTGCCCGCCGACGTGTCGGTCGTGGCCTGGGAGGACTCGGCCCTGTGCCGCATGGTGCACCCGTGGCTGACCGCCCTGTCCCGGGACACGGTGTCGTTCGGCCGGACGGCCGCGCGCGAGCTCCTCGGCCTGCTCGACGACGGTCCCGCGGGCACGGTGCAGGTGCCGCTGCCGACGCTGATCGAGCGGGAGAGCACGGGCGCGGCGCGCGCGGCGGGGTGAGGCGTCCGCGCGGTCACGCGAGGCGGCAGCGCGCCTCGACGCCGCCGAGCTTGCCCGTCAGGCGGATCACCCGGCCGAGGCCCTTGGGGACGATGCGGGCGCGCAGGGTCACCGCGGCCTCCACCGGCGTGTCCGCCGGGGCCGAGACGAGCAGCCGCAGCTCCTCGTTGACGTGCAGGAAGGCGCGGTCGGATGTCCTGAAGTCCCAGTAGGCGGTGGTGAATCCGACGCCGGAGGACGTGATGCGCGGGCAGTACACCGTCTTGCGCCGGGTGACCTGCGGGGACAGCTGCGCGCCGAGCCCGGAGGCGGCCACGTTGAAGCTGAGGCCCGCGCCCAACGTGGTCTCCAGCTCCACGGGGCTCTCGCCGTCGACGAGCGTGGGCGACATGTCCGCCACGACCGCGCCGGGCGAGGGGGACAGATCGATCACCAGGCGCGACCAGCGCACATCGGTCTCCGGATGCGTCTGGACCACACAGATCAGCGGGATGTCGTGACCGGTGCGGCCCGGCTCCGCGCCGGCCACGCGCCGCACGGTGCCCCGGGCGAGCCCGATCCGGGTCTCGCGCCGCAGCAGGGTGACCGTGGTCTCGCCGACGGGGGCCAGGGCGCGGTCCTGCTCGTCCTCCTCCACGGCCGGGGTGACGAGGTCGATCAGCTCGTATCCGGCGGGCAGGCCGGTGGCGGTCAGCACGGGGTGCTCCCTGGGGTCGCGGAACGGAGGTCGGGGCGCGGGGCGCGCCAGTCGCCGAGCAGGCAGAAGGCCGCCCAGCGCTCCAGGCGGTCGCCGCCCGGGCGGTCGCGGGCGGCGCGCACGGCGGCGCGCAGCGCGGTGCCGGGCGCCTCGCCCGCGGCGGTCAGATCGTGGAAGTCGCCCATGAGGGCGGCCGTGGAGGCGTCCGGCACCCGCCACAGGCTCATCACCAGGGACCGCACGCCCGCGTACAGCAGGGACCAGCTGAGGCCGAGCGTGTCGTCGGTGCGGCTGGTGCGGCCGAGGCCGGTCTCGCAGGCGGACAGGACGGCGAGCCGCACGCCGTGCAGGTCCTGGCGCAGGATGTCACGGGCCGTCAGGACGCCGTCGGCGAGCACGAGTCCGGAGGACAGCGGGTCGGCGGCGTCGAAGGAGGCGTGGCAGGCGGCGTGGAACACCTCCGCGTCGGGCAGGCCGCGCAGCACCCGCTCCCGGGTCGCCCGCTCACCGAGCAGCGGGGCGCGGCCGAGGCGCTCGCCGAGGGCCACGGCCTCGCCGCGCGCGTGCGGCAGGTCGCCGCCGGGGTCGCCGAGGACGAGGGCGCCGCCGCCCGCGACGGGGGTGCGGTGGGTGAAGGTGCGCAGGAGCGAGACGGTCGGCAGATACGTCACGGCGTTGCGGTCGATGAGCGCCCCGGAGGCGTCGGGGCACAGGGCGTGGAAGGGCACGTGGTGCAGGGCGCCGGTGGGGCAGATGACGACGGTGTCCTCGGGCCGGGTGAGCGCGGCCAGCGGGGCCACGAGCGGGTCGAGGACGCGGTGGAAGAGCCCCGGCATGTCCTCGGCCATCTCGCGGACGCGCCCGGCGCTGCCCAGGTTGTCCGCGACGAAGCGCAGCACCGCCGCGCCGTCGGCGTCCACCGGGGTGACGCGCACGGCGCCACCGTCACCGTCGCCGCCCAGCGTGAAGAGGGCGATCTCACCGGTGTCGAGCAGCGCGTACGAGGCCACCACCGTGCGCTGTCCGGCGAGTTCGCGGGAGACGGCGCCGGGGTCCGTGACGGTGGCGCGGCGGACCGCGACGTACTCCTCGGCGAGCGGGCCGTACCCGGCGAGCTCGCGCCACAGGGCGTCGAGGCGCGCGGTGAGGTCGTAGTGGCGCTGCCAGTCCACGGCGGGCCCCGCCGCGAGGGCCGCGCGCTCGCCGATGAGGGCCGCCTCGTCGGCCAGGAGGGCGGGCGGTACGCCGTCGGGCGCGCGGAGCTGGGCGGTGCTCATGGCGTCGAGCAGGGAGCGGGCGCGCAGCCGCTCGGACGCGGTGAAGGCCGCGGCGACGTGGTGGCGCGGGTCCTGGTCCGCGCGGGCGGGACGGTCCGCGGCCCGGCCCGCCGCGCCGCGGGCCTCGCTCTCCGCGCGCCGCAGGCGGTAGCGGGTCAGCAGTTCGTACGCCTCGGCCCGGCCGTCCGTCAGGTGGGTGCGCCGCTCGGGGTCCGGTTCGGCCGCGCGCACCAGGTCGGCCAGGTCCACGCCGAGTTCGAGCACGTCGGTGGCCGTGTACGTCTCGCCGTACTCCCAGGCCGCGTGGGCCATGGGCAGGATCGCGGGCCAGGCGCGCTCGGCGGACAGGACGCGGTGGCCCCGCGTCGCCGTGGGCTCGCCCCGGGGCGCCCAGAACAGCGGGTCGCCCTTCTGCCCCGGCACGCCCGACAGCTGCAGGACCTGCTCGTACGCGAGCACGGCGTGGCCGAGGTCGGGCCAGCGGCGCAGCACGGCGGCGGTGGCGAGCCAGTCCTGGGCGAGCCGGTCGGCGTTGCCGGAGTTGCGCATCCGGGCTTCGGCGAGGTGGTGCAGGGCCATGCGCGGGAAGCCCTGTTCGCCGAGGACCACGCCCAGGTAGTGGTGGACGGTGGCGAGCGCGACCGGCACCGGGGAGCGCAGCGCCTCCCGCTCGGCGAGCGGCAGGGCCTCGTGGAACCAGCTCAGAGCGCGCTCCCGCTCCCCCAGCTGGTGCCAGGCCATGGCGAGTTCGACGAGCGACACGATCCGCTCATGGTCGCTGGCCGGGACGTCGGCGGTGATCTCGTCGAGCCTGCGCTGGTAGTCCTCGGCCGCGGCCGCGTCGCCGCAGCGGCGCGCCACCCGGGCGAGGTCGCGGTACAGCGCCGCCCAGCCGTCGAGGCTGCTGAACTGCCCGAAGTCGAGCCACGGGGCACGGCCCGCGCGCTCCCGCTCGTGCTCGTCGGTCACCAGCCACCGCTCGGCCTGGCGCAGCAGGTCGTACGCCTCGCTGTAGCGCCCCATGTCGTCGAGGACGGCCGCGGCCTGCTTGAGGGCGTCCGCGAGCAGCCGTGCCCGGCCGGGCTCCTCGGGGTCGCCGGTGGGCCACTGCTGGTCCAGGTGCTCCGCGAGCTGTACGCCGCGCCGGGCGAGCAGCAGGGAGCGCTCGAAGTCGCCCGCCTTGGCGGCCCAGTGGAACACCATCATCCGCAGGGTGTCGAGGGCGCCGGGCCAGTGGTCCGCGCCCTCGGTGCGCAGCCAGGTGTCGAAGCGGTCGTCGTCGGTGGCCGCGGCGAGCAGCTCGCCGAGCGCGGGCTCGCGCTCCCGCACGGCGGCTTCGAGCTCGGCGGGCAGCGCGGCGTTGATCCCGGTGCCCGAGGTGGGTCCGGAGACCGGCAGGCCGATGGGTCCGCCGTAGGGGGCGCCGAAGCGCGCGGGCTCGTGGGGTTCGGCCGCCGCGGGCTCGGCCGTCACAGGTGCGTCCGCCGGAGGTCCGGCCGCGGACGCGTCGGCGTCCGGGGGTTGCGGCACGGTCGCCTCGGCGGCCGGTTCGGGTGCGGGCGGGGGCACGGCGGTCCGGGGCGGCAGCGCTTCGAGGGACTGCCGGGCGCCGCCGTAGCCGGGGTCGAGAGCCAGCGCGCGTTCGTAGGCGCGCCGGGCCTCGTCCGCACCGTCGAGCGCGTCGCGGAAGGTGTCGCCGAGGAAGCGCCAGGCCATCGGCGTCTCCTCGACGGCGAGCGACTCCTGGAAGTAGACCCGGGCGAGCCCCATCTCGCGGCGGACGAAGTGCACGTCGCCGAGCATCAGCAGGGCGAGCGAGCTCTCCGGGTCGGCGTCGAGGGCGCGTTGGTAGTACGTCGCCGCGTCGGCGTACTCACCGCGGTGGAAGTGGTGTTCGCCGCGGCCGATGAGCTCGGACGCCTCGCGCTGGGCGCGGGTCACCAGGGAGACGCCGAGGAGCTTCGCCACCTTGGCCGCGAGGCCCGGCTCGTCCTCGGCGAGGCGCTGGAGCTGGTCCGCGCCCTCCGGGCTGCCCGCGATCATCGCGGCCCACAGCTGGGCGGCGACCTCGCCCGGCGGCACGCTTCCGCTCTTGGGGTCGATGAGCAGTTCGCCGTCCTTGAACAGCGCGTACACGGGCGGACGGGCGGCGGGGGCGGGGGCGTTGCCCGTCGTCGGCAGGACGTCGGTGATGCGGCGGCCGCCGGTGATGCGGGCCAGCTCCTCGTCCCACTCCCCCGCCTCCGGGCGCAGCCTGGCGGCGAGGAGCAGCACGATCAGCTCGACGAAGGGCTCGTCGTCGGGCACCGGCGGGTCCGAGATCCGGGAGCGCAGCAGCGCGACGGCCTCGTCCAGGCGGCCCGCCTCGGCGTAGGCGTTGGCCAGCGGCCGGACCGCCTGCGGGTCCGCGGGGTCGTCGGCCACGAGGTCCGTCAGGACGCGGATCTCGCGGGCCGTCGCGCCCCGGGCCCGCAGATGGCGGGCGAGCGTCCAGCGGAACCTCGGGGCGTCCGGGTAGGCCGCGAGCGCCCGGTCGCCGAGCGCCGCCCACTCCAGGAGCGCCTCGTCGCCACGCTCTCCCTCTTCGCTCCCGCTATCGCTCTCGCTCTCGCTCTCGCTCTCCGACAGCCTGTCGACGAACGCGTTCCTCCAGGCGATCCACAGCTCGGCCTCCGCGCCCGGCCCCCACCGGTCCAGCCAGCGCTTCAGGGCCGCTTCCCGGCTGCCCTCCTCGTGGTCGCCGTCCTCGGCGACCGTGGCCACCACGTCGTACGCCGCGCGGCGCACCCTCAGCGCGCGGCGGAGCACGGCGAGTTCGTACCCGCACATCTCCTCCAGCGGGTCCAGCATGTCCCGGGCGGCCTCGGGGACCTCGGCGAGGGAGTCGCGGTCGGCCTCCTCGTCGGTGAGGGCGGCTCCGACGGTGCCGAGGGCGAAGGCGACGCCGTCGACCCGGGCGGCGGCCGGGTGCGCGGCGAGCGAGAAGTGGCGGTGCGCCTCGTCCCGGTGGCCGATCGCGTCGGCGGCGATGCCGTGCACCAGGTGGGTCTGCGCGGCCAGCATCTGGGCGACGCGCCGGGCGTCGCTCCGGCGGGGGTCGCGGCCGACTCCGAGCGCGGCAACGACCGCTTCGAGCACGTCGGCCAGGAGCCCGGCCTCCGCGCGCACCCGCCAGGGGTCCTCGCAGGTCGCCCCGTACGCGAAGAGGTCCGCGAGCAGGCTGGTCGTCGCGTCGGCCGAGCGCTCCGCCACGTCGTCGCGGCGGGCCGCGGGCGGCAGGGCCGCGAGGGCGCGCAGCCGCTCCTCGGCCGCCGCCCGGTCGACCGCCGGCGCCTGCGGCGCCCGCGCGGTCCCGCGGGCCCCCGGAACATCGGGCGGCTGCGGTCCGAACCGGTCGTGCATCGACCTGGCCCACGTCACCAGCATGGTCAGCCCCAGCACCGCGTCCCCCTCACGCCGTCCGTCACCTCACCCCCCAGGTAACGCGGTGAGCGGCGCCGCGGTTCCACCGCGTCACGTCAACGTTCCGCCGCCGAATCGGAGTTGACCAGCGGGAACCGATCCGCGGGTGCGCCGGGAGCGGCGGCCGGTTCCGTGCGGCGCGCCCACAGCGCGGCGCCCGCGAGCAGCACGGCGGCGCCGAGCAGCCAGCGCGCGGTCCCGGCCGGCAGGAGCCCGGCGGCCAACCCCGTGAGGGCGCCGACCAGTTGCAGTGCGAGGGACTGGACGGACAGCGCGGTGGCCCGGCCCTCGCTCGTCACCCGGTGGTGCAGCAGCTCGTTCTGGCTGGGGTTCGCCGCGCCGAGGCCCAGATACACGAGCGCGTAGCCGCCGACCGCGAGGAGCACGGGGGCCGGTCCCGTGGCGGTCGCCGTGACCGCGAGCAGCAGAAGGCCGCCCCCGGCGGCACCGAGGCAGAGCAGGACGGCGCGCTCCCCGCCGCCGGCGAGGCGGGCGACGGGCGGGGCGAGCTGGCTGCCGAGGGCCGAGCACAGGAATCCGCCGCAGGCGAGTCCCGCGAAGACCACCGCGCCCGACTCCGCCGCGCCGGTCAGGTCTGCGGCGCGGCCCGGGGTGAGCAGTTCGACGGTGACCAGGGCGCTGCCCGCCGCGCCCGCGCTGAGCACGACCCGGCGCACCAGGGCGTCGCTGCCGCCCAGGCGGATCCCGGCGGCGATGGCGCCCGGGACCTCGCGCAGCACGCCGCGCAGGGTGGCGCGGGGCCGTGGCGGCTCGGGCAGCGCCGTCAGCACGTACACGATGAAGGCGAGCGCGACGGCCACGCCGAGCAGCGCCGGTACGGACAGCGGCAGGACGAGCCCCGACGTGGCCTCGTCGAGGCGGCCGCCGAGGTCGGGGCCGAGCCCGAGGAGCCAGGGCAGCGCGCCGCCGACGAGGGTGCCGACCGCCAGGGCGACGGAGGTGGCGGTGGCGCCGCGCGCCAGGCCGGTGCGCAGCTCGGCGTCGGGTCCCGCGCTCGCCTGCACGGTGTCGACGTACCAGGCCTCCGCGGGGCCGCTGGACAGGGCGCGGCCCGCTCCCTTGAGGGCCATGGCGAGGGCGAGCACCCAGGCGGTGGTGCCGAGCGCGTGCAGGGTGAGCGCCACCGCGTCGAGCGCGCCCGCGGCGGCGAGTACAGTCCGGCGGCCGAGGACGTCCGCGAGTCCGCCGGTGGGCAGTTCGAGCAGCGCGGCGGTGAGCGAGTGTGCGGCTATGCATCCCGCGACCGCCGCGAGGGCGAGTCCCCGCTCGGTCATCAGCGGGACCATGGGGGCGATGGCGAGGCCCATCGGCAGCCAGAACAGTCCGCTGGCGATCACGTACCGGCGCCGGGCGACGCGGGGGGCGAGGGGCTGCCGGACCGTCACGACGCACCCCAGCTGACGTTGCGGTGCCCGCCGGGGCCGTCGTGGCCGTGGGGGACGCCGGGCCCGTCCGGTCCGTCCGCGCCGGGTTCCTCCGGCCCCGCGGGCCCGCCTCCGGAAGCGGTGCTTCGCTCCGCCCCGCCGGGCTCGTCGCCTTCGCCGGGTGCCGCGAGCGGGTCGTACTCCCCCGGCATCCGCGCCGCCACCGGCAGGGTCGCGGCGAAGACCACGACCTGCTCCGCCCGCGGGTCCTCGGCGTCCCGCTCCGTCAGCTCCGCCAGCTTCCCCTCGAAGGCCTGCCACAGCTCGGCGAGGGAGTCGGCCGTCAGGCGCGGCATGAGGTCGGTGATCCCGGCGTGCCGGCGCCACTCGGGCCCGATGCGCCCGGCGTCCAGGTCCCGCTCGTACCGGGCCAGGGAGCGGTGCAGATGGTCGAGCTGGCGCCGGGCCATGCGGCTCATGAAGGCGCGGCCCGCCGGCGAGGCGTCCATCTCCTCGTTGTTCCAGCTGGTGACCGCGTGCACCGGGCGCCAGCGCCGCTCGCGTCCGTCGCGGTGCTCGGCCTCGGCCACGAACCCGTACTTCGCCAGGACCCGCAGGTGGTAGCTGGTGGAGGCGGACGACTCACCGGTCTTCACGGCGAGCTCGCTCGCCGTGGCGGGGCCGTCCGCGCGCAGCAGGCCGAGCAGAGTGATGCGCAGGGGGTGGGTGAGGGCCTTGAGGGCGGCGGCGTCCCGCTCGGGGTCGAGGACCCGGTTTTCGTCAGCCATATGGGCAGCGTAGGTCGCCGTCGCCACTTTCCAAAAGAGTTTTTGCAGAGTTTCTTTGGGAAAGTCGTGCACGGCCCGGGCGCGCCCCGGGACGCGACCCCGGGCGGGGCCCGAGACGGCCGGGAACGTGCGGCGTCGACAAACACCCCGCGCCGTGGGGACGGCGCGGGGTGTGTGGTGCGTGCGGGCGGATACCGTCAGTCGATACCCGGCAGGATGTGCGGCTCGGCGAGGTCGTCCTCGTAGCCGGCGAGACGGATCGGGGCCGCCTTGGCCCAGGCCTCCAGGTTGCGGAGCTGCTTCGGGCGGCCCGCCCGCTCACCGCCGGCTTCGGCCGGCTTCTCCTGCTTCGTCAGATCTGGTGTCACCGCGCACTCCTCTGTGTCGCGTAACGGACAAACGATGCTCATTGCTTTCGCTGTCTTCGCGGTCGCGGTGGCGCCGGATGCGGGCGGGATCGCGGCCGTGGTGGCGAGCCTGTCCCTGGACGGCCGCGAGGCGGTGGTGGATGCCTTCCAGCCGTCCGTTCGCACCAGATTAACCAAATGAGCGGGAGTCTGCTCGATAGCGCTAGACCTAAGGGGTGACTTCCGGACATCCGCCTGCGGGCGGACGCCGCGTCACCTCCCGGACGGGCGCGCGGCTCTTGACTTCCGGGCGGGCGCGCTCTCTCGGCCTCCCGGCCGAGGGTGCGCCCGCGCACGGGAGGTCACCACTTGCCGGGCGCGTAGTCCTTCAGGAAGACGCCGTACACGTCGTCGCCCGCCTCGCCGCGCACGACCGGGTCGTAGACGCGGGCCGCGCCGTCGACCAGGTCGAGCGGGGCGTGGAAGCCCTCCTCGGCCAGGCGCAGCTTGTCGTAGTGGGGGCGCTCGTCGGTGATCCAGCCGGTGTCGACCGAGGTCATGAGGATGCCGTCGGTCTGGAACATCTCCTGGGCGCTGGTCCGCGTCACCATGTTCATCGCGGCCTTCGCGGCGTTGGTGTTGGGGTGGCCCGCGCCCTTGTAGCCGCGGCCGAACACGCCCTCCATCGCCGAGACGTTGACGACGTACGCGCGCTTGCTCGCCGCCTTGCGCGCGGCCTCGGCCATCACCTCGCGCAGCTTGCTGATGAGGATGAACGGCGCCGTGTAGTTGCACAGCTGCGTCTCAAGCAGCTCCACGGGGGAGATCTGCTCGATGGACTGCACCCAGGTGTTGCTGTCCACGACGTCCGGCACCAGGCCGCCCGCGTCGATGGCGCTGCCGTCGCGGTGCCGCTCGACGCTGGCGTTGCCCGCGACCAGGGCGAGGTCGGCGACCTTCTGCGCGTCGAGCCCGGTGGCCCCGAGGGGCAGCGCGGCGAGGCCGTCCACCGCGCCGGAGTTGAAGGCGCCGATCACGTGGTGGGCGGGCAGCTCGCCGGCGGGCAGCGGGGCGCTCTCGCCCTCGACGAGCGCGGCGTAGGCGGAGGGCAGCCGGCGCACGGTCTGGGTGGCGTTGTTGATCAGGATGTCCAGCGGGCCGCGCTCGGCGACCTGCTCGGCCAGGGCCACGGCCTGGGCCGGGTCGCGCAGGTCGATGCCGACGACTTCGAGGCGGTCGATCCAGTCCGCGGAGTCCTCCATGGCCTTGAACCGGCGGATGGCGTCCTTGGGGAAGCGCGTGGTGATCGTGGTGTGGGCACCGTCACGCAGCAGCCGCAGCGCGATGTACATGCCGATCTTGGCGCGGCCGCCGGTGAGCAGCGCGCTCTTGCCGGTGAGGTCCGCGCGGGCGTCGCGCTTGGAGCGGTTCAGGGAGGCGCACTCGGGACAGAGCTGGTGGTAGAAGTAGTCGACCTCCACGTACCGCGTCTTGCAGGTGTAGCAGGAGCGGGGGCGCTGGAGTATCCCCGCGATCTTGCCCGCCTCGGTGACCGACGACGGCAGGATGCCCTCCGTCTCGTCGTCGATGCGCTGCGCGGAGCCGGTGGCGGTGGCTTCGGTGACGGCCTTGTCGTGGGCGGTCTTCGCGGCCCGGCGCTCCTGGCGGCGGCGCTGCTTCACGGTGCGGTAGATCCCGGCCGTGGCGCGGCGCACCGTGATCGCGTCGGGGTGGTCGACGTCCAGCTCGTCGAGCTCCTCGAGCACGCTGAGGCAGACGGCGAGACGCTCGGGGTCGATGCCCGGACCGTACGCTTCGACGCCGGCGACGGCGCCGGTGCCCTCCTGCTGGCTCTCGTCTGTGACCGTCATCGCCGCTGTCGTTCCTCATCGCGCTCGTGCCGCGGCTCGCCTGGGATCGACCGCGGATACTCCAAAAGCGGAACTTTACGTAGCGCGGGGGTCCGGTATCAAACTCGTCCGGTCGTCGCAGGCGGCCACGAGCCCGGCGAGCTCCGCGCGCACGCAGGCCGCGAGCCGCTCCAGGTCCGGCACCGCCGCCGCGTCGGCGACCAGGCCGTAGTGGACGCGCCCCCGGTAGGTGGAGACCGCGACGGCGAGGGCCTGGCCGTGCGCGAGCGGGGCGAAGGGGTAGACCTCGGTGAGCGGGCAGCCGCCCAGGGCCAGGCCGAGGCTCGGCAGGGGCACGCTGGTGACCAGGACGTCGAAGAGCAGCCGGGCGGCGTGGGCGAGGGACCGGCCGCCGACGCGGTGCCCGAGCGAGGGCACGTGGTCGGCGAGCAGCGCGACGGCGCCCGCGCCGCGCGTGGGTCCCGCGTCCTTGTTGCGGTCCATGGCGGCGCGCACCGCGGCCAGGCGCGCCAGCGGGGCGGGGTCGTCGACGGGCAGCCGGACCAGATAGCCGGAGAGGCGGTTGCCCTGGGGGTGAGCGGCGCGCGGGCGGCGGCGCGACACGGGGACGAGGGCGCGCGGCGCGACGCCGTCGCTGCCGTCGCCGCGCTCGTCGAGCCAGCGCCGCAGCGCCCCGGCGACGACGGTGATCAGGACGTCGTTGACGGTGCCGCCCGCGGTCTTGCGCACGCGGTGCACGTCGTCGAGGTCGAGCAGGACGCCCGCGGTGCGGCGCGTGCCGGTGGGCCGTGAGGTGAGGGCGGCGGAGGAGCGGGTCCCCCAGGTCGCGCGGGCCACCGCCGCGCCGATGCCGAGCGCCCGGCCGGCGTCACCGACGGCGGCGAGGGCGGCCGACGCGGCACGGCCGGGCACGGCGGCGACGAGGCCCGGCAGCTCCCGCGGGTCGAGGGCCCGCCACCACGGCGGGTGCTCCTGGGGGTGCTCCCGCGGGTGGGCGGCGCGTACGGCCGTGGGCGCGGTGCTCGCGGCCGGGTCCATGACCGCGGCCGCGAGCGTGAGCGCCCGCAGTCCGTCCGCGAGCGCGTGGTGGAACTTGAAGAGCACGGCGAAGGACCCGCCGTCCGCGCCGGGCAGGACGTGCGCCTCCCACGGCGGCCGGTCCCGGTCGAGCGGCTGCTGCAGCAGGGCGCCCGCCGCCGCGTGGAAGTCCCGTACGGGCGCGGCGAGCCGCACGTGGTCCAGCGGGTCGAAGCCGGGCGCGGGGTGCCGCGCGGCGCCGCCGAGGGGCAGCAGCACCCGCCGGATGCGCAGGCGCAGGCCCGGCACGGCGGCGGCGCGCGCGGCGAGCAGTTCGGCGGCGTGCGCGGCGGCCGAGGGCGAGTCGGCCGTGAAGACGCCCAAGGCCCCCAGATGCATGGGGTGTTCGGCGGACTCGATGCTCCAGAAGGCGAGATCGAGGGGTGCGAGCAGGTCTGAGCTCTCAGAGGTCATGGCTTGCTCTCGCGTCGATGACGGGGAGCAAGCAGCCAATCACCCTCTGACAATTACGGTCAAGTACGATCTAGCTACGTACAGTTAACGCCTCATGAAGGCCCGCACCCCTCGCCCGCACCCCTCGTCCGTACTCCTTGCCCCCCTACGGGTGGGTCACACCGTCCTGGCGAGGCGGTCAGCGAGCAGCTTGGCGAAGCGCGCCGGGTCCGCGAGGTCGCCCCCTTCCGCGAGCAGGGCGGTGCCGTACAGGAGCTCGGCCGTCTCGGTCAGCTCCGGGGCGTCGGCGCGCTGCTCGTGCGCGGTCCTGAGCCCGGTGACCAGCGGGTGCTCGGGGTTCAGCTCCAGGATGCGCTTGACCGCGGGGACCTCCTGGCCCATCGCCTTGTACATCTTCTCCAGCGTCGGCGTCAGCCCCTCGGCGTCGCTGACGAGGCACGCGGGCGAGCTGGTCAGACGGGTCGTGAGCCGGACGTCCTTCACGTCGTCGAGGGTCTCCTTGAGCCAGCCGAGCAGCGGCGCGTAGCTCCCGGACTCCTCCTCCGACAGCTCCTCGTCGGCAGGCAGGTCGACCGCGCCCCGCGTGACGGACTGGAACTCCTTGCCCTCGTACTCCGCCACTCCCTCGACCCAGATCTCGTCCACCGGGTCGGTGAGCAGCAGGACCTCGTACTCCTTGGCCCGGAAGGCCTCCAGGTGCGGGGAGTTCTCGACCTGCGCGCGGCTCTCGCCGGTCATGAAGTAGATCTTGTCCTGGCCGTCCTTCATCCGGGAGACGTAGTCGGCCAGGCTCGTGGGCTCCTCGCCCGCGGTGGAGCCGAAGGACGCGATGTCGAGGATCGCCTTGTGGTCCTCGGACCGGTCGAGCAGGCCCTCCTTGACGGCGGGGCCGAACTCGCGCCAGAACGTGCGGTACTTCTCGGCGTCGTTCTTCATGAGGTCCTTGACCGTGGACAGGACCTTCTTCGCGAGGCGGCGGCGGATCAGCTGGATGTGCCGGTCCTGCTGGAGGATCTCCCGGGAGATGTTGAGCGACAGATCGGCCGCGTCCACGACTCCCTTGACGAAGCGGAGGTGGTCGGGCAGCAGCTCGCGGGTGTCATCCATGATGAACACGCGCTTGACGTACAGCTGGACGCCGTGACGGGCGTCGCGCTGGAAGAGGTCGTGCGGGGCGCGCGACGGGATGAAGAGCAGCGCCTCGTACTCGAAGGTGCCCTCCGCCCGCATCTGGATGACGTCGAGCGGGTCCGTCCAGTCGTGGCTGATGTGCCGGTAGAACTCGCGGTACTCCTCGTCGTTGACCTCGGACCGGGGCCGCGCCCAGAGCGCCTTCATCGAGTTGAGGGTCTCGTCGCCCATCCGGATGGGGAACGAGATGAAGTCCGAGTACCGCTTGACGATCTCCCGGATCTTCCGGTCGTCGGCGTAGTCGTACAGCGCGTCCTCTTCGTCCGCGGGCCGCAGGTGGACGGTCACCGAGGTGCCTTCCGGCGCGTCCTCGACGGTCTCGATGGTGTACGTGCCGTCGCCGTCCGACTCCCAGCGGACGCCCTGTTCCGTACCGGCCTTGCGGGTGACCAGGCCGACCTTGTCGGCGACCATGAACACGGAGTAGAAGCCGACGCCGAACTGGCCGATCAGCTCGGCCGACGCCGCGTTCTCCTTCTGCTCCTTGTTCCCGTCGTTCCCGTTGTTCCCGTTGTTCTTGTTCTCCTTGAGGCGGCGCAGGGTCTCGGCCGTGCCGGACCGGGCGATGGTGCCGATGAGCCCCACCACGTCCTCGCGCGACATGCCGATGCCGTTGTCCCGCACGGTGAGAGTGCGGGCCTCGGCGTCCGCCTCGATCTCGATGTGCAGGTCGTCGGCGCGCAGCGCGTCGTCGGTGAGGCCGGCGAGGCGCCGTTTGTCCAAGGCGTCGGAGGCGTTGGAGATCAGCTCGCGCAGGAAGATGTCCTTGTTCGAGTAGATCGAGTGGACCATCAACTGCAGGAGCTGCCGCGCTTCCGCCTGAAACTCCAGCGTCTCGGTGCTCATTGCGTCCCTTCACTAGCCTGATGTACACAGATCGGTCACAGAATGTGCGCGCGTGCGCACATCGAAATCTGGCACACCGCCGCCTGCCCGGACAAGCGGCCACGGCATACGGCGGGCCCTCCCCCGCGTCCTGCCGGGTGGAGGGCCCGCCGTCTCACTCCGCGACGTACGTGCGCTGGGTCCATACGAAGACACGCAGTTCACGGTCGTCGACGCGGGTCGTGTCGGTGCTGGCCTCGAAGTGTTCGTAGCGGTTGCCGCACAGCACCTTGACCTTGTCCACGCTGGGGTCCGGCAGATAGTGCAGTCGGTCCTCGTCCGTGATCAACGAGCGAGAGCCGCCGCTGAGGAACACGTTGGGAGTGCCGTGGTCGACCATGGTTCATCCTCACCTTCGGGGCCAGCGGTTCCGGTTGTGGCGCTGAACTTGGGGTTCCGGGAGGGTGGTTGCGGCAGGGGGAAACCTCGGATCAACGGAAACACGGTCGCCTCTCGGCTCATTCAGTCGGCTTCCGCCATTCCCGACCTCGAATTCTGCCGCTGTCCGGTGACTCACGCCGTCCGGTGGCTCGCGAACGACTCCGCAACGAGGAGATCTTTTCCGTACGGAAAGCCGTTCCGCGCCGTTCCGCGCCGCACCCCCAACCCCCGCTCCCTCAAGGAACTGTCGCCAGCGTACGCGGCGGGTACGGGCAGGGGTATAGGTACCGGCGCCCACATCTGCCCTCAGCATCAGGTCTACCAATGCTAGTAGAGTCGCCGCTCCTCGTGCCGGGGCGTACGGCCGCCGCCCGCGCGCCACCGGAACTATCAATTCTGATGATGGCGCGCCGTGCCCGGTGTCGGGATTATGGGGGCGCCCCACGGTTCGCCGGTCGTCCGCATCCCGAAGGTATTGCAAGGAATTGCGAGGTGCACCTTGAGTGTCGTGCTTCTCCTGAACGGACCCAACCTGGGCGTTCTGGGCCGGCGTGAGCCCGAGATATACGGCACCGACACGCTCGCCGACATCGAGGCGGCGGTCGCCGAGGAAGTACGTGCCCAGGGATGGGAGGTCCTCTCCGTCCAGCACGACGGGGAAGGGGACCTCGTCGGCGCGATTCACCGGCACGGCGAGAGCACGGTCGGGGCCATCGTCAATCCGGGCGCCCTCATGATCGCGGGATGGAGCCTGCGCGACGCGCTGGCGAGCTACGCGCCGCCGTGGGTCGAGGTGCATCTCAGCAACGTGTGGGCCCGCGAGCGATTCCGCCACGAGTCGGTGATCGCTCCGCTGGCGAGCGGGGTCGTGGTCGGCCTGGGGGCCTTCGGCTACCGCCTGGCCGCCCGGGCCCTGTTGCACCTCGCCGCGGCACCGCGGCACAGCCCGCACTCCGCGAACGGCGAGGTCGGCGGGCGGACGCCGTAGCGACGCCCGCGACCGCGGCGGGTCCCGCGCGGCTACGGCGAGTCGCGCGCGCCGGGTGACGGCACGGTGCCGAGCCGGAATCCGATCCCGCGTTTGGTCTCGATCCAGTCGTAGGAACCGAGCTTCTGCCGCAGCGCCCCGATGTGCACGTCCAGCGTCCGCGTCGAGCCGAACCAGTGCTCGTTCCACACCCGGGCGATGATGGCCTTGCGGGTGTGCAGCGTTTCGGGGTCCTCCATCAGCATGGCGAGCAGGTCGAACTCCTTGGGGGTCAGCCGCACCGGCCGTCCGTGCAAGGTCACGTCCCGGTTGCGCGGATTGAGGCGCAGCGGCCCCGCGACCAGGACCTCACCGGCCTGAGCGGCTGCCCCCGGAGAATTCTGGCCGACCGGACAGGGATACGAGCGGCGCATGACGGCGTCCATGCTCGCCTGCAATTCGTGGAGCGAGTCCGATTTCACCACGCAGTAGTCCGCTCCGGCGTTGAGCGCGAGGACCCGGTCGATCTCATTGACGCAGGGGCCGAGGATGATGATGGGCACCGACGCCTGGTCGCGGATTCTTTTGCAGACCTCGCGACTGTCCATGCCCGGGGTGGAGGAGTCGAGCAGCAACAGATCGAAATCGCCGAAGTTCTCCAGGGCCTGGGCGCTGGTCGGCACCGAGATGACGAAGTACTTCGCAGGGAGCGGTGGGTGGTGCAAGGCAGTGCTCAGACGCGCATCATTGCTTACCAGCAGAACGCGTGTGGATGGCTTTCCCAAAGCGCTTCCCTCCAGAAATACTGATGACCTGCCCGGCTCCTCTTGCCTCGATCTGAACTACCCGCCCCCCATTGATCCGACCTGAAGACCTACCCGGCTGATATCGCGCCGAAACGGTAGCTGTTGTTCCGGCTTGAATTTTGCTTGAGTGAACTGGCGGGAGATGCGCGGCAGTTGTCGCCGCCGGCGCGGAAGGAACCCTGGATACGAGTGGTGACGCCGTTGCCGCCGGGCCGGACAGAGCCCCCGGTGATCACCGGGCCCTGCCGCGCCGAAGCGGGAGGCCGCTCCCCCGACCGACTCGCGGGCCACTTCTCGCACAAGGTCCACTCCGTCCTGGACGGTCGCTCCGCACCCGGCTGCCGCAAGGCCCGCACCTGAATCACCCGCCGCCCCGGCCGGGCCGAACTGCCCGCCCCACCAGCCCACTTCGCCCGAGCGGCACACCCGGGCGCGCTCGCGCAGGCACCCACCGTGCCACACCAAGATCATCCTGCAAAGACCCCGAAAGCCCCTGCCGCCACGCGATCCGGCCGCCCCGCAACATGACGAGTCACAGCCAAGCAGGCGCGAATGCACGGGTTACTCGCCCGTAAGTCCGCGCACTGCCGCTAAGGTAAGAAACTGGCCACGGCAAGGAATTGGCCACGGGAATGCCAGGCCCCCGGAAGATCGCTGCAAAATCGGTCAAATCGCAAGCGACACCTCCGCGCGCCCGCCACAGCTTTGAAATTATGCTTCACCTCCGCTGAAGTGCTCCTGCACTTGCGGGGCTTAACGTTGGATCATCGGAACATGTCAGATGCAACTTGAGCCCCCGCCCCCTTCCCGCCAGTTCCGTCTCATCGGCACCGACTCGTGCCGCCGCTGCGGCATGTCTGCCCGCCTTCGGTCGGCGAAGCCGGCGCCACGCGGTAGTCGACGAGGCGTCATATAGCGGTGGCGCGCGCCCCCTTGCGCGCCTGTCCGCCATCACGACAACCGCGCTCGCGCACGCCCCCGTGATCGGTGCTGCCGGAACCGCGCGCGGACCACCAGGCGTTAGTGATGATCCACTGACAGGAGATGTGATGCTCGATTCACCGTTCCGCCTGCAGCTGCCGCCATCCCTTTACGTCATGGGAGCCTGCGAGAACAGCTCCTGCGAAACCGTTCGGCTCGCCACACTCTCCTTTTCCGCCTGGTCGCGCGGCGATCTCACAGAAGGCCTGCGCCTCGCGGAAAGAGCCGGGAAAACAGCACCGGAGTGCTCGGGGAAATGCGTGGGCCTCGCCAGGATCTGGCACTCGGCGCTCCTGGTGAGAATCCGCGAACCGGCGGCCGGAGCACGCGTGCTCGCGGGCGTGGCGGAACTGACGGCCGCCACCACGAAATCCGGCGGCCTGAGGGCGGCCTCACTGACGTGCGCGGCGGAACTCGCCTTCACCCAGGGGGACATCGACACCGCGGTCGACCTGGCGGAGAAGGGGGTGCGCGAGGCACAGCAGCTCGGCCTCACCTGTCTGCTCCCCGAGGCGCACGCCGTGATGGCGCTCAGCGCCCTCAGGCAGGGCAACATGAGCGTGAGCTCGGACTTCGCGAACCAGCTCCGGGACGACGCCCTGCTCGGGCAGACGGTCCACCGCCCCAGCCAGTGCGCCTGGGCGGCGGCCCAGCTCCTGGAGGTGCAGGGCGGTGCGACGAGCGCCGCCCACCTCGTCGTCGGCATCATCACGGACGACCAGCTCATCCTGGAGCTCCTGGCCGCGCAGCCGGCCGCCGCCGCCTGGCTCGTCCGGGCCGCGCGGCAGCTCGGCGACGAGGTCCTCGCCAAGCGGGTGGCCGCCGAGGCGTCCGAACTCGCCGCGCGCAACAGCGGCGTCCGGTCCGTGGAAGCGGCGGGAACGCACGCCGAGGGTCTCCTGGCGGAGAATCCGGAATTCCTGGTCGCCGCGGCCGAGGCGCACCGGGATCTGTGGGCGGCCGCGTCCGCCTACGAAGACGCCGGAAAACTGCTCGCGGACACGCTTCAGGAGCGTGACCGGGCGGTGGACGTCCTCGAACGGGCGGTGGACGGATACTCGAAGTCCTCGGCCCCGCGCGATGCCCGCCGGGTCGTGAGCAGGCTCCGGTCACTCGGTGTGCGGCGCGGCCGCTATCCGCAGTACGCCACCCATGACAGCGTGAAGATCGGCTCCCTCACCAATTCGGAGGTGGCCGTCGCCGAGCTGGTGAGCCAGGGCTTCACGAACTCCCAGGTCGGCGAGCGCCTCTTCATCTCCGGGCACACGGTGGCATTCCACCTCAAGAAGATCTTCCGCAAGATGAACGTGGCCTCACGCGTCGAACTCACCCGTACCTGGAGCCGGATTTCGAGCGCCGACTACTGAGCCAGGAACCGTAGTTCGACGTCCAGTGGTAACGTTACCCGGCTGCGAGCCGGGACATTCTACGAGGCAATTCACCGTGCCGCGGAGGCGAATCCCCATGAGGATCATCGCGGACGCCGACAAATGCGTCGGCTCCGGCCAGTGCGTTTTCACCGAACCGGACCTGTTCGACCAGAGCGAGGACGAGGGCACGGTCGTCGTCCTCAACGCCGAACCCGAGGGCGAACTCCTGGAGCGCGGGGCCCGCGAGGCCGTCGACAACTGCCCGGGCCAAGCCCTCTCCCTGACCGAATGAACCGACCGAATGAACCGCCGGAATGAACGACGGAACGAACTGACGGAACGAACTGACGGAACGAACTGACGGAATCAGCCGCACCTCTCCGGGCAGCGCGGCCTATCAGGTCGAGGGATGCCAAGTGCGGTCGGGGCCGTCCTAGGCTGCGAAGCCGCGGAACGGTTCCAGGAACGGGCCCGCGCGCTCATCCCTTCCGGCGTCCCGGGCGCTCATGACCGCGGTGTCGCGCGAGTGCGGTGTGCCGTTCGGCTCGCGCTCGGGCCGCCGCGGTCTTCCCGGCAGAGAGAGGACTTCGTCGATGACCGCAGTCAACGCCTGGCTGGCCGAGGACTACGCGCAGGTGAACGCGCCCCACATCAAGACGGCCCTGGCCGCGCTCGAACGCGCTGGCGGCGCCCTGGAGAAGGGCGGCACCTTCGCCGAGATCGGCTGCGGCACCGGGGAGGTCGCGCGGGCCGTCGCGGAGCGGGGCTTCGAGGTGTGGGCCAGCGACGCCTCCCCGTCCATGGTGGCGGCCACGCGGCAGCGGTGCGCCGGGCTCTCCGTGCGGGCCGAGGTGTGCCCGGCCGAGCAACTGGAGCTGCCGCGCGGCCGGTTCGACCTGATCCACTCCTCCTGGGTGCTGCACTGGCTGACCGGGGCCGAGGAGCCGCTGCGCCGGATGGCCCGTGCGCTGCGCCCGGGCGGCCATCTCGTACTCCAGTGGTCCGGCGCCCAGCCGCGCGGCGACGGCGCGGGGATGTTCGGGATCGTGCGCGAGGTCTCTGGCAGCGCGAAGTGGAAGGGCCTGCTGGCCTCGGCGCCGCCCGCGATGCGGGACTACCCGGCAGAGGAGGTGGCGGAGGTGCTCCGGGACGCGGGCCTCGAACTGGTCGACTACGACCCGGCGATCGTGCACGCCCTGGGCGGGAACGGCTCCCTGCCGTCCGACGCGGAGCTGGCCGAGATGCGCAGGCGGTACAAGCTGATGGGCTTCGCCACGCAGGCCGACGCGCTGGGCGAGCGCGTCGACGAGTTCGTGGACGAGGTGCTGCTGGCGGCGTTCGCCGCGGGCAAGGCCGGTCTCCACCACGCCAGGATCGTCGCCCGGCGCCCCGAGTGAGCCCTGCCGATCCGGCGAAGTCGGCCCAGCGAACCCGACCCGGCGAACCCGAAGGAATTGAGTGCGATGAATGCAGTGGCCACGTTCACGCGCCTGCGCGAGTACATGGTGGGGCCCTCGCGGTTCATGATCCTGCTGTCCTGTTTCGAGCTCGGCATCGTCGACGCGCTGCGCAAGCGGCCCGGCATGACCGCGGCCCAGCTCGGCGAGGCCGTCGGCGCCAAGCCGGACGCCGTGGAGCAACTCCTGCACCTGCCCGTCAAGGAGGGTTTCGTCGCCTTCGACAAGGCGTCCGGCGGCTACTCCCTCGACGCGTTCGCGGACGTGTCCGAAGCCGATCTCCAGCGGGTGCTCCCCGTCCTGAACATGATCAAGGTGGTCATGCTCCGGCAGCTGTTCTACCTCACCGACAGCGTCAGGACCGGCGGCATCGTCGGCCTGGACAAGCTGTACGGATTCGAGGGGAACCTGTACGAGGCCGTGGCCGAGCACCAGGACCTGCGCGAGTCCTGGGCGACGATGATGGACGACGTCACCGCCCACATGGACCCCTGGTTCTTCCGCAACATCCACATACCGCCCGGCTCGCAGGTGCTCGACCTGGCCGGGAACACCGGGCTCGGCGCGATCCTGACCTACCGTCTGAAGGCGTCGCCCGGCCTGCGCGTGACGACGTTCGACCTGCCCGAGAAGGAGGACGAGTGCCTGGAGAACTTCCGGGCCCAAGGTGTGGCGGAACACTGCTCCTTCATCGGCGGCGACGTCTTCCGCAGCGTCCCCAAGGGGTTCGACGTCGTCCTGATCAAGCACTTCCTCGACATGTTCGACAAGGACGACGTGCGCACGATCCTCAACGGCGTGAGCGAGGCCCTGGAGGTCGGCGGGAAGGTCAACATCCTGGTGCCGGTCTACCCCGAGGACATCGGGGAGCCCAGCAGCGTCGGCGTCGACATCTTCCCCGCCTACTTCCTCGGCTGCACCATGGGCCAGGGCGGGCCGCAGAAGCTGTCGACGTACCGGAAGTGGCTGGAGGAGGCCGGGTTCCGGGTCACCAGGACGGTCGCGCAGGACCTCACCACCATGCCGGGGGCCCTGATCGCCCACGGCATCCTGTGCGCGACGAAGGTCGCCTGACCGTGCCGGGCGCCGTCGACGCGCCCTGATCCCACGCACCGTACGCCCGTACTCCCTCGCCCCCGGGATCTCCGGGAGGGCGAGGGAGTACGGGCGTACGCGCGCTCAGGCGAGGCGCAGCGGGAGCTTCTCGACGCGGGTGACGCCGGGGCGCAGCGTCCAGACGATCTCCTCGCGCGGCACCGCGAGGGACATCCCGGGGAACCGCTCGAACAGCGCGTGCAGCGCCACCTCCGCCTCCTGGAGCGCCAGCGGAGCTCCGAGGCAGTAGTGCGCCCCCTGTCCGAAGCCGAGGTGGCTCTGCCCGGTCTCGCGGCCGATGTCGAGGCGCTCGGGGTCGTCGTACCGGCGCGGGTCGGTGTTCGCGGGCAGGATCAGCGGCATGACGGTGGCGCCCGCGGGGATCGTCACGCCGCCGAGCTCGACGTCCTGCGACGGGTGCCGGGGCAGTCCCCACTGGGTCGGGCCGAGCCGCATCAGCTCGTTCACCGCCTGCGGCCACCGGGACGGGTCGGCCCGGACGAGGGCCAGTTGGTCCGGGTTCTCCAGGAGGGCGAGCACCGAGTTGGCGAGCAGGTGCGTCGTCGTCTCGTGCCCGGTGATCACCAGGGTGAAGACCAGGGTGACCATCTCCCGCTCGGAGAGCCGGTCGCCGTCGTCCTCCTGGGCCTCGACGAGCGCGGAGATCAGGTCGTCGCGCGGCTCGGCGCGCCGCCGCGCGATCGCCTCCAGCATGTGGTCGACGCACTCGCGCATGACCCGCGGGAGGCGCTCGCGGTGCTCCGTGGGCGAGGACAGGCAGTGCCCCCACTCGAACCAGGGCGCGCGGTCGGCCTCGTCGATCCCGACGAGCTCGCAGATCACGGTGAACGGGAGCGGATAGCAGAACGCCGTCAACAGGTCGACGGGCGCGCCGTCGCGGCCCGCGTCGGCCATCGCGTCGAGCAGCGACGTGGTGATCTCCTCGACCCGGGGGCGGAGCCGGGCCACCCGGCGTGCCGTGAACGCCTTCGAGACAAGGCCGCGCAGGCGGCGGTGGTCGGCGCCGTCGATCTGCATGAGCTTGTCTTCGAGGTAGTCGACCAGGTCGGTCGGCAGATTGAGCTGGCGCATGATCGTCGTACGGGTGTCCGGGGCGTCGGGCACCGACGCCGGGTTGTTGTGGAAGCGTGGGTCGGTGAGCACCTGGCGGACGTCCTCGTAGCGGGTGACCAGCCACATCGGGCGTCCGCCCATGATCGAGCCGGTCAGGGTCGGCGCCTGCTCACGCATCCGCGCGTACGCGGCGAACGGGTCGGCGATCAGATCCGGCGAGAGCAGGTCGACCGGCTCGGTCGCGTTCTCGGCGGTGGCTGTCATGGGTCTCCCCTTCGGCGTCGAGGATTTCGCGGCGGCGGAGCTGAATAGGGCACGGCGGACCCGGACTTTGAAGTTCCCGGGTCCGTACGGCCCTTGACACGACTCTTCGGCAGGCTAGGGCAGGAATAGCCGGTGGCGTATCCCTCAACCTGGTAAGGTTTTCCGCTTCTTGACACGTTTCGCGCCCTGGAATACTGTTCCAGCGATTTCCGGCACGGTGGAATTCAGCTCTTCCAGCAGTGCGTATCTGTGAGGTTTTCCTTGACGCATTTCGAAGTGCCTTCGGACCCCACGGACGCGGATGTCGTCGTCGTGGGCAACGGACCGGTCGGTGCCGTGCTTTCGGTGCTGCTCGCCCAGCGCGGCCTGCGCGTGACCGTGCTCGAGCGCCGCCGCCGGCCGTATCCGCTCCCCCGGGCGACCAGCTTCGACGGGGAGACGGCCCGGCTCCTCGCCGCCGCCGGCATCGGCCCGGACCTCGGCCGGATCACCGAGGCGGCCAACGGCTACCAGTGGCGGACCGCCGCGGGCGCGGCGCTCCTCGACATCCCCTTCACCACGGCGGGCCCCTACGGCTGGCCGGACGCCAGCACGATGCACCAGCCCGCCCTGGA
This sequence comes from Streptomyces spectabilis, assembly GCF_008704795.1. Lineage (NCBI taxonomy): Bacteria > Bacillati > Actinomycetota > Actinomycetes > Kitasatosporales > Streptomycetaceae > Streptomyces > Streptomyces spectabilis. Next base: position 8,304,045 of record NZ_CP023690.1, on the reverse strand, counting down.
GGAGCTGATCGCGGCCAGGGCCGCGGCGCTCGGGGTCACGGTCCTGCGCGGCCACGAGGCTGTGGGGATCGCCGACGGCGAGCGGCGGGTGGAGGTGACGGCGGCCACCGGCGACGGCACCACCCGCGTCCTGTCCGCACGGTGGGTCGTGGGCTGCGACGGCGCCAACAGCTTCGTGCGCGACCACCTCGACGTGCCCGTCACCGACCTCGGGTTCTCCTACGAGTGGCTGCTCTGCGACGTCGAACTGCGCGAGCCGCGCGCGTTCACCCCGACCAACGTGCAGCTCTGCGACCCGGCCAGGCCCACGACCCTGGTGGGCAGCGGCCCCGGGCGGCGGCGCTGGGAGTTCATGCGCCTGCCGGGCGAGAGCGCCGCCGAGCTGAGCGGGGACGCGGCGGCCTGGCGGCTGCTCGCCCCGTTCGGCGTCACCCCCGACACCGCGACGCTGCTGCGCAGCACCACGTACATCTTCCAGGCCAGTTGGGCCGACCGGTGGCGCGTGGGCCGCGTCCTCCTCGCCGGGGACGCGGCCCATCTCATGCCGCCGTTCGCCGGGCAGGGCATGTGCTCCGGCATCCGGGACGTGGCCAATCTGGCGTGGAAGCTGGATCTGGCGCTGCGCGGGCGGGCGGCCCCGTCGCTCCTGGACAGCTATGCGGAGGAGCGCCGCGCGCAGGCCAGGGAGGCGATCCTGGCGTCGGTCCAGCTGGGCCGGCTGATCTGTGTGACGGACCCCGTGGCCGCCGCCGAGCGGGACGCGACCGTGCTGGCGGGCCGGCGCGGGCGCGCGCCGTCGGGGCCGGAGCCCGCGAGGCCGCTCCCGGGCGGGCTGCTGCACCAGCGGTCCGCGGGACAGGCACCCGCGGGCGCGGTCGTCCCGCAAGGGCGCGTGGACCGGGACGGCTCCTGCGGGCTCTTCGACGACGTCGTGGGCCGCGGTTTCGTGCTGCTGACCACGGATGACCCGCGGGCCGCGCTCGACGCGGAGCGGCTCTCCTTCCTCGACGGTCTTACGGCCCACGTGGTGCGGCTGGTGCCACCCGGAGCCGCGGCGAAGGACGCGCCCTTGGCCGTGGACGCCGCGGCGCCCGGCGTCGTCGAGGTGGTGGACACCGATGACGTCTACCGGCCGTATCTCGCCCGGTTCGGGGCGACGGCCCTGCTGGTCCGCCCGGACTACCACGTCTTCGGCGCCGCGAGCGGGCCCGACGGCACCCGGGAGCTGCTCGACGACCTGCGGGACCAGCTGCGCGCACCGGTCCCGGCCGGCGCACCGCGCGGGGCCGTCTGACGGGCCGTCGCACGATCCGCCGCGGGCGGTCAGGCGAGGCGCAGCGGAAGCTCCGCGACCCGGGTGAAGCCGGGCCGCAGCGCCCACGGGATCTCCTCGCGCGGCACCGCGAGGGACATCCCGGGGAACCGGTCGAACAGCGCCCGAAGCGCGACCTCCGCCTCCAGATAGGCCAGCGGCGCGCCCAGGCAGTGGTGCACCCCCATCCCGAAGCCGACGTGGCTCCCGGCGCCCCGGTGGACGTCGAGGCGCTCGGGGTCTGCGTACTTGCGCGGGTCGGTGTTCGCGGCCAGGAGCAGCGGGGTGACCGCCGAGCCCGCGGGGATCCGCACGCCGCTCAGCTCGACGTCCTGCGCCGCGTACCGGGGCTGCGCGAACTGGGAGGGGCCCAGACGCATGAGTTCGCGCACCGCGGGCTGCCAGCGGGACGGGTCCTCGCGCAGCAGGGCGAGCTGGTCGGGGCGTTCCAGGAGGGCGAGCACGGAGTTCCCGAGGAGGTACGTCGTCGACTCGTGGCCTGCGGTCACCATGGTGAAGACGAGGGTGACCATCTCCCGGTCGGAGAGCCGGTCGCCGTCGTCCTCCTGGGCCTGGATCAGCGCGGAGATCAGGTCGTCGCGCGGCTCGGCGCGGCGGCGCCGGATCACGTCCGTGACGTGTGCCGAGCACTCGCGCAGGATGGTGGGGAGGTGCTCGACCTGCATCAGGGACAGCACCCGCCCCCACCCCGACCACTGCGGCCGGTCCGCCTCGTCGATGCCGACCAGCTCGCAGATCACGGCGATCGGCACCGGGTAGCAGAACGACTCGACGAGGTCGACGGGCGTGCCGTCGCGGCCCGCTTCGGCCATGCCGTCGAGCAGCCGCGCGGTCAGCTCCTCGACGCGCGGGCGCATCTCGGCCACCCGTCGCGCGGTGAACGCGCGGGAGACCAGCTTGCGCAGCCGGGCGTGCGGGGCGCCGTCGAGGTTCATCATCGCCTTGGCGATGAGGTCCTCCACGTCGGACGGGATGTTGAGCTTCTTCAGGATGGCGTGCCCGCCGTCGGGGCTCTCGCCCCGTACGGAGGCCGGGTCGGTGACGAACCGCGGGTCGGTGAGGACGAGACGCACGTCGTCGTAGCCGGTGACGAGCCACATCGGTGACCCGAGGACCGTGCCGGCCAGGACCGGCGCCTGCTCGCGCATCCGCGCGTACATCGCGAAGGGGTCGGCGGTCAGGTCCGGCGAGAGCAGGTCGATCGGCTCGGTCGCGTTCTCGGCGGTGGCTGTCATGGGGGTACCCCTTCTGCGTCGAGGAAAGTGACCTGCTGACCCACCGGCGGGCGACAGGAACAGGGACGGGCTCTGCCGTACGGGGCGGCGAATGACCGGCGTCCGGTATTTCTCCGTGCTCCACTTCTCCGTGCTCCGGCGATTCCCCGTGCTCCGCCGATACGCCGTGCTCGCCGATACGCCGTGCTCCGCCGATCCTCCGTGCTTCGCCGATACGCCGGACGATAGGCCAGCCATAACTGGTTGAGCACCCCTCAACCTGATAAGGATTCCCGGCTGTTCTCCCGACGCTCCGCGGAATCCGGAAAGGGGCGTGGTGCGATCAGGCGGGCCAGCGACACCGCGCCGTGCAAGGAGGAAAGGCCGCCGAGCGCGGCCCGCTCCACCGGGAGCGGGGGCAGGCCGGGGCGGGCCAGTTCCGTGACGTGGTCGGCGACGAGGCCGGCGAATCCGGGGATGCCGCTCGCGAAGCCGCCGCCGACGCGTACGAGGCGCGGCCGGAGCAGCTCCTGGACGCCCACCGCCGCGGCGGCCAGGGCCCGGCAGGTCCTGCGCAGCGCGGTGACGGCCCACGGCCGCCCGTCGCCCCAGGCCGTGAGCAGGTCGTCGAAGGTGACCGCGCTCCCCCGCAGCCGGTGCGCGCGGCGCAGTGTCGCGGGGCCCGAGGCCAGCGCCTGGAGGCAGCCCCTGCGGCCGCAGTCGCACCGCGGGCCGCTCAGCTCGACGACCATGTGCCCGGCCTCGAAGGAGCCGCGGCCCGGCCCGGGGCACGGCTCGCCCCCCAGGACGAGGCCGCCGCCGACGCCCGTACCCACGCCGAGGTAGAGCAGGTCGTCGCAGCCCGAGGCCCTGGACTCCGCGAGCGCGCCGAGGTCGCCGTCGTCCGCCCAGGCGAGGGCCGCTCCGGGGAACAGCGGGCGCAGGGCCGCGCCGAGGTCCGTGCCGGTCCACTCCGGTCTGCCCGGCCAGGCGCGGACGTGCCCGTCCGGGTCGACCGTCGCGGGCATCGCGACGCCCACCACCCGGAAGGGGACACCGAGGCGCGCCCGCAACTCGTCGACGGTGTCGGCCAGTTGGCGTAGGTCTCGGGCGGCGCTGTGCCGCGGGTGCCACGCGAACGCGCTCTCGTGGACGCACTCCGCGTCGGTCTCCGCCCGGAAGGCGACCTTGGTGCCCCCGATGTCGACACCCAGGTACAGGGCGCTCTCCCCGGCCGGGGCGCTCTCCATACCGCGGGCCCTTCCTCAGGCGCCCGGCACGGGCGGGCACAGGTCCAGCAGGTCGGCCGGGCGGCGCAGGACGGCGTCCGGCCGGGCGGCGAGCAGTTCGTCCGCGTCGTCCACGGCCCACAGCGCGGCGATCGCGGCCACTCCGGCGCCCTGGGCGCTGGCGAGGTCGGTCGGCGCGTCGCCCACCATGAGGGCCTCGTCGGCCCTCACCCCGAGCAGGCGCAGGGCGTGCTCCACGATGTCGGGCGCGGGCTTCGGCCGGGGCACCTCGTCCGAGCCGAGCACATGGGCGAAGAACGGCAGGAGGCCCAGTTGTTCCAGCAGGGAGCGCGCTCGCGGCCCGCTCTTGCCGGTGGCCACCGCGAGCTTGATCCCGCGTACGCGCAGGGTCAGGAGCAGTTCGACGACGCCCTCGAAGACCGGCACCTTGGGGGCGAGGCGGTAGCTCTCGCGGACGAACGGCTCCTCCATCTCCAGGGGCAGGCCCATGATCCGCATGATGTCCGGGAAGTAGCGCCCCAGGTGGCGCCGGTACTCGTCGAACGGGGCCGGGCCCTCGCCGACGACCTCCTTGTAGGCGAGGGCGAACGCCTCGTTCATCACGGCGAAGCTGTCGACGATGACGCCGTCCAGGTCGAAGACCACGGCGCGCCTGACGGGCGCGAGCGTCGCCGCGGTCCTCTCTCCCCGGCCTTTCGCGTGCTCCTCGTCCAGTACGTCGGACGGCTCTCCCGATACCGCTGATGTCATGGGTTCTCCCCCGTCCACCGCCCGGCGGGCACGTCGTTCCGCGCGGGTGCGGAACGGGCCGAGGCGTAGAAGTCCTCGATGACGCGGACCGTCGTGCGGGCCTCGCCGACGGCCCTGCCGCGGCTGCCCGGTTCCTTCAGGGCGGCGGCGAGGCCGTCGAGCTGCCGCCGGTACTCGTCGCCGATCGGCTCGTCCGGCACGGGGACCGCCGTGGTGGTGCCTTCACGAGTCAGTGTCAGGACCGACGCGGGGTGGCGGTTGGGGCTGAAGCCGAACGTGCACCGCAGCTCGGCGGTGCCCGCGCTGCCCACGAGCTGGACGCGGGTGACGTCCAGGGCCTCGTGCGACGCCCATCCCGCGCGCAGCGACACGGAGATCCCGTCGGCGCGGACGAGGAAGCCCCGCGCGGTGTCCTCGACGTCGCCGGGGGCGCCTGCGGCCTCCGGCCGGTCACGGCGCCAGGCCGCGCCCCAGGCGGCGGCGTTGACGAAGTCGCTCGACGTGACGCCGACGACCTGGGTGAAGGGGACCGGGCCGAGCAGCGAGGCGAGCGTGTCGAAGAGGTGCCAGCCGAGGTCGAACAGCACGCCGCCACCGGCCTCGTCGCGCCGGGTGAACCAGCCGCCCGCCCGGGGGACGCCGCGCGCCCTGATCCAGGAGAGGTCGGCGTGCCGGACGTGGCCGAGGTCCGGCACCAGGCCCGCGAGGGCCGCCACGTCACCGCGGTGCGGGGCGGCACTGCCCGCGAGGAGCGTGGCGCCGCCGTCGCGTTCGGCGGCTTCAAGGACGTCGGCCTCGGCGGCGGTCAGACAGACCGGCTTCTCCAGGAAGACGGGCACGCCCCTGCCGAGGAGGGCTCCCGCCACCTCGGCGTGCAGATGGTTGGGCACGGCGACGACGGCGAGGTCGACGTCCTCGGCGGTGAGGGCGCCCGCCGTCGGGTGCACGGGAACGCCGAGGGCGGCGTCGAAGGCGGCCCGCGCCGCGGGTTCGGTGTCGACGGCGGCCACCACGTCGAAGTCGGCGTGCGCGCGCAGCCGCGGCAGCCAGAGCTCACGGCCCGCCCAGCCGAGCCCGACGACGGCCGTCCTGACGCTCATATGGCGGCCACAGCGTCCGCGACGATCGCGGCGGTCTCGTGCTGGGCCTGCTCGGCGGCGAGCAGCACCCGGTGGTGGAGCCAGACGCAGTCCCGGCTGATGGCCTCCGTGCGCGGGCAGCGCTCGGCGACCTCGTCGGGCGTCTCGTCGGGCGCGCCGATCTCCCAGAAGGCGTCGGTGCGGTAGATCGCGCGGAAGCCCGCGAACGCCGGGACGCCCGCCTCCACGAGCCGGTCGACGAGCGCGTTGCGCTGCTCCTCGCCGATGCCGGGGACGCGGAACATCGCCATGTAGTGCGAGGGGAAGTCGGTGCGCTCGTCGCCGCGCTGCGGGACCACTCCGTCGATCGCGCCGAGGAGTCCGGACAGGAGCGCCCAGCGCCGTTGCCGGGTGGTCACCTGCTGTTCGAGGCGGCCCAGTTGGGCGCGGAGCACGGCCGCCGAGAACTCGTTGAGGCGCAGATTGGATCCGGCGATCTCGTGCAGGTACCGGCGGTCGGTGCGGGGCCGCCCGCAGCTGTGCCGCAGGAACGCCGTCTCGTACATCTCCGTGTCGGGGAAGAGGACGGCACCGCCCTCGCCCGCGGTCATGAGCTTGCCGTTCTGGAAGCTGAACGCGGCGACGGAGCCGAGTTCGCCGACGCGCCTGCCGCGCCACCGGGCGCCGTGGGCGTGCGCGGCGTCCTGGAGCAGCGGGACGCCCGTGTCGGCGGACAGCTTGGCGAGGGCGTCCATGTCGGCCATGAAGCCCGCCATGTGCACGGGCATGATCACCCGGGTCCTCGGCGTCACGGCGGCGGCGGTCGCCGCCACGTCGATGGAGTACGTGTCCTCGTCGACGTCCACCGGGACCGCGACCGCGCCGAGCCGCTGGGCCGCCTGGGAGGAGGAGATGAAGGTGAAGGCCGGGACGACGACCTCGGTGCCGGGGCCGACGCCCATGCACTGCAGGGCGAGTTCGAGCGCGTGCGTCCCGTTGGTGACCGCGAGGGCGTGGGCGGCGCCGTGGTGGTCGGCGAACTCCCGCTCGAAGGACTCGACTTCGCTGCCGCCCATCCGCCACCACTGGCCCTGTTCGAGGGCGCGGACGAGACCTTCGCGCTCCGTCTCGTCGTACTGCGGCCACGCGGGGAATTCCGGCGTCTGTCGCACGTTCATGTTTCTCCAACCATGGATCGGCTCGACGCGGGGTGCGGGACAGTCGGGGCCGCGTGCCGCGGAGGGGAGAAAAGATGACCAACAGGTCCAAAGTAGAGGCCTGGCGACGCCCCCGCATCCCTCGGTCAGGTAGTCGGCGCGCCCTCGGTCCTGCACCGGGCCGGGCCTCAGGAAAGCCCGAAGAAGGCCTGGTAGGCGTCCAGTTGGCCTTCGAGCATGTGAATGCCGTGGTGGACGGGGTGGCCCAGGGCGGCCGCCTCGCGCAGGAGCCTCGTCTCGCGGGGCTTCATCACGATGTCGGCCACCACGCCGCCCGGCGGCAGTCCGTCCGGCGAGAAGGGCAGCGGGTCGTCGGGGCGCAGGCCGAGCGGGGTCGCGTTGACGGCGATGTCGACGTCCCGCAGGTGCGGTCCGTCCAGCGCGCGGACCCGGCCGGGCCAGTGGGCGTCGAGGCGGGCGACGAGGGCGCCGAGCTTCGCGGTGTCCGTGTCGTACGCGGACAGGCGGTCGACGCCCGCGGCGAGGAGGGCCGCGGCGATGGCGCTGCCCGCGCCGCCCGTCCCGACGAGCGCCACGTGGGCGCCCTTGGGCCGGTGTCCGGCCGCGACGAGCCCCGTGACGAAGCCCGAGCCGTCGAAGTTCTCGGCGAGCCAGGCGCCGTCGGCCTCCCGGCGCAGCACGTTCGCGCTGCCGACGATGTCCGCGGTCGGGCCGCACCGGTCGGCGAGCCGGCGTACGGCCACCTTGTGGGGCACGGTGACGAACATGCCGTCGAGGTTGTCGATCCCCCGCAGGCCGCGCACGACGGCGTCGAGGTGCGGCGGCCGGGCGTGCACCGGCACGAGCACGGCGTCCATGCCGAGGCGTGCGAAGAGCGGATTCATCAGGGCGGGCGCCTGGACCTGGGCGACGGGGTCTCCCAGGACGGCGTACAGCCGGGTGGTGCCTTTGATGGGCGTGCCGGGAGGGTGTCCGGTCATCGCAGCCTCACCTCTCTGTTCGTTCTGTTCGTTCTGTCCGTTCCGTCCGTCACACCGGCCGCCGCGAGGTCCGCGACGGCGGTGGCGAGTTCCCTCGACTGCTCCGCGTTGAGGCGGGGGTCGCAGGCCGTGCGGTAGCGGGCGGGCAGGTCGGCCGCGGTGAGGCCACCGGCGCCGCCGACGCACTCCGTGACGTCGTCGCCCGTCAACTCGACGTGCAGGCCGCCGGGGTGCGTGCCGAGGCGCCGGTGCACGGCGAAGAACCCGGCGATCTCGTCGAGGACGTGCCGGACCTCGCGGGTCTTGTAGCCGTTCGCCGCGGTGTACGTGTTGCCGTGCATGGGGTCGCACTGCCAGATCACCTGGTGTCCCGAGGCGGTGACCTTCTCCACGATCGCGGGCAGGACGGCACGGATCCTGGTGTGCCCCATGCGGCTGATCAGGGTGAGGCGTCCCGGTTCGCCGTGCGGGTCGAGCCTGCGCACGTAGTCGACGGCCTGCTCCGGGGTGGTACGGGGGCCGATCTTGAGGCCGATCGGGTTGGCGAGGAGGGCCGCGAACGCGATGTGCGCCCCGTCGGGGTCGCGGGTGCGCTCGCCGATCCACAGGAAGTGTCCGAGGCCGCTGGCCAGACGGGGCTCCGGCCCGCTGGTGTCCACGCGCAGCGAGGACCGCTCGTAGTCGAGCACGAGCGCCTCGTGGCTGACGTAGCGGCCGCTCTCGCCGGGCGGCGGCCGCGTGCCGGGGCGGAAGTCCCGCACCACGGCCATCGCGCGCGCGGCGTCGGCGCGGGCCCGCAGCATCCGGGCGGGGTCAGGGGTGCGGGCCGCGGGCGTGGGCTCGATCGAGTTGACCAGGTCGCCGCGGTAGACGGGAAGACCCCGCGCGTCGAGGGGCCGGGAGCGCGGCTTGGCGTACTGCCCGGCCATCCGGGCGACTTCGACGACCGGCCGTCCGGTGCGGCGGGCGAGGAGCGCGGCCATGTCGGCGAGCACGGTCAGGTTGGCCCGCTGGTGGGCTTCGGTGTTCTCGGCGAAGGCTTCGGCGCAGTCCCCGCCCTGGAGCAGGAACGCCTCGCCGCGCGCGACCGCGGCGAGCCGGTCCGCGAGGCGCGCGGTCTCGGCGGGCGTCACGAGCGGGGCGGCCCGGCTCAGGGACGCCACCACGGCTCGTGCCCGCTCCGGGTCCGGCCAGTCCGGCTGCTGGGCGGCCGGTCTCGCCAGGGCCGCCGCCAGTTCGCCGGCCAGGAGGCGGTGCGCGCGGCTCACGTCCGGGCCACGTGGGTGGTGGCGTCCCCGACGAGGTCGGCGAGGGGCGCCCGCGGCATCTCCTCCAGGACGCGCGCGACCGCCTCGGGCGGCACGTCGCTCACCAGCTCCGCGCCGGCCGGGCCGTCCAGGACGAACGCGAGACCCGTGATGGCCTTCTTGTCGTGCCGCATCAGCCTGAGCAGGGCCTCGGGTTCGACCTCTGCGGGCAGTGCGGCGGGCAGGCCGTAGTACGCGACGACGTCGTGGTGTTCCGCCACCCGCGCCGGGCCGATGCGCCCCAGGGCACCGGCGAGGCGCCCCGTGAAGACCGTTCCGACGGCCACCGCCTCGCCGTGGCGCAGGGCGTAGCCGGTCGCCTTCTCCAGGGCGTGGCCCAGCGTGTGGCCGTAGTTGAGGACGTGCCGCACGCCGGTGTCCCGCTCGTCCGCCTCCACGACACGGGCCTTGAGGGTCACGCTGGCCGTGATCTGTTCCACGAGCGGAAGGCCGCGCAGGTCGGCCGCGCCGATGAAGTGGCAGCGGGCGATCTCTCCCAGGCCGTTGCGGAGTTCCCGGCGCGGCAGGGTCGCGAGGTAGTCCGTGTCGCACAGCACCGCGCTGGGCTGCCAGTACGCGCCGACGAGGTTCTTCCCGGCCGGCAGGTTCACCGCCGTCTTGCCGCCGACACTGGCGTCGACCTGGGCGAGCAGCGACGTGGGCAGGTGGACCACGGGCACGCCCCGGTGGTACAGCGCGGCCGCGAGGCCGACCACGTCGGTCGTCGTGCCGCCGCCGCAGGACACGACGACGTCCGACCTGGTGAGCCCGAACCGCACGAACTCACCGCACAGCGACTCCACGGTGGCGAGGGTCTTGTCCCGCTCGCCGTCCCTGGCCCGCAGCAGCAGGGTCTCCACGCCGGTGTCGGGCACCCACTCCTCGGGGCGCGCCGACACGACGACGGCCCGCCGGGCGCCGAGGCGCCGCACCACGTCGGCGAGCGACGCGCGCACGCCCGGGCCGATCAGCACGTCGTACGCGTGACCGTCGAGACGCAGCACCACGGTGGCCATCATGTCGCCCAGTCGCCGGACAGGATGCGGAAGACCAGGTCGCGGTGCTCGTCGTCGTCCTTGATCGTGCGCACCTCTTCACGGCCGTCGCGGACCGTCAGGTAGCGCCGTCCCTTCAGCACGACCTGGCCGTTGTCGAAGGTGCGGCCGCACAGGACGTCCTGGCCCCCGTGGGCCCCGGTGGCCGCCTCGATCTCCCCGAAGATGCGGTCCGTTCCGCGGGCGATCGGGCACGCGTCGGACGCCGTGGGGGCGGCCGCGTACTCCCGGTTGAGGTACTCCTCCAGCTCCTTCCAGTCGCTCCACCGGCGGGGCGTGGTCGTGAAGGTGTAGACGACGCTCCACCGGCTGACCCGCCCCCGGCGCTGGAGGGCGAACCCGGGCCCGTTCTCGACGAGGCGGTACTGGCAGCCGTACTGGCTCTGCACCGCGTCGGTGATCCGCAGCGGCTCGATGTAGTTGGGGCCCGGGTAGCCGACGTCGACGAGCCACTCCTCGCCGTCCAGGGCGACCCGGCTGAACATGTGCTCCACGTCGAGCCCGAAGTTCTCGCGGCCTTCGGCGGTGCTGCCCGCCATCAGCGTGACGTCGTAGCCGAGTTCGCCGAGCAGCCGGTGGAAGAGCCGAGCGAGCTGGAAGCAGGTGCCGCCGTGCCCGTCGACGACGCTCGTCTCGAACATGGCGTCCTCGTCGAGGTCGACGAGCCGGATGCCGTCGCGGAGGTCCTGCGCCGCGCCGTTGTACGGGATCGCCATGAGGTGGTTCTTGTGCAGCTTCCGCAGCGTCCCGGCGTCCACGCCGGTCTCTGTGCCGCAGCCGATCCGCTGGAGGTAGTTGCCCACGTCGAACACGTCGTCGCCTCTTTCTGCTCGCTGGGGATTCACGTCGTGATGGCCCGGGGCACCGGGATCACCGGGTTCCTGCGGAGGTCGCTGCCGGGGCCGCTGCCTGTGCGCCGCACAGCAGCGCGTGCAGGTGCGCGGCGAGCGCTCCTGGCGTCGGGTGGTCGAAGACGAGGCTGGGAGCGAGTTTCCGCTCGGTGAGGGCGCGCAGCCGGTTGCGGAGCTCGATGGCCGTGAGGGAGTCGAAGCCGATCTCGAAGAGCCCCTGGTCGGCGTCGATGTGGTACGTCGTGCCGTGGCCGAGGACCGCGGCCACCTGCGACCGCACCAGGTCGAGCAGCAGCTGCGCCTGCTCGGCGGCGGGCAGTGCGGCGAGCCGCTCGGCGGGCCGCCGGTCCTCGTCTCCTCCGCCCGCCGCGTGCGCCAGGTGCCGGCCGGCGCGTACGAGGCCGCGCAGCAGGTGCGGCACCCCGCCGCCGGCCGCCGCACCGGCCCGCACGCCGCGCAGGTCGAGCCTGGCCGGGACGAGGAGCGTCTGCCCGGACCCGACGGCGGCGTCGAACAGCTCCATGCCCTCCGTCGGGCTCATCGCCGTCAGACCGCCGCGTCGGCTCATCCGGCTCTTGGTGAGGTCGTCCGTGCGGGCGGCCATGCCGGTGCTCTGCTCCCACAGCCCCCAGGCCAGCGAGAGCGCGGGCAGGCCCGCCGCCCGCCGGTTGGCCATGAGGCCGTCGAGGAAGGCGTTGGCCGCGGCATAGCTGCCGCTGCCCGCGCCCATGAAGACGCCCGACACGGACGAGTAGACGACGAACGCGTCCAGATCCAGGCCGCGCGTCAGGTCGTCCAGATGCCGCACCGCCTCCGCCTTCGGCGCGAACACCCGCTCAAGGCGCTCCGGAGTCAGCGCCCCGATCACGCCGTCGTCCGTCACGCCCGCCGTGTGGACGATCCCGGTGAGCCGATGTTCGCGGCCGTCCGGCACGGCCGCCAGCAGGGCCTTGACCTGGTCGCGGTCGGACAGGTCACACGCTACGACCGACACCGTCGCGCCCTGCCCGGTCAGCTCGGCCACCAGCTCCGGCACGCCCTCGGCGTCCGCTCCCCTGCGACTGGCGAGCAGCAGCCGTCGTACGCCGTACCGGGTGACCAGGTGCCGGGCCGCGAGCGCCCCCAGCGATCCCGCGCCCGAGATCAGGACCGTACCGTCCGGCCCGAACGCCACGGGGGCGTGCGGGACTTGGCCGGTGACGCGGGCGAGGCGGGGCACGGAGAAGCGCGTGCCGCGCACCGCCAGCTGTGGCTCACCGCTGACGAGGACGGTGCCCAAAGCATGTTCCATATCGGTTTGGGTGTCGGTGTCGAGCAGGACGATCCGGTCCGGGTTCTCCGCCTGCGCGGCGCGCACCAGGCCCCACACCGCCGCTCCCGCCGGGTCGGTCACCGCTCCGTCGCCCGCGGGCACCGCGCCCCGGGTCACCACCAACAGCCGCGACTCCTCAAGGCCGGCCCCGGCCAGCCAGCACTGCACCACGTCGAGGACCCGGGAGGCCAAGGACAGCGCCGCGGCCTCCTCGTCGCCGCCGACGGCGTCCATCACCGCCAACGCCGGGGCCGCCGCCGTGCCCGACTCCACGTCGTCGGCCAGTGTCGCCACCTCTTCCGCGGTGGCCACCGCCACCCACGACGGCGAGCGCCGCACCTCCCGCACCGGGGGCAGCTCGGTCCACTCCACCCGGAACAGCGAGTCGACGCGCGCCGTGCCCGACGCCGTCTCCAACTGTTCGGCGGACACCACCCGACCCACCAGCGAGTCCAGCGTCACGACCAGGCCACCGGCCTCGTCCACCGCCTCCAGGGACAGGGCGTCGCGCTCGGGCCTCGCCACGCGAACCCGCAGCGCCGAGGCGCCTGCCGCGTGCAGTTCGAGCCCGTTCCAGGCGAACGGCAGCCGCAGCTCAAGTCCGTCCTCACCGCCGGAGGCGCTGTCGGTGGCCGCCGTGAGCGCCGCCACGGCGTTCAGCATGGTCGAGTGCAGGGCCGCGTCGAGGAGCGCGGGGTGGATGCCGAACCTGCCCGCTTCCCCGCGCTGCTCCTCGGGCAGCGCGACCTCCGCGAACACCTCGTCGCCGCGCCGCCACACCGCCCGCACGCCCCGGAACGCGGGGCCGTAGCCGTAGCCGCCCCGGGCGAGCAGGCCGTAGCCGTCGCCGATGTCCACCGGCTCCGCTCCGGGCGGCGGCCAGGCCGCGAAGTCGTAGCCGCCGCGGGCACCACCGGGTCGGCCGCTGGCCGCGAGGAGTCCGGTGGCGTGCCGCGTCCACGCGTCCGCGCCACCGTCGTCGGCGTCCTCGCGCTGGGAGTACACCTCCACGGTCCGCCCACCCGTCTCCCCGGGCCCGCCCACCGCGACCTGCACCCGCACCCCACCACGCTCGGGCACCACCAAAGGCGCCTCGATCACCAGCTCTTCGAGAACCCCGCACCCGGCCTCGTCACCGGCCCGCACCGCAAGCTCCACAAGTCCGGTGCCCGGGACCAGTACGACTCCACTCACCGCGTGGTCGGCCAGCCAGGGGTGCGTCCGCAACGACAGACGTGAGGTGAAGACCAGGCCGTCGGACTGCGGCAGCCGCACCACCGCGCCCAGCAGCGGGTGTGCAGCCCCCGCGAGTCCCAGCGACGCCGCGTCGGTGGCCGACTCGGCCGGCTTGAGCCAGTAGTGCCGGTGGTCGAAGGCGTACGTCGGCAGGTCCGCGCGCGCCAACTGGGCCCCGGCCCCGGCGGGCAGCGCGCCCGCCCACTCCACGTCCACTCCTCTGACGAACAGCTCGGCCGCCGACGCCAACAGCCTGCGCAGGCCGCCCTCTTCACGCCGCAGCGACCCGGTCACCACCGCCACGCTGTCGGCGTCGTCGACGATCTCGGTGATCGGCTGGACCAGTACGGGGTGGGCGCTGACCTCCACGAACACGCCGTGGCCCTGGCCCAGCAGCTCCACGACCGCCGGGCCGAAGCCCACCTGGCCGCGCAGATTGCGATACCAGTACTCACCGTCCAGGACTCCGGCGTCCTCCACCCAGCCACCGGTCACAGTCGAGTAGAACGGCACCGTGGGAGCCTTTGCGCTGACCTCGGCCAGGGCTTCGGCGAGGGTGTCGCGGATGTCCTCCACGTGGCGGGTGTGGGAGGCGTAATCCACGGCCACGCGCCGCACCCTCACCCCGTCATCGGAGAGCACCTGGAGGACCTCGTCCAAGGCCTCGGCATCACCGGCGACCACCACGGAGGACGGCCCGTTGACGGCCGCGACCTCAACCCGGTCCGACCAGACCTCCAGACGACCGGCCGCCTCGCCCTCGCTCAGCGCCACCGACGCCATGCCCCCACGACCAGCGAGCCGCGCCGCGATGGCCTGGCTGCGCAAGGCCACCACCCGCGCCGCGTCCTCAAGGGACAACGCGCCCGCCACACAAGCGGCCGCGATCTCCCCCTGCGAGTGACCGAGCACCGCATCCGGCTTCACTCCCACGGACGCCCAGACCGCCGCCAACCCCACCATCACCGCGAAACTCGCGGGCTGCACCACATCCACCCGCTCCAACAGGCCGGGCTCGACCTCACCCCGCAATACGTCGACCAGCGACCAGTCCACCAACGGCTCCAACGCCGCCGCGCACTCCCCGACCCGCTCGGCGAACACCGGCGAGCAGTCGAGCAGTTCACGCCCCATCCCCACCCACTGCGAACCCTGCCCCGGGAACACCCACACCACCTTGCCCGGCACGCCAGAAGCCGCAGCCCTGCCGGACACCACCCCAGCCGCGTCCTCACCCCGGGCCAACGCCCGCAGCCCGGCCAGAGCCTCCGCAGACGAGTCGGCCACCACCACCGCACGCTCACCAAGAACCGCCCGCCCCGACACCAACGCCCCCGCCAACGAGACACCACCCGCACCCGACTCCACATACGACACAAGCCGATCAGCCTGACCCACCAACGAACCCGCACTACGCGCCGACACCACCAACGGCACCACACCCGCCCACACCGGCCCCTCCACCACCGGCTCCTCAAGGCCCTCCTCCAGAATCAGATGCGCATTCGTCCCACTGATCCCGAACGACGACACCCCAGCCCGACGCGGACGCCCGTTCCGCGACCACTCCCGGCCCTCGGTCAACAGCTCCACCGCACCCGCCGACCAGTCCACCTCGGCCGTGGGCTCATCCACATGCAGGGTCGGAGGCATGACACCGTGCCGCAGCGCAAGCACCATCTTGATGACACCGGCCGCGCCGGCGGCCGCCTGCGCATGACCGATGTTCGACTTCAACGAGCCCAGCCACAAGGGCTGTTCGGGGTCCCGCCCCTGCCCGTACGTCGCCAGGAGCGCCTGCGCCTCGATCGGGTCGCCGAGGACCGTCCCGGTGCCGTGGCCCTCCACCACGTCCACATCGGACGGGGACAGACCCGCGTTGGCCAGCGCCTTGCGGATCACGCGCTGCTGCGAGGGGCCGTTCGGGGCGGTCAGGCCGTTGGAGGCGCCGTCCTGGTTGACCGCGCTGCCCCGGAGCACCGCGAGGACGCGGTGGCCGCGCTCCCGCGCCGCCGAGAGGCGCTCAAGGACCACCAGGCCGACGCCCTCGGACCAGCCGGTGCCGTCGGCCCCCGCGGCGTAGGACTTGCAACGCCCGTCCGTGGACAGGCCTCGTTGGCGCGAGAACTCCACGAAGGCCCCAGGTGTCGCCATCACGGCGACGCCCCCGGCGAGGGCCATCGAGCACTCCCCCTGCCTCAGCGCCTGCGCTGCCAGGTGCATCGCCACCAGCGACGACGAGCACGCCGTGTCCACCGTCACCGCAGGACCCTCGAAACCGAAGGCGTACGACACCCGGCCCGACGCCACACTCGGCGCCGATCCGGTGCCCGTATAGCCCTCCACGTCCTGTGCGGCCGCGCCCATCCCATAGCCCTGGGTGGAAACGCCGGAGAACACCCCGACGTCCGTTCCCTTCAGCGACAGCGGATCGATGCCCGCCTGCTCAAGCGCCTCCCACGAGGTCTCCAGGAGCAGCCGTTGCTGCGGGTCCATGGCAAGGGCCTCGCGCGGTGAGATGCCGAAGAACCCGGCGTCGAAGAGCCCCGCCCCCTGGAGGAAGCCGCCCTGACTGGCGTATGACGTACCGGCGTTGGCAGGGTCCGAGTCGAACAAGCCCTCCAAGTCCCAGCCCCGGTCCTCAGGAAACCCCGACATACCCTCACGACCCTCACACACCAACCGCCACAAACCCTCCGGGTCCACCACCCCACCCGGAAGACGGCACGCCATCCCCACGATCGCAATCGGCTCATCAGGATCCACGACGACGGGCGCGGCGGAGGCGACGGCTCCGTCCGCCGTCTCGGCCAATTCCTCGCGCAGGTAGCGGGCGAGCGCTTCCGGGGTCGGGTAGTCGAAGACGAGGGTGGCGGGGACCTTGAGCGCGGTCGCCTCCCGCAGCCGGTTGCGCAGTTCCACCGAGGTGAGCGAGTCGAAACCGGCTTCGTTGAACGCCGTGTCCGGTCGCACGCCCCCGGGGCCGGTGTGCCCGAGCACGACCGCGGCCTGGGTGCGGACCAGGTCCAGCAGCAGGGCATCCTGCTCCGCCTCGGTGAGTCCGGCCAGGCGGCGGGTCAGTTCGCCGCCGCCGGAGGAGGCGGCCCGCGCCTGCTGCCGACCCGTCCGTACGAGGCCGCGCAGCAGGTGGGGAACCGCCCCGCCGGATGCCGCACCGGCGCGCGCCGCCCGCAGGTCCAGCTTGATCGGGACCAACAGGGCGTGCCCGGACGCCGCCGCGGCGTCGAACAGCTCCATGCCTTCGGCGGGCGTGATGGCCAGCACGCCGCCACGGTTCGCGCGTGCCTGGTCCACCTCGTCCAGGTGCGCGGTCATGCCCGCGGTCTGCTCCCACAGACCCCAGGCCAACGAGAGGCCGGGCAGACCGGCGGCCCTTCGGTGGGCCATCAGCCCGTCGAGGTAGGCGTTCGCCGCCGCGTAGTTGCCCTGACCTGCCGATCCGAAGACCCCTGACGCGGAGGAGTAGACGATGAACGCGTCCAGGTCCAGGCCCAGTTCACGGGTCAGCTCGTCGAGATGGCGCACCGCGTCCACCTTCGGCGCGAACACCCGCTCAAAGCGCTCCGGAGTCAGCGCTCCGATCACCCCGTCGTCCAGCACCCCTGCGGTGTGGACGACGCCTGTCAGAGGGTGCTCGTCCGGGACCGATGTCAGCAGGGCCTTCACCTGGTCGCGGTCGGAGACGTCACACGCCACCACCGACACCGTCGCGCCCTGCTCGGCGAGTTCGGCCACCAGCCCGGCCACACCCTCGGCATCGGCGCCCCGGCGACCGGCGAGCACCAGATGCCGTACGCCATGCCGCACGACCAGATGGCGGGCCACCAGGCCCCCCAGGGAACCTGTTCCACCAGTAAGTAGAACGCTCTTTCCAGCACCGAATACGTTCCCCGCCCCCGCCACCCCAGCCGAGACACGAGCGAGCCTGGGCACGGAGAGAGTCCCCCCACGCACCGCGACCTCTGGGGCTCCGTCGGCGAGTGCCGCTCCCAAGGCCGCGTCCGGCGTGCCTTCGGCCGCGGGGTCGGCGTCCAGGAGGAGGAACCGGTCCGGGTTCTCCGCCTGCGCGGCACGCACCAGACCCCACACCGCCGCACCCGCCGGGTCGGTCACCGCACCGCCGCCCGCAGGCACCGCACCCCGGGTCACCACCACCAGACGCGACTCCTCAAGCCCGGCCGTGGCCAGCCACGCCTGTACGACGCCCAGGACCCGGGAGGTCACGGCGAGCGCCGCGTCGGCGCCCGTACCGCCCACGGCTTCCAGGACGGCCACCGTCGACGGCTCGGCGCTCCCGGCGAGGGCCGCCACGTCGTCGGCGGTGGCCACCGGGGCCCAGGTCGGCGCGTCCCCCCGCGCCAGGGGCAGCTCGGTCCACTCCACGGCGAACAGCGCGTCGGTGACCGCCGCGTCCGCCGCGCTCTCCAACTGCCCGGCGGACACCGGCCGTGACACCAGCGAGTCCATCGTCACGACCAGGCCACCGGTCTCGTCCGCCGCCGTGAGGGACACGGCACCGGGCCCGCCGGGCGTCAGGCGTACGCGGAGTGTCGCGGCACCGGCGGCGTGCAGCACCAGGCCGTTCCACGCGAACGGCAGCACGGGCTGGTCTGGGCCCTTCGCGGCCGTGTCCGCGGTGGCGGCGAGCATCCCGGCGTGCAGGGCCGCGTCCAGGAGCGCGGGGTGGATGCCGAACCTGTCGGCGTCCTTGCGCTGCTCCTCGGGCAGGGCGACCTCCGCGAAGAGCTCCTCGCCGCGCCGCCATACCGCTCGCAGGCCGCGGAAGGCCGGTCCGTAGCCGTAGCCGCGTTCGGTCAGTCCGTCGTAGAAGTCGCCGGGGCGCACGTCCATCGGCTGTGCTCCGCGCGGCGGCCAGGCGGCGAAGTCGAAGCCGTGGTGGTCCTGGGTCGGGGCGGTGGCCGACAGGAGGCCGGTGGCGTGTCGCGTCCAGGTGTCGGCGGCGTCGTCGTCCTCGCGCTGGGAGTAGACCTCGACCGGGCGAGCGCCCGTCGTACCGGGTGCGCCCACTGCTACCTGCACCCGCGCCGCGCCGCGCGCGGGCACCACCAGGGGCGCCTCGACCACGAGTTCTTCGAGGGCCCCGCACCCGGCTTCGTCACCGGCGCGCACCGCGAGTTCCACGAGGCCGGTGCCCGGGAGGAGTACCACGCCACCGACCGTGTGGTCGGCGAGCCACGGATGTGAGCGGAGCGAGAGCCGTGAGGTGAGGACGAGGCCGTCGGACTGCGGCAGCCGCACCACCGCGCCGAGCAGCGGATGCTCCGCCGCCGTCTGCCCCAGCGACACGGCGTCCGTGGCCGACTCTCCGGGCTGTAGCCAGTAGTGCCGGTGGTCGAAGGCGTACGTCGGCAGGTCGAGGTGCGCGGACGTGGCTCCGGCGGGCAGCAGGCGCGCCCAGTCCACGGCCACGCCGCGCACGAACAGCTCGGCCAGCGAGGTGAGGAGCGTCCGCTCCTCGGGGCGCCCGTCGCGCAGGGCCGCGACGCAGGTCACCCTGGTGGTGGCGGTGGCCGTCTCCTCGACCAGGCCGGTCAGGGCCGCGCCAGGGCCCAGTTCCACGAACAGCGCGCCGCCGAACTCCACGGCGGCGGCGATGCCCTCGGCGAACCGCACCGGGCTGCGCACGTGCTCGGCCCAGTACCGGGGATCGGCGAGTTGGCCGGGCTCGGCGAGCCGCCCGGTCACGTTCGAGATCACCGGGATCGCGGGCCGCCGCCACGCCACATCGGCCAGCTCGGCGGTGAAGTCGGCCAGCATGGGCTCCATCCGCGACGAGTGGAACGCGTGCGAGACCGTGAGGCGCTTCGTCTTGTGCCCCCGTTCCCGCAGCAGGCCCGCCGCGGCGAGGACGGCGTCCTCGTCGCCGGTGAGCACGAGGGCGGACGGGCCGTTGACGGCCGCGACCTCCACGCCCTCGCCCAGGAGCGCGGCGGCCTCCTCCTCGCTCGCGACCACCGCGACCATGGCGCCGCCCGGCGGCAGCGCCTGCATGAGCCGCCCCCTGGCCGCGACGAGGCGGGCCGCGTCCGGCAGTGTCAGCGCGCCCGCGACGTACGCGGCGGTGACCTCGCCGATCGAGTGGCCGATCACCGCGTCCGGGCGTACGCCCCAGGACTCCACGAGGCGGGCGAGGGCGCTCTCGACGGCGAAGAGGCCCGCCTGGGTGAACACCGTCTGGTTCAGCAGGTCGGCGCTGCCCGCCACCGTGCCGAGGACGACGTCGCGCACCGGATGGTCGACCCGGCCGGCGAGGCACGCGTCCAGGTGCGCGCAGGCCTCGTCGAAGGCCTCCGCGAACAGCGGGTGCCGGTCGTACAGTTCGCGTCCCGTGCCCACCCGCTGCGAGCCCTGCCCGGGGAACACCCACACGACCTTGCCCGGCACGCCCGAACCGGCGACCCGGCCGGACACCACACCGGCGGCGCTCTCGCCCCGCGCGAGCGCGCCGAGCCCTGCCAGCGCCTCCTCGTGGGTGCGGGCGACCACCACGGCACGCTCGTCGAGCAGGGCCCGGTCCGACAGGAGTGCCCCGGCGACACCCGCCAGGGGCGGGCCGTCGGCGTCGGGCCACCGGGTCTCCCCGTACGCGGCGAGGCGCGCGGCCTGGCCCGCCAGTGCCCCGGCGCTGCTCGCCGAGACGACCAGCGGCACCGCGCCCCCGGGCTCCACGCGCTGCGCCGGGACCGGCCCGGTCGCGTCGGCGGGTGCTTCCTCCAGGATCAGATGGGCGTTGGTTCCACTGATCCCGAACGAGGAGATCCCGGCCCGGCGCGGGCGGTCGTCGCGCCGCCAGTCCCTGGCCTCGGCCAGCAGCTCGACCGCGCCCGTCGACCAGTCGACCTCGGTGGTGGGCTCCTGGACGTGGAGCGTGGGAGGCATGATGCCGTGCCGCAGCGCCTGCACCATCTTGATGACGCTTGCCACCCCGGCGGCGGCCTGGGTGTGCCCGATGTTGGACTTCAAGGAGCCGAGCCACAGGGGCTGTTGCGGGTTCCGTCCCTGCCCGTACGTCGCGAGGAGTGCCTGGGCCTCGATCGGGTCGCCCAGGGCCGTGCCGGTGCCGTGGCCCTCCACGACGTCGACGTCCGCCGAGACCAGTCCGGCCCCGGCGAGGGCCCGGCGGATCACCCGCTCCTGCGAGGGGCCGTTGGGGGCGGTGAGGCCGTTGGAGGCGCCGTCCTGGTTCACCGCGCTGCCGCGGATGACCGCCAGGACGCGGTGGCCGCGCTCCCGAGCGACCGAGAGGCGCTCCAGGGCCACGACGCCCGCGCCCTCGGCGAGTCCCATGCCGTCGGCGCCTTCGGCGTACGCCTTGCACCGGCCGTCGGAGGCCATGCCGCGTTGCCGGGAGAACGCCACGAAGGTGCCGGGCGTCGACATGACCATCGCGCCTCCGGCGAGGGCCATCGAGCACTCGCCCTGCCGCAGCGCCTGCGCGGCCAGGTGGATCGCGACCAGCGAGGAGGAGCACGCCGTGTCCACCGTCACCGCGGGCCCCTCGAAACCGAACACGTACGACACCCGGCCCGACGCGACGCTGCCCGCGACGCCCGTGCCGGTGAAGCTCTCCAGCTCCGGGGCGACGACCCCGGCACCGGCGCCGTAGCCCTGGCTGGACACTCCGGAGAACACCCCGACGTCGGTGCCCTTCAGCGACAGCGGATCGATACCCGCGTGCTCAAGCGCCTCCCACGAGGTCTCAAGAAGCAGCCGCTGCTGCGGATCCATCGCAAGGGCCTCACGCGGCGAGATGCCGAAGAACCCGGCGTCGAAGAGCCCCGCCCCGCGCAGGAAGCCACCCTGGTCGGTGTAGGACGTACCCGGGTTGTCGGGGTCCGGGTCGAACAACCCCTCCAACTCCCAGCCCCGGTCGTCGGGGAAGCCCGACACCGCGTCGCGTCCCTCGGACACCAGGCGCCATAGATCCTCGGGGCCCGTCACCCCGCCCGGCAGCCGACAGGCCATCCCCACGATCGCCACCGGCTCGCCCGCGTGCGCCGATCCCTGTTTCCGCAGCTGGTGCAGTTCCGTCGTGACGCGCTTGAGGTACTTGAGGAGCTTTTCGTCCGTGGCCATGTGTTCAGTCCTCACGAAGGTTGGATGGCGCCTCGGAGCCTCGAACCCGGGCTCAGACAAGCCCCAGTTCGTCGTCGATGAAGTCGAGGACTTCGTCGGCCGAGGCGGATTCCAGCTGGTCCGCGACCGTGGCGGCGTCCGGCTGCCCGAGCACTCCGTTGCACCTGGCCACCAGGCCCTGAAGGCGGAGCGCGACAGCGGACTTCATGGCCGCGTCGAGGGGCAGCCCACCGATCAGCGCCTCCACGTCCTCGATGCCCGCGTGCACGCGGGCGAGCACGTCGTCGCCGACGCCCAGTTCGTCGCGCAGATGGCGGGCGAGGACCAGCGGGTTCGGCTGGTCGAAGACGAGCGTGGCGGGCAGCTTCAGGCCGGTCGCCTCGCGCAGCCGATTGCGCAGCTCCACCGAGGTGAGCGAGTCGAATCCGACGTCCTTGAACGCCGTGTCCGCCCGTACGCCGCCCGGCCCGCTGTGCCCGAGCACGACGGCGGCCTGCGTACGCACCAGGTCGAGCAGCAGGGCCTCCTGCTCCGCCTCGGCGAGCCCGGCCAGGCGGCGGACCAGCTCGCCCTCGCTCGCGGACGTCGCCCGCGCCTGCTGCCGGGCCGCGGGCACGAGGCCACGCAGCAGGGCCGGTACCCCGCCGCCGCCCGCAGCACCGGCCCGTACGCCCTGGAGGTCCAGCTTGACCGGCACGAGCAGCGCCCGCCCGGACGCCACGGCGGCGTCGAACAGCTCCATGCCTTCGGCGGGCTTGATCCCCACGACACCGGTACGGTTCGCGCGCCGGCTCATCCGCTCCTGGTCGGCCGTGCTGAGGTGGGTGGTCATGTGGGTGGCGTGCTCCCAGGTACCCCAGGCCAGCGAGAGGCCGGGCAGACCCGCCGCCCTCCGGTGCGCCATCAGCCCGTCCAGGAACGCGTTCGCCGCCGCGTAACCACCACTGCCCGCCCCCATGAACACGGACGACGCCGACGAATAGACGACGAACGCCTTCAGATCCAGGCCGCGCGTCAGCTCGTCGAGATGCCGCACCGCCTCCACCTTCGGCGCGAACACCCCCTTCAGCCGCTCCGGAGTCAACGCCCCGACCACACCGGCATCGAACACACCCGCCGTGTGGACGACACCCGTCAACCGGTGCTCGTGCCCCTCCGGTACGGACCCCAACAGGGCCTTCACCTGCTCACGGTCGGAGACGTCACACGCGACGACCGACACCGCCGCGCCCAACCCGGTCAGCTCGGCCACCAACTCCGGCACGCCGTCCGCTTCCACACCCCGCCGACTGGCAAGCACCAAGCTGCGCACCCCGTGCCGGGTGACGAGATGGCGGGCCACCAGCGCGCCCAACGACCCGCCACCCGAGACCAGGACGGTACCCTCCGGCCCGAACACCGGCGCCCTGTCCGGCACTCGATCCGGCACGCGGGCGAGCCGAGGCACGGAGAGAGTCGCCCCGCGCACGGCGATCTGGGGCTCGCCGCTGGCCAGGACCGCGCCCAGGACCGCGCCCGGAACGCCGTCCTCCGTGGGGTCGGTATCCACCAGGACGATCCGGTCCGGGTTCTCGGACTGCGCGGCACGCACCAGACCCCACACCGCCGCTCCCGCCGGGTCGGTCACCGCTCCACCGCCCGCAGCCACCGCACCCCGCGTCACCACCACCAACCGCGACTCCTCAAGATCCGCCTCCGCCAACCACGCCTGCACCACCCCCAACACCCGGGTGGTCAGGGCCAGTACCGCGTCCACCTCATCGCCACCGACAACCTCCAAGACGCCCACCACCGGGACGTCGGCGCTTCCGGCCAGGGCCACCACCTCCTCCGCGGTGGCCACGGTCTTCCACGTCGGCGCGGGCTCCCCCACCGGGGCCGGGGGCAGCTCGGTCCAGTCCACGTGGAAGAGCGAGTTGGCGACCGTGGCCTCCGTCGCCGCCCCCAACTGCTCCGCCGACACCGGCCGGGACACCAGCGAGTCCAGCGTCACCACCAAGCCACCGGTCTCGTCGGCGGCTTGCACGGACAGCGCGTCGGAGCCGCACGGGGCGACCCGTACGCGCAGCGCCGCGGCACCGGCGGCGTGCAGCACCAGGCCGTTCCACGCGAACGCGAGGGTCGGTTGCCCGGAGTCCTCCGCCGTCGGGTCCGCCGCGGCGGCGAACGTCCCGACCTGAAGGGCCGCGTCCAGGAGCGCGGGGTGGATGCCGTACCGGCCCGCCTCCTTACGCTGCTCCTCCGCCAGCCCGACCTCCGCGAACACCTCGTCGCCGCGCCGCCACGCTGCCCGCACGCCCTGGAACGCGGGACCGTAGCCGAAACCGCGTGCGGCCAGGCCGTCGTAGAAGCCGCCCGGCTCCACCTCGACCTTCCGCGCGCCGGGCGGCGGCCAGGCGGCGAAGTCGTACCCCTGCTCCTCCCCCGGCAGGGGTGTCGCTTGCGATGCCGTCAGGAGTCCGGTGGCATGCCGTGTCCATGTGTCGGCGCCGGCGTCGCCCTCGTGTTGGGAGTGCACTTCGAGTGTGCGCGCGCCGGTCTCTCCCGGTGCGCCCACCGCGACCTGCACCCGTACGCCGCCGTGCTCGGGCACCACCAGCGGCGCCTCGACCACCAGCTCTTCCAGAGTCCCGCACCCGGTCTCGTCCCCGGCTCGCACCGCCAGCTCCACGAGTCCCGTACCGGGAAAGATGACCGTATCCCCGACGGCGTGATCGGCGAGCCAGGGGTGGGAGCGGAGCGAAAGGCGGGACGTGAAGACCAGGCCGTCGGCGTGCGGCAGCCGCACCACCGCGCCAAGGAGGGGATGATCGGCCGCCGTCTGCCCCAGCGAGGCCGCGTCGGTTGCTGTCTCGTCCGGCTTGAGCCAGTAGTGGTGGTGGTCGAAGGCGTACGTCGGCAACTCCACACGCGCGGTCCCAGCCCCGGCCCCGGCTCCGGCCCCGGCGGGCAGCACGGCCGCCCAGTCCACGGCCACACCCCGCACGAACAGCTCCGCCATCGAGGTCAGCAGCCGCCGCAGGCCGCCCTCCTCACGCCGCAGCGTGCCCGCGACCACCACTTCGGTGGCGGTGTCCGTCCCGTCGACGATTTCGGTGACGGGCTGGACCAGTACGGGGTGGGCGCTGACCTCCACGAACACGCCATGGCCCTGCGCGAGCAGCTCGGCCACGGCCGGGCCGAACCGCACCTGGCCCCGGAGGTTGCGGTACCAATACCGGGCGTCCAGCATCCCGGCGTCCTCCACCCAACCACCGGTGACGGTGGAGTAGAACGGCACCACCGGGGCTTTCGGGTTGACCCCGGCCAGGGCTTCGGCAAGGGCGTCGCGGATGTCCTCGACGTGGCGGGTGTGCGAGGCGTAGTCCACGGCCACGCGCCGGACCCGCACGCCGTCATCGGAGAGCACCTGGAGGACCTCGTCCAAGGCCTGGGCATCACCGGCGACCACCACGGACGACGGCCCGTTGACGGCCGCGACCTCGACCCGGTCCGACCAGGGCCCCAGACGACCGGCCGCCTCCTCCTCGCTCAGCGCCACCGACGCCATGCCCCCACGACCAGCGAGCCGCGCCGCGATGGCCTGGCTGCGCAACGCCACCACCCGAGCCGCGTCCTCAAGGGACAGCGCACCCGCCACACAGGCCGCCGCAATCTCACCCTGCGAATGCCCCAGCACCGCGTCCGCTTCGACCCCGACCGACGCCCAGACCGCCGCCAGACCCACCATCACCGCGAAACTCGCGGGCTGCACCACATCCACCCGCTCAAGCAACTCGGGCTCGACCTCACCCCGCAGTACGTCGACCAGCGACCAGTCCACCCACCGCTCCAAAGCGGCCGCGCACTCCCCCACCCGCTCGGCGAACACCGGCGAGCAGTCGAGCAGCTCACGGCCCATCCCCACCCACTGCGAACCCTGACCCGGGAACACCCACACCACCTTGCCCGGGTCACCGGAACCGGCGACGCTCCCCGACACGACGTCCGGGACGCTCTCGCCCCGCGCCAGCGCCCGCAGCCCGGTGAGCGCGTCCTCGGCCGAACCCGCCACCACCACCGCGCGATCGTCCAGCAACGCCCGGCCCGACACCAACGCCCCGGCCACACCGGCCAACGGCACCCCCTCGGTGGCCTCGACGTACGCCGCGAGGCGCGCGGCCTGCCCCGAGAGTGCCGCACGGCTCCGTGCCGACAGCACCAACGGCGCCACACCCACCCACACCGGCTCCTCCGAAACCGGCTCCTCGGGCACCTCCTCAAGGATCAGATGAGCGTTGGTCCCGCTCACACCGAACGAGGACACCCCAGCCCGGCGTGGGTGCGCGGCGCGCGGCCATGCGCGCGCCTCCGTCAGGAGCTCGACCGCGCCCGTCGACCAGTCGACCTCGGTCGTGGGCTCCTGGACGTGGAGCGTGGGCGGCAGGACGCCGTGCCGCAGCGCCTGCACCATCTTGATCACGCTGCCCACGCCGGCGGCGGCCTGCGTATGACCGATGTTCGACTTCAACGAGCCGAGCCACAGGGGTTGGTGGGCGTCCCTGTCGCGCCCGTATGTGGCGAGGAGCGCCTGGGCCTCGATGGGGTCGCCCAGGGCCGTTCCCGTGCCGTGGCCCTCCACCGCGTCCACGTCGGACGGGGAGAGGCCCGCGTTCGCCAGGGCCCGGCGGATCACCCGCTGCTGCGAGGGACCGTTGGGGGCGGTCAGGCCGTTGGAGGCGCCGTCCTGGTTCACCGCGCTGCCCCGGAGGACCGCGAGGACGCGGTGGCCGCGCTCCCGGGCCATCGAGAGGCGTTCGAGCACGACCACGCCCGCGCCCTCGGCAAGGCCCATGCCGTCGGCGCCGTCCGCGAACGCCTTGCACCGCCCGTCCGTGGCCAGGCCCCGCTGCCGGGAGAACGCCACGAAGTTGCCGGGCGTGGCCATCACCATCGCGCCACCGGCCAGAGCCATCGAACAGTCGCCGTGCCGCAGCGCCTGCGCGGCCAGATGGATCGCGACCAGCGAGGACGAGCACGCCGTGTCCACCGTCACCGCGGGACCCTCGAAGCCGAACACGTACGACACCCGACCCGACGCCACGCTGGGTGTCGCGCCCGTGCCCGCGAAGCCCTCCGACTCCGGTGTCACCACCCCGGCACCGGCCCCGTAGCCCTGACTGGAAACGCCGGAGAACACCCCGACGTCGGTGCCCTTCAGCGACAGCGGATCGATGCCCGCGTGCTCAAGCGCCTCCCACGAGGTCTCAAGAAGCAGCCGCTGCTGCGGATCCATGGCGAGGGCCTCACGCGGTGAGATGCCGAAGAACCCGGCGTCGAAGAGACCTGCCCCGCGCAGGAAACCGCCCTGCCTCGTGTACGACGTACCGGCATGGTCGGGATCCGGGTCGAACAGCCCCTCCAGATCCCAGCCCCGGTCGTCCGGGAAGTCGGAGACCGCGTCGACGCCGTCGGCCACCAGCCTCCACAGCTCGTCCGGCGACGACACACCACCCGGATACCGGCACGCCATCGACACGATCGCGATCGGCTCCCGCGCCTGGTCCTCGACCTCGCGCAGACGCTTGCGGGCGTCGCGGGCGTCGGCGATGGCCCTCTTGAGGTAGTCGCGGAGTTGTACCTCGTCAGCCACTGAATTCAGCTCCCAGGAATTCGATGCGTGCGCTTGCTGTGGATGCGGGTCGGTCGGTCGACGTGCCGTACGGGTGCTGCTCGGTCGAGCCGTGTTCAGTCGGGTCCCGCTCGGTCGGGTCCTGCTCGGTCGGGTCCTGCTCGGTCGGGTCTGCCCGGTCGGGTCCGCTCGGTCGCGTCCCGGAGCCGAGCCCTGTTCAGTCGAGCCGGTCGAAGATCGCGAACAGCTCCTCGTCGCTCGCGGTTTCGAGATCGTCGTCGGCGCCGTCCACGGAGTCCGGTGCCTCGTTCCGGCGTCCCGCCACTTCGGTCACCTCCGCCGCCTCTGCCGCCTCTGCCGCCTTCAGGAGTTCCCGCAGGCGTACGGTGATCCGGTCGCGGGCCTCCGCGTCGCCCGCCGCCGTCTCGATGGCCGCCTCCAGTCCGGCGAGCCCGGCAAGGACCGGGTCGGCGGGGGACGCGCCGCCGACAGCGAGTTCGTCGAGCAGGTAGGCCGCCAGGGCGAGCGGGGTCGGGTGGTCGAAGACCAGGGTGGCGGGCAGCTTCAGACCGGTCGCCCCGCGCAGCCGGTTGCGCAGCTCCACCGCCGTGAGCGAGTCGAACCCGGCTTCGTTGAACGCCGTGTCCGCCCGTACGCTCCCCGGGCCGGTGTGCCCGAGCACGACCGCGGCCTGAGTGCGTACGAGGTCCAGCAGGAACTTCGTACGCTCCGCCGCGGGCAGCCCGGTCAGACGGTCGGACAGCCGCTGGCGATCGCCGTCGGCGCCTGCCGACGCCCGCGCCGGTTGCCGGGACGCGCGGACGAGGCCGCGCAGCAGGGGCGGCGTCCCGCCCCCGGCCGCCGCGTCCGCACGCGCCTCCCGCAAGTCCAGCTTGACCGGGACCAGCAGCGGCCGCCCGGACGCCACAGCGGCGTCGAACAGCTCCATGCCCTCACCGGACTTGAGCGCCAGGACTCCCCCGCGTCCCTCACGTCGGCTCATCCGAGTCCTGGTGAGGTCGTCGATGGTGTCCGCCATGCCGGTGGTCTGCTCCCACGGGCCCCAGGCCAGCGAGAGGCCGGGCAGACCCGCCGCCCGCCGGTGCGCCATCAGCCCGTCCAGGAACGCGTTCGCCGCCGCGTAACCACCACTGCCCGCCCCCATGAACACGGACGACGCCGACGAATAGACGACGAACGCCTTCAGATCCAGGCCGCGCGTCAGCTCGTCGAGATGCCGCACCGCCTCCACCTTCGGCGCGAACACCCCCTTCAGCCGCTCCGGAGTCAACGCCCCGACCACACCGGCATCGAACACACCCGCCGTGTGGACGACACCCGTCAGCCGACGCTCACGATCGCCCGGCACGGCCGCCAGCAGGTCCCTCACCTGGTCACGGTCGGACACGTCGCACGCCACCGCCGACACCGCCGCGCCCCGCTCGGTCAGCTCGGCCACCAACTCCGGTACGCCGTCCGCTTCCACACCCCGCCGACTGGCAAGCACCAGGCTGCGCACCCCGTGCCGGGTGACGAGATGGCGGGCCACCAGCGCGCCCAACGACCCGCCACCCGAGACCAGGACGGTACCCTCCGGCCCGAACACCGCCGCCTCGTCCGGCGCTTGATCCGTCGCGCGGGCGAGCCGAGGCACGGACAGGGTGGTGCCGCGGAGGGCGATCTGGGGCTCGTCGGTGGCGAGCACCGCGCCCAGCACCGAATCCAGTACGGAACCCACCTCGACACCGGCAGCAGTCGGGTCAAGGTCCAGCAAGACGATCCGGTCCGGATTCTCCGACTGCGCGGCCCGCACCAGACCCCACACCGCCGCACCCGCCGGGTCGGTCACCGCTCCACCGCCCGCAGGCACCGCACCCCGGGTCACCACCACCAGCCGCGACTCCTCGGAGGTCACCCCGGCCAACCACGCCTGCACCACCCCCAACACACCCGAAGACAAGGCAAACACCGCGTCCTGTCGGTCACTACCGAAGGCCTCCAACACCGCCGCCGACGGCACAACCGCACCCTCCGCCACCTCCTCCACCAACACCGCCACCTCATCAGCAGCAACCACCGGCATCCACGACAGAGCCGAACCAACCCCCTGCACCGGAGGCAACTCGGTCCACTCCACATGGAAGAGCGAGTTGGCGACCGTGGCTTCCGTCGATGCCCCCAACTGCTCCGTCGACACCGGACGGGACACCAGCGAGTCCATCGTCACGACCAGGCCACCGGTCTCGTCCGCCGCCTCGACCGACAGCGCGTCCGGCCCACTGGGCACGACACGCACCCGCAGCGCCGAGGCACCGGCCGCATGCAGCACCAGGCCGTTCCACGCGAAGGCCAACACCGGCTCTCCAGAGGCCTCCGCCGTCGGGGCCGCCGCAGCGCCGAAGGTCCCGGCTTGAAGGGCCGCGTCCAGGAGCGCGGGGTGAATGCCGTACCGGCCCGCCTCCTTACGCTGCTCCTCCGCCAGCCCAACCTCCGCGAACACCTCATCGCCACGCCGCCACACCGCCCGCACACCCTGGAACGCCGGACCGTAGCCGTAGCCGTGCTCGACCAGGCCGCCGTAGAGGTCCCCGATGTCGACGGGCTGCGCTCCCGGCGGCGGCCAGGCGGCGAAGTCAAAGCCGGTGCCGGTGCCAGCGGCGTCCGACCGGGCCGTGGCCGACAGCGAGCCGGTGGCGTGCCGCGTCCATGTGTCGGCGCCGCCGTCGTCCTCGCGCTGGGAGTACACCTCCACCGTCCGCGCGCCGGTCTCGCCGGGTCCGCCCACCGCGACCTGCACCCGTACGCCGCCGTGCTCGGGCACCACCAGCGGTGCCTCGATCACCAGCTCTTCCAGAACCCCGCACCCGGTCTCGTCACCGGCTCGCACCGCCAGCTCCACGAGTCCCGTGCCCGGCAGGATCACCACACCCCCGATCGCATGGTCGGCGAGCCAGGGCTGCGTCCGCAGAGACAACCGTGAGGTGAAGACCAGGCCGTCCGACTGCGGCAGCCGCACCACCGCGCCAAGGAGCGGGTGATCCGCCGCCGTCTGCCCCAGCGAGGCCGCGTCGGATGCCGACTCACCCGGCTTGAGCCAGTAGTGCTGGTGGTCGAAGGCGTACGTGGGCAGCGCCGCAAACTCTGATCCGGTCCCCGCGGGCACGATCGCGGACCAGTCCACGGCCACGCCCCGCACGAACAGCTCCGCCATCGAGGTCAGCAGCCGCCGCAGGCCCCCTTCGTCGCGCCGCAGCGACCCGGTCACCACCGCCGCACTGTCGGCGTCGTCGACGATCTCGGTGATCGGCTGGACCAGGACGGGGTGGGCGCTGACCTCCACGAACACCCCGTAGCCCTGCGCGAGCAGATCAGCCACCGCCGGGCCGAACCGCACCTGGCCCCGCAGATTCCGATACCAGTACCGGGCGTCCAGCACCCCGGCGTCCTCCACCCAACTGCCCGTGACAGTCGAGTAGAACGGCACCACCGGGGCTTTCGCACTCACCCCGGCCAGGGCTTCGGCGAGGGTGTCGCGGATGTCCTCGACGTGGCGAGTGTGGGAGGCGTAGTCCACGGCCACGCGCCGCACCCGCACCCCGTCCTCAGCGAGCACCTGTAGAACCTCGTCCAGAGCCTCGGCGTCGCCCGCGACCACCACGGAAGACGGACCATTGACGGCCGCGACCTCAACCCGACCCGACCAGGGCCCAAGACGCCCGGCCACCTCCTCCTCACTCAGCGCCACCGACGCCATGCCCCCACGTCCAGCGAGCCGCGCCGCGATGGCCTGGCTCCGCAACGCCACCACCCGCGCCGCATCCTCAAGCGACAGCGCACCGGCCACACACGCGGCCGCGATCTCCCCCTGTGAATGGCCCAGTACCGCATCCGGGATCACTCCCATGGATGCCCACACCGCCGCCAACCCCACCATCACCGCGAAACTCGCGGGCTGCACCACATCCACCCGCTCAAGGAACTCCGGCTCGACCTCACCCCGGAGTACGTCGACGAGGTCCCAGTCCACCCACCGCGCCAAGGCGGCCGCGCACTCCCCCACCCGCTCAGCGAACACCAGCGAAGAATCGAGCAGCTCACGGCCCATCCCCACCCACTGCGAACCCTGCCCCGGGAACACCCACACCACCTTGCCGGGTGCGCTCGAACCCCCGCTTCCTGACACCAGGTTCAGGTCACTCGCACCCCGCGCCAACGCCGTCAGCCCGGCCAGTGCCTCCTCGTCCGATCCGGCCACCACCACCGCACGCTCGCCGAACACCCCACGCCCCGACACCAACGCCCCGGCAACACCCGCCAGCGTGACGCCACCGGCACCGGACTCCACGTACGACGCGAGCCGACCGGCCTGACCCGCCAGCGAAACGGCACTGCGCGCCGACACCACCAACGGCACCACACCCACCGGCAGCGACTCCCTAACGACCGACTCCTCAACGGCCGACTCCTCAGGCGCCTCCTCCAGAATCAGATGCACATTCGTCCCACTCACACCGAACGACGACACACCCGCCCGCCGCACACGCCCACCGCGCGGCCACTCCCGCGCCTCCGTCAACAGCTCCACCGCACCCACCGACCAGTCCACTTCCGTCGTGGGAGCCTGTGCGTGCAGCGTGGGCGGCAGGACACCGTGGCGCAGTGCCTGCACCATCTTGATGACGCTGGCCACGCCGGCGGCGGCCTGGGTGTGCCCGATGTTGGACTTCAACGAGCCGAGCCACAGCGGCTGTTCCGGGTCCCGGCCCTGCCCGTACGTCGCGAGCAGCGCCTGCGCCTCGATCGGGTCACCCAAGGCCGTCCCGGTGCCGTGGCCCTCCACGACGTCCACGTCCGCGGGGGTGAGTCGCGCCGTGTCCAGGGCCCGGCGGATCACTCGCTGCTGCGCGGGGCCGTTGGGGGCGGTCAGGCCGTTGGAGGCACCGTCCTGGTTCACCGCGCTGCCCCGCAGTACGGCCAGGATCCGGTGCCCGCGCTCGCGTGCCATCGACAGGCGCTCAAGGAGTACGACGCCGACCCCCTCCGCGAGCCCCATGCCGTCGGCGCCGTCCGCGAACGCCTTGCACCGGCCGTCGTCGGCCAGGCCGCGCTGCCGGGAGAAGGCCATGAAGGCTCCGGGCGTGGCCATCACCATGGCGCCACCGGCCAGAGCCATCGAGCACTCGCCCTGCCGCAGCGCCTGTGCGGCCAGGTGCATCGCCACGAGCGAGGACGAGCACGCGGTGTCGACCGACACGGCCGGGCCTTCGAAGCCGAAGGCGTACGACACCCGGCCCGACGCGACGCTGCCCGCGAGCCCCGTGCCCGCGAAGCCTTCCACTTCCGGGGCGATCACTCCGGTGCCGTAGCCCTGACTCGCCACACCGGTGAAGACCCCGACGTCGGTGCCCTTCAGCGAGCCCGGGTCGATCCCGGCCGCTTCCAGGGCCTCCCACGAGGTCTCCAGGAGCAGCCGCTGCTGCGGATCCATGGCGAGGGCCTCACGCGGTGAGATGCCGAAGAACCCGGCGTCGAAGAGACCTGCCCCGCGCAGGAAACCGCCCTGCCTCGTGTACGACGTACCGGCATGGTCGGGATCCGGGTCGAACAGCCCCTCCAGATCCCAGCCCCGGTCGTCCGGGAAGTCGGAGACCGCGTCGACGCCGTCGGCCACCAGCCTCCACAGCTCGTCCGGCGACGACACACCACCCGGATACCGGCACGCCATCGACACGATCGCGATCGGCTCACCCGTGTCGGCCACCACGGCGGTCGGGGGTGCGGACTCGGGTGACACGTCGCCGAGTGCGTCGCGCAGATGGCGGGCCAGGGCGAGTGGGGTCGGGTGGTCGAAGACGAGCGTGGCGGGCAGCTTCAGGCCGGTGGCCTCGCGCAGCCGGTTGCGCAGCTCCACCGCCGTGAGCGAGTCGAACCCCGCGTCCCTGAACGCGATCTCCGTCTGTACGCCCCCCGGCCCGGTGTGCCCGAGCACGACCGCGGCCTCGGTGCGGACCAGCTCCAGGAGGAAGGCCTCCTGTTCGGCCGCCGCGAGCCCGGCGATGCGGGCGGACAGTCGCCGGTGCTCGTCGCTGGTGTCCGCCGCCCGCGCGAGGTGACGGCCCGCTCGTACGAGGCCGCGCAGCAGAGGGGGCACCACCCCGCCGTTCGCCGTGTCGGCGCGCAGTCCACGCAGGTCCAGTTTGACGGGCACCAGCAGCGACTGCCCGGACCCCGCGGCGGCGTCGAACAGCGCCATGCCCTCGGCCGCCGCGATCGCCTGCACGCCACCGCGGCTCGCCCGCGCCCTGTCGACGCTGCTGAGGTGCCCGGCCATGCCGAGGCTCTCCTCCCACAGGCCCCACGCCAGCGACAGGCCGGGCAGGCCCGCAGCCCGGCGGCTGGCCATCAGGCCGTCCAGGAAGGCGTTGGCCGCCGCGTAGCTGCCCTGGCCCGCGCCGCCGGACAGGCCCGCCACGGACGAGAACACGATGAACGCGTCGAGGTCCAGGTCGCGCGTCAGCTCGTCGAGGTGCCGCACCGCCTCCACCTTCGGCGCGAACACCCCTTTCAGCCGCTCCCGGGACAGCGCCGCGATCAGCCCGTCGTCGAAAACGCCCGCCGTGTGGACGACACCCGTCAACCGGTGCTCGTGCCCCTCCGGTACGGACTCCACCAGAGCCTTCACCTGCTCGCGGTCGGAGACGTCACACGCGACGACCGACACCGTCGCGCCCAGCCCGGTCAGCTCGGCCACCAACTCCGGCACGCCGTCCGCGTCCACGCCACGCCGACTGGCGAGCACCAGGCTGCGCACCCCGTGCCGGGTGACGAGATGGCGGGCCACCAGCGCGCCCAACGATCCGGCGCCCGAGACCAGGACGGTACCCTCCGGCCCGAACACCGCGGGACCGTCCGTGACATGACCGGCGACACGGCCGAGCCGGGGCACGGAGAGGGTCGCCCCGCGCACGGCGATCTGGGGCTCGCCGCTGGCCAGGACCGCGCCCAGGACCGCGCCCGGAGCACCGTCCTCTGTGGGGTCGGTGTCCAGCAGGACGATCCGGTCCGGGTTCTCGGACTGCGCGGCCCGCACCAGACCCCACACCGCCGCTCCCGCCGGGTCGGTCACCGCTCCACCGCCCGCAGGCACCGCACCCCGCGTCACCACCACCAACCGCGACTCCTCAAGAGCCGCCTCCGCCAACCACGCCTGCAATACCGCCAGCACCTGGGAGGTGAGGGCCAGTACCGCGTCCTCCTCATCGCCTCCGACAACCTCCAGGACCCCAACCGCCGGGACGTCGGCGCTTCCGGCCAGGGCCACCACCTCCTCCGCGGTGGCCACCGGCACCCACAGCGGGGTCGGCTCCAGCACTTGCGGCGACGGCAACTCGGCCCACTCCAGCTGGAACAGCGATTGGGTGACCGTGGTGTCCGTCGCCGCCCCCAACTGCTCCGTGGACACCGGACGGGACACCAGCGAGTCCATCGTCACGACCAGGCCACCGGTCTCGTCCGCCGCCTCGACCGACAGCGCGTCCGGCCCACTGGGCACGACACGCACCCGCAGCGCCGAAGCACCGGCCGCATGCAGCACCAGGCCGTTCCACGCGAAGGCCAACACCGGCTCCCCAGAGACCTCCCCCGTCGGATCCGCCGCCGCGCCGATCGTGCCCGCCTGAAGCGCCGCGTCCAGGAGCGCGGGGTGAATGCCGTACCGACCCGCCTCCTTACGCTGCTCCTCCGCCAGCCCAACCTCCGCGAACACCTCATCGCCACGCCGCCACACCGCCCGCACACCCTGGAACGCCGGGCCATAGCCATAGCCTCGCTCGGCCAGCGCTTCGTAGAAGCCCCCCACCTCGACCGGTTGCGCGCCGCGCGGCGGCCAGACGGTGAAGTCGACGCCGCCGTTGCCACCCGGCCGTGCCTCTGCCGAGAGGAGGCCGGTGGCGTGTCGCGTCCATACGTCAGCCTCGTCGCTGGTGTCCTCGCGCTGGGAGTACACCTCTACCGTGCGCGCACCGTTCTCCCCCGGGCCTCCCAGCGACACCTGCACCCGCACACCACCGTGCTCGGGCACCACCAGCGGCGCCTCGACCACCAGCTCTTCGAGAACCCCGCACCCGGCTTCGTCACCGGCCCGCACCGCCAGCTCCACCAGACCGGTGCCCGGTACGAGCACCGCATCGCCCACTCGGTGGTCGACCAGCCAGGCATGCGTCCGCAACGACAGACGTGAGGTGAAGACCAGGCCGTCGGACTGCGGCAGCCGCACCACCGCACCCAGCAACGGGTGATCCGCCGTCGCCTGCCCCAGAGAGGCCGCGTCAGTGGCTTGCGCGGCCGGCTTGAGCCAGTAGTGCTGGTGGTCGAAGGCGTACGTCGGCAACTCCGGGCGCGCCGACCCGGCCCCTGCCCCAGCAGGCAGCACGGCCGCCCAGTCCACGGCCACGCCCCGTACGAACAGCTCGGCCATGGAGGTCAGCAGTCGCCGCAGGCCCCCTTCGTCGCGGCGCAGCGACCCGGTCACGACGGCGTCGACACCGCTCTCGTCCACAGCCTCGGTCACCGGCTGGACCAGGACGGGGTGGGCGCTGACCTCCACGAACACACCATGGCCCCGCGCGAGCAGCTCGGCCACGGCCGGCCCGAAGCCCACCTGACCCCGAAGGTTGCGGTACCAATACTCGCCGCCCAAGACCCCGGCGTCCTCCACCCAACTACCCGTGGCAGTCGAGTAGAACGGCACCGCCGGAGCTTTCGCACTCACCTCGGCCAGGGCTTCGGCGAGGGTGTCGCGGATGTCCTCCACGTGGCGGGTGTGGGAGGCGTAGTCCACCGCCACGCGCCGCACCCTCACCCCGTCATCGGAGAGCACCTGGAGCACCTCGTCCAGGGCCTCGGCATCGCCCGCGATCACCACGGACGACGGCCCGTTGACGGCCGCGACCTCAACCCGGTCCGACCAGGCCTCCAGACGACCGGCCGCCTCGCCCTCGCTCAGCGCCACCGACGCCATGCCCCCACGTCCAGCGAGCCGCGCCGCGATGGCCTGGCTGCGCAAGGCCACCACCCGAGCCGCGTCCTCAAGGGACAACGCACCGGCCACACAAGCGGCCGCGATCTCCCCCTGCGAGTGACCGAGCACCGCATCCGGCTTCACTCCCACGGACGCCCACACCGCCGCCAACCCCACCATCACCGCGAAACTCGCGGGCTGCACCACATCCACCCGCTCCAACAGGCCGGGCTCGACCTCACCCCGCAATACATCCACCAGCGACCAATCCACCCACCGCCCCAGGGCAGCAGCACACTCCCCCACCCGCTCAGCGAACACCTCTGAGCAGTCGAGCAGTTCACGCCCCATCCCCACCCACTGCGAACCCTGCCCCGGGAACACCCACACCACCTTGCCCAGCCCACCCGAAACAGCACTGCCGGACACCAAATGCGGATCACCCTCCCCCCGGGCCAACGCCCGCAGCCCGGCCAGAGCCTCCGCAGACGAGTCGGCCACCACCACCGCACGCTCACCAAGAACCGCCCGCCCCGACACCAACGCCCCGGCGACCGAGGCCAGCGACACCCCGTCGTCGCCGTCGGACTCCAGACGCGCAGCCAGCCGCTCCGCCTGGCCCGCCAGCGATGCCCGGCTCCGCGCCGACACCATCAGCGGCACCACGCCCACCGAAACCGGCCCCTCCGACACCGGCCCCTCGGGCGCCTCCTCCAGAATCAGATGCGCGTTCGTCCCGCTCATGCCGAAGGCGGACACCCCGGCGCGGCGCGGGCGCCCGACGCGCGGCCACTCCCGCGCCTCGGTCAGCAGCTCCACCGCGCCCTCGGACCAGTCCACCTCGCCCGTAGGCTCGGCCACATGCAGGGTCGCCGGGAGGAGCCCGTGCCGCAGCGCCAGGACCATCTTGATCACACCGGCCACACCGGCGGCCGCCTGAGCGTGACCGATGTTGGACTTCAACGAGCCGAGCCACAAGGGCTGTTCCGGTTCACGGTTGCGCCCGTACGTCGCGAGCAGCGCCTGCGCCTCGATCGGGTCACCCAAGGTCGTGCCGGTCCCGTGTCCCTCCACCGCGTCCACATCGGCCGGGGAGAGGCCCGCGTTCGCCAGGGCTCCGCGGATCACCCGCTGTTGCGCGGGGCCGTTCGGGGCGGTCAGGCCGTTGGAGGCGCCGTCCTGGTTCACCGCGCTGCCCCGCAGCACGGCCAGGACCCGGTGACCACGCTCCCGCGCCACCGATAGACGCTCCAGGACCACCACACCCACACCCTCGGCCCAGCCCGTGCCGTCGGCCGACGACGAGAACGCCTTGCACCGCCCGTCAGGCGCCAGACCCCGCTGCCGGGAGAACTCCACGAAGGCGCCGGGCGTCGCCATCACCGTCGCACCACCGGCCAGGGCCATCGAGCACTCACCCTGCCGCAGCGCCTGCGCCGCCAGGTGCATCGCCACAAGCGACGACGAACACGCCGTGTCCACCGTCACCGCAGGACCCTCGAAACCGAGCACATACGACACCCGGCCCGACGCCACACTCGTCGAGCCGCCGGTGCCCGCGAAGCCTTCCACCTCCGGCGTCACCACACTGGCTCCCGGGGCGACGTACCCCTGTGTGAACACCCCGGAGAACACCCCGACATCGGCGCCCTTCACCGAACCCGGGTCGATCCCGGCCGCCTCCAGCGCCTCCCAGGAGGTTTCGAGCAGCAGCCGCTGCTGCGGGTCCATGGCGAGGGCCTCACGCGGCGAGATGCCGAAGAACCCGGCGTCGAAGAGGCCCGCCTCATGCAGGAAACCTCCCCGCCGCGTGTACGACGTACCCGCGCTCTCGGGCTCCGTGTCGAAGAGGCCCTCCAGGCCCCAGCCCCGGTCCTCGGGGAAGCCCGACACCGCGTCCCGGCCCTCGGACACCAGCCGCCACAGATCCTCCGGGCCCGCCACTCCGCCCGGCAACCGGCACGCCATCCCCACGATCGCCACCGGCTCGCGGGAGGCGTCGCGGAGACGGCGGTTCTGCTGCTTCAGCGAGCCGACTTCCTCCAGCGACTTCCGTAGCGCCTGGACGACTGTTTCATACGACGCGCTCACTTGAGTTCCCCAATCAGCCAGCGGTTTCGAAGGTCTTCAGTCGCCGAGCGCCAGGTGCACGAGATCGTCGACGTCCAGCTCGGCGATCGCCCGCTTCTCCTCGGCTTCGTAGGCCTCGTCGGACGCGCCGGTGTCCGGTTCGCCGTCTCCGTCGCCGAGTGCGGCCAGCTCGACCAGGGCGTCCATCAGTCCGGCCGCGCGGAAGCGGGCCAGTGGGAGGGACGCGAGCGCGCGCCGCAGCCGCGCCTCGTCCAGCTCCTGGCCGCTCGCGCCGTCGTCCGGGAGCAGTTCACGGTGGAGGTGGCGGGCGAGGGCCAGCGGGTTCGGATGGTCGAAGATCAGCGTGGCGGGCAGCTTCAGGCCGGTCGCCTCGCGCAGCCGGTTGCGCAACTCCACCGCCGTGAGCGAGTCGAACCCGACCTCGTTGAACGCCAAGTCCGCCCGCACACCCGACGGCCCGGCGTGGCCGAGCACGATCGCGGCCCTCCCCCGGACCAGGTCGAGGAGCAGTTCTTCCTGTTCCCCCGGTGCCAGTCCGGTGAGCCGGTCGGCAAGGCGGCGCCGCTTGTCACCACCGTCCGCCGCCTGCGCTGACTGCCGACCGGCGCGTACGAGGCCCCGCAACATGTGCGGCACCCCGCCGCCGGCCGCCGCGTCGGCCCGTACGCCGCGCAGGTCGAGCCTGGCCGGCACCAGCAAGGACTCCCGGGACCCCACGGCGGCGTCGAACAGCTCCATGCCCTCCTTCAGCGCCATCGCCTGCAGTCCGCCCCGGCGGTTCATCCGGTTCCTGGTGAGGTCGTCGGTGTTGGCGGCCATGCCGCTGGTCTGCGCCCACAGGCCCCAGGCCAGCGACAGGCCGTGCAGTCCTGCCGCCCGCCGGTTGGCCATCAGGCCGTCCAGGAAGGCGTTGGCGGCCGCGTAGCTGCCGCTGCCCGCACCCATGAAGACACCGGACACGGACGAGTAGACGACGAACGCGTCCAGATCCAGGCCCAGTTCACGGGTCAGCCCGTCGAGGTGCCGCGCCGCCTCCGCCTTCGGCGCGAACACCCGCTCAAGCCGCTCCGGAGTCAGCGCCCCGATGACACCGGCGTCCAGCACGCCCGCCGTGTGCACGATGCCGGTGAGCCGGTGGTCGTGGTCGTCCGGCACGGTCGCCAGAAGCGCCTTCACCTGGTCGCGGTCGGAGACGTCACACGCGACGACCGACACCGTCGCGCCAAGACCGGTCAGCTCGGCCACCAGCTCCGTCGCACCCTCGGCGCTCTGACCCCGTCGGCTGGCGAGGAGCAGCCGCCGTACGCCGTACCGGGTGACCAGGTGCCGGGCCACGAGACCACCGAGCGACCCGGTGCCGCCGGTGATGAGGACGGTTCCCTCCGACGTGAACACCGCCTGACTGTCCGGTACTTGAGCCGGTACGCGGACGAGCCGGGGGGCCGAGAAGGCCGCTCCGCGCACCGCGATCTGGGGCTCGTCGGTGGCGAGGACCGCGCCCAGCACCGAATCCAGTACGGAACCCACCTCGACACCGGCAGCAGTCGGGTCGAGGTCCAGCAGGACGATCCGGTCCGGATTCTCCGACTGCGCGGCCCGCACCAGACCCCACACCGCGGCCGCCGCCGGATCCGCCACCACCGCGCCCTCACCCGCAGGCACCGCACCCCGGGTCACCACCACCAGCCGCGACTCCTCAAGCCCCACCCCGGCCAACCACGCCTGCACCACCCCCAACACCTGCGAGGACAACGCAAGCACCGCACCCTCACCCTCACCCCCGACGGCCTCCAACACCGCCGCCGACGGCACACCCGCGCCCTCCGCCACCTCCTCCACCAACACCGCCACCTCATCAGCAGCAACCACCGGCATCCACGACAGAGCCGAACCAACCCCCTGCACCGGAGGCAACTCGGTCCACTCGACGCCGAACAGCGAGTGGGCCACCAGCGTGTCCGCCGCCCCCAGCCCGTCGACGGACACCTCCCGCCACGTCAGTGAGTCCGCCGTCACCACCAGGCCGCCTGCTTCGTCCGCCGCCTCCAACGCCATGGCGTCGGGCCCGCCGGGCACCAGCCGAACCCGCAGCGCCGATGCGCCCGCGGCGTGCAGCACGAAGCCGCCCCAGTCGAGCGGTTGCCGCGGCGCCTTGCCGTCCTCGGCCGCGGCGCCCGACTCCCCCGCGTGCAGGGCCGCGTCGAGGAGGGCGGGATGAATGCCGAAGCCACCCGCTTCCTTGTGCTGCTCTTCCGGCAGCGCGACCTCTGCGAACACCTCGTCGCCGCGCCGCCACACCGCCCGCAGGCCCCGGAACGCCGGACCGTACGCGTAGCCCCGCTCGGCGAGGTCGGCGTAGAACTCCCCGATCCCGACCGGGTCGGCACCGGGCGGCGGCCAGGCCGTGAAGTCGAAGCGTGTGCCGCTGTCACCGGGCCGGTCGGCCGCCGACAGGAGGCCGGTGGCGTGCCGCGTCCACACGTCCGCGTCAGCCTCGTCCTCGGCTTCCTCGCGCTGGGAGTACACCTCCACCGTGCGCGCACCGTTCTCCCCCGGTCCGCCCACCGCGACCTGCACCCGGACCCCACCACGCTCGGGCACCACCAACGGCGTCCCGATCACGAGGTTGTCCAGCGCCCCGCACCCGGCCTCGTCACCGGCCCGCACCGCCAGCTCCACGAGGGCGGTACCCGGGACCAGTACGACTCCACTCACCGCATGGTCGGCCAGCCAGGCATGCGTCCGCAACGACAGACGTGAGGTGAAGACCAGGCCGTCGGACTGCGGCAGCCGCACCACCGCACCCAGCAACGGGTGATCCGCCGTCGCCTGCCCCAGAGAGGCCGCGTCAGTGGCTTGCGCGGCTGGCTTGAGCCAGTAGTGCTGGTGGTCGAAGGCGTACGTCGGCAGCTCCGGGCGCGCCGACCCGGCCCCTGCCCCAGCGGGCAGCACGGCCTCCCAGTCCACGGCCACACCCCGCACGAACAGCTCGGCCATCGAGGTCAGCAGCCGCCGCAGGCCCCCTTCATCCCGGCGCAGCGACCCGGTCACGACGGCGTCGACACCGCTCTCGTCCACAGCCTCGGTCACCGGCTGGACCAGGACGGGGTGGGCGCTGACCTCCACGAACACCCCGTGCCCCTGCGCGAGCAGCTCGGCCACGGCCGGGCCGAAGCCCACCTGACCACGCAGATTGCGATACCAATACTCGCCGTTCAGGACCCCGGCGCCCTCCACCCAGCCACCGGTCACGGTCGAATAGAACGGCACCCTCGGCGCCTGGGCGACAATCCCAGCCAACGCCTCCGCGAGGAGGCCTTGGATGTCCTCCACGTGACGGGTGTGCGAGGCGTAGTCCACCGCCACCCGCCGCACCCTCACCCCGTCCTCAGCGAACACCTGTAGAACCTCGTCCAAGGCCTCGGCATCGCCCGCGACCACCACGGACGACGGCCCGTTGACGGCCGCGACCTCGACCCGATCCGCCCACCTCTCAAGCCGCGCGGCTGCCTCACCCGCGCTCAAAGCAACGGACGCCATGCCCCCACGCCCGGCCAGCTCCGCAGCAATGGCGCGGCTCCGCAACGCCACCACTCGGGCCGCGTCCTCAAGCGACAGCGCACCCGCCACGCACGCGGCCGCGATCTCCCCCTGCGAGTGACCGAGCACCGCATCCGGCTTCACTCCCACGGACGCCCAGACCGCCGCCAACCCCACCATCACCGCGAAACTCGCGGGCTGCACCACGTCCACCCGCTCAAGGAACTCGGGCTCGGCGTCACCTCGTAGTACGTCGACGAGGGACCAGTCCACCCACCGCTCCAGGGCGGTGGCACACTCCCCGACGCGCTGGGCAAACACCGGTGAGGAGTCGAGGAGTTCACGGCCCATGCCGACCCACTGCGAGCCCTGCCCGGGGAACACCCACACCACCTTGCCCGGCACGCCAGAAGCCGCAGCCCTGCCGGACACCACCCCAGCCGCGTCCTCGCCCCGGGCCAACGCCCGCAGCCCGGCCAGAGCCTCCGCAGACGAGTCGGCCACCACCACCGCACGCTCACCAAGAACCGCCCGCCCCGACACCAACGCCCCCGCCAACGAGACACCACCAGCACCCGACTCCACATACGACACAAGCCGACCAGCCTGACCCGCCAACGAACCCGCACTACGCGCCGACACCACCAACGGCACCACACCCACCCACACCGGCCCCTCCACCACCGGCTCCTCAAGCCCCTCCTCCAGAATCAGATGCGCATTCGTCCCACTGATCCCGAACGACGACACCCCCACCCGCCGCGCACGCCCGCCACGCGGCCACGCCCGGCCCTCGGTCAACAGCTCCACCGCACCCGCCGACCAGTCCACCTGGTGGGTGGGCTCCTGGGCGTGCAGCGTGGGTGGCATGACCTCGTGGCGTAGCGCCTGCACCATCTTGATCACGCTGGACACACCGGCAGCGGCCTGCGTGTGTCCGACGTTCGACTTCAACGAGCCCAGCCACAGCGGCTGTTCGGGGTCCCGCCCCTGCCCGTACGTCGCCAGGAGCGCCTGGGTCTCGATCGGATCGCCCAGGGTGGTTCCGGTGCCGTGGCCCTCCACCACGTCCACGTCGGACGACGAGAGGCCCGCGTTGGCCAGCGCCTTGCGGATCACGCGCTGCTGCGAGGGCCCGTTCGGGGCAGTGAGACCGTTCGAGGCACCGTCCTGGTTCACCGCGCTGCCCCGGATGACCGCGAGGACGCGGTGCCC
Source organism: Streptomyces spectabilis (assembly GCF_008704795.1). NCBI lineage: Bacteria > Bacillati > Actinomycetota > Actinomycetes > Kitasatosporales > Streptomycetaceae > Streptomyces > Streptomyces spectabilis. Next base: position 8,260,906 of record NZ_CP023690.1, on the reverse strand, counting down.
GCGCTCGCGCGCCACCGAGAGGCGCTCAAGGACCACGAGTCCCACGCCCTCGGACAGCACCGTGCCGTCCGCGCCGTCCGCGTACGCCTTGCACCGGCCGTCGGCGGCGAGGCCGCGCTGCCGCGACATGCCGAGGACGCCGATCGGGGATCCCATCACGGCGACGCCCCCGGCAAGGGCCATCGAGCACTCCCCCTGCCTCAGCGCCTGCGCGGCCAGATGGATCGCCACCAGGGACGACGAGCACGCCGTGTCCACCGTCACCGCGGGACCCTCGAAACCGAAGGCGTACGACACCCGGCCCGACGCGACACTGCCCGCCGTGGCGGTGGTGACGAAGCCTTCGAGCTCGGCGGGCATGTTGCTGAGGGATTCCAGGTAGTCGTGGATGGAGACGCCGGAGAAGACGCCGATGTCTCCGCCGCGTGTCGCGGTCGGGTCGATTCCGGCCCGCTCCAGGGCCTCCCAGGAGGCTTCGAGGAGCAGCCGCTGCTGGGGGTCCATGGCGAGGGCTTCACGCGGTGAGATGCCGAAGAACCCGGCGTCGAAGAGCCCCGCCTCCTGGAGGAAGCCGCCCTGACTGGCGTACGACGTACCGGCGTTGTCAGGGTCCGAGTCGAACAGGCCCTCCAAGTCCCAGCCCCGGTCCTCAGGAAAGCCCGACATACCCTCACGGCCCTCACGCACCAACCGCCACAAACCCTCCGGGTCCGTCACCCCGCCCGGCAGACGGCACGCCATCCCCACGATCGCAATCGGCTCATCAGGATCCACGACGACGGGCGCGGCAGAGGGGGTGGCGCCGTCCGCCGTCTCACTCAGCTCCTCGCGCAGATGGCGGGCGAGCGCCACGGGGGTCGGGTAGTCGAAGATCAGGGTGGCGGGCAGTTTCACGCCGGTCGCCGCGCTCAGCCGGTTCCGCAGCTCGACCGCGGTCAGGGAGTCGAACCCGATGTCGCTGAACCCCCTTGTGCCCTGGGACAGTTCGGGGCCGCTGAAACCGAGCACCCCGCCCGCCTCGCCCTGGACGAGGGACAGCAGAAGGTCCTCCTGCTCGGCCCGGGGCAGCCCGGCGAGGCGGCGGGCCAGGCCGCCACTGTCCCCGGCCGCGGCCCGCGCCACGCGTCGGCCCGCGCGGACGAGGCCACGCAGCAGGTGCGGCACCCCGCCGCCCGCCGCCGCCTGGGTCCACAGCGTGCGCAGGTCCAGCTTGATCGGCACGAGGAGCGCCTGGCCCGTGTGCAGGCCGACGTCGAAGGCGGCCAGGCCCTCGGCCGGGGTCATCGCGAGGACGCCGCCGCGGCTCATGCGCGCCTGGTCGACGCTGCTGAGGTGCGCGGTCATGCCCGCGGCCTGCTCCCACAGGCCCCAGGCCAGTGAGATGCCGGGCAGGCCCGCGGCCCGGCGGGCGGACATGAGCCCGTCGAGGTACGCGTTCGCGGCGGCGTAGTTGCCCTGCCCCGCCGACCCCATGAGCGCGGCGGCGGACGAGAACACGACGAACGCGTCGAGTTCCATGCCCAGTTCACGGGTCAGCTCGTCGAGATGGCGCACCGCGTCCACCTTCGGCGCGAACACTCCGGCGAGGCGCTCCGGGGTCAGGGTTCCGATCACTCCGTCGTCGAGCACTCCGGCCAGGTGCACGATCCCGCTCAGGCTGTGCTCGCCCGGGACCGATGCCAGCAGGGACCGGACCTGCTCGCGGTCGGAGACGTCACACGCCACCACCGACACCGTCGCACCCTGCTCGGCGAGTTCGGCCACCAGCCCGGCAACACCCTCGGCATCCGCACCCCGGCGACTGGCAAGCACCAGATGCCGTACACCGTGCCGCACGACCAGATGGCGGGCCACCAGGCCCCCCAGGGAACCTGTTCCACCAGTAAGTAGAACGCTCTTTCCAGCACCGAATACGTTCCCCGCCCCCGCCACCCCAACAGAGACACGAGCGAGCCTGGGCACGGAGAGGGTCCCCCCACGCACCGCGACCTGCGGCTCGTCGCTGACAAGGGTCGCGCCGACAGCGGGAGTCAAAGGTCCGTCCGTCGCGGGGTCGGTGTCCAGGAGGAGGAACCGGTCCGGGTTCTCCGCCTGCGCGGCACGCACCAGACCCCACACCGCCGCACCCGCCGGGTCGGTCACCGCACCGCCGCCCGCAGGCACCGCACCCCGGGTCACCACCACCAGCCGCGACTCGTCGGAGGTCACCCCGGCAAGCCACGCCTGCACCACTCCCAGGACCCGGGAGGTCAGGGCGAGCGCCGTGGCCTCACGGTTCTCACCGTCGCCGCCGAAAGCCTCCAGGACGGCCACGGGCGGGGCGGTCGCGCTGCCAGCGAGGGCCGTCACGTCGTCGGCGGTGGCCACCGGCGCCCAGGTCGGCGCGTCCCCCCGCACCAGGGGCAGCTCGGTCCACTCCACGCCGAACAGTGCGTCGTCCCGGCTCCTGTCCGCCGCCGCGTCCAGCTGGTCGACGGAGACCGGCAGCGACACCAGGGAGTCCATCGTGAGGACCATGCCGCCGGTGTCGTCGGCGGCGTGGAACGACAGCGCGTCGGGGCCGCACGGGGCCACGCGCACACGCAGCGCGGAGGCGCCCACGGCGTGCAGCAGCAGCCCGTTCCACGCGAACGGCAGCACCTTGCGGTCGTCGTCGGGGCGGGCGAAGGCGTTCGTGTGGAGGGCCGCGTCGAGGAGCGCCGGGTGGATGCCGAACCCGCCTGCCTCCTCCCGCTGGTCCTCGGACAGCGCGGCCTCGGCGAAGACCTCGTCGCCGCGCCGCCACACGGCGCGCAGGCCCTGGAACGCCGGCCCGTACGCGTAGCCGCGCTCGACCAGGTCGGCGTAGAAGTCCGTCACCGGGACCGGCTCCGCGCCGGGCGGCGGCCAGGCCGTGAAGTCGAACTCGCGCCCGGGTCCGGGCACCGCGGGCGAGGCCGCCAGGAGGCCGGTGGCGTGCCGCGTCCAGGCGTCGTCGTCCTCGCGCCGGGAGTACACGTCCACGGTCCGCGAACCCGTCGCGCCCGGACCGCTGACCGCGACCTGGAGCCGCACCCCGCCGCTGTCGGGCAGCACCAGCGGCGCCTCGATGACGAGTTCCTCCAGGAGGCCGTGGCCGAACTCGTCGCCCGCGCGCACGGCAAGGTCGACGTACACCGTGCCGGGGACGAGGACCACGCCGCCGATGGCGTGGTCGGCGAGCCAGGGGTGCGAGCGCAGCGAGAGGCGTGAGGTGAAGACCAGTCCGTCGGACTGCGGGAGCGGTACGACCGCGCCGAGGAGCGGGTGGTCGGCTCCGGCGAGGCCCAGCGCCGCGGAGTCCGTGGCGGAGGCGCCCATCCGGATCCAGTAGTGCTGGTGGTCGAAGGCGTACGTCGGCAGGTCGACGCGCCGCGAGGTGGCTCCCGTGGGCAGCGTCCCGGCCCAGTCCAGCGGGGTGCCGCGGACGAACAGCTCGGCCATCGAGGTGAGGAGGCGCCGGGGGCCGCCGTCCTCGCGCCGCAGGGTTCCGGTCACCACCACGTCGGCGTCGGCGGCGTCGACGGCCTCGGTGATCGGCTGGACCAGTACGGGGTGGGCGCTGATCTCGACGAACACCGTGTGCCCCTGGCCGAGCAGGTCGGCGACGGCCGGGCCGAACCGCACGGGCTCGCGCAGGTTGCGGTACCAGTACGCGCCGTCCAGGGCCCCGGCGTCCTCCACCCGGCCACCGGTCACGGTGGAGTGGAACGGCACCGTCGGTGCCTGCGCGGTGATCCCGGCAAGGACCTCGGCGAGGGTGTCGCGGACGTCCTCGACGTGGCGGGTGTGCGAGGCGTAGTCCACGGCGACGCGCCGGATGCGGACGCCCTGGTCGTCCAGCGCCTCCAGCGCCTCGTCCAGGGCTTGGGCGTCGCCCGCGACCACGACGGAGGAGGGCCCGTTGACAGCCGCGATCCCGACCCGGTCCGACCAGGGCGCCAGACGTCCGGCCGCCTCGCTCTCACTCAGCGCGACCGATGCCATGCCGCCGCGCCCGGCGAGGCGCGCCGCGATGGCCTGACTGCGCAAGGCCACCACCCGGGCCGCGTCCGCAAGGGACAGGGCGCCCGCCACGCACGCGGCCGCGATCTCGCCCTGGGAGTGGCCGAGCACCGCGTCCGGTTCGACCCCGACCGATGCCCAGACCGCCGCCAGACCCACCATCACCGCGAAACTCGCGGGCTGCACCACGTCCACTCGCTCAAGGAACTCGGGCTCGGCGTCACCTCGTAGTACGTCGACGAGGGACCAGTCCACCCACCGCTCCAGGGCAGCAGCGCACTCCTCGACGCGCTGGGCGAACACCGGTGAGGAGTCGAGGAGTTCGCGGCCCATGCCGACCCACTGCGAGCCCTGCCCGGGGAACACCCACACGACCTTGCCGGGCGTGCCCGCCCCGGTCACCAGACCGGTCGTGTGCTCGCCGCGCGCCAGGGCCCGAAGGCCGGTCAGCGCCTCGTCGGCCGTGCCCGCCACCACGACCGCGCGTTCGCCGAGGACGGCCCGGCCCGTGGCGAGGGTCCCGGCGACCGCGGGGAGCGACGCTCCGTCGGGGCCCGACTCCAGGTGCGAGGCGAGGCGTTCGGCCTGGGCCGCGAGCGAGGCCGTGGTGCCCGCCGAGACCACCAGCGGCACCACACCGGAAGGCTCCGGCTCCGCCGCGGCCGGAGCCTCGGGCGCCTCCTCCAGGATCAGATGGGCGTTCGTGCCGCTGGCGCCGAACGCGGAGATCCCGGCCCGGCGCGGACGGCCGTTCCGCGCCCAGTCCCTGGCTTCGGTGAGCAGTTCGACCGCGCCCGCCGACCAGTCCACCTGCGGGGTGGGCGCGTCCACGTGGAGGGTCGCCGGGAGCACGCCGTGCCGCAGCGCCTGGACCATCTTGATCACACCGGCCACGCCGGACGCCGCCTGTGTATGGCCGATGACGGACTTCACCGAGCCGAGCCACAGCGGTCGCCGCGGGTCCCGGCCCTGCCCGTACGTGGCCATCAGCGCCTGGGCCTCGATCGGATCGCCGAGGACCGTGCCCGTGCCGTGGCCCTCCACGGCGTCCACGTCGGCCGGGGCGAGGCCCGCTCCGGCGAGGGCCTTGCGGATCACCCGCTGCTGCGCGGGGCCGTTGGGGGCGGTGAGGCCGTTGGAGGCACCGTCCTGGTTGACGGCGCTGCCCCGGATGACAGCGAGGACCTGGTGGCCGCGCTCGCGCGCCACCGACAGGCGCTCCAGGAGCACCACGCCCACGCCCTCGGCCCAGCCGGAGCCGTCGGCGCCTGCGGCGTAGGACTTGCAGCGGCCGTCGAAGGCGAGCGCCCGCTGCCGCGCGAAGCCGACGAAGCCGCCCGGCGTCGCCATCACCGTCGAGCCGCCCGCGAGCGCCATCGCGCACTCGCCCCTGCGCAGCGCCTGCGCGGCCAGATGGATCGCCACGAGCGACGAGGAGCACATGGTGTCGACGGTCACCGCGGGGCCTTCGAGCCCCAGGGTGTACGCGACGCGCCCGGAGGCGACGCCGCCCGCGGTGCCCAGGGCGCGCTCCAGGCTGAGGAACCCCTCGAAGCCGCTGAGGTCAGGGGCGTAGTCCTGGTGCACGATCCCCGCGAACACGCCGACGTCGGCGCCGCGCATCGAGTGGGGGTCGATCCCGGCGCGTTCGAAGGTCTCCCAGGACACTTCGAGGAGCTGCCGCTGCTGCGGGTCCATGGCGAGGGCCTCGCGCGGCGAGATGCCGAAGAACCCGGCGTCGAACCGTGCCGCGTCGTGGAGGAAGGCGCCTTCCCGTACGTACGTCGTACCGGGGTTGTCGGGATCGGGGTGGTAGAGGCCCTCGACGTCCCAGCCCCGGTCGTCGGGGAAGGCGCCGTAGACGTCGGCGCCTTCGGACACCACGCGCCAGAAGTCCTCCGGGCCGCGGATGCCACCGGCGTAGCGGCAGGCCATGGAGACGATCGCGACGGGCTCCGCGGCGGCCGCGACGAGTGTGCTGTTCTCCTGCTGAAGCCGGGCGTTCTCCTTCAGCGAGGCACGCAGTGCCTCAACGACCTGCTCGTCTGGCGCCGGCATAGCCATCCTTCCGGGACTCGTTCGGTGGTGGTCAGCTCGTCGTGCCCAAGGCCCGTTGGACCAGGTCGGCAACGTCCATCGCGTCGATCAGTTCCGCGTCCGCGCTCACATCGGTATCCGTATCGGCCTGAGTCCCAGTCCCGGTCCCGGCATCCGCCTCGGCGAGGCCGAGGAGGGCGTCGAGCACCCCGGCCTCCTTGAACCGGGCGAGCGGCACGGACGCCAGGACCCGCCTGAGGTCGTCCTCCCGCCCCGCGAGAGTGTCGTCGGCCTCCCGGAGGAGCTCGGTGCGCAGATGGCCGACCAGCGCCTCCGGGGTGGGGTAGTCGAAGATCAGCGTGGCGGGCAGGCGCAGTCCGGTCGCCCCGTGCAGGCTGTTGCGCAGATTGACGGCGGCCAGCGAGTCGAAGCCGACCTCCTGGAAGGCCTGGCGCGGGCCGATGCCCTCCGCGCCGCCGTGGCCGAGGACCGTCGAGGCGTGGCCGCGGACCAGGCGCAGCAGGAGGCGGTTCTGCTCGGCGTCGGAGACCGCCCGCAAGGAGGCCGCGAGGGATGCCGCGGCGTCGCTGTCCTCGCCGTCGTCCCGCGCCGCGTCGAGGACCGCCTTCGCCTCGGGCAGCTCGGCCAGCAAGGGGCTGCCGCGCACGGACGTGAACGCGGGGACGAACGCGCCCCAGTCCATGTCGGCCACCGTCACGAACTTCTCGTCGCCCCGCGCCGCCTGCACCATCGCGGTCACGGCCAGCTGCGGCGCCATGGGCAGGACGCCCCGGCGGCGCAGCTGGGCGAGGGCGGCCTCGTCCATGCCGACGCCAATTCCGTCGAGGGCTCCCCAGGCGATCGACGTCGCCCGCAGCCCCCGGGCGCGGCGCCGCTCGACCAGGGCGTCCAGGACCGCGTTCGCCGCTCCGGACAGGCCCTGCCCGCCGCCGCCCCACACGCCGGCGATCGAGGAGAAGACGACGAACGCGTCGAGCGGCGTGTCCTCGAACAGCTCGTCGAGACACACCGCCGTGTCCACCTTGGCCGCGAACACCTCGGCGACGTCGTGCGCGCCGGTGTCGTCGACGGCGCTGGTCCAGGTGAGGTCGGCCGCGTGCACGACCGCCGTGAGGGGCTGCTCCGGGTCGGTCTCGGACACGAGGCGCACGAGCGCGTCCCGGTCGGTGTCCGCGCAGGACTCCACCACGGTGGCGAGACCCAACCCGGCGAGTTCGGCCCGGAGTTCGGCAGGTCCGCCGTCGGGTGCGTGCGGGGTGGTGGTGACGAGGAGCCGTTCGACGCCGGAGAGCGCGAGCCACAACGAGACGTGCCTGCCGAGCCCTTCGGCGCCGCCGGTCACCAGGACCGTGCCCCGGGGCTGCCAGGCGTCGGCGCCGGTGGACTGCGGCACGGCCTTGCGGACCAGCCTGCGCGCGTAAACGCCCGACCTGCGGACCGCCAGCTGGTCCTCGCCAGTGGCGGAGTTCAGCACGCCGAGGAGGTACGGGGCCGTGCGCGGGTCGGCCGCGGCGGGCAGGTCGATCAGGCCGCCCCACCGGTCGGGCCGTTCGAGCGCGGCGGCGCGGCCGAGGCCCCAGAGCGCCGCCTGGGCCGGTGCGGTGAGGGTGTCGTGGATGCCGATGTTCACCGCGCCCCTGGTGACGCACCACAGCGGCGGGGTGGCGCCGGTGTCCCCCAGGGCCTGGATCAGGGCGAGCGCCGCCGCCGTGACGGCGGCCGGGTCCTGCGGGCCGCCGCGCGTGCCCCGGTCCAGGGAGAGCAGCGAGAGCACCCCGGCCACGTCGTGCGCGGCGAGGACTCCGGCAAGGCGCTCGGCGAGCCGCTCCCGGCTGCCGTCGCACACGCCGACCTCCAGCGGCACCGCGTCGAGCCCGAGACGGGTCAGCTCCTCCAGGAGCGCGTCGGTTCCGCTGTCGTCGGTGCGTTCGGCGGGTACGACGACCAGCCACCGGCCACCGGGCACCCCGGCGGCTTCGCGTGCGAGGGGCTGCCAGGTGACGTGGTAGCGCAGCTTCTCGGCCGTCGACCGGCGGCGGCGCTTCCCGCGCCACTCGGCGAGCACGGGCACGAGGGCGGTGAGCGCGCCGAGCTGGTCGCCCGACGCCGTCTCCAGGAGTTCGCCGAGTGAGTCCACGTCGGCCTGCTCGACCGCGGCCCAGAAGTCGGAGTCCTCGCCCTCGGCCGCGTCGGCGGCGCCGACGGCCGTCTCGGCCTCGCGCAGCCAGTAGTGCTGGCGGTCGAAGGCGTACGTCGGCAACTCCGTGTACGCGGCCCCGGAACCGGGCGGCAGCACACCGGCCCAGGAGACGGCCACGCCCCGTACGAACAGCTCGGCCATCGACGTCAGCAGCCGCCGCAGGCCGCCCTCCTCGCGCCGCAGGGATCCGGTCACCACCGCGTCGGCGTCGACGGCCTCGCTGACGGGCTGCACCAGGACGGGGTGGGCACTGACCTCCACGAACACGCCATGGCCTTGCGCGAGCAGCTCGGCCACGGCCGGTCCGAAGCCCACCTGACCGCGCAGATTGCGGTACCAGTACGCGCCGTCCAGGGCCCCAGCGTCCTCCACCCAACTGCCCGTGACAGTCGAGTAGAACGGCACCACCGGGGCTTTCGCACTCACCCCGGCCAGAGCTTCGGCGAGGGTGTCGCGGACGTCCTCGACATGGCGGGTGTGCGAGGCGTAGTCCACCGCCACGCGCCGCACCCGCACACCGTCATCGGAGAGCACCTGGAGAACCTCGTCCAAGGCCTCGGCATCGCCCGCGACCACCACCGACGACGGGCTGTTCACCGCGGCCACCTCGACCCGTCCCGCCCACGGCTCCAGGCGCGGGGCCGCGTCCTCCGCGCCAAGGGCGACGGACGCCATGCCGCCGCGCCCGGCCAGCGCGGTGGCGATGGCCTGGCTACGCAAGGCCACCACTCGGGCCGCGTCCTCAAGGGACAACGCACCCGCCACGCACGCGGCCGCGATCTCGCCTTGCGAGTGACCGAGCACCGCGTCCGCTTCGACCCCGACCGACGCCCACATCGCCGCCAGAGCCACCATCACCGCGAAACTCGCGGGCTGCACCACATCCACCCGCTCAAGGAACTCGGGCTCGACCTCACCTCGTAGTACGTCGACCAGCGACCAGTCCACCCACCGCTCCAACGCGGCCGCGCACTCCCCGACCCGCTCGGCGAACACCGGCGAGGAGTCGAGCAGTTCACGCCCCATCCCCACCCACTGCGAACCCTGCCCCGGGAACACCCACACCACCTTGCCGGGCGCACGCGATGCGGCGCTGCCGGACACCAGGTGGGGACCGCTCTCGCCCCGGGTCAGCGCGCGCAGCCCGGTTAGTGCCTCCGCAGGCGAGTCGGCCACCACGACCGCACGCTCACCGAGGACGGCCCGACCCGACACCAACGAACCGGCCACCCCCGCCAGCGACGAACCACCGGCACCCGACTCCACGTACGACGCGAGCCGACCGGCCTGCCCGGCCAACGAGCTCCGGCTGCGCGCCGACACCACCAACGGGACCACACCCACCGGCACCGGCTCCTCCGACACCGGCTCCTCAGGCAGCTCCTCAGGCGGCTCCTCCAGGATCACGTGGGCGTTCGTGCCGCTGGCTCCGAAGGCGGAGACCCCGGCCCGGCGCGGACGGCCGTTCCGCGGCCACTCACGGCCCTCGGTCAGCAGCTCCACCGCGCCCGCCGACCAGTCCACCTCAGCTGTGGGCTCGTCCACATGCAGGGTCGGAGGCATGACGCCGTGCCGCAGCGCAAGGACCATCTTGATCACGCCCGCCACGCCCGCGGCGGCCTGGGTGTGGCCGATGTTGGACTTCAACGAGCCGAGCCACAGGGGACGTTCGGGGTCCCGCTCCTGCCCGTACGTGGCGAGGAGCGCCTGCGCCTCGATCGGGTCGCCGAGCGCTGTGCCGGTCCCATGGGCCTCCACCACGTCCACGTCGGACGGAGACAGCCCCGCGTTCGCCAGGGCCCGGCGGATCACCCGCTGCTGCGAGGGGCCGTTCGGGGCGGTGAGCCCGTTCGAGGCGCCGTCCTGGTTCACCGCACTGCCCCGCAGCACCGCGAGGACGCGGTGGCCGCGCTCCCGCGCCACCGAGAGACGCTCAAGGAGCACCACGCCCACGCCCTCGGACCAGCCGGTGCCGTCGGCCGTCGAGGAGAAGGCCTTGCAGCGCCCGTCGGCGGACAGACCGCGCTGCCGGGAGAACTCCAGGAAGGCGTCCGGGCCGGCCATCACGGTCGCACCACCGGCCAGGGCCATCGAGCACTCACCCTGCCGCAGCGCCTGCGCGGCCAGATGGATCGCCACCAGGGACGACGAACACGCCGTGTCCACCGTCACCGCGGGACCCTCGAAGCCGAACGCGTACGACACCCGGCCCGACGCCACGCTCGACGCCGTGCCGGTCATGAGATAGCCCTGCACGTCCTCGGGCACCTGGTGGAGCCGGGTCACGTAGTCGTGGTGGACGATCCCGGTGAAGACGCCGATGTCGCTGCCCCTGGCCGACAGGGGGTCGACGCCCGCCCGTTCCAGGGCCTCCCACGACGTTTCGAGGAGCAGCCGCTGCTGCGGGTCCATGGCGAGGGCCTCGCGCGGCGAGATGCCGAAGAGCCCGGCGTCGAACCGCGCGGCCTCGTGGAGGAAGCCGCCCGAGCGCGTGTAGCTCGTACCGGGGTGGGCCGGGTCCGGGTGGTACAACCCCTCCAGGTCCCAGTCGCGGTCCACCGGGAAGCCCGAGACCGCGTCCCGGCCCTCCACGAGCAGCTGCCACAGCTCCTCGGGGCTGTCGGCACCGCCCGGCAGCCGGCTGCTCATCGCGACGATCGCGATCGGCTCGTCGGAGGCCGCCGCCGTCGTGGTGGGCGCGGGCACCACGGGCCGCTCGCCGAGCAGTTCGGCACGCAGGAAGCCCGCGAGGTGGTCGGGGGTCGGGTAGTCGAAGACCAGGGTGCTGGGCAGGTCGACGCCGGTGAAGTCGCGCAGGCGGTTGCGGAGCTTGACCGCGCTGAGGGAGTCGAAGCCGAGGCTGTTGAAGGGCTGCCCGTCGTCGAAGCCGTCCCCGTCGCGGTGGCCGAGTACGACCGCGGTGCTCTCCCGCACCAGGGCGAGCACCACCCGGTGCTGCTCCGCGGCCGGAAGGCCGGCCAGCCGGTCGGCGACGGTGTCTCCGGGGCCTTCCTTCCGCGTCACCACGCGGCGGGTGACGGTGCCGGAGGCGGCCGGTGCGTCGGCGGCCTCGTGCGCAGCGGGGTGCTCATCGCCCGCGCCGTTCCCGCTCGGGGCCCTGAGGTCCAACGGGCCGAGCGCCGCGACGGGTTCGCCGTCCGCGTCGGCCAGCTCCAGCAGATGGCGGCCGTCCCGCTGGGGCGTGATCCGCAGCCGCAGGGCGGCGGCGCCCTCCGCGTACACCGCGAGACCGGCGCAGGCGGCGAGTTCACGGTCCGGGTGGGCGTCGTCGTCCGGTGCGGGGTCCGCGGCGGTACGAGCGGCCAGGACGCGCAGGGCGGTGTCGACGAGGACCGGGTGCAGCGTGAACTCGGACGCCTCGGCGGCCAGTTCGCCGGGGAGCGTGATCTCCGCGCAAGTGCGGCCGTCGTGCCGCCACACCCGCGCCCCGGGCAGGAGAACAGCGGCGTCCGAGGCGGGCGGCTGCCAGGTCCGCAGGTCGAAGGCCGGGCGCGGCGCTCCGGGGACGAGCACCGCTCGGGCGTGGCACGTCCAGGGCTCCCGCTGCGGGCCGTCGGCAGCGGGGCGGCCGTGGACGGCGACGCGGCGGCGGCCGTCCGGGGCCGGGGCGGCCACGGACACCCGCACGTGGGTGTGGCCGCGCTCCGCCACCGTCAACGGGGCCTCGACGGCGATCTGTTCGACGCTGCCGCAGTCCACTTCGTCACCGGCCCTGACGATCATGTCCAGGAGTACGGCGGCCGGGATCCTGGTGGTGCCGTCGGCCGCCGGGGGTCCGGGGAGGCGGCCCGGTCCGCGCGGCGCGAGCCGTCCGGTGAGCACGACGCCGCCGCTGCCGTCGGCGTCGCCCGGCACGTCGACGACGGTGCCGAGCAGCGGGTGCCGGGCGCTGGTGGTGCCGAGCGCTTCCGCGCCCGCCGGTGCGGCGCCGTCGGACTCGACCCAGTACCGCTGGTGCTGGAAGGCGTAGGTGGGCAGGGCGGTTCCGAGCGCCGCGTCCGGGTCTCCGAGTACGGCCGTCCAGTCCACCCGGGCGCCGCGCACGTGCAGTTCCGCGAGCGCGGTCAGGACGTCGACGGCTTCCGCGCCGTCCTTGCGCAGGGTGGCGACGCAGCTCCGCTGCGGTGCGCCGGGGGCGCCGTGCGCCAGCGCGGCGAGGGCTCCGCCCGGGCCCAGTTCGAGGAACGTCGTCGCGCCCCGCCGGCCCAGCTCGGTGACGGCGTCGCCGAAGCGGACCGTGTTCCGCACCTGGTCGGCCCAGTAGCCGGGGGTGGCGAGCTGCCCGTCCCCGGCGAGGCCGCCGGTGAGCGTGGAGACGACGGGAAGGTGACCCGGCCGGTAGGGAAGGCGCTCCGCGACCGCGCGGAACTCGTCGAGCATGGGTTCCATGAGCGGCGAGTGGAAGGCGTGGCTCACCGACAGCCTGCGCGTCTTGCGGCCCCGGCGCGCCAGTTCGTCGGCGGCGGCGAGCACCGCGTTCTCGGCGCCGGAGAGCACCACGGCGTCGGGGCCGTTGACCGCGGCCACGCAGACCGCTCCCCGTGCGCGGGCGAGCAGCGGTGCGACGTCGGCCTCGGTGGCCTGCACGGCGACCATCGCGCCGCCTTCGGGCAGGGCCTGCATCAACCGGCCGCGTGCGGCGACCAGTTCGCCCGCTTCGGCCAGGCCGAGGACGCCGGAGACGTGCGCGGCGGTGAGCTCCCCGATGGAGTGCCCGGCGAGGAGGTCCGGCCGCACCCCCCAGGACTCGAAGAGCCGGAACAGCGCCGTCTCCAGGGCGAACAGGGCGGCCTGCGTGTACATGGTCCGGCCGAGGAGTTCGCTGCCGGGCGCTCCGGGCGCGGCGAACACCACGTCGTGCAGGGGGCGTGCCACGAGCCCGCTCAGATGCTCCTCCACGGCGGCGCACGCGGCGGCGAAGGCGTCCCGGAAGACCGGGTACGTGGCGGCCAGTTCGCGGCCCATGCCCGCCCACTGGCTGCCCTGACCGGTGAAGAGGACGGCGAGTCCGCCCGCGACCGGGGTGCCGGAGACGACCGCGGGGCTCTCCTCGCCCCCGCCGATGGCGCGGAGGTCCGCGCCGAGCCGCGGCCTGTCGGAGGCCAGGACGACGGCGCGGTGGTCGAGCCGGGGGCGTGTGGTGGCGAGGGCGTGCGCCACGTCGGTGAGGCGTGCGTCGGGCCTGCCGTCGAGGAAGCGGGCGAGCCGGTCGGCCTGGCCGCGCAGCCCGGCGGACGTCCGCGCCGACAGGGGCACGGGCACCGGCACCGGGAGCTCCGCCGCGTCCCGAGGGGCGGGCCCGGGCGCGGGGGCAGCGGTCTGCTCGGGGGCCTCTTCCAGGACGACGTGCGCGTTGGTGCCGCCGATGCCGAAGGAGGACACCCCGGCCCGGCGCGGCCGGCCGTTCCGCGGCCAGTCACGGGCCTCGGTCAGCAGCTCCACGGCGCCCGCGGACCAGTCGACGCGCGACGAGGGGCGGTCCACGTGCAGCGTCCTGGGGAGCGTGTCGTGGCGCAGGGCCATGACCATCTTGATCACGCCCGCGACGCCCGCCGCCGCCTGGGTGTGCCCGATGTTCGACTTCACGGACCCGAGCCACAGCGGCCGTCCGGCGGGCCGGTCCTGGCCGTACGTCGCCAGGAGCGCCTGCGCCTCGATCGGGTCGCCCAGCGTCGTGCCGGTGCCGTGCGCCTCCACGGCGTCCACGTCGGACGGGGCGAGGCCCGCTCCGGCGAGGGCCCTGCGGATCACCCGCTGCTGCGCGGGGCCGTTGGGGGCCGTCAGGCCGTTCGACGCGCCGTCCTGGTTCACGGCGGAGCCGCGGACCACGGCCAGGACGGGGTGGCCCAGGCGGCGGGCGTCGGAGAGGCGCTCCACGAGGAGCAGTCCCGCGCCCTCGGACCAGCCGGTGCCGTCGGCGCCGTCCGCGAACGCCTTGCACCGGCCGTCGGGGGCGAGCCCGCGCTGCCGGGAGAACTCGACGAACGTCTCCACGGTGCCCATCACCATCACGCCGCCCGCCAGGGCCATGGAGCACTCGCCCCGGTTCAGGGACTGCGCCGCCATGTGCAGGGCCACCAGGGAGGAGGAGCAGGCCGTGTCGACCGTGATGGCGGGGCCCTCGAAGCCGAAGTGGTAGGCGACGCGGCCGGAGGTGACGCTGCCGGAGCCGCCGGTGAGGCGGAACCCCTCCACGCCGGACGCCCGGTGCATCCGCACGCTGTAGTCGTGGCTGTTGACGCCGACGAAGACGCCGACGTCCCGCCCGGCAAGGGCGGTCGGGTCGATCGCGGCCCGCTCGAACGCCTCCCAGGACGTTTCGAGCAGCAGCCGCTGCTGCGGGTCCATGGCGAGGGCCTCGTTCGGGGAGATGCCGAAGAAGGCGGCGTCGAACCCGGCGGCGTCGTCGAGGAAGGCGCCGTGGCGCACGTAGGTGGTGCCCTCGTGGTCGGGGTCCGCGTGGAAGAGCCGGTCGGTGTCCCAGCCCCGGTCGTCGGGGAACTCGGTGACCGCGTCGATCCCTTCGGACACCACCCGCCAGAGGTCCTCCGGGCTGTGGGCTCCGGCGGGGAAGCGGCACGCCATGGCCACGATCGCGATCGGCTCGTCGGCCGTCCGCGCGGGTGCGCCGGTCTCGGCCGGAGGCTCCGGCCGTACGCCGAGGAGCTTCTCGCCCAGGTGTCCGGCGAGCGCGGCCGGCTTCGGATAGTCGAAGATCATCGCCGGGGAGAGGGTGAGCCCGGTCGCGGCGGCGAGCCGGTTGCGCAGCTCCACGGCGGTCAGCGAGTCGAACCCGGCCTCCTTGAAGGTCCGGTCCGCCCGCACGGCGTCGGCGGTGGTGTGCCCGAGCACCTCGGCGGCGTGCCTGCGCACCAGGTCGACCAGGGCCTCGGTCCGCTCGGCGGCGCCGAGTCCCGCGACGCGCTCCCGCAGCGACGCGGACCCGGCGGGGGCGGCCGCCCGCGCCGTGGGCCGCGGCGACGGCGCGAGGCCGCGCAGCAGGGGCGGCAGCGGCCCCTCTGCGGCGGTCGCCCGCAGGCCGGGTACGTCGAACTTGGCCGCCACCAGCGGACCGGCCGTGCGCAGGGCGGCGTCCAGGAGCGCCATGCCCTCGGCCGAGGACAGGCCCACCATGCCGATGCGCCGGTTGCGCCGCAGGTCGGCGGCGCCCAGGTGCTCGGTCATGCCGCTGGCCGTCGCCCAGTAGCCCCATGCCAGGGACACCGCGGGCAGTCCCGCGCGGTGGCGTCGGCGCGCCAGGGCGTCCAGCGCGGCGTTGGCCGCGGCGTAGTTGGCCTGCCCGGGGTTGCCGAGGACACCCGCCGCCGAGGAGTACAGGACGAACGCGGCGAGGTCCAGGTCCCGGGTCAGCTCGTGCAGGTGCAGGGCGGCGTCCAGCTTCGGCCGCAGCACGGTGTCGACGCGTTCGGGGCTCAGCTCGGTGAGCACCCCGTCGTCCAGGACCCCGGCGGCGTGCACGACGGCGGTGAGCGGATGCGCGGCCGGTATCGCCCGCAGCAGCCGCGCCACCTGGGCGCGGTCCGCCGTGTCGCAGGCGGCGACGGTGACGGACGCGCCGAGTCCGGTCAGCTCGTCGCGCAGTTCCGGGGCCTCGCCCCGGCGCCCGGCCAGGACCAGGTGCCGGACGCCGTGCGCCGTGACCAGGTGCCGTGCCGTCACGGCGCCGAGCGTTCCGGTGCCGCCGGTGATCAGTACGGTGCCCTCGGGGTCGAGCGGCCGGGGCAGCGGCCCGCCCTCCGGGACGGGCACGGGCACGGGCACGCGGGAAAGGCGGGGCACCGTCGCGACACCGCCGCGCACCCTCAGCTGCGGTTCACCGCTGAGCACCACGGCGGGCAGGGCGTCCCGGGACGCCTCGTCGAGGTCCACGAGGACGATCCGGCCCGGGTGCTCCGACTGCGCCGAGCGCACCAGGCCCCACACCGCGGCCGCGTCGAGTTCGGCGCAGTCCGCGGTGACGACGGCGATCCGGGTCTCCGCGAGGGCGGGCTCGGCAAGCCAGGCCTGGAGCACGGCCAGCGTCGCATTGACCGGGACACGGGGGTCGGCGGCCGCGCGCACTGCTTCGTGCACGAGAACGTCAGGGACGGCCCGCCCCGTCCCGTCCGGCCCGGCGACGGCAGTGACGTCCTCGCCGGTCACCACGGTCACGAGGTCGAGCGGGCACTCGACGGCGGGCAGCGGCAGCGCCGTCCAGTCGACCGCGAACAGGGCGTCGCCCGCCAACTCACCTGCACTCAGGGCCTGTTCGGGAGACAGGGCTGCTGCTCCGCGTACGGATGCGACGGTCATCACGGGCTGCCCCGTGGGGTCGGTGAGGCACAGGCCGGTGCCCTCCAAAGACGTCTCGCCCGCTCGCACGCGGAGCGCGGTGGCGCCCGACGCCAGCAGGGTCACCCCGGTCCACACCGCCGGAACCATGCCGTCGGGGACGACCGTGCGGGCGGCGGCGTCCAGCAGCACGGGGTGCACGCCGTAACGACCCGCGTCACGCAGCGCGGCGCCGTCCAGTGCGACGTCGGTCGTGGGTCCGGCCGCCGAGACCTCGGCGGCACCGGTCGACAGCGTGCCGTGCGCGTGGCGGGTCCACCGCGCGTCCAACGGGGCGTCCCCGGCACGGGAGTAGACCTCCACCGACCGCCGTCCCGTGCCGTCCGGCTCCCCGACGACGACCTGGACGGCACGGCTGTCCCGCCGCGGCAGCACCACGGGCGCGTCGACGGTCAGTTCGTCGAGTACGGGCGTCGCGGCGAGGTCGCCGAGCCGGATGGCCACCTCGACCAGGGCCGCGTTCGGCGCCACGACCACGTCCGCCACCAGGTGGTCCCCGAGCCAGGGCTGCGACCGGAGCGACCACCTCGATGTGGCCATGAGACCACCGGAGTCCGGCATGCCGACGACCGCGCCGAGCAGCGGATGACCACCCGCCGTCTGCCCGAGCGAGGCCGCGTCGGTGGCCTGCGCGGCCGCATCGAGCCAGTAGTGCTGGTGGTCGAAGGCGTACGTCGGCAACTCCATGTACGCGGAACCGGATCCGACCCCGGCGGGCAGCACGGCCGCCCAGTCCACGGCCACGCCCCGTACGAACAGCTCGGCCATGGAGGTCAGCAGCCGCCGCAGGCCCCCTTCGTCGCGGCGCAGCGACCCGGTCACGACGGCGTCGACACCGCTCTCGTCCACGGCCTCGGTCACCGGCTGGACCAGGACGGGGTGGGCGCTGACCTCCACGAACACGCCATGGCCCTGCGCGAGCAGCTCGGCCACGGCCGGTCCGAAGCCCACCTGACCACGCAGATTGCGGTACCAGTACGCGCCGTCCAGGGCCCCGGCGTCCTCCACCCAACTGCCCGTGACAGTCGAGAAGAACGGCACCACCGGGGCTTTCGCACTCACCCCGGCCAGAGCTTCGGCAAGGGTGTCGCGGATGTCCTCCACATGACGGGTGTGCGAGGCGTAATCCACGGCCACGCGCCGCACCCTCACCCCGTCATCGGAGAGCACCTGGAGGACCTCATCCAAGGCCTCGGCATCACCGGCGACCACCACGGACGACGGCCCGTTGACGGCCGCGACCTCAACCCGGTCCGACCAGGCCTCCAGACGCCCGGCCGCCTCGCCCTCGCCGAGCGCAACCGACGCCATGCCACCCCGCCCGGCCAACCGTGCGGCAATGGCCTGACTCCGCAACGCCACCACCCGGGCCGCATCCTCAAGGGACAGCGCACCCGCCACACAGGCCGCCGCGATCTCGCCTTGCGAGTGACCCAGCACCGCGTCCGCTTCGACCCCGACCGACGCCCACACCGCCGCCAACCCCACCATCACCGCGAAACTCGCGGGCTGCACCACATCCACCCGCTCAAGAAACTCGGGCTCAACCTCACCCCGTAGTACGTCGACCAGCGACCAGTCCACCCACCGCTCCAACGCGGCCGCACACTCCCCCACCCGCTCAGCGAACACCGGCGAGGAGTCGAGCAGCTCACGCCCCATCCCCACCCACTGCGAACCCTGACCCGGGAACACCCACACCACCTTGCCCGGCGTGCCCGAACTCCCCCTTACAGACACCAGGTTCGGCCCACTCTCGCCCCGCGCGAGCGCCCGTAGACCGGTCAGCGCCTCCGCAGACGATTCGGCCACCACCACCGCACGCTCGTCCAGGACGGCCCGGCCCGACACCAACGCCCCGGCAACACCCGCCAGCGTGACGCCACCAGCGCCCGACTCCACGTACGACGCGAGCCGACCGGCCTGACCCGCCAGCGAAGCGGCACTGCGCGCCGACACCACCAACGGCACCACACCCACCGGCAGCGACTCCCCAACGGCCGACCCCTCAGGCGCCTCCTCCAGAATCAGATGCGCATTCGTCCCACTCACACCGAACGACGACACACCCGCCCGCCGTGCACGCCCACCGCGCGGCCACTCCCGCGCCTCCGTCAGCAGCTCCACCGCACCCACCGACCAGTCCACCTCGGCCGTGGGCTCGGCCACATGCAAGGTGGCCGGGAGGAGCCCGTGCCGCAGCGCCAGGACCATCTTGATCACACCGGCCACACCGGCGGCGGCCTGGGTGTGCCCGATGTTGGACTTCAACGAGCCGAGCCACAGCGGCTGTTCCGGGTCCCGGCCCTGCCCGTACGTCGCGAGCAGCGCCTGCGCCTCGATCGGGTCACCCAGGGCCGTCCCGGTCCCGTGGGCCTCCACCGCGTCCACGTCGGCCGCGTTCAGCCCGGCTGCGGCGAGCGCCTTGCGGATCACGCGCTGTTGCGACAGGCCGTTGGGGGCAGTCAGGCCGTTGGAGGCGCCGTCCTGGTTCACCGCGCTGCCCCGCAGCACGGCCAGGACCCGGTGCCCGCGCTCCCGCGCCACCGACAGGCGCTCCAGGACCACCACACCCGCGCCCTCGGCCCAGCCCGTGCCGTCGGCCGACGACGAGAACGCCTTGCACCGCCCGTCAGGCGCCAGAGCCCGCTGCCGGGAGAACTCCACGAACGTACCCGGCGTGGCCATCACCGTCGCGCCTCCGGCGAGGGCCATCGAGCACTCGCCCTGCCGCAGCGCCTGCGCCGCCAGATGGATCGCCACCAGGGACGACGAGCACGCCGTGTCCACCGTCACCGCGGGACCCTCGAAACCGAGGACGTACGACACCCGGCCCGACGCCACACTGCCCGCCGAGCCCGTGCTGGCGAAGCCCTCCACCTCGGGTGCGACGAGGCCGGTACCGGTCGCCCCATAGCCCTGGCCGAACACGCCGGAGAACACCCCGGCGTCGGAGCCCTTCAGCGACAGCGGGTCGATGCCCGACCGTTCCAGAGCCTCCCACGACGTTTCGAGGAGCAGCCGCTGCTGCGGGTCCATGGCGAGGGCCTCACGCGGCGAGATGCCGAAGAACCCGGCGTCGAAGAGCCCCGCCCCGCGCAGGAAGCCTCCCTGGTCGGTGGAGGAGGTGCCCGCACGGTCCGGGTCCGTGTCGAAGAGGCCCTCCAGGTCCCAGCCCCGGTCCTCGGGGAAGCCCGACACCGCGTCCCGCCCCTCGGACACCAGCCGCCACAGATCCCCCGGGCCCGCCACTCCCCCCGGCAACCGGCACGCCATGCCCACGATCGCGAGCGGTTCGCCGGGGTCGGCCGCGAGGGCGGGTTCGGTCACCGGCCGGGTGACTCCGCCGAGGATCTCCGCGCGCAACCGGGCCGCCAGGGCCTCAGGGGTGGGGTGGTCGAAGACGACGGTGGTGGGCAGCGGCAGGCCCGTGCTCTCCGTCAGCCGGTTGCGCAGTTCGACGACGGCCATCGAGGTGAGGCCCAGGTCGCGGAAGGCCCGGTCGGACGGTATCGCTTCGGGCCCCGACCGATGCAGCACGGCGGCGGCGTGCGTACGGACCAGGTCGTCGAGGAGCACCCGTCGCGCACGCTCGTCCAGAGCGGCGAGGCGGTCGCGCAGTGCCGCCGTGACGGCCTCGTCGGGTTCGCTCCTCCGGGACGGCGCCTGCTCCGCCAAGGCCGCGAAAAGGGGCAGCAGTTGAGAGCCGTCGGCAAGTACGCCCGGGTCGATGGACAGGAGCGTCGGCGGGTTCGTCAGCGGGTTCGCCGTCAGGGCGAGGTCGAACGCGGAGAGCAGCGGGCCGCACGCCCACCCGATGCCGTCGTCCGCCGGGCCCGGGTCGGCGGGCCCTCCGACGCGGGCGAGGAACGTGCCGGGCAGATTCCGCAGCCGCCGGTTCCGCACCACCGCCTCGACCAGGGCTCCGTCGACAGACACACCAGACGCACGAGACTCACCAGACGCGCCAGACACGCCCACGCCGGACACCGCCACGAAGGCGGCCAGTTCACTCCCGGCAGTCAACTCATCGATCAACAGGGCCAGTTCGGGGTCATCGGCAGCGTGCACCACCGCGCTCACCGGGCGGGGCGCATCGGCGAGTGCGGCCCGCAGCGGCTCAGGATTCCGCCCATCGGCAGCCACGCGTACGATGCCCGCCCCCGTCGGAGCCGGTGCGGCGACGGACTGCGTACCGGCGTCTGCGACGGAGTCGACCAGCAGGAGGCTCTCCGCCTTGTGGACCGTGACGAGCCGGTGCGCGAGCGCCGCGCCGTGCTCCGTGTCCGCCCCGGTGACCACCACCGTGCCGGTGGCTCCGGGCCAGGCTTCCGGCCCCGGCCCGTCGGCCACCGGCAGCCGCCTCAGGCGTGGGGCCAGCAGGTTGCCCGACCGCACCGCCGTCCGCGGCTCGCCGGAGGCGAGCGCGGCGAACAGCGTGTCCGGGCCCGCGTCGGCGTCGAGGTCCAGGAGGGTGAGCGCCCCCGTGCCCTCCCCCTGGAACTCCTCCTGGAACTCCTCCTGGAAGAGCGGGGCGACCGCCCACAGCGGGGCTTCGGCCACGTCCTGCGGGCCGTCCTCCGCGGTGGCCGCGACGGCGGCGCGGGTGAGCAGCACGAGGCGGGTCGTCGCCGACTCCGGACGTTCCAGCCAGGCCCGCAGCTGATCGGCCAGCAGCCGGGCGGCGGCGCGGCCCGCGGCGATCGCGGCCCCCGGTGCCGACGGGGCCGACTGGGCCGACGGGGCCGACGGGGCCGACGGCCGTACGACGACCGCCGCTTCGGGAGCCGTGCCCCCGTCGGCCACCGCCGCTCCGAGCGCCGTCAGGTCCGGGTAGTGCCGTACGTCGACACCCGCGGCCTTGAGGACGGTGCCGAGTTCGGCCGCCGGGCCCGTCGGACCGACCACGGCCCAGTTCCGCGCCGGGAGGCCGGGGTCCCCCGGTGCCGTCACCGGGGCCCAGTCCAAGGTCAACAGCCCTTCGTGGTGGCCGCTCGCCGCGTACCGCAGCCTGCTCGGCCGGTCGGCGAGGAAGCGCCTCCGCGTCTTGCCGGACGCGGTCCGGGGGATGCCGGTGACCTCGTGGATCCGCTCCGGCACCTTGTACGCGGAGAGCCGCTCGCGGCACCGGTCGAGCAGGGCCGCGGTGTCGAAGCCGGCGGGGCCGGGGACCACGTACGCGACGGGCACCTCCCCGAGCGTGTCGTGCGGCGCGCCCGCGACGGCCGCGTCGGCGACGCCCTCGACGGTGCGCAGGACCGCCTCGATCTCCTCGGGGTGGATGTTCTCACCGCCGCGGATGACGAGTTCCTTGATCCGGCCGCGGATGGTGAAGTACCCGGCGTCGTCGCGCCGGGCCAGGTCGCCGGTCCTGTACCAGCCGTCGCGCAGCGCCTCCGCGGTCGCCTCGGGGCTGTTGTGGTAGCCGACCATGACGTTCGGCCCGCTGACCCACACCTCGCCCTCCTGCCCTGCGGGGACGTCGAGCCCCGTCCTGGGGTCGACGACGCGGACCCCGACGCCCGGCACGGGCAGACCGCAGGAGCCGTCGACGCGGGCGCCGTCGGGCGGGTTGACGGTGATGGCCCCGCAGGTCTCGGTGGAGCCGTAGGCGTCGACCAGTGGGACCCCGAAGGTGTCCTCGAAGTCCCGGCGCAGGCCGGGCCCGGTGACCGCGCCGCCGACGAGGCCGATCCGCAGGGCGGGCGCGGAGAAACCGTTCTGCCGGGCGGCCGCCACCAGATGGTGGTACGTGGTGGGGACCCCGGCGAGGAACGTCGTGCCGTCCTCGTGGAGCGCCTTGATCACGTCGTCCGCGGAACTGCCGTCCATGATCCGGGCGGTGGCGCCGACCACGGTGACGGACAGGACGCACGCGATGTGCGAGAGGCTGTGGAAGAGCGGCAGCGGCCAGAGCACCCGGTCCCGCTCCGTCAGGCCCGGTATGGGGACGTAGCAGGAGGCCACGGACCAGAGGCAGTTGCGCTGCGTCGACAGGACTCCCTTGGGGCGCCCTGTCGTCCCGGACGTGTAGAACATCCAGGCCACGTCGTCGAGGCCGAGGTCGTCCCGCGCGGGCACGGGCGGCTCGGTGACGGCGAGTCCGTCGTACGCGTGCGCTCGCGGCCCTTCACAGTCCTCGGCCCCCGCCGGGACCTCACCCGTCACCAGCAGTGTGGTGGCGGGGCCCACGGCCGCCGAGCGCCGCAGCCGCTCCGCCCGCGCGGTGTCGGTGATGACCGCCGTGGCGCCGCTGTCGGCCAGTACGTACTCCAGTTCGGCGAGGGCCGAGGCAGGATCGAGTGGCACGCCGATGCCGCCGGCGCGGACGACCGCGAGGTAACTCTCCACCGTGGCCACGGTGTTGCCGAGGCAGATGGCCACCCGGTCGCCGCGGGCCACGCCCAGGCCCGCGAGGTGACCGGCGAGCCTGCGCGTCCGCGCCTCCAGGCCGCCGTAGGTGACCGTCCGCCGGTCGTCCTCGAAAGCCACCTTGTCGGGGTGGCGGGCCGCGTTCTCCAGGAGTGCGACGGGCAGCGGCTTGATGAGGTCGGTGCGCACGATGCCGCGGTTCCTTTCGGAGGGAGAAGGAGGCTCACCGGTGGCTCACCAGGAGACGGGAAGGCTCTTCACGGCGAAGACGGAGCCCTTGAGCCGGAGCGGCACCTCGTCCGTCCCGACGGCGAGGCGCAGGTCGGGAAATGCCCCGAGGAGGGCCGCGATACCGGCGCGCAGTTCGACGCGGGCGAGATTCTGGCCCAGGCACTGGTGGATGCCGTAGCCGAACGCCACGTGCCCGGCGGTGTCGCGGCCGACGTCCAGCTTCTCGGGGCAGGTGAATTTGGCGGGGTCGCGGTTGGCCGCGGGCAGCGACACCGTCACGGTGTCGCCCTTCTTGACCGTCTCACCGTTCAGTTCGATGTCTTCAAGGGCGGTCCGATAGGTGTGGTACTGGTTGACGGTGAGATAGCGGAGGAGTTCCTCGACCGCGCCGTCGAGTTTCTCCGGATCCGCGCGGACGAGCGCCAGTTGTTCCGTGTGGTGAAGGAGTGCGAAAACACCGACGGACAGCGCGCTCTCCGTGGTCTCGTAACCGGCGAACAGCATCAGGACGACGATGTTGCACAGTTCTTCCGTGGTCAGCCGACCGTCCACGACCAGGCGGCTGAGGAGGTCGTCGCCCGGCTGTTTCCGCTTCCTCTCGATGACCTCGACGAAGAAGGAACTCGCCTTCTCGAAAGCGGCGGCGACCTCCTGCGGGTCCGCGTCCGGGTCGTGCAGGAGCGTCGGCGCGTGCTCGTAGTGTTCGCGTTCGCCGTAGGGAAGGCCGACCAGCTCCGAGAGGACCCTCAGGACGAGCGGCCTGGCGAAGGTCTCCACCAGGTCGGCGGGCGCCCCGTGCGCGCGCATGACGCCGATCTGCTCGGCGGCCACGGCCTCCACGCGCGCCGTCAGCAGGTTCGCCCTGCGTACGGTGAACTCGCCGGTCAGCAGCCGTCGGTAGCGCGTGTGGTCGGGCGGGTCCATGTGGATGAACATCCCGGGTATCTTGGGGTGGTTCGGCACCTGCTGGCCTTGGTGGGTCACCGGGAAGTGCCCGATCTCCGTGCTGTGGCTGAACCGCGGATCGCCGAGGACCCTGCGCACCACATCGTGTCCGGTGGCGAGCCAGCCCTCGTGCCCGTCCGGGTAGGTCATCCGCGCCAGCGGCCGCTCGGCACGCAGCGCGTCGAACACGGCGGGAGGGTCGAACTGATGGGTCCGCGCCCACGGCACCTCATAGGAAATCGCGTCGCTCATGGAATCCTCCCGCTCGGGGTAATGTCCAGCGTTCGCCGCGGCTCGCGGAAATGACGTGTACGGGCGCGAACACGGGGTCATGGACCAAGCAGCGGAATTCCGAAAGACACGGGATGCGCACTGCGCGCATGCTGCTTGAATCTCTGTGGCCAGGCTAGTCGAGGGGGGACGGCGCGGAATCCCCCAACCTGGTAGGCCCGGCCGCCGGGTCGGCCGGAACGGCCCGCGGCCTGGCGGAGACTACCCACGCTGGTGATGGCCCCACGGTATCCGGTGGGCAAAAATGATCAGGCTTCGGACATGCCGGCGCCGGCAGAAGGGTCATTCATTCATGACGACAGCCGCAATTCAGCGTGCGCTGACACCCACCGAGAAAATCTATGCCGACGTGGAGATGTACGTGGGCTACACGGTGCGCACCGTCGGCCGACTGGATACTGCCGCGCTGCGGACCGCCTACGCGGCGGTGTGCCGCGCGCATCCGCAGCTCGCCGCCCGGCTCGAAGCCGACGCCGGCGGGCTCGTCTTCGTGGCGTCCGGCGCCCCGCCCGAGGTCCAGGTCTGCGAGGGCGATCCCGACCACCCGCTGACCGGCGTGGAGTTGGACGAGTACCGGATGCTGAGCGCGGTCAACGTGGTGCGCGACGGCACCGACGCGAGCGTGACCCTGCTGACCCATCACAGCATCGCCGACGCCCACCACTCCATCGAGCTGCTCTCGGCCCTGTGGGCCTGCTACGCCGACGTGGTCCGGGGCGCGCCCGTCGACCTGCCGCGGCAGCCGTACCCGCGGTCCCTGGAGGACCTGCTCGCCGAGCGCGGCATCCACCGGACGGCGTCCGGCGACGAGGACGCGTCGGCGCCGCTCAGGACCGTGACGGAGCTGCCCGCCTCCGCGCGGGTCCCGATCGTGCGGCACGTGGTGCAGCACCGCCTGACGCAGGCTCAGACGGCTGCCCTCGCGGAGCTGGGCCACCGCGAGCAGGTGACGCTCAACGGCCTTCTGTCGGGCGCCGTCCTCCTGGTCGAGGCCGAGGTCCGGGGCCTGCCGGTGTCCGAGCTGCTGTTCCGGTACACGGTGAACCTGCGCGGCCGCCTCACTCCGCCGATCGGCCCGACCGAGGGGACGAACGTCGTCGGGGGCGGCCTCTTCCGGGCCGCCGACGACGTGGAGCCCAGCGCCGTCGCCCTGGGCCGTGCGCTGGGCGAGCGGCTGCGGGCGGGGCTCGCCGACGGTTCCATCCAGCGCAGCCTCCTGGACATGGTCACCCGGCCCGCGCCGCACGCGAGGCCGAGCGCCACGGGCCCGGCCCCCGCCGTGGTCAGCGTGTCGAACTGGGGCGTCGTGCCGACCCTGCCGACGCCGGACGGCCTGCTCCTGGCCAACTTCCACTCCTCCTCGCGCAGGAAGGTGGCCCCCGGTGAGTTCGCGGCCATCGGCGGCTATGTGGCCACCACCTTCGACGGGCGGACGGGCATCGACCTGGCGTGGCCCGAGGGCGATCCGGAGCTGCCGGGGCGCCTGGACCGCCTGCGGGAGGGGATCGACCGCCTGACGTCGCGGATCTGACCCGCGGTCGGGTCCGCGACCACGGACACGACGCTGCCGGAGCCCTGATGCCAGGGGCTCCGGCAGCGTCACGCGGCGTCCCGTCCCTACCAGGTGACCGGCAGCCGGTGCACGCCGTAGGGGATGACCAGGTCGTCCCGCATCGGCAGGTCCTCCGCGGGCACCGCGAGGCGCAGCGCGGGGAACCGGGCGAACAGGGCGGGGAAGGCCACGCGCATCTCGACGCGGGCCAGTTGCATCCCCAGGCACTGGTGCACGCCGTAGCCGAACCCCAGGTGCCCCACCGCGTCGCGCCGGATGTCGAGCGTGTCCGGGTCGCCGAAGCGCGCCGGGTCGCGGTTGGCGGCCTGGACCGAGAACGCCACCGACTCTCCGGCCCTGACGACCTCCCCGGCCAGCTCGACGTCCTCCAGCGCCGCGCGGGAGCCGGTGTGCACCACGCTCATGTAGCGCATCAGTTCCTCGACGGCACGGCCCGCGAGGTCGGGACGCGCGCGCAGGGACGCCAGTTGGTCCGGTCGTTCGAGGAGCGCCCAGGTGCCCAGGGCCAGCATGTTCGAGGTCGAGTCGACGCCCGCGTGCATCATGACGGCGCACAGGCCCACCAGTTCGTCCTCGGTGAGGTCGGACGTCGTCAGCTCGCTCAGCAGGTCGTCGCCGGGAGCGGCGCGCTTGGCCGCCACCAGCTTCCGGAAGTACTCCTGCATGTCGGCGTACGTCATCTCGACGTACGCCGCGACGTCCGCCGCCACCGCGGCGGCGTCGTCGGCCCCGCCGACCGGCGGGTGGAAGGTGGCGCGGTCCCGGAGCGGCACGCCGAGCAGGGCGCAGACCATCAGCGTCGGGATCGGGCGGGCGAAGAACTCCATCAGGTCCAGGGGGCCGCCGTGCCGCTCCATGGCGTCCAGCTTCCCGGCGACGATCTCCTCGGCGCTGCCGGTGAGGCGGCGCATCCGGCGCATGGTGAACTTGCCCGCGAGCAGCTTGCGGTAGCGCGTGTGCTCCGGCGGGTCGATGTGGAGCATGTCGCCGGGCAGCGGCGGGAACCCCCGGCCGATGTCGGCCAGGGGCCAGTGCCTCCTGTCGTTGCGGTGGCTGAAGCGCGGGTCGGCGAGCACGGCGCGCACCACCGCGTGGCCGGTGGCCAGCCAGCCGACGTGACCGTTCGGGAACTCCATGCGCGTCAGCGGGGCCCCGTCGCGCAGTTCGGCGAGGCCCGGAGGCGGGTCGAGCGGGCAGCCGGCCGCGCGGGCGGTGGGCAGGCCCGTCGGCGTGGCGGGCGTTTCGGTCATGACGGCACCCTCGTCGGCGGGTTCGGGGGGGGCACTCAGTCGCGCGTCGCCTCTAGGAGCCAGATCGGCAGCAGTGTGGCGCCGCTGTCGTCGGTGTCGAGCTGCCCGCCTTCGTAATCCTTGCGCAGGGGCTCGTCCAGGACGGTCGTCGTCAGGTGCTGGGCGCGCAGCGTGGTGATGGACCAGCCGGGGCCGCTGAAGGCGTCCCGTATGGTCTGCTCGGTGATCGGCTCGGGGCCCGCCGCGGCACCGCGCGAGCACCACTGGAGCAGCCGCCCGCCGGGCCGCAGGACCCGGGCGATGGCGTCGGCGTAGGTGCGGCGGCGGTCCGGTCCGAAGCAGTGGAAGACGAGGCTGCTGGTCACCGTGTCGAACTGGTTCTCGTAGCCGTCCAGGCTCGTCGCGTTGCCGACGGCGAAGGTGACGTCGGCGCCCTTCTCCGCGGCCCGGGCGCGCGCCTTCTCGACCGCGGTGGGCGCGACGTCGAGGCCGGTCACGCGATAGCCGCACCGGGCCAGGTGGATCGCGTTGTCGCCGACGCCGCTGCCGATGTCGAGGACGTCGCCGACGACGCGGCCGGCCCTTTCCAGTTCGACCAGGACCGGCTGCGGTCCGCCGATGTCCCAGGGCATCCGCTCCAGCACCACGCCCTCCACCAGGGAGCTGGTCCGATACGCGTGTTCGTAGTCCAGGGTCGTCGCGTCGAAGTGCTGGTATGCGTTGTCGTCGGTCATCCGGTCCGTCCCTGTCGTCGACGATTGGCTGGTGGCATCTCCCAGGGTGGGGCAGCGGCGGCCCGCGGGAGCACTCCTCAACCTGGTAATTTTCGCGGGCGTTCCGGAATGCGCCGGAATTCAGGGCGAGCCGGTCCGCGGCGGAATTCCGCTTTTGAACGGCGTGTTCTCGTACGGCATTTCCGTACGCCGCATTTCGAGGGGCGGGCGCGTCACGCGTCGGGCGCGTCCCAGGTCACGGGGAGGCTGTGCAGCCCGTACACGGCCATCTTCTCGCGCAGCGGCACCTGGTCGGCCGGGACGGCGAGGCGCAGGCCGGGCAGGCGCCGCAGCAGTTCCGGGAAGGCGATCGTCATCTCGCTGCGGGCGAGTTGCTGGCCGATGCACTGGTGGATGCCGTGCCCGAAGGCGAGATGGGTGCGGCGCGGGCGGCTCACGTCGAGGGCGGCCGGGGTGTCGTAGTGGCGCGGGTCCCGGTTCGCCTCGGACACCGAGATGATGACCAGGGACTCGGCGGGGATGGTCCGCCCGGCGATCTCGACGTCCTCGGTGGTGGTGCGCAGCAGGCCGTGGTGGACGATGGACAGATAGCGCAGCAGTTCCTCGACCGCGCCGTCCATGAGTTCGGGGCGGTCGCGCAGCGCCCTGAACTGCTCGGGGTGTTCCAGGAGGGCGAAGGTGCCCAGGGACAGCATGTTCGCGGTCGTCTCGTGGCCGCCGACGAGCAGCAGGTTGGCCATGCCGACGACTTCCTCGTCGGTGAGCGCCGGTTCGGTGTCGGAGCGGATGAGGTCGGACAGCATGTCGTCGGTGGGCGTCGCGCGCTTGCGCCGCACCTGGCCGAGGATGAACTTGCGCAGTTCGTCGAGGGCCGCCAGCTGCTTCTCGAACGGGATGTCCAGATTGAGCAGTTCCTCGGTGCGGGCCTGGAACTCCCCGCGTTCCTCGTAGGCGACGCCGAGGAGTTCGCAGATCACCAGGGACGGCACGGCGAGGGAGAAGTCCCGGACGAGGTCGGCGCCGGTGCCCCGGGCGAGCATGGCGTCGATGCGCTCGGTGACGATCTCCAGGATCCGCGGTTCCAGCTGTCGTACCCGGCGCAGCGTGAACTGCCGGGTCAGCATCCTGCGGTAGCGGGTGTGGTCGGGCGGGTCCATGGCGATGAAGTTGCCCGCGACCGCCTCGTCGGCCATGAGCTGGGCGCGCAGCTGGGCGGGCAGCTTCACGACCAGCGGGTTGCGCAGCCGGTCGGAGCTGAGCCGGGGGTCGCTGAGCAGCGTGCGGCCCTCCTCGTAGCCGGTGACGAGCCAGCCGGTGCTGCCGTCGGTCAGGGCGACCTCGCGCACCTCGCCCTGGTCGTGGTGGTCGCGGAGCATGGGGGGCGGGTCGAAGGGGCAGCCGCCGCGCTCGGTGAACCCGGGCGGAAAGGGCAGTCGGTAGACCGAGGGGGTGGTGTCCTCCGGCGGCGTGGGCCCGCTGGCGGGCGCCGCGGTCGGCAGGCTCATCGGTGGTCCTCCTTGCGCGTGCGGTGGTTCACGTCCGGCGCAGCGGCGCGAGCGTGTGGGTCCGGGTGATCAGTTCGCTGAGCATCCGCTGGAGCGCGGCGTCGTGGCGTCCGGCGGGGGTGAAGGTCTCGTACTGCTCGAAGTCCGTCAGGAGCGACAGGTTGACCTGGGTGTACACGGGCGAGAGCTGGACCGCCGCGGCGATGGTGCGCAGGTGCTCGACGGCCCGGACGCCGTTGGCGCTGGCGCCGTAGCCGACGAACGCGGCCGCCTTGTCGTTCCACTCGTTGTAGACGAAGTCGATGGCGTTCTTGAGCGCGGCCGGGATCGACCAGTTGTACTCGGGGGTGACGAACACGAACCCGTCGAGCTCGGCGATCTTGGCGCTCCAGGCGCGGGTGTGGGCGTGTTCGTACGCGCCCATGCGCGGGGAGCGCGGCTCGTCGAAGAGCGGCAGGTCGTAGTCGGCGAGGTCGACGAGTTCGAAGTCCGCCTCGCCGTGCGTACGGGCCGCCTTCTCGACCCACTGGGCGACCTGGGGTCCGACGCGGCCCGGCCGTGTGGTGCCGAGGATGATCCCGATCCTTGTCATGCGCGTCTCTCCCTGTCACGGCGGAGCGGTGCGGGGCGCGGGGCCCCGCACCGCTCCGCTGAGGCTGGACCGAGCGGGTCCGCTACGGCCGTACGGGCTGCGGTGCGGCGACGTCGACGGTCTCGCCGGTGCGCGCCGATGCGTAGGCTGCCCTGATCAGCCGGAGTGTACGCGCGCCGGTCGCGCCGTCGGGACCGGCCCGGTGGCCGGTGCCGACCGAGGTGAGGAAGGCGTCGAGCACGGCCGCGTACGGGTCGTCCGCGGCCGTCGTCCACCGTTCGCGGGCCGTGGCGGCGTCGAAGCCGCCGAGCAGTTTGGGGCGGGCCGTGAACTCGACGCTGCCCCGTTCGCCGACGAAGGTCATGGTGGGTCCCGCGCCCGCGTGGTGGTGCGCCGGCGGGCTCCAGCCGCAGTCGAGGGCCGCGACGGTCCCGCCGGCGTAGCGCACGGTGAGCAGGGCCGCGCTCTCGATGTCCGGGTCGCCGCTGAGGACGCTGTTCGTCTGGGCGTACACCCGCACCGCCGGTTCGCCGTCGAGCAGCGTGTCCACGAGGTCGAGGAGGACGGGCGCGTGGGTGCGCAGGACGCCGCCGACGGCCGGGTCTCCGGGGCCGTCGTACGCCCCGTGGACGGTGGTGAGCGGGCCGATGGCCGCGCCGTCGGCGAGCTGCCCGCGCACGGCGGCGAAGGCCGGGCTGACGCAGGCCGGTGCCGCGAGGGTCAGCCGCACCCCGGCGTCGTCGCAGGCCCGTGCCATGGCCTCGGCGTCGGCCTCCGTGTCCGCGTGCGGCTGTTCGCACAGGACGTGGGCGCCGATCTCGGCGGCCCGCTCGACCAGTTCGCGGCGGCGGGCGACCTCGCTCGTCACGACGACGGCGTCGGGGCGCAGCGCGAACGCCTTGTCCCAGCTGTCCGCGTACGCCGCGGCGAGCCGCCGGGCCGCCGCCTGCCCGCGGGCCGGGTCGTCCGGGGCCCCGTCGGGGTCGGCGAGAAGCAGGTCGACGCCGGGCGCGGCGTGCAGAAGGCCGGCGTACGTCGCGGCGCGCTCGTGGGCGAACGATAGGACGGCGACCTTCATGCGGCCCCCTTCACGGGCAGTTCCACGGCGCGGCCCGTGTGGGCGGATTCGGCGGCGGCCTGGGTGATGCGGACGGCGGCCAGCGCGTCCCGGGGGCCGAGGCGCGGCTCGGGGCCGCCCCGGAACGCCCGGGAGAACTCGCGGATCTCGGCGCTGAACGGCGATTCCCCGTGCGGGCCGAAGGCCCCGGCGTCGCCGCCGAACACCGTGATCTCCTGGGGCCATTCGGAGTCGTGGAGCACCGTGCCGCCGGTGCCGGAGACCTGGTACGCGACGCGGATGGGCGGGTGCGGCGTCGCCGTCCACCGGCTCACGATCCGGCTGAGCGCGCCGTCGGCGTGGGTGAGGACGGCCGTGCCGACCGCGAAGGCGCCCTCGGGGGCCGGTGCGGCGATCTCGCCCTGGTAGTGGGCGTGCACGCGGACGACGTCCCCGAAGATCCAGTAGGCGATGTCGACGCCGTGCAGCATCTGGTCGGTGAGGATGCCTCCCGAGCGGGCGGAGGCGTGGCCGGTCCAGGGCCGCGGGTGGTATCCGGCGACGTCGAACCTGGCGACCGCGCCCGCGCCGAGCCCGCCCGCCGCCACCAGGTCGTGGAGGCGGGCGAACGCGGGGGCGAAGCGCGCGTTGTGGGTCGGGCAGAGCCGCACCCCGGCCCGCTCCGCCGCGGTGACGATCTCCTCGGCCTGCGCCACGCTGGCGGCCAGCGGTTTCTCGCACACCACGCCGACGCCCGCCGCGATGGCGGCCAGGGCGATCGCGTGGTGGCTGTTCGTCGGGGAGCAGATGTCCACGACGTCCGCTCCGTCCAGCGCCTCGTCCAGGGTGTCGACGGCCCGCGCACCGTACTCCCGGGCCAGGCCGGGGGCGCGGCCGTCCGTGGAGTGGACGCGCACGGACGCCCCCGTACCGGTCCAGGCGTCGAGGTGCAGCCGTGCGATCAAGCCTGCGCCGATCAGGGCCACCTCCAGCGGCCGCGCGCCGTCCCCAGCTCTGCTTTCGGTCAAGTGAGGTCCTTCGGGTGGAGTGCTGCCGTGGCGAGCGGGCCGGCGACGTCGCTCCCGGCATGGCTGCCGACGCACTGCGGGTCTGAAGTGCGCTCAGTCTCGCCCGTGCCGCCCGCCGGGACCATCACCAGCGTGGGTAGTCTCCGCCGGGCCCGCCGCCCGGGCCGCTCACTCCGGGACGCGCTGCCCCTTGCCGAGGGCGATGACCCCGGCCCGCGAGACCGTGTACAGCTCGGCGTCCCGCTCGGGGTTCACGCCGACCGTGGCGCCGGGCGGGACGTCCACGTTCTTGTCGAGAACGGCGCCGCGCACCACCGCGCCCCGGCCCACGCGCACGTTGTCGTGCAGGACCGAGCCCTGGACGACCGCGCCCTCCTCGACCGTGACGCCGGGCGAGAGCACGGACCGGGTGACCTGGCCGCGGATGACGCAGCCGGGGCTGACGACGGACTCCCCCGCGATGCCGCCCGCGCAGAACTTGGCGGGCGGGAGCTGGCCGGGGTGGGTGTAGATGGGCCAGCAGCGGTTGTCGAGGTTGAACACGGGCTGGTCGGAGATCAGGTCCATGTGCGCCTCGTAGTACGCGTCGAGCGTGCCGACGTCGCGCCAGTAGCCGTGGTCCCGGGCGGTCTCCCCCGGCACGTGGTTGCCGTCGAAGTCGTACACCTGGGCGAGGCCGCGCTCGGTGAGCATGGGCAGGATGGAGCCGCCCATGTCGTGCGCCGACTCCTCGTCCTCGGCGTCCTGGCGCAGGGCGTCCACGAGGGCCTTGGTGGTGAAGATGTAGTTGCCCATGGAGGCGTACACCTGGTGCGGGGCGCCCGGGAGCCCCGGCGGGTCCTGCGGCTTCTCCAGGAAGCGCTCCACCAGTGTGCCGTCGCGCGCCGGGGTGATGACGCCGAACTGCCGGGCGTCCGCGCGCGGCACGCGGATCCCGGCGACGGTGACGCCCGCGCCGGACTCGACGTGCTGCTCCAGCATCTGGCGGGGGTCCATGCGGTACACGTGGTCGGCGCCGAACACCGCGACGTGCTGGGGCTGTTCGTCGTGGACCAGGTTCAGGGACTGCAGGATCGCGTCCGCGCTGCCCAGGTACCAGCGCGGCCCGAGGCGCTGTTGGGCGGGGACCGGCGTGACGTAGTTGCCGAGCAGGCCCGACATGCGCCAGGTGGTGGACACGTGCCGGTCCAGGGAGTGCGACTTGTACTGCGTGAGGACGCAGATGCGCAGGATGTCTCCGTTGACGAGGTTGGAGAGGACGAAGTCGACGAGTCGGTAGGTGCCGCCGAAGGTCACCGCCGGTTTCGCGCGGTCGGCGGTGAGCGGCATCAGCCGCTTGCCCGCGCCGCCCGCGAGCACGATCCCCAGTACCGAAGGTCCGCCGCGCATCGCCGCCCCCTCATACCGCCCTGTGGGTCCTGACCGCTGCTCCACGGGGCCGCTCGCCCCCTGGTGTCCGTGTGCCCGCTCACGCCGCTTTGAGTACGTCCTCGTACACCTCGACCGTGCGCCGTGCCACCGTGTCCCAGCCGAACTCGCGCCGGGCCCGGTAGCGTCCGGCCGCGCCCATGGCCGCCGCCCGGCGCGGGTCGGCGGCCAGACGGTTCAGGAGCAGGCCGAGGTCGTGCTCGAAGCGTTCCTCGTCGTGCCGGTCGTAGGGCGCGAGGAGTCCCGTCGTGCCGTCCGCGACGACCTCCGGGATGCCGCCGACGCGCGAGGCGACGACGGCCGTGCCGCAGGCCATCGCCTCCAGATTGACGATGCCGAGCGGCTCGTACACCGAGGGGCACACGAACACCGCCGCGTGGCTGAGGAGTTGGACCACCTCGGGGCGGGGCAGCATGCGCGGGATCCAGTGGACGCCGTCGCGGGCACGGCTCAGCTCGGCGAACAGGGCGCGGAACTCCCGGTCGATCTCCGGGGTGTCGGGCGCGCCCGCGCACAGCACCAGCTGGACGCCGGGCTCCAGGCTCCGGGCGGCGCGAAGCAGATGGGGCACGCCCTTCTGCCGGGTGATGCGGCCGACGAACAGGACGTACGGGCGGCCGGGGTCGACGCCGTGCCGGGCGAGGGCGCTGGTGCCCGGGTCGGGGCGGTACAGCTCGGTGTCGATGCCGTTGTGGACGACGCGCACCTTCGCGGGGTCGACGGCCGGGTAGCAGGCGAGGATGTCCTCGCGCATGGCGCCGGAGACGGCGATGACGGCGTCGGCGGCCTCGACGGCGGTGCGCTCCGCCCAGCTCGACACGGCGTAGCCGCCGCCCAGTTGCTCGGCCTTCCAGGGGCGCAGCGGCTCCAGCGAGTGCGACGTCATGACGTGCGGGATGCCGTGCAGGAGCTTGCCGACGTGGCCCGCGAGGTTGGCGTACCAGGTGTGGGTGTGGACGAGGTCGCGGCCGTCGAGCGCGGCCGCCATGGCGAGGTCGACGGACAGGGTGCGCAGCGCGTCGTTGGCGGTGTCGAGCGCGCTCCACGCGCGGTGGCGCACCACCTCGTCGGCGGCATCGGCGTCGTCGGCGGCCGCGTCGGCGCCCCAGCAGTGGACGTCGAGGTCGGTCAGCGCGCGCAGCTCGCGGGCGAGGAACTCGACGTGGACGCCCGCGCCGCCGTAGACGTCCGGAGGGTACTCGCGGGTGAGCAGTCCCACTTTCACGAGCGGAGCCCCCCGTCGTCGGCCGGCCCCCTCATGGTCACCCAGCGGGCGCTTCGAGGGAAGACCGCTGCGGCGGCCGGTCGAAGCAGCAGTCGCCGCACAGGCCGCCGTTCGGGCAGCGGTAGTACAGACAGCAGCTGCGCCGCCGGAACGCGGTGCCGTCCAGGGTGCCGGTGGAGCGCAGCTCCGGCAGGGCGAAGAGGTCGGTGGCGAGCGCGAGCGCCCGCTGCCCCACGTCGGGGCGGCCGGTCCGCCGCGCCCAGGCGTCGAGTTCGCGGGCGGCGCCCGCGAGGGCCGAGCCCGCGTTGCCGCGCAGGAGGGCCGGGGAGACGCGGTAGCGGGCGCGCAGGGCGGCCGCGAGCGGGGCGAGGTGGCCGTCCAGGACGACGTCCCGGATGCGCGCGGCGTCGGCCGGGAAGGTGCCGTCGCCGCTGAGCCACAGGTCGTCCGGCGAGCTGCCGTCGGCGTCCCAGCGCAGCAGGCGCGGATCGAGGTCGGGCACGCGCCCGTACAGGGCGGCCGGGCCGAGCGCGAGGGACCACAGCCGGGCGGCGAGGCCGAGGTGGGCGATGGAGGCCGCGACGCGCGGTTCGGGAGCGGCGAGCCGGGCGGCGACCTTGGTGACGCGGAAGGACAGCGGGTCACCCTCCGTGACCGCCCTGCCGATCTCGTACACGCGTGCGACCATGGGGAGTGTCCGCTCCGGCGGCTCCCCCGTCCGCAGGGCGAAGAAGCCGCCGACGGATCCGACCACGTCCCAGGCGATGTCAGGGCTGCGAGATGTCACCGCAGCAGTACATCAGAAGCCCCCGACCTCGTGGGTAACCAGACCTGGGGAGGACATACGGGAGGTCGTACTCCATCGGTAGTAGGACGGATTGACTGCTCAGGGACGACGACTTGGCGCGCTCCGCGCGACATTGTGGTGAACATGGAAGCCGACCGCACGCCGCACCGTTCGCACCGGACGTTCGGGCACGACACGTACCGGGCCGACCGGCGCTGCCCTCACCGGCGGAGCGCCTCATGAGCGCCCTCGCGCTGTCCGTCCTGCTCTCCCTCGTCTCCGCCGTGGCGTACGCGGGCGGGGCGATCCTCCAGGAGCAGGTGGCGGCGAAGGCCTCGCAGCACGCGTACGCGCCGCTGCGCCGCGGCATGTGGTGGGTCGCGGTGGTCCTGAACGGCCTGGGCGGGCTCCTGCACGTCGTGGCGCTCGCCTACGGGCCGCTGAGCCTGGTGCAGCCGCTGGGCGCCCTGACGATCGTGTTCGCCCTGCCGATGGCGGCGGTGTTCGTGCGCCGCAAGGCCGGTGCCACCGCCTGGCGCGGCGCCCTCATGGCCACGCTCGGCCTCGCGGGCCTGCTCTCGCTGACCCAGGCCGCCGACTCCCGGTCCCTGGCCGACACCGAGCGCGTCATGCTCGCGCTCGGCACGGGCGGGGCCGTGGTCTGTCTGATGCTGCTCGCGCACGCGGTGCACCGGCACCCGGCGGTCCGCAGCGTGCTGCTCGCCACGGCGGCGGGCATCGCCTTCGGCATCTCCTCGGTCTTCACCAAGACGGTCGCGGTGGACTGGGACGCCCACGAGCCGCTGACCCGGCAGGTCCCGAGCCTCGCGGTGATCGCGGTGCTCGCGGTGGCCGGACTCCTCCTGTCCCAGGCCTCCTACCGGGGCGCGGGCCTCGCGGCGCCGCTGTCCACGGTGACGGTGGTGAACCCGGTGATAGCGGCCGCGGTCGGCCTCACCCTGTTCGGCGAATCCTTCCGCTACGGGGCCATGGGTACGGCGGTGGCGCTGACCTGCGGTGTGATCGCGGGAGGCGGCCTGATCCTGCTGACCACGGAGCGCATCGGGGCGGAGGCGGCCCCGGCCGCGGCCCGCGACGACGCCGCACCGGCCGCGCCCCGCGACGAGCGGCCCGCGGAGCCGGTGGCCCGCTCGGCCCCGGCCGCCCGTGTCTCCCCCGCCACGGCGGAGGAGACGGCGTCCACGGTCATCGAACAGCGCCCGCCAGGCCATGACGAGCGCCCCGCCGCCGACGCGGGCACACGGGCACGGCCGGGCGAACAGGCCGCCCCGGAGCAGTCGTTCCTGCCCGAGGGCCTCGCCGGGCTCGCGGGCGTACCGATGCAGCCGGTCATGCAGGGGTTCCCGCGCGCGGACGCCAGGACGGCGCGCGCGTAACCGGCAGCGGAAGCACTCGTACGGGCCCCGGTCTCCCACGGAGACCGGGGCCCGGCGCGTACGTGTGCCCGGGGCGCGGGCGGCTCAGATGCGGACGCCGCGCGCCCGCAGATACGCCAGCGGATCGACGTCCGAGCCGAAGCCCGGGCCCGTGCGGATCTCGAAGTGCAGATGCGGGCCCGAGCTGTTGCCGGTCGACCCGGAGCGGCCGATGCGCTGGCCCGGGACGACCTTCTGCCCGGCCTTCACCGAGAGCGCCGACATGTGGCCGTACTGCGAGTACCTGCCGTCGGTGTGCCGGATGACGACCTGGTAGCCGTACGAGCCGCCCCAGCCGGACTCGACGACCGTGCCCGCGGCGACGGCCTTGACCGACGTGCCCGTGGGCACGGGGAAGTCGACGCCCGTGTGGTAGCCCTTCGACCAGGAGCTGCCGGACGCGCGGTAGGGCGTGCCGATCGACGCGGCGACGGGCGCCGTGGCCCCCGACTGCGCCGAGGTGGCCGGTTTCGCCTTCTGCCGCGCGGGGGCCGTGTCGCGCTTCGGGGCGGGCCTGGCCTGCTTCCTCTCCTGCTGCTTGGGGGGCTTCGCCGGGGCGTGCGCGCGCTGCTTCTCGGGCGCGCGCTCGGGCGGCCGCGCCGGGCGTTCCTTGCCCTCCGGCTTCCTGCGCTCGGGCGGCCGCGCGGGGCGCTTCTCCTTGCCGTCGGCACCGCGCAGCGAGAGCCGCTGGCCCGGGGTGATGAGATCCGGATCGTCGCCGATGGCACGGCGGTTGTTCTGGTAGAGCTGCGGCCAGCCGCCCCGCACCCGGCGCTCGTCGGCGATGCCGGAGAGGGTGTCGCCGCGCACCACCGTGTACATGCGGGCGGTGCCCGCGGCGGACTGCGGGGTCACCTCGGGCTTGACGTCCTTGACGGTGCGCGGCGGCTTCGGCGCGGTGCGTCCGCCCTCCGCCCTGGCGTCGTTCGCCGTGCCCGTGCGCTTCTGGGGCGCCGTGGCGGGCTTGATGTCCGGGGTGTCGCCGCCCCGGGTCAGGCCCGCCCGCACCGAGCACACGGGCCAGGCGCCGGGGCCCTGCCCGTCGAGGACCTTCTCCGCGACGGCGATCTGCTGGTCCTTGGTGGCGAGGTCGGCGCGCGGCGCGTACCGCGTGCCGCCGTAGGCCTCCCAGGTGGACTGGGTGAACTGCAGGCCGCCGTAGAAGCCGTTGCCGGTGTTGATGCTCCAGTTGTTCGTGGACTCGCAGGCGGCGACCTTGTTCCAGGTGTCGACGTCCGCCGCGTGGCCCGTGCCCGCGGACACCAGGGGCAGCGCGATGCCCGCGCCGCCCGCCGTCACGGTGAGCGAGGCACGGTTGATCCGGCTCGGCTGGTACCGGCGATGCCGGCCTCGTAAGGCCATGAAAGCCCCCTCAGACACGCGTTGTACGCAAGGTCACACGTCAGCCACAGGACAGGGCGCAAGCTAGCCGGTCCGTCGTCGTTGTGACAAGAGTGCGGCGCCGAGAGGGCGTTGAACTGGTCATTTCCTCAAATGCCCCGGAAGCCACCGGAGTTGCACATCCTGGAGGAAGACGCCCCCGCCCTCGTGGTCGTTGAAGCGGTAGACCTCCATCGACCGCTCGCTGCCCGTGTAGGCGTTGAAGGCGGCGAAGACCGTCGACGGCGGGCAGGTCTCGTCCTCCAGGGCGGCCGAGAACAGTGCGGGCGCACGGCCGCGCGCCGCGAAGTGCACGCCGTCGAAGTACGAAAGGGTGCGGAAGACCTGGTCCTCGCTCCCCCTGCGCGCCCGCAGGTACAGGCCGATCTCCCGGTACGGAGGCCGGGCCGTGAGCGTCGCCGCGCGCGGGAAGTCGCACAGGAACGGCACGTTCGGGCTGATCGCGGCGAGGTCCGGCACGAGTCCGCCGACGGCGAGCGTGATGCCGCCGCCCTGGCTGTCGCCGACCGCGGCCACGCGCGCGGCGTCCACCAGCGGATGCGCCCGCACCGCCTCGACGGCCCGCACGGCGTCCGTGAAGACGCGGCGGTAGTAGTAGTCGTGCGGGTCCTCGATCCCGCGCGTCAGGAAGCCCGGGTACGCCGGCGCACTTCCCACGGGGTCGGGGGTGTCGCCCACCGAGCCGCCGCTGCCCTGCCCGCGCGTGTCCATGATGAAGTGCGCGAACCCGGCCGCCGACCACAGCAGTCGCTCGTGCGGAAGGCCGCGTCCGCCGCCGTACCCGATGTACTCGACCACCGCGGGCAGCGGTGCGCGCGCTCCCGCCGGGAGCAGCAGCCAGCCCTTGACGGGGTGGCCGCCGAAGCCCGCGAAGCTCACGTCGAAGACGTCGACCGAGGCGAGCGGCACCTCCACGGGCGCGAACCGGACGTCCAGGTCGTGCTCCCGCGCGGCCGCGAGGGTCTTCTCCCAGAAGGCGTCGAAGTCCTCGGGCTCCGGCAGGTCCGGGCGGTACCGGCGCAGTTGGTCGAGCGGCAGGTCGAAATGCGGCACGGGCGGCTCCTCCTTCGGGCACGGTGTCCAAGGTCACGGTACGCCGCGGAGTGATACTGACGGGCGGACGCGTTACCTACGACACATGCGTCACCCATGACATGCGCGGCACGTCGGGCAGTGCGCCGGACGGTCGCGGTACTTCGGACCTCCCAGGAACCCAGGAGCCAGCACATGAGCAGTTCAGCGCAGATCGGCGTCACGGGTCTCGCGGTGATGGGGCGCAACCTCGCCCGGAACTTCGCCCGCAACGGCTTCACGGTCGCCGTGCACAACCGCACCGCGGCCAAGGCCCGCGCGCTCGTCGACGAGTTCGGCGACGAGGGGGACTTCGTGTACACGGAGACCGCGAAGGAGTTCGTCGCGGCGCTCGAGCGCCCGCGCCGCCTCGTCGTCATGGTGAAGGCGGGCGAGCCGACGGACGCCGTCATCAAGGAGTTCGCGCCGCTGCTCGAACCGGGCGACATGATCGTGGACGGCGGCAACGCGCACTTCGCGGACACCCGCCGCCGCGAGCGCGAACTGCGCGAGCTCGGCATCCACTTCGTCGGCGCCGGCGTCTCCGGCGGCGAGGAGGGCGCGCTCAACGGCCCGAGCATCATGCCCGGCGGCTCCGCCGAGTCCTACGCGGCGCTCGGCCCGATGCTGGAGAAGATCTCCGCGAAGGCCGCCGACGGCAGCCCCTGCACGGCGCACATCGGCCCGGACGGCGCGGGCCACTTCGTGAAGATGGTGCACAACGGCATCGAGTACGCGGACATGCAGCTGATCGCCGAGGCGTACCAGCTGCTCCGCGAGGTCGCGGGCTACTCCCCCGCCGAGATCGCCGACATCTTCCGCACCTGGAACCGGGGGCGCCTCGACTCCTATCTGATCGAGATCACCGCCGAGGTCCTGGCGCACGTGGACGCCGCGACGGGCAAGCCGTTCGTGGATGTCGTCGCGGACCGGGCCGAGCAGAAGGGCACCGGCCGCTGGACCGTGCAGATCGCGCTCGACCTGGGCGTGCCGGTGTCGGGCATCGCGGAGGCGGTGTTCGCCCGATCCGTTTCGGGGCACACGGATCTGCGCGCCGCCTCGCGCGGCCTGGCGGGGCCGGCCGCCGAGCCGCTGTCCGACAAGGAGGCGGCGGCCTTCGCCGACCGCGTCGAGCAGGCGCTGTACGCCTCGAAGATCGTGTCGTACACGCAGGGCTTCCACGAGATCGCGGCGGGCAGCGCGGAGTACGGCTGGGACATCGACCTGGGCGCCGTCGCCTCGATCTGGCGCGGCGGCTGCATCATCCGGGCGGCGTTCCTCGACCGCATCCGCGCCGCGTACGACGCGCGCGCCGATCTGCCGAGCCTGCTGGCCGACGAGGGCTTCGCGCGCGAGATCGGCGCGGCGCAGGACGACTGGCGCGCCGTGCTCGTCGCCGCGACGCGGCAGGGCGTGCCCGCGCCGGGCTTCGCCGCGGCCCTCGCCTACTACGACGCGCTGCGCGCGGAGCGGCTGCCCGCCGCTCTCACGCAGGGGCAGCGGGACTACTTCGGCGCGCACACCTACCGCCGTACGGACCGCGAGGGGTCGTTCCACACGCTGTGGGGCGGCGACCGCTCGGAGGTCGAGGCGTAGCCCGCAGGCCTCAGCTCATCGGCTCGGGCGTCGGGTCCGGATCCGGTACGGGGTCCGGGCCCGGCGGCTTCGGCACGGGGGACGGCGGGGGCTGCGGCACGGGCACCGGGCCCGGGGCGGGCCTCGGGTCGGGCGCGGGCTCCGGGCCGGGGTCCGGGAGGGGCCCCGGGGTGGGGCCCGGCGGGACGGGGTCGGGGAACGGGTTGGTCATGCTTCCTCCCATCGGCGGGTGGAGGCGGCCGGCACCTCTCCGGCGGAGACGACCGCCCGTGGCGGCGCGGGGGCCGCAGGCCCCCACTCTCTCCCGCCTCGCGTGCCCGCGCGCGCCGAGTCCACTCCTCCCGGCGGTGCGCACGCCCACTAGGGGCGCGGCCCTGCGCACAGCGCGGCGGCGGCACGCAGGCCGGGGCGCGGGCTCGCGAGGACCGGCACACGGACGGCACCGCGGGCGGCGGCGTCCGCCATCGAGGCCTGGGCGAGCACGACGACGTCGGCGCCGTCGGCGGCCGCCCGCTCGACCGCGGCGGCGATCAGGCTCACATACCCGTCCCGGTCCCCCGCCTCGAAGCGCTCCCAGGCGCCGTCCACCACGACGGTACGCACGTCCACGGGGCGCGCGGCGCGCTCGGCCTCCTCCGTCAGGAGGGCGACGGTGGGCCCGAGGGTGCTGGCGACCGTGGCGAGGACGGTGACCGCGGGGCCCGCCGTGACGGCGGCGGCCGCCATGGGCCGGTCGACGCGCAGTACGGGCGCGCCGAGCGCGGCGGCGCGGGCCTCGGCGACGCCTCCGATGGTCGAGCAGGTGCACAGGACGGCGCCCGCGCCGTCGGCGACGGCCCGCTCCAGGACCGACCCCAGCTCGTCCGCGACGGCCTCGGGCCCGTCGCGGCGGGCGCGGTCGAGCAGTTCCTCGTGCACGAGGTGGCGCAGGGCGAGTCCCGGATGGTCCGCGTCCCGGAGTGCGTCGAAGACCGGCACATGGACGGGCGAGGTGTGCAGGAGCGCGAGGGTCACCATGTCGACGGGTCGTCCTCGACCTTGGCGAGCGCGGCCTCGACGAG
This sequence comes from Streptomyces spectabilis, assembly GCF_008704795.1. Taxonomy (NCBI): domain Bacteria; kingdom Bacillati; phylum Actinomycetota; class Actinomycetes; order Kitasatosporales; family Streptomycetaceae; genus Streptomyces; species Streptomyces spectabilis. Next base: position 8,218,669 of record NZ_CP023690.1, on the reverse strand, counting down.
CGCCGGGGAGGGCGCCGGGACCTGGTGCCGCCGCGCCCACGTGGCGACGTACGGGCACAGCGGCACGACCGCGCGGTCCTCGCGGGCCGCGCGCGCGTACAGCTCCGCGGCCAGGGCGCTCGCGATGCCGCGGCCCTCGTGGGCGGGCGGCACCTCGGTGTGCACCGGCACGAGCGCGGGCTCGGGCGCGGCGAGGGTGAAGTAGACGATCTGCCCGACGACCCGGCCGTCCTCCTCGGCGAGCAGGAGGCCGCGCGCCCGGTCGTCCCGGATGCCGAACGGCCGCCCGGCCGCTTCGGTGTCGCTCATCGTCGCCGCTCCTCGCCGCGCCCGGCCGGGCGCCGTCTGGCCGTACCGCTGTCGCGCGGTGCCGTCGCGCGGTGCCGCTAGGCGCGCGCCGCCGCCTGTGGGGAGCGCGCCATGTCGGCGGCGCCCGGCACCGGCGCGGCGGCGTCGTCGCCGAGGGCCACGACGCGGTTGCCCTCGTCGACGTGCACGACCCGCGGCCGCAGGGCACGGGCCTCGGCGTCGTCGACCTGGGCGTAGCTGATGATGATCACCTTATCGCCGGGGTGCACGAGGTGCGCGGCCGCGCCGTTGATCCCGATGACACCACTGCCGCGCTCGCCCTCGATGGTGTACGTCTCCAGGCGGGCGCCGTTGGTGACGTCGACGATGTGGACGAGCTCGCCGGGCAGCAGGTCGGCCGCCTCCAGGAGGTCGGCGTCGATGGTGACGGAGCCGACGTAGTGCAGATCGGCCTGGGTCACCGTGGCGCGGTGGATCTTGGATTTGAACAGGGTGCGAAGCATCGGGGTACTCCTGAGGTGTGGGCTCCCTGCCTGCCTTTTTGCAGGTCAAGTGCTAGGGCCGCACCTTACATCCCGCCGCGCGCCCGGGGCAGCCCTCGCTGGGCGGCGGGATTCCCCGAGGCCGCGCCCTCTCCGTTTGCTGTGCGCATGACGTAAGGACTCGCCCATGGCCCTGCAAAAACTGCGTAGTATTTGTCGGCGCGCCGCGAGATCGGCTTTTCCGATCCAACCGGCGGCGAGATACATCAGATTGACTCGAATGGGGTGGACCGACGCGCCGGGGAGGTAGCGCCAGGAGGGCTTCCTGCCAACGTCCACCTGCGTGTACTGCCTGTCTGTTCGCCTCTCGTAGGAGAGCCGCGATTCCTACGGCTGATCAGCGGCCAACCGGAACCACCCTGATTTATTTCTGCCGCACCACAAAACTGGCTCATTCCTTTCGGCAGCGAAAAGACATCGTTGAGTGCCTGCACCACGCTTCGTACAGTCGTTTCCGGTAGGCAAACCCTCCCCAGTTGCCACTGCCGTGACGGAGCGTCAATTGTCCGCACGCCTCCGGGGATCCTTCCGTCCCCTCGGCGCCGCGTCCACACGCAGAGAACAGTCGGCATCGTTGGAGTAGTAATGGGTCGGCAGGCCAAACCCGGAAGCAAGGCGCACCGCAGGCAGTTGCGTGATCGTCTGGCCGCTCTGGGATTTCCAGAAGAGATCATCCCCGCCCGGGTCGCGGAACACTTGATCGCGAAGTGTCAGATCCGACCGCGCACCGCATGGCGATTGGCAGCCGATCTGTCACTGGACCAGGCGGCCCGTCACTACAACGTCATTCGCGGGGACGCGGGTGCGGGCATGCGCGGCTCTCGCATCTGGGAATACGAGCAGTGGCCGGACCGTGGTGTCCGGCCGACCCTGCCTGCGCTGCGCACCCTGGCCCAGGTGTACGGCGCGGGCTTTCGGGATCTGCTCGATCTCTGCGATCTGGAGCAGCTGCCACCCGGCTATCTCGCCGAGTACCACGCTGCGGCGGCGGGAGCACCCGGCACGCCGTCCGTCGCGGTGACCGGGCAGCAACCGCAGGGGGCCGCGGTGCCCACACCCTCTCGCGCGACCGCGGTCGTCGGGGAGAACGTGCTGGCCGAGGCCATGATTCTGACCAAGACAAACGTCGACGACGTCCAGCTGGACGACCTGTGGTCGGACATGACCTACCTCGGCAACGCCTATGCGCACGCTCCGCCCGCATCCGTTCTCCGTCAGTTGTCCTTGGTGCGGGAGCGGGCGGCGGCCCTGTTGAAGAACCGTCAACGGCCGAAGCAGACACGAGATCTGTATGTGATGAGCGCGAAGTGCTGCGCGATGATGGCATGGACTTCTGCCGATCTGGGACGGTACGACACCGCGCAGGAACTCAATTCCGCAGCTTGGCTCTATTACCAGTACGCCGATGACCCGCTCGCGCGGCGCTGGGTCCGCACCGCTCAGGCGCGGGTCGAGTACTGGGCGGGCAATGGCGCCGAGTCCGCCCGCCTCGCCGCGGACGGGTTGGCCGCCAGGGTGGGCAAAGGCATGGCCGACGGACCGCTGATCCTGGCGGAGGCAAGAGGGTGGGCAACCGTTCAGGCGGAGCAGCGGGTTCTCGACGCCGTCGGACGGTGGGCGAGGATCGAGGACGTCGACCCGGCGATCGCCGAAGAGGACCGGTTCTTCAACATCAGCAAAGACCGACGGCACTACATGGCAGGAACATCACTGCTGTCGGTGGGGCGTACCGATCTCGCGCTGAAGGAACTCCGCACCGCACGCCAGGCATACGGGGCCCTGGCACCGGAGCTCCGGTGGGAAGTGATGGAACTGATGATCCGGATCGAGAAGGCCCGCGCCTATCTGCGCCTCGGCGAGCTCGACGGCGCCGCTGCCGAGCTCGAACCGTTTCTCTCCACGGATGTCGGCGAGCAGCCCGACATGGTGCGCGCGGTGCTGAAGGCGGTGGCCACGGAACTCGCCGCCCCACGGTGGCAGCACACGAAGGCGGCCCGGGACTTGATGGATTCCTTGTCAAGCGCACAAATGTCTGTCTGACATCGGGGCGGGCCCGGTGGCGAAGGGGGAACATCGTGCTTCATGAGTCGGCGGGCGCCGCTGCGGATCGGCGTCGATCGAGTCGGTCGCGACCGGAAGGCGAAGGCGAAGGAGGTGACTTACGGCATGTCATTCTGGTGGCGGACAGGTTTGCGCAGTTCGCCGATGGCGAGCAGGTCCTTACGGTCTCGGAGTGCACCGCGCTGGCCGCCGCCGGCAAGGCGGAGCCGGCCGACGGTGAATGGATGCTGCACCTCGGCCAGGGAATCGAGCGATCGGATCTGGACGCGCTGTTGGACGACGGCGCGACCAAGAAGGGATCCGGAATGCGCCTCGCGGCCCCGGGACTTCCGCTCTCCCGGCCGGTACGGCCCCCAGTGGTGCACAAGCATCGCGCGGAGAACGTCCTGCTCGCGGATTTCCGGAACTTTTCGGCGACGCACTGTGCGGCCGGGCTCAGAATACACAGGGACAACGAGCACCTCCTTGACCATCACGCCACGCGGCATGTTCCAGGAATGCTGATCGTCGAGGCCATGCGGCAGATCTGCACCGCGCAGTTCGAGACGAGCCACCGGCCCGGATCGCCATCCGAGTACGCGGGCATATGGCACCGCATCGACATAAGCTTCGACAGTTTCCTCTTCCCGCTCCACGCGGAAGTGCACTCCGTGATCACCGAGTTCGACGAGGCGAGGAAATCCAGTCTTCGGTTCCGTACGACGACGTCGGCGCGCCAGAACGGCGGGGTCGTGGCCAGGGCCGAAATCGAGTACTCCATGGTCAAACAGGAACGTATCGACCTTCTGGAACACCGCAAGGCGGCCGGGGCCGTTCAATCGCAGCTCGCCGGGCCTCAAGGACTCTGACGGGCAAGGAAAGGGAGCGGAGATGGTTGACAAGCAGGGGACCGAACCCAGGTCGGATTTCGATCGGGGACTGCATCTGATGCGGCGCATGGGCGAACTGGAACGCCCGGCGGTTCTCGACCTGTTCGAGAGCGTGAACGAGGGCGCGTTCGGCGAGCAGTGCGTCGCGTTCATCTATGGGAATGTCTACCACCGGGAGGGGCTTTCGCTGGCGGAACGGCAGTTGGCCACCATCGGCACGCTGACCGCTCTCGGATACGCGTCCGCGCAGCTTCGGTTCCACGCCAAAGCCGCACTGAACGTCGGCTGCGACCGGCGGCAGATCATCGAGTCCATCATCCAGGTCAGTTCGTTCGCGGGTTTCCCAGCCGTGCTCAACGCGCTCCTGGCGGTGAAGGAACTCCTTGCCGAACCGGGGAAGGCGGAAAGCCCGTCCGACGAGGCGGACCCCACACGGTCATCGGGTGCGGAGGACGACCGGTACGAACGCGGCCTTGCCGTCATGCAGCAGGTGGACGGCGAAGCGGGCAAGCAGGTGGTGGCGGCTCTCCAGGACATCGCGCCCGACCTCGCGCGGTACATCATCGAGTTCACCTTCGGTGAGATCTACCCTCGGCCGCATCTGGACCTGCTCCGTCGGGAGATCGTCACGGTGGCGGCCTGCACCGCGCTCGGCTCGGCACTGCCACAGCTGAAGGTGCACATCCACGGACTGCTGAACGTGGGCGGCACCCGGCAGCAGGTGGTCGAGACGGTGCTGCACGTGGCGTTCTACGCCGGATTCCCGGCAGCGCTCAACGCCATGGCAGTGGCGCGGGAAGTGTTCGCCGACCGCGTCGAGGACCGATGAACGAGATCCGCAAGGTTCGTCTCGTCGCGCTCGACTGCGACGGCGTACTCATCAATGACACCTACCTGGCCGTCATCGAGCGCTTCGTCACCCGGCACGGGGGCTGCTACGACGCGCGGGCCGAGCGGGACATCGTCGGTCTGCGGGACGTGGTCGTGGCCGAACGCATCGGGCGGCTCTGCGGCCTCGACCAGCCGGTCGCAGACACGCTCGCGGCGATCTGGGCGGAACGGGAGCAGTATCTGCGCGAGCGGCCCATCAAGGCCCGCGACGGTGTCGTGGACCTGTTGACATCGCTCCGGAACCTCGACGTCCGGGTGATCTGCTACGGCGGGCGGAAGCGGGAGCACACGTTCGACCACCACCTCGGGCACGTCGTGGGCCTCCTCGACCCCGAGCACCCCTACGTGAGCATCAATGAGCACAGACCGGGCGTCGCGTGGATCGTGCGCGACGTCATCGGCTGCGATTTCGACGAGGCAGTCTTCATAGACGACGTCAGCCGGGTGGCCGAAGCCGCGCGGGAACACGGGTCCGGCTTCGTCGGCTTCCCCAGCGGCGCCGCTCATCGGCGGCAACACCAGTTCATGGTGGAGGGCGGGGTGCGGCACATCGTCAGCTCGCTCAGCGAGATCACGCCGCGACTGCTGGCACGTATCGACGGGGAACTCGCCACGTCGAGCCACTGGAGCACGAGATGACGGAGATGACGGACTCCCCCCTTCGAGACTTGGATCAATCGTGAAACTCTTCTGCACAGCGAAGCCAGGTGCCGGCTTGGTTCGACGGGAACGCGACATCCCTGAACCCGGTCCCGGCCAGGTGCTTGTCCGTATGCGCGGATGGTCGGTCAACTTCCGTGACCTGATGATCGCGAAAGGGCTCTATCCGAAGCCGGTGAAGCCCGACGTGGTGGCGCTCTCCGACGGGGCGGGCGAGGTCGTGCGGGTCGGTGCGGGCGTGACCCGGTGGGCGCCGGGCGACGGCGTCGTCGGACTCTACTTCCCGCGGTGGCTGTCGGGTCCGGGAACCCCCGGCAGGACCGCGGACGAACTCGGCGGCACGGTGGACGGTGTGCTGGCGGAGTACGTGACGTTCGGCGAGGACGCCGTCGTCGCCGTACCCTCGCACCTCGACTTCGGTGAAGCCGCCACGCTGCCGAGCGCGGGTCTCACCGCATGGCGGGCAGTCATGGAGGAAGCCCGGTTGACGCCCGGCACGAGTCTGCTCACCCAGGGCAGCGGCGGCGTCTCGACGTTCGCGCTGCAGTTCGCGTCGCTGGCCGGTGCCCGGACCGTCGCCACCTCCAGCTCCGACAAGAAGCTTGAGGCCCTCAAGGCGCTCGGCGCCACGGATGTGATCAACTACGTGACGACGCCCGCGTGGGGAACCGCGGCGGCCGAACTCACCGCCGGCGGTGTCGATCACGTCGTCGACGTGGGCGGCGCCGGAACCCTCCCGGAGTCCGTCAACGCCGCTCGGGTGGGCGGGCACATCAGCGTCGTGGGCGTGCTGGCGCACGGAAGCGGTCTCGATCCCCTGCTGGTGCTCGCCAAGCAGCTCACCCTGAGAGGGCTCACCAACGCCAGCCGGGAGTCGTTCGAGGAGATGAACCGAGCGGTCGAACGGCATGGCCTGCGGCCGGTGATCGACAAGCGCTTCGGGTTCGACGAGATCGACCGGGCGTACCGGTACCTGGAGTCCGGCGTGCACATCGGCAAGATCGTCGTCGACGCGGGCTGAGCTCCGTCCAGCGACGCGGGCCGCGTCCCGCGGAGCCGGCCGCCAGGGTAGGGCGCTTCGCTCCCGCAGGGTAAATATGGCTGCCCTCCCCGACGTACTCGCTGGTCAACGCAGTGCGCGGGCGGAAAACTCCCGTGTGCCAACAGGGATGGCAACGCATCGACCGGACGACTCATAGTGGGACTGACCGGCCGTCGAGGCCGTAGGTCCCGCAAGGAGGTGACGGTGGATCGTCCGTGCTCACCGGGCATGGTGTGCGGAACGGCGGACGACACCGTCACCACCGGAACAGGTGTGAGTCAACGATGCAGCGCGACATCGAGGTGAAACTTCTCCGCACTCTGCTGGCCGTCGTCAACGAGGACGGATTCTCCCGGGCCGCACAGTCGCTCCACGTCACCCAGCCGACCGTCAGCCAACAGATCCAGCGCCTTGAGTCGATCGTCCGGGCGCCCGTGTTCCAGCGCGCCAAGCGGCCCCCCATGCTCACTCCGGTGGGCCGGGAACTGGTGGCGCACGCCCGGCGCGTCATCATGTTGAACAACGACGTCATCAGCCGCGTGTCGGCGCTGTCCAGTCAGGACTCGTTCACCATGGGCTGCTCGACCCACTTCGCCGACGGGCTGGGGACGATGCTCACCCGGCTGGCGGTGGAGCGCCCCCACATGCGGTGCTCGATGGTCACAGGCCAGAGCTCCGCGCTCGCCGACGGGGTCCGCACGGGGGAGCTCGAAGCGGCGTTGCTGCTCGGCACGGCCACCCCCCGCTCCGACCTGCTGGGGCGACTGCGGCTCGACTGGTTCGGCCACGCGTCGCTGACAGCCGGAAAACGGATACCCATCGCTCTGCTCGGCGGCCGCTCGGCGCTCAGCCTGCACATCGCCGAGACCCTCAATCGCAACAGCGTCCCCTGGTACTCCCTCACCGGGTGCGCCGACCCGGTGGCCCTGCTGGCGTCCGTCCAGGCCGGCTTGGCCTACACGGCCCTATGCGCGAACGCCCATGTGAAGCAACCGGCGATCCGCCAGGCGCCGCCCGGCTCCCTGGGACCCGCGCCGGCGCCCCTGCCGGTGTACCTGGCCTTCTCCGCCACGGCCCGCGAGTCCGTCGTGGACGCGGCGCGGGTGGCGGCCCGGACCGTCCTGGAAAGCGCGCCTGTCTCTCCGCCCTGAGCGGAGGGCAGGACTGGTCTTCGCTGCCCCGCGCGCGAGAGGCCACCGCCGGAGGTGGATCCGCCGCCGCTCAGTACGAGCTGCGGGCCGCCCCGCGCGCCGTCAGCTTCGGCCCGTACGGCGCGGAGTCCAGCCACTCGCCCGCCCTGCGGCCGACCGTGGCGACCGCTGCCGCGGCGCGCTGCCGGAGCCAGAGGGACGGACTGCGGGCCAGCATGTGGTCCAGCGCGGAACCGGCGCAGGCCCGGTTGTAGAGGGCCGCCTCCTTGCGCTCCTGGGCGAAGCGGCTGACGGCCGCCCCGGCGGCGGCCCGGTCACGGCCGGCTTCCAGCGCCTGGAGAACCGCCCCCACCGCGCGGACCGCGTCAGGAATGCTGGAGTTCATCCCCCGGGCGCCGAACGGGGCGAACAGGTGGGACGCCTCGCCCGTCAGCAGGATCCGCCGGTGGGCGTCCGTGAAGTCGGCGGCGACCTGCTGGGCGAACCGGTACGTCGAGACCCAGCGGACGCGTTCGCCGTACGCCTCCGGCAGGACCCGCGGGATCCAGCGGCGCAGCCCCTCCGGAGAGAGGAACCGCATCGGATCGTCGTCCACCCGTAGGTTGACATCGACCCGCCAACCGCCCGCGAAGGGCAGGGTCAGCACGTTGCGGCCGCCGAGGTCCGGGTGCCGGTAGTGGAAGGTCCGCTCGATCGGCATGGGGTGGTGCTCCGGGTCGTCCTCGAGGTCGACCACCACGAAGGTGTTCGGGGAGCGCGGCCCCTCCAGCGGGCTGCCGCATGCGGCGCGCAGCACGGAGCGCGAGCCGTCGGCGGCCACCACGTAGTCGGACCGCCACTCGCGTCCGGCCGAGTCCGTGAGCAGGACGCCCTCGGCAGTGCTCCGCGCCGAGGCCACCTCCACGTCCCAGTGGAACGTGACGCCCTGCATGCGGCAGGCGGCCACCATCAGGTCCTCGGTGATCACCTGCGGCAGACTCGTGAAGTGCGGCAGTCCCCCGCGCGCCGTCTGCGGGTAGGTGCGGGCGTAGATCTCCTCGCCCGCCCAGTACGAGCGCTTCGTCGCCCACAGCAGGCCGCGGCCGGCCACTTCGTGGCCGAGTCCCGGGCTGAGCCGCTCCAGTTCGCGCAGCGAGGCGCCGTGCAGATAGGCGGCACGGCTGCCCGGTCGAACGGCGCCTTCCGTACGGCGTTCCAGGACCACGGCGGGCAATCCGGCGGCGCGCAGGGCCAGGGCGGCGCTGAGGCCCGCCGGGCCGGCGCCCACCACGAGGACCGGGTGGCCTGCGGAACTGTCCGTGCTCGCGCTCATCCCGTCTCCTTGGCGAGGTGGAGGGTGTCGGAGGTGAAGCTGACGATGCGGCCATCGAGGCCACCGGTGAGGGCCGCGTGCCACACCGCGGCGCGGATCACCGCACCGTCACGGCGGAGCACGGCCTCCGGTTCGTGCGTGCGCAGCTCGACGTAGTCACCGACGTGCTGTGTGGTCAGGCCGGCGGCCTCGGCGGCACGCACCACGGGCTGGAACTCGGGCACGTCGAGCACGTACAGGGCGAGGCTCACAGACCAGCTCCTTCCGTGCTCTTGCGGATCAGTTCCGCCTTGCGCCGCCACAGCGATTCCACCGACGGGCGCGGGGACTCGGCGACGTCGGCGAGCGCCCTGACCGTCAGTTCGGCGTCCCGGGCGTCGATGTCGGACATCGCGCGCAGAGGGCGGGTGATCTCCAGTTGGATGCCGTTGGGGTCGTCGAAGTAGATCGACTCGATGAGTTCGTGGGCGAGCGGCCGAGTGACACGGATGCCGCTGGCCTTCAACCACTCGCGCCAGGCGTGGAGTTCCAGCTCGGTGTCGACGTGGAAGGCCACATGTCGGGAGCGGTGCATGAGGTCGCTGGGGGCGCTCTCCTCCGGCAGCCCGAAGTAGTAGAAGAACGCGATGCGGTTGCCCGCCCCCGCGTCGAAGAAGAAGTGCACGAAGTCCGGGTAGTCCTCGGTGACCCAGCCGTTGGCGGTGATGGCGTGCACCAGTGGCATTCCGAGGGCCTGGGTGTAGAACTCGACGGTGGCGCGGGGCTTCCAGGTGACGTACGCGAGATGGTCGACCCCGTTGACGCGCAGGGTCGGTGCGCCGGCCCGGGGGCGGGCGGACGGTGACGCGGTTGCCAATGCTCCTCCTGAGATGGGGCGGGGCGCTGCGGGCCGGGGCCGGGGCCCGTCAGCCCGCGGTGCGCCCCTTGAGTCCGGTCCCGGCGACGACGGCCCCGAACAGCAGGCTCACGCCGCCGACGACGAGCGCCCACTTGGTGCCGTCGGCGTTGGTCGACGACAGGTTGAGAGCCACGCCGAGGACGGCCACGCCGAGTAAGGCGCCGACCTGGCGGGCCGAGTTGAGCGCACCGGCACCGATGCCGGCCAGATCGGGCGGTACGGAACTCGCCATGCCGGCGACCAGTGCGGGCAGGGCGAAGGACACACCGAAGCCGAACGCCAGCAGACCGACCACGGTGACGCCGAGGGCGAGCGCGGAGTCGTCGGTGAACGGGGCCTGCAGCAGGGCGCCGATGCCCATCAGGGCGAACCCGAGGGTGGCAGGGCGGCGCGGGCCGATCCGGCCGACGAGCCGTCCGGTGTAGATGGGGTTGAAGGCGGTGGGCAGGGTCAGCGGCAGAAAGGCCAGACCGGCGCTGAGCGAGGAATAGTGCCGGCCTTCCTGAAAGAACAGCGACAGCACGAACAGCAGCCCGGACAGGCCGAAGTTCGCGATCAGACCCACCCCCAACGCGGTGGAGAATCCCCGGCTGCGGAACATGCGCAGCGGAAGCATCGCCGCGTCCTTCGCCCGTGACTCGGCGGCGACGAACACCGCGGCCGCGAGGGCCGTCAGGACGAAGGCGCCGACCACCGCGCCACTGCCCCAGCCCGTGTCCGGGCCCTCGATCAGCGCGTACGACAGCGCGCCGAGGGTGACGACGGCGCTGAGCTGGCCGGTGACGTCCAGACCGCTGCGCTGCTTCCGCGGTGTCTCCGGGGCCAGGCGCAGGGTGATGACGAGGCTGATCAGAGCCAGCGGCACATTGATGAGGAAGATCGCGCGCCAGCCGACGGTGTCGGTGAGCGCGCCGCCGACCAGGGGGCCCGCCGCGAGCGCCACACCGGTGATCGCCGCCCAGTTGCCGACGGCGCGGGCGCGGTCGGCCGGGTCGCTGTAGGCGTGGGTGATCACGGCGAGCGAGGCGGGAAGCATCAGCGCACCGGCCGCGCCCAGAGCCAGGCGCAGCGCGACCAGGGCGCCCAGGGAGTCGGCCGCGGCACAGACGCCGGACAGGACGCCGAAGGCCACGAGGCCGCAGACGAAGACCCTGCGGCCGCCGAGTCGGTCGGAGAGCCAGCCTGCGGTGAGCAGCAACGCGGCGAAGGTGATCGTGTAGCCGTTGGTGACCCACTGCAGGCCGCTGAGGCCGACGTGCAGTGAACCGGAGATGGCGGGCAGCGCCACGGCGACGATCGTCGTGTCCAGCAGGACCATGAAGTAGCCGAGCGAGAGCCCGATCAGCAGGGTCGCCGAGGGCTTCTCGATGCGCGCCGGTGCGACGGAAACGGCTTCCGCCTGCGTCGACATGTTTCTCTCCTTCATTTCGACAGCGCTAATGGGCCGCCATACACACGGAGTTGACGGAGTTGCAATCCATTCAAGCGGAACCGAAAGGCGCTCTGCCGCCGGTGACGACGGGAATGCCCTATGGGTAACATCGGCTCAGCCGATCGGTGTTCGAGGGGGGAGCCAAGACATGGAGTTACGGCATCTTCGGACGTTCGAGGCGGTCGCCAGGACGCTGAGCGTCACCCAGGCGGCCCGGGAGTTGCACTACGCGCAGTCCAGCGTCAGCGACCAGATTCAGGCACTGGAACGCGAGCTCGGGGTGGAGCTGCTCGACCGCTCGCAGCGGCAGATTCGGCTGACGCCGCAAGGCGTGGCGCTGTCGGAGTACACCGAGCGCATCCTCAAGCTGATGGAGGAGGCACGCTGGGCGGTGAGCCGACCGGACTCGGAGGTCGCGGTCGGCGCACTGGAGACGGTGTGTCTGCATCTGCTGCCCGAGGTGCTCTCGCGCTATCGCTCGCTCCATCCGGAGGCACGGGTACGCATCACTCAGGACAATCGGGGTGAGCTGTACAAGGCGGTGCGCCGGGGTGACCTCGATGTGTGCCTGACGTTCGGCGACGCGCCGACGGACGCGGGGCTGCGGGCCGAGACCCTGGGCGAGGAGCCGTTGGTGGTCATCACCCCGCCGGACCATCCGCTGGCCGCACGCCGGCGGGTGCACCTCGGGGAGCTGGCATCGGAGCCTTTCCTCGCCACCGAACGCGGCTGCGGCTTCCGGCAGATGTTCGACGACTCCTTCTCCGGCCGGACCGCGAAGGAGCCGGTCGCGGAGGTGTCGAGCATCGGCACCCTCAGCGCGTGCGTGGCCGCGGGCATGGGGTGCGCGCTGCTGCCGTCCCTCGCGGTGCGCGCCCAGGCGCGCCGGGGTGAGATCGCTGTCGTCGAGGTCGACGACGTGTCCCTGCGCACGTCCATCACCATGACGTGGCTCGACCGGAACTCGTCCAACCCGAACCTGGCCGGTCTGCAGTCGGTGCTGCGCGGACAACGGGACGCCTGAGGCGGCCCCGGTCACCCCGGTCATCGGGCGGCCTCCGCGCCGCCCGGCCTCAGCGCCGCGGCGCGCCCGGGGGGCCGCGCGGGGAGAGGGGGCAGGGGGATCGCCCTCAGCCGGGCGCGGGCCGTCTTGCCGGTGACCGTCGTGGGCAACTGGTCGACCACGACCAGTTGTTCGGGGAGTTTGTAGGTGGCAAGGCCCTTGGCCACCAGATGGCTCGTGATGTCGTCCAAGGTCACGCGCTCGCCCCGGCGGAGCGCCACGACCAGGCAGGAACGCTGGCCGAGTCGCGGGTCGGCGCGCGCGACCACGGCGTGCTGCGCCAACTGCGGCAGGTCGCTCAGCAGTTCCTCCACTTCCAGCGCGCTGTACTTCAGCCCGCCCCGGTTGATCATCTCGTCGGCGCGGCCCCGGTAGACCACCGAGCCGTCCGGCTCAAGGGCGGCCCGGTCGCCGGTGCGCAGCCAGCCGTCCGGGGTGAGCGCGGCCCGGGTCAGCTCCGGGTCGAGGTAGTAGCCGGAGAACATGAAGGGACTGCGGTACTGGAGTTCACCGGTCTCGCCGGGCGCGGCCGGCTCGCCGTCCCGGCGCCGTATCCGCACCTCGGCGCCGGCGGCCGGCCGCCCGATGGTCCCGACCGCCTCGGGCGGATCGCCGACGCGGGTGTACGTACCGGCGCCGACCTCGGTCATCCCCCACTGCACGACGAGGTGCGCCCCGAAGGTGCGGCGTACCTCCTCGGCCAGTTCGCGGGGCACGGGCGCGCCGCCGGTGCGTACCTCCCGCAGCGTCGGCGAGCGCGTACCCGTGTCGTATGCGGGCAGGGTCAGCAGGTCGCGCAGTTGGGCCGGTACGGCGAAGGCGGTGGTGGCGCCGACCGCGTCCAGAGCAGCGGCGAACCGGCCCGGCTCCCAGCCGTCGAACAGGCCGACGGCCCCGCCGGTGACCAGGGCGAGATGCACGGACAACAGCCCGAAGGCATGGCTGAGGGGGCTCGCCGACACGATGGTGTCGGCGGCGCCGAATCCACCGTCCGCCGCCACGGCCGCCGCGTTGCCGAGGAGCCCACCGTGGCTGTGGGCGCACAGCTTGGGCCGCTGGGAGGTCGTCCCCGAGGACGCGAGCAGCACCAGCGGAGCCCGCGGGTCGGTCGGCGCGGGCGGCAACCGCACGCCCGGGTCCGCTTCCTCGTCGAACAGCTCGGCCAGATCCCGCGGACCGTCGGCCCCAGGACGGGCGGCGGCCGCGTGCGACACCCACAGGTGCCGCAACCCGGCGCACCGCTCGCGCAGGCTGACGATCTCCTCGCTACGGTCCTCGCCTCGCCTGACCGCTGCGGCGGCCAGCGCGACCGCACCCGACCGCTCGATCAGCCGCTGCGTCTCGCGGGTGCCGTAGGCGGAGTGCAGGGGCAGCAACAGGATGCCGAGCCGGGCGGCGGCCGCGTGCAGCACCACCAGCTCCCAGGAGTTGGGCAGCGCGACGGCCAGCACGTCGCCGCCCCCCACACCTCGCCGGTGCAGCGCGGCCGCGGTGCGCTCGGCCTGGTCCAGGCAGTCCCGCCAGGTCCGCCACCGGCCGCCGTCCCACACGGCGGGTGCCGTACGGCACGCGGCCGCGCGTTCCAGGGCGTCGGTGAACGTGCGGGACACCGGCAGGGATTTCGTGCGGGCAGGAGGAGCGTTCACAAAGAAACCTCCGTAGCGGCAGAACGATGCGGACGCTGTCTTGCGCATACGGATTCTGTGCGGCGCCCGAACCTTTCGTCCAGCGCCGCCCGATAAGAAATCCCGATGGTCCGCGCATCACCGGCACACCATAAGGAACCTCAATACAAGGGCTTTACCAGCAGCGCACGAGGACCTTGTGCCTGCTTTCACCCGCTGATCGTTCGACCTCATCGCAGGCAACCATCGACGGAATCGGCTCCGCGCGCCGCGTCATCGCAGCTCGGCGCCCGAATACCTGCGGGCGCGGGCTTCGCAGCCGACAAGAAACATCAATACAGAAAGAGGGGAGTCCGCTTCCAGCATTCGCGAGGAACGCCTTCCTCGGATCGATCGATTCTACCGAATCATGGCATCGACAGAATCGAAGGGTCGCATTTCCCCAGGTGACAGGCGCGCACGGGCAGCGTGAACGCCCTTTTCGAAGCAGAAAACGCAGCCGCCACCCGACCGCCCTTGCTTATGAGCGGGTTTTCGTCACAGAATTCCGACAGCTCTAAGGCAGGAGGCACCAATGAATTTCGTACGTTCCTCTGGCATCGCCGAGCACCAAACCCGTCCGACTGACGGTTCGGCCATCACAGGGGCGTTCACCGAGGCGGATCGTCACCGTCTGGAGGAAGTGATACGTGACGCCCGGTTCGCCAGCACGGTACCGGCGTCCGAACTCGTCGCACCGCTGGCTCCGCGGGGGACCGCAGCGGTGCTGACCGAGCGGGAGTGCGTCTTCGACCACTGCGCGGTCCTGCTGTTCCCCCGCACCCTGACGACGGGCCTTCGCTATCTGGAGGCGCGGGGGCTGGCTCCTTCGCCGACCGTCCCCAGCACCGTGGTGCGCGCCCGTCTGTCCGAGCGCCATGGACTGGATCCGGCGAACTGCGAGGTACACATCACCCGACTGCGGCTCCAGCTGCCGGACGGGCGGCGGCACGCCGCGGTCGAGGTCTTCCTCTTTCCTCGTGACAGCAGTGCGTTCGACGAGCGGATCGCGGCGACCGAAGCCGGGTGCGGCTTCGAGAACCACACCGCGTTCGTGCTGGCCCGGCCCTCCTCGCCGCTGCTGTGCCGACTCGTCACCACCTGGCACACCGACGCCGGGCTGCTGTGGGAGGGCGGCGGACACAACCCTCACGAGGGCGGCCCCCACGGCTCCACCGTCACCTACTTCGTCCGCAACCACCACTTTCCCGGCCGACGGCGCTTCGAACTGCACAGCTCCGGCGACCTGCGCGCCGCGACCATCGGTCTTCCGCGTCCGGCCGAGGCGGTCCGCCGTGTCTACGCCGCCTGGCTGTCCGCCGGGGGCACGGTCACCTGAACCGACCACCGGGCGCACCCCGTGGGGCCGGTTCCTCCACTCGGCCCCGCGGACCCATTCCTCTCACCACCATCGGGAGACCCCGTGCTGCGGAACGACACCTTCAGGAACATCGCGCTCACATCCGAGCTGCACGACTATCTGCTCACCCAGGGCAGGATGACCCCCGACCCTCTCTTGGCGGAACTGGCGGAGCGGACCCGGACACTCACACCCGATCAGGCGCACATGGTGGTCGCCCCCGAGGAGGCCGCGCTCCTGACCTTCCTGGTGCGGTTGCTCGGCGCCCGGAACGTCGTCGAAGTGGGCACGTTCACCGGCTCCTCCTCGCTCTGCCTGGCCCGCGGCCTCGCCGCCGACGGCTCCTTGATCACCTGTGACATCTCGGCCGAATGGACCGATCTGGCCCACGAGTTCTGGATCCGTGACGGTGTCGCCGACCGCATCGAACTGCGTCTCGGCCCGGCCGTGGACACCCTGCGCGCCCTGCCCGCCGAGCCGCACCTGGACCTCGCCTTCATCGACGCCGACAAACCCGGTTACATCGACTACTGGGAGGAGTTGGTGCCACGGATGCGGCCTGACGCGCTGATCCTGGTCGACAACACGCTCTTCAGCGGGCAGGTGATCGACGAGTTCCCGGGCGAGAAGCCGGCCGCCGTGCACGCCTTCAACGAACACGCCCGCGAGGACGAGCGCGTGGAGCTGGTCATGCTCGCCGTCGCCGACGGCCTGACCATGGCGCGGCGGCTCCCGTGATCGGCCTCTCCCGCCCCGGATATCCGCTCCACGCCCTCGCCGTCGAAGTTCCCCTCCACGATCTGGACGAGGACTTCCCGCGCGACCTCGGCGCGGCCGCACAGCAGCCGGACTGGACCGACTCCGTCCAGGTCGCGGCGGCCCGCGCCGAGCTGGCCCGCCTTCCGGGCCTGGTGACCTGGGAGGAGATCCGCCTGCTGCGGACCCTGCTCGCCGAGGCCGCGAGCGGCCACTACCTGGTGATCCAGGCGGGCGACTGCGCCGAGGACCCCGCCGAGTGCGAACCAGCGACGGTCATGCGCAAGGCGGGCCTGCTGGACGCGCTCGCCGGGGTGATGGTGGCGGGCACCGGCCAGCCGGTGGTGCGCATCGGGCGGATCGCCGGTCAGTTCGCCAAGCCGCGCAGCGCCACCACCGAGCACGTCGACGGCGTCGAACTGCCCGTCTACCGCGGCCACCTGGTCAACGGCCCCGAACCGACCGCCGAGGCCCGCCGCCCCGCCCCCCGGCGCCTCCTTGAGTGCTACTACGCCGCCCATCGCGCCGTGACGTATCTGCGGCAACGCACCAGTGACTGGACCCTGCCCACGGGGGCACCGGTGTGGACGAGTCACGAGGCGCTGGTGCTCGACTACGAGTTGCCGCTGCTGCGTCGCACCGCGGCCGGCCACGTCCTCCTTGCCTCCACGCACCTGCCGTGGATCGGTGAGCGCACCCGCCACCCGGACGGTCCGCACGCCCGGATGCTGGCGCAGGTGACCAACCCGGTCGCGTGCAAGGTCGGGCCTGCGACCCGGCCGGAGGATCTGCTCGCCCTGTGCTCCCGCCTCGACCCCGACCGGGAGCCGGGGCGGCTCACGCTGATCTCCCGGATGGGCGCGGCGGCGGTCCGTACCGCGCTGCCCCCGCTGGTCACCGCGGTGCGCACGGCCGGGTACAGGGTGGCGTGGCTGTGTGATCCGCTGCACGGCAACACCGTCAGGTCGCCCTCGGGCGTCAAGGTCCGTTCGGTCCGGACGGTGGTCGCCGAAGTCCGCGCGTTCCTGGACGTGGTGGCCGCGGCAGGGGGAACGCCCGCGGGGCTGCACCTCGAAACCACGCCGCACGACGTGGCCGAGTGCGTCTGGACGGACCCGGCCGAACTCGACGCCGGGGCCGCCGGAGCCACCCCCTCGTCCCTGTGCGACCCGCGGCTCAACCCGGCACAGGCGGTCGAGGTGGCCCGCGCGTGGACGGCGGCCCCCTCCTGAGGGCTGCCGGGCCTTCCCCGGCCGTCCGTCGCCCGAGTCCTGCCGACGAGTGATCAGCCCTAACCATCGACGACGAAAGGCACGTGACCCCCATGACCGAGACGATCATCCGCACCGACGACGGCACCTTCGCCATGATCAACGTGTTCGAAGTGGAGCCGGAGAAGCAGCGGGAGCTGGCCGAGGTGCTCAGCGAAGGCGCCGAGAAGTTCATCCGCCACCGGCCCGGCTGCATCTCCGTCAACATCATGACCAGCCGCGACGGCAAGCGCCTCGTCTACTTCGCGCAGTGGCGCAGCAAGGCCGACATCAAGGCCACCATGGGTGACCCGGATGTCCAGGTGTACCGCGACCGGGCCGCCGCGCTGGGCACGCCCGACCCGCACACGTACACGGTCTTCGCCGTCCACCACCCGGAAAGCTGACGGCTCGCCCGTCCTCCGGCTCCGCCACCCCGGGCCACCGCGGGCGCCAATTCCCCCTGTACGTATAGGTGTTGGAAGAATCAACCTTGGAAGAATCAACCTCACCTGTCACACTGACCCCAGGGGGAGCCCGGTCGGGGAGGGGCCATGTCCGTCGGCATGTCACAGGCGGTCGACCCGGGGTGGGCTGAGTTCGGGCGGCAGTTGCGCTTCCACCGGCGGCGGGCCGGACTCACCCAGTTGCAGCTCGGTCGGCGGGTGGGCTACCACCACAGCTTCATCAGCCGGCTGGAGAGCGGCCTTCGGGAGCCGCCCTTCGACCTGGTGAGCCGGCTCGACGCCGTCCTGGAGACCGGGGGGCAGCTCGCCACGGCCATCTCCTCGCCGCGGCAGTCGCTGTGCGTGCCCGGCCGCTTCCTGACGGCACCGACGCTGTTCTCCCCGATCCCCGGAGCCGACACCCCGGGGATCGAGGTCCCCCTGACCGCCCAGCCGTGGCCCGCGCGGCTGCCCGACGAGGGCCTGGCCTGCCCGCTGCACGGCACGGTGGGCTGCGCGACGCCCGACCGGAGCTCGGTGGCGGACCTGCTGAGCGGGCTGACCAAGCCGTACGACCGCGCCAGTGAGGTGCTCGGCGCGGAGGTGGAGCTGCTGCACGGCCTCACCGCCGTCCTCGCCTGTCTGATCCGCGAGGCGTTCGCCCAGGTCACCGACGCGTGCGTGACCACCGTCGAGCGCCTCCTGCGCGGCGTGGCCCGCTGGGCCGAGGCGGTCAACTCCACCGGCCGCCTGCCGTACGGCCAGTTGCGGCTCGCCGCACAGTACGCGCAGGTCGCCGGGCGGCTGCGGATGGAGCGGGGGCAGAGCGGCGTCGCCATGGCCTGGCTCGGGCACGGCCTGCGGTGGGCGGACGCCGCCCAGGACGCCGAGGCCCGGGCGACGCTCCTCAGCGACATGTGCACCCTCGTCCGGCTCGACGGGGACGCCGCGTCGATGCTCGTGTACGCGGAGGCCATCGGCGCGGTGGACGCCAAGCGGCGCTGGATGACGACCCTGGCGGACCTCTACCAGGCGCGGGCGTACGCGCTGAGCCACGACTCCGCCGCGTGCCGACGGCACATCTCCATGGCCCGGCGCAGGTTCGCCCGCCTGGACGACCGGGACCGCCTGGAAGCGCCCTGGCTGTCGGGGGCGGAGGGCGTACTGCGTCTGGAGTCGGCGATCGGCGGGGCGCTGCGCGACCTCGCGGTGATGACGGACGACCGCGCGGTGGCCCGGCGCGCGATCGAGGCCACCGCCCGGTCGTACGCGCTGCTTCCGCCCGTGATGCAGACCACGCGCCTGCTGCTCACGCTGCGCCTGGCGGACAGCTGGGCGTGCGCCGGTGACCCCGTCGCGGCGGTCGCCCTGGCGCAGCCTGTCCTGAAAGAGGCCCTGAGCGCACGCGAGTTGATGATCACCGCCGAGTTGCGCGGGCTGCACAGCCGGCTCGCCGGGCGCTGGGGCGACCTGCCGGAAGTCCGGGAGTACCGCGAGCGGCTGCGGAGCCTGTCGGAGTGACGCCGGGCCCCGCCCGGCGCGCTTGCCAGTTCTTGACAAGACGTGCCGGACGCCCGAAATCCATTGACCGGGGCCCGGGCCGATGTGAGGGTTCCGCCAGCCATGAGGGTGTCATGTCACCGTCAGTACAGATGCGGACCACCGGGCACGGCCGCGGGAACCGACGCGCGCACGCACTCCCCCATGGCCCAGCCGAGCCTCAACACCTCTCACAAGGAGCCGTGATGCTCAGAAGATCCGCAGCGGCCGGGATAACCCTGGCCATGGCACTCGGGGTGGTGGTGGTACCGGCATCCTTCGCCTCGGCCGCGCCCCCCGCGGGCAAGCCGGACCCCCGTGCGAAGGCCGTCGCCGCCGCCGACAAGGCGGCGCGGAGCGGCCTCGACTCGCTCGCCAAGGGCCCCGAGGAACAGTACGACCGGCAGCAGGTCATCCCCTGGGGCAAGGGCCTGTACTCCGTCGCGTACGAGCGCACCTACCGCGGCCTGCCGGTGGTGGGCGGTGACGCGGTGGTCCTCGCCGACGGCGAGGGCAAGGTCCGCTCCGTGCACGCCGCCACCGACGCGACGATCTCGGTCACCACCAAGGCCGAGGTCAAGGCCGCGCAGGCGGTCAGGACCAGCCGCGCCAAGCTGGCGTCGGTGACGAAGGTCGCGTCCAAGCGCCTGGTCGTCCGGGTCGAGAAGGACGCGCCCGCGCTCGCCTGGGAGACCGTCCTGACCGGCAGGACCAAGGCGGGCGACCCCAGCAGGCTGCACGTCTTCGTCAACGCGCTCACCGGCAAGGTCGTCGACACCTACGACGACGTGCGCGCGGGCACCGGCCGCAGCAAGTGGAACGGCCCCAGCCCGCTGACCATCGACACCTCCCGGTCGGGCACCAACTACGTCCTGCGCGACACCACACGGCCCGGCCTGCAGTGCTCGGACTACAACGGCGGCCTCTTCACCAAGGCCACCGACGACTGGGGCACCGGCAACCCCACCAGCCGGGAGACCGGCTGCGTCGACGTGATGTTCGCGGCGCAGAAGCAGTGGAACATGTTCAAGGAGTGGTTCGGCCGCAACGGTCACGACGGCAACGGCCGCAGCTGGCCGGTGCGCGTGGGCCTCAACCAGCTCAACGCGTACTGGGACGGCTCCTCCGTCACCATCGGCCACAACAGCGCGAACGAGTGGATCGCCGGGGTCGACGTCGTCGCCCACGAGTTCGGCCACGGCCTGGACTCCAACACCCCCGGCGGGGCGAACAACGAGAGCGGCCTCGGCGAGGCCACCGGCGACATCATGGGCGCCCTGACCGAGGAGTACATCAACCAGGCCGCCCCCTACGACACCCCCGACTACACCGTCGGGGAGATGGTCAACCTCCAGGGCCGCGGCCCGATCCGGAACATGTACGACCCGAGCAAGGTCAACAACGACCCCAACTGCTACTCCGCGTCGATCCCCGGCACCGAGGAGCACAAGGCGGCCGGGCCGATGAACCACTGGTTCTACCTCCTCGCGGAAGGCTCCAACCCCGGTGGCGGCAAGCCCACCAGCCCCACCTGCAACAGCAAGCAGGTCACCGGCGTGGGCGCCAAGAACGCCGGCAAGATCTTCTACGGCGCCATGCTGCTCAAGACCAGCGGCATGACGTACAAGCGCTACCGCACCGCCACCCTGACCTCGGCGAAGAACCTGGACGCGAGCTGCGACCTGTTCAACGCCACCAAGGCCGCCTGGGACGCCATCAGCATCCCGGCCCAGCCCGGTGACCCGACCTGCGAGGGGCAGCAGAACGACTTCTCGCTCGGCCTGAGTCCGGCCTCCGGCAAGGTCGAGCCGGGCGCCTCGGCCACGGCCACGGTCAACACCACGACCGTCACCGGCAGCGCCCAGCAGATCTCGCTGACCTCCACCGGCGCACCCACCGGAGTCAGCGTCACGTTCGACCCGGCGACCGTCACCTCCGGCGCCAACTCCACCCTGAAGATCAGCACCTCGGCGTCCACCGCGGCCGGCACCTACCCGATCACCGTCACGGGCACCGCGGGCACCAGGACGCACACCGCCCAGTACACGCTGACCGTGGGCGGCGGCGGCAACCCGACGCCGCCGCCGGACATCGACGTGGCCAAGGTCCAGGCGCATCTGACGCAGCTCAACACCATCGCCTCGCAGAACGGCGGCAACCGCCGCGCCACCGGGCCCGGTTACCGCGCCTCCCTCGCCTACGTCAAGGGCAAGCTGGAGGCCGCCGGATACCAGGTCACCGAGCAGACGTGCGCCTCCGGCTGCTCCGCGGGCGCGGGCAACAACCTGATCGCCGAGTGGCCGCGGGGCAACGCGGACAACGTCTACATGTTCGGCGCGCACCTCGACGGCGTGGCCGCGGGACCCGGCATCAACGACAACGGCTCCGGCTCCGCCGCGATCCTGGAGGCCGCGCTGGCCCTGGCGCAGAACAACCCCACCATGAAGAACCGCGTCCGGTTCGCCTGGTGGACCGATGAGGAGCAGGGCCTGAACGGCTCCGACTACTACGCCAGGACCCTCAACGGCACCGAGCGCGCCAAGATCAAGGCGTACTACAACTTCGACATGGTCGGCTCGGTCAACGCCGGCTACTTCATCAACAACCTCAACTCGGCGGCCTCGGCCCCGATGAAGGAGTACTGGACGTCGCTCAACCTCGCCCCGCAGGAGAACGTCGAAGGGCGGGGCCGGTCGGACGACGCGTCGTTCCAGCAGGTCGGCATCGCCACCTCCGGCTACGCCACCGGCGCCTCAGCGACGAAGTCCGCCGCCGAGGCCGCGAAGTGGGGCGGCACCGCGGGCCGCGCCTACGACCCGTGCTACCACTCCGGCTGCGACACCACCGCCAACATCGCCGCCACCGCTCTGAACCGCAGCTCGGACGGGGTCGCGTACACGATCTGGAAGACGTCCGTGGGCGACGAACCCGCCCCCACCGACGACTTCTCGATCTCGGCGGACCCGGCCACGGGCACCGTCGAGCCGGGTTCCTCCGCGAAGGTCACCGTCGCCACGGCCACGACCAGCGGCAACGCACAACAGGTGAAGCTCTCGGCGTCGGGCGCCCCGGCAGGGGTGAGTGTCACCTTCAGCCCGGAGTCGGTCACCTCGGGTGAGTCCTCCACCGCCACCGTCGAGGTCGCCGCGGGCACGGTCGGCGGTACGTACACACTGACCTTCACGGGCGCCGGGCAGGTCAGCCACAGCACCACCTACACCCTCACCGTGCCGGGCGGCGGCGAGACCACCTGGCAGCTGGGTGCCACCTACACGGCCGGGGACGTCGTGACGTACGAGGGCGTCCGCTACCGCTGCGTCCAGGGCCACACCGCCTACCCGGGCTGGGAGCCGCCGAACGTCCCCGCCCTGTGGCAGCCCGTCTAGCACGTCAGGAGTGACGACCGGCGGTCCCTGCGGGGGACTTCGGTGACGGACGGGGGCGGTGGGGTGCGCGCACCCCACCGCCCTTCGTCGGCTCCGCGCGAACCGGCGTCAGGAGGCGACCCAGCCGTGCTCCCGCGCCAGTTCGAGCACACAGGCCCGCACGCGCTTGATCTGGTCGCCGGTCAGGGAGCCGACGGAGTCGAGCAGGGCCTCCGTCAGCTCCTGGGCGAACTCGTCGGCCGGGGAGACCTCCCCGTCACCGGCCGCGGGGGCGGCGGACCGGGCCGCGAGGCCGCCGCGCGGCAGCTGGTGGGAGGTGGACTGATGGACCAGGCGGATGTTCGACGCCTTGGGCCCCTTGTCCCCCATCTCCAGGAAGAACTCGACCACGCTGCCCTCTTGGTAGAGGTACTTCTCGCCCACGAGGTCGTTCGCGTGCATGAACACGTCCTCGTCGCCCGTCTCGGGAGCGATGAACCCGTAGCCGCGGACCTCGTCGAACCGCAGGACCTTCCCCACCGTCAGCACACCCATGCCACCACACCTCGCCACAACCGCACGGTGAGGAACCGCCCTGTGCGGGCCCCACCGATGACCGAATCTTTACGGAGAACCTACCGTGCCCGGTGTCCCGCCGCCCAGGGCGCCTCTGTGCCGCCCTACCGTGCCCGGTGTCCCCCGTGGTCGCCCCGTTCCCTCGCGAGCTCGCTCAGCACCGCCTCCGCGCAGGAGACGACCCCTTCGATCGAGCCGGGGTCGGGCGTCCAGCAGTCGCTGACGAGGTGCACCGCCTCGCCGGGCAGGGGGCGGCGCACGCGGGGCGCCACCGCCTCGGGGTCGTGGCCGGGCCGCCACACGTGCCAGGCCCCGTCGTGCGGTGGCCGGTTCCAGTCCTGTCGGCGGGCGAGCAGCGGGGCCGCGAGGCCGGGCAGCCCGTGCATGCGGGCGACGAGGCGGTGGGCCCGCTCGACGGCGGCCGCGTCGGGCTCGCGCGCGGAGGGGTGCGGCGGCTCGACGGCGTGCCACGCCTCGGTGGCGGGTCCGCTCGGGTACGCGGCGAGCAGCAGCGCCGGTCCTTCACCGCGGGCGGCGGCGGGCGGCGGGCAGGTGCCGCCGTACCAGAGCTGGCGCAGCGGCAGGTCCGTCGTGGCGCGGCCGCGCGTCAGGCCCAGGCGGCGCCACCACGCCGTCTCGTACAGCAGGAAGAGCTTGTGCGCGGGCACGGCGTCGAGGGCCGCGAGGTCCGCGCGGAGCCGGGGGGTGAAAGGCAGCCCGTCCTGGGCGAGCCGGCGCAGCGGCCCCGGCGGCAGGGCGAGCAGGACCGTGCGCGCGTGGACGCGCAGATGCTCTCCGGTGGCGCGGCCCCGCGGGTCCTCCAGGGCGAAGGTCAGCAGATAGCGGGGCGGGGGCTCGCCGCGTTCCGCCGCGGTTCGGGCCGCGCCCGGCTCCGCGCGGTCGATCCGCAGGAGCCGGTGGCCGAGGCGCAGGCCCCCGCCCGCCGCCGTGAAGCGGTCGCACAGGGCGAGGGGCAGGCTCTGCATGCCGTGCCGGAGCGTCACGTACTCGGCGTCGGGCGGGGTGCGGAAGAGCAGGCCGAGCTGTTCGGCGGCGTTCTCGCCGCTGGTGGCCACGTCGTAGCCACCGGTGTCGTGCAGGAGGGCCACGGCCTGTGCGCCGAGGACCGCCCGCAGGGCGTCGGCGTAGGTCGTCCGCCACAGCGGGAGTCCGCCGACGGCCGCCCGGTCCCGGTGCGCGCGGAACGCCGCGGCCGTGCGCGCGGCCCGGTGCGCGTCACCCTGTTCGACGGCTGTGTGGTGGGTCCGGCGCAGCTCGGTGAAGCCGGGCACGAGGGCGTCGGCCGCGCGCCGCACGAGGTCTTCTGGTGCCAGGCCGCGCTCCTGCTCCGCCAGGTCGTACGGAATCCTCGCGGGGTCGGTCAACTCGCGTTGGCGCAGGGTCACTCCGCGGACGTGGACGAGGTTCTCGGGGCGCCCGAAGTCGAAGGGCACGAGGTCGCCCGTGAGTCCGGCCCGGGCCACGGCGTCCAGGACCCGCCGCAGTCCGCGGTGCAGCCGCATCGCGCCGAGGTCGGCGACCGGGGCGTCCGGCCCCTGCCCCATGCGCACCGTCCACAGCCGTCCGCCCACCCGGTGCGTGCGCTCGAAGAGGGCCACACGGCCGCCCCGGGGATGTCCGGCGGATTCCCGCTCACGGGCGAGCTGTTCGGCCAGGAAACAGCCTCCGATTCCGGCTCCGACTATCGCCGTGTCGAGTAACGCGAGGGCGGGTGGTGGTTCTTGAGTGTGCGTCACCGTGTTTGCCCTTGCATGGTTTACCGCACTCTGCTGGTGATCTACAGTCGCGCTCACGCAGACGTCTTAGCACATTCGGGTTCCCTGCCGATGTGAGAACCCGGAAGCACCGCCTCAGCGCGTGGGAGAGGTACCCATGATCTTCCGTAAAGAAATCGCCGCCGAAACCGCGGACGCCTATGGCACGTTGGCCGCCTACTTCCAGGACGTACGGTCGTTCTTCGAAGTCCTGAGCGTGCGTTTCAACCTGCCCGAGTACGGTGTGCGGCTGCGGCCCGTAGCCGGGAACGAACTGTTCTCGAACGCCAACAGCTATCTGCTCTCCGACGACAGCTCCTACCCGTACTACCTGTGGCTGCCGAGTTGGCTGGGGCGCTTCTACATCGACGCCGACCGGATCGCGGACGGCCTGCGCGCCGACGACGTGAGCACCGCGCACGCGCGCCACATCGCCTTCGTCTGGCCGTGGCTGGGCTTCAACGACGCCTATGTGAAGGACGCCGAGGAGCCCGAGTGCTGGTTCGGCGTGGCGGACCCCAGGCCGCAGGACCCGCACGAGACGGTCCGCGCCACGGCGCAGAGCCTGTTCAACCACTTCCGCCTGGAGCACACCCTCGACGGCGCGCACGAGGGCTGGCTGACCGGCCACTTCACGCCCGATCCTGCGGTGGGCTGCAACCTCACGGGCCGCTGGCACCTGCGCCGGGTGCCCCTGTCGGCGCTCACCAGCTACTACGAGGTCGAGAAGAACCTCATCCGGCCGCTCGGCGAGAAGTTCAGCGCGCTCGGCGCCGCCCCCGCCGAAGCCGAGCAGCCGCCCCTGCCGGAGCTGAACGGGCGGCAGCGGCACCCGGACCCGGTCCCCGCCACTGTGCGTTCGTGAACTCTTGAGACCGCTTCGAGGCCGAACGCCGCAGGCGCATAGGGGTCATTGAGGGGTGTCGGAGGGCTTTCCGAAGTCCGTGCGGCCGCAGAACAATCACTCCGAGTCCGAGGTGCCAAGACGAGAGGTGACCCATGCGAGGAATCGACCCCAGCATCTCCGCCATCACATTGAACTCCGTCCACCTCGAAGGCGGCCCGAGCACCCTTTCCGGAACCGTCGTCCTCGCCGAGCTGAATGACGTGATCTGCTCCGCGGAGAAGATCAAGATTCGGCACGGAAACGGCTATGAACACTACGAGTTCATTGACGCTCAGGGCGGGGTGGGCGGGGCCCGCACGAATTCCCCGGCACATGACGGGGGTTCCGACCCGCTGAAACTGCGATGGGTGGGCCGCACGAAGATAGCCGAGTAGTCCGGGGGCTCGCCCGGCCCCCTTGCATGCCCCTTCGATCCCCCACTTCGATCCCCCACGGAAATCGCGCCCCACCGCTGCGGCGGTGGGGCGCGATTTCCGTGGGGCGTACCGGTCAGTCGCGCCGACCGCCCTGGGGCGGGTACTGCGCGTACGGCGAACCGCTCTGCGCGGGCACCGGCCGCTGGTAGCCGTCGTGCGGCGGCACGCCCCGGTTCGGGGCGTCCGGTGTGATCCGGCGCGGCCACCACGCGGCCCGGCCGAACAGGGCGGTGAGGGCGGGAGTGAAGAACATCGCCATCACGAAGGCCGAGATCATGATGCCGAAGGCGACGGCGAACCCGATCTGGGCGAGCGAGACGTCGCTGGCGAGCAGCATCGAGGCGAACGTGCCCGCGAGGATCACACCGGCGGCGGCCACCGTCGGACCCGCGTGCTGGATGCTCTTGGCGGTGGCCTCCCGCGGGCCGAGCCCTTCCTTCGCCTCTTCCCGCAGGCGCGCGACCATCAGGATGTTGTAGTCGGTGCCGATGGCGACCACGAACAAGTACATGATGACCGGCAGGAAGAAGGTCAGGCCCGACTGGCCCTCGATCTGCTGGAAGAGGATCACGCTCGCGCCGAGCGTGGCGCCGAAGCCGAGCGCGACCGAGACCATCAGATAGACGGGCGCGACGACGCTGCGCAGCAGCAGGCCGAGGATGAGCATGATGAGCGCGGCCGCCGTCGGGAAGACCACGGAGAAGTCCCGGTTGACGGCCTTGTTGATGTCGACGAACACCGAGGTGACGCCGCCCACCTTGGTCTCCGTGCCGGGCGGGGCCTGCTCGTGGGCCGTGGTGCGCAGCGGGCCGCGCACGATGTCCATGGCCTCGCGGCCGTTGGGGTCCATCGTCAGGACGGCGTTGAACTCGGCGGTCCTGCCGTCCTTGCTGAGCTGGGCGCGGGAGGCGTCACCGACGCCCTTGACCTGCTTGAGCTCGGCGACGAAGGCCTTCATGTCGGCCTCGTGGAGCTTCTCGCCGTTCGTGGAGCGCATCAGGACGGTGCTGGGGTTGGTGCTGCCCGCGGGCAGGTCCTGGCTCATGGCGTGCAGGGCGACCTGCGACTCCTTCTTGGAGTTCTCGTCCTCCTGGCTGGCGAACGTCGGCTTGTAGCCGAGGGCGCCGAGGGCGAGGACGATCATGAGGAGCCCGGAGCCGACCACGAACCGGCCGGGGTGGCGGGCCACGGACCGGCCGAGGGCGCCGAACCGGGCCGCGCGCGGCTCCCGCTGCCAGGACTTGGACGGCCAGAACACCTTGGTGCCCATGAGGGAGATGATCGCCGGGATCAGCGTGAGACAGGCGATCAGGGTCACGCCGATGGCGATGGCGAGCGCCGGGCCCATCGAGACGAGGAAGCTGAGCGAGGAGAGCAGCAGCGCGAGGAAGCAGACGATGACGGCTCCGGCGGCCGACGCGATGGCCTCGCCGACGCGGCCGACGGCCGAGACCATGGCGGTCTTCGGGTCCTCGCCGAGCCGCAGCCGCTCCCGGTAGCGGAACATCAGGAAGAGGATGTAGTCGGTGCCGACGCCGAAGAGCACCACGATCAGCAGTGACGACACCGAACTGTCGGCCTTGAGGTGGAACACCTTGGCGCAGGTGGCGATCAGGCCGTTGGCGATCTGCGAGACCAGCGTGATCCCGACGATGGTGAGGACGGTGATCGTCGGGCTGCGGAAGATGATCGTCATCAGGACGATGATCAGGCCGATGGTGCCGAGGAAGATCAGCGAGTCGGCTTCCTTGGAGGCTTCCTCGTTGTCCAGCTGGGTGGCCGCGTCACCGGTGACGCCCGCCTTCAGTCCCGAGTCGGCGACCAGCGGCTCCAGATCGTCCCGCATGTCCTCGACCGCGTGCTGCTGGCCCTTGTCACCCGCCTTCACGTCGGCCATCGACACCATCACCGTCTGCACCTTCTTGTGCGGCGACGGCGGCGCGGTGATGACCTGCTCCACCTTCTCGTACTTCTTGGCCTTCAGCGCCTTGCCGACCTTGTCGACCTTCGCGGAGTCGGCGGCGTTCAGGGCCTTGCCGTCCTCGCGCGTGAACACCACGATCGCCGAAGGGCTGAAGCCCTTGGGGAACGCCTTCTCCTGGATCTTCTGGGCCTGGATGGACTCGTAGTGCTTGGGAAGGAACTCTGCTTGGTCGGTTGTGGTGGTCAGCGACGGCGCGAAGCCGATCACGGCCGCCCCGGCGATGAGCCAGGTGATGATCACCAGCCACCGGTGGCCGACGACGAAACGTCCTAGGGCTTTGAACACGGTTCCTTCCTCCACTCCGGATCCGCTCCGGAGTACTCGGTCTTCTGCTCTTTCGACGGGCTTGGGAGTTACTCGGCGGGCGACGGCTCGGGGGCGCGGAACGGTGCGACGAGGCCGGGCAGCGCCGCCTCCGCGAAGCGCAGCCCTTCGGCGACGTCCACGTCGCGGATCCGGACGGCGCCCTTCCCGGCGGCCGTCGTGGCGGTCAGCGTGAACAGTCCGGCTCTGCGCTGGGCGTACGACTGTCTGCCGGTGAAGCCGACGATCGCGCCGCGTCGCAGCGCCACCGTGCGGCGCACGAACGTGCCGTGCCGTACGACGATGTAGTCGCCGCTGAGCGCGTGGCCGAGGCCGCGGTAGGCGTCCCGGGCAAGCGCGTAGCCGCAGCCCGCGGTGAACGGCGCGGCCGCCGCGGCGGTCCACCACGGCAGGAGCCCGGCCGCCGCCCCGGCCCCGGTGAGCGCGGCCGCCGCGGCCGGGGCCAGCAGACAGCCGCGCACCAGGCGGCGGCGCAGCGCGGCCCGGGGGTGACCGCGCAGCGCCACGCGTTCGATCGGCGACGACGCCTCGTTCAGGACGTCGGCCGTCACCCGGTGCGCGGCGTTCAGGGGCGCGGGCGGCAGGAGCTGCGCCGGGTGCGAGAAGCGGCCCGCGGCTCCGCCGAGGCCCGTGGCCAGGAGGGTGAGCCGGGCGGCGGCGACCGCGCGCAGCGGCAGCGGCCGGCTCAGCTCGACGCCGCAGACGCGCCGTTCGGCCACGGACACCGAACGGGAGGTGAGCAGGCCGCGCGTGAGGTGCAGGGCGCCTTCCGGCTCCCGCTCGATGCGGTGCCCGTACCAGGCCTCGGCGAAGGACACGAGGGAGCCCGCGACCCCGATGGCGAGGAGCACGGCCGCCACGGCGGCGACGGCCACCGCGATCGGCAGCGCGTCGAGACGGTCCCATGCGTCCCGCGCGACGCGGCTTTCGGTGAGGTCGAGCCCGAGGGTGTCCAGGAGCTTGGAACCGCCGGTGACCACGGCCAGGACGCCGGCCAGGCTGGTGACGGTCAGCGGCGCGTACCGGGCCCAGGACCAGCGAAGGCGTGCGAGCGGCACCGGCAGAGCGGGGGCCGCGTCGGCG
The DNA here is from genome assembly GCF_008704795.1 of Streptomyces spectabilis. Lineage (NCBI taxonomy): Bacteria > Bacillati > Actinomycetota > Actinomycetes > Kitasatosporales > Streptomycetaceae > Streptomyces > Streptomyces spectabilis. The sequence goes on along the minus strand of NZ_CP023690.1, from coordinate 8,188,994 downwards.
CCGTCCGGCCCGCCGCGGTGCAGGAGCAGCGCCCGGAACCGCACCGCCTGGGCGCGCGAGATGCCGTCCAGGACCAGTTCGTCGTCCTCGCTCTTGCCGGTGCGCTCGCCCGTGCCGACCTTGACGGCCGCCAGGCCGAAGAGCCGGTGTACGGGGTTGGCCGTGAGGTCGGCGCTGCGGACGCGGTCGCGCGGTATCGACTTGTCGGTACGGAACAGCAGGCCGGAGCGCAGCTCCAGCTCGCCGTCGGTGATCCGGAAGCGGGTGGTGCGGTAGCGCACCCACTCGTGCCCGGCCTGCACGGCGGCCACCACGATGTAGGAGCCGAGCACGATCCAGCCGTGGGTGTTGAGCAGGTCACGGGCCAGGAACATGGTGGCGAGCAGGGCGGCGGCCGGGCCCGCGAGCCAGCTGACGCTCACGACGACCATGCGCGGGTGCAGCCGCTGCCAGGGCTCCCCGGCCACGGGGGGCGCGGGGGCGCGGGGCGGGCTCGGCACGTCGGGGCCCTTCGTCGCCGTCGTCACGTGCCGTCCTCGCGCAGGGCGCGGACGCGCTCGGTGAGGTCGCGGACCATCTCGGTCGCGAGCGTGTCGTCCAGGCCCGCGATGGTGACCGGGCCCGCCGCCGACGCGGTCGTCACGGTCACCGCGGACAGGCCGAACAGCTGCATGAGCGGGCCCCGCTTGGTGTCCAGGGTCTGGATGCGGGTGAACGGCACGACGCGCCACTCCCGGACGAACCAGCCCGAGACGGCGCACACCGCGGCGTCACCGGCCTCCCAGCGGTGCACGCGGTAGCGGTACCAGGGGGTGAGCAGCGCGTAGCCGACGCCGAGGGGGCACAGGACCGCGAAGACGGGCCACAGCCACGACGGCGCGTCGGGGAGCGGCGCCAGGGCCGCGAGGGCGGCGAGGACCGGCGCGACGACCAGCACGTTCTGCGTCGTCCACCAGTAGACGGCGCGGCGGTCCAGGCGCCGGGCAGGGCGCGGCGCGCCCAGCGCGTCCGGCACCGGCTCCGGCACCGGCCGCTGCCGCGTCTCGTGTGGCACTGCTCCTCCGCCCCTTCGGCCTGCTGCGTGACACCAGCCAAACAAGCGGGGCGGCGGAGCAGGCAGAGCGGTTCGTGTGCAGTGGAAGCGACCAAGGTTGCAACTTCGGCGGCGCGCTACCCACTTTCGTACGCTCCCCTGTGTCCTATGGACCACATGTGCGTGTGCGGCGCGGGGGCGCCGTTAGGGTGACCGCGTGATAGGGCCGATTCGATGGTTGGGCCGCAGCGCCGTTCAGGACACCATCCTCGTCGCCGCACTCATCGCACTCAACGTCTTCGTCGCCTTCTGGAGCGGCTTTCCCCGAGAGGATCACCCGCGGTTTGGGCCGTGGGCGGGGTTGGGGTTGCAGGTGGTTGTGGTGGTGGTGTTGGTGGTGCGGCGGGTGTGGCCGTTGTGGGTGTTGGGTGTGGCGACGGTGTCGGCGGTGTTGATGTCGTTGTCGGTGTGGTGGGTGCCGGGGTTGTTGGTGACGTCGGTGGATGGGTCGGGGGTGTGGGTGCCGTTGGCGGCGCCGTTTGCTGCGTATTCGGCGGTGGTGTATTCGTCGCGGCCGCGGGGTGCGTGGGTGTTGACGGGTGTGTTGACTGTGGTGGCGACGCGGTTGTGGGAGTTGTCGTTCGCGGTGGCGGCGTCGGGGGTGTTGTTGACGGCGGTGCCGGCGTTGTTGGGGATGTATGTGGCGGCGCGGCGGGGGTTGATCGCGGCGTTGACGGAGCGGGCGGAGCGGGCGGAGCGGGAGCAGTTTTTGTTGGCGGAGCGGGCGCGGGCGGAGGAGCGGGTGCGGCTTGCGGGGGAGATGCATGATGTGGTGACGCATCGGGTGTCGTTGATGGTGTTGCAGGCGGGGGCGTTGCGGGTGGTGTCGTCGGATGAGCGGGTGCGGGCGGAGGCGGAGGGGTTGCGGGCTGCGGGGTGTCAGGCGTTGGAGGAGCTGCGGGATTTGGTGGGGGTGTTGAGGTCGCCGGAGAGTGCGGCGGGTGTGGTGGGGGCGGTGGGTGATGGGGGTGGTGTGTCGGGTGGTGTGGGGGTGGGTGATTTGGGGTTGTCGGTGTTGGTGGAGGAGTCGCGGGCGGTGGGGGTTGAGGTGGAGTTGAGTGAGGTGGGGGATCGTTCGGTGTCGTCGCCGGTGGTGGCGCGGACGGCGTATCGGATTGTGCAGGAGGGGTTGACGAATGTGCGGAAACACGCGCCGGGGTGTGGGGTGTGGGTGGAGGTGCGGTATGAGGCGGACCGGGTGCGGTTGCGGGTGCGGAATACGGCGCCGACGGGGTTGGTGGACCGGGAGTTGGCGTCGAGTGGGTCGGGCAGTGGTTTGAAGGGGTTGCGGCAGCGGGTCGAGCTGGTGGGCGGCACGTTCGAGTTCGGGCCCCGCCCCGACGGCGGCTTCCACATCGAATCCGAGCTCCCGATCTACGTCCCCACGACGCGCAGCTGGATCCGCCCACGGCGCCCACGCGTACACGGGCAGGGCTGACCCGCACAGCAACCGCTCGATCGCCCCGGCTGACGGGGCCAGGACCTGTCTGCGACGGGGCCGGGCAGCGAGGGGCTGGGCCCGACGGCGGCGCCCACGCGCTCGGGCAAGCCCGACGAGAAACCCTCAGCCGTATAGCGGCCACCCGGCCGGGACCTCGGCCGCCCCGCCACAGAGCGACCCGAACAGCGACGGACGGGGCTCGACCGCTGCTCCCCCGCCGAAACCGCGCTGCCGGCCGGCCGGGCCCGTCGGGGCGGGCCGGCGATGCGGTCAGCGGCTGACGAGGCCCGCGTCGTAGGCGAGCAGGCCCGCCTGGGTCCTGTTGGTGCACTCCAGCTTGACGAGCATGCGGGAGACATAGCCCTTGACGGTCGCTTCGCTCAGGAACAGCTTCGTGGCGATCTGCGCGTTCGACAGGCCCTCGCCGAGGCAGGTGAGCACGTCCGTCTCGCGCTCGGTGAGCTTGCCGACGAGGGCCTTGGCCCGCTCGCGCGCCGCGTCCTCGTCGGACGAGGCGGCCACGATGCGGCGCATCGCCACGGGCGAGAGCACCGTGTGCCCGTCGGCGGCCACCCGGACCAGGCCGATCAGATCCTCGGGCGGCGTCGACTTCACCAGAAATCCACTGGCGCCGCTGCGCAGTGCCCGCATCACATACTGATCGGCGTCAAAGGTGGTGAGCGCCACCACTTTCGGCGGCTGGTCCAGTTTCATGATGCATTCGATGGCGGTGAGGCCATCCACACCCGGCATCCGCAAATCCATGAGGACGAGATCGGGGCGATGCCGCATCACGGCCTCCACCGCCGCGGCTCCGTCGTGGGCGGCGTCGACGACGTCAATATCCTCGGCCGAACCCAGAATCGTTCTCAAATGTGCGCAGACCATGGGTTCGTCATCGACGACCAGCACCTTTACGACTTCATGCCCCATGCGGACAGTCTATCCATGGCTCGCTTCCAGAGGCAGTACGGATTCGATGTGGAAGCCGCCGTCGGGGCGGGGCCCGAACTCGAACGTGCCGCCCACCAGCTCGACCCGCTGCCGCAACCCCTTCAAACCACTGCCCGACCCACTCGACGCCAACTCCCGGTCCACCAACCCCGTCGGCGCCGTATTCCGCACCCGCAACCGCACCCGGTCCGCCTCATACCGCACCTCCACCCACACCCCACACCCCGGCGCGTGTTTCCGCACATTCGTCAACCCCTCCTGCACAATCCGATACGCCGTCCGCGCCACCACCGGCGACGACACCGAACGATCCCCCACCTCACTCAACTCCACCTCAACCCCCACCGCCCGCGACTCCTCCACCAACACCGACAACCCCAAATCACCCACCCCCACACCACCCGACACACCACCCCCATCACCCACCGCCCCCACCACACCCGCCGCACTCTCCGGCGACCTCAACACCCCCACCAAATCCCGCAGCTCCTCCAACGCCTGACACCCCGCAGCCCGCAACCCCTCCGCCTCCGCCCGCACCCGCTCATCCGACGACACCACCCGCAACGCCCCCGCCTGCAACACCATCAACGACACCCGATGCGTCACCACATCATGCATCTCCCCCGCAAGCCGCACCCGCTCCTCCGCCCGCGCCCGCTCCGCCAACAAAAACTGCTCCCGCTCCGCCCGCTCCGCCCGCTCCGTCAACGCCGCGATCAACCCCCGCCGCGCCGCCACATACATCCCCAACAACGCCGGCACCGCCGTCAACAACACCCCCGACGCCGCCACCGCGAACGACAACTCCCACAACCGCGTCGCCACCACAGTCAACACACCCGTCAACACCCACGCACCCCGCGGCCGCGACGAATACACCACCGCCGAATACGCAGCAAACGGCGCCGCCAACGGCACCCACACCCCCGACCCATCCACCGACGTCACCAACAACCCCGGCACCCACCACACCGACAACGACATCAACACCGCCGACACCGTCGCCACACCCAACACCCACAACGGCCACACCCGCCGCACCACCAACACCACCACCACAACCACCTGCAACCCCAACCCCGCCCACGGCCCAAACCGCGGATGGCCGTTGTCCACATTGCCGATGGCGACCAGAACGTTGGCCACGATCAGGGCGGTGAGAAGAAGGAGGTCGGACGCCACGGGACGGAACGTCCTGGTCCGCTGTGATCCGGCCGTCTTGACGTGCGGCACGACAAGCCCACCCCCGTACATGTCGGCTTCGCGCTGTGTGGGTCGTGGAGAGCTTAATGCGTGCTGCCTGCAGACCGCATCCACCGCCCTGACCTGCGGCTTTGACGCCTTCTTAACGTCTTTGGGGGCTTCCGCACGGTACGCGCGCCGACAGCACCGTGCACCCCGGGCCCGGAGCACGCCAGGTCCACGAGAGGGGGAACGCGTCATCCGGTCACAACTTTCGTCGGTAGCGGTACCAACGTTTCCCCCTGCCCCGCCGGATGCCCGGAGCGATTGAATAAGTGTTGTCGGCGAGCCGGTGGGAACACCGGGAAGCGGAACGAGAAGCACGAGAGTGCTCACCCCGTACAGAACATTTGAGGAGCGGCATGCTGTGGGTCGGCATCGTCCTGGCGGTTCAGGGAATCGGTTCATTCCTGACTGAGCGCATCTGGGACACAAAATTCGGTGTCACGGCATTGCTGCCGGAAGACACTCCCTCATGGGTGAGCCTGGCGATCGGAATTGTCGGCCTGCTCATCCTCGCGTTCTGCGTGAGTTCACGATCCCGCAAGTCCGTGCACAGCTGAATTCCATAGACTCCCGGTGGCCGGTTCTCCCCCGTAACTGGCCACCGGGTCATTCTTGGCCGCTCACGAATCGGCGGGGCGGTCACCACGTCAAGTCCTGTGGTGACCGCCCCGCCGATTGCCGTGCTACGACGTGAGGTGCTCCTTCAGGACGGCGATCACGTCCTGGGCGTGGTCAGTGAGGTAGAAGTGGCCGCCGGGGAACACCTTCATGTCGAAGGAGCCCAGGGTGTGCGGCTCCCACGCGCGCGCCTCGTCGAGGGTGGTGCGCGGATCGTCGTCCCCGACGAGGACGGTGATGGGGCTGCCGATCTGCGCGCCGGCCTCGGGGCGGTAGGTCTCGATGGCGGTGTAGTCGCTGCGGATCGCCGGCAGGACCATGCGCAGCAGCTCCTCGTCGCCGAGCACCCGCGGGTCCGTGCCGCTGAGCTTGCGCATTTCGGCGATGATGCCGCCGTCGTCGCGCTGGTGGACGTTCTCGGGCCGGAACCGGGAGGGCGCGCGGCGGCCGGAGGCGAAGACGTGCACGGGCGCCTGCCCGTCCTTCTCCAGGCGCCGGGCCACCTCGAAGGCGAGGACGGCGCCCATGCTGTGCCCGAAGAAGGTCAGCGGCAGCGTCGTGTGGCCGCGCAGCGCTTCGGCGATCCGGTCAGCCATCTCGCCTATGGTCTCGATGCCCCGCTCCGTGTGGCGGTCCTGGCGCCCCGGGTACTGCAGCGCGATCACGTCGGCGACCTCGCTCAGGGCGGCCGACACCGGGAAGTAGAAGCTGGCGGAGCCGCCCGCGTGCGGGAAGCAGACAAGACGGCGGCGTGCGGCGGGAGCGGGGTGGTAGCTGCGGACCCACAGGTCGGCGGAGGCGGCTGTCGTCATGACGGTTTCCATCCAAGGTGGTCGGTGGCGTCGGTACGGGTCGAAAGGGCGGCGAACAGACCGAAGGCGGGCCTCAGCCCGCCTCCGACGGCGTGCGCACAGGCGATTCCGTACGCACGGGAACAGCATGCACCCCAACTCACTTGAGCGGGAAGCGGACTTCTCCGGCCACGATCGGGTTCGCGTAGTTCTTGCTGGAGATCTTGATGCGGTTCAGGGCGAGGCCTGTCAGCGCCTCGAAGACGGCCCTGCGGGCGTTCATGGCGGTGGAGTAGCCCGCGTCCAGGTGCGGGGCGACCTCGACCACGTCCATGCCGACCAGGTTCGTCTCGTGCGCGATGCGGCGCAGCGCGGTGAACAGCTCGCGGGTGGTGAGCCCGGCGGGCTCGGGGGTGCCGGTGCCGGGCGCGAAGGCCGGGTCCAGGACGTCGATGTCGAGGGACAGGTACACGTGGTCGGCGACCGCGCGGGCCTCCTCGATGACCTTGTCGATGACCGCGGCGAAGCCGATCCGCTCGATCTCGGCCATGAAGTGCGAGCGCATCCCGGCCCGGCGCATCCAGTTGAACAGCTGGTCGTCGGGGCCCGAGATGGTGCGGATGCCGACCTGGATGACGTTCGGGCCCGGCACCATCTCCTCGTCGATGAGGCGCCGGATGGGCGTGGTGTGGGTGGCGCGGTGCCCGAACAGCTCCTCGTGGCAGTCCGGGTGCGCGTCGAAGTGGATGACGGCGATGGAGCCGCGCCCGTGCACCTCCGACAGGGCGCCCACGCTCGGCCACAGCAGCGAGTGGTCGCCGCCGAGGACGACGGGCCGGGCCCCGACCTCGGCGATCTCGCGTACGAGGCCGCGGATGGGCTCCATGGAACGGCTGATGTCGAAGGGGTCGACGGCCGCGTCGCCGTAGTCGACGACCTTCAGGATGTTGAACGGGTTGACCCGGGTCGCGGAGTGCACGAACCCCTCGGGGGTGGCGTACAGATAGCGCTCGTCGGCGCGGATGGCACGCGGACCGTAGGCGGCGCCGCGGTGCCCGCTGGACACGTCCACGGGGCAGCCGACCACGGCCACGTCCACCTCGCCCGCCCGCAGGTCCTCCTGGGTGAGGGCGAGGGGGACGCCCATGAAGGTGGGCACGCCCGAGTAGGACGGCTGGACGTAGTAGCGGCGCAGGTCGATGGGGCCGGGCTCGCGCCGCGGGAAGGTGGAGCGATCGACCTCCCGCCGCCAGGCCTCGGACTCGGGTGTCTCGCTCATCTCTCTCCTCGGATACGGGGGTGGTACGCGACGGCGCCGCGCCCCGACGGGGGGGCGCGGGCCGCCGAGGGGGCGCGGTGCTATCGGGCCGTGCCGCTGACGGGCAGCCGGGTGCAGCCGCTGATCACGGGCGAGCTGCGGCGCTGGACGCGGCCGGCGACGCGCAGCTCGGGCAGGCGTTCCACCAGGACGCGCAGCGCCGTCTCGCCCTCCATACGGGCCAGCGGGGCGCCGATGCAGTAGTGGATGCCGCCGGAGAACGACAGGTGCTCGGCGGGGTTCTCGCGGGTGAGGTCGAAGCGGTCCGGCTCGTCGTACGCCGCGGGGTCGCGGTTGGCGGCGCCGATGAGGACGACGACGGAGCTGTCGGCCCGGATGTGGTGGCCCGCGAGGGCGATGTCCTGGTGCGGGACGCGCTGGGCCTGGAGGGCGGGCGAGTCGTAGCGCAGGGTCTCCTCGACGGCGCGCGGCGCGAGGTCCGGGTCGTCCTTGAGGAGGTTCCACTGGGCGCGGTCGCCGGTCAGCGCGAGGACGGCGTTGCCGATGAGGTTGGTGGTGGTCTCGAAGCCGGTGACGGCGAGGACGGTGCAGAAGGCGAGGAGTTCCTCGGTGGTGAGCTTGCCGTCGCCGTGGGCCGTGGTGAGACGGCTGATGAGGTCGTCGCCGGGGTCCTTCGCGCGCAGCTCGATCAGTTCGCTGAAGACCTGGTCGAGGTCGTCGACGGCGGCGCGGAACTCCCGTGCCATCTTCAGGGACTTGACGCCGTCGATGACGGGGCCGACCTTGCGTCCGGCCCGGACGAACCGCTCGTGGTACTGCTCGGGCACGCCGAGCAGCTCGCCGATCACGAGCAGCGGCAGGGGCCCGGCGAAGTCCTCGATGAGGTCGAAGCCGTCGCGTCCGGCGGCCTCGTCGAGCAGGCCGTGGCAGAGCTTCTCCACCTGGATCCGGTACTTGCTGATCATCTTGGGTCCGAAGGCGGGCTGGGCGAGCCTGCGGAGCCGGGTGTGGTCGGGCGGGTCGAGGCCGAGGATGGAGCTGTTCCAGGGGATGTCGGCCATCATCTCGTGCCCGGGTACGCCGCCTTCCTCACGGTTCAGGAACAGCGTGCGGTCGCGCAGGATCCTGCTGCCGAGCTCATGGCTGCCGGTGACCCAACTGCCCAGGTGGCTGCGGTGGATGGGGCCGCGCCGGCGGACCTTCGCATAGAGCGGGTACGGGTCCTCCTTGCCCTGGAGCAGATGGGTGAAGGGGTCGCCGAAGAGTCCGAAGGCGCGCAGGATCGCGCGGGTCACGCCGAGCTTGGCGCTGAACTTGAACCCGGCCGACTTGCTGTCCATGAGCGTGGTCATCACTGCTCCTTGCGCGGGGCGGTCCGGGTGGGCCTGAGGGCCTGCTCGGGGCCGAGGGCCACCACGTCGAAGTGGCGGGTGGTGACGTCGAGCCGGTGGATGAGCCGGTCGGGCCCGGTGACGCTGACCGCTCCCACGCCCTGGGCGCGCAGGGTGTCCACGACGGGGTGCCAGCGGACCGGGTGGTCGAAGGTGTCGAGGAGCAGGGTGCGCATCTGCTCGGCGCTCGTCACCAGGGAGCCGTCGTGGTCGGCGACCACCGGGAGCGAGGGGTCGGCGAGGTCGAACCTGGCGAGGACCTCCTCCTCGACGCGGGCGCGCAGACCCGTCAGGATCCGGCAGTGCGCGGGCGGCTTCATCGAGTACAGGGAGTAGCCGCCGACGGCGCTGATGCGCCGCTGGAAGGATTCGAGGATCTGCTCGCGCATGGTGACCATGTGCATGCCCTCGTCGAGATGGCCGGAGACCTCGTGGAACTCGCCGCGCTCGGTCAGCTCGCCGAGGACCTCGGCGAGCGCCGCCTCCGGCACGCGGGTGAGGGTGAGGGTCACCAGGTCCTGGTGCTCCTGCTCGAAGAACCGCTGCTCGCACAGGGCGAGTTCATAGGTCAGGCGGGTGGCTTCGGCGAACGGCAGGGCACCGCTGAACGCCGTCGCGGCCTTCTGGCCGAAGCTGAAGCCGACGCAGAGGTCAGGGCTGAGGCCCTGGGTCTCGACGGCCCGGTCCGCGAGGGCCACCGAGTTGATGAAGAAGGCGACCTGGGCGAACTCCCCGAAGTCCACCGCCTGGGTGCGGAAGCCGTCGAGGACCGACCGGCCGAGCGCCTCGTCGGCGGCGGCGAGGCGCCCCCGCACGAAGGGGTCGATCATCATGAACTTGCCCACGTCGGTGAAGCGCGAGGGCCCCATGCCCGGAAACACCACGGCGCTGCGTGCCTGGTCGGTCGTCATCGTGTCCGCTCTGTCTGTCTGTGCTGGTCGTGCGGTCTGTACGGGTGCCGGGCCTGGGCGGCTCAGCCGGAGGAGGCGGCGAGTTCCGCCGTGGCCCGCTCGGCCGCCCGCTGTTCGAGGGCCCGCCGGTCGGGCTTGCCGTTGCGGTTGAGCGGGAAGCTGTCGATGACGACGACCCTGTTGGGGTGTTCGTACGACGGCAGCGCGTCCTTGATGCGGCTCCGCCACTCGGCGACGTCCCGGCCCGTGGGGTCCTCGACGAAGAAGACCAGCTCGGCGCCGCGCGCGTCGTCCGGCAGGGCGATCACCTTGACTGTGCAGCCCGCGGCGGCGGCCCTCCGCTCGATGATCTCCGGGTAGAGCGTGTACCCCATGCGGTGCACGGCGAGTTTGCGGCCCGCCACGAACACGTTGCCGCCCTCGTCGAGGTGGCCGAGGTCTCCGGTGCGGTACCAGCCCTGGGCGACGGGGGCGAGGGTGCCGTCCTCGGCGAGGTAACCGGCCATCATGTCCGGGGTGTTGACGACGAGCTCGCCCATCTCCCCGGCGGCGAGGACGTTGCCCTCGTCGTCCTGGACGGTCAGCTCAAGGCCCTTCATGACCTGGCCGCAGGCGACGGGGTTGTCGGTGGTCGCGAAGGCGATGTTGCCCAGCTCGGTGCTGCCGTAGCTGTCGAGCAGCGGCCGGCCGAAGTCGTCGACGTACGCGTCGGAGAGCGCCGGGTCGAGCGGGGCGGCGCCGCTGCAGAACATCCGGACGCGGCCGAGGGCGGCGCGCACGTCGGCCTGGCGCCGGGCGAGGTTGAGCATGCTGCGGTAGGTGGCGGGGGTGGCGTCGACGACGGTCACCCCGCACTGGCCGCCCATGAGGAGCGACCGGTCGAGCCGCCGGTGCGGCGCGACGATGAGGGAGCACTCGGCGAGCCAGGCGATGAGCACCATCGACAGGCCGTACTGGTGCGCGAAGGGCAGCAGCGGCAGGAGGACGTCGCCGGGGCCGTGGCCCATGTGGTCGGCGTTGCGGCGCAGGTTCTCCAGGAACCGGCCGCCGTTCTTGACCACGCCCTTGGGGGTGCCGGTGGAGCCGGAGGACCACATGATCAGGCCGTCCGGCAGGGCGCACCACGCGTCGAAGTCGAGCGCCGGCTCGGTCGGGACCAGGCCCGAGGCCTCGACGAGGAGCTTGTACAGATAGACGGCGTCGCGCGTCTCGGCGGGCATGGGAGCGTCGTCGTCGTACAGGCACAGGCGGGCGCGCGTGCGCTCGACGATGCGCGCGGTCTCGCGGGCGTGCTCCTGCTGGTCGACGAGGACGACGGAGGCGCCGACGTGCATCAGCGCGAAGAACGCGTTCAGCCAGGCCGCCGAGTTGCCGGCCTTGAGCAGCACCCGGTCGCCCGGCCCGACGCCTTCCGCGCGCAGGACCATCGCGACCCGCAAGGTGTCCTGCTCGAATTCAGCGAAGGTACGCGCCGAATCTCCCGTGAAGATGTTCGGTGTCATCAAAGCCGCCCCCTTTCCCGGTTCTGAGATTTCCCGGTTCTGAGAATCAACGGGCACGAAAAGGTCGAGCAATTCTCCCGCCCCGGTCCAGTCGCCGGGGAGCTAGCGTAAAAGCTAGGCGGAACCCGGGCGCCAGAGAACCCCTATCCTCCCCCTAGCACCCCCTGAGCAGGCAACTTGCCGCTCACAGGGGCAAGCTGACGGGCCGTGCGAGCCGCTACCTTCGACCGTGTTTCAGGCCATCTACTTCATTAGCCGCGGAGGCCCCGGTGGGAGTTCGGACGAAGGCCGGTCAGGGACCGGTCGAGGACCAGGATAAAGAACGGCAGGAGACATCCGCGATCCTGCCGGAGGAAGAGGAAGGAAAGGAAGGGGCAGCGCGGCGGAATTCCGCGGGCGTGCCGGAGTTCGCCGGCCGCTGGGCGGGCGCGGTCGCGGGCGCGTCCGGGCTCGCTCTGCTGCTCGTCAGCACGCGGTACGGCTACCAGGGCGACGAGCTGTACTTCCTCGGCGCCGGGCAGCACCTGGACTGGGGGTACGCGGACCAGCCGGTGCTCCTGCCGCTGCTGGCGCGTGCCGTCGACGCGCTGTCCGGCGGCTCGTTGTTCGCGCTGCGGCTGCTGCCCGCGCTGCTCACCGTGGCGGGGGTGCTCGTCGCGGCCCTCATCGCGCGCGAGTTCGGCGGCGCCCGGCGGGCACAGCTGCTCACGGCGGCCGCCTACGGCTTCGCGCCCGCCGTCCTGATCAGCGGGCACGCCCTGTCGACGATGGCGGTCGACCTGTTCCTGTGGACGCTGGTGAACTGGCTCCTGGTCCGCTGGGTGCGCACCCGCGAGGACCGGCTGCTGCTGTGGGCGGGCCTGGCGACGGCGCTCGCGCTGCAGGGCAAGTATCTGATCGTCGGCTACTGGCTCGTCGTCGCGGTCGCCGTGTTCGCCGTCGGCCCGCGCGAGCTGCTGCGCCGCAAGGAGCTGTGGATCGGCGCGGCCGTCTCCGTCGTCACGTCGCTGCCGGGGCTCGTCTGGCAGGCGCGGCACGACTGGCCGCAGCTGGAGATGTCCCAGGTCCTCGCCGACGAGGGCATCCTGGGCGGCCGCGCGGGCTTCCTGCCGTATCTGGTGGTCCTGTCCGGCGGCGTGTTCACCGTCGTCCTGGGCTACGGCCTGGTGCGGCTCCTGCGCTCCCCCGAGCTCGCGCCGTACCGGTTCCTGGCCTGGACGTTCCTCGGTCTGACGGCCGTGTTCCTGGTGACCGGCGGCCGTCCCGCGTACGTGGTGGGCGCGTTCGCGCCGCTGTGGGCGGCGGGCGCGGTCGCGCTCGGCCGCGGCGAGGGCGCCCGCTGGTGGCGGTGGCTGGCCGCCTGGCCGGTAGTCGCGCTCACGGCCCTGGTGTGCGTGGCGCTGTCCCTTCCGGTGTATCCGGTGTCGCAGGTGACGAAGACCGAGCAGCCCGACAACAACCCGATGACCGCCGAGACGCTGCGCTGGCCGCACCTGATCGACGCCGTCGAGAAGGCGTACCGGACGCTGCCCGCCGACGGGCGCGAGCGGGCCGTCGTGGTCACGCAGTACTACGAGGAGGCGGGTGCCGTCGACCACCTGGGCGCCGGCCGCGGCCTGCCGTCCGCCTACAGCGGCCACCGCGGCTACTGGTACTTCGGCGCGCCCTCGGACTCCTCGGGCCCTGTCCTGTACGTGGGCTCGGACGTCGCGAAGCTCAAGCCGTACTTCAAGACGGTGAAGAAGGCCGCGAAGGCGGCGGGCGGCCCCGGCGAGAGCTTCGTCGACGGGGTTCCGGTGTGGGTGCTCGACGGCCGCACCAAGCCGTGGTCCGAGATCTGGAAGGACTACGGCCACCTGTCCTGACCGCGCCTGCGGCGCCTCTCACGCGGACGGCCCCGCCCCCACCGGCCGGTGGGGGCGGGGCCGTCGTGCTGGACCGCTCAGAGCCGTTCCAGCCACTCCTCCACGGCGCGCGCCGTGCTGCGGGAGTGCTCCTCCATCACCGTGAAGTGGGTGCCGGGCACGTCCACGGTGGAGTGCTCCAGCTTCCAGGACGGGCGCCAGTCGTAGTCCTTCGTCCACTCCATGAGCGGCTCGCCCGCCCGGACCAGGAGCGTGGGCGCCGCGACCTCCTCGGGCAGCAGGCCGAGGAACATGTAGCGGGCCATGGCGGTCACCCAGGCGTCGCCCCAGTCGTTGTCGTCCGCGCCGGGCACCGAGTCGTAGCGGTCGCTGAGCTGTTCGCCCATCGCGGCCGCCATGTCGCCGAGCGCCTTCTCGTCGACGTAGGTGTCGACGAGCACCACACCGGCTGGCCCGGCGCCCCTGCGCTCCAGCTCCCGCGCCACGGCGTGCGCGACGAGACCGCCGGAGGAGTGCCCGGACAGGACGTACGGCTTGTCGCCGACGTGCCGCCGCACGGTGTCGGCGTGCAGCCGCACCAGCGCCTCCTTGTCGGCGGGCAGCAGCTCGCCCTCCAGGAAGCCGGGGTGCGTGATGACGCTGACGTCGCGCCGGTCGCGGAAGTACGCGCCGAAGCGGGCGTAGTCGTAGGCGCTGGAGCGGCCGACGTACGAGGTGAACAGGACCAGGGCGGTCTCCTCCACCCCTGCCGCGGCGCGCGCGAGGGTGAACGGGGCGCGCGGGGCGCCGAGTTCGGCCTCGTCGGTGAACGAGGCGCGGAACCGCGCCATGGTGCGCAGCAGCGGGATCAGGTCGTCGGCCCGGCCCTGCCGCGCGGCCTCGTCGTACAGCTCGGCGAGGCCGGTCGCGGGCCGGGGCGCGGCCGGGGCCGCGGCCGGCGCGGGCTCCTGCCGGACCGGCAGCGGACGCCGCGCCGCGCGCGCGGCCTCGCTCCCGGGCCGGTCCGCCGGGGGCAGGGCCTGCTCCAGCTCCTGCGCGAGGCGCTCGGCGAGGGCCCTCGGGGTGCGGTTCTGGAAGACCAGGGTCGCGGGCAGCCGCAGGCCGGTGGCGGCCGTGAGGCGGTTGCGCAGCTCGACGCCGGTGAGGGAGTCGAAGCCGAGCTCCAGGAAGCCCCGTTCGTCCTCGACGCGGTCGGCGGAGGCGTGGCCGAGGACGGCCGCGGCCTGGTCCCGTACCAGCGCCCCGAGCAGTTCGGCGCGCTGGGCGCCGGAGGCCGCCGCGAGGCGGCGTGCGAACGCCTCCGCCTCGGACGCGGCGGCCCCTGCGGCGGTGCGTCGGGCGGGCACCCGCACCAGGCGCCGCAGCAGCGGCGGCACGGCGTCGCCCCGGTGCGCGCCCGCCCGCAGGGCCGCCGTGTCCAGGCGGACGGGCAGCAGCAGCGGCGCGCCGAAGCGGCGGGCGGCGTCGAGGAGTTCGACGCCCTCCGTGGACGACAGCGGCAGGACGCCGCCGCGCGAGATGCGGGTGCGGCGGGCCTCGTCGAGGTGGCCGGTCATCTCGCTGCTCTCGGCCCACAGGCCCCAGGCGAGCGAGGTGGCGGGCACGCCCCGGGCGCGCAGGTGGTGTGCGAGGGCGTCCAGGAAGGCGTTGGCCGCCGCGTAGTTGCCCTGGCCCGGGCTGCCGAAGGTGGCGGCCGCGGAGGAGAACAGGACGAACTCCGCCAGGTCCTGCCCGGCCGTCAGCTCGGCGAGGTGCAGGGCCGCGTCGAGCTTGGGCCGCAGGACGGCGTCCACGCGCTCCGGCGTCAGGGACGTCACCAGGGCGTCGTCCAGGACTCCCGCGGTGTGCACGACGGCGGTCAGCGGGTGCGCCGCCGGGACCGTGGCGAGGGTCGCTGCCAGGGCGTCGCGGTCCGCCGCGTCGCAGGCGACCACGCGGGCCTCGGCGCCGAGGGCTTCGAGCTGTGCCACGAGGGCGGCGGCGCCCGGCGCGTCCGGGCCCCGGCGGCTGGTCAGGAGCAGCCGGCGGGCGCCGTGCTCGGCCACCAGGTGGCGGGCGACGAGGGCGCCGAGGGTGCCGGTGGCGCCGGTGATCAGGACCGTGCCCTCGGGGTCGGGGGTACGGGCTTCCTGCGGCTCCCCGGCTCGCGGGGCCGTCGCGGGCACCAGGCGCGGCGCGAGCAGCGCCCCGTCGCGCACGGCCAGCTGCGGCTCGTCCAGGGCCAGGCCGTGGGCGAGCAGGGCGGCGGCCGTCCTGCCGTCGGCCCGGTCGTCGGTGCTGCCCAGGTCGAGCAGCACACAGCCCGCGCCGTCCGGGCCGCCCGCCTGCTCCGACCGGGCGGAGCGGGCCAGGCCCCAGACCGCGGCGTGCGCCAGGTCGGGCACGTCACCGCCGTCGGTGGCCACCGCGCCCCGGGTCACCAGGACCAGGCGGGTGGCGCCGAGGCGCGGCTCGGTCTGCCAGGTCTGGAGCAGGCCGAGCGCCCGGTGCAGGGCGGCGCGGGCCCGGGCCGCGGTGGCTTCGGCGGCCGCGTCCGGGTCGGGTCCCGGCGCGAAGGTGACGAGCACCGCGTCGGGCGCTGCCGCACCGGCGGCGAGGGCCGCGCCGAGCGCGTCGACGTCGGCGTAGGCGTCCACGCGGGCGCCGGACGCGGTGAGTTCGGCGCCCGCCTTCAGGTCGTCGGGGCCGACGGTGGCCCAGGTCAGGGCCGTGGCGTCGGCCGGGCCCGAGGGCAGCGGCGTCCATTCGACGCCGAACAGCGCCTCGCGCCGCCCACCGCCGGAGGCCGCGCGCAGCTGCTCGGGGGCGACCGGGCGCAGTTCCAGGGAGTCGGCGCGGGCGACCGGCGCGCCGGTGTCGTCGGCGAACAGCAGGGCCACGCCGCCGGACGCGGCGGGGCACACCCGGACCCGCAGCACGGTCGCACCCCGCGCGGCCAGGGAGACACCGGTCCAGGCGAACGGAAGGCGCACCCCGTCCGTCTCCGCGAAGGGGGCGAGGGCCACGGCGTGCAGGGCGGCGTCGAGGAGCGCGGGGTGCACGCCGAAGGAGCGGGCGTCGCGGTGGGCGCTCTCGGGCAGCCGCACCTCGGCGTAGACGGCGTCGTCCGCCGAGTCCCGCCAGGCGGCGCGCAGCCCCTGGAACGCCGGGCCGTAGGCGAGCCCGCCCTCGGCGAGGCCCTCGTAGAACCCGTCGAGGGGCACGGCTTCGGCGCCCTCGGGCGGCCACACGGCCAGGGCCGGGTCCGTCTCCTCGTACGCGGTGCCGGCGAGGGTGCCGGTGGCGTGCCGGGTCCACGGGGCGTCGGTGGCGCCCTGGGCCCGGGAGGAGACGGTCAGCGGGCGGCGCCCGTCGGTGTCGGGGGCGCCGACCAGGACCTGGAGCGTGACGGTGTCGTCGCCGTCGACGACCAGCGGCGCCTGGAGGGTGAGTTCCTCGACGAGCCCGCAGCCGACCTCGTCGCCCGCGCGCAGCGCCATCTCCACGTACGCGGTGCCCGGCAGGAGCACGGTCCGGCCGACGGCGTGGTCGGCGAGCCAGGGGTGGGTGCGCCGGGAGAGCCGTCCGGTGAGGACGTACTGGTCGGCGTCGGCGAGCTCCATCCGGGCGCCGAGCAGCGGGTGCCCCGCCGCCTCGATGCCGACGGAGGCCACGTCGCCCGCTCCCGCGGCGGCGGGCTCGGGCCAGTAGCGCTCGCGCTGGAACGCGTACGTGGGCAGGTCGAGGGTGGTGCGGGCGCCGGGCAGGAGCGCCGCCCAGTCGAGTTCGGCGCCGTGGACGTGGGCCGCGGCGAGGGCGGCGAGCAGCCGCTCGGGGCCGCCCTCGTCGCGGCGCAGGGAGCCGAGCGCGACGGCGCTGGTGTGCGCGGCGGCGTCGATGGTCTCCTGCACCGGGACGGTGAGCACCGGGTGGGGGCTCATCTCCAGGAACAGGCCGTGCCCTTCGCCGAGCAGACCGCGCGTGGCCTGCTCGAAGAGGACGGTGTGGCGCAGGTTGCGGTACCAGTACCCGGCGTCCATGGGGACGTCCAGCCAGGTGCCGGTCAGCGTCGAGTACAGCGGAATCTCGGCCGCCTTCGGGGTCACCTCCGCCAGGGCCTCGCCGATCCCGGCCTCGATCTGCTCCACGTACGAGGAGTGCGAGGCGTAGTCCACCGGGACGGTGCGCGCCCGGACGCCCTGTTCGGCGCAGCGGGCGACCAGCTCTTCGAGGGCTTCGGGGTCGCCCGCGACGACGACCTGGGACGGGCCGTTGACGACGGCGATCTCCACGCGGCCCGCCCAGTCCGCGAGGAGCGTCTCGGCCTCGGCCTTCGGCAGGACGAGGGAGACCATGCCTCCCTGGCCGGACAGTTCGCGGATCGCCCGGCTGCGCAGGGCGACGACGCGGGCGGCGTCCGGCAGGGAGAGCACGCCCGCGACGCACGCGGCGGCGATCTCGCCCTGGCTGTGGCCGACGACGGCGGCGGGCTTCACCCCGGCCGCCTGCCACACCGCAGCCAGCGACACCATCACGGCGAACAGGACGGGCTGGACCACATCGACGCGGTCGAAGTTCTCGCCGCCCAGCTCCTCGGTGAGGTCCCAGTCCACGAACGCGGACAGGGCGTCGGCGCACTCCCGCATCCGCGCGGCGAACACCGGGCTGGCGTCCAGGAGTTCGCGGGCCATGCCCGCCCACTGCGCGCCCTGGCCGGGGAAGACGAACACCGGGCGGACCGTGCCGCCGGGGGCGCGGCCCACGACGACGTCACGGCCCTCCGTGTCGCCCTGCGCCAACCGGTCCAGGGCGGCGAGGAGTTCCGGGCGCCCGCGCCCCCGCACCACGCCGCGGTGCTCGAACCGCGAGCGCGCCACGGCCAGGGACAGGCCCACGTCGGCGAGGTCGGCGTCCGGGTGCGCGAGCAGGTGCTCCCGCAGCTGTCGCGCCTGGGCCCGCAGCGCCTGCGGGGTCTTGCCGGACAGGGCGAGGGGCACCAGGCCGGGGACGACCTGCGGCGCTTCGGCGGTCTCGGGCGCGGCGGCCGGGGCGGCGGCCTCCGGTGCCTCTTCGAGGATGACGTGCGCGTTGGTGCCGCTGATGCCGAAGGAGGAGACGCCCGCGCGGCGCGGCGCGCCGTCCGCGCGGCCGGGCCAGTCCCGGCTCTCGGTGAGCAGCTCCACTCCCCCGCCGGACCAGGCGACTTCGGGGGTGGGGGCGTCCACGTACAGGGTCTTCGGCAGCACACCGCGGCGCATCGCGAGGACCGTCTTGATGACGCCGCCGACTCCGGCGGCGGCCTGGGTGTGGGCGATGTTCGACTTCAGCGAGCCAAGCCACAGCGGCCGGTCGGCCGAGTGCTCCTTGCCGTAGGTGGCGATGAGGGCCTGTGCCTCGATGGGGTCGCCGAGGGTGGTGCCGGTGCCGTGCGCCTCGACGGCGTCCACGTCGGCCGCGGTCAGGCGGGCGTCGGTGAGCGCGGCGCGGATGACGCGCTGCTGGGACGGGCCGTTGGGCGCGGTCAGGCCGTTGCTGGCACCGTCCTGGTTCACGGAGGAGCCCCGCACGACCGCGAGGACGGGGTGGCCGTTGCGGCGCGCGTCCGACAAGCGCTCCAGGACGAGCATGCCGACGCCCTCGCCCCAGCCGGTGCCGTCGGCCGCCGCGGCGAACGACTTGCAGCGGCCGTCGGGGGCCAGGCCGCGCTGGCGGCTGAACTCCGCGAACGAGGTGGGCGTCGGCATGACGGCCGCGCCGCCCGCGAGCGCCATCGCGCACTCGCCCTGCCGCAGCGCGCGCACGGCCAGGTGCAGCGCGACGAGCGAGGAGGAGCAGGCGGTGTCGACGGTCACGGCCGGGCCCTCGAAGCCGAAGGAGTACGAGAGGCGGCCGGAGGCGACGCTGGCCGCGTCGCCGGTCATGACGTAGCCCTCGACGCCTTCGGCGCCGTGCAGCGTGGTCGAGTAGCCCTGGGTCGACAGGCCGACGAACACGCCCGTGTCGCTGCCGCGCACGGTGGCGGGGACGATGCCCGCGCGCTCGAAGGCCTCCCAGGACGTTTCCAGGAGGAGCCGCTGCTGCGGGTCCATGGCGAGGGCTTCGCGCGGGTTGATGCCGAAGAACTCGGAGTCGAACTCGTCGGCGTCGTGGAGGAAGGCGCCGGTGGTGACGTAGGTGAGCCCCTCGTCGCCGTCGGCTCCGTCGAGGTCGGCCGAGGCGGCGACGTCCCAGCCGCGGTTCACGGGGAAGCCGGTGAGGCCGTCCTCGCCCGCGAACACCATGCGCCACAGGTCCTCGGGCGAGCGTACGCCGCCCGGATAGCGGCAGCTCATGGCGACGATGGCCACGGGCTCGTCGCCGACGCCGACGCCGTTGACAGCCGCGGCGGCCGGGGCGGCGGGTTCCGGGAGCGAGCCGAGGAGTTCGCCGCCCAGGTGGGCGGCGAGGGCGACCGGCGTGGGGTAGTCGAAGACGAGGCTGGCGGGCAGGCGGAGCGCGGTGGCGCCGTTGAGGCGGTTGCGCAGCTCGACGGAGGTCAGCGAGTCGAAGCCCAGCTCCTTGAACGCCTTGGCGGCGTCCACCGATTCGAGCGACGGGTAGCCGAGGACGGCGGCGACGTTGTCCCGGACGACGTCCACCAGGGCCTGCTCGCGCTCCTGCGCCCCGAGCCCGGCGAGGCGCTCGGCCAGCGACTCCTGTCCGGCCCCGGCCGTGCCCACCTGGGCGGCGGCCCTGCGGACCTGGGCCCGCACGAGGCCGCGGAACAGCGGTGGCACGTCCGCGCCGAACTGCTGCCGCAGGACGTCGAGTTCCAGCTTCATCGGCACGAGGGCGCCGTCGGCCTGGGCCAGCGCCGCGTCGAACAGGGCGAGGCCCTCGTCAGCGGACAGGGCCGCCACGCCCGCACGGTTCATGCGGTCGATGTCACCGTCGGCGAGGGCTCCGGCCATGCCTCCCTGGTCGGCCCACAGGCCCCACGCCAGCGAGGTCGCGGGCAACCCCAGCGCACGCCGGTGCTGGGCCAGAGCATCCAGGAAGGCATTGGCGGCCGCGTAGTTGGCCTGCCCCGCGCTCCCCAGGACACCGGCGGCGGAAGAGAACAGCACGAACGCCGACAGGTCCAAGTCGGCCGTCAGCTCATGCAGGTTCGCGGCCGCGTCCACCTTCGGCCGCAGCACCGTGTCCAGACGCTCCGGCGTGAGCGACGTCAGGATGCCGTCGTCCACGACACCCGCCACGTGCACGACCGCGCTCAGCTCGCCACGCACCTCGTCCAGGAGCGCGGCCAGCGCGTCCCGGTCGGCGACATCGCACGCGGCGATGCGTACGCGCGCGCCCAACTCCTCCAGCTCCGCACGGACCTCGCCCGCGCCGGGCGCGGCCTCACCGCGTCGCGAGACCAGCAGCAGATCCCGTACGCCGTGCACACCGGCCAGGTGCCGCGCCACGACCCGGCCCAGACCACCCAGAGCACCCGTCACCAGGACCGTGCCCTCGGACGCGAGACGGGGCGGCAGGGTCAGCACGACCTTACCGACGTGCTTCGCCTGGCTCAGATACCGGAACGCCTCCGGCGCCCGCCGCACATCCCACGCCGTCACCGGCAACGGCTCCAGCACCCCCCGCTCGAACAGGGACAGGATGTCCGCCAGCATCTCGCGGATGCGGTCGTGTCCGGCGTCGATCAGGTCGAAGCTGCGGTACGTGACTCCGGCGTGTTCCGCGGCGATGGCCTCGGGGTCGCGGAGGTCGGTCTTGCCCATCTCCACGAAGCGCCCGCCACGCGGCAGCAGCCGCAGTGAAGCGTCCACGAACTCCCTCGCCAGGGAGTTGAGGACCACGTCCACGCCCCGGCCCTCAGTGCCTTCGACGACCGAGGCCTCGAAGTCGAGCGTGCGGGAGGAGGCGATGCGGGAATCGTCGATGCCGAGGCCCCGCAGGACGTCCCACTTCCCGGCGCTCGCGGTGCCGTACACCTCGGCGCCGAAGTGCCGGGCCAGCTGCACCGCGGCCATGCCCACACCACCGGCGGCCGCGTGCACGAGGACCGACTCGCCCGCTTCCAGACCGGCCAGGTCCCGCAGCGCGTAGTACGCCGTGAGGAACACCGTCGGCACCGACGCGGCCCGGGCGAAGGACCAGCCCTCGGGGATCCGCGCCAGCATGCGCGCGTCCGCGACCGACAGCGGGCCGAAGGCCCCCTCCAGGAGACCGAGGACCCGGTCGCCGACTTCGAGGCCGCTCACCTCCGAGCCGACCTCGACGACGACACCGGCACCCTCGGTGCCCATCACCGCGTCGCCCGGGTACATGCCCAGGGCGATCAGCGGGTCACGGAAGTTGACACCCGCAGCACGCACCTCCACGCGCACCTCACCGGGGCCCAGCGGCCTGCCTCCGGACACGTCGGCGTCCTCGGCGACGGGCAGCAGCGCCAGGTTCTCCAGGGTGCCCTTCCCGGTCACGCCGAGCTGCCAGTTCTCACCGGCGGGAGCCACGAGCGCGCCGCCGCCAGCGCGCGTCAGGCGCGGGGCCCACACCACGTCCCCGCGTACGGCGACCTGCGGCTCGTCGAGCGCGAGGAGGGCCGGCACCTGAGTCAGCGACGCCGCCGAGCCGTCGACGTCGACGAGGGCGAGGCGGCCCGGGTTCTCCGACTGCGCGGACCGCAGCAGACCCCACACCGGGGCGTCCACCAGACCCGCGGTCGACACCACGTCACCCGCGCCCACACCCACGGCACCGGACGTCACCACGACCAGACGGGAGTCCTCCCCGCCCTCGAAGGCCAGCCACTCCCCCACGACGCCGAGCGTGCTGTTCAGGGAGGCGCGCACCGATACGGCCGTACCGCCCGCGCGTTCCCCGCCGACGCACGTGACGAAGACGGACTCCGGTACGGGAGTCCCGCCCTCGACCGCCGCGGCGAGGGCCGCGACATCCGCGTAGGCCGCCACCGTCGCGCCGATGCCCTCCAGAGCGCCCCGCAGACCCAACTCGTCCGCGCCCAGGACGGCGTACACGCCACCGGCCGTCACGGAGGACGCGGGTACCACACTCCAGTCGACCCGGAACAGGGAGTCGTCGCGGCCGCCCTGTACGGCGCCCGCGTCGGGCGCGGCGATGGGCCGCAGGACGAGGGAGTCCACGGCGGCGACCGGCTGCCCCGCGGTGTCGGCGACGGTCATGGCCACGCCGTCCGTTCCGGCGGCGGTCAGGCGGACGCGCAGCGCGGAGGCGCCGGTCGCGTGCAGGGACACACCGGTCCAGGAGAAGGGCATGCGGCCCTGCTCGGTGTCGGACACGAACGTGCCGAGGCCCAGCGGGTGCAGCGCGGCATCGAGGAGCGCCGGGTGCAGGCCGTACGCACCGGCCTCCTCCCGGTCCGCCTCCGGCAGCGCGACCTCCGCGAAGAGCGCGTCGTCGCGCCGCCAGACGGACCGCAGGCCCAGGAAGGCCGAGCCGTAGCGGAACCCGGCGGCGACCAGGCTCTCGTACAGCTCCTCGGTGTCGGCCCGCTCGGCGTCGGCGGGCGGCCACTGGGCGAGGTCGGCGTCGGCGGGGCGGGCCGCGGGGGCGGGGGCGAGCGTGCCGGTGGCGTGGCACAGCCAGGGCTCGTCGGACCACAGGTCGTCGGCGGACACGTGCTGGGGCCGCGAGTAGAGGTTCACCGGGCGGCGGCCGAAGGCGTCGGCGGCGCCCACGGCGAGCTGTATCTGCACGCCGCCGCGCTCGGGCAGGACGAGGGGCGCCTGGAGCGTCAGCTCCTCCAGGTGCGCGCAGCCGACGCGGTGTCCGGCGTGCAGGGCGAGTTCGACGTAGGCCGTGGCGGGTAGCAGGACGGTGCCCGCGAGGGCGTGGCCCGCGAGCCACGGGTGGGTGGCGAGCGACAGCCTGCCGGTGAAGAGGTAGCCGTCCATGTCGGCGAGGGCGACGGCGGCGCCGAACAGCGGGTGGTCCGCCGGGTTCAGACCGGTGGCGCGCGCGTCGCCGACGCCGCCGACGGCGGGACGCGGCCAGTACCGCTGGTGCTGGAAGGCGTACGTCGGCAGCTCGACGCGGCGCCGGGACTCGACCGGGGCGTACAGCGGCGCCCAGTCGACGGTGGCGCCGCGTACGTGTGCCTTGGCGAGGGCCGTGAGGAACGTGTCGGCCTCGGGGCGGTCCTTGCGCAGCGCTCCGACCAGGCCCGCCTGTGCGGCGGGGTCGGTGAGCGTGTCGTGGGCCATCGCCGTGAGCACGGAGTCCGGGCCCAGCTCCAGGAGCGTCGAGACGCCGAACTCGGTGAGGGCGTTCAGGCCGTCGTGGAAGCGGACGGCTTCGCGGATGTGCCGCACCCAGTACTCGGGGTCCTTCAGCTCGGTGGGCCGCGCCAGTTCACCGGTGAGGTTGGAGACGACCGGGAGCGTCGGGTCCTGGTACGTCAGGCCTTCGGCGACCTTACGGAAGTCGTGCAGGGCGGGGTCCATGAGCGGGGAGTGGAAGGCGTGCGACACCTTCAGCCACTTCACCTTCCGGCCCTCGCCCCGCAGGGTCTGCTCCAGACCCTCCAGCACCACACGGTCGCCGGAGAGCACGATCTGCTCCGGGCCGTTCACGGCCGCCACGCCTACGCGGTCCGACACGTCCGCCAGCAGCGGCAGGACGTCGGCCTCCGCGATCTGCACGGCCAGCATCGCGCCACCTTCAGGCAGCGCCTGCATCAACCGGCCCCGGGCCGCGACCAGTTGCGCCGCATCCTCCAACGACCACAGCCCGGCCACATACGCAGCAGCCAGCTCACCAATGGAGTGACCGCCCACGACCTCCGGGCGTACGCCGACGGACTCGACGAGACGGAACAGGGCGACTTCCATCGCGAACAGCGCGGGCTGCGCGTATCCCGTCTGCTCAAGCAGCCCCGCATCCGTACCGAACATCACGCTCTGGAGCGAACGTTCTATCCACGGATCAATATGAGCACACACCTCGTCCAGCGCATCCGCGAAGACCGGGAACGTCTCGTACAACTCCCGGCCCATCCCGATCCGCTGACTGCCCTGACCGGTGAACAGGACGGCCAAGCGGCCCTCGGCGACCGCGCCCGACACGACGTTCTGGCCGCTGCCGCCGGAGGCGATCGTCTCCAGGCCCGCGAGGAAGTCGGCGCGGTCGTCTCCGAACACGACCGCGCGGTGTTCGAGCGGCGACCGGCCCGAGAGGAGCGACCAGCCCACGTCCACGCTGTCCAGGCCGGTGTCGGCCGTGACGTGCTCGCGCAGCCGCTCGGCCTGCGCCCGCAGCGCCTCCTCGCTACGGCCGGACACCAGCCACGGCACCGCCGTGACCGGAGCCACCGGCTCCACACGCTCGGCAGACTCCTCGACCGGCGCCTGCTCCACGATCACGTGCGCGTTCGTGCCACTCACGCCGAAGGACGAGACGCCCGCGCGGCGCGGGCCGCCGTCCTCGCGCGCGGCCCACGTACGGGACTCCGTAAGGAGTTCGACGGCTCCGGCGGACCAGTCGACGTGGGTGCTCGGGCGGTCCGTGTGCAGGTTCTCGGGCAGGACGCCGTGGCGCATGGCCATGACCATCTTGATGACGCCGGCGACGCCCGAAGCGGCCTGGGTGTGGCCGATGTTGGACTTCACCGAGCCGAGCATGAGGGGCCGCTCGGCGGGCCGGTCCTGGCCGTACGTGGCAAGCAGGGCCTGCGCCTCGATGGGGTCGCCGAGGACCGTGCCGGTGCCGTGGCCCTCGACGGCGTCGATGTCGCCGGTGGCGAGGCGGGCGGCGGCGAGGGCCTGGCGGATGACGAGCTGCTGGGAGGGGCCGTTGGGAGCGGTGAGGCCGTTGCTGGCGCCGTCCTGGTTGACGGCGGAGCCCCGTACGACCGCGAGGACCTCGTGACCGTTGCGACGGGCGTCGGACAGGCGCTCCAGGGCGAGGACGCCGACGCCCTCGCCCCAGCCGGTGCCGTCGGCGGCGTCGGCGTACGGCTTGCAGCGGCCGTCACCCGCGAGACCGCCCTGGCGGCTGAACTCCGCGAACGCTCCGGAGGTCACCATGACCGCGACGCCACCGGCGAGCGCGAGGTCGCACTCGCCCTGCCGCAGGGCCTGCGCGGCCAGGTGCAGCGCCACGAGGGACGACGAGCAGGCGGTGTCGACCGTCACCGCGGGGCCTTCGAGGCCGAACACGTACGACAGGCGGCCGGAGATGACGCTGGAGACGTCGCCGGTGAGCAGATAGCCGTCGACGCTGTCCGGGGACGCCATGAGGGCGGGGCCGTAGCCCTGGGCGGTGGCGCCGACGAACACGCCGGTGCGGCTGCCGCGCAGCGAGGCCGGGGGGATCCCGGCCCGCTCGAAGGTCTCCCAGGTGGCTTCCAGGAGGAGCCGCTGCTGCGGGTCCATGGCCATGGCCTCGCGCGGGGAGATCCCGAAGAAGGCGGCGTCGAAGTCGCCCGCGTCGTGGACGAAGCCGCCGCCGCGCTCCGGGCCCTCGGGCGTGCCGTCGCCGGTGCGCCCGGCGAGCGCGTCGACGTCCCAGCCCCGGTCGGTGGGGAAGGCCGAGAGCGCGTCCCGCCCGTCGGCGACGAGCTGCCACAGGTCCTCGGGACCGCGTACGCCGCCGGGGTAGCGGCAGCTCATTCCGACGATGGCGATGGGCTCGGGCTCCTCCGCCTCCACTTCGCGCAGCCGCTGGCGCGTCTCGTGGAGGTCGGCGGTCACCCGCTTGAGGTAGTCGAGGAGCTTTTGCTGGTCCGCCATCGGAAACTCACCTGTTCGCGTAGTCACAGAAAAATCGCGCAGCAACGAATGCGCGCAGTAACGGAAGAACCGCGCTGAGGGGGGCCGACCGGGCCGGTGCCCCGGCCCGGTCGGCCGGTTTCGGTCAGGACACGCCGAACTCCTTGTCGATGAAGTCGAAGACCTCGTCGGCGGAGGCCGACTCCAGCTGCGAGGAGACCTTCTCGCCGTCGGCGGGCGCCTCGGCGTCCGTGCCCTTCCACTTCGCCATCAGCGCTTCGAGCCGCATCGTGATGCGCATGCGGTCGCCGTCGTCCGGCGCGATGGTGCCGAGGCCCGCCTCCAGGCGGTCCAGCTCGCGCAGTGTGGAGTCCACGCCGTCGGCGTCGTCCTGGAGCAGTTCCCCGCGCAGGTACTGGGCCAGGACGGCGGACGTCGGGTGGTCGAACACGAGGGTGGCGGGCAGCCGGAGCCCAGTGGCCTTGTTGAGGCGGTTGCGGACCTCCACGGCGGTCAGTGAGTCGAAGCCCAGCTCGCGGAAGGCCAGGTGGGCGTCCACGGCCTCCGCGTCGCCGTAGCCGAGCACGGCGGCCGCGTGCGTGCGCACCAGGTCGAGCAGGATGACCTCGCGCTCGGGCTCGGTGAGCGGCGTCAGACGGCGGCGCAGCTCGGCCGCCGCGTCGTCGCCGGTGTCGGCCTCCGCGACCGTCTCGGCCGCCACGGACCGCGCGTAGCGGCGCACCTCGGGGATGTCACCGATGAACGGGCTGGTCCGGGCCGATGTGAAGGCGGGCGCGAACCGCTCCCAGTCCAGGTCGGCGACGGCGAGGAAGGTCTCGTCGTGCGCGACCGCCTGGGCCAGGGCCGTGACCGCGAGGTCCGGCGCCATCGGCCGCAGACCGCGGCGGCGGAACTGCTCCTCGCCGTCGTCCCCGGCCATGCCGCCCCCGGCCCACAGG
The DNA here is from genome assembly GCF_008704795.1 of Streptomyces spectabilis. Classification (NCBI taxonomy): domain Bacteria; kingdom Bacillati; phylum Actinomycetota; class Actinomycetes; order Kitasatosporales; family Streptomycetaceae; genus Streptomyces; species Streptomyces spectabilis. The sequence goes on along the minus strand of NZ_CP023690.1, from coordinate 8,162,226 downwards.
CCCCAGGCGACGGAGGTCGCGGTCAGGCCGCGGGCGCGGCGCTGCTCGGCGAGCGCGTCGAGGTGGGCGTTGGCGGCCGCGTAGGCGCCCTGGCTGCCGCTGCCCCAGACGCCCGCGTTGGACGAGAAGAGCACGAAGGCGTCAAGGGCCGACGTGGCCAGGAGGTCGTCGAGGTGCGCGGCGCCCGCGACCTTCGCCTCCAGGACGGCGGCGATGTCGGCGGCGGACATCTCTGCCAGGGGCTGGCCCTGGCCGACGCCCGCGGCGTGGAACACCGAGCGCAGCGTGTGCCCGTCCTCGGTGAGCCGGTCGAGCAGTCCGGCGACGGCCTCGCGGTCGGCCACGTCACAGGCCGCGATGGTCACCTTGGCACCCAACTCCTCCAGTTCGGCCCGGAGTTCCTCGGCGCCGGGCGCGTCCGGGCCGCGACGGCTGGTCAGCACCAGGTGCTCGGCGCCCTCGCGGGCCAGCCAGCGCGCCACGTGCCCGCCGATGGCGCCCGTACCACCGGTGATCAGGGCGGTGCCGCGCGGCGCCCACTCCGCCGCCGGGCCGTCGAGCGGAGCCCGTACGAAACGGCGTACGAGCACGCCCGCCCGGCGCACCGCGAGCTGGTCCTCGTCACCGGCGCCCGCGAGGACCGCGGCGAGCTGGGCCGCGGCCCGGCCGTCGACGGTCTCCGGCAGGTCGACGAGTCCGCCCCAGCGGTCGGGGTGCTCCAGGGCCGCGACCCGGCCGAGGCCCCACGCCTGCGCCTGACCGGGCCGAGCCGGGGCGTCGGCGCGGCCGGTGGCGACGGCGCCGCGCGTCACGGCCCACAGGCGTGCGCCGATCCCGGCGTCACCGAGGGCCTGCACCAGTGCGACGGTGCCCGCGAGTCCGGTGGAGACGCCCGGGTGGTCGGCCAGGGCGGACTCGTCGAGGGCGAGGAGGCTGAGCACGCCGTTCGGCTCCCCGTCCGCCGTCGCGGCGTGCTCGTACAGCCGCACGGTCAGCGACTCGCGGGTCATCTCCCCTGCGGGGACACGGAGTTCGTCGACCTGGGCCCCGGCTTGCGCGAGGGCCGCGACGACCTCCGTGGCTTCCGTCGCCTCGGGCACGACGACCAGCCAGCGGCCCGGGAGGCCGATGGCCGGAAGGGCGCCCGCGAGGGGCTGCCAGTCCACCTGGTAGCGCCAGCTGTCGACGGTCGACCGCTCGCGCCGCTGCCGCCGCCAGGACGACAGCGCCGGGAGCACGGCACCGAGGCCGGCGGCGGAGGAGTCCTCCACCGCGAGCTCGACGGCCAGCTGCTCCAGGTCCTCGCGCTCCACCGCGTCCCAGAACCGGGACTCGACCTCGTCCGTGACCATTACGGACTCGCCATCCGCGTCCTGGTCGGGGGCCAGCATCCAGTAGTGGTCACGCTGGAAGGCGTAGGTGGGCAGGTCGACGAGGGCGCGCTTGCCGGGGACGAGGGCCTTCCAGTCCAACTCCGCGCCGTACGTGTGCGCTTCGGCGAGCGAGGCCGTGAGGCGATCGGCACCGCCCTCGTCGCGGCGCAGGGAGCCGAGCGTGGCCGCCGGACTGTCCGTGGCGTCGATCGTCGCCTGCACCGGGACCGTCAGGACCGGGTGCGGGCTCATCTCCACGAACAGGCCGTGGCCCTCGGCCAGGAGACCGCGGGTGGCGTGCTCGAACAGGACCGTCTGGCGCAGGTTGCGGTACCAGTAGCCCGCGTCCATGGGGATGTCCAGCCAGGTGCCGGTCAGGGTCGAGTACAGCGGGATCTCGGCGGCCTGCGGGCTCACCTCCGCCAGGGCTTCGTCGATCTGGGCCTCGATCTGCTCTACGTACGAGGAATGCGAGGCGTAGTTCACCGGGATCGTCCGGGCCCGGACATCCTGGGCCACGCACTGCGCGACCAGCTCCTCCAGCGCCTCCGGCTCACCCGACACCACCACCTGGGCCGGGCCATTGACGGCCGCGACCTCGATGCGGCCCTCCCAGCCCGCGACCAGCTCCCGCACCTCCGCCTCGGGCAGCGGCACCGAGACCATGCCGCCCTTGCCCGACAGCTCACGGATCGCCAGGCTGCGCAGCGCCACCACCCGGGCGGCATCCCGCAGCGAGAGGGCCCCCGCCACGCACGCGGCCGCAATCTCACCCTGGCTATGGCCGACCACGGCGGCGGGCTTCACGCCAGCCGCCTGCCAGACAGCCGCCAGCGACACCATCACCGCGAAGAGAACGGGCTGGACCACGTCCACCCGGTCAAAGTTGTCCCCGCCCAACTCCTCCAGCAGATCCCAGTCCACAAACTCCGACAGGGCATCCGCGCACTCCCCCATCCGCTCCGCGAACACCGGGCTCGACTCAAGGAGTTCGACCGCCATCCCGGCCCACTGCGAACCCTGACCCGGGAACACGAACACCGCACGCCCCGCACCAGTCACCGCACGCCCCGTGATGGCAGCACCCGCAGCGAGGCTCTCAAGCCCGGCGAGCAGCTCCTCACGGTTCCGCCCGAGGACGACACCCCGGTGCTCGAAGCGGGACCGGGCGGCGGCGAGGGACCAGGCGACGTCGGCCGGTTCGAGGTCGGGACGGGCGAGCAGGTGCTCGCGCAGCCGTGCCGCCTGGGCTCGCAGGGCGGTCTCGCCCTTCGCGGAGAGGGCCAGCGGGATCCCTCCGGCGACGACGGGCGCCGGGGCCTCGGTGTCCTCGTCGGCGGTGGGCTCGTCGGCCAGGGGCGGCTGCTCCAGGATCACATGGGCGTTGGTGCCGCTCATGCCGAAGGAGGAGACGCCCGCGCGCCGGGGCGCGTCCGCGCGCTCGGGCCAGTCACGGGCCTCGGTGAGCAGCTCCACGGCGCCTTCGGTCCAGTCGACCTCGGGCGTCGGCTCGTCGATGTGCAGGGTCTGCGGCAGGACGCCGTGCTGCATGGCGAGGACCATCTTCATCACGCCCGCCACGCCGGAAGCGGCCTGGCTGTGCCCGATGTTGGACTTGATGGACCCCAGCCACAGGGGCTCCCCGCTCGCGGGGCGCTCCTGTCCGTACGTGGCGAGCAGCGCCTGGGCCTCGATGGGGTCGCCGAGGGTGGTGCCGGTGCCGTGCGCCTCGACCGCGTCGACATCGGCGGCCGTCAGGCGGGCGTTGGCGAGGGCGGCGCGGATGACGCGCTGCTGGGACGGGCCATTGGGGGCGGTCAGGCCGTTGCTGGCGCCGTCCTGGTTGACGGCGGAGCCCCGTACGACGGCGAGGACCTTGTGGCCGTTGCGACGGGCGTCCGACAGACGCTCCAGGAGCACCATGCCGACGCCCTCAGCCATGCCCATGCCGTCTGCGGCGGCCGCGAAGGCCTTGCAGCGGCCGTCGTCGGCGAGGCCGCGCTGTTGGCTGAAGGCGATCAGCGCGCCGGGCGAGGACATCACGGCGACGCCGCCCGCGAGGGCCAGCGAGCACTCGCCCTGGCGCAGCGCCTGCGCGGCCAGGTGCATCGCGACGAGCGACGACGAGCACGCCGTGTCGACGGTGACCGCCGGGCCTTCGAGGCCGAAGGTGTACGAGATGCGGCCGGAGACGACGCTGGGCGCGCTGCCGGTGAGGATGTGGCCCTCGGCGCCCGCGGACACCTGGCCGGGGGCGGTGCCGTAGTCCTGGTAGTTGGTGCCGACGAACACGCCGGCGGTCTCGCCGCGTACGGCCTTGGGGTCGATCCCGGCGCGTTCGAACGCCTCCCAGGAGGTTTCGAGGAGGAGCCGCTGCTGCGGGTCCATGGCCGTGGCCTCGCGCGGCGAGATGCCGAAGAAGGCCGGGTCGAAGGCGCCCGCGTCGTGGAGGAAGCCGCCTCCCCTGGTCGTGGTGGTGCCGGGGGTCTCCGGGTCCGGGTCGTAGAGGTGGGCGATGTCCCAGCCGCGGCCCGCCGGGTAGCCGCCGACGACGTCGGCGCGGTCCTGGAGGACCTGCCACATCTGCTCGGGGCTGCTGATGCCGCCGGGGTAGCGGCAGCTCATGGCGACGATGGCGATCGGCTCGTCGGTGGCCGCCGCGACGGGCGCGACGGCGGCGGGAGCGGCGGCCGCGCCGGTGCCGAGGACCTGAGTGCGCAGATAGGCGGCCAGGGCGGTGCCGTTGGGGTGGTCGAAGACGACCGTGGTGGGCAGCTTCAGACCGGTGGCGGTGCCGAGCCGGTTGCGCAGGTCGACGGCGGTGAGCGAGTCGAAGCCGAACTCGCGGAAGGCCCGCTCGGGGTCGAGGGCCCCCGCGGACTCGTAACCGAGGACCGCGGCGGCGTGCGTCAGCACGAGGTCGACCAGGGCGCGGTCCTGCTCGGGCGCGGCGAGGCCGGTCAGGCGCTCGCGCAGCGCGGACGCCTTGGACGAGGTCACGGTGTCGGTGTCGCCGCCCTCGGTTCCGCCCTGGGCGGCGAGGACGCGCTGCGCGTCGGGCAGATCCGCGAGCAGCGGGCGGGCCCGGCGCGAGGTGAACACGGGCACGAACTGGTCCCAGTCCACGTCGGCGAGGGCCAGGAACGTCTCGTCGTCGTCCAGGATCTGCCGCATCCCCGCGAAGGCCAGGCCCGGGTCGAGGAACGGCAGGCCCTGGCGGCGCAGTTGCTCCGGGTCGACGTCGACAGGCGCGCTGCCGCTCAGATGCGGGTTGACGACGTTCCACACGCCCCAGGCGATCGAGGTGGCGGTCAGGCCGCGGGCCCTGCGGTGCTCGGCGAGCGCGTCGAGGTGGGCGTTGGCGGCCGCGTAGGCGGCGTGCTCGCCGCTGCCCCACACGCCCGCGATGGAGGAGAACAGCACGAAGGCGTCGAGCTCCGCGGCCGCCTCGCCGTCCAGGAGTTCGTCCAGGACGACGGCGCCCGCGACCTTCGCCGCGACGATGTCGGCGAACTCCGCCAGGGTGGTGGTGGCGATCGGCGCCAGTTCGATGAGCGCGGCGGCGTGGACGACGGCGCGCAGGGTGTGCCCGTCGGCGGCGAGACGGCCCAGGAGCGCCGCGACGGCGTCGCGGTCGGCGACGTCGCAGGAGGCGATGGTCACCTGGACGCCCATCTCCTCCAGCTCTGCCTGGAGTTCCGCCGCGCCGGGGGCGTCCGGGCCGCGGCGGCTGGTGAGCACCAGGTGCTCGGCGCCTTCCCGGGCCAGCCAGCGGGCGATGTGCGGGCCGAGGGCGCCGGTGCCGCCGGTGACCAGGACGGTGCCGCGCGGCGTCCACGCCGAACCGTTCTCCCGGACGGGGGCAGGGTCAGGGGCGGAGGCGGCGGGCTCGGCCCGGACGAGGCGGCGCACGAAGACGCCGGAGCCGCGCACGGCGAGCTGGTCCTCGTCGCCGACGCCCGACAGGATCCCGGCGAGGCGGGCCCCAGCCCGGCTGTCGACGCTCCCCGGCAGGTCGACGAGTCCGCCCCAGCGGTCGGGGTGCTCCAGGGCCACGACGCGGCCGAGGCCCCAGGTCTGCGCCTGGGCGGGGCTCTCCACCCGGTCGTCCCGGCCGGTGGACACGGCGCCGCTGGAGACGGCCCACAGGCGGGCCGCGACGCCCGCGTCACCGAGGGCCTGTACCAGCGCGACGGTACCGGCGAGCCCCGCGGGCAGCACGGGGTGCGCCGGGTGCGGCTCTTCGGCGAGAGCGAGCAGGGAGACGACACCGGCGAGCCCGGCGGCGTCCGCGACGCCGTCGCGCAGCCGCTCGGTCAGCGTCTCACGCGTCAACTCCGCGCCGGATACGGGGAGTTCGACTGCCTCGGCACCGGCGTGCGTCAGCGCCTCCACGACACCCGCGGTCCACGGGTGCGTGGCCGCCTCCTCGGGTACGACGACCAGCCACCGGCCCGTGAGGACCGGCCCCGGGAGGCTGCCCGCGAGGGGCTTCCAGGTGACGGTGTAGCGCCAGCTGTCGATCGTGGACCGCTCGCGCCGCTGCCGCCGCCACGACGACAGCACCGGCAGGACGGCACCGAGCTCGGCGGCGGAGCCGTCCGCCACCTCCAGCTCGGCCGCCAACTGCTCCAGGTCCTCACGCTCCACGGCCTCCCAGAAGCGTGCCTCGACCTCGTCCACGACGGGGGCGGACTCGGCGCCCGGCTCGGCCTCCGGGGACACCAGCCAGTAGTGCTGGTGCTGGAACGCGTACGTCGGCAGGTCGACGAGGGTGCCGGGGACGAGGGCCCGCCAATCGAGATCCGCGCCCTGCGCGTAGGCCTCGCCGACGGAGGCCATGAGCCGGTCGGCGCCGCCTTCGTCACGGCGCAGCGAGCCCAGGGCCACGGCCGCGCCTTCGCGTCCTGCGGCCTCGATGGTGGCCTGGACGGGGACGGTGAGGACCGGGTGGGGGCTCATCTCCAGGAACAAGCCGTGGCCTTCCGCCAGGAGGCCTCGGGTCGCGTGCTCGAACAGGACCGTCTGGCGCAGGTTGCGGTACCAGTAGCCCGCGTCCATGGGGATGTCGAGCCAGGTGCCGGTCAGGGTCGAGTACAGCGGGATCTCGGCCGCCTGCGGGCTCACCTCCGCCAGGGCTTCGTCGATCTGGGCCTCGATCTGCTCCACGTACGACGAGTGCGAGGCGTAGTCCACCGGAATGGTGCGGGCGCGGACGTCCTGGCCGGTGCAGTGGGCGACCAGCTCCTCCAGCGCCTCCGGCTCACCCGACACCACCACCTGGGCCGGGCCATTGACGGCGGCGACCGAGATGCGCTCGCCCCACGCGGCGATCAACTCACGGACCTCCTGCTCGGGCAACGGCACGGACACCATGCCGCCCTTGCCGGACAGTTCACGGATGGCGAGGCTGCGCAGGGCCACCACCCGGGCGGCATCCCGCAGGGACAGCACACCCGCGACGCACGCGGCGGCGATCTCACCCTGGCTATGGCCCACCACGGCGGCAGGCTTCACCCCGGCCGCCTGCCAGACAGCCGCCAGCGACACCATCACCGCGAAGAGAACGGGCTGGACGACATCGACATGGTCGAAGTTGTCCCCGCCCAACTCCTCCAGCAGATCCCAGTCCACAAACTCCGACAGGGCCTCCGCGCACTCCCCCATCCGCTCCGCGAACACCGGGCTGGACTCCAGGAGTTCGACCGCCATCCCGGCCCACTGCGAACCCTGCCCCGGGAACACGAACACCGGACGGACGGTGTCGCCCTGGGCACGGCCCACGGCCACGCCCCGCGCGGCCGCGTCGTCCCGCTCCAGGCCCTCCAGGGCGGCGAGCAGCTCCTCGCGGTCGCGGCCGAGGGCGACGCCCCGGTGCTCGAAGCGGGAACGGGCGGCGGTGAGCGACCAGGCCACGTCCGCGGGCGCGAGGCCGGGGTGGGCGAGCAGGTGCTCGCGCAGCCGTCCGGCCTGGGCCCGCAGGGCCTCGGGCGTCTTGCCCGACAGGGCCAGCGGGATCACTCCGGTGACCACCGTCGGGGCGGGGACCTCGTCGGACGCGGGGCGCTCGGCCTGCTCCGCCTCCTCGATGATCACGTGTGCGTTGGTGCCGCTGACGCCGAACGAGGAGACGCCCGCACGGCGCGGCGAGCCGTCCCGGTCGGGCCAGGTACGGACTTCCGCGAGGAGCTCCACGGACCCGGACGACCAGTCCACCTCGGGGGTCGGCGCGTCGAAGTTCAAGGTCCGCGGCAGGACGCCGTGGCGCATGGCCATGACCATCTTGATGACACCGGCGACACCGGCGGCGGCCTGGGTGTGGCCGATGTTGGACTTCACCGAGCCGAGGAGCAGCGGCCGCTCGGCGGGGCGCTCCTTGCCGTACGTGGCGAGCAGCGCCTGCGCCTCGATCGGGTCGCCCAGGGGCGTGCCGGTGCCGTGGGCCTCGACCGCGTCCACATCGGCGGTCGTCAGGCGGGCGTTGGCGAGGGCCTGCATGATGACGCGCTGCTGGGAGGGGCCGTTGGGGGCGGTCAGGCCGTTGCTGGCGCCGTCCTGGTTGACGGCGGAGCCCCGTACGACCGCGAGGACCGGGTGGCCGTTGCGACGGGCGTCGGAGAGCCGCTCCAGGACGAGCATGCCGACGCCCTCGCCCCAGCTCGTGCCGTCCGCGGCGGCCGCGAAGGGCTTGCAGCGGCCGTCGGGGGCCAGGCCGCGCTGGCGGCTGAACTCCAGGAAGGTGCCCGCCGTGGGCATCACCGTCACGCCGCCCGCGAGGGCCATCGTGCACTCGCCCTGGCGCAGCGCCTGCGCCGCCAGGTGCAGCGCCACGAGCGAGGAGGAGCAGGCCGTGTCGACCGTCACGGCCGGACCTTCGAGGCCGAAGGAGTACGAGATGCGGCCGGAGGCGATGGCACCGGAGCTGCCGGTGCCGAGGTAGCCGCCGAGGTCCTCGGGGACGCTGCTGAGCTGGGAGCCGTACTCGTGGTAGATGAGTCCGGCGAAGACGCCCGTCGGGCTGCCGTGCAGCGTCGCCGGGTCGATGCCCGCGCGCTCGAACGCCTCCCACGAGGCCTCGAGGAGCAGCCGCTGCTGCGGGTCCATGGCGAGGGCCTCGCGCGGCGAGATACCGAAGAACGCCGCGTCGAAGTCACCCGCGTCGTGCAGGAAGCCGCCCTCGCGGGCGTATGTGGTGCCGACCTGGTCGGGGTCGGGGTCGTACAGGGACGCGGTGTCCCAGCCTCGGCCCTCCGGGAACTCGGTGATGGCCTCCTCGCCGTCGGTGAGCAGCCGCCACAGGTCCTCGGGGCTGCCCACGCCGCCGGGGAAGCGGCAGCTCATGCCGACGATGGCGATCGGCTCGTCCTGGGCCGCCGCCACGGTCAGGGGTGCCGCCGCGCCCGCCGCCGCGGACTCCGCGAGGCCGCCGAGGAGTTCGCCGCCCAGGTACTGGGCGAGGACCTTGGGCGTGGGGTAGTCGAAGACGAGGCCGGCGGGCAGGCGGAGCGCGGTGGCGCCGTTGAGGCGGTTGCGCAGCTCGACGGAGGTCAGCGAGTCGAAGCCCAGCTCCTTGAACGCCTTCGTGGGCGCGACGTCCTCACCGGAGGCGTAGCCGAGGACGGCGGCCACCTGGGCGCGGACGAGGTCGAGCAGGGCGCGCTCGCGGTTCTCCGGCTCCAGCGCGGCCAGTTGGTCGGCGAGCGAGGTGCCGGCCGCCGCGGGCCCGGCCTCGACGACGCGCCGGGTCCTGGCTCCCCCGCGGACGAGGCCGCGGAACAGCGGCGGCACGTCGCCGCCGAACTGCTGCCGCAGGACGTCGGTGCGCAGCTTCACCGGCACGAGGGCCGCGTCGGGCCGCGCCAGGGCCGCGTCGAACAGGGCGAGGCCCTCGTCGGCGGACAGGGCCGCCACACCGGCCCGGTTCATGCGGTCGATGTCACCGTCGGCGAGGGCTCCGGCCATGCCGCCCTGGTCGGCCCACAGGCCCCACGCCAGCGAGGTGCCCGGCAGACCGAGCGCACGCCGGTGCTGGGCCAAGGCGTCCAGGAAGGCATTGGCGGCCGCATAGTTGGCCTGCCCCGCGCTGCCGAGCACCCCGGCGGCGGAAGAGAACAGCACAAACGCCGACAGGTCCAAGTCGGCCGTCAGTTCATGCAGGTTCGCGGCCGCGTCCACCTTCGGCCGCAGCACCGTGTCAAGTCGTTCCGGAGTGAGCGAGGTCAGGATGCCGTCGTCGACGACACCCGCCACATGCACGACGGCACTCAGCTCGCCACGCACCTCGCCCAACAGGCCCGCCAGCGCGTCCCGGTCGGCGACATCGCACGCGGCGATCCGCACCCGCGCGCCCCACTCCTCCAGCTCCGCACGGACCTCCTCCGCACCCGGGGTCTCGGCCCCACGCCGCGAGACCAGCAGCAGATCCCGTACGCCATGCGCACCCGCCAGATGCCGCGCCACGACCCGGCCCAGACCACCCAGAGCACCCGTCACCAGGACCGTGCCCTCGGGCTCGAAGCGGGGCGGCAGGGTCAGCACGACCTTACCGACGTGCTTCGCCTGGCTCAGATACCGGAACGCCTCCGGCGCCCGCCGCATGTCCCACGCCCTGACCGGCAGCGGCTCCAGCACACCCCGCTCGAACAGCGAGAGCACCTCGGTCAGCATTTCCTGGATGCGGTCGGGCGACATCTCCGCGAGGTCGAAACTCTGGTAGGCGACGCCGGGATGGGCGGTGGCCACGGCCTCGGGGTCGCGGAGGTCGGTCTTGCCCATCTCCACGAAGCGCCCGCCACGCGGCAGCAGCCGCAGCGAGGCGTCCACGAATTCCCTCGCCAGGGAGTTGAGGACCACGTCCACGCCCTGGCCGTCGCTGGCCGCGAGCACGGCCGCCTCGAAGTCCAGGGTGCGGGAGGAGGCGATGCGGGAATCGTCGACGCCGAGGCCCCGCAGAACGTCCCACTTCCCGGTGCTCGCGGTGCCGTACACCTCGGCGCCGAAGTGCCGGGCCAGCTGCACCGCGGCCATGCCCACACCACCGGCGGCCGCGTGCACCAGAAGGGACTGGCCCTCCTTGAGGTCGGCCAGGTCCCGCAGCGCGTAGTACGCCGTGAGGAACACCGTCGGCACCGACGCGGCCCGGGCGAAGGACCAGCCCTCCGGAATCGGCGCCACCATGCGCGCGTCGGCCACGGCCAGCGGGCCGAAGCCGCCGTCGATGAGGCCGAGGACGCGGTCGCCGACTTCGAGGCCGCTCACCTCGGAGCCCGCCTCGACGACGACACCGGCACCCTCGGTGCCCATCACCGCGTCGCCCGGGTACATGCCCAGGGCGATCAGTGCGTCACGGAAGTTGACACCCGCCGCACGCACCTCCACGCGCACCTCACCGGCGCCCAGCGGCCGACCGGCCCACTCCGGGGCGTCCTCGGCGACGGGCAGCAGGGCGAGGTTCTCCAGCGTGCCCCGGTCCGTCACGCCCAGCTGCCAGGACTCCCCTGCCGGGACGGCGAGAGTCGCGACGTCGGCGGCGGCACGCGTCAGGCGCGGGGCCCACACCACGTCCCCGCGTACGGCGACCTGCGGCTCGTCGAGGTCCAGGGCGCCGGGCAGCAGCGTGAGGGAGGCTTCCGTGCCGTCGACGTCGGCGAGGACGAGGCGCCCCGGGTTCTCCGACTGCGCCGAGCGCAGCAGACCCCACACCGGGGCATCCACCAGACCGGCCGTCGACACCACATCACCGGCACCCACACCCACCGCGCCAGAGGTCACCACGACCAGACGGGAGTCCTCACCACCGCTGTAGGACAGCCACTCCCCCACCACGCTGAGGACGCTGTTCAAGGACGCACGCACCGAAGCGGCCGTACCGCCGTCACGCTCCCCACCGACACACGTTACGAAGACGGACTCCGGTACAGGAGCACCGCCCTCGACCGCCTCGGCAAGGGCCGCCACATCCGCGTACGCCGCCACCGCCGCACCAGCGCCCTCAAGGGCACCAAACAGCCCCAACTCATCGGAGCCAAGCACCGCGTACGCAGCCCCCGCCGTGACAGCAGGCGCGGACACCACACTCCAGTCCACCCGGAACAGCGCGTCGTCGTCAGTGCCGGACACGGCGTCCAGTTCGCCCGCCGCCAGGGCGCGCAGGACGAGGGAGTCCACAGCGGCGACCGGCTGGCCGGTCTCGTCCGCGGCGGCCAGGGTCACCGCGCCGGACTCGGCGGGCGTGAGGCGGACGCGCAGCGCCGCGGCACCGCTCGCGTACAGCGAGACGCCGGTCCAGGAGAAGGGGAGCCGCGCTCCCGCCCCGTCGGCACCCACAGCGGTGAGGGCGAGTCCGTGGAGCCCGGCGTCGAGCAGCGCCGGGTGCAGGCCGTACCCGGCGGCCTCGTCGCTCTCGCCCTCCGGCAGGGCGACCTCCGCGAAGACCTCGTCGCCGCGCCGCCAGGCCGCTCGTACGCCCTGGAAGGCCGGACCGTAGCCGAGGCCCGCGGCGGCGAAACCCGCGTAGAGCTCCCCGGTGTCGACGGCGGTGGCGCCGGCCGGGGGCCACTGCGCGAGGTCGGCGTCCTGCCGCGCGGCGCGGCCGGAGTCGGCGACGGCGAGAACGCCCGCCGCGTGCCGGATCCACGGCTCGTCCGGCACGTCGTTCTGGCGCCGGGAGTGCAGGGTGAAGGTGCGGCGTCCGGACTCGTCCGGCTCCTCCACCCACAGCTGGAGCTGTACGCCGCCGTCCTCGGGCAGGACGAGCGGGGCCTCCAGGATCAGCTCTTCGAGCAGGTCGCAGCCGACCTCGTCACCTGCCCGCACGGCCAGCTCGACGAAGGCCGTGCCGGGCAGCAGCGTCCGACCGGCGACGGCGTGGTCGCCGAGCCAGGGGTGCGCGTCCACCGACAGCAGGCTCGTGAACAGGCGCGCCTCGCTCCCCGCGACCTCGACGGCCGCGCCGAGCAGCGGGTGGTCGGCCGCGGCGAGTCCGGCCGACGTCACATCGCCGGTGAGCGCCGGGGCGTGCAGCCAGTAGCTCTGCCGCTGGAAGGCGTAGGTGGGCAGGCCGACGCGGCGCCGGGACTCGACCGGGGCGTACAGCGGCTTCCAGTCGATGGTGATGCCGCGTACGTGCAGCTTGGCGAGGGCCGCGAGGAAGGCATCGCCCTCCGGGCGGTCCTTGCGGGTGGCCGCGACGAGCCCGGACTGGCTCTCAGGCTCGGTGAGCGTGTCATGGGCCATCGCCGTGAGCACGGAGTCCGGGCCCAGCTCCAGGAGCGTCGAGACGCCGAACTCGGTGAGGGCGTTCAGGCCGTCGTGGAAACGGACCGCTTCGCGGATGTGCCGCACCCAGTACTCGGGGTCCTTCAACTCGGCGGGTCGCGCCAGTTCACCGGTGAGGTTGGAGACGACCGGAAGCGTCGGGTCCTGGTACGTCAGCTTGGCCGCGACCTCCCGGAAGTCGTCCAGGGCCGGGCCCATCAGCGGCGAGTGGAAGGCGTGCGACACCTTCAGCCACTTCACCTTCCGGCCGTCGCCGCGCAGCGTCTGCTCCAGACCCTCCAACGCCGCACGGTCGCCGGAGAGCACGATCTGCTCCGGGCCGTTCACAGCCGCTACGCCCACGCGGTCCGACACGTCCGCCAGCAGCCGCAGGACGTCGACCTCCGCAGCCTGGACAGCGAGCATCGCACCACCCTCGGGCAACGCCTGCATCAACCGACCCCGGGCCGCAACCAGTTGCGCCGCATCCTCCAACGACCACAGCCCGGCCACATACGCAGCAGTCAGCTCGCCGATCGAGTGACCGCCCACCACCTCCGGACGTACGCCAAAGGACTCCGCAAGGCGGAACAGGGCGACTTCCATGGCGAACAGCGCGGGCTGCGCGTATCCCGTCTGCTCAAGCAGCCCCGCGTCCGTACCGAACATCACGCTCTGGAGCGAACGTTCTATCCACGGATCAATATGAGCACACACCTCGTCCAACGCATCCGCGAAGACGGGGAAGGCCTCGTACAACTCCCGGCCCATCCCGGCCCGCTGGCTGCCCTGACCAGTGAAGAGGACGCCCAGGCGGCCCTCGGCGACCGCGCCCGACACGACGTTCTGGCCGCTGCCGCCGGTGGTCAGCGACTCCAGGCCGGTCAGGAACTCTTCGCGGGTGCGGCCGACGACGACCGCCCGGTGTTCGTGCAGGGCACGGCTGGACAGCAGTGACCAGCCGACCTCGACGGTGTCCAGGCCGGTGTCGGCCGTGACGTGCTCGCGCAGCCGCTCGGCCTGCGCCCGCAGCGCCTCCTCGCTACGGCCGGACACCAGCCACGGCACCGCCGTGACCGGAGCCACCGGCTCCACACGCTCGGCAGACTCCTCGACCGGCGCCTGCTCCACGATCACGTGCGCGTTCGTACCGCTCACGCCGAAGGACGAGACACCGGCGCGGCGCGGCGCGCCGTCCTCGCGCTCGTCCCACGGCCGCGACTCGGTGAGCAGTTCCACCGCGCCGGCGGACCAGTCGACGTGCGTGCTCGGCCGGTCCACGTGCAGGGACTGCGGGAGCACGCCCTCGCGCATCGCCATGACCATCTTCATGACGCCCGCGACTCCGGCCGCGGCCTGCGTGTGCCCGATGTTGGACTTGATGGAGCCCAGCCACAGCGGCCGGTCACCGGGACGCTCCTGGCCGTACGTGGCAAGCAGGGCCTGCGCCTCGATGGGGTCGCCCAACGTGGTGCCGGTGCCGTGGCCCTCCACGGCGTCGATCTGCTCGGGCGCGAGGTGGGCGTTGGCGAGGGCCTGAAGGATGACGCGCTGCTGGGACGGGCCGTTGGGGGCGGTGAGGCCGTTGCTCGCGCCGTCCTGGTTCACGGCGGAGCCCCGTACGACCGCGAGGACTTCATGACCGTTGCGGCGGGCGTCGGAGAGGCGCTCCAGGAGCAGCAGACCCGCTCCCTCGCCCCAGCCGGTACCGTCGGCGGCGTCGGCGTACGGCTTGCAGCGGCCGTCGCCCGCGAGACCGCGCTGCTTGCTGAAGTCGACGAAGGTGCCCGGCGTGAACATCACGGTCACGCCGCCCGCGAGGGCCAGTGAGCACTCGCCCTGGCGCAGCGCCTGGACGGCGAGGTGCAGGGCGACGAGCGACGAGGAGCACGCCGTGTCGATGGTGACGGCGGGGCCTTCCAGACCGAAGGTGTAGGCGACCCGGCCGGAGACGATGCTGCTGGACGCGCCGGTGCCGAGGTAGCCCTCGACGTCCTCGGGCACGGAGTGCAGGCGCGAGGCGTAGTCGTGGTACATGACGCCCGCGAAGACGCCGGTGCGGCTGCCGCGCAGCGAGGCCGGGTCGATGCCCGCCCGCTCGAACACCTCCCACGAGGTCTCCAGGAGGAGCCGCTGCTGCGGGTCGGTGGCCAGCGCCTCGCGCGGCGATATCCCGAAGAACGAGGCGTCGAACTCGTCGGCATCGTGCAGGAAGCCGCCCTCGCGGGCGTAGGACGTACCGGAGTTGTCGGGATCCGGGTCGTGGAGCGCGTCGGCGTCCCAGCCGCGGTTGGTGGGGAACGGCGTCAGGGCGTCGGTGCCCTGGGAGACGAGCCGCCACAGCTCCTCGGGGGTGCGGACGCCGCCGGGGTAGCGGCAGCTCATCGCGACGATCGCGATGGGCTCCTGGTCCCGCTCCTCCACCTCGCGCAGACGGCGACGAGCTTGACGCAGGTCGGATGTCGTCCGCTTGAGGTAGTCCCGAAGCTTCGCCTCGTTCGACATCTCTCGTCAGCTCCTCGTGGTGGTGATGAAGGCCGCGCTCAGCGCGCCGGTCGTACGGTTCACTTCGGGTCTTTCGGCTGCTTCGGGCACGTCTTCGGGTACGTCTTCGGGCATGTCAGGTGAGGCCCAGCTCGTCGTCGAGCGCGTCGAAGAGTTCCTCGTCCGAGACCGTGTCCAGGTCGAGGTCCAGGTCGTCGTCCGCCGGGCCGCCCGCCTGGGCCCCCTGGCTCCGGGGTGAGCTCCAGCGCGACAGGAGGGTCTGCAGCCGGATGGTGATCTTCGATTGGGCGATGCTGTCCGCTTCCATCGCGAGCAGGGCCGACTCCAGGCGGTCCAGTTCGTCGAGCACGGAGAGGCCGGAGAGGCCGGAGAGGCCGCCCCCGCTCCCCGCGTCGCCGAGCGGCAGCGCGGTGGCGAGGTGGGCCGCCAGGGCGGCCGGGTTCGGGTAGTCGAAGATCAGCGTGGCGGGCAGCCGCAGGCCGGTGGCCCCGTTCACGGCGTTGCGCAGTTCGACGGCGGTGAGCGAGTCGAAGCCCAGCTCCCGGAAGGCGCGGTGGGCCTCCACGGCCGCCGCGGACTCGTAGCCGAGGACGGCCGCCACGTGGGCGCAGACCAGTTCGGTGAGCACCTTGTCGCGCTCGGCCGCGTCGAGGCCCGCCAGCTGGGCGAGCAGGGGTGCCTGGCCCGCCGGTTCGGCCGCGGCCCCGCCGCCGGCCGCGGCGCGCCGTGCCGGGGTGCGGACGAGGCCGCGCAGCAGCGCCGGTACGCCGTCGGCGTCGGTCTCCGCCGCGGCCCGCAGGGACGTCGCGTCCAGGCTCAGGGGGACGAGGGCGGCGGGCGCGTCGGCGGTGGTGACCGCCGCGTCCAGGAGGGCCAGGCCCTCCTCCGTGGACAGCGGGGCGACACCGCCGCGGGCCATGCGCTGGCGGTCGGCGTCGGCGAGGCCGTCCGTCATCTCGCTCTCCTGGGCCCACATGCCCCAGGCGAGCGAGGTCGCCGGGAGGCCCTGGGCGCGGCGGGCGGCCGCGAGGGCGTCCAGGAAGCTGTTGGCGGCGGC
This sequence comes from Streptomyces spectabilis, assembly GCF_008704795.1. Taxonomy (NCBI): domain Bacteria; kingdom Bacillati; phylum Actinomycetota; class Actinomycetes; order Kitasatosporales; family Streptomycetaceae; genus Streptomyces; species Streptomyces spectabilis. The sequence continues at coordinate 8,146,035 of NZ_CP023690.1, read as the reverse complement.
GTAGTTCGCCTGGCCCGCGCCGCCGAGGACTCCGGCGGCGGAGGAGAACAGGACGAACGCGGACAGGTCGCGTCCGGCGGTGAGTTCGTGCAGGTTGAGCGCCGCGTTCACCTTGGCGCGCAGCACGGTGTCGACGCGCTCCGGGGTGAGTGAGGTGACGACGCCGTCGTCGAGGACGCCCGCCACGTGCACGACCGCGGAGACGTCCGCGCCCTTGGTGTCGAGGAGCCCGGCCAGGGCGTCCCGGTCGGCCACGTCACAGGCGGCGATCGTCGCCGTGGCACCGAACTGGGCCAGTTCGGCCAGCAGTTCGTCCGCCCCGGCGGCCTCCGGGCCGCGACGCGAGACGAGCAGCAGGTCGCGTACGCCGTGACGCTCGGCCAGGTGGCGCGCCACCTGCCGTCCCAGGCCGCCGAACGCGCCCGTCACCAGGACGGAGCCCTCGCCCCAGGGGGCATCGCTCCCGCCGGTGGCCGCGACGCGGGCCAGGCGCGGCACGAACGCCGTACCACCGTGGACCGCCACCTCGGGCTCACCGGAGGCGAGCACAGCGGCGAGTACGGACTCGTCCGGACCTGCGGCGGTGGGGCCGTCGGTGTCCGTGTCCACGAGGACGAACCGGCCCGGGTGTTCCGAGCGGGCCGACCGCACCAGGCCCCACACGGCCGCGCCGACCGGGTCCGCCGCGCCGTCACCGGCGGCGACGGCGCCGCGCGTGACCACCACCAGCGGCAGCGTCTCGAACCGCTCGTCGGCCAGCAGGCCCTGAACCACGCCCAGCGCCTCGGCAAGGCGTGCCGACACGGCCTCCGCGCTCACCGCGCCCTCGGCGCCGCCGGCCCGCCACACCACGGCGTCCGGCAGCTCCTCGCTCGCTCCGAGGTCATCGTAGGAGGTCAGCGCCATCGTGGCGGCGGCAGGCAGGGGCTGCGGCCGCCACTCCACGTGGAACATCGAGTCGTCGGCCGCGCCGCCGCCGAGCCGGTCCACCGCGACCGGCCGGAAGACCAGCGAGTCGACGGTGGCGACCGGGTCGCCGAGCCCGTCCGAGACGGCGAGCGACACACCGTCGCCGCCCGCGGGGGCGAGCCGCACGCGCAGCGTGGACGCCCCGGTCGCATGCAGCGCCACACCGCTCCAGGCGAACGGCAGCCGCGCGCCGCTGCCCTCGGCCCCGGTGTCCCGGGGCACGCCGAGGCCGAGCACGTGCAGAGCCGCGTCGAGGAGCGCGGGGTGCAGGCGGAAGGCCTCCGCGCCTTCGGCCTGCCCCTCCGGGAGCGCGACCTCGGCGAACACCTCGTCGCCGCGCCGCCACGCGGCACGCAGCCCCCGGAACGCCTCCCCGTACGCGAAGCCCAGCTCCGTCAAGTGCGCGTACAGGCCCTCGACATCGACCTCGGCGGCGTCGCGCGGCGGCCACTCGGCGAGCCGGAACTCCGCCTTCCGCAGCCCGCCGCCGGCGAGCACGCCGGTGGCGTGCGCGGTCCACCCGCCGTCGGCCGCGTAGTCGTCGCGCTCCTCACGCGAGTGCAGGACGACCGCGCGCCGCCCGTCCGCGTCCTCGGCTCCTACGCCGACCTGGAGCTGTACGGCACCACGCTCGGGCAGCACCAACGGAGACGCCAGCGTCAGTTCCTCAAGGACACCGCAGCCGACCTCGTCACCGGCCCGCACCGCCAGCTCCACGAACGCCGTGCCCGGCAGCAACACCCGCCCCGCCACCGCGTGATCCGCCAACCACGGATGCGTCGCCAGCGAAAGCCGCCCGGTGAAGAGGTGGCCGTCCGAGTCGGCCAGCGGCACGGCCGCACCCAGGAGCGGGTGCCCCGCCGCGACCAGACCCGTCGCCGACACGTCGCCCGCCGCGCCCGCTCCCGTGCCCGCGCTCGGCCAGTAGCGCCGCCGCTGGAAGGCGTAGGTGGGCAGCTCGACACGGCGGCGCGGCGCCGTGTCCGCGTACAGCGGCGTCCAGTCGACCTCGGCTCCGCGTACGTGCAGCTGCGCGAGCGCGGTCAGGAACGTGCCGGGCTCGGCGCGGTCCTTGCGGACGGCGGCAACCAGGCCCTTCTGGGCGGCCGGGTCCGTGAGCGTGTCGTGCGCCATGGCCGTGAGCACGGCGTCGGGGCCCAGTTCGAGGAGCGTCGTGACGCCGTGCCCGGTGAGGGCCTTCAGGCCGTCGTGGAAACGGACCGCCTCGCGGACGTGCCGGACCCAGTACTCGGGATCCCTCAGCTCGGCGGGATCGGCCAGCTCACCGGTGACGTTCGAGACGACCGGCAGGCTCAGCTCCCCGTACGTCAGGCCCTCGGCGACCTTACGGAAGTCCGCGAGAACGGGGTCCATCAGGGGCGAGTGGAAGGCGTGGCTGACCTTCAGCCACTTCACCTTCCGGCCCTGACCGCGAAGCGTCTGCTCCAGGCCTTCGAGCCCGCCGCGCTCACCGGAGAGCACCAGCTGCGCCGGGCCGTTCACCGCCGCCACACCCACACGGTCGGCGATCCCGTCGAGCAGCGGCAGCACGTCGGCTTCCGTGGCCTGGACGGCCAGCATGCCGCCGCCCTCGGGCAGGGCCTGCATCAAACGACCCCGCGCCGCCACCAGTCGGGCCGCGTCCTCGAGGGACCACAGCCCGGCCACATACGCGGCCGCCAGCTCACCGATCGAGTGCCCGCCCACAATCTCCGGACGTATGCCGAAGGACTCCGCAAGTCGGAACAGCGCCACCTCGATCGCGAACAGCGCAGGCTGCGCATAACCCGTCTGCTCAAGCAGCCCCGCATCCGTACCGAACATCACGCTCTGGAGCGAACGTTCTACCCACTGATCCAGATACGAGCACACCTCGTCCAACGCGTCCGCGAACACCGGGAACGTCTCGTACAACTCCCGGCCCATGCCGATCCGCTGGCTGCCCTGGCCGGTGAAGACCACCCCGAGGCGGCCCTCGGTGACCGTGCCGGAGACCACGCCCGGGCCGCCGGAGGCCAGTGCTTCGAGGCCTGTGCGGAGTTCATCGCTGCCCCGGCCCAGGACGACGGCCCGGTGTTCGAGTGCGGACCGGCCCGTGAGCAGCGACCGGCCGACGGCCACCGGGTCCAGGTCGGGGTGCGTGACCATGTGCTCGCGCAGCCGGTCGGCCTGCGCCCGCAGGGCCTCCGCGCTGCGGCCGGACACCAGCCAGGGCACGGCCGTGACGGGGGCGACCGGCTCCACGACCTCCACGGGTTCCTCGATGGGGGCCTGCTCCACGATCACGTGGGCGTTCGTACCGCTCACGCCGAAGGACGAGACGCCCGCGCGGCGCGGCCCGCCGTCCTGGCGCCCGGCCCACTCGCGCGTCTCCGCGAGGAGTTCGACAGCGCCCGCGGACCAGTCGACGTGCGTGCTCGGCCGGTCCACGTGCAGGGACTGCGGCAGGACCCCCTGGCGCATGGCCATGACCATCTTGATGACGCCCGCGACACCGGCGGCGGACTGGGTGTGGCCGATGTTGGACTTCACCGAGCCGAGCCACAGCGGCTGACCTTCGGGACGCTCCTGGCCATAGGTGGCAAGCAGCGCCTGCGCCTCGATCGGGTCGCCCAACGTGGTGCCCGTGCCATGCGCCTCGACCGCGTCGACATCGGCGGCCACGAGGCCCGCGTTCGCCAGGGCCGCACGGATGACGCGCTGCTGGGACGGGCCGTTGGGCGCGGTCAGGCCGTTGCTGGCACCGTCCTGGTTCACGGCGGAGCCGCGTACGACCGCGAGGACTTCGTGACCGTTGCGGCGGGCGTCGGAGAGGCGCTCCAGGAGGAGCAGGCCGACGCCCTCGCCCCAGCCGGTGCCGTCCGCCGCCTCCGCGAACGGCTTGCAGCGGCCGTCGGCGGCCAGGCCGCGCTGGCGGCTGAACTCCAGGAACGCGGCCGGGCTCACCATGACGGTGACACCGCCCGCGAGGGCCATGTCGCACTCGCCCTGGCGCAGCGCCTGCGCCGCCAGGTGCAGCGCGACCAGGGACGACGAGCACGCGGTGTCGACGGTGACCGCCGGGCCTTCGAGCCCGAAGCTGTACGAGATGCGGCCGGAGACGACGCTCGTCGCGTCACCCGTCATCAGGTAGCCCTCGACGCCCTCCGGGGCGTGGGCGAGCCCCGCCGACCAGCCCTGGGAGCAGGCGCCGACGAACACGCCGGTGCTGCTGCCGTGCAGGGCCGATGGTGCGATGCCCGCGCGTTCGAACAGCTCCCAGGAGGTCTCCAGGAGGAGCCGCTGCTGCGGGTCCATGGCGAGGGCCTCGCGCGGCGAGATGCCGAAGAGCCCGGCGTCGAACTCGGACACGTCGTAGAGGAAGCCGCCCTGCGCGGCGAAGCCGGTGTCGGCGGAGCCGCCCTGTTCCGCCCCCCAGCCCCGGTCGGTGGGGAACACCGAGATCGCGTCGGTGCCCTCGGCGACGAGGCGCCACAGGGCTTCGGGGCTGGTGGCGCCGCCGGGGTAGCGGCAGCTCATCGACACGATCGCGATCGGGTCGTCATCGTCGGCGCCCGCCACGCGCCCGGCCGCGACCACGGCCGTCTCGGGCTCCTCCACCAGCTGCGTACGCAGGTAGCCCGCGAGCGTGGCGGACGTGGGGTAGTCGAAGACGAGGGTGGTGGGCAGCTTCAGGCCGGTGGCCGTGGCGATGCGGTTGCGGACCTCGACCGCCGTCAACGAGTCGAAGCCCAGCTCACGGAAGGCACGCGACGGCTCGACCGCCTCCGGACCCGCGTAGCCGAGCACGGCCGCGGCGTGGCCGCGTACGAGATCGAGGAGCTGCCGCTCCTGCTCGCGCTCCGGGAGGCCCGCGAGCCGCTCGGCCCACTCCGAGCCCGCACCCTTGGCGCCGGCCGGGGCGGCGGCCGTCTCGGGCTCGGCGAGCACCCGTCGCACCTCGGGCAGGTCCCCGATGAACGGGCTGGGCCGCGCCGAAGTGAACGAGGGCACGAACCGCTCCCAGTCCACGTCCGCGACCGCCAGGAACGTCTCGCCGTGCGCCACGGCCTGGGCGAGTGCCGCCACCGCCAGCTCCGGCGCCATCGCCGTCACGCCACGGCGCCGCAGGTGCTCCTCGGCCTGCGCGTCGGCGGCCATGCCGCTGCCGCCCCAGGCGCCCCAGGCGACGGAGGCGGCGGGCACGCCGCGGGCCCTGCGGGCCTCGGCGAGGGCGTCGAGGTAGGCGTTGGCGGCCGCGTAGGCGCCCTGGCCGCCGCCGCCCCACACGCCGGAGTTCGACGAGAAGAGCACGAAGGCGTCCAGGCCTTCGGAGTCGACCAGTTCGTCGAGGTGGGCGGCGCCCGCCGTCTTCGCCCCGTACACCTCAGCGATGTCGGCGGCGGACATGTCCGCGATGGGGAACGACGGGCTCACACCGGCGGCGTGGAAGACGGAACGCAGCGTATGGCCCTTCGCCGTCAGCTCGTCCAGGAGTCGTACGACGGCATCGCGGTCGGCCACGTCACAGGCGGCGACGGTGACCTGGGCGCCCAACTCCTCCAGTTCCGCCCGGAGTTCGGTCGCGCCGGGCGCGTCCGGGCCGCGGCGGCTGGTGAGCACCAGGTGCTCGGCGCCCTCGCGGGCCAGCCAGCGCGCCACGCGCCCGCCGATGGCGCCCGTACCGCCGGTGATCAGGGCGGTGCCGCGCGGCGCCCACTCCACCTCCGGGCCGTCGAGCGGCGCGTGCGCGAACCGGCGCGTGAACACGCCCGTGTCCCGCACGGCGAGCTGGTCCTCGTCGCCGAGCCCCGTGAGGATCGACGTGAACCGGGACGCGGCGCGCGTGTCGTACGCCGACGGGAGGTCGATCAGACCGCCCCAGCGGTCCGGATACTCAAGGGCCACGACCCGGCCGAGGCCCCACAACTGGGCCTGCTCCGGGCTCTCGACACGGTCGCTGCGGCCGGTCGACACGGCACCCCGGGTGACCGCCCACAGCCGGGCCTCGATGCCCGCGTCGCCGAGGGCCTGCACGAGGGCTACGGTCCCGGCCAGCCCGGCAGGCACACCCGCGTGCTCCGCGTGCGGGGCCTCCTCGAAGCCGAGCAGCGACACCACTCCCGACAGCTCCGCGTCAGCGACTTCCCGCAGCCGGACGGCCAGAGCCTCGCGCGTCAACTCCCGCGCCATGAAGCGTAGTTCGGACACCTGCGCACCGGCCTGCGTCAGCGCCTCGACGACACCGGGCGCCCAGGCGTGCTCGCCCGCGCTCTCCGGTACGACGACGAGCCAGCGGCCCGTCAGGGCGGGCACGGGCAGGCCGCCCGCCTGCGGCTTCCAGGTCACGCGATAGCGCCAGGTGTCGATCGTGGACCGCTCGCGCCGCTGCCGCCGCCAGGACGCGAGGCCCGGGAGGACCGCGCTCAACGAACTCTCGTCGACATCCACGAGAGTGGACGTCAACTGCTCCAAGTCCTCGCGCTCCACGGCCTCCCAGAACCGGGACTCCACCTCGTCCGTGGCCGACGCGGCCTCGGCGTCGGCGTCCTGGTCCGGGGCCAGCATCCAATAGTGGTCGCGCTGGAAGGGGTAGGTGGGGAGGTCGACGACGGTTCCGGCGCCCGGGCAGAACGCCTTCCAGTCCAGTTCGACGCCGTACGTGTGGGCTTCGGCGAGGGACGCCGTGAGGCGGTCGGCGCCGCCCTCGTCGCGCCGCAGGGAGCCGAGGGTGGCGGCCTGGCTGTCGGTGGCGTCGATGGTGGCCTGCACCGGGACCGTGAGGACCGGGTGCGGGCTCATCTCCAGGAAGAGGCTGTGGCCTTCGCCGAGCAGGCCACGGGTGGCGTGTTCGAACAGAACGGTCTGGCGGAGGTTGCGGTACCAGTAGCCCGCGTCCATCGGCACGTCCAACCACGAACCGGTCAGCGTGGAGTACAGCGGGACCTCGGCAGCCTGCGGGCTCACCCCCTCAAGAGCCTCACCGATCTGCGCCTCGATCTCCTCCACGTACGAGGAGTGCGAGGCGTAATCGACGGGGATCGTACGAGCGCGGATGTCCTGACCCGTGCAGCGCGCGACCAGCTCCTCCAGGGCCTCCGGCTCGCCGGAGACGACAACCTGGGCCGGGCCGTTGACGGCCGCGACCTCGATCCGGCCCTCCAGACCCCCGATCAGCTCGCGTACGTCCTGCTCCGGCAGCGGCACGGACACCATGCCGCCCTTGCCGGACAGCTCACGGATCGCCAGGCTCCGCAGAGCCACCACCCGCGCGGCATCCCGCAAGGACAGAGCCCCCGCCACACACGCGGCGGCTATCTCGCCCTGGCTGTGACCCACCACGGCGGCGGGCTTCACCCCGGCCGCCTCCCAGACGGCGGCCAGCGACACCATCACCGCGAACAGCACGGGCTGGACGACGTCGACACGGTCGAAGCGGTCACCGCCCAACTCCTCAAGGAGGTCCCAGTCCACGAACTCGCCCAGCGCCTCCGCGCACTCCCGCATCCGCTCCGCGAACACCGGCGACTCATCGAGCAGTTCACGTGCCATCCCGGCCCACTGCGAACCCTGCCCCGGGAACACGAACACCGGACGGACCACCCCGCCGAGCGCACGGCCCGTGAGGGCACCCCCGTCGGCAAGGCGCTCAAGCCCGGCAAGGAGGTCGTCCCGGTCGCGGCCGAGGACGACGCCCCGGTGCTCGAAGCGCGAGCGGGCCACCGCCAGGGACCAGGCCACGTCGGCCGGTCCCAGACCGGTGTCGGCGAGGAATCGCTCGCGCAGCCGTGCCGCCTGGGCCCGCAGGGCCTCCGGGGTGCGGCCCGAGAGTGCCAGCGGGATCACGCCCGGCACCACCGAGGGCGCGGCGTCCTGATCACCGCCGCCGGGCTCGGGCTCGGGCTCCCCTATCTGCTCCACGATGACGTGGGCGTTCGTACCACTGACGCCGAAGGAGGAGACGCCCGCGCGGCGCGGGCCGCCGCCGTCCCGCTCGGCCCACTCGCGGGCCTCGGTCAGCAGCTCGACGGTCCCCGCCGTCCAGTCCACCTGCGGGGTCGGCTCGTTGACGTGGAGCGTCTGCGGCAGCACCCCCTCGCGCATCGCCATGACCATTTTGATGACACCGGCGACACCGGCGGCGGCCTGCGTGTGGCCGATGTTCGACTTCAGCGAGCCGAGCCACAGCGGCCGGTCGGCCGAGTGCTCCTTGCCGTACGTGGCGATCAGGGCCTGCGCCTCGATCGGGTCGCCCAGGGTCGTACCGGTGCCGTGCGCCTCCACGGCGTCCACGTCGCCCGGCTTCAGGCCCGCGCTCGTCAGGGCGTCACGGATGACACGCTGCTGGGAAGGACCGTTCGGCGCGGTCAGGCCGCTGCTGGCGCCGTCCTGGTTGACGGCGGAGCCCCGTACGACCGCGAGGACCTTGTGGCCGTTGCGACGGGCGTCCGACAGGCGCTCCAGGAGCAGCAGGCCCGCTCCCTCGCCCCAGCCGGTGCCGTCCGCCGAGGCGGCGAAGGACTTGCAGCGGCCGTCCGTCGACAGACCGCGCTGGCGGCTGAAGTCGATGAACGTGCCCGCCGTGGGCATCACGGTCACACCCCCCGCGAGGGCGAGGGTGCACTCGCCCTGCCGCAGCGCCTGCGCGGCCAGGTGCAGGGCGACCAGGGACGACGAGCACGCCGTGTCGACGGTGACGGCCGGGCCTTCGAGTCCGAGGGTGTAGGCGACGCGGCCGGAGACGACCGAGCCCGCGTTGCCGGTGCCGATGTAGCCCTCGACGCCTTCCGGCAGGGCGTGCAGTCGGGTCGCGTAGTCGTAGTACATGACGCCCGCGAAGACGCCGGTGCGGCTGCGGCGGAGCGAGACCGGGTCGATGCCCGCCCGCTCGATCGCCTCCCACGCGGTCTCCAGGAGGAGCCGCTGCTGCGGGTCCATGGCCGTGGCCTCGCGCGGCGAGACGCCGAAGAACGAGGCGTCGAACTGGGGGGCGTCGTAGAGGAAGCCGCCCTCCGCGGTGTAGCTGGTGCCCTGCTTGTCGGGGTCCGGGTCGAACAGCTCGTCCGTGTCCCAGCCGCGGTCGGCGGGGAACGCGGAGATCGCGTCGGTGCCGTCGGCGACGAGCCGCCACAGGTCCTCGGGCGTGTTCACGCCGCCCGGGTAGCGGCAGCTCATGCCGACGATCGCGATGGGCTCCTGGCGGGCGTCCTCCAGTTCCCGCACCCGGCGGCGGGCGTCGCGCAGGTCGGTCGTCGCCCGCTTCAGGTAGTCGAGGTACTTCTCCTCGTTCGCCATTTACAGCGCCTCCTCGAAGCGGTCGGGCCGGTCCGTGTCCGAGCCTGTGTCTGAGCTGATGTCTGAGCCGGTGTCTGAGCCGGTGTTCGGGCTTGTCTCTGCGGGAGTGCAGAGTTCGTCGTCAAGCAGGTCGAAGAGTTCGTCGGCGGTGGCGCCTTCGATGTCCTCGAGCTCCTGCCGCCGCTCCGTGACCGGGGCGGCGGTGTCGCGCGTGGTGTCCCAGGCGGTGAGCAGCGACCGCAGCCGACCCGCGACGCGGTCCCGTTCGGTGCCGTCGGTGTCGCCGCCGACGGCCTTGAGGACGCTCTCCAGGCGGTCGAGCTCCGTGTCCAGGTCGCCGGGGGCGACCGGGGTCACGGCCGTGGCGGGCAGTTCCTCCGACAGGTACTCGGCCAGGGCGGCCGGGTTCGGGTAGTCGAAGATCAGTGTGCTGGGCAGCCGCAGTGCGGTCTCGGCGTTGAGGCGGTTGCGCAGCTCCACGGCCGTCAGGGAGTCGAAGCCGAGCTCCAGGAAGCCCCGGCTCAGCTCGACGGCGTTCGGCGACGCGTAACCGAGCACGCCCGCCACGTGCGTACGGACCAGGTCGAGCAGGATCCGGTCGCGCTCGGCGCCGGAGCGGCCCGCCAGGCGCTCCACCAGGGAGTCCGTGCGTGCGGCGCTCGCGGCCGTGGTGTCCGGGCCCGCGCTGCGGGCGCGCCGGACGGCGGGCCTGACCAGGCCCCGGAAGAGCGCGGACAGCGTCTCCTGCGGCTGGGTGCGCAGCGCCGCGGTGTCGATGCGGATCGGGACGAGCGCCGGGTGCTCGCTCTCCGGGGCGAGGTCGAGCAGGGCCAGTGCCTCGTCCGTGCCGAGCGCGAGGATGCCGCCGCGCGCCATGCGCTGGAGGTCGGCGTCGGCGAGGCCGCCCGTCATGTCGCTGTCCTGGGCCCACAGGCCCCACGCAAGGGCGGTCGCCGGGAGCCCCTGGGCGCGGCGGGTGGCCGCGAGCGCGTCCACGAAGCTGTTGGCCGCCGCGTAGTTGGCCTGCCCCGGACCGCCGAAGACGCCGGACGCCGAGGAGAACAGGACGAACGCCGACAGGTCGAGGCCCGCGGTCAGCTCGTGCAGGTGCAGCGCCGCGTCCACCTTCGGCCGCAGCACCGCCTCCACACGCTCCGGAGTCAGCGAGGAGACCACACCGTCATCCAAGACCCCCGCCACATGCACGATCGCCGAAAGCTCCGCGCCACGCTCGTCCAGGAGCGCCGCCACGGCGCCCCGGTCGGCCATGTCGCACGCGGCCACCGTCACCTTCATGCCCAGCGCCCGGAGTTCGTCGCGCAGTGCGGTCGCCCCTGTGGCGTCCAGGCCTCGGCGCGAGACAAGAAGCAGGTCCCGTACGCCGTGACGCTCGGCCAAGTGCCGCGCCACGACGCGCCCCAGGCCGCCGAACGCGCCCGTCACCAGGACCGTGCCCTGGCCCCATGGGGTGTCGTCGCCGTCGGCGGACGCGGCCGTGACCCGGGAGAGCCTGGGCACCCAGAGCGAGTCGCCCCGCACGGCTGCCTCCGGCTCGCCCGACGCCAGCACGGTGCCGAGCACCGACACGTCGATGCCCGCGTCCATGTCCGCGTCCGCGTCCACATCCACGAGGAGGAAGCGGCCCGGGTGCTCCGAGCGGGCCGAGCGCACCAGGCCCCACACGGCGGCGCCCACCGGATCCGGCGCCGCGTCGCCGACAGCGACCGCGCCCCGCGTCACGACGACGAGGCACGAGGACTCCGACCGCTCGTCCTTCAGCCAGCCCTGTACGACACCCAGCGCCTCGGCCAACCGCGCCGACACGACCTCGGGCCGCAGCTCGCCACCGGACCCACCGGCCTCCCACACCACCGCCGCCGGAACGTCCCCTCCGGCGTCCAGCTCCTCGTACGAGACGTACGAGGCCGACTCGGCGGACGACGACGCCAGGGCCTGGGGCGTCCACTCCACGTGGAAGACGGAGTCCGCGTGCGGGTGCCCGCCGCTCATCCGCTCGATGAGGTCCTTCGACATGGGCCGGAAGACGAGTGCGTCGACCGATGCGACCGGCGTGCCCGTGGTGTCCGCGACCTCCAGGGAGACGCCGTCCGCGCCGTTCGGCGCCAGGCGGACGCGCACGGTGGCGGCGCCCGCGGCGTGCACGGTGACTCCGGTCCAGGTGAACGGCAGTCCACCGGTGGCCGGTTCCGTGTCGACCGCCGCATCCCCGGCAGCACCGATGGCCCGGGCGTGGAGGGAGGCGTCGAGGATCGCCGGGTGCAGGCCGAAGGAACCGGCCTGCGTGTGCTCGCCCTCCGGCAGCGCCACCTCGGCGAACACCTCGTCGCCGCGCCGCCAGGCGGCACGCAGCCCCTGGAACACCGGCCCGTAGTCGTAGCCCGCCGTGGACAGTTCCTCGTAGAGCCCGTCGACCACGAGGGGCTCCGCGTCGCGGGGCGGCCACGACCTCAGATCGTCGGACGCGGCGGGCGCGTCCGGCACGGACTCGGTCAGGGTGCCGGTGGCGTTCTTGGTCCAGGCGTCGGCCGACAGGCCCTCGGTTCCGTCGCCCGGCTCCGGGCGCGAGTGCAGGCTGAGGGGCCTGCGCCCGGCACCGTCGGGAGCCTCGACCCGCAGCTGCACCTGGATGCTGCCGCGCTCGGGCAGCACGAGCGGCGCGCCGAGGGTCAGCTCGTCGAGTACGCCGTAACCGATCTGCCCGCCCGCGTACGTGGCCAGCTCCACGAAGGCCGTGCCCGGCAACAGGACGCGCCCGGCCACCGCGTGGTCCGCCAGCCACGGATGCGTGGCCAGCGAGAGCCGCCCGGTGAAGAGGTAGCCGTCGGCGTCCGCCAGCGGCATCCCCGCGCCCAGCAACGGGTGCCCCGCCGGCACGAGCCCCGCGGACTCGACGTCGGCGACACCGGCGGTCTGCCGGAGCCAGTAGCTCTGGTGCTGGAAGGCGTAGGTGGGCAGGTCGACGCGGCGCCGGGACTCGACCGGGGTGTAGAGCGGTGTCCAGTCGACGTCGGTGCCGCGTACGTGCAGCTGCGCGAGGGCGGCCAGGAAGGTGTCCGGCTCCGGGCGGTCCTTGCGGACAGCGGCGACCAGGCCCGCCTGCGCAGCCGGGTCCGTGAGGGTGTCATGCGCCATCGCCGTCAGGACGGCGTCCGGGCCCAGCTCCAGGAGCGTCGACACACCCTGGCCGGTGAGGGCGTTCAGGCCGTCGTGGAAGCGGACCGCTTCACGGATGTGCCGGACCCAGTACTCGGGATCCTTCAGGGCAGCTGGATCGGCCAGTTCACCGGTGAGATTGGAGACCACCGGAAGCGACACATCCTGATACGTCAACTGCCGTGCCACGCGCCGGAACTCGTCCAGAGCAGGGTCCATCAGCGGCGAGTGGAAGGCGTGCGACACCTTCAGCCACTTGACCTTCCGGCCCTCGCCCCGCAGGGTCTGCTCCAGAGTTTCGAGGGTGGAGCGCTCACCGGAGAGCACGACCTGCGCCGGGCCGTTCACAGCCGCCACACCCACACGGTCCGACACATCCGCCAGCAACGGCAGGACGTCGACCTCCGCAGCCTGGACAGCGAGCATCGCCCCACCCTCGGGCAGCGCCTGCATCAACCGGCCCCGCGCGGCCACCAGTTGCGCCGCATCCTCCAGTGACCACAGCCCGGCCACATACGCGGCCGCCAGCTCACCGATCGAGTGACCGCCCACGATCTCGGGGCGTACGCCGAAGGACTCCGCAAGTCGGAACAGCGCCACCTCGATCGCGAACAGCGCGGGCTGCGCATAACCCGTCTGTTCAAGGAGGTCCGCGTCCGTACCGAACATCACGCTCTGGAGCGAACGTTCTATCCACGGATCGATATGAGCACACACCTCGTCCAGCGCATCCGCGAAGACCGGGAAGGCCTCATACAGCTCCCGGCCCATGCCGACCCGCTGACTGCCCTGGCCCGTGAACAGGACGGCAAGACGGCCCTCGACCACCGAACCCGAGGCGAACGTTTCAAGCCCGGTCAGGAACTCCTCCTGCTCCCGGCCGAAGACCACCGCCCGATGCTCATGCACGGCCCGCCCCGACAGAAGCGACCAGCCCACGTCCACCGGATCCAGCCCGGCGCCAGCCGCAACATGCTCCCGCAGCCGCTCGGCCTGCGCCCGCAGCGCCTCCGCACTCCGGGCAGAGACCAGCCACGGCACCGCCGTGACCGGCACCACCGGCTCCACACGCTCGGCGGGCTCCTCGACCGGCGCCTGCTCCACGATCACATGCGCGTTCGTACCGCTCACACCGAAGGAGGAGACACCCGCACGACGCGGCGCATCCGCACGTTCCACCCACGCACGAGGCTCCGTAAGGAGTTCAACCGCACCCGCCGACCAGTCCACATGCGAACTCGGCCGGTCCACATGCAACGTCCGCGGCAGCACACCCTCACGCATCGCCATGACCATCTTGATGACGCCCGCGACACCGGCAGCGGACTGGGTGTGGCCGATGTTGGACTTCACCGAGCCGAGCCACAGCGGCTGACCTTCGGGACGCTCCTGGCCATAGGTGGCAAGCAGCGCCTGCGCCTCGATCGGGTCGCCCAACGTGGTGCCCGTGCCATGCGCCTCGACTGCGTCGACATCGGCAGCCGCGAGGCCCGCGTTCGCCAGGGCCGCACGGATGACGCGCTGCTGGGACGGGCCGTTGGGCGCGGTCAGGCCGTTGCTCGCGCCGTCCTGGTTCACGGCGGAGCCCCGTACAACCGCGAGGACCTGGTGACCCTTGCGGCGAGCGTCCGACAGACGCTCAAGCAGGAGCAGGCCCACGCCCTCCCCCCAGCCCGTGCCGTCCGCCGCCTCCGCGAAGGCCTTGCAGCGGCCGTCGGCGGCCAGGCCGCGCTGGCGGCTGAACTCGATGAAGGCGCCGGGGTTGGACATGACGGTCACGCCGCCCGCGAGCGCCATGTCGCACTCTCCCTGGCGCAGCGCCTGCGCCGCCAGGTGCAGCGCGACCAGGGACGACGAGCAGGCCGTGTCGACCGTCACCGCCGGGCCTTCGAGGCCGAACGCGTACGAGAGGCGGCCGGAGATGACGCTCGTCGCGCCGCCCGCCAGCAGGTAGCCCTCCACGCCCTCGGGGGTCTGCCGCAGGCCCGAGCCGTAGCCCTGCGAGGACGCGCCGACGAACACGCCCGCCTGGCTGCCGTGCAGGGTCGCCGGGTCGATGCCCGCGCGTTCGAAGGCCTCCCACGCGGTCTCCAGGAGAAGCCGCTGCTGCGGGTCCATGGCAAGGGCCTCGCGCGGCGAGATGCCGAAGAAGACGGGGTCGAACTGGTCGGCGTCGTAGAGGAATCCGCCTTGGCGGGCGTAGCTGGTGCCCCGGTTCTCGGGGTCGGCGTCGTAGAGGGATTCGAGGTCCCAGCCACGGCCTCCGGGGAACTCGGACATCGCGTCTTCGCCCTCGGCCAGCAGGCGCCACAGGGCTTCGGGGCTGGCGACGCCGCCGGGGTAGCGGCAGCTCATCGACACGATCGCGATCGGGTCGTCATCGGCGTCCACCGCACGCCCGGCAGCGACAGCAGCCGGGCCCGTCTCGGGCTCCCCCACCAGCTGCGTACGCAGGTAACCCGCGAGCGTGGCGGACGTCGGGTAGTCGAAGACGAGGGTCGTGGGCAGCTTCAGGCCGGTGGCCGTGGCGATGCGGTTGCGGACCTCGACCGCCGTCAACGAGTCGAAGCCCAGCTCACGGAAGGCACGCGACGGCTCGACCGCCTCCGCGCCCGCGTAGCCGAGGACCGAGGCCGCCTGCCCGCGCACCAGGTCGAGGAGCTGCCGCTCCTGCTCCGCCGCCGCGAGACCGGCGAGCCGCTCGGCCCACTCGGAGCCCGGAGCGCCCTGCTTGCCCGCGCCGGAACCGGCGCGCTCGGGCTCGGCCAGGGCGCGGCGCACCTCCGGCAGGTCGCCGATGAGGGTGCTGGGCCGCACCGACGTGAACGAGGGCGCGAACCGCTCCCAGTCCACGTCGGCGACCGCCAGGAACGTCTCGCCGTGCGCCACCGCGCGGGCGAGCGCGGCGATCGCCCGCTCCGGCGCCATCGCGGCCAGGCCACGGCGTCGCAGGTGCTCCGCGCCCTCGTCCCCGGCCATGCCGCCACCGGCCCACAGGCCCCAGGCCACGGAGGTCGCGGTGAGGCCGCGGCCGCGCCGGGCCTCGGCGAGGGCGTCGAGGTAGGCGTTGGCGGCCGCGTAGGCGCCCTGGCCGCCGCCGCCCCACACGCCGGAGTTCGACGAGAAGAGCACGAAGGCGTCGAGGTCACCGGAGTCCAGGAGCGCGTCGAGGTGGGCGGCTCCCGCCGTCTTCGCGCCGCACACCTCCGCGATGTCGGCGGCGGACATGTCGTCCAGCGGCTGCGTCTGCCCGACGCCCGCCGTGTGGAAGACGGACCGCGGGGTGCGCCCCTCCGCGGCGAGTTCGTCGAGGAGTCGTACGACGGCATCGTGGTCGGCCACGTCACAGGACGCAAACGTGACCTCGGCCCCCAACCCCTCCAGTTCCGCCCGGAGTTCGGCCGCGCCAGGCGCGTCGAGGCCACGGCGGCTCGTGAGCACCAGGTGCTCGGCGCCCGCGCGGGCCAGCCAGCGCGCCACGTGCCCGCCGATGGCGCCCGTACCACCGGTGATCAGAGCGGTGCCGCGCGGAGTCCACGGCTTGGCCTGCTCGGCCGGCTCGGACCGTGCGAGGCGGCGCACGACGACGCCGGTGCCGCGCACGGCAAGCTGGTCCTCTCCCCCGACTCCCGCGAGGACGGCCGTGAAGCGCGCGCCCGCCCGTGTGTCGTACGACTGCGGAAGATCGACGAGACCGCCCCACCGCTCCGGGTGCTCCAGGGCCACGACCCGGCCGAGGCCCCACAACTGGGCCTGCTCCGGGCTCTCGACACGGTCACTGCGACCGGTCGACACCGCACCCCGGGTCACCGCCCACAGCCGCGCCTGAACACCCGTGTCACCGAGGGCCTGCACCAACGCCACCGTCCCGGCCAGACCAGCCGGAACACCCGCGTACTCCGCATGCGCCGACTCCTCGAAACCGAGCAGCGACACCACACCGGCGAGGCCACCGTCGACGACACCCCTCACCCGAGCGGCCAACGCCTCACGCGTCAACTCCGCCGCTGTGACCCGCAGTTCCGTGATGTCCGCACCGGCCCGCGCCAGGGCGTCGGTGATGCCTGCCGCCCACGGGTGGTTCCCCGCGCTCTCGAGCAGGACGACCAGCCAGCGCCCGGACAGGGTGGACGCCGAAAGGGCGCCGCTCGGCAGCGGCTTCCAGGTGACGGAGTAGCGCCAGCTGTCGATCGTGGACCGCTCGCGCCGCTGCCGCCGCCACGACGACAGCACCGGCAGTACGGCCCCGAGCTCGGCGGCGGAGCCGTCCGCCACCTCCAGCTCAGCAGCCAACTGCTCCAGGTCCTCACGCTCCACCGCCTCCCAGAAGCGGGAGTCCATCTCGTTCGCGGCGACCGGTTCGGCGTCGTCCGCCGACGCGAATTCGGGCCAGTAGTGCTGCCGCTGGAAGGCGTAGGTGGGCAGGTCGGCGACGATGCGCGCACCGGGGAGAAGTGCCTGCCAGTCGAGTTCGACGCCGTACGTGTGCGATTCGGCGAGGGAGGCCATGAGACGGTCGGCGCCGCCCTCGTCACGGCGGAGGGAGCCGAGAGTGGCCGCCGGGCTGTCGGTGGCGTCGATCGTCGCCTGCACCGGGACCGTGAGGACCGGGTGCGGGCTCATCTCCAGGAACAGGCCGTGGCCCTCGGCGAGAAGACCACGTGTCGCGTGCTCGAACAGGACCGTCTGACGCAGGTTGCGGTACCAGTAGCTCGCGTCCATGGGGATGTCGAGCCAGGTGCCGGTCAGGGTCGAGTACAGCGGGACCTCGGCGGCCTGCGGGCTCACCTCCGCCAGGGCTTCGTCGATCTGGGCCTCGATCTGCTCCACGTACAACGAATGCGAGGCGTAGTCCACCGGGATCGTCCGGGCCCGGACATCCTGACCGGTGCAGTGCGCGACCAGCTCCTCCAGCGCCTCCGGCTCACCCGACACCACCACCTGGGCCGGGCCATTGACAGCCGCGACCGAGACACGCTCGCCCCACGCCGCGATCAGCTCCCGGACCTCCTGCTCGGGCAGCGGCACGGACACCATGCCGCCCTTGCCCGACAGCTCACGGATGGCGAGGCTCCGCAGCGCCACCACCCGGGCCGCGTCCCGCAGCGACAACACACCCGCCACGCACGCGGCCGCGATCTCACCCTGACTGTGACCCACCACAGCAGCGGGCTTCACCCCGGCCGCCTGCCAAACAGCCGCCAGCGACACCATCACCGCGAAGAGAACGGGCTGGACCACATCCACCCGGTCAAACCGGTCCCCGCCCAACTCCTCCAACAGATCCCAATCCACAAACTCACCGAGCGCGTCCGCGCACTCCCGCATCCGCTCCGCGAACACCGGTGATTCATCAAGGAGTTCACGTGCCATACCGGCCCACTGCGAACCCTGCCCGGGGAACACGAACACCGGACGGACCGACCCACCCAGCACCCGGCCGGTGACGACGCCCTGGGCGGTTCCTTCGCCCTCGGCCAGTCGTCCGAGGGCGGCGAGGAGGTCCTCGCGGTCGCGGCCGAGGGCGACGCCCCGGTGCTCGAACCGCGAGCGGGCCACGGCGAGCGTCCAGGCCAAGTCGTGCATGCCCGACTCAGTGGGGGACAGCAGGTGTTCGCGCAGCTGGGCCGCCTGGGCCCGCAGGGCATCGGACGTCTTCGCCGAGAGGGCCAGCGGCACCACGGGCGTCAGCGGCGCGGCGCCGTCGGCCGCCTCGTCCGGGCGGACCGGCTCGTCGGCCATGGGCGCCTGCTCGACGATGACGTGGGCGTTCGTGCCGCTGACGCCGAAGGAGGAGACGCCCGCGCGGCGCGGACCGCCGCCGTCCCGCTCGCCCCACTCGCGGGCCTCGGTCAGCAGCTCGACGGCGCCCGCCGTCCAGTCCACCTGCGGGGTCGGCTCGTCCACGTGCAGCGTCTGCGGCAGCACCCCCTCACGCATCGCCATGACCATCTTGATGACACCGGCGACACCGGCGGCGGCCTGCGTGTGCCCGATGTTCGACTTCAGCGAGCCGAGCCACAGCGGACGGTCCTCGGAACGCTCCCGCCCATAGGTGGCGAGCAGCGCCTGCGCCTCGATCGGGTCACCGAGCGTGGTGCCCGTGCCGTGCGCCTCCACCGCGTCCACGTCCTCGGTGGAGAGACCGGCACTGGCGAGGGCGGCGCGGATGACGCGCTGCTGGGACGGGCCATTGGGGGCGGTGAGGCCGTTGCTGGCACCGTCCTGGTTGACGGCGGAGCCCCGTACGACGGCCAGGACCCGGTGGCCCTTGCGGCGGGCGTCCGAGAGGCGCTCCAGGAGCAGCAGGCCGACGCCTTCGCCCCAGCCGGTGCCGTCCGCGGCGGCGGCGAAGGACTTGCAGCGGCCGTCGGCGGCGAGCCCGCGCTGGCGGCTGAACTCGATGAACGTGCCGGGGGTCGACATGACGGCGACACCGCCCGCGAGGGCCATGTCGCACTCTCCCTGGCGCAGCGCCTGCGCCGCCAGGTGCAGCGCGACCAGGGACGACGAGCAGGCCGTGTCGACCGTGACCGCCGGGCCTTCGAGACCGAAGGTGTACGAGATGCGGCCGGAGGCGACGCTCGCGGCGCTGCCGTTGCCGACGTAGCCCTCCAGGTCGTCGAGGCCGCCGGGGGCGCTCAGGAGGTGGGTGGCGTAGTCGTTGTACATGACGCCGACGAACACGCCGGTCGAGCTGCCGCGTGCGGTCGTCGGGTCGATGCCCGCGCGTTCGAACGCCTCCCAGGTGGTCTCCAGGAGGAGCCGCTGCTGCGGGTCGATGGACAGGCCTTCGCGCGGCGAGATGCCGAAGAAGGCCGGGTCGAAGTCGGCGGCGTCGTAGAGGAAGCCGCCCTCGCGCGTGTAGAAGGAACCGACGCTGTCCGGGTCGGGGTCGTAGAGCGCGTCGACGTCCCAGCCCCGGTCGGCGGGCAGGTCACCGATGGCGTCGACGCCGTCGGCGGCGAGGCGCCACAGGTCCTCGGGGGTGGCGACGCCGCCCGGGTAGCGGCAGCTCATGGAGACGATCACGATGGGGTCGTCGTCCTCGGGGGCCGTGCCCGTCGTCGTACGGGCCGTTCCCCGGGGGTGTGCCGCCGCGTCCGTGCCCAGGAGTTCTTCGAGGATGTGGCGGGCGAGGACGGTGGCGGCCGGATAGTCGAAGGCGAGCGTCGCGGGCAGGCGCAGGCCCGTCGCGGCGGTGAGGCGGTTGCGCAGTTCGACGGCGGTGAGCGAGTCGAAGCCGACCTCGCGGAAGGCCCGGTCGGGCGCGATGGCGTCGGCGGACGGGTAGCCGAGGACGGCGGCAGCGTGGCCGCGCACCAGCGTGAGGACTTCCTCCTCGCGGTCCGCCTCCGGCAGCGCGGCGACGCGCTGGGCGAGGGCGGAGCCCTCCTGCTTCCCCGCGGCGGCCGCGGTGCGCCGCTGGGGCGCGCGGACCAGAGTGCGCAGGAACGGCGGAACGCCGTCGGACGCGGCCCGGGCGCGCAGGCCCGCGAGGTCCAGGCGGACCGGCACGGTCAGCGCGTGGCCCGCGGCGTGGGTCGCGTCGAAGAGGGCGAGGCCCTCGGCGCTGGAGAGCGGGGCCGCGCCCGCGCGCGTCCTGCGGTCCAGCTCGCCCGCGCCCAGGTGGGCGGTCATCTCGCTGGCCTGGGCCCACAGGCCCCAGGCGAGCGAGGTCGCGGGCAGGCCGTGGGCCCGGCGGTGCTGGGCCAGGGCGTCGAGGAAGGCGTTGGCGGCCGCGTAGTTGGCCTGGCCGGGAGTGCCGAAGACACCGGCGGCCGAGGAGAACAGGACGAAGGCGGAGAGGTCCAGGCCCGCCGTCAGCTCGTGCAGGTGGAGCGCCGCGTCGGCCTTCGGCCGCAGGACGGTGTCCAGGCGCTCCGGCGTCAGCGCGGTGACCACGCCGTCGTCCAGGGCACCGGCCACGTGCACGACCGCCGAGAGCCCGGCGCCGGTCTCGTCCAGGAGGGCGGCGAGCGCGGCGCGGTCGGCCGTGTCGCAGGCGGCGAGCCGCACGCGCGCGCCCGACTCCTCCAGTTCCACGCGGAGTTCGGCGGCGCCGGGCGCGGCCTCGCCCCGGCGGGAGACCAGGAGCAGGTCCCGTACGCCGTGCCGGGTCACCAGGTGGCGGGCCACCAGGCCGCCCAAGGTGCCGGTACCGCCGGTGATCAGGACGGTGCCGTCACCCCAAGGGCCCTCAGCAGCCGCAGCGGCCTCCGGGAGCGGCACCCGGGTCAGGCGCGGGGCGCGCAGGGAACCCTCGCGGATCGCCAGTTCGGGCTCGTCGGTGGCGAGCGCGGCGGCCACCGGCGCGTCGGTGGTCCCGGCCGGGTCGAGGTCGAGCAGGACGAAGCGGTCCGGGTGCTCGGACTGCGCCGAGCGCAGCAGCCCCCGGACGGCGGCGGCCACCGGGTCCGGCGCCACGTCGTCGACCGCGACGGCGCCGCGGGTCACCACGACGAGGCGGGACGCCTCGAACCGCTCGTCACCGAGCCACCCCTGCACCGCGTCGAGCGCCCGCTCCAACAGGGGGCGTACGGAGGCGAGTTCGGGCCCGGCGCCGGTGGACGGCGCCTCCGTGAGCAGCGGCAGGAGCACGGTCGCGGGCAGGTCGGCGCCCTCGTCGAGCGCGGTCCTGAGGGAGTCCAGGTCGGCGTACGTCCGTCGTACGGAGGCCGGCGCGCCGGGGGCGTCGTGGCCGATGAGCACCGCGGAGGAGAGCTGATCGTCCGTCGTCGCCGGGGCGTCGACCGGCGTCCACTCCACCTGGAACAGCGCGTCGAGCCGGGGCCCGCCGGTCAGCTGCTCCTCGGAGAGGGCGCGCAGGGCGAGAGAGCCGACGGAGACCACGGGCTGCCCGGTGGCGTCGGCGGCGAGCACGGCCACGGTGTCGGTGCCCGCCGACGTGACGCGCACCCGCAGGGTGGTCGCGCCCGTGGCGTGCAGGGTGACGCCGGACCAGACGAAGGGCAGGTGCGCGCGGTCGGTCCGCTCGATGAAGTCGCCGAGGCCGATCGCGTGCAGCGCGGCGTCGAAGAGCGCCGGGTGCAGCCCGAAGGCCTCCGTGTCGGCGTGTGCCTCCTGCGGCAGTTCGATCTCCGCGTAGACGTCGCCGCCCCGGCGCCAGGCGGCGCGCAGGCCCTGGAAGAGCGGGCCGTAGCCGTGGCCGCCCGCCGTGAGGCGCTCGTACAGATCGGACACGTCGACGCGCTCGGCCCGCGCCGGGGGCCACACGGACAGCTCCGCGGCCTCCACGGACGGCTCGGCGGGCGCGGCGGGCGCGGCGGGCAGCAGGCTGCCGGTGAAGTGCCGCGTCCAGGGGGCGTCGTCGGCGTCGCCCTGCGGGCGCGCGTACAGGCTCAGTTCGCGTCGGCCGGAGCCGTCGGGGCCGCCGACGGAGATCTGGAGCTGGACGGCGCCCTGCTCCGGGACGATGAGGGGGGCTTCCAGGGTCAGCTCTTCGAGGTGGCCGCAGCCGACCTCGTCGCCCGCGCGCAGCGCGAGTTCGACGTACGCCGTACCGGGCAGCAGGATCGCGCCGTCCACCGCGTGGTCCACCAGCCAGGGGTGGGTCTGCGTCGAGAGCCGCCCCGTGAAGAGGTGGCCCTCCGCACCCGCCAGCGCGACGGCGGCCCCGAGCAGCGGGTGCCCTGCGGCCCGCAGCCCCGCGAACACCACGTCCCCGGCGCCCGCCGGGGCGGCCTTGGGCCAGTAGCGCTCGCGTTGGAAGGGGTAGGTGGGCAGGTCGACCAGGGTGCGTTCGCCGGGGACGAGGGCCTTCCAGTCCAACTCCGCGCCGTACGTGTGCGCTTCGGCGAGGGAGGCGGTGAGGCGGTCGGCACCGCCCTCGTCGCGGCGCAGGGAGCCGAGGGTGGCCGCCGGACTGTCCGTGGCGTCGATCGTCGCCTGCACCGGGACCGTCAGGACCGGGTGCGGGCTCATCTCCACGAACAGGCCATGGCCCTCGGCCAGGAGACCGCGGGTGGCATGCTCGAACAGGACCGTCTGACGCAGGTTGCGGTACCAGTAGCCCGCGTCCATCGGGACATCCAGCCAGGTGCCGGTCAGGGTCGAGTACAGCGGGATCTCGGCGGCCTGCGGGCTCACCTCCGCCAGGGCCTGGCCGATCTGGGCCTCGATCTGCTCCACGTACGACGAATGCGAGGCGTAGTCCACCGGAATGGTGCGGGCACGGACGTCCTGGCCGGTGCAGTGGGCGACCAGCTCCTCCAGCACCTCCGGCTCACCCGACACCACCACCTGGGCCGGGCCGTTCACGGCGGCGACCTCGATGCGGCCCTCCCAGCCCGCGACCAGCTCACGGACCTCCGCCTCGGGCAGCGGCACCGAGACCATGCCGCCCTTGCCCGACAGCTCACGGATCGCCAGGCTGCGCAGCGCCACCACCCGGGCGGCATCCCGCAGCGACAGCGCACCGGCGACGCACGCGGCGGCGATCTCACCCTGGCTGTGACCCACCACAGCGGCGGGCTTCACCCCGGCCGCCTGCCACACCGCCGCCAGCGACACCATCACCGCGAACAACACCGGCTGGACGACATCGACCCGGTCGAACCGGTCCCCGCCCAACTCCTCCAGCAGATCCCAATCCACAAACTCCGACAACGCGTCCGCGCACTCCCCCATCCGCTCCGCGAACACCGGAGAATCAGCCAGGAGTTCACGCGCCATCCCGGCCCACTGCGAACCCTGACCCGGGAACACGAACACCGCACGCCCCGCGCCAGTCACCGCACGCCCCGTGATGGCAGCACCCGCAGCGAGGCTCTCAAGCCCGGCGATCAGTTCCTCGCGGTCGCGCCCGAGGACGACGCCCCGGTGCTCGAACCGCGTGCGGGACGCCGCCAAGGACCAGGCCACGTCGGCCGGTTCGCATTCGGCGGTGGTCAGGAGGTGTTCGCGCAGACGGTCCGCCTGGGCCCGCAGGGCCTCGGGGGTCTTCGCGGAGAGGGCGACCGGTACCGCGCCCGCCACGACGGGGGCCGTCTCGGGCTTCGCAGCGGCCGTCGGTTCGTCGGCGGTCGGTGCCTGCTCGACGATGACGTGGGCGTTGGTGCCGCTGACGCCGAAGGAGGAGATGCCCGCGCGACGGGGGCCGCCGTCCGCGCGCTCGGTCCACTCCCGGGCTTCCGTGAGGAGTTCGACGGCGCCCGTCGTCCAGTTGACCTCGGGGGTCGGCTCGTCCACGTGGAGGGTGGGCGGCAGGACGCCGTGGCGCATGGCCAGGACCATCTTCATGAGGCCCGCGACGCCCGCGGCGGCCTGGGTGTGGCCGATGTTGGACTTGATGGACCCCAGCCACAGGGGTTCGCCGCCTTCGGGGCGCTCCTGTCCGTAGGTGGCGAGGAGGGCCTGGGCCTCGATGGGGTCGCCGAGGGTGGTGCCGGTGCCGTGCGCCTCGACCGCGTCGACGTCGGCGGCCGTGAGGCGGGCGTTGGCGAGGGCCTGCATGATGACGCGCTGCTGGGAGGGGCCGTTGGGGGCGGTCAGGCCGTTGCTGGCGCCGTCCTGGTTGACGGCGGAGCCGCGTACGACCGCGAGGACGGGGCGGCCGGCACGGCGCGCGTCGGAGAGGCGCTCGACGAGGAGCATGCCGACGCCCTCGCCCCAGCCGGTGCCGTCGGCGGCGGCCGCGAACGCCTTGCAGCGGCCGTCGGCGGCGAGGCCCTGCTGGCGGCTGAACTCGGTGAAGACGCCGGGCGTGGAGATGACGGTGACGCCCGCGACGAGAGCCATGCCGCACTCGCCCTGGCGCAGCGCCTGCACGGCCAGGTGCAGGGCGACCAGGGAGGAGGAGCAGGCCGTGTCGACGGTGAGGGCGGGGCCTTCGAGGCCGAGGGTGTAGGCGATGCGGCCGGATTCGACGGCGGCCGCGTTGCCGGTGCTCACATAGCCTTCGACGTCCTCCTCGGCTTCGAAGAGGAGCGGGGCGTAGTCCTGGCCGTTGGTGCCGACGAACACGCCGGTGCGGCTGCCGCGTACCGTCGCGGGGTCGATGCCCGCACGTTCGAAGGCCTCCCACGCGGTCTCCAGGAGGAGCCGCTGCTGCGGGTCCATCGCCAGGGCCTCGCGCGGGGAAATCCCGAAGAATGCCGCGTCGAATTCGGCGACCCGGTCCAGGAATCCGCCGTGGGCCGTGGAACTGGTGCCCTGCTTTCCGGCGGCGTCCGGGTCGTAGAGCGACTCCAGATCCCAGTTGCGGTCGGTGGGCAGCCCCGAAATGGCGTCGCGGCCCTCGGCGAGCAGCCGCCACAAGTCTTCCGGGCCGCCCACGCCGCCGGGGAAGCGGCAGCTCATCGCGGTAATCGCGATGGGCTCCTGCGCAGCGGCCTCGATGTCCTTCAGACGTTGCTGCGTCTGATGCAGGTCCGCCGAAACCCACTTGAGATAGTCGCGCAGCGTCTCTTCATTCGCCATCAAATGTCACCTGTTCAGGACGTGTGCCGCACCTGCTGGCATACAACGGACCTGTCCGCAGCCGTTTTCTCGATGACGCTATGAGGGCGCTATACGACCAACAACCCCTACCCTCCCCCTACCCGCCCCTACGGGATTTCCGCTGAATGCGGCCGAAGGGCGGGTGCGATAAAGGGGGTGGGTAGGGGCTGCCGGTTCAATTGACTACCGTTACCTAAAGGTCCTGTTCCTTTCAACCCCTGCCGAGTTGCTTCTTGATGAATTCGAGCATCTCGTCGTCGCTCGCGGCCGCCAGTTGCTCACTGACATCACCGCTGTCACCGCTCTCGTCGGCTCCGCCGGACGGCCGTGCGTCGCCGTTCTTCCAGCGGTCGAGCGCCGCCTGGAGCCGTACGGCCACCTTCGTACGGGTGATCTCGTCGGCCGACGCGACGGCGGCGAGGCTGCCTTCGAGCCGCTCCAGGTCGCCGAGCAGCAGCGTCGCGGGGTCGGCGGCGTCGGGGGCGAGTTCGGTGCGCAGGCAGTCGGCGAGGGCCGTGGGCGTGGGGTGGTCGAAGACCACCGTGGCGGGCAGGACCAGGCCGGTGAGGGCGTTGACGCGGTTGCGCAGTTCGACGGCGGTCAGGGAGTCGAAGCCCAGCTCGCGGAAGGCGCGGGTGGGTTCGACGGCCGCCGCGCCGCTGTAGCCGAGTACGGCCGCGACCTGTGCGCAGACCAGGTCGAGCAGCAGCCGCTCCTGCTCGGGCCCGGCCAGGGCGGTGAGCCGGGCCGCCAGGTCCGGTGTCTGCCCGGTGGCGGTCTGCCCGGTGCCGCTCTCGGCGGCGACGGAGAGGCGTCGCACTTCGGGCAGTTCGGCGTAGAGCCTGCTGGGCCGGACGGTGGTGAAGGCGGGCGCGTACTGCGGCCAGTCGATGTCGGCGACCAGGGCGGTGGTGCGGTCGTGGGCGAGGAGCCGGTGGAGGGCGGCGATCGCCTGGTCCGGCTGGAGCGGCGGGATCATCCCGCCGCGCAGCCGCTCGGCGGCGACGCCCTCGGCGGCCATGCCGCTGCCCGCCCACGGGCCCCACGCCACGGCGGTGGCGGTCAGGCCACGGGCCCGCCGGGCGTGCGCGAGTCCGTCGAGGTAGGCGTTGGCGGCGGCGTAGCTGCCCTGGCCCGGGCCGCCCGCGACGCCGGCGAAGGACGAGAAGAGCACGAACGCCGACAGGTCGAGGCCCGCGGTCAACTCGTCCAGGTTCCGGGCCGACCGGGCCTTGGCGCGGAACACGGTGGCGAACCGTTCGGCCGTCATCCCTTCGAGCACGCCGTCGTCCAGAACGCCCGCCGCGTGGAACACGGCGGTGAGCGGCGCGTCGGCGGGGATCGCGTCGAGGACGCGGGCGAGCGCGTCGCGGTCGGCCGCGTCGCAGGCCGCGAGGGTCACGCGGGTGCCGGACTCCTCCAGTTCGGCCCGGAGTTCGGCCGCACCGGGCGCGTCGGGGCCGCGGCGGCCGGTGAGCACCAGGTGCTCGGCACCCTCCCGGGCCAGCCAGCGCGCCACGTGCGCGCCGAGCGCGCCCGTGCCGCCCGTGACGAGGACGGTGCCGCGCGGGGTCCAGCCGGTGGCGTGCGCGTCGTCGAGGGGCGCGCGCACCACGCGGCGGCCGAAGGCGCCGGAGCCGCGCACCGCCATCTGGTCCTCACCGGGCCAGGCGCCGCCGAGGGCTCGGGCGAGCCGGGCCGCGGCCGCGGTGTCCGCCGCCTCGGGCAGGTCGACGAGGCCGCCCCAGCGCTCGGGGTACTCCAGCGCCGCGACGCGCCCGAGGCCCCACAGCGCGGCCCGCCCGGGGGCGGTCCCGTCGGTGGCGCCCACGGCGACGGCGGCGCGCGTCGCGCACCACAGGGGTGCGTCGACGCCCGTGTCACCGAGGGCCTGGATCAGCGCGAGGGCGAGTGAGACGTCCGCCGGTGCGGCGGCGTCGTCTTCGCCGTGGTCGTCGGCCGCGAGCAGCGACAGGACGCCCTCGAAGCCCTGGGGGGCGTCCGCGGTCGCCGCGCGCAGGAGTGCCGCGACGGCATGGCGGTCGGTGGCGTGACCGGGCACCTCCACGGTGACCGGGCGCACGCCGCGCTCGGCCATCAGGGCGGCGACGGCCGTGCTCCAGGGCGTGTCCGTCCGGCCTTCCGGCACGACGACGAGCCAGCTGCCCGTGAGGTCCCCGACCGCCGCGTCGGTGAGCGGCGTCCAGGACTCGCGGTAGCTCCACCTGTCGAGCGCGGAGCTCTCGCGCCGCTGCCTGCGCCAGGCCGTGAGGGCGGGCAGGACGTCGGTCAGCGGCGCGTCGTCCGGCACGGACAGGGTCTTGGCCAGCTCGGCGAGGTCCTCGCTCTCCACGGTCTCCCAGAACCGCGACTCCACCTCGTCCGCCGCCACGCCACCGTCCGCGTCGGCCGCCGTGTCCGCCGCCTCCAGCCAGTAGTGCTGGTGCTGGAAGGCGTACGTGGGCAGGTCGACGCGGCGCCGCGCGTCGGCCGGGCCGTACAGCGGTGTCCAGTCGACGCCGGTGCCGCGTACGTGCAGCTGGGCGAGGGCCGTCAGGAAGGTGTCCGGCTCGGGGCGGTCCTTGCGGACGGCCGCGATCAGGCCTGTCTGCGCGGCGGGGTCGGTGAGCGTGTCGTGGGCCATGGCCGTCAGGACGGCGTCGGGGCCCAGTTCCAGGAGGGTCGTGGCGCCGTGGCCGGTGAGGGCGTTGAGGCCGTCGTGAAAGCGGACGGCCTCGCGGATGTGCCGGACCCAGTACTCGGGGTCCTTCAGGGCGGCGGGGTCGGCCAGTTCACCGGTGACGTTGGAGGCCACCGGCAGCACGGGATCGGCGTACGTCAGGCCTTCGGCGACCTTGCGGAAGTCCTCCAGGACCGGGTCCATCAGCGGTGAGTGGAAGGCGTGGCTGACCTTCAGCCGGCGCACCTTGCGGCCCTGGCCGCGCAGGGTCTCCTCCAGGCCTTCGAGGGCGGTGCGGTCGCCGGACAGGACGACCTGCGCGGGGCCGTTGACCGCCGCGAGGCCGACGCGGTCCGCCACGTCCGCGAGGAGCGGCGCGACATCGGCCTCCGCGGCCTGGACGGCCAGCATCGCGCCGCCCTCCGGCAGGGCCTGCATCAACCGGCCCCGGGCCTCGACCAGTCGGGCCGCGTCCTCCAGGGACCACACCCCGGCCACGTACGCGGCCACGAGTTCGCCGACGGAGTGGCCGCCGACGACCTCGGGGTGCACGCCGAAGGACTCGGCGAGGCGGTAGAGGGCGACCTCGACGGCGAAGAGGGCGGGCTGCGCATAGGCCGTCTGTTCCAGGAGGTCCGCGTCGGTACCGAACATCACGCTCTGGAGCGAACGTTCTATCCACGGATCGATATGTGCGCACACCTCGTCCAGCGCGTCCGCGAAGACGGGGAACGTCTCGTACAGCTCGCGGCCCATGCCGATCCGCTGGCTGCCCTGGCCGGTGAAGAGGACGGCGAGACGGCCTTCCGCGACCGCGCCCGCGACGGCTCCCGTGGGCGCGCCGGAGGCCAGTGCTCCGAGGCCGGTCAGGAAGTCCTGCCGCTCCCGGCCCAGGACGACGGCCCGGTGTTCGAGGAGCGAGCGGCCCGTGGCGAGGGACCAGCCCACGTCGGCGAGGGCCGCGGGGTCGGCGGCGAGGGCGGGATCGGCGAGGAGGCGTTCCCGCAGCCGTCCGGCCTGGGCGCGCAGGGCGTCCGCGCCGCGCGCCGAGATCTGCCACGCGACCGCGCCCGGGCCCGCCGCGTCGACGGGCCCCGACGGCTCGGCCGCGGCCTTGGCGCGCCGGGGCGCCTGTTCGACGACGACGTGCGCGTTGGTGCCGCTGACGCCGAACGAGGAGACGCCCGCGCGGCGCGGGGAGCCGTTGCGATCGGGCCACTCGCGGGTCTGGGTGAGCAGTTCGACGCTTCCGGCCGACCAGTCCACGTGGGTGCTCGGACGGTCGACGTGGAGCGTCCGCGGCAGCACGCCGTGGCGCATGGCCATGACCATCTTGATGACGCCCGCGACACCGGCGGCGGCCTGGGTGTGACCGATGTTGGACTTCACCGAGCCGAGGAGCAGCGGCTGGTCACCGGGACGGTCCTGGCCGTACGTGGCGATGAGCGCCTGCGCCTCGATCGGGTCGCCGAGCGCGGTGCCGGTGCCGTGGCCCTCCACAGCGTCGATCTGCTCGGGTGCGAGGCGGGCGTTGGCGAGGGCCTGGGTGATGACACGCTGCTGGGAGGGGCCGTTGGGGGCGGTCAGGCCGTTGCTGGCGCCGTCCTGGTTGACGGCGGAGCCCCGTACGACCGCGAGGACTTCATGACCGTTGCGGCGCGCGTCCGACAGGCGCTCCAGGAGCAGCAGACCCGCTCCCTCACCCCAGCCGGTACCGTCGGCGGCGTCGGCGTACGGCTTGCAGCGGCCGTCGCCCGCGAGGCCGCCCTGGCGGCTGAACTCGTCGAAGGCCCCGGCGGTCGCCATCACGGTGACGCCGCCGGCGAGCGCGAGGTCGCACTCGCCCTGGCGCAGCGCCTGCGCCGCCAGGTGCAGCGCCACGAGCGACGACGAGCAGGCCGTGTCGACCGTGACGGCCGGGCCTTCCAGGCCGAAGGAGTAGGCGAGGCGGCCGGAGATGACGCTGCCGGACGTGCCCGTCATCAGGTGCCCCTCGACGCCTTCGGGGACGCTGTCGAGACCGGTCGCGTACCCCTGGAAGCCCGAGCCGACGAATACGCCGGTGGATGTTCCCCGCAGGGACTTGGGGGCGATGCCGATGCGTTCGAACAGCTCCCAGCCGGTCTCCAGGAGGAGCCGCTGCTGCGGGTCCATCGCCAGGGCCTCGCGCGGGGAGATCCCGAAGAGTCCGGCGTCGAACTCCGAGGCGTCGTGGACGAAGCCGCCCTCGGGCTTGTAGCGCGCGGCGCCTTCGAGGTCCCAGCCGCGGTCGGTGGGGAAGACGGAGACGGCGTCCGTGCCGTCGACGAGGAGCCGCCACAGCGCCTCGGGGGTGTGCGCGCCGCCGGGGAAGCGGCAGCTCATCGACACGATGGCGATGGGGTCGTCGGCCACGTCGGCGGGCTGTGCCGACGGCGCGGGGGCCGTCGTGGCGGCGGTGGTTCCGGTGAGTCCGGCCAGCAGGTGGCGGGCGAGGGCCTCCGGGGACGGGTGGTCGAAGACCGCGGTGGCGGGCAGTTCGACCTCGGTGGCGGCGGTGAGCCGGTTGCGCAGCTCGACCGCCGTGAGCGAGTCGAAGCCCAGTTCGCGGAAGGCGCGGGTGGGTTCGACGGCTTCGGCGCCCGCGTAGCCGAGCGCGGCGGCCGCCTCGGTCCGCACGAGGTCGAGCACGAGGCGCTGCCGCTCGGCCTCCGGGTGTCCGGCGAGTTCGGCGGCCCACGCCGACACCGGCGCCGCCTCGCCCGCCGCGGCGGCCCTGGCCCGCCGGGGCCGCAGCTCGGGCAGGGCGCCGATGAGCGGGCTGGGCCGGGCCGCGGTGAACGCGGGCGCGAACCGCTCCCAGTCCACGTCGGCCACGGTCAGGCACGTCTCGTCGAGGGCGAGGGCCTGCGCGAGCGCGCCGACGGCGAGGTCCGGGAGGAGCAGCCCGACGCCTCGGCGGCGCAGGTGCTCCTCGGCCTCGGCGGTGGCGGCCATGCCGCTGCCGCCCCAGGCGCCCCAGGCGAGCGAGGTCGCGGTCAGGCCGCGGGCGCGGCGCCGCTCGGCGACCGCGTCGAGGTAGGTGTTGGCGGCGCCGTATCCGGCCTGTCCGCCGCTGCCCCAGACGGCGGCGATGGACGAGAAGAGCACGAAGGCGTCGAGGTCGGCGTCCGCGAGGAGTTCGTCGAGGTGGGCGGCGCCCGCGGCCTTGGCGGCCAGCGCCTCGGCGAGGTCCGCGGGGGTGGTGTCGGTGAGGGCGAGCGCCGGGCTCACGCCCGCGGCGTGGAAGACGGAGCGGACGGTGTGCCCGTCGCCCGTCAGTCCGTCCAGGAGCCGTGCGACGGACGCGCGCTCCGCGACGTCGCAGGCGGCCACGGTGACGTGCGCACCCGACTCCTCCAGCTCCGCCTTCAGTTCGGCGGCGCCGGGGGCGTCGAGGCCGCGGCGGCCGGTGAGGACGAGGTGCTCGGCGCCCGCGCGGGCCAGCCAGCGCGCCACGTGGGCGCCGAGGGCGCCCGTGCCGCCGGTGATCAGGGCGGTGCCGCGCGGCGTCCACTCCGCCGCCGGGCGGGTGTCCAGGGGCGCGTGCGCGAGACGGCGGGCGAAGACGCCCGAGCCGCGCACGGCGAGCTGGTCCTCGACGCCCACGTCGCCGTCGGTCGCGGGGATGCCCGCCAGGGCGGTGGCGAGCCGGGCCGCGGCGCGGGCGTCGACGGCCTCCGGCAGGTCGACGAGGCCGCCCCAGAGTTCGGGGTGCTCCAGGGCGACGACGCGGCCGAGGCCCCAGACCTCCGCCTGGACGGTGCTCGTCAGCCGGTCGCTGCGGCCGGTGGAGACGGCGCCCCGCGAGACGGCCCACAGACGTGCCTGGCCTCCGGCGTCCGCCAGGGCGCGTACCAGCGCGACGGTGCCCGCGAGCCCGGCGGGGACGGCCGGGTGGTCCGCGAGGGGCGACTCGTCGAGGGCGAGCAGGGAGACGACGCCCGCGGGCTCGCCCCCGTCCCGCGCGTGCTCGCGCAGCCGGGCGGCGAGGGACTCAGGTGTCAACTCACCTTCAGATACGTGGAGTTCGAGGGCTTCGGCACCGGCGCGGGCCAGCGCGTCGGTGACGCCCGCCGCCCACGGGTGCGCGGCCGCCCGCTCCGGTACGACCACCAGCCAGCGGCCGGTGAGGGCCGGGCCCGGCAGTCCGCCGGTCAGCGGCTTCCAGGTGACGCGGTAGCGCCAGGCGTCCACCGTGGACCTTTCGCGCCGCTGCCGTCGCCACGACGACAGGACGGGCAGCACGGCGCCCAGGTCGGCGGCGGCGTCCTGTGCCACCTCCAGCTCGGCGGCGAGCCGCTCCAGGTCCTCCCGTTCCACGGCCTCCCAGAAGCGGGCGTCCGTGTCGTCCGCCGCGGGCTGTGCCGCTCCGCCCGGGGTCCGCCCGTCGACGAGCCAGAAGTGCTCGTGCTGGAACGCGTACGTGGGCAGGTCGACGGTGGCGCGGGCACCGGGGAACAGCGCCGTCCAGTCCAGCTCGACGCCGTGGACGTGGGCGTCGGCGATCGCGGCCATGAGCCGGTGCGCACCGCTCTCGGCACCGCGCGGCGAGCCGAGCACGGCGGCGGGGCGGCCGTCGGCCTCGATGGCGTTCCGCAGCGCGTCGCCGAGCGCCGCGCGCGGGCCGACCTCGACGAACAGGCCGTGGCCCGCGGCGAGCAGACCGGTGACGGCCTGCTCGACGAGGGGCTCCTGGCGCTGGTTGCGGCGCCAGTGGTCGGCGTCCATGAGGGTGCCGTCGGCCAGCCACTCCCCCGTGGTCGTGGAGTACAGGGGCACATCGGCCGGGCGCGGGGCGAGGGCGGCGAGCGCTGCGTCGTCGGAGGAGGCCCCGCCGGGCCGGTCCCGCAGGGCCGCGACGCGGGCCGCGTCGCGCAGGGTCAGGGCGCCCGCCACGCAGGCCGCGGCGATCTCGCCCGCGCCGTGGCCGACCACGGCGGCGGGCTCGACACCGGCCGCCCGCCACACGGCGGCGAGCGCCACCAGGACGGCGAAGCGCGCGGGCCCCGCCACGTCCGCCCGGTCAGCGGTCGGCTCCGCGAACAGGTCCCCGTCCACGAACTCGCCGAGCGCGTCCGCGCACTCGCGCAGGCGGGCGGCGAACACCGGTGAATCGTCGCGCAGTTCCCGCACGGCGTCGGTCCACTCGGTCCAGTCGGTCCACTCGGTGCTCTCAAGGCTCTCGGTGCTCTCGTCGGGGAAGACGAACACCGGTCGGACCGTGCCGTCCGGCGCGCGCCCCGCCACGGCCCGCGCGGCCGTGGCGGTCCCGGCCGCCAGCTCCTGGAGCCCGGCGAGGAGTTCCTCGCGGTCCCGGCCGAGCACCACTCCGCGGTGCTCGAAGCGGGAGCGGGTCGTCGCCAACGACAGGCCCACGTCCGCCGGTTCGGCGCCGAAGTCCGTCCGCAGGCGGTTCAGGAGGCGGTCCGCCTGCTCGCGCAGGGCCTGCGGGGTCTTGGCCGACAGGGCGAGCGGCAGCACGGCAGTGGGCGCCGTGGGCGCCGCGCCGCCGTCCGCCGTCGGCCCGGGCTCGCCCGCCGGTGCCTGCTCGACGATGACGTGGGCGTTGGTGCCGCTCACGCCGAACGCCGAGACGCCCGCGCGGCGCGGGGTGCCGTCGCCGTGCCGGGGCCACTCGCGCGCGCCGGTGAGCAGCTCGACCGCGCCCGCCGACCAGTCCACTTCGGAGGTGGGGGCGTCCACGTGCAGCGTCTTGGGCAGGACGCCGTGCCGCATCGCCATGACCATCTTCATGATCCCGGCGACACCTGCGGCGGCCTGCGTGTGCCCGATGTTGGACTTGATGGAGCCGAGCCAGAGCGGTTCGGCCGTCGCGCGCTCCTTGCCGTAGGTGGCGAGCAGTGCCTGGGCCTCGATGGGGTCGCCGAGGGTGGTGCCCGTGCCGTGGGCCTCGACGGCGTCCACGTCGGCGGCCGTCAGACCCGCGTTGGCGAGGGCGGCGCGGATGACGCGCCGCTGCGAGGGGCCGTTGGGGGCGGTCAGGCCGTTGCTGGCGCCGTCCTGGTTGACGGCGGAGCCGCGTACGACGGCGAGGACCTTGTGGCCGTTGCGGCGCGCGTCGGAGAGGCGCTCGACGAGGAGCATGCCGACGCCCTCGCCCCAGCCCGTGCCGTCCGCGCCCTCGGCGAACGCCTTGCAGCGGCCGTCGGTGGCGAGGCCGCGCTGGCGGCTGAACTCCACGAAGGTCGCCGGAGTGGACATCACCGAGACGCCTCCGGCGAGCGCCATGGTGCACTCGCCCTGGCGCAGCGCCTGCGCCGCGAGGTGCAGCGCCACGAGCGAGGAGGAGCAGGCCGTGTCGACGGTGACCGCCGGGCCTTCGAGGCCGAAGGTGTACGAGATGCGGCCGGAGGCGACGCTCGCGGCGTTGCCGATGCCGAGGTAGCCCTCGACCTCGTCGGGCACGTGGTCGACGCCCGCGGTGTAGTCCTGGCCGTTGGTGCCCGCGAACACGCCGATCTGGCTGCCGCCGAGGCCCGCCGGGTCGATCCCGGCGCGCTCGAACGCCTCCCACGCCGTCTCCAGGAGGAGCCGCTGCTGCGGGTCCATCGCGAGGGCCTCGCGCGGGTTGACGCCGAAGAACTTGGCGTCGAACTGTCCGGCGTCGTAGAGGAATCCGCCCCGGCGGACGTACGAGGTGCCGGTCTGCCCCGCGTCCGCGTCGTAGAGCGCATCGGTGTCCCAGCCGCGGTCGGCGGGGAACTCCGCGATCGCGTCGACGCCGTCGGCGACGAGCCGCCACAGGTCCTCGGGGCTGCGTACGCCGCCGGGGAACCGGCAGCTCATGCCGATGATGGCGAGGGGCTCGTCGGTGGCGCCGCCGGTGGCGGGCGCGGGCGGGGCGGGTGCGGTCGCGGTGTCGTCGCCGAGCAGTTCGGTGCGCAGCTGGGCGGCGAGCGCGGCCGGGGTGGGGTGGTCGAAGACCAGTGTGGTGGGCAGCTTGAGGCCGGTGGCCGCGCCCAGCAGATTGCGCAGCTCGACCGCCGTGAGGGAGTCGAATCCCAGCTCGCGGAAGGCGCGGGTGACCTGGATGTCGTCGACGCTCGGGTAGCCGAGGACGTCGGCGGCGTGCCGGCGCACCAGGTCGAGGACGGCGGCTTCGCGGTCCTCGGGGGCGAGGGCGGCGAGCCGGTCGGCGAGCGCGTTCGCGGGGGCGTGTCCCGCCGCCGGGCCCGGCGTGCCGGACTGTTCGGCGGCCGGGGCGAGGGCCGCGCGGGCCTCCGGTACGTCCGTGAAGAGGCGGCTGGGCCGCGTCGCGGTGAAGCCGGGCGCGTACTGGGCCCAGTCGATGTCCACGACGCAGGTCAGCGTCCGGTCGTGGCTCAGCTCCTGGTGCAGGGCGGCGATCGCGAGGCCGGGGTCCATGGGCGGCATCACGCCGTGCTTGAGGCGTTCGGCGGCCGCTCCCTCGGCGGCCATGCCGGTGCCGCCCCAGGGGCCCCAGGCGAGGGAGGTCGCGACGCGCCCGGCGGCGCGCCGGGTCTCGGCGAGCGCGTCCAGGGCCGCGTTGGCGGCGGCGTACGTGCCCTGGCCCGGGCCGCCGACGACACCGGCGAAAGAGGCGAAGAGCACGAACGCCGACAGGTCGAGGCCGGACGTCAGCGCGTCCAGATTGCGGGCCGACTCCACCTTCGCCCGGAACACGCCCGCCACGCGGTCCTCGGTGAGGCCGTCGAGGACTCCGTCGTCGAGGATGCCCGCGGTGTGGAACACGCTGGTCAGCGGGGTGTCGTCGGGGATGTCGGCGAGGAGCCGCGCCAGCGCGTCCCGATCCGCGGCATCGCAGGCGGCGACGGTGACCTCGGCCCCCAACCCCTCCAGCTCCGCGCGCAGTTCGGCCGCGCCGGGCGCGTCGGGGCCGCGGCGGCTGGTGAGCACCAGGTGCTCGGCGCCCTCCCGGGCGAGCCAGCGCGCCACGTGCGCGCCGAGGGCGCCCGTGCCGCCGGTGATCAGGGCGGTGCCGCGCGGCCTCCACTCCGTCCGCGGCGCCTCGCCGGACGAGGCGCGCACGAGACGGCGTACGAACACGCCGGAGCCGCGCACGGCGACCTGGTCCTCGCCCTCCAGGGCGCCGAGGGCCCGGGTGAGCCCGGTGACGGCGGCGTCGGCGGCTTCGGGCAGGTCGACGAGGCCGCCCCAGGTCTGCGGGTATTCGAGCGCGGCGACGCGGCCGAGTCCCCACACGGCCGCCTGCGCCGGGTCCGCGGGGGCCTCGGCGGGCGTGGTCGACACCGCGCCGCGGGTGGCGGCCCAGACGGTGGCGGTGCTGTCCGCGTCACCGAGGGCCTGGAGCAGAACGCCCGTGCGCAGCGCGGCGAGCGGCGCCTCACCGGCGGCGTCGGCCCGCTCGGGACCGGCCAGGGCGAGGAGCGACAGGACGCCGTTCCACTCCGTGGCCTCCTGCTGCCGCAGCAGCGCGGTGACGGCGGCGCGGTCGGTGCTCACGGCCTCCGGGACGCGCACCACGACGACGCGGGTGCCACCGGCGGCCAGGGCGCGCTCGGCGGCGGCGCACCACGGCTGCTCGGCCTGGCCCTCGGTGCCCTCGGGGCCCTCGGGCACGAGCAGCGCCCACGTGCCGGTCAGCGCGGGGCCGTACGTCGAAGCCTGCGGCGGCAGCGGGTTCCAGGTGACGCGGTAGCGCCAGGCGTCCAGCGCGGACGCGGCCCGCTGCTTGCGCCGCCAGGCCGTCAGGGCGGGCAGGACGTCGGTCAGCGGGGCGTCGTCGGCCACGTCGAGGGCGCCGGTGAGCCCGACGAGGTCCTCGTGCTCGACCGCCTCCCAGAAGCGCGCCTCGACGCTGTCGCCGGGGGCCGCCCCCTGCGCCGGGGCACCCGGGGCGACCGTGTCCAGCCAGTGGCTCTGGCGCTGGAAGGCGTACGTGGGCAGCGCGACGCGGCGCCGGGACGCGACGGGCGCGTACCGCGGGGTCCAGTCGACGGTGGCGCCGCGCACGTGCAGGCGGGCGAGCGCCGTCAGGAAGGTGTCGGGCTCGGGCCGGTCGCGGCGCAGCGCCGGGACGAGCCCGGCCTGCGCATCGGGGCCGGTGAGGGTGTCGTGGGCCATCGCCGTGAGGATCGCGTCGGGGCCCAGTTCGAGGAGGGTGGTGGCGCCGAAGTCGGTGAGGGCACCGAGGCCGTCGTGGAAGCGGACGGCCTCGCGCACGTGCCGCACCCAGTACTCGGGGTTCTTCAGCTCGTCCGCGGCGGCGAGCCGCCCGGTGACGTTGGAGACTACGGGCAGCGCCGGGTCCTGGTACGTCAGGTGCCGCGCGACCTGCCGGAACTCGTCGAGCATGGGCGCCATCAGCGGCGAGTGGAAGGCGTGGCTGACCTTCAGCCAACGGGTCTTGCGGCCGTCGGCGCGCAGCTGGACGGCGAGGTCCTCCAGGACGCCGCGGTCGCCGGAGAGGACCACCTGGGCGGGTCCGTTGACGGCGGCGAGGCCCGCCCACTCGGCGACCTCCTCCAGGAGCGGGGCGACGTCGGCCTCGGCGGCCTGGACGGCGAGCATGGCGCCGCCGCGGGGCAGGGCCTGCATCAACCGGCCGCGGGCGGCGACCAGTCGGGCGGCGTCCTCCAGGGACCAGAGGCCGGCCACGTGGGCGGCCGCCAGCTCGCCGATGGAGTGGCCGCCGACGACCTCGGGGCGTATCCCGAAGGACTCGGCGAGCCGGAACAGCGCCACCTCGATCGCGAAGAGGGCGGGCTGCGTGTAACCCGTCTGCTCAAGCAGCCCGGCGTCCGTACCGAACATCACGCTCTGGAGCGAACGTTCTATCCACGGATCAATATGAGCACACACCTCGTCCAGCGCATCCGCGAAGACGGGGAAGGCCTCGTACAACTCCCGGCCCATCCCGACCCGTTGACTGCCCTGGCCGGTGAAGAGGACGGCGAGGCGGCCTTCGGCGACCGCGCCGGTCACCGTGCCGGTGCCGATGGGCCCTTCGGCAGCGAGGGACTCCAGGGCGGCGAGGAGCCGGTCGCGGTCCTCACCGATGAGCACGGCCCGGTGCTCGAAGGCGGAGCGGCCGGTGGCGAGGGACCAGCCGAGGTCGGCGCGCCCGTCGGCGTCGGCGGCGAGCGCGGGGTCGTCGAGCAGCACCTCGCGCAGCCGGGCGGCCTGGGCGCGCAGCGCCTTGGCGGTACGCCCCGACAGCGGCCAGACCGTGGGTCCTGCGGCGGGACGTGCCTCCTGAGCGGCACCGCCTTCCGCGTCGGTGGCTTCCTCCGCCTGCCCCTGCGGCTCGGCAGCGGGGGCCTCCTCGATGATCACGTGGGCGTTGGTGCCGCTGACGCCGAAGGAGGAGACGCCCGCGCGACGCGGCGCGTTCTCCTGCTCCGGCCAGTCGCGGCGCTCGGTGAGCAGTTCGACGGCCCCCGCGGACCAGTCGACGTGGGTGCTCGGCCGGTCGACGTGGAGCGTCCGCGGCAGCACACCCTCCCGCATGGCCATGACCATCTTGATGACACCGGCGGCGCCCGCGGCGGCCTGGGTGTGCCCGATGTTGGACTTGACGGAGCCCAGCCACAGCGGCCGGTTGCGCGGCCGCCCCTGCCCGTACGTGGCGAGGAGGGCCTGGGCCTCGATGGGGTCGCCGAGGGTGGTGCCGGTGCCGTGCGCCTCCACGGCGTCCACGTCGGCGGCCGTCAGGCGGGCGTGGGCGAGGGCGGCCCGGATCACCCGCTGCTGGGAGGGGCCGTTGGGGGCGGTGAGGCCGTTGCTGGCGCCGTCCTGGTTGACGGCGGAGCCCCGTACGACCGCCAGGACTTCGTGACCGTTGCGACGGGCGTCCGACAAGCGCTCAAGGAGGAGCAGCCCCACGCCCTCCCCCCAGCCCGTGCCGTCCGCCGCTTCCGCGAAGGCCTTGCAGCGGCCGTCGGCGGCCATGCCGCGCTGGCGGCTGAACTCCACGAACGCGGTGGGCGTCGACATCAGGGACACGCCGCCCGCGAGGGCGAGTCCGCACTCGCCCTGCCGCAGCGCCTGCGCCGCCAGGTGCAGCGCCACGAGCGACGACGAGCAGGCCGTGTCGACGGTGACCGCCGGGCCTTCGAGGCCCAGGGTGTAGGAGAGGCGGCCGGAGACGACGGCCGCGGTGTTGCCGGTACCCGAGTAACCCTCGACGCTGTCGGCGGCCTCGGCGACGACGGCCGTGTAGTCCTGGCCGTTCGTGCCGGTGAACACGCCGGTACGGCTGCCGCGCAGGCTCTGCGGGTCGATGCCCGCGCGCTCGACGGCCTCCCACGCGGTCTCCAGGAGGAGCCGCTGCTGCGGGTCCATCGCGCGCGCCTCGCGCGGCGAGATCCCGAAGAAGCCCGCGTCGAACGCGTCGGCGTCGTACACGAACCCGCCCTCGCGGGTGTACGTGGTGCCCTGGTGGTCGGGGTCGGGGTGGTAGAGCCCGGCCACGTCCCAGCCGCGGTTGTCGGGGAACGCGGACACGGTGTCCACACCGTCCCGCACCAGCTGCCACAGGGTCTCGGGGGTGTCGGCGCCGCCGGGGAAGCGGCAGCTCATCGCGATAATCGCGACGGGCTCCGCGTCCTTCGACTCCAGTTCGCGCACTTTCCGACGAGTCGTGTGCAGATCCGCCGTCACCTGCTTGAGAAGGCGGCGGATTTTGTCGTCGTTCACCATCTGGCCTAGCTCCTAGATGCAAGTCGGAGAGTGCGGTGCGGCGCCCCCGCGCCACGGCGGGGGCGGGGGCGGGGGCGGCACGTCAGGGGATCGCGGGGACGCCGCGGCGGGGGAATGCGGGGGCGGCACATCAGGAGATCCCGAACTCCTTGCTGATGAAGTCGAACACCTCGTCGTCCGTCGCGGACTCCAGCTCCTCCGCGACCTGCGCGTCGTCCTCGTCGTCCGCGCCGCGGGCGCACCGGTCGAGCAGCACCCGCAGCCGCTCGGCGATGACGTCCAGTTCGTCGTCCGACGGGGCGCTCCCGGCGAGTCCCGCCTCCAGCGTGTCGAGCTGGGCCAGGAGTGCCGCCGACTCGCCGTCGCCCGGGGCCAGTTCGGCCTTGAGGTGGGCAGCGAGCGACGCGGGCGTGGGGTGGTCGAAGACGAGGGTGGTGGGCAGCGGCAGGCCGGTGGCCGCGCCGAGCGCGTTGCGCAGTTCGACGGCGGTGAGGGAGTCGAAGCCCAGCTCCCGGAAGGCGCGGCCGGGTTCGACGCGCTCCGGCCCCGGGTAGCCGAGGACGGCCGCCGCGTGCGTGCGGACGAGGTCTTCGAGGAGCCGGTCGCGCTCGGGCCCGGAGAGCGCCGCGAGCTGCCGAGCGAGGTCGGGTTCCGCGGCGCCGGCCGTCGCGCCGTCCGTACGGGCCGTGCGCTCCCGGAGGGCGCGGGCCTCGGGCAGGTCGGCGAAGAGCGGGTTGGGCGCCAGCGCCGGGCCGCCTGCCAGGTACTGCTCCCAGTCGACGTCGGCGATGACGGTGACGCCCAGGTCCTGGCCGAGGGCCTGACCGAGGGCGGTGACCGCGAGCCCCGGCTCCATCGGCGGCACGGCGCCGCCCTGTGCCCGGTCGGCGGCCATTCCGCCGCCGGCCCACGCGCCCCAGGCGACGGAGGTCGCCGTGAGGCCGCGCGCCCTGCGGTGTTCGGCGAGCGCGTCGAGCGCGGCGTTGGCGGCGGCGTAACTCCCCTGCCCGGCGCCGCCGGAGAGACCGGCGAAGGACGAGAAGAGCACGAACGCCGACAGGTCGAGGCCGGACGTCAGCTCGTCCAGGTTGCGGGCGGACTCCACCTTCGCCCGGAAGACGGTGGCGATCCGCTCCGCCGTGAGGCCGTCGAGCACACCGTCGTCCAGAACACCCGCCGTATGGAACACAGCAGCCAACGGAGCATCCTCGGGAACCGCACCCAGCACACCCGCCAACGCATCCCGATCCGCGACATCACAAGCGACGACGGCGACCTCAGCCCCCAACCCCTCCAACTCAGCCCGCAGTTCAGCGGCACCAGGAGCATCCGCACCCCGACGACTCGTCAGCACAAGACGCGAAGCACCCCGGGAAACCAGCCACCGCGCGACATGCCCCCCGATGGCACCCGTACCACCAGTCACCAGCACAGTGCCGCCCTCCGGCACCCACTCCCCCACACCCGTCACGTCCAACGGCGCCCGCTCCAAACGACGCGCAAACACCCCGAACGCACGTACGGCCACCTGATCCTCACCGGCCCACGCGCCGCCGACGACACCGGCGAGACCGGCGAGGGCCCGCGCGTCGGCGGTCTCGGGCAGGTCCACCAGGCCGCCCCACAACCGCGGGTACTCCACGGCCACCACGCGCCCCAGGCCCCACAGGGACGCCTGCGCGTGCCGGGGCGCCGGATCGGCGCCGCCCACGGTCAGCGCGGACCGGCTGGCGAGCCAGAGCGGGGCGCCCAGGTCCGCGGTGTGCAATGCCCGCACCAGGGTCAGGGTCGCGGCGAGACCGCGGCTGACCCCGCCGCGCACGGCGTGCGACTCCTCGTCCGCGGCCAGCAGGGAGAGCACGCCGGACAGTGCGCCGCCGCCGGCCGCCGCCTCCTTGCGCAGCCGCTCGGCAAGCTCCTCGCGGTCGGCCCCCTCGGTGTCCGGTACGACGACCGTACGCACCTCGGCGCCGAGTCCGCCGAGCGCGTTCACGACGGCGGCCGACCAGTCGGCGACGTCCGTGCCGCCGTCCGGCACGACGAGGAGCCACGTCCCGTCGAGCCGCGCGGCGGGCGCCTGGCCCAGCGGCTTCCAGGCGACGCGGTAGCGCAGGGCGTCCAGTGCCGACGCCGTACGCCGCTGCCGCCGCCACGACGACAGGACCGGCAGCACCTCGCCCAGCGCCCCGCCGTCGGCGCCACCGCCCAGCTCGGCGCTCAACGACGCCAGGTCCTCCCGCTCCACGGCCTCCCAGAACCGGGCCTCCACCTCATCGGCGGCGACCCCGCCCGTACGCGCGGCGGCCGGGCCCGGCGTGAGCCAGTAGCGCTCGCGCTGGAAGGCGTACGTCGGCAGGTCGACGCGGCGCCGGGACTCGACCGGGGCATACAGCGGTGTCCAGTCGACGTCGATGCCGCGTACGTGCAGCTGCGCGAGGGCGGCCAGGAAGGTGTCGGGCTCCGCGCGGTCCTTGCGCAGGGAACTGACCAGGCCCGCCTGTGCGGCGAGCTCGGTGAACGTGTCATGCGCCATCGCCGTCAGCACGGCGTCCGGACCCAGTTCGAGAAGGGTGGACACCCCCTGCGCGCCGAGCGTGCCGAGCCCTCCGTGGAAGCGTACGGCTTCGCGGATGTGCCGCACCCAGTACTCGGGATCCTTCAGCTCGGCCGCGTCCGCCAGTTCACCGGTGAGGTTGGAAACCACCGGAAGCGTCACGTCCTGATACGTCAACTGCCGTGCCACACGACGGAAGTCGTCCAGGGCGGGGTCCATCAGCGGCGAGTGGAAGGCGTGCGACACCTTCAGCCACTTCACCTTCCGGCCGTCCCCACGCAGGGCCTGCTCCAGACCCTTCAGCGCCGCACGCTCACCGGAGAGCACGATCTGCTCCGGCCCGTTCACAGCCGCCACACCCACACGGTCCGCGACGCCGTCCAGCAACGGCAGCACGTCGGCCTCCGCGATCTGCACGGCCAGCATCGCCCCACCCTCGGGCAACGCCTGCATCAACCGACCCCGAGCCACGACCAGTCGGGCCGCATCCTCCAACGACCACAACCCCGCCACATACGCAGCAGCCAGCTCACCGATCGAGTGACCGCCCACGACCTCCGGGCGTACGCCGAAGGACTCGACGAGACGGAACAGGGCGACTTCCATCGCGAACAGCGCGGGCTGCGCATAACCCGTCTGCTCAAGCAGCCCCGCGTCCGTACCGAACATCACGCTCTGGAGCGAACGTTCTATCCACGGATCAATATGAGCACACACCTCGTCCAGCGCATCCGCGAAGGCCGGGAACGTCTCGTACAACTCCCGGCCCATCCCGGCCCGCTGACTGCCCTGGCCGGTGAACAGGACGGCCAGGCGGCCCTCGACCACCGAACCCGCCAAGGCTCCGGGCGCGCCGGACGCCAGCGTTTCCAGGCCCGCCACCAGGTCGTCGCGACCTCGGCCCAGCACCACGGCCCGGTGCTCCAGCGGCGAGCGGCCGGACAGAAGCGACCAGCCCACGTCCACGGCGTCCAGTGCGCTGTCGCCCGTGACGTGGTCCCGCAGCCGCTCGGCCTGCGCCCGCAGCGCCTCCACGCTACGGCCGGACACCAGCCACGGCACCGCCGTGACCGGAGCCACCGGCTCCACGGTCTCGGCAAGTTCCTCGACTGGCGCCTGCTCCACGATCACGTGCGCGTTCGTGCCACTCACGCCGAAGGACGAGACACCCGCACGACGCGGGACACCCGCGCGCTCGTTCCACTCGCGGGCCTCCGTGAGGAGTTCGACCGCACCCGTCGACCAGTCGACGTGCGTGCTCGGCCGGTCCACGTGCAGGGACTTCGGCAGCACGCCCTCCCGCATCGCCATGACCATCTTGATGACGCCCGCGACACCCGAAGCGGCCTGGGTGTGCCCGATGTTGGACTTCACCGAGCCGAGCCACAGCGGCTGCCCTTCGGGACGCTCCTGGCCGTACGTGGCGAGCAGGGCCTGCGCCTCGATGGGGTCGCCCAGGGTGGTGCCGGTGCCGTGCGCCTCGACCGCGTCCACGTCACCGGCCGACAGACCGGCGCTGGCCAGCGCGGCACGGATGACGCGCTGCTGGGACGGGCCGTTGGGGGCGGTCAGGCCGTTGCTCGCGCCGTCCTGGTTGACGGCGGAGCCCCGTACGACCGCGAGGACCTCGTGACCGTTACGACGGGCGTCCGAGAGGCGCTCAAGCAGGAGCAGGCCCACGCCCTCGCCCCAGCCCGTGCCGTCCGCCGCCTCGGCGAACGGCTTGCAGCGGCCGTCGGCGGCCAGGCCCTGCTGCTTGCTGAACTCGTCGAAGGCGGTGGGCGTCGACATCACCGTGACGCCGCCCGCGAGGGCCATGTCGCACTCGCCCTGGCGCAGCGCCTGCGCCGCCAGGTGCAGGGCGACCAGGGACGACGAGCAGGCCGTGTCGACCGTGACCGCCGGGCCTTCGAGACCGAACGCGTACGACAGACGGCCGGAGACCACCGCTCCGGCGCTGCCGGTGAGCAGATAGCCCTCGACGCCCTCCGGCAGGTCCTGGACGCCCTCGCCGTAGCCCTGGTGGCCGGAGCCGATGAAGACGCCGGTCTGGTGGCCGCGTACGGAGGCGGGGGCGATGCCCGCGCTCTCGAACAGCTCCCACGAGGCTTCGAGGAGGAGGCGCTGCTGGGGGTCGATGGAGAGGGCCTCGCGCGGCGAGATGCCGAAGAACCCGGCGTCGAACTCGGCGGCGTCGTAGAGGAATCCGCCCTCGGCGCGGTACGCGGCCGCGCCGGTGTTCTCCCAGCCCCGGTCGGCGGGGAACACCGAGATCGCGTCCGTGCCTTCGGACACGAGCCGCCACAGGGCGTCGGGGCTGCTCGCGCCGCCGGGGTAGCGGCAGCTCATCGACACGATCGCGATCGGGTCGTCGGCGGGCGCGGGCGCGGCGGTTCGGGTCCCGGTGGGGCCGGGCTCGTCGCCGAGCGCCTCGCGGCGCAGCTGGGCGGCGAGCAGATGGGCGTTGGGGTAGTCGAAGACGAGGGTGGTGGGCAGCTTGAGGCCGGTCTCGGCGGTGAGCCGGTTGCGGACCTCGACCGCCGTGAGGGAGTCGAAGCCCAGCTCGCGGAAGGCGCGGGCGGGCTCGACGGCCTCCGCGCCCGCGTAGCCGAGCACGGCCGCGGCATGGGCCCGTACCAGATCGAGGGCCACCCGCTCCTGCTCGGGCTCCGGCA
Organism: Streptomyces spectabilis; assembly: GCF_008704795.1. Taxonomy (NCBI): domain Bacteria; kingdom Bacillati; phylum Actinomycetota; class Actinomycetes; order Kitasatosporales; family Streptomycetaceae; genus Streptomyces; species Streptomyces spectabilis. The sequence goes on along the minus strand of NZ_CP023690.1, from coordinate 8,101,562 downwards.
GGGCGGCGAGCCGCCCTGCCCACTCGGAACCCTCCACGGCGTTCATCGCGGTGGGCGCGGAGACCGTCTCCGGCCCCTGGAGGGCGCGCCGTGCCTGCGGCAGTTCGCCGATGAACGGGCTGGGCCGCGCCGCGGTGAAGGCGGGCGCGAACCGCTCCCAGTCCACGTCCGCGACGGCCACGAACGTCTCGTCGTACGCCACCGCCCGGGCGAGCGCGGCGACCGCGAGCCCCGGCTCCATGGCCGTCACGCCGACGCGCCGCAGCGCGTCCTCGGCCTCGGGACCGGCCATGCCGCTGCCGCCGCCCCACAGGCCCCAGGCGACGGAGGTCGCGGTCAGGCCGCGGGCGCGGCGCTGCTCGGCGAGCGCGTCGAGGTGGGCGTTGGCGGCCGCGTAGGCGCCCTGGCTGCCGCTGCCCCACACGCCCGCGTTGGACGAGAACAGGACGAACGCGTCGAGCGAGCCGGTGTCGAGGAGTTCGTCGAGGTGCGCGGCGCCCGTGACCTTCGCCTCCAGGACGGCGGCGATGTCCGCCGTGGTCATCGTGGACAGCGGCTGCTCCTGACCGGCACCGGCCGCGTGGAAGACGGAGCGCAGGGTGCGCCCGTCCGCCGCGAGTTCGTCGAGGAGCCCCGCGACCGCGTCCCAGTCGGCCACGTCACAGGCGGCGACGGTGACTTCGGCGCCCAGTTCCTCCAGCTCGGCCGTCAGCTCGGCCGCGCCCGGGGCCTCCGGGCCGCGGCGGCTCGTCAGGACGAGGTGGTCGACGCCCTCGCGGGCCAGCCAGCGCGCCACGTGCCCGCCGATGGCACCCGTGCCGCCGGTGACCAGGGCCGTACCGCGCGGCGTCCAGCGGGGCTCCGCGCCCCGGTCGTCGGGCAGCGGGGCGTGCGCGAAGCGGCGTACGAAGACACCCATGCCGCGCACCGCGAGCTGGTCCTCGCCACCGGGTCCCGCGAGGGCGGCGGCGAAGCGCGCGCCGGTACGGGTGTCGTACGACGGCGGCAGGTCGATCAGACCGCCCCAGCGGTCCGGGTGCTCCAGGGCCACGACCCGGCCGAGGCCCCACAGCTGCGCCTGGCCGGGGCTCACGGCCCGGTCGCCACGGCCGGTGGCGACGGCGCCTTGCGACACCGCCCACAGCCGTGCGCCGATCCCGGCGTCACCGAGGGCCTGCACCAGCGCGACGGTACCGGCGAGCCCGGCGAACACGGCTTCGTGCCCGTCGACGGCGCTCTCGTCGAGACCGAGGAGCGAGACGACACCGGTGAGTTCCGCCCCGGCGAGGTCGTGCAGCCGGTCAGCCAAGGACTCGCGCGTCAACTCCCCGGCACCGACGCGTAGTTGGACGGTCTCCGCACCGGCCCGCGTCAGGGCTTCGACGGAACCCGTGGCCCACGGGTGCTTCGCGGCACTCTCGGGCAGAACCACCAGCCACCGGCCCGTGAGGTCCGGGCCCGGGAGGCTGCCCGCGAGGGGCTTCCAGGTGACGGTGTAGCGCCAGCTGTCGATCGTGGACCGCTCGCGCCGCTGCCGCCGCCACGACGACAGGGCCGGCAGGACGGAGCCGAGGCCTGCGGCGGAGTCCTCCGCGATCTCCAGCTCCTCCGTCAGCTCCGCCAGGTCCTCGCGCTCCACGGCCTCCCAGAAGCGCGCCTCGACCTCGTCCACGGCGAACACGGGCTCCGCGCCCGGCACTTCGTCCTCCGTCAGCCAGTAATGCTGGCGCTGGAAGGCGTACGTGGGCAGGTCGACGACGGTTCCGGCGCCCGGGTAGAACGCCTTCCAGTCCAGCTCGGCACCGCGCGCGTGCGCTTCGGCGACCGAGGCGAGCAGCCGGTCGGCGCCGCCTTCGTCACGGCGCAGCGACCCCAGGGCCACGGCCGCGCCTTCGCGTCCTGCGGCCTCGATGGTGGCCTGGACGGGGACGGTGAGGACCGGGTGCGGGCTCATCTCCAGGAACAAGCCGTGGCCCTCGGCGAGGAGGCCGCGGGTGGCGTGCTCGAACAGGACCGTCTGGCGCAGGTTGCGGTACCAGTAGCCCGCGTCCATGGGAACGTCCAGCCAGGCGCCGGTCAGGGTCGAGTACAGCGGAATCTCGGCGGCCTGCGGGCTCACACCCGCGAGCGTCTCCATGATCTGGGCCTCGATCTGCTCCACGTACGACGAATGCGAGGCATAGTCCACCGGGATCGTCCGGGCCCGGACCTCCTGGCCGGTGCAGTGCGCGACCAGCTCCTCCAGCGCCCCCGGCTCACCCGACACCACCACCTGGGCCGGGCCGTTCACGGCCGCGACCTCGATGCGGCCCTCCCAGCCCGCGATCAGCTCCCGCACCTCTGCCTCGGGCAGCGGCACGGACACCATGCCGCCCTTGCCCGACAGCTCACGGATCGCCAGGCTGCGCAAGGCCACCACACGGGCCGCGTCCCGCAGCGACAGGGCCCCGGCCACACACGCGGCGGCGATCTCACCCTGGCTGTGACCCACCACAGCGGCGGGCTTCACACCAGCCGCCTGCCACACCGCAGCCAACGACACCATGACGGCGAACAGCACCGGCTGGACCACATCCACCCGGTCAAACCGGCCCCCGCCCAACTCCTCCAGCAGATCCCAATCCACAAACTCCGACAACGCGTCCGCGCACTCCCCCATCCGCCCGGCGAACACCGGGCTGGACTCCAGCAGTTCGACCGCCATCCCGGCCCACTGCGACCCCTGCCCCGGGAACACGAACACCGCACGACCCGCGCCAGTCACCGCACGGCCCATGACCACGCCACCGGCCGTCGTGGCGTCGCCCTCCGCCAGGCGGTCAAGGGCGGCGAGCAGCTCCTCGCGGTCGCGGCCGAGGACGACGCCCCGGTGCTCGAAGCGCGTACGGGCGCACGTCAGGGACCAGCCGACGTCCGTCAGGCCGACCCTGTCGTCGGCGGTGAGCAGTCGCTCCCGCAGCCGGTCCGCCTGCGCGCGCAGCGCGTTCTCGCTCTTCGCCGACAGGGCCAGCGGGATGAGGCCCGGGGCCACCGGCGGTGCGGCGGTCGGTGCGGGCCCGTCGCCGGCGTCGGCGGGAAGTGGTTCCTCCACCGGTGCCTGCTCCACGATCACGTGCGCGTTGGTGCCGCTCATGCCGAAGGAGGAGACACCCGCGCGCCGCGGCCGCCCTGTCTCCGGCGCGGTCCACTCGCGCGCCTCGGTCAACAGCTCGACGGCCCCTTCGGACCAGTCGACCTCGGTCGTCGGCGTCTCGGCGTGCAGCGTCTTCGGCAGGACGCCGTGCCGCATCGCCATGACCATCTTGATGACGCCCGCGACGCCCGCGGCCGCCTGTGCGTGCCCGATGTTGGACTTGACGGAGCCGAGCCACAGCGGCTCCCGGTCGTCGGGCCGGTCCTTGCCGTAGGTGGCGATGAGGGCCTGGGCCTCGATGGGGTCACCCAGCGAGGTTCCCGTGCCGTGCGCCTCGACGGCGTCCACGTCGGCGGCCGTCAGGCGGGCGCTGGTGAGCGCTGCGCGGATGACGCGCTGCTGGGAGGGGCCGTTGGGAGCGGTGAGGCCGTTGCTGGCGCCGTCCTGGTTGACGGCGGAGCCCCGTACGACCGCGAGGACCTTGTGGCCGTTGCGGCGGGCGTCCGACAGGCGCTCCAGGACCAGCATGCCGATGCCTTCGCCGACGCCGAAGCCGTCGGCGCCCTGGGCGAACGGCTTGCAGCGGCCGTCCGCGGCCAGGCCGCGCTGGCGGCTGAACGCGACGAGGGTGTCGGGTGTCGACATGACCGTGGCGCCGCCCGCGAGGGCCAGCGCGCACTCGCCCTGGCGCAGCGCCTGTGCCGCCAGGTGCAGGGCGACCAGGGACGACGAGCACGCGGTGTCGACGGTGACCGCCGGGCCTTCGAGGCCGAAGGAGTAGGCGAGGCGGCCGGAGATGACGCTGGTGGAGTTGCCGGTCATCAGGTGGCCTTCGAGGCCGTCGGGAACTTCCCGCAGGCTTTCGCCGTAGCCCTGCGAGGAGGCGCCGACGAAGACGCCGCCCGTACTGCCGCGCAGGGCGGCCGGGTCGATCCCGGCGCGCTCGAAGGCCTCCCAGGACGTTTCCAGGAGGAGCCGCTGCTGCGGATCCATGGCGAGCGCCTCCCGCGGCGAGATCCCGAAGAACGCCGCGTCGAACTCTCCGGCCTCGTGCAGGAAGCCGCCGCCCCGCGAGTACGTGGTGCCCTGGTGGTCGGGGTCCGGGTCGTACAGGTTGGCGGTGTCCCAGCCGCGGCCCTCGGGCAGTCCGGAGGTGGCGTCGGCGCCCGTGCCGACGAGCCGCCACAGGTCCTCGGGGTTCGCCACGCCGCCGGGGAAGCGGCAGCTCATGGCGACGATGGCGATCGGCTCGTCGGCGTCCCGCTGGGCGGCGGGCGCGGGCAGCGCCGCGCCCGGCGTCATGGGCGCCGAGGCCTCGCCGTCGGCGGCGGACAGTTCGGAGGCGAGGTGGCGGGCCAGGGCGAGCGGGTTGGCGTAGTCGAAGACGAGGGTCGCGGGCAGCCGCAGGCCGCTCGTCTCCTTCAGGCGGTTGCGCAGTTCGACGGCGGTCAGCGAGTCGAAGCCCAGGTCACGGAAGGCGCGCTCGGCGTCCACGTCGTCGCCGGACGCGTAGCCGAGGACGGCGGCGGCCTGGCCGCGCACGTGGTCGAGGAGCGCCCGCTCCCGCTCGTCCCCGGCCAGTCCGCGCAGGCGGCGCACCAGGGCGGGCGCCTCGCCGCCCGCGCCGTCCCGGTCCGCGACGGCGCGTCGGGCGGGCCCGTGGACGAGGCCGCCGAGCAGCGGCGGCAGGTGCGGGCCGTGCGCGGTGCGCAGCGCGGCGGTGTCGAGGCGCACCGGCACGAGGGCGGCGGCGCGCAGGCCGAGCGCGGCGTCGAGGAGCCCGAGGCCCTGCTCGGTGGCGAGCGGGGCGACGCCGGAGCGGGTCATCCGGTCCAGGTCGTCGGCGGTGATCTGCCCGGCCATGCCGCCGCGTTCGGCCCACAGGCCCCAGGCGAGCGAGGTCGCGGGCACGCCCTGGCCGCGCAGGGCGTGCGCGTAGGCGTCGAGGAAGGTGTTGCCCGCCGCGTAGTTGCCCTGCCCCGCGCCGCCGAGGATGCCCGCGACGGAGGAGAAGAGGACGAACGCGGCGAGGTCGGTGTCCACCGTGAGCGCGCGCAGGTTGACGGCGGCGTCGACCTTGGGTCGCAGTACGCGCTCCAGCTGCTCGGTGGTGAGCGAGGAGGTGATGCCGTCGTCGAAGACGCCCGCGGTGTGCACGACCGCCGTGAGCGGGTGCTCGTCGGGTACGCGGGTCAGCGCGGCCGCGAGGGCGTCCCGGTCCGCGGCGTCGCAGGCGACGATGTCGATGCCGACACCCAACTCGCCCATGTGCGCGGCGAGTTCGGCGGCACCGGGCGCGTCGGTGCCGCGGCGGCCGAGGAACAGCAGGTGCCGTACGCCGTGCACGGCGGCGAGGTGCCGGGCGACGAGGCCGCCGAGACCGCCGGGCGCGCCGGTCACCAGGGCGGTGCCGGACGGGTTCAGGACGACCGGGTCCTCGGTGGGTTCGCCGAGGTCGCGGGTGAGCCGGGGGACGAGCACGGCACCGGCGCGCACGGCGCACTCCGGCTCGCCGTGCGCGGCCGCGGCGGGCAGCGCCCGCAACGACTCGGGCGCGTCGTCGACGTCGGCGAGGACGAATCTGCCGGGCTCCTCCGACTGTGCGGAGCGCAACAGGCCGAGCACGGCGGTGTGCGCGAGGCCGGGCACCGGCTCGTCGGCGGTGACGGCGGCGGCGCCGCGCGTCAGGACGATCAGGCGCGCGTCGGCGAGGTGCGCGTCGGCGAGCCACGCCTGGACGAGGCCGAGCGTGTCGGCGGTGGTGGCGTGCACGGCCGCCGCGATGTCCGCAGCGGCGGCTACTTCGGCTGCCGCCGTCAGGTCCGGGGCGGCCACCACGACGCCGGGCGCGGGCACGGTGCCGTCGGCGACCGCCGCGGCCAGGTCGGCGAGGGCGGGGTACGGGGTGACGTCGACGCCGTCCTCGGCCAGGGCGCGCGCCACCGGGTCGGCGCCCGCGCCGAGCACGGCCCAGGTCCCGACCCGGTCCGTGCCGCCGGTCCGCGCCGCCACCCAGTTGACGCGGTACAGGTGCGGCACGCGGGTGCGCTGCGCGGCGAGGCTCCGGCGCGCGTCGACGGTGCGGGACACCAGCGCGCCGATCCGGGCGACGGGCGCTCCGGCCTCGTCGGCGAGGAGCACGGAGACGGTGTCGCCGCCGCTACCGGAGCGGGTTCCGCTACCGGAGCGGGTCAGGCGTACGCGCAGGGACTTCGCGCCGGTCGCGTACAGGGAGACGTCGCTCCAGGAGAACGGAAGGCGGGGCGCCTGGCCCTCGCCGCCGTCGCCGGACCCCTCCTCGTCGTGCTGCGCCAGGTGCGCCGCCTGCAGCGCCGCGTCGAGGAGCACGGGGTGCAGACCGAAGCGGCCCGCCTCCTCGCGCCGGTCCTCGGGGATGGTCACCTCGGCGAACACCTCGTCGCCGCGTCGCCAGGCGCCGCGCAGCCCCCGGAAGGCGGGACCGTACTGGACGTCCGCCGCGGCGAATTCCTCGTACAGGCCCTCGACGCCGACGGCTTCCGCGCCGCGCGGCGGCCACTGGGCCAGGTCGGAGTCGCCGGGGGCGGTGTCCGCCGTGCTCGCGGCCAGCACACCGGTGGCGTGCCGGGCCCACGGCTCGGCGTCCGCGCCGCCCGCGTCGGGCCCGGCCTCCGGCCGGGAGTGGAAGGCCAGCGACCGCCGCCCGGAGGCGTCGGCGGGGCCCACGGTCAACTGGACCTGTACGCCGCCCGTCTCGGGGACGACCAGGGGCGTCTCCATGGTGAGCTCTTCGACCAGGTCACAGCCGACCTGGTCACCGGCGCGCGTCGCCAGCTCCACAAACGCGGTCGCGGGCAGCAGCACGGCACCCGCCACGGCGTGGTCGGCCAGCCAGGGGTGCGTGCGCAGCGAGAGCCGCCCGGTGAGCAGATGCCCGTCCCCGTCGGCCAGCGGCACCGCCGCCCCCAACAGCGGGTGCCCGGCGTCGTCGAGCCCGGCCGCGGTGACGTCTCCGGCGCCGGAGTCGGCGTGCAGCCAGTAGTGCTGGCGCTGGAAGGGGTAGGTGGGCAGGTCGACGAGGGTGCGCTCGCCGGGGACGAGGGCCTTCCAGTCCAACTCCGCGCCGTACGTGTGCGCTTCGGCGAGGGAGGCGGTGAGGCGGTCGGCACCGCCCTCGTCGCGCCGCAGGGAGCCGAGGGTGGCGGCCTGGCTGTCGGTGGCGTCGATGGTGGCCTGGACGGGGACGGTGAGGACCGGGTGCGGGCTCATCTCCAGGAACAGGCCGTGGCCTTCGGCGAGGAGACCGCGGGTGGCGTGCTCGAAGAGGACGGTCTGACGCAGGTTGCGATACCAGTACCCGGCGTCCATGGGGATGTCCAGCCAGGTGCCAGTGAGGGTCGAGTACAGCGGGACCTCGGCGGCCTGCGGAGTCACCTCCGCCAGGGCTTCGCCGATCTGGGCCTCAAGCTGCTCCACGTACGACGAATGCGAGGCGTAGTCCACCGGGATCGTCCGGGCCCGGACATCCTGACCGGTGCAGTGCGCGACCAGCTCCTCCAGCGCCTCCGGCTCACCCGACACCACCACCTGGGCCGGGCCATTGACAGCCGCGACCGAGACACGCTCGCCCCACGCCGCGATCAGCTCCCGGACCTCCTGCTCGGGCAGCGGCACCGAGACCATGCCGCCCTTGCCGGACAGTTCACGGATGGCGAGGCTGCGCAGCACCACCACACGGGCCGCGTCCCGCAGCGACAACACACCCGCCACGCACGCGGCGGCGATCTCACCCTGACTGTGACCCACCACAGCAGCGGGCTTCACCCCGGCCGCCTGCCACACCGCAGCCAGCGACACCATCACCGCGAAGAGAACGGGCTGGACCACATCCACCCGGTCGAACCGGCCCCCGCCCAACTCCTCCAGCAGATCCCAATCCACAAACTCACCGAGCGCGTCCCCGCACTCCCGCATCCGCTCCGCGAACACCGGACTGGACTCCAGCAGCTCCACAGCCATCCCGGCCCACTGCGAACCCTGACCCGGGAACACGAACACCGCACGCCCCGCACCAGTCACCGCACGCCCCGTGATGGCGGCACCCGCAGCGAGGCTCTCAAGCCCGGCGAGCAGCTCCTCACGGTTCCGCCCGAGGACGACACCCCGGTGCTCGAACCGCGAGCGGGCCACGGCGAGCGTCCAGGCCAGGTCATCGGCGCCCAACTCGTCGTCCGCCCGGAGTCGTTCGCCGAGCCGGGCCGCCTGGGCCCGCAGCGCGTCGGGGGTCTTCGCCGACAGGGCCAGCGGCACCACGCCCGATATGACGGGGGCCGTCGCGGGCTCCTCGTCGGTGGCCGGTTCCTCGGTCGTCGGCGCCTGCTCGACGATCACGTGGGCGTTCGTCCCGCTCATGCCGAAGGAGGACACACCGGCGCGACGGGGCAGGCCGGCCTCGCGCTCGGTCCACTCCCGGGCCTCGGTCAGCAGCTCGACGCTCCCGGCCGACCAGTCCACTTCGGAGGTGGGGGCGTCCACGTGCAGCGTCTTGGGCAGGACTCCGTGGCGTATCGCCATGACCGTCTTGATGACGCCCGCGACACCGGCGGCGGCCTGCGTGTGACCGATGTTGGACTTCAGCGAGCCGAGCCACAGCGGACGCTCGGCCGAGTGCTCCTTGCCGTACGTGGCGAGCAGCGCCTGCGCCTCGATGGGGTCGCCGAGGGTGGTGCCCGTGCCGTGCGCCTCCACCACGTCCACGTCCGCTGCCGCGAGCCCGGCGTTGGCGAGGGCGGCGCGGATGACGCGCCGCTGCGAGGGGCCGTTGGGGGCGGTCAGCCCGTTGCTCGCGCCGTCCTGGTTGACGGCGGAGCCCCGTACAACAGCAAGGACCTTGTGGCCGTTGCGGCGCGCGTCGGACAGGCGCTCGACGAGGAGCATGCCGACGCCCTCACCCCAGCCCGTGCCGTCCGCGCCCTCGGCGAAGGCCTTGCAGCGGCCGTCCACCGCGAGGCCCCGCTGGCGGCTGAACTCCACGAACGTCTCGGGGGACGACATGACGGTCACGCCGCCCGCGAGCGCCATGGTGCACTCGCCCTGGCGCAGCGCCTGCGCCGCCAGGTGCAGCGCCACGAGCGACGACGAGCACGCCGTGTCGACCGTCACCGCCGGGCCCTGGAGGCCGAGGACGTAGGAGAGGCGACCGGACATGACGCTGGTGGTGTTGCCGGTCAGGAGGTGGCCCTCGACGCCTTCGGGGGCGTGCCGGACGCCCTCGCCGTAGCCCTGGTAGCCGGAGCCGACGAACACTCCGGCGCGGGTGCCACGCAGGGCCGCCGGGTCGATCCCGGCGCGCTCGAACGCCTCCCACGCCGTCTCCAGGAGGAGCCGCTGCTGCGGATCCATGGCGAGCGCCTCGCGCGGCGAGATCCCGAAGAACGCCGCGTCGAACTCCCCCGCCTCACGCAGGAAGCCGCCCTGGCGCGCGTAGAAGGTGCCGCGCTTCTCCGGGTCGGGGTCGTAGAGCGCGTCGACGTCCCAGCCCCGGTCGGCGGGCAGGTCGCCGATGGCGTCGGCGCCGTCGGCGACGAGGCGCCACAGGTCCTCGGGGCTCGCCACGCCGCCGGGGAAGCGGCAGCTCATGCCGACGATCGCGATCGGCTCCCGGGAAGCCGCCGCCAGCTGCTGGTTCTGCCGTCGCAGCCGCTCGGTCTCCTTCAGAGACGCGCGCAGCGCATCGACGACCGTGTCCGTAGGCCTCGTCATGTCCGGCTCCACATTTCGTGCTGCGTCAGAATCACTGCGTCAGGAATCACTGTTGTCCAAGGCCATCTGGATCAGGTTGGCCACGTCCATGGCGTCGATCGAGGCATCCGCTTCGTCGTCGTCGGGCGTCGCGGTGGCCGGGGCCGCCGTCCCGTCCGGCGCGGCGAGGCGCAGGAGGGCGTCGAGCAGGCCAGCCTCGCGGATGCGGGCGACCGGGACGGCCGCCAGGGCCCTGCGGACATCGGCGTCCGCAGGGTGATCCGCCCCGCCGGGTACGGCGTCCGGCAGGAGTTCGGCGAGGAGTTCGCGGGCGAGCTCCCCGGGGGTCGGGTGGTCGAAGACGAGCGTGCTGGGCAGGCTCAGACCGGTCGCGGCGTTCAGGCGGGTGCGCAGCTCGACAGCGGTCAGCGAGTCGAAGCCGAACTCCTTGAACGCCCGGTCCTCGCGGACGGCGGCCGTGCCGGTGTGCCCGAGGACGGCGGCGACCTCGGTGCGCACCAGTTCCAGGACGGTCCGTTCGCGGTCGGCGGCCGAGGTGGCGGCGAGCCGGTCGCGCAGCGCGGTCGCGGCGTCGCCCTCGGCGGCGGCCCCGCCACCGGCGGCGGCCGACGCGGTGGTGAGCGCGCGGCGCGCCTCCGGCAGACCGTCGAGCAGCGGGCTCGCGCGTCGCACGGTGAACGCCGGGGCGAACCGCTCCCAGTCGACGTCCGCGACGGTCACCAGCGGCTCGCGCCCGTCGAGCGCGCGCCGCAGGGCCGCGACAGCGATCTCGGGCCGCATGACCGGCAGGCCCCGCTTGCGCAGGTGCGCGGCGGCCTCGTCGTCCCCCGCCATGCCGGAACCGGCCCACGGCCCCCAGGCGATCGACGTCACGGCGCGCCCGCGTGCCGCGCGCCGTTCGGCGAGGCCGTCAAGGTAGGCGTTGGCGGCGGCGTAGGCGGCCTGGCCGCCGCTGCCCCACACGCCGGCGATGGACGAGAACAGCACGAAGGCGTCCAGCGGCGTGTCGCCGAGCAGGTCGTCCAGGTGCGCCGCGCCCGCGGTCTTGGCCGTCACGATGTCGGCGAAGTCCCGGGGCCCGGTCTCGGCGATCATCAGGTCCTGTCCCACGCCCGCCGCATGGACGACGGCGCTCAGCGGCGCGTCCGCGGGGATCCCTTCGAGGAGCCGGGCGACGGCGTCCCGGTCGGCCACGTCACAGGCGGCGACGGTGACCTTGGCCCCCAACTCCTCGAGTTCGGCGCGCAGTTCGTCCGCTCCGGGCGCGTCCGGACCGCGTCGGCTCGTCAGGACGAGGTGGGCGGCGCCGTGGCCCGCGAGCCACCGCGCCACGTGCGCGCCGAGGGCTCCGGTGCCACCGGTGACGAGCACGGTGCCGCGCGGCTGCCAGCCCTCGCCGGAGGCGGGGCCGCCGGGTGCGCGCGTGAGGCGGCGTACGTGGACGCCGGAGGGGCGGAGGGCGAGCTGGTCCTCGGTGAAGTCGTCGGCGTCGGCGCGGGAGAGGAGCGAGGCGAGGCGGGCCCCGGCGGCAGCCGGACCACCGGAGGGCTCGGCGCCCTCGGCGACCTCAACGGCCTCAGGCAGGTCGATGAGCCCGCCCCACACCTCAGGGTGCTCCAGGCCCACGACCCGCCCGAAGCCCCACACCTGCGACTGCGCCGCCGTCCGCACCGGCTCTGCGGCTCCGACGGACACCGCGCCCGACGTCACGACCCACAGCCGCCCGCCGATCTCGGAGTCGACGACGGCTTGCGTGAGCGCGAGGGTCGCGGCCATGCCCCACGTCAGGGCGGGGTCGCAGGCGCCGGTCTCCGGGTGACAGTACGGCCGCTCGTCGAGAGCGAGCAGTGACAGCACGCCCTTCACCGCGGCGCCTGCGGAAGCATGCTCTCCCAGTGTCCGCAGGCTCCGCGTCAACGCCGTGCGGTCGGCCGTCCCGTCGTCGACGACGACGCGCCTGACCTCCGCACCGGCGTCCGCGAGCGCCTTCTCGGCAGCCGCGCACCAGGGGTGTCCGGCCGCGTCGGCCGGGACGAGGAGCACCCAGGTGCCCTGGAGGGCCGTACCTGCCGCGGGCATCGCGGCTCCGGCCAGCGGCGTCCACGTGACGCCGTACCGCAGGGCGTCCACCTCGTGCCGCTCCTGCTGACGCCGGTGCCAGGAGGCAAGGGCCGGGAGGACCGACTTCAGCGGGGCCTCCCGGTCCAGGCGCAGCGCTCCGGCGAGCCCGTCCAGGTCGTCCCGTCGTACGACGTCCCAGAACTCGGCGTCCATCGCCCCGGCCTCCGCGTCCGGCACACCGGACTCCGTCGGCCGCGGCCAGTACGTCCGACGCTGGAAGGCGTACGTCGGCAGGTCGACGCGGCGCCGGGACTCGACGGGGGCGTACAGGAGCGTCCAGTCGACCTCGACCCCGCGTACGTGCAGGTGCGCGAGGGCGGCCAGGAACGTGTCCGGCTCCGAACGGCCCTTGCGCGCGGCGGCGATCAGACCCGTCCGCGCGGCGGGGTCCGTGAGCGTGTCGTGCGCCATCGCGGTGAGGACGGCGTCGGGGCCCAGCTCCAGGAGCGTCGAGACGCCCTGCCCGGTGAGCGACTTCAGGCCGTCGTGGAAGCGGACCGCTTCCCGGACGTGCCGCACCCAGTACTCCGGGTCCCGCAGCTCGGCGGGATCGGCCGGCTCGCCGGTGACGTTCGAAACGACCGGCAGGCTCAACTCCCCGTACGCCAGCCCCTCGGCGACCTTGCGGAAGTCCGCGAGAACGGGGCCCATCAGCGGCGAGTGGAAGGCGTGCGACACCTTCAGCCACTTCACCTTCCGGCCCTGACCGCGCAGCACCTCCTCCAGGCCTTCGAGGGCGGCCCGCTCCCCGGAGAGCACGACCTGCGCCGGGCCGTTCACAGCCGCCACGCCTACGCGGTCCGACACGTCCGCCAGCAGCGGCAGGACGTCGGCCTCCGCGATCTGCACGGCCAGCATCGCCCCGCCCTCGGGCAGCGCCTGCATCAACCGACCCCGCGCCGCCACCAGTTGCGCCGCATCCTCCAGCGACCACAGCCCGGCCACATACGCAGCCGCCAGCTCACCGATCGAGTGACCGCCCACCACCTCGGGGCGTACGCCGAAGGACTCAGCAAGGCGGAACAGGGCGACTTCCATCGCGAACAGCGCGGGCTGCGCATAACCCGTCTGCTCAAGCAGCCCCGCATCCGTACCGAACATCACGCTCTGGAGCGAACGTTCTATCCACGGATCAATATGGACACACACCTCGTCCAACGCATCCGCGAACACCGGGAACGTCTCGTACAACTCCCGGCCCATCCCAGCCCTCTGACTGCCCTGACCGGTGAACAGGACGGCGAGACGGCCGCCCGTCACCGCGCCGGAGGCCGTGCCCGGGCCGCCGGACGCGAGGGACTCCAGACCGGTCAGGAAGTCCTCGCGGTTCTGCCCGAGGACCACTGCCCGGTGCTCGTGGGCGGTGCGTCCCGAGAGCAGTGACCAGCCCACGTCGACGGGGTCGAGCCCGTCGTGACCGGTCACGTGCTCGCGCAGGCGCTCGGCCTGTGCCCGCAGGGCCTCCGGGGTCCGCGCGGACACGAGCCACGGCACGGCCGAGACCGGCGTGAGCGGCTCGGCGGTCTCCGCGCCCTCCGCGGGCCCGGCCGTCGGCGCCTGTTCCACGATCACGTGCGCGTTGGTGCCGCTGATGCCGAACGACGACACGCCTGCGCGGCGCGGCGCCTCGTCCCGCTCGGGCCAGACGCGCGCCGCTGTGAGCAGTTCGACGGAACCCGCCGACCAGTCGACGTGCGTGCTCGGCCGGTCGATGTGCAGGGTCGGCGGCAGAACTCCTTCGCGCAGGGCCATGACCATCTTGATGACGCCCGCGACACCGGCGGCCGCCTGGGTGTGGCCGATGTTGGACTTGATGGAGCCCAGCCACAGCGGCCGCTCCGCCGGGCGTTCCTCGCCGTACGTGGCGAGCAGTGCCTGGGCCTCGATGGGGTCGCCGAGCGCGGTGCCGGTGCCGTGGGCCTCCACGGCGTCCACGTCGGCGGCGGTGAGACCGGCGTTCGCCAGGGCCGTGCGGATCACGCGCTGCTGTGCGGGGCCGTTGGGGGCGGTGAGGCCGTTGCTGGCGCCGTCCTGGTTGACGGCGGACCCGCTGACCACGGCGAGGACTTCGTGGCCGTTGCGGCGGGCGTCCGAGAGCCGCTCCAGGAGGAGCAGGCCGACGCCCTCGCCCCAGCCCGTGCCGTCCGCCGCCTCCGCGAAGGCCTTGCAGCGGCCGTCGGCAGCCAGGCCGCGCTGACGGCTGAACTCGATGAAGGCGCTCGGCGTGGACATCACCGTGACGCCGCCCGCCAGGGCCAGGTCGCACTCGCCCTGCCGCAGCGCCTGCGCCGCCAGGTGCAGCGCGACGAGGGCCGAGGAGCAGGCCGTGTCCACGGTCATGGCGGGGCCTTCGAAGCCGAAGGCGTACGACAGGCGGCCGGAGACGACGCTCGCCGCGTTGCCGGTGCCGATGTAGCCCTCGGCGCCGTCGGGCGCGTCCTTCAGGAGGTCGAGGTAGTCCTGGCCGTTCGTGCCCGCGAAGACGCCGGTGCGGCTGCCGCGCAGGGCCGCCGAGTCGATGCCGGCGCGCTCGAACAGCTCCCAGGAGGTCTCCAGGAGCAGCCGCTGCTGCGGGTCCATGGCGAGGGCCTCGCGCGGCGAGATGCCGAAGAAGTCCGCGTCGAACTCGCCCGCGTCCGGCAGGAAGCCGCCCTGGCGGGCGTAGGTGGAGCCGGGCGTGTCCGGGTCCGGGTCGTACAGCGACCGGGTGTCCCAGCCCCGGCCCGCGGGGAACTCGCCCAGTGCGTCGACGCCGTCCGCGACGAGCCGCCACAGGTCTTCCGGTCCGCGTACGCCGCCGGGGAAGCGGCAGCTCATCGACACGATGGCGATGGGATCGCCGTCCGCGCGGACGGACGGCACGGGCTCCGCGGCGGCGGGCCCTGTGAGGTCGGCGCCGATGAGGAGGCCCGACAGGTAGTCGGCGACGGCGTGCGGCGAGGGGTGGTCGAAGACGAGGGTCGCCGGGAGCGTCAGACCGGTCGCGGCACCGAGGCTGTTGCGGAACTCCACCGAGGTGAGCGAGTCGAACCCGAGCCCCTTGAACGCGCCGTCCGAGGGCACCGCGTCGGCCCCGCCGTGCCCGAGCACCGTGGCGGCGTGGGTCCGTACGAGGTCGAGCAGTGCCCGCTCGGCGTCACCGCGCGACAAGGCCGCCAACTTGCCCTTCAGAGCGGGCTGTTCGGACGCTGAAGGTCCGGTGTGGCGCGCCGCGCGGAGGGCGGCCACCTCCGGCAGGTCGTCGAAGAGGGTGCTGTGCCGGGCTGCCGTGAACCCGTCGAGGAACCGGTCCCAGGCCACGTCGGCGACCACGAGCGCCGCCTGCCCTCCGGACGCGGGGGCGGTCGCCAGGCGCAGCGCCTCGGTGGCCCGCGCCGGGTCCATGACCGGCAGGCCCGCGCGGCGCATGCGCTCCTCGGAACCGTCGTCGGCTGCCATGCCGCTGCCGGCCCATGGGCCCCAGGCGAGGGACACCGCGGGCAGTCCCGCCGCGCGGCGCCGCTCGGCGAGCGCGTCGAGGAAGGCGTTGGCGGCGGCGTAGTTGCCCTGGCCGGGCGCGCCCACCGTGCCGGTGAGCGAGGAGAACAGCACGAAGGCCGTGAGGTGCTCGCTGTCGCGCGTCAACTCGTGCAGGTTCAGGGCCGCCTGGGCCTTCGGCCGGAAGACGGTGGCGATCCGCTCCGCCGTGAGGCCGTC
Source organism: Streptomyces spectabilis (assembly GCF_008704795.1). Taxonomy (NCBI): domain Bacteria; kingdom Bacillati; phylum Actinomycetota; class Actinomycetes; order Kitasatosporales; family Streptomycetaceae; genus Streptomyces; species Streptomyces spectabilis. The sequence goes on along the minus strand of NZ_CP023690.1, from coordinate 8,085,871 downwards.
GAGCACACCGTCGTCCAGAACACCCGCCGTATGGAACACAGCAGTCAACGGAGCATCCTCGGGAACCGCACCCAGCACACCCGCCAACGCATCCCGATCCGCGACATCACAAGCGACGACGGCGACCTCAGCCCCCAACCCCTCCAACTCAGCCCGCAATTCGGCGGCACCAGGAGCATCCGCACCCCGACGACTCGTCAGCACAAGACGCTCAGCGCCCCGGGAAACCAGCCACCGCGCGACATGCCCCCCGACGGCACCCGTACCACCGGTCACCAGCACAGTGCCGCCCTCCGGCACCCACTCCCCCACACCCGTCACGTCCAACGGCGCCCGCTCCAAACGACGCGCAAACACCCCGAACGCACGTACGGCCACCTGATCCTCGCCCGCCGAGGCCGCGAGGACCTGGGCGAGACGTGTCACCGCACGCGCGCCCACCGTCTCGGGGAGGTCGACGAGGCCGCCCCAGCGCTCCGGGAGTTCGAGAGCCGCGACCCGGCCGAGCCCCCATACCGCCGCGGCGTCGGCGTCGGCCGCGAGGTCCGACGCGCCCACGGCGACGGCGCCCCGCGTCGCCACCCACAGCGGTGCGTCCACGGATTCGTCGCCCAGCGCCTGGACGAGCGCGAGGGTCAGGAGGACTCCGGCCGGTACCTCCCCGGCCGTCGGTGTGTCCGCCGCCGCGGGCGCGCAGGCCAGCAGGGAAAGGACCCCGGCGACCGTTTCACCGCGGCCCTCGCCGTCGCCGGGGGCAGGGTCGGTGAGGGCGTGCCTGAGCAGTTCCCTCAGCGTGGCACGGTCGGCGTCCCGAGCGCCCACGCGCAGGACGCGGGCGCGGGCACCGCCCTGTTCCAGGGCTCGTACGATCCCGTCGACCCACGCCTCATCGGGCGCTCCGGCACCGGCCACGACGAGCCACGTGCCGGTGAGGCGGCCCGGCGCCGCCTTGCCGAGCGGCTTCCAGGTGGTCCGGTACCGCCAGCGGTCCAGCTCGGAGCGCTCCTGCCGCTGGCGCCGCCACGCCGTGAGCGCGGGCAGCACGGACCGGAACGGCGCTTCCTCGTCGACCTCCAGCGCTCCCGTCAGCGCCTTGAGGTCCTCGGCCTCCACGGCCTCCCAGAAGCTCGCGTCCACGGGGTCGGCCCCGTCGCCCGCGGTGGCTGTGGGGCCCTGCGTCAGAGGGTTGAGCCAGAGCGTCTGGTGCTGGAAGGCGTAGGTGGGCAGGTCGACGCGGCGCCGGGACTCGACCGGGGCGTACAGCGGTGTCCAGTCGACGTCGATGCCGCGTACGTGCAGCTGCGCGAGGGCGGCCAGGAACGTGTCGGGCTCCGCGCGGTCCTTGCGCAGGGAACTGACCAGGCCCGTCTGCGCGGCGGGCTCGGTGAACGTGTCGTGGGCCATGGCCGTCAGGACGGCGTCCGGACCCAGTTCGAGAAGGGTGGCGGCACCGAAGCCGGTGAGGGCGTTCAGGCCGTCGTGGAAACGGACTGCCTCGCGGATGTGCCGCACCCAGTACTCGGGGTCCTTCAGCTCGGCGGGCCGCGCCAGTTCACCGGTGAGGTTGGAGACGACCGGAAGGCTCAACTCCCCGTACGTCAGTCCTTCGGCGACCTTGCGGAAGTCCGCGAGGACGGGGTCCATCAGCGGCGAGTGGAAGGCGTGCGACACCTTCAGCCACTTCACCTTCCGGCCCTCGCCCCGCAGGGTCTGCTCCAGAGTTTCGAGGGTGGAGCGCTCACCGGAGAGCACGATCTGCTCCGGCCCGTTCACAGCCGCCACACCCACACGGTCCGCGACGCCGTCCAGCAGCGGCAGCACGTCGGCCTCCGCGATCTGCACGGCCAGCATCGCGCCGCCCTCGGGCAGCGCCTGCATCAACCGACCCCGCGCCACGACCAGTTGCGCCGCATCCTCCAACGACCACAGCCCGGCCACATACGCAGCAGCCAGCTCACCAATCGAGTGACCGCCCACGACCTCCGGGCGCACGCCGAAGGACTCGACGAGACGGAACAGGGCGACTTCCATCGCGAACAGCGCGGGCTGCGCGTAACCCGTCTGCTCAAGCAGCTCCGCGTCCGTACCGAGCATCACGCTCTGGAGCGAACGTTCTATCCACGGATCAATATGAGCACACACCTCATCCAGCGCATCCGCGAACACCGGGAACGTCTCATACAGCTCCCGGCCCATCCCGACCCGCTGACTGCCCTGGCCCGTGAACAGGACGGCAAGACGTCCCTCGACCACCGAACCCGAGGCAAGCGCTTCAAGCCCGGTCAGGAACTCCTCCCGCTCCCGCCCGAAGACCACCGCCCGATGCTCATGCACGGCCCGCCCCGACAGAAGCGACCAACCCACATCCACCAGATCCAGCCCGGCGTCAGCCGCAACATGCTCCCGCAGCCGCTCAGCCTGAGCCCGCAACGCCTCCGCACTCCGGCCCGACACCAGCCACGGCACCGCCGTGACCGGCACCACCGACTCCACACTCTCAACAGGCTCCTCCACCGGAACCTGCTCCACGATCACATGCGCGTTCGTACCGCTCACACCAAAGGACGAGACGCCCGCACGACGCGGCCGACCGGCGTCGGGCCAGGCCCGCTCGTCGGTCAGCAGCTCGACGGCTCCGGCTTCCCAGTCCACGAGGGAGTTCGGCCGGTCGATGTGCAGTGTGCGCGGGAGGGTTCCCTCGCGCATCGCCATGACCATCTTGATGACGCCCGCGACACCGGCGGCGGCCTGCGTGTGACCGAGGTTCGACTTCACCGAGCCGAGCCACAGCGGCTGGCCGTCGGAACGGCCCTGGCCGTACGTGGCGAGCAGCGCCTGCGCCTCGATCGGGTCGCCCAGGGTCGTACCGGTGCCGTGCGCCTCCACGGCGTCCACGTCGGCGGCGGTGAGACCGGCGTTCGCCAGGGCCGCACGGATCACGCGCTGCTGTGCGGGACCGTTGGGCGCGGTGAGGCCGCTGCTGGCGCCGTCCTGGTTGACGGCGGAGCCGCGTACTACGGCGAGGATCTTGTGGCCGTTGCGCTGGGCGTCCGAGAGGCGCTCCAGGAGGAGCAGGCCGACACCCTCGCCCCAGCCCGTGCCGTCCGCCGCCTCGGCGAACGCCTTGCAGCGGCCGTCGGCGGCGAGCCCGCGCTGGCGGCTGAACTCCACGAATGTGTCCGGCGTCGACATGACGGTCACGCCGCCCGCGAGCGCGAGCGAGCATTCGCCCTGGCGCAGCGCCTGTGCCGCCAGGTGGAGGGCCACGAGCGACGACGAGCACGCCGTGTCGATGGTGACGGCGGGGCCCTCCAGGCCGAAGGTGTACGAGACGCGGCCGGAGGCGATGCTGCCCGCGCTGCCGTTGCCGAGGTAGCCCTCGAACTCTTCGAGGCCCTGGGGGTTGCTGAGGATGCGGTTGCCGTAGTCGCCGTACATGACGCCGACGAAGACGCCGGTGCGGGAGCCGCGCACCGACAGCGGGTCGACGCCCGCCCGCTCGAACGCCTCCCACGTCGCTTCGAGGAGGAGCCGCTGCTGCGGGTCGATGGCGAGCGCCTCACGCGGTGAGATGCCGAAGAACGCCGGGTCGAACTCGGCGGCCTCGTGCAGGAATCCGCCTTCGCGCGCGTAGCTCTTGCCGGGGCGGCTCGGGTCGGGGTCGTGCAGGTCCGCGTCCCAGCCCCGGTCGTCGGGGAAGGGGGAGATCGCGTCCCCGCCCTCGGCGACGAGCCGCCACAGGTCTTCCGGGCCGGCTACGCCGCCGGGGTAGCGGCAGCTCATCGCCACGATCGCGACGGGCTCCCGGCTCACGGACTCGGCGTCCTGTAGACGCTGCCGGGTCTGATGCAGATCCGCGGTAACTCGCTTGAGGTACTCGCGGAGTTTCTGCTCGTTCGCCATTCGGTGCGACTCCTTCAACGCAGAGGGCCGCACCCATCACATCCGGGGGAGGGTAGGGCAACAACCCCTACCCTCCCCCTAGGGGCCCCTTTACGAATTTCCGCGCATTACCGCGACCCGCGGTCAGGAAACGCCGAGTTCATTGTCGATGAAGTCGAACATGTCATCGTCGTCGGCGTCCTCCAGCTTCTCTGTGATGTCGGCCGCCTCGGCCTCCCCCGGCTCCCCGGCGTCAAGGCTGCCGAGCAGGGCTCGCAGCCTGCCGCGTACGGCGGTCCGCTCGGCGTCCGCCAGCGGGCCCGCGGCCAGGGCCGCTTCCAGACCCGCGAGCTCGGCGGCGACGCCGCCGGCCCGTGGCCCTTCGGCGCCGTCCGCCGCGCCGCCGTCCCGGGGAAGGGTCTCGTCCAGGTGGGCGGCGAGCGCCGCGGGCGACGGGTGGTCGAAGATGAGCGTCGCCGGAAGCCGGAGCCCGGAAAGGGAGTTCAGCCTATTCCGGAGTTCCACCGCGGTGAGCGAGTCGACCCCCAGTTCCAGGAATCCCCGGGTGGCGCCAATTGCCTCGGGACCGGAATGCCCGAGCACCGTCGCCACATTACCGCGTACCGCGTCGAGCAGGGCCCGCTCCCGTTCCGGGGCGGAAAGTCCGGCCAATTCCCGGACGAGCGCGGGGCCCGTGCCGTTCGGCTCCGCGGCGCTCCCGGAGCGGGCGAGCGCCCTGTCGACCCTGCGGGCCGGGGCGCGGACGAGGTCCGAGAACACGGGCTGTACGCCGTCGGGTCCCGCGGAGGCCCGCAGGGACGCGGTGTCCAGGTGCATCGGGACGAGCACGGCGGGTGCCTCGGGCGCGGCCAGGGCGACGGCGGTGTCCAGGAGGGCCAGGCCCTCCCTCGTGGACAGCGGAGCGACGCCGCCGCGTGCCATGCGCTGGAGGTCCGCGTCGCCGAGGCCCTCCGTCATCTCGCTCTCCTGGGCCCACACGCCCCAGGCGAGCGAGGTCGCGGGGAGCCCCCGCGTGCGGCGCACGGCGGCGAGGGCGTCCAGGAAGCAGTTGGCGGCCGCGTAGTTGGCCTGGCCGGGGCTGCCGAGGACTCCGGCCGCGGAGGAGAACAGGACGAACGCCGACAGGTCGAGGCCCGCGGTCAGCTCGTGCAGGTGCAGCGCCGCGTCCACCTTCGGCCGCAGCACCGCCTCCACACGCTCCGGAGTCAGCGAGGTGACCACACCGTCATCCAAGACCCCCGCCACATGCACGACCGCCGAAAGCTCCGCGCCACGCTCGTCCAGGAGCGCCGCCACAGCGCCCCGGTCGGCCATGTCACACGCGGCCACCGTCACCTTCGTGCCCAGCGCATGGAGTTCGTCGCGCAGTTCACCGGCGCCGGACGCCGCTTCGCCCCTGCGGGAGACGAGCAGCAGATCGCGGACGCCGTAGTGCTCCGCCAGGTGCCGCGTCACCAGGCGTCCCAGGCCGCCGAAGGCACCGGTGACCAGGACGGAGCCCACGCCCCAGGGCGCGGCCTCTTCCCCGGCCGGGGCGGCGGCGACCTTCGTCAGTCGGGGCACCCACACCGAACCGCCCCGTACCGCGGCCTCCGGCTCGCCCGACGCCAGGACGGCACCGAGCACGGCCGCGTCGATTTCGGAGTTCACATCGGTGTCCACGAGGACGAAACGGCCCGGGTGTTCGACCTGCGCGGACCGGATCAGACCCCACACGGCGGCGCCCACCGGATCCGGCACCGCGTCACCGGCCGCGACAGCGCCCCGCGTCACGACGACCAGCCGCGAGGACTCCAGCCGCTCGTCGGCCAGCACACCCTGTACGACACCCAGTGTCTCGGCCAGTCGCGCCGACACGGTCTCGGGCCGCAGCTCACCACCGGACCCACCGGACTCCCACACCACGACAGCCGGAACATCCCCTCCGGCGTCCAGCTCCTCGTACGAGACGCACGTGACAGGTTCCGGGGACGACGACACCAGGGCCTGCGACTTCCACTCCACATGGAACAGCGAGTCGTTCGCCGCCCCGCCGCCGAGCTGCTCGGCCGTGACCTGGCGCGACACCAGCGAGTCGACGGTGGCGACCACCTGCCCGCTCTGGTCCGCCAGGGTCAGCGACACGGCGTCCGTCCCCACCCCGACCAGCCGGACGCGGACCGTCGCGGCGCCCGCCCGGTGCAGCCGGACCCCGCTCCAGGCGAACGGCAGACCGAGGCCCTGGCGCTCCTCGCCGAGGAGCAGGGTGGAGTGCAGCGCGGCATCGAGGACGGCGGGGTGCAGGCCGAACGCCGTGGCGTCCGCCGCCTCCTCCTCCGGGAGCGCGACCTCGGCGAACACCTCGTCGCCGCGCCGCCACGCGGCACGCAGCCCCTGGAACACCGGCCCGTAGCCGTAGCCCGTCCCGGCCAGCCGGTCGTAGAGGGAGGCTGCGTCGTCGATCGGCTCCGCGTCACGCGGCGGCCAGACGGTCAGGGCTTCGGGCTCCGCCTCGTCGGTCACGGCGGCCAGGAAGCCGGACGCGTGCCGCGTCCACGGCCCCTCGGAGTCACGCGCGTCGCGAGAGTGCACGCTCACCGGGAAGCGTCCGTCCGCGTCCTCGGCTCCTACGCCGACCTGGAGCTGTACGGCACCACGCTCGGGCAGCACCAACGGAGACGCCAGGGTCAGTTCCTCAAGGACACCGCAGCCGACCTCGTCCCCGGCCCGCACCGCCAGCTCCACGAACGCCGTGCCCGGCAGCAACACCCGCCCCGCCACCGCATGATCCGCCAACCACGGATGCGTCGCCAGCGAAAGCCGCCCGGCCAGAACATACCCGTCACCACCGGCCAGCGGCACCGCCGCACCCAGGAAGGGGTGCCCCGCCGCGACCAGACCGGTCGCCGACACATCCCCCGCCGCACCCGCAGCCGCACGCGGCCAGTAGCGCCGCCGCTGGAAGGCGTACGTCGGCAGGTCGACGCGGCGGCGCGCCCCGGCGTAGAGCGGCGTCCAGTCGACGTCGATGCCGCGTACGTGCAGCTGCGCGAGGGCGGCCAGGAAGGTGTCCGGCTCCGCGCGGTCCTTGCGGACAGCGGCGACGAGCCCGGACTGGCTCTCCGGCTCGGTGATGGTGTCATGCGCCATGGCTGTCAGGACGGCGTCCGGGCCCAGCTCCAGGAGGGTCGTGACGCCGTGCCCGGTGAGGGCGTTCAGGCCGTCGTGGAACCGGACCACCTCACGGATGTGCCGCACCCAGTACTCGGGATCCTTCAGGGCAGCTGGATCGGCCAGTTCACCGGTGAGATTGGAGACCACCGGAAGCGTCACATCCTGATACGTCAACCGCTGCGCCACGCGCCGGAACTCGTCCAGAGCAGGGTCCATCAGCGGCGAGTGGAAGGCGTGCGACACCTTCAGCCACTTCACCTTCCGGCCGTCCCCACGCAGGGTCTGCTCCAGACCCTCCAATGCCGCACGGTCGCCGGAGAGCACCAGCTGGGACGGGCCGTTCACGGCCGCCACACCGACGCGGTCCGACACGTCCGCCACCAGCGGCAGGACATCGGCCTCCGCGATCTGCACGGCCAGCATCGCCCCGCCCTCGGGCAACGCCTGCATCAACCGGCCCCGAGCGACCACCAGTTGCGCCGCATCCTCCAACGACCACAACCCGGCCACATACGCAGCAGCCAGCTCACCAATCGAGTGACCGCCCACCACCTCCGGACGTACGCCAAAGGACTCCGCAAGTCGGAACAGCGCCACCTCGATCGCGAACAGCGCGGGCTGCGCATAACCCGTCTGCTCAAGCAGCCCCGCATCCGTACCGAACATCACGCTCTGGAGCGAACGTTCTATCCACGGATCGATATGAGCACACACCTCGTCCAACGCATCCGCGAAGACGGGGAAGGCCTCATATAGCTCCCGGCCCATGCCGATCCGCTGACTGCCCTGGCCGGTGAACAGGACGGCAAGACGTCCCTCGACCACCGAACCCGATACAAGCGCTTCAAGACCGATCAGGAACTCTTCGCGCTCCCGCCCGAAGACCACCGCCCGATGCTCATGCACGGCCCGCCCCGACAGAAGCGACCAACCAACGTCCACCAGATCCAGCCCGGCGTCAGCCGCAACATGCTCCCGCAGCCGCTCAGCCTGCGCCCGCAACGCCTCCGCACTCCGGCCCGACACCAGCCACGGCACCGCCGTGACCGGCACCACCGACTCCACGGTCTCCGCAGGCTCCTCCACCGGAGCCTGCTCCACGATCACATGCGCGTTCGTACCGCTCACACCAAAGGACGAGACACCCGCACGACGCGGCGCGTCCGCACGCTCCACCCACTCACGCGGCTCCGTAAGGAGTTCAACCGCACCCACCGACCAGTCCACATGCGAACTCGGCCGATCCACATGCAACGTCCGCGGCAGCACACCCTCACGCATCGCCATGACCATCTTGATGACACCGGCCACACCGGCCGCCGCCTGCGTGTGACCGATGTTGGACTTGATGGAGCCCAGCCACAACGGCCGCTCTGCCGGACGCTCCTGGCCGTACGTGGCGAGCAGCGCCTGCGCCTCGATGGGGTCGCCCAGGGTCGTACCGGTGCCGTGCGCCTCGACCGCGTCCACGTCACCGGCCGACAGACCGGCGTTGGCCAGCGCGGCACGAATGACGCGCTGCTGCGAGGGACCGTTCGGCGCGGTGAGGCCGTTGCTCGCGCCGTCCTGGTTCACGGCGGAGCCACGGAGGACCGCCAGGACCTTGTGCCCCTTGCGGCGGGCGTCCGACAGACGCTCAAGCAGGAGCAGGCCCACGCCCTCCCCCCAGCCCGTGCCGTCCGCCGCCTCCGCGAAGGCCTTGCAGCGGCCGTCGGCAGCCAGGCCGCGCTGGCGGCTGAACTCCACGAACGTGTCCGGCGTCGACATCACCGTGACGCCACCCGCCAGGGCCAGATCGCACTCGCCCTGGCGCAGCGCCTGCGCCGCCAGATGCAGCGCGACCAGGGACGACGAGCACGCCGTGTCGACCGTCACCGCCGGGCCTTCGAGACCGAACGCGTACGACAGACGGCCGGAGACGACGCTCGCCGCGTTGCCGGTGCCGAGGTAGCCCTCGCCCCCGTCGGGGGCGGTGCGCAGGACGTGCTCGTAGTCCTGGCCGTTGGTGCCGGAGAAGACGCCGGTGCGGCTGCCGCGCAGGGTCGCGGGATCGATGCCCGCGCGTTCGAAGGCCTCCCACGCGGTCTCCAGGAGGAGCCGCTGCTGCGGGTCCATGGCGAGGGCCTCGCGCGGCGAGATGCCGAAGAAGTCCGCGTCGAACTCGGCCATGTCGTGGAGGAAGCCGCCCTCGCGGACGTAGCTGGTCCCGGCGTGGTCGGGGTCCGGGTGGTAGAGCTCGGCGACGTTCCAGCCGCGGTCGTCGGGCATGTCGCCCATGGCGTCCCGGCCGTCGCGCAACAGCCGCCACAGCTCTTCGGGCGAACCGACGCCGCCGGGGAAGCGGCAGCTCATCGACACGATCGCGATCGGGTCGCCATCGACCGGCGTGCCCGCACCCGCTCCCGCTCCCGACGGGGCGGCGTCCAGGTCCCCGGCGCCGTCGGGCGCGAGGCCACCGAGCAGCTCACTGCGCAAGTACGTGGCGAGGGCCGTCGGGGTCGGGTGGTCGAAGATGAGCGTGGCCGGGAGGTGGAGTCCGCTGGCTGCACCGACGAGGTTGCGCAGTTCGACCGCCGTCAGCGAGTCGAAGCCCAGGTCCTTGAAGGGGCGGGCGGCGTCCACGGCCTTGCCGACGGGGTAGCCGAGGACGGTGGCGACGTGATCACGGACGAGGTCGAGGACCGCCCGCTCCCGCTCCGCCGCCGGAAGGGCCGTGAGGCGCTCCGCGAGCGAGGCGGTGGCCGGGTCCGCGGCCCGCACCCGTTCCGGCCCGGCCGTCGCCTTCCCCGCCGGGTCGGCCGTGAGGAGCTGGTCGAACAGGTGGCAGGGGCGTGCCGTCGCATGGCTCGGCGCGTACCGGTCCCAGACGACGTCGGCGAGGGTCACCGCCGCGGCGCCATCCGGCGCGGCGAGAGTCGCCGCTATGGCGGCGACGGCCAGGTCCGGTTCCATCGCGGGCATGCCGCTGTCCCGTACGCGCCGCTCCACCACTCCGCCGTCGGCCGCCATGCCGCCACCGGCCCACGGGCCCCACGCCAGGGACAGGCCGGGCAGGCCGAGGTCGCGGCGGTGCGCGGCGAAGGCGTCCAGGAAGGCGTTGGCCGCCGCGTAGTTGCCCTGACCGCCGATGCCCATCGAGCCCGCCACGGACGAGAACAGCACGAAGGCCGTGACGTGCTCACTGTCGCGCGTCAACTCATGGAGATTCAGGGCTGCTTGGACCTTCGGCCGGAAGACGGTGGCGAACCGCTCCGCCGTGAGACCGTCGAGGACGCCGTCGTCGAGGACGCCCGCCGTGTGGAACACGCCGGTCAGCGGCGCCTCCTCGGGGATGTCCGCCAGGAGCCGCGCCAGCGCCTCCCGGTCGGCGACGTCGCAGGCCGCGACCGTCACGCGTACGCCCGACTCGGCCAGCTCGGAGCGCAGTTCGGCCGCGCCGGGTGCGTCGAGGCCGCGGCGGCTGGTGAGCACCAGGTGCTCGGCGCCCGCGCGCGCCAGCCAGCGCGCCACGTGCCCGCCGAGGGCGCCCGTGCCTCCCGTGACGAGGACCGTGCCGCTCGCCGTCCACTCCCCCACCGGGGCGTCGCCGGTCGCCGCGCGCGTGAGGCGTCGTACGAACACTCCCGAGCCGCGCACCGCGAGCTGGTCCTCACCCATCGCCGCGCCGCCGATCGCGTCGGCGAGCCGCAGCCGGGCCCGCTCGTCGGGGTGCGGCGGCAGGTCGACGAGGCCGCCCCAGCGCTGGGGCTGCTCCAGTGCGGCGACCCGGCCCATGCCCCACACGGGCGCCTGCCGCGGCGCCGTGAGACGGTCCGAGCGCCCGGTGGTCACCGCGCCGCACGTGGCGGCCCACAGCGGCGCCGTGACCTCGGTGTCCCCCAGGGCCTGGAGCAGGGCGAGCACTCCTTCGAGCCCGACGGACACGGTCGGGTGGTCGGCACCCTCGCTGTCATCGAGAGCGAGCAGCGACAGGACGCCTCGCGGCAGCTCCGACTCGCCCTGTCCGTGCATGAGTTCGCGCAGCTTGTGGGCCAGCGCCTCGCGGTCGGCCTCGTCACGGCCCACCGCGATCCGGGTCACGCGCGCGCCGCGCTCCTCCAGGCCGGCGACCGCCGCCGCCACCCAGGGGTACGCGTCCTCGTCGGCCGGCGCGACCACCCACCACGTGCCGTCGAAGGCCGCCGGGGCGAGGCCCGTCAGCGGCTTCCACGACTCCTGGTACCGCCACCGGCCGACGGTGGAGGTCTCACGCCGCTGCCGCCGCCACGACGACAGGACCGGCAGCACCTCGCCCAACGCCCCGCCGTCGGCGCCACCGCCCAGCTCGGCGCTCAACGACGCCAGGTCCTCCCGCTCCACGGCCTCCCAGAACCGGGCCTCCACCTCATCGACTTCGCCCCCACCCGCGGGGACGGCCGCGAACTCCGTGAGGTCGAGCCAGTAGTGGTCGCGCTGGAAGGCGTACGTGGGCAGGCCGACGCGGCTCCGGGACTCGACCGGGGCGTACAGCGGCGTCCAGTCGACGCCGATGCCGCGTACGTGCAGCTGCGCCAGAGCGGCCAGGAAGGTGTCCGGCTCCGCGCGGTCCTTGCGGACAGCGGCGACCAGGCCCGACTGTGCGGCGGGCTCGGTGAGCGTGTCGTGGGCCATCGCCGTCAGGACGGCGTCCGGGCCCAGCTCCAGGAGGGTCGTGACGCCGTGCCCGGTGAGGGCGTTCAGGCCGTCGTGGAACCGGACCACCTCACGGATGTGCCGCACCCAGTACTCGGGATCCTTCAGGGCAGCTGGATCGGCCAGTTCACCGGTGAGATTGGAGACCACCGGAAGCGTCACATCCTGATACGTCAACCGCTGCGCCACGCGCCGGAACTCGTCCAGGGCGGGATCCATCAGCGGGGAGTGGAAAGCGTGCGACACCTTCAGCCACTTCACCTTCCGGCCCTCGCCCCGCAGGGCCTGCTCCAGAGTTTCGAGGGTGGAGCGCTCACCGGAGAGCACGACCTGCTCCGGCCCGTTCACAGCCGCCACACCCACGCAGTCCGACACATCCGCCAGCAACGGCAGAACATCGGCCTCCGCGACCTGCACGGCCAGCATCGCCCCACCCTCCGGCAGCGCCTGCATCAACCTGCCCCGAGCCACGACCAGTTGCGCCGCATCCTCCAACGACCACAGCCCGGCCACATACGCAGCAGCCAGCTCACCAATCGAGTGACCGCCCACCACCTCCGGACGTACGCCGAGGGACTCGGCAAGGCGGAACAGGGCGACTTCCATCGCGAACAGCGCGGGCTGCGCATAGCCCGTCTGCTCAAGCAGCTCCGCGTCGGTACCGAACATCACGCTCTGGAGCGAACGTTCTATCCACGGATCAATATGAGCACACACCTCGTCCAACGCATCCGCGAACACCGGGAAGGCCTCATACAGCTCCCGGCCCATCCCGACCCGCTGACTGCCCTGGCCGGTGAACAGGACGGCAAGACGTCCCTCGACCACCGAACCCGATACAAGCGCTTCAAGCCCGGTCAGGAACTCCTCCCGCTCCCGCCCGAAGACCACCGCCCGATGCTCATGCACGGCCCGCCCCGACAGAAGCGACCAACCCACATCCACCGGATCCAGACCGGCGTCAGCCGCAACATGCTCCCGCAGCCGCTCAGCCTGAGCCCGCAACGCCTCCGCACTCCGGCCCGACACCAGCCACGGCACCGCCGTGACCGGCACCACCGACTCCACACTCGCGGCGGACTCCTCCACCGGAACCTGCTCCACGATCACGTGCGCGTTCGTGCCACTCACGCCGAAGGACGAGACACCCGCACGACGCGGCGCGTCCGCGCGCTCGGTCCACTCGCGAGCCTCCGTGAGGAGTTCGACCGCACCCGCCGACCAGTCCACATGCGAACTCGGGCGGTCCACGTGCAGGGTGGGCGGCAGCACGCCCTCGCGCATGGCCATCACCATCTTGATGACACCGGCGACACCGGCCGCCGCCTGCGTGTGACCGATGTTGGACTTCACCGAGCCGAGCCACAGCGGCTGGCCTTCGGGACGGCCCTGGCCGTACGTGGCGAGCAGCGCCTGCGCCTCGATGGGGTCGCCCAGGGTCGTGCCCGTGCCGTGCGCCTCTACCGCGTCCACGTCGCCTACAGACAGACCGGCGTTGGCGAGAGCGGCACGGATGACCCGCTGCTGGGAGGGGCCGTTGGGGGCGGTGAGGCCGTTGCTGGCACCGTCCTGATTGACGGCGGAGCCCCGTACGACCGCGAGGACTTCGTGGCCGTTGCGGCGAGCGTCCGACAGGCGCTCCAGGAGCAGCAGGCCCACGCCCTCGCCCCAGCCCGTGCCGTCCGCCGCCTCGGCGAACGCCTTGCAGCGGCCGTCGGCGGCCAGGCCGCGCTGGCGGCTGAACTGGACGAACGTGTCCGGTGAGGCCATCACCGTCACGCCGCCCGCGAGCGCCATGTCGCACTCGCCCTGGCGCAGCGCCTGCGCCGCCAGGTGCAGGGCGACGAGGGAGGCCGAACAGGCGGTGTCGACCGTCACCGCCGGGCCTTCGAGGCCGAACGCGTACGAGAGGCGGCCGGACATGACGCTCACGGCGTTGCCGGTGAGGACGTGGCTCTCAATGTCCTGGGGGACGGCGGCCATGCGGGAGATGTAGTCGTCGCCGTTGGAGCCGACGAAGACGCCGGTGCGGGTGCCGCGCAGGGTCGTGGGGTCGATGCCCGCGCGTTCGAACAGCTCCCAGGAGGTCTCCATGAGCTGGCGCTGCTGCGGGTCCATGGCGAGGGCCTCGCGCGGCGAGATGCCGAAGAAGTCCGCGTCGAACTCGCCCGCGTCCGGCAGGAAGCCGCCCTCGCGGACATAGCTCTTGCCCGCCCGGTCGGGGTCCGGGTCGTACAGTGCGGCGAGGTCCCAGCCCCGGTCGGCGGGGAACTCGCCCATGGCGTCGCGGCCGTCGGCGACGAGCCGCCACAGGTCCTCGGGCGAGCGGACGTCGCCGGGGAAGCGGCAGCTCATCGCGACGATCGCGATGGGGTCGCCGTCGGGGTCGACGGTGGTGGCCACCGGCGCGGGCGTGCCGCCGGTCTCCGCCGTGGCGCCGAACGCCTCTTCACCCAAGTAGGCGGCGAGCGAGGTGGAGTTGGGATAGTCGAAGACCAGGGAGGCGGGCAGGCGCAGGCCGGTGGCGGCCTGGACGCGGTTGCGCAGCTCGACGGCGGTGAGCGAGTCGAAGCCCAGTTCGCGGAAGGCGCGGGCCGGGTCGACGGCCTCGGGCGACGCGTGGCCGAGGACGGCGGCCGCCTGGGTGCGGACGAAGGTGAGGAGGGCGGCGCCGCGCTCGGTGCCGGGGAGCGGGGCGAGCCGCCGCATCCAGTCGGGCCCGGTGGCGGCGTGGCCCGCGGGCGCCGCAGCGGAAGCCGGGGTGGCGGCTCGCCGTCGCACCTCGGGGAGCGTGTCGAAGAGCCGGTTGGGGCGGGCCGCGAGGAAGCCGGGCAGGAAGGTGTCCCAGTCGACGGCGGCGACGAGGACGGTGGCGTCGCCGCGTTCGACGGCGTCCCGCAGGGCGGCGACGGCCGGTTCGGGTGCCATCGGCGGCATGCCGTCGCGGCGCGACCGGTCGGCGCGCACCGCCGTGTCGGCGAGCCCGGCGCCGTCCCAGGTGCCCCAGGCGACGGAGGTGGCGGGAAGGCCGTCGGCGCGGCGCTGTTCGGCGAGCGCGTCGAGGTAGGCGTTGGCTGCCGCGTAGTTGGCCTGGCCCGCGTTGCCGAGGGCGCCGGAGGCCGAGGAGTAGAGGACGAACGCGTCCAGGTCGAGGCCGCGGGTGAGCTCGTGCAGGGCGGTGGCCGCCGACGACTTGGGGCGCAGTACGCCGTCGAGGCGCTCGGGGGTGAGGGCGTCGACGACGCCGTCGTCCAGGACGCCCGCCGTGTGGATCACGGCCGTGAGGGGTGTGTCGGTGGGGATGGCGTCCAGGAGTGCGGCCAGGGCGTCCCGGTCGGCGACGTCGCAGGCGGCGATGGTGACGCGGGCGCCCAACTCCTGGAGTTCGGTGCGGAGTTCCTCGGCGCCGGGCGCGGCGGGGCCGCGGCGGCTGGTGAGGACGAGGTGCTCGGCGCCCTCGCGGGCCAGCCGGCGCGCCACGTGCCCGCCGAGGGCGCCGGTTCCGCCGGTGACGAGGACGGTGCCGCGCGGGGTCCAGCGGGTGGCGCGGGTGAGGTCGGCGCCGGTGGCCTCGCCCCTGACGAGGCGGCGTGCGAAGACCCCGGAGCCGCGCACGGCGAGCTGGTCCTCCTCGCCTCCGTCGCGGGCGGCGGCGAGGATCGCGGCGAGTCGGGTGCCCGCCCGCGCGTCGTGGTCGCGGGGCAGGTCGACGAGGCCGCCCCAGCGGTCGGGGTGTTCGAGGGCGACGACCCGGCCGAGGCCCCACAGGTGGGCCTGGAGGGGGTGGTCGAGGCGGTCGCTGCGGCCCGTCGAGACGGCCCCTCGCGTCAGGGTCCACAGCCGTGCCTCGGCTCCGGCGTCGCCGAGGGCCTGCACCAGGGCGAGGGTGCCCGCGACCGCGGCGGGTACGGCTTCGTGCCCGTCGACGGCGGACTCGTCGAGGCCGAGCAGCGAGACGACGCCGACGGGCCGCGCCGCACCGCTCGCGGCCGTCTGGAGCAGCCGCTGCGCCAGGTGGGCGCGGGTCGCCTCGCCCGCGCCCAGGGCGAGGACGACGGGTTCGGCGCCGGCCGCGGTGAGGGCTTCGGTGACCCCGGTCGTCCACGGGTGTGCGTGCGCGCTGTCGGGCAGGACGACGAGCCACGGCCCGGTCAGCCGGGCGGGCGGGAGGGTGCCGCCGGGCAGCGGCTGCCAGGTGGCGCGGTAGCGCCAGGCGTCGATGGTGGCGCGTTCGCGGCGTTGGCGCCGCCAAGCGGAGAGGCCGGGCAGGACCTCGCTGAGCGGGCCCTGCGCGACGACGCCGAGGGTGGAGGACAGCTCGTCCACGTCCTCGCGTTCGACGGCCTCCCAGAAGCGGGCCTCCGCGTCGTCCGTGACGGCGGCGTGCGGCGTGCCGGTGTCGGTCCGCTCCTCGGTGAGCCAGTAGTGGCGGCGCTGGAAGGGGTAGGTGGGCAGGTCCACGACGGCGTGCTCGCCGGGCAGGAGGGCCTGCCAGTCGAGTTCGGCGCCGTGCGCGTGGGCTTCGGCGAGGGAGGCCGTGAGACGGTCGGCGCCGCCCTCGTCGCGGCGCAGGGAGCCGAGGGTGGCGGCCTGGCTGTCCGTGGCGTCGATGGTGGCCTGGACGGGGACGGTGAGGACCGGGTGCGGGCTCATCTCCAGGAACAGGCCATGCCCCTCGGCGAGGAGACCGCGCGTCGCGTGCTCGAACAGGACCGTCTGGCGCAGGTTCCGGTACCAGTAGCCCGCGTCCATGGGGGTGTCGTCGGCGAGCCAGTCGCCGGTCAGGGTGGAGTACAGCGGCACGTCGGGCGTGCGGGGCGCGACGGGGGCGAGGACCCGCTCCAGGTGCTCCTCGATGGCTTCGACGTGCGCGGAGTGCGAGGCGTAGTCGACGGGGATGGTGCGGGCGCGGATGTCCCGGGCCACGCACTGCGCGACCAGCTCCTCCAGGGCCGCCGCGGCACCGGAGACCACGACGTGCGCGGGGCCGTTGACCGCCGCCACCGACAGGTCGTCGCCCCACTGGCCGAGGATCTCGCGCACCTGCCGCTCGGGCAGCGGTACGGAGACCATGCCGCCCAGGCCGGAGAGTTCGACGATGGCCTGGCTGCGCAGAGCCACCACCCAGGCCGCGTCCTCCAGGGACAGCGCGCCCGCGACGCACGCGGCGGCGATCTCGCCCTGGCTGTGGCCGACCACGGCGGCGGGCTCGACTCCGGCCGCGCGCCAGACGGCGGCGAGGGACACCATCACGGCGAACAGGACGGGCTGCACGATGTCGACGCGGTCGAAGTTCTCGCCGTCCAGCTCGTCGAACAGGTCCCAGTCCACGAACGGGCCGAGGGCGTCGGCGCACTCCCGCATGCGCGCGGCGAACACGGGTGAGTCGGCGAGGAGTTCGCGGGCCATCCCGGCCCACTGCGAGCCCTGGCCGGGGAAGACGAACACGGGGCGGGCCGCCCCGGGGACCGTACGGCCGGTGACGGCGCCACCGGCCGCGAGGCTGCCGTCCGCGAGCCGTTCGAGGCCCGCGAGGAGCTCGTCGCGGTCGCGCCCGAGCACCACGGCGCGGCGCTCGAACCGGGAGCGGGTGACCGCGAGGGACCAGGCCACGTCGAGCGGTTCGAGACCGGGCCGCGCGAGCAGCCGCTCCCGCAGCCGCCCGGCCTGCGCCCGCAGCGCGTCCTCGGACTTCGCGGACAGGGCCAGCGGCACCCGGCCGGATATCACCGAGGACGCGGAAGAGCCGTCGGACTCACCGGACGCCTCGGGCTCACCGTCCGGGCGGGCGGCCGTCGGTGCCTGCTCCAGGATCACGTGCGCGTTCGTACCGCTCATGCCGAACGACGACACGCCCGCGCGCCGCGTCCCGTCCTCGCGCCCGGGCCACTCCCGGGCCTCCGTGAGGAGTTCGACGGCGCCCGCCGACCAGTCCACGTGGCTGCTCGGCCCGTCGATGTGCAGGGTCTTCGGCAGCACGCCCTGCCGCATGGCCTGGACCATCTTGATGACTCCGGCGACACCGGCGGCGGCCTGCGTGTGACCCACGTTGGACTTGAGCGAGCCCAGCCACAGCGGCCGGTCGGCCGAGCGCTCCTTGCCGTACGTGGCGATGAGGGCCTGGGCCTCGATGGGGTCGCCGAGGGTGGTGCCGGTGCCGTGCGCCTCGACCGCGTCGACGTCAGCGGGCGCGAGGCCCGCGTCCGCGAGGGCCGCGCGGATCACGCGCTGCTGCGAGGGCCCGTTGGGCGCGGTGAGGCCGTTGCTGGCGCCGTCCTGGTTGACGGCGGAGCCCCGTACGACCGCGAGGACCTCGTGACCGTTGCGGCGGGCGTCCGACAGACGCTCCAGGACGAGCATGCCGACGCCCTCGCCCCACGCCGTGCCGTCGGCGCCCTGCGCGAACGGCTTGCAGCGGCCGTCGGGGGCCAGGCCGCGCTGGCGGCTGAAGGCCAGGAAGGAGCCGGGCGACGCCATCACCACGACGCCGCCCGCGAGGGCCAGCGCGCACTCGCCCTGGCGCAGCGCCTGCACGGCCAGGTGCAGGGCGACCAGGGAGGAGGAGCAGGCGGTGTCGACCGTCATGGTCGGGCCCTGGAGGCCGAGGGTGTAGGCGATGCGGCCGGAGGCGACGCTGGCGGCGGTGCCGGTGACGAGATAGCCCTCCAGGCCGTCTCCGGCGTCGCTGAGGCGGGGCCCGTACTCCTGGGTCTCGGCGCCGACGAACACGCCGGTGCCGGAGTCGCGCAGCGAGGCGGGGTCGATGCCCGCGCGCTCCAGTGCCTCCCAGGACGCTTCGAGGAGCAGGCGCTGCTGCGGGTCCGTGGCGAGGGCCTCGCGGGGTGAGAGGCCGAAGAAGTCGGCGTCGAACTCGCCCGCGTCGTGCAGGAATCCGCCTTCGCGGACGTAGGAGGTGCCGGGCCGGTCGGGGTCGGCGTCGTACAGGGCGGACAGGTCCCAGCCGCGGTCGGCGGGGAAGCCGGAGATGGCGTCCACCTCGTCGGCGACCAGCTGCCAGAGCTCTTCGGGGGTCTCGACGCCGCCGGGCAGGCGGCAGCTCATGGCGACGATGGCGACGGGCTCGTCGTCGGCGCGGCGGGCCGCGGGGACGTAGGTGTCGTCGGCGCTGTCGAAGAGTTCGGCGCGCAGATGGCGGGCGAGCGCGTCGGCGGTGGGGTAGTCGAAGACGGCGGTGACGGGCAGCCGGAGGCCGGTGGCCCGCTGGAGGCGGCGGTGCAGCTCCACCGCGGTCAGGGAGTCGAGGCCGAGGTCGAGGAAGGGGCGGGACAGGTCGCCGGAGGGGCGGTCGGCGTCGGCGCCGCCGAGGACCGCCGCGACCTCCCCGGTGACCACGGCGCGCAGCCGCCGCTCCTGCTCCGCGCGCGGGCGGCCTTCGAGCGCGACGCGCAGGTCTCCCGCTTGCGCCGAGGCCTCCGGGTGAGAATGGGCTGCGAATTCCTCGAAGTCGCTCATTGTTCCACTCCGTAGCACCGGCCGTGATGGCTTTTCAGAAATGTCTGACTGTACGTCGGGAGATGCCCCGACCGCGTACTCGGGTAAATTCAGGGAGAGCGTCCCGGAAATCGTGCTCTGAATTCCTGACCGCGCTTCGGATAAATTTGCCCACAATACCGTTGCACGGTAACAGCGCGCATCCGCGATCCCTACCCCTAACAAACCCCTAGGGGGCTGCGGGGCCGGGCAGATACAGGGGTGTTCGGGATTCCCGCCCGCCTCTAGGGTCGGCGGCGTGGAATACGCTGTCCGGGTTGAGAATCTGGTGAAACAGTACGCGGCCGACGCACGCCGCGTGGTCGACGGGCTGAGCTTCGAAGTGCACCGAGGTGAGGTGTTCGGCCTGCTCGGCCCCAACGGCGCGGGGAAGAGCACGACGGTGGGCATGATGACCACCCGGGTGCGGCCGACCTCGGGCGAGGTCGTGATCGACGGCGTGGACGTCGTCGCCCGGCCGAGACAGGCCAAGCGGGTGCTCGCGGTGGTGCCTCAGCGCAACAACCTCGACCGCTCGCTCTCGGTGCGGCAGAACCTGCTCTTCCACGCCACCTACCACGGCATCCCGCGTGCCGAGCGGCAGCGCAGGGCGGACGAGCTCCTGGAGCAGATGGGCCTGGCCGACTACCGGAAGTCGAAGGTCGACGACATGTCCGGCGGGCAGGTGCAGCGCGTGATGATCGCGCGGGCGCTGATCCACCGGCCGAGCGTGCTGTTCCTCGACGAGCCCGCGACCGGACTCGACCCGCAGGCACGGCTGTTCGTGCACGAGCGGGTCGCCGAGCTGTCCGAGCGCGGGGTGACGGTGGTGCTCACCACCCACGACATGGACGAGGCCGCCAAGCTCTGCGACCGCGTCGGCATCGTGGACCGGGGCACCCTGCTGGCCCTCGACACCCCCGAGGGCCTGGGCACGCTGCTGCCCGCGCACTCGACGCTCGCCCTGACGGTGCGCTCGCCGCAGGGCGCGGCGCCGGTGGTGAAGCTGCTCGTCGACCTGCCGGGGGTGCGCCAGGTTGACGAGGTCGACCCGGAGACGCCGCCCGCGGACGCGTGCCGGCTGCGCGTCTACACGGACACCGAGCCGGTCGAGGCGCTCCAGCCGGCCCTCGCCGCGCTCACCGAGCGGGACTACCGGGTCACGGACGTCGGCATCGGAAAGGTCTCCCTGGAAGACGTCTTCCTTCACCTCACCGGAAAGAATCTGCGATGACCGCCACGACTGCGACGGCTTCGACGACCGAGGCCGCGCCGGCCTCGCGGCAGCTGCACACCTTCGGCGCCATCATGTGGCGCGATGTCTTCGTCGCCCTGCGCCAGTTCCCCACGTTCATCGGCCAGGCCATCATCCAGCCGTTCTTCACGCTGTTCGTGTTCGGCGTGCTGCTGAGCGACGCGGGCTATGTGGACGGCGACTACAGCTCCGTCCTGCTGCCCGGCGTGCTCGCCCTGAACGGATTCCTCGGCGGCATGCAGAACACGGCACTGCCGCTCGTCGTGGACTTCTCGTACACGCGCGAGATCGAGGACCGGCTCCTTTCGCCCATCTCGCTGCGCCTGGTGGCCGTGGAGAAGATCCTCTTCGGGGCGCTGTACGGATTCGTGGCGTCGCTGCTGATGACGCCGGTCGGCATGGTGCTCCTCGATCTGTCGTGGCCGCTCAGCCGGACCGTGCCCGCTCTCGGGATCGCCGCGCTCGGCGCGCTCGCGGGGGCGTCGATCGGCCTGTGCCTGGGGACGTCCGTGAACAGCGACAAGGTGGACGTGATGTTCACGCTCGTCCTGATGCCGCTGCTGTTCACGGGCTCGACGCAGTTCCCGCTCGTCGCGCTCGACGAGGTGCGCTGGTTCCAGGTGATCTGCGGCGCCAATCCGCTGTCGTACGCCAGTGAGGGCATGCGGGCCGTGACGTCGCCGAGCGTGGAGCACGTGCCGCTGCCGATCACGCTGATCGTGCTCGTCGGGTCGATCGCGCTGTTCGCGTCGATCGGCGTACGCGGCTTCCTGCGGCGCGCGCAGGCGTGAGTCCGTGAGCACGGCGAAGGGCCCCGGAGCAGACGCTCCGGGGCCCTTCGCCGTGCTGTCAGTCGTCGGGCAGGTCGATCGGCGCGAGCGAGGCGAACAGGTCGCCGGGGCCCGGGTTCAGCGGCTGGGTGGCGCCGCCGAGGTGGCGCAGCACGCCCCAGTAGGCGTTGAGGCCGGTCGTCACGGCGCCCTCGGCGAAGCCCGCGGTCCAGGAGACGTCGTCGCCGGCGAGGAAGAAGCCGCGCTGGTCCCGGGTGAGGCCGTCCTGCATGAAGTGGGTGAACAGGCGCCGCTGGTAGCGGTAGTGGCCCGGCAGGTTCGCCTTGAAGGCGCCCTGGAAGTGGGGGTCGGTCTCCCAGGTCACCGTGCGGGGCGGCGCGATGACGCGGGAGCGGATGTCGACGTCCGGGTAGATGGGGGCGAGCGCGTCGAGGACGCCGTCCAGGCGCTCCTGCGCGGTCAGCGGGGCCATCTTCAAGGAGTCGTCGTTCCAGGTGTACGACAGGCACATGACGCCGGGCCGTTCGGGGCCCTCGTCGAAGAGGTAGACGCCGCGGGGCATGCGGTCGGTGAGGGTGGTGCTCATGACCTCGCGGCCGGTGAGCGGGTCGCGCTCGCGCCAGAACGGGCGGTCGACGAGGACGAACAGCTTGGACGAGCCCATGTAGTGGCTGCGCTCCACGGCCGTCCACACGGGCGTGGGCAGCAGCGCCGGGTCGCACCGGACGTTGGTGACCAGGGTGCGCTTCTGCGGGGTGAAGACGGCCACGGGGTAGGTGTGGGCGGTGCCGTCGTGCTCGTGGACGGTGATGCCGCGCGGGCCGCGCTCCAGGCGGGCGACGCCGCCGCGGGGCCCGCCGCGGTGCAGCGACTCCAGGGAGGTCCCGGCCGGCCAGTGCGCGAGCTCGTCGGGCGCGTGGGACCACAGGCGCAGCGGCAGCTGCTGGGAGCCGCCGACGACGAGCCGGTGGTCGTCCTCGGCGCCGGTGTAGACGACCCGCAGGATCTCCAGGATGGAATTGGGGAAGTCGGTGTCCCAGCCGCCCGCGCCGAAGCCGACCTGGCCGAATATCTCGCGGTACTTGAAGGACTGGAATGCGGGTGACCGGGCGATGAAGCCGTAGAAGGATTGGTCGTCCAGGGCGCGTACCAGCGGGTTCCAGATGGCTTTGATGGCGGCGGTGTCGCGGCGGCGGATGGCGTCGTCCATGGCGAACAGCTCGGCGTGCTCCTGCAGGGCCTTGTCCCAGGCCATGCCGACTTCCTGGTAGACGTCGGGGAGTTCGCCCGCGTGCCGGGCGTAGTGCCGGTCGTCGCCGAGGGCCACGACGGTGGAGCCGCTGGCCTCGGTGAGCGGGTTGGGGAAGGGCCGGGTGCGCAGGCCGACCAGGTCCATGTAGTGGCGCAGTGCCGTCGCCGACGCGGGGAAGCGCATGGCGCCGAGTTCGGCCACGGCGTCGGGGCGGCTGTCGAACGCGGCCGAGCGCATGCGCCCGCCGACGGCGCCGGCCTCGTGGACGACGGGGCGCAGCCCGAGCCGCATCAGCTCGTACGCGGTGACGAGGCCCGATATCCCCGCCCCGATCACGGCGACGGGCGTCCCCGACTCGGCCGCGGGAATTTCGCCGAGGCCGTGCGGACTCGCCAGCCATTCGTCGTACGCGAAGGGAAAGTCCGGGCCCAGCATCGTTAGGGAATCTGGTGTTCCGAGACGCGAACTACCGTTGAGGGCAACCAACGGATACTCCTCTGACCGTGGTGGAGGCCGGCCCGGCGTACGTTCCAGACGGCCGCGGGGGAGCCGGGCTGCGGCAGCAGGAGGAAGGTCCGCGATCAGCACGGCCCGTGCCCTGCCCCACGGGGGCCGGTCGGGCCCGCGAATCGCCTCCGATACACGGCACGTCTGACGGTGCCCTTGATTATCTCGGTGCCTTCGGGGGACGGAGAAACCCCTCAACGTCCCCTTACGGCTCCTAGAGGTAGGTGGCCCGCACAGCGGGGCCCGTGCGCGGCCGCTGTTGCGTTCACACGCAGAGCACCGTAACGCGCACCGAACGAGGGTTCTCAAGGGGCACGAAATGTTGCACGGGATGCAATGAGTACTTTAGTAGCGCGGCTTCGATCCTGAAGACTGTACGAAAGTCAGGAGCCGCCTTGAAATGATCTATGGTGGCCGCACCACACGCCCGGATCGGTTCCCGCACAACGGAATTGTTCAACAATCACTATCCAGAGGAGGCCTCATGCGTCCAGGGCCGGACAGCCGAAGGTTCGCGGTGCACGACCACCGTCCGGGCGCCGCGCCCGCCGGAACCCGGCCGGAGGCGATGGCCCTGGAGGTGCGGCGCACGGACGGCGGCGCGGCGGCGCCACCGCACGCGTCCGGGCACGACGACCGCCTCCTGCGGGTCGAGCGCCACGCGTGTCTCGCGGTCGTCTCCGCGGACGACTCGGCGGACCGGTTCCTGGACGGGCTGCTCGACGACGACGGGGGTCCGGGCCGTGCCGTCGCCGTGCACGGGGTGGATCCCCGTACCGAACCCGACGCCGTGCGGCGCCTCGTCGGGGTGGTCCGTTCGGGCATGCCGTTGCCCGAAGGGGCCGTTCACGATGCCCTTGTGGGCACGGCTCTGCGGCAGGGTCTGCCCCCGGAGGCGGCCGTGGAGCGCGCGACGGACTTAGCGGCCGCCCTGGGTCTTCGGTCCGTCGAGCGCACGCCCGTCGCCGCGCTCACGCCGGGCCAGCGCTCCCGCACCGCTGTCGGCTGCGCGCTGCTGCACGTGCCGAAGCTGCTCCTGCTGTGCCGCCCCCTGGACGACGTGGACGAGGTGTCGGAGCAGGTCCTCCACCGGGTCCTCGGGCGCTACGCGGCGTCGACCGGGACCGTGGTGTTCTCCACCGGGTCCGCGGAGGTGGCGCGGCGCATGACGGACCGTCTGTTCATGGTCTGCGACGGGCAGGTGCGCTGCGGCAGCCTGCCGACCGCCCGCTGACGGAGCCCCGCGTCCTCGCGCCCGCAGGGGCGCCGACCGGGTCAGCACGCCGTGTCCGCCAGCAGATCGTGCGGGAGGTCCTTGCGGCGGGAGACGTTCAACTTCCGGTAGACCCGGGTCAGATGCTGTTCGACCGTACTGACGGTGATGAACAGCTTCCGCGCTATCTCGCGGTTGCTGTGCCCGAAGGACGCGAGGGACGCCACGCGCCGCTCCGCGTCGGTCAGCTCCTCCGCCGGGCAGACCTCCCCGTCCCGCGCCGGGCGCTCCGCCGCGCCCGCCTCGCCGTCGCCGTACGGCAGCAGCTGTTCGCACAGCGCCTCCGCCCGCGCGTCCCGCGCGATGCGCCACGCCCGCCGGGCCATCATGCGCGCCTGGCCGAGGTCGCCCAGGGCGTGGTGGGAACGGCTCAACGCCCCCAGGGCCCGGACCAGTTCGAGCCGGTCCTCGCACTTCTCCAGTTCCTCGATCGCCTCGTGCAGCGCGTGGTGGTGCCGCCGCAGGCCCGACACCTCGGCGAGCACGCGCAGCGTCTGGGCGCGGGTGCGGGACTGGCCGGGGCCGCACTTGGCCAGCTGCTCCCTGACGAGCCGGTCGGCCTCGGCCTCGCCGCCGGTGCGCAGATGCATCTCCGCGGCCGCGGACCGCCACGGCACGAGCGCCGGCTGGTCGATGCCCCAGCGCGTCATCAGCTCGCCGCAGGTGAGGAAGTCGTCGAGGGCCGGACGCACGCGCCCCATGGCGGCGTAGAGCTGACCGCGCGCATAGCTGAGCTCCAGGCCGTACCGGGTCTCCGGGAGGCCCTCCGGGAGATGGTGGTCGAGATACGACATGGCCTGCTCGTACTGGCCCATCGCGGTGTGGGCGGAGACCAGGGTGGCGAGGATCGAGCCGATGCCGACGCCCCAGCCCTGGGGCGAGATCCACGACAGGGCGGTGAGCGCGTACCGCACGGCGTCCGGGGCGTTGCCCTGGCGCAGGGCGATGGTCGCCCTGACCGCGGACAGCGGCGCCTGCCAGCCGGGGCCGCCGAGCCTGGTGGCCTCGCGCAGCAGCGCGTCGCACCAGTGCGCGGCCCGGCCGAGCCGGTCGCAGTAGATCAGTACGGACAGGGCGGCGGTGAGCGTCTCCAGGGTGGCGTCGCTCAGCCGGGTGCCCTGTAGGACGGTCTCGGCGAGGTCGGCGGCGTGCGGGTCCACACCGCGGGACAGGACGGCGTTCAGCGCGGCGCCGACGCGGCCGCGCGGGTCGCAGCCCGGCGTCGTCAGGACGTCCCACGTGCTGTGCGGGGCGGGCCAGTTCTCGGCGCCGATGCGCTCGCGCAGCGTGGGGTAGGTGGTGCGCACCGAGCCCGACGCCAGGTATCCGCTGACGGCGGAGGCCCCCTCGTAGGCGACCTGGCCCTTGCGGGCGACCTCGGCGGCCTCGTCGAACCTGCCCTGCCACAGCAGCCCCGAGATCAGCACGGGCACGGCCTGCTCGGCGAGCCAGCCCTCGTCGAAGGCGGCGCGCAGGGCGCCCAGGTGCGGGCCGAGGGTCGAGGGCCGCACCCGCCAGGCGAGGCGGGCCAGTTCGGCGAGGATCTCGCTGCGCCGCTCCCCGCGCGGGCAGCTCTCGTCGGCCAGGTGGAGGCAGGCGATGGCGAGTGAGACGTCCTCGTCGCGCCGGGCGCGGGTGGCCGTCTCCCACAGCACGTCGAGGGACTCGGCGCCCTCGACCTCGCCGGTGGCGACGATGTGCCGGGCCACGACGGGGGGTTCGGCGCCGTGGCGGCGCAGCAGGGCCGCCGCGCGCCGGTGCAGGCCGACGCGGTCCTCGCGCGACAGGTCGTCCAGGACGGCGGTCCGCGCCAGGGGGTGGCGGAACGCGCCCCCGTCGGTGAGTCCGGCCGCCGCGAGGGTGCGCAGGGCGCGCGCGACGGTCTCGCGGTCGAGGCCGAGGAGGTCGGCGAGCGTCGCGTCGGACGCGGCGTCGTCCAGGACCGCGAGGCCCCGGGCGACGGCGAGGACGGCGTCCGCGCCCCGGTGCAGACAGCTGAGCACGGACTGCCGGTAGGCGTCGCCCGCGGGCACGGTCCGCCCTGCGGGCAGGGTGCTGTCGGCGCCCTGCACCGGGGCCCGGTGGTCGTGGTCGAGCGGTCCGTGGGCGAGCAGGTCGTGGATCAGGGCCCGGACGAGCAGGGGGTTGCCGCCGCTGAGCCGGTGGACGTCGGGCGCGAGGGCGTGGGCCTGGGCCTCGTCGAGGTGTGCGCGCAGCAGTTCTTCGGTGCCGGTCTCGCCGAGGGTGGTGAGCCGCAGCTGGGTCAGGCGGGGGTGCCGGAGGAGTTCCGCGCTGAACATGGGCCGTTCGGCGTGCGGCCCGGTCCGCAGGCCGAGGACGATGACGACGGGCTTGGCCCGCAGCTCGCGCATCGCGTACTGCAGGCACTGGAGGGAGGGGATGTCGGCGTACTGGACGTCGTCGACGAGGACGGCCAGCGGTCCGCCCCGGGCCAGGCCGCGCAGGGCCAGGGTCAGGGACCGCATCACATGGGCGCGTACGTGCTCCTCGCGCTCGTTGTCGGCGTCGCGGAGCATGGCGGTGAACTTGGCGTCGTCGAGCAGGCGCGCCACGCGCGCGGTCGTCCCGGTGTCCTGCTCCGCCATCTGGTCGGCGTGGAGGAGCAGTTGACCGAAGACCGCCATGGGCGTCCTGCGCTCGGCTCGTAAACCCGTCGCCTTGAGCACGGTCAGGCCCCGCGCCTCGGCCTCGTCGGCGACGCTGTTCAGCAACTCGCTCTTGCCGGTGGCCACCGGGCCCCTTATCAACACAACACGGGAAGGGCGCTCCGCGCTGTTCGCCAGAACGTCCTCCATGAGAGCCCACTCATCGACTCGCTCGACCAGGCTCATAGTGCGGTTTCCTCCCCGTAAGAAATTATCGCAAACTGCACTGGGCGCCTTATTCGCATATCGCCATCATCAAGGTGCCACAGGAGCCTGGAGCAGGATACCAGGGCTAATTCTGAATATCTCCGCCGGACCTCTTGGGGCACTCAGTCAACAACACAACTATGACTGAAACTTGACGGCGAGGTAGCCCCGAAAGAAGCGTGCCCACCCCCCAAATCCACGATGACTCGCAACGTTCAGCCCTCCCCACTCAGGACCGGTCTGTGATATAGGACCGGGCGGCCGGTCCGAACTATGCGGAATGGTGAACTCCAATTGTAAGAAAGGAGAACGCTCAACTGGCCATGACGCCGCGCCCCGGCGCCCATCGCGCCACCCTGTCCGGAAACATCCCTGACCACAGCCCCTACGAGGGAGCGATCCCGGCAAGCCCGACATCCCCCGGCACTACCCCCCGGGGGCCTCCGCTCCCGGGCCCATCCCCTGGATCCACTGTCGCTGCGGCTACCCAAAGGGCCGCGCTCCACGCCGATGTGACGGGCCATTACTCGGCGCCCAACAGCACTCTTGCCTGGCAGGCGTTAAGGATGCGTTAGGCAAACGCGGCGACGGACACCCCAACGGGACCTCTCCGGAACGGAAACCAAAAACAATCCAGCGGCAATCCGACGGCAAAATTCCCTGTGAAAGTTTCCGGGACGCCACCGGCACGGCCGACACCGCGACGGAGTTGCCGACGGAAGCCCCGCCACGCGGCGGGGAGCGCCCGCACCCCGGAGCGCCGACCGCGTCACATTGTTACGACCACGTTTCCGGCCACCGCTCGCTTTGACAGCGCGAACGCGAGGGGGCAACTCGCCCCGGCCGCAGGCGAACTCCGTCGAACGTCCCGGCCGCCGCCACAAAGCATTCTTTGTGCGCTGGGCCACATCGGCGGGCGCGGCACCGGGTATGCGGGACGGCCCCTCGGCGGGGCCCTAGGGGACGGATAGGGGTGGAGGGCGGTATCCGCCGCGGCTAGCCTCCGGCGGGAGGAATCACCGGCACGACAGCGGCGCCCTCGTGCGTCGGCGGCCCCCCTCCCCCGGGCCCGACGTGTCTGCCTGTGCCACGCCCCCGGGCGGTCGCCCGTGATCCTCCCGGAAACGCCTGCCGGCCAGGGCACGCCGATGTGACGCGCTCGCGTGGGACGCACGCGCGCAGACCCGTAGAGGACGACGATGGCGATAACGCAGACACCGAGCGCGCTCCGAGCCGGGAGCGTGCCCCGATGACCGTGTCCGGCCCCGGCCCCGGCCCCTGCCCCGGCTCCGCCGCCGACTCCGGCCCGGACTCCGGTTCCGGCGCCAGCTCCGGCTCGGGCTCGGGATCCGGCTCGGCCGCCGAAGAAGCCGCGGGGCCCGAAGGGCTCGGTCAGGGCGCCCCGGACGGCGTGCGCACCACCGTCACCGTGATCATCCCGACGTTCAACGAGGCGGAGAACGTCGAGGAGTTGCTCGCCCGCCTCGCCGCCGCCCTGCCCGGGCACCTGGACTGCGAGGCCCTGTTCGTCGACGACAGCACCGACGCCACCCCGGCCGCGATCGAGCGATCCGCCCTGACCTGCCCGTTCCCCGTGCACGTCATCCACCGCGAGGTGCCGGCGGGCGGGCTGAGCGGGGCCGTGGTGGAAGGCATGAAGGCCGCCGCGTCGGAGTGGCTCGTCGTCATGGACGCCGACCTCCAGCACCCGCCGTCCCTGCTGCCCGAGCTGATCGAGACGGGGCGCCGCACCGGCGCCGAACTGGTCGTCGCCAGCCGGTACGCGGGCGGCGGCAGCCACGCCGGGCTCTCCGGCCGCTACCGCGTCGCGGTCTCGCGCGCCTCGACCCTGGTGACCAAGTCCCTCTTCCCCTCGGCGCTGCGCGGCATCAGCGACCCGATGAGCGGGTTCTTCGCGATCCGCCGCGCCACCGTGCGCGCCAAGGCCGACATCCTCAAGCCGCTGGGCTACAAGATCCTGCTGGAGCTGGCCATCCGCTGCCGCCCGCGCACGGTCGCCGAGGTGCCGTTCTCCTTCCAGGAGCGGTACGCGGGCGAGTCGAAGTCGACCGTGCGCGAGGGCCTGCGCTTCCTGAACCACCTGGTGGCCCTGCGCACCGCGACCCCCACGGCCCGCATCGTCGCCTTCGGCGTCATCGGCCTGTCCGGCTTCCTGCCCAACCTGCTCGGCCTCGCCGCGCTCACGGCCGTGGGCCTGCACTACCTGCCCGCCGAGATCGTGGCCAACCAGTTCGGCGTGCTGTGGAACTTCGTCCTGATCGATCTGCTGCTCTTCCGCGGCAGGCGTGACCACCGGCACTGGGCCGACCGCCTCGGCCGGTTCGCGCTGCTCGCCAACGCCGACCTGCTGCTGCGCATCCCGCTCATCGCGCTGCTCGTCGACGGTGCGGACATGGCGGTCCTGCCCGCCACCGCGCTCGCCCTCCTGACGACGTTCGTCGTGCGCTTCGTCGCCACCGAACTGCTCGTCTACCTGCCCGCACGCGGCCGGGACGAACGGGCGGACACCGCACTCACCGAGCAGGACCGGGAAGGCCGGGAGAAGGAGGGCACGCCGTGAGCACCGGCACGCGTCAGGCGCCCCCGCCCCTGCTGGCGCGCCTCCTCCCCGAGGACGTCGTCTGCCGCGAGTGCACGCACGACCCGGAGGGCGTCGTACTGCACCCCGACGAGGAAGCCCTGATCGCCCGGTCCGTGGAGGCGCGGCGCCGCGAGTTCACCACGGGCCGGTACTGCGCGCACCGCGCCCTGGAGGATCTGGGTCGGCCCGCCGCGGCCGTCCTGCCCGACGTCAAGGGCAGTCCGCGGTGGCCCGCCGCCGTCGTCGGCAGCATCACGCACTGCGCGGGCTACCGTGCCGCCGCCGTCGCCCTGAGCGCGCGCGTCCGCTCGGTCGGCATCGACGCGACGCCGGGCGAGCCGCTGCCGGAGGGGGTTCTGGAGGCCGTGGCCCTGCCCGTGGAGCAGCGGCGCGTGCGCGCGCATCTGGAGCGGTGGCCCGAAGTGCGCTGGGACCGCGTCCTGTTCAGCGCCAAGGAGAGCGTCTACAAGACCTGGTATCCGCTGCGGCGCGGGCCGCTGGGGTTCGAGGAGGCCGACGTGACGTTCCACCGGTCCGCGGATCCGGCGTCGGGCGGGTTCACCGCGCGGATCCTGCCGCCCGTGCGCGGCCTCGGCTTCCCCCAGGAGCTCACGGGCCGCTGGCTGGCGCACGACGGCCTGGTCCTGACGGCGATCGCGCTGCGGCCCGGGGACTGAACGGCGGCCGGGCGGCACACCGGCCCGGAGCGGCGCGTCCTTCCATGGGGGAAATGGAAGGACGCGCCGCTCCGGGACCGGCCCTGTCCGAAGAGCCCTGCGGCGGCCCTTCCGCGTTCCACAGTAGGGCGGCGCACCGCGCCCCGAGTACCCCTAACCAGCCCTTACCGGGCCGCGCCGCCCGGCCTCAGCGCAGCAGCCGCTGCGGCAGCTCCTCGATGAGCTTGTCGACCGAGAACGGCGTGAGCAGGTCGGGGACCGTCAGATCGTCGATGATCAGGCCGAGCATGGCGAGGTAGAGCAGCACCACGCCGGTGCGGTCGCCGGGCAGGCCCGCGTCCAGGTGGAAGCTGACGTTGGCCTCCAGCTGCTGGGCCATGAACCGGTTCAGCTCGGCGTGGAGTTCGGGGCGGCGGGTGGCTTCCAGGCGCATTTCGAGCAGGGCCAGATGGCTGCTGCGGTCGGCCCGCATCCGCTCGACGAGCTGCTTGAGGAGCGTGACCACGAGGTCCGTGGACGGCGCCTCGCGCATCGTGTCCGCCAGCGCGTCCTCCGCGGGCAGCAGGCGCTCCTGGACGCGCTGCATGACCTGGGCGAGCAGGTCCGCGCGGTGGGCGAAGTAGTTGCTGGCCGTGCCCTTGGGGACCTCCGCCTCCGCGTCGAGCGCGCGCAGCGTGAGCCCGCGGGAGCCCTCGCGCGCGAGCACCTCGATCGCGGCGTCAAGGAGCGCGGTACGGCGGGCGGGGTTCTGTCTCATGACGTCTTCTCGATTCCCTTGACACCACTGCAAGTGAAGTACTACGTTCTTACCACTGCAAGCAGAGTACATCACCTGATGCGCTCTGGAGGCACCCCACGCGGCCCGTCCGGGCCGTCGGCAGCCCGTCCCGGGTCGTGGTCAGCGACCCGCCGAAGGAGTCCAGATGCGAGCCAACACCACCGTCCGCGCCCAGCGGCAGTTCCGCGCCGGCCAGCCCCGCCGCCCCTTCCCACAGCCCGCCAAGCCGCACTCGATGCCGCGCCCACGGCCTCTCCCGAAGCCCGGCAGCCGCGGCTGATCCGTCGCCGCCCCACCGCCACCACCACCGCCTTCCTCACCTCTGGAGCCCGTATGCGCAAGCTGACCTACTTCATCGCGATGTCCCTCGACGGCCGCATCGCCGGGCCCGACGGCTCCGACCCCACGGGCCCCGACGGCTTCTGGCCGGTGAGCGAGGACTACGTCCGCCTGCTCGCCGAGAAGTACCCCGAGACGCTCCCCGTCCAGGCGCGGTCCGCCCTCGGCATCACCGCCGATGGCACCCACTTCGACACGATGCTCGAAGGGCGCAACACGTACCAGAACGGCCTGGACGCGGGATTCACCGACTGCTATCCGCACCTGCGGCACCTCGTCTTCAGCCGGACCCTCACCGAGAGCCCGGACCCGGCCGTCGAGCTCGTCACCACCGACCCGGCCGCCAGGGTCCGCGCGCTCAAGCGCGAGCCCGGCAAGGGCCTGTGGCTCGTGGGCGGCGGCGAACTCGCGGGCGCCCTGTACGCCGAGATCGACCGCCTCGTCATCAAGCTCGCCCCCCTCACGGTGGGCACGGGCATCCCCCTGTTCGGCGAGAAGGCCCCCTTCGACCCCACCCTCTGGCAGCGCACCGAGGTGGACGCCCTGGACAGCGGCACCGTGTTCCTGACGTACGAGAAGCAGACCGCGTAGCCCCCTCTACGCCTCAGCACCGCGCGGACCCGTCCCGGGAAGGGGCGGGTCCGCGCGGTGCTGAGGGGCCGTGCGGGGCGTCGCTATGCCGCCACCTCCACGTCGTCCCCCGTGAGGAACTGCGTCCGGTACAGCTCGGCGTACCGTCCGCCCGTCAGGAGGAGTTCCTCGTGCGTTCCGCGCTCCACGATCCGGCCGTCCTCGACCACGAGGATCTGGTCGGCGGAGCGCACGGTCGACAGACGGTGGGCGATGACCACGGCGGTGCGCTCGGACAGGGCCTCGGCGAGGGCCTCCTGGACGGCCGCCTCGGAGGTGTTGTCCAGGTGCGCGGTCGCCTCGTCGAGGATGACGACCCGCTGCCGGGCGAGCAGGAGCCGCGCGATGGTCATGCGCTGCCGCTCGCCGCCCGAGAGCCGGTAGCCCCGCTCGCCGACGACGGTGTCGAGCCCGTCGGGCAGCGACCGCACGAGGTCGTCGAGGCGGGCCCGGCGCAGCACCTCCCACAGGTCGTCCTCGTCGGCGCCGGGCCGGGCGAGCAGCAGGTTCGCGCGGACGGACTCGTGGAAGAGGTGGCCGTCCTGGGTGACCATGCCGATGGTGTCGCGCAGGGAGTCGGCGGACAGGTCGCGCACGTCCACGCCGCCGACGCGCACGGTCCCGGCGTCGGCGTCGTACAGGCGCGGCAGGAGCTGCGCGATCGTCGACTTGCCCGCGCCGGAGGAGCCGACGAGCGCGACGGTCTGTCCGGGCTCGGCGCGGAAGGACAGGCCGTGCAGGACCTCGGCGCCGCCGCGGCCGTCGAGCGACGCGACCTCCTCCAGGGAGGCGAGGGAGACCTTGTCGGCGGCCGGGTAGCCGAAGCGGACGTCGTCGAACTCCACGGCGACGGGGCCCTCGGGCACCCGCCCCGCGTCCGGCTTCTCGGCGATGAGCGGCTCCAGGTCGAGGACTTCGAAGACCCGCTCGAAGCTCACGAGGGCGCTCATCACCTCGACGCGGGCGCCGGCGAGAGCCGTCAGCGGCGCGTACAGCCGGGTCAGGAGCAGGGCGAGGGAGACGACGGCGCCCGCCTCCAGGGAGCCTTCGAGCGCGAAGTACCCGCCGAGGCCGTAGACGAGGGCGAGCGCGAGAGCCGACACCAGGGTGAGGGCGGTGATGAACGCCGACTGGGCCATGGCCGTGCGCACCCCGATGTCGCGCACCCGGCTCGCCCGCTCGGCGAACTCGGCGGACTCGTCGCCGGGCCGCCCGAAGAGCTTGATGAGGGTCGCGCCGGGGGCGGAGAAGCGCTCGGTCATCCGGGTGCCCATGGCGGCGTTGTGGTGGGCGGCCTCCCGCTGGAGCCGCGCCATCCGGGTGCCCATGCGCCGCGCGGGCAGCACGAACACCGGCAGCAGGACGAGCGCGAGCAGCGTGATCTGCCAGGACAGGGCGAGCATCACGCCGAGGGTGAGCAGCAGCGTGACGACGTTGGCGACGACACCCGAAAGAGTGTTGCTGAAGGCGCGTTGCGCGCCGATCACGTCGTTGTTGAGGCGGCTGACGAGCGCCCCGGTGCGGGTGCGCGTGAAGAACGCGACCGGCATGCGCTGCACATGGTCGAAGACGGCCGTGCGCAGGTCGAGGATCAGACCTTCGCCCAGGGTCGCCGACAGCCAGCGGCTGAGGATGCCGAGGGCCGCTTCGGCGACCGCGATGACGGCGATGAGCAGGGCGTACCGGACGACGAGCGAGGAGTCGGCGCCGGAGACGATGGCGTCCACGACGTGCCCGGCGAGGATCGGCGTGGCCACGGCGAGCACCGCGGTGAGGACGCTGAGCAGGACGAACTGCGTGATGCGGCGGCGGTGCGGGCGGGCGAAGGCGGCGATGCGGCGCAGCGTCGCGCGGGCGAAGGGGCGGCGTTCCTGCTGGGCGTTCATGACGCTGTACATCTGCGTCCACGCCGTGGTTTCCATGCTCATGGAAGGAACCGTAGGACCTCAACCAATGTTGAGGTCAAGCGTGGAGGCGATCCACTCGACTGCCTCCGCCGCCTGCCTTGACCCTCCTGTACCCGCCCCGTACTTTCGCTTCGACTCTTGTGGCCACTCCCCCGCTTGCCCCCACCGTGACGTGAGAAGGCGAACACATGCGAGAGCTACGCAGGCGCACGCTGCTGTCCGGTTTGTCGGTGGTGGGTGGTGCGGCCGTCGCGGGTGGCGCCGTCAGCGCCGGGATCGCCGGGGCCGCGCCCCGGCCCGGCCGTCACGGCCGCGAGGTCGAGAAGCTGCTCGACCGTATGACTGTCGAAGAGAAGCTGGGGCAGCTCCAGCAGCTCGCCTGGGCCTGGGACACCGGCCCTGGCGGCGGCGGGACGAAGGACGTGGAGGACGCGGCGCGGGCGGGCCGCCTCGGGTCCGTCCTTTCCATCTTCGGCGCGAAGAGCACCAACGCCGTGCAGCGCATCGCCGTCGAGGAGTCCCGGCTCGGCATTCCGCTGCTCTTCGGGCTCGACGTCATCCACGGCTTCTGGACGACGTTCCCGATCCCGCTGGCGCAGGCGGCGAGCTTCGACCCCGCGGTGACGCGCACCGACGCCGAGGTCTCCGCGCGGGAGGCCCGGGCGAACGGCGTGCACTGGACGTTCTCGCCGATGATGGACGTCACGCACGAGCCGCGCTGGGGCCGCGTCGCCGAGAGCTGCGGCGAAGACCCCTATCTGACGGCGCGGTTCGCCGCCGCCAAGGTCGAGGGCTACCAGGGCCGGGACTACCGGGCGAAGGACCGCCTCGCCGCCTGCGCCAAGCACTTCGTCGCGTACGGCGGCGCCGAGGGCGGCCGCGACTACAACACCGTGGACGTGTCGGAGTCCCGGCTCCGCAATCTGTACCTGCCGCCGTTCAAGGCCGCCCTCGACGCGGGCGTGGCCACCGTCATGGCCTCCTTCAACACCATCAGCGGCGTCCCGGCGCACGGCAACGCCCACACCCTCACGGACGTCCTCAGGAAGGAGTGGGGCTTCGACGGCTTCGTCGTCAGCGACTGGACCGGCGTGCAGGAGCTGGTCGCCCACGGCTTCGCCGAGGACGGCGCGGCGGCGGCCCGGCTCGCGCTCACCGCGGGCGTCGACATGGAGATGGTCAGCACCACCCTGCGCGAGCACGGCAAGCAGCTGCTGCGCGAGGGGCGGATCAGTGAGCACCGGCTCGACGAGGCGGTGGCGCGGATCCTCGGCCTGAAGTTCGCCCTCGGCCTGTTCGACGATCCGTACGTCGACGAGACCGCGGGCGCGGCCGTCGACGGGCCGACCCCCGCGACGCGCGGGGCCGCGCGCTCGGCGGCCGCCCGCTCGCTGGTGCTCCTGAAGAACGACCGGGCCGCGCTGCCGCTCGAGAAGTCCCTCGCGTCCCTCGCCGTGGTCGGGCCGTTCGCCGACTCCGCCGACCTGCTCGGCACCTGGGTGGTCCCGGCCGCGGCGGAGAAGTACCCGTCGGTGAAGGTCCTCGACGCGATCCGGCGCGCGGCGCCGGGCGCGAAGGTGACGTACGCCCTCGGGGTCGACGCCGCGGGCGAGGACACCGGCGGCATCCCGGAGGCGGTCGCGGCCGCGCGGGCCGCCGACGTCACGGTCGTCGTCGTGGGCGAGCCGCCCGCCCTGAGCGGGGAGGCCGCGGCGCGCGCCGACATCGGTCTGCCCGGCGCGCAGGAGAAGCTGATCGAGGCCGTCGCGGCGACCGGCAGGCCGTTCGTGGTGGTGCTCGTGAACGGCCGTCCGCTGACCGTGGGCGGCTGGCTGGAGAGCGCGCCCGCCGTCCTGGAGGCCTGGCACCCGGGCCTGGAGGCCGGGAACGCCATCGCCGACGTGCTGTTCGGGACCGTCAACCCGGGCGGCAAGCTGCCCGTCTCGTTCCCGCGCGCGGTCGGGCAGATCCCCGTCCACTACAACCACGAGTCGACGGGCCGCCCGTACGCCGCCGACAACAAGTACACCTCCACGTACCTGGACCTGCCGCCGGACCCGCAGTTCGCGTTCGGCCACGGCCTGAGCTACACGACCTTCGCGATCGGCGAGCCCCGGCTCAGCCGGACCGGCATCCCCGCCCGCGCGCTGCGCGCGGGCGAGGCGGTGGAGGTGTCCGTCACGGTCACCAACACCGGCGCGCGCGAGGGCGACGAGGTGGTGCAGCTGTACGTCCACGACCTCGCGGCGAGCATCACGCAGCCGGTGCGCAGGCTGCGCGGCTTCCGCCGGGTGACGCTCGCCGCGGGTGCCTCACGGACCGTGCGGTTCCGGCTCGGCGCCGACGACCTGGGATTCTGGACGAACGACCCGCGCGGTGAATTCCGCGTCGAGGAAGGCGCGTTCGACGTCTACGTGGGCAACAGCTCCACGGCGAGGAGCAAGCGGCGGCTCACCGTGACCTGACCCGCGCGCCCCGTCCCTCAGCCCAGCTCCAGGGTGGTGATCCCGAACACCTTGTCCCGCGCGAACTCCCGCACAGGACCGGTGTACATGCGCGCCGTCGCGAACGTCGGCTTCATGCCGCGGGCCTCGACGAGGGCGACGGCGGACGTGTGGGACTCGGGCACGTCGACGGCGACGGGCGCCCCGTCCAGGTCGGCGACAAGGGCGTCCAGGAGGGCCTCGGCGTCCGCCCGGGTGTCGGCGAACAGCGGCCCGATCCGGGCGGCGTCGCGGGCCGGGCGCAGCACCCCGTACCCGGTGATCCGGCCGTCGGCGACGCAGGCGAGCGCGCGGTGGCCCGGCGTGGTCAGCCAGGAGGCGAGGAACCGGGGCCGGTCGGCAGGACAGCAGGAGCCGTCGTACGCCGCGACGGCCTCCGGCCCGAGGTCCCCGACGGGCCGCACGTGCGGGGCCACCGGGCCGGACGGCACCACGGGTCCGACGTACCGCATGCTCCGGTGGCGGAGCTCGAAGCCCGAGCGGCGGTAGTTGTCCTGCTGTGCCGGTACGCCGTCCAGGCCGACGGTGCGGTCACCGGCGTGCGCGAGGGCGGCGCGCCAGGTGGCGATGCCGTGGCCGAGGCCGCGGGCGTCGGGGCGTACGAGATAGAAGCCGAGGAACGCGTACGAGGCGCTGTAGTTGACGACGGAGATCGCCGACACCGGCTCGCCGTCGACACGGCCGATGAAGAATCCCTTTGGGTCCTGGGCGAAGAAGGACTCGGCGTCCCGCAGCCCCGGGTTCCAGCCCTCGTCCGCCGCCCAGCCGGTGACGACGCGCCAGTCGTCGAGCGTGGCGGTGGTCATGCTGAGCCGGCCGGGGGCGCGCCGTCCGGGGGCCGGATTCTCCATCGCCGTACCTTCCTTGAGCGAGTGTGCGCGCTGACCGCGCGGCTTTCCCATCCTGCCCCGCGGGGCGCGCCGGTCAACGCTCGGGCCTCGCGCGTCCCGTCACGACCGCGACTTCCATTAGAGGCTATAACTCTCGCGAGAACATCATTGACAAGATGGGGACGTGGGGCGCATTCTCTCGTTAGAGGTTCTAACTCAAGCGAGACCCACACCCCCCAGAAGAGGTCCAGACATGCGCAAGACCACCGAGGTCGTGCTCCCCGGGATCGTCGAGCCCGAAGGGCTCAGCGTGCGGCGGCGGCCCGCCCCGGCCCCGGGCCCTGGCCAGGCGCTGCTCGCCATGGAGGCCACCGGCGTCTCCTTCGCCGAGCAGCAGATGCGGCGCGGCAAGTACTTCGACCAGCCGCCGTTCCCCTTCGTGCCGGGCTACGACCTGGTGGGGCGCGTGGTGGCCACAGGACCCGGTGTGGACCCCGCCCTCGTCGGGGGCCGCTTCGCCGCGCTGACCAAGACCGGCGGCTGGGCGAGCCATGTCCCCGTGGCCGCCGCGGACCTCGTCCCCGTACCGGAGTCCGTCGCGTCCGCCGACGCCGAGACGCTCGTGGTGAACGGCGTCACCGCCTGGCAGATGCTGCACCGCACCGCGAAGGTCCGGGCGGGCGACACCATCGTGGTGCTCGGCGCGAACGGCGGCGTCGGCTCCACGCTGGCCCAGCTCGCCCGGATCGCGGGCGTCCGCGTCATCGGCACCGCGTCGCGCCGCCACCACGACGCGCTGCGCCGGCTCGGCGTCACGCCCGTCGACTACCGCGATCCCGAGCTGTACGGACGTCTGCGCGGCCTCGCGCCCGACGGTGTGCGGGCGGTCTTCGACCACGTGGGCGGCGAGGCGGTCGTGGAGTCCTTCCGGCTCCTCGCGCCGGGCGGCACGCTCGTGTCGTACGGGACGGCGTCCACGCGTGACGTGGCGGGGTCGTCGAAGGCCCCGGTGCTCAAGCTGTTCGCGCGCCTCGCGCTGTGGCAGGCGCTGCCGAACTCCCGGCACGCGCGCTTCTACAACATCTGGGCCGGACGGCGCCGCGCCGACGCCTTCCGCGAGCGGCTGCGCACGGACCTGGCGCAGGTCTTCGCGCTGCTCGCCGACGGCAGCCTGACCGCCCAGGTCGCCGCGCGCGTCCCGCTGTCACGGGCCTCCGAAGCCCTGCGCCTGGCCGAGTCCGGCACGGTCACGGGCAAGGTCGTCCTGGTTCCGGACGACACCGAGCCCCACGGCGGCCCCTGCGACAAGTGAACGTCGCACGAGCGCACTTCGGGCCCCATTCACTGCCATTCCAGGCCGATTTCACCCCATCCCGCGCAGATTGCGCCCGCCGTACCCCGCCGGGGCCGCTCCCCCGGGAAGGTGGACCAAGGACCCGAAAGGGACCACGGACACCTGGGAGGCAATGTGCGGCAGCACCATCCAGCACGAGCCCGCGCGCGGAAGCGGCGGCGCGGCCGGACGGGCGCGGACCCGGCCGCGCCGCCCGAGCACGCACCGCCGGAACAGCTGCTCTTCGGGGGGCGGTTGCGCAGTTCGTGGGGCTGGACCGTGCACGAGGGTGCGCAGCTCAAGACGTCGTTCCTCACCATCCTGCGGCAGATCCCCACGCTCGTCGGGCACACGGCCGCCCTCGGCTGGCGGGCCGATCCCGTGGCCCTGGTGGTGGTCGCGGTGGCGCAGTTGGGCCAGGCCGCGGCCACCGCGTTCGGGCTGCTCGCCACCAACCGCGTCCTGGTGTCGCTGTTCGCGGCGGGCCCGACCGCCGAGCGGGTGCAGGACGCGCTGCCGTCCCTGATCGGGGTCGCCGCCGCCAGCGCGCTCGCGGCGACGCTGCGGGCCGTGTCCTTCGCGGCCTCGGGCGGACTCGGCCCGAAGGTGGAGCGCATCGCCGCGCTCTCCATGCTGAAGCACGTCATCCGGGTCGAGATGGAGCACATGGAGCGCGCCGACTTCCACGCGGCCCTCGACTCCGGGCAGCACGGCCAGACCGCGGCGCGCCGCCTCATCGAGCACACCCTCGGCATCGTCGAGGCCGCGATGGCGCTCCTCGCCGTCAGCGGGGTCCTCGCCGTGCTGCACCCGGCGCTGCTCCCGCTGCTCGTCGCGGTGATCGTGCCGAAGGCGTGGGGCACCGTCCGGGCGGCCCGCCGGACGTACGAGTCGGTGCAGGTGTGGCTGGAGCACGTGCGCCAACTGGGCGCCCTGCGCCGCCTGTTGATCTCGCAGGACGCGGCGCCGGAGCTGCGGGTGCACGGCGCGGGTCCCTTCCTCCTCGACCAGTTCGACGGGATGGCGGCGCAGGCGTCGGACGAGCAGACGCGCCTCGCGCACCTGGAGGCCCGCACCGACCTCGGCACGTCGGCCCTCTCCGGCCTGACGGCGGCGGTGACGTACGGCCTGCTGGCCTGGCTCCTCACGCACGGCCACATGCCGCTCGCCTCGGGCGCGACGGCCGTCCTCGCGCTGACCAGCGGCACGGCGGGGCTGCGCCGCCTGGTGACGAACATCCATCACCTCTACGAGCAGAGCCTGTTCATGACGGACCTCATTCGGGCCCGCGAGGAGGCGAAGCGGCGCGCCATCCCGGCCACGGGAGCGGCGGTGCCCGAGCCGCCCGCGGAGATCGCCTTCGACCGGGTGACGTTCCGCTACCCCGGCCGTGACCGCGACGCGCTCGACGAGGTGTCCCTCAGCGTCCGCAAGGGCCAGGTGATCGCCCTGGTCGGCGCGAACGGCTCCGGCAAGACGACCCTCAGCAAGCTCCTCGCGGGCCTGTACCTGCCGTCGTCGGGCACGGTCGCGTGGGACGGCACCGATCTGCGCGCGCTCGCGCGCGACGACGTGTTCTCCCATGTGGCCCTTGTGCCGCAGGACTTCCAGCGGTGGCCCTTCACCGCCCGCGCGAACGTGGCGATCAGCCGCCCGGACGCGATCCACGACTCCGCGCGCCTGGACGCGGCGGCCGCGTACGCCGACGCGCAGCGCGTCCTCTGCGAACTCCCGCACGGCTGGGACACCTTGTGCGAGAAGGGGTACGAGGGCGGCGTCGACCTCTCCGGCGGACAGTGGCAGCGCATCGCCCTGGCCCGCGCCTACTTCCGGGACGCGGGCGTCCTCATCTGCGACGAGCCCACCAGCAGCATGGACCCGGCCGCCGAGATCGACGCCTTCGACAAGATCCGCGCGCTCGCCTCCGCAGAGCAGACGATCGTCCTGGTCACGCACCGGCTGCACAGCGTCAAGGAGGCCGACGTCATCTTCGTCCTGGAGGAGGGCAGGCTCGTCGAGCACGGCGACTTCGCCACGCTCATGGCCACCGAGGGGCCGGGGGTCTTCCGGCGCCTCTTCGAGCTCCAGTCGCACCAGTACCGCACGGACCCGGTCGGCACGGACGGCGCCGCCGGCCCGCACGGCCCGGACGGGCCGCTGCCCGCCGGCACCCTGGACGGGGTGCCCGCGCAGCCGCGCCGGGCCCGCGCGGCTAGGCCGGACGGGGCCCCGGCGAGCGGCTCAGGCGGTTGAGCCGCAGGGCGAGCTGGAGCTCCAGGGCGCGGGCGGGGCTGTTCCAGTCGGCGCCGAGGAGCCGCGCGGTGCGGTCCAGGCGCTGCACGACGGTGTTCACGTGGACGTGCAGCACGTCCTTGGCGCGGGACAGGCTCGCGCCCTGGTCGAAGTAGGCCTCCAGGGTGCGGACGAGGTCGGTGCCGCGTCGGGTGTCGTAGTCCAGGACGGGCCCGAGGACGCGGTGCACGTACCCGGCGACGTCCGTACGGTCGCCGAGCAGGACCCCGACGAAGCCGAGGTCCGGCAGGCTCGCGCCCTCCCCGGTGCGGCCGAGGGCGGTCAGGGCCTGGAGGCAGCGCAGGGCCTCGGCGTGGGCGGCGGGCAGCGGCGCGGGCCCGGTGGCGGGGCCCGCGGCGCCGACGGTCACCGGGGCGCCGAGGGCCTCGCCGAGTTCGGCGGCGAGGCGGGCGGCGAGCGGGCCCGGCTCGGCGGTGGGGGCGAGCAGCACGACGTGGCCGCCCAGCGGGCCCGCGAGGCCGCGCAGGGTCCGGGCGTGGCGTATCGCCCGGGTGGCCAGGCGGGCGCGCAGGTCCGGTTCGCCGTGCAGGACGAGCACGGCGGTCGGTTCGGTGAGGTCCACGCCGAGGCGGCGGGCGCGCAGGGCGAGCGTCTCGGCCCGGCGCGGGTCGGTGGCGTGCGCGGCGGTGAGCAGGTCGTCGAGGAGTTCGCCGCGCACCCGGTCCTCGGCCTCGGCCACCGTGCGGCGGAGCAGCAGGAGCAGCGCGGTGTCGAGGCTGGCGCGTTCGAACAGGCGCCGGTCGCTGTCGGTCAGGTCGGGGCGGCCGCCGAGCGCGATGCTGCCGAGGAGTTCGGGCCCGGCGAGCACGGCGGAGACCCAGACCCCGTCGTCGGGCACGGCGCGGCCCCCGGAGCGGGACGCGGCGATGCCGCGGGCGGGCGGGGTCGGCGCGGCGGCGCCCACCCGGGCCAGTTCGGTGCCGTCGGCGTCCTGGATGACCAGGCCGCCGTCGAGGAGCGCGGCGATCTCGGCGGCGACGTCGGCCACGTCGCCGCCGCGCAGCACGATGTCGGTGAGCCGGTCGTGCGTCTCGGCGGCGCGGCGCAGCGCCTCGCTCTGCGCGTGCGCGGTGGCGGTCGCGGCGTTCAGCTCCACGAGCGCGGCGCGGGTCTCCTCCAGGAGGCGGGCGCTGTCGATGGCGACGGCGGCGTGGTCGGCGAGCGAGGCGAGCAGCGCGATCTGGTCGGGGGTGAAGTCGCGCGGGCTGCGGTCGGCGGCGTACAGGACGCCGATGACGCGGCTGCCCACGCGCAGCGGCACGCCGAGGATGCCGCGCAGGCCCTCCTCGCCGACGGCCGTGTCGATGGCGCGGGTGTGCTGGAAGCGGATGTCGGCGCGGTAGTCGGCGCTGGCGTAGGGCCGGGCGGTCTGGGCG
The DNA here is from genome assembly GCF_008704795.1 of Streptomyces spectabilis. NCBI lineage: Bacteria > Bacillati > Actinomycetota > Actinomycetes > Kitasatosporales > Streptomycetaceae > Streptomyces > Streptomyces spectabilis. Next base: position 8,043,413 of record NZ_CP023690.1, on the reverse strand, counting down.
ACGAGCCCGCCGAGGCCCTCGCCCATGCCGAGCCGCAGTTGCTGGAAGGTCGCGGAGGCGCAGCCGTCGGTGACGCGCATGAACGTGTCGCCCTCGACGGGGTCGTTGAGGGTCAGATACGCGACGTCGGTGCGCAGCAGCAGCCGGGCCCGGCGCACGATGGCGCGCAGGACCGCGTCCAGGTCGCTGAGTGCCGCCAGGTCGCTCGCGGTGTCGAAGAGCGCGGACAGCTCGGCCTCGCGGCGGCGGTGCTGGTCGAGGGTGCGGCGGACGGCGAGGGCCGCGTCGGTGGCCTCCTCGATGAGGGCGAGCTGCGTCCGGTCCGCCCCGGCGGCACGGGCCGCGGCCGCGGGGCGGGCGAACTGCTCGGCGGGGGCGTGCCGTCCGAGGAGGTCGAGCAGTTCCCGCAGGGCCCCCGCGGTGTCGGGGGCGGGTGCGGTGCCGGGGCGGGCGTGGGCGGATGCCATGGGGGCGGCTGCCTTCCGACGTGCGGGGGTCTCCACGACCTCGGCGGCGGGTCGCGTCAGGAGGGGTCGCCGGAGCGTACCGGCGCGGGCACGCTCCCGGCCTCCCCCGGTGCGCCCGGCTCCCCCCGCCCGTCCGTCTCACCCGGCGCGGCCGCGTCCGCCCGCAGGTCCCGTCCCCGGGTCTCGCGCGCGAGGGCCACGGTGAGGGTGGTGACCACGGCGGCCAGACACAGGTACAGGGCGACGGGCGCCGACGAGTCGTACTCCTTGAGGAGGTGCACCGCGATGATCGGCGCGAGCGCGCCCGCGACGATGGAGGCGAGCTGCGAGCCCATCGAGGCGCCGGAGTAGCGCACCCTGGTGTCGAACATCTCGGAGATGAACGCGGCCTGCGGCCCGTACATGGCGCCGTGCAGGAGCAGCCCCACGGTGACCGCCGCCGTGATCACGGCGAACGACCCGGAGTCGACGAGCGCGAAGAAGACGTACGCCCACAGCGCCATGCCCACCGAGCCGATGAGCGTCACCGGCCGCCGCCCCACGCGGTCGGACAGGGCGCCCCAGGCGGGGATGGCGACGAAGTGCACGGCGGAGCCGATGAGGACGGCGTTCAGGGCGGTGCTCTTGGGCAGGTCCAGGTGTTTGGTGACGTAGACGAGCACGAAGGACGTGAGGACGTAGTACGAGATGTTCTCGCCGAAGCGGGTGCCGATGGCGGTGAGCACCTGCCGCCAGTTGGTGCGGAACACCTCGACGACGGGCGTCTCCTCCTTGACGCCCCGCGCGGCGGCGGCATCGGCCTTGGCGCGCGCTTCGAGGAACAGCGGTGACTCGCTGACGGAGATGCGGATCCACAGGCCGACCATCACCAGGACTCCGGACAGCAGGAACGGGATGCGCCAGCCCCACGATTCGAAGGCGGCCTCGGACTGCACGGCGGCGAGCAGCGCGAGCACGCCGGTGGCGAGCAGATTGCCGCCGGGGGCGCCCGACTGCGGCCAGGACGCCCAGAACCCGCGGTGCGCGGCGCCCCCGTGCTCGGAGACGATCAGGACGGCGCCGCCCCACTCGCCGCCGAGCGCGAAGCCCTGCACGAGCCGCAACACGGTGAGCAGCACGGGGGCGCCGACCCCGATGGCCGCGTACGTGGGCAGCAGCCCCATGGCGAAGGTGGAGCCGCCCATCAGCAGGAGGCTGACGACGAGCAGCTTCTTGCGGCCCACCTTGTCGCCGTAGTGCCCGAAGACGACGCCGCCGAGCGGCCGGGCGAGGAAGCCGATCGCGTACGTGATGAAGGCGATGAGGGTGCCGGTGAGCGGGTCGGCCGTGGGGAAGAACAGGTCGTTGAACACGAGCGCGGCGGCGGAGCCGTAGAGGAAGAAGTCGTACCACTCGATGGTGGTGCCGACGAGGCTCGCGGCGACGACGCGGGGCAGGCTCGTGCGCGTGCTCGGGGGCGAGGGCGGGGGCGGGGTGCTGGGCAGGGAGGCCATGGCGCCACTTCCAGGTGTTCGGCGGGGACGGGCGGTCGTGCGGGGAGCTCCGGGCGGCCGGGGACGGCGGTCAGGTCGCGGTCCAGCCGCCGTCGAGGGGCAGGGAGGTGCCGGTGACGAAGTCGGCGTGCGGTCCGCACAGCCAGAGCACGGCCGCGGCGACCTCCTCGGGTTCGATGAGCCGCTTCATCGGGGAGCGGGCGAGGAGCACGTCGCTGACCACGGCGTCGTCGCTGACGCGGTGGGCGGCGGCCTGGTCCTGGATCTGGCCCTCGACCAGGGGGGTGCGGACGTAGCCGGGGCTGACGCAGTTGCTGGTGACGCCGTACGGGGCGCCCTCGACGGCGGTGACCTTGCTGAGGCCTTCGAGGCCGTGCTTGGCGGCGACGTAGGCGCTCTTGAAGGCGCTCGCGCGCCGCCCGTGGACGCTGGAGATGTGGACGGCGCGGCCCCAGCGCCGCGCGTACATGTGCGGCAGGGTCTGCCGCAGGAGCAGGAACGGGGCGGTGACCATGACCTGTTGGACGAGCGTGAACCGCGCGGGCGGGAAGTCGGTGAGCGGGGCGACGTGCTGGAGCCCGGCGCTGTTCACGAGGACGTCGACGGCGGTGGGCAGCGCCGCGATCGCCTCCGCGTCGGCGAGGTCCGCGGTGTGCGCGTGCCCGCCGACGGCGTCGGCGACGGCCTTCGCGGCGGCCGCGTCGATGTCCACGACGTGGGTTTCGGCGCCCGCCGCCGCGAGGGCCGCGGCGCAGGCGCGGCCGATGCCGCTGCCGCCGCCGGTGACGAGGGCGGTGCGGCCGCGCAGGTCCACGGCCGCCGAAGGGGCTCCGCGGGCGGCGGAGTTGAGGTGAGGTCCGCTTGTCATAGCCGGAAACCTAGGGTCGGCGCGGAGGCTCGCCCATGTGGCCGGGCACCACAGTTGCCACCGGACCTGTGGTGCCCTGCTCCATGAGCGCGTGCGGCCACCGGGCCCGGGTCAGGTGTCGAGGCCCCAGGCGCGGCCGAGGCGGTGGGCCGCGCAGAGCCCGACGTCCAGGAGGTGGGGCCCGGCCGTGCCGCACCGCTCGCCGCCGGTGCCGGGGTCCACGGGCTGGCCGTGCCCCATCCCGGTGACGCGGTACGTCTCCACGGCGGGGGCGCCGCCCGGTCCCCGGAAGACCTGGTGCGGGTAGCCGGCGACGGTGTCGGTGACGTCGGCCGTCAGGTCGGCTCCGTGCACGTCGGTCCACTGCTCCGTCAGGTCGGTCATGTTGACGGGGTTCACCTTCTGGTCGGCGGTGCCGTGAAGGACGGTGAGGGTGGGCCAGGGGCCGCCGTAGCCGGGGCGCGCGGCCCGTACGCGGTCGCCCCACTGCCGCGGGCCGAGCCCGCCGCCGGAGCTCATGCACACCCAGGGCGAGGCGGCGGCCTGGGCGCAGCCGTAGGGGAGTCCGGCGACGACGCCGCCCGCCGCGAACCGCTCGGGGTACGCGGCCATCATCACGGAGGTCATGCCGCCGCCCGCGGAGAGCCCGGTGACGTACACGCGCCGGGAGTCGCCCGCGAGGTCGGCGAGGTGCCGGTCGACCATCTGCGCGACGGACGCGGCCTCGCCGAGTCCGCGGGTGGTGTCGCCGGTCCGGAACCAGTTGAAGCACGAGGAGATGTTGTTGACCGGCTGCTGCTGCGGCAGCACGAGGGAGAACCCCCACCGGTCGGCGAGTTCGGTCCAGCCGCTGCCGGTGCCGTATCCGGCGGCGTTCTGTGTGCACCCGTGGAGGACGACGACCACGGGCCGCCCGGCGGCGAGCCCGTCGGGAACGTAGCGGAACATCCGTAACTGCCCCGGGTTGGTGCCGAATCCGGTGACTTCCTGGAGGGCCGCGGCACCGGCCCGGTGCGGTGCGGCGACGGCGGGTGACGTGCCCGGCAGGAACGCCAGGACGAGGAGGAGGGCGAGGGCCAGGACGGGCGGTCCCGTCCGGCGGCGGTCGTGCGGTGCGGCTCGGGTCTCGGTCATACGCGGGGACTGTAGGAGCCGGTGCGGTCCCGACCTATGGGGCACGGGACCACAACTCGCGCGCGGCGGATGGAGGTTGGCAAGGGGGCGGGGGGTTCGAAGGCGCGGCCCTGGGAAGGAAGAGTCGCAGTGTCAGCTCCGTAACACCGAAACGCTCCTGGAAGGCAGTCGCATGACGGACCTCGACTCCCCCGCCCCGCGGTTCCACCTGGCCATGCCGGTCGACGACCTGGCGGCCGCCCGGCGCTTCTACGGCGGCGTGCTCGGCCTGGAGGAGGGCCGCAGCTCGGACGCCTGGGTCGACTGGAACCTGCACGGGCACCAGTTCGTCACGCACCTCGCGCCGGAGCGCGCGCCGCGCGTGCACAACCCCGTCGACGGGCACGACGTGCCGGTGCCGCACTTCGGCCTGCTCCTGAGCGTCCCGGCGTTCCACGCGCTTGCCGAGCGGCTGCGCGCGGCGGGCACCGGGTTCGTGATCGAGCCCTATGTCCGCTTCGCGGGGCAGAAGGGCGAGCAGTGGACGATGTTCCTGCTCGATCCGGCCGGGAACGCCCTGGAGTTCAAGGCGTTCGCGGACGACTCGCAGGTGTTCGCCGTCTGACGGCCCGCGCCGCGCGCCGCGTCGGGGCCCCGGTCAGCCGTTGCGGCCGGTCGTCCTGTGGATCCAGCCCGCGTAGGCGGGCGCGCTGGTGTAGAGCCCAGGGCCCTCGCTGCAGCGCACGCCCGGGGCGCCGGGGCCCGAGGTGACGCCGATGAGTTCCCAGCGCCCCGCGCGGTCCCGCTGGAGCTGCGGGCCGCCCGAGTCGCCGTTGCACGCCATGGCCTTCGGCACCTGACTGATCGTGCACAGACGGGTTCGGTCCGCGTAGCCGGGCGCGCACTCCGAGGCCGCTCCCCTGCGCGTGTCGAGCTCCTGGAGCCGGTCGGGGAAGACCCACTCGGCGGGGTCGGGGGCGTCGTCGACGGTGCCGAAGCCCAGGATCCGGGTCGGGGTGCCGGGCCGCCCCGGCTTGTCGGCGATGCGCAGGGGCTTCTCGGCGACCGGGCGGTCCAGGCGGATCAGGGCGACGTCGTCGCGGTTGGGACCGGCGCCCTCGCCGTTCCTGTAGCCCGGGTGGGACACCGTCTTCGCGACGGACCGGACCGTGCCCCCCGACTTCTTCCACTCGCTGCCGATCCGGACGGTGCCGTCCAGGGTGACGAGCGTCGGGTCCACGCAGTGGGCGGCCGTGAGCACCCACTGAGCGTCGATCAGCGATCCGCCGCAGACGCCCTTGAACGTGGGGTCGTCCACGCCCGTCACCGGGATCGACACCATCGCCGGGTAACGCCGCGTGGAATCCTTCCCGTTGACGACGGCTTCGGCGCTGCCGGCCAGCAGGACGGCGCACGCCGCTCCGGCCAGGGCCACCGCGGCGGTGCGCGCCACCGTGCGGCGCGAGGACTTCAGGCTGAACACTGGATCTCCCATCCGTCGGGCATCGCGGCGTCCGGTCGGACATCGCGACGTGCTCAGCCTCCGCGATCAAGAGGAACTGATCCATCCGGTCAGCGGGCCCCTCCGGGGTCCGGCCAGCAGGCCCAGGAGGGTGGGGAAAACCCCAGGGGCCGCACGAGAACCCCGGGGGCCGCCTCACCGGCTGCTTCAGGCCGCCGCCTTGGTGTGGGTGGGCGCGACGCTGCCGAGCTTGTCGACGGCCTGGTAGTACGTCCAGGCCGTCGCGTCGCACGCGGTCTTCTTCGCGCCGCTGTAGGCCGCGCAGACTCTCTTCAGGTCGGCGTAGAAGGCGCTGTCGACGCGGGCCTTGTTGGCGCTGAAGGCCCCCATCTCCTTGTAGTTGCGGTAGCCGAAGTCGTGGCGGGCGCAGGCCGTCTGGAAGGGGAAGCCGAAGGGGTTGTCGGGGGACGAGGAGCAGTAGTCCGTGGACCAGTTGAACTGGTAGGCGCTCCACGCCCCCTGGTTGGCGCGGGCCGCGGCCCAGGCCCTGTAGCTGCCCGCGTCGGTCTGCGTCCAGCGGCTGAGCACCTGCGCCTTGTCCGCGGGAACGGCGGATGCGGGGGCTGCGGCCAGGCCCGTCCCGAGGGTGAGGGCGGCGGCGCTCACGGCCAGGGTGGCAAGTCGACGTCGCATGAGGGGGTCCTCCTCTGTGCGGGCCCGTGGCGGGCCTCTTGTGGGGGGGGTGCGTGCCACGGCACCGCGCCCCGAGCGCGCGGTGCCGCCGTACTCATTGATCACCACTGACCTGACGGCCGGTGGACGAACGCACCGCGCGGGCCTTTCGACCTGATGGCCGAATGACCGCGTCGGCATCTGAGCTATGCGGCACGGGAGTTGGCTCGAAACCTGCTGGCCGACCACGCGCGGCACAAACTCACGCAAGCCCCCCTGCGCGCCCCTCCCGGGCCTGCGCGCGGCGCGCGCGGGACGTCTCGTCGGCCGGGACAGCCGCTCCCCCTCTTCGACGTCTACGACACGTACGACCTCTTTTGTCGGCTAGTGGGCGCGCCGGAGTGTCGCCGAGAGGTGGTGCTGGAGCGGCTGGCCCACCGCCGCCAGGTCATGGGTGAACGCGAGCGTGCCGTCGTCGGCCAGGGCGTAGCGGCGGCGGGTGGCGTCGACCCGTTTGGCCGTGAGGGTGAGGGCCACCTGGTGGGTGGCGAGGTCGACGGTGCCGTCGGCCGCGGCGCCGGTCGCGACCTCCACGATGCCGGTGGGCTGGGAGATGACCGCTTCCACGTGGCCGTCGGCCAGGAGCCGCCACCACCCGCTCTCCCGGGCCGCGGGGCGCAGCGGTCCGCCGTCGGCGTCGAGGATCCACGCCCGCGCCTCGTAGCGCAGGAAGGGCCTGCCGTCGTGGCTGAAGGTGACCTCCTGCGCGTAGGCGAAGTCCCCTTCGAGCGTGGGATAGCCGCCGTCGCCCAGGCCGTGCCAGGTGCCGAGGAGGCCCGTCACGGGCGCGAGGTGGGCGTGCGGCGCGGGGGTGCCGTCGGGTCGGTGGGCGTCGGGGAACGGAATCTCCGGTACGGGCTGCGTCACGGTGTGCGCTCCAAGGTCGGGGCCGGGCCGGGGGCCGAAGCCGGGACCACAGGCTAGGGCCTGTCCGGTGGGTCGGCGTGGAGCAAGGAGCGGCGTCAAGGGGGTCCCCCCTGTTCGAGCGGAGCCGAGAACTTGGGGGCGCGTGCGATCGCAAGGCGCCGGGATGTCCTCGGATGGGGTCTCCCCTGCTCGAGCGGAGCCGAGAGCTCGGGGAAGGAGCTACTAGGACATTTCGGCAACGCGGCGAGCGTGCGTGCCAGACGTCGTGACGCCGCGCCGACCCACCGGACAGGCCCTAGGGCGTCGGCGGCTCGATCTCCGTGAGCCCTTCCGCCGGTGGCCGCCGGGAGCGGTGGAGGCCCCGGGCCCGCCGCAGCCGAGACGGACGGCCCCCGCGGGCGCGCGGCGGGGCCCGTCAGCTGCCGTGCGCGGCCAACGGGAGCCGGTGGTGCGGCGATGCCCGCCGGGGAAGGCCGTACGGGCTCCACCCCCGTCAGGGGCGCGGAACACCCCCGGACGGGGGTACTCCCCTCCCTCCGTCACCTGCGGCCACGCGTGCTCAACCACGGCGCACCGCCAACTCGTGGCGCGAAACCGGCGACTGCCTTACGCTCCCCGCCACAGGCGCACCACACTGGGACTCCACGACCAGCGGGCCGGCCGTGCGGCCGGTCCTGCCGTCAGCCACAGACGAGGAGTTGGTGAGATGTCCACGCACTCCCCCGAGACGTCCGCGCGGGCCACCAGAGAAGTGATCGACGCCTATCTGGCCCGGCTCGCGGACCGGGACCTGGACGGCGCGGTGCGGCTCTTCTCGGAGTCGGCGGAGTTCCTCGCCCCCGGCTCGCCCGCGGTGCCGTGGTCGGGGAACCGCACCGGGCACAAGGGCGTGACGGAGTTCTTCACCACGCTGCACGAGTACTTGCAGCCGGAGGAGTTCACCGTCACGCACATCGTCGTCGACGGCGAGCAGGGAGTGATCATCGGCCATCTGCGGGACACCGTCAAAGCCACGGGCAAGCCGCTGACCACGCCCTTCGCCGCGCACCTCACGGTCGTCGACGGCCGGGTCGCGCGCTACCACCTGTTCGAGGACACCCACGCCCTGCACCGGGCCGTCACCGACGGCTGACCGCCCGCACCACGACCGGAACGACCGGAACGACCGGGAACCACCCCGAACCACCCCGAACCACCAGGAGAGCAGCGGAGATGACCTCCTCCAGCGGCAGGCCTTCCCACCCGGCGGTACGCGCCTTCGTCGACGCGGTCAACGCCCAGGACCAGCAAGCCCTCTGGACCGTCCTCGCCAAGGACGCCACCGTGATCGACGTCGGCACCGAGCGCGACCTCCACGCGTGGGTGGAACGGGAGCTGTTCTCCTCGCACGCGCGGATGGAGGTGGTGCGCGAGTCGCCCGACGGCCTGTGCGTGAGCGCCCGCTTCCACAACGACATCTGGAACGACATCGACACCGCCTGGGAGTTCACGGTGTCGGACGGCGTGATCCGGCGCTTCGTGACGGGCCCCGACGAGACCGGACCCGACCAGTCCGGCGAGGCCCCGTCCGGGCCCTGACCCGGCGGGAGCGGCAACCGGACGGGGGCGGAACAGCGACTACTAGAGCAGGGACCGCCAACCGGGAAGCAGAGGGAGTCGAGTGAGCCGCATCTCGGAGCCCCAGGAGGCGCAGACACCGCGGGAGTCGGTGCGCATCCGGCTCCTTGGCCCGGTGAGCGTGGAGGTCCAGGGCCGCCACGTGGGCCTCGGACCACAGCAGCGCGCCCTCCTCGCCGCCCTGGCGCTCGCCCGCGGCCCCGTCAGCACCTCGCGCCTTGCCGAGCTGCTGTGGGAGGGCGAGGTCCCGGACGGCGCCGTGAGTTCGCTGCGCACCCACGTCCTGCATCTGCGCCGCATCCTGGAGCCGGGCAGCCGGGCCACCTCCGGCTTCGCGGTCCTGGTCAGCGCGGGCGCGCGCAGCAACACCAGCTACACGCTCCAGGTGGCCGACGAGCAGGTGGACGCGCTGCGCTTCGTCCACCTCACCGACCAGGCCCGCAAGGCCGCAGCCGACGGCGACGCCGCCACCGTGGTCGCCCTCCTCGACGAGGCGCTGGCCCTGTGGACGGGGCCCGCGCTCGAAGGCGTCAGCGACCGCAGCTTCGCCCTGGCCGAGACCGACCGTCTCGAAGAGCTGCGCCTGGTGGCCCGCGAGGACCGCGTCGACGCCCTCGTCGAACTCGGCCGCTATGAGGCGTCGATGGCCGAGCTGACCCCGCTCGTACGGGAGTATCCGCTGCGCGAGCGGCTGCGCCGCCAGCTGATGCTGGCCCTGTACCGCTCGGGCCGGCAGGCGGACGCCCTCGCCGCGTACCGGGAGTTCTACCAGCTCCTCGACGACGAGGTCGGCATCGAACCGGGCCGCCAGCTCAAGGAGCTGCACCAGCGCGTCCTCGTCGGCGACCCCGCGCTCGCCCCCGAGCGGTCCCCGGCCCCCGCGGCCCCGCCCGCCGCGCGCCCGGTCCCCCGTCAGCTCCCGCCCGACGTCGCCAGCTTCACCGGCCGCGCCGACCAGCTGCGGGAGCTCGACACGCTGCTCTCCCGCTACGACACGGGCCCGGGGCAGACCCTGGTGATCTCCTCGGTCTCCGGGATGGCGGGCGTCGGCAAGACCGCCCTCGCCGTGCACTGGATGCACCGGGTGGCCGACCGCTTCCCCGACGGCCAGCTGTACGCGAACCTGCGCGGCCACGCCGCCGAGCCCCCGACCACCGCCGACGAGGCCCTCGGCCAGCTCCTGCGGGCGCTCGGCGTCGGCACCGGGCACCTGCCGGAGAGCACCGACGAGAAGGCCGCCCTGTACCGCTCGCTCCTGGCGGGCAAGCGCGTCCTGATCCTGCTCGACGACGCGGCCGGGCTCGAACAGGTGCGGCCGCTGCTCCCCGGCTCGCCGACCTGCTTCGTCGTCGTCACCAGCCGCAATGACCTGCGGGGCCTGACCGCCTTCCACGACGCCCACCGGGTGAGCCTCGCGGTCTTCGGCGAGGACGAGGCGCTCGCGCTGCTCGGCCGCGTCATCGGCGCGGACCGGGTGCGCGGCGAACCGGACGCCGCCGCCGAGGCCGTCCGGCTCTGCGGCCTGCTGCCGCTCGCCGTACGGATCGTCGCGGCCCACCTCATCGGCGACCGGCATCTGCCGATCGCGCGGATCGTCGGCCAGCTGCGCGCCGACCGCCTGGGCGAACTCGCCCTCGACCAGGAGCGCCACACCGGCGTGCGCGGCGTCCTCGCCCTGTCCTACCGCTCCCTGCCCGCCCCGGAGCGGGAGGCCCTGCGGCTGCTCGCGCTCGCCCCGGGCCCCGAGGTGTCCGTGCCCGCCGCGGCCGCCCTGACCGGCGCCGCGGTGCCCGCCACCACCCGCCTCCTCGACCAGCTCACCGCCCGCAGCCTGCTGGAGACCCACCGCCCCGGCCGGTTCCATCTGCACGCCCTCGTCCGCCTGTTCGCCGGGGAGCGGGCCGCGGCGGAGGACGCCCCCGCCGTGCGCGACGAGGCCGTCGGCCGCCTGCTCACCTGGTACCTCGGCACCGCCGAGCAGGCCGCGTGCCAGCTGTACGGCACGTTCTACTCCTGGTACGCCGCCCGGCCGCCGGAGCCGGACGGCTCCCCCACCGCTCCCCTGGCCTTCAGGAACGACACCGCCGCCCTGGCCTGGCTCGACGACGAACGGCCCGCGCTGCTCGCCTGCGCGCAGCACGCGGTGCGCCACGGCCCGCGGCCCTTCGCCTGGAAGTCCGCCCTGGCCGTCCACGGACACCTGATGGAGCACGGCAGACGCACCGACTGGCTGCGGGCCGCGCACGCGGGGCTCAAGGCCGCCGAGGCCGAGGGCGACGACCACGCGCGGGCGGTGATGCACTGGAGCCTGTGCTACGTCCTGTGGGAGCTGGCCCGGCACGAGGAGGCCCTGGAGCACAGCGCCCGCGCCGACGAGCTGTTCGCGCGGGCCGGTCAGCCCGTGGAGCGGGCGGGCGCGGTGCTCGGCCTCGCCGCGTCGCACCGCGAGCGGGGCGCCCTGGAGCAGGCGGCCCACGACGCCGAGCGGGCCCTGGCCCTCTACCGCGAGGGCGCGCAGCCCGCCGGGGAGGCGTGGGCCCTGTTCCTGCTCGGCCGCGCCCGGCTCGACCAGGGCGACGCGGAGGCGGCGCGCCGCCACTTCGACGAGGCGGGGGCGCGCGCCGAGGCCTCCGGGGACCAGCACACCGTCATGCTGTCGCTGTGGGGCCGCGCCACCGTGCAGCACGCGCTCGGCGCCATGGAGGAGGCACAGCGGCTGCTCACCCGGGCGCTCGCGGTGGACGGCAGGCTCCTGGCCACCTATGCGGCGGAGGGCGCCCTCACCGCCCTCGCGGCGGTCTGCCGTGACGCGGGGGACCCGCGGCTCGCGCTCAAGTACGCCGTGGACGCGCTCGGCGTCACCCACCGCACGCGCCGCCGTCTGATCGAGCCGGACGCCCTCAACACGATCGGCACGGTGCTGCTGCGCCTCGACGACCTGCCCGGCGCCCTCGACCACCACCGGCGGGCCCTGGACGCGGCCCGCGCGGCGTGCTGCCGCAGGGCCGAGGTGGAGGCGTGCCTCGGTCTCGCCGCCGTGCACCGGCACCTCGACGAGAGCCGCGAGGCCCTGGCGTGCACCCGCCGGGCCCTGAGCACGGCCCGGCAGACGGGGCTCGGGCTCGCCGAGGGCGCGGCCCTGACCGAACTCGCACGTGTCCATCTGGCCCTGGGCCAGACCGCGAAGGCGGCCCGGGCCGTCGAGCGGTCCGTGCGCCTGCACCGGGCCACCGGCCACCTGCCGGGCCTGACCGAGGCCCTGGAGTTCGCGGCGGCCGTGGAGCGCGCCGGGGCCGCCGCGGCCGGGCACCCGGAGGCCGACACCGGCTGAGCGCGTCGGCGCGGGGGCGCGGGCGGGGTCAGCCGAGCGCGCGTACGCCCGCCGTGACCGCCGCGGCCACCAGGACGACGAGCGGTACGGGGGCCTTCAGCCGCCAGGCGACCAGGGCTCCCGCGAAGCCGGCGAGGCGCGCGTCGAAGGTCATGCCGTGCGCTCCCGCCGAGCCCACGAGCTGCGTGACGACCAGGACGGCGAGCAGCGCGGGCGTCAGGTACTCCACGAACCGCGGGAACCAGCCGGGCAGTTCACGGTCGCCCATCACCAGGGAACCGGCGCCCTTGATCAGGAACGTGGTCACCACCAGGGCGCCTACGACGATCCACGGGTCGTTGCTCATGGCTTCCTCCCGGCCCACCAGGTCCAGCCGACGGCGACGGCGCAGGCCACGGCGATGGCGGAGTCGGGCACCGCGACCGCGGTGAGGACGGCGGCGGCCACCGCGGCCGTCGCGGCCGCCGACCGTTTGCGGGCGGTGCCCAGATGGGGGGCGAGCAGCAGGAAGAACAGCACCGGGGACACCGCGTCCAGGCCGTAGTTGAGGATGTCCACCGCGCGGAAGGGGCCGATGGCCCCCGCCAGGGTGCCCAGGACCCAGCCGAGCCAGAGCACCACGCCGGAGGAGAGCAGCCGCACCCGGTCGAACCGTCCGTCGGCGTCGCTCGCGATGGCCCAGGACTCCTCGATCACCAGCTGCGACTCGACGGCGCGGCGCGCCCGGCCGCCGCGCAGGGCGGGCAGGATGGCGAAGCCCATCACCAGGTACCGCAGGTTCAGGAGCGTCCCGGCGACGGCGGCGGCCGCCCAGCCGCCGCCGTTGACGATCACGGAGACCGCGGCGAACTGCGAGGAGCCCACGAAGACCAGACCGGACATCGAGGTCGCGGCGAGCGCGGTGAAGCCCGCGCCCTTGGCGAGGACGCCGAAGGACACGCCGAAGGCGAAGATCGCGACGGTGAAGGGCACGGCGGCGCGCGCCCCCTCGGCCCAGGCGGCCCGCTGTCCGCCGGGCGGGGCGGGCCGCGGGCTCGACCGGCGAGACCCAGAGGACTCAGAGGACTCAGAGGCCCCGGAAGACCCGGAGGACCCGGAGGACCCGGAGGGCTCGGTACCGGTCATCCGGTGTCGCTCCCCGCGCCCGCCGGGGCCGGATACCCCGACCGGTCCGCGCCCCCGGCCCGTACGGCGCGCGCGTACGCCTCGGTGAGGGCCGCGCCGACCTCGCCGAGCGGGAAGCTCCTGCCGTCGACGCCGGTGACCGGCTGCACCTCGTACGCCGTGCCGGTCAGGAACACCTCGGTGGCGCGGTCGAGTTCGGCCGGGGCGAGGTGGCGCTCGACGACCGGGAGGCCGAGGCCCCCTGCCAGGCCGATGACGGTGCGGCGGGTGATCCCGTCCAGGACGCACTCCGGCGGCGGCGTGTGCAGTTCCCCGTCGATGACCAGGAAGAGGTTGGCGCCCGTGGCCTCGGCGAGGCGGCCCCGGTGGTCGAGGAGCAGCGCGTCGTCGAAGCCCGCCTCCTCCGCCTCCTGCCCGGCGAGCGCGCCGATGGCGTACAGGGCGGCCGCCTTGGCGCGGATCGGGGCGGTGTCGGGTGCGGGGCGCCGCCAGCGGGAGGTGCGAAGGCGGATGCCGCGCGGCCCTTCGGTGAAGATCCGGGGCCAGGGCCAGGCGGCCACGGCGAGGTGGACGCGGCTGTCCGGTGCCACCAGGCGCAGGGTGTCGCCGCCGCGCCAGGCGACGGGGCGCACATAGCCGTCGGTGAGGTCCGCCGCGGCGACGACCTCGCGCGTGACGGCGTCCAGCTCGGCGGCCGTCCACGGCAGCGCGTAGCCCATGTGCCGGGCCGAGGCGACGAGCCGGGCGCTGTGCTCGGAGAGCGCGAAGACCCGGCCGTCGTAGACCCGTTCGCCCTCGAAGACGCTGCCGCCGTAGTGCAGGCCGTGGCTGAGGACGTGGAGGCGGGCCTCGCGCCAGGGCACGAAGGCCCCGTCGAGCCAGATGACGCCGTCCCGGTCGTCGAGCGGCGGGACGGGCGGGGCGGCGCCGCTCATGTGGCGAACCCCCGGTCGGCGTAGGGGAACCCTTCCAGTTCGTTCGCGTCGCGGGTGTCGTCGCGCGGCGACGCGTAGTAGATGCGGACCTCGTCGATCAGGCCGGTGTCGTCGAAGCGGTAGACCTCCGCGCCGCGCAGCACCTTGCCGAGGCGCGGCTTGAAAGCGGTCCACTCGCAGACGGCCGTACGGGTGTGCTCGTCGGCGTAGACGGCGTCGACGGCCCAGTGGGAGCCGTTGGCCCGCACGTCGGCGCCCCAGCGCTCCACGATCGGGTCGATGCCGTGCACGGGCCCCGCCATGCCGTGGGCCAGGTAGTGCACGACCTCTTCGGAGAGGCAGGTGGCGAACAGGTCGCGGTCGACCTTGTTGCACGCCTCGAAGTACCGCCGCACGGCGGCCTCCAGCGCGGCCCGGTCCAGGTTCCCCATGGCTGTACGCCCTTTCGTGGCTCGGCTCTGCGCGGTCACAGCTCGGCCGGTGCGAAGCGCGGCGGGGGCGCCGCGGCGAGCCGCTCCCGCGCCCGCACGAGCGCCCGCTGGTCGTCGGTGAAGGCGTACCGGTCGCCCTCGGCGCCCTCGCGCAGCTGGGTCCGTACGAGCGCCTTGGCGGCCGCGCGGTACTCCGCGGGAGTGCTGACGGCCGCTTCCATACCCTCGACGGCGGCGACCAACTCCCGCAGTCCGTCGATCACCCGGTCGTGGTCCAGGCGGAGCAGCCCGGTCCGGTCGGTGGTGAGGGCGCGGCGCTCGCGCAGCCAGGAGTAGAGGAACACGCCGGTGCCCGCGTCGAAGTTGCGCACGGCGTGGGCGTCCAGCGGGTACCGGAACATCCGCTCCAGGAGGATCATGGCGATCTGCTCGTCGGCGTACGGCACTGCGGGGTCGGCGTGGCAGGCGAGCGCGGTCCTGGCGTCGACCTTCAGCTCCTCCAGGAGGCCGATGAACCAGTTCATCTTGAGCTTGATGTGCCGGTCGAGCGGCCATCGCCCCTGGTGGTGGAAGTAGTCGTGCAGATATCCCCAGACGGCCCGCGCCTGGTAGCAGGCTTCGGGGTCCATTCCGGTGGAGGCGCGGGGCACGGAGCCGGGGGTGAGGACGGCGCGCGCGGACGGCACGGCGTACGTCTCGTGGATCCGGCGGAACTTGCTGAAGAAGAAGATCGCGTAGGCCTGTTCGGCGACCTTGTCGTGGGCGGCGACGTTCTCCGGGAAGAAGACGATGCAGTTGCCGTCGGCCAGTCCCGCGCTGCCCGCGATGAGGACGGCGGCCTGGCAGTTGTTCTTCGGGTGCGGATAGTGCTCGGCGAGGTCGGGCAGCGCGTCGGGCTCTTTGCGGCGTACGAGGAAGAACTCCAGTCGCTTGCCGACGGGCGGCACGCTGTTGGTGGTCCGGACGGGGGCGAGGAACGCCGCCCAGTCGCCGTCGGCCGGGGCGGTGAGCGCGTCGCGGCTGCGGGCGAAGTGCGGCGGCGTGTCGAGTCCCGCGGCCAGCCAGCCCTCGATGTCGGCGGCGAGCGCGTCGGCCTGCGCGGCCCTGCCGTGCCCGGCGAACCAGCGGGTGGCCTCGTCCTTGACGGCGAGCAGGGCGCGGCGGTCGGCATCGTCGGGGGCGGGCACGGTGCCGTCGTCGCGCTGGCGGCTCCGGAAAGCGTTGACGCGCGGCAGCAGGCCGCGGCCGAGCCGTTCGGCCTCGCCGAGCAGGTCGTCGTGGAGGCGGTGGGTGCCGCGCACCGGGCCGAGCACGCCGTTCGTCGTGCCGCTCACCGGCCGTGCTCCCGCATCTGGTGGACGGTGTAGACCATCGGGACCTCGCCGAAGCTGCGGACGATCCGCAGGCCCTGGGCGCGCGCCGCGACGACGGTGGTGACGCAGCCCTCGGCCTTGCCGTCGGCGCAGTCGATGGCCGCCTGCGCGTTGCTGGTCACCAGCTGCCGTGCGCTGGTGGGGGCCACGAGCCCGGCCGGGGCGGGGTGGGTGGCCACGGTGCGCGGCTCGCCGTGCGTGCCGGGCGCGGCGGCGAGCACCATTTCGAAGGTGGGCCACAGGAAGCAGTCGACCATGCGGCAGGTGAGGAGGTTGCCGAAGACGAGCGTGTGCAGCTCGGGGTAGACGGCGCAGGCCACCAGGGCGTGGGCGCCGGTCCTGGGCACGCTCGCCATGGCGTCCTCCAGGGACGTGTGCAGGACGACCTGCCCGTCGTTCTGAAGTCCGTGCCGCTGGAACCACAGATGGGCCGCCGACTCCAGATTGGTGCCGGTCGGGCCGAGGGTGTGCAGATAGCGAATGTCACCGATCGACGTCGGCGAAAGCGTGTCGACGCATGTTTGTTCCCCCGTCATCATGCCACTCTCCAGAGTTTTCTGAATTCCCCCGCGCATACCGGTCGCCCATGCTGGTCACACGCATCGGTCACAGATACCGGTCGCGCCTGTCGACGGCGTCGAATTTCTCCGGGTGACGCCCGGCGCGACACGCGCTTCGCGTGCCGCGCCACTGGGCCCGCGTCGGCGATCCTAGGCAGCCCCGGCCCGCGGCGGCCAGCGCGGCGGTGCCGCACCGACGGGTTTTCCACACCCTGGCCATTTCGACCCGATCAGCTGTCCGGAAATCCCGCGAAAAACTCCGCTGTTGGGGGTGACGCATGCCCTGCTTTCATCGACGGATCGGTGTTCCGGCGTAGGCATCGCGTCATGTGGGAGCGCGCCGGGAGGCCCGGTCGGCACCCGGTCGCTCCCGGGTCACGTCACGTTCTCGCTCCGGCGGCGATGAGTTTCGCCGGGGCCGGCCGTCTTATGGGTGACAGCGGCCGCGCCGACCGATGAGACCCGAGGAGACACCATGACCACGAAGCTCGACACCTACACCCTGGACACGTCCGGTGCCACTCTCACGTACGACGTTCGGGGCGGGTTGGGGGACACGGGCGCGGACCACCCCGTGCTGCTGCTCATCGGCTCGCCGATGGACGCCGCCGGATTCACGACACTCGCCTCGCACTTCGACGACCGGGTCGTCGTCACCTACGATCCGCGCGGCACCGGGCGCAGCGTCCGGACCGACGGCGAGGGCGAGTTGACGCCGGACGAGCACGCCGAGGACCTGCGGCGGCTCATCGAGGCGCTCGGCTTCGGGGCGGTGGACGTGTTCGCCAGCAGCGGCGGGGCGGTGAACGGCCTCGCGCTCGTCACGCGCCATCCCGGCCTGGTGCGCACGCTCGTGGCGCACGAGCCGCCCGCGGTGCGGACCGTGCCGGACCACGAGCAGGCGTGGGCGGCCGTCGAGGACATCCACCGGACGTACCGGCGCGAGGGCATGGGGCCCGCGATGGCCAAGTTCATCGCGCTGACGATGCAGAAGGGACCGCTGCCGGACGGCTACGCCGACGCGCCCGGGCCGAACCCGGCCGACTTCGGCCTCCCGACCGAGGACGACGGCTCCCGCGACGACGCGCTGCTCGGGCAGAATCTGCGCGGCTGCTGCGGCTACCGGCCCGACTTCGACGCCCTCGCCGCCGCGTCCACGCGCGTCGTCATCGCGGTCGGCAAGGAGTCCGAGGACGAGCTGGCGGCCCGCTCGGGCCTGGCGATCGCCGAGCGCCTCGGCCTGGCCCCGGAGGTCTTCCCCAGCCACCACGGGGGCTTCCTGGGCGGCGAGTACGGCCAGCACGGCGAGCCGCAACCGTTCGCGACGAAGCTCCGCGAGGTACTCGACACGCGCTGAGCGACAGGGACGACGAGCACGCAGCGCAACCTTCAAGCCCGTCCGGCGGCTGGCGACGAACGCACAGCGCAACCACCAAGCCCGTCCGGCGTTTGAGGACGAGCGCGCAGCGCGACGATCAAGCCCGTCCGGCGTTTGAGGACGAGGCCGGAGGCCGGTCAACCGCGACCCCCTCATGCCGCACCCGCGGCTCGAAGCCAACCGTGGTCCGCGAGCCGTCCGCCCACCGCACCAGCACCTCGCCACCGGACAGGACGACCTCACGGACGGCGGAGGCGAGCGGCAGCGGCTCCGCGCTCAGCGAGGCCAGGGCCACGAACACCCCGGTGCCCCCGGCGGCGGCCGAGAGCCGGGGCAGCCGCACCCACGGCTCGTACGCCGTGCCCGCGGGGGCCCGCACCTCGTCCGGCCCATCCCAGCCGTACAGGCCGAGGAGTTCCGAGCGGAGCGCCCGCGTGGCCCAGCCGGTGAGCGTCACCCGCGCGCCGGGCGGGGCGCCCACGACCCGGTGGACCCGCACCTCGTACCGGCCGCGCGCGACGGTCACGCTGTCGACGCGCAGGCCGGGCACCATCGGCGGTCCCGAGCCGAACACCGGCCGGTGCCAGGAGGCGGCCCAGCCCCAGCCGTCGCCGTGCCCCGCGCCCAGCGGGCGGATGCGGCGCCGGACGCTCGCGACGCCGTCGACCACCACCGCCAGATGGTTGTCCGCGGTGTTGCCGGGCGAGGTGGGGCCGGTGTGCGTGGAGTACGCGAGCCGCCCGTAGTGCGGGTCGTCCCGCGCCGCGGACTCGCCCTCGTGCGGCCGGACGTGGTCGCTGCCGTGGTTGTGCAGGCGGACGATCCCGTCCGCCCGTGTCGCCTGTACGAGGAGACCCGGCGCGGGCAGCGCGAGCACCCGGTCCCCCGCCTCGCTCGGCGCGGGCTCCTCCGTCGCCGTCCACAGCGGGTCGCTCGCGGGGGCGAGCAGCGCCACGAAGGCCTTCGCCGCCCAGTACGGGGAGGCCGGGCCCGAGTAGGCCTGGAGCGTGGCGGCGTGCGGCCCGTGCCAGCCGAGGCTCAGCAGCCCGTCGGCGGTGAGCGCGCCGCGGTCGAGGAAGTGGCGCAGGGCCCCGCTGGCGACGCGGCGCGACGTGCCGGGCGACAGCGGGGTGTGCCCGGTCACCGCGCCGACGCCGATGGCCGCCGCGGCGGCGAAGCGGTAGGTGAGCGAGCGCCCGAAGTGGACCGGCGCGCCGTCCCCGCCGAAGAGCAGCGCGTAGCCCTCCAGGTGCGCGCGAAGGCGCGGCCCGAGCCGGTCCGCGAGGGCCGCGTCGCCCGTCAGGTGCGCGTGCAGCAGCGGATACAGGTGCAGGGCCCAGCCGTTGTAGTGGTCGAAGGCCCGCCCGTCGCCGTCGGCGTACCAGCCGTCGCCCCGGTACCACGTCTCCAGGAGGCCGAGCGCACGCTCCATGGCGCGCGCCGTCGCCTCGTCGCCGCGGCCGACGGACTCCAGGAAGGACGCCACCGTGAAGGGGAACAGATACCAGTTGTTGGGCGAGGGGACGTGGGTGAGCGCGCCGCGCAGCCAGCTCTCCGCGCGGTCCCGCACGGCGTCGTCGAGCCGGTCCCACAGCCACGGCCGGGTCAGCGCCAGGCCGAGCGCGACGGACGCCGACTCCACCATCGGCTGGCCCTGTACGTGGTGGTCGAGGATCAGCGGCCACGACTCGGTGTCGTCACGGCCGGGCGTGCGGGTGCCCGCCGCGAGGCCCCGCGCGTACCGCTCGAGCCAGCCGTGCGGGTCCGCGCCGCCCGCCCCCGCGACCCGGAAGCCCGCCGCGAGGAACGTACGGGCATAGCCCTCCAGCCCGTCCGAGCGGACCCCGGACGCGGAGGGGCGGCCCGGCAGGTCGAGCAGGGCGCCCCCGGGCGTCGCCCAGCGCCACGCGGCGCCGAGCAGCCCGTCGGCGACGGCTTCCCAGTGCGCGCGGGTGTACCCGGTGTGCGGGCTCAGGTCCCGGTCGTCCGCGGGCAGGTCGAAGGGGATGCTCATGCCAGGTACGCCAGCCTTTCGCGTCGTACGGGATGGGCGAGGCCCGCGCCCGCGGCCCAGCGGGCCACCTCGCCGACGGCCGTGTCGGCGAGGCGCTGCCACTCGCTGCCCTGGGAGCCCGCGAGGTGCGGGGTGATCAGGGCGCCGGGGCAGTCCCACAACGGGTGGCCGGGGGGCAGGACTTCGGGGTCCGTCACGTCGAGCACCGCCCGGATCCGGCCCGTGC
Source organism: Streptomyces spectabilis (assembly GCF_008704795.1). Taxonomy (NCBI): domain Bacteria; kingdom Bacillati; phylum Actinomycetota; class Actinomycetes; order Kitasatosporales; family Streptomycetaceae; genus Streptomyces; species Streptomyces spectabilis. The sequence goes on along the minus strand of NZ_CP023690.1, from coordinate 8,023,421 downwards.
GCACCACGTCGGTGAGGGCGTCCTGGTCGACGACCGCGCCGCGCGAGGTGTTGATCAGGGTGGCTCCCCGCCGCATCGAGGCCAGCAGCTCCCGGCCGACCAGGCCGCGGGTCGCGGGAAGGAGCGGCGTGTGCACGCTCACCAGGTCGCCGCGCGCGAAGAGTGCGGGCAGGCTCACCGGCTCCGCGCCGAGCTCGGCGGCCTGCGCGGCGGTGACGTACGGGTCGTGAAGGAGCACCTCGAAGTCGAAGGGGCGCAGCAGCTCGATGACCCGGCGGCCGATCAGCGAGGCGGAGAGGATGCCCACGGTGCGGCGGTAGTTGCCCACCTCGCGGGGGGTGAGCAGCCAGTCGGCGCGCTCGCGGTCGCGGCGGTAGTCGCGGGCCCGCTCCAGGACGTGCTTGCCGTGCAGCAGGATCATCGCGAGGGTGTACTCGGCGACCGGCAGCGCGTTGGCCGCGGCGGCCGACGACACCGCGAGGCCCCGTTCCCAGCAGGCGTCGGTGACGTGCGCGCGCACCGAACCGGCCGCGTGCACCACGGCCTTGAGGCGGGGTGCCGCCGCGAGCGCGTCGGCGTCGAGCGGCGGGCAGCCCCAGCCCGTCACGAGGACCTCGACGTCGGCGAGCACCTCCTTGGCGCGGGCGGTCGTCAGGTCGTCGAGCGCGGGCGGCGGCGCCAGGTCGCAGACCTCGGCGAGCGCGGCGAGCGAGCGCGGGGCGAAGACGGCCGCCGCGGCCCGCGACGACATGGCGAGGGCGGTGCGGGGCCGGGTCACTTGACCGCCCCCGCCGTGAGGCCGGAGCGCCAGAACCGCTGCAGGAGGGCGAAGGCGAGTATGAGCGGGACGACCGCGAGCAGCGAGCCGGTGATCACGACCGGGTAGTACTCGGGCGAGACGGTCGCCTGGCTGTTCCACTGGTACAGGCCGAGGCTCACCGGATAGAGGTCCTGGTCCGACAGCATCACCATCGGCAGGAAGAAGTTGTTCCAGATCGCGGTGAGCTGGAAGAGGAACACGGTGACGAGACCGGGGCCGAGCATGCGCAGACAGACGCGGACGTACGTCGTCAGCTCGCCGGCGCCGTCGACGCGGGCCGCCTCCAGGACCTCGTCGGGCACGTAGCCCTGGCTGAAGACCCGGCCCAGATAGACGCCGAACGGGTTGAAGAGGACGGGGATGAAGACCGACCAGAAGGTGTTGACCAGACCGGTCTCGGAGGCCAGCAGGTACAGGGGCAGTGCGAGGACCGTCTGCGGCACCATGACCGCCGCGAGCACCAGGCCGAACAGCTTCTCCTTGTGCCGGAAGCGGTACTTGTCGAAGGCGTAGCCGCAGGCGACGCTGATCAGCGCGCCGAGCGCGGCGCCCAGGACGGCGTAGAGCAGGCTGTTGCCGTACCAGCGCCCGTACAGGCCGCCGTCCATGGCGAACACGTCCTTGACGTTCTGGACCAGGGAGAAGTCGCCGAAGGACAGCAGGCTGCTGCTGAAGAGGGCGTCGCGGGTCTTCGTCGCGGCGAGCACCAGCCACAGGACGGGCAGGAGCGTGTAGAGGACGCAGAGCGCGACGACCGCGTTGACCGTGGCCCGGCCGAGCAGGCGCGGGCGCGTGGAGCTGTGCGCGCTCATCGGGTGGCTCCCTCGGCCCGGTCGACGCGGCTCGTCCAGCGGGTGACGCCGTAGGACACGGCGACGGTGAGGGCGAGCAGGATCACCGAGGCCGCGGCCGCGAGCGAGTAGTTGTTGCGGGTGAAGGCGGCGTCGTAGACGTACATGCTGGGCGAGAACCGCGAGTTGATCATCTGTGAGGACTGGCTGAGCAGCATCGGCTCGGTGAACAGCTGGAGCGCCCAGATCAGGGTGAACATCGCGACCACCACGATCGAGGAGCGCACGAGCGGCGCCTTCACCTGGAGCGCGGTGCGCACCGGCCCCGCCCCGTCGACGACCGCCGCCTCGACGACCTCGCGCGGGACCGCCTGGAGGGCGGCGTAGAAGACGACCATGTTGTAGCCGAGGTTGCTCCACAGGGCGATGTTCACGATCGACGGCAGCGTGGTGTGCAGGCCGAGGAAGTCCACCGTGATGTCCGCCTTGTTGAGGGCGTCGATGACCGGGCTGATGCCGGGCGTGTACAGGTAGAGCCAGATCAGGGCGGCGATGATGCCGGGCACCGCGTGCGGCAGGAACAGGCCGAGCTGTGCCCAGGCGCGCAGGCGTACGACGCCGGAGTCGAGGAGCAGCGCGAGGGCGAGGGAGCCGAGCACCATCAGCGGGATGTAGAGCAGGCAGTAGAGCGCGACCGTGCCGAGCCCGGACAGGAACGTGGGGTCGGTGAGCACGGCGGCGTAGGAGCGCGCGCCCACGAAGACGGTGCGCTCGGGGCCGAAGCCGAGGCCCGGCTGGTCGTCGCTGAAGAAGCTCAGCCACACCGCGGTGCCGACGGGGACGAGGAAGACGGCGGTGAGCAGGAGGAAGAACGGGGCCATCAGGACGCCCGCCGCGGTGTGTCTGCGGCGCTCGGCCACGCGTCGTGCCGTGCGCCCGGGCACGTCGGCGGTTGGCTCGGGGGCGGCCGCCGCGGGGGCGTGGACCGTCGCGGTCATGGGTGTCACCTGCCTTTCGGGGTGCGGGCGTTCAGGTGGAGTGCTGGGTGGTGGCCAGGCCGAGCGCCTTGAGGTCGGGCATCGTGCCGTCCTGCGCGGCGCGCACGGAGGACAGGAGGGTGCCGGAGCCGTTTCCGGCGCGGGCGAAGGCGTCCTGCATGACCTTGCTGGTGGCGGTCATCCGGGGGCCCCACGTCCAGCCGTCGCGGATCTTGCGGGCCTCCTCGTCGAAGAGCGCGTAGACGTCCTGTCCGCCGTAGTAGCCGCGGTCGAAGGCGGCGCGGCCGACCGCCACGAGCTCGGACGCGGCCGGGTACTGGCTGCTCGCGCCGCTGGAGAGCCGGGCCTTGAGGGCGTCGGGGTGGCTGACCTGCCATGCGATGAACTCCATGGCGGCCTCGGGGTGTCCGCAGTCCTTCGTCACGGTGAAGGTGGAGCCGCCGTGCGTGCCGACGGCGGGCCGGGCGGGGTCCCACTGGGGCAGCGGGGCGATCCGCCACAGGTCCTTCTGGCCCGGCCGCGCGTTCATCTGCGCGCCCGCCTCCCAGGCGCCGCTGAACCGGGTCAGGACCAGGCCGCCCGCGATCTGGGCGTCGGCCAGCCGGCTCTCGACGGCGTTGACGTGGACGAGGTCCTCGTCGATGAGGCGCTGCCAGTACGCCGCCACGCGCCGGGTCGGGGCGTCCGCGAGGGAGACGTTCCAGGCGCCGTCGGAGGTGTCGAACCACTGGGCGCCCGCCTGCCAGGCCCAGGCCGCGAAGTGCGTCGCGCCGTCCGTGGGGAAGACCGCCGCCCTGCGGCCCTTGCCGAGCCGCCGCACCTCGCGGGCGAGCGCGGCGAACTCGTCCCAGGTGCCCGGGACGTCGAACCCGTGCTTCTCGAAGAGGTCCCTGCGGTAGTGCAGCACCATCGGCTCGACGTCGAGCGGCACGCTGTACGTGCGGTTCTCGAACGTGGTCAGCGCGAGCGCCTGGGGCAGCAGCTCGGCCCGCAGCCCGTCGCCGAGCAGCGGCGTGATGTCGCGGGCGACGCCGTCTATGGCGAAGCCCGGCACCTGGGGGTACTCGATCGTGGCGACGTCGGGCGCGTTGCCGGCGCGCGCCGCGTTGCTGAGCTTCGCGTACCCGCCGTGGTTGCCGGACGGCACCTGCTCGAAGTCGACCTGAATGTGGTCGTGCGTCCGGTTGAACGCGTCCACGACCTCCTGGCTGCCGCGCAGCGCGGACCAGAAGGTGAGGGTGGTGGGGCCCTTGGTGCGCTGCTTGGCCTCACTACAGGCGCCGAGGGCACCGGTGAGCGGCAGCGCGGTGAGCGCGCCGAGCACTCCCCGACGGCTGGGGCGGCTGTGTCGACCAGGCATGGGCGCCTCCCGCGGCTCCTGCGTGTTCGAGTCACGGGAATACTGATCGCCTGAACGAACTTGGTCAATAGACCGATCAGAAGAAGATGAACCGATCAAACGCTCATCACGGTGCGGCAGTTGGCGCCCGTCAGGGGCGCGGGGCTGTGCTCATATGCGGCTCCGCCGCGCGGGCGCGACCAGCCCCGGACGGCCCGCAGACGAGGGGCGACCTAGCGCGGCGATACCGAGTCGCGCAGCGGTCGGGTCGAGCCGCGAACCTTGAGCTCCGGCAGCAGTTCCAGCCGCCGCACCGGCCCAGCGCCCAGCGCCAGGCGGCGCAGGAGCAGCTCGGCCGCCGCCCGGCCGATGTCCGCCTTGGGCGGGGACACGGCCGTCAGGGGGGTGCTGCCGAGCGCCGCGACCACGTCGTCGTAAGCGATCACGGAGCAGTCCTCCGGCACCCGGACCCCGGCGTCACGCAAGCCCTGCACCAGCATCAGCGCGTCCACGTCGCCGTGGAGGACCGCGGCCGTCGCCCCCCGCTCGGCCAGCAGCGACGGCAGGTCGACCGGCTGCCGCGCGGCCGGCGCCGCCGGGTCGGGCACCGCGCCGGGAGAGCTGAGGGCGAGCGCCCACGCGTCCACCCCTGGGTGGTCCGCCGCGATCTCGGTGAACGCCGCGCGCAGGGCGCGCGCCGTCGGGCTGTCGTCGCGCGCGGCGAGGACGATCCGCCGGTGCCCGATCCCCGTGAGGTGCTCGACGGCGAGGTGGACGCCGTACCAGTGGTCCGTGCACACCGCGTCGACGGCGTGCAGCGCGCCCCCGCGCCGGGGCCTGCGCTCCATCACGACCGTGGGCACCCCCACGCGCGACAGCCACGCGTAGTCGGCCTCCTCGACGGCCCGGCTGCGCCAGCGCGGCGCGATCAGCAGGCCCCGCGCGCCGTCCGCCAACGCCCGCTCCACCAGCGGCTGTTCGGCGCCCGGCGCGGCCGGTGCGATGTGCAGCGCGATGCGGACGCCCGCCTCCTCGAAGGCGGACCGGGCACCGTGCAGCGTCTCGTGCAGATACGAGTGGCGCTCGGGCACCACGACCGCGACCGGGCCGCCGTCGGCCGTGGGCCCGGGCGCGCGGGGCGCCGGGCGCTCGGCCTCGTCCGTGACCGGCCTTGCCACGCCGTGGCCGCGGCGCAGCTTGCCCTCGCGGGCCAGTTCCTCCACGTCGCGCCTGAGGGTCACCACGGACACCGCGAGCTCCGCCGCGAGATCGCTGACCCGGGTCGCGCCGCGCGACCGCACCGCGGCGAGGATCCGCTGCCGCCTGAGGTCCACCGGTTCGCGCATGCTGCTGCCCCCTCACCCACCGCTGTTCGTTTGAGCGCTTGCCCGAGCGCTTCGCACGGCGGCAGCATAGCCAGCGGTCGCGGAACGACCGAGGGGCCGTTTCAGATCTCTCTGAAACGGCCCCTCGACTCGCGACTTCGCAAAGTCGGGACGACAGGATTTGAACCTGCGACCCCTTGACCCCCAGTCAAGTGCGCTACCAAGCTGCGCCACGTCCCGGTGCGTTCCTCGCGGTGTGTGTTCCGCGTGATCACGCAGGTAGAACTCTACCCCACCTGCGGGGGTGGTTCCGCCGCCCCCGCCGCAGGTCACCGCCCGGGCGCGGGGTGCGGGCCCGCGGCGGGAGAATCACCGCATGACGAGCGCACTTGGACCAGGCGGCCGGGACCGGGACACGGAGGGCCGGGCGCGCAGCGCGCGGCCGCGCGACGGGCTCGGGCGACCGCTGCCGTACGGGACCGAAGGCGTCGAGCGGCAGCCGGAGGGCGTGACCCGCACCCCCGCCGAGACCCTCGCCGAGGCGCAGGCGCTCCTCGACGCCGGGCGGCCCTTCCACGCGCACGAGGTCTTCGAGGACGCCTGGAAGTCGGGGCCCGGGCGGGAGCGCGGCCTGTGGCAGGGGCTCGCGCAGCTCGCCGTAGGACTCACCCACGCGGCGCGCGGCAACGCGACGGGCGGGGCGCGGCTGCTCCGCAGGGGCGCGGGCGCCGTCGCGGCGTGGAGCGCGGCGGAGCCGGGCCGCGAGCGGCCGTACGGGATCGGCGTGGCGGAACTGCTCGCGTGGGCGCACGCGTTGGCCGCGCGGGTGGAGCGGGGCGAGGTGCCCGTCGACGCGGCGGCGGCCGCGCCGGAGCTGGCCCCAGGACCGGCGCGCGGGGACGGGTGACACACTCCTGACGTGCGAAGGATTCATGTCATCGGGATCGGCGCGGGCGACCCGGACCAGCTCACCCTGCAAGCGGTCAAGGCGATGGGGGACACCGATGTGTTCTTCGTCCTGGACAAGGGCGCGGAGAAGGAGGACCTCGTCGCGCTGCGCCGGGGCATGCTCGACGCCCACCGCCCGGACGGGGCGTACCGCGTCGTCGAGGCCCGCGACCCGCGGCGCGACCAGGAGGCGGACCGGGTCGCCTACGCCGGCGCGGTCGACGACTGGCGCGGCCGCCGCGCCGACCTGTATGAGCGAATGATCGCCGACGAGCTCGGCGCGGAGGACACCGGCGCCTTCCTGGTGTGGGGCGACCCCGCGCTGTACGACAGCACGATCGCGATCCTGGAGGACGTCATCGGGCGCGGTGCCGTCGCCTTCGCGTACGACGTCGTGCCCGGGGTCAGCAGCGTGTCCGCGCTCGCCGCCCGGCACCGGGTGGGCCTCAACCGCGTCGGGCGCCCCTTCCAGGTCACCACCGGGCGCCGCCTGAGCGACGAGGGTTTCCCCGAGGGCGTGGACGACGTGGTGGTGATGCTGGACGCGCGGCAGGCCTTCCAGCGGTACGCCGACCGGGACGACCTGGACATCTACTGGGGCGCCTACATCGGCACGCCCGACGAGATCCTCGTCTCCGGGGCGCTGCCCGAGGCGGCCGGGCGCATCGGGCGGCTGCGGGCCGAGGCCCGTGCGCGCAAGGGCTGGATCATGGACACCTATCTGCTGCGGCGGCGTCCGCGGGACTGAGCGGCCCGTCACCGGACCGGACGGCCCGGCATGCACCCGCCCGGGACCGGTGTGAGGGTGTGCCTGTGACCGTCACCGAGCACGCCGAGGCCGCGCGGGCACCGGAGCAGGGCCCGCCGGTCCTGGACCGGCGCCGCCGCAATGTCGTCTTCGTCACGATCATGCTGGGCGTCCTGCTCGCCGCGCTCGACCAGACGATCGTCGGCACCGCCCTGCCGACGATCGTGTCGGACCTGGGCGGCGCCGCGCACATGTCGTGGGTGGTGACGTCGTACCTGCTCGCGGAGACGGTCGCGACGGTCCTCGTCGGCAAGTTCGGTGACCTGTTCGGCCGCAAGGTCGTCTTCCAGGTGTCGGCGGTCGTCTTCATCACCGGCTCGTTCCTGTGCGGCCTGGCCACGAACATGTCGCTGCTCATCGCCTGGCGGGCGATGCAGGGCATCGGCGCGGGCGGTCTGATGGTCACGGCGATGGCGCTGATCGCCGATGTGATCCCGCTGCGGGAGCGCGGCAAGTACCAGGGCGCGATCGGCGCCGTCTTCGGTGTGTCCACGGTCATCGGACCGCTGCTCGGCGGCCTGTTCACCGACCATCTGAGCTGGCGCTGGGCGTTCTACGTCAACGTGCCCATCGCGATCCTGGTCGTCGTGGCCGCCGCCCGCACCATCCCGTCGGTGAAGTCGGCGGCGCGGCCCGTCATCGACTACCTGGGCATCGCCCTCGTGGCGATCGGCTCCAGCGCGCTGATCCTGGCGACGAGCTGGGGCGGCAACGAGTACGCCTGGGGTTCGGGCGTCGTCATCGGCCTGTTCGCGGGCGGGCTCGCCGCGCTCGCGGGCTTCTGCTGGGCGGAGACGCGCGCGGCGGAGCCGATGCTGCCCATGCGCCTGTTCGCGAACCCCGTGTTCACGGTCTGCTCGGTCCTCAGCTTCATCGTGGGCTTCGCGATGCTCGGCGCGATGACGTTCCTGCCGACGTACCTCCAGTACGTCGACGGGGACTCGGCCACGATCTCCGGCGTGCGGACGCTGCCGATGGTCGTCGGGCTGCTCATCGCGTCGATCTTCAGCGGCAACGTGGTCAGCAGGACGGGCACGTACCGGATCTTCCCGATCGTGGGCGCCCTCGTGATGGCGGCCGGTCTCTTCCTGATGTCCCTGATGGGCAGCGCGACCAGCGCCTGGCTCGAGTCGCTGTACATGTTCGTGCTCGGCGTCGGCATCGGCCTGTGCATGCAGGTCCTCACGATCGCGGTGCAGAACACGGTCGCGTACGCGGACCTGGGCACCGCGACGTCCGGCGTCACGTTCTTCCGCACCCTCGGCAGCGCCTTCGGCACGGCCGTGTTCGGCACGATCTACGCCAACACGCTGGCCCCGAACCTCCGGGACGGGGTCGCCGAGGCGGCGCGGACCGGCGCGGCGCCCGAGGCGGTGATCGCGAAGGCCTCGCAGAGCCCGGAGGGCCTGCACGAGCTGCCGGACGCGGCGGCGGCGCCGCTCGTGGAGGCGTACGCGGACACGATCCAGACGGTGTTCCTGTGGACGGTGCCGGTCGCCCTCGCGGGGTTCGTGGTGGCGCTCTTCCTCAAGGAGGTGGAGCTGCGCGACAGCGCGCGGATGAGCTCCAACGACATGGGTGAGGGCTTCGCCTCGCCGTCGTCGGCGGGCGACTCGGCCCGGCTCCTGGAGCTGGCCGTGGGCAACATCCTGCGCCGCAAGGGCCTCGGCACCGCGCGCAGCGTGATCCAGCGGTCCGACACGCGCCTGGACCTGGCGGGCGCCTGGGCGGTGATGCAGGTGGCGCTCTTCACCCGCCTGGTCGGCCACGCGAACCTGAACCTCATCGCGGTCCGGCGGCAACTGCCGCCGGAGGTCCTGGTGCCGGTGTTCGACCGCATGGTCGACGAGGGGTACCTGAGCCGCAGCGGCACCCTGTTCCAGCACACTCCCGCGGGCGAGCGGGAGGCCGAGGTCATCGGCAAGGAGTGGGCGCGCTGGCTCGGCGAGGAGCTGGCGAAGGACGGCAGGCCCCCCGAGGGCGGCGGGGTCCAGGACGACGCCCGGCTGATGGCGGCGGTCGACGCGATCGCCAAGCGGCTGCTCGCGGAGGACCTGGCGCAGGGGCTCGTCGACGCGCGCTGAGCGCCCCGGGGGACGCGCGACCTGCCATCCCTTTCCGTCGATCGCCGGCGCCAAACGCTTTCCGTGGGATGAGTCCGCCTTATCCGTGGTGCTCGGGCGGGATGGTTGACCCCGCCGTGGCCAGGGCGCGGGCCGTGGCGTTGTCTCGGGCATGGAGACCGACGGCGCAATCCCCCAGGTACACGCCCGGCTCGTCGGGGCGTACTGGCTCGACTCCCCCTACCTCAAGGAACCGCGGTGCTGCTGTTGCGCCCCGGCCCGGACCGCCCGGCCATGGGGCGTGACGGCGGTGGGGCTCGCCTGTCTGGCCCTGGCGCTCGCCGTGGCAGTCACGCTCACCTAGCCGGGCGCGCGAGGGCCTCGGGTCAGTCGCGCTCGACGAGCAGGGCGCTGCCCTGCCCCACGCCGACGCACATCGTGGCGAGGCCGCGGGTGGCACCGGTGCGGCGCATGCGGTGCAGGAGCGTGGTGAGGATCCGGGCGCCGGAGCAGCCCAGGGGGTGCCCCAGGGCGATGGCGCCGCCGTCCGGGTTGACCAGGTCCGGGTCGATGCCGAGCGTGTCCACGCAGGCGATCGCCTGGGCGGCGAAGGCCTCGTTGAACTCGGCCTCCCGCACGTCCGCGACGGACCAGCCGGCCCGGGCCAGGACCTTGCGCGTGGCGGGCACGGGTCCGATGCCCATCACGTCCGGGTGGACGCCCGCGCTGGCCCCGGCCACGTACCGGCCGAGGGACGTGAGGCCGAGGTCGCGCAGCGCCTCCTCGCTGACGAGCAGCAGGCCCGCGGCGCCGTCGTTCATCGGCGACGCGTTGCCCGCGGTGACGCTGCCGCCGTCGCGGAAGACCGGGCGCAGCTTGCTGAGCTTCTCGTACGAGGTGTCCTCGCGGATGCCCTCGTCGGCGTCGACGACGGTGCCGTCCGGGGTGGTGACGGGCAGCAGCTCGGCGTCGAAGTGGCCGTTCTTGCGCGCGGCGGCGGCGCGCTGGTGGCTGCGCAGCGCGAAGGCGTCCTGGCGCTCGCGGGAGACGCCGTGGCGCTCGGCCACCTCCTCCGCGGTCTGCCCCATGGACAGGAGGCCGTGCAGCTCCTTCATCCGCGGGTTGACCAGGCGCCAGCCGAGGCGGGTGTCGGCGGTCTCCATGCGGTGCGGCAGCGCCTCGTCGGGGCGCGGCAGGACGAACGGGGCGCGGCTCATGGACTCCGAGCCGCCCGCGACGACGATGTCGGCCTCGCCGGAGGCGATGGCGCGGGCCGCCGTGGTGACGGCTTCGAGGCCCGACGCGCACAGCCGGTTCACGGTGGCCCCGGGCACGGACTCCGGGAGGCCCGCGAGCAGCGCGGCCATGCGGGCCACGTTGCGGTTGTCCTCCCCCGCCTGGTTGGCGGCGCCCCAGTAGACGTCGTCGACGCGGGCCGGGTCGAGGTCCGGCACGCCGTCGAGAAGGCCGCGCACGACGGTGGCGGCGAGGTCGTCGGGGCGGACGGAGGACAGGGCCCCGCGGAGCCGCCCGATGGGGGTGCGGCGGGCGGCGGCGAAGTGAACGGTGCGCACGGCGACTCCGGAGCGTGTACGGCCGACAAGCGGTTAATTAGCGCTGCTAGTTTCGGAGTGTACGTGGCGCCCCGGCCCGGGGGAAGCACGAAGGCCGCCCCGCCCCGGCCGCTCCCCCGGGGCCGCGTGCGCGCGGCCCCGGGAAGCCGTCCGGGCCCGGCGGTCTCAGGAGGGCGTCCAGCCGCGGAAGATGCCGACGCACCCCCGTACGGTCAGATCGTGGCGGTCGAAGTGCTGGTCGAGCTGTGCCCGCAGGTCCTCCAGGTGGTCGTCCTCGTTGTGGAAGGCGCCCCGCTTGTTCAGCATCCGCAGCGCCCGGCGGGCGGAGCGGGACACCGGGACGCCGCCCGTGAGCACCGTGGTGCCGAAGACGACACCGCCGGGGCGGACGACGGCCGCGGCGTGCGCGAGGGCGATCCCCTTCTCGCGCAGGCTCCCCGGCACGCAGTGCAGCAGGTAGCTCATGCCGACCGAGTCGTGCGACTCCTTCGGCACGGGCAGGGGCTCCAGGACGTTGGCGCGGACCGTGGCGACCTCGTAGCGCCGCAGCCGGTGGGCCGTGTGCGCCAGGGAGTTGGGGTTGAGGTCGACCAGGGTGATCCGGGGCTGTGCCACGGGGAACCGGGCGTGGTGCAGCAGATAGCCGCTGCCCACGCCGATGTCCATGTGGCGCGCGCCGACCTCGGTGTCGTACAGCGTCCGGGAGACGGCGGGCGGGCACCCCCACAGGAGGGGGGCGGTGCCGCGGTAGACCGTGAGGTCGTAGAGGTTGAGGAACGGCTTCGAGTACCCCGACTGCCCGTCGATCACGGCCTGGTCGAGGTGGTCGATGGGCTTGCTGCCGCTGGGGCCGTTGGACGTCATCATGCTCCTATGGGTGGTCGGGGGGCCGTGTCCTCAGTGCGGGTCGGCGAGCCAGTCCCGCACCGCGCGCAGGGCGGGCCCGCTGTGCTCGCGGACGATCGAGAAGTGGGTGCCCGCCGTGTCGACGGCGGTGTGCGGCAGGTGCCAGCACGGCCGCCAGTCGTCGGGTACCCCACCTGAGCCCGGTTCGTCGAAGGCCGGTTCGTCGAAGGCCGGTTCGTCGAAGGCCGGTTCCGAGGCGCGGACGAGCAGGGTGGGCGCGTCGATCGCGTGCGGGCGCCACGTCTCGAACAGATGGGAGTAGTGCGCGAGGGCGGTGAGGTACGCGTCGTCCCCGGCCTCCTCCGTCCACAGCACGTCCGGCGAACCGGCGGCGCGGGCCCGGTCGATCCGCGCGTGCAGCCGCGGGATCATCGCGCTGCCGGGCCAGTGGCTGTCGAGGAGGACCACGGCCGCGGGGCCCGCCCCGCGCTCTTCGAGGACGGCCGCGGTGGCGTGGGCCATCCAGCCGCCCGCCGAGTAGCCGAGCAGGACGGCGGGGCCGGAGCCCGCGCGTTCGACCGCGTCGGCCAGGAGGCGCGCGAGGGCGTCCACGGACGCGGGCAGCGGCTCCTGCCAGGTGAACCCCGGGACGGGCTGGGCCCAGACGTCGTGGTCGCCTTCGGCCGCGGCGGCCAGGCGCGCGTACTGGGGCGCGCCCGCGCCGACGGCGAACGTCGGGAAGCAGACCAGGTCGGGGCCCGCCGACGCGGATCCGCGCGCGAGGCGGACGCGGGGCGGGCACAGCCGCTCGTCGGGCGCGTCGAAGGTGGGGCGGAACCGGGCGACGCCGCGGACCAGTTCGTGGAACTCGTCGGTGCGGCCGAGCTCGCCCGCGCGGGCGAGCAGCGGGCCCAGGGTGAACCGCGCGCCGGAGGCGGGCTCCGCGTCGCCGGTGCCCTCGGGCCCCGCCGTCTCCCACCGGTCCGCAAGGAACCGGGCCACGTCGGTGACGGTCGGGTGCTGGAAGACGAGGGCCGGCGGGAGGCGGAGCCCGGTGGCCGCGCCGAGCCGGTTGCGCAGGTCCACCGCGGTCAGCGAGTCGAAGCCCAGCTCCGGCAGGTTCCTGTCGTCGGCGACCGCGGCCGCGTCGGCCAGCTTGAGCACGGCCGCGACCTCGGCGCGGACGAGGGCCGTGACGAGTTCCCGCCGCTCGTCCGCGGTGGCCGCGGCGGCCAGGCGGGCACGGAACTCCCGCCCCCGCTCCGCCCGCGCCGAGCCGCGCCCGCCCCCGGCCCGTGCGCCGCCGAGCGGCGATCCGGTCACATCGGGCCAGTAGCGCTCGTGCTGGAACGCGTACGTGGGCAGCTCCACGAGCCGGGCGCCTGCGTCGGCGAGCAGCGTGTCCAGGCCCACGGCCACCCCGCCGACGTGCAGGCGGGCCAGGGCGGCCAGGAGCGCGCTCACCGTGGCGCCGTCGCGGTCCGACTCCAGGAGGTCGTGCGCCCCTTGGGCGGCGGGCCACCGCAGTGCCTCGTCGGGCGCGCCGCTCTCCCGGGCGAGGCGGGACCAGTGCTCCGGCGTGGAGAGTTCCTCGTACGAGACCGGGCGGCCGGTGCGGCCGGAGACGAGGGGGATCGCGGGCGGGCGGAACGTCAGTTCCTTGGTGACGCGGTGGACACCGTCGGCCTCGCCGTCGAGGGCGACGGCGAGCGCCACCGCGTCGGCCAGGGACAGGGCGCCCGCGCAGTGCGCCGCGCTCACCTCGCCGACGCCGTGGCCGACGAGGTGGTCGGGGGTGACGCCCCAGTGCTCCAGGAGCCGGAACAGCGCGACGTGCTCGGCGAAGCGGGCCGGGGCGCCGGTCGCCTCGGGCGCGTCCGGGTGCGCGGCGCACGCGGCGGCGACTTCTTCCAGGGCGGCCGCGTGGACGGGGAGGTGAGCGTACGCCGGGTCGGCGGGGCCGGTCCGGGCGGCGGCGCCGGTGCCGTTGCCGGTGCCGCTGCCACTGCCGGTGAAGCGGAACGCCACCCTTCCGCGCGCGCGGGCCGCGCCGCGCAGGACGTGCGGGGCGTCCGGCTCCTCCTCCCCGCCGTCCGCGAGCAGCGCGAGGCCCGCGAGGAGCGTCTCCCGGTCCGCGCCGAGGACCACGGCCCGGTGCTCCAGGGCGGCCCGGGTGCTCGCAAGGGAGCACGCCACGTCGACCGGGGCGAGGTCGGGGCGGTCCGCCGCGAACTGCCGCAGACGCTCTGCCTGTTGGCGTACGGACGTCTCCGTCTTGCCGGAGAGGACCCAGGGCACGGCGGGCAGCGCGGCGACCGGCCGCGGCTCCGCTGCCGGGTCCTCGGCCTTGACGGGCTCGGTGGGTGCCTGCTCCAGGATCACGTGCGCGTTCGTACCGCTGATCCCGAACGACGAGACGCCCGCCCGCCGTGCCCGGCCCGTGTCCGGCCACGGCCTGGCCTCGGTGAGGAGTTCCACGGCGCCCGACGACCAGTCCACGTGCCCGGACGGGTCGTCCACGTGCAGGGTGGGCGGCAGGACGCCCTGCCGCAGCGCGAGCACCGTCTTGATGACGCCGCCCACCCCGGCCGCGCCCGCCGTGTGGCCGATGTTGGACTTCAGGGACCCCAGCCACAGCGGCGACCGCGCGGGCCGCCCCTGTCCGTACGTGGCCAGGAGCGCCTCCGCCTCGATGGGGTCGCCGAGGGTGGTGCCGGTGCCGTGCGCCTCGACGGCGTCGACGTCGCGGGGGTCGAGTCCGGCGTGGGCCAGGGCCTGGCGGATCACGCGCTGCTGGGCGAGGCCGTTGGGCGCGGACAGGCCGTTGCTGGCCCCGTCCTGGTTGATCGCGGAGCCGCGGATCACGGCGAGGACCTCGTGGCCCTCGCGCCGGGCCCGCGACAGGGGCTCCACCAGGAGCACGCCGACGCCCTCGCCCCAGCCGGTGCCGTCGGCCGCCGCGGCGAAGGCCTTGCACCGGCCGTCGGGGGCGAGGGCGCCCTGCGCGCTGAACTCCACGAAGGCGCCCGGCGTCGACAGGACCGTGACGCCCGCCACCAGGGCCGCCGTGCAGTCGCCCTGCCGCAGGGCCTGCACCGCGAGGTGGAGGGCGACCAGGGACGAGGAGCACGCGGTGTCCACGGTCACGGCGGGGCCTTCGAGGCCGAAGGCGTAGGCGAGCCGCCCGGACGCGACGCTCGTGGAGGTGCCGGTCATCAGATGCCCGGCGCTCTCGTCGGGGTCCGCGGTGAGCAGCGGCAGGTAGTCCTGGCCGCTGAGGCCCACGAACACGCCGGTGCGGCTGCCGCGCACCGCGTCGGGCGCCAGCTTGGCCCGCTCGAACGTCTCCCACGCCACCTCCAACAGGAGGCGCTGCTGCGGGTCCATCGCCAGGGCCTCGCGAGGGCTGATCCCGAACAGGAGCGGGTCGAACCGGTCGGCGTCGTGCAGGAATCCGCCGCGGCGGACGTAGGTGCGCCCCGGGGTGCCCGGGCTCGGGTCGTACAGGTCCGTCTCGTCCCAGCCGCGGTTGGCGGGGAACGACGAGGTCGCGTCGCGGCCCGACGCGACCAGGTCCCACAGCTGCTCGGGCGAGGCCACGTCGCCGGGGAACCGGCAGCCCATCGCGACGATCGCGACCGGCTCGTCGGCGCCGGGCGCCACCGCCACCGGGGCGGCGGCCGCCTCTTGACGGCCCGTCAGAAGGGTCCGGAGGTGGGCGGAGAGGCGCTCGGCCGTGGGGTGGTCGAAGACGGCCGCGGGGGAGATCCGGACGCCGGTCGCGGTGGCGAGCCGGTTGCGCAGCTCCATCGCCGTCATCGAGACGAAGCCGAGGTCGGTGAAGGCCTGGGTGGCGTCGAGGTCCGCCGGATCCCGGTGGAGCACGGCGGCGGCGTGCTCGCACACCGTCTCCAGGACCAGGCGCTCCCCCGCGCTCTCGGGCAGCTCCGCGAGGCGCTGCCGGAACCGGGCGGCCGCGCTGTCGTCGCCCTCCCGGGCCGAGACGGCGGCCAGGGCCCCGTCCGGCCAGTAGCGGCGGCGCTGGAAGGCGTGGGTCGGCAGGTCCACCAGGCGGGCCCGCGGCCCGACGCGGCTCGACCAGTCCACGCGTACGCCCTGGACGTGCGCCTCGGCGAGGGAGGTGCCCACGCGCCGGGCGTCGCCCTCGCCGCGCCGCAGCGAGGTGAGGACGGTGCCTTCGGCGGCGGCGCCGTCGAGGATCTCGTGCACGGACACCGCGAGCACCGGATGCGGGCTGACCTCCACGAACGTGCGGTGCCCCGCCGCGAGGAGGTCGCGCACGGTGGGGTCGAAGCGCACCGTTCGGCGCAGGTTCCGGTACCAGTAGGCGGCGTCGAGCCCCTCGGTGTCGAGGAGGCCGCCGGTGACTGTCGAGTGGAACGGGATCCCGGCCGGGCGGGGCGCGATGTCGGCGAGCACGGCGAGGAGTTCGGCCTCCAAGGTCTCGACCTGCGCCGAGTGCGAGGCGTAGTCCACGGCGACGCGTATCGCCCGGACGCCTTCGCTCTCGGCGGCCGCGAGGAGTTCGTCCAGGGCCTCGGCGTCGCCCGAGACGACCACGGAGGACGGGCTGTTGGCGGCGGCGACGGCGAGGCGCGCGCCCCACTCGGCGAGCCGCTCGCGCGCCCGGTCGAGCGGCAGCGCGAGGAACGCCATGCCCCCGCTGCCCGCGAGGCGCTCGGCGACGAGGCGGGAGCGCAGCGCGACGATCCGGGCCCCGTCCTGGAGGGAGAGCGCGCCCGCCACGCAGGCGGCGGCGATCTCGCCCTGCGAGTGGCCCACCACGGCCCCCGGCTCGACGCCGTACGAACGCCACAGCTCGGCGAGGGAGACCATCATCGCCCAGAGCGCGGGCTGCACCACGTCGACGCGGTCGAGCGAGGCGGCGCCCTCGGCCCCGCACACGACGTCGACGAGCGAGAAGTCGACGTGCGGGGCGACGGCTGCGGCGCAGGCGCGCAGGCGGTCGCGGAAGACCGCGGAGTCGCGGTACAGGTCCGCGGCCATGCCCTGCCACTGGGCGCCCTGGCCGGGGAACACGAACACCGGCTTCCCCGGCTCCCGGGCGACGCCCTCCACCACGCCCGCCGCGCTCCTGCCCTCCGCCACGGCGTCGAGGCCGGCGAGGTAGCCGTCGCGGTCGTCGGCCAGCACGATCGCGCGGTGGTCGAAGGCGGTGCGCGAGGCCAGGAGCGCGTGGCCGACGTCGGCCGGGGACAGGTCCTGGCGCTCCCGCAGGTGGTCGCGCAGCCGGGCCGCCTGCTCCCGCAGGCCCGCGTCGCTGCGCGCGCTGACCAGCCACGGCACGGGGGCGGCGGAGGCGTCCTCGGGCGTCGCCGGGTCCGCGGGTGCCGGGTCCGGAGCCGGGAAGCCGTCGTGGTCCGCCTGCTCCAGGATCACGTGCGCGTTGGTGCCGCTGATGCCGAAGGACGAGACGCCCGCACGGCGCGGGCGCCCGGTGTCGGGCCAGGCGCGGCCCTCGGTGAGGACCCGTACGGTGCCCGGGGACCAGTCGACGTGCGGGGTCGGCTCGTCGACGTGCAGGGTGGGCGGCAGGGCGCCCCGGCGCAGCGCCATCACCGTCTTGATGACGCCGCCGACGCCCGCCGCGGCCTGCGTGTGGCCGATGTTCGACTTCAACGAGCCCAGCCACAGGGGCCGTCCTGCCTCCCGCTCCCGTCCGTACGTGGCGAGCAGCGCCTGGGCTTCGATCGGGTCGCCGAGCGCGGTGCCGGTGCCGTGCGCCTCCACGGCGTCCACGTCACCGAGGGCGAGGCGGGCGTTGGCGAGGGCCGCCCTGATGACGCGCTGCTGGGAGGGGCCGTTGGGCGCGGTCAGGCCGTTGGACGCGCCGTCCTGGTTCACCGCCGAACCCCGCACCACGGCAAGGACCGGGTGTCCGTTGCGCCGCGCGTCGGAGAGCCTCTCCAGGAGGACGAGTCCCACCCCCTCACCCCAGCCGGTGCCGTCCGCCGCCGCCGCGAACGCCTTGCACCGGCCGTCCGGAGCAAGACCGCGCTGCCTGCTGAACTCCACGAACATGCTCGGTGTCGGCATCACCGAGGCGCCGCCCACCAGGGCCGTGGCGCACTCGCGCTGGCGCAGCGACTGCACCGCCAGGTGCAGGGCCACCAGCGAGGCCGAGCACCCGGTGTCCACGGTGATCGCCGGGCCTTCCAGGCCGAACGTGTAAGCCAGACGGCCCGAGAGGACGCTGGCGAGGAACCCCGTGGAGTAGCCCTCGAAGTTCTCCCGGGCGCCCTTGAGCAGCATCGCGTACTCCTGGCTGCTGGTGCCGACGAAGACGCCGGTCCTGCTGCCGCGCAGCGCGGCCGGGGGGATGCCCGCGCGCTCGAAGGTCTCCCAGGACACCTCCAGGAGGAGGCGCTGCTGGGGGTCGAGGGTCAGCGCCTCGCGCGGGGTCACGCCGAACAGGCCCGCGTCGAAGGACGCCACGTCGTCGAGGAAGCCGCCCTCGCGCGCCACGCTCGTGCCGAGGCGGTCCGGGTCCGGGTCGTAGAGCCCCTCGACGTCCCAGCCGCGGTCGTCGGGGAACGGCGCGACCGCGTCGCGCCCCGAGGCGACCAGGTCCCACAGGTCCTCGGGGGAGCGGACGCCGCCCGGGTAGCGGCAGCCCATCGCGACCACCGCGACCGGCTCCCCCGCCGCCTCCTCGACGTCGCGCAGGCGCTCCCGCGTCTCGTGCAGGTCGGCGGTCACCCGCTTGAGGAAGTAGCGAATCTTGTCTTCCGTCACCATCTGAAATCCACCTCGTCGAGACGTCACCGATGTCCGCTCGCGTGCGTGACGCGACGCGGCGAAAGCCAGGCCTCCCCCGCCGTCAGGAGATGCCGAGCTCGTTGCTGATGAAGTCGATGACTTCGTCGTCGCTCGCCAGGTCCAACTCGTCCGCGACGGCCGCGCGCCCGGACTCCTCGGCCCTGCCGCGCGCTCCCTCGCCCCACCGCTGGGCGAGGGAGCGAAGCCGTGCCGCCACCCGCTCCCGCTCGTCGTCGTCGAGCCCGTCGCCGTCGAACGACGCCGCCCAGGCGTCGAGCCGGGACAGGAAGGAGTCGACCCGCGAGCCGAGGCCCGGAAGGAGTTCGGCCCCGATGTGCTCGCTCAGGGCCGCCGGGGTCGGATGGTCGAAGACGAGCGTGGTGGGCAGGGCGAGACCGGTCGCGGCGCCCAGGCGGTTGCGCAGCTCCACGGCGGTGAGCGAGTCGAACCCGAGGTCCTGGAAGGGACGCTGCGGTTCCACGCTCTCGGGCGTCAGATGCCCGAGGACCAGGGCGATCTGGCCGCGCACCAGGTCGAGCACGGCCGCGCTCCGCTCCTCGGGCGCGAGCGGCCCGAGGCGCTCCCGCAGCGCGTCCCCGGCGCCCGCGCCCGGCGCCGCGGCGGGGGCGAGGGCCAGGCCGCGCAGCGGCGCGGGCAGGTCTCCGGCCGCGGCGGCCGTGCCCAGGGCCGCCACGTCGAGCCGGACCGGCACGAGGTCCGCCGTGCCGGCGGCGAGCGCCAGGTCGAGCAGCGCGAGGCCGTCCTCGGTGGACAGCGCGCCGACGCCGGAGCGGCCCATGCGGTCCCGGTCGGCCTGTCCGAGGGCGGCCGCCATGCCGCCGCTCCAGGGCCCCCAGGCCAGGGACGTCCCGGGCAGGCCCGCGTCGTGGCGGTGCCGGGCGAGGGCGTCGAGGAAGGCGTTGGCCGCGGCGTAGTTGGCCTGGCCGCGGGTGCCGATGGTGGCCGCCGCGGACGAGAAGACGACGAACGCGGCCAGGTCGCCGTCCCGGGTGAGCTCGTGCAGGTGCCAGGCGCCGTCGGCCTTGGGGGCGAAGACCGTGCCCATCCGCTCGGGCGTCAGCGACTCCAGGGCGCCGTCGTCCACCACGCCCGCGGCGTGCACCACGGCGGTCAGCGGATGCGCGTCCGGCACCGCGGCGAGCAGGTCCGCCACCGCGTCCCGGTCGGCCACGTCGCAGGCGACGGCCCGCACGGTCGTCGCGCCCGCCGCCGCGAGGCCGGTCAGCTCGGCAAGGAGGCCCGCCATGCCGTCGGCCTCGGCTCCCCTGCGGCTGGCGAGCAGGAGGTGGCGCACGCCGTGCGCGCGGACCAGGTGGCGGGCCACCTCGCCGCCGAGCGCGCCGGACGCGCCGGTGACCAGGACGGTGCCCTCCGGGTCCCACGCGGTCGGCATGGTGAGGACGATCTTGCCCACGTGCCGGGCCTGGGCGAGGTGGCGGAAGGCCGCGGGCGCCTTCCGCACGTCCCAGGTGGTCACCGGCAGATGGCGCAGGCCGCCGTCCTCGAACAGCCGCACGATCTCGGTGAGCATGGCGCCGACGCGCTCGACGCCCGCGTCCATCAGGTCGAACGCGCGGTAGGCGACGCCCTCGTGGCGGTCCGCGACCTCGGCGGGGTCGCGGACGTCGGTCTTGCCCATCTCGACGAACCGGCCGCCGGGCCGCACCAGGCGCAGCGAGGCGTCGAGCAGGTCGTGCGCCAGGGAGTTCAGGACGACGTCCACGCCGCCGCCGCTCGCCTCGGTGAAGCGCGCCTCGAACGCGTCGGTGCGGGAGGAGGCGAGGTGCGCGTCGTCGACGCCGAGGGCGCGCACGGCGTCCCATTTGGCGGGGCTCGCCGTCGCGAACACCTCGGCGCCCAGGTGCCGGGCGAGCTGTACGGCGGCCATGCCGACGCCGCCCGCCGCGGCGTGCACGAGCACCTTCTCGCCCGGCCGCACGCCCGCCAGGTCCACCAGACCCTCGTACGCGGTGAGGAACGCGACGGGGACGGACGCGGCCTCGGCGAAGGACCAGCCCCGGGGCGTGCGGGCGATCAGGCGGTGGTCGACGACCGCCACGGGCCCGAGGCATCCGGCGGCGAGGCCGAAGACCGGGTCGCCGGGGGCGAGGCCGGTGACGTCGGGGGCCACTTCGCTGACGACGCCCGCGATCTCGCCGCCCAGGGCCCGCTGGTCGGCGACCATGCCGAGCGCCATGACGACGTCGCGGAAGTTGAGGCCCGCCGCACGCACCGCGACCCGGACCTGGCCCGGCGCCAGGGGTGCGGCGGCCTCCGGGCTCGGGGCGAGGGCGAGGTCGTCGGCCGCGCCCCCGTCGGTGAGGTCGACGCGCCACTCCCGTACGCCGGTCGGGGGGACGAGGGTGCCCGCCGGTACGCCGCGCGCGAGGCGCGGCACCAGCGTGCGGCCCGCCCTGAGCGCGAGGTGGGGTTCGTCCCCGGCGAGCGCGGTGCGCAGCGCCGCCACCGACGCGGGCGCCCCGTCCACGTCCGCCAGGGCGAACCGTCCCGGGTGCTCCGACTGCGCGGAGCGCACCAGGCCCCAGAGCGCGGCGGCGGCCAGGTCGGTGATCCGCTCGTCGGCCGCGGTCGCCACGGCGCCGCGGGTCACGACGGCCAGGCGCGCCGCGGCGAGCCGGGGGTCGCTCAGCCAGGTGTGGAGCACGGCGAGCACGGACGAGGCGAGGGCACGGGCGGCGCTCGCGGGGTCCTCACCGGCCCCGGCGCTCTCGCCGTGGCTCTTCAGGAGCACCAGGTCCGGGGCCGCCGCGCCGGAGTCGAGCGCGGCCAGGAGCGCGCCCGGGCCGGCGTGGGCGGGCACGCCCAGCTCGGCGGCGAGGCGGTCGTCGCCCAGGACGACGCAGTGCGGGGCCGGTTCGGCGGCGGTGGCGGGCGCAGGGAGCCAGCCGACGTGGAAGAGGGTGTCGTGGGTGCGGGTCGCGCGCAGCTGCTGCGCGGAGACGGTCCGGGTGACGAGGGCGCCGACCGACGCCACCGGAGCGCCCCGCTCGTCCCACAGGGACAGGCTCACCGTGTCCGGGCCCGCCGGGGCGAGGCGCGCCCGCAGGGTCGGGGCGCCCGTGCCGTGGAAGGTGACCTCCTGCCAGGAGAACGGCACCCGGACGCGGCCCTTTCGCTCCGCCGCGTCGTCGTCGAGGAGCGCCACGTGGAGGGCGGCGTCGAGCTGGGCCGGGTGGAGGCCGTAGCCGCCCGCGGCGGACCGCGGGGCGGCGGGGAGCGCGATCTCCGCGTACAGCTCGTCGCCCTTGCGCCAGGCGCGCGCGAGGCCGCGGAAGGCGGGGCCGTACGCGAAGCCCGCGTCGGCGAGGCCGTCGTAGAAGCCGTCGAGCGCGACGGGTTCGGCCTCCGCGGGCGGCCAGGCCTGCCCGGGGCCCGGCGGCGCGGGGGCGGCGTCGGGGGCGAGGGCGCCGCGCGCGTGGCACGCCCAGGGTTCGTCCGGCGCGGCGTCCTCGGGCCGCGAGTACACGCCGAGCGCGCGGCGGCCCTCGTCGCCCGGCGCGCCGACGCGCACCTGGAGGTGGACGGCGCCCCGTTCGGGCAGGACCAGCGGGGCCTCCTGGGTCAGCTCCGCGAGGCGGCGGCAGCCGGCCTCGGCACCGGCGCGGAGCGCCATCTCGACGACGGCGGTGCCGGGCACGAGCACGGAGCCCAGCATGACGTGGTCCGCGAGCCAGGCCTCCGTCCGCCGGGACAGCGTGCCGGTCAGGACGAGGCCCTGGGCGTCGGCGAGCTCCAAGGAGGCGCTGAGGAGCGGGTGTTCGAGCCCGGCGAGCCCGGCGGCGGTGACGTCGGCGACCGCGCCGGACGCGGTCCAGGGGAAGCCGCGGCGCTGGAAGGGGTAGGTCGGCAGGTCCACCGGGCGGGCCCCGGCGAGGAACCGGGTCCAGTCGGCTCCCGCGCCGTGGACGAAGGCCGTGGAGAGCGCGGTGAGCGCGGTGTCGGCCTCGGGCCGCCGGGAGCGCGCCACGGGGATCACCACGGCGCCGGTGCCCGCCGGTTCCCCGGCGAGGCAGTCCTGGGCCATGGCGGTGAGCGTCCCGGAGGGGCCCACCTCCACGAAGGCGCGGGCGCCCGCCGTCACGAGGCGGCGCATCCCGTCGTGGAAGCGCACGGTCGCCCGGGCGTGGCGCACCCAGTACTCGGGCGAGCAGAGCAGGTCCGCGCCCGCGAGGTCGCCGGTGACGTCCGAGACGATCGGGAGGGTGGGCGGGTGGAAGGTGAGCTTCTGCGCGACCTGCCCGAACTCGTCGAGCATCGCGGCCATCTGGGGCGAGTGGAAGGCGTGGCTGACGCGCAGCCTGCGCGTGCGGCGCCCCTCGCCCTCGAAGTGGGCGGCGATGGCGAGCACGGCCTCCTCGGCGCCGGACACGACCACCGACGACGGGCCGTTGACGGCGGCGAGGGCCACGTCGTGCGCGTGCTCGGCGAGCCACGGCCGCAGCTCCGCCTCGGTGGCCCGCACCGCGACCATCGCACCGGTGCCGGGCACGTCCTGCATCAGCCTGCCGCGCGCGGCGACGAGGGCGCACGCGTCCTCCAGGGAGAGGACCCCGGCGACGTGCGCGGCGGCCAGCTCGCCGACCGAGTGCCCGAGCAGCAGGCCGGGGGTGAGCCCCCAGTGCGTGAGCAGGTGGTACAGCGCCACTTCGTACGCGAACAGGGCGGGCTGGGTGTACGCGGTCTGTTCGAGGAGCGCGGCCGTCGGCGTGCCTTCGGGGGCGAACAGGACGTCCCGCAGCGGCCGTTCGAGGTGCGGGTCCAGGTGCGCGGCGACGGCGTCGAGCGCCTCGGCGAACTCCGGGAACGCGGCGGCCAGTTCGCGCCCCATGCCCGGGCGCTGGCTGCCCTGCCCGGAGAAGAGGAAGGCGAGGCCGCCGTCGACGGCGGTGCCCCGCACCAGGCCCGGCGCGGGCCGGTCCGCGGCAAGGGCGGCGAGTCCGGCGAGCAGTTCGTCCCGGTCGGCGGCCCACACCACGGCCCGCTGGTCGAGGACGGCGCGGGTGGTCGCGAGGGACAGGCCGAGGTCCGCGGGGCGGGCGGCGGGCCGGGCGCGGACGTGCGCGGCGAGGCGCTCGGCCTGGTCCCGCAGGGCCTGCTCGCCCCGGGCCGAGACCACCAGCGGTACGCGGCCGCCGGGGGCCGCGGCGCGTGCGGCGGGCTCCGGGGCCTCGCTCGGCGCGGTGTCCTGGGGCGTCTGTTCCAGGATCACGTGCGCGTTGGTGCCGCTGATGCCGAAGGACGAGACGCCCGCGCGGCGCGGGCGCCCGGTCTCGGGCCAGGCCCGGTTCTCGGTGAGCAGCCGTACGGTGCCCGATGACCAGTCGACGTGCGGGGTCGGCTCGTCGACGTGCAGGGTCCTGGGCAGCACGCCGTGCCGCATCGCCATGACCATCTTGATCAGCCCGGCGATGCCCGCCGCGCCCTGGGTGTGGCCCAGGTTCGACTTGACGGAGCCCAGCCACAGGGGGCGTCCGGCCTCCCGTTCCCGGCCGTACGTGGCGATGAGCGACTGTGCCTCGATGGGGTCGCCCAGGGTGGTGCCGGTGCCGTGCGCCTCCACGGCGTCCACGAAGTCGGCCGAGAGGCGGGCCGTGGCGAGGGCGCGGCGGATGACGCGCTGCTGGGAGGGGCCGTTGGGCGCGGTCAGGCCGTTGGACGCGCCGTCCTGGTTCACGGCCGAACCCCGCACCACGGCGAGGACCGGGTGTCCGTTGCGCCGCGCGTCGGAGAGCCTCTCCAGGAGGACGAGCCCGACGCCCTCGCCCCAGCCGGTGCCGTCCGCCGCCGCCGCGAACGCCTTGCACCGGCCGTCCGGAGCAAGACCGCGCTGCCTGCTGAACTCCACGAAGATGCCCGGCGTCGTCATCACGGCGGCGCCTCCGGCCAGGGCCAGGTCGCACTCGCGCTGGCGCAGCGACTGCGCGGCCAGATGGACCGCGGCGAGGGAGGCCGAGCACGCGGTGTCCACGGTCATCGCCGGGCCTTCGAGGCCGAACGCGTAGGCCAGGCGCCCCGAGAGGACGCTGGCGGCGCCGCCCGTGACCTGGTGGCCCTCGCTGCCCTCGGTCGCCGGGGCGCCGTTGCCGACGGTCATGAGCACCGAGCCGATGAACGTCCCGACGGGCTCGCCGCGCAGCGCGCCGGGGTTCACGCCCGCCCGTTCGAAGGTCTCCCAGGCGGTCTCCAGGAGCAGCCGCTGCTGGGGGTCCATGGCGGCGGCCTCGCGCGGGCTGATGCCGAACAGGTCCGCGTCGAAGTCCCCGGCGCCGTCGACGAAGCCGCCTTCGAGGGTGTACGTCCGGCCCGGCCGGTCGGGGTCGGGGTCGTACAGCGCGTCGGTGTCCCAGCCCCGGTCCGCGGGGAAGGGCGACATCGCGTCGGTGCCGGTCTCCACCAGGCGCCACAGGTCCTCCGGGGACCGCACCCCGCCGGGGTAGCGGCAGCCCATCGCCACGACGGCGATCGGCTCCCGGGCCGCCGCGGTCAGCTCCCGGTTCCGGGCGCGCAGCGTCTCGACCTCCTTGAGGGAGGCCCTCAGCGCCTCGACGAACCTCTCGTCACCAGCGGGCATCGTGGTCCTCCGTGTTCGTGTGCGCTCCGTTGTCCAGGGCCATGGCGAGCAGCCCCTCCGAGTCCAGCTGGTCGATCGGGGCGGGCTCGTCCCCGGCCCGCGGCGGCGGCTCCTGCCCGGCCGGGCGGCCCGCGAGCTCCAGGAGGGCGTCGAGCAGGCCCGCGTCCCGCAGCCGGGGCAGCGGGATCGCGGCGAGGGCCGCGCGCACCGCGGCCTCGGTGTCGCGCCGGGCGTCGTCCGCCTCGTCCGCCGGGGCCAGTTCGGCGGCGAGCCGCCCGGCGAGCGCGGCGGGCGTGGGGTGGTCGAAGACCAGGGTCGCGGGCAGCCGGAGCCCGGTCGCGGCGGTGAGCCGGTTGCGCAGCTCCACGGCGGTCAGCGAGTCGAACCCGAGGTCCTTGAAGGCCCGTTCGTGCCCCACGGCCTCCGGCGACGGGTGGCCGAGCACGGTGGCGGTCTCGGCCCGCACCAGGTCGAGCAGGTGCAGGTCGCGCTCGGCCGGGCTCAGCGCGGCCAGGCGGCGGCGCAGCGCGGCGGCCCCGGCCGCCCGGGTCGCGCCGCGCCGCTCCGAGGCCCGGACGAGGCCGCGCAGGACCGGCGGCAGGGCGTCGCCGCGCGCCCGCAGCGCGGCCGTGTCGAGCCGCATGGGCAGCAGCAGCGGATCGGTGCCCGCCAGGGCCGCGTCGAAGAGGGCGAGGCCTTCGTCGGTGGCGAGTTCCCGCAGGCCCGAGCGGGCCGCCCGGGACCGGTCGAGCCCGGCCGTCATGGCGCTGGTGTCGGCCCACAGGCCCCAGCCCAATGACAGTGCGGGCAGGCCCTGTCGGCGGCGGCGCGCGGCGAGGGCGTCCAGGAAGGCGTTGGCCGCCGCGTAGCTCCCCTGGCCCGCGCTGCCGAGCGCCGCGGCGGCCGAGGAGAACACGACGAACGCCGCCAGGTCCTGCCCGGCCGTCAGCTCGGCCAGGTGGAGCGCGGCGTCCGCCTTGGGCCGGAACACCCGCTCGACGCGCTCCGGGGTCAGGGCCGCGATCACCCCGTCGTCCAGGACCCCGGCGGCGTGCACGACACCGTTCAGGGGGTGCGCCGCGGGCACCGCGCCGAGCACCGCGGCGAGCGCGTCCCGGTCGGCGACGTCGCAGGCCGCCCAGGTCACCCGGGCGCCGTGGCCGGTCAGTTCCGCGCCGAGCCGGGCGGCCTCGTCGCTCTCGCCGCCGCGGCGGCTCACCAGGAGCAGACGGCGCACGCCGTGCGCGGTGACGAGGTGCCGGGCCACGGCGCGGCCCAGGGTGCCGGAGGCGCCGGTGACGAGCACGGTGCCGTCGGCGTCCCAGGGCGCGTCGCCTCCGTCCGCGCGGGGCGCGCGTTCGATACGGGGCAGGAGTATCCGGCCCGCGCGGAGCGCGAGTTGGGGCTCGTCCGTGGCCAGGGCCGCGGCGAGCGCGGCGCCGGAGTCGGGGTGGTCGTCCAGGTCGACGAGGACGAACCGGCCGGGGTGCTCCGCCTGGGCCGAGCGCACCAGGCCCCAGACGGCCGCGGCGGCGGGGTCCACGAGGTGCTCGTCGTCGGGTGTGCCCTGGGCGCCGCGCGTGAGGAGGACGAGCCGGAGCGCGGGGGCCTGGTCCGCCGGGCGGTGCTCGGCCCGCTCGCTGTCGGTGTCCTCGGCAAGCCAGCCCCGCAGCAGGTCCAGGGTCCGGCAGGTCAGGGAACGGGCGCGGGCCGCGTCGTCCTGGCCCTCGGCCGCGGCCAGCGGCGCGAGCACCGCGTCGGGGACGGCCGCGCCGGACCCGATCGCCGTACGGTACGCGGACAGGTCAGCGAACTGCCCAGCACTGGCGGGCAGTTGGTCGGCCGCGTCGCCGAGCACCGCCCACGCTCCGGGCGCCCCGGGTGTCGTGGCGGGTGCTTCCGCCCAGGCGAGCCGGTACAGGGAGTCCCCGGCGCCGCCCGCGGCCCGCAGCTGCTCGGGCGAGACGGGGCGGGCGGCCAGGGAGCGCACGGTCACCGCGGGAGTGCCGTCGGCGTCCGTCACCAGGACGGACACGTCCTGGGCCGTGCCGGGTGAGACCCGTACGCGCACGGCGGGGCCGCAGGGGCCGTGGAAGTCCACGTCATTCCAGGCGAACGGCATGGCCGCGCCGTCGGCGTCCGGGGTGCGCAGCAGACAGGAGTGAAGGCCCGCGTCGAGCAGCGCCGGATGGGCGCGGTAGCGGTCCGCGCCCGCGTGGTCCTCGGCGGGCAGCGCCGCCTCGGCGAGGATCTCGTCGCCCAGGCGCCAGGCGGTGTGCAGGCCGCGGAACGCGGGCCCGTACGCGAGGCCGATGTCGTCCATCCGGTCGTAGAACTCCGTGAGGTCGACGGGCACGGCCCCCGGTGGCGGCCAGGCGCCGTCGAGGGCGGGCGGCGCCTCGGCCGCCTCCTCGGTGAGCAGGCCGCGGGCGTGGCACGTCCAGGGGTCCTCCGGGGGCGCGTCCTCGCGGCGCGCGTACACGCCGAGCGCCCGCGTACCGTCGTCGTCGGGCGCCGCGACCCGGACCTGGAGGCGTACGGCGCCGCGTTCGCCGAGGACCAGCGGTGCTTCCTGGAGGAGTTCCCCGATGCGCGGGCAGCCGGTCCCGGCCCCGGCCAGGGCGGCCAGTTCGAGGAAGGCGGTGCCCGGCACGACCACGGTGTCGCCCACGGCGTGGTCGGCGAGCCACGGGTGGGTGTCCAGGGACCAGCGCGCGGTGAGGAGGGTCTCCGGCGAGCCGGCGAGTTCGACGCGGGCGCCGAGCAGCGGGTGGTCGGCGCTGTGCAGGCCCGCCGCGGTGACGTCGCCGGAGCCCGCGGGCGCCTGGAGCCAGTACCGGCGCCGCTGGAACGCGTACGTCGGCAGGTCCACGGCTTGCGGCGCGCGGCCCGCCCACGCCGCCGTCCAGTCGACGGCGACCCCGCGGGTGTACGCCTCGGCGACCGAGGCCGAGAAGCGGTCGAGGCCGCCCTGGTCGCGGCGCAGGGACCCCACGGCCACGCCCGTCCGCTCGGGGTGCTCCGCCAGGGTCTCGGCGACGCCCACGGTGAGCATGGGGTGGGGGCTCGTCTCGACGAAGGCGCCGTGGCCGCGCGCGAACAGCTCCTGGACGGCGGGTTCGAAGCGCACCGGCTCGCGCAGATTGCGGTACCAGTAGGCGCCGTCGAGTTCGGCGGTGTCCTTGAAGCCGCCCGTCACCGTGGAGTAGAAGGCGACGTCGCCGGTGCGCGGGCGCAGCTCCGCCAGGTCGCGGCCGATCCGCTCGCGCACCGCCTCGACGTGGGGCGAGTGCGAGGCGTAGTCCACCGGGATGCGGCGCGCCCAGGCGCCGGTCTCCGCGCAGCGGGTGAGGAGTTCGTCCACGGCTGCCGTGTCGCCCGAGACCACCACCGAGGCGGGGCCGTTGACCGCCGCGAGCGCCAGGCGCCCGTCCCACGCGGCCACCAACTCCTCGGCCGCGGCGGCGGACAGGGCGAGGGAGACCATGCCGCCGCGCCCGGCGATCGCGGTCAGGGCCCGGCTGCGCAGGGCGACCACGCGCGCCCCGTCGTCGAGGGAGAGGCCGCCCGCGACGCAGGCCGCGGCGATCTCGCCCTGCGAGTGCCCCACCACGGCGGCGGGTTCGACGCCGTAGGAGCGCCACAGCTCGGCGAGGGACACCATGACCGCCCAGAGCGCGGGCTGGACGACGTCGACCCGGTCGGCGTCGACCCCGGCCTCAGCCCCCCGCACGACGTCCACCAGGGACCAGTCGACGTACGGGGCGAGCGCGTCGGCGCACGCGGTCAGGCGCTCGCGGAAGACCGGCGCGGCCTCCCAGAGCCCGGCGGCCATGCCCGCCCACTGCGCGCCCTGGCCGGGGAAGACGAATACCGTCCGGCCCGGGTCGCCGGCGAGCCCCTCGACGACGCCGGGCGTCTCCCGGCCCTCCGCCACGGCGGCGAGCCCCGCGAGCAGGGCGTCCCGGTCGCCGCCCAGGACCACGGCCCGGTGCGCGAGCGCGGCCCGTGCCGTAAGGAGCGAGTGCGCCACGTCGACGGCGTCGAGCGCGGGCTCGGCGGCGAGGCGCTCCCGCAGCCGGGCGGCCTGGGCGCGCAGCGCCGTCCCGGTCCTGGCGGACACCGTCAGCGGGACGGGGCCCGCGGGGGCCCGGGACGCGTCGTCTCCCCCGGGCGCCGGCGGGCCCGCGCCGTCCGCCGTCGCGGGTGCCTGCTCCAGTACGACGTGCGCGTTGGTGCCGCTGATGCCGAACGAGGAGACCGCGGCCCGGCGCGGGCGGCCCGCGGCAGGCCAGGGGCGGGCCTCGGTGAGCAGCTCCACCGCGCCCGATGACCAGTCGACGTGCGGCGACGGCGCGTCCACGTGCAGGGTGCGGGGCAGCACGCCCCGACGCAGCGCCATGACCGTCTTGATGACCCCGGCGACGCCCGCGGCCGCCTGCGGGTGGCCGAGGTTCGACTTGACCGAGCCCAGCCACAACGGCCGGTCGTCGGGCCGCTCCTGGCCGTACGTCGCGAGGAGCGCCTGGGCCTCGATCGGGTCGCCGAGGGTGGTGCCGGTGCCGTGCGCCTCCACGGCGTCCACGTCGGCCGGCGCGAGCCGGGCGGCGGCCAGGGCCTGGCGGATCACGCGCTCCTGGGAGGGGCCGTTCGGGGCGGTCAGGCCGTTGCTCGCGCCGTCCTGGTTGACGGCGGAGCCGCGGACGACCGCGAGGACGCGGCGGCCCGCGCGGACCGCGTCCGACAGGCGCTCGACGAGGAGGACGCCCGCGCCCTCGCCCCACACCGTGCCGTCGGCGGCGGCCGCGAACGGCTTGCAGCGGGCGTCTGCGGCGAGCGCGCCCTGCCTGCTGAACTCGGTGAAGGCGTGCGGGGTGCACATCACGGTGACACCGCCCGCGAGGGCCCGGTCGCAGTCGCCGCCGCGCACCGCCTGCACGGCCAGGTGCAGCGCCACGAGCGACGACGAGCAGGCCGTGTCCACCGTGACGGCCGGTCCCTCGAAGCCGAAGGTGTACGCGATCCGGCCGGTGGCGACGCTGCCGGACCCGCCCGTGCCGAGGTAGCCGCCCGCGTCGTCCGGGACGCCCGCGTGCCGCGAGGTGTAGTCGTGGTACATCAGGCCGGCGAACACGCCGGTGCGGCTGCCCCTGAGGGTGGTGGGGTCGAGGCCCGCGCGTTCGAGGGCCTCCCAGGAGACTTCGAGCAGGAGCCGCTGCTGCGGGTCCATCGCCACCGCCTCGCGCGGGCTGATGCCGAAGAACTCGGGGTCGAAGCCCGCGGCGTCGCGCAGGAAGCCGCCCTCCGCCGCCCGGGTGGCGGAGCCGGGGTCCCAGCCGCGGTCGGTGGGGAAGGCGGAGACGGCGTCGCCGCCCCGGTCCACCAGGCGCCACAGGTCCTCCGGGGACGCGACGCCGCCCGGGAACCGGCAGGCCATGCCGACGATGGCGATGGGCTCGTCGGCGGGGGCCGCGGCCGGGCCGCGCACCGGCGCCCGCACCGGCGCGCTCCGTCCGGTCAGCCGGTCCAGGAGGTGCTCGGCGAGGGCCTGCGGGGTCGGCCGGTCGAAGACGAGCGTGGCGGGCAGGCGCAGGCCCGTCACCCGGGCGAGGCGGTTGCGCAGCTCGACCGCGGTGAGCGAGTCGAAGCCCAACTCCTTGAAGGCGAGCCCCGGTTCGACGGCGGCGGGCCCCGCGTAGCCGAGGACGGCCGCGACCTGGGCGCGGACCACGTCGAGGACCTTCGCGGCCCGGTCCCCCGGCGCGAGCGCGGCGAGGTCGCGCGTCAGGGCGGAGTCGTCGGCGGCGCCCGCGGCGGCGCGCCGGGCCGGTGGCCGCACCAGGCCGCGCAGCAGCGCGGGCACGCCGTCGGCGGCGGCCCGGGCGCGTACGGCGGACAGGTCGAGGCGGGTGGGGACGACGACGGGGAGCCCGGCGGCGAGGCCCGCGTCGAGCAGGGCGGCGCCGTCCTCGGCGGTCAGGCCTGTGACGCCGGAGCGGCGCATCCGGTCGCGGTCGGCGTCCGACATCCGGACCGTCATGGCGCTGGTCCGCTCCCACAGGCCCCAGGCCAGGGACAGGGCGGGCAGACCGCGGGCCCGTCGTGCGCGGGCGAACGCGTCGAGGAAGGCGTTGGCGGCCGCGTAGCCGCCCTGGCCCGCCGTGCCGAACGTACCGGCCGCCGAGGAGCACACGACGAACGCCGAGAGGTCCGCGTCCGCGGTCAGTTCGTGCAGCTGGACCACCGCGTCGACCTTGGGCCGGAACACGGTGTCGAGCCGGGCGCCGGTCAGGGCGGACACGATGCCGTCGTCGAGTACGCCGGCGGCGTGGACCACGCCGCGCAGCGGATGGGCGTCCGGCACGTCGGCGAGGACGGCCGCGAGGGCCGCCCGGTCGGCGAGGTCGCAGGCGGCCCAGCGCACCGAGGCGCCCGACGCGGTGAGCCGCTCGGTCAGTTCGGCGGCCTCGGGCGCGCTCGCGCCGCGGCGGCTGACCAGGAGCAGGTGCCGCACGCCGTGCGCCATGACGAGGTGTCGCGCCAGGACGCCGCCGAGCACGCCGGCCGCGCCGGTCACCAGGACCGTGCCGTCGCCGTCGAAGCCGCCGGTCGCCTCGGGGGCAGCCACGGCCACCCTGCGGAGCCGGGGGACGAGCGCCTCCCCGGACCGCAGGGCCAGTTGCGGCTCGTCGCCGCGCAGGGCGGCGGGCAGCGCGTCGGCCGACGGCTCCCGGCCGTCCCAGTCGACGAGTACGAGCCGGTCCGGGTGCTCCGCCTGCGCGGAGCGGACCAGGCCCCAGGCCGCCGCGAGGGCGGGCTCCACGGGGTCGTCGTCGTGCGCCGCGACGGCGCCCCCGCTCACCAGGACGAGCCGCGCGGAGGCGAACCGGTCCTCGCCGAGCCATTCCTGAAGGAGTGTCAGGGTCGCGCCGACGGTCTCCCGGGTGGCCGTGGGCAGGTTGCCGGAGCGGCGCGGCAGCGGGGCGAGCACCACGTCCGGGGCGTCCTCCTGGCCGGTCACGGCCGCGAGGTCCGGCGCCCGGCGCACGGCGGCACCGGTGGCCTCCAGGGCCGGGGCGAGCGCGTCGAGGCCGTCGAGGACCGTCCAGGACGCGGGCGGCGCGGAGACGGCGGCCGGTGCCGGGGCCCAGTCCACGGCGAACAGCGCGTCCGTCGGCTGCCCGGCTGCCGGGCCCAACCGGTCCAGGGACACGGGCCGTACGGCGAGGGACTCCACGGAGAGGACGGGGGCGCCGGTCGCGTCGGCCGCCTCCAGGGCGACGGCGTCAGGCCCCAGGCGGGTGATCCGCACGCGCAGCCGGGTGGCGGCGACCGCGTGGACCTCGACACCGGACCAGGAGAACGGCAGGCGCGGCCCCGCGTCCTCGGCCGCCCCGCCGTCGCCGCGGTCGAGGGCCACCGCGTGCAACGCGGCGTCGAACAGCGCCGGATGGACCGCGAACCCCTCCGGCTCGGCGCCGTCGGCGAGCGCGACCTCGGCGAACAGCTCGTCCCCGAGGCGCCAGGCGGCCCGCAGCCCCTGGAACACGGGGCCGTACCGCAGGGACAGCTCCGCCAGGTCCGCGTACGCCCGCTCCACGGGAACGGGTGCGGCGCCCGGTGGCGGCCACGCCTCCAAGGCCTCGCCGCCGCGCGGGGCGGCGGTCGCGAGGGAGCCGACGGCCTGGGTGGTCCACGGCGCGTCCGGGGCGTCCTCGGGGCGTGCGTGCAGGGTGAGCGCGCGGGTGCCGTCGGCGTCGGCGGGGCCGACGACGGCGCGCAGCTGGACGCCGCCGCGCGGCGGGAGCGGCAGCGGCGCCTGCAGGGTCAGTTCCGCCACGCGGTCGCAGCCGGTCTGCCCGGCGGCCTGGACGGCCAGTTCCAGGAGCGCCGTGCCGGGCAGCAGCACGGCCTCGCCCACGGCGTGGTCGCCGAGCCAGGCCTGTGCGTCGCGGGACACGCGCCCGGTGAGCAGGGTGCCGCCGGAGTCGGGCAGTTCGGTGACGGCGCCCCACCACGGGTGGTCGAGCGGGTTGAGGCCGACGGCCGTGACGTCCCCGGCGGCGGGGGCGGCGTCGAGCCAGTAGCGCTGCCGCTCGAAGGCGTACGTGGGCAGCTCCACGCGGCGGGCGCCGAGGCCCGCGAAGAGGTGCTCCCAGTCGGGCGAACGGCCCCCGGCGTGGACGGCGCCGAGGGCGCGCAGGAAGCGGTCGAGGCCGCCGTCGTCCCGCTGGAGCGTGCCCGTGACGAGGGCGTCCCCGCCGAGGTCGCCGAGGGTCTCGGTGAGGCCGAGGGCGAGGACGGGGTGCGGGCTGCACTCGATGAACGCCCCGTGCCCGGTGGCGGCGAGCCGCTCGACGGCGTCGGAGAGCCGCACCGTCCGCCGCAGGTTGCGGAACCAGTAGTCGGCCGTCAGCTCGTCGCCCGCCAGGACGTCGCCGGTGACCGTCGAGTACAGGGGGAGCTTCCCGGCGCGCGGGCGCAGCTCCGCGAGGTCGGCGAGCAGGTCCGCGCGCAACAGCTCGACCTGCGGGGAGTGCGATGCGTAGTCCACCGCGACGCGCCGGGCGCGGACGCCGTCCCGTTCACAGTCGGCCATCAGCTCGTCGAGGGCCGCCGGGTCGCCGGAGACGACCACGGACGCGGGGCCGTTGACGGCGGCGAGGGCGACGCGGTCGCCCCAGCGCTCCAGGCGGGCGCGGGCGTCGTCGGCCGACGCGGCCACCGAGACCATGCCGCCCGCCCCCGCGAGCTCGCGGGCGATGAGGCGGGAGCGCAGGGCCACGACGCGGGCGCCGTCGTCGAGCGAGAGCGCGCCCGCCACGCAGGCCGCCGCGATCTCGCCCTGCGAGTGCCCCACCACGGCGGCGGGTTCGACGCCGTAGGAGCGCCACAGCTCGGCGAGGGACACCATGACCGCCCACAGGACCGGCTGGACCACGTCGACGCGGGCGGCGGCCCCGGCGGCGGCCGTTCCGAACACCACCTCGCGCAGCGACCAGTCGACGTACGGGTCGAGCGCGGTCGCACAGGCGAGCATCCGCTCGCGGAAGACGGGGGACGCGTCCCACAGCTCCACGGCCATGCCCGCCCACTGCGAGCCCTGGCCGGGGAAGACGAAGACGGCCTTGCCGAGGTCGCGCGCCACCGACTCGACCAGGTCCGCGCCGGGCTCGCCCGCGGCCAGGGCGCCGACGCCGCGCAGCAGTTCGTCGGTGCGGCGGCCGACCACGACGGCCCGGTGGGCGAGGGGCGCGCGCGTGGTCGCGAGGGCGTAGGCGACATCCACCGGGCGGAGCCCCGGCCGGTCCTTCACGTGGTCGCGCAGCCGGGCCGCCTGGGCACGCAGCGCCTCGGGGGTCCGGGCGGAGAGCACCCAGGGCACCGGTGGCGGGGCTGTGTCCCCGCCGTTCGCGCCGGTCGCGGCCCGGCTCTCCGGGGCCGGGCCGGGGGCGGCGCCCCCGGTGTCCGCAGCGGGATCGTCCGCGGCCTCTTCGACGATGACGTGGGCGTTCGTGCCGCTGATGCCGAACGACGACACGCCCGCCCGCCGGACCCTGTCGGTCCTCGGCCACGGCCTGGCCTCGGTCAGGAGCCGCACGGCGCCCAGGGACCAGTCCACGTGCGGGCTGGGCGCGTCGACGTGCAGCGTCCGGGGCAGCGTCTCCTCGCGCAGCGCCATGACCATCTTCATGACGCCCGCGACGCCCGCGGCCGCCTGGGTGTGGCCGATGTTCGACTTCAGCGACCCCAGCCACAACGGCCGGTCCCGGTCGCGCTGTTGTCCGTACGCGGCGAGCAGGGCCTGGGCCTCGATGGGGTCGCCGAGGGAGGTGCCCGTGCCGTGCGCCTCCACCGCGTCGACGTCGGCTCCGGTGAGCCCGGCGCCCGCGAGGGCGGCGCGGATCACCCGCTGCTGGGAGGGGCCGTTCGGCGCGGTGAGGCCGTTCGACGCGCCGTCCTGGTTGACGGCGCTGCCGGTGACGACGGCGAGCACGGGGTGGCCGTGGCGCCGCGCGTCCGAGAGGCGCTCCACCAGGAGGATGCCGATGCCCTCGGCGAGCCCGGTGCCGTCGGCGCCCGTGGCGAACGCCTTGCACCGGCCGTCGGGGGCGAGCACGCGCTGGCGGCTGAACTCCAGGAGCGTGGCCGGGCTCGACATCACCGTGACGCCGCCGGCGAGGGCGAGGTCGCACTCGTCGTCGCGCAGCGCCCGCACGGCCAGGTGCAGGGCCACGAGGGACGAGGAGCAGGCCGTGTCCAGGGTGACGGCCGGGCCTTCGAGGCCGAAGGTGTAGGCGACGCGGCCGGAGGCGACGCTGGCCGCGCGGCCCGTCTCCAGCTGCCCCTCGTACTCCGTGAGCGCGCTGTCCTTCCGGTCCGTGTAGTCCTGGCCCATCATCCCGGTGAAGACGCCGGTGCGGCTGCCGCGCAGCGCGTCGGGCGCGAGCCCGGCGCGCTCCAAGGCCTCCCAGGAAACCTCGAGGAGCAGCCGTTGCTGGGGGTCCATCAGCAGGGCCTCGCGCGGGCTGATCCCGAACAGGCCCGCGTCGAACGACGTGACGTCGGCGAGGAACCCGCCTTCGCGCGCGTAGGTGGTGCCCGGCCGCTGCGGGTCGGGGTCGTAGAGCCCCTCGGTGTCCCAGCCGCGGTCGGTGGGAAGGGCGGAGATGCCGTCCGTGCCCGAGCCGACGAGTCGCCACAGCTCCTCGGGGGACGTCACGCCGCCGGGGAAGCGGCAGGCCATCGACACCACGGCGATCGGCTCGCGGCCCGCCTCCCGGACGGCCCGCAGCCGCTCCCTGGTCTGGCCCAGCTCGGCGGTGAGGCGCTTGAGGTAGTCGAGCGTCCTGTCGTCATCGGTCATGTCGAACGTGCTGCCCTTCCCGGAGTGATGTCGGACCTCATGGGCCCGAAGGGTCGACCCCTCTGGTCACGCGGCGCCGAAGCGCAGCGGCAGTGCGTCGGGCCCGGACACGCCGGTCGAGGGCCGCCAGGTGATCGGCCCGGTCACCCGGGGCGCGTCGAGGCGGGCCGTCAACGCCACGAGCGCCTCGGCCATTTCGAGGCGGGCGAGGGCCGCGCCCAGGCAGAAGTGCGTGCCGCCGCCGAAGGCCAGGGTGCCCGGCTTGCGCTCGACGGTGATGTCGAAGCGGTCGCCGTCCTCGAACACCAGCGGGTCGCGCTGAGCGGAGTGCGCGCACAGCCACACCGGGGTTCCGGCCGGGATGAGCAGGTCGTTGAAGGTGAAGGTCTCGGCCGCCGCCTTGGTGGCGACCACGGTCGTGGTCGGGCACCAGCGCAGCACCTCCTCGACCGCCTGGGGCGCGAGTTCGGGCCGCTCGCGCAGCAGCGCCCACTGCTCGGGGTGCTCGGAGAACGCCACCATGGCGTGGCCGAGCTGGTGGCTCGTGGTCTGGTACCCGGCGACCAGCAGGGTCGCGATCAGGGTGCGCAGCTCGCGGTCGTCGAGCGCGTCGTCCTCCCGCTGGGCGCGCAGGATGTCGGAGAACAGGTCGTCTCCGGGGTTCTCCTTGAGCTTCCGCACGACCTTCTCGAAGTAGCCGTACATGCCCGCGAGGCCCTCTTCCACCTCGCTCACGCGGCTCTGGTCGGGGCCGAGCGCGAGGACCAGGTTGGTGTTCTTGCACCAGCGGCCGACGACGGCGTGGTCCTCCGGCGGGAAGCCGAGCATCTCGCACACCACGGCGGCGGGCAGCGGATCGGCGTAGGCGTCCACGAACTCGCACGCGCCCCCGGCGGCCGCGAGTTCGTCGGCGAGGCGCTCGGCGGTGGCGCGGATGAACGGCTTCAGGGCGTTGATGCGGCGGGAGGTGAACCCGTGCGTGACCAGGCCGCGCAGTCGGCGGTGGTCGGGGCCTTCGAGGCTCTGCATGAAGTCGCGCATGAACTCGCGCACCAGGCCTTCGGAGGGCCCGACGAGGTCGACGACCTCGCGGAAGCCGGAGACCAGGCGCGGGTCACGGGACAGGCTGTGCGCCTCGGCGTAGCGGAGCACCAGCAGGCCGAGGGGGGTGCCCGCGATCCAGGAGCGCTCCCTGGCCTCGGCGACCTCGGCGGAGTCCCAGACGAACGCCGGATCGGTGATGTCCAGGAACGGCAGGTTCTCCCAGGCTGTCTCGGTCTCTTCGACGGTCGTCATGCTCGGTCCTCTTCTCGGGAGTTCGGGAGGGGCGCTTCGCGGAGAGGGGCGCTTTTCGAGGAGGAGGCGCGCTGCCGCTCCGCATTCTGCGCAGCGGCTCTTGGTGCCTTCTTGAAGCCGACTTGGATCTTGGAAGGGGCGCTCGTCACAGGGGTTCGCCGGGCACGTCGGCGTACCGTTCGGTGAGCGTGGCGGTCAGGGCGGTGACGTCCGGGTCCCCGGCGAAGGCCACGTCGTCGACACAGGCCACGGGGCGCACCCCGAAGGCCGCGTTGGTCGCGAACGCGGCGCGCAGCGAGCCGAGTCCGGCCCGGGTGAGGGGCGCGTCACCGACCGGTACGCCCGCCCCCGCGGCGGCGTCCCGCAGCAGGCGCGCGGTCACCCCCGGCAGCGCGCGGCCCCGGGGCCACAGCAGCCGGGTCCCGTCCCAGAAGCAGACGTTCCAGGTGGTGCCCTCCAGGACGTGGTCGTCGTGGTCGAGCAGCAGGGCGTCGTCGAAGCCGCGCCGCCGGACGTCCGCGCGCAGGCGCAGCGTGCCGAACAGACCGGTGTGCTTCACCTCCGGCAGGTCCCGTACGTACGTGGCAGCGGTCAGCCGCAGCGGTGGCGGCGCGGCGGCGGCCGCGGGCCGCGTGCTGAGCAGCGCGGTCGGGGCGGCCGTGCCGGGTCCTTCGAGGGTCGTGTCCGTCGCGCACACGGTCACGCGCACCGTCAGGGGCGCCTCGTGCGCGCGGGCGACGCGCCGCAGCGCCGCCCGGACGCCGTCGGTGAGGCCGGTCGCGGTGTCCGGGTCCGTGCCGAAGAGCGTGCGGCAGTCGTCGGCGAGGCGCCGCAGATGCAGGCCGAGCCCGCGGACGCGGCCCCGTTCGACGCGCAGGGTGGTGAAGTGGCCGTAGTTGTACAGGGCGAGGGCGGCCAGGTCGCCGGGGGCCGCCGGGCTGCCGTCGAGGCGGGTGACGGCCGCGGGCGGCCGGGGCGCGGCGGCCGGGGCGGCGGGGCGCGGGCCCGTCACGGCGTGCTCCGCTCCGGCTCGCCTGCCGCGTCGAGCTGCGCGTGCGCCCGCACCAGGGCGTGGCCCTTGAGGAGCACCTCGTCGAACTCGTCGTCCGGGTCGGAGTCGAGGACGATCGCGCCGCCCGCGCCGATGACGGTGCCGGAGGCGGAGGTCACCGCCGTGCGGATCACGATGTTGAGGTCCGCGCCGCCGCAGAGCCCGAAGTAGCCGATGGTGCCCGAGTAGATGCCGCGGGCCTCCTGTTCGAGGCGGTCGATGATGGCCATCGTCCGCAGCTTCGGAGCGCCGGTCATCGAGCCGCCGGGGAAGCAGGCGCGGACGCAGGCGACGGGGTCCACGTCGTGCCGCAGGCGGCCGCGGACCGTCGTGACGAGCTGGTGCACCGTCGCGTACGACTCGGTGACCATGTACGCGGGGACGCCGACGGAGCCCACCTCGCAGACCCGGCCGAGGTCGTTGCGGAGCAGGTCCACGATCATGAGGTTCTCGGCCCTGGTCTTGGCCGACGCGGCCAGGGAGCGGCGCAGCGCCTCGTCGCTCACCGGGTCCGCGCCCCGGGGGGCCGTGCCCTTGATGGGCTTGCTCTCCACCGTGCCGTCGCGCTCGACGCGCAGGAACCGCTCCGGGGACGAGCAGACGACGCTGACGTCGCCGAGGCGCAGATAGGCGGCGTACGGCGCGGGGTTGAGGCCGCGGAGCTTCAGGTGGTAGGCGAGCGGGTCCTTCAGGGGCGGCAGGCGGACGCGGTTGGTCAGGCAGATCTCGTAGCTCTCGCCGCTGCGCAGCTGGTCGAGGCAGTCCTCGATGTCCTCGACGTACGCGGCGCGGTCGCGGCTGAGGACGGCCCGGTCCGAGGGCGCCGCGGACACCGGTGCCGGGGCCGGGGCGGGGGCCGCGTCGGGCAGCGAGCGGACCTCGCGCGCCATGTCGTCCACCCAGGCGCGGGCGCCGTCGAGGGCGTCCGCCGCGCCGGTGCTCAGGGCCAGGACGTAGGTCCTGTCCTCCAGGTGGTCCACGGCGACGAGGCGGTCGGCGAACATCCAGGCGGCGTCCGGGGTTTCGGCGCTGTGGACGTTCGGGCTGCCGCACTCCCCCTTGAGTTCGTAGCCGAAGTAGCCGACGTAGCCGCCGTTGAGGTCGAAGGGCAGGTCGGGCGCGGGCAGGCCGCGGGTGCGCAGCCGGTCCTGGAGCACCTCGAATATGGTGCCGGGCTCGGCGCGTTCGCCGGTGGCGTCGCGGACCGTCACCGAGGTGTCGCCGGTGCGGTAGGTGAGCGTCTCGGCGAGCGGGCCCGTGTCGTCGCCGAGGAAGGAGAACCGGGCCGGGCCAACTCCGGGCGCGCTGCTGTCCAGCCAGAAGGAGTGCGTGCTGGCGGCGTACCGCGAGGTGAACAGGGCCTCGGTGGCGACGGCCCGGTCGACGACCTCGACCACGGCCCGCAGATGGGTGCTGGGGGTGTCGCCGAGGGGCGGGGACCAGCTGGCCCGCTCCGGCGGCGCGGCGGCGTAGTGGCCGCCTATCAGTTCGGCGAAGTTGCGCAGGAGCTGGGCGCCCCACTCGCTCGCGACGGACTCCGGGTGGAACTGGAGGCCCCAGCGCGGCAGGGTGCGGTGGCGCAGCGCCATGACGGTGCCGTCCTCGGCCCAGGCCGTGGCCCGCAGCGCGGCGGGCAGGGGTTCGAGCACCCGCAGCGAGTGGTAGCGCACCGCGGTGAACCGCTGGGGCAGGCCGTCGAAGAGGTCCTCGCCGCCGTGGCGGACCCGGGTCAGATGGCCGTGCCGGGGCGTGCCGGGCTCGACGCGGCCGCCGTAGTGGTGGGCGATCGCCTGGTGCCCCAGGCACACCCCGAGCACCGGCACGTCCTCCCAGCGGTCCAGGACCTCCTGGCAGAAGCCGAGGTCGGTGGGGCGCTGGGGGCGGCCGGGCCCTGGTGAGATCACGACGCAGTCGAACGCGGCCGGGTCGTGCTTCGCCCACGCCGGGTCGTCGTTGACGAGGACCGTCGGTTCCTTGCCGTACACCTGGGCGAGGAGCTGGAACAGGTTGTAGGTGTAGGAGTCGTAGTTGTCGATCAACAGCGCGCGCATCGAGCTTCCTTCTCGGTTCGAGCGGACCGGATCGTGGCGGACCGGATCGTGGGACCGGATCGTGGCGGGCGGGGCCCCGGGGACCTACTCGCTGAGCATGTCGTCGATGAGGTCGAAGACCTCTTCCCGGGAGGCCGAGCCGAGCCGGTCGAGGGCCGCCTCGTGCGCGCCCGGCCGCTCGCTCCCGGCGTCGGCCCGCGGCGCGGGCACCGGCTGGTCCCCGGCGTCCGGTACGAGCAGCGTGCGCAGCTGCTGCCCGAGGGCCAGCGGCGTGGGGTAGTCGAAGACGAGCGTGGCCGACAGGCGCAGGCCCGTGGCGCCGCCGAGCCGGTTGCGCAGTTGCAGCGCGCGCAGCGAGTCGAAGCCGATGTCGGTGAAGGGGCGCCGCTCGCCGACGGTCCTCGGGTCGTCGTAGCCGAGGACGGCCGCGACATGGCCGCGGACCAGGTCGAGCAGGAGCTCGTCCTGCTCGGGCGCGGACAGGCGCCCGAGCCGTTCGGCCAGGGACTCCTGCCCGGGCGCGTCCCCGGCCTCGGCGGTGGCGCGCCGCACCGGGGTGCGGGCGAGCCCGCGCAGCAGGGGCGGCACGTCGTCGGTGGCGCCGCCGCGCAGGCCCGCGGTGTCCAGGCGCAGCGGGAAGACGACGGGTTCGCCGGTGGCGCGGGCCAGGTCGAACAGGGCCAGGCCCTGGTCGCTGGAGAGCGGCTTGACGCCGGAGCGGGCGATGCGGCGCACGTCGGTGTCCGCGAGGTCGCCGGTGAGGCCGGAGCGCGCGTCCCACAGGCCCCAGCCGAGGGCGAGCGCGGGTTCGCCCGCGGCGTGGCGCCGGGCGGCCAGGGCGTCCACGAACGCGTTCGCCGCCGCGTATCCGGCCTGCCCGGCCGGGCCGAGTGCGCTCGACACGGACGAGTACGCCACCAGCGGCACGCCGGCCGCGGCCGTCAGCTCGTGCAGGTGCCAGGCCGCGTCCGCCTTGGGGCGCAGCACGGCGGAGACGCGCTCCGGCGTCTGCGCGGCGAGGACGCCGTCGTCCAGGACGCCCGCCAGGTGCACGACGGCCGTCAGCGGGCGGTCGGCGGGGATCGACTCCAGGGCGCCCGCCAGGACGTCGCGGTCCCCCGCGTCGCCCGCCACCACGTGGAGTTCGGCGCCTTCGGCG
Organism: Streptomyces spectabilis; assembly: GCF_008704795.1. Classification (NCBI taxonomy): domain Bacteria; kingdom Bacillati; phylum Actinomycetota; class Actinomycetes; order Kitasatosporales; family Streptomycetaceae; genus Streptomyces; species Streptomyces spectabilis. The sequence continues at coordinate 7,982,071 of NZ_CP023690.1, read as the reverse complement.
CGCAGCTCCCGCAGGAACGCGTCCGCGCCCGCCGCGCCGGAGCGCGCCACGACGGTCAGACGGCGCACTCCGTGAGTCACCACCAGGTGCCGGACCAGGAGTTGGCCGAGGGTGCCGAGGCCGCCCGTGACCAGGACGGTGCCGTCCGTGCGCCACGCCGGTGCGTCGCCGGGGCGCGCCGGTGCGGGGACGCGCGCGAGGTGCGGGGTCAGCAGGGCCCCTGCGCGCACGGCGAGCTGGTCCTGTGCGCCGTCCGCGGCGGCGGGCAGCGCGGCCAGGGAGGCGGCCGTGCCGTCGAGGTCCACCAGAGTGATGCGGCCGGGGTGCTCCGACTGCGCGGAGCGCACCAGGCCCCAGACGGCGGCCAGGGCGGGGTCGGGTGCCGCCGAGGGGGCCTCCGAGAGGGCCGCCGCGACCGCGTTCCGGGTGAGGACGACCAGGCGTGTGTGCGCGAGCCGGTCGTCGGCCGACCAGTCCCGCACGGCGGTCAGGACCCGGTGCACGGCCCGGTGCGCGGCCGCGGCCAGGTCGGCGCCGTCGGCCGTGGCGGGCTCCGCGAGGACGACGACGTCGGGCGCGGCGGCGCCCGCGGCCGTCTCGGCGCGCAGCGCCGCCACGTCGGGGTGGGCGGTGCGGACGACGCCGCACGCGGCGAGGGCGGCGTCCGCGTCGGTGCCACCGGGCCCGATCCAGGCCCAGCGCGAGGCCCCGGGCGCGCCGGGGGCGGGCAGCGGCCCCGGCCGCCACTCCAGGCGCAGCAGCGAGGCGTCGGACAGGGCCGCGGCCCGGCGCAGGGCCTCGGCGGTCACCGGGCGCATGCCGAGGGCGTCGACCGTCACGACCGGGCGTCCCGCGGGGTCGGTCGCGGTGAGGGACAGCGCGTCGGGCTCGGTGCGGCGGATGCGGGCCCGGAGCCGGGCGGCGCCGGTGGCGTGCAGGGTGACACCGGTCCAGGAGAACGGCAGCCGGGTCGGGGCGCCGCCGTCGGCCGCGCCGGGCCCGCCGGGCAGGGCCGCCGCGTGCAGCGCGGCGTCGAACAGGGCGGGGTGCAGGCCGTAGCGGTCGGTGCCGCCCGCGGCCTCGGGGAGTTCGACCTCCGCGCAGAGCTCGTCGTCGAGGCGCCAGCAGCGCCGCAGTCCCTGGAAGGCGGCGCCGTAGTGGAGCCCCGCCTTGGCCAGCTCGCGGTAGCAGTCGTCGAGTTCGACCTCCTCGGCCCCGGCGGGCGGCCAGCTCGTCGGCTGCGCGGTGGCCGGGCGGGCCGCGCGCGCGAGGGTGCCGCCGGCGTGCCGGGTCCACGGCTCGTCGGCGGCCGCGTCGTGCGCCCGGGAGTAGAGGGTGACGTCGCGCCGCCCGGCCGCGTCGGGCCCGGCGATGCTCAACTGGACGCGCACGGCGTCCTGTTCGGGCAGGATCAGCGGGGCTTCGAGGACCAGTTCCTCCAGGACGTCGCAGCCCGTCTGCGCACCGGCGTGCAGGGCGGCCTCCACGAGCGCGGTGCCCGGTACGACGAGGACGTCCGCGACGGCGTGGTCGGCGAGCCAGGGGTGCGTGCGCGCCGAGACGCTCCCGGTGAAGAGCGTGCCGCCGCTGCCGTCCGCCAGCGGCACGGCGGCGCCGAGCAGCGGGTGGTCGACGCCGTCGAGCCCGGCCGCCGCCACGTCCGCCACGGGCGGGGCCGCGTCCTCCAGCCAGTAGCGGCGCCGCTGGAAGGCGTACGTCGGTACGTCCGCCGGGCGCGGCGCGGCGTGCCGGAAGGCCTCCGTCCAGTCGACGGCGACCCCGTGCGCGTGGGCCTCGGCGACCGCGGTCAGGAACCGGCCGACGCCGCCCTCGTTGCGCCGCAGCGACTCGACGGTCAGGGCGTCACGGCCGACGGTGTCGGCGGCGGCGTCGGCCGTCTCCTGGATGCCGATGGTGAGCACGGGGTGCGGGCTCATCTCGATGTACGTGGTGTGCCCCGAGGCCAGCAGCCGGCCGACGGTGCGGTGGAACTGGACGGTGTGGCGCAGGTTGTCGACCCAGTACGTGGCGTCCAGAGCGGTGGTGTCGATCGGTTCACCGGACACCGTCGAATGGAACGGCACGGTGGCCGGGCGCGGCCGGATGCCGGAAAGCGCCTCGACGAGCGTGTCGCGGATCTCCTCGACCTGCGCCGAGTGCGAGGCGTAGTCCACCGGGATGCGGCGCACGCGCACGCCGTCCCGCTCGAAGGCCGCCATGGCCTCGTCGAGGGCGGTGGAGTCGCCGGAGACGACCACGGACCGGGGTCCGTTGACCGCCGCGACGGACACGGCGCCGTCCCACGGCGCGAGGCCGCGCCGCACCTGGTCGACGGGGGCCACGACGGAGACCATGCCGCCGCGGCCCGACAGGACCCGCAGGGCGCGGCTGCGCACGGCCACGACGCGGGCCGCGTCGTCCAGCGAGAGCGCGCCCGCGACGTGGGCGGCGGCGATCTCCCCCTGCGAGTGGCCGACGACGGCCGCGGGTTCGACGCCGAAGGAGCGCCACAGCGCCGCCAGGGAGACCATCACCGCGAACAGCGCGGGCTGGACGACGTCGACGCGCTCAAGGGTCGGCGCTCCGGACTCGCCGCGCAGCACCTTCGGCAGCGACCAGTCGACGTGCGGGGCGAGGCTCGCGGCGCAGGCCTCGATGGACTCGCGGAACACCGGCGATGCGCTCATCAGCTCGGCCGCCATGCCCGGCCACTGGGAGCCCTGGCCGGGGAAGACGAAGGTGACGCGGTCGCGCGCCGTGGCGGTGCCGAGGGCGGTGTGCTCGCCCTGGCCGCCGTACGCGCCGTCGGCGGAGTCGGCGAGCGCCGCGAGGCGGGCGGCGGCCTCGGCGCGGTCGGCGGCCACCACGACGGCCCGGTCCGCGAGCGCGGCGCGCGTCGTCGCCAGGGAGTACGCCAGGTCCGCGTCGGGCGCCTCGGGGTCCGCGGCGAGGAACTCCGCGATCCGCCGGGCCTGGGCCTTGAGGCCGGGCCCGCCGCTGCCGGAGACGAGCCAGGGCAGCGGGCGCGCGGGCGCGTCCTCGTCGGCCGCGGCGGGCGGGGCGGGGGCCGGGGCCTGGGGGGCCGGGGCGGCCTGCTCCACGATGACGTGGGCGTTCGTCCCGCCCACGCCGAAGGAGGAGACGCCCGCGCGGCGCGGCCGCCCCGCGTCGGGCCAGGGTTCGGCCCCGGCGAGGAGCCGCACCGCGCCGGAGCCCCAGTCGACGTGCGGGGTCGGCTCGCTGATGTGCAGACTGCGCGGCAGCACCCCGTGGCGGATGGCCATCACCATCTTGATGACGCCGGAGACCCCGGCGGCAGCCTGGGTGTGGCCGATGTTGGACTTCAGCGAGCCGAGCCACAGCGGCTGTTCGGCCGTCCGTCCCTGGCCGTAGGTGGCGAGCAGCGCCTGGGCCTCGATGGGGTCGCCGAGCTGGGTCCCCGCGCCGTGGGCGTCCACGCAGTCCACGTCCGCCGTGGTGAGCCCGGCGTGGGCGAGGGCCTGGCGGATGACGCGCTGCTGGGCGGGGCCGTTGGGCGCCGTCAGGCCGTTGGAGGCGCCGTCCTGGTTGACGGCGGAGCCGCGGACCACGGCGAGGACGCGGTGCCCGTTCCTGACGGCGTCGGAGAGGCGCTCCAGGAGGAGCACGCCCACGCCCTCCGACCAGCTGCTGCCGGTGGCGTCGGCGGAGAACGAGCGGCACCGCCCGTCCGGGGCGAGCCCGCGCTGCCTGCTGAACTCGACGTAGCCCCAGGGCGTCGCCATCACGGTGACGCCGCCCGCGAGGGCGAGGCGGCACTCGCCCTTGCGCAGCGACTGGGCGGCCAGGTGCAGGGAGACCAGGGAGGACGAGCAGGCGGTGTCGACGGTGACGGCGGGCCCTTCGAGGCCGAGGGCGTAGGCGAGGCGCCCGGAGGCCACGCTCGGCATGCTGCCCACGACGCGGTAGCCCTCGGCGCTCGGCGGCACGTGCCGGATGCGGGCGCCGTACTCGCTGTACATGATGCCGACGAACACGCCGGTGCTGCTGCCGCGCAGCGAGGTCGGGTCGATCCTGGCGCGCTCCACGGCCTCCCACGCCGTCTCCAGGAGGAGGCGGTGCTGGGGGTCGATCGTGACGGCCTCGCCGGGGCTGATCCCGAAGAAGTCGGCGTCGAAGTCGGCGGCGTCGTACAGGAATCCGGCGTGCCGGGTGACGGTGGTGCCGACGTGGTCCGGGTCCGGGTCGTGGGCGACGGTCCAGCCGCGGTCGCGGGGGAACTCGGAGATCGCGTCGGTCTCCGAGTGCACCAGGTGCCACAGGTCGTCCGGCGAGCGCACCTCGCCGGGCAGGCGGCAGCCCATGCCGACGATGGCGATCGGCTCGTCCACGGCCCCGCCGCCGGGTGCGGTGTCGTCGGCGGCCGCGGCGGGCTCGCCCAGCACCTGTGAGCACAGGTGGGCGGCGAGCCCCTCCGGCGTCGGGTAGTCGAAGAGGGCGGTCGCGGACAGGGCGACGCCCGTCGCCTCGCTGAGGCGCTCGCGCAGGCGCGCGGCGGCCCGGCCGCGCACGCCCTGCGCCCCGAACGCCCGGGCGGCGTCGAGCGGCGCCGGGTCGCCGCGGTCGAGCGCGGCCGCCGCGTGCGTGCGGATCAGGTCGAGCAGCAGCCGGTGCCGCTCGACGTCCCCCGCCTCCGTGAGCCGTCGGCGCAGCGCCCGGTCACGTCCTTCGTTCCGCTCCACCGTCGCCTCCTCGGTCATCGGCTCACCATCGCGCGCTCGGCGACCGGCTCCACCGGCTCCGCGCTGTGCAGGATCCGTGCGGTCCGCGCCACCAGGGCGCCGAACGCGTCGGGCGTGATCGCCTGTTTCCCGTCGCACAGCGCGGTACGGCCCTCCTCGTCGACGTCGACCATCACGCCGTCGGCGCCCGCGACGGCGGCGGCCGCGGCCAGCGGGGCCACCAGGTCCGCGTGCCCGCAGGCGTGGCTGGGATCGACGATCACCGGCAGATGGCTGAGCCGCTTCAGGAGCGGCACGGCGGTGATGTCCAGGGTGAAGCGGCTCGCGTCCTCGAAGGTGCGCACGCCGCGCTCGCACAGCAGCACGTTGCCGTTGCCCGCCGCGAGCAGGTACTCGGCGCTGTGCAGCCACTCCTTGACGGTGCAGCCGAAGCCGCGTTTGAGCAGGACGGGGCGGCCGGTCAGCGCCACCTCGCGCAGCAGCGGGAAGTTCTGGGCGTTGCGCGTGCCGATCTGGAGCACGTCGGCGACCTCGGCCACGGCCTCGACGTGGGCGGCGTCGACGACCTCCGTGACGACGCCGAGCCCGGTCGCCGCGGCCGCGTCGCGCAGCAGCGCGAGCCCGTCGGTGCCGAGCCCCTGGAACGCGTAGGGGGACGTTCGGGGTTTGAAGGCGCCGCCCCGCAACAGGTGCGCGCCCCGGGCCCGTACGTCCCTCGCCACGGTCATCAGCTGGTCCGCGCTCTCCACGGCGCAGGGCCCGGCTATCCAGGTGAAGGAGCCGCCGCCCACGCTCCGGTCGCCGACGCGGACGGCGCTCGGCTCGCCCGTGGCCGCGAAGCTGCTCAGGGGCGGTGACTGCGCGCTGTCGACGACGGCTTCGACGGCGGCGCTGGCGCGCAGCACGGCCATGAACTCCTCGCCGTCGGGCGAGGCCGGGGCGAGGTCGGGGAAGGTGACGAGGGTGTGGCGGCCGGCCCGGCAGTGGAACGACCGGTGTCCGTCGTGCCGCCACGCGGAGGTCAGCCGACTCTGTTCGTCGAGCGGCACAAGGGGGCGGAGGCGGGCAACGATCATCAGGTCACCTTTCTGCGGCGGTTCTGCGGCTGTCGGAGGTCGGCCGTGCGGGCGGCCGTTGACGGGCCGTGCGGGTCCTTCGGCGGTCCTTCGGGCGCGGGTGCGGCCTTCGGCGGGGCCCGGCCCTCCCCCGCGCGGCCTCAGCGGGGCGTCGCCGCGCCGGGCGACCACGCGGGCCGCTCGGGGAAGTCGAAGTCGACCTCACCGGTCAGGCCCAGCTGCTCGACCATCCGCTGCGCGCCGGAGAAGTCGCGGACGAGCCGCCCTCCGGAGGACATCGCCCGCAGGTCGCCGACGATCTCGTCGGCGCCGCGGATGCCCGCGCCGTCCAGTTCGAGCCGCAGCGTGGAGAGGTCCTGCGCGGCGAACGCCTCCAGGGCGAGCGGCAGACAGCGCACCAGGGTGCGGCGCTGTGCGGGGTTCATCCGCTCGTACAGCTCCCTGACGACCTCGGTGACGACCGAGCCGTGCGCCGTCTCGTCCCGCAGGTGCAGGGTGGTGACGAGGGAGTGCATGGGCTGGATCGAGTCGTCCCGGGCGAGCAGGGCGAGCAGGGAGTTGATGCAGGTCTCGGCGACCGCGCCCCAGACGAGCACGGCGACGTGGCGCTCCCACTCCTCGGGCATCTCGGCGAGGAGGCGGCACAGCCGCCGGTAGGTGACGAGCGGCGGCTGTTCCGGCCGGGTGCGCACGCCGCGCAGCTCCCGGGTGCGGGCGATGGCGAGCATGTGCATGTACGTGTGGAAGCTCTCGTCCACGACGGCCTGCTGCACGCTCTGGCGCACCAGGGGCGCGTCACCGCCCGGGAAGACGCCGCACATGACGAGGTCGAAGGCGGGCTCGGCGATGAGGTGCTCGGTGGCGATGACGCGCTCGTTGTAGCCGATCCACAGGCCGGTGAGGACCTGTCGCCGCTGGTCGGGACCGGCCGCGAGGAACCGCGGGTGCTCCGCGAACGGCACGATGTGAAGCGGGTAGTCGGGCAGCGCCGGGTCGTAGTCGGCGCTCTCGTCCATGACCTCGGGCCTGGTCGTGACCGCCGCCCGGCGCGGCCAGGCCCGCACCAGGCGGCGCAGCGTGTCACTGCCGACGCCGTGCTCCTCGGCCCACCCTCGGGCGGCCCAGGTGGTCAGCACGCCCGACACACCCGCCTCCTCGTATCGCATGGTTCCTCCCCGCCTCGGCACCCGTGGCCCGTGGTGCCGGTGCATCGTCACCGGCCGCTCTTGGCGGTTTCTTGGAGGCGACTTGGCGAGCGCCGACCGAGGCTTTCTGGATGCCGATCGGGGATGCCAGGATGAGGACGAGGCGCGGTGACGCGGGCGTGTGGCCCCGGCGCGTGCACCGCCCGGAGTGACAGCACCGCCGTCGGTGTCCGCCGTGTTCAGGGCCGTCCCGGCCGCTCCCGTCCGCTCGATCCCGCCGCTCGTCGCTCCCTCGCTTCTCCGTCGTCCCCGGCACCGCTTCTCCGTCGTTCCCGGCACCGCTTCTCCGTCGTTCCCGGCACACCACTTGTCTCCGGCACACCACTGTGAGGACGCATCATGCTCGTTCCGCTCACCACGGCCGACTTCCTCGACCGCGCCGAGGCGGCCGCCGCCGGGCGCACGGCGCTCGTCGACGAGCCGGGGCAGCCGGCCGTCCCGGTGCCGACGACGACGTACGGCACGCTCCTCGCGCGCATACGGGCCTGGCAGGCCGGTCTGGCCGCGCTGGGTGTCGGCGCGGGCGAGCGGGTCGCCGTCGTCAGCCCCAACTCGTCGCGTCTCCTTGAGCTGTTGTACGCCGTGACGGCGAGCGGGCGGATCTGCGTGCCGGTGAACTACCGGCTCACGCCCGAGGAGATCGCGTACATCCTGCGCCAGTGCGACGCCTCGGTCGTGTTCGTCGACCCCGACGTGGAGGCGGTCCTCGGCTCGGTCGACGTACCGAAGCGGTTCGTCCTCGGGGAGCAGACCGAGACGGAGGTCATGCGCTTCGGCGTCGAGCCGCGCCCCTGGGCGCGGCCGGACGAGAACGCGGTGGCGACCCTCAACTACACCTCGGGCACCTCCGCCCGCCCCAAGGGCGTCGCCCTGACGCACCGGAGCATCTGGCTCAACGCGATGACGTTCGGCGTGCACGGGCGGATCTGGGAGGGGGACGTCTATCTGCACACCCTGCCCACGTTCCACTGCAACGGCTGGGGCGTGCCGTTCCTGCTCGCCGGGCTCGGCGCGCAGCAGGTGCTGCTGCGCCGGATCGACGGTACGGAGATCCTGCGCCGGGTCCAGGAGCACGGCGTGACCCTCGCGTTCGGCGCGCCCGCCGTGTGGGACGCGGTGATCCGGGCGGCCCGGGACTGGCCGGGAGAGGTGCCCGGGCGCGGGCGGACGCGGGTGGTGTGCGCGGGCGCGCCCGTCGACGAGCGGCTCGTCGCCCAGGTGGAGGAGACCCTCGGCTGGGAGTTCCTCCAGGTGTACGGCCTGACCGAGACGACGCTCCTCACCTTCAACCGGCGGCTTCCGGGGGCGCCCGGCAGCGGCGGTCTGACGCGTGCGGGCGCGCCCGCCCTGGGCGTGCGGATGCGGACCGGTGAGCGCGGCGAGGTCCTGGCCCGCTCGAACATGGTCCTCGACGGCTACTGGCAGGACGAGCGGGCCGACGGGGCCGCGCTGCGGGACGGGTGGTTCCACACCGGCGACGCCGGGTCCTTCGACGACGAGGGGCACCTGCTGCTCTTCGACCGGCTGAAGGACGTCATCGTCACCGGCGGCGAGAGCGTGTCGTCGGTGGAGGTCGAGGACTGCCTCCTCGGCCATCCGGACGTCGCGGAGGTGGCCGTCATCGGCGTGCCCGACGAGCGCTGGGGCGAGACCGTCAAGGCGGTCGTGGTGCCCGCCGCGGGGGCCGCGCGGGACGCGGCCGGGATCATCGCGTACTGCAAGCGGCGCCTGGCCCGGTACAAGGCGCCGACCAGCGTGGACTTCCGGGACTCCCTGCCGCGCACGAGCAACGGCAAGGTCCGCAAGAGCCAGTTGCGCGAGCCGTACTGGGCGCACCAGGACCGGCGCATCCACTGAGGCGGCCGCCCCGTGCCGTGAGGCCGCCCCGTACCGCCGGGGAGGAGCACCGTCCCGGCGGGACGGGCCTCCTCCCCCGGCGGTCCGTCGGCGTCAGTGCAGGACGCACACCCGCCCGACGAACTCGTCACGGAGGATCCGGCCGAAGAGCGCACGCAACTCGCGGCCCGGGTCCACGCCGAGCTCCTGCGCGAGGGCCCGGCGTATCCGGTGGTACACGCGCACCGCCTCCGCCTGCCTGCCCACCTCGCACAGGGCGACCATCAGGAGCCAGCCCAGACGCTCGCGCGTGGGATACCGCGCGCTCAGCGCGGCCAGCTCGGCCACCACGGTGCCGTTGTCCCGGCCCCAGGCCAACTCGGCCTCCCACAGGGCCTCCCAGGTCATGAGGCGCAGCTCCTCCAGACGCGTCGCCTCGCGCACGGCGGGTTCGTAGTCGCCCAGCTCCGCGTACGGCGCGCCGCGCCACAGCGCGAGCGACTCCTCAAGGGCCCGGCACGCCTCCGGGTAGCGGCCCGCCCGCAGCAGCCGCCGTCCGGCGCGCAGTTGCCCCTCGAAGCGGCAGGCGTCCACGCGCTCCGCCTGCACCGCGAGCAGATAGCCCTGCGACTCCCTGCGCAGCACGCGGTTGCGCCCCCGGGGCGGGCCGTCCGGCTCCAGCTGGCGGCGCAGATGGGACACGTAGCTGTGCAGGCTCGCGACCACGTTGCCGGGCGGCCCCGCGGGCCAGATGGCCTCCGTGAGCCGTTCGGTGCCTATCACCTGCCCGGGAGCCAGCAACAGGGCGGAGAGGACCGCGCGTTGCCGCGCGGGACCCAGGGGCAGCGGTCCCTCGGCCGACCACACCGCCAGGGGCCCAAGAATGTTGAACGACAAATTGTCCGGGAACACTGCTGGAAATTGCGCAACACCTTTCACAGCTTTCACAGTCATCAAGTTTTCCCTCTGGTGCCACCCGTTTCCCATGGCCACCCGGTTTCCCCCTCGCGAAGATCGATACGACGTCGGCACCGGCGGTCAAGGATCCTGGCCGACCTGCTCCTGTACTTTTCGCTGCGCACTGCATGAGTAAAGAGGGGGAAGCGTTCCCCACATCACCGCGCGTTACTCTAGGCCAGCTTCCTGAGAGAGCACGTCCCCCACTGATGCGCCGCCGTGGCGTGAAACTGAGGGTGCTTCAGCAGTTTCGCCCGAGATACATTGGGAAGTTGCGTAATCTCGTCGAAGATCTTGGCTTCCCTCCCGTCGCAGCAGGCCCGGGGCGAGAAGAGGGGCGAGGGGACACAACGGATCGCGTGCAGGCGCCCTGAGGCGATGAGATTGCATTGTTCACCCCTTCCCCAGGGGCGACGAAACGATCACGCAATTCAAGACAGTCCCGCACCTGCGGAACCATGTCTTCGAATAGGCAACTACACCGGGAGAACGCGCGCCCTTAACGAGCCGCAGGCTGGCCGATACTCCCTGGGAAAGAGGAGATTCCGCCACCCCATTGGCGTGCGCCCGTCACCGCGCCGGTGTACGCCCGAAGACCCCGGTGGTTGACGGTTCATTTTTGGCGTCAATTTTTCGCTATCGAGCGGACGCCGCGCTCCGCCACGCGCCGGACGCGAGAAAGCGCCGCACCGACTCCGCCGCGCGCCGCCCTTCCGCCGCCACCACCCGCGCGGGCTCAACGGCGTGGGCCACATTCCCGACCGCGAACACGCCGTGGAGCCCCGTGCGGAAGGCCGCGTCGACGTCGAGGCCCCGGGTGCCGGGCGCGAGCGGCACTCCGCCGCGCCGCGCGAGGTCGTGGTCGGGGACGAAGTCGCCGGTGAACACCACGGTGTCGCAGGCGACCTCGGCGCTCAGCCCGGCGCGGTGGCGCAGGCGCACGCCCGACAGGCGCCCCCGGCCCATGAGTTCGGCCACGTCCGCGTCCGTGAGCAGGGGGATCCCGTGCCACAACCGGGCCGAGGCGACGCGTGCGGCCGGGGCGTCGGGCCTGCCCGCGGGCGTCACCTGGGCCACGACCCGGACCCCGGCGCGCCGCAGCGTGTCCAGGGCCGCGTACGAGACGGTCTCGGCGCCGACGACGACGGCCCGGGTGCCGACGTGCTGCCCGAAGAGGTGGACGGCCTGCTGGAGTTCGCCGGTGGTGTAGACGCCCGCGGGCCTGCTGCCGGGCACGAGGCGCGCGGCGCGGGGCCGTTCGCGGGCCCCGGTGGCGAGCACGACGGCACGCGCGGTCAGCCGCTCAAGGCCGCGGGGCGAGGTCGTGTCGAGGGTGCGGGGCCCCGCCCACCCGGTGGCCGTGACGCCGGTGCGCACGGTGGCGCCCGCGCGCACGGCCGCCTCGACGCACCGCCGCGCGTAACGGGGCCCGCTCAGGCCGGGGAGGGCCAGGCCCGCGACCGTGCGGTCGCCGAAGCCGCCGTGGTGGCAGTGGCGCGGGACGCCGCCCGCCTGCCGCTCGCGCTCCAGGACCTCGACGCGGCCCGCGCCCGCCGCGGCGAGCGCCGCCGCGGTGGCGAGGCCCGCCGGGCCCGCGCCCACGACCAGGACGTCGACCGCGCGTGCGCGCCTCATGGGGGTCTCCCGCCGCTCGTCGTTCATCGCCGTGCCACCCGGTCGCGTCCGTCGAGGAGTGCGCGTACGGCGGCCCCGCAGTGGAAGCCCTGGCACCGGCCACCGCGCGCCCGGGTGCGGCGGCGAAGGCCGTCGCCGCTGACCGGCGGGACCGTGCTGCGCAGGGCGTCACGGATCTCCCCGAGGGTGACGCGTTCGCAGTGGCAGACGAGGGTGCCGTACGCGGGGTCGGCGGCGATCAGCTCGGCGCTCTCGTAGGGGCGCGGGAAGGCCTCCCCCAGGTTGGGCATCCGCACCGGCGCGAGGTCCCGGGCCGCGCCGAGGCGAAGGCCCGTGTCGGCGAGCAGCCCGGTGACGTGCGCCGCGATGGCCATGGAGGCCGTCAGGCCGGTGGAGCGGATGCCGCCGACGGTCACGTAGCGCTGCCGCGGCCGGGCGTCGATGCGGTAGTCGTCGTACTCGGTCGCCGCGCGGAGCCCCGCGTAGACGGCGGTGACCTCCTCGTCGAGGAGCGGCGGCAGGAGGCGGGCGCCCTGGCGCCGCAGCCCGGCCAGGCCCTCGGCCGTGGAGCCGGTGGCCCGCTTGTCGTCCAGGTCCTCCGCGGTGGGGCCGAGCAGGACGTTGCCGTACACCGTCGGCGCGACGAGGACGCCCTTGCCGAGGGCGGTGGGCACGGGCAGCAGGATGTGGCGCACGAGGTCGCGGGCCGGCTTGTCGAAGACGATGAGCTGGCCGCGCCGGGGCGTGACGGTGAAGGTGTCGTGGCCGAGCATGCGGTCGACGGTGTCGGCGTACAGGCCCGCCGCGTTGACGAGGTAGCGGGTGCGCAGGAGCCCCCGGCCGGTGGTGAGGACGTGGACGTCCCCGTCCTGGGCGACCGCCGTCAGCGGGCTGCCGAGGTGCAGGTCCACGCCGGAGCGCACGGCCTGCGTCGCGTAGGCGAGCGGTGTCGTCCAGGGGCAGATGACGCTCTCGCCGGGCACGGCGAGTGCGCCGAGCACGCCGGGACCGAGGTGGGGTTCGCGGGCCCGCACGGCGGCGGCGTCCAGGAGCGCGGCCTCGTGGTGGCCGTTGCGCGAGGCCTTGTCGAGCAGGCCGGGCAGGGCGGCCAGTTGCTCCTCGTCCCAGGCGATCAGGAGCGCGCCGACCGGCTCCACGGGGATGCCGGTCTCGGCCGCGTACGCGGCGAGCCGCCGCTGCCCCTCGCGGACGAGCCGGGCCTCCAGGGAGCCGGGCACGGCGTCGAAGCCGGTGTGCAGGATCGCCGTGTTGGCCTTGGACGTGCCCTCGCCCACGTCGTCGGAGGACTCGACCACCGCGATCCGCAGCGCGTGGCGGGCCAGTTCGCGGGCGACGGCCGTGCCGACGACGCCCGCGCCGACGACGGTGACGTCGTACGTCGCTTCCGGGAGCACGCCGGAGCGGGTGACGCGGCCCTGCCGCTCGGACGTCGTACGGTCGTGTCGCTCGGTGCTCATGGGTCCGGCTCTCGTCCCTCAGGGGTCGTGCGGGCGGTTCGTTCGAGGGGCGCGCGGCCCCGCCGCCGGGGAGGCGGGGCCCCGGCGCGCGGCGGTCATGACGGAGGGGTGCGCTCCAGGAGTGCCGTCACGTCGGCGCGGAAGGCCGCGCGGCGCGTCGCGGCCTCGTCCGGGCCGATCCGCGGCTCGTACACGGCGGCGGGCCGCCACTCGGGTACGACGTCCTGAAGGCCGAGCCTGCCGTCCAGGCCGAGGCGCGCCACCGCGCCCACGCCGAGCGCCGTGACGTCCGGCAGGGCGGAGACCTCGACGGGCCGCTGGAGCAGGTCGGCCTGGGTCTGCATGAGCAGCGCAGAGCGGGTCAGGCCGCCGTCGACGCGCAGGCTCCGCAGCGGCTCGCCGAGGTCGGCGGCCGCGGCGTCGGCGAGCTCGGCGACCTGCGCGGCGACGCCCTCGCACAGGGCCCGCACCAGGTGCCCGGGGGTGGTGTCCAGGCCGAGGCCGGTGAGGGAGCCGCGCGCGTCGCCGCGCCACCAGGGGGCGGCGAGCCCGGCGAGCGCGGGCACGAAGGTGACGCCGCCGCTGTCCGGCACGGCCGAGCCGACCGGGTCGAGGTCCCGCGCACCCTTGATCACGCCGAGGTCCGTGAGCCAGCGCACGGCCGACGCGGCCGTGAGGACCTGGCCGTCCAGGCAGTAGCTGCTGCGGCCCCCGAGGCGCCAGGCGACGCAGGCGACCAGGCCGGAGCCGCCGCGCCGCGGCCGCTCACCGGTCTGGGCGAGCAGGAACGCGCCGGTGCCGTAGGTGCACTTGGCGCTTCCGGGCTCGGTGACGTCCTGGGCGAGCAGCGCGGCCTGCTGGTCGACGAGGAGGCCGGTCAGGGGCAGCTCGGCGCCGAAGGCGTCGGTGGTCCCGACCTGCTCGGCGGCGTCGACGACGCGGGGCAGCTCCTCGCCGTCGAGCCCGAAGAGGGCGAGGGCGCGCTCGGACCAGGTGACGGAGTCCAGGTCGAGGAGCTGGGTGCGGCCCGCCGTGGCGGCGTCCGTCACGAAGGCACCGGTGAGCCGGTGGACCAGCCAGGCGTCGCTGGTGGTCACCACGCCGCGGCGGGTGCGGTGGCGGCGTATCCACGCCATCTTGGGCGCGGCGAAGTAGGGGTCGAGCGGAAGCCCGGTGAGGTCCCTCAGCTCGTCGGCGTGCGCGGCGAGTTCGGCGCACAGGGGCTCGGCGCGGCGGTCCTGCCACACCAGGGCGTCGGTGAGCGGCTCGCCCGTGGCCGGGTCCCAGGCGAGGACGGTCTCGCCCTGGTTGGCGAGGCCCACGGCGGCGACCGGCTCACCGGCGCGGTCGAGCGCCTCGCGCCCGGCGTCGAGCACGGAGGCGAGCAGTTCGCCGGGGCCGACCTCGACGAGGCCGCCGGGCAGATGGCGGGGGCGGACGGGCGCGCTGCCGGAGGCGATCACTCCGCGCTCGGGACAGACGACGAGGGCCTTGGTGCCGGAAGTGCCCTGGTCGACGGCCAGAACCGGGCCGCCGGCCGTCATCCGCGGCCTCGTCCGCGCCCGGGGGCGGACACCGCGCAGTAAGTCGTGATCACGGCGGCAGCCTGCTACAGGCGGCGGGGGACCGTCAAGGGACGGGGAGCACCCAAAGCGCGCATTAGGGACCGCTGTTGAACGAGCGAGAAACCAAAACGCACACCGGCGCGCCGCGTTGACACAAGTTGGTCAAGAAAGATCCGAGGACTGCCCAGTAATCGGAAGTCTCCGCTCTACACTGACCGCCGAACAACAAGACTCACTCGCACATCAGTTCATCACTCACGGAACGCGCAGACCACAGCCTCACCCCCAGCCCGTGCCGAGCCCGTACCCAGCAGTCCGCAGCCAGCCCAGAGGACCCAGCCGATGCCCTTAGCCCGCCCGGTGTATCACCCGGCCGGTCACGACGCGCCGCTGCGCGCCGTGCTCCAGGACCTCAAGGCAGGCCGCTGGGTGTCGACGAGGAACCTGCTCACCGAGACCCCCGACTGGGGCCTGTGGACCCAGCGCACCCAGGTCCTGGCGGCCGCCGTCGCCGGCTCCGACGTGGTGCGCGCCTGGCTCGCCGAGGAGCCGCGCAGCGTCGCCGCCACGGTCCTGCACACCCGGGTCACGGTGGAGCGCGCCCTGCGCGCGCACCGGGCGGGCCACCGCCACACCAACGACCTGTGGCGCGAGGCGAACTCCGCCTGCCGCATCGCCTCGCAGACCTCCCCCGAGGACCCCGTTCCCTGGATCTGCCTGCTGGCGCTCGCGCAGCTCGACGAGGGCCAGCGGTGGGACGAGCACCGGGTCGCGGCACCCGAGCCGATGCTGTTCCCCGGCCCGTGGCAGCTCCTCGCCGAGGCCGAGAAGCGCGACCCCGGCAACCGCGAGGCGTACCACCGCATGCTCCAGTTCGCGTACCACCGCAGGCCCGGCGCGCCGCTGACCGAGGCGGTCAACTTCGTGCACTGGGCGTCCGCCGCGGCGCCCGCGGGATCGCCCCTGCACGTGCTCCCGCTGTACGTCCGGGTGGAGCGCTACCGCCGCGAGGGCGGCAGCGAGCGCGCGCTCGACCTGCACTGGATCGCGGAGGACGCGACGCGCGGCGCGCTGCGCGCGCTCCAGCTGTGGTTCGACCACGCGCAGCCCGAAGCGGCCTCGCTGCTCGACCTCAACTACCTGGCGCACGCGCTGTGGGGCGCGCACCACTTCCACGACGCGGTGCGGGTGTTCGAGGCCCTCGACCCCTTCTACGCCGTCGTGCCGTGGACGTACCGCACCACGTCGCCGGGCGACGCGGACGCCGCCGCCGAGGCCTTCGTACAGGCCCGGGCGCGCTGCCTGCACGCCGCGCGCGGCCCCGGCCCGCGCGACTGACCCCCTCCCCCACACCCAGCAGCACCCTTCGTCACCCCCGTCCCGACACCCCCTCACACCCCCGCACCCCCGCTCTCCCCGGAGGTTGATCCGTGTCCCGCACCACCGTGTCGAGTCCTGCCGCGATACCACCGCTCCCCGACGAGGAGCAGCGGCTCAGGGAGCTCGGCTACCAGCCCGTCCTGGCCCGCCGCATGGGCGGCTTCGGCAACTTCGCCATCAGCTTCTCCGTCATCTCCATCCTGTCCGGCTGCATGACGCTGTACGGCTTCGGCCTCGGCACCGGCGGGCCCGCGGTGATGATGTGGGGCTGGGCCGGAGTCGGTCTGATGGTCCTGTTCGTGGGCCTGGCCCTGGCCGAGGTCACCAGCGCCTACCCCACGTCGGGCGCCCTCTACTACATGGCGGACCGGCTCGGCGGCAGGCGCTGGGGCTGGTACACGGGCTGGCTCAACCTCCTGGGCCTGCTCGGCGCGATCGCGGGCATCGACTACGGAGCGGCCCTGTTCAGCGGCGCCCTGCTGAGCATGCACACCGACTTCCACCCGACGGCCGGCTCCACCTTCGTGATCTTCCTGGGCATCCTGCTCCTGCACGCGCTGCTGAACCTGTTCAACGTCCGGCTCGTCAGCCTCCTGAACTCCATCTCCGTGTGGTGGCACCTGGCGGGCGTCGCGGTGATCGTCGGCGTCCTCGCGATCGTCCCCGACTCGCACCAGTCGCCGTCGTTCGTGTTCGGCGAGTTCGTCAACGACACCGGCTGGTCGAGCCCGGTGTACGTGTGCATGATCGGCCTGCTGCTCGCCCAGTACACGTTCTCCGGCTACGACGCCTCCGCGCACCTGTCGGAGGAGACCAACAACGCCTCGGTGACCGCCGCGCGCGGCATCGTGCGCGCCATCTGGGTCTCCTGGGTCGCCGGGTTCGTGCTGCTCGCCGGGCTCACCTTCGCCATCCAGGACTACGTCGGCACCCAGGAGAGCGCGACCGGCGTGCCGCCCGCGCAGATCTTCATCGACGGGCTCGGCACGTCCGGCGCCACCGCGCTGCTGCTCATCGTGATCGTGGCCCAGCTCTTCTGCGGCAACGCCGAGACGGCCGCGGCCAGCCGCATGGTCTTCGCCTTCAGCCGCGACAACGCGCTGCCCGGCTCCGCGGTGTGGCGCAAGGTGAGCCCCAAGACGCAGGTGCCGGTCCCAGCGGTGTGGCTCTCGGTCGGCCTCGCGGGCGTCATCGCGCTGCCGTCGCTGTACTCCGAGACCGCCTACGGCGCCGTCACCGCCATCAACGTCATCGGCATCACGCCCGCGTACGCCATCCCGATCCTGCTGCGTCTGAAGGCGGGCGACCGGTTCGAGCCGGGGCCGTGGAACCTGGGCCGGTGGAGCAAGCCCGTGGGCTGGATCGCGGTGTGCTGGGTCGCCTTCGTGACCGTCCTGTTCTGCCTCCCGCAGTCGTCGCCGGTGAACGTCGACACCATGAACTACGCGTCCATCGCGCTCGCCGTGGTCCTCGTCCTCGCCACGATCTGGTGGTTCGTGGCGCGGCGCACCTACAGCACCCCGGCCGCGTACGGCACGGACAAGGAACAGGCGGAGATCGCCGAGGGCATCGTCTAGCCGGGAGCGCCCCGAAGGGGCGCGGGGAACTGCGCGACCGGCCACGGACAACCCGCAGGTCTCTGCACAGCGTTCGCGGCACAGCGCTCAGGCGGCCCTCTCGGGCGAGATCGCGCCCGCCGCGAGCAGGACGGCGGCCGTCTCGGAGTGGGCGCCCTCGCGCGCCCACTCCAGCGGCGACCAGCCGGCGCCGTGCTCCTCGCGGAGGTTCGGATCGGCGCCGTGCGCGAGCAGTTCGCGCACGGTCGCGGTGTGCCCCCAACAGGCGGCCGCGCACAGGGGCGTGCCGTCCGCGCCGAGTCCGGCGCTCTCGGCGTCCGGGGCGGCGCCCGCCCTCAGGAGCACCCGGGCGACGCCCGTCCTGCCGTTCACGGAAGCCTCGTACAGCGGGGTGACGCCCTCCCGGTCGGGGCGTCCCGGGTCGGCCCCGGCCCGCAGCAGCGCCCTGACCCGAGAGGCGTCACCGTGCAGGACGGCCTCGAAGAGACGACGGGAGTACTTCTTCCGCTTGCGTTCGTTCACCGGGCCGAGGCTAATTGCCGCACAGCGGGTGTGACCAGCGAATTCAGGCGTCGAAGCGCTCCGTGTAGGCCTCGGTCGGCGGGTAGGGTGCCGCCCTGGTCATCCCGCACGACCAGAAGGCCGAGGTGCCCGGCGTGCGCGCGAGGTCGTTGACGTACGGTGCCGGGGCGGGGCCCACGGGGCCGCGCACGATGGTCCAGGTGCCCGCGTCGTGGCGCAGATACGTGCTGCGGGTCTGGTCCTGGTGGTTCCAGGCCGATATCCACGCGGGGCGGCCCTGCGCGTCACCCGCGATCGAGGAGAGCGAGCCGAGGGTGAAGCCCGCGTCCACTTCGCTCCAGGCGGTGCCGTCCCAGTGCCGCAGGATGGGGTTGCCGGGACGCCCGGGAGGCCCGCCGACGCCGAACTCGTTGCCCACGACCCAGACGTCGTCCGCGGCGACCGCGTGGACGTCGGCGATGGTCTGCCGGAGGCCCAGGAACGACGGGAGCACCGTCCACGATCCGTTCCACCGTGCCACGAACCCGACCCAGCCGCCGCCCGACGCCCGGTCGCCGCAGACCCAGACCTCCTCGGGCGTGCGCAGCACCACCCGGTACAGGTTCACGCCCGGCGCAGGCAGCGGGTCGAGCCACCGCCAGCGCTTTCCGTCCCGGTGCAGCAGCCGGTTGGAGCCGCCCCGGGTGCCGGTTACCCACACCCGCCGGTCGGCCCCGACGGCCACCGCGCTCAGGCGCACGTCCGGCTCGCCCTTGCCGGGGAACGCGGCCTCCCGCCAGGTCGTGCCGTCCCAGCGGAGCAGCGGGCTCGCGCTGCCGACGGGCTGGCCCACGCTCCACGCCGCGTCGGCGCAGACCCCGGCGACGTCGATCAGACGCCCTTCGTAGGCCGGCGAGGACACGTCGGTCTTCGACCAGGCGGTGCCGTTCCAGACCATCGCGAGCGCCCGCGAGGGCGACGAGCCGCCGACTGCCTCCTCGCCCACGGCCCAGGCCAGTCGGGGCCCGGCGGCGGCGATCCGGCGCAGCTGCGCGGGCGGCGTGCTGCCGGGCGCGGGCACCGCCTGCCAGCCCTGCGTCCGCGGCGCCGACGCGGCGGCGCGGACCGCGGCGGGGCCGAGCGCGATCCCGGACAGCGCGCCGAGCGTCCCTGACACAAATCGTCTTCGTCTCACGGCTGGTTCCCTCCACACGGGTGGGCCGGACAGGAGGGACCACACTGGGACGCCCGCACGGGCGGGGCTAGGCACCCGGGTGACAAAACCCGGACGTCCCGCCAACTGCCCTACGGCTCGCGGTCGTTGAGGATGACCTGGAACAGCCGGTGGTCCTGCCAGGCGCCGTTGATGTGCAGATAGGAGGGGGCCAGGCCGTACTCCGTGAAGCCGCACTTGGCGAGCACCCGCTGCGAGGCCGCGTTGTGCGGGAGGGTGCCCGCCTCCAGGCGGTGCAGCCGCAGGTCGGCGTCCGCGGCGGCGCACACCGCGGTCACGGCGGCGGTGGCCAGGCCGCGCCCGGTGTACACCGAGTCGATCCAGTAGCCGAGGTCGGCGCTGCGCAGCGGGCCGCCGACGATGTGGGAGAGCGCGATGCCCCCGGCGACGACGGCCTCCTCGCCCGCTCGCGCCCCGGACTCGTCCCACAGCAGCCAGCGCGCCCGCAGCCCCTGCGCACGCTCCTGCTCGTACGCGCGCAGCAGGGCCAGCTGACCGGCCGTGGTGAAGAACTCGGGCGGGCGCTCCGGGTCCCACGGGCCGAGGTGGGCGCGGCTGCGGTCGTAGGCGCGGGCGAGGGCCGCGGCGTCCGCCGTGGTCGACGGGCGCAGCACGATGTCGTCGGTGAGCCGAACGGTGCGCAGCTCCACGTTCTTCCCCCCTCCCGTCACATCCCGCCCGCGACGCGCAGCACCGCGCCCGTCGCGTACGAGGCGTCGTCCGACAGGAGCCACGACACGGCCCCGGTGATCTCCTCGGGGCGGCCGGAGCGGCCCATGGGGATGAGGTCGGCGAGCTTCGCCGGACGCTGCGGGTCCTCGTGGAACTCGGTCCAGATGATGCCCGGGGCCACGCAGTTGACGCGGATGCCGATCCCCGCGACCTCCTTGGCGAGGCCGACGGTCATGGCGTCCGTGGCGGCCTTGGTCGCGGCGTAGTGGACGTACTGGCCGGGGCTGCCGAGGGTGGCGGCGGCCGAGGAGATGTTCACGATCGCGCCCCCGCCGGTGCGGGTCATGTCGCGCACGGCGCGGCGGGCGCAGAGCAGATAGCCGAGGACGTTCACGTCGAGGGCGCGGCGCATGCCCTCGGCGTCGGCCTCGGCGAGGGGGCCGTTCGGGCCGCTGACCCCGGCGTTGTTCACCAGGCCCGTGACCGGGCCGAGTTCGGCGGCGGCGGTGTCGAAGAGCCGGTCCACGTCGCGCTCGTCCGCCGTGTCGAGGGCGACGGTGACGCAGCGGCGCCCGGTGGCGCGGACGGCGTCCGCGGTCTTCCCGGCGGCCTCGGCGTCCGAGCGGTAGCCGAGGGCTATGTCATGTCCGTCCTGCGCGAGCCGCAGGGCGACGGCGGCGCCGATGCCACGGCTGCCACCGGTGATCACGGTCACGTTCACGGGTGCCTCCGACCCTTCGGGATCTTGTGGCCGCAGTGTAGGCACAGCGGCGCGGCCGAAGGGCCGGGAGCGGACGAGCGGGAGAAGGGGCCCGCTCGCCCGCCCGCTCAGATCACGGGGCGAGGCACCCCGTGGCCGGCACCTCGGCCGGAACCCCGAGGCTGGCGGGGTCCACGAGGCCCGTCACGTCCTGGACGGCGCAGTCGACGACGGCCAGGGGGTCCGGGATGGCACTCGCGGGCGCGGCGACCGCCCCCAGGAGAGCGAGCGTTCCGACGGCGAGGGCAGCGATACGGCGCATGAACAGCCTTTCTGCGTACGAGGTGGGTTGATTCCCCGCAGAGCTGCCCTCCGTGATGTCCCGATATCCGCCCTGTCACCCGGAAGAGGCCGCTGAATCGATCCCGCACGGCGCCCGGGGCGCGCTACACCTTCTCGGGCGCCTCGGGCGCCGCCTGTTCGGCCGGGAGGCTGTCCATGAAGGAGCTGACCGAGAACACCGCGTTGCCGGGGCCCGCCGGACCGTATCCGGGCGGCGAGGAGAGCCCGAACTCCTCCATCGTCGCGCGGTACTCCTGGAGCAGCCGCACGTGGTACTCGAGGGGCGCGCCCAGCGGATTGGCCTTGCCGAGCGGGGTCGTGGGCTCCGGGCACCAGGTGGTGAAGCGCGGCGTGATGCCGTGCGCCATGAAGTAGCGCAGGCCCTCGACGGTCGAGTCGATGGCCTCGTCCACGGTCTTGAAGCCGAACGGCTCGGCCATCTCGACGCCCGCCACGAAGTTCGGGATGACGTTGCGCGCCCCGAAGACCTCGGCGGAGTCCAGGATGCGGCGGTGCCACTCGTCGCGGCCGACGTAGCGCTCCTTGCCGGGGCAGTACAGCTCGAAGAGGCGGCGGTCCCACACCTCGTAGTTCGGGTGGTAGATGCGCACGCCGTAGTCGTGGAAGCGCTGGACGTCCTCCTTGGGCAGCGCCTGGGCGACGACCTTGCCGATCCAGCGGCCGGGGAAGCGCTCCTCGATGGCCTTGGCGTACTGGCCGTAGAAGTCGGCCTCGTCCTTGCCGCCGATCTGCGAGGTGACGGCGCCGCCGGTGAGCGTGTACGCCGTGGACGTCTTCGCGGTGTCGTACTTGTCGATGATCTCCAGCGCCTCCAGGACCTCCTCGACGGGCTTGACGCCCGTGTACGGGCGGCCCGCCGCCTTGTGCTGGCGCCAGTTGTGGTTGATGTCGCAGTACTGGCACTCCTCCTTGGCGCCGAAGTACTGGCAGACCCGGAAGACCGTGAGGTAGATCAGGTAGCCCCACTGGATGGTGGGCGCGACCTCCATGACCGACTTGCCGTTCGCGAGCTTGTGCCGGTAGTACTCCGGCATCGGCGGCACGCCGACGTCGGAGATGCGCTGACCGTCCAGGTAGAGGCCGAGCACGCCGTCGCCGTCGGCGGCCACGCGGTACGGGGACGACGGGTTGACGCGCACCGACACCACGGTGCGGCGCAGCTCGTAGGGGCCGCCGGTGAGCACGATCTCCTCCGGCGGGCGGCGCAGGGCCGCGGCGCCGAGCTCGGGCAGGGTGCCGTGGTCGAAGGAGAAGATGAAGTACGACTTCGGCTTGATGTCGCCGGAGGCCTCGTTCGCGCTGTCGCTGAGCGCCGACTCGTCGAAGGCCACGCCACCGCGCAGCAGGTCCTCCTTGATCACGGCCTCGCGCGGCACCAGCGGATGCCGCTGCATGAGTCCTTCGATCAACTCCGTACGCCTGGGCATGGGGCGGGCACCTCGGATCCTGTCGGGTCTTGACTTATTTGTCATGTTTTGCCGGTTCTGCCGGTGTGCGTGGGATCGCCACGTACGAGGTCCACGCTAATACCGTCGCGCGGCGTGCCGAACCCGGCTCCGGTCGCGGGCGTGCGGAGGCGCCCTCGCCGCGCGCGGGAGCGGGGCAGGACCCGGCCGTGACACCGTGCTCCGGCAGCGTCCCCGCGGTGCGGGAACCCGGGCGGCGGGCCCGTGCGTTCTCCCGGCAGCGCCCGGCCGAGACGGGCACCACCGACCCGACCCACAGGCGGCGCCCATGATCGAGCTGGTCCCCGGCGGCAATACGCCCCTGCCCGACGGCACCCTGACGCTGCGCGTGCCCGGCCCCTTCGACCTGTCCGCCCTGATCACCGGCGACAGCGGCAAGGTGGCGGGCGACGCGGACTTCGTGTTCTACAACCAGCCGTCGGCCCCGGGCACCCGCCTGGCCGGGGACACGCTGACGGTCGAGGCGAGCCGGCTGCGGGCCGGCGCGAGCCGCGTCACCCTGGTGGTCAGCCCGGCGGAGCCCGACACGCCCCTGGGCCGGCTGCCCTCGATCGTGCTCCAGGTCGGCGGCCCGCGCGGGCAGGCCCTCGCGCGGTTCGCCCCGCCTCCCCCGCGCCAGGAGACCGTGCTGCTGCTCGCCGAGATCTATCGCCGGGGCACCGCCTGGAAGCTGCGGGCGATCGGCCAGGGGTATGCGGAAGGGCTCGCGGGGGTGGCGCGGGACTTCGGCCTCGAAGTGACGGAGGAGCCCGCGGCGGCGGGCGGGGCCGGTGCGGCGGCGGGTGCGACCGGGCCCGCGGCGGGCGGGCGCGGGGCCGCGAGCGAAGCCGTCACCGTCGTCATGCCCCGGCCCCGCACCGCCGCGGCGCCCGCCGCACCGCCGCCTCCGGGTCACGCACCCGCGCGCGCACCGGCCGGGTCGGCGCCACCGGGCCCGCTCCAGGACTTCCTCACCCGGGTGAACTCCGCGCGTGCGGCCGCCGGTGCCCCGCCGGTCCAGTGGGACGCCCGCCTCGCCGATGCCGCCCGCACGCACGCGGCGGGCATGGCGGCGCGCGGGGTCCTCGGCTCCGAGAGCGCGGACGGCACCTCGCTGTACCAGCGCGTGGCAGCGGGGGGCTATGCGTATCTGACGATCGGCGAGCACCTGGTGTCCGGACCGCCCACGCCGACCGACCTCCTCGACTACTGCCTGGGGGACGACGGCTCCCGGCGGACCGTCCTGGACCGGGCGTACACCCACGTCGGCCTGGGCCAGGTGCCGGACGCCCGCTCCGGCGACGTGTTCTGGACAGCGCTGTGGGCCGAGCCGCTCACCCCGCAGGGGCTCGCCCGGTGCACGGCCGAGGTGCTCACGCTCACCAACGGCCACCGGGCGGCCGCCGGGCTCCGGCCCCTCGCACCGGACCCCCGGCTCACGGCCGCGGCGCAGGCCCACAGCGCGGACATGATCGCCCGCGCTTTCTACGCCCACACCGCGCCGGACGGCAGCGAGCCCTGGCACCGCGCCGCGGCGGCGGGCAGCCCCCACCGCGCCGTCGGGGAGAACATCGCCTGCGGCCAGCGGTCCCCCGCCGAGGTCGTCGACGGCTGGATGAACAGCCCCGGGCACCGGGCGAACATCCTCAAGCCCACGTTCACGCACCTGGGCGTCGGCTTCGCGGGGGGTGGGTCGGCGGGGACGTACTGGACGCAGCTCTTCGGGGGCTGAGCAGCTCGCGCCGTGCCCCGCGCCCCTTTGGGGCGTCTTAGAGGGGCGTCGGTGTTCCCTGTCGGGCCGAGGTGTAGGCCGCCTCGACGATGCGTAGGGTGCGCAGGCCTGCGGGGCCGTCGGCGGTGGTCGTGCCGGTGGGGTCGGGGCCGAAGAGGAAGGCGCGCAGCATCCGCGCGTCCAGGTCCACGCCGTAGGGCAGCTCGACGCCGCGGCCGAGGCGTTCGCTGAAGCCGTGCACCTTCTGGTCGAAGGCGTCCATCTCCAGGGTGGCGCGCTCGCCGACGACGGTGAGTTCGAGGCCGCCCCAGGAGGGGTGGGAGCGCGGGTGGGACCAGCTGCAGTCGATGGTGGCGACGGCGCCGTTGTCGTAGGTGACGGTGACAAGGCCGCTGGTCTCGGTGGCGACCTCGCCTTCGTACAGGAGGTTGTTGGTCTGCGCGTACACCTCCACGGCGCGGGCCCCGAGCAGGTCGTCGAGCAGGTCGGCGATGTGGACGGTGTGGTCCATCAGGGCGCCGCCGCCCGCCAGTTCGGGGTCGGCGAACCAGCGGCGCGCCCGCGTGGGCATGTGCCCGTTGTTGGCGCCGGACACGGCGAGCACCCGGCCCGTGTCGCCCCCGGTCACGGCACGCTTGACGGCCGCGTACGCCGGGCTGAAGCGCACCGGGTACGCGACCGCGAGGCGCACCCCGGCGGCGCGGCAGGCGGCGACCATCGCCTCGCCGTCCGCCACGGTGGCCGCGAGCGGCTTCTCGCACAGCACGTCGACGCGGTGCGCGGCGGCCAGCTCGACGAGCGGGCGGTGACGGGCGTTCTCCGAGCACACCACGACGGCGTCGGGCCGCCAGGCGAGGGCCTGCGCGTAGGTGTCGGCGTACGGGACGTCCAGGGACGCGGCGAACGCGCGGCCGCGCACCTCGCCGGGCGCGGCGGACGCGGTGTCCGGGTCGCTGCCGAGGACCTCCACGCCCGGCATGTCCCGCAGCAGCCGCAGATAGGCGGCCGCGTGGACGTGGGCGAACGACAGGACGGCGACCTTCATCGGCTGCTCTCCTCAAGGTCCACGGCCCGCCCGGTGCGGCTGGACTCGATGGCGGCGCGCGCGACGCGCACCGCGGCGACGCCGTCGTCGGCGCGCACCCGGGGCACGAGCCCGGGGTCGTCCCAGGACGCGGCGAACTCGCGCAGCTGGGTGAGGTAGGGGCTCTCGGTCATGGGCGTCGACGGGATGCCCTCGTTCGGGGCGCGCACGCCCTGGGCGGTGATGCGGAAGCCGGGCGCGGCGGCCGAGTCGTGGTGCAGCAGCCCGTCGGACCCCGCGACGCGGAACGTGGTGCGGAACGGCTGGTCCGGCAGCCCCCACAGACCGTTCACATGGCTGATCGCGCCGGAGGCGTGGGTGAGGACGGCGGTGGCGGTGACGACCTCGGCGGGGGTGCCGGTGGCGAGTTCGGCGCCGCGCGTGCGGGCGTACACGCGCACCACGTCGCCCGCGATCCAGCGGGCGATGTCGATGTCGTGCACCATCAGGTCCATGAGCACCCCGCCGGACTGGGCGGGGTCCCCGAACCAGGGCGCCCACTGCGGGCGCGCGGCGGCGCGGGTGAAGCGCAGGACGGCGAGCCGGCCGAGGTCGCCGCGCACGACGGCCGCGCGCAGGGCCGCGTACGCCGGGAAGTAGCGCACGACGTGCGCGGGGTGCAGCCGGACGCCCGCGGCGACGGCGGCGGCCGCCATCCGGGCCGCGTCCGCGGCCGTCAGGGCGAGCGGCTTCTCGCAGACGACGTGCCGCCCCGCCGCGACGGCGGCGAGCACCAGCTCCTTGTGGGTGGGGGTGGGGGTGCAGACGTCGACGGCGCGGCAGTGCTCCAGGAGCGCGTCGAGGGTGGGCACGGCGGTGACGGGGTGGCCGCGCCCGGCGTACTCCGCGGCGAGCTTCTCGCCCGAGCCGTCCTGGGTGTGGACGACGACGGTGGCGCCCAGGTCGAGCCAGCCGGGCAGATGGGCGCGGGCGATGCCGCCCGCGCCGAGCAGGCCGATGGGAAGCGGTGGCATGAGGGAGATGACCTCTCTTCGAACGTCGCTCTCGGAACGTCGGCTCTCTGTGCGTCGGTGGTGTGCGGTCCCCGGGCCGCGCCGGGGTTCTCGTACGTCAACTCCGCGGCGCCGTCATCCCTTCACTCCGGAGGCCGCGACGCTCTGTACGAAGTGCCGTTGGAGCAAGACGTAGACGAGGAGCATCGGCAGGCTGGCTATCAGCGAACCGGCCATCATCACCGGGTAGTTGGTCTCGTACTGGCCCTTCAGGGAGGTCAGGCCCGCGCTGATCGGCATGGCCTCGGGGTCGGTGTTGACGATCAGCGGCCACAGCAGGTCGTTCCAGGCCGCCATGGCGGTGATGACGGCGAGCGCGGCGAGGGCGGGTCGGATCAGCGGCAGCATGACGGACCAGAAGATCCGGAAGGAGCCCGCGCCGTCGATGCGGGCGGCCTCCTCCAGCTCCCGGGGCAGCGCGAGGAAGGCCTGGCGCAGCAGGAAGGTGCCGAACGCGCTGAACATGCCGGGCAGGAAGAGCGCGGGCGCCGAGTTCAGGAGCCCGAAGCTCTGGATGATGTCGTACTGCGGCAGGACGAGCAGGGAGCTGGGCACCATCAGGACGGAGAGGAACAGGCCGAAGAGCAGGTCGCGGCCCCGGAAGCGCATCCGCGCGAACGCGTAGGCGGCCAGGGAGCAGAACACGAGCTGGCCCGCGGTGCGCCCCAGCGTGTTGAGCGCGCTGTTGGTGAGCATCTCGCGGAACGGCAGCGCCGTGAACACCTCGTCGAAGCTCGCCCCCCGCCAGTCGTCGGGCAGGAACGTCGGCGGGACGCGGGAGACCTCCGCGAGCGACTTCAGGGCGGTGAGGAGCTGCCAGAAGAAGGGGAAGACCATCACGAGCGCGCCGAGACAGAGCACCGCGTGGGTCGCGACCGACCCCGGGTTCAGCCGGGGGCGTCGGGCGCGGCCCTTCTCTGACGTCGCGTCAGCGTTCGCTGCTTCAGGGGCTGTTGTACGAGTCGCTGTCGTGTCACCCATAGTGCACCCACCTCCGCTGGAGCCTGAACTGGAGATACGTGAGGCCCGCGATGAGCAGCATCAGGAGGAAGGCCAGGGCGGCCGCGGCGCCCTGGGCGTTCTCGACGAACGCCCACTTGTAGAAGAGGCCCACGACGGACTGGGTGTCACCGACCGCCGGGTTCTTCTCGCCCATCATGATGTAGATCAGGTCGAACACCTGGAGCGACTGGATCATGCAGATCACGGACGCGAAGAAGATCGTGGGGCTGAGCAGCGGCAGCGTGATGGTGAAGAAGCGCCGCACCGCGCCCGCGCCGTCCAGCTCGGCGGCCTCGTAGTAGTCCCGCGGGATGCCCTTGATGCCCGCCATGAAGATGATCAAGTAGTAGCCGGTGGTCGACCAGACCATGACGGCGCCGATGGCGAAGACGGCCGTGGAGGGGTCGGAGATCCAGTAGCGGCGGTCCACGCCGAACCAGCCGAGGACCTCGTTGAGGAGTCCGAAGTCGCCGTTGTAGAGCCAGTTCCAGACCAGGCCGACGGCCACGGGCAGGGTCACGAACGGCACGAAGTACAGGGCGCGGTACAGCGGGACCGCGCGCAGGCCGCGGCGGTTGAGCAGGGAGGCGATGACGAGGGCGAGGGGCAGCGCGGTCAGGCCGATGCCGCAGTAGACGAGGGTGTTGCCGAGCGCCTGCCAGACGGTGACGTCCTTGACGACGCGGGCGTAGTTGTCGCCGCCGATCCAGGTGTGGCCGCCGAAGGGGCCGAACTCGGTGAAGCTGAAGTAGAAGGTCTGGATCATCGGCCAGAAGTAGAAGAGCGCGAAGCCCAGGCCGAGGGGGGCGATGAACAGGTACGCGGCGCGCTGGTCGCGGCTCGCGGGGCCGGTGCCCGCGCCTCGGGCGGCGCGCCGGTCGGCCGCCTTCGCGGCGGCGGTCGCGGGGAAGACACTCATCGGTCGCGCTCCTCCTTCAGGGCCCGGTCCATCTGCTCGCCCAGAGTGCGCGCGGCCCCCTCGATCCCGCCCTTGCCGCTGAACGCGGCGCCGAGGAGCGGATATTGGAGGTTCTCCCAGACGGCGGTGTTCTTCGAGCTGGGGTAGGGGACGGCGTACTTCTCCATGTCGATGAAGGACTTGAGGTCGAACTCGGGCATCGACTTCATCCAGGCGTCCTGCGTCCCGGCGTAACTGGAGATCGTCACGCCGAGTTCGGCTTGGATCTCGGCGGCCTCGCGGCCCGCCATGAAGTGGACGAACTTCCAGGCCGCCGCCTTCTTGTCGCTCTTGGCGGAGATCACGTTGGCGAGGCCGTGGATGACGGTGGCCCGGCGGCGGCCCCGGGGCAGGACGGTGACGCCGCCGTGGTCCTTGAGCGCGGGCACGGCGTACATCTGCCCGGACATCGCCGACACGTCGTACACCATGGCCACCTTCTCCGACCAGTAGCGCACCCGGGCGACGTTCTCGACCATCGCGCTCTGCGGCGGCGACCAGCCGCGGTCGATCATGTCGGTGAGGAACCGCAGGCCCTCGATGGTCCGGTCGTCGCCGAACCCGGAGCGGCCGTCGCGCAGGACGTAGCCGTCCGCGGCGAAGACGGTCGGATAGATGACGAACTGGCGGTGCATCTCGGCGGCGAAGCCGTGCACGCGCTCGTGCGGGTCGGTCAGCTCGGCGGCCGCGGCGCGCAGGTCGTCCCACGTCCAGGTGGGGTCGGGGTAGGGGACGCGCGCCTTGTCGAAGAGGGCCTTGTTGTACCAGAGCCCGATGGTGTCGAAGTCCTTCGGGATGCCGTACTGGGTGCCCTCGTAGGCGTAGAGCCGCACGAGCTGTGCCGGATGCCTCTCCAGCGGGGTGGCGTCGCGCGCGATGCGCTCGGCGAGGGGCTCCAGGACGCCGTGGGCCGCGTACAGCTGGAAGTTGACGGCGTTCATCCAGAACACGTCGGGGGCGGTGCCGCCGCGCATCGAGGTCTTCAGGGTGGTCCAGTAGCTGGCCCACGGGGTGAGCTCGATGCGCACGGATATCCCGGGGTTGCGCTCCTTGAACGCCGCGATGATCCGCCGCATGCCCGGCACCTGCGCCGGGTCCCACATGCCGTACGAGAGCGTGGTGCGGCCGCCGCCTTCGCTGCCGCCGCCGCCCTGGTCCGCGCAGGCGGCGAGCGCGGGTGCCGACGCCGCCGCAAGACCAGAGCGGAGGAGGGTCCTCCTGCGCATACGCGCCTCCGCTTCGACTGGGGATCCTCGAATGGGGATCGGGGGTGGGGGCCGCCGGGCCTCGCCTAGTCGGCCGTGTCCGCGAGCAGTTCCTCCTCCACGAGGTCGAGTGCCTTGCGCACCGCGCCGAGGGCCACGCCGCGCTCGCCGAGCGAGCTGACCGCGATCCTCGGCAGGTGCAGCGTCAGCGGGCGCAGCCGCGCCTCCAGGGGCGGCACGAGGTGGGTGCCGAGCGGTGTCGCGCCGCCGGTGAGCACGATCAGCTCGGGGTCGACGGCGAGCGCGAGGGCGGCGATGCCGGGCGCGAGCCGCTCGGCGAAGTCCGCGAGGGCGGCGAGCGCGCGCGCCTCCCCGGCGTCCGCGGCGCGCGCGAGCGCGGCCACCTCGGACTCGCCCGGGCGGCGCGGCCCGGGCCAGGCGAGGGCCTCCTGCGCGGTGTCGAGGCCGAGCAGCGGCAGCAGGCCCAGCTCGCCCGCGCCGCCGCGGCCGCCCCGGTGCAGCCGCCCGCCGATGGTCAGGGCGCAGGACACGCGGTGTCCGGTGAGGACGCAGACGACGTCGCCCGCCAGCGTCGCGGCGCCCTGCCAGCGCTCGGCGAGCACGGCGAGGTTCACGTCGTTCTCGACGAGGGTGTGGCCCGTCTCGCCGTCGGAGAGCAGCCGCCGCAGGTCCACGCCCGACCACTCGGGCACGACGACGGAGGTGAGGTGGCCGCCCGCGTCGACGACGCCGGGCACGCCGACGCAGCGCGCGAGGACGGTGTCGCGGCGCACGGCGTGCGCGTCGAGGAAGGCGTCCATCGCGCGCTGGAGCAGTGCGAGCCGGGGCCCTCCGCCCAACAGCGGGTCGATGTCGGCGCGTTCGGCGGCCAGGACGGTGCCGCCGAGGTCGGCGAGGAGCAGCACCATCTTGTGCAACCCTATGTCCGCGCCGAGCACGTGTCCGGCCTCGCTCCGGAAGCGGAACCGCCGCGCGGGACGGCCCCGCGCGCGCTCCCCGGCCGCCGCCTCCGTCACCCAGGCCCGTGCGACGAGGTCCTCCAGGACGGCCTCGACGGTGGGCCGGGACAGGCCGGTGCCCGCGGCGAGTTCGGCGAGGGTCTGGGGGCTGCGGCGGTGCAGGGCGCGGAGGATGACGGTGGTGTTCAGGCGGCGCAGTCCGGCCAGGTCGTGGCCGCGCGTCCGTTTTCGCATCACTTCTGCACCCCGGAAGTCGTGGTGGAGCAGCCCCGTTGACGGGCGAGAGCCCGTCGCGGCCGGGATTTGGTAGGAGAGTTGCATAAAGGAACGCCGACGGGAAGACCCCGCGCACGGACTTTCGTACGGACCTTCACACGCGTCGCGCACCGCCCCTCGCGCGCTCCGACCACACGAACACCCGGACACTCAGGAGGAGTTAGGGCATGGCAGCAGCACCCTCGGACGGCGAAGGCAGCGCCGACATCGACACCGGCAGGCCGCACCCCGCCCGCGTCTACGACTGGTTCCTGGGAGGCGCCCATCACTTCCCGGCGGACGCCGAGTTCGGTACGCGGATCGTGGCGCTCGACCCGACCGCCAAGTACGGCGCCCGGCACAACCGCTGGTTCATGCAGCGCGCCACGCGTCATCTCGCGGGAGCGGCCGGAGTACGCCAGTTCCTCGACATCGGCAGCGGCATCCCGACGGAGCCGAACCTCCACCGCGTCGCACAGGACATCGCACCCGAGGCGCGGGTCGTGTACGTGGACCACGACCCGCTGGTCCGCGTGCACGCGGCGGGGCTCCTCAGCGGCACCGGGGCCGGGGCCACGGCGTTCGTCGAGGCGGACGCGCGCGACCCCGAGCTGATCCTCGAACGCGCCGCGGAGGTACTGGACTTCGCCCGGCCCGTGGCCCTGTCGCTCATCGCCGTGACGCACTTCCTCACCGACGAGGACGGCGCGCACGCCATCGTCGCGCGCCTCCTGGACGCGCTCGCGCCCGGCAGCCACCTGGTGCTCTCGCAGCTGTCGGGCGACGAGGAGACCGCGTGGGTCGGCGAGGCCGTGGACCGGTACACGACGGGCGGCGTCACACTCGTGCCGCGCACCCGGGCGCAGACGGAGCGGTTCTTCACCGGGTGCGCGCTCCTCGCGCCCGGCCTGGTGCAACCGCCCGACTGGCGGCCCGGACTCGGGGTCGGCGAGGTGCGGGACGGGACGCTGGTGCCGCTCCACGCGGGGGTGGGCCGGAAGGAGTGAGCGACGGCCCGCCGGACCGGCCCCGCCCACCCTTTCGGGTCACCTTGACGATAAGCGGCCGACCTCATATCGTCGAGGTGACGAAAAACGGGGAGGTCCACCATGGCCGACATCACCCGGCGCCTCGGCCTGCGCCATCTGCGCTCCGCGCCCACCGCCCACATCCGCCACCACCAGGGCGGCCGGCTGCGCCACGACGGGCCGGGGCTCAGCTTCTGGTTCCGGCCGCTCAGCGCCGCCCTGTCCGAAGTGCCCGTCGACGACCGGGAGCTGGCGGTCGTCTTCCACGCCCGCACCGCCGACTTCCAGGACGTCACCGTGCAGGCCACCGTGACGTACCGGATCAGCGACCCGGCGCTCGCGGCGGCCCGTCTCGACTTCTCCGTGGACCCGGACACCGGCGCCTGGCGGTCCGCTCCCCTGGAGCAACTGTCCACCCTGCTCACCGAGTCGGCGCAGCAGCACGCCCTGGACCTGCTGGCCCGCACGCCGCTCGCGGCCGCGCTCGCCGACGGGGTCGCGGCGGTCCGCGAGCGCGTCACCGAGGGCCTCGCCGCCGAGCCGCGGCTGCCCGCGACGGGCATCGACGTCGTCGCCGTACGCGTCGTCGCCATCCGGCCCGAGCCCGAGGTGGAGCGGGCCCTGCGCACCCCGGCGCGCGAGCGCGTGCAGCAGGACGCCGACCGGGCGACGTACGAGCGCCGGGCCGTGGCCGTCGAGCGCGAGCGCGCCATCGCCGAGAACGAGCTGGCGAGCCGCATCGAACTCGCCCGTCAGGAGGAGCGCCTGGTCGAGCAGCGCGGCACCAACGCGCGCCGCGAGGCAGAGGAGAACGCCGCGGCCGACGCCGTGCGCGCCGAGGCGGAGGCCGCCCGTACGGTACGGCTCGCGCGGGCCGAGGCAGAGGCCGCCCGTGCCGTCGGCGAGGGCCGCGCGGCGGCCCAGACGGCCTGGCTCGCCGCGCACGCGACCGCCGACGCCGCCACCCTGCACGCCCTCGCCGCCACCCGCCTCGCCGAGAACGTGCCGCGCATCGAGAGCCTCACGCTGTCGCCGGACGTCGTCACGGGGCTGCTCGCGAAGCTCGGCCGCGGCTCCGGGAACGGCTCCGGCGCGTCCGGCGGCGGGCGGTCATGAGCCTCGCACCGCGCGCCGTCCTCGTGCACCGGCGCACCGAGTACGAGGAGCTGATCGCCCGGCACGGCACGCACGGGCACGCGGCGTTCTTCCTGTCCTCGCGCGGGCGCGCCGTCGAGGAGGTGGCCGAGCGGCACCGGCGCGCCAAGGGCGCCCTCGCCGACGTGGCGGCCGCGGTGCCGCTGCGCTGGCGGCACACCCGGGTGGAGCGCGCGGACCTCGACCGGTTCCTGTTCGCGCCCGAGGACGTGGTGGTCGTGGTCGGGCAGGACGGGCTCGTCGCCAACGCGGCCAAGTACCTGACGGGCCAGCCCGTCATCGGCGTCGACGCCGAGCCGGGGCGCAACCCGGGCGTCCTGGTGCCGCACCGGGCCGCCGACACCGCGAAGCTGCTCCCGCACGCGGCGGCGGGCGCCGCCGGGGCCGCGGAGCTCACCATGGCCGAGGCCGTCACCGACGACGGCCAGCGCCTGCGCGCCCTCAACGAGATCTACGTCGGCGCCGCCGGACACCAGACCGCCCGCTACCGCATCGGCTCCGCCGCCGACCCCTCGGGCCCGGAGGCCCAGGCCTCCTCCGGCGTGGTCATCGGCACCGGCACCGGGGCCACCGGCTGGCTGGGCTCGCTCCGGCGGCAGTGTGCCGACGGCCCCCGCCTCCCGGGCGCGACCGACCCCCGCCTGCTGTGGTTCGTACGCGAGGCCTGGCCGTCCCCCGCGACCGGCACCACCCTGGTCCGCGGCGAGCTGACGGCCGGCCAACGCCTGTGGCTCACCGTCGAGTCCGACCGCCTGGTCGCCTTCGGCGACGGCATGGAGAACGACGCCATCGAACTCGGGTGGGGGCAGAGCGTGCGCGTGGGCGTGGCGGAGGGGGCGCTGCGCCTGGTCGCCTAGAGCTACAGGTCCTTGCCGGCGGATTCCAGGTTCGCTCAAGGTTTCCGCAAGGCGTGCAGGCGCATGGTGGGTTCTTCGACGGTCCGCCGCCGCGGGCCACGGGGGAAGCCGAACCCGCCCCTCCGGACGAAAGGGCAGGGACGAGTGAGAGAGACGACCTTCACCACCGAGGAGCTGCCCGCGGGAGAGCGGTTCGAGGGCTGGTACGAACTGGCCTCCCGCGTCCTGATCCCCACCCATGTGCGCCGCGACGACACGACGGAGTTCCAAGCCTCGACGCTGGTGCGCGGTTCGCGCGCCCTCCAGTTGGCGACCGGCACCGTGGGGGCGTTCTCCGCGGAGCGCACCGAGAAGCTGATCCGCAGGTCGGACCCGGAGCGCTACCTGCTCGACGTCGTCCGGACCGGCACCGGCCTGGTCTGCCAGGGGAGCCAGGAGGCCTACCTGAACGCCGGTGACCTCGTCCTCACCGACTCCTCGCAGCCCTGCCGGGCACGGCACGAGACCGGAATCCACGAGAGCCTCGTCGTCCCCAAGGCCCTCCTGCCCTTCACCGCGGCCCAGCTGGCACCGCTGCTGGCCCGCCGCCTCGACGGCGACACGGGCATCGGAGCGGTCCTCTCCCGCTGCCTGTACGAGCTGGCCCGGCCGCGCACCCCCGCTCGCGCCGCGGACATCGAGCGCCTTCTCGACCCCGCCCTGGAACTGCTGACCACCCTGCTGGCCCACGAACTCGACAGCCAGGGCACGCTGACGCCCAAGAGCCAGCAACAGGCTCTGCTCGCCCGGATCACGTCCTTCGTCCACCAGCACCTGGGTGACCCCGGCCTCTGTCCCCGGACCGTCGCCCACGCCCACCACATCTCCCTGCGCCGTCTGCAACAGGTCCTGGCCACCTCAGGCCTCACCCCCGCGGCCCTCATCCGCACCGAACGCCTCCACCAGTGCCAACGCGCCCTCACGGACCCCGCGCAGACCGACCGCACCATCCAGTCCATCGCCACCCGCTGGGGCTTCACGAACCACGCCCACTTCACCCGCCTCTTCCGCGCCACCTACGGAATGCCACCCGGCGAGTACCGGGCCGCCCACGGCGGGCTCGGGCGGCCCCGCGAATGACGCGCCTGGTGCGAAGAGCGCAGGTGGGGCCCGGTGCGGAGGGTTCGTTCGGGTAGGGCAGGATGGGCGGCCGTGTCATCGCGCGGAGGCGTACGCGCCACCGGGGGCACGGAGCGAAACGGCCGACCACGGGAGCCCATTGATGGACCGAGCCCTCACCCTGCACGACCTGATGTTCGCCGGGATCGCCGTGGTCTGCGGCTTCGCGGCCGCGCTGCTCGCGCGGGCGACACTGCGCTGGCTCGGCGTGCGCGCGACCCGCACCCGGTGGAACGGCGACGACGTGATGGTCGACGCCGCCCGCGCCCTGGTGCCGTGCGCCGCGATCGTGGCGGGCCTGGCCTCGGCGGCCGCCGCGCTGCCGCTGACGTCCCGTACCGGACGGAACGTCAATCTCGTCCTGACGGCGCTGCTGATCCTCGCCGCGACGGTCACCGCGGCGCGGATCGTGGCGGGGCTCGTGAAGGGCCTGGCGCAGTCCCGCTCCGGCGTGGCGGGCTCGGCGACCATATTCGTGAACATCACGCGCGTCATCGTGCTCGCGATCGGCTTCCTCGTCGTCCTGCAGACCCTCGGCGTGTCCATCGCGCCGCTGCTCACCGCTCTCGGCGTGGGCGGGCTCGCGGTGGCGCTCGCGCTCCAGGACACCCTGGCGAACCTGTTCGCGGGCGTGCACATCCTCGCCGCGAAGACCGTGCAGCCCGGTGACTACATCCGGCTGAGCAGCGGCGAGGAGGGCTACGTCGTCGACATCAACTGGCGCAACACGGTGGTGCGGAACCTCTCCAACAACCTCGTGATCATCCCGAACGGCAAGCTCGCCGGCACCAACATGACCAACTACAGCCAGCCGGAGCAGGAGCTGTCGATCCTGGTGCAGGCGGGCGTCGGCTACGAGAGCGACCTGGACCAGGTCGAGCGCGTGACCATCGAGGTCGTGGACGAGGTGATGACCGAGATCACCGGCGCCCTGCCCGACCACGAGGCGGCCATCCGCTTCCACACCTTCGGCGACTCGCGGATCGGCTTCACGGTGATCCTGGGCGTGGGCGAGTTCAGCGACCAGTACCGGATCAAGCACGAGTTCATCAAGCGGCTGCACCGGCGCTACCGGGCCGAGGGCATCCCGGTCCCCGCGCCGACGCGGACCGTGACCGTCCGGCAGGGCGAGCTGCCGGTGGCGATCCCGCACCAGCGAAGCTGATCGGTTTATGTGCAAGCCCTTGCATAAGCGGTGCTTTAGGGGTCGCGAACCGCTGGCAAGGGGGCAAATTGAGCCGCATATGCCGGGTGGACGTGTCCGGCCGGGCGCGCGGGGCAGGACATCCCCGCCGTACTGAGCCGGACTGCCCCGCGATTGGCTCCCAAGTTCGGTTTTTTCCGGCCGAACACCAAAAGTAGTTGAAAAAACACACCTTGTGGTCACGGGACCGCGAGAAGACGATCGGCCCTGCCCGACTTCGCCCGGCGCCATCGCGCCCGTCGATGCCGGCGACGCCCTCGTCCCCGTTCCCTCCTGGGAGGTCCCCGTGAACGACCGCCTTTCGCTCGCACCGGATTCAGCACGGCAGCTCGCGACCGCGACCAAGACGGCGCCCCAGATGCTCGGCACCACGCCGCGCTATCTGCTGCGCGCGCTGCCCTGGGTGGACCTCAAGTCCGGCGTGTACCGCGTCAACCGCCGCCGCACCTTCGTCCTGGGCGATGACCGCATATCGACCCACAGCGACGGCGGCTCACCCCGAGTCGTCCCCGGTGACCTGCGCGAACTGCCCTATCTGCGGGACGCGGAGGAGTCCTGTCTCACCGAACTCGCCGACGCCTTCACCGAGGTGCGCTTCGAGCCGGGGCAGGTCCTCGCGCAGGAGGGCGACCCCGCGGACCGCCTGTGGATCATCGTGCAGGGCCGCGCCGAGAAGCGCGTGACCGGCCGCTACGGCGAGGAGCAGCTCATCGAGGTGATCGGTGACGGCCAGTTCTTCGACCTCGGCGCCTGGACCCGCGAGGAGGCCACGCCCTACCGCGTGCAGGCCCTCACCCCCGGTCTCGCCCTGTGCGCCGAGCGCCGCGCCCTCGCGGCCCTCGCCGACCGCGACGAGAACGTCCGCGCCTCCATGACCGCCTACGCCTCCGGCAACGGCTTCCGGCCCGGCGCCGAGGTACCGGTGGACCTCACCTCGGGCCACGTCGGCGAGCCCGACCTGCCCGCCACGTACGTCGACTACGAGGACACTCCGCGCGAGTACCACATGACGCTGGCGCAGACGATCCTGCGCGTGCACACCCGCGTCCACGACGTGTACAGCGGCGACTTCGACCAGACGCGCCAGCAGGCGCTGCTCACCATCGAGGCGCTGCGCGAGCGGCAGGAGTCGGCGCTGCTCAACCACCCCCAGTTCGGCCTGTTCCACA
Source organism: Streptomyces spectabilis (assembly GCF_008704795.1). Lineage (NCBI taxonomy): Bacteria > Bacillati > Actinomycetota > Actinomycetes > Kitasatosporales > Streptomycetaceae > Streptomyces > Streptomyces spectabilis. The sequence continues at coordinate 7,944,926 of NZ_CP023690.1, read as the reverse complement.
ACGTGGCGCCGGGGCAGCGCGTGCAGACCCGCACCGGATCGCCCACGCCCGACGACCTCGACGAGCTGCTCTCCCGGGTGTGGAAGCAGCCCAGCTACTTCCTCGCACACCCCAAGGCCATCGCCGCGTTCGGCCGGGAGTGCACGCGGCGCGGCGTGCCCCCGGTCACCGACAGCAGGTTCGGCAGCCCGCTGCTCACCTGGCGCGGGGTGCCGCTGGTCCCGTCCGACAAGGTGCCGTTCAGCAACGGCGTGCGGGCGAACGGCTCCAGCGGCTCGGCCGCGGCCGTCGGCACCACGGAGATCCTCCTGATGCGGATGGGCGAGGCCGACCGCGGTGTCGTGGGCCTGCGCCCCGGCGAGGTCTCCGACGAGGTCGAGCCCGGTCTGTCCATGCGGAACATGGGCACCGACCAGAAGGGCATCACCTCGTACCTGATGACGGCGTACTTCAACACGGCGGTCCTGGTCGAGGACGCCATCGCCGTGCTCCAGAACGTCGAGGTGAACAACTACCATGACTACTCCTGAGGTTCCCGACCTCCGGGCACTCCTCCGGACACCCGCACAGGCGCCGGCACCGGCGCCGGCGCCCCCGACCGCGGTACCGGCGATGCCCGCGGCGCCCGCAGAACCCGCGGTGCCCGCGACTCCGGTGACCGAGATGCCCGCCTCGCCGGCGGAGGTGCCCGGAGCCACCGCCCCGGCCCCGGCGCCCACGTCCCCCGAGAACGCCCTGTCGGCCCTGCCCGCCACCACCGCGCCCGGCGCCTTCTCCCCCGAGCAGGCCCGCAAGGACGTCCCGATCCTGCACCGGACGGTGAACGGGCACCCCCTGGTCTGGCTCGACAACGGGGCGACCACGCAGAAGCCGCGCCAGGTCATCGAGGCGCTCTCCGCCTACTACAGCGCGGCCAACTCCAACATCCACCGGGGCGCGCACACCATGGCGCGCGAGGCCACCGAGCTGTACGAGGCGGGCCGCACGGCCGTCGCGGAGTTCCTCGGGGCCGAGTCCCCCCAGACCATCGCCTTCGCGCGGGGCACCACCGAGGCGATCAACCTGGTGGCGCAGAGCTGGGGCCGCTCCGTCATGGAGCCGGGCGACGAGATCCTCGTCCCGGTCCTGGAGCACCACTCCAACATCGTCCCGTGGCAGCTCCTCGCACAGGAGACCCACGCGCGCGTGGTCCCGGTGCCGCTCACGCCCGAGGGGGAGATCGACCAGAAGGCGTACACCGACCTGCTGTCCGCGCGCACGCAGCTCGTGGTGATCAGCCAGGCGTCGAACGTCCTCGGCACCGTGCCGCCGGTCGAGGAGATGACCGCGCTCGCGCACCGCTACGGCGCGCGGGTCCTCGTGGACGGCGCGCAGGCCGTGGCCCACATGCCGGTGGACGTACAGCGGTTGGGCGCGGACTTCTACGTGTTCTCCGGGCACAAGCTGTTCGCCCCGACGGGCATCGGCGCGCTGTACCTGAAGCCGGAGATGGCGGAGCTGATGCGCCCGTGGCAGGGCGGCGGCAACATGATCGAGTCGGTGAGCTTCGAGCGGACGACGTTCGCGCCGATGCCGCACCTCCTGGAGGCGGGCACCGGCCACATCTCCGGTGTGGTCGGGCTCCTCGCCGCGATCGACTGGCTGCGGTCGTTCGACCAGGAGGCCGTCGCCGCGTACGAGACCGCGCTGATGACGTACGCGACGCAGGCGATGGCGACGGTTCCGGGCCTTGAGGTGATCGGGTCCGCGGCCGAGCGGATCGCGGTGCTCACCTTCACGCTCGCGGGCCACGACCCGGCCTCGGTCGCGGACTGGCTCGACCGGGACGGGATCGCCGTCCGCGCGGGCCACCACTGCGCGCAGCCCGCGCTCGCGCACTACGGCCTGGAGTCCGCGGCCCGCGCGTCGTTCGCGCTCTACAACACCTCGGAGGAGGTGGACCAGTTGGTGGCGTCCCTGCGCCGTCTGCAGGCCGCCGCCTGAGCGGCGCGGGGGCGCCGGGACCCGGACCGCCGTCAGCGCGTGGGCCGGCGGCTCCGGGTCCTGAAGTGGAACACGACCAGGCCGACGACGGCGAAGAACGCCGCCCAGGCCAGGCCGAGCCCGAGATAGCGCCACAGGACGGTGTCGCCGAGCGAGCCTCCGGCGGAGAACTGCATCGGCCCGAACGAGGGGAAGTACTGCAGGACGGGCTTGTTGGCGGCCGGGTTGCCGAGCGGGTTCTGCAGGAACGTGTCGGTGAGCCCGCCCATGATGATGAGGAAGAAGCCCTCCAGGTCGTTCTTGACCAGGACGCCGAGGAACAGGCCGAGCGAGCCGTAGGTGAGGGTCATGGCCAGGAACCCGGCGAGGATCGTGGCCCAGCCGGTGAAGCCGGGGCGCCAGTAGAGCAGCAGCGTGAGCGCCGTGTAGAGGGCGATCGTGCCCGCGACGATGGCGATGGCCAGCATCTTGGCGCCGATCAGGGTGGACTGGCGGTACCCGGCGAAGGCGAGGCGCTTGTCGAAGGCGAGCGCCTTGCGCACCGCGTCGAAGACGACGAAGCCGGAGATCATCGTGAGCGAGTTGAGGCCCGCGGTGATCAGCGTGATGTGCTTGCCGTCGACGTGCAGCATCTCGCCCGTCGCGTACAGCTTGAAGTCCAGGGCCTTGTGGCCGGCGATCGAGGTCATCAGCAGGTACCAGACCGGCACGAAGAGCACGAGGAGCAGGGCCGCGAGGCGGTTGCGGCTCTGCTCGCGCACCGAGAACCGCAGCGCGGTCGGGAACTGCCCGAACAGCGGCCGGTCCGTGAAGACGTCAAACTGCGGCATGGCGGCGCTCCTGCTCCTCCTCGGACCTGCGCGGCGCGAGGCGGCCGTCGACCAGGTCGGCGAGGACGTCGAACCGCTCCTGCTCGAAGACCAGATGAGTGATCACGACGACGGCCTTGTCCCGCTCGTGCAGCTTGTCGACCAGGTCCCAGAAGCGCAGATACGTCTCCCAGTCGAAGCCCTGGTACGGCTCGTCCAGGAGCAGGACGTCGGGGTCGTGGAGCAGGGCGAGGGTGAGGTTGAGCTTCTGCCGGGTGCCGCCGGAGAGGTCGCCCGCGGCCGTGGAGCGGTACTTGTCGTAGCCGAGGAGGTCGACCAGTTCGTCGGCGCGGTCCAGGCTGCCCAGCCGGTGCGCGGCGGCGAAGTAGTGCAGGTGCTGGTCGACGGTGAGGTTGGCGTTGAGCACGGGGTCCTGCGGGCAGTAGCCGAGCTCGCCGCTGAGCCTCACCTCGCCCCGGTCGACGGGCAGGGTGCCGGCGATGGCCTTGAGGAAGGTGGACTTGCCCGCGCCGTTCTCACCGACCACGGCGACCAGTTGGCCCGGTTCGACCGTGAGGTCGGCGCCGCGCAGGACCTGGTGCTTGCCGAACGCCTTGTGGATGTCCCGGGCGGTGAGTGCGGGCTCCGGCCTTGTGGTCATGCCTGGCCTCCTTCTGCTTCCGGTGCTGTGGGCTCCGCGCTCAACCCGCCCGCGTAGATGCTCAGGAGCTCCGGGCCCCAGCGGGCCAGGCCCATAGCCGACAGCGGGTCCACGCCGAGGACCGCCGTGAGCTGGTCCCGCAGCAGGAACACCGAGAGGTCGTTGACCAGCAGCAGCGCGGCGCGCACCTGCGGGTCCCTGCCCCGTGACGCGGCGCCGGACTCGGCGAGGCCGTCGAGGGTCTCCCTGCTCATCGCATACAGCCGGTGGAACAGGCCGCGGCCCGCCTCCGAGTCGGACAGCAGGAGCCGGCGCAGATAGCCGGGCAGCGGCGACCCCACGGGCAGGTGGCGCAGGAAGACCTCGCCGAGCGAACTGGCCGTGGCGGACCTCGGCTCCTCGAACAGGTCCGGCCCCTCGTCCGCCGTCAGCTCGCCGAGCAGGCGCTCGAAGACGGTGAGGACGTAGTGGTCGACCTCCTGGCGCAGGCCGTCCTTGGAGCGGAAGTGGTGCACGACGAGCCCCGGGGAGACACCCGCCGCCGTGGCGATCTGGCGGACGGTGACGACATCGGGCCCCTGGGCGGCGAAGAGCCTCAGGGCCTCGTCTCGGATGACCGCCCGGGTCGTGCGGTCGTCGGGCATTGAACGCATGTACAGCAGACTAAACGCTCGTTCAATCGCTTGTCCAGCGAGGCGGAGCCTCCGCCTCCGCGACCATCCGTTGAGGCGTCCGCCGACGCGTCTCAACGGATGGCCGATCCGGCACTCCGGAAATCGCTGCGGTATCCGTCCGGGAAACCCGTCAGGCGGTCGATGGCACCGCACTCCCGTTCCTGGGAAACTCGTACGCAACCGAAAAGGAGTGGGGCTGATGGTGCTCCTGCGCCTCCTTCCGCCCGGACGAGCGGACTTCTCCGTCAGATGACGCCTTTCACCGCCCGCTGACACTTCTGCTGCCCACCGGCACCTTTGCCGTCCACCGGCACCATTCGCCGTCCATTCGCTGTCCATCGGTGCCTTTCGCCGTCCATCGGGGGAGGAACGACATGCACATCCATATCCTGGGGCCGATTTCCGTGGCCACGGAGGGAAAACGCCACGGAATCCAGGCCAACAAGGTGCGGGCGATGCTCGCCGCGCTCGCCCTCGACGCGGGCCGGGCCGTCTCGCACGCGGACCTCGCGGACGAGCTGTGGGCGGGCCAGCCCCTCGGCAACACCCGCAACGCGCTGCAGGCGCACGCCACCCGGCTGCGCAAGGTCCTCGACGGGCACGAGGCGCGGCCCCGGGGAACGACCCTGCTGCGCGCGGTGCGCGGCGGCTATCTGCTCGACGTGCCCCCGGGCTGCGTCGACGGCAACACCTTCCTCGACCTGGCCACACGCGGCGCCGCGGCCCTCGACGTGTGCCCGGAGCGGGCGATCGAGCTGCTCCAGGCCGGGCTCGAACTGTGGCAGGGGCCCGCGCTCCTCGACGCGGGCGACGGGCTGCGCTGCCGGGGCGCCGCCGCGCTCTTCGACGAGCGGCGGCTCACGGTCCGCGAGGACCTGATCCGTGCCCGCCTCGCCGTCGGCGACGCCTCGCGGGCGGTGGCCGAGCTGCGCCGCCTGGTCGCCCAGCACCCGCTGCGCGAACGCTTCTGCGAGCTGCTCATGCTCGCCCTGTACCGCACCGGGCGGCAGGCGGAGGCGCTGGAACTGTTCCACGTGACGCGCCGAAGGCTCGACGAGGAGCTGGGCGTACAGCCAGGAATCGTGCTCCAGCGGCGCCACACGGAAATCCTGTCGCAGGACCCGGCGCTTTCCCTGTCCACCGTCCCCGCCGCCTCGTAAACACACTCCCGCGACTTCTGGAACATATTCCGCGCCTTTCCTCGGCGCCCCATCCGTCACTGCCGACATTTCGCTGGGCGCGCGCCCGTCGTCACCCGTGCTTTCCTTCCCGCTCTCCGGCGGGACCCCGACAACCGCAGGAGCAGCCACGACATGACGTCCGATTGGCAAGCCCGCCGGGCCACTCCCGCGCGGCCCGGCGAGCCCCTCGCGATCGTGGGGATCGCGGAGCTCGACCCGGACGGGCTCGACGACGTCGTGGTCGACGTCGCCCGGTTCGGCATTCCCCCGATGCAGGCCAGGTCCATGAACCGGATGCAGCTGCTGATGCTGGAGGCCGCACGGCGCTGTCTGGCGGACGCGGGCCACCCCGAGCGGCCGCTGCCCGCCGAGCGCACCGACGTCGTCACCGGCCTCTGCTTCGCCCTCGACCGCCAGCACGCCAACGCCGTACGCATCGAACTCCCCCGGTACGCGCGGGAGCTCGAGCGCGCCGCGCGGGCGGCCGGAGCGGCGCCGGACCGGGCCGAGCGGGCCGCCGCCGAGCTGCGCGGGCAGCTCGCGCCGCACCTCGGCGGTTCGCCGCACGACCGCGTGGGCGAGATGGCGAGCACGATCCCGGCGCGGATCGCCGCGGCCTTCAAGCTGCGCGGGCGCACGCTCGCGGTGGAGTCCGCGGAGGCGACGTCGTTCGTGGCGCTCGCGCACGCGGCGGACCAGCTGCGCGCCCGGGCGTCGGACGCGGTCCTCGTCCTGGCCGGGCAGCGGCGCGAGAGCCCGTTCGTCGCCGAGGCGCTCGCGGCGAAGTCGGTGTCCGGCCCCGGCGGGGCGGAGGCCGACGGGACGCGCGACATCGCCGAGGGGGTGGGTGCCGTGCTTCTGAAGCGGCTCTCCACGGCCGTGCGGGACGGGGACCGCGTCTACGCCAGCGTCCTCGACTGCACGCTGCGCCACGACCCGCGCCCGGGCTGCTTCCGGCACTCGCACTCCGTCGCGCTGCGCCACGACGCCGCCGCCGACTCGCTGCGGGCCGCGGGGGCCGACCCCGACACCGTCCAGTACGTCGAGTGCGCGGGCTCGGCGGTCGCCCGGGAGGCCGCCGCCGAACACGAGGCCCTCGCCCGGCTGCACGCCGAACGCGCGCCGGGGGCCGTCGTGCTCGGCGCGGGCGACGGCCGGGCGTTCGCCCACGCGGGGCTCGCCTCGGTGAGCAGGGTCGCCCGCGCGCTGCGCGAGCGCCGCTACCCGGACCCGCCGCCCGGCGGCGGGGAGCCCGAGGGGGCGCCCTTCCGGCGGGCGCGCGTAGGCGAGGAGTGGAGGCCGGGCCCCGGGGCGCCGCGCCGGGCCGTGGTGCACGGGGCGTCCCTGACGGGGACCTTCTGCCATCTCGTCCTCGAAGAGCACCGGCGCGGGGCTCCGGCCGGGCCGCGCGCCCGGTCGCGGAGCGGGCCGCGCGCGGTGCCGGTCGCGGTGGTCGGGCTCGGCGGGCGGTTCGCCGGTGCGCCCGACGCCGCCGCGTTCTGGCAGGTCGTCGGCTCGGGCCGGACCCGGATCGGCCCGGTCCCCGACGACGTCCTCGACCGGGACCTTTACCACTGTCCCGGCGCGCTCAGCCTGACCCACTCGTACACCGACCAGGGCGGCCACGTGCCGGTGCCCGAGGAGCCGCCGGACGACCTGGCGGTCCTTCCGCTGCGGTACGCGGCGATGGACGGCGCCCAGCGGCTCGCCCTCGACGTCGCGGCGGAGCTGTTCGCGGGGCGCCGGGACCTGTCCGGGCGGGGCGTGGTCGCCGTCGGCACCACGCTGGGCCTGACGAAGGAGCGGCGCGCCCACACCGACCTCGTCCTGGCGGGACTTGAGGACACCGTCGCGACGCTGCCCGCGCTCGCCGGGCTCTCGGCCCTTGGGAAGAAGAAGCTCCTGGAGCGGCTGCGCGAGCGGACCGCGCGCGACGCGGCCGAGCCGTCGCCCGCCCTGCTCGACGGCTGTCTGGCCAGCGGTGTCGCCGCGCTGCTCGCCAACGAGTACGGACTCGGCGCGGTGCCGCTCGCGGTGGAGGCGGCCTGCGCCTCGTCCCTGGCCGCGCTCGACGTCGCCGTGGGCGCGCTGCGCTCGGGCGCCGCCGACTTCGCCGTCGCGGGCGGCGTCGAACTGGCCTGCACCACCCGGGACATGGTGCTGTGCTCCGCGCTCGGGCTGCTCTCGCACAGCAGGAACGCGCCGTTCGACGCGGCCGCCGACGGGTTCACCCCGGGCGACGGCTGCGGCCTCTTCCTCCTGAAGCGGTACGACGACGCGCGGCGCGACGGCGACACCGTCCACGGGGTGATCCGCGCCGTCGGCGCGTCGAACGACGCCAAGTCGCTGATCGCCCCGGACGTCGCGGGCCAGGTGCGGGCCATGCAACGCGCCTTCGCCCAGGTGGACTTCGAGCCCTGCACGGTGGACTACCTGGAGGCGCACGGCACCGGCACCAAGGTGGGCGACCGGGTCGAGATCGCCGCCGCGGCCCGCCTCTACGCGGGCGGCCCGCGCGCGGGCGCGCTGCGCATCGGCTCGGCGAAGTCCTTCTTCGGGCACACCTTCGCGGCGGCCGGCAGCGCGGGCCTGCTGCGCACGCTGCTCGCGCTGCGGGCGGGCACGCTGCCGCCCAACACGCTGCTGCGCACCCTGAACCCGGCGCTCGGCCTCGCCGCCATCCCGGCCGAGATCGCCACCAGGGCCGAGCCGTGGCCGCGTCCGTCCGGCAGGCCCCGGCGCGCGGCCGTCAGCTCCTTCGGCACCGGCGGCATCAACTACCACGTCCTCGTGGAGGAGGACCCGGCGCACCACACACACCACACGCACCGCGAACACCACGAGCACCGTGAGAACCGTGAGAACCGTGAGAAGGGGTCCGGACCGCGATGAACTTCGCCTTCGACGACGACACCGAGGACATGCGCGAGGCCGTCGAGCGGTTCGCGCGCCGCGACCTCGCGGACCCGCCGCCGGACGGGGCCCTCGACCCGGCGGAGTTCCGGCGGCGCTGGCAGCTCGCGGGCAAGCAGGGCGTGGTCGGCAGCGTCGTACCGGAGCGCTACGGCGGCAGCGGGCTCGACGCGGTGACGGCGGCCGCGGTGATGGAGGCGCTCGGCTACGGCTGCCCGGACACCGGCTTCGCCTTCTCCGTCGCGGCACACCTGTTCGCGGCGGTGATGCCGATTGCCGAGTTCGGCACCGAGGAGCAGAAGCGGCGCTGGCTGCCCGCGCTTTGCTCGGGCGAGCGGATCGCGGCGCACGGCATCACCGAGCCGGACGCCGGTTCGGACACCCTTGCGCTGCGCACCCGCGCGGTGCGCGACGGCGACTCCTACGTGCTGGACGGTGCCAAGGCGTTCACGACGAACGCGCCGGTCGCCGACGTGTTCGTGGTGCAGGCGGCGACGGCCCCGGGCGGCGGCTTCTTCGGCCTGACCGCGTTCGTCGTGGAGGCGGACACGCCGGGCCTGTCGGTGGGGCCGCCGTACGACAAGGTGGGGCTTCGCGGGTCCCCGACGGCCGATGTGCGCCTCGACGGCTGCGTGGTGCCCGCGAACGCCGTGCTCGGCGCCGAGGGCGCGGGCGCGAGCGTGTTCGCGGGCTCCATGAAGTGGGAGCGCACCTGTCTGTTCGCGGCCTATCTCGGCGCGATGCGGCGGGTCCTGGAGTCCACCGTCGCGTACGCGGGGCAGCGCGAGCAGTTCGGGGTGCCGATCGGCGGCTTCCAGGCGGTCAGCCACCGCGTCGTCGACATGACGCTCGCGGTGGAGTCGGCGCGGCTGCTGCTCTACCGGGCGGCGTGGGGGCTCGCGCGGGGCAGCGAGGACGAGGTGGCGCCCGCGCTCGCGAAGCTCGCGGTGAGCGAGGCGGCCGTGCGGGTCGGCCTGGACGCGGTCCAACTGCGGGGCGCGCTTGGGGTGTTGAGCGGGGAGGCGGAGACGCTGCTGCGGGACGCGCTGCCCTCGCGCATCTTCTCCGGCACCAATGAGATCCAGAAGAACAACATCGCGCGGGCGCTCGGCCTGGGCGGCAGCCGCCGCGGTACGCGCCGCTGAGCCGGACCGGCGACATGCCCTCCGGGCACCCGGAAGTCCAGGACGTCGAGAGGAGAACGGATCATGACGGTCATCGTTCACCGCATCCGGCTGCACGACGGCGTGGCGCCGGACCGCTTCGAGTCCTGGGTACGGGACGTGGACTACGCGACCTGTCCTGAACTGCCCGCCGTGCGCGCCTTCGGAGTGCAGCGCAGCGCGCACGGCGAGGACGGCGGCCCGGCCGAGTACTTCGAGATCATCGAGGTGACCAGCGCGGCGGACTTCGAGCGGGATATGCGGTCGGAACCGTTCCGTCGGCTTGTCGCCGATTTCGAGAAGATGGCCGCCGTGGTCGACGAGTGGTCCGGCGAACGGGTGGGTTCCGGATACCGGGCCGAATGATTTAACGGGTTCGCGGGAGCGAGGCCGGGAAGCGGTGAAAGGGCCTCCGGTGAATAGCGCTCGGCTCCCGGATCCGGAAGCCCGCCCCGTTCACCCTTCTTGGCCCCGGAATTCAGCGGTCCGACCAATTGCCGCCATCAATCCGGACTCATAAGCAATGGCAACGGCCTGGGCGCGTGTGCCGACACCCAGCTTTCGGAGCACATGGTGGACATGGGATCTGACGGTCGCCATGGACACCGAGAGTTTCTCGGCGACTTCGGCGTTCGACTTGCCCTGGGCGAGCAGCAGCATCACCTCGGACTCGCGCGGGGTGAGCTCCGCCGCCATGCGCGCGGAGCTGCGGGAGACCCCTTGCTGGGGCAGGCGCTCCAGGGTGCGCCGGGCGGCGGCGGGCATCACCATGGTGGCGCCCGCGCTCACCGTCCGCAGCACGTGGATCAGGTCGTCCGCCGAGGAGTCGGGGGCCAGGACCGCTCGTACGCCGATGCACAGGGCCTCGACGGAACGGTGCGCGGACTCGGCCTTGGCGATCAGGATGATCTTCGTCAGGGCGGCGAGCTCCGCGAGCTCGCCCTTGTCCTCGAAGCCGAGCGCGGGGGCCACTACGATCATGACGTGGGGCGCGAGCTCGGCGACGGCCGCGGCGGATTCACGGCCGGTGGTGAAACCCATGACCTCGATGTCGGGCTGCTGGTCGAGCAGCGCGCGCAGCGCGGCGGACATGATCGACTCGTCACAGCACACCAGGACGCGGATCTTCATGCCTCGCCGCCTCACCGCAGCTCGTCCGGGCGTGGATCGCGGCGCCGGGGGGACCGGGCCGCGTCACTCGTCAGGGCGTCACGCGTCACGGCATCACACCCGGGCGGGCCGGCCGCACCGGCCTCGGGTCCGCGTCCGGCAGGTGCCCCTTGCAGCAGTGCCCCATCTCGCCGCCCCCTTTTGAATGACACGACCATGTGCCTTCGGGTACCCCTCGTCGCCGCTGCGCGCTATCGAACGCATCTGCTGTTCGACGGTGCACTTCACCCCGGGCCGCCGCGCCTTCCCTCCGGAATCGACGCAGGCACGTGGGTGCGGAATATTCCGTCCGCACTGCAACAGTATGTGCGCGCAACTGGCATCTGGGCGAGCTTTATGGAAAGAAGCATGAAAATGGCTCGAAACCTCGCGGGTCGAAACTCAGATCGTCCGCAGGGGCGCGTGGGCGGGACGGCGGTGGGAGCGCGGGAACCCCGATACGCCCGCCGCATCCGTGGCGGGGCGGCCCAGCCTGCTGAGGAAAATCGCCTGTCCCGGAATGCGGAACCGATCCTCCAGAGCGTGCCGCAGGTCGTCGTACTGGAGTACGGCGCTGAGAGGATGCAGAACCAGTCCTTCCGCGGTGGCGCCCAGCCAGTAATCGGCCAGTCGTGCCCCGCCCTTGACACCGTCCGCGAGCGTCGGCGTAGGCGTACCGGTCAGGCTCAGGACGGTCAGGGCGGGCGTGGGGCGCACGATGCGCGCGAGCTGCCGGGCGAGCAGGCCGGGGTAGCCGACGTGCCGCAGCAGGCGCATCGTCGTGGGCGCGAGCGCGAGCCTGCGCGCCCACTCCCCCGGCCGGGACAGCGGCCCGAACAGCTCCGCGAGCGTGAAGCCGTCCCCGTGCGCGGCGGCGTCCGCGGCGCTGAACCGCAGATACGCGTGCGTCTCGCGCCAGGCGGGGCCGTGGCTGAAGTCCCGCCCCGCGTGCCGGGCGACGAAGTCGGCGAGCGCGGCGCGGTCGGCGTCCGACGTCAGATGGCGCACGCCGACGTCCGCGTCCCGCGCGACGGCGGTGCCCGACGGCGCCGCGAGGCGGTCCAGGACGTCCGGTGCGACGGGCTGCGGGCGGTAGGGGGCGCGGTGGGTGCGGCGGGCCTCCGCGGTGTCCCGCAGAGCGCGCAGGTCCTCGGCCGTGCCCCCGGGCGCGGGGCGCAGCCGGGCCACGCACAGGGGCGCCCAGGTGCGGGGCCAGTCGGCGGGGCCCGGCTCCGGCCACGGCCAGCCCGCCTCCAGGGGCCCGTCCAGGCCGCCGGGCGCGAACCGGAGGCCGTCCACGGCCCACCCCTGCGCGCCGAGCGCCCGCAGCAGCAGTTGCCCGTACGCGCCACAGCTGACCAGCATCTCCCCGTGGAGCGAGGGCAGCGCGCGCAGCCGCCGCTCGCGGTCCAGGGCGAGGACGAGGTACTGGTCGCCGCCCGGCGCCCCCGTCACGGCCCGCGCGGCGGCGGCCCGGGCCCCGCCCCCGCGGGCCCAGGCCACGCCCCAGGGCTGGCAGTTGTGGGAGGAGGGGCTGAGCGCGGCGACGCGCACGGCCGCGCCGAGGGCGGCCTCGAAGCCCGGGTCCGTGGGTACGGCGCGCGCGGCCGTCCCGGGCGCTTGGGTCCAGTCAGCGGTCATGGGGGTCGCTCTCCTCAGCTCCACACGAGGGACAGGCAGTAGCCGTCGACTTCGCGCGCCCAGCTGTCCAGGCGCAGTGTGTCCACGGCCGGGACGTGGCGCCGCAGGCCCGGTCCCGCGCGCCAGGAGAAGCGGCCGTCGGGGCGCCACCCGGTGAGCTCGACCTCGCGCGTGTCGACCCGCAGGCCGAAGCCGAAGTGCTTGAGCACGGCCTCCTTGCACGCCCAGCGCAGGGACAGCGGCATGGCGTCGACGGCCGGGCGGTCCGGCTGCGCGGTGGTGAGCAACTCCGCCAGCAGGCGCGGCACTTGGCGGGTGCGTTCGAGGTCGACGCCGACGGCGCGCGGCCCGCAGGCGGCGACGGCCAGGCCGCCCGAGTGGGTCAGGCCCACCTCCACGGGCGCGTCGACGGTGGGCTTGCCCGCGCGGATGCCGCCCGCCACCGCGCCGACGCGGACGTCGCGGGTGCGCACGCACAGGCCGCTGTGCCGCCGCAGATAGGCGGTGACACCGTGCTTGACGGCGAGCCGTCCCGCCAGCCACTCCACGCGCCGCTTGGGCACGGCCAGTCGGGCGGCGCGATCCCGCTCCTCGTCGCTGAGGTGCCGGGCCTGGAGCGCGGCGCGGTCGGCGTCGCCCCGCGCACGCACCCAGGCGATCGAGACGACGGCGAGGGTCAGCGGTCCCCGGGCGTGCGCGACGCGCAGGGGGCGCGCCGGGTCCAGGCGCACGCTCTCGTCCAGGCCGGACGCCGGGGTGCGCGCGAGGAGGGCCATCGGGTCAGCGGTCCACGGGCGGCGGCAGCAGGAACGGGTACGTCCGGCGCCTGACCTTGCGGTGCCAGAACCGGTCGGCGGCGCGAAGGCGCTGGATCAGCTCCCACATGCGGGCGTCGTCGCGGTAGTAGGCGGCGACCTCGTCGGCGGTGAGCGGCCTGGCCAGGCGGGCGTTGGCCTCCTCCAGGAAGGCGGGGACGAGCGCTCCCAGGCGTTCCTTGTGGAGGTTGCCGAGGAAGTCCAGGAGCACCCCGCGGGTCTCGTAGAACTTGTCGAAGATCGACTTGGCCATGGCCAGGCGCACGACGTCGCGCAGGATCCACGGCAGCGAGGTGAAGAAGAGGCGTACGTCGAGCTGTTCGCGCCCCCGGGCGTCGCGCATGAGGGGCGTGGTGACGTCCAGGTAGGTCAGCTCGCCGTCGACGTCGATCCAGTTGGCGGCCTGCGCGTCGAGGCCGGTGGTGGGGCCGACGGCGGCGTCGACACGGTCGAGGAAGCGGACGAAGAAGTTCTTCGCCCAGGCCTCGTCCTCGGTGTGCAGCAGCCGGGAGCACAGCCGCTCGGGCGGCAGTTCGCGCTGGACGCAGTACGCGGTGATCCGCCCGCCGGGGCCGGAGGTGTGCCACACCTCGGTGGGCGCGACGGTGAGCCCGCGCTCGGCGAGGCGGCGCAGATACGCGTCGAGGCCGTCCCTGTAGCTCTCGAAGCGGTCCCGGTCGGGGAAGGCGGGCAGGCGCTTGCAGGCGAAGGAGCCCGCGGCGGTGCGCAGCCTGAGGACGAGGGTGATCTCGCCGTAGCCGAGCACGTCGAGCGCGCTGTCGTCGGCGGTGCGCAGGGCGTGCCGCACCCGCCGCTCCAGGTCCTCGAGGTCGGCGTGCGGCAGCGGGAAGGCCGGGGGGTGCCGGAAGGTCATGGCGTGCCCTCACTCGTGGGTCCTGCGGGTGTGGAGCCGAAGGAGCCACAGGCCCGCGGCGACGAAGGCGGCGTCGAAGAGGAGGATCGCCGGGACGCTGGTGACCAGGACCGCCACGAAGCAGGCCAGCATGGCCAGTTGGGCCCACAGGGCCGCGATGACCAGACGCCGGTTCCGGTTCGCCACGAGGACGGCTCCGCCGGTGAACATCGCCACCCCGACCAGGGTGGCGACGGCGGTCGGGTGCGCGGCGAGGCGGTCGCTGAGCGGGCCGATGACGGTGAGTCCCTCGTTGGCCTCGGCCGCGGCGTCGAGGCGGTCCTCGACCGACTCGACCCGGGGGAAGAACTTGGCGATCCCCGCCAGGGCGTAGAGGACGCCGAGGATGCGCTGGAGCAGCAGGTTCCGGCCGGACACGCCTCCGAGTCTCCTCCGCCCCGGGCCGGGCGGCCCGCCCCTTTCCGGCCCTCGCGCGGCGATGGATTCATGCGGCCGTCACCACCAGGACCGCGTTCTGGCCCCCGAAGCCGAAGGAGTTGCTGACGGCGACTTCGAGGGGGCGCTCGCGCGGGGCCCCGGTCACGACGTCGAGGTCGATGTCGGGGTCCTGGTGCGTGAGGTTGGCGGTCGGCGGCACGGTGCCGTGCTGCACGGCGAGGACGGTGAGCGCGGCCTCGATGGCCCCGGCCGCGCCGAGGGTGTGGCCGAGGACGCCCTTGGCGGAGGTGACGGCCGGGCCCGGGCCGAGGAACTTGCGCACCGCGGCGGCCTCGGCGGCGTCGTTCAGGGGCGTCGACGTGCCGTGCGCGTTGACGTGGTCGACCTCGTCGGGCATGACGCCCGCGCGCGCCAGGGCGGTGCGCAGGGCGAGCAGGACGCCGGTGCCCTGCGGGTCGGGGGCCGTCAGGTGGTGGGCGTCGGCGGACGCTCCGTACCCGGCCACGCGGGCCCGGACGGCGGCGCCGCGCGCGCGGGCGTCGGCGGCGCGCTCCAGGACGAGCATGCCGCTGCCCTCGCCGATGACGAAGCCGTCCCGGTCCCGGTCGAACGGCCGGGACGCGGCGGCGGGTTCGCCGACGCGCCGGGAGAGGGCTCCCATCTGCGCGAAGCCCGTCACCATCAGCGGGGTCACCCCGGCCTCGCCGCCCCCGGCGACCACCACGTCGCAACTGCCGTCGCGCAGCAGCTGGAGCGCGGTGCCGATGGCGGTGGCACCGGAGGCGCAGGCGGTCGCGGTGACGAGGTTGGGTCCGGTGGCCCCCAGGTCCATCGCCAGGTGCCCGGCCACCATGTTCGGTACGAGCATGGGGACGAGCAGCGCCGAGACGGCCTTGGGCCCGTCGTCGAGCAGGCGCCGGTGCTGGGCCTCCCAGGTGGCGACGCCGCCGAGGCCGCAGCCGACGACGACGCCCACGCGGGCGCCGTCCCAGGTGGCCGGGTCGAGTCCGCTGTCCGCGACGGCCTCGCGCGCCGCCGCGACGGACAGCTGGCTGAACCGGTCCTGCGTCAGCACGCTGCGCCTGCCCACGTGGCGCCGGGGCGAGAACCCGGGCACGGTGCAGGAGATGTCGACGGGAAGGCCCGCCAGCCCCGGGTCGCTCGCCGCCGCGGACCGGCCCCCGCACACTCCCGCCCAGGTGGCCGCCGCCCCGATCCCCGCGGCGGTGACGAGCCCCACCCCGGTCACCGCCACGGCGTCGCCCTCGGGGGCCGCGGCGCCGGTGGCGAGGCCCGGGGTGGGGCGCTCGGGGAGCGGGCGCGCGGGCCCGGCCGGTAGGGGACCGCCGCCCCCGGGCGCGGCGGCCGTCACCCCTCCACCCCGTCGTCGTCCCGGAAGGCCGGTCCTGCGTACGTCGTGCACATCGGATGCGCCCCACCTCTCGGTCGCTTGGGGTCGAGTCTGCGGGCCGTGCCTGACCGGGCACCGCGTGCGGCGCTGACGGATGGCTGACCGCGCGGGCACCCGGCCCCGGCGGGACGGCCCGGGCGGACGCGATCAGCGAGCGGTCAGCGCCCCGTCAGCATGCGTGACCGCGTCCTGTCAGCCCGCACCGCGAGACTCGACGTCAGCTTCAGCGTCCTGCCGTCGGCGTACCGGATGCGGCGCGCCGGCCGGGCGGACCAGTCGAGACCGAGGAGCACGCGTGACCGCACCGCCACCGAGCCACCCGCCGCCGCACCGGGCCGCGGTCCTCGCCGGAGTCGGCGGCTGTCTGCCGCCGACCGCCGTCACGAACGACGAGCTGGCCCAGCGCCTCGACAGCTCGGACGCGTGGATCCGCTCGCGCACGGGCATCCGGCAGCGCTACTTCGCCCCGCCCGGCACGGCCACGTCGGATCTGGCGGTCGGCGCGGGCGCCGAGGCCCTCAAGTCGTCGGGCACCCCCGACGCGGACGCCGTCCTGCTCGCCACCACCACGCCGGACCGGCCGTGTCCGGCGACGGCGCCGGTCGTGGCGGCGCGGCTCGGTCTGACCGGGGCCGCCGCCTTCGACGTCTCCGCGGTCTGCACGGGGTTCGTGTACGCCCTCGCGGCGGCGGCGGGTCTGATCGCGGCGGGCGCCGCGGAGCGCGTCCTGGTGATCGGCGCGGAGACGTTCTCCACGCTGCTCGACCCCGACGACCGGTCCACGGCCGTCATCTTCGGGGACGGCGCGGGCGCGGTGGTCCTGCGGGCGGGCGAGGCCGCGGAGCCGGGCGCGCTCGGCCCCTTCGACCTGGGCAGCGACGGCGGCCGCGAGGACCTGATCACGGTGCCCGCGGGCGGCTCGCGACAGCGTCTGTCCGGGGTGGAAGCGGCGCCCCGCGACCGCTACTTCGCGATGGACGGCAAGGAGGTGTTCCGGCACGCGGTGCGGCGGATGTCCGCGTCGGCGCGCGCCGTGCTCGACCGGGCGGGACTGCGCCCCGACGACGTGGACCACCTGGTCGGCCACCAGGCCAACCTGCGCATCACCAACCACGTGGCCGACGAGGTCGGCATCCCCCGGGAGCGCTGCTTCAGCAACATCGCCGAGGTGGGCAACACGGCCGCCGCCTCCATTCCGCTCGCCCTCGACCAGGCGCACGCGGACGGCGTCCTGACGGCGGGCGGGCGCGTGCTGCTCACCGCCTTCGGCGGCGGGCTCACCTGGGGATCGACGGTACTGACCTGGCCGCGGCTCGACCGCGCCTGACGGCCCGGCCGCGCACGCACGGGCCGGGCACGGGAACACAAGGGAGAACCGCATGAGCGCGATGTACGACAGGCTTGTCGACCTCCTGGTCGACCGTTTCGAGGTGGACCGCTCGGAGATCGGTCCCGACACCAGGTTCGAGGACCTCGACATGGACTCGCTGTTCCTGGTCGAACTGCTCCTGGTGATCCAGTCCGAGTTCAAGGTCGACATCGCGGAGGACGCGGCGACGCCGGGCGACACGATCACGGCGGTCGCGGAGCTGATCGCGCGCGAGAGCGCCCCCGCGGCGACGGCGACCACCGCAGAGCGAGCCTAGGACGGCCATGAGCACCCAGCAGTCGATCATCAACTACATCGCCGACGTCTGGCTCGACGGCGATGCCGAGGGGCTCGACGCCCACCTCCCCATCGCCGAGCTGAACATCATCGACTCGGCCGGGATCTTCGACCTCGTGCACTACCTGCAGACCGACTTCCGCATCACCGTGCCGCTGCGGGAGATCTCCCCGGCGAACTTCCGGACCGTCGACTCGATCGCCGCGCTCGTCGACCGGCTGCGGGCCGCGGGCAGGCCCGAAGGAGAGGCCGTGCGATGACCAGTGTGCACCGGCAGATCGTGGACATCGTGGCCTCGCGCACGCTGTACGACGAGTCGTACCTGTCGCCCGAGAGCCACTTCGAGGCCGAACTCGGCATCGACTCCGTCATCTTCGAGTCGATCCTCGCGACGGTCCGGGAGCGCTTCGCCCTCGGCGCGGAGCTGCCCGCCGGGCTCGCGACCATCCGGGAGCTGGTCGACGCCGTCGAGGAGGCGCTCGCGGGCGCCGCGGCCCCCGCACCGGCGCCCGCCGCCGAAGCCGCCGCCACCGGCGACCCGCTCACCGAGGCCGTCGTCGGCGCCGCCATGCGCCACACCCAGTACGCCCGTGAACAGCTGCCCCTGGACGCCGACTTCGAGGGCGAGCTGGGCATCGACTCGGTGGTGCTCGTGTCCGTCGTCGCGGACAGCGCCCGCGCCCTCGGCCTTCCCGACGGGCTGGCGGGCACGGTCACCGCGCCCTCGCTGCGCGCCCTGATCGCCGAGCTGCGCCCCTTCCTCGACAGCGCCGCGGCGGTCACGGAACACGGCGCCGACTGGGACGGCCGCTCCATGAAGGACTTCGTGGAGAAGCGCGACCCCGACCTGTTCGCCAAGGCCCGCGGCTTCCGCTCCTATCTGCGCGGCCGCGAGGCCGAACACCTCTACTGGTACGGCATGCCGCTGCACTCCCGCTGCGGCAGCCGGGCGCTCATCCTGGACGAACTGACCGGCCAGAAGCGCGAGTTCCTGATGTTCGCCTCCAACAACTACCTGGGGCTCGCCAACCATCCGAAGGTCATCGAGGCGGTGTGCGACGCCACCCGCACCTTCGGCGCGACCCACACCGGCTCGCGCTTCATCGGCGGCACGAACATGCTCCACAAGGAGCTGGAGCGGCGCCTCGCCGCGTTCAAGGGCCGCCCGGAGTGCATCGTCTATCCCGGCGGGTACGCCGCGAACCTCGGCGCCATCTCGGCGCTCGTGAAGAGCTACGACACGCTGGTCGTCGACAAGCTCAACCACATGAGCATCGTCGACGGCGCCCGGCTCTCCGGCGGCGTCCGCAAGATCTACCAGCACAACGACATGGCGGACCTGGAGCGCATCCTCAAGCGCCGCGACGACCGCTCGGGCGGCGCGCTGATCGTCGCCGACGGCGTGTTCAGCATGCACGGCGACATCTGCGACCTGCCGCAGATCGTGCGGCTCGGCAAGGAGTACGGCGCCCGCGTGCTGGTCGACGACGCGCACGCGACGGGCGTGCTCGGCGAGCGCGGCACCGGCACCGCCGAGCACTTCGGCCTCAAGGGCGAGGTCGACCTGGAACTCGGCACGATGAGCAAGGCCCTCGCGGGCATGGGCGGCTTCGTCGTCGGCGAGCCCGAGGTCATCGAGTACCTGAGGTTCTACTCCCATTCGTATGTGTTCGCCGCCAACATCCCCGCGGGCGTCGCGGCCGGGCTCATCGCCTCGCTCGACGTCATCGAGGCCGAGCCGCAGCGCGTGGGCCTGCTGTGGTCCAACATCCGCTTCCTGCGCCGCCTGCTCGTCGACGCGGGCTTCGACCTGGAGAACACCGAGAGCGCGATCCTGCCGCTGGTCATCGGCGACGAGCGCAAGGCGATGGAGATGGGCCGCGCCGTGCGGGCGCGCGGCCTGTTCTGCCAGACGGTGGTGTTCCCCGGCGTGCCGCTCGGCGACGCGCGGCTGCGGATCAGCGTCACCTGCGAGCACACGCGCGAGGACCTCAGGACCGCGGCGGGCGTCTTCGTCGAGGCCGCCCGCGAGGTCGGCGTGCTGCCGTCGGCGGGGTGAGCGCGATGACGACCGGGACCAGGGCCGCGCACACCGCCGATGCCCCGCGGGACGGGTCCGCCACCCGCGCCGCGCTGTCCGACGTCGCCCTGATCCGCAAGCCGTGGCCGCTGGACGCCGAACAGACCGCGCGGCCCGCCTTCGTGGGCCCCCGGCCGCGGACGTACGGCGCGTTCGCGGCGCACGTCGCGGCCGTCGCCTCGGGTCTGCTCGGCGTCGGCGCGGCGGTCGGCGACCGGGTGGCGATCTGGCTGGACAAGCAGCCGCGCTACGCGGAGGCGATCCTCGGCGCGCTGCACGCGGGCTGCGCGTACGTGCCGCTCGACGGCGGGCAGCCGGTGGCCCGCGTGGAGACGATCCTCGCGGACGCGGAGCCGGTGGCGCTGTTCACGGACCGCCGCCGCCTGGCCGCCCTGAGCGGCCGTCAGCTCCCGTCCTCGCTCCGGGTGATCGTGCTCGCCGACGAGCAGGAGGAGGCCGAGGAGGCCGCGGCGGACGGCCCGCGGGACGGCCCGCGGGATGCCTTGGGGGCGCCACCGCACAGCTGGGCCGACTTCACCTCCTCCGCCGCCGGGCACGTCGTGCTCCTCCCGCCCCTGGAGCGCGACGACCTCGCCGCGATCCTCTACACCTCCGGCTCGACCGGCACGCCCAAGGGGGTGCGGATCAGCTACCGGAACCTCGCGGCCTTCATCCGCTGGGCCCGCGAGGAGCTGGCCGTCGGCGCCGGGGATGTCTTCGCGGGCCACGCCTCGTTCAACTTCGACCTGTCCACGTTCGACCTGTTCACGGCCCTGTCCGTGGGCGCGGCCGTGTGGATCGTGCCGGACGAGCAGGCCCGTGACGTGGGCGCGCTCGCGGCGGGCATCCGCGAGCACGGCGTCACCGTGTGGTACTCGGTGCCGTCGGTCCTGCACCTGCTCACGGTGTCGGGGGCGCTCACGCCCGAGACCGTGCGGGGCCTGCGGTACGTCCTGTTCGCGGGCGAGGTGTTCCCCATCCCCCACCTGCGGGCGCTCGCCGCGCTGCTGCCCGACACGGCGGTGCTCTACAACCTGTACGGGCCGACGGAGACGAACGTCTGCACCTACCACCGCGTGCGCCCCGAGGACCTGGCCCGGCAGGAGCCCGTGCCGATCGGCACCCCGCTGCCCGGCGCCCGGGTGTCCGTCGTGGACGCCGCGGGCCGCGTGGTGACCGGGCAGGGCGCCTGCGGCGAACTCGTCGTCGAGGGCGACTGCGTGACCCCCGGCTACTGGCGCCGCGAGTCCGAGCCCGCGGCCGCGGGGCACCGGCAGGGCCGCCACGCCACCGGCGACCTGGTGAGCCACGACGGTACGAGCCTCGTCTACCGCGGCCGCAAGGACCGCATGGTCAAACTCGCCGGCTACCGCGTGGAACTGGGCGAGATCGAGGCCGCGGTGCTGCGCCACCCCGGTGTGGCACAGGCCGCCGTCGTCGCCGAGGCCCGCGACGGGGAGCCCGTGATCGCCCTGTACTTCACGCTCAGCGGCCGCACCCCGCGGCCGGGCCTGATCGAGCTGAAGCGGCACTGCGCCCAGCACCTGCCCCGCTACATGCTGCCGCGCACCGCCACCTGCCTCGACGAACTGCCGCACAACGCCAACGGCAAGACCGACTACCACCGCCTGGGCGGCGCCACGCCCGCGCCCGCCCGCGCCCGGCGGGCCGAGCCCGGCACCTGACCGGCGACCGACGGAGACGTACATGACCCATGGCCCGACCGAGATCCCCCGGCGCGGCGGCGCGTCGCGGGCCCCGCGGCACCTGGTGGCCCTGGTGCGCGAGCACGCCGCGCACCGGCCGGACGCCGTCGCCTACCGCTTCGTCGAGGGCGCCGACGCCGCCGCGACGGCGTGGACGTACCGCGAACTCGACCTGCGCGCACGGCGCGTCGCGGCGCTGCTCCAGGCCGAGGGCCTCACCGGCGCGCCGGTGCTCCTGCTCCACCCGCCCGGACTCGGCTACATCGCGGGGTTCCTCGGCTGTCTGTACGCGGGGTCCTTCGCCGTGCCCGCCTATCCCCCGGACACGCGCCGCTTCGGCCAGACCACGGCGCGGCTCGCCGCCATCGCGCGGGACGCGCGGGCGACGCACGCCCTCACCACGGACGACCTGGCGCGCCTCGCGGACGAGCGCAAGGACGAGCTCGCCGCCCTTGGGCTCGGCGGGCTCCGCTGGCTGACCACGGGCGGGCCCGGGGCGCCCCCGGACGCGGGCGGCGCGCCGGGCGCCGACGACTGGCGCGAGCCCGACCTCGACGGCGACTCGCTGGCCTTCCTCCAGTACACCTCCGGGTCGACGTCCGCGCCCAAGGGCGTCATGGTCGGCCACGGCAATCTGCTGCACAACCTCGGCGCCATCCACCGCAGGCTGGAGCACGACGAGCACTCCGCGATGGTGTCGTGGCTGCCGCCGTACCACGACATGGGTCTGATCGGCGGCATCCTTTCGCCGCTGTACGGCGGTTTCCCCGCGCATCTGATGGCGCCGATGTCCTTCGTGCGCAAGCCGCTCCTCTGGCTGCGGACGCTCTCCGACACGCGGGCCTCCACCAGCGTCGCGCCCAACTTCGGCTTCGAGGCGTGCGTCCGCCGGATCACCGACGAGGAGCGCGCCGGGCTCGATCTGAGCCACTGGCGCCTGGCCCTGAACGGCGCGGAGCCGGTGCGCGCCGACACCCTCGACGGCTTCGCCGAGCGGTTCGCGCCGTGCGGGTTCCGCCGCGCCGCGCTGCTGCCCTGCTACGGCCTTGCCGAGGCCACCTTGATGGTGACCGGCGTACGCGCCCAGGAGCCGCCCGTCATCGGCGCGTTCGACGCGGCGGCGCTCGGCGCGGGCACCGCGGCCCCCGCGGACGGCGGCCGCGTCACCCGGGTCGTCGGGTGCGGCCCCGCGGTCGAAGGGCTGGACGTGGCGGTCGTGGACGCGGCGACGCGCCGCCGGATCACCGCCGACGGCACCGTCGGCGAGGTCTGGATCGCGGGCGGCAGCGTGGCGCGGGGCTACTGGCGGCGCCCGGAGGCGACCGAGGAGACGTTCCGGGCGCGCCTCGCGGACGGGGGCGACACGCCGTATCTGCGCACCGGCGACCTCGGCTTCACGCGCGCCGGGCAGCTGCACGTGGTCGGCCGCACCAAGGACGTGGTCATCGTGCAGGGCCGCAACCACTACCCGCACGACGTCGAACTCACCGTGGAGCGGGCCGACCCGGCGATCCGCGCGGGCTGCGGCGCCGCGTTCGCCGTGGAGGTCGACGGCGCCGAACAGCTCGTGGTCGCGTACGAGATCGACGGCAGGCGCGCCGGGAACGCGCCGGAGCTGCTCGCCCGGCTGCGCACCGCGATCGCCGAGGAGCACGAGGTCGCGCCGCACGCGGTGCTGCTCCTCAAGCGGTCGACCGTGCCCAAGACCACCAGCGGGAAGATCCAGCGGCAGGCGTGCCGACGGGACTTCCTCGGGCTCGGCCTGAAGGTCGTCGCCGCCAGTGTGGCTCGCGATACGCGCCCGAAGGGGCGCGGGGAACTGCGCGACCAGCCACGACGGACCCGCGGGCAGCAGACGGCCCAGCACATCATCGAGACCTTCCCCGACCACGTCACCGACACGGAGCGCGAGTTCGCCGAGGTGGGGCTCGACTATCCCCAACTGCTCGATATCGTACGGACTTTGGAAGAGCGGTACGACACCGTGCTACCCGTGGGGGAGCTGCTGGCGCGGCCCCGGGTCGGCACGCTCGTCGAGTTGCTCGCGCCCGCCGGGCCGCCGGGCGGGGCCTGGGCGTCCGACGCGGTCGAGGCGTGGCTGACCGCGCGGGTCGCGGAGCGCCTCGGTCTCGCCGCCACCGCCGTGGACCCCACGAAGCCCCTCGCCTCGCTGGGTCTGGACTCCAAGCAGGCCGTGGCCGTCCTCACCGAGCTCGGCGCGCGCACCGGCCGCGAGATCCCCGCGTCCGTCGTCTTCGACCACCCGACGATCCGCGCGATCGCGGCGCACCTGGCGACCACGCGGGGCACGGCCCCGGCCGACGGCGCGGCGCCCGAGGACCGGGACGCGCCCGAGCCCGTCGCCGTCGTCGGCATCGGCTGCCGCCTCCCCGGCGCGCCGGACCCGGACAGCTTCGCCCGGCTGCTGCGCGACGGCCGGGACGCGATCACCGAGGTGCCGCCGGGGCGCTGGGACGCCGAGCGGGTCGCCGCGCCGGACTTCGGCGGGTTCCTGGACGGCGTGGCGGACTTCGACGCCCGCTTCTTCGGCCTGTCGGTGCGCGAAACGGTCCGCATGGACCCGCAGCAGCGGCTCCTGCTCGAAGTGGCCTGGCAGACCCTGGAGGACGCGGGAATCGACCCGACGTCGCTCGCGGGCAGCGCCACCGGCGTGTTCGCGGGCATCAGCAGCCACGACTACAGCGAGCTCCAGATGGGCCGGCTGGACACCGTCGACGTGCACGGCGCCACCGGCAACGCGCACTCCGTCGCCGCCAACCGCCTGTCGTACGTCCTCGATCTGCGCGGCCCGAGCCTCGCCCTGGACACCGCGTGCTCGTCGTCCCTGACGGCGGTGCACCTGGCGTGCGACAGCCTGCGCCGGGGCGAGTGCTCCCTGGCGCTCGCGGGCGGGGTGAACCTGATGCTCACGCCCGGCCTCTCGGTGGCGTTCGCGGACGGCGGCATGCTCGCCGACGACGGGCGCTGCCGCACCTTCGACGACGCGGCGGGCGGCTACGTGCGCGGTGAGGGCGCGGGCCTGGTGCTGCTCAAGCCGCTGTCCGCCGCGCTCGCCGACGGCGACCGGGTGCACGCGGTGATCAAGGGCTCGGCAACCGGGCACGGCGGGCGCGGCAACGGCCTGACCGCGCCCCGGGGAGCGGCGCAGCGCACGGTGATCGAACAGGCCCTGGGACGCGCCGGGCTGAGCGGCAAGGAGGTCGACTACGTCGAGGCGCACGGCACCGGCACCCCGCTCGGCGACCCCGTGGAGTGGGAGGGCCTGGCGGGCGCGTACGGCATGGGCCGCCCGGACGGCGCGCGCTGCCTGGTCGGCTCGGTGAAGACCAACATCGGGCACCTGGAAGCGGCCGCGGGCATCGCGGGCCTGATCAAGGCGGCGCTCGTGGTGCGCGACCGCGAGGTGCCGCCGACGCTGCACCTGCGGACGCCGAACCGGCGACTGGACTGGGAGGGCGCGGGACTCGACGTGCCGACGCGCCGGACGCCGCTGGCGGCCCGGGGCCCGGTGCGGGCCGCGGTCAGCTCCTTCGGGTTCGGCGGCGCGAACGCGCACGTGGTCCTGGAGTCGCCGCCCGAGCCCGCTCCCGCCGCCGCCCAGGAGGCGCCCGCCCGGCCGGTGCACGCCCTGTGCCTGTCCGGGCACACGCCGACCGCGCTGACGACGCTGGCCCAGGCGTGGCGCACCCATCTCGCCGCCCATCCCGACACGCCCGTGGGCGACCTGTGCCGGGCGGCGAACACCGGCCGCGCGCGGCTCGCCCACCGCGCGGTCGTCGTCGGCGGCTCCGCCGCGGCCCTCGACTCCGGTCTGGACGCGCTCGCGCGCGGCGACGCGGCCCGGGGCGTGGTGCGCGGGACGGCCCCGCACGGCCCGGCGCCCAAGGTCGCGTTCCTGTTCACCGGGCAGGGCACGCAGTACCCGGGCATGGGAGCGGGCCTGTACGACACGCACGCCCCGTTCGCCCGCGCCATCGACCGGGCGGACCGCGTGCTGCGACCCGAACTGGGCCTTCCGCTACAGGAGTTGCTTTTCGACACCGCAGGGGACATCGCAGGGGACACGGCTGGGGACGCGGCCGAGGACGCGGCCGGGCGGCTGCGGTCCACCCGCCGCTGCCAACCCGCCCTGGTGGCCCTGGAGGTGGCGCTCGCCGAGCTGTGGATGTCGCTCGGGGTGCGGCCCGCCGCCGTCCTCGGGCACAGCGTCGGCGCCTACGCCGCCGCGTACGTGTCCGGCGCGCTCTCCTTCGACGACGCCCTCACCCTCGCCGCGGTGCGCGGCCGTCTCATGGCCGAGCAGCCGGGGGACGGCGCGATGATCGCCTGCGTCGGGGACGCGGACACCGTGCGGGCGGTGGCCGAAGGACTGGACGCCGTGTCGGTGGCCGCCGTCAACTCCCCCACCCACCTCGTCCTGTCCGGCGAGCGCGCGCAGATCGAGCGGGCGGGCGCCGCGCTGCGCGAGCGGTCGGTCACGGTCAGGCCGCTCGCCGTGTCGCACGCCTTCCACTCGCCGCTGATGGCGGGCGCCGCCGAGCCGCTGCGGGCGGCCGCGCGGGCGGTGCGGTTCGCCGAGCCGGTCATCCCCTGGGTGTCGGACGCCACCGGCGAACCGGCCGGGCGCGTCGACGCCGACGCCCTGGTGGACCACCTCCTGGGCACCGTGCGCTTCGCCGACGGCTGCGCGGCCCTGCGCCGCCTCGGCTGCACCGCCTTCGTGGAGGTCGGCCCGCATCCGACGCTGCTCGGCCTGGCCCGCGCCACGGCGCCCGCGGCTCCCGCGGACACCGGGCGGCCCGCGCTGTGGCTCCCGTCGCTGCGCCGCCCCGCCTCCGGCGCGGCGACGGGCGCCGGCGACTGGGAGACCCTGCTCCAGTCCCTCGGACGGCTGCACTGCGCGGGCGGCGCGGTGGACTGGGCGGCACTCGACGAGGGCCGCTGCGGGCCCCGGGTGCCGGTGCCGCACGCGGTCCTGGAGCGGGAGACGTATTGGTTCACACCGCCCCGGACCGAGGCGGCGCACGAGGGGGCCCGGCCCGAGCCCGCGGCGCGGGCGACCGCGCCCGAGGCGGCGCCCGTCCCCGTGCCCGTGCACGGCCCCGCCTCCACCCGGCACGAGGTCGTCGCCCACGTGGCTCGCGTCTGCGGGTACGACGCCCGGCAGATCCCGGGCGACGCGCGGCTCGGCATGGACCTCGGCTTCGACTCGCTGATGCGGCAGGAGCTGGAGCGCGCGCTCGGGCGGCGGTTCCCCGACCGGCTCAACGGCAACCGCGAGCGGCTGCCCGACGACCCGACCGTCGGGCAGCTGGTGGACCTGCTCGACGGCGCGGGAGCCGGCACGGGAGGCAGCGCGACAGACGCCACAGGACCGGTCCCGGCCGCGCCCCCCGCCGACGCGGCCGCCCCCGTCCGGCAGGAGCGCGTCTTCGAGGAGTGGCCCGAGTACGCCGAGCTGCAGGGCAGGCTGCGGCAGGCCACCGCCGACGGGGCGAACCCGTACGGTCGTACGCACGAGGGATTCAACGGCGCGTCGGCGCGCGTGAACGGCGTGTCCGTCCTGAACTTCGCCTCCTTCAACTACCTCGCCCTGTCGCAGCACCCACGGGTCCGCGCGGCCGCGAAGGCCGCCGTCGACCGCTACGGCACCTCGTGCTCGGCGACGCCACTGCTGTTCGGCGAGACCCCGCTGCACCACGCGCTCGACGCCGAGATCGCCTCGTTCCTCGGCACCGAGGCGGCCATCGTGTTCGCGGGCGGGCACGCCACGAACGTCGCGACGATCGGGCACCTCCTCGGCCCCGACGACCTGATCCTGCACGACGAGTGGATCCACGACAGCGCGGTGCGCGGCAGCGTCCTGTCCGGCGCGCGGCGCAGGCCCTTCCCGCACAACGACTGGCGCGCCCTCGACCGCCTGCTCACCGCGTCGCGCGACCGGGCCCGGCGCGCCCTGGTGCTCGTCGAGGGCGCCTACAGCCAGGACGGCGACCTGCCGGACCTGCCGAAGTTCATCGACGTCAAGCGGCGGCACGGGGCCCTGCTCATGGTCGACGAGGCCCACTCGATCGGCGTGCTCGGCCGCACCGGACGGGGCATCGGCGAGTACTTCGGCGTGGACCGCGCCGACGTCGACCTGTGGATGGGCACCCTCAGCAAGGCGATCGGCAGCCTCGGCGGCTATGTGGCGGCGCGGCGACCGCTCGTGGAGTACCTGAAGTTCACGGCCCCGCTGCACATCTTCAGCACCGGCATCTCGCCCGCCGGCACGGCCGCCGCCCTGGAGGCGATCCGGGTCATCCGGGCCGAGCCGGAGCGCGTGGCCCGGCTGCGGGGCCTCGCCGAGCACTTCCGGGACTCGGCGCGCGCCCGCGGCCTCGACATCGGCGTGTCGCGGGCGTCGGCGGTGGTGCCGGTCGTCATCGGCGGCTGGGAGCGGACCATGGCGCTCTCCAACGCGCTGCTCCGCCTGGGCGTGAACGTCATGCCGATCGGCCACCCGGCCGTCCCACGCGACGAGTGCCGCCTGCGCTTCTTCATCAACGCCGACCACACCCGGGACGAACTCGACCGCGCCCTCGACCTGTTGGGACGAGCCATGGCAGAGCAGCAGCACACCCCCGAGACCTCCGTCACCGGCGCGGGAGCGGCATCGGAGGCGTCGTCGGAACCGGCCTCCGCGTCGGTGTCCCCCGCCGCCGGAGGCACGGCGGCGCCGAGCCCGGCCGCACCCCCCGACGTGCTCGTGGCCGGGGCCGGCGGATTCATCGGCGGGCACCTCACGCGCCGCCTCGTCGAGCGCGGCCACCGGGTCCGGGCGCTGGTCCGCGAGGGCAGCGACCGCTCCGGCCTCGCGGATCTGCACCCCGACGCCGTCGAGGTGGCCACCGGCGACCTCACGGACCCGGAGAGCCTGCGCCGGGCGGCCGCCGGGGTCCGGCACGTCTACAACTGCACGGGCCTGTCGGCGGACTGGGGTCCCTGGGCCCGGTTCAAGGAGGTCAACGTCGACGGCAGCCGCAACCTCGTCGAGGCGGCCGCGCACGCGGGCACCGTCGAGCGGTTCCTGCACGTCAGCACCACCGACGTGTACGGCTACCCGGTCCGGCCCGGTGACGAGAGCACACCGCCGCGCGACATCGGCCTGCCGTACAACCGCAGCAAGCTCCTCGGCGAGCAGGCGGTGCGCGAGGCCGCGGCGCGCGCCCTGCTGCCCCTGACGGTGGTGCGGCCGGTCAGCGTGTACGGGCCGCGCAGCAAGGACTTCGTCGTCGAGATCGCGACGCTGCTCCTGAGCCGCCAGATGGTCTACATCCGCGGCGGCGACGTCCCCGCGGGCCTGCTGTACGTGGGCAACGCCGCCGACGCGATGATCGCCGCCTGCGCCGCCGAGGCCGCCGCGGGACGGACGTACAACCTGCGCGATCCCGAGCGCACGACGTGGCGCGCCTACATCGAGGCGCTCGCCCGCGGCCTCGGCGTCAAGCCGCCCGCCCTGAGCCTGCCCGCCCCGGTGGCGCGGGGCGTCGCGGCGCTCTCGGAGGGGGTGTACGGGGCGCTGCGCCTGAAGTCACGCCCGGTGCTCACCCGGCACGCGGTGCACCTGTTCGACCGCGACCAGTCGTACGCCGTCGACCGCGCCCGCGACGAGTTCGGCTTCAAGAGCGAGGTGGGCTTCGAGGAGGGCGTGCGGCTCACGCTCGCCTGGCTCGACTCGCCCGAGGGCCGCGCCCACGTCAAGCGCTGAGGGCCGCTCCGGCCGCCGCACTGCGAGAGGACCCCGTTCCGTGCATCTGACCGAGCGCCAGCGGCCCCCGGCCGGCGACTGGTTCGCGGGCCCCGGCCCGGGCCCTGACCCCGTGCCCGGGGCGCCGCGCCTGATCTGCTTCCCGTACGCGGGCGGCACGGCCTCCGTGTACCGCGACTGGCAGGCGCACCTGGGCGTGCCCGTGGTGCCGGTGCAGCCGCCCGGGCGCGGCCCGCGCCTGCGCGAGCCGCCGTACACGGACCTGGACGCGCTGGTGTCCGACGTGACGGACGCGCTGCTCGCGGCCGGGCTCGTCCACGACTACGCCCTGTTCGGGCACAGCATGGGGGCCCTCGTCGCGTACGAGGTGGCGTGCGCGCTGCGCGGGCGCGGCGCGCCCGGGCCCCGCCGCCTGTTCGTGTCCGGCAGCCGCGCCCCGCACCTGTACGCAGAGCGCGCCGACCACGCGCTCGGCGACGAGGAGCTGCGCCGCCTCGTGACCGACCTGGGCGCCGTCGCGCCCGGGGACCGGGTCGCGGGCGCGTATCTGGAGCGCAGGCTGCCGGTCCTGCGCGCCGACCTCACGGCCTGCGAGCGCTACCGGTGGCGCCCGCGCCGCCCCCTGGACTGCCCGATGACCGCGTACTCGGCCGTCGGCGATCCCCTCGCGCCCGTGCCGGGCGTCGAGGCGTGGCGCGCGTACACCGGCGCCTCGCTGCTCCGCCGCCACGTGCCGGGCGGCCACTTCTTCCTCAACGGCCCCGCGCGCCGCCCCCTCCTGCGCGACCTGCGCACCGAACTCACCCGTACCACCGAGGAGAAGGAACCCTCATGGACCTACTGAGCCTGGCCAAGGCCGTCAAAGACCGGGCGCAGGAGCCCTTCACGGACGTGCTGGCGGCGGCGCGGATCGTCACGGACCCCCGCCTGCCGCTGCTGCTCGTGCTCGACCGCACGCTGTTCACGCCGCTGTACCGGGCGTCGTTCCTCGCGGCGGCCGCGGGCTCGGGCGTCCTGTCGTGCCTGGCGGCGCGCCCCTGCGACCTGGAGAGCATCGCCGAGCGGATCGGGTGCGGCACCGGGCCCGAGGACCGGCAGCGCCTTCGCGCGTGGCTCGACATCGGCGTGCGCCTCGGCGAGCTGCGCAGGAAGGAGGGCTGCTACCGCCTGCGCAGCCGCACCGCCAAGGCCCTCGCGCGGGTCGCCAACGACCCGGTGGCGGCGGCCCTGGAGGAGCTGATGCGCTTCCACGTGCCCGCCCTGCGCGACGCCCCGCGCATGCTCGCCGACGGCGGCCGCTTCACCCTGTCCGACCAGGACGGCCTGGTCATCGCCCGCTCGTCCCTGGTGGTGCGCGGCTTCGTCGAGGCGGCCATCGACCGCACGCTGCCGCGCGCCGCGCCGGTGCGGCTGCTGGAGGTCGGCTGCGGCAGCGGCGCGTACGTCCGCCACGCCGCCGGGCTCAATCCGCGGCTCACCGCCCTCGCGGTCGACCTCCAGGGCGAGGTCGCCGAGCGGGCCGCGAAGAACATGGCGCAGTGGGGCCTCGCCGACCGCGTCGAGACCCGCCGGGGCGATGTGCGCACCCTGGACCTCCAGCCGCAGTTCGACGTGGTGACCCTGCACAACAACATCTACTACTTCCCGCCCGAGGAGCGCGTCGAGGTCCTCGCCCGGGTCCGCTCCTTCCTGGCCCCCGGCGGCACGCTGCTGCTCACCTCCTCCTGCCGGGGCGGCCGCACACTCGGCATCGAGGTGCTCAACCTGTGGTTCGAGTACGCGTCGTTCGGCGGGCCGCTGCCGCGCGAGGAGGAGCTGCTCGGCCAGTTGCGCGACGCCGGGTTCGACGACGTGCGGGCCGCGGGCGTGGTGCCGGGACAGCCGTTCCGCGTGTTCACCGGCGTCAACGCGCACGCGGGCCCCGTCGGCGCGCGTCCCGCCCCGCCCGCCCCGCCCGCCCCGCTCCCGCAGACCGCCGAGGAGGCCGCGTCATGACCACGAACGCGACGCCGGACCAGAGCACCGCCGCCCCCGCGGGAGCCGCCCCGCACGCGGATCTCGTCGCCGTCGTCGGCGGCCCGCACACCGCGGCCGCCGAGGCGCTCGGCGGCAAGGGCGCCCGGCTCGACGAGCTGACCCGGGCGGGCCTGCCGGTGCCGCCCGCGTTCTGCCTCACCACCGGCCTCTTCGAGCTGTTCCTGCGCGAGAGCGGCCTCGGCGCCGAGCTGCGCGCGGCCGAGGCGCGGGGTGAACCGGCCGCCGTCGTCAGGGAGTCGGTGCTCGCCCGTGAGATCCCGGAGTCCGTCGCGCGCACCGTCGTCGCCGCGTACGAGGAGCTGGGGCGCCCGCGCGTCGCGGTGCGCTCGTCGGCGGTGCGCGAGGACTCCGCGACGCGGTCGTTCGCGGGCCAGCACGACACGGTCCTCGACGTGGCGGGCGACGCGGCGCTGCTGGACGCCGTCAAGGTCTGCTGGGCCTCCCTGTGGTCGGACCGCGCGGCGGCCTACCGCTCGGGTTCGGACCCGGTCGGTTCGATCGCCGTGGTCGTCCAGGAGATGGTGAACGCGGACGTCAGCGGCGTGCTGTTCACCGTCGACCCGATCGGCGGGCGGCCCAACCGCCTGGTGGTGGAGGCCTGTTGCGGGCTCGGCGAGGGCCTGGTGTCGGGGCGGGTCTCCAGCGACTTCTTCGTGGTGGACGACCGCAGCCTGGACGTCGTCGAGGAGCGGGTGCGCTACAAGGTCACCAAGTGCGCCCCGCTCGCGCCGGGCCGCATCGGCATGACGAAGGTGGACGCCGCGGACCGGGACGCGCCGTGTCTGACCCGCGACCAGCTCACCGCCCTGGCCCGGCTCGCCCTTCAGGTGCGCGAGCACTACGGCAGCGAACAGGACATCGAGTGGGCGCTGCGCGACGGCGCCCTGCATCTGCTCCAGGCCCGGCCCATCACCACCCGGGCACGGCCCGAGGCGGCCGAGGGCGCCCGCAGCCCCTATCTGCCGCGGCACTGGCAGGAGCAGCCGGACGCGGTCCGGCACGGCACGCTGTGGTCGCGCATGGACATCGGCGAGATCTTCGTGGGCCTGATGTCCCCGCTCGGCCTGAGCTTCGCCCGCTACTACCAGGACCATGTGCACGGCGACTGCGCGCGGGCCCTCGGCGTGCGCGACGTCGGCGACGTCGGCCTGCACATGGGCTACTTCCAGGGCCATGTGTATCTGAACATCTCCTACACGGCGTATCTGCTCGGCCAGGCCCTGCCGACGCGCGACCAGCGGCACTTCACCCGCCGCTTCGTCAGCGAGGAGGTCGACCTCGCCACCTACGCCAACCCCTTCGGGTCGTTCCCCGGCGGCATGGAGGACCTCCTCTCGACCGCGCACTGGCTGCGCGAGACGGCGCGCGAGATGCTGGTGATGAAGGGCCGCGCCCGCGCGATGGTCGACACGCGCCTGTACGAGTTCGACCGCGCCCGGCGCCTGGACCTGACCCGGATGTCACGCCGCGAGCTGCACGCCGAACTCACCCGCTACCTGGACTACTTCCACGACGCGCACGTCGGCTACATGCCGTACTACATCAACGCGTTCGGGTTCTACGGCATCCTCACCGAGCTGTGCGCGAAGTGGCTCGGCGCCGCGGGCGACAACCTCCAGAACCGCATCAAGACCGATATGTCGAGCCTGCGCACGGTGGCGTCGGCGCAGGAGATCTGGGCCGTGGCGCAGGCCGCCAAGGCCAGGCCGCGCGTCATGGAGATCATCGAGGGCGCGCCCCTGGAGGAGGTCGCGGAGCGGCTGCGCGCGGACGCCGAGGGGCAGGCGTTCTGGGACACCCAGATGGAGCCGTTCCTGCGCGCCAACGGCACCCGGGGGCGGCAGGAGATGGAGCTGACCCACCAGCGCTGGATCGACGACCCCTCGTACATCTTCCAGATGATCCGCCGCTACGCCGCCGACGGCTTCACGGCCGACGACATCATGGGCCGCAGCCGGGCGCGCCAGGAGGGCGACGTCCGGGAGGTCCTCGGCGGCCTTCCGCTGCCGCGGCGCAAGACGCTGGAGGGCCTGATCTCCATGTACGCGCTCTGCAGCGAGCTGCGGGAGACCACCCGCATGTCGATGATCACGTCGATCTGGCTGGTCAGGAACGTGGTGTACGAGGTGGGGCGCCGGCTCGTCGACGAGGGCGTGCTGCACTGTCTCGACGAGGTCGCCCAGCTGGACTTCGAGGACGTACGCCGTTACGTGAGCGGCGAGTTGGCGGTGCACGAGGCGTTCTCGCGGGAGGCCGTCGAGGAGCGGCGGCGTGTGCACGAGTACCACAACCGCCTTCCGGAGCCGCCGCTGACGTTCGTCGGCGAGCACGACAGCACGCGCGCGGTGCGGCCGGTGAAGGACGGGGCGCGCCTCACGGGGCTCGGCTCGTCGCCGGGCCGGATCGTGGGGCGGGCCCGGATCGTGGAGGACCTGGTGTGGCAGGCCGACGAGTTCCAGGCGGGCGAGATCCTCGTGACCCGGCACACCGACGCGTCGTGGACACCGCTGTTCGCCATCGCGGGCGGCGTGGTCACCGACATCGGGTCGATGCTCTCGCACAGCTCCATCGTGTCCCGCGAGTTCAACGTGCCCTCGGTGGTCAACACCAAGCACGCCACCCAGACGATCAACACCGGCGACATGGTCATGGTCGACGGCGACACCGGCGTCGTCGAGATCGTCGAGGGCTGAGCGGCCCGAGCGTCCACCGGCTCCGCGCGGACGACGAGCCCGCGGGCAACCAGAGAGGAAAGCGAGAGGCGACCAGATGATCCCGAACCAGTGGTATCCGATCCTGCGGACCGAGGACGTCAAACGCGACGCCCCGACGGGCGTGAAGCGCCTGGGCGAGGAGCTCGTGCTCTGGCGCGACGTCGGCGGCAAGCTGGTGTGCCAGTCGGCGCGCTGCCCGCACAAGGGCGCGAACCTGTCCGACGGACGCCTCGTCGGCAACTCGATCGCCTGCCCCTACCACGGCTTCCGCTACGACACGAGCGGCGCCTGCCGGCTGATCCCGGCCCTCGGCACCCAGGGGCGCATCCCGGCGTCCCTGCGGATCGACACGTACGAGGTGCGCGAGAAGTACGGCCTGGTGTGGCTGTGGTGGGGCGAGCAGCGGGAGAAGCTGCCGGACATCGAGCTGCCGCACGAACTCGCCGAGCACCCCCGGCCGTACGAGACGATCACCTGGAGCAGGCCGGTCCACTACACCCGCTACATCGAGAGCCTGCTCGAGTTCTACCACGTGACGTTCGTGCACCGGGACCACTGGGCGAACATCATCGACTACACGTTCATGTACGGCAGTTGGCGCAAGCTGTGGACCGACGGGCGCGAGCGCTACATCGCCGCCAACAAGATCGTGAACCATCGCGTGGACGTGGACGGCACGATCATCCGCTCCACCTTCGACCAGTGCGAGGAGGGCGATCCCTCCAACATCTGGCACTTCGACCTGATCTACCAGGCGCCCTGTATGACCCATGTCCGCCAGGGCCTGTTGGAGGTCACCACCTGGCTGACGCCCATCGACGAGGAGAACACCCAGGCGATCATGCGCCTGTGGGAGTATCCGCTGCTCAAGCGGATGGTGCCGATCAAGCCGCTGCGGCCGTGGATCCTCAAGGCCTCGCTCCAGATGGAGAAGTACGTCCAGGACCAGCAGGACAACGACATCATGGCGCGCCAGGAGCCGAAGGTCAGCGAGCGCGGCGTCAACAAGCTCATCGCGCCGGACGAGATGAACGCCAAGTACCTCCAGATGCGGGACCGCCTGAAGGCGGAGGCCCGCGCGGAGTCCGAGGCGCGGGAGGCGGCGCGGGCGCGGGAGGCCGCGGCCGACGAGCGGCGGGAGGCGCCGGCCAACGGGTCCTCCTCCGGGAACGGCTCCGGCTCCGGGAACGGCTCCGGCTCCGGGAACGGCTCCGGGCGCGCCGGGCGGCCCGAGGAGGCGGCGGCCCGCGCGGGAGGCGTCAGCAAGAGCGCGTCCTGATCCGGGCGGGCGCGCGCCCGGATCAGGACGTGGCCACGCGCAGCGGGGCCTTGCCCACAGGGCCCTGCTCTCCCTCCTCGCCGAGCTCGTCCCACCACTGCGGGCCGTCCTCGATGTGGCGCAGCAGGACACCTTCGCGCAGCGCCCAGGGGCAGACGGCGGCCGACTTGAGGCCCATGAGCTTCATCGCCGTGTGCCCGACCACCGCGCCGGCCAGGCTCTGCCCTGCCCGTGGCGCAGAGATGCCGGGCAGCCGCGCCCGCTCGGCGGCGGGCAGCCGGGCGAGGCGGTCACGCGCCTCGCGCAGGCCCGAGCGGTACAGGGTCCTGCTCACGAACGGGCCGTGCCGCCCGGGGGCCTCCCCGGTGAGCCGTGCCAGCTGCTGGAAGGTCCGCGAGGTGGCCACGGCGGTGTGCGGCCCCTCCCAGCGGACCCGGGCCGCGACGTCCCGCAGCTGGTGGCGCACCCGGCGCCGCAGCGCCTTGACGTCCTCCTCGGTCGGCGGCGCCTCGGCGGGGAAGAACTCGTGGGTGAGGCGCTGCGCGCCGAGCGGCACCGCCACCGCGAAGTCCGGCAGCCGGCCGCGGCCGAAGGCCACTTCGAGGGAGCCGCCGCCGATGTCGATGAGCACCAGCGGCCCGGCCCGCCAGCCCAGCCAGCGCCGGGCGCCGAGGAACGTCAGCTCGGCCTCCAGCTCCCCCGGCAGCGTGCGCAGCCACACGCCGGTGCGCGCGCCGACGGTCCGCAGCACCTCGCGGCGGTTCGGCGCGTCCCGCACGACGGCGGTCGCGAAGGCCAGGGGGCGCCCCGCACCCCACCGTTCGGCGGTCGCCGACGCGGCCGTCACGGCTCTGCCCAGTCTCCGCACGCTTTCCTCGTCCAGGGGCCCGCCGGGCGCGACCTGCTCGCCGAGACGCAGCTTCCACTTCGCGGTGTGCACGGGCAGCGGCGCCCCGCTGCCCGTGTCCACGACCACCAGGCGCGCGGTGCGCGACCCCACATCCAACACACTCACTCGCATGAGCCCTCAGTACCCAACGGGAACTGCGGCACGCCCACGCTTCCGGCCAGTCATGGCATATGCCATGACCATCTACTTTCCCGCTCTCCTCCGGGTCCCTAGCGTGGGTCCATGACTCCAGCCACTCCACCGCCCGTTCCCGTGCACGATCTGGTGCTGCGCGGGGGTCGCGTCCTCGATCCCGAGAGCGGCCTCGACGCCGTGGCCGACGTCGGGGTGACGGGGCACTCGATCTCCGCCGTCTCGACCGCGCCACTGACGGGCCATCAGGTCATCGAGGTGGCGGGACTCGTGGTGGCGCCCGGCTTCATCGATCTGCACAGCCACTCGCACACGGTCGCGGGCCACCGCCTGCAGGCGCTCGACGGGGTGACCACGGCCCTGGAGCTCGAACTCGGGCTCTCCCCCGTCGGCGAGGCCTACCGCGTGGCCGCGACCGAGGGGCGGCCGCTCAACTACGGCTTCTCCGCGTCCTGGGCGCAGGCCCGCATGGCCGCGGTCGGCGGTCTTCCGCACGGCGGCGGCGCCCTCGCGGCCCTCGCCCACCTGGGAGCGGCCGCCTGGCAGCGCCAGGCGACCCGGGCCCAGGAGGACGCGCTCCTGGGCCTGTTGGAGCGCGATCTGGCCGACGGCGCCCTTGGCATCGGCCTCATCGTGGGGTACGCGCCACGCGTGCGGCCCGAGGAGTACCTCGCCGTGTCCCGGCTCGCCGCGGCCGCCGGAGTGCCCACGTACACGCACGCGCGCAGTCTCGTGGAGGAGGACCCGGAGACGCTCGTCGACGGCGCCGAGGAGATCGCCCGCGCCGCGGGCGAGACCGGCGTGCACGCCCACTACTGCCATGTGCCGTCCACCTCGCACCGGCACGCGGACCGCGTCCTCGCCGTCCTGGAGCGGGTCCGGGGCGAGGGCGCGCGCGTGTCCACGGAGGCCTATCCGTACGGCGCGGGCATGACGGCCATCGGCGCCGCGTTCCTCGATCCGGGCGTGCTCGCCGCCTCCGGGCGCGGCGTGGCGGACATCGTGCTCGCCGCCACCGGCGAGCGCCCGCGCGACCTCGACCGGCTCCGGGAGCTGCGCGCCGCGGACCCCGGGGCCCTCGCCTTCCTGCACTTCCTGGACGAGTCCGACGCCCACGACCGGGCGTTCCTCGACCGGGCCCTGCTGCATCCGCACACGGTGATCGGCTCCGACGCGATGCCGCTGACCTGGACGGACCCGACGGCCGACCCGCTGGCGTGGCCGCTGCCGCCCGGCGCCGCGGTCACGCATCCGCGCACCGCGGGCACCTTCTCCAAGACGCTGCGCCGGTACGTGCGCGAACTCGGCGCGCTCGGCCTGATGGACGCGGTCGCCCGGGCGAGCCTGCTGCCCGCGCGCGTCCTGGAGGCCGGGGTGCCCGCGCTGCGCAGGAAGGGCCGGGTCCGGGCCGGGTGCGACGCCGACCTCGTCGTCTTCGACCCCGACACGGTCAGCGACCGGGCGACGTACGCCGACAGCACCCGGCCGTCGACGGGCCACGCCCACGTACTGGTCGGCGGCACCCCCGTCGTCCGGCACGGCACCCTCCTGCCGGACGCGCTGCCCGGACGCCCGGTACGCCGCTGACCGCCGCGGGGCCGCTTCACCTCGGTCGCGCGGCGGCCCCCCGATCGCGGCCGGTCAGGGCGAGGAACACGTCGTCCAGGTCGGGGGTGTGCACGGTGAGCGCCTCCGCCTGGATGCCGGACGCCTCAAGGACGTCGAGGACCGCGCGCAGGACGGGGATCCTGCCGTCGCTCGACACCTGGAGCGTCAGCTCGGTGTCGTCGCGCGTGACAGTGCTGAGCGCGAGACGGTCGGTGGCGGCGTTCAGATGCCGGATGTCGGTGAACCGGAGACGGATGTGGCCGCCGGGAATGCGGCGCTTGAGCTCCTCGGCCGTGCCCTCGGCGACGATCCTCCCGCCGTCGAGCACCGCGATCCGGTCGGCCAGTTGGTCGGCCTCCTCCAAGTACTGCGTGGTCAGGAAGACGGTGGTACCGCTCGCGGCGAGGTCGCGGATGAGGTCCCACATCGTGCGGCGGACGCGCGGATCGAGGCCCGTCGTCGGCTCGTCGAGGAAGACCACGCCCGGGCGGCCGACCAGCGTCATCGCCAGATGCAGCTTGCGGCGCGTACGGCCGGAGAGCGAGGCGGCGACCTTCCGCGCGACCTCCGACAGGGCGAAGCGCTCCAGGAGTTCGGCGGCCCGGCGCTTGCCCTCGGCCCGGCCCAGGTGCAGCAGGTCCGCGATGAGGAGCAGGTTCTCCTCGACCGTCAGCAGACCGTCCACGGCCGCGTACTGACCCGACACACCGATCTCGGCACGCACCGCGTCCGGGGCCTCGCGCAGCGAGTGCCCGGCCACCGTGGCCCACCCCTCGTCGGCGCCGATCAGGGTGGACAGGATCCGCACGGTGGTGGTCTTGCCCGCACCGTTCGGACCGAGCAGCGCGAAGACCGTGCCGGGCATGACGTCCAGGTCGACCCCGTCGAGCACCACCTTCCCGCCGTACGCCTTGCGCAGCCCCCGAGCGAAGATCCCGCGGGACTCCCCGGTCGTTCGGATGGTGGCGGTCATGGTGTCCCTGCTCGTTGCCGTCGGCGCTTCGGGGCGCTCCCGGCGCGCGAGGGGCCGCCGCGCGCGACCAGCACCATCGTACGGCTGTGGCGCCAACACGAGCCACCGTGGCGCCATTCTCGTTTCGGCCGGATACGGGCCCGCGCCGGAAGCCGACCCTCAGAACCGGCGACACCGCTGTCCCGGCCACCGGGACAGGCCCGGACCCCCGGAACGTCCGCCGCCGCAGAGTCGTGGCACCACGCTGACGCCACATCAGACGACCCCTGGCGTTTGCGCGGCGCCATTTCGCGCCAACCCGGCCCTCCGGCTTCCTCGGCAGGGGGCAAAGAGGGCAACAGAGGTGCCCGCAGGGCTGCCCTCCACGTCGGCGTACCTCCGCAGGCCCCGGACGCATCCCGGAAGTGACAGACACAACTCCGCCCGGATTGTAAGCTTTGGGCGAGAATGGAACCGAGCCTAGCGTTCAGATTCGGCCACGCAGTCGGGCCCGAGCCAAGGCGCCCCTTGAATGGCGCCACGCATGTGCCATCATGGCGTCATGAACTTCACGCCATACGTCGACGATATTCGGCACGGATTCGTGGTCGCCGCGGACCC
Organism: Streptomyces spectabilis; assembly: GCF_008704795.1. Taxonomy (NCBI): domain Bacteria; kingdom Bacillati; phylum Actinomycetota; class Actinomycetes; order Kitasatosporales; family Streptomycetaceae; genus Streptomyces; species Streptomyces spectabilis. Next base: position 7,905,738 of record NZ_CP023690.1, on the reverse strand, counting down.
GGGCGGAGAAGAAGGGAGGACCTCGGGCGGGAAGCGCCGCATAGGACCCGATTCGCCCGCGCCGCACGCCGATGACCTCGCGTGGCACCACCTCCCCTCCGATGACCTCGCCTGGCAGCACCGCCCGTCGGACGACCTCGCGTGGGAACACCACCCGTCCGACGACCTCGCCTGGCAGGACCTGCCGTCCGAGCAGCCGCCGTGCGCGCCGGAGCCCGCCGGGATCCCCCTCGGCCTGCTGTGCGCGGCCCTCACCGGCGGTTACATCCGGCTCCAGCTCTCCGCCCCGGGTGACCTCGACACGGCCGCCGCCCTGTTCGACTCCGCCGTGCCCGACCACGAGGTGCTCGCGCTCCAGGTGCCGTCCGACGGCACCGTGGCCACGCTGCGCTCCGTCCTGGGCGTGCTCGACGAGGCGGGCATCCGGATCACCGCGATCACGGTGCACACCCCCGGACTCGGCGACGTCGCGTCCACCTTCCTGGACCCCGAGGACCGCGGCCGCTAGACCGCGGTGAGCAGCGGCAGCGTGCGCGGCCCCACCACCTCCGGGGTCGTCTGGAAGACCGGCGGGCGCCCCGGGTCGGTGCGCAGCGCCGGAAAGCGCTCCAGGAGGATGTCGAGGGCGATCCGCGCCTCGATGCGGGCCAGCGGCGCCCCCAGACAGAAGTGGATGCCGCGGCCGAAGCCGAGGTGGGGATTGGGATCGCGCTCCGGGTGGAATCCGTGCGGGTCGGCGAAGACGCGCGCGTCCCGGTTCGCCGCGCCGAGCCACAGCGCGACCACCTGCCCGGCTGGCAGCCGCCGCCCGCCGAGCTCCACCGCGCGGGTGGTGGCCCGGTAGAACATCGAGAAGGGCGGCAGCAGGCGCAGCGCCTCCTCGATCACCGCGGGCACCAGCGTCCGGTCCGCCCGCACCCGCTCCCGGGCCCCGGCGTGGGCGTCCAGGCAGAGCACCGCGTTGCCCAGCAGTATCGTCGTCGTGACGTGCCCGGCGACGAGCAGCAGTTGGGCGAAGTTGCCGAGGGCGGCCGCGCTCAGCCGCTCGCCGTCCACCTCGGCCCGTACCAGCGCGGTGAGCAGATCGTCCTGCGGGCGCCTGCGGCGCTCCTCGGCGTGCGCGCCGAAGTACGCGCTCATGCGCGCCGACAGGTCGAGGACGGCCGCGACCATGTCGGCGCTCCGGGCCGTCCGGCCGACCGCGGCCACCTCGGAGCGCGCGAGCAGCTCCTCGGCCCACTCCCGGAACAGCTCCCGGTCCTCGCTCGGCACACCGAGGAGTTCGGCGATGACGGTCACCGGCAGCGGATGGGCGAGGTCCGCGACGAGGTCGAGGCCGGAGCCGCCGTCGACCCGGTCGAGCAGTTCGTGGGTGAGGGCGCCGATCCGCGGCGCGAGCCCGGCCACGAGCCGGGGCGTGAAGGCGCGGCTGACGAGTCGGCGGAGCTTGCGGTGCTCGGGCGGGTCCATCTGGGTGAGCATGCCGCTGCGCTCGTACTCCGGCAGATCGGGCGCGAAGTGGTGGACGATGTCGGACGAGTAGCCGCCGGGGTCGGCGAAGACCTCGACGGCCTCCGGGTGGCCGTACACGTTCCAGACTCCGAGCCGTTCGTCGAACTCGACGGCCCGCGCGGGCTCCTGACCGCGCAGCCAGAAGTGCGCCGGGTGCGCTCCCCACTGGTCGACGAGCGTGGTGAGCGGGGACGAGTGCCTGGACGGAGACGTTGACGGGGACGTTGGCAGGGACGTTGGCGGATACGTCATGAAAAATCACCTGTTTCAGATCGCGCGAGGACGCGCGTCACGGTCACGAGCCGTGGGGCACGAGGGAAGCGGTGATACGCAGGGGGCGTTCCTGGTCACCGGTCGGCGAAGCCGAGGGAAGGGGCCGGTCGGGCGGGCGCGGCGGGACCGGTCGTGGGCGCCGACGCCTGATGCCGGCGCCGGCGCCTAGTGCTGGCGCTGCCGCTCAGACCCGGCGTATGACGATGTCGCCGCGGCTGGTGGCGGCGTGTATCTCCACGGCCTCGCCGGGCTCCTCCGGGGCGCCCGACGCGCCCAGGGAGTTGCGTATGTGGCCGACCTTGGTGTGGACGTCGAGCCAGGCGGCCGTGCCGCTCCTGACCCCTATCTCCAACTGTCCGACCGCGGCCCTGAGTTCGACGCGGCCGCGGCACACCTCGCCGAGCCGGACGTCACCGGTGACGGACCGCGCGGCGACGGTGTCGTGGACGCGGCCGATGGCGATGTCACCCCGGTTCGCGGTCACCCGCAGGGGGCCCGTGACCTCTTCGACCTCGGAGTCCCCGCTGGTGTTCCTGAGGGTGAGCGGGCCGTCGATCCGGCCGACGGTGACGTCGCCGTAGGCCACCCGGATGTCGGCCTCGCCGATGGCGCTGCCGACCTTGACGTCGCCGTATCCGGTGGTGAGCTGGAGGCGCCCCGCGCGCTCCAGGTGGATCTTGCCGACCTCGGTCTTGAACTCGCACTCCCCCAGCTCGCCCTCGCCGTACAGGTCGGCCACGATGGCGTCGCCCGCCACGGCGGAGCCCGCGGGCAGTTCGACGGTGACGTCGACGGAGCCGCCGGTGCCGAAGAGGCTGCGCCGCTTGGGCGCCCTGATCAGGAGCCGGCCGTGGGAGAACTCGACCCGGGTCTGCTCGGCGGCACTGCGGTCCGCCTGGCTGAAGCCGCTGCTCGGGCTCACGTCGACGACGGTCCGGGCGCATGCGCCCGCGGTGAAGCGCAGGACGCCCGCGGTGAGCTGCAACGAGACCGAGATCGGCTCGGGGGTGTCGAAGGCTGGCATGGCTGCCCCGTCCTCATGGGTTCTGCCGGGCGTCCCCACGGTGGGACGGCAAGGGGAGATGGCGCGCCCGGCCGGGGGCGCACGCTCCGCGACGCCATCATGGCATCACTCTGGCGCCACTGCAAGCGCGGAGTGGCGCGTGCCGACGCCTGACAGGCGCCAGCAAGGGTGGAACGGGCCCTGCCCTCCCAGAACCGGCCTTGCTCGCCCTGGCCGAAAGGCCGCCCACCAGTGGTGGACGGCCTTCGGCCAGTGCGCAACCGGAGTCAGCACGCGTCCGGAGTCAGCACGCGGCCAGGGTCAGCGCGCGGCCGGGCTCAGCGCGTCACGTCCCGCCGCGCCCGCTCCAGTACGCCGGGCAGCGTGCGCAGGAACGTGGTCACCTCGTCCTCGCCCACGATCAGCGGCGGGGCGAGCCGGATCGTGTCGGTCCCGACGGCGTTCACGAGGAGCCCCGCGTCCTGGGCCGCCTGCTGCACCTGCGCGGCGAGCGGTTCGGTCAGGACGATGCCGAGCAGGAGGCCGGCCCCGCGGACCCGGTCCACCAGCGGGTCGCCGAGGGCCTCGATGCCCTGGCGCAGCGCCTCGCCCTGGCGCTTGACGTGGTCGAGCAGCCCGTCGCCGTGGATCGTGTCGAGGACGGCGAGCGCGGCGGCGCACGCGACGGGGTTGCCGCCGAACGTGGTGCCGTGCGCGCCGGGCGCCATCAGGTCCGCGGCCGGGCCGAAGGCGAGCGTCGCGCCGATCGGCAGCCCCCCGCCGAGTCCCTTGGCGAGCGTGAGGACGTCCGGCTCGACGCCCTGCGCCTGGCACTCGAACCAGTGCCCGGTGCGGCCGATGCCGGTCTGCACCTCGTCGAGCACGAGCAGCGCCCCGGCGGCACGGGTGATCTCGCGCGCGGCCGCCAGATAGCCGGGCGGCGGCACGACCACGCCGTTCTCGCCCTGGATCGGCTCGATGACGACGAGCGCCGTGTCGGTGTCGACGGCCGCGCGCAGCGCCTCGGCGTCGCCGAAGGGCACGTGCGTGACGTCCCCGGGCAGCGGCTCGAAGGCGGTGCGCTTCGCGGGCTGGCCGGTCAGCGCGAGCGCGCCCATGGTGCGGCCGTGGAAGCCGCCGTCGGTGGCGACCATCCGGCGCCGGCCGGTGAGCCTGCCGATCTTGAAGGCGGCCTCGTTGGCCTCGGCGCCGGAGTTCGAGAAGAAGACCCGGCCGCCGCGCCCGGAGAGCCGCAGGAGGCGCTCGGCGAGCCGCACCGGCGGCTCGGCTATGAACAGGTTCGACACATGGCCGAGCCGGGCGATCTGCTCACTCACGGCGCGGACGACGGCCGGGTGCGCGGTGCCCAGCGAGTTCACGGCGATGCCGCCGAGGAAGTCCAGGTACTTCTTGCCGTCCGCGTCCCAGAACGCGACGCCCTCGCCGCGCACCAACGGCACCCGCGGCGTGCCGTAGTTGTCCATCAACGACGCCTGCCAGCGCTCGGTCAGCGCCGCCGACTGCCCGCCCGTACCGGTCCCGGCCGCGCGTCCGGCGTCGTCCATGCCCTCGCTCATCGCGTCCCCTCTTCCACGGCCGCGCTCGTCGCGGCCCTCGTGCGCCGGTGCCCGTCGCCCCGGGTCGCGGGGTCGGGTCGTCGGCGTCCATCGGCCCCGATCATCGCAAGCCCTCCTCGATGTCCGGCAGGACCAGGGTGCCGATCTCCTCGCGCGTGAACATCTCCAGGAGCACCGAGTGCTGGACGCGGCCGTCGATCACGCGCGCGCTGCCCACGCCGTTGCGGACCGCGTGCAGGCACCCGGCCATCTTCGGCACCATGCCGTCGTGCAGCTCCGGCAGGACCTTCTCCAGCTCGCTGGCGCTGAGCCTGCTGATGACCTCGTCGCTCTGCGGCCAGTCCCGGTACAGACCCTCGACGTCGGTGAGGAACACCAGCGTGTGGGCGTTCAGGGCGGCGGCGACCCCGGCGGCCGCGGTGTCGGCGTTCACGTTGTAGACGTACTCGTCGTCGACGCTCCGCGCGATGGGAGAGATCACCGGGATGCGGCCGTCGTCGAGGAGCGCCTGGACCGCGCCGGGGTTCACCCCGACGATCTCGCCGACGCGGCCGATGTCGACCCGCTCGCCGTCCTCGTTCTTCGGCTGGTGCTTGGTCGCCGTGATGGTGTCGGCGTCCTCGCCGGTCAGGCCGACGGCGAGCGGTCCGTGCTGGTTGATGAGGCCGACGAGCTCGCGCTGCACCTGTCCTGCGAGGACCATGCGGACGACGTTCATGGCCTCCGGCGAGGTGACGCGCAGGCCCTCCTTGAACTCGCTCGCGATGTCGTGCAGGCGCAGCGCGGCGCTGATCTGGGGGCCGCCGCCGTGCACGACGACGGGCTTGAGCCCGGCGTGCCGCAGGAAGACGACGTCGTGGGCGAAGGCGGCCTTCAGCTCGTCGTCGATCATGGCGTTGCCGCCGAACTTGATGACGCAGATCTTGCCCTGGTGGCGGTTGAGCCAGGGCAGCGCGTCCATCACGGACTGCGCCTTCACCAGTGCGGGGTGTTCGTGAGTGGCGCTCCTCATGACGAGTACGCGCTGTTCTCGTGGACGTACTCGGCCGTGAGGTCGTTCGCCCACAGGGTCGCCGCCTCGGTGCCGGCCGCGAGGTCCGCGGTGATGACGACCTCGCGGCCGCTCATGTCCACCCCGTCCCGGTCCGCGCCGATCGAGCCGTCCTTGCAGACCCACACGCCGTTGATGGCGACGTTGAGGCGGTCCGGCTCGAAGGAGGCGCCGGTGGTGCCGATGGCGGACAGGACGCGGCCCCAGTTGGGGTCCTCGCCGTGGATGGCGCACTTCAGGAGGTTGTTGCGGGCGATGGAGCGCCCGGCCTCCACCGCGTCGTCCTCGGTGGCGGCGTTCACCACGTCGATGCGGATGTCCTTGCTCGCGCCCTCGGCGTCGCCGATGAGCTGCCGGGCGAGGTCCTCGCACACCGTGCGGACCGCCTCGGCGAACGCGGCGTACTCGGGGGTCTTCCCGGAGGCGCCGGAGGCCAGGAGCAGCACGGTGTCGTTGGTGGACATGCAGCCGTCGGAGTCGACCCGGTCGAAGGTGAGCCGGGTGGCCCCGCGCAGCGCCTTGTCCAGGGCCTTGCTGTCCAGGTCGGCATCCGTGGTGAGGACGACCAGCATGGTGGCGAGGCCGGGGGCGAGCATGCCCGCGCCCTTGGCCATGCCGCCGACGGTCCAGCCCTCGCCCTCGAAGACGGCCGTCTTGTGCACGCTGTCCGTGGTCTTGATCGCGACGGCCGCCTGCTCGCCGCCGTCCTCCGCCAGGGCGGCCGCCACGGTCTCGACGCCCGGCAGGATCCGGTCCATCGGAAGGCGCGTACCGATGAGCCCGGTGGAGGCCACCGCGACCTCTCCGGCGCGGTGTCCGTCCAGGACCGCGGCGACCTTCTCGGCCGTGGCCCGCGTGTCCTGGAAGCCGGGTGCGCCCGTGCAGGCGTTGGCACCGCCGGAATTGAGGATGACGGCGCTGACGGCGCCGCCCCTGATGACCTGTTCGCTCCACACCACAGGGGCGGCCTTCACCCGGTTCGCGGTGAAGACACCTGCCGCGGCCCGGCACGGGCCGTTGTTCACAACGAGGGCCAGATCAGGATTTCCATTGCTTTTGATTCCGGCCGCGACGCCCGCGGCCGAAAAACCTCGTGCTGCCGTGACGCTCATGGCTCTGCTTCTCCTCAAGCGGAAGTTCCCGGCTTCCCGGGAAGGCCGAGGGGGGCCATTGGCAAGGGCATCGACCACGGGCCCGACAAAGCCCGGCCGACGCCACCCCATTCCTCGATTCTGACGGCTCTGCCGACTGAGAGCCGAAACTCAACAACGCGCTGTCGGTTCCTTTGCGTTCCCCGCCTGCCGACCGATCGCGCAGTTCACCGACGGGCTTCGGAGAAGTGCACCGATCGTCGGGCGGGACCCACCGACAGCTCGCAACAAACTACCCGCGATTCCGGCGCTCGGCACCGGGGCGTTGTCCTGTCCACAGGACGCGCGTCGCACGGCCCGCTCCCTAGTGGGGGCAGCCCTGCCGGTCTCCGTGGTGGTGGGGCCCGGGGAAGGACCGGATTCGCACCTGACTTCGTCCTGGCGGCGATACGGATTTCACGGTGGCGCAGTATCGTCCCGGGACGGACCCCGGCAATTCCCCGGAGACGGGCGGATCTGGACGCCGGGGCCGCACCGAACGACAATGGCGGAGCCGGTACCCGGCCCGCGGACGGCTTGCCGCGGCGGCGGGCCCCGGCCCGCCGGGGGGTTCCTCCTTCGCCGGTGCACCGCGGCAGACGGAATCCGCGGGGCCCGAGGACCTGTCCGGTGACCAGACCTTTCGAATTGGAGTGACTATGAGCAGCAACCCGTTCGACGACGCGGACGGCCGGTTCTACATCCTGGTGAACGACGAGGAGCAGCACTCGCTGTGGCCGTCCTTCGCCGAGGTGCCCGCCGGCTGGCGGGTCACGTTCGGTGAGGCGAGCCGTCAGGAGTGCCTGGACTACGTGGAGCAGAACTGGACCGACCTGCGGCCCAAGAGCCTCCGCGACGCGATGGCGGCGGACAAGGCTGCGTGACACGCTCCGCGTACCGCTGAGGGCCCCGACGCCGGGAACGGCGCCGGGGCCCTCTCTCGTGTGCCCGGAGGGCGTCCGGGCACACGAGAGAGGGCCCCGTACCGCCCGCGGGGCGTCCCCCCGCCGGGAGCCGCCTGGGAAACCGCCCGGGAGCCCCCGGGGGACGCCCAGGAGACGCCCGGGAGGCGCCCCCGCCCGCGGCCCCACGCGCCTACGGCCCGCCAGCTGGGCTGGCGGGCCGCGGTGCGGAGGTGGGGCGGGGAGACCGGGCGGGTGCCTAGGCCCCGCTGCCGACCCGGGCCGGCTCGCCGCGGCGCTCGACGAGGGAGTCGGCGATCTCACCGCTGCGGATGGCGATGTTCGAAAGGAGCGACGAGGTCAGGCCGTGCGTGTGCTCGGTGCCGCCCTGGAGGTAGATGCCGCACGACAGACCGGGCTCGGTGACCACCCGGTAGTCGCGCTCCACCTGGTGGCGGCCCTCCTTGTCGCGCAGGCAGAAGCGGTCGAGGTCGCCGAGCAGGCTCGTGGCGTCCATGCCCTGGTAGCCGGTGGCGAAGACGAGCGCGTCGACGTCCATCTCCTGCTGGGCCTCGTCGTCGAGGAGCGAGTGCAGCACGACACGCGTGTCGTTGCCTGAGCGCTTCACTTCCTTGACCCGGGTCAGGTTCAGGAAGTGCAGGCGCTTCTCGCCCGCGACCTCTTCCTCGTAGGAGCGCCGGAACAGCTCACGGATCACGTCGTCGTCGACGACGGAGTAGTTCGTGTTCTTGTGGTAGCGCCAGAACGCGTCGCGCGTCGTCTCGCTGCCGAAGTAGTAGTGGTCGACCGCGGTCGGGTCGAACACCTGGTTGGCGAAGGGCGTGTCGTCGGCCACGGAGTAGCCGTACGACGGGAGGATCGCCGACACCTGCGCGTGCGGCAGCATGTCGTGCAGGTACTTGGTGATCTCGGCCGCGCTCTGCCCGGCGCCGACCACCGCCACGTTCTGCAGCTCCGCGGGGTCCATCCGGCCGTACTTGGCCAGGAACTCCGAGCTGTGCCAGACGCGTTCGTCGCGGTCCATGCCCTCGGGCATGCGCGGCACGAGGCCCGTCGAGACGGCGACGTTGTGGGCGCGCACGACGCGGGTCGCACCGCTCGCGGTGTCCCGGACCGAGATTTCGAGGTACTGCTCGGATCCCGTCCCGGCGTTCTCGGGAAGCCGGATGCCGGTCACTTCCGAGTTGTACGTGACGCGGTCGCTGAAGTTGGACTCGGCCCACTCCAGGTACTGGTGGAACTCCTGCCGGGTCGGGAAGAAGTCCTGGTTGTTCACGAACTGCACGAGGCGGTCCGAGGCGTGCAGGTACGAGACGAAGCTGTACCGCGACACGGGATTGCGGAAAGTGGCCAGGTCCTTCAGGAACGAAATCTGCATCGTCGCCTGGGGAAGCAGCATGTTGCGGTGCCAGCCGAAGGCTGCCTGCCGCTCGAAGAAGGCGGCCGTGACCGGCCGACCCGACGCGTTGTTCTGGTGTTCCTCCAGGGCGATGGCCAGGGACAGGTTGGACGGGCCGAACCCGATGCCAACGATGTCGTATATCTCGTGTTCACGAGTACCCATAGATAATCTCCCGCTGGTGTAGCTTCGACAGGGACTTCCGCGTATTCGCTGAGGTTTCAGTGCTGCGGTTGCCCGAGAGGACCTCGGCCGGAAATGCTGTCAACTGTCGTTTCTGAAGTGCGGCTGATGGTCTCGAACATCTCGACCGGTGGTCCGGAAGAACACGCATTGAGTATTGCGCTGGAGAACACCGCCACGCCAACTTAGAGGGGCCGGGCGGACCTTTCAAGAGGACCTGGCAGCCGCACCTGGCCGGGCACCGCTGTCCCGTCGACAGGACAGCCGGGCTGCTCGTCCGCAATTCGGCTCGTGCCTCGCAGGACGTGGGTAACGTCGGCGGCTTGGCGCGCCGCACCGTCAGTGATTTCAACGAAAGGGTGAGCTCCGGATGTTTGTACCGAGCCAGTACCGCCAACCGGACAGTTCCTGGATGATCGACCTGATCCATGGCAATCCCCTGGCACTGTTCGTGAGCAACGGCACGGAGGAAGCAGGACCGTTCGCCACGCATCTGCCGGTAATCCGGGATCCGGAGTGGTCCGGGGAATGGTCCGAAGACCTCGCGGGCGCCCGGCTGCTCGGCCATATGAACCGGGCGAACCCGCACTGGAAGGCGCTCGAGTCGGGCAGTGTGAACCTGCTGACGTTCACCGGACCGCACGGCTATGTGTCACCGACGGTCTACGACGTCACGCCGGCCGCGCCGACTTGGAACTTCACCTCGGTCCACGTGCACGGCGTGGTCGAGAAGATAGAGGGCATAGAGAACACCCTGGCCGTCGTGAAGGCGACGGTGCGGGCCTATGAGAGCGCTTTCGGTGACGGCTGGGACATGTCCGAGTCCCTGGAGTACTTCCGGAAGATCGTGCCCGCCGTGGGCGCCTTCCAGTTCAGGGTGACCGGCGCCGAGGGCATGTTCAAGCTCAGCCAGGAGCAGCCGGACGAGGTGCAGGAGCGCGTGCGCCGCTCGTTCGGCGGGCGCGAGTGCACCCGCCACCAGGCGACGGCGAGCCTCATGAGCAAGCTGCCCTGACGCTCCCTCCCCGAGAACGGCCGACGGTACGGGCGCCGCCCGCCACACTCACGGGCCCCACGGGCCCGTACCGTCGGCACCCATCGAGGCGTCCACGCGACGCGCCGCCGTCAGGGCGGAGCGCCGCGGCGCCATCGGCGCGCATGCGAGGGCCCGCACCCCCTTCCGGGGTGCGGGCCCTCGCATGTGACTCCTCGGATCAGGCACTGATGCCGGCCTTCTCCTGCTCCTCTTCCTCCAGGGCGCGCTCGGCGGCGTTGTCGAGCGTCGCGAGCACCCACTGCTCGAAGTCGATGCCCGACTGCTCGGCGGCCTTGTGCCACCACTGGAGCCGGCTGCCGGGCACCGCGAGGCGCCGCATCGTCTCAGGGGTCGGCGTGCCGTCCCTGACCTCGTCCTCGCGCGCCATGCGGATCGCACTGCGCAGCTGCTTGGTGGTCCACTGCAACTGCTCCGCGCGGTCGAGCCACAGCTCCTGCTCGTCGACCGGCAGCGAGGCCAGTTCGGCATGGTGCTGGAAACTCAGCGCCGCGCGCCGACGGCTGAAGTCGAAACGCCGCGAAACCCATGCGTAGTTGCGCAGCGTCTGGTACTGCAGGCCCGCCGCGCGAATTCCACGCTGATAGCGGTCGGTGTAGTGGTCCTTGCCGTATACCAGCCAGTCTCCCAGCCACCAGGAAGAGGAGTTCACAATTCCGGAAAGCTGGCGTCCGGCCCGCTCCCAGTCCTCGAAGGTCAGCCCGGCAGGCATCTGCAGGCCCACCTTCGTCGTCAGTACCTGGCCACGACGCTCGTCCACTCGGCGCTGCCGCGGGACGGAATTCGCGTTTCTACGGAACAGCACAACCTTCGAGCCCTCGAGGTCGCTGACCTGGTTCGTCATCATGCCTCCATGTGAATGAACTTCGAACGAACACGGACATAACGGACCGCGTTCGAACGGGAAAAAGCCATGCGGGCTTGGCAGCCGTGTCCAAGATCCCCTCGGGATCGGTCGCCATCGCGCATCGCGAGGCACAGGCTTGCCAATCGATCACAGCCGATCGGCCGGATGAAAGCTCGTTCGAGCCGCTCGCCGAATCAGGTCGTCAAAGATCCGTCAACTCACGGATGGACCCGTCGGGGTGGCCACGCGCACATCCCGCCGCCAGGCGGCCTCTAGCCGAGGCAGCCTCCGGCGCTGAGCACGGGCAGGTCCGGCCGTTCGGCGCGCCCCTCAAGGCAGCGCGGAAGGCATTCAGTCGGCATGTGTGCGGATACGTACATCAACTACTCGCCCCGTTCAACTACTCGCCCCGTTCGCCTGGACCACTCCACTCCATGCCGTCTGCACCGACGTGTCCCCCGTCAGTACAGATGACCCGGATTCGCAGTGGTCTCTTCCAAAGGCCTACCCGAGTAGAACCCGACACCTGTTGGAGATTCAAGGAAGAGGCCGTCGCTCGTCGCGACTTTTCGAAGTTCGAACAAGCTAGCCCAACTTCGCTATCCCTGTCATGGGTGGCCTGGATCTCTCGGATCCACTCGCGGGAACCGTTTTGACGATTGTCTTCCGCCAGTCAAGGCAAGAATTGAGCCAAATCCACCAGAGGGCAAACAGTTGCATACGAGAAGGGGGCACACGGGAGGACGGGGCGGGTCCTCAAGTTTGCTGGCTCGGCCACGGCAAACAGTGGGGAACCATCTCCACTTGTGCGCTGTAGCGGAATCCTGAGCTCGTTAGGGAACACTAGCATTATCCATACGGATTCTTAACGCCCTTAACGCGCTCTCCCGGGCCACCGCTCCGCCGGCCTCCTCCGACGCCAACTGCGGGCAGGCCACAGCGGAGTTCGAGCACCGCGGCGGCCGACGAGCTCAAAGGGCGGAAGCGGTTCGCGACAGGGACGCGGAGGCGGTCGCGCGATGTCGGAATCATGAATTCCGCCGGGCGGCCGAGGGAGACCGGGGAGCGGGAATCGGCGCGCGTCGTTCCGCCCGGCTTGTGGCCGGGACGGCCGAAGGCCGCACAACTCCGCGGCAGAGGGACCGGACGTGGGCGGTCCGCCGTCGCGCCGAGTGCCCGAAGAGGGGTCTACGCCCCAATTTGCAGCCGTGGTTGTCACATCTGTCACGCCCGCCGCAAGATGGTGCGCGGCGCTCTCGGATCCTAGACTCAACGCTCGGCAGCCGCCGCTCAGGGACGTCCGGGAGGGATTGCAGCATGGTTGTGCCCTGCGCATTGCCAATATCGACTCCGGTCAGCGAGGTACCCGACCCCCATCTCGCGTCACCCTTCAGCGACTTCACCGACCAGGTCTTCCAGAACCTGCGCCGCGCGGACCAGCGCCGCTGGGCCGGCGCCTATCTGGCGGGGCTGCTCATCACCCCCGGCAAGAAGTCGGTGCGCCGCCTCGCCGGAGCCGTCTCGGCCTCCCCCACCGCGGTGCAGTCCCTGCGCCAGTTCGTGAGCCTCAGCCCATGGGACTGGGATCCGGTCATGCACGAGCTGACCCGGTGGGCGGAGCGCCACGGCCCCGCTGCCACCTGGGCGATCGGCCGTGCGGTGCTGCCCAAGCGCGGCGACCGCTCCGTGGGCGTGCACCGCTACTTCGACCCGAGCACGGGCCGCACCCTCAACTGCCAGCTGGGCCTCGGCGCGTTCCTCTGCATCGGCGGGCTCCAGGTCCCGGTCGACTGGCGGCTGCTGCTGCCCGCGCCCTGGACGGAGGACCCGCAACTGCGCCGCCGCGCGCGCATCCCCGACGAGGTGTCCCACCGTCCGCTGTGGGCGCAGGCCCTGGACCTGGTCGACACCCTGGAGGCCAGGACCGAGTCGACGGCCGCGCCGGTCGTCGCCGACATGAGCGACGACCCCGACGCCGGGCTCTTCCTGCGCGGACTCAGCCAGCGCGCCCGCGATTTCGTCGTCGCCGTGCCCCAGCACCAGAAGGTCCTGCCGGTCGGCGAGCGCACCCCGAACGGCCCGGATCCGGTCAGCGCCCGGGCCCATGTCTCCCAGGGCAACACCGAGACCGTCCTGGTCACGGCCGCGGACGGGCGCCAGCAGGAGCTGCGCGTCCAGTCGGTCCTGGTACGGCTGCCCGGAGCGCGGGCCGGGGCCACCCCGGAGTACCCCTACCGGCTCTTCACCGAGGTGCTCCCGGACGGCAGCCAGGGAGTCATGTGGCTGACCAGCCTCACGCACCGCCGTCTCGACAACGTTGCCTCACTGGCCACCCGTCGTCACGGCACCACCGCGGCCGTCGCGGGCATGGAGCGGCACTTCGGGCTCCTGGACTTCGAGGGCCGCTCCTTCCCCGGCTGGTACCACCACATGACGCTGGTCTCGGCCGCGTACACGTATCAGCGCCTCACGCACCGGCCCGCTCCCCGGCACCTTCCGTGCTGCCCCACGCCGCTGCCGCAGCACACCAGGGAACGGCTGCATCTGGCGGATCGCTAGCCCTTCCGGCGGTCCACCGACTGCCCTCACGTTTCCATTCGTTAAGCGGAATTTCGCCGCACGCGCACTGAAAGGGCTGCCCTTCCGCCGCCTTGTTCCGCAACGCAATTCGGTGCCACCGGGCGCGGCATATGCGTATGCCGAGCGTGCACCATGGCCAAATGACGCGCATATGACGGGGCTTCCACGGATATACCTCGGAGCGGAGTCCGTCCGTACGCACTTCATTCACCCAGGGGTACGTTCGTCCGGAATTGGAGCGAGACGTCGACGGTTCCCGGCTAAGCCACTCCGCGGTGGCGCGAGGCATGTGGCCGATTTCTCAACAGGCGGTCCGCACGGTCGAGTTCACTGGAACTGCGTGCATAATCAGATCTCCGGCACACGCCGGAAGGGTGCGGCCCTGGAAACCGCCGGGGGAGGTCGGTCTCCAGGGCCGCTGGATCGGTCCGCCGCGCGGCAGCACGGCGGGCCGAAGCTTCTAGGGGCGCGGCCCGCCCCGAAGGAGAACCGGACACGGATGCGCTCGGCCGCGCGTCACCGGATCAGTTCACCCAGCCCGTGTAGCGCTGGGCGCCCGCCGGGGCGCCGTGGGCGGCACGCTGGTCCATCCGGCGGCCGCGGTCGTCGTACTCCAGCGTCGCGGACACCGCTCGAACCAGCCAGGCGTTGACCGACAGCTGCTCCCGGCCGGCGGCCTCCTCGATCCGGGCCTTGAGGTGCTCGGGCGGCCGGAAGTTGATGCGGGAGGTCGCCCCCTCATCCCCGTTCGCCATTAATGGCGCCAGTGACACCAAGGGTGGCGCCACGCCCGGGGACCCACGGTCGTGGTCCCGGTCGCCCTCGTCACCGAAGGAACGGTCCTGCGGAGGCAGCGTGACCACGAAGGTCGGATCGAGCCCGCGCAGGCGGACCTCGACGGAGCCCGGCGCCATGTCGCGGGTGATCTCGTCCACGGCCGCCGACAAGGCGTCGAGGAGCGTGAGGCGCACGGCGGAACCCAGCGGCGCGATCAGACGTCCGGCGAGGTCGCGCGTCTCCTCGTCGCCCGAATCGACCGCTGCGGCGAGCTCCTGCCGCAGATGGTCGACGTACCGCGTGAGTTCCATGGCGCCATCGTCGCACCATTGTGGCACCACGCGCAAGCTTTCGATTCATTGCACCCCGCGGCGGCGGGCATTCTTCGGCCGCTGGCCGGTTCTCGCTCCTGCGCCTAGCGTGGAAGGGAGCGCGGCCCTGCCGCGGGGGCGCATGACCTCGTCCGGAGCGCGCTGTCCCATCCCAGGGGGGCGGGAGGTCGTAGCACCATGTCCACGCATCCTGAGGGCTCACCCTGCTGGGCGGACGCCATGTTCCCCGACATCGGGGCGGCCAAGGACTTCTACGGCGAGCTGTTCGGCTGGACCTTCGCGGAGGGCTCGGCCGAGTTCGGCGGCTACACGCAGGCGTACAAGGACGGCAAGGCCGTCGCGGCCCTGATGCCGCAGATGCCGGACGCGGCCGGGCAGCCGCCCGCCTGGAACCTGTACTTCGAGACGCCGGACATCGCCGCGACCGCGGGCCGGATCCGCGACAACGGCGGCACGCTCCTCATGGAGCCGATGCCCGTCGGCGACTTCGGCACCATGACCACGGCGCAGGATCCGAGCGGCGTGTACTTCAGCGCGTGGCAGCCGGACAGCCACCGGGGCTTCGAGCTCATGGGCGCCCCGGGAGCGTTCTGCTGGGCGGAGGTCACCACGCGGGAGGCGGAGAAGGCGGACGCCTTCTTCACCGCCGTGTTCCCCTTCGAGGTCAAGCGCATGGAGGACGAGCACGTCGACTTCCACGTGTGGGAGCTGGACGGCCGGCCGGTCGTGGGGCGCATGAAGATGCCCCCGGAGTCGCCGGCCGAGGTGCCGCCGCACGTGAACGTGTACTTCGGCGTCGACGACTGCGACGCCGCCGTGGAGCTGGTGAAGCGGAGCGGCGGACAGCTGCACTTCGGTCCGATGTCCTCGCCGTTCGGCCGTTTCGCGACGGTGGCCGATCCGCAGGGCGCCGCGTTCTCCGTGATCGACCTGGCGACGACCGAGGGCGAGATGCCGAAGCTGACGTGACGCGCGCCCCGGGGCAGCAGAAAGGGGCCGCCCTCACGGACGGCCCCTCGTTGCGGTTCTCACCGACATCTCTGTCGGGACGACAGGATTTGAACCTGCGACCCCTTGACCCCCAGTCAAGTGCGCTACCAAGCTGCGCCACGTCCCGTTACCCGCTGACCTGGGCTTTCCCCTGGCCGAACGCGCACCGAAACCATACCGCACTCCGGCCGGTGATCGCTCCCGCCTTTCCGGGCTTGACCTCAACTCCACTTGAGGTTGCACGCTCGTCCGCATGACGACCACAACGGCACGCGCCCACACCTACGCGGACCTCCCCGGCCTGATGGCCCTGATGACCGGCGACGAGAAGCACGGTCCCGCGGCGACCTCCACCCTCGACGCCCTCTGGGTCCTCTACGACCGTGTGCTGCGGGTCACACCCGAGGGCGCGGACGATCCGGGGCGCGACCGGTTCCTGCTCTCCAAGGGGCACGGGCCGATGGCGTACTACGCGGTCCTCGCCGCCAAGGGCTTCGTGCCCGTGGACTGGCTGGAGGGCTTCGGCTCGTACGACTCGCCGCTCGGGCACCACCCGGACCGGTTGCTCGTCCCGGGCGCCGAGATCGGCAGCGGCTCGCTCGGGCACGGCCTGCCCCTCGCGGTCGGCACCGCCCTCGGCCTCAAGGCCCGCGGGCTCACCGACCCGCACGTGTGGGTGCTCGTCGGGGACGCCGAGCTGGACGAGGGCAGCAACCACGAGGCCATCGCCTACGCCGGGCCCGCGGGCCTGGAGCGGCTGCACACCCTCGTGATCGACAACGCCTCCGCCTCGTACGCGCGCCCCGGCGGCATCGCCGCCCGCTTCGAGGCCGCGGGCTGGTCCGCGCTGACCGTCGACGGCCGGGACCACGACGCCCTGTACGCGGCCTTCACCGCACCGCACCCCGGGCGTCCGCACGTGGTCGTGGCCCGCGTCGAGTCCAAGGAGTTCGCGGGCGAGCCCGAGTCCGCCTGACCGCCCGCCGCGCCACCACCCCGCACCCGCCTCTTGTGGAAGGACCTCTCCCCCATGGACACCATGCGTGACCGTTTCGCCCCCGTCATGACCCGGCTGCTCGACGAGGATCCCCGCGTCGCCGTCGTCCTCGCCGAGATCGGCGTGGACGCCTTCAAGGAGGCGATGCGCGCGCACCCGGACCGGGTGATCAACGTCGGCATCCGCGAGCAGCTCCTCGTGGGCGCCGGGGCCGGCCTGGCGCTCGCGGGCCTCAGGCCCGTCGTGCACACCTTCGCGAGCTTCCTCGTGGAGCGGCCCTTCGAGCAGATCAAGCTGGACTTCGGGCACCAGGGCGTGGGCGGGGTGCTCGTCAGCGCGGCGGCGTCGTTCGACTGGCCCGAGGGCGGCTTCACGCACATGGCCCCGGGTGACGTCGGGGTCCTGGACACCCTGGACGGCTGGGCCGTGCACGTCCCGGGCCACCCGGACGAGGCCGAGACGCTCCTGCGGCACGCCGTGGGCACGGGGGCCGGGGCGGTGCCGTCCGACGACAAGGCCTACGTACGCCTGTCGGTGCAGTCCAACGCGGCGCCGATGCCCGTGGACGGCAAGCGCTTCCTCACCGTGCGGGAGGGGCGCGGGGGCGTGGTCGTCGCCGTCGGCCCGATGCTCGACCACGTCCTCGCGGCGACGGAGGGGCTCGACGTCACCGTCCTGTACGCGACGACGGTGCGGCCCTTCGACGCGGACGCGCTGCGGCGGGCCGTCGGGGCGGGCACCTCGGCCGACGTCGTCCTCGTCGAGCCGTACCTCGCCGGGACGTCCACGGCCGCCGCGAACGACGCGCTCGTCGACGTGCCGCACCGGGTTCTCGGGCTCGGCGTCGGCCGCGCGGAGCTGCGCCGCTACGGCCGCCAGGACGACCACCTCCGGGCCCACGGCCTGGACCCGGCCACCCTCCGCACCCGCATCACGGGCTTCCTCGGCGCGGGGGCCCGGGCCTGACCCTCACGGGGCGCCCCTGCCCCGCCACGGGGGCGCTCCGCGAGGGCTAGTCCGCTGCGGGTACCCCGAGCCCCGGGTGCGCGTCGAGCAGGCGCGTGGGCGCGGCCTGGCGCCAGGAGTCGGCGAGGATGACGCGCAGCTCCCGCTCGTCGAGCGCGGCGAGCCGCACCCGCACCCACGCGAAGGACGCCTCGTGCTCGGCGATCCAGAACTTCTCGGGCTCGGCGAGCACCAGCTCGTCCCGCTCCAGCTTCGGGCAGCGCACGGCGATGGACGTCTCGTCCTCGGGGACCGTGGCGAACATCTTGCCCGCGACCCGGAAGGTCGGCATGCTCCAGGCGATCTTCTCCGTCGTGTCCGGCAGAGCGAGGGCGGTACGGCGTACGTCGTCGGCGTTGACCATGGAAGGAACGGTAACCAACGCCTCTGACAGCCACCCCTGGAGCCCGTCCTCACCCCACGCGCGCGTCCAGCCACTCCGTCAGGTCCCGGTGCACCTCGTCGCGGTTGGTCTCGTTCAGGATCTCGTGCCGCGCGCCCTCGTACCCCTTCCAGCCGAGGTCGCGCACGCCCGCGTAGCGGAGGTCCTCCAGGAGTTCGTACACGAGCGTCATGCCCTGGTTGCAGGGGTCCTCCGTGCCCACGGCGATGTGGACGGGCAGGTCCGCGGGGACACGGGCCAGCCGCCGCGGGTCGTTGATCTTGCGGACGGCGCGCACCCAGTCCAGCGAGAGCCCCGCCGAGAACGGGAAGCCGCAGCGCTCGTCGGCCACGTACGCGTCGACCTCGGCCACGTCCCGCGAGAGCCACTCGAAGCCGGTGCGGTGCGGGTGCGCGCCGTTGAACGCGGCGAACAGCTCGGGGACGAAGGAGGAGCGGGCCGCGCGCCCGCCGGCGGCGACCTCGGCCCGCAGCCGCGCGAGCGCCGACTCGGTCTCCGCGCCGGGCAGCGAGCGGAACGTGCCGGAGAGGATGAGGCCCGCGAGCCCGTCCGCGTGCTCCTGGGCGTAGTCCCGGGCGAGCATCGCGCCGAGGCTGTGCCCGAGCAGCACCACCGGGGCGCCGGGGTACAGGGCCCGGACCTGGTCGCCGACGGCCTTGAGGTCGCCCACGATCGCCCGCCACGCGTCGGGCCCGTCGTCCGGCCCGGCGTCCGCGACCCCGTAGCCCCCGGTGGCCTGGGCGGTCGCGCCGTGCCCCCGGTGGTCGGAGGCCACCACGCCGTAGCCGTGCGCGGTGAGGTGGCGGGCGAAGCGGTCGTAGCGCAGGGCGTGTTCGGCGGCTCCGTGGGCGATCTGGACGAAGGCGCGGGGCCTGCCGTCGCGGGGCTGCCAGGTGTACGTGGCGACGGGTACGCCGTCCGGCGCGGTCAGCAGCCCCGCGGTGTGGGTCACGGGTGTCACGCGCGCGTGCTCGCGGTCGGGCATCAAGGAGTCCCCTGTCAGACGCTGCGGCTCTCGGCTCTCTGTCCCGACCGTCTCCCCCCGCCCCTGCGGTGCGAACCCTCTAGTCCTCGGCCGCGGCGTCCCTCAGGGCGGCGAGCACCGGGGCGATCAGGGGGTGTTCCTCCGCCCCGCAGCGCACGGCGGCGAACACGCGTCGCGTGGGGGCGATCCCGTCCACGGGCCGGACCGCCACGTCCGTCACGTCCATGCCCCGCAGGGCGGAGCGGGGCACGAGAGCCACGCCCGCGCCCGCCGACGCCAGGGCGACCACCGCGCGGAAGTCGTCCGACGTGTGTTCCATGACCGGCTGGAAGCCTGCCTGTTCACAGGCGAGGACCACCACGTCGTGGCAGGGGTTGCCGGGGAAGGGCCCGATCCACACGTCCTTGGCGAGGCCGGCGAGCGGCACCCGGCCGCCGTCGGCCAGCGGGTGCGTCACGGGGAGCACCGCGTCGAAGGGTTCGGCGTACAGCGGTACGCGTGTCAGGCGCGCGTCGTCGGCGCCCGGCGCGCCGCGGTACTCCACGGCCACCGCCACGTCCACCTGCCGGTCGAGCACCATCGGCAGGCTGGCGTCGCCCTCGGCGTCCTGGACGCGCACCCGGATGCCGGGCGCGGTCTCGGCGAGCCGGTTCAGGGCGGGCGCCACGACCAGGCCGATGCCGGTCGCGAACGCCGCGAGCGTCACCGTCCCGGCCGCGCCGGAGCTGTACGCGGCCAGCTCGGCCTCGGCCCGCTCCAGCTGGGCGAGCACGGCGTTCGTGTGCGCGAGCAGGATCTCGCCCGCGGGCGTGAGCCGGACGCCCCGCGCCGACCGGTCCACGAGCCGGTGCCCCGTCTCCTGCTCCAACGCGGTGAGCTGCTGCGACACGGCGGACGGGGTGAGATAGAGGGCGGCGGCCGCGGCGGTGACGGTGCCGTGGTCGGCCACCGCGCGCAAGATGTGCAACCGCCGTGCTTCGATCATGCCCCCGATTCTCTCACCCGCCCGGCACCCGACAACGAACGCGCCGACGCAACAACCAAGCCCGTCCGGCGTTTGAGGACGAGCGCGCAGCGCGATGAAGGGGCGGGCGGGAGAAGGGCCCTGCGGGGCACTAGACCCCGGCCGAGTCCAGTTCGGCGCGCGCGGCGACGAACGCGTCGACGGCCCGGTCCACGTCAGCCGTGGAGTGCGCCGCGGACAGCTGCACCCGGATGCGGGCCTGCCCCTGCGGCACCACCGGGTAGGAGAAGCCGATGACGTACACGCCGCGCTCCAGGAGCAGCTCGGCCATGCGTCCGGCCTTCGCCGCGTCCCCGATCATGACGGGCGCGATGGCGTGGTCGCCGGGCAGCACGTCGAAGCCCTCGGCGGTCATCCGGGAGCGGAACAGCTGCGTGTTCGCGGCGAGGCGGTCCCGCAGGTCACCGGCCGCCTCAAGGAGGTCGAGGACCTTCAGCGAAGCGGCGGCGATCACCGGGGCGAGGGTGTTGGAGAACAGGTAGGGGCGCGAGCGCTGGCGCAGCAGCGCGACGATCTCGGCACGGGCGGCGACGTAGCCGCCGGAGGCGCCGCCGAGCGCCTTGCCGAGGGTGCCCGTGATGATGTCGACGCGGTCCATGACGCCGTGCAGTTCGGGGGTGCCCCGGCCGCCGGGGCCGACGAAGCCGACGGCGTGCGAGTCGTCGACCATGACCATGGCGTCGTAGCGCTCGGCGAGGTCGCAGATGTCCGCCAGCGGGGCGACGTAGCCGTCCATGGAGAAGACGCCGTCGGTGACGATCAGCTTGCGCCGGGCGCCGCCCTCCGCGGCCTCCTTGAGCTGCTTCTCCAGGTCGGCCATGTCGCGGTTGGCGTAGCGGAAGCGGCGGGCCTTGGAGAGCCGGATGCCGTCGATGATCGAGGCGTGGTTGAGGGCGTCGGAGATCACCGCGTCCTCAGGCCCGAGGAGCGTCTCGAAGACGCCGCCGTTGGCGTCGAAGCAGGAGGAGTAGAGGATCGTGTCCTCCTGGCCGAGGAACGCCGACAGGCGCGCCTCAAGCTCCTTGTGGACCTCCTGGGTGCCGCAGATGAAGCGCACGGAGGCCATGCCGTAGCCCCAGCGGTCGAGCGCCTCGTGGGCGGCGGCGATGACCTCGGGGTGGTCGGCGAGGCCGAGGTAGTTATTCGCACAGAAGTTCAGCACCTCGCCGGGGCGGCCCCCCGCGGTGACGGCGACGGTGGCCGACTGCGGGGTGCCGATGACCCGCTCGGGCTTGTGCAGGCCTGCGGCGCGGATCTCGTCGAGGGTGGCGGCGAGGTCGTCGCGTACGGAGTCGAACATCGAGGAGTCCTTCGGGAGTTCGTGAGGCGGGTGGGCGGGGCCCGGGTCAGGCGGTCGGGCGGTCCACGGGTCAGGCGGTCCAGTCGAGGATGACCTTGCCGCCGCGGCCGCTCGCCGCGTCGTCGAAGGCTTCCTGGAAGTCGCGGTGGCCGTAGCGGCCGGTGATGACGGGCGAGAGGTCGAGGCCGCCTTCGAGGAGCACGGACATCGCGTACCACGTCTCGAACATCTCGCGGCCGTAGATGCCCTTGATCGTGATCATGGAAGTGACGATCCGCGCCCAGTCGACCGCGAACTCCTCGGACGGCAGGCCGAGCATGGCGATCTTGCCGCCGTGGGTCATGTTGGCGACCATGTCGCGCATCGCGCGCGGGTTGCCGGACATCTCCAGGCCCACGTCGAAGCCCTCGCGCAGGCCCAGCTCCCGCTGGCCGTCGGCGATCGTCGCGTCGGCGACGTTGAGGGCGAGGCTGACGCCGACCTTGCGGGCGAGCACCAGGCGCTCCTCGCTGACGTCGGTGACGACGACGTTGCGGGCGCCCGCGTGCCGCGCGACGGCGGCGGCCATCAGGCCGATCGGCCCGGCTCCGGTGATCAGCACGTCCTCGCCGACCAGCGGGAAGGACAGGGCGGTGTGCACGGCGTTGCCGAACGGGTCGA
Organism: Streptomyces spectabilis; assembly: GCF_008704795.1. Taxonomy (NCBI): domain Bacteria; kingdom Bacillati; phylum Actinomycetota; class Actinomycetes; order Kitasatosporales; family Streptomycetaceae; genus Streptomyces; species Streptomyces spectabilis. Next base: position 7,883,733 of record NZ_CP023690.1, on the reverse strand, counting down.
AGATCGCCGCTATGTCGAGGTCGACCGGCACCCGGTGCACCCAGACGTTGCTCGCGGGCAGCGCGACGTACTCCGCGAACGCGCCGTCGCGCCCCACGCCGAGCCCGACCGTGGCGCGGCACAGGTGGCGCCGTCCGGCCAGGCAGTTGCGGCACTTGCCGCACACCAGGTGGCCCTCGCCGCTGACCAGGTCGCCCGCCGTGACGTCCGCGACGTCCCGGCCGGTCTCGACGACCTCGCCGACGAACTCGTGCCCGACGATCAGGGGGGCCGAGATCGCCTGCTGCGCCCAGCCGTCCCAGGCCCGGATGTGCAGATCGGTCCCGCAGATCCCGGTGCGCAGCACCTTGATCAGGACGTCACCGGGGCCGATGACCGGCTCCGGTACCTCCATGAGACGGAGCCCGGGCTCCGCTTTCTCCTTGACCAGCGCCTTCACGCCACGGCTCCTGTCGTGTGACCTAGGGAGGGTGGGCGACCGGCGTCCCACCGATCACATCCGCACAGCAATCTTCCCTACGTCACGCCACGGGTCCATCGAGGATTTCTTAACCGCGGCCGCAGCTTTCCTTCAGACCCCAGGCGCACCGGGCCCCGCGTCAACCTCAGGGGCGCCCGCGGTCAGCGCGCCTGCCCCCGTTCGAAGTACGCGACCAGCTCCTCGTCGAGCGGCGGCACCTCCTGCGGGCCGCCGCCGTCCCGCAGCGACCGCGTCGCCCCGGCGCCCGCGGCGACGGCCATGCGCGCGGCCACCGGCGAGGTGTCGGTGCGCCCGCCGTCACGGGCGAAGCGCAGGAACTCGTCGATGATCAGCGGGTCGGCGCCGCCGTGTCCGTACGCGTCCGGGGAGCCCCCGATCGCGTACTCGGCGTCGCCCTCGCCGCGGTGGAGCGAACGCCCGCCGTTCCAGACCCTGACCACGCCGCCGGGGCCGTCGCCGAAGTTCTCCAGGCGCCCGGCGTCGCCGATGACGGTGTAGTTGCGCCAGTAGTCGGGGGTGAAGTGGCACTGCTGGTAGGCGGCGAGCACGCCGTTGTCCAGGCGGAGGTTGACCAGGGACACGTCCTCCACGTCGATCACGGGGTTCAGGTCCCGCTGGGCGCGCGGCGGCCAGGGGCCGTCCTCGACGGGGCCGCCGTCGGGCCGGGGCTCGCCCGGCGCGCGGCGGTGCGGGATGTCGCCGTAGACCATGAGGTCGCCGAGCGCCTGTACGCGGCGGGTGTAGCCGCCCGCGATCCAGTGCACGACGTCGAGGTCGTGGGCGGCCTTCTGGAGCAACAGGCCCGTGGTGTACTGCCGTTCGGCGTGCCAGTCCTTGAAGTACCAGTCGCCTCCGTAGCCCACGAAGTGGCGCACCCAGACGGTCTTGACGGCCCCGATCTCGCCGCGCGCGACGATGTCCCGCATCAGGCGCACGACCGGCATGTGGCGCATGTTGTGCCCCACGTACAGGCGCGTGCCGGTCTCGTACGCGGTCCGCAGGATCGCGTCGCTCGCCTCGACGCTCACGTCCAGGGGCTTCTCGACGAAGACCGGCTTGCCCGCGCGCAGCACCGCGCGGGCGAGGGGCTCGTGGGTGTGGTCGGGCGTGAGGACGAGGACGGCGTCCACGTCCGGGGCCTCGATGACCTCGCGCGGGTCCGGGGCCGTGCGGACACCGGGGAGGTCCTGGGCCGCGCGGGTGCGCGCGGCCTCGTCGGGGTCGGCGAGCGCGGTGACGCGGGCGCCCGCGCCGGGGCGGTGGGCGGTGCGGGCGAGCGAGCCGCGCAGTCCGTAGCCGAGGACGCCGAGGCGGAGGTCCGTCATGCGGTGTGCCTTTCGGTGGGGCCCCGCACAGGCGGCGGGGCGGGTCTCCGTCAGGGGCCTCGCACCGTAGAGCCATGTCCTTGTACCGTCAACGTACCGTCCTGGGGAAGCGCCCCGCGGGGTGTCACAGGGCCGCGCCCGGCTCCCCCTCGGCCTCGCGCAGGTGGATCCAATCCACCAGCTCCGCCGCCATCGGCTTGATCGTGTCGAGCCCGGCCCTCCCCCACGGCCGGGGCTCCACGTCCACCACGCACACCGTGCCGAGCGCGATCCCGGTCCTGTCGATCAGCGGCGCGCCCAGATAGGACCTGACCCCGAACTCGTCGACGACCGGGTTGCCCGCGAACCGGGGGTAGTCGCAGACGTCCTCCAGGACCAGCGCCTTGCCCCGCACCACCACGTGCGGGCAGTAGCCGCGGTCCCGTGCCAGGTGGCGCTCGGAGAACGGTGCCGCCGTCACGCCGGGCTCGTCCGGCTCCCCGCGGCTCACCCCGTTCACCCCGTTCACCCCGTTCACCCCGAGCCCGGGCGTCCCGGGCTCGGGCGGCGCCCCCTCGGTCCGGTGCAGTCCGGCGAAGAACTGCCCTTCCTCGTCGATGAAGTTGACCATGGCGTACGGCGCGTCCATGACCCGGGCGAGCCGGTCGGCGAAGGCGTCGAGCCCGGGCTCGGCCCGCGCGCCGAGGCCAAGCTCCCGCAGCCTGCGCACCCGCGCCGGCGCCTCCTTGTCCACCGGGGTCACCAGCAGACGGCCGGTCGCTTCGTACATCATGTGCGTGCTCCATGGGTCATGTGTGGGCCCCCGACGTGGGCGTGGCGGGGGCGTGGGCGAGCAGGTGGCGGACGAGCGTGAGCAGCGTCTGGATGCCGGAGCTGGAGATCCGCGCGTCACAGCGCACGACCGGCACCTGCGGGTCCAGGTCGATGGCGGTGCGGACCTCTTCGGGCTCGTAGCGGTAGGCGCCGTCGAACTCGTTGACGGCGACGATGAATCCCATGCCGCGCTGCTCGAAGAAGTCGACGGCGGCGAAGCAGTCCTCCAGGCGCCGGGTGTCGGCGAGCACCACCGCGCCGAGCGCCCCTTCGGACAGCTCGTCCCACATGAACCAGAACCGTTCCTGTCCGGGCGTGCCGAACAGGTACAGGACGTGTTCGGGGTCGAGCGTGATGCGTCCGAAGTCCATGGCGACGGTCGTCGTGGTCTTGTTCTCCACGCCCGACAGGTCGTCGGTGGCTTCGCTGACCGTGGTGAGCAGTTCCTCCGTACTCAGCGGCGCGATCTCACTGACCGCGCCCACGAAGGTCGTCTTGCCGACCCCGAACCCACCCGCCACGAGGATCTTCAGCGCGGTGGGGAAGGCGTCAGAGCTGTCGTCGTAGTCCATCGAGCACTGCCTCCAACAGGGACCGGTCAGTCGGGTTGTGGTAGAAGTCCGGGGCTCTGGTGGTGATCGCCCCGCAGTCGACGAGGTCGGACAGGAGCACCTTGGTCACCGCCACGGGCAGCTTCAGCTGGGCGGCGATCTCCGCCACCGACGTGGGTGCCTCGCACATGCCGAGGGCCAGGGCGTGCTCCGGGCCGAGGTAGCCGGCGGGGGTGGTGCCGGTCGCCCTCACCTGGGACAGCAGGTCGAGCCGCGTGGTCGGCCTGGTGCGTCCGTTGCTGACCGTGTACGGGCGGATGAGCCGCCCTGCGGCGTCGTCGAGCCATGGCCCGTCGTGCGGGGCCCCCACGCTCAGCGCCTCATCGACGCGGGCTCACTGGCGGGCTGACGCGGCGCTGTGACCAGGTACGGGCGGACGCTCTTGACCAGCATCGCCATCTCGTACCCGAGCACCGCGGCGTCCGCCTCCCGCCCGGCGAGCACGGCGAGACAGGTGCCGGAACCGGCGGTGGACACGAAGAGCAGGGTGGAGTCCAGCTCCACGACCACCTGCCGCACGTCGCCGCCGTCGCCGAAGCGGACGCCCGCGCTGCGCCCGAGCGAGTAGAGCCCTGAGGCGAGCGCGGCCATGTGGTCGGCGCTGTCCGGGTCGAGGCCATGGACCGACTTCACGAGTCCGTCGCAGGAGAGCAGGACGGCGCTGTGGGTGTGCGGCACGCGCTGGACGAGGCCGCTCATCAGCCAGTCGAGATCGGATACCTGGCCGGTCGGCACATCGCTCGCCATGGTGGATCGACTCCTTGGAAAGTACGGGTTCGAGAGCTTCTCGAACGTCCGCGGGGCAGACGGGGTGGGGGGTGGTGCGGGTCAGCCGCCCTGGTCGCTCCTGCCGGTGCGGTCGGCTCTGTCGCCGGGCCCCGGGGGCACGCTGACTTCGTGGTCGGGCAGGGCGTCCCGGGCCTGGGCCGCCTGAGCGAGGCCGATGCCGCGCTGGAAGGCGGCCATCAGGCCCGGGTCGTGGCCGACGAGCTGGTCGTCCGCCGTGCGCGGGGCGCGGGCGTCGCGCAGCTGCGGCGCGAGGTGTTCCTGGGCGCGGCGGCGGGGCAGCTGGGGTTTGCCGACCCGGCCGCGCACGGCGCCGTTGCGGGGCACGGGCGGGGCGGCGGTGTGCTCGGCGGTGACGCTCCGGTCCTCGGGGCGGATGCCGGGCAGGGCTTCGGCGGGGGTGGGCCGGTCGCCGCGCGGGCCGCGGACGGGGAGCGGGGCGGGCGGGGTGGTGCCGGCCGTGCTCCCGGCGCGGTGCGCGGGGGTCTGGGGGGCCTGCGGGGCCTCGGGGGCGGCCGCGGCGGGGCGCGCGGTGCCGTTCCGGTACGGCGCGTGGGGGGGCTGCTCGGGGGGTGCGGCGGCCGGGTGCGGGGTGGGCGCGGCGGCCGGTTCGCGGACGGTGCCGGGGGCGGTGCCCGGGGCGGAGTGGGCCGCGGAGGCGCCGCCGCGGGGGGCCGACGCGGCGTCCTGTTCGGCGCCGAGCAGCCCCTGGGGCAGGATCAGGACCGCCTGGACGCCGCCGTAGATGTTGGTCTGGAGGCGCACCGCGATGCCGTGGCGGCGGGCGAGGGCGGCGACCACGAACAGGCCGATGCGGCCGTCCTGGAGCAGGCTCGCGACGTTGACCTGGTCGGGGTCGGCGAGGAGTTGGTTCATCCTGGTCTGCTCGGCGACGGGCATGCCGAGGCCGCGGTCCTCGACCTCGACGGCGAGGCCGGACGTCACCCGGCCCGCGCGCAGCAGGACTTGGGTGTGCGGCGCGGAGAACACCGTGGCGTTCTCGACGAGTTCGGCGAGCAGGTGGATGACGTCGGCGACGGCGTGGCCGCGCAGGGTGCCGTCGACGGGCGGCACCAGCTTGACCCGCGAGTACTGCTCGACCTCGGCGATGGAGGAGCGGAGCACCTCCGTCATGGACACGGGCCTGCTCCACTGGCGGCGCGACACGGCGCCGCCGAGCACGGCGAGGTTCTCGGCGTGCCGCCGGATGCGGGTGGCCAGGTGGTCGATGTGGAAGAGGCCCTTGAGGAGCTCGGGGTCCTCGACGGAGTTCTCCAGCTCGTCCAGGAGCGAGATCTCGCGGTGGACGAGCGACTGCAGGCGCCGGGCGAGGTTCACGAAGACCTCGACCTTCTGCTCGTTGCCCGCCCGGCCGGAGAGGCGGGACGCCTGCACGACGGCGGTGAGGGCGCCCTCGTGGGCGCGGGCCAGCTCGTCGGCGAGCAGGCCGAACTCGTCCTTGGCCGGCGCGGGACGGGCACCGGGCTCGCGCACCGCCGGGGTGTCGCCGTGGCGCAGCCGCTCGACGACCTCGCGCAGGTCGGCCTGGCCGCGCGCGGTGGTGCGGCGCAGCGCGACGACGCGGTCGCGCAGGGACCGCGCGGCCCGGTCGGCGGCCACCGCGGCGACGACGATGCCGAGGACGCCGAGCCCGGCGGCCGCGCCGAGCAGGGCGAGCAGCGGCGGCTGCGGCCGGGCCCCGGCGGCGCGGATCATGAAGAGCACGGCGGCACAGCCGCACAGGCCGACGGCGACGGCGGGCAGCACGGCGATGCGCATCAGCTGGAGCCGTATGCGCGTCTCGGGCGGCGGCGGCGCGGCGCGGCTCCCGGAGCGTCCGTGCCGTCCGCCCTCGCGGCGGTCTGCGCGTGCTGCCGGTGCGCGAAGGTGAGACATCAGCGTCCTCGGTACGTAGCGACGTGTGCCGCAGCGGTCCGCTGCGGCACCTCGTCGATGGCATCGCGGTGCCGGCCGGCAGGCCGAAGATGTGATCCCTGCGTCGCCCGACGGCCACTCACGGTAGTCGTCACGACATCACGTGCGGTGGGCAGTTGACAAAGTCCGGTGCCCAGCGTCCCGCTCTGGTATGACGCGTCGTACGAGAGGACGAAATGTGTCGTACGTCAGCGCGAGCGCGGAGGTGTCCGCCGCACTGGGTGTGCGTCGGACGCCAGTTCCCGGCGGGGGCGCGGGCCGGGGTCGCGCCCCCCGTGGAGCCGCCCGCTCCCCCGGCGTCCGCCGTCAGCCGACGGGTGCGGTCTCCTGGTCCGCCGCGTCCAGGGCGGGGCCGGGGCCGTGGTCGCTCCAGCCGCCCTCCGGCGCGACGGCGACCTCGCGCCACCACGGGGCGTCGGGCACCGCGTCGGACGTCGGCTCGAACGGCTCGCCGGGGATGGGCAGCGCCACCGGGGCGCCCGCGGCGCGCGCGGCGGCGAGCGTGCCCTCGCCCGGCTCCGACCAGGCGTGCGGCGCGAGGTTGAACGTGGCCCAGTGGATCGGGAGCAGCACGCCGTGCGGCCGTCCGCCCTGGAGGTCGAGGTGGGCCCGCACCCCCTCCTCGGGCCTCATGTGGATGTCCGGCCAGAACGCGGAGTACGCGCCGATCTGGATCATCGTGGCGTCGAACGGGCCGTAGGCGGCGCCGATGTCCGCGAAGCCCGGGAAGTATCCGGTGTCACCGCTGTGGAAGACGCGGTGCTCGGGGCCCGTGACGCTCCAGGACGCCCACAGGGTGTGCTGCTGGTTGCGCAGCCCGCGGCCGCAGAAGTGGCGGGCGGGCGTCGCCGTCAGGGTCAGGCCCGCGACGTCCGTGGACTCGTGCCAGTCGAGCTCGCGCAGCCGGTCCGCGGGGACGCCCCAGCGCTCCAGGTGCGCGCCGACGCCGAGCGGCACCACGAACACCGTGTCCGTGCCCGCGAGGGCCTTGATGCTGGGCAGGTCCAGGTGGTCGTAGTGGTCGTGCGAGATGACGACCGCGTCGACCGGGCCGAGCGCCGCCAGCGGCAGGGGCACCGGGTGCAGGCGCTTGGGCCCCACGAAGGCGAAGGGCGAGCAGCGCTCGCCCCACACGGGGTCGAAGAGCACCCGGCGCCCGTCGATCTCGGCGAGGACGCTGGAGTGCCCCATCCAGGTGAGCCTGAGGCCGCTCGCCGGAGGTTTGGCGAGGTCCGCCAGGGTCGTGGCGTGCACCGGCACATGGCCCGCGGGAGCGCGCCGGGACCGCTCCTCGCGGCGGAAATAGACCTTGGCGAACTCCAGGGCGGAGCCGGAGGGCCTGGTGCGCGCCCCCACCGGGTTCCGGAACGATCCGTTCTCGAAATTCGGCGATCTGTGGATGCGGGCGAGCCGGTCACCGGCCGGATCCGCGCCGAACGCGGGCGTCCGCAGGGAGCGGAGCAGGGGGCTCAGGGACCGGGACACGGCGCACCTCCAGAAACAGGGCTGCTCAGGCCTCCCCATTATGTGCGCCACCGCTGACAACGACCGCCGGGGCCGGGGCGCGCGGGCCGTGCGGACCGCCGCACGGGCCCCCGATGTCACATCCGCGCACCCCGGGTCCGTCACATCGGTACGACGGCGAAGGACGCCGCGCACGACGTGGAGGTGGCTCCCATGGCCCGCATCTCGCTCACCCCGCCCCGCACCCTGTTCTTCCGGATCATGGAGTGGTACTCGAAGCGCGCCTACGGCAAGGTCCTGGACCCGGGCAAGGCGATGTCCCACCACCGCCGCGTCCTGTGGTCGTATCTCCGCTTCGAGCAGTCCGTGGCCAAGTGGGACAGGCTGGACGCGGGCCTGAAGGAGCTCGCGGTAATGGCGTCGGCGGCCTCCATCGGCTGCTCCTGGTGCATGGACTTCGGCTACTGGGAGGGCCACCGGCTCGGCATGGACCCGCGCAAGCTGCACGGCGTGCCGGTGTGGCGCGAGAGCGACGTGTACACGCCCCTGGAGCGCGACGTCATGGCGTACGCGGAGGCGATGACCGCGAACCCGCCGGAGGTCGACGACGAGCTGGCCGGGCGGCTGCTGCGCGAGCTCGGCGATGCCGCGTTCGTCGAGCTGACGATGATCGTGGCGGTGGAGAACCTGCGCTCGCGCTTCAACTCCGCGATGGGCCTGACCAGTCAGGGCTTCAAGGACTCCTGCGACCTGCGCGAGGCCCCGGCGGGCGAAGCGCAGCACGCCCTGTGACCGGCGCGGTCCGGCCGTGCTGTACTGGCTACTGAATGATCGGTCAGTAGCCAGTGCCGCAGCAGCCCGTACAGGAGTCCGCATGCCCGTGCCGCCCGAGCCCCTGATCTCGCTGACGTGGACCGACCACGTCACCGGCCGCCAGGGCTTCCTCGTCGTCGACCGCCTGGTGCGCGGCGTGTGCAGCGGCGGTCTGCGGATGCGGCCGGGCTGCACCCTCCAGGAGGTCACCGGGCTCGCCCGCGGCATGACCATGAAGGAGGCCCTGCACTACGACCCGGCGGCGCGGTACGTCCCGCTCGGCGGCGCCAAGGGCGGCATCGACTGCGATCCGCGCGCCCCCGAGGCCTACGGCCTGCTGGTGCGCTATCTGCGGGCGACGCGGCCGTACGTCGAGGCCCTCTGGAACACCGGCGAGGACCTCGGCCTGAGCCAGGACGTCGTGGACCGGGCCGCCGCCGACGCGGGCCTGGCCTCCACCGTGCAGGCCGTCTACCCGCTGCTCGACGACGCGGCCGCGGCGCGGCGGCGGCTCGCGGAGGCCTTCGCCGTCGAGGTCGGCGGGATCGGCCTGGACGCGCTCGTGGGCGGCTGCGGCGTCGCCGAGTCCGTCCTCACCGCCCTGGACGCGGCGGGCGCGGACCACCGCCACGCGCGCGTGGCCGTGCAGGGCCTCGGCACGATGGGCGGCGCCACCGCCCGTTTCCTCGCGCGCGCGGGCCTCCCGGTGGTGGCCGTCGCCGACATCAAAGGCACCATCGCCAACCCCGCGGGCCTCGACGTGGAGGCGCTGCTCGCCGCGCGCGACGCGTACGGCACCGTCGACCGCGCCGCGCTGCGCCCCGGCGACCGCGAGCTGCCGGACGACGCCTGGCTCGCCGCCGACGCGGAGGTCCTGGTGCCCGCCGCCGTGTCGTACGCGATCGACGCGGCGAACCAGGAGCGGGTCACGGCGCGCTGGATCGCCGAGGCCGCGAACATGCCGGTGCTCCCGGAGGCGGAGCGGCTGCTCGCCGCGCGCGGCGTCACGGTCCTGCCGGACGTCGTCGTGAACTCCGGCACGAACGCCTGGTGGTGGTGGACCCTGTTCGGCGACATCGGCGACGCCCCCGACAAGGCGGGTGAGGCCTTCGCCCATACGCGTCGCGCCATGCGCGCGCTGGTCGGGCAGGTGCTCACGCGCGCGGAGCGCGACGGCTGCACGCCCCGGGCCGCCGCCCACGCCCTGGCGGCCGACCGGCTTCCGGAGATCGCCGAGCGCTTCGGCAGGGGCGCCCCCGCCCACGTCCGCCGGAGGCGCGCGACGCCCCGCTGGGTAGGGTGCGGGGCGTGGTGAGAGTACGACTGAGCGTGGCGGAGCGGCGGGTGGAGCTGCTGGCCGCCACCGTCGAGCAGATCGAGGCGCGCGGCGTGGCGGCCGTGCGCATCGCCGACGTCGCGGCCGCGCTCGGGGTGAGCAACGCGCTCGTGCTGTACCACTTCTCGACCAAGGACGAGCTGGTCGCCGCCGCGTTCGCGCACGCCGCCGAGGCCGACCTGGCCCGGCTCGACAAGCTGCTGCGCCGCCGGACGTCCGCGCTGCGCCGGCTGCGGGCCGCCGTGCGCTGGTACGCGCCGACGGGGCAGGCCAAGGGCTGGCGGCTGTGGATCGAGGGCTGGACCGCGGCCGTGCGCGAGCCCGCCCTGCGGGAGGTGACGCGCGACCTCGACCAGCGCTGGAAGGCGGCGCTCGCCGAGGTCATCGCGGAGGGCGTGGCCGCGGGCGAGTTCCGCTGCCCCGACCCGATGGGCGCGGCCCTGCGTCTGACGGCGCTGCTCGACGGCCTGGCCGTGCAGCTCACGGCGTACGGCGCGGTGTCCCGGGCCCGCGCCCGCGCCTGGACGGACGAGGCGCTCGCCCGGGAGCTCGGCCTGTCCGTGGGTGACCTGCGGGACTGAGGGGCTAGCCCAGCTCGTACACCGCGGTGAGCGTCACCTGGTCCTCGATCTCCCCGGGCGCGACCGGGACGCCCTGGTCCTTGGTGACGGCCTCCACGGGCACGGCCATCGGCCGCGGGCCGCCGCCGTCGCTCTCGCTGAGCGAGACGAGGCGGCCGAGGGGGCGGCCGGTCAGCCGCGCGTACTGCTCCGCCTTGGCGCGCGCGTCGTCGTGTGCGGCCGCGCGGGCCTTGGACCGCAGCTCCCGCTTGTCGGCGACGTCGAAGGCCACGGCGTGGACGCGGCCCGCGTCACCGGCGGCATCCATCGCGGCCTGGATGACCCGGCCGGTGGCGGCGAGGTCGCGCACGGTCAGCGAGAACGACTGGGCGGCCCGGTACCCGGTCAGCTTGGACGCGCCGTCGTCTTCCTTGTAGACGGCCGAAAGGGACAGGCTCTCGGTGCGGGCGTCGCGCTCGGCGACGCCCTGCTCGCGCACGGCGGCGAGCAGCGCACGCGCGGCGGTGTTCTGCGCGGCGAGCGCCTTCTGGGAGGTCGGCGCGGTCACCTCGACGCCCATGCTGACCACGGCCAGGTCCGGCGCCGCGCTCGCGGAGCCGGTGCCGGTGACCGTGACGGTGGCGGGGTTGCGCTGGGCCGCGGCGGCGGGCGCCTCGGCGGACGGCGCGGCGGCCCCGGCGGGCGCGGCGCCGAACCCGAGCGCCGCGAGGGCGAGCAGGGCGGTGGCGAGCGGACGTACGGGCGCGTACGGGCGTGACGGCATGGGCGGGGGTCCTTCCGGTGTGGCGGTCATCCGCCCCGCACGGGGCGGCCCGCCGCCCCGCGGGGGACGGCTGGCCGCCATCCCAGCACGCGCGCGCACGCGCGCGAGGACGCCACTCCCGTCCTGTCACCTCACCGGTCCACCCCCGCGCGGACCGGTCGTGTGCCTAGAGCGGCATCAGGTCCGGCCGCTTCGCCGCCACGTGGTCGCCCGAGGACTCGCCCCGCAGGCGCCGCCCGATCCACGGCACCAGGTGCTCGCGCGCCCAGTGGATGTCGTCGCGGCGCTCTTCGAGAGCGCCGCGCGGCGGCAGCGGCGGCCACGCCTGGTCCGGGTCGGCGGGCACGGGGATGCCGAGCACCTGGGCCGCGCGCAGCGCCACGCGCGTGTGGCCGTCGGGCGACAGGTGCAGGCGGTCGGTGTCCCAGGCCCGGCGGTCCTGGACGGTCTTCAGCGACCACAGGTCGAGCACCGGACAGCCGTAGCGGTCGGCGACCGCGCGGACGTGGCCGTTGTACGTGGCGATCTTGCCGCGCAGATGCTTGAGGAGGGCCACGCCGCGGGTGTCGAAGCCGGTGGTCACCACGACGGTGCCGACGGCCGACGAGAGGTCGGCGACGGCCCGCTCGAAGCGCTCGGCCACCTCGTCCGGGTCGGTGCCGGGCCGGATGATGTCGTTGCCGCCAGCGGCGAACGTCACCAGGTCGGGGGCCAGCTCCTTGGCCCTCGGCACCTGGTCCGCGACGATCTGGTCGAGCAGCTTGCCGCGCACCGCGAGGTTCGCGTAGCGGAAGGTGTGCTCCGGTACCAGGTCGTCGAGCAGCACGGCCAGCCGGTCGGCCCAGCCGACGAAGGTCCCGTCGGGCCCGGGGTCCCCCACGCCCTCGGTGAAGCTGTCGCCGACCGCTGCGTAGGAGGTGATGGTCTCGGTGGATACGTTCTTGACGAAGGGTGTCGACTCTGCTGTCACATCGCCCCATCTTTCCTTCCGTCAAGTGACCTACGCCACCGTAATATGGGGTTGACGTGGCGTGAGATAAGCCATTGGTCAAGATTGCACCAACCCGGAATACAGCGGCCTACGGTGCCGATGAGGCAGCCGCGACCCGTCGCAGCCGGAACACCGCGGCGTCCAGATCCCCGCTGAGGCCCGTGTGCAGGCCGTGGTGCAGCAGGACCGCGCCCCGGTGCACCGCGCCGGTGTCCCGGCACGCGTACGCCGCCGCGGGGTCGAGCCCGCGCAGCCGCACCGGCGGCGGTCGTTCGCCGTACGCCTGCGCCCGCAGCCAGGCGAGCACGACGGCCTCGTCGCCCCGCACGTACTGCACCGCGCCGAGCCCCTCGTCGGGCGCCCGGAGCCGGTAGAGGTCGCCGAGCTGCACGACGGGCCTGATCTCCTTGTACAGCTCCACCCAGCCGCGCGCCTCGGCCAGCTCCGCCTGGCTCCACCGGGTGAGGTCGCCGCCGACGCCGAGCACCCCGGCCATGGCGCTGACGAACCGGAACCGCAGCGAACTGACCCGCCCGTTGAGCTGGGTGTTGGGGCTGTCGGTGACCCAGGCGGCCATCACGCGCGCGGGGTGCACCTGACTGAACCCGTGCTGGATGGCGAGGCGGTCCGCCGGGTCGGTGTTGTCCGAGGTCCACACCTGGTCGGTACGGGCGATGATGCCGAGGTCGACCCGGCCGCCGCCGCCAGAGCAGGACTCGAAGGCGACGGAGGGGTGCGCGGCCCGCAGCCGGTCGATGAGGTCGTAGACGGCGTGCACGTGCGCGGACCACAGCCGCTGCGGGTCGGCTTCCCCGGGCCAGCCGGGGTCCGTGAAGCAGCGGTTGAAGTCCCACTTCACATAGTCGATCGGGGCGCCGGAGAGCAGCGCGTCCAGCCGCTCCCACAGATGCTCCCGCACGTCCTTCCGCGCGACGTTGAGGACGAGCTGGTTGCGGAACTCCGTACGGGTGCGGCCCGGGTGGTGCTGCACCCAGTCGGGGTGCGCGCGGTACAGGTCGCTGTCCGCGTTCACCATCTCCGGCTCCACCCAGATCCCGAACCGCATGCCCAGGCCGCGGACGTGGTCCGCGAGCGGCTTCAGGCCGCCCGGGAACCGCTGCGGGTTCGGCGTCCAGTCGCCGAGCCCGGCCCGGTCGCTGACGCGCCGGCCGAACCACGCGTCGTCGACGACGAACAGCTCGACGCCCATCTCGGCGGCCCGCTCCGCGAGGTCCCGCTGCTGCTCGTCGGAGATGTCGAAGCCGGTGGCCTCCCAGGAGTTGTAGAGCACCGGCCGCACCTCGTCGGCGTCCGGGATGACGTGCGCGCGCTGGTAGGCGTGCCAGGCCCGGCTCGCCCCGCCGAAGCCGCCGTCGCTCCACAGGCCGGCGAACACCGGCGTGACGACCGCCGTGCCGGGCGCGAGCACCTGCTGTCCCGAGTCGTCGTGCCCCGAGCCGCCGGTGATCTGCACGGCGCCGTCCGGGAGTTGGTGCACCGCGACGCGCCACGACCCGGACCAGCCGAGCGCGCAGCCGTAGACCTCACCGTGCTCCTCGGTGGCGCCGTCGGCGTCGAGCGCCACCCAGGGCAGGTGCTGGTGCCCGGTGTGCCCCCGGCGGCTGCCGATGACCCGCTCCCCGTACGTGAGCCCGGAGCGCACGAGGCGCGACTCCGCGGCCCAGCGCCCGTGCAGCTGGGACAGGCGCCAGCGCTCGCGGCGCGGCAGGGTCCAGGTGGCCGAGTCGGCGCGCAGCAGCTCCACGTCGGGCGACCCGGCGGGCCCCTGGTGCATGACGACCGCGTACCGCTCGACCACGTCGGCGCGCAGGCGGTAGTCGAGCAGCACCGCCAGGTGGTGCACGGGGTCGGTGAAGTTCAGCTGGAGCTCGTCCGCGTCGTGCCAGGCGCTCGCGAACCGCCACTCCGTGCCCCGCACCCCGCCGCCGCGCACCGAGAGCGCGGGCCGCACGAAGCGCGGGCCGCCCTCCACGGGGTACTCCTCGTGCCCGTCGAGGCGGGACTCGAAGGGCCGCTCGGGCGGCAGCGGCGCGGCGGCCAGGGCCTCGGCGTCGGCCAGGGCGATCCGCGGGCCCCAGTGCAGGTGCAGCAGTTCGTCACTGCCGGTGAGGCGGAGCGCGTAGCTGCTGGTGGGCCCCGAGAGGAGCCACATACGACCGTCCTCGCCGACCTCGATCATCAAACCCCCACAGGTCCTCTGACAGATCTCAACAGCCGCGCGGGCGTACGCACATCTTCGAGCCCGTGCGACCACCGGGGCAACGCCCGTGCGCGCTCCGCCACGACTGATTGCCTCAGGAACCCGTGTCGTATCGTCGAAGGCGCAACCACCGGCCGCCGACGGACGCCGCGGCGAGCCGCGCGGTGCCCCGATCCCGGCCGGTCCGACGAGCGGCGACCAGCCCCGACCCAGAGGAGAGCCCGTGACGCAGCAGGTTCCGTCGACCGAACCCGAGCTTGCCGGTGTGCGCAACTTCCGTGACGTGGGCGGGCTTCCGACCGTCGACGGCCGCCGGGTCCGGCACGGCGTGCTCTTCCGCAGTGGGCACCTCGCACACGCCACCGCCGCCGACGCCGTGTTCCTCGCGTCGCTCGGCCTGCACACGGTCTTCGACTTCCGCAACGCCGCGGACCAGCGCCTCGAGGGCCCGGACGTGGAGCTGCCGGGCGTGCGCAACGTGAATCTACCGCTGACCGACCCCGCCGACGGCGCCGAGTTCTGGAAGATGGTGCGCGACGGCGACCTGGACCAGCTGCGCTCGATCCTGTCCGACGGCAAGGCCGCCGAGCGCATGGCGTCCTCGTACCGCACGATCATCCGGGAGCGCACGGCCGAGCACGGCCGGGTGCTGCACGCGCTCGCCGAGGACAGCGTGCCCGCGCTGATGCACTGTGCGGCGGGCAAGGACCGCGCGGGCCTGTCGATCGCCGTCGCGCTGCTCGCCGTCGGCGTGGAGCGCGAGGCGATCGAGGCGGACTACCTGGAGTCGAACGCGGCGCACCGCCGCTACAAGGTGCACCGCAGCAGCACCTCGCCGGACGCCATGTCGGCCGAGGTCATGGAGCTCCTGAGCCCGCTGTTCGACGCCCGCGCCGAGTATCTGGCGGCGGCCTTCGCCACCATCGAGCAGACGTGGGGCGACACCGAGACCTACCTCACCCGGGGGCTCGGCCTCGCGCCTGCGACGCGCGAGCGGCTGCGCGAGCGACTGCTCGACTGAGCGGTGCGGTAGCACCCCGAAGGGGCGCGGGGAACTGCGCGACCAGCCACGGACGACCCGCAGGCGATCGACGGCAGTTCCAGCGAAGCGTCACTGGTTCTGTCCGCCGAGGACGAACAGCAGGTAGATGAAGCCCGCGAACAGGTGGCCCACGGCGACGTAGACGATGAGGCGCACCCACAGGGCGCGCGGGAACTTCTCCTCCATGGACATGCGGCGTGCGGGCTGCTGCGGTTCAGGTTCCGTCATGTCGGTCTCCCTCGATAGGGCCGCCGAGGCAGAGCGCGGCGGCGGGGCTCTGCAGCAAGGTGTGGACGAAGAGGAGGTCGGCGCCGCCGTGGTCCACGGCGGCGATCCGGTGCGGCGTCAGCGAGTCGAAGTGCGCGCTGTCGCCGGGCGCGAGGGTGTACGAGGTGTCCCCGAGCCGCAGACGAAGGCGGCCCCGGAGGACGTACAGCCACTCCTCCCCCGGGTGCACGCGCACGATGTCGCCCTGCGCGCCGTGCGGCACGTGCACGCGCAGCGCCTGCATGCCCCGGCCCGGGGAGCCCGCCTGCCAGTACGTCCAGCCGCCCGCGGCGGTGGGCTCCATGTCCGGGGCGCGCACGACGGCGTCCCGGTCGGCGGGCGTCTCGCCGAGGAGCTCGGAGACCGTCGTACCGTAGGTACGGGCGAGTGCGAGCAGCATCGGCAGGGACGGCTGGCGCTGGCCGGTCTCCAGACGGGACAGGTGCGCGGGCGAGAGCCCGGCCGCCCGGGCGGCGGCCTCCAGGGTCAGCGCGGCACGGCGGCGCAGCTCACGCAGTTGCGGGGCGACGGCGGGCAGCGCGTCGGCCGCGGTGCCGTCGTCCGGGGTGGCAGGGCTCATACCGTCGATTGAGCCAGAGTCTTACCTGCGAGGCAATTTTGTTGCCTCAGAGGCAAGAGCCCGATGGCGGGTGACCGCAGCGGCGGCTCAGCGGTTCGCCACCGCCTGCTTCACCAGGGTCTTGCCGAAGTCCCAGATCAGCCCGCCGCCCCCGTGCGCCTCGTCCATGACGTCGGTGAACGCCGCGACGAAGCGGTCGGCCTCCTTCTCCCCGATGATCAGCGGCGGGATGAGCTTGATGACCTCCAGGTGGTCGCCGGAGACCTGGGTGAGGATCCGGTGCTTCTGGAGCAGCGGTACGACGACCATCTGCGCGAACAAGCCCTTGCGGGCGGCCTGGAGCATCGTCCAGCGGCTGCGGAGCTTGAGGGACTTCGGCCTGCCGAACTCGATGCCGATCATCAGGCCCCGGCCGCGGACGTCGCTGAGCAGCTCGTACTTGTCGACGAGCGCCGCGAGCCGGGCCTTGAGCAGCTCCCCCGTGGCGCGGGCGTTCGCGACGGTCCCCTCGTCCTCCATGACGGCGAGGACCGCGAGCCCGGCGGCCATGGCCTGCGCGTTGGACCCGAAGCTCGCGGAGTGGACCAGGACGCGGTCCATCGACGAGTAGACCTTCTTGAAGATCCAGTCCTTGCCGAGGGTCGCGCCGACCGGGACGTAGCCGCCGGAGAGGGCCTTGGCCACGCACACCAGGTCGGGCTCGACGCCCTCCTCGTGCTGGTGGGCGTAGAAGGCCCCGGTCCTGCCGAGCCCGGTCTGCACCTCGTCGGCGATCAGGAGCGCCTTGTGCTGGTGGAGGAGGTCCTGGGCGGCGCGCAGATAGCCGGCCGGTGGCTCGTGCACGCCCTTGCCCTGGACCGGCTCGACGATCAGGGCGGCCACGTCGCCGCGCTTCAGCTCCCGGCGCAGCGCGTCGAGGTCACCGAGGGGGACGGCCGTGTCCGGCAGGAGCGGGGCGAAGCCGTCGCGGAAGCCGGTCTCTCCGTTCACCGACAGGGAGCCGGTGGTCAGGCCGTGGAAGGCGTGCTCGCAGTACAGGACCCGTGGCTTGCCGGTGGCGTAGCGGGCGAACTTCAGGGCGGTCTCGACGGCCTCGGTGCCGCTGTTGCCGAAGAAGACCCGGTCCAGGTACGGGCTGTGCGCGAGCAGCCGCTCGGCGAGCAGTCCGGGCAGCGGCTGGCAGTCGAAGCGGGTCAGGTCGGCGAGGGAGGCGTCGAGGACGTCGTGCAGGGCCTTGCGGACGACCGGGTGGTGGCGGCCCAGGCCCATGACGCCGAAGCCGGCGAGCATGTCCAGGTAGTCCTGGCCTTCGGCGTCCCAGAAGTAGGCGCCCTCCGCGCGCTCGTAGACCTTGTCGAAGCCGATGGTGTGCAGCATGCGCGGCAGCTGGTGGTTGAGGTGCCGGGTGTGCAGCTCGTACCGCTCGCCGCCGCGCTCGGCGAGCAGTCTGCCGAGGTCGAACTCCTTGCCGGTGCTTGTCATGCTCGGTTCTCCTCGCCGGGCGTCCCGGCTGTCCTGGGGCCGGGGGTCCCGGCCTCGTGCGGGCCGGTGGCCCCTGCCGTCTCCCGCGCGGCGTCCTGGCGGGCCATCGTCGCGCCGACGCGCCCCGCGATCTCGACCGGCGTGAGGCCGACATCGGCGAGGACCTCGCCGCGCTTGGCGTGCGCGAGGAACTGCTCGGGAATGCCGAAGCGGCGCACGGGCACGTCCACCTCGGCCTCGTCGAGGGCGAGGGCCACGGCCGAGCCGACGCCGCCCGCGCGGCTGTTGTCCTCGACGACCGCGACGAGCCGGTGGTGCGCGGCGAGCGGCGCCAGCGCGGCGTCGACGGGCTTGACCCAGCGCGGGTCGACGACGGTGCAGCCGATGCCCCGCTCCGCGAGCAGCTCGGCGGCCTGGAGGCACACCGGTGCCATCACGCCGACGGCGACCAGCAGCACGTCCGGGTCGGGGTCCCGGCGCAGCACGTCCATGGCGCCCACCCGGTCCACGGCCGGGATCGCGGGCCCCACCGACTCCTTGGGGAAGCGCAGCAGGGTCGGCGCGTCGTCGACGTTCACGGCCTCGCGCAGCTGGGCGCGCAGCTGGTCGGCGTCGCGCGGCGCGGCGATGCGCAGCGTGGGCACGCACTGGAGGATCGACATGTCCCACATGCCGTTGTGCGAGGCCCCGTCGGCGCCGGTGACGCCGGCCCGGTCGAGCACGAAGGTGACGCCGCACCGGTGCAGCGCCACGTCCATCAGGAGCTGGTCGAAGGCGCGGTTGAGGAAGGTGGCGTAGACCGCGACGACGGGGTGCAGGCCGCCGGTGGCGAGCCCGGCGGCGGACACGGCCGCGTGCTGCTCGGCGATGCCGACGTCCCAGACGCGGTCGGGGTAGGCCTCCGCGAACCGGGTGAGCCCGACGGGGTGCAGCATGGCGGCCGTGAGGGCGACGACGTCGTCGCGCTCGGCCCCGATGCGGACGATCTCGTCGCCGAACACGGAGGTCCAGGAGGGGCCGTTGGACGGGGTGAGCGGCTCGCAGGTGAGGGGGTCCATGACGCCGACGGTGTGGAAACGGTCGGCCTCGTCGGCGAGCGCGGGCTCGTAGCCGCGGCCCTTCTCGGTGAGGCAGTGGATGAGGACGGGCCCGTGGAAGCGCTTCGCGCGGCGCAGCGCGGACTCGACGGCCTTGATGTCGTGCCCGTCGATGGGGCCGACGTACTTCAGGCCGAGGTCCTCGAACATGCCCTGGGGCGCGAAGGCGTCCTTGAAGCCCTTCTTGGCGCCGTGCAGGGATTCGTACAGCGTCCGCCCGACCACGGGGGTGCGCTGGAGGACGTCCTTGCCCCAGGCGAGGACCTTCTCGTAGCTGTCGGTGGTGCGCAGGGTCGCGAGGTGGTTGGCGAGGCCGCCGATGGTGGGGGCGTAGGAGCGCTCGTTGTCGTTGACGACGATGATCAGCGGCTGGTCCTTCGCGGCCGCGATGTTGTTGAGCGCCTCCCAGGCCATACCGCCGGTGAGGGCGCCGTCCCCGATGACGGCGACGACGTGGCCGCGCTCCCCCAGGACCCGGCGGGCCTTGGCGAGCCCGTCGGCCCAGCCGAGCGCGGTGGACGCGTGGCTGTTCTCGACGATGTCGTGCGCGGACTCCTCCCGCGAGGGGTAGCCGGACAGGCCGCCCTTGCCCCGCAGCTTCGAGAAGTCCTGGCGCCCGGTCAGGAGCTTGTGCACATAGCTCTGGTGGCCGGTGTCCCACACCAGGCGGTCGACGGGCGACTCGAAGACCCGGTGCAGGGCGATGGTCAGCTCCACCACCCCCAGGTTGGGCCCGAGGTGTCCGCCGGTCCGCGCGACCGCGTGCACCAGGAACTCCCTGATCTCCTCCGCCAGTTCGGCGAGGTCGGCCTCGGTCAGCGCCTTCAGGTCGCGCGGCCCTCGGATGGTTTCCAGGATGGTCATGCTCAGGCCCCCTAAACTGGTTGTCCTCAGCTCACCGTGACGTCGGGCGCCCCGGACGGGACACCGGCGGCCTCCAACTGCGCCGCGATCTTCATGGCCTCCTCGATCAGGGTCTCCACGATCTTCGACTCGGGCACCGTCTTGATGACCTCGCCCTTCACAAAGATCTGCCCCTTGCCATTGCCGGACGCCACCCCGAGATCGGCCTCACGCGCCTCACCCGGACCGTTCACGACACAGCCCATGACCGCCACCCGCAGCGGCACCTCCATGCCCTCGAGCCCCGCCGTCACCTCGTCCGCGAGCTTGTACACATCCACCTGCGCCCGCCCGCACGACGGACACGACACGATCTCCAGACGCCGCTGACGCAGATTCAACGACTCCAGAATCTGAATCCCGACCTTGACCTCCTCCGCCGGAGGCGCCGACAACGAGACCCGGATCGTGTCACCGATACCCTCGGCAAGCAGCGCACCGAACGCCACCGCCGACTTGATCGTGCCCTGGAACGCCGGACCCGCCTCCGTCACACCCAAGTGCAACGGGTAATCACACGCGGCCGCCAACTGCCGGTAGGCATTGACCATCACCACCGGATCGTTGTGCTTCACCGAGATCTTGATGTCCCGGAAACCGTGCTCCTCGAACAGCGACGCCTCCCACAACGCCGACTCCACCAGAGCCTCCGGCGTCGCCCTGCCGTACTTCTTCAGGAGGCGCTTGTCGAGCGACCCGGCGTTCACACCGATGCGGATCGGGATGCCCGCGGCGGACGCAGCCCGCGCGATCTCCCTGACCTTGTCGTCGAACTGCTTGATGTTCCCCGGGTTCACCCGGACCGCCGCACAGCCCGCGTCGATCGCCGCGAACACGTACTTCGGCTGGAAGTGAATATCGGCGATCACCGGGATCTGCGACTTCCTGGCAATGACCGACAGCGCGTCCGCGTCGTCCTGCGTCGGGCACGCCACCCGCACGATCTGACAGCCCGAAGCCGTCAGCTCGGCGATCTGCTGAAGCGTCGCCCCGATGTCGGACGTACGCGTCGTCGTCATCGACTGCACCGACACCGGAGCGCCGCCCCCGACGGCCACCGGTCCGACCTGGATGCGCCGCGTGGTGCGGCGCTCCGCTATCGGCCGGACCGGCGGCTCGGGCAGGCCCAGGGAGACGGGGCCCGAAGGGGTCATGACGTCACCGGTTCCCGGAGACGGTCTCGCGCATGGCGCGCAGCGACTCCTTCAGCGAGCCCATCGTGGCGAGCACGGCGGTCGGCTCGTACCCGCAGTGCGCCATGCAGTTGGCGCACCGGTCGTCCTTGCCGCGGCCGTACTTGCTCCAGTCGGTCTCCTCGATCAGCTCCCGGTACGTCGGCACGTATCCGTCGCTCATCAGATAGCAGGGGCGCTGCCAGCCGAAGAGGGAGTAGTTCGGGATCGCCCACGCCGTGCACTGGAAGTCGACCTTGCCCTCGAGGAAGTCGAGGAACAGCGGCGAGTGGTTCAGGCGCCAGCGGAGCCGGTTGCCGCCCGCGAAGGCCTTCTTGAACAGCTCGCGGGTCTGCTCGACGCCGAGGAAGTGCTCCTGGTCCGGCGCCTTCTCGTAGGCGTAGGCGGGCGACAGCATCATCTCGTCGACCTTCAGGTCGTCGTTGAGGAAGTTCAGGACCTCGATGATGGTCTGCGGGGTGTCCGTGTTGAAGAAGGTCGAGTTGGTGGTCACCCGGAAGCCGCGCCGCTTGGCCTCCTTGATGGCGGCCACGGCCTCGTCGAACACGCCCTCCTTCGCCACGGACTCGTCGTGGCGCTCCCGCATGCCGTCGATGTGCACGGCGAACGCGAAGTACGGCGAGGGCGTGAACTTGTCCATCTTCTTGCGCAGCAGCATCGCGTTCGTGCACAAGAAGACGAACTTCTTCTTGGCCACCAACTGGCGCACGATCTCATCGATCTGAGGATGCATCAGCGGTTCGCCGCCCGCGATGGACACCATCGGGGCCCCGGACTCAAGAACGGCGCCCACGGCCTGGGCCACCGGCATGCGCTGCTTGAGCACACCGGCCGGGTGCTGGATCTTGCCGCAGCCCTCACACTTCAAATTGCACGCGAACAGGGGCTCCAACTCGACGATCAACGGGAACTTGTCACGCTTGCGGAGCTTCTGTTCAAAGAGGTAGGTAGCGACCTTGATTGACTGACGCAGCGGCATAGCCATCTGGCTCACCTCCGGGAGAGCGGCGAAGATCGGTGCCATTCGAAAAAAGCGGGAAGCACGGCGCGGAGCACGCGGAAAGCCGATATTCCACCGCGGACCGTGCCGATGCGGACGAGTTCGTGCTGGGGGGCGTCGACGACCACCCGGACGGCCGCAACCGGCCGGGGTCCGGCCGTGACGGCACTGCGCAGCGTGACCGCGGACTCCATGTCGACCGCGATCGCGCCGGTGGCGAGCAGATCGCCGCGTTCGTGACCGCGGACGACGTGGTCGGAGCCCGTGAGCGGGCCGGTGTGCACGGTGCGGCCCGGCACGGCCCGCACCAGCTCCTCGACCAGGAGCCCGGTGCCCACACACGGCGTGCGGCCGCCGTCGTGCCGGGTCTCCTCGGCGACGACGAGGTCGCCGGGGTGCATGCCGGGGGCCAGCCCGGCGCAGAACCCGGTGGCCACGACGGCCGCGTCGCGCAGGGAGTCCTTGCCGAGCGCCCGGGTGACGGCGCGCTCGGCGGCCTTGGGGCCCATGCCCGTGCGCAGCACGGTCACGGGCCCGCGGGCGCCGCCGCGGTCGCCGGTGCGCAGGGCGAGCTGCTCGATGCCGAGCGCGCAGGCGACGAGCAGCGGGGCGGGCCCCGGGCGGGCCGGGTCCGTGCTCATCAGCTCCCCTTGCCCGGGCCGCCGACGGACGGCTCGCCGTGCACGTACCGGCCGAGGGCGGTCAGCGGGAAGACCTGCCGGTACAGGTGGTAGTTGATCGAGAAGTCCCAGGGGAAGCCGGTGCCGGTGAAGTACGGCTCGTCCCAGGAGCCGTCCTCGCGCTGGCTCTCGGTCAGCCAGGTGACGCCGCGCTCCACGGCCTTGGAGTCCCGCTCACCGGCGGCGAGCAGCGCGAGCAGCGCCCACGCGGTCTGCGACGCGGTGGACGCGCCGTGCCCGATCCACCGCTCGTCGCGGTACGAGCGCAGGTCCTCGCCCCAGCCGCCGTCGTCGTTCTGCACCGACTCCAGCCAGGCGACCGCGCGCCGGATCGCCGCGTGCGCGGCGGGCAGGCCCGCCGCGACCAGGGCGGGCAGCACGGATCCGGTGCCGTAGACGTAGTTGACGCCCCAGCGGCCGAACCAGGCGCCGTTCGCCTCCTGTTCGGCGAGGAGCCACTCGATGCCGCGCCGGGTGCGCGGGTCGTGGGACTTGCCCTCGTAGGCGAGCATCTCCACGACGTGCGCGGTGACGTCGGCGGACGGCGGGTCGATGACCTCGCCGAAGTCGCAGAACGGCAGCTTGTTCGGCAGCGGGCTGGTGTTGTCGACGTCGAAGGCGGCCCAGGCGCCGTTCCGCGACTGCATGCCCAGGTTCCAGTGCACGCCGCGGGCGATCGCGCTGTCCATCCGGCGCCGGTCCGGGTGGGCCACGCGGCGCAGCGCGAGGACGACCTCGGCGGTGTCGTCGATGTCGGGGTAGTTGTCGTTGTGGAACTCGAACGCCCAGCCGCCCGGCGTGAGATGGGGCTTGCGCACCGACCAGTCGCCGGGCCTGACGATCTGCTCGCCCAGCATCCAGTCCGCGGCCTGCACCAGCTGCGGGTGGTCGGCGGGCACCCCGGCGTCGGCAAGGGCGATGGTGGCGAGACAGGTGTCCCACACCGGGGACTGACAGGCCTCGATCATCCGCGCGCCGTCCTCGCGCCACACCGCGAACCGGTCGAGCGACTCGATGCCCGCCTTGAGCACGGGGTGGTCGAGGTCGTAGCCGAGCAGGTGCAGCGCGATGACGGAGTACACGGCGGGGGGCTGGATGCCGCCCCAGCAGCCGTCGTTCTCCTGCCGCTCGATGATCCAGCGCGCGGCGCTGTTCATCGCGGCCTTGCGCAGCGCGCGCGGCGCGATCTTGTGATAGACGTGCAGCGCCTTGTCCAGACGCTGGAAGACGCCGTCCCAACTCGCCACGGCGGCAAGGGGCTTGGGCGGGTTCGGCACGGCCGGATCGCGGTGCAGCTCGTCGAGCGGGAAGGGCGCCGGGCGCACCGGGCGCTTGGCGGAGACGACGGTCAGCGGCACGATGGTCTGCCGCGCCCAGCAGCCGAAGTCGTAGATGTTGAGCGGGAACCACTTCGGGAAGTAGAGGAGCTCCGGCGGGAGTTCGGGCAGGTCGTCCCACTTCCACCAGCCGAAGAGGGCGAGCCAGATCCGGGTGAAGACCCGGGCCTCGGCGATGCCGCCCCGCTCGCGGATCCAGGCGGAGGCCCGCGCCATGTGCGGCTCGTCCGGGGCGTCCCCGGCCAGGCGCAGGGCGACATAGGCCTCGATGGTGGCGGAGAGCTCGCCTGGGCCGCCGTAGAAGGTGGCCCAGGTGCCGTCGTCGCGCTGCTCGCCGCGGATGAAGAGCGCGGCGGCGCGCGTGGTCGGCTCGTCCCTGATACCCAGGAACTGGCGCAGCAGCAGGTCCTCGGCGTCCATGGTCACGTTCGTTTCCAGGTCGCCCTTCCACCAGCCCTGAGGGTCCTGGCGGGAGAGGAGGAACTCCGTGGAGCGCTCCACGGCACGCTTGGCGGCTTCCGGTGCCCCGGCCGCCCCGGGGGTCGTGTCAGATGTGTCGGTGGCCGAGGCCGCGCGGGGCGTCACCGCTCCGGTGGAACCGTCGGTCGTCGCTGTCATGGCTTCCCCTTCGACGCAGTGCTTCTTCTCTGCTGGGTCCGCCGTCGGACACCGCCCGCACCCGGGCGGTGTTCGGCGACTGCGAGTCAGGTGTGCCCGATAGTGATCATCTCTTCCGTACGACGACGAAGTCGGCGAGCGCGGTGAGCTGCGCCCGCACCAGGTCCGGCATCTGGACCGCGTCCAGGGCCTCGATGGCGACGGCGTGCTGCCGCCGCGCCTCCTCGGCGGTCCACTCGCGGCCGCCCGCCTCCTCGATGAGCGCGGCGCGCGCGGCGAACTCCTCCTCGGAGAAGCTGTCGAAGTCATTGCTCTTGGCGTCGGCCGCGAGCAGCTCGCCGAGCCGCTCGGAGGCCGGCCCGCCCGCCGCGAGCGCGGCGACGACCGGCAGCGACTTCTTGCGCTGGCGCAGATCGCTCCAGGTCTGCTTGCCGGTGGCCTCCGGGTCGCCCCAGATGCCGAGCAGGTCGTCGACGGCCTGGAAGGCGAGTCCGAGGTGGTAGCCGTACTTCTCCAGGGTGTCGGCGGTGGCGTCGTCGGCGCCGCCGAGGACCGCGCCGATGGAGACCGCGCAGGCGAGCAGGGCGCCCGTCTTGTTGCCCTCCATCTCCAGGCACTCCTCGACGGTGACCCGCTCGCGGTGCTCGTAGGAGATGTCCTGCGCCTGGCCGTCGATGAGGGCGCGCGTCGCGGTGGTCAGCCGGCGCGTGGCCCGGCCCGCCTCGACGGTGCCGATCTCCAGGAGGATCTCGTTGGCGAGGGCGAAGAGGGCGTCGCCGACGAGGATGGCCTGCGCGGGGCCGTGCACCTTCCACACGGTGTCGCGGTGGCGGCGCTGCTCGTCGCCGTCCATCAGGTCGTCGTGGAGGAGCGAGAAGTTGTGGACCAGTTCGACGGCCACCGCGCCGGGCACGCCGACCTCCGGTGCGGCGCCCGCGGCCTCGGCGGAGAGCAGCGCGAGCGCGGGGCGCACGGCCTTGCCGCCGTCGCCGTCGGCCGGGTTGCCCGCGGCGTCGATCCAGCCGAAGTGGTAGGCGGCGACGGTGTCCATGGGGGGCGCGAGGCGGTCCACGGCGGACCGCAGCACCGGGGTGGCCAGTGTCCGGCCCCGCTCAAGGAGCAAGGTCACGTCCACAGCGGCCGGTTGGGCCGAGGGCACAGTCGGCACAGTCTCTCCTCTGGTTCCGGTGCGGGGTTTCTGGGACGGCCCCAGAAGGTCGAGCGTCACGCCGCCTCCTCGAAGAGGTGGTCGCGCGGGCGGTCGAGCGCGGTCAGCGCCGCCCTCGCGGCGCTGATACCGCTGCGAACAGCGCTTTCCATCGTCGCGGGCCAGCCGGTGGCGGTCCACGCGCCGGCCAGATAGAGCCCGCGCGCCTTGGTGTGCGCGCCCGGTCGCAAGCGGCCGACGCCCGGAGTCGGCGCGAACGTCGCCGTGCGCTCCCGGGTCACGAAGAAGTCCAGGACCTGTGCGCCGTGCGCGGCGGGCAGCAGGCGCTCGAGTTCCGGCAGATAGCGCTCCCTGAGCGCCGCCACGGGGGCGTCGATCTCGTCCTGGGCCACCGACTGGGACAGCGCCAGGTACTGGCCGTCGCGAAGGCCGGAGGCCTCCGTCCGGTCGAAGACCCACTGGACGGGCGTGCCGAGCGCGGCGAAGAAGGGCCGCTTGAGGACCTTGCGGTCGTACACCACGTGGACGTTGAGGATCGGCGCGGTGTCGATGCCGAGCAGCCGGTCCGGGTCGTCGAGGGCGCCCTCCGGGAGCAGGTCGTGGGTCTCGGCCTGGGGCACGGCGAGCACGACGGTATCGGCCTCGATGCGCTCGCCGGGAACCTCCACGCGCCAACCACCGTTCTTAGTAGGCGAGATGGAGGTGACACGTGTTCGCAGTTCGGTACGCACGCCCGCGGAGTCGAGCGCCTTGCGGGCCAGGCGGTCATGGAGTTCACCGAGGGGCACCCGTGCCCAGCCGATGTCGGCGGCGCCCGGGTCCGAGAGCAGCCCGGTCTTGAAGACCATCGCGGCGAGGCCGAGGGAGGCATCTCCCGCGACGGCGTTCAGGGTGGCCACGCCGACGAGGTCCCACAGGGCCTCGATGGCGCGCGGCGACTGACCGTGCGCCGCCAGCCAGCTGCCGAAGTCCTGGCTGTCGAGCGCCGGATCGGCGGGGTCGAGTCCCTTGAGGGCGAGCGCCGCGCGGCCCACCTGGGCGCGCTCGGCGAGCGACAGATGCGGATAGGTGGCGAGGCTCGCGGCCAGGTGCAGCGGCACGGGCAGCGCGGTGCGCCGCAGCCGTCCGAGGCGGTTCCGCTCGGCGTCGAGCACGGGTACGTCGAGCCGCTCCTGCAGCGGTGCGAGGTGCGCGCCCTCGACGCGGTCCAGGAACCAGCGGTAGGCGGTGCAGCAGCGCAGATAGACGTGCTGGCCGTTGTCGACCGTCAGCTCGCCGCGCTGGAAGGAGAAGGCGAGCCCGCCGAGCCGGGGGCGCCCTTCGAGCAGCGTGACGTCGAGTCCCGCGTCGGCGAGGGCGAGGGCGCTGGTGATCCCGGCGAGTCCGCCGCCGACGACGACGGCTGATGTCCCCGGGCGCCCGCCGAGCGCTCCGGCCGGGCGGTCCGCGTCCGCGTCACCGCCTGTTCGGGGCCGGCTGTCGTCGTGCCTCATGCGTCCTCCCTTTCGGCGGTTGCAGTCTGGGACGCCAAGGTCATGCGGAGGGTTGCCCGCCGGTTGCGATGACCGGTGCCACCGGTCCCGCGGTCGCGCGTCACGTACGCCTCCTGACGGCCTGGCGTGCGACATGGCGCGCGTCGAGGCCGGACAGACCGCGCACGGCGACATACGCCTTCTCGCGGCCGGGCAAGGAAACGCGGCCCCGAAGGACCGCTTCCGGTTCCCGCTCGATGCGGTCGAGCAGTCGGCGGTAGATGCCCGCCATCGCCGCCACGCAGGCGCCGCTGCGCCGGTCGAGGAGGGGCAGGAGACGGTAGCCCTCGGCGAACAGCGCGCGGGCGCGGCGCACTTCGAAGTGGACGAGGCCCGCGAAGTCGGACCCGGCCGGCGGCTCCGGTCTGGCGAACCCGGCGGAGCAGCCGAATTTGGCGAGGTCGTCGGCCGGCAGATAGGTCCGGCCCTCCAGGGCGTCCTCGCGAACGTCCCTGAGGATGTTGGTGAGTTGCAGCGCGAGCCCGAGCGTGTCGGCGTACTCCGGCGCGCGCTCCGCGTTCGGCGCCCCCGGCTCCGTACCGAACACGCCGAGCGAGAGCCGTCCGATGGCCCCGGCCACGCACCGGCAGTAGACCTTGAGGTCCTCCCAGGTCTCGTACGACTCGCCGCGCACGTCCATCAGGACGCCGTCGATCAGCTCGTCGAGGCCGCCGAGCGGGATCGGGAAGTGGAGCGCGGCATGGCTGAGCGCCACGGCCACGGGGTCGGTGTCGTCCTCCTCCACCGAGCCGTCGTGGATGCGGCCGAGCAGGCTCCGCGTCTCGTCGAGCCGGGTCTTCTTGACGTCCGGCGCGAGCGCGCCGTCCCCGATGTCGTCCACGCGCCGCGAGAACGCGTAGAGCGCGGACATCGCGCGCCGCTTCGGCGTCGGCAGCAACCTGATGCCGTACGCGAAATTACGTGCCTGCTGCCCGGTCACGGCCTCGCAATAGCTGTATGCGGCGAGTACCGGTGCGGACACGCGAGGTTCTGACTCCACGGTCCGGCTCACCCCTCTCCTCGCAGAACCGCACCCACCTCGCGCAGCAAACGCGGTTTCGTGGGCTTCGGCGGCCTTGGAAGTACGTCGTATCCAGCGGCGGCGATCGCGGAGACGGCCGCCCTCCCCCCTGCCACGAACCCTGCCAGCAGCAGCTTCAGCCTGCCGTGGACGCTACCCACCAGGGGGGTGCCTTCATTCAGGAGGCGGTGGGCGCGTTCCGCTTCGAATGCAACCAGTGCGCGCACCGACGCGCCTGCGGTAGGAGCGGCCAGATCCCGTTCCTGTACGTGAAAGCGCTTCATGTCCTCGGCGGGCAGATAGATGCGGTCGCGCCCGAGGTCCTCGCGCACGTCCTGGAGGTGCTCCACGAGCTGGAGCGCGGTGCAGACGGAGTCCGAGAGCCGGATCCGCTCGGGTGTCGCGGTGCCGGTGATGGCGAGCACCAGACGGCCGACGGGGTTCGCCGACAGTTCGCAGTAGGCGACGAGGTCGTCGTACGTCTCGTAGCGCTTGACGAGCTGGTCCTGGCGGTTGGCGGCGATCAGGCCGAGGAAGGGCTCGGGGGTGAGGCCGCCGCGCCGCACGGTGGGCCCGAGGGCGCGCAGCAGGGGGTGGCCCGGCTCGGGGCCGGGGGCGAAGACCTTGCGCAGATCGGCCTCGAAGGCGTCCAGGAGGGCGAGCGGGTCGCCCGCGGCCTCGGGGTCCGCGCCCAGGTAGCGGGCGTGGGCGGCGCCGCGGGCCAGGTCCGAGTCGCCGATGTCGTCGACCAGGCGTGCGAAGCCGTACACGGCCATGAGGTCCTCGCGCCAGGCGCGCGGGAGGAAGAACGGGGCCACGGGAAAGTTCTCGTCCGCGGCTTTGGCGAGGACGGCGGACGCATCGCGTAGCTGGAGATCGTCCGTAGCCATTGCCGTCACATCTCCCGTTCTACACTGCCGACCCAATACATCCTATTTCGGACACGCCGCCAAGGCCGCCCGGCGGCGCAGCGTGCCCCGCGCCCAGCCAGGGAGCGATATCGCCCCACTTGCCGCGAATCAGCACCGGTACAGCTTACGTTGTACAACGGACAGCGCTTCGTCGGGGTGTTCCGCACATCACAAGAACGCACCGATTGGCTTCAATCTTCCCTGAACTCCTGTGACTTGAGGGAAGTGTGGTGTCTGAAAACGAGTCAGGGCCCGGCCGGGGTCTCCGGCGGGGCCCTGCTCCATTCGGCCGCGACCAGACGGCGGCCGTCCGGCTACTTACCGGTGAACTTCTCGTACTCCTTGATGACCTCGTCGGTGGGCCCGTCCATGCGCAGCTCGCCGCGCTCCAGCCACAGGACCCGGTCGCAGGTGTCACGGATCGACTTGTTGTTGTGGCTGACCAGGAAGACCGTGCCCGCCTCCTTGCGCAGCTCGCGGATGCGGGCCTCGGAGCGCTTCTGGAACTTGCGGTCGCCCGTGGCCAGGGCCTCGTCGATCATCAGGACGTCGTGGTCCTTGGCCGCCGCGATGGAGAACCGCAGCCGCGCCGCCATGCCCGAGGAGTACGTCCGCATCGGCAGCGTGATGAAGTCACCCTTCTCATTGATCCCCGAGAAGTCCACGATGTCCTGGTAGCGCTCCTTGACCTGCTCCCGGCTCATCCCCATCGCCAGACCGCCCAGGATCACATTGCGCTCACCCGTCAGATCGTTCATCAGCGCCGCGTTCACCCCGAGCAGAGAGGGCTGGCCGTCGGTGTAGACCTTGCCCCGCTCCGCGGGCAGCAGACCCGCGATCGCCCGCAGCAGCGTCGACTTGCCCGACCCGTTCGACCCGATAAGCCCGATCGCCTCACCCCGGTACGCGGTGAAACTCACCCCGCGCACCGCGTGCACCTTCCGCACCCCCGGCGACTCACCCCGCCGGATGATCCGGCTCAACGCCGCCGTCGCACTGCCCCTGCCCGTCTTCCCGCCATTCACCCGGTACACGATGTGCAGCTCATCCGCGATCACAGTGGGGAGGCGCGTCAGGGCGCCCTTGTCGTCAGCCACGGCCGTACCGCTCCTCTGCCTTCCAGAAGTAGACGAAGCCGCCCGCGGCGACGAGCACGGACCAGCCGAGCGCGACCGCCCAGACGTGCGGGGGCAGGTTCTCCGAGCCGTAGCCGTCGATGAGCGCGAAACGCATCAGGTCCATGAAGATGGCCGCCGGGTTCCACTGGAGGATGTCGGCGATCCAGGCGGGCTTGTCCTTCAGCATCACCGGGATGGAGAACATCACGCCGGACGCGTACATCCACGTCCGCATCACGAACGGCATCAGCTGGGCCAGGTCCGGCGTCTTGCTGCCGAGCCGGGCCATGACCAGGGCGAGCCCCGTGTTGAACAGGAACTGCAGGGCGAGGACCGGGACGATCAGGAGCCAGGAGAGCCGCGGGTAGCTGCCGAAGCCGATGGCGACCACGAACAGCACGATCATCGAGAACAGCAGCTGCTGGAGCTGCTGGAGCGAGAAGGAGATGGGCAGCGAGGCGCGCGGGAAGTGCAGCGCGCGCACCAGGCCGAGGTTGCCCGAGATCGCCCGCACGCCCGCCATCACCGAGCTCTGCGTGAAGGTGAACACGAACACGCCCGTGACCAGGAACGGGATGTACACCTCCCGCGACATGCCGCGGTCGGCCTTGAGGATCAGGCCGAAGATGAGGAAGTAGACGAGCGCGTTCAGGAGCGGGGTCGCGACCTGCCACAGCTGGCCGAGCTTGGCCTGGCTGTACTGGGCGGTCAGCTTCGCCTGCGAGAAGGCGATGATGAAGTGGCGCCGCCCCCAGAGCTGGCGGACGTACTCCATGAGGCCCGGACGGGCACCGCTGACGGACAGACCGTACTTGGCCGCGAGCTCGGCCGGGGAAAGCCCGTCGTCGGGCGACGGTGGCGCGGTCACCGCGACGCCACCGTCCTGCGTTGTCTCACTCACGAGTGGAAACTTTCGTCTTCAGATGCGCGGCCGGTCGGGCGTAGGCGTGGGCCAGATCGGGCGGAGGCCGGGCCAGGGACCGGGATACGGCCCGAATGGTCTCAGACCAGAGCTTGTCAGATGACAGGAGGGCGGCCCAGTCGAGTCAGGCGCCACACCGTGCGCCAGCTCATGGGCCTGCGGGGTCCGCAGGGGCTGGTCCAGCCCTCCTTGAAGCCGCCGAACCAGGCCTTCAGGGCGGGCCGCGAGGGGCGCCGGGCCAGGGTCAGGAGCAGCCATACGCCCAGATATACGGGGACCAGGAGCGCGGGCAGGTTGCGGCGGGCGAGCCAGACGCGGTTGCGGGCCACCATGCGGTGGTAGACCGCGTGCCGGGAGGGCGCCGTGGTCGGGTGGTACAGGACCATGTCGGCGCGGTAGTCGATCATCCAGCCCGCGTTCAGGGCCCGCCAGGCGAGGTCGGTCTCCTCGTGGGCGTAGAAGAATTCGTCCGGCAGGCCGCCGACCTGCTCCAGGACCTTGGTGCGGACGGCGTTGGCGCCGCCGAGGAACGTCGTCACGCGCGAGGAGCGCATCGGGTCGGAGGCGCGAAGCCGCGGCACGTGCCGGCGCTGGGTGACGCCCGTGTCCGGGTCGGCGATGCGGAAGCTGATAATCCCGAGAGCCGGGTCGGCGGCGAAGGCCTCGCGGCACAGCCGAGCGGTGTCGGTGTGCGCCAGGAGGCCGTCGTCGTCGAGGAACAGCAGGATGTCGACGTCGGTGCCACCGGGCCCGAAGGCCTCGATGCCGACGTTGCGCCCGCCGGGGATGCCCAGGTTCTCGGGCAGTTCTATGGTGCGTACGCCCGGCGGGACGTCGGGCACGGGGGCGCCGTTGCCGACGACCACGACCTCGACCGGGTCGCCGTCCTGCTTGGCGACGGAGTCGAGCAGCGCCCGCAGCTCCTGCGGGCGGTTGCCCATGGTGATGATGACCGCGCCGACCTTCGGCTGCTGTACCGGAGTGCTCACTTCAGCCTGCTCGAGGCGAGGATGGACACCAGGTGCAGCAGCGTCTGCAGGAGCGCGATCCCGGCCAGTACGGCGACGCCGAGGCGGGAGAAGAAGAGGTCGCCCCGGGCCGAGTCCACGATCGCCAGGACCAGGATCAGCAGGGACGCCTCGATGCCGAGGATCAGCCGGTGGAACTTCAGCGCGGCGGCGGCCTTGCGGGCGAGCGCCACGCCGGAGGCGCGCGGCACGGAGGCCGACTCCTGCACGGGCGGCAGCCCCTGCTGGTGCCTGGCGACGCCCACGAGGTCGGTCTCGGCCTTGATCAGGATGGCCCCGAGCGCGGCGAGGGTGCCGAGGAAGGCCCACAGCCAGTCGATCCGCCCCGAGCCCCACAGGTCGGCGGCGCGCAGGCCGAAGCCGACCAGGACCGCGGCGTCGCACAGATAGGCGCCGACCCGGTCCAGGTACACGCCGGACATCGAGTACTGCTTGCGCCAGCGGGCGATCTCGCCGTCGACGCAGTCGAGCAGCAGATACAGCTGCACCGCGACGACGCCGAGCACGGCGCCCGCGATGCCCGGCACGAGGAGGGCCGGGGCCGCGAGCACGCCCGCGACGGTCATCAGGTAGGTCAGCTGATTGGGCGTGATCCTGGTGTTCACCAGGTACCGGTCGCAGCGCAGCGAGATCTCTCGCATGTAGAGGCGTCCCGCCCAGTGCTCACCGCTGCGCCGGTCCTTCACCCCCGCGGGGTGAACGACGGGCCGGAGTTCAGCTACCGATGGCCTTGGCATAGTCGGCGTATGCGTCCTTGATCTGGTCGGTGTTCAGATTGAGGTGCTCGAGGATCGTGTAACGGCCCGGCCGGGTCTGCGGCGCGTACTCCACGACCTGGACGAACTCGTCCACGGTGAAGCCGATCTCCTCCGGCAGGACGGGCAGGCCGTGGCGGCGAAGGACCTCGGCCATGAACGCCGACTCCTCGCGGGCACCGCGCAGGTGCATCGCGAAGGCGGCGCCGAGGCCGCACTGCTCGCCGTGGCTCGCCGCGCGCTTCGGGAACAGCAGGTCGAAGGCGTGGTTGATCTCGTGGCAGGCGCCCGATGCCGGGCGGGAGTCGCCCGAGACGGACATCGCGATGCCGGTGAGGACCAGGCCCTCGGCGAGCACCTGGAGGAAGCTGTCGTCGCCGACGCCGCCGGGGTGGCGCAGGACCGCCTCGCCCGCCTGGCGGGCCATCGCGGCGGCGAGGCCGTCGATGTCCTCGCCGCGCTCGCGGGCGGCGAGCTCCCAGTCCCGGACCGCGGAGATGTTGGACAGGGCGTCGCCGATGCCGGAGCGGACGAAGCGGACCGGGGCCTCACGGATGACGTCGAGGTCGATGACGACCGCGATCGGGTTCGGCACGCCGTACGAGCCGCGGCCCGCGTCGTTGTCGAGGGTCGCGACGGGCGAGCACAGGCCGTCGTGCGACAGGTTCGTCGCGACGGCGACCAGCGGCAGGCCGACGCGCGCCGCGGCGAACTTGGCGCAGTCGATGATCTTGCCGCCGCCGAGGCCGACGACCGCGTCGTAGCGGCCCTTCTTCATGGCGTCGGCGAGCTTGATGGCGTCGTCGAGCGTGCCACCGCCCACCTCGAACCACTCGGCGCCCGGCAGCGACGGCGCGAGCCGCCCCCGCAGGACCGCGCCGGAGCCGCCGCTGATCGCGATGGCGAGCTTGCCGGTCGACGAGCAGATCCTCTGGTCGGCGAGGACACCGGCCAGGTCGTTCAACGCCCCCGGCCGGATGTCGACGACGACCGGCGAGGGGATGAGCCTCGTCAGTACTGGCACGCGATCTCACGTCCCTTGGCGAGGTCGTCGTGGTTGTCGATCTCGACCCACGTGACGTCGCCGATGGGCGCGACGTCGACCTTGAAGCCGCGGTTGACGAGCTCCTGGTAGCCGTCCTCGTAGTACAGGTCGGGGTCGCGCTCGAAGGTGGCCTTCAGGGCGTCGGCGAGCTCCTCGGCGGCCTCGCCCTCGATGAGGGTGACGCCGATGTACTCACCGGTGGCCTCGGCCGGGTCCATCAGCTTGGTGATCTTCTGGACGCCCTTCTCGGGGTCCACGACGACCTTCATCTCCTCGTCGGCGAGCTGCTTCACCGTGTCGAGGGCCAGGATGATCTTCTTGCCGTCGCCGCGGGCGGCGAGCAGCGTCTTCTCGACGGAGACCGGGTGCACGGTGTCGCCGTTGGCGAGGATCACGCTGTGCTTGAGGGCGTCACGGCCGCACCACAGGGAGTAGGCGTTGTTCCACTCCTCGGCCTTGTCGTTGTCGATGAGGGTGAGCTTGAGGCCGTACTTCGCCTCGAGGGCGTCCTTGCGGTCGTAGACGGCTTCCTTGCGGTAGCCGACGATGATCGCGACCTCGGTCAGGCCGATCTCGGCGAAGTTCTTCAGGGTGAGGTCGAGCACGGCCAGCTCGTTCTCGGTTCCCTCGCCCACCACGGGCACCAGCGCCTTGGGCAGCGTTTCGGTGTAGGGACGCAGACGCCGGCCGGCGCCGGCGGCCAGGACGAGGCCGATCATGCGGGTTCTCCTTCATCGTGTACGGCGGGTGCGCCGCGGTTGTGCGCGGTCACCCAGAAGCGGATGCTCTCGACGAGCACCACGAGTGCCACGGCCACGGCGAGCGCCGTGAGCGCGACGGTGAAATCTGTGTTTGTCAGCAGGGCGGCGGCGACGGTGACCGCGAAGGTCCTGCCCTCGTGCCCGCCGATCACCCGCGCCAGCCAGCGCGGCGGCGCGACGACACCGCGAATGCGGTACACGGTGTCGTAGTGATGGTAGGCGACCGCGGCCACCAGGCCGAAAGCCGCGGGAAGGGCTCCGTTCACGTCCGCTTTGGCGGCCAGTACCAGGACTGTGCCGTATTCGGCGGCGCGCAGGAAGGGCGGGACGAGCCAGTCGAGGGCGCCCTTGAGGGGGCGCGCGACGGCCAGACCCGAAGTGATCACGTATCCGGCGGCGGCGATGACCGGCCAGGGGCTGCCGAAGGACGTCAGGGCGGAGGTGGCGACGACGGCCGCGCCGCCCGCGAGGGCGAGGACCGGGGCGAGTGCCGGGACGCCCCGGAGCGTGGCGAGCGCGCCCGCGAAGGGCCCGGTGTCGGCGAGGTCCGCCAGGGCCGTGGCGGCCCGGTCGGTGCGCTCGGCCCTGCGGGTCAGGGAGCGCAGGACGCGGCCCGCGGTGGTGTAGCAGGCGGCGAGCCCGCAGCCGATCAGGAGCACGACGAACGTGACGCGCGGGGTGGTGAGCGCGGTCAGTACGGCGATCAGGGCCCAGCGCTCCCCGATGGGCAGCACGATCATGCGGCGCGCCCACACCGTCCAGCCGCGGCTGTCGAGCTTGTCGGAGAGGGCGGCGGTGGGGCTGGTGTTGGCGGTCGCGTCGTGGTTGGCCTCGTTGAAGGAGAAGTCCACGACGTGGCGGCAGGTCTGGAGGATCATCGCGCCGAGCGCGAGGGCCCAGACGTCATCACCGCCGCGAGCCGCGCCGAGCGCGAGGCCCGCGTAGTACGCGTACTCCTTGGCCCGGTCGAAGGTCGCGTCCAGCCAGGCACCGAGCGTCGAGTACTGCAGGGAGTACCGCGCGAGCTGGCCGTCCGTGCAGTCCAGGACGAAGGAGAAGAGCAGCAGGAGGCCCGCGGCCACGAAGCCGCCGCGGGTGCCGGTGGCCGCGCAGCCCGCCGCGATCAGGGCGACGAGCAGCGAGGCGGTCGTGACCTGGTTCGGGGTGAGGCCGCGCCGGGCGCACCAGCGCGCGAGGTAGCGCGAGTACGGGCTGATGCAGTACGTGGTGAAGAAGCCGTCCCTGGCCTTGACCGCGCTGCGCAGGCGTACGGCCTCGTCGTCGACGGCGGCGACGGCCTGGCGGGCGGCGTTGCGGGTCTCGGGGTCGGTGGGCACGGCCGCGACGAGGGTGCCGAGCTCGGGCCGGTACACGTCGACGTCGGCGGCTTCGAGGGCCTGGGCGAGCTGGTCGGGCACGGCGTCCGGCACGACCGCGACGGGCCCGCCGCCCGCGCCGACGGCCGTGCGCAGCGCGCGCGTGAGCGCGCCGCGGGCCTCGGGCTTGGCGGTGACGGCGCCGGGCACGGCGGCCGCGGCGAAGCGCGGGTCGGTCAGGCCGAGGCGCAGGGCGTGGACGTGACCGACGAAGCGGGTGTCGACGACGGCGACGCGCTGGTCGGCGGGGACGGCCCGCACGAGCGTCTCCGCGTCGGCCGCGTCCCTGGCGGTCCGCACGTCGAAGCCCAGGGACCGCAGATCGCCTTCGAGGGGCGAGCCGGGCACCGGCTGGCCGGTGAGGATGGCGGTCGACAGGACGAACTCACTCCTTGATTCCCGGCGCGGCTCGCGCGGGCACATGCGTGACGGGGGGCGCCCTCGCCGGATGCGGCCGGGCGGCATGTCGGCAGAGGCTATCGGATGATGGGAAGCGGGCGTTCACCGCCCGTTCACGCCCCGATCA
Organism: Streptomyces spectabilis; assembly: GCF_008704795.1. NCBI lineage: Bacteria > Bacillati > Actinomycetota > Actinomycetes > Kitasatosporales > Streptomycetaceae > Streptomyces > Streptomyces spectabilis. The sequence continues at coordinate 7,847,251 of NZ_CP023690.1, read as the reverse complement.
GCCCGATCTGCAGGGGGCGGCACGGGCCGCTCCGCCCTTGATCGCCACGATCATCATCGTCGATGGCGGCCCGCGGCCACAAACCGCGCGGCACCGAACCGCCCAAGCCCGCCTAAGGTGGACGCCCATGACATGGCTGATCACAGGTGGAGCGGGATATATCGGGGCACACGTGGCGCGGGCGATGACCGGCGCCGGGGAGCGGGTGGTCGCCCTCGACGACGTGTCGTCCGGGATACCGGAGCGGCTGCCCCCGGACGTCCCCCTCGTACGGGGCTCCTCGCTCGACGGCGAGCTGCTCCGGCGGGTGCTCGCGGAGCACGCGGTGACGGGTGTGGTGCATCTGGCGGCCCGCAAGCAGGTCGGGGAGTCCGTGGCGCAGCCGCTGCGCTACTACCGGGAGAACGTCGGGGGCCTGGTGACGCTCCTGGACGCGGTGGCCGCGGCCGGGATCCGGCGGTTCGTCTTCTCCTCGTCGGCCGCGGTGTACGGGGATCCGCCCGCGGCCGAGACGATCTCCGAGGACACCCCGTGCGCGCCGGTCAGCCCGTACGGCGAGACGAAGCTGGCCGGGGAGTGGCTGGTCCGGGCCACGGGGCGGGCGCACGGGATCGCCACGACCTGCCTCAGGTACTTCAACGTGGCGGGGGCCGCGGCGCCCGAGCTCGCGGACACCGGGGTCTTCAACGTGGTCCCGATGGTCTTCGACCGGCTCACGCGCGGTGAGGCGCCGCGCGTCTTCGGCACCGACCACCCCACGCCGGACGGCACCTGCGTGCGCGACTACGTGCACGTGCAGGACCTGGCCGCGGCGCACCTCGCGGCCGCGCGCAGGACGGCCGCGCCCGGCACCGATCTGACGGTGAACATCGGCCGCGGCGAAGGTGTTTCCGTACGCGAACTCCTCACCGTCATCGGCGAGGTCACCGGGGACACCCGCGCGCCGCTGGTGGAGCCGCGCCGGGCGGGCGACGCGCCGCGCGCGGTCGCCGACGTCCGGCTCGCGGCGCGGGAGCTGGGCTTCACGGCCGGGCTCGGGGTGCGCGAGATGGTGGCTTCGGCGTGGGCGGGCTGGTGTCTGCGCCATCCGGAGGCCGGACCCGCCCGGCCCCTCTGACGCGGACCGTTTTCGCAGGCCAGCGCATATGACAACGGTGTTCAGGGTCGCGTTGCCAGATACCCCCCACCCGTAGTTCACTGTGATCGCCGCCACGGGACGGCGGCACCCTACGGATCCGGAGGACCACGCGATGGGGGCTGGACACGACCACGGCCACGCGCCGCCGACGAACGGCACCGTGACGGCCGGCTACAAGGGCCGGCTGCGCATCGCCCTGTCCATCACCATCACCGTGATGCTGGTGGAGATCGTCGGCGGCGTCGTCGCGGATTCGCTCGCACTGATCGCGGATGCGACGCACATGGCCACCGACGCCGTCGGGCTCGGCATGGCGCTGCTCGCGATCCACTTCGCGGGCCGCCCCGCGAGCGACAGCCGCACCTTCGGCTACGCCCGCGCGGAGATCCTCGCCGCGCTCGCCAACTGTCTGCTCCTGCTCGGCGTCGGCGGCTATGTGCTGTACGAGGCGATCCAGCGGTTCGTCACGCCGTCCGAGACCGCGGGCGGCCTGACCATCGTCTTCGGCCTCATCGGCCTGGCGGCGAACCTCGTCTCGCTGCTCCTGCTGATGCGCGGCCAGAAGGACAGCCTCAATGTGCGCGGCGCCTTCCTGGAGGTCCTCGCGGACGCGCTCGGCTCGGTGGCGGTCCTGGTGTCGGCCGTCGTCATCCTGCTGACCGGCTGGCAGGCCGCCGACCCGATCGCCTCCATCGTGATCGGCCTCATGATCGTGCCGCGCACCTGGAAGCTGCTGCGGGACACCCTGAACGTCCTGCTGGAAGCGGCTCCCAAGGGCGTGGACATGGCCGAGGTGCGGAGCCACATCCTGGCCCTGCCCGGGGTCGAGGACGTCCACGACCTGCACGCCTGGACCATCACCTCGGGCATGCCGGTGCTCTCCGCCCACGTCGTGGTGAGCCCCGAGACGCTCAGCGCCGTCGGCCACGAGAAGATGCTGCACGCCCTCCAGGGCTGCCTGGGCGACCACTTCGACGTCGAGCACTGCACGTTCCAGCTGGAGCCCGGCGGCCACGCGGAGCACGAGCCGAAGCTCTGTCACTGACAGCGCGCGGGCGCTGGTTCTGTGGTGGCGCACGCTGCCCCGCGCGCCGTGCGCGCCCCCGGCGAGCATCCGGTCCTCGTCCCGGGCCGCCCCGGCCACCGGGCGCGGTGCGGCGTCGCGGTACGCGATCAAGCCAAGTTTCGAGGTCCTGGACGGGCCGGTGACGGCGCTGGTCCTTGACGGGCCCGGCGGGCGGGCGGGTCCGGCGGGCGGGCCGCGCGGCGCGATCGGCTCCGCGGCGGCGCCGGGCGTCCGCCCGCGCCCCGGCCGCGCAACGTGTTCGCAGCGTTGCGGACGGGACATGCGGGGCCCCCGGAGTGCCGGGCGCACCGATGTCGTACGGCAGACTTGGGCTCCGAGACCGAAGCGAAGGATGGGTATGCCGATCACACCTGCCACCGCGGCGCACAGCTCGTCGAACGGCACCGGAGAGACAATCATGCTCGAGCTCGTCGACGAGGACGGCAGGACCATCGGCACGGCGGAGAAGCTGGCCGCGCACCAGGCCCCCGGACAGCTGCACCGGGCGTTCTCCGTCTTCCTCTTCGACGAGCAGGGGCGGCTGCTGCTCCAGCAGCGCGCGCTCGGCAAGTACCACTCCCCCGGCGTGTGGTCCAACACCTGCTGCGGCCACCCGTACCCCGGCGAGGCGCCGTTCGCGGCGGCGGCCCGGCGCACCTTCGAGGAGCTGGGCGTCTCCCCGTCGCTGCTCGCCGAGGCGGGCACGGTCCGCTACAACCACCCGGACCCGGAGTCGGGCCTGGTGGAGCAGGAGTACAACCACCTGTTCGTCGGCATGGTGCAGGCCGATCTGCGCCCGGACCCGGCCGAGGTGGGCGAGACGGTGTTCGTGACGGCCGACGAGCTGGCCGAGCGGCACGCCAAGGGGCCGTTCTCCGCGTGGTTCATGACGGTCCTGGACGCGGCGCGGCCCGCCATCAAGGAGCTGACGGGCCCGGGCGCGGGCTGGTAGTCCGCCGCTCCCCCGGCGCCGCTAGGCGGTGTTCGGCTTCAGGGGCAGGGCCGCCCAGATGACCTTGCCCCCGCTCGCCGTGTGCTCGACGTCGCAGGCGCCGCCCGCCTCGCGGGTGATCTCCCGCACCAGGAGCAGCCCGCGCCCGCCGGTCTGGCCGTGATCGGCCACCAGGGCGGTCGGGCGGTAGGGGTGGTTGTCCTCGACGGACACCCGCACCCACTCGGCGCCGACCGCGACCTCCACGGCGAGCGTGGGCGACAGCAGCGCCGCGTGCCGCACCGCGTTGGTGACCAGCTCGGAGACGATCAACAGCAGACCCTGCACCAGCTCGTCGGGGGCCGGTACGCCCTGGCGCGCCAGCAGGTCGCGCACCGCGTGCCGCGCCTGGGGCACGGACGCGTCGACGGCGGGCGCGGTGAACCGCCACACCCCTTCGTACGGCACTCGCCCGCTGCCCCGGGGGAGCGGGCCCGGCGCCCTCCCGTCGTTCCCCATCGCCCGGTCGCCGCCCTCGCGCTCGATTGTCACCACACGTCGAGTGTTGGGAACGCACTGGTCCGGACCGCGCTACTGACCAGAAGTCAGCGAGTATCGACGGGATTTGATCGCGGCCGCATGGCGGCGTCAGTTGCGCGACTGGTCCTGCCCTTCTTGTGCTGCCTTCACAGGTTCTTCAGGTTGTACGGCTTCCTGGGCCCCGCCGCCGTCGGCGCCCACGCGGTCCGACACCAGGCTGATGATGCGCCGGGCGCCGATGCCCGTGGCCAGCAGTCCCAGGCCGTCGAAGAGCAGCGCGAGCGAGAAGAAGCAGCCGATGACGTACTGGCTGCTGCTCGGCCACCCGGCGAGCACGAGGACGCCGAGCAGGACGCCGAAGGCGCCTTGCAGCAGCGTCACGGCCATCTGCGGGCCGCGCACCACCAGGCTGCCCACAAGCCGGAACACCCCGCCGGTGAGGAAGAGGAGCGCCGCGAACATCGTCAGCGCCTCGGCGGCCACGTCGGGCCTGCGGATGACGACGACGCCCGCCGCGAGGTTCAGCGCGGCGACGACCACGCCGAGCCAGAAGAAGCTGGTGCCCCGCGACTGCACGGCGTGCAGCAGCGCCACGATGCCGCCGACGAGCAGCAGCCAGCCGAACAGGAGCATCGAGGTGAGAGTGGCGACCCCGGCGTAGACCAGGCCGACGAGCCCGCCGACGGCCAGGACGGCGCCGAGCAGCGCCAGCCAGCCGAAGCTGCGGCTGAGGGCCCTGGGGTCCGCGCCGCCGGGGCCTTCCTGGTCCCGGGTCGCGTCGCGCGCCGCAGCGCGCGCCTTGTCGCGTCCGAACATGAGCGTCTCCGTCCGCTGTGCGAAGCCGCCCCTTCTTGATCGTACGTTCGTACGGTGCGGATAGCATCCGGCGCATGGAGCCGCAGCTGAGGCAGGCCGTCGCGGACGGCGTCGCCACCGTCGTCATCGACCACCGGGCCAAGCGCAACGCCATGACGGCGGACATGTGGCGCGCGCTGCCGCCGCTGCTCGATGCGCTCGCCTCCGACCCGGCGGTCCGCGTGCTGGTCCTCACCGGCGCGGGCGACACCTTCTGCGCGGGCGCCGACATCTCCTCGCTGCGCGCCGAGCCCGGTCGGCCGCAGGAGCTCGCGGTCCGCGCGGAGGAGGCCCTGGCCGCCTTCCCCAAGCCGACGCTCGCGGCGGTGCGCGGGTACTGCGTGGGCGGCGGCTGCCAGCTCGCGGCGGCCTGCGACCTGCGGTTCGCCGACGAGGACGCGTCGTTCGCGGTCACTCCGGCGAAGCTGGGCATCGTCTACCCGGCCTCGTCGACGCGCCGTCTGGCCGCGCTCGCGGGCCCGGCCACGGCGAAGTACCTGCTGTTCTCCGGCGAGTTGATCAGCGCGGCGCGGGCGCTGCGGACGGGCCTGGTGGACGAGGTCCTGCCGGTGGGCGGACTGGACGGGCGCGTGAAGGAGTTCACGCGCGTCCTCGCCTCCCGCTCGCTCCTGACGCAGGCGGCGGCCAAGGAGTTCGCGGCGGGCCGCGCCGACCGAGAGGCCCACTGGGCGGACCAGGAGCGCGGCAGCGGCGACACCGCCGAGGGTGTCGCCGCCTTCCTGGAGCGCAGGCAGCCGCGCTTCACCTGGACCGTGCCGGAGGGTGCGGCTACGCCGGGGCGTCCTTGAACCGGGTCTGCTCGCGGAACATCTCCACGAGGTGGGCGGGCGCCTTCTTCGGCGAGCCCGCGTCGTAGGGCGGCTGCGGGTCGTACTCGGTGATGAGCTGGACGGTCCGGGCCCGCTCGTCGCCGGCGATCCTGCCGACGAGCGCGAGGCCCATGTCGATGCCGGAGGAGACACCGGCGGCCGTCACGTACTTGCCGTCGAAGACCACCCGCTCCTCCGAGGGGCGGACGCCGAGCTTCTCCAGTTCGCCGAGGGCGAGCCAGTGGGACGTCGCGGTGCGCCCCTCGAGCAGCCCGGCGGCGGCGAGCGCGAGGGAGCCGGTGCACACGGACGTCGTCCAGGTGCTGGTGGCGTCGGCGGTGCGCAGCCAGTCCAGGAGCGGTGCGTTCTCCATCTGGTCGCTCTGGCCCGGTCCGCCGGGGACCACGAGCACGTCCGGGTGCGCGACCTCGGCGAAGGTCTTGTCGGCGACGAGGGCGAGCCGCCCGCTGTCGTCGCGCACGGTCCCGGCGCGCTCGGCCACGAAGACGACCTCCGCGTCCGGGATACCGCCGAGCATCTGGTAGGGACCGATCGCGTCCAGGGCGGTGAAGCGCTCGTACAGGGCGATGGCTATCTGCATGCGGACTCCTAGAGGGTGACGGGGTGCGGGTGGGACGCGGGCAGGGGTGCGTGGAAGCGGCGGCGGTACTCGGCGGGCGGGGTGCCGAGCGCCTTGAGGAAGGCGCGGCGCATCGCCTCCGGGGTGCCGTAGCCGCAGGCGCGGGAGACCTCCTCGACGCCGCGCGAGGTGTCTTCGAGCAGGCGGCGCGCGTGCTCGACGCGGACGCGGTCGACGTACTTGCCGGGCGTCATGCCGGTCTCCGCCTGGAAGGCGCGGGCGAAGTGGCGCGGCGAGAGCCGGGCGCGGGCGGCCAGCTTCTCGACGCCGAGGTCGTCGTCCGGGTGCTCGGTGATCCACTGCTGGACCTCGCGCAGCGGCTCGCGGCTCGCGGTCTGCGCGGCGAGCTGGGCGCTGAACTGCGCCTGGTTGCCGGGTCGGCGCAGGAACACGACGAGGTGGCGGGCGATGGTGAGCGCCGTCGCGCGGCCCAGGTCCTCCTCGACCAGGGCGAGCGCGAGGTCGATGCCCGCCGTGACGCCCGCCGAGGTCGCCACGTGCCCGTCGCGTACGTAGATGGGGTCCGGCTGGACCTCGACGGCCGGGTGGTCGCGGGCGAGCTTGTCGCAGTACGCCCAGTGGGTCGTCGCGCGGCGGCCGTCGAGCAGGCCCGCGCGGGCGAGCACGACCGCCCCGGTGCACACCGAGACGAGCCGCCGGGCGCGGGGACCGTGGGCGCGCACCCAGTCGACCAGGCGGGGCACTTCCGGGCGGGTGCCGATGCCGCCGGGCACGACCAGGGTGTGCGGGGCGGGGGCGTCCGCCAGGGTGTGGTCGGGGACCAGGGTGAGGCCGCTGGACGTGCGCACGGGGGCGCCGTCGAGGGACGCGGTGCACACCCGGTACGCGGGGCCGCCGTCGGGCCCGGTGGCCCCGCCGAAGACCTCCACGGGGCCGGTGACATCGAGACTCTGCACGCCTTCGAAGAGGACGACCAGGACGGTTCGCTGCGCCATGCCGTCGATTCTTGGGGCAGCGCGGGATGGCCGCAATGACGGGCACCCCACCTTTTCTGCCATGGGTCGGGGCGCCTCCCGCGGCGCCGGGGGTGACCGGCCCCACTCTTCACGTCATACCAACCAGTCGGTAGCGTACGGGCATGACCTCTCCCACGGCCTCCCCCACGAGCTCGTCCGCGACCGGTGCGGGCCCGCACCCGCGCGCGGGACGGCGCTGTCACAGCGTGCTCAACACCCTGCACTCCACCCACTACTTCGCCCCCGACCTGGGGCGGGAGCTGGGCGCCCTGGGAATCACGCACCCCAGGGCCGTCAACTTCGCCGCGCGCGCGGCGGCGATGGGTGCCGTCGGCGCCGGGACCGTGACGGCGGCCTTCTTCAGCTACCGGCCGGAGACCGTCGCCGAGCACGTCCCCGCGGTGTGGCGCGCCGCCGCTCCCGGGGACGTCCTGGCGGCGCGCCTGCGGGCCGTGGACACGACGCTGCGGCGCCTTCTCGGCGACGAGGCCGTCGCGTCGCCGGAGATGGCCGAGGCGGCGCGGCTCGCGCTGCGCGCCACGGAGGCCTGCGTGCGCAGCGCCCGACCGCTGTACGCGGCCCACGCCGACCTGCCCGTGCCCGACGAGCCGCACCTGGCGTACTGGCACGCCGCGACGCTGCTGCGCGAGCACCGGGGCGACGGGCACCTGGCCGCGCTCCTGGACGCCGAACTCGACGCCGTGGAGGCCCTGGTGAGCCACACGGCGACCGGCAAGGGCATGACGCCCAAGCGGAACCTGCTCACGCGCGGCTGGGCCCAGGAGGACTGGGACGGGGCCGTGGAGCGGCTGCGGGCGCGCGGAGTCGTGGACGCCGAGGGCGAGTTGACCCAGACGGGCGTGGCGCTGCGGCAGGCGGTCGAGGAGCGCACCGACCGCCTCGACCGGGCGCCGTACGCGCACCTGGGCGAGGCCGGGGTCGAGCGGCTCACCGAGCTCGGCGGCGCCTTCGCCCAGGCCGCGCTGCGCGCGGGGGCGTTCCCCGCGGACCTGCTCGGCAAGGCGTGAGGCCGGCGGGCGGGCGCCGGGTCCGACGCCACCGCGCGCCGGCACGCATGGCACGCGGCTCCCGAGGTACTCGTCCGGCCCCGGCCCGCCTCTGAGTGGCGGGCCGCGTGCCGAAGGGAGATCCACGTGTTCCGTGCTATCGCGGACGTGCTGCGACAGATCGGGGCGGCGCTCGCGACGGTGGTGACGCTGCCGTTCCGGGCCCTGGCCCGGCTCTTCGGCGGAGCCTCCCGTTCCGGGCGTCGTGGCGGAGGAGGCGCGCGACGGCCGGGGCGGACCCGCCGGGTCTGACTCCCCCGCTGTCCGTGCCACCTGCCACAATTGCCGGGCAACCTCAGTGAGAAGGCGGTACCGGAACGTGGCACCTTTGCAGACGTCGGCTCCAGCGTCCATCGAAAGCAGGATCGCCGAGGAACTCGGCGTACGGGAGCGGCAGGTCAAGGCCGCCGTCGACCTGCTCGACGGCGGGTCGACGGTGCCTTTCATCGCGCGCTACCGCAAGGAGGCGACCGAGTCGCTCGACGACGCGCAGCTGCGCACGCTCGAAGAGCGCCTGCGCTATCTGCGCGAGCTGGAGGAGCGGCGCGCCGCCGTCCTCGAATCGGTGCGCGAGCAGGGCAAGCTCACCGAAGAGCTGGAGGCGCGCATCCGCGAGGCCGACACCAAGGCCCGCCTCGAGGACATCTATCTGCCGTACAAGCCCAAGCGGCGCACCAAGGCCCAGATCGCCCGCGAGGCGGGTCTTGAGCCGCTGGCCGAAGGGCTGCTCGGCGACCCGGCCGTGGAGCCGCTGGCGGCCGCTGCCGCGTTCGTCGACGCCGACAAGGGCGTCGCGGACGCGCAGGCCGCGCTCGACGGCGCCCGGGCCATCCTCACCGAGCGCTTCTCCGAGGACGCCGACCTGATCGGCGAGCTGCGCGAGCGCATGTGGGTGCGCGGGCGGCTCGCCGCCAAGGTGCGCGAGGGCAAGGAGGAGGCGGGCGCGAAGTTCGCCGACTACTTCGACTTCGCCGAGCCGTTCACGGAGCTGCCCTCGCACCGCGTCCTGGCCCTGCTGCGCGGCGAGAAGGAAGACGTCCTGGACCTCGTCCTGGAGCCGGAGGAGGCCACGGAGGGCCCGACGTCGTTCGAGGGCACGGTGGCCCAGCGCTTCGGCATCGCCGACCGCGGCCGTCCCGGCGACAAGTGGCTGAAGGACACGGTCCGCTGGGCCTGGCGCACCCGCATCCTGGTGCACCTGGGCATCGACCTGCGGCTGCGCCTGCGCACCGCCGCCGAGGACGAGGCCGTGCGGGTCTTCGCCTCGAACCTGCGCGACCTGCTGCTCGCCGCCCCGGCGGGCACGCGCGCGACGCTCGGCCTGGACCCGGGTTTCCGTACGGGCGTGAAGGTCGCCGTCGTGGACGCGACCGGCAAGGTCGTCGCGACGGACACGATCTACCCGCACGTCCCGGCGAACAAGTGGGACGAGTCCCTCGCGAAGCTCGCCCGGCTCGCCGAGGAGCACGCGGTCGACCTGGTCGCGATCGGCAACGGCACGGCGTCGCGCGAGACGGACAAGCTCGCCGCCGACCTGATCGGCAGGCACCCGGAGCTGAAGCTCACCAAGGTGATGGTCTCCGAGGCGGGCGCTTCGGTGTACTCGGCCTCCGCGTTCGCCTCCCAGGAGCTGCCGGACCTGGACGTGTCGCTGCGCGGCGCCGTCTCCATCGCTCGCCGCCTCCAGGACCCGCTCGCCGAGCTGGTGAAGATCGACCCGAAGTCCATCGGCGTCGGCCAGTACCAGCACGACCTGTCCGAGGTGAAGCTGTCCCGCTCCCTCGACGCGGTCGTCGAGGACTGTGTGAACGGCGTGGGCGTGGACGTGAACACGGCCTCGGCCCCGCTGCTCGCCCGCGTCTCCGGCATCGGCTCCGGCCTCGCCGAGAACATCGTGGCGCACCGCGACACGAACGGCCCCTTCCGCAGCCGCAAGGCCCTCAAGGACGTCGCGCGCCTCGGCCCGAAGGCGTACGAGCAGTGCGCGGGCTTCCTGCGCATCCGCGGCGGCGACGACCCGCTGGACGCCTCCAGCGTGCACCCCGAGGCGTACCCGGTGGTGCGGCGGATGGTGAAGGAGGCGGGCGTCGACGTGCCGTCCCTCATCGGCAACACGGCGACGCTGCGCTCCTTGAAGCCCACCGCCTTCGTGGACGACGTCTTCGGTCTGCCGACCGTCACGGACATCCTCAAGGAGCTGGAGAAGCCCGGCCGCGACCCGCGACCCGCCTTCAAGACGGCCACGTTCAAGGAGGGCGTCGAGAAGATCGGCGACCTGTCCTCCGGGATGGTGCTCGAAGGCGTCGTCACGAACGTCGCGGCGTTCGGCGCGTTCGTCGACGTCGGCGTGCACCAGGACGGCCTGGTGCACGTCTCCGCGATGTCCAAGACCTTCGTCAAGGACCCGCGGGACGTGGTGAAGCCGGGCGACATCGTGAAGGTGAAGGTCCTGGACGTCGACGTGCCGCGCAAGCGCGTCTCGCTGACGCTGCGTCTGGACGACGAGCCCGCCAAGGGCTCCGCCCCGGGTGAGGGCCGCAGGGAGCGTGGCGGGCGGCCGCCGCAGCAGCGGCAGCAGCAGCCCCGCGGGGGGCAGCAGAACCGGGGCGGCCGTGCCAAGGGGAGCGCCCCTCGGCAGGGACCGCCGCCTGCGAACGACGCCATGGCGGAGGCGCTGCGCCGGGCCGGGTTGGTCGACCCCAAGCGCCGTTAGGTGCTTCGTGTGTGGGGTGTCTGCGGGCCGGCCGTGGCTGGGCCCGCAGTTCCCCGCGCCCCTACGGGGCGCGCCGTTCGGTCACCTTGCCGTCTGTTACCTCCAGGCGGCGGGTGACGCGTACGGCGTCCAGCATGCGGCGGTCGTGCGTGACCAGGAGCAGCGTGCCCTCGTAGGTGTCGAGCGCGGACTCCAGCTGCTCGATGGCGGGCAGGTCGAGGTGGTTCGTCGGCTCGTCGAGGACCAGCAGGTTCACACCCCGGCCCTGGAGCAGCGCGAGCGCGGCGCGGGTGCGCTCGCCCGGGGAGAGGGTCGCCGCGGAGCGCAGTACGTGGTCGGCCTTCAGACCGAACTTGGCGAGGAGCGTGCGGATCTCGGCCGGTTCGGTGTCGGGCACGGCCGCGCGGAAGGCGTCGAGCAGCGTCTCCTCGCCGTGGAAGTGGGCCCGCGCCTGGTCGACCTCGCCCACCACGACGCCGGAGCCGAGCGCGGCGTGCCCCGCGTCCACGGGGGTGCGGCCGAGCAGGGCGCGCAGCAGCGTCGTCTTGCCGGAGCCGTTCGCGCCGGTGATGGCGACGCGGTCGGCCCAGTCGAGCTGGAGGTGCACCGGGCCGAGCGTGAACGGACCGCGGCGCACCACGGCGTCGCGCAGCGTGGCGACCACGGCGCCGGAGCGCGGGGCCGCGGCGATCTCCATCTGCAGCTGCCACTCCTTGCGGGGCTCGTCGACGACGTCGAGCCGCTCCAGCATCCGCTGCGTCTGACGGGCCTTCGCGGCCTGCTTCTCGCTGGCCTCGCTGCGGAACTTGCGGCCCAGCTTGTCGCTGTCGGTGGCCTTGCGGCGGGCGTTCTTCACGCCCTTGTCCATCCACGACCGCTGCATCTGGGCCCGGTCCTGGAGCGCGGCCTTCTTGTCGGCGTACTCCTCGTACTCGTCGCGGGCGTGGCGGCGGGCGACCTCGCGCTCCTCCAGATAGGCGTCGTAGCCGCCGCCGTACAGGTTGATCTGCTGCTGCGCCAGGTCGAGTTCGAGGACCTTGGTGACGGTGCGGGAGAGGAACTCGCGGTCGTGGCTGACGACCACGGTGCCCGCGCGCAGGCCGCGCACGAACTCCTCGAGGCGCTCCAGGCCCGCGAGGTCCAGGTCGTTGGTGGGCTCGTCGAGCAGGAAGACGTCGTAGCGCGAGAGCAGCAGCGAGGCCAGGCCCGCGCGGGCGGCCTGGCCGCCGGAAAGGGACGTCATCTCCTGGTCGAGGTCCACGCCCAGGCCCAGCGACCGCGCGACGTCCTCGGCGCGCTCGTCGAGGTCGGCGCCGCCGAGGGCGAGCCAGCGCTCCAGGCTCGCCGCGTACGCGTCGTCGGCGCCGGGCGCGCCCGCGACGAGGCCCTCGGTCGCCTCGTCCATCGTCAGCTGTGCGGCGGTGACCCCGGTGCGCCGGGACAGGAACGCGCGGATCGACTCGCCGGGGCGGCGGTCGGGCTCCTGCGGCAGGTGTCCGACGATCGCCGCGGGCGGCGACAGGCTGATCCGGCCGGACTCCGGAGTGTCGACGCCCGCGAGCAGGCGGAGCAGGGTGGACTTGCCGGCGCCGTTCGCGCCGACGAGGCCGATGACGTCGCCGGGGGCGACAACGAGGTCGAGTCCCTCGAAGAGGGAGCGGTCGCCGTGGCCGGCGGCGAGTTGCTTGGCGACGAGGGTTCCATTCATCAGGGGTCGAGCCTAACCGGTGGGCACGGCCCCGGGACGGCGGCGGTCAGCCGGAGGCCGCGGCCGCCACCAGGACCGCGTCGGAGGTGCGGGCCACCACGTACGGTGCCCCGCCCGGCAGGGGCACCCGGTGCTCGCCCGGCTCCAGGACCTCGTCGAAGACCTCGTGGACGCGGGCCCGGCGCAGCCGCCCCACGCGGTAGGCGGTGAGGCGCACCCGGCACGGCGACGTGACCTCGGTGACGACCGCTCCGTCGGTGACCGCGAGCCGTGCCAGGCGCCGCTGTGCCTCCGGGCCCGGGTCCAGGGCGTACTCGATCTGCGCGACGAGCAGCGGCACGATCGGCGCGAGCCCGTCGACGTACGCGACGTCGACCCCGGCGCGCTCGAACGCCTCGTGCACGGAGCCGCGCACCCGCTCGGGCACGGCCCGCCCGAACGCCACGGCGCCGTAGGTGCGCAGTTCCTCCGCCGGTACGCCCGCCGCGTCCGCGGCGATCTCCGCGCCGATGCCGATGGTGCGCAGCGCCGCCGCGAGCTTCGCGAGCAGCGCGACGCGCGCCCCGATGAGCAGGACACGGCGGCGCACGGCGCCCGGGTCGTCGCCGGTGAGCAGGCGGCCGAGCTGTTCGCGGTACTCCCCGCCCTGGAAGCGGAACGGGCCTATGCCGCGGTAGCCGTTCAGCTCCAGGTCGGCGTGATCGGAGGTCTGCCAGGCGAAGTCCCGCCACACGTAGTCGTCCCCCGCCCGCTCGATGACGGCCGTGACCGCGCCGCAGTCCAGGCCCTCGCACTCGGGACAGCCGTAGATCACGTAGCGGCCGTCGAGCAGCGGCGGGTCCGCTTCGAGGAGGAGCCGGCGCACATGCGTGGTGAAGATCGCCGGGGGGATGTCGGACGCGAGCGGGGAGACGGCGTCGAGGTCGGCGAGCTGGAACAGCAGCGGGCGGCCGTTCACGATGAAGTCGACGAAGTCGCGGTGCACTTGGTAGGCACCGCTCGCGAGAACTCCACCGGCGCGCATCGCCGGTGCCAGGCCGAAGGTCGCGTACTCGGCAAGCATGGTGTGAGTATCCCCACCCGCGCGGGCTTCTGCGCGCCCCTTGACGGCTTCCGCTACGTTTCGGGGATGACGCATGGTGATGACACGGATGTGATCGTGGTGGGGGGCGGCGTCGCGGGGCTCACCACGGCGGTGGTGCTCGCGGAGCGCGGACGCCGGGTGCGGGTGTGGACGCGGGAGCCCGCGGAGCGGACGACCTCGGCTGTTGCGGGCGGCCTGTGGTGGCCGTACCGCATCGAGCCGGAGGGGCTCGTCGGCGACTGGTCGCTCATATCGCTCGAGCGGTACCGGGAGTTGGCGGCCGACCCCGGGCGCACGGGCGTACGCATGGTCGAGGGCGTACACGCCGAGACCGGCCTGGACACGCTCGGCCCGTGGGCGAAGCGGGTGCCGGGGCTTCGGGCGACGACGGCCGAGGAGTACGCGGGCGTCGGCCTGTGGGCACGGCTTCCGCTGATCGACATGCCGACGCACCTCGGGTGGCTGCGCGAGCGGCTGCGCGCGGCGGGCGGCTCGGTGGAGGTCAGGGCGGCAGTGTCGCTCGCCGAGCCGCTGGCCCTGGCGCGGCACGTCGTCAACTGCTCGGGGCTCGGCGCCCGGAGCCTGGTCCCGGACGACACGGTGCGCCCGGTGCGCGGGCAGCTGGTCCTGGTGGAGAACCCGGGGGTCCGGACGTGGTTCACGGCCGCGGACAGCGCGTCCGACGAGACGACGTACTTCCTGCCGCAGCCCGGCGGCCTCGTGCTCGGCGGGACGGCGGAGGACGGGGTGTGGTCCCTGGAGCCGGATCCGGCGGTGGCGGAGGCGATCGTGGCGCGCTGTGCCCGGGTGCGCCCCGAGATCGGCGGGGCGCGGATCATCGGCCACCGGGTGGGGCTGCGGCCCGCCCGGCCCGCCGTGCGCCTCGAGCGTGAGCGCGTGCACGACGGGCGTGCGCTCGTGCACAACTACGGGCACGGCGGGGCGGGCGTCACGGTCGCGTGGGGCTGCGCGCGGGCCGCGGCGGAGCTCTTGTCGGAGACGGACGGGGTCGCGGCGGGCTGACCGGGCCTTCGCCCCGTCGGCGCGGCCCGCCGCGACCCCGCTTGCTCAGCGGGCGGGGTCGGGCTGCGACGACGGGGTGTCGCCGCCGGTGTCGGCGTCCGTGCTGTCGCTCGGGCCGATCTGGAGCTCGAAGTCCCCGTCGTACTGCTCGTGACCGGCGAGGACGGCCCGCTCCACGGCGTCCGTGCCGTGTTCGCCGCGCACGATCAGCGGGTCGTGGCGCAGGTCCTTCATCAGCGCCACACACATCCCGATCATCACGAGGACGAACGGCGCGGCCGCCAGGATCGTCAGATTCTGCAGACCGGTGAGCGCGTTGTCCTTGCCGTCGCCGATGAGCAGCATGATGGCGGCGACCGCGCCCGTGACCACGCCCCAGAAGATGACGACCAGGCGGCCGGGTTCCAGCGAGCCCTTCTGGGAGAGCGTGCCCATGACGATGGACGCGGCGTCTGCTCCGGAGACGAAGAAGATGCCGACGAGGATCATCACGAGCAGGCTCGTGGCGGTGGCGATCGGGTACTCGTGCAGCAGGCCGAACAGCTGGGCCTCGGGGGTGGTGTCGCCCTCCAGGCCGCCGCGCTCCTTGACCGTCATCGCGCTGCCGCCGAAGACGGCGAACCAGAGGAGGCTGACCGTGCTCGGCACGAGGATCACGCCGCCCACGAACTGCCGGATCGTACGGCCCCGGCTGATGCGGGCGATGAACATGCCGACGAAGGGCGTCCAGGAGATCCACCAGGCCCAGTAGAAGACCGTCCAGCTGCCCAGCCAGTCGGAGACGCCCTTGCCGCTTGAGGCCTCGGTGCGCCCGATGAGCTGCGGCAGGTCACCCAGGTAGGAGCCGATCGAGGTGGGCACCAGGTCGAGGATGATGACGGTGGGGCCCGCGATGAAGACGAAGACGACCAGGACGAGGGCGAGCACCATGTTGATGTTCGACAGCCACTGGATGCCCTTCTCGACGCCGGAGACCGCGGACGCGACGAACGCCACGGTCAGGACGGCGATGATGGTGACGAGCAGCCCGGTGCCGGCCTTGTCCATCCAGTCCAGCTCTTCGAAGCCGCTGCCGATCTGCAGGGCGCCGAGGCCCAGGGACGCGGCGGAGCCGAAGAGCGTGGCGAAGATGGCGAGGATGTCGATGACGCGGCCCCACGCTCCGTGGGCGTGCTTCTCGCCGATGAGCGGCACGAACACGGAGCTGATGGTCTGCCGCCTGCCCCGCCGGAACGTGCTGTACGCGATGGCGAGGCCGACGACGGCGTAGATCGCCCAGGGGTGCAGCGTCCAGTGGAAGAGCGTCGTCGCCATGGAGGTCTCCATGGCGGCGGCCTTGTCGTCGGGGTGGGTGCCGGGCGGCGGGTTGGTGAAGTGGGCGAGCGGTTCGCTCACGCCGTAGAACATCAGACCGATGCCCATGCCCGCGCTGAACATCATCGCGACCCAGGACACGGTGCGGAACTCGGGTTCCTCGCCCTCCCGGCCGAGCGTGATCTTGCCGTAGCGGCTGACGGCGAGCCACAGGGCGAAGACCACGAAGCCGGACGCCGCCAGCATGAAGGCCCAACCACCGTTGTGGATCAGGCCTTCCAGCATGTCCGACGAGACGTCTTCGAGGGTGTCCGTGGCGGTGGCGCCCCACACCACGAAGGCGAGGGTGAGCACGGCGGTGACACCGAACACCACCCGGTCGGTCTGGGCCGGCCGGCCGCCGGAGTGGCCCTCCACGGACAGTGGTGGGCCTCCTCCGGCGTCCGGCTTCTGGGATTCCTGTGTCACGAGTGCACCTTTCGCGGAGTGAGCACGGCTGACGGTTCGTCGGTTGTTCTTCTCTCCGCTAACCCCCTACCACATGTGACGTGCCCGCACCGGGCTCAACAGTCGGTGTCGGGCCGCCCCGTGACGAGGTGGTGGGAGGCCCGGGCGTCGAGCAGGAGCGGGACGAGGGCGCGGGCGGACTGGCGCAGCGGGACCAGGGCGCCGCCGTGGCCGTCGCGGCGCGCGGTCACGCCGTGCAGATCGAGTTCGTCCTGGACGTCGGCGTACTGCTCCGGGGTCAGGCGGTAGCCGCAGGCCGGGTCCTGGATGATCTCGTTCGGCTCGGCCGGGTCGTTGTCGGCGCCGCCCAGGTAGACGGGGCCGCGGTCGCGCAGGCCCTTGAGGCGCGACGCCGTGGTGGCGGCCTCCAGGCGCCACCTGTGCTCGTCGGCGTAGCTGAAGAGGCCCTTCAGGGCGGAGCGTTGGGAGTGGACGCGGCGGCGGTTGTTCAGGGCCGGGTCGTTCTTCTCCGCCTCGGTGAGGGGGTCGACGCGGCTTTCGATGAGCAGGCCCGCGGCGTGCTTGATGCCGGAGACGTTGCGCAGGATGCGCTCCTGGCCGTCGCCCGCGACCTGCTTGACGGGCTCACCGGTGACGGGGTCGGTCCAGATGCCGTAGGTGCCTGTGGTGTAGCCGTCGGCGGTCGCGGCGGGCCGGACGTGGTCGAGGGAGAGCTCCTTGGCCTCCCGGTGCACCGCGTCGTCGGTGTTGAGGTTGCGCGGCCAGAGGTCGAACAGGTCCTTGTCGTAGTACTTCGGCGTGGCCCCGTACTCGTGCAGGTCGTAGATGGCGTCCGGGGCGCGGTCGCGGATGACGGCGGCGAGTGCGCGGCCCTCCTCGGTCTTGAGGGCGATGTGGTCGCGGTTGATGTCGACGCCGTCGGCGTTGCCGCGGGTGTTCGCGGCGCGGCCGTCCGGGTTGGCGGTGGGCACGACGAGCAGCGTGGTGCGCGACAGGAACCGCCTCGTCTGCTTGTCCTTGGCGTACGCGAGGTCGCGGACCGTGCTCAGGCAGGCCTCGCGGCCCGACGGCTCGTCACCGTGCTGGCTGCACACGAGGAGCACGGTGGACGCGGCGCGGCGCTCGCCGACGCGGACGAGCTGGAGCGGTCTGCCCTGCTCGGTGGTGCCGATGCGGGAGACGGAGACCCGGCTGCTCGCCCTGTCCACGGCGGCGAGGAGCCGCTGTTCCTCGGGCTGACTGGTCCAGCGTGCCCCGCCGCTCTGCTCGAAGCCGGTGCGCGGCGGGGTCTCGGCGGCCTGCGCGGGCACCGTCACGAGCGGCGCGGCGAGCGCGGCACAGGCACCGGCCAGGGCCAGCGCGCGGATGCGGGATGTCATGAAGTACGGCCTCCCGGTCGGGGGTTCAGGGGACGCGCGGGGGCCACGCCGTCCAGGCGGGACTCGCGCGGAACGGTAGCGTGCGGGGCGGTCGTGAGGGCCTTGTCACCGCCGACGAGCGGCAACCGGGCGAATGTGCGGGCGAGGTCCACGGTGAGGGTCGGGGTGTCGGCGGGCGCGGTGATGAGGTTGCGGTCGGTGCCCCCGACGATCAGCGCGAGCCGGTGCCCCTTCGGCACGACGTGGTCACTGGCGGCCAGGTCGAGGGTGATGGTGACGGGTTCGCCGGGGGTCAGCGGGCGGCCGCGGTGGTCGTCCGCGTGGTTGCCGAGGTCGGCCCAGCCGCGGCTGAAGATGGTGTAGTCGACGTCCTTGGTGCGGGCGGCGGTGTCCTTGAAGCAGGCGCTGTCGCCGTCCGTGCTCGCGCCCCAGCAGCTGCGCGAGGGCAGGGTCGTGATGCCTTCCCCGGCCGCCGCGTAGTCGCGGATGGTGTCGGGTCCGACGTCGACGAGTACGGCGCTCAGATGCGCGGTGGGGGCCGACGGCGTGACGGTGACGGTGACCTTCGAGGAGCCGGACAGGCGCAGGTCGCGGGTGAGCGGCCGGGTGGTGAAGCCCGCCTTGGCGGGGGTGGGGGTGTCGACGGCGGACGCCCAGTCGGTCTCGCCGAGACGGCGGTCGTCGGTGAAGGACTCGGTGCCCTTGCCGCGGCGGGTGCCGAGCACGCCGACGCCCGGCGCGGTGCCCTTCGCGGGGCGGAGGGTCACGGTGTCGGTGGCGCGCGGCGGCCAGACGCGGTCGGTGGTCCACCGGTCGGGGGCGCGCTCGATGTCGGCCATGGGCTCGCGGTCGACGCCGTTGCGGTAGCCGAGCAGCTCGTGGTCGAACCAGCGGTGCAGGGTGCGCACCCAGTCCGCGCGGCGGAAGTCGAAGGGATCGACGTGCCCGGCTTGGCTGAGCCACACCTTGCGCTGCACGCCCGCGTCGCCGAGGGCGTCCCACCACTGGCCGAAGTGCTTCATGCGCACGTTCAGGTCCTGGAGCCCGTGGACGGCGAAGACGCTGGCCCGCACCTTGTCGGCGTCGGGGACGTAGTCGCGCGCGGTCCACAGCGGGGTCCAGTCGCCGCTGCGCGGCGCGCCCTCGACGAGGCGCCGCTGCACGTGGCCGCAGCGGGCGCGGGCCTCGGGGCTCTCGATGCCGTTGGACAGGCCGTCGGGGCCGCTGTTGAACAGCGGGGCGCCCTTGGCGAAGTAGTAGTCGTACCAGGAGGAGATGGCGCCGATCGGCACGATGGTCTCCAGGCCCTCGACGCCGGTGGCGGCGACGCCGTTGGCGACGGTGCCGTCGTAGCTCTTGCCGATCATGCCGGTGCGGCCGTTGCTCCAGGTGGCGCGGGCGCGTTCGGCGCCGGTGCGGGAGGTGTAGGCGCGGGCCCGGCCGTTCAGCCAGTCGACGACGGCCTTGGCGGACTGGATGTCGGAGCGGCCGCCGACGTCCACGCAGCCGTCGGAACGGTTCGTTCCGGTGAGGTCGACGGCGACGTAGCCGTAGCCCCGGGGCACGAAGTAGTTGTCGTAGTACAGCGGGAGCTGCACCGGGTTGCCCGCGGCGTCGTAGGTCTTCTTCTGGCTCTCGTTGCCGCGGCCGCAGCAGGCGTAGTACGGGCTCGCGTCCATGATCACGGGTATCTCGCGGCCGCGTTGCGCGAGTTCGCGGGGGCGGACTATGTCGACGGCGACGCGGTCGGTCCTGCCGTCCTCGTCGCCGTCGATCCGGGTGTCGACCCACACGGACTCGCGTATCGCGTCCGCGTAGGAGTAGACGGGTCTGCTCTCCTTGGCCCCGGCGTGCGCCGTCGGGGTGCGTGGCGCGGTGTGCGCGGCGCCCGGGGCGAGGAGGGTGGCGAGCAGGGCGGCGAGTGCCGCCGTCAGAAGCGTTCGCCACATCGGCAGGCGCATGCGCGCGCGTATCGGCATGGCCGGAAGGTACACGCGTCAACTGCGGCCGGAAAGAGGGCCGCAGGAGGTGGTGAAAGGTGCGTGGGACGTCATGGCACATGTCGGCCGAATGGCGATCGTGTGACATATGCGGCCATGGACATGACCGGGGGTCACAGGGCTCAATAGGGTCGATCGCATCGTGAGTTGTACGGCGCGGGCGGCTTCCCGACCAGGGGCGCCGCCACGCCCAGAGCACCCGCACCGCCTACCACTTGGAGACTTCCGTGCACCGCAGCAGACTCATCGCCCCGGGCGCGCTCGCCGCCTCCCTCTTGCTTGCGATCCCGGCGACGGCGGCCGACTTCACGCCCGGGTCTTCCGGCGTGGGCGACTCCTACTACCCCGACGCCGGCAACGGCGGCTATGACGTCTCGCACTACGACCTGCGCCTGAAGTACCAGCCGAAGACGGACCTGCTCGAAGGCACGGCGACCATCAACGCCACCACCACACAGGACCTGTCGCGCTTCAACCTCGACTTCGGCCTCAAGGTGAGCGAGGTCCGCGTCAACGGCAAGAAGGCGGCGTTCGCCCGCTCGGGCGAGCAGGAGCTGGAGATCACGCCGAAGTCCGGCCTGCCCAAGGGCAGTTCCGTGACGATCGTCGTGCGGTACGCGGGCAAGCCGTCCGAGGTGAAGATCCACGGCTTCACCGCGTGGCAGCGCACGCCCGACGGCGGTGTCGCGGCCCAGGAGCCGGAGTCGGCCGCCTGGTGGTTCCCCGCCAACGACCACCCGCGCGACAAGGCCACGTTCGACGTGTCGGTGTCCGTGCCCGACGGTTCGCAGGCCATCTCCAACGGTGTGCTCCAGCGGCAGAGCTCGCGGCTCGGCTGGACCCGCTTCGACTGGCGGTCCAACAAGCCGCAGGCGCCGTACCTGGCGACGCTCGCCGTCGGCAAGTTCGACATCACGACGGACAAGACCGAGAGCGGCCTGCCCGTCCTCAACGCCTACAGCAAGGACCTCGGCGACAACGCGGGGGCCGCGCGCGCCAGCATCGAGCGGACCACCGAGGTCGCCGAGTGGCTGGAGGAGGTCTTCGGCACGTACCCGTTCAACGCGCTCGGCGGCTATGTGCCCAACGTGCCGACCAGCTTCGCCCTGGAGACCCAGACGCGGCCGTTCTACAGCCCGAAGGCCTTCGCCAACGGCTCCAACGTCTCCATCGTGGTGCACGAGGTGGCCCACCAGTGGTACGGCGACAGCGTCTCCGTGGAGAACTGGAAGGACATCTGGGTCAACGAGGGCTTCGCCCGCTACAGCCAGTGGCTGTGGTCGGAGAAGGAGGGCGAGGGCACCGCGCAGGAGCTCGCCGACTACACCTACGCCTCGCGTCCCGCCGAGGACCCGTTCTGGCAGGTCAAGCCGGGCGACCCGGGCCCGGACAACCAGTTCCACGGGGCCGTCTACGACCGTGGCGCGCTGGCGCTCCAGGCGCTGCGCAACAAGGTCGGCGACAAGACCTTCTTCAAGATCCTGAAGGGCTGGCCGACGGAGCGCCAGTACGGCAACGCGAGCGTGCGCGACTTCGTGTCGTACGCGGAGAAGATCAGCGGCAAGCCGCTGTCGGCGCTCTTCGACACCTGGCTGTTCACGGCGGGCAAGCCGGCCGCCCCGGCCGCGAAGAAGGCGGGCCTGGTGCGCTCCGCGGCCAAGGACGCGGTGGCCAAGCCGAAGTCCTGGAAGAAGATCGCGGCGACGAACACCCTGCACGACCACCACTGAGCCGCGGCCGCGCGGCGGCCCGCTCCCGCCCGGCACACGACAGCGGGCGGCGCCCGAAGGCGCCGCCCGCTGTCGTCGAGGGGGGTTACTTGCTGAGCTCGGCCGCCTCGCGGTCGGTCTCGCGGCCCGCCTTGCGCTTGATCGCGTACCAGCCCGCGACCAGTGCCGCGGCGATGATCGGGATCAGGAACAGGGTCTTGCGGCCGATCTCCGCGTCCTTCCACATCAGGCCGAGCACGGCCAGGAGGAACGCGATGGTGACGTACTCGGTGACGCCGCTGCCGGGAAGGCGGAACGAAGGACGGGTGATCAGGCCTTCCTTGGCCCGCTTCACGAACGCCAGGTGGCAGACCATGATGCTGATCCAGGTGCCGATGATCCCGAGCGAGGCGACGTTCAGGACGATCTCGAACGCCTTCTCCGGGACCACGCTGTTCAGGCCGACGCCGAGGACGCCGATGCTGGCGGTGAGCAGGATGCCGCCGTAGGGGACCTGGTTGCGGTTCATCTTGGCGGTGAACTTGGGGGCCGAGCCCGCCATCGCCATCGAGCGCAGGATGCGGCCGGTGGAGTACAGGCCGGAGTTCAGCGAGGACATGGCAGCCGTGAGGACGACGAAGTTCATCACGTCGCCCGCGCCGGAGACGCCGATCTTGGAGAGCACGGTCACGAAGGGGCTCTCGTCGGCCGAGTACACCGAGCCGGGCAGGAGCAGCGCGAGCAGCACGACCGAGCCGACGTAGAACAGGCCCACGCGCCACATGATCGAGTTCACGGCGCGCGGCACGATCTTGTGCGGGTCCTTGGTCTCACCCGCCGCGACGCCGACCAGCTCGAGGGAGGCGTACGCGAAGACGACGCCCTGGAGGACGATCACGACCGGCATCACGCCGTTGGGGAGGAAGCCGCCGTGGTCGGTGATCATGCTCAGACCGGGCGTCTCGCCGCCGACGTCGTGCTGGGTGGAGACCAGGAAGATGCCGACGAACATGAACGCCACGAGGGCCGCGACCTTGATGATCGCGAACCAGAACTCCATCTCGCCGAAGTACTTCACCGAGATCAGGTTCACCGCGAGCACGACCGCGAGGGCGATCAGTGCGAGCACCCACTGCGGGATGTCGGTGAAGAAGCTCCAGTAGTGCGTGTACAGCGCGATCGCGGTGATGTCCGCGATGCACGTCGTCGACCAGTTGAGGAAGTACATCCAGCCGGCGACGTAGGCGCCCTTCTCGCCGAGGAACTCGCGCGCGTAACTGACGAACGAGCCGGACGAGGGCCGGTACAGGACCATCTCGCCGAGGGCGCGCACGACGAAGAACGCGATGACGCCGCACACGAGGTAGGCGAGGGCGAGCGCGGGGCCCGCCGAGTGGAGGCGGCCGCCCGCTCCGAGGAAGAGGCCGGTGCCGATCGCGCCACCGATGGCGATCATGTTGACGTGGCGGGCCTTGAGGTCCTTGCTGTAACCGGCGTCGCCCGCGTCCGCGGGGGCCTGGGACTCAGCGGCGCGCGCTGCGTCCACGGCGGCCGTGTCTACGGCGTCGTTGCTCACGTGGAAGGTCCACTCTGTGGTGCCCGGAAAGAGCTCCCGGGGTCCGGATGTGCTCCGGCCCGTGGCACCCCTGACGCACCACGGACCGACCCGACACCTTCCCTTACGCAACGCTGATAATGCGGTGGCGCACGTCACATAGCGGTACTTCTCACATGGTGAGAGCCGTGTGTACAGCCGTGTGTCACCCGGTGTACAGGCTCTCGATGTGGTTCCGGTACTTCTCCCTGATGACCCGGCGGCGCAGCTTGAGGGACGGCGTCAGCTCGCCGGTCTCGGGGCCCCACTCCTCGGTGAGCAGCAGATGGCGCTTGACCTGCTCGGTGCGGTTGAGGCGCGCGTTGGCCGTCTCGACGGCGCGGGCCACCTCCCGGCGGACCTCCTCGCTCGCGGCCGGGTCGCCCTCGATGCCGCGCGCCGCGGCCCAGGCGGCGGCCGACTCCGGGTCCAGGACGAGCAGCGCCACCAGATACGAGCGGCCGTCGCCGTGCACGAGGGCCTGGCCGATGAGCGGGTGCTCCTTGAGGGTGCTCTCGACGAGCGCGGGCGCGACGTTCTTGCCGGTGGAGGTGACGATCAGCTCCTTCTTGCGGTCGGTCATCCACAGGTAGCCGTCCTCGTCGAGCCGCCCGACGTCGCCGGTGGCGAGCCAGCCGTCGGCGTCCCGTACGTCGTCGACGCCGCCGTCGGCCCGCAGATAGCCCTCGCACACGAAGGGGCCGCGCACCAGGATCTCGCCGTCGGCGGCCGTGCGGACCTCCATGCCGCGCAGCGGCCTGCCCACCGAGCCGATCCGGAAGGTCCGCGGGCCGTTGGTCGTGACCACGCCGCTGGTCTCCGTCAGGCCCCAGGCGTCCACGACCACCAGGCCGAAGCCCGCCCAGAACCGGGTCACGGCCACCGGCATCGGGGCGGCGGCGCTGGCCGCCCACAGCAGCCGGTCGAGCCCGACGCGCGCGAGCAGCGGGTCGAGGACCTTCTCCCTGGCCTCGCGGTAGGCGGCGTCGAGGTCGTCCGGCGGGCGCTCGCCGCGCTCGCGGCAGGCCACGTGCGCGCGGGCCGTCTCGTTCGCCGCCTCGACGGCGCGGCGGCGCTCCTCGGGCAGGGCGGCGAGGGCCGCGCCGAACGACGCGGCGAGCTTCTCCCACACGCGCGGGACGCCGAAGAACTGCTGGGGGCGCAGCTCGGCCGCGATGGCGGCGATCCGGGCGGGGTCCGCGCACAGGTGCACGGGCGAGGCGCGCAGCAGCGGCAGGTAGATGCCGAGGACGCGCTCCGCGATGTGCGCGAAGGGCAGGTAGCAGACGTGGCCCGCGAAGGGCGGGAAGCCGATGGCCTCGTCCAGGGCGATGCCGTTCAGGAGCACCCCGCGATGGGTCAGGCGCACGCCCTTGGGGTCGCCGGTGGTGCCGGAGGTGTAGACGACGGTGAGCGGATCGGTGGCGCGGACCGCGCGCCAGGCCTTCTCGAAGGCGTCGGACCGGTGCGCCCGGGTGCCGCTCTCGCGCAGCGCCGCGTACGTGCCGTGCGGCCCCGCCGCGGCCGCCTCGACGACCACGAGGCGCTCCAGGGGCACCGCGGCGTCGGCGAGGGCGGGCTCCCAGCGGACGAGCTCGCGCGCGCCCTCGACGACGGCGAGGCGGGCGCGGCTGTGCCGGGCGATGTGGGCGATCTGCTCGGGCGCCGAGGTGCCGTACACGGTGACGGGGACGGCACCGAGGTGGACCAGGGCGAGATCGCTCAGCCAGTGCTCGGGGCGGTTGGCCATCATCATCAGGACGTGCTCGCCGCGGCGCACCCCGAGGGCGGCGTACCCGGCGGCGAGGACCGCGACCTCGCGCCGCACCTCGGCCCAGGTGAGCGTCGACCAGCCGGGCCCCTCGCGCCAGGACAGGGCGGGCAGGTCGGGGTGGTCCTCGGCGTTGCGCAGCAGCAGGGCGGGGAACGTGAGGTCGGCGGGGTCCCCGGGAAGTCGTGTGCTCGTGGTCATGAGCCCCTCCTCAGCGGTCTCGCGCCCCGAAGGGGCACGGGGAACTGCGCGCCCAGCCACGGACGGCCCGCAGGCAGCAGAGGGCACATCCCAGCGGAGTGCACCGGCTACGTGGCGTGACTGCCCCGGAGACTTTCACAGCGGCGGTGGTACAGCAATACTGTTGCACCGCATTGCCGCACGACCTGGGAGGCGAAGGCACCGCATGGCGACGGGCACGGAGGAGTCGGTGACGGGCACCCACGAGTCGGCGGGGGACCCGCAGGGGCCGACGGCTCCGCGGGAGTCGGTCTACACGGTCGACGAGCTCGCCGCGCGGGCGGGCGTCACCGTGCGCACCATCCGCTTCTACAGCACCAAGGGCCTGCTGCCGCCGCCCGTGATCGGCCCGCGCCGCGTCGGCCACTACGGCCCCGGGCACCTCTCCCGGCTCGCGCTCATCGAGGAGTTGCAGCACCAGGGCATGACCCTCGCGGCGATCGAGCGGTATCTGGAGCAGCTGCCGCCGGACCTGAGCGCGCACGACCTGGCCATCCACCGCGCGGTGGTGGCCTCGTGGGCGCCGGAGGGCGCGGAGGAGATGTCCCGCGCCGATCTGGAGCGCCGGGCGGGCCGGGCCCTTTCGGCGGAGGACGTGCGGCGGCTCGCCGCGATGGGCGTCGTCGCCTACGACGCGGAGGCGGACCGCTGCCGGGTCGACCCGGCGCTGCTGCGGCTCGGCCTGCGCCTGCTCGACGTACCGATTCCGCACGAGACGATCCTGGCGGCGCGCACGGTCCTGATGGAGCACACGCGCTCGGCGGCGCACGAGCTGTCGCGGCTCTTCCGCGACCAGGTGTCGGGGCCCTATCGCGAGCACGCGTCGGACCCCGAGCACGTGGCGGCCATGAAGTCGCTGTCGGCCCATATGCAGCCGCTGGTGGTGCAGGCCCTGGTCACGGCCTTCCAGCGGTCCTTGAAGGAGGAGCTGAGGGAGTGGCTCACGGAGACCTGAGCCACTCCCCCGCGCGGCCGCCGGTCAGCCGTCGCTGAACTTCTCGCCGTTGTCCGCCTTCTCCACGAGCAGCGCGGGCGGCGTGAACCGATCGCCGTAGCGCTCGGCGAGCTCCCGCGCGCGGGCCACGAATCCGGGCAGGCCCCCTTCGTAGCCGTTGATGTACTGGAGCACGCCGCCGGTCCAGCCCGGGAAGCCGATGCCGAAGATGGAGCCGATGTTGGCGTCGGCGACCGAGGTGAGGACGCCCTCCTCCAGGAGGCGCACGGTGTCGAGCGCCTCGGAGAACAGCATCCGCTCCTGCATGTCCGCGAACGGGATGCTGTGCCCGGTCTTCGTGAAGTGCTCGCGCAGGCCCGGCCACAGGCCGGTGCGCTTGCCGTCGTCGCCGTAGTCGTAGAAGCCCTTGCCGCCGCTGCGGCCGGTCCTGTCGAACTCGTCGACCATGCGGTCGATGACGGCCTCCGCGGGGTGGGTGGCCCAGGTGCCGCCCGCCTCCTCGACGGCGCGCTTCGACTCGTTGCGGATCTTGCGGGGCAGCGTGAGGGTCAGCTCGTCCATCAGGGACAGGACCTTCGCCGGGTAGCCCGCCTGGGCCGCGGCCTGCTCGACGGAGGCGGGCTCGATGCCCTCGCCGACCATCGCGACGCCCTCGTTGATGAAGTGACCGATGACCCGCGAGGTGAAGAAGCCGCGCGAGTCGTTGACGACGATCGGGGTCTTGTTGATCTGGCGGACCAGGTCGAAGGCGCGGGCGAGCGCCTCCTCGCCGGTGCGCTCGCCCTTGATGATCTCCACGAGCGGCATCTTGTCGACGGGCGAGAAGAAGTGCAGGCCGATGAAGTCCACCGGCCTGCTGACGCCCTCGGCGAGCAGACTGATCGGCAGCGTGGAGGTGTTGGAGCACAGGAGGGCGTCGGGCGCGACGACGTCCTGGACCTCCTGGAACACCTTGTGCTTGAGCTCCGGGTTCTCGAAGACGGCCTCGATGACCGCGTCGCAGCACGCGAGGTCGGCCACGTCGCCGGACGGGGTGATGCGGGCGAGCAGCGCGTCCGCCTTCTCCCGGGTGGTGCGCCCGCGCGCGACGGCCTTCTCGCACAGCTTCTCCGAGTAGCCCTTGCCCTTGGCCGCGGCCTCGGCGGAGACGTCCTTGAGGACGACGTCGATGCCCGCGCGGGCGCAGGAGTAGGCGATGCCCGCGCCCATCATCCCGGCGCCGAGCACGGCGACCTTGCGGACCTGGCGGGGCTCGACGCCCTGGGGGCGGTTGGCGCCGGAGTTGACGGCCTGGAGGTCGAAGAAGAAGGCCTGGATCATGTTCTTCGAGGTCTGCCCCGTGACCAGCTCCGTGAAGTACCGGGCCTCGATGGTCAGGGCGGTCTCGAAGTCGACCTGGGAGCCCTCGACGGCGGCCGCGAGGATGTTGCGCGGCGCCGGGTAGGGCGCGCCGTTCAGCTGCTTCCTGAGGTTGGCGGGGAAGGCCGGGAGGTTCGCGGCGAACTTCGGGTGGGCCGGGGTGCCGCCCGGGATGCGGTAGCCGGGCACGTCCCAGGGCTGCTGGGACTCGGGGTGGGCGTCGATGAAGGCTCGGGCCTTGGCCAGCATCTCCTCGGGGGTCGCGGCCACGTCGTGCACCAGGCCGTTCTCCAGGGCGCGCCTCGGGTTGTACTGGGTGCCCTGGAGCAGCACCTTCAGCAGGGCGTCGGTGATGCCCATGAGGCGGACGGTGCGGGCGACGCCGCCGCCCGCCGGGAGCAGGCCGAGCGTGACCTCGGGCAGGCCGATCTTGGAGCCGGGGGCGTCGAGCGCGATCCGGTGGTGGCTGGCGAGCGCGATCTCGTAGCCGCCGCCGAGCGCCGCGCCGTTGATGGCGGCGACGACGGGCTTGCCGAGGGTCTCGATGCGGCGCAGCGAGTTCTTGATCGCCGTGCCGGTCTCGAAGGCGGCCTGGGCGTTCTCGGGGCCGACCTGGATCATTTCCTTGAGGTCGCCGCCCGCGAAGAAGGTCTTCTTGGCGGAGGTGTAGACGATGCCGCGGATGGAGTCCTTCTCGGCCTCGGCCCGCTCGGCGATCGCGGCGATGGAGTCCTTGAACGCCTGGTTCATCGTGTTCGCGGACTGGTTCGGGTCGTCGAGGACGAGGGTGACGACGCCCGTGTCGTCCTGTTCCCAGCGGATGGTGGTGCTCTCGGTGGTCATGTGGTGGTCTCCGTAGAAGTCTTGGAAATCAGTCCGAGCCGCTGGGGTGTTACACGCGTTCCACGATCGTCGCGATGCCCATGCCGCCGCCGACGCACAGCGTGGCGAGGCCGTAGCGCTTGTCCTGGCGCTCCAGCTCGTCGACGAGGGTGCCCAGGATCATCGCGCCGGTGGCGCCGAGCGGGTGGCCGAGGGCGATCGCGCCGCCGTTGACGTTGACCTTGTCCAGGCTCAGGCCCATGTCCTCGACGAAGCGCAGGACGACGGCCGCGAAGGCCTCGTTGATCTCGACCAGGTCGATGTCGTCGATGGTGAGCCCGGCCTTGGCGAGGGCCTTGCGGGTCGCCGGGGCGGGCCCGGTGAGCATGATGGTGGGCTCGGAGCCGGAGACCGCCACGGAGACGACGCGGGCGCGCGGGGTCAGGCCGTAGCGCTCGCCGATCTCCTTGTTGCCGATCGCGACCAGGGCCGCGCCGTCGACGATGCCGGAGGAGTTGCCCGCGTGGTGGACGTGGTCGATCTTCTCCACCCAGTGGTACTTCTGCAGCGCGACCGCGTCGAAGCCGCCCAGGTCGCCGATGTCCTTGAAGGACGGCTTGAGCTTCGCGAGCGTGTCGGCGGTGGTGCCGGGCCGCAGGTGCTCGTCGTGGTCGAGGACGGTGAGGCCGCTGCGGTCCTTCACCGGGACGACGGACTTCTCGAAGCGGCCCTCCTTCCAGGCGGCGGCCGCGCGCTCCTGCGACAGGGCGGCGTACTCGTCGACGTCGCGCCGCGTGTAGCCCCCCAGGGTGGCGATCAGGTCGGCGCCGATGCCCTGCGGGACGAAGCCGGTGTCGAGGTTGGTCATCGGGTCGTTGAACCAGGCGCCGCCGTCGGAGGCCATCGGCACCCGTGACATGGACTCGACGCCGCCGGCGAGCACCAGGTCCTCCCAGCCCGAACGGACCTTCATCGCGGCCATGTTGACCGCTTCGAGGCCCGAGGCGCAGAAGCGGTTCTCCTGGACGCCCGCGACCGTGTCCGGAAGGCCGGCCGCGACGGCGGCGATCCGGGCGATGTCGGAGCCCTGGTCGCCGACCGGTCCGACGACGCCGAGGACGACGTCGTCGACGGCCGCCGGGTCCAGGCCCGGAAGGCGGCGGGTGACCTCCCGCATCAGACCGGTGACGAGGTCGATCGGCTTGGTGCCGTGCAGGGCGCCGTTCGCCTTGCCGCGGCCGCGCGGGGTGCGGATCGCGTCGTATACGTACGCTTCGGAGCTCACTGGGAAGCCTTTCGGGGGAGGGTCGGTCGGCGGGGCCCGGCAGGTCGGCCGCGGGGCCCCGGGGCGGTCGGGGGTGCCCGGCGGGCGTCGGAGGGGGACGCCCGGCGGGGCTCAGTCGAGCAGGGCGCGACCGATGATCTCCTTCATGATCTCGGTCGTGCCGCCGTAGATGGTCTGGATGCGTCCGTCGGTGAACGCCTTCGCGACGCGGTACTCCGTCATGTAGCCGTACCCCCCGTGCAGTTGCAGACAGCGGTCGGCGACCCGCTTCTGCAGCTCCGTGGCCCACCACTTGGCCATGGACGCGTGCACCGCGTCGAGCTGCCCGTTCGAGTGATCCACGATGCAGCGGTCGAGGAACGTGCGGGTGACGGCGCACTCGGTGGCCATCTCGGCGATCTCGAACCGGATGTGCTGGAGCCGGGACAGGGGGCGGCCGAAGGCCTCGCGCTCCTTGACGTAGGCCTTGGTGATCTCCAGGAGGTGCTCGGCGGCGGCGATCCCGGCGACGGCGATGGCCATGCGCTCCTGCGCGAGGTTCGTCATCAGGTGGACGAAGGCGCCGTTCAGCTCGCCGAGGAGGTTCTCCTTGGGCACGCGCACGTCGTGGAAGAAGAGCTCGGCGGTGTCCTGGGCCTTCTGGCCGATCTTGTCGAGGTTGCGGCCGCGCTCGAAGCCGTCCATGCCGCGCTCGACGACGAGCAGCGACAGGCCGTGCGCGCCGCCCTCGGGCGTGGTCCGGGCGACGACGATGACGAGGTCGGCGAGGATGCCGTTGGAGATGAACGTCTTGGAGCCGTTGAGCAGCCAGTGGTCGCCGCGGTCCTCGGCGCTCGTGCGGATGCCCTGGAGGTCGGAGCCCGCGCCCGGCTCCGTCATCGCGATGGCGCCGATCAGCGAGCCGTCGCAGAAGCCGGGCAGCCAGCGCCGCCGCTGCTCCTCGGTGGCGAGGCCGGTCAGATAGGGGCCGATGATGTCGTTGTGCAGGCCGATCGCGAGGCCCGCCGCGCCCGCCCGGGTGAACTCCTCGGCGAGCACGGCGGCGTAGCGGAAGTCGCCGTTGCCGCCGCCTCCGTGCTCCTCGGGCACCGCGATGCCGAGCAGGCCCTGCTTGCCCGCAGCGCGCCAGGCGTCGCGGGAGACGATGCCGTCGCTCTCCCACCGCTCGTAGTGCGGCAGGACCTCCTTGGCGAGGAAGGTGCGCACGGTCTCGCGGAACGCGTCGTGCTCGGCGTCGAAGATCTGCCGTTCCATGGTCTTCCGTTCCGTCGTCGGGGGGGCGCGGGGGGGGCCGGCGCGTGCGCGCGGGGTGTTCAGGAGGGCGGCGCGGCGTCGCGCAGCGCCGGTACGTCCCAGTCGCGGGCGACGTCCTCGGTGTCGGCGCCGGGCCGCGCGGGCCCGGAGCGCACCGCCGTGGGCGTCGCGGAGAACCGGGGCGCGGGCGCGGGCTGGGTGAGGCCGCCGTGGTCGGTGAAGGTGCCGCGGGCCGCGAGGTGCGGGTGGCGGGGGGCCTCGCGCAGCGAGAGCACCGGTGCCACACAGGCGTCGGAGTCCTCGAACACGGCCGTCCACTCGGCGCGCGTACGGGTCTTGAAGCGGGCGGCGACGGCCGCGCGCAGCTCGCCCCAGCGGGCCAGGTCCCCGCGCGCGGCCGCGACGTCCTTCAGGTCCAGCAGCTCGGCGAACTCGTCGTAGAAGCGCTGCTCCAGGGCGCCCACGGCCATGTGGCCGCCGTCCGCGGTCTCGTACGTGCCGTAGAAGGGGCAGCCGCCGTCCAGGAGGTTGGCGCCCCTGCGGTCCTGCCAGCCGCCGGCCGCCAGCATGCCGTGGATCATCGTGGCCAGATGCGCGGCGCCGTCCACGATCGCGGCGTCCACGACCTGCCCGGTGCCGTGCGCGCGGGCGTGCTGCAGCGCGGCGAGCACGCCGACGACGAGGTAGAGCGAGCCGCCCGCGTAGTCCCCGACGAGGTTCGCCGGGACCGTGGGCGGCTCGTCCGCCGCGCCGATCATGCCGAGGGTGCCGGTGACGGCGATGTACGCGATGTCGTGCCCGGCGCGCGGGGCGAGCGGGCCCTGCTGACCCCAGCCGGTCATGCGGCCGTAGACCAGCCGCGGATTGCGGGCGTGGCAGTGCTCGGGGCCGACCCCGAGGCGCTCGGCGACGCCGGGGCGGTAGCCCTCGATGAGCACGTCCGCGCGCTCGGCGAGGTCGAGCACCCGGGCCGCGCCGCCCGGGGCCTTCAGGTCGACGAGCACGCTGCGCTTGTTGCGGTTGGTGAGGTCGTACGCGGGGTCGACGGCGAGCCCGGCGCCGCCGGGCCGGTCGACGCGCACGACGTCCGCGCCGAGGTCGGCCAGGAGCATGGCCGCGAACGGGCCGGGGCCGATGCCCGCGAGCTCGACCACGCGCACTCCGTCGAGCGGTCCGTGAACGCCGTTGTCCGGCACTGCCATTGAGCCCCCAGCGCTCTGCCGCCGCTATGACACAACCGATGTAACACCAGTGATGCTAAGAACGTGTTCCACTGGGCACAAGCCCTTGACGACCCCGAACGAGCAAGCGCTTAGCCGGGGGGCGGCGTCCGGGCGTCCGGCGGCGGCCCGCCGCCCGGCGGCGGGGCACGCTAGCCTCAGCCCCCGACACCGGCGCGGGACACGGCAGAGAGGTGCCATGACCAGTCACGACAAGGACCGTCCGTACGACATCGCGCTCTTCGGAGCGACCAGTTTCGTGGGGGTGCTGACCGCCGAGTACCTCGCCGCGCACGCCCCCGCCGGGCTGCGCTGGGCGATCGCCGGGCGCGACACCGCGAAGCTGGAGCGGCTGCGGGAGCGCCTCGCCGAGGACCACCCCGCGTGCGCGGAGCTGCCCGTCCTGCGCGCGGACGCGGGCGACCCCGCGTCGCTGCGCGAACTGGCCGCCCACGCGCGCGTGGTGGCCACCACCGTCGGCCCGTACCTCACCTACGGCCAGGACCTGGTGGCGGCCTGCGCGGACGCGGGCACGGACTATCTGGACCTGTCCGGCGAGCCCGAGTTCGTGGACCGGATGTACGTGCGGCACGACGCCCGCGCGCGGGAGACCGGCGCGCGCCTGCTGCACGCCTGTGGCTTCGACTCGGTCCCGCACGACCTCGGTGTGTACTACACGGTGCGGCAGCTGCCCGAGGACGTGCCGCTGCGCGTGGACGGCTTCGTCCGCACCCACGCGCGCTTCTCCGGCGGTACGTTCGCCTCCGCCCTGCAGCAGTTCGCGCGCGGGCGCCAGATGGTGGCCGCCGCGCGCGAGCGGCGGCGGCACGAGCCGCGGCTCGTGGGGCGCACCGCGTACGCGCCGCCGGGCCCGCCCCGGTACGCCGCCGAGGTCGGCGCGTGGGCGCTGCCGCTGCCCACGATCGACCCGCAGGTGGTGCAGCACTCCGCGCGGGCGCTGCCGCGCTACGGACCGGACTTCCGCTACCGGCACTACGCCGCCGTGCGCTCGCTCCCGGTGGCCGTGGGCGGCGTCGCGGCCGTCGGCACGGTCCTGGCCGCCGCGCAGCTGCCCCCGGCGCGGCGCTGGCTCTCCGGACTGGTCAGGCCGGGCGAGGGGCCGGACGCGGCGCGCCGGGCCGCGAGCTGGTTCTCGCTGAGGTTCGTCGGCGAGGGCGGCGGGCAGCGGGTGTACACCGAGGTGACCGGTGGCGACCCCGGGTACGGCGAGACCGCGAAGATCTTCGCGGAGGCGGCCCTGTGCCTCGCGCTCGACGACCTGCCCGAGACCTCGGGCCAGGTGACGACGGCCGTCGCCATGGCCGAGCCGCTCATCGAGCGCCTCACGGCGGCGGGGATCGGGTTCCGGGTGGCCGCGGTGCGGTGACGCGCGCGGCGGCCGTCCGGCTCAGGCCGTCGCCTCCCGCAGGGCCGCGCGGCACAGGGCGTCGGCCTTGCGGGTGGTCTCCGGCAGCCGGTAGCGCGGGGTGAGGTGCAGGGTGTGGGCAAGGGCTCGCGCGAGGTCCACGCGGTGGCCCACCGACACGAACACCGGCTTCACGCCGTCCCGCGTGCGCAGCGCGGCGCCGACCTCCTCCGTGCCGTCGAGGAGCGGCGCCGTGCCGCCGCGCGCGGCCCCGGGCTCCTCGTGGGCGAAGGTGAAGGGGTTCTTGGCGACGCCGATGGTGGGGCGGCCCGTGACCACGCCGAGGTGGCTCGCGAGGCCGAAGCGGCGCGGGTGCGCGATCCCGTAGCCGTCGCAGACGACCAGGCCCGGGTCGACGGTGAGCGCGTCCAGGGCGGCGAGCACCGCGGGCAGCTCCCGGAAGGCCAACAGGCCCGGCACGTAGGGGAACGCGACGGTGCCCACCGCCGTCGCCTCCTCGACGACGGCGAGGCTCGCCGCGTCCAGGACCACGACCGCGGCGGCGACCACGTCCCGCTCGTCGTCGTACGCCACGTCCACGCCCGTGACGTGGCCCGTGCCGGGCGGCGGGCCCGGCTCGTCGCGCACCACGCGGGTGCGCAGGGCGTCCTGGACGGCGCGGGCCGCCGTCTCGTCCGCGGGCCAGTCGGCGGGCAGGGGCGGGATCGTCACGGTGGTCGTGTTCATGGTCATCTCAGCCTAGGGCCTCCGGCGGAAGGGGCTCCGGTACGGTTCTCAGGTCTCTGTCGTCCAGGGCGGGCGCGTCGCGCGCGGGGCCGGGAAGGGTTGGCACAGGACGTGATGTCTGGTAGCGCGCAAGCGAACCGCGAACCGCGAACCGCGAACCGCGAACCGCGAACCGCGAACCGCGAACCAGGTGGGCCGGGGCGCGTAGCCGGAGGCCCGCGTGGGCGGTAGCCCGGAGCCGCTGCGGGCCCTCGTGGGGAACGACGCCTGGCGCTGGTCGACGTTCCAGGGCAGCAGGACCCTGGTCGTGGCCGCGCGCACGGTCACCTCGACGGTGCGCGTCCTGGAGTGTCTGCCCGCGCTGCTGCGCGGCGACGCCCGGGTGACCGTCGTCTTCGCCCACGACCCGACGTCGGCGTTCAGCGAAGGCGTCACGGACGTGCTGCACGACGCGGGCTGCCGGGTCCTGCCGTGGGACCGGCTCGGCGACATCGCGCCGGACCTCGTGCTCTCCGCCAGCGAGAACATCGACGTGCCGGACGGCGACTACCCCGTCCTCGTGCTGCCGCACGGCGTCGGCTTCCAGAAGCTCGTCCCCGATTCCCGCACCCCGCGCAGCAGGCTCTCCGGGGCCGTGCCGGACGCGCTCCTGGACACCGGCCGGGCCTGGCTCGCCACCTCGCACCCCGACCAGGAGCGGCAGTTGCTCGCCGCCCACCCCAAGGCGGCCGGGCACACCCTGCCCGTCGGCGACCCCTGCTTCGACGAACTCCTCGCGAGCCGGGGGCACGCCGACGCCTACAAGGCCGCCCTCGGCGTGGCCGCCGGGCAGCGGCTCGTCCTCGTCAGCTCCACCTGGGGCCCGACGTCCCTGCTCGGGTGCGCGCCGGAACTGCCCGCGCGGCTGCTCGCCGCGCTGCCCTGCGACGAGTACCGGGTGGCCGCGGTCCTGCACCCCAACGTGTGGTCCGCGCACGGCCCCTGGCAGATCCGCACGGTGCAGGCCGCCGCGCTCGACGCCGGGCTGCTGCTCGTGCCGCCGGTGCACGCCTGGCGGTCCGCGCTCGTCGCCGCCGACGCCGTGGTCGGCGACCACGGTTCGGTGACCCTGTACGGCGCGGCGCTCGGCAAGCCCGTGCTGCTCGGCGCGTACGGCAGCGACGCGGTGCCCGGCACGGCCGTGGCCCAGCTCGCCCGCACCGCGCCACGGCTCGACCTCGACGGCGACCTGGGCGCGCAACTCGCGGCGGCCCTGCGCGAACCGTCCTCGTCGGCGTCGGCGGAGGTGGCGCGCCTGGCGTTCGCGGAGCCCGGCCGCGCCCTGCCCCGGCTGCGTGCCGCCCTCTACCGGCTGATCGGACTGCCCGAACCCCCCGGTGACGCGCCGTCCGCGCTGGTCCTGCCGCCGCCCCGGGCCGAGTCGCGGGAGGTCACGTCCTGGGCGGTGACCACGTCCCTCACCGACGGCGCCCGCCCGGTCGTCGACGTGCGGCGCAGGCCCGCGGCCGTGTCCCGCGCGGACGGCGACACTTCGCGCACGTACACCCATCTCGCCTGCGACGAGGCCGAACGGGACCGCCGCCTGACCGAGAGCGCGTCGGTCCTGACCGCCGCGCGGCCCGCGCCGTCGGCCGCGGCGGCTCGGCGGTGGGCGCAGGACGCGCTGTGCCGCTTCCCCGGTGCGCTGCTCGCCGCGTCGGCCGTGGCGGGCGGCGGCGAAGGCGGTGAGGTCGTGGTGGGCCTGCGCGACGGCCGCGCGGTGGTGGTGGGCACGCGCGAGGCCACCGCGCCCGGCCTCGCGGCGGCCGTCGTGTACACGTGCCTGCGGGCCGGTCTGCCGCTGGAGACGGCGGTGACGCTGCGCCTGGGCACCCGGTCCGAGCGACATGTGACGGTGACGGTACGGTCCGCCTCAGCCTGAGCCGAGCTCCGCGAGCCGTGCGCGCACGACGTCCGCGCGGGGGCTGCCGTAGGCCTCGTACACCTCAAGTGCCCTGGTCAGCAGGGGGCGTACCGCGTCCGGGCCGCTCCCCGTGCGGCTGAGGACGTCGGCGAGGGCGGCCCGCGCGTCGGCCTCGTAGCTGTACGCCTCCGTGGTGTGCAGGGCCCCCGCCGCCGCGGTGAGGGCGCGGACGGCGTCGTCGGTCTCGCCCAGGTGGTCGTGGGCGAGACCGAGGGCGAGGGTGGCGCGGGCGGCCATGCGGTGGTCGGCGCGGGCCGTCAGCCGTGCGTGGGCGTCGCGGAGGGTGGCCAGGGCCGCACGCGGCCGTCCGGCGGCGTCCTCGGCGCGGCCGAGGAAGTACGCGGCGATGGCGGCGCCGCGCTCCTCCCCCGCCGCCGAGTTGAGCGCGAGCGACGCGCGGTAGGCGGCCATGGCCGCCTCCAGGTCGTGGTGTTCGAGGCAGCGGCCGAGGAACTCCTGGACGGACGCGCGCAGGACGGTGTGGCCCGAGACCTCGGCGCAGGCGACGGCCGCGTCGAGCTCGGCGCGGGCCTCCGCGTGCTCGCCGAGGTCGAGCAGGGGGCGGGAGCGCAGGCTGCGCAGCCGGGCCTCGGCCGCGGGGTCGACGGCCGCGGCGGCCGCCGCGGCGCCGAGGGCGAGCGACTCCAGCCAGGGCCCGAGGTGCCGGTGGTGCAGGAACAGGACGGTGAGCGCCTCCGCCGTCTGCCAGACGGGCACGTGGAGTTCGGGGTCGCGGGCAGCGGCGCGCAGCACGCCGAGCACGTTGGGGTACTCGGCTTCGAGCCAGGTCAGCGGGGCGGGCCCGCCGGGGGCCGCGAACGGGTCGGGGGCGTCGCGCAGCACGTCGGTGAGGTCGGCGACGCGCAGCCGGTCCCGCCGGACGGCCCGGTCGGCGAGGGCGGTGAGCCGCAGGTAGTGGTCGAGGACGCGGGCGAGCGCGGCGCGTCCGCTCGCGGGCGGGTCCTCCCGCTCCGCGCGCTCGCCGGCGTGCAGGCGCACCAGGTCGTGGACGCGGTGGCGGCCGTCATCGGTGGCTTCCAGGAGGCTCAGCGCCTCCAGTTCGCGCAGGTGGGCGCGGGCGTCCACGAGGTCGGTCCCGGCGGCCGCGGCGGCGACCGACTCGTCGAGGGCGGTGAGGGGCAGGGAGCCCAGGAGCCGGTAGAGCCGGGCCGTCCCGGGCGGCAGCGCGCCGTAGGCGAGGTCGAGGGCAGCGGTCATGGAACGGCTCCCGCCCACGGAGAGGCCGGACAGGCGGTGGGTGGCGTCGGCGAGTTCGTCGGCGAGGCGGGCCAGGGTGAGGCTGCGGGCCGTCCGCAGCCGCCCCGCCACGATGTCGAGGGCGAGGGGCAGGCGCCCGCACAGCTCGACGACGCGGGCCGCGGCCTCGGGGTCGGCGGCGACGGCCTGCGCGCAGCGGTCCGCGAGCAGCCGCAGCGCGCTGGCCCGGTCCAGCGGGTCGACGTACACCAGCTGGGCCTCGACGGACAGTTCGCCCAGCTCGCCGCTGTCGCCGCCGAAGGTGACGAGGACGACGCTGCCGGGTCCGCGCGGCAGCAGGGCGCGCACCTGTGCGGCGCGGCTGACGTTCTCCAGGACGACGAGCAGGGGCTGCTCGGCGGTGCGGGAGCGGAAGCGGGCGGCGCGCTCCTGGAGGGAGTCGGGGATCAGGGGCTCGTCGACGCCGAGGGACCGCAGGAACTGCCCGGCGGCCTCGGAGACGTCCGCGCCCTCCCGCCGGTCCCGCAGGGCGGCGAAGTCGTGGTAGAGCTGCCCGCCGCGGAACCAGGCGCGCTTCAGCTCCGCCCAGCGTCTGATCACCGCCGTGGTGCCGACGCCGGGCAGCCCCTGGAGCACCGCTACGCCCACGGGGGCGCCCTGGCCCGGCGCCGCGAGGGCGTCGAGGCGCGCGAGGACGTCGACCTGGTTGAAGAACCGGGCGCTGAGGGGCGGCACTTCGTACGGGGTCACGTGCGGGTGCGCCGCGGGCGGCAGCACGTTGAGCGTCACGTCGCCCGCGACGTGCCCGGCCTGGACGCTGTGGCCGTGCACGGTCCCTGACAGGTCGTTGCTCCCGCCGCCCGCTCCTTGGCTGCCCAACTCGTCCTCCACAAGGCTCCTTTGCCGCCGCGACACCTCACCGTATGCCGTGCGGACGCGGTCCGTACCACCGCTTCGCGCGCGCCCCGGCGTTCTGCAAGGTTTCGGCAAGGCGCGGGCAAGGCTTCCGTCCGCGGCGCCGGGCATGTCCGTCCGCAGAGTCCGTCTCACACCACACCGGGGGGATCCCGTGGAACGTACGCAGTGGCTGACGCTGCCCGGCTGCAAACGCGTCCTCGTCGTCGTGCACACCGAGGTGTACGGGCAGCGCCTGGGGGACCTGCTGCCGCTCCTGGAGTCCGACCTGCGGGTCCAGGTCGACTTCACGGTGGCTCCGCACGCCTTCAACGCGGGCGCGCCGCGCTCCCTCAAGGCGCTCGGTGCGCCGGTCCTGCCCTGGCGCGCCGCGCTGCGCGGCGACTTCGACCTGGTGCTCGCCGCCGGGTCGCAGGGCGTGGAGCGGCTGCGCGGCCCGCTGGTGAGGCTGCCGCACGGCGCGGGCCACATGAAGCTGTCCAGGCCCCTGGACGACCGGGACCCGGGGGCGCCGCGCACGGTCGGTGGGCTCGGCCCCCAGTACCTGATGCGGGACGGGCGGGTCGTCCCGGCCGCGCTCGCCCTCGCGCACGAGGACGACCTGGCGACGCTGGGGCGCTGCTGCCCCGCCGCGCTGCCCGTCGCCGAGGTCGTGGGCGACGC
Organism: Streptomyces spectabilis; assembly: GCF_008704795.1. Taxonomy (NCBI): domain Bacteria; kingdom Bacillati; phylum Actinomycetota; class Actinomycetes; order Kitasatosporales; family Streptomycetaceae; genus Streptomyces; species Streptomyces spectabilis. The sequence goes on along the minus strand of NZ_CP023690.1, from coordinate 7,808,437 downwards.
GACGTACGACCGGATCGTGGCGAGCCTGCCGCTCAGGCGCCGCTACCGGGCGGCCCTCGGTCTGCGCGGCGGGCGCAAGCTGCTCCTCGTCTGCTCGACGTGGGGGCCCGGCTCGTCCTTCAGCCGGTTCGACGCGCTGCTGCCGCGGCTGCTGACGGAGCTGCCGCGCCAGGAGTTCCAGGTGGCCGTCCTGGTGCACCCGAACGTGTGGGCCGGGCACGGGGACTGGCAGGTGCGCTCCTGGCTGGCCGCGGCGCGGCGGCACGGCATCGCCGTCCTGCCGCCGGAGGCCGACTGGCGGGCCCCGCTGATCGCCGCGGACTGGGTGATCGGCGACCACGGCTCGGTGACCCTGTACGCGACGCTGACCCGGGCCGCCGTGCTCCTCGCGCGCTTCCCCGAGGCCGATGTCGACCCGGCGTCGCCCGGGGCCGAGCTGGCCAGGGTCGCCCCGGCCCTGTCGTTCGCGCGCCCGCTGCCGGAGCAACTGGCGTACGCGCGCGCCGAGTACCCGGGCGAGCGGTACGCGCGGATCGGCCGCCGCATCTCCTCGGAGCCGGGCCGCTTCGGGCGCAACGCCCGGCGGCTGCTGTACCGCGTCCTCGGCCTCGGCGAGCCCGCGTACGCGCCCGCCCTGCCGCCACTGCCGGTGCCCCGTCGCGGCGCGCGCGGCGGCAGGGACGAGGTGCCCGCGTGAGGGGGCCCGTGCTCGTGTGCTTCGACGCCGAGTGCCGCGGCGGCGCGGGCGAGGCCTGGCGGGAGTGCGCGGACGTGCTGTACGGCAGCCGTCCGTACGGCGCGGCCGAGGTCCCGGTGGTGGCCGGGCGGCTCCTTCGCAGGTATCCGGGGTGCGCCCTGGTGGCGCTGCGGGTCCGGGGCGGTGGCCGGGTCGCGGTGGAGCGCGGCGGCGCGCGCCGCTCGGACGCCGGGGGCGGTGGCGTCGGCGCCCTGCTCGCCTTCGCCGTCGCGGCGCACGGCCGGCTCGTTCAGGAGGAGTCCGGCGGCGTCCGCGGGGCGGCGGCGTCCGGCGGCGGGAGCTGTCGGATCCGGCGGGTCAGGCGGTCCACGTCCGGCGCGCCCGCCGACGTGTAGCGGGTGAGGGAGCGCTCGTACCAGTGGAGGGCCGTGCCCGTGTCCCCGCGGCCCTCGGCGCTCTCGCCGAGCATCTCCAGGACCCGGCCCTGCCAGTGCGCCGCGCCGGTGGCCTCGAACTCGGCGAGGGCCGCCCGCAGTTGCTCCTCCCCCGGGGCGCGCTCGCCGCCGCCGATGAGGGTGCGGCAGTGGCCGATGAAGGCCAGGGCGCGGGCGGCGTCGTACGGGTCGTCCTCGGCGAGCAGGTCGACGCGGGCGCGCGCGAGCGGTTCCAGGGCGTCGTCCGGGCGGCCCGCGGCCAGGGCGACGTCGCCGAGGCAGATCCGGGTCAGCGCGGTGCCGCGCCGGTGGCCGACCGCCTCGCGTAGGGCGAGGGCCCGCTCGAAGTGCTCGGCGGCCTCCGCGAGGCGCCCGGCGAGCCGGCAGGACTGGCCGATGCCGTGCAGGGCCTGGGCCTCGGCCCGGTGCGCGGCCGCCAGGGCGGGGCCGCCGCCGTCCGGGTGCCCGGTGAGCCGGGCCGCCTCGTCGCGGGCCGCGCGCAGCGCCTGGGTGAACCAGGCGATCGCCTCGTCGTGGCGGCCCACGTTGCGAAGGCCGGTGCCGCCGGAGGTGAGCATGCGGCTCTCGCCCTCGCGGTCGCCCGCGCGGCGCGCCGCCGCCAGGCCCCGCTCGTGCGCCTCGATCCACAGGTCGTAGGGGCGCAGGCGCAGGAACATGGGCCACAGGGCGTCGGCGAGCTGCCACACGACGGCGTACATGCCCTTGGCCTCGGCGGTGCGCAGCACGGCCATGAGCTGGGTGCGCTCGGCGTCGAGCCAGCGCAGCGCGCCGGGCGCGTCCGCGAACGGCGGCTCCTGGGCGACGGGTTCGGCGTAGTCGCGGCGCAGGGTGCGGTGGCTCGGGCTCAGCAGGGCCTCGGCGGCGGTCGCGGCGGCGAGGTGGAAGTCCACCACGCGCCGCACCGCGGCCGCCGCTTCGGCGGCCGTCTCCTCGGCCTCGGCCAGGCGCTGCGCGTGGGCCCGCACCAGGTCGTGGAACCGGTAGCGGCCGAGGCCGGTGCGCGGGTCGGGCCCGAGGTCCTCCAGGAGGTTCACCTCGGCCAGTTCGTCCAGGACGTCCAGGGCGTCCTCGGGCGGGCCGAGGCGGCAGGCGGCCGCCGCGACCTGCGCGGTGAGCACGGCGACCGGGGCCAGGCCCAGACAGCGGTAGCAGCGGGCGAGTTCGGGCTCCAGCTGGCGGTACGAGGCGTCGAGGGCGCCGCGCACGGCGTACTCGCCCTCGATGCGCAGCGCGTCAAGGGCGGGCGCCGCGCCCCGGCCGAGCGCGCCCGCCATCGCGGCGAGGGGCTGGCGGGGCCGGGTCGCGAGCCGCGCCGCCGCCACGCAGACGGCGAGCGGCAGGCCCGCGCAGGCCCTGGCCACCTTGAGCGCCGCGTCGGGCTCCCGGTGGACGCGGTCGGCGCCGACCCGGCGGCTGAGCAGCCGTACGGCGTCCTCGGCGGCGAGCACGTCTAGGGGCTGGAAGGCCGCGCCGTCCATGCCGAGGCCGGTCAGGCGCCCCCTGCTGGTGACGACGGTGAGCGCGCCGTGCGCGGCGGGCAGCAGCGGGCGGACCTGGGCGGCGCTCAGCGCGTTGTCGAGCAGCACGGCGATCCGCGATCCGGCGGTGGCCGTGCGCCACAGGGCCGCGCGTTCGCGCAGCTCCGCGGGCGGCCGCTCGTGGCCGAGGGCGCGCAGGAACTCGCCGAGGAGTTCGTTCGGCCGGGCCGGGCCCTCGTCGGCGTGGCCGCGCAGATCGGCGTACAGCTGGCCGTCGGGGAAGGCGTCGGCGTGGGCGAGCAGCCAGCGGCGGGCGAGGGCGGTCTTGCCGACGCCCGCCGGTCCGCTGATGACGACGATCCGGGAGGCGTTCCTGGCGGTGCCCACATGCCCGTCGAGCGCGGCGAGTTCGGCGCTGCGGTTGGTGAAGTGGGCGGGCACGGGCGGGAGTTGGCGCGGCGGTGGCGCCACGCGGGACCGGGACGCGGGGTGGATGTGGACGTCGCCGTGGATGCCGTGGGCCTGGAGGACGGGGCCGGTGACGTGGGCGCCGGGGCCGATGGCGTTGGCGGTGGTCGCGTCGGTCCCGGGGCGCCGGGGCACGTCGTGCGGCCGGGTCGGGTACCGGCCCGGGTCGGCCAGTTCGGCGAGCCAGGCCGTCAGCGCCCGGGCCAGCGGGGCCCGCACGGCCGCGTCGGCCGCGAGGGCCTCGGCGACGGAGCGCACGACCTCCGGGTCCCGGCGCCCCGCCTCCGTCGCCGCCCAGGCGCGCACGAGCGCGGCCGTGGCGGGCGCGGCGGACGTCCGGGCGAGCGCGCGCAGGGCGTCGCGGTGGTGCGGCAGGGCGGCGGCCCGCGGCAGGGCGGCCATCAGCGCGACGGCCGTCACCTGCTCCATTCCGCCGCCCTTTCCCCGCTTCACCGTGGCCGTGCGCGTTACCGTTCCAGCGTTGTACCCGCCCGCATCTGATCGAATAACTAAGCAATCCGAACGACAAAGCAAATCAAGCCAATAAAAGAAGTCGCACCCTCTTCCCATGTGAACGATATGGACCGCGTGCGATTCTTTAACGCCCAACCAGAGCGCGAGCCGACCTGCGGAGCACCGGGAGGCACTGGTGGACTTGGGCATTCGCGTCCTCGGCCCCGTCGAGCTGCGCGGCGCCGGGCCGGGCGAGCGCCTCGGGTCGGCGAAGGAGCGCCTCGTCCTCGCGGCCCTGGCGCTCGACGCGGGCCGCCCCGTCTCCCTGGACACCCTCATCCACCGGCTGTGGGACGACGCGCCGCCCGCCAAGCCGCGCGCGAGCGTGCACGCGTACGCCGCCCGCATCCGCCGCCGGCTCCGGGCCGCCCACGACGGCGAACTCCTCCTCCAGCAGGCGCACACCTACACGCTCGCCCTGCACCCGCGCCACGTGGACTGCCACCGCTTCGCGGAACTGGCCGACCGCGCCCGGGTCCTGACCGACGGCGGCGGCGACGCCGAGGCCCTCGGCCTGCTGCGCGAGGCGGAGGAGCTGTGGCGCGGCGAGCCGCTGGCCGGACTCCCGGGCCTGTGGGCCGAGCGGGTGCGCGCGGGCCTCGAGGAGAAGCACCTCGCCGCGCACCTCACCCGCTTCGGCATCGAGCTGCGCCGGGGCCACTTCGCCGAGCTGGTGCCGGAGGTGGGCGCGCTCCTGGAGCAGTACCCGAGCGACGAGACCCTCGCCTGCCAGCTGATGACCGCGGCCTACGGCTGCGGGCGGCAGTCCGACGCCCTGCGCGTGTACGACACCGTGCGGCGAAGACTGCGCGAGCAGCTCGGCACCGACCCGGGCGACGCGCTCACCCGGCTGCACCGGCTCGTCCTGAACGGCGCCCCGCTGCACGAGCTGCTCCCGCCGCCCGAGCCCGCCGTGGCCGCGCCCCGCACCCTGCCGAGCCACCCCGAACTGGTCGGTCGCGAGCACGAGTTGGCCGCCATCCTCAGCGCCGCGCCCGCGCAGGCCGCCCCCGGCGCCGTCATCACCCTGCAGGCCGTCTCCGGCATGGCCGGGGTCGGCAAGTCCCTGCTCGCCGTGCACGCGGCCCGGCACCTCGGCGGCCGCTACCCCGACGGCCAGATCCATCTGGACCTGCGCGCGCACTCCCCCGGCCAGGAGCCGCTCGCCCCCGAGGCCGCGCTGCGGGCGCTCCTCAGGGTCCTCGGCGTCCCGGCCCGCGCGATCCCCGACACCCTGGACGAACTCGTCAGCCTGTGGCGTACGTTGCTCAGCACCCGGCGCGCGGTCATCGTCCTGGACGACGCGGCGGGACCCGAGCAGCTGCGCCCGCTCCTTCCCGGCGCCTCCCCCTCGCTCGTGATCATCACCAGCCGCCGCCGGATCACCGGCCTTCCCGGGGTGCGCCCCGTGCTGCTCGACGTGCTGCCGCCGGACGACGCCGCCGCGCTCTTCCGGCGTCTGGCCGGGCATGAGCGCACCGGCCGCGCGCACGAGGTCGCGGACATCGTCCGGCTCTCCGGATATCTGCCCCTCGCCATCGAACTCGCCGCCGGACGCCTCGCCTCGCGGCCCGCCTGGACCACCGCGAACCTGCTGCACCGGCTCACCCACGGGCACGGCCGCCTCGCGGAGATCCGCGACGGGAGCCGCGAAATGGTGCGCGCGTTTGAAGTCTCGTACATGACATTGACGACCGAAGAGCGGGCGGTTTTCCGGAGGCTCGGGCTCCAACTCGGGCCGGATTTCGAAACGTTCACGACGGCGGCGCTCACGGGGCTTCCGGCGCGCCGGGCCGAGCGCGTCCTGGAGTCCCTCCTGGACGCGCACCTCATTCAAGAACCGAAGCCGGAGCGCTACGTCTTCCACGATCTGCTGGGTGAATATGCGCGCACGCTTTCACTGTCCGAAGATCCGGCCGACGAACGCGACGGGGCGTTGCGCGGGTTGATCGATTTCTACGTACAGGCATCCGACGCCGCGGACCGTCTGGTCTATCCCCGCCGGGCCCGCCCCGACCTGCCCCGCCCCGCCCGCGGCCGCGCCACTCCCGCGTGGCCGGGCCCCGACGCGGCCCGTCACTGGCTCACCGCGGAGCGCCCGGGTCTGATCGCCGCGGAACGCCACTGCCGCACCGAGGGCGCCACCCAGGACGCGGCCCTGCTGGCCGGCGCACTGGCCAACTTCCTCGACGAGGAGGGCTACTCGGCCGAGGCCCAGCGGATGCACGAGTCCGCCGCCCGGCACTGGCGGGCCGTGCACCGCCCCGACGCGGAGGCCCGGGCCCTGCTCGACCTGGGCTCCGCCCTGTCGCGCTGCGGGCGCTACGACGAGGCCTTCACCGCGGTACGGCGCGCACGCCAGGTGGCGGACCGGCTTCGCGACTCGGCGGTGCAGGCGGAGGCGCTGCACCTGCTCGGCCTGCTGCACTGGAACCTCGGCCGCCTGCCGAAGGCGCTCGCCCTGCAGAACGAGGCGCTGGCCCTGCGGCTGCCGACCGAGGACGCCTGGCAGATCGCCCGGTGCCGGAACAACCTCGGCATCACCCTGCTCTATCTCGGGGATTTCCGACTGGCCGAGGATCATTTCCATGCCGCGCTGGCGGGGTTCCGTACCGCAGGCGACGAACTCATGCGCGCCCGGGTACTCAATAACTGCGCCGATCTCAAAACCGCCGTCGGCGACCAGGAATCCGCGAGGAAACTCCTGACCGCCGCCCTGGAAATCTTCACGGAACTCAGCAGCCCGTCGGCGCGCGCCATCACTCAGGTCAATCTGGCGAACACCATGGATTCCCCCGCGGAACTCAATCGGATGCTTGATCTCTACCGGGATTCCCTGGCCACGTTCCGCCGCCTCGGCGACCGGCGCAACGCCTCCATCACCTTGCACGGCATCGGGCTCGCCCTGCACGCGGCGGACCAGTTCCTGGAAGCGGCCGCGCAGCACCGGCACGCACTTGACCTGGCCCGCAGCATCGGCGCGGCGCACGAGGAAGCCCAGGCGCTGCACGGCATCGGCGCGGCCGAACAGCACCTCGGGCAGTATGCGGCGGCCGCCGCGCACTTCGCCGAGGCGATCGCGACGGCGGAGCGGACGGGCAGCGAGCCGGAGGCCGCGAGGGCACGGGCGAGTCTGGACGCGCTACGCGCGCAGAACTCAGCGCGAGAGGGCAGCGGGGCACAGCAGCGCTGACAGCGGCATCAATACCAGAGAAGACGCCCCGGATCTCCGCATCAAAAATATTCCACCCGGGGGGTTGCATGCGTCCGCTCGACCGCGATAAAACATGGCCGCCGCGGCCTGATCAACTGAAATCGCACAGCAAATGCAAAGGATCCGATGAACCAAAGTCCCAACAATGGCGCAGCAGCCATTGTGACTACCCTGCTGGGCGCCGCGCTCGCCGCTTCCATCTGCATGCCCACCTGGTCGGCCCCGTCGGCCGACGCACAGAACGAAAGATCCCATTCCCGCGCCGAGTCCGACGCCGCGGACCCCGACGGCGCCTGACCCCACCCCGGTACGCCGGCCGGGGCGGAGTAGCCTCCCTGCATGTTCGTCATGGAGCTCACCTACACCGCCCCGGTCGACCGTGTCGACGCCCTGCTCGCCGAGCACGTCGCATGGCTCGACGAGCAGTACGCCGCCGGGGTGTTCCTCGCCTCGGGGCGGAAGAACCCGCGGGACGGCGGGGTGATCCTCGCCGTCGGGGACAGCCGCGCGGAGATCGAGGAGGTCGCGGCGCGGGACCCCTTCGTCACCGGCGGGGTGTGCACGTACCGGATCACCGAGTTCCTCGCCACGAAGACGGCGCCCGCGCTGGCCGGCTACCGGCAGCGGCTGCCCGCGTGAGCGGGGCTCAGCGCGGTTCGAGGCGCGCCACGCGACCCTTCTCGCCCGCCGCCCAGCAGCCCAGGTCGGGGGCGCAGTCCACGGTGTCGTACGAGCCGCCGTCGACCGTGCGCCAGGAGCGCCCCGCGTCCGTCGTGAGGTCGGTGCCGGTGGGTCCGACGGCGAGGGCCGTGGTGCGGCTGTACGGAAGCCAGGCGACGCCCGAGCGGTAGGCGGGCACGGGCCGCGCGGACGGCCGCCAGGTGCGCCCGCCGTCGCGGGTCACGGCGGCGGCCCGGGGCGACGGCTCCCCGGCGCGGTAGTCGCCGCCGACGGCGAGCCCGTGCGTACGGTCGCGGAAGGCGAGGCCGAAGACCCCGCGCGCGGGATCCCCCGCCGGGATCGGCGCATCGGTGGCCGTCCAGGTCAGGCCCCGGTCGGCCGAGTGGAGGACCCGGCCGCGGGCGGCGCCGCCCGTGGCCAGCCAGACGTCGCGCGGGCCCGCGCTCACCAGGCACTGGCCGCTCGCGGCGAAGGCGCTCTCGCCGGTCTGGGCGGCGGGCATGCCCTTGTCCGGAAGGACCTTCCAGGAGCGGCCGCCGTCCGCGGTGGACAGGATGCGGTACTTGCCGTCCACCGGGTCGCTCAGGGCGAGGCCGTGGCGGCGGTCGAAGAAGGTCATGCAGTCGTAGAAGGCCCGGGGGTCGGGGTTGCGGAAGGACTCCGTCCAGGTCTGCCCGCCGTCGGTGGTGCGGTAGAGCCGCGAGGCCTCGCCCTCGCCGATCGCGAGCACCACGGCCCGGCGCCCGTCGAACGCCTCGACGTCGCGGAACTCCAGGCCCGCCGCGCCGGGCGGCGACACGTCCCGCCAGTGCGCGCCGCCGTCCGCGGTGCGCAGGACGGTGCCCTTGGACCCGGCAGCCCAGGCGGTGCTCCGGCTGACGGCGGCGAGACCCCGGAAGCGGGCGTCCGTCCCGGTGGGTTTGAGGTCCCAGGCCGGGGAGCCGCCCCGGTGGGCGGATGCCCCGGCCGAACCCACGGCTTCCGCCGCCCCGGCCGCTCCCGGAGCGACGAGTGACGTCGCCGCCAGCGCCACCGCGCCGAGCGCCACCCGCCATCCGCCCGCCCCGCGTCGCGTCCGACCTCGCGCCACACGTCCCGTACGCACCACACGCCCCCTGGAGTCCGTATGCCTCAGCTGCCCCGTGCCCCTCTTGGCGGGCGAAGCTAGCCCACGGCGCCGGTGGCGTCCAGATGGCCGAACCGGGGCACTCGGAAGGCCGACGGCTGGAACCGCGCCGCGGTTCGCGGTGTCGCGGTGACAGAGGTCACTCGGTCCGACGGGGCCGCGCATGCACGGATCTCCCGATTCCCACGTCTATTCAAGTGCGCGACCACCGTCGTGCACACCCAGGTCGTCCAGTCGCCAGAGTCAAGGGAGCAGGCCTTGTCCACTGTCATCGAGCAAGCCGTCGAGGCCCGCCTGGTCGCCGCGGCGCCCCGGATGCCGACCATCCCCGCCAGGCTCCACTACGACCAGCGGGACCCCTTCGCGGTGCGCATGAGCTTCCCGGCCCCCGCGACCCTGGAGGGCGTCGAGGTGCACTGGACGTTCGCCCGCGAGCTGCTCACCCAGGGCGTGGAGAGCACGGTGGGCGACGGCGACGTCCGCGTGCGGCCGTACGGCTACGAGCGCACGGTCCTGGAGTTCCACGCCCCCGAGGGCACCGCCATCGTGCACGTCCGCACCGGTGACCTGCGCCGGTTCCTGCACCGCACGATGGCCCTCGTGCCGGCGGGCCAGGAGCACCAGCACGTGGACCTGGACCAGGACCTGGCCGATCTGATGCGCGACGCCTGCTGAGGCTCGGCCGCTCTCAGCGGCCGAGCAGCCGGTCGAGCTCACCGAAGTCGAGTCCGCCCTCCAGCGATCCGTACGTGCCCCGAGTGAGCAGTTCCCGCGCCGCCCCGCGCACCAGCGCGTGCGCCGCCTGTGCGATGCCCGAGCCCACGCTGATCCGCGCCACCCCGAGCGCGGCAAGCCGTGCCACCGGCGGCGCCCCCGGGCCCGCCATCACGTTGACCGGCCCTTCGATCTTCGCGACCAGGGCCCCGACCGTCTCCGGGTCGACCACCCCGGGCACGAAGACGCCGTCGGCCCCGGCGTCGAGGAACGCGGCGGCCCGCTCCAGGGTCAGCTCAAGGCGTTCCCGCGCCTCCTCCCCCACGCCGCGCAGATAGGTGTCGACGCGCGCGTTCACGAACAGGGGCACGCCCGCCGCGTCGGCGGCTGCGCGCGCGGCCGCGATCCGCTCGGCCTGCTCGGCGACCGGCCGCAGCGGCTCGCCCCCGGCGTACCGGCCGTCCTCGATGTTCACACCGACCGCGCCCGCGGCGAGGACCGCCCGGACGGTGTCGGCGACGCCCGCGGCGTCCTCGGCGTAACCGCTCTCGATGTCGGCGGTCACGGGCACGGAGACCGCGTCCACGATCCGGGCCACGGCGCCCAGCGCCCGGTCGCGGGTGAGCCGGTCGCCGTCGCCCGCGCCGAGGGCCCAGGCGAGCCCGGCGCTGGTGGTGGCGACGGCGACGGCCCCCGCCGTCTCGACGAGCCGGGCGCTCGCGGCGTCCCAGGCGTTGGGCAGGACCAGCGGGGAGCCGGGAACGTGCAGGTCACGGAAGGCGGTCGCGTGGTCGGTCAGGTGCGTCATGCCCAGCACTCAACCAGCCCCCACCGCGCCGGGTCCGGCAGAAATCCGACACGATCGTCGACGGCGGCCGCACCGGAGCGGCGCACCGGGCCGGAGAGAAATTGCGTTGACAGGCCTTCCGGGCCCTTCTTACGGTGTACTCGCTTCTGTTGCCGCCGATTGGAGAAGGACGTTGCTCGTCTGAGGTCTTGAGACACCGCGTCACACAGCTGTCGACCGCTGTGTGCGTCGCGTGCGACCTCGGCGTACGAGCCGTCCCGCCCCGGCACAGGGCCCTCCTTCCGTGTCCGGCCCCTCAGGGCCCGGCACGCACGGCCCCCCGCGGTGTCTCACACGCGTTGCCCCCGTTCACGCCACCGAGCAACCGCGAGGCCGTATGTCTACCGTCCCCACCCCGTCCATCACCTGTACGTCGCTGTCCTTCGCCTGGCCCGACGGCGCCCCCGTCTTCGACGGTCTCCAGGCCGCGTTCGGCCCCGGCAGGACCGGCCTCATCGGCCGCAACGGCTCGGGCAAGTCCACGCTCCTGAAGCTCGTCGCGGGCGAACTCGCCCCGGGCGAGGGCACGGTGCGCACCGCCGACGACGTCGGCTATCTGCCGCAGAACGTCACCCTCGACACCGCGCTGCGCGTCGACGAGGTCCTCGGCATCGCGGGGACGCGCGCCGCCCTGCACGCCATCGAGGCGGGCGACGTCCGCGAGGAGCACTTCACCGCCGTCGGCGACGACTGGGACGTCGAGGAGCGCGCCACGGCGACGCTCGACCAGCTCGGGCTCGGCCGCATCGGCCTCGACCGCACCACGGGCGAGGTCTCCGGCGGCGAGTCGGTGCTGCTCCGCCTTGCCGCGCTGCTGCTGCGCAGGCCCGGCGTGCTGCTGCTCGACGAACCCACCAACAACCTGGACCTGTACGCCCGGCGCCGCCTCTACGCGGCCGTCGACGCCTGGTCCGGCGTGCTCGTGGTGGTCAGCCACGACCGCGAACTCCTGGACCGCGTCGACCAGATCGCCGATCTGCGGGACGGCGAGGTCACCTGGTACGGCGGGAACTTCTCCGCGTACGAGGAGGCCCTCGCCATCGAACAGGAGGCCGCGGAGCGCATGGTGCGCGTCGCCGAGGCCGATCTGCGCAAGCAGAAGCGCGAACTGGCCGACGCCCAGGTCAAATTGGCCCGGCGCAAGCGGTACGGCCAGAAGATGTGGGACCAGAAGCGGGAGCCGAAGATCGTCATGGGCAACCGCAAGCGGGCCGCCCAGGAGTCCGCGGGCAAGCACCGCATCCTGCACGAGGAGAAGCTCGCCGAGGCCAAGGAGCGCCTCGACGACGCGGTGGAGGCCGTGCGGGACGACGACGAGATTCGCGTCGACCTGCCCCACACGGCGGTGCCGCCGGGCCGCACCGTGCTCACCCTGAGCAATCTGGCGCTGCGGTACGGTGCCGCCGTGCGCGGCGAGTTCGAGATCAGGGGCCCGGAGCGGATCGCGCTCGTGGGCCGCAACGGCGCGGGCAAGACCACGCTCCTGCGGACCATCGGCGGCGACCTCGCACCGGTCGGCGGCGAAGCGCTCACCCATGTGCCGATGCGCTTCCTGCCCCAGCGCCTCGACGTCCTCGACGACGACCTGACCGTCGCCGAGAACGTGGCGCGGCAGGCTCCGGACGCGACCAACAACCGGGTCCGGGCACGCCTGGCCCGCTTCCTGTTCCGGGGCGCCAAGGCCGACCAGCGGGCGGCCACCCTGTCGGGCGGCGAGCGGTTCCGGGCGGCGCTCGCGGCGCTCATGCTGGCCGAGCCCGCACCCCAGCTGCTCCTGCTCGACGAGCCGACGAACAACCTCGACATGGCGAGCGTACGGCAGCTGTCGTCGGCCCTGGAGTCGTACGAGGGCGCGCTGATCGTGGCCAGTCACGACCTGCCGTTCCTGGAGTCGATCGGCATCACCCGCTGGCTGCTGCTCGACGGCGGGCTCAGCGAGCTGACGGGGGACCGCCCGCAGATCACGGCGGACCGCCCGGAAACACCGACAGAAGCTGTCGGGTATTCCGCCTAGCGTCGGAGGCATGTACGAAGCAACCGCCCATGACCACATCACCCTCACCGGAGCCCGCGAGAACAACCTGAAGGAGGTGAGCCTGCGCATCCCCAAGGGCAGGCTCACCGTCTTCACCGGCGTCTCCGGCTCGGGGAAGTCGTCGGTCGTCTTCGACACCATCGCCGTCGAGTCGCAGCGCCAGCTCAACGAGACGTTCACCTGGTTCGTCCGCAACCGCCTGCCGAAGTACGAGCGGCCGCACGCGGACGCCATCGAGGACCTGGCGCCCGCGATCGTCGTCGACCAGAAGCCGATCGGCGGCCACTCCCGGTCCACCGTCGGCACCATGACGGACATCTATTCGGTGATCCGGGTCCTGTTCTCGCGGCACGGCACGCCGAGCGCGGGCCCGGCCACCGCGTACTCCTTCAACGACCCCAGCGGCATGTGCCCCGAGTGCGCCGGGCTCGGCCGCACCGTGCGGCCCGACTACGACCGCATCCTGGACCCCGGCAAGTCCCTCGCGGACGGCGCGATCCTGTTCCCGCCGTTCGCCGTCGGGACCTGGCAGGGCCAGACGTACACCAACACCACGGACCTCGACCCGCACAAGCCGGTCCGCGACTTCACCGCCGCGGAGCGGCGCTTCCTGCTGCGCGGGCACCCCGGCGGCAAGAAGGTGAGCGTGGACAACACCGGCGGCGCCCGCGACATCGACTTCGAGGGCCTCGCCGACCGGTTCGAGCGCCTCTACCTCCACCGCGACCTGTCGGCACTCTCCCAGCGGACCCGCGACCTGGTCCAGGGCTTCCTCGTCGAGGGCCGCTGCCCTGCCTGCGCGGGCGCGCGGCTCAACCCGGCGGCGCTCGCCAGCCGCGTCAACGGCCTGAACATCGCCGACTGCGCCCGGATGGAGGTCACCGACCTCATCGCGGAGCTCGGGCGCGTCGACGACCCGGTCGCGGGCCCCGTCGCACGGGCCGCCGTCGCCGCGCTCGAACGCGTCGAGGCGATCGGCCTCGGCTACCTCAGCCTCGACCGCGAGACCTCCACGCTCTCCGGCGGCGAGGGCCAGCGCCTGAAGATGGTCCGGCACCTGGGCTCCAGCCTCACCGGGATGACGTACATCTTCGACGAGCCGAGCGTCGGACTGCACCCGCGGGACGTGGGGCGCCTGGGCGACCTGCTGCTGCGCCTGCGCGACAAGGGCAACACGGTCCTCGTCGTCGAGCACGACCCGGACGTCATCGCGATCGCCGACCACGTCGTCGACATGGGCCCGGCCGCGGGCAGCCACGGCGGCCTGGTCGTCTTCGAGGGCACCCCGGACGCGCTGCGCGCCGCCGACACGCTCACCGGCCGCTCCCTGCGGCGCGCCACGGGCGTGAAGGAGCACCCGCGCGAGCCCGTCGGCGACACCTGGATCAAGGGCGCGGACCTGCACAACCTCCAGGACGTGAGCGTACGGGTGCCCACCGGCGTGCTCACCGCGGTCACCGGCGTCGCGGGCTCGGGCAAGAGCACGCTCGTCTCCGAGGTGTTCACCGCCCAGCACCCGGACGCCGTGGTCGTCGACCAGTCCGCCATCGGCATCTCGGGCCGGTCGACCCCCGCGACCTACCTGGGGATCATGGACCGTGTACGGGCCCTGTTCGCCCGGCACACGGGCGCGGAGCCGGGCCTGTTCAGCTTCAACTCCAGCGGCGCGTGCGAGAGCTGCCAGGGCCGCGGGATCATCTACAGCGACCTGGCGTTCATGGACCCGGTGACGACGACCTGCGAGGCGTGCGAGGGGCGGCGCTTCAAGCCGGAGGTGCTCCGCCTGACCGTGGGCGGCCGCTCGGTCGTGGACGTCCTGGACATGACCGCCGAGCAGGCCCTCGCCTTCCTGGCGGACTTCCCCGACCCGGCGGTGCGCCGCCGCCTCGGCGCCCTGCGGGACGTCGGGCTCACCTACCTCACGCTCGGGCAGCCGCTGAGCACCCTCTCCGGCGGCGAGCGCCAGCGCATCAAGCTCGCCACCCAGCTGCACAGGACCGGGACGACGTACGTCCTGGACGAGCCGACGACCGGTCTGCACATGGCGGACATCGACGGGCTCCTCGCCCTGCTCGACCGGCTCGTCGACGCCGGGAACACCGTCCTGGTCGTCGAGCACAACCTGGACGTCGTCAAGCACGCCGACTGGGTCATCGACCTCGGACCGGACGGCGGCAAGCACGGCGGCCGCGTCGTCTTCGAGGGCACGCCGCGCGAACTGCTCGCCGCCGACGGGTCGTTCACGGCGGAACACCTCCGGCGGGCGGTGGCCGCGTAGGCCTTCACCGCGGCCCGGCTGCCACCGGGCCGCGGCGGGGCTCACTTGCCGGTGAGGGAGATGGCCAGGTCCGTGATGTCCACGGGGAACCGGCCGATGAGTTCGGTCTCACCGGTGAACAGGTTAACGTTGTAGAGGCTGGGTTTCACCGTGCCGGACGGCGGACCGAGGATGGCGAAGCCCGCGTTCGAGACCGCCTTGCCGCCCGAGAGGGTGCTGTAGATGTCGAGTCCCGCGTTGGGCCCCGCGTCGACACCCAGCGAGCCGACCGGTGACAAGGTGCCGTTGTTGGCCGGGGCCTGGACGGCCAGTTGGTCCGTCTTGGTGTCGACGTCGAACAGCAGGGTGCCAGTGGCCCCGTTCAGGTCGTTGTTCGTGTAGGCGGCCGCGCTGACGCCCCTGGTCCACCCGGGTATGGGCGGGGTGGTGAGGACGCCGTCCTCGACCGTGGTGTGGTCGTTCAGGTTGTGCCGCAGGTTCTGGCCGTTGTCACTGATCACGCGGAGCCGGTCGGCCGCCGGATTGAAGTCGACGCCGAAGTTGGCGCCGTACAGATCGAACTGGAGCTGGGAGACCTTGGTGGCGGTCGGCTCCGGAACGTAGGGCGGCCACTCGAACGTGTAGATCCCGCCCTTGTCACCGACCCCGTACAACTTGCCGTTCTGGACCCGGAAGTCGATGCCGACCATCTTCTGATCGCCCTTGAGGCCGACGATCTCCCGCACCCAGTCCAGTTGCCGCGGGTTGTCGGTCTTGAACGCGGCCATCAGGAGGCCGTCGCCGCTGATCCCGAACGCCTGCAGGCTGGGTGTGGCGGCGGGCGCCGCCGAGCCGCTGCCGGGTGCGCCCATCACGAGCGCTGTCGACGCGGTGAGGACTGCGATCGCCGCCGCGCATCTCCTCCTGGCGCGCGTTCTGCTAGGAACCTTCATCAGTGTTTCCCTCCCGTTGTTGCCGGAATGCGTCTTGGGGCGAGTACGGGTTCTCCCGGTCGCCACGGTGTTCCCCCCACGGGCGGGTGCGCGGTTCCCATTAAGCCCAGGTCACCTGGGGCCGACAAGCGGATCCAGGGACAACGGCGCCCCGTCCGGGGAACTTTGCGCACGGTGACAAACGGCCGCCCGCCCCCGCGGCCGAAATGTGTGCGACGTGTGAACGCCGACCGGTTTCCCCCTGTCGGGCCCCTCGCGCGCGATGGCATGCTCGCCGCCATGGGGAGCCTCTTCGCCGAGCTGGCCCGGCAAGCGGCGAACAGCGCGCGCCGGGAGGTCGAGGCGTACGCGCGCGAGATCCCGGAGTTCGCCTCCCTGGACGCCGACGCCCGCGCTCGCGCCGAGACGCTGGAGTACGCGGTGTGGCTGCGCCGCCGCACGCTCGAACTGGCCCCGGGCAACAGCGCGTTGACCCCGGGCGACCTCGACCTCATCGCCTCCATGGGCGAGGTACGGGGCGGCTCTGGCATGTCCCTGGAGTCACGCCAGCGGGTCCTGTGCCTGCACACCGCGCTGATGCTGCGCGAGATCAACGAGGCGGTCGACGCCCAGCGCGGCGGCGGCGCCGAGGAACTCCTGCGGATGATGGGCTGGTTCGCCCCGCAGGGCGAGCGCGGCATCGGCGCCTACTGCCGGGGCTTCGTGACCGCCCTGCGCCGCCGACTCCCGTACGTCGAGCAGGTCGCCCTGCTCGCCAGGTCGCTCCTCATCCACGACCCCCTGGCGACGGAGCTGGCCCCGGCCGTGGGCATGGAGCTGCCCGAGTACTGCGCGGTGACGGTGATCCGGGTGCCGGACGGCCGGGGCGGCCCCGAGGTCGAGGTCGAGGCCCTGGTGAAGAGCCACCGGGTCCCGATCGTGTGGTGCCCGGCGGGCGACGGGGGCGGGGAGCTGATCGCGCTGGTGCCGGACGGCGAGGCGGGGCGGTTACGTGTGGCGACTGATCGTGCGCATGGCGCTACGGCTACTGCGGCTGGACCGGCGCCCGCCGCTGCCGATGTTGGACCTGTGCCCGCCGCTGCCGCTGATGCGGCTGGTCATGCGTCTACCGCTACCGCCGCTGGACCTGCGCCTGCCGCTGCCGCTGAAGCGGCTGGTCGTGCCTCTACCGCTTCCGGTGATGCGCCTGTCGCTGGCGCGGCTGGGCGTGCGCCTGGCGCCCCGTCCGCGCCGGGGCGCGCGCCTGCTTCCGCCGCCGCCGCGACAGGTCGTGCGCCCGCTGCCGGTGATGCGACTGGCCGGGCACCTGCTGCCTCCACGGCAGGGCATGGGCCTGCCACCGCCACGACCGCGCCCGCGCCCGGCCCCGGTTCCGCGTCCAGCCTCGGCCTGGACCCCGTGCCCGAGCTCGCCCTCGACCTCGTGCGGGACTTCGCCGGCGCCCTGGGGCGCCCCTGCGCCGCGGGGACCGCCACCGCGCCGCTCGCGGAGCTCTCCGACGCCCTGAGCCGGGCCCGGCGGATCAGCCGGGCGGCCCCGCTGCGGCAGGCCCCCGCCCGCCTCCGACCGCTCACCACGGCGGACGCCTTCGTCGAACTCGCCGTCGTGGACGTGCCGTTCGTCGACTCCTGGCTCGCTACAGTGGCCCGGCACCTCGAACCCGGACCGGACCTCGTCGTCACCCTCGACACGTACTACCGCTACGACATGGACCGGGGCGCCGCGGCAGCCGCCCTCAACGTCCACCCCCGCACCCTGGACTACCGACTGCGCCGAGTACGGGAGCTCACCGGCCTCACACCGGGCTCGACGCGCGGCGTACGCGTCCTCAGCGCGGCCGTCGCACGGCGCCTGGCCGTGCGCTGAGACCACCGTCACTCTTTACGACGGGTTTAACCTACGGGAACGTAACCTACGATGCCGTAGGTACCCCGCTCGCGGCGCCCCGTGCCGCACCCCCCCTTCCGTCCCCACCCCCTTCCTGGAGACCCCGTGACGCTCACTTCTCCCCACCTCGGCAGCCCGGACACCTGGACCGACGCCCGGTTGCTGTACGCGCTGGAGGAAGTGGTCGAGCAGGAGCTCAACCGCCATCTGAAGGTCGCCAAGGACTGGATGCCGCACGAGTACGTGCCGTTCTCCGACGCGCGCAACTTCCCCGGCCAGTTCGAGGACGGCGAGGCCTGGGAGCGGGGGCAGTCCCCCGTCACCGACGTCGGCCGCATCGCCCTCGTCGTCAACCTCCTCACCGAGGACAACCTCCCGAGCTACCACCACGAGATCGCCACCCTCTTCGGACGGGACGGCGCCTGGGGCACGTGGGTGCACCGCTGGACCGCCGAGGAGGGCCGCCACGGCATCGTGATGCGCGACTACCTGCTCGCGTCCCGCGCCGTGGACCCGGACGAGCTGGAACGCTTCCGGATGGCACACATGAGCGAGGGGTTCGAGTCGGACAACCGCCACTCGATGCTTCACTCGGTCGCGTACGTCGCCTTCCAGGAGCTGGCCACCCGGATCTCCCACCGCAACACCGGGCACCAGTCCGGCGACCCGGTCTGCGACCGGATGCTGGCGCGCATCGCCACCGACGAGAACCTGCACATGGTCTTCTACCGCAACCTCCTCAAGGCCGCCTTCGAGCTCGCGCCCGACGCCACGATGATGGCCGTACGGGACGTGGTCGTCGGCTTCCGCATGCCCGGGCACAGCATCCCCGGCTTCGAGCGGGCCGCCGCGAAGATGGCCATCGGCGGGGTGTACAACCTGCGCATCCACCACGACGACGTGCTCCAGCCCGTGCTGCGCTTCCTCAAGGTCATGGGCATCACCGGGCTCGGCCCGGAGGGGACCCGGGCCCAGGAGGAGCTCGGGCTCTTCCTCGACGGGCTCGACGGGGAGGCGCGGCGCTTCGACGAGCGGCTCGCGGCCCGACAGGCCCGCATCGCAGCCCGAGCCTGAGACCGCCCCGGCCACCAGCCCACCCGCTACCGCGGCGGGCCCCTCCCACCCGCCCACCCGAAGCTCCCCAGCCTCGCCCGGCCGGGCCCCGACGCTCCGCGCTGCCGCCGAGTGGGTGGTGCCGCCGCTACCGCGGCGGGGCTTCTCCCACCCACCCACCCGAAACCGCCCAGCTGCGAGAGGCCGGGCCCCGACGCCCCGCGCTGCGGGTGGGGGCGGGTGGGCGGGACCGCCCCGGACTGGCGGGCGGCCTCCCTGCTGTGGGCAGTCGTCCCGCAGGGCGAGTGGGGTATCCCCTGCTCGAGCGAAGCCGAGAGCTTGGCGAAGGGTGGGCACAGCGCCGAGGTGCCGAGCAACCGTGGCAGCAGGGGCGCAGCCCCGGCCAGGGCTGTCGCCTAAGGCAGAGGCACCGCCAGCGCTGCGGCCCTGGTGTCGGGGAGGGGGTGGTGGCGCAAGGTGGTCAGGAGGGTGCGCCAGGGCGGGGGCCAGCCGGTGCGGGAGCCCAGGGTCTGGGCGAGGGAGACGGCGAAGAGGGGGCGGGCGGGCCCGGGGCCCGCGGCGAGGGCCCGGGCCACGGGCAGCAGGGCCGCCTCGGCCAGGGAGGCGTCCGCCCCGGCCAGGCGCTCCGCAAGGCCTCGCGCGGTCTCCGCGACCAGCACGGGCCGCCCGTCATGCAGCACCGCGACCCGCTCCAGGTCCCGCCCCGTGTCACCCCCGGCGACCTCCACCGCGGCCACCAGCAGCCGCACGGCCTGCGGCCTGAAGTCCTCGTAGGCAGTGAGGAGTTCCCCCGCGCGCCGGGCCACCGACCGCCCCGTCACCCCCTGCGCGGACGCGAGCCGCGCGACCACGTGCTCGACCCGCCGCCGCGCCGCCATCCCCGGCTCCCCGGGCACCGCCGCGAGCGCGTCGAGCGCCGCGCACAGCGCCCCGTCGCCGCCGACGGCCGTGACCGCCGCCGCGACCAGTCCGTCCGCGGCCGCCAGCCATACAGTCCGGCCCCGTTCCAGGTCCGCGCAGGCCGCGCCGAGCACCTCCGCCGCGGCGGCCGACCACGGCGCCCACCGGGGCAGCGCGCCGAAGGCGAGGACCGCGGTCTCGGCGTCCCCGGCGGCGCCCACGTCGCACACGAGGCGGGCGTACCGCTCCCGGTGCGCGGGCGCGACGTCGAGGGGCCGCATCCGCAGGACGGCGTACCGCGGCGCGAGGTCGTCCCGGACGGCGTCGGCGAGCAGCTCCCCCACGGGCGCCTCGCCGAGCAGCCCGCCGCAGCACGCCACGCACGCGGCCCGGACGTCCGGGTGGCCGCCGGGGGCCCGGTACGCCTCGCGCAGCAGGGCCGCGGCCGTCGCCGCGGGCAGCCGGGTCGCCGCGAGCCGGGCGGCCTCCTTGCGGCTGGTGACCTTCGCCCCGGGCCCGACGAGGACCTCGCGCAGCGGCCCGGCGAGGAGCGACGGCGCCACGTACTGCGAGGCCCGGTTCACCGCGTACACCGCGACCCGCGCCCGGTCGTCGCCCGCGTGCGCGAGCAGCGCGGGCACGGCGTCCCCCGGCCGGTCGGTGTGGGCGAGCGCGGCGAGGCCCGCCTCGGCGAGGCGCACGTCGGCGGACGTGCTCCAGTGCCGGACCAGGTCCGCGCCGGCGCCGGGCGCGGCCGCACAGCGGCCGAGCGCGGCGGCGCGGTCGGCGAGCGGCAGCTTCCCGTCGGCCACGGCGGCCCCCAACTGCCGCGCCCACGCCTCCTGTTGCCGCGCGGTCCAGCGCCGAAGCGCCCTGGAGTCGGCGGGCAGCGTCCAGGCGGACTCCTCGGGCAGGAAGCGGCCGTACGGCGGCTCCGTGCCGAGCAGCGGGTCGAGCAGGTCGGTGCGGCGGTGGGTGAGGACGGTGTGCACGGGGGCCAGGGCGGCCGCCGACGGCTCCCGGGCGAGGACGCGCGCGACCCGTTCGTCGCGGTCGGCCGAGGTCTCCGCGCCGTCGAGCCACAGCCCGATCGCCGTGGCGGCCGTGGGGTTGTCGCCGAACCGGATCGCCTGCCACAGCAGGTCCTGGAGCCCGGCCATGCCCCGCGCGCGGCGCCCGACGGCACGGGCGAGGGCGAACGCCAGGCCGTGGTCCGCCTTCTCGGCGCCCGCCTCGGTCCAGGGCCGCAGCGCCTCGTACACCGCGTTTTCCTGGCCGCGCCGCAGCACCCGGTCGAGCCGCCCGAAGTCGGCGCGTCCGGTGCTGCCGGTCAGCCGGGTGAGCGTACGCAGGCCCCAACTCACCAGCTCGGTGCGCGCGTTGGCGGCGTGCTCGCGCAGCACGGCGAGCGCGAGGGAGCTGAGCGCGTCCCGGGTGTCGTACGAGCAGTCGCGCGCGGCCAGGGCGTCGGTGACGAGCCGGTCCAGGTGCGGTACGGCGTCGTGGGTGAGCAGCGCGGGCCGTACGGTCGACAGGGCGTACAGGGCCTCGGAGCGCACCGGGTCCTGTTCGTTGGTGAGGCGCTCGGCCATGTCCCGTACGACGAGGGTGACTTCGGCGGCGTCGCGGGAGCGGGCCGCGTTGCGGACGAGGAACGGCCAGGCCTCGGCCCGGTCGTCGGCGACGGGGCGGCGCGTCGCGGCGACGAGGCGCTCGCGGACCTCCGCACAGGGCAGATAGGACTCGGCGGCGAGCACGGTGGTCCAGTACGCGCCGTCCGCGCGGGCCCGGTCGGCGACGCGGCGGGCCTCGTCGGCGGCGGCGTGGCGCGGCAGCACGTCCCAGAGGACGCCGTCGACCGTGGCGGGCCCGGCGCCCCGGCCCTCGACGGCGGCCGCGTACAGGGCGGCCCTGACGGCGGGCGGGTGTGCCGCGAGCAGCCGGGCGAGGGCGGCGGAGTCGTCGGCGACGGAGCGGGCGTAGGCGGTGAGTTCGGGGCCGTCGCGCCGGGCGAGGCGGCGCAGTACGGACCGGGTGAGACGGCCGCTGCCGCGGAGCGCCGCGCCCCATTCACCGGTGAGGAGGCGCAGCGTGCGGTCGGGCGCGACGGCCGCGAACGCCGCGAGATGGGGCAGGAGTCGAGGGGGGAAGCGCGTCGGCGCGTACCGCTCCAGGAGGTCGAGCACGCGCCCCGGATCGTGCTCCGCGCCCGCCTCCAGAGCGGCCGCGCACCGCTCCCAGCAGGCGTCGCGCAGCGCCTCGGGCGCGGCGGCGAGCTCGCGCGTGAGGACGTCGAGCAGGACGCCGTGGTGCCGCTTGGCGAGGACGCTCGGACCGCGCACGGCGTGCAGGACCTCGGGCAGCAGCCGCACCACGACGTCCTCGGAGCAGCCGGGCAGCAGCCGCGCCGCCTCGGCGTCGCCCCAGTCGCGCCGGACGCCGTCGACGAGCCGGTCGGCGAGCGCGGTGCGGCGCCCGGCGGCGAGCGCGCGCAGGAGCCGGCGGCGCACCGCCCGGGGCGCGTCGGCAAGGGCGGCCTCGAAGGCGGCGTCCGGCACGCCCACGGCGTCGGCGGCGCGCAGGGCGTGGCCGCGGACGAACGCGTCGGGGTCGGCGAGGCGGGCCGCGATCCACGCGGTGTCCCCGGCCATGGCGGCGAGCAGGACCGCGATGCCGCGTTCGTAGGCGCGCCCGGGCAGATACGGCACCGCGCTGTCGCGGCCGCGCCGGGCCAGGCCCCATCGGCGGCCGGGCTCGGGCGGGGGCGCGCCGCCGCCCTCCAGCGCCTCCAGGAGCGCCCGCACATCCCCGTACCGCTCCCGCCCGACGCGGGCGAGGCGGCGCATCCGCTCCGGGTGGGGCAGCGGGTCGAGGTCGGCGAGCAGGCGGGCGGCCGCAGCGGCCGGGTCAGGGCGTGCCATGCGGCGATTCTGCCCGTCCCGGCCGGGCCGCCGTAGCGATTTACGGCCCACGACGGCGGTGCCATGTTGTGGTGGTGCGCCCCGAAGGGGCGCGGGGAACGGCGCGATCAGCCCCCGACGGCCCGCAGGCAGGACCGATACACCGAGCGAGGCGGTCGGGCACCGTCATCGACCCCTGGGGGTGGAAAGGCGTGGCACAGACGCACGAGTGGATGTTCTACGAGGTCATGTGGCGCGGCTGGGCGGACCGGGCGCGGGTGCCGTATCCCGTGCCGTGGTGGGCGCAGGCCGCGTTCCGGCGCTGGAGCGACGACTTCGACCGGGGCACGTACGCGTCGAAGGAGGCCGCCTTCGCCTCCAACGCCCTGTACCGCTACTGGCACATGGTGGGCGTGAAGGACCACCGTCAGGAGTCCCTCGTCGGCCAGGCGGGCGAGGTCGAGCCGGTCTACGACAAGTACTGTCTGACGTTCTTCCTCTACGACCCGGCGGCGGGCACCGTGCGCCTGCCGCAGCTCGCGGAGGGCGGCACGGTGGAGCAGCGGATGCAGGCGCCGCACCTGCCGGTGGTGGTGACGACGTTCCGCACGGCGGACGGCGTCGCGTGCGCGCAGCGGACGTTCGCCACCGCGGTCGGCGCGCGCCGGCGGGACCTGGCCGTGACCCGCGCCGCGGTGAGCAGCCCGGACGGGCACCCGCGCGAGGGCTGGCTGTGCGCGGCGGTGCTGCCCGCGGGGCCGAGCGGGTTCCAGCGGCACGACCGGCACGGCGAGCAGCTCACCGACCGGCGCCTGACGTTCCTGCGGTA
Organism: Streptomyces spectabilis; assembly: GCF_008704795.1. Classification (NCBI taxonomy): domain Bacteria; kingdom Bacillati; phylum Actinomycetota; class Actinomycetes; order Kitasatosporales; family Streptomycetaceae; genus Streptomyces; species Streptomyces spectabilis. Next base: position 7,785,409 of record NZ_CP023690.1, on the reverse strand, counting down.
CCTGCCGGACGAGGCGCGGGTGGAGACCAACAGCGGCTGGGGCCCGGTGTTCGACGCCCCGCCGGACCACTACGGCGTGTACGGCAACCCGGACTTCACCACGGACCCCGCGGCGTATCTGGTCCGCAGCCCCTTCCACGACCTGGTCACCGGCGGCAAGCTCAACGCGGCGCTCCAGGCGCAGGACCAGGTGGCGGGGTTGTGCAGCGCGGCCTTCGCGTGGCCGTTCCGGGTCGCGGACGACGAGGTGTTCACCCTTGACGTACGGCTTCCGGTCGACCTGTACAGCGGCGCGGACGACCTGGCGGAGCTGCGCGCGACGCCCGCCGCGGACCTGGAGGAGGCCAACCGGGCGTTCTGGACGGCGAAACTGCTCGGCCAGGGCGTGCGGCCCGAGCTGCCGGGGCCCGTGGCGCACCTGGCCGACGGCTTCCGGCAGGCCCGGGCGCAGCTGCTCGTGCTCTCCGACCACGGGGAGATCCATCCGGGCCCGACGGTGTACGACTCGTTCTGGATCCGCGACTCGTCGGTGGAGGCCACGGCGTGCTCCCTCGTGGGCGACACGGCCCTCGCGGAGCACCAGCTGGGCACGCACTACCCGCTGCGGTTCAACCGCGGCACGGGCCGGATCGGGCCGTGCGCCGAGTACGGCTTCTACGGCGGTCCGCACGAGAAGGACGACCGCGAGTGGGACAGCAACGGCCAGGCGCTGTGGGCGATCGGCCGCTTCGACCGCACGCGCGGCCGCGACGCCGCGTTCGGCGCGAAGCTCTACGCGCCGTACGTCGTCGACGCCGCGCGCTGGCTGCGTGACAACCGGGACCAGTACGGTCTGCTGCACAGCGGCTGGAGCGCCGAGCACCTCGGCGAGCGGGACAAACCGCACTACTGGGACGACCTGTGGGGCCTGGCGGGCCTCTACGAGGCGGCCCGGCTCGCCGAGCGCCTCGGCACTCCCGAGGTGGCCGAGCTCTGGGCCGCGTTCGACGACCTGAAGCGGGCCACGGCGGCCTCGATCCGCTGGGTCCTCGCCGAGCAGCGGCGGCGCGGCGACTGGGAGACGTACATCCCGACCGGGCCCGGTGACGTGGGGCGGCTCGACTCGACGATGATCGGCGCGGCGGCGTACTTCCATCCGCTGCGGCTGCACATGGGCGGCAAGCTCGGCGACGACGTCGACCGGGCGGCGCGCTTCACCCTCGACACGATGTACGCGCACTTCGTCACCGGCGGCTTCCGGCACGAGGCGGCCTGGAACGCCTACGGGCCGTATCTGACCATGCAGCTGGCGCACGCCCTTCTGCTGGCAGGGGATCCGGCGCGGATGGACGCGCTGCTCGGCTGGACCGTGGCCGCCGCGTCGCCCCGCACGGAGGGCCGGGCGGTGGCGCTCGGCGCCTGGAACGAGCAGCATGCCTTCCCCATCGCGTCCGACTACGGCGAGGTGCCGCACCGCCACTGGTACATGGGCGACATCCCGCACGGCTGGGCGGCGGCGGAGTATCTGCTCCTGGTCCGCGACATCCTCTTCTTCGAGGCGGACGAGGACCACGACCCGCACGTGTACGTGGCGCCGGGCGTGCGCCCGCACTGGGTGCCGGACGGCGCGGCGGTGGCCGTCGAGGCGGCGCCGACGCTGTTCGGCGCGCCCTTCGGCTACCGGCTCGCGCACGACGCGGGCGAGCGCACGGTGACCGTGGACGTCACGGACGTGCCGCAGGGCGTGCGGTACGTCTATCCGTGCCGCTTCGGCCCGGTGCGGGCCGCGACGGCCGACGGGCGCGCGCTGCCGGTCGCGGGCGACGACGTGCACGTGCCTGCGGGCACGGAGAGGTTCACGGTCACATACGGCTGAGTCGCATACGGCTGAGTCGCATGCGGCTGAGCCACGCGGGGCTGAGCCGCCGGGGCGCTCAGGCGGAACGCGAGACCCTCTCGCGCCGCAGGCTCTGCCGTTCCTTCTCGGAGAGCCCGCCCCACACGCCGAACCGCTCGTCGTTGTCCAGTGCGTAGGCAAGACAGGCGGAGCGCATGTCGCACAGGCGGCAGATGCGCTTCGCCTCGCGCACCGAGCTGCCGGGGTCGGGGAAGAAGAAGTCGGGTCCGGTCTGCGCGCACAGCGCCTGCTCCTGCCAGGCCAGTTCGGCTTCGGTCACCGTGGTGTCAATGTGCATGCAGTGATCGTGGCCGACAGCGCGAAACAACGGATCAACGTTCGATCAACGAGGCGCGCCAGGCCCCCGGGGCAGGGGACGACCGACCGTTCGGCATGACCCACCCTAGGGGCCGGGGCGGGGGCCCGCCGCACCTTTCCGCGCATCGGGCGCGTCGCGCCGCGTTCCTTCAAGAGCTGCCGCGTTCCTTCATCCGCGAGCTGCCGACCACGCAGCGTCACCACCGCTCGTCGCCGATCGTCGGATTCCCGTCACCCTCCGGAGGGTCTCGTCATCACCTTGTGAAGCCGGGGGAGATTCTGAGAGCGCTCTCAGTCACACCTCTTGACGCCGCGATTCCGGGGCCACGACAGTGGGGGCACCTCGAGGCACCATCGCGCAGCCGGGCCCGCTCCTGCTCACCTCCCCCCACGTTCCAGCCAGGAGAGAGATGCCGTGATATCGCGCAGAGTGTTCCTGACGTCGTCCGCCGCCGCGGCGGGCACCCTCACCTATCCCGTCTGGGGCGCCGCGCTCAGTCCGCGCGCCACGGCGGCCCCCGCCACCTGTGAACTCGCCCTGCGGAACAAGTCCCTGCCGGGACAGGTCCGCGCGTACGTCACCGGCCACGAGGCGGGCACGGGCCGCTGGCTGCTCCTGAAGCCGGACGGCGGCGTCTACCGCCCGGATTCGCCGTCGGCCCCGCAGACGCCGCTGCCGGTGGACTGCGCCATCCCGCTGGGCGCGGCGGGTTCCGCGCCCAGGGTCCTGACGCTCCCCCAGATGTACGGCGCCCGCGTGTACTTCGTGCGCGACGACAAGCTGGACTTCTTCCTCAACCCGGGCCCGGCGCTCGTCGAGCCCGCCTTCGCCACCCCGGCCGACCCCAACTACGGCCGCACGTGGTCGTTCTGCGAGTTCACCTTCAACAGCACCCAGCTGTACGCGAACATCAGCTACGTCGACCTGGTGACCGCCCTGCCCATCGGCCTCACCCTGGAGGGCGACGCCACGCACACCGTCGCGCCCCTGCCCGACGGGGCCGTCGACAGGATCGCCGCCGACCTGGTGGCACAGACGGGCCGGGACGGGCAGCCGTGGGACAAGCTGGTGATCCGCGGCGGCGGGCGCGTGCTGCGGGTCATCTCGCCGCAGAACCTGATGGCCCCGTACTTCGACCGCCCCGACCAGATGCCGTTCCGCGACCTCTTCAAGGGCTACGTCGACCAGGTCTGGGAGAAGTACCGCTCGACGGACCTGCGCATCGACCTCCAGGGCGGCCGGGGTGTGCGCGTCGGCCGGGTCAGCGGCGACACCCTCACCTTCCAGGGAGGGCACGCCTTCGCCAAGCCGTCCTCGAAGGACGTCTTCACCTGCAACCACGGCCCGTTCGCCAACAACCCGGGCGACTCCGACGAGAAGAAGGCGCTCCTCGCCCGTCTCGCCGCGGGCTTCAACCGCGGCATCATGCTCACCCACCCCGCCCAGCCGAACGGCACGACCGCCGCCGACTACTACCGGGGGCCCGTCACCAACCACTGGGCGCGCGTGGTGCACGCCAACTCGCCCATCGGGTACGCCTTCCCGTACGACGACGTGCGCCCGGACGGCCAGCCGGACGTGTCGGGCGCGGCGCACGACGGCAATCCGCGCCGGTTCACCGTGTCGGTCGGGTCGTAGCGCCGGACCAGCGGCTCCGGCGCCGCACGAACGGAGCGCGCCCCGGCCCGTGGTGGGCCGGGGCGCGCGTCCGGTGCGCTGTCTAGTCCTTGGCGTCCACGGCCGCGAGGGGTGCGGCGGCCGCGGTGGCGGCGGGCGGTGCCGGCGGGCCGGTCCGCGGCCGCCGGGCCCTGCCGAACTTCCGCACCAGCGGCTCCTCCACCCATGTGAACATGGCGTACGACACGACGAGGCTCCCGGCCAGGCAGCCGAAGAGCGTCGCGAGCGCGGCGCCGTCCGACATGTCCTGCACCAGCCACCGCTGCGCCGACACCACGAACATCGTGTGCACCAGGTAGAAGGCGAACGACATCTCGCCGAGCTTGACGATCACACGGCCCCGCATGATCGAGCGGGTCCCGTTCGCATCGGCCGTCGCACCGGCGACGACCAGCGGCATGACCCAGAACGCGGCCGTGCCGCCGAGGCTGTACAGATACGGCACCTGGGCGTTGAGGACGAAGCCGCCGACGGCGAACAGCGCCGCCGGGACCAGGCCGATGCGCGGCATGGCCCCGCTGAGGACGAGGCGCGCCACCACGATGCCGAGGACGAACTCGACGATGCGGATCGGCGGGAAGAAGTACACGAACCACAGCTGCTCGTGCGTGAGGGGTCCGCCGGGCAGCAGGGGGGTGCCCCCGACGGCCTTGTCGGCGATCAGCGCCACGAGCCAGGGCACGGCGAGCAGCACCCCGCCCAGCGCCCACAGGCCGCGCACCGACAGGCGTCGCACCAGCGGCAGCAGCAGCGGGAAGCTCAGATAGAAGAAGACCTCGCACGACAACGACCAGGCCACCGGGTTCATGCCGGTGAGGACCGGCAGCTCCGGCACCCAGGACTGGACGAGGAAGAGGCTGGTGAAGAACTTCTTCGCCTCCAGCGGGTCGGAGGCGAGCAGCATGATCACGACGGTGGCCGCGAAGGCGAGCAGATGGTTCGGATAGACCTTGATCATCCGGCGTCGCCAGAAGTCCGGCATCGTGTCCCGCGGCCGTGCCGACCAGGTCAGAATGAAGCCGCTCAGCACGAAGAAGAAACTCACGCTCGGCGTACCGGCGTCCTTGAAGATGTCGGTGAAGAAATCACCGACGTCACCGCGGAGGAAATTCATCCCCGACGTCGCGTGGAAAGCGAAAACGGGCAGTGCCGCGATGAATCGCATCCCGCTCAGGGACGGAAGTCTGGACGTTTTCGGACGTACGGCGTCTGTGGCCATGGAAACCCTCCGCTTGCTGCTGCCCCGTTGCGGGCACCGTGTGCCCGCGGCGGGCCCGCCCCGGGCCCGCGCACGCCGAACCGCGAGCGCACCCGCCGAGCGGGCCACCCGAGATCCTCAAGTCGTGCATAGAGGCTGACGGTTGAAGATCCCGGCCGCAAGATTTCCCGGCCTTTTCGTTGTCCGTTGTACCGCCGACAGTACGGACGGGGCGGAAGCGGATCGGCTACCGGCGCGTTCGGCGGGGAATTGCCGTACGCCTTCGGCCCGCCCAGGTCGGCCGGACGCCGCCGTTCCCCTATGCCGAATCGCGTCGCACCAGTTCCGTCGGCAGGACGACGCTCGCCGCGTGGTCCGGGGCGGGGCTCCGGTCCTGCCCGCGCAGCAGCATGGCCGCCATGAGCCGGCCCATCTCCTCGATGTCCTGACGCACCGTCGTCAGCGGCGGGTCTGCCTGCTCGGCCACGGGCAGCATGTCGTCGAAGCCGACGACCGCCACGTCGTCCGGCACGCGCCGCCCGGAGGCGCGCAGGACCCGCAGCGCCCCGGCCGCCGACAGGTCGTTCGCGGCGAACACGGCGTCGACGTCCGGGCACCGGTCGAGCAGGCGCCGCATGGCGCGCTCGCCGCCCGCGGGCGTGAAGTCGCCCTCGGCGACGAGCCGCGCGTCCGCGCCCGGCAGTACGTCCCGGAAGCCGTCGAGGCGGTCGGCCGCCGACGTCTGGTCGAGGGCGCCGGTGATGTGCGCGATGCGGGTGCGGCCGAGCCCCGCGAGGTGCCGCACGGCCGAGCGCGCGCCCCCGCGGTTGTCGCAGTCGACGTACCGCACGCTGTCCTCGCCGCCCGCCCAGCCGGGGCGCCCGCCGAACACCGTGGGCACGCCCGCGCCGTTGATGATGACCGGCAGCGGGTCGTCCAGGTGCAGCGAGAAGACGAGCGCCCCGTCGACGTGGCCGCCCGACAGATAGCGGCCCACGCGCGCGTGGTCGGCGCGCCCCTCGGTGAGCAGCAGCACGAGCTGGACGTCATGGGCCGTCAGTTCCTTGCTGATGCCGCGCAGTTGGAGCGCGAAGAACGGATCGGCGAAGACGCGCGTCTCCGGCTCGGCGATGACCACGGCGACGGCGTCGTAGCGCCGGGTGACGAGACTGCGGGCGGCGCGGTTGGGCACATAGCCGAGTTCGTCCACGGCCCGTCTGACCTTCACGGCGAGGACTTCTCGCACCCCCGCCTCGCCGTTCACCACCCGTGACACCGTCGCGCGCGAAACCCCGGCCCGCGCGGCCACTGCCTCCAGCGTGGGACGCGCCCCTGCCTCGCTCACCTCGGAACTCCTCATCGGCGGTTGCCGATCAGAATAGCCGCGGCGGCGGCGCCCCGGAGCGCGCCCGGGAGCGGCCCGCGGGCCCCCCGCGCGCCCCTGCCGTCCCCCGTTCCGGCGATGGTGCCGCGCCGCGCCGTGCCTCAGCATCGGGAGCACCACCGCCACCGGAAGGACGTTCCATGAAGCGCACACGTCGGCTCACCGCCCTGGCCGCGGCCCTGGTCACGGCCGCGGGCGGCGCCCTCCTCGCGGGGGCGGCGCCCGCGGCCGCCGCGCCCGACCCCGGCAGCCAGTTCCGCAACGCGGGGAACGGCCTGTGCATGTCCACCGCCGACGACCCCGCCAACTCCTTCCAGGGCACCGCCACCTTCGCGCCCTGCGACGCCGGTGACCCCCGGCAGCGGTGGCGCCTGCAGCTCGCCGCCCAGCCCGCCTGGCAGATCGTCTCCGTCAGCAGCGGCCAGTGCGTGTCCGACGTCGCAGGCTGGGGGCTCGCCTGGCTGGGCACGTGCGACGCGCACGACGTCAACCAGTGGTGGCACTTCACCGAGGCCGGCTCCGGGCAGGTGTTCTGGGTGTCCCACGACGACGGCAAGCTCCTGAGCACGCCGTACCGGCAGGGCACGTCCTACGTGACGGTCCGCAAGGACCTCCCGGACCCCAAGGACGCCCGCTACAAGTGGAGCCTCCTGCGCTGACCGGCGCCCGACACAGGGCGCGCCCCCGAAGGGGCGCGGGGAACTGCGCGACCAGCCACGACGTACCCGCGGAGACTCCACCACCCGGCGCGGCACTTAGTGGTGGCCCCCAGCCGACGGCCGTGCGGCCCCCTCACGCGGATGATGCGGCTCGTATTCCGGAATCGAGCCGTCCGGCTTCTTCACCAGGAAGAGCCCCACCATCCCCATGTCGGAGTGGCTCTGCACATGGCAGTGGTACATCCACGCGCCCGCGCCGACTCCCTCTCCCGCGATCACCTGGAAGCCGAACGAGTCCCCCGGTCCGGTGATCTTGTCGTCCAGGATCTGGCTGGGGTCGTCGGGCCCGGTCAGCATCCCCGTGCGGTTGTCCGCCCAGCGGTGACCGTGGATGTGGAAGGTGTGGTAGTACTCGCCGTGCGTGATCGACACGAACTCGACCCGGTCGCCCACCGTGGCCTCGAAGTCGGGCCCCGAGTGGGCGGGCTTGTTGTTGATCATCATGTCGTTGAAGACGATCACGCAGGTCTTGTCGGGCAGGATGTCGCCCTTGCGGCGCACGATCACCGCCCCGTAGAGGCCCCTGCGGAGGCCGCCGGTGCCGTGTTCCGTGCCGACCACGTGGTCGTGGTAGTGCCAGTAGCCCGCCGTGCCGGGGCGCCAGGTGCCGTCCTTGCGGCGCCCGGGCGCGTGCGTGCGCCAGGTGTACGTGCGCTTCTTGCCGGGCGCCACGTCGGACTTGGTGTGCTTGGTGCCGTCGCTGGAGATCTCGTAGTCCATGCCGTGGACGTGCAGGCTGACGGCGACGTCCGTGGTGTTCTCGAAGTCGACGTGCAGCGTGTCGCCCTCGTTCAGCTCGATCAGCGGGCCGGGGACGGTCGCCCCGCCCCGCTCCAGGCCGTAGCCCAGCTGCCCGTCGGGGAGCTTCTCGGCGTACATCGTGATGCGGCGCACCTCGCCGCCCGCGGGCGCCGTCCGCGGCGGGTTTTCGGCCGGTACCGCGTCGGGAGCCATGGCTGACATCGATGTCACCCCGGTCGCCGCGACCGCCCCGCCCACCAGCATCCGTCGGTTGAAGCTCCGTCTGTCCATGCCGAACTCCCCCACTGTGGAATGGAAACTGACACTTCATCAGGCAGGGCCGCGACGCGCGAGGCACCGGATTCGGCCACACGCTAGCGGCAGGAACCCCGTTTCTCCACAGGCAGGACAAAGTTCGGGTGAAGTGACGTCATAGCTCTTGGCTAGCCGTCGAAAGGGGGCTAGCTTCATCCGCGCTGTTGTTGTAGTCGCCGCAGTCGTGACTCACGAGGGGTCGGTGCTCCCATGCGCCTCACACCGCGTCAACAACCATTACCCACACGAGAGTTCGGCAGAGCCAGACACAGAACCACCCGTCGCTCCTGGGCGGCGGCCACGGCCGCGGGAGCGCTCGCGGCCGGGCTCCTCTCCGGCCCCGCCGCGTCCGCGCGCCCCTTCCCCGAACCGCCCGGTGACGCCGAAGCGATGAAGACAACGATGTCACGCGCCTTGCCCTCGCCTCCTGGTGGCGCGAACGTGCGCGTCCTCGCCTTCTACGGATCCGCGGCACCCGGCGACGAGTCGCCGGTCGTCGACGCCGCCATCGCGGCGATCGAGAGGATCGGCCGCTCCGGCCCCGCCGCCCAGCGGTTCACGGTCACGGCGACCGACGACCCGGCCGTGTTCACGAACGCCGGGCAGCTGGGCAAGTACAACGCGGTCGCGTTCGTGACCGGCGGGGGTGACGTGCTCGACGCCGAGCAGGAGGCGGGCCTTGAGGCCTACATGGAGGCCGGCGGCGGCTTCCTCGGCCTGCACGACGCGGCCCGCGCGGAGCCGTACTCCAGCTGGTTCACCGGCCTGGTCGGCGCCCGCCCCAAGGACGAGGGCCCGTCGGCCGTGCAGCGCGCGACCGTCGAGGTCGGCGACCGGCAGGGCCCGGCCACCAAGGACCTGCCCCTGGAGTGGAAGCGCCCGGACAGGTGGCTCAACTGGGAGACCAATCCGTCGGGCGCCGTCCACACCGTGGCGCGGGTGCGCGAGTCGACGTACAAACCGGGCGCGGGCGCGAACGGCTGGGACCACCCGGTCTCCTGGTGCCGCGACTACGACGGCGGACGCTCCTTCTACACCGGCATGGGCGGCACGGCCGACGCCTACGACGAGACGGACTTCCGGACGCATCTGCGGGGCGCCCTGCTGTGGACGTCCCGCCTCGTGCGCGCCGACTGCAAGGCCGCCATCACCACGAACTACAAGGCGGAGCGCCTGACCCGGCCCAACAAGCCGGGCGAGAACGACCAGATCGGCGAGCCGCACGGCCTGGTGACCGCCCCCGACGGCAAGGTCTTCTACATCGGCCGCGGCGGCGCCGACTCCTCCCGGCCCGTGATCACCGACTGGAACGACCCGGACGTCGGCAAGGGCCGCGGCGAGATCCACGTCTACGACCCGAAGACCGGGCAGGCGACGCTCGCGGGCGCCGTGAGCGTCTTCGGCAACAAGGGCGGCGGCGGTGAGCTGATCAAGAACGAGGAGGGCCTGCTCGGCATCGAGCTGGACCCGCGGTTCGAGGACAACGGCTGGGTGTACCTGCACTACACCCCGCACGCCCGGATCGACCGCGACACGCACATGGGCGAGCGGTACGTCTCCCGCTTCACGTACGACAAGGCGTCCGGCAAGCTCGCCATGGACAGCGAGAAGGTGCTGCTCAAGTGGCCGGTGCAGATCCACAGTTGCTGCCACGCGGGCGGCGGGATGGCCTGGGACTCCCAGGGCAACCTGTACATCGCCACCGGTGACAACAACTCCTCCGGCTCCAGCGACGGCTACTCGGGCAACAACCCGCAGCCGAACTTCAAGGGCGTCTCCTTCGCCGACGCCCGCCGCACCTCCGGCAACACCAACAACCTCAACGGCAAGATCCTGCGCATCCACCCCGAGCCGGACGGCACGTACACGCTTCCCCAGGGCAATCTCTTCACCGGCAAGGAGCCGGACGAGGGCGGCGGCAAGACGCGCGGCGAGATCTATGTGATGGGCGTCAGGAACCCCGCGCGCATCTCCGTCGACAAGAGGACCGACACGCTCTACGCGGGCTGGGTCGGCCCGGACGCGGGACAGCCGTCGACGACGTGGGGCCCGGCGAAGTACGACACGTTCGCCGCGATCACCCACGCCTCCAACCGGGGCTGGCCGTACTGCATGGGCAACAACCAGCCCTACCGCGACCGCAATCTGCCCGATCCGAGCAAGCCCCTCGGCTGGTACGACTGCGAGAACCTGCGCAACGAGTCGCCGAACAACGACGGCCTGGTGAAGATCCCGCCCGCCGAGCCGAACACCATCTGGTACTCCCCGCAGGGCGGCGGCATCGACTACCCGCGCGACGCGAACGGCGTCCCCAGCTACAGGACGGAGGAGCAGAAGCAGCTCCTGCCGTGGCTGAAGGGCGGCGGCCAGGCGACGATGAACGGCCCGGTCTACCGCTACGACCCGGCGAGCACGAGCGCGGACAAATGGCCCGCCTACTGGGACGGCAAGTGGTTCGTCGGCGACTTCTACGACGGCGACCAGCCGCGGCACGCGGTGCTCACCGATCCGAAGACGGTCGGCAAGGGCGGTCTGCCGGTGCACGCCGAGTCCCTCCGCAAGATCATCCCGGTGGGCAACGACCGCATCAAGAACCTCATGGACTGGAAGTTCGCCCCCGACGGCTCGCTGTACGTCCTCGACTACGGGCGCGGCTTCTTCACCTCGGACGCCAAGTCCGCGCTGTGGCGCGTGACCTACACCGGCGGCGAGGCGACCCCGGCCGCGGGCGACCTGGCCAGGAAGGCGCAACGATGAGATCCGCTTCCGCGCGCGCACGGGTGTGGGCGGCGCTGCTCGCCGCGTTCGCGCTCGTGCTCGGCCTGACCTCGGCGGCGACGGCCCGCCCTGACGGGCCGCGCCTCCAGCAGCAGGTCCTGACCTGGACCGCGGACAACGACATCAACAAGTACAAGTCGGCGCCGACGACGGCCGTCGCGGGCAAGACCACCATCGTCTTCGAGAACAGCGTGGCCACCGGCAACACCACCGGCATGCCGCACACGCTGACGTTCGACGTCTCCGACCCGGAGTACAACAACGACGTCCCGCTGAACATCCTCGCCAACCCGGGCGACGAGAAGGGCGGCAAGTGGACCGCCGAGGTCACCCTCAAGCCCGGCCGCTACCGCTACTACTGCACGATCCCCGGCCACGGGGCGATGCAGGGCATCCTCGTCGTGACCGACGGCGGGGGCGGCGACACGACGGCGCCGGAGACGAAGGCGAAGGTCGACGGGGCCACGAACTCCGACGGCGCGTACGTCGGTACGGCGACGGTCACGGTGACGGCGACCGACGAGAGCGGCGGCTCGGGCGTCGACAAGGTCGAGTACGCGCTCGGGGCGGACGGCGCCTGGCAGCCGTACACCGCGCCGGTGGTCGTGAACACCGTTGGCACCCACAAGGTCCGCTATCGGGCCGTTGACAAAGCGGGCAACGTGGCGGCGGAGAAGGCCGTCGACTTCAAGGTCGTCGCGCCGCCGACCGACGACAAGACGCCGCCGGAGACCTCCGCGACGGTCACCGGCGAGCAGAACGGCCAGGGCCAGTACCTGGGCATGGCCACCGTCACGGTGACGGCGTCGGACGCGGGATCCGGTCTGAACAAGGTCGAGTACGCGGTCGGCGACGGCGCCTGGACGGCGTACACCGCGCCCGTGATGGTGCACGCGGTCGGCACCCACAAGGTGCGCTACCGCGCCTCCGACAAGGCGGGGAACGTGGCGGCGGAGAAGTCCGTGGAGTTCACCGTGGTCGCGCCGCCGCAGGAGGACAGGACCCCGCCCGAGACCTCGGCGAAGGTCGAGGGCGACAAGAACTCCGACGGCGCCTACGTCGGCCGGGCGAAGGTCACGGTGACCGCGACCGACGCGGGCTCGGGCGTAGCCGCGGTCGAGTACTCCCTGGACAGCGGCCCGTACGTGGCCTACACCGCGCCGGTGGTGGTCGACCGCGTCGGGCGGCACACGGTGGCGTACCGGGCGAGCGACAAGGCGGGCAACACTGCGCCCGCGAAGTCGGTGGCGTTCACCGTCGACGAGGGCGGCGGCGTGCCCGGGCCCCACTGCCCCGAGTACGACGAGCGGTCGACCGTCTTCGTCGGCACCGTCGACACGGGCATCCCGAACCGGGTCACCAACAACCGCTGCCGCGTCGGCGAGCTGATCGAGGACGAGAAGGACTGGTCGTCGCACGCGCTGTTCCTCAAGCACGTCAAGACGGTCACGGACCGGCTGAAGAAGGCGGGCGAGATCGACCGGCGCGAGTACAACAAGATCAACAAGGCGGCGAAGGAGTCCGGCATCGGCAAGCCCGGCCAGACCGAGGGCTACCGGCACCTCTTCGACGGCACGCAGAAGTCCTTCGCCAGGTGGAGCCACGTGGGCGGCGGTTCGTTCGGCCTGAACGCCGACGGCTCGATGACCTCGGGCACCACGAAGAACGGGCTCGGCATGCTGTGGTTCCCGGAGCGCAAGTACGGCGACTTCTCGCTGAAGCTCCAGTGGCGCGACGACGCGCCCGGCTCCGGAAACGCCAACTCCGGCGTCTTCGTGCGCTTCCCGCAGGTCCACGACCACCCGGAGGAGCCGCGTCCGGAGTGGGTGGCCATCAAGTACGGCCATGAGGTCCAGGTCCTCGACCGGCCGGACGGCGACATGTACAAGACCGGGTCGGTGTACGGCTTCGACCGGGTCGGCCTCGCGGGCGCGGGCGTGACGCCCAAGGGCACCTGGAACGACTACGAGATCCGCGTGGTCGACCAGCACTACGCGGTGTACCGCAACGGCACCCTGATCAACGAGTTCGACAACACGGGCGGCCAGGTCTTCGAGCCGCCGCGCGGCGACGACCCCGGCACGGACGGGCGGCGCTTCGCGTCCGGCTACGTGGGCCTCCAGGTGCACGGGGTCACCGACGTGGTGTCGTACCGGGACATCCGGATCAAGGAGCTGTAGGCGCGGGCCGCGGGCGCTCGTCCCCGGGGCGGGTTCAGCCGTCGTCGTGCTTCGCGCGGCTCGGCTGGACCCGCTTCGGCTCGCCCGGCATCTTCGGGTACTCCGGCGGGTACGGCAGGTCGCCGAGGCCGTGGTCGCGCTCGTCGCGGTCGGCCTGTTCGAGCAGGCCCTCCAGGGAGAAGGCGTGCTCGTCCATGTCCCGGTGCACGTCGCCGACCCGGGCAAAGCGTCCGGGCATGGTGCCGAGGTCGAAGTCGCGGGGCACGGCGTCGTCCAGCTCGTCCCAGCGCAGGGGCGCGGAGACGGGGGCGTGCGGCCGTGCGCGCACCGAGTAGGCGGAGGCGATGGTGCGGTCGCGGGCGGTCTGGTTGAAGTCGACGAAGATCCGCTCGCCGCGCTCCTCCTTCCACCAGGCGGTCGTCACGGCGTCCGGCAGGCGCCGCTCCAGCTCGCGCCCGCAGGCGATGGCGGCCCGTCGCACCTGCACGAACGTCCAGCGCGGCGCGATCGGCACGAACACGTGGAGACCGCGGCCGCCGGAGGTCTTGGGCCAGCCCCGCAGGCCGAACCCGTCGAGGACGGAGCGCAGTTCGTGGGCCGCGCGGACGGCGTCGGCGTAGTCGGTGCCGGGCTGCGGGTCCAGATCGAGGCGCAGCTCGTCGGGGTGGTCGGCGTCGGCCGCGCGCACCGGCCAGGGGTGGAAGGTGAGCGTGCCGTACTGGGCGGCCCAGACGACGGCGGCGACCTCGGTCGGGCAGATCTCGTCGGCGGTCCGGCCGCTGGGGAAGGTGATGGTGCCGGTCGGGATCCAGTCGGGCAGGTTCTTCGGCGCCCGCTTCTGGTAGAAGGACTCGCCGCCGACGCCCTCCGGATAGCGCTCCAGGGTGGTGGGGCGGTCGCGCAGGGCCCGCAGGATGCCGTCGCCGACGGAGAGGAAGTACGCGGCGAGGTCCCGCTTGGTGAAGCCGCGCTCGGGGAACAGCACCCGGTCCGGGCTGGAGAGCCGTACCGTCCGCTCTCCCGCCGTCAGCTCCACCGCCGCGCCCGCGCCCGCCATGCGAGCCACGCTAGACGCCGGGAGGCGAACGCGCATACCGGGCGATTTCCCCCGCCCGGGAGCAGAATCGGGATCATGGACCTGCCGGTGATGCCGCCCGTGAAGCCCATGCTCGCCAAGTCCGTGGCGAGGATCCCGCCGGGCATGCAGTACGAGGCCAAGTGGGACGGCTTCCGCGCGATCGTCTTCCGCGACGGCGCGGAGGTGGAGATCGGCAGCCGGGGCACGAAGTCCCTGACCCGCTACTTCCCCGAGCTGGTCGAGGCGGTGCGGGAGCGGCTGCCGCAGCGGTGCGTCCTGGACGGCGAGATCGTCCTCGCGCGCGGCGGGCGCCTGGACTTCGACGCCCTCACCGAGCGGATCCACCCGGCGGACTCGCGGGTGCGGCTGCTCGCCGAGCGCACCCCGGTGTCGTACGTCGCCTTCGACGTGCTCGCCCTCTTCGACGAGGCCCTGTGGGACGTCTCGCTGCGCGACCGGCGCCGGCTGCTCACCAAGGCGCTCGAAGGCGTGCGGGCACCGGTGCACCTGGCGCCCGCGACCCTCGACGAGGAGGTGGCGCGGGAGTGGTTCGAGCGGTACGAGGGGGCCGGGCTCGACGGCGTGATCGCCAAGCCCCTCGACCTCAGGTACCGCCAGAACGAACGCCTCATGTACAAGGTCAAGCACGAGCGGACGGCGGACTGCGTGGTCGCGGGCCTCCGGCTACACAAGAGCGGCCCCGTGGTCGGCTCGCTCCTGCTCGGCCTGTACGACGACGCGGGCACGCTGCAGCACGTCGGGGTGTGCGCCGCCTTCTCCATGAAGCGGCGCGAGCAGCTCATGACGGAGCTCGAACCGCTGCGGATGGACTCCGTCGCGGGGCACCCGTGGGCGGCCTGGGCGGACGAGGCCGCCCACGAGAGCGCCCGGCTACCCGGGGCGGTGAACCGCTGGTCGGGGAAGAAGGACCTCACCTGGGTGCCGCTGCGGCCCGAGCGGGTGTGCGAGGTGGCCTACGACCACATGGAGAACGGGGCCCGCTTCCGCCACACGGCCCAGTTCCGCACCTGGCGCCCCGACCGCGACCCCGAGTCGTGCACGTACGCCCAACTGGAGGAACCGGCGGGCTACGACCTGTCGGAGGTCTTGGGTTCGGCGCCGACGCAGTAGGACGACGTACGTCCCGCGGCGCGGCCCTGCCCGGCAAGGCCGGGCACCCCACCCACCCGCAGACAAATTCCCGCCAAGCCCCACCCACCCCTTCCGCCCAGAAGAGCACGGCCGTAGGCTCCGCGCCTGACACCTGGGTTACCAACGGTAAGGGGAGAGCCGCATGGGCCGGCCGCAGGCACCGGGAAGCACGCGCAGAACCTTCGTGGCACGAGCGGCGACCGTCGGCGGCGCCGCCGCCCTTGGCCTCGGCGCCCTGTCGCAGGGCGCCCACGCCGCACCCTCGACCGGCACCGTGGCGGTGCTCGGCGGCGGCGTCGCCGGCCTGACCGCCGCCCACGAACTCGCCGAGCGCGGCTTCGCCGTCACGGTCTACGAGCGCCGCGCCCTGGGCGGCAAGGCCCGCAGCTTCGACGTACCGGACAGCGCGAAGGGCACTCGCAAGCCGCTCCCCGGCGAACACGGCTTCCGCTTCATCCCTGGCATCTACCACAACCTGCCGGACACGATGCGCCGCATCCCCTTCCCCGGGAACCGCAACGGCGTGTGGGACAACCTGATCGCGCCGCCGGAGATGAGCTTCACCCGCGCGGGCGGCCGCGAGGACATCCGCCTGCCGATACCCGGCCGCGACGGGCAGCCCGCCGACCTGACCCCGGACGACATCGCCCGCGCCCTCACCGCGTTCCTCGACACCGCGTTCAGCATCCCGGCGCACGAGGTCGCGTACTTCGTGAACCGCGCCCTGGTCTTCCTCACCAGCTGCGACGAGCGCCGGGACGACCAGTGGGAGGCGAAGCCCTGGTGGGACTTCGTGCGCGCCGAGGACATGTCGTACGACTACCAGCGCATCCTCGCGGTCGGCGTGACCCGCAACATCGTGGCGACCAAGGCGGAGGTGGCCAGCACCCGCACCGTCGGCACGCTCGGTGAGGCCTTCGTGTTCAACGCCCTGGGCCGGGGCGCGGACGGCCCGCCCGACCGCATCCTGAACGCGCCGACCAACGAGGCGTGGATCGACCCGTGGGTGAGGCATCTGACCTCCCTCGGCGTGGAGTTCCGCGTCGGCTGGACCGTGCGCGAGGTGGCGTACGGCGGCGGCCGGGTGACGAAGGCCGTGATCGAGGACGCCGATGGCGTACGCCGCGACGTCACCGCCGACCACTACGTACAGGCCATGCCGGTGGAGCACGCCCGCAGGACGTGGGGGGCCGCGCTGCGCGGGGCGGATCCGCAGCTGGCGCGCTGCGACAAGCTGCGGACGGACTGGATGACGGGCATCCAGTTCTATCTGACGGAACGGCCCAAGATCGTCGACGGGCACTTCAACTGCATCGACTCCCCTTGGTCGCTCACGGGCATCGCCCAGGCGGCGCACTGGAAGGGCCGCGACTTCCCCGCCGACTACGGCGACGGCGTCGCGGTGGACTGTCTGTCGGTGGACATCTCCGAGTGGGACAAGGAGGGCATCCTCTACGGCAAGACGGCGAAGAACTGCACGCGCGAGGAGGTGGCGCGCGAGGTGTGGGCGCAGCTCAAGGCCCATCTCAACGACACCGGCAAGCAGGTCCTCACCGACGGCAAGCTGCACTCCTGGCACCTCGACCCGGGCGTCGACGGCATCGGCGGCCCGCACCCGACGAACGACGACGAGCTCCTGATCCACCCCGTGGGCACGCTGCACAACCGCCCGTCGGCCGCGACGAAGATCCCCAACTTCTTCCTCGCGGGCGACTACGTGGCCGTGGACATCGACCTGGCCACCATGGAGGGCGCCAACGCGGCCGCGCGCCAGGCCGTCAACGCCCTGCTCGACCGGGCGGGTTCGGACGCGAAGCGGTGCGCGGTGAAGCCCCGCTACCGCGTCCCGGAGCTGGAGGGCCTCAAGCGCGCCGACCGCACCCGTTACCGCCTCGGTCTGCGGAACGCCTTCGACCTCGGCTGACAACGGCCGCAATCGGGGTACATCCCGGTCATGGAACGGCGAACACGCGTGGGGCACACGACGGCGCGAGGAGCGCGAGGCTTGCGTGCGGCGGTGGTGGCGCTGGCACTCGCCGCGTTCGCGCCCGCCTGCACCCTGGAGCGGGCGGGCACGGACGGGCGGCCGACGGGCCGGGGCGAGGGCGGCCGCGTGCTCGCCGTGAAGGTCGACAACGTGGGCCCCGCGCGCCCGCAGACCGGCCTGGAGGCGGCGGACGTCGTCTACGTGGAGCGGGTGGAGGCCGGGCTCAGCCGGCTGATGGCCGTCTACGCACGCCGGCTGCCGCCCGTGGTGGGGCCGGTGCGCAGCGCCCGGGAGACCGATCTGGAGCTGCTGCGCCAGTTCGAGGACCCGGCGCTCGCGTTCTCCGGGGCGCAGTCGAAGCTGCTTCCGCTGATCGACGCGGCCCCGCTGCGCGCCCTGCCCCCGGACGGGGCTCCCGGCAGGGCGTACTACCGGGGCGGCGCGAAGCCCGCGCCGCACAACCTCTACGTCCGCCCGGACGCGCTGGGGGCACGGGTGTCGGCCGACGGCCTGGAGAGCACGGGCTTCCGCTTCGGGCCGCGCCCGGCGGGCGGCACGCCCACGACCCGGCAGACGCTGCGCTTCCCCTCCGCGCGCTTCACCTTCACCTGGGTCGAGTACGAGGGGCGCTGGCACATCGCGATGGACGGTACGCCCGCCCGCACCGCATCCGGCGCGGCGCTCGGTGCCGCCACGGTGGTCGAACAGCGCGTCGACATCCGCGACTCGCGCTTCCACGACCGCTCGGGCAGCGCGTCGCCCTTCAGCCGCACGGTGGGCTCGGGCAGCGCGCGGGTGCTGCGGGACGGCCGCGCGTACGAGGCGCGCTGGCGGCGCGACACGGCGCGGGACGGCACCACGTTCACGACCCGCGAGGGCAAGCCGCTCGCGTTCGCCGAGGGCCCGGTGTGGGTGGTGTTCACGAAGGCGTGAGCGGCGCGGTGCTCACGAGGGCGTCAGGGGCGCCGCCCGCAGGTGCTCGGCGGCGTCCGCGACCCGCTGGGCCAGGTCGAGGAAGAGCCTGCGCTCATCGGCGGTCAGCGGGGCGAGGAAGATCTGGTTCATCCGGGCCGTGCGCACCGTCAGCTTGCGGTGGACGCGCCTGCCGTCGGCGGTGAGGCGCAGCAGGGCGCGGCGGCCGTCCTGCGGGTCACGGACCTTGTCGACGAGACCGCGGCGGCTGAGCCTGCTGATGACCTCGGCGACGGTGGAGCGGTCGAGGCCCACGCGCTCGCCGACGCCGCGCTGGTCGAGGCCTGGCTCGGCGACCAGGGTGTTGAGGACGGCGTACTGGGGCGATGTGGTCTCCTCCGAGACCATCGTGTTCCACAGGAGGTGGTGGGCCTGCTGGAGGCGGCGGGCGAGATGCCCGGGATGGCTGGTCAGATCCACCGCTGCCATGGCTGTTCCTCCCCTGACACGACAGTTCGTGCACTGAACGATAGCCGACCTGACACGGCCTTGACGGCCCTCTCGGGCAGTGGCAGCGTGAACTGGAGTTCGCGGGACGGCAGATGAGAACAGTCAGTGTGCTGACGATCGTGCGGAGATGAGGCTGCCGGATGGACAAGGTGGTCGCCACGGCCGCGGCGGCGGTGGCCGACGTGGGGGACGGCGCGTCCCTCGCGGTCGCCGGCTTCGGGCTCAGCGGCGTGCCGAACGCGCTGATCGAGGCGGTGCACCGGCGCGGCACCACGGATCTGCGCGTGGTGTCGAACAACTGCGGCGCGCTCGGCACGGGCCTGGCCGTGCTGCTCGCGGCGGGCCGGATCGCACGCGTGACGGCCTCGTACATCGGCGGCAACGAGGAGTTCGCGCGCCGGTACCTGTCGGGCGAGCTCGAGGTGGAGCTGATCCCGCAGGGCACCCTCGCGGAGCGCCTGCGCGCCGGGGGCTGCGGCATCCCCGCCTTCTACACCCCTGCCGGGGTGGGCACGCAGGTCGCCGACGGCGGCATCCCGTGGCGGTACGACGGCGCGGGCGGCGTCGTGGTGGCCTCGCCGCCCAAGGAGACACGGGAGTTCGACGGCGTGCCGCACGTCCTGGAGCGCGGCATCCGCACCGACTTCGCCCTGGTGCGGGCGGCGCGCGGCGACCGGCACGGGAACCTGGTGTTCGCCAAGGCGAGCCGCAACTTCAACCCGCTCGCCGCGATGGCGGGACGGGTGACCGTGGCCGAGGTGGAGGAGCTGGTGGAGCCCGGCGCCATCGACCCGGACGCGGTGCACCTGCCCGGCGTCTTCGTGCACCGCGTCGTCGCCCTCCACCCGCACGAGGCCGCCGCCAAGCGCGTCGAGAAGCGGACGGTGAGCACCTGATGGCGTGGACCCGCGAACAGGTGGCGGCCCGGGCGGCGGACGAGCTCCGGGACGGCCAGTACGTCAACCTGGGCATCGGCCTGCCGACGCTGATCCCGGGCTTCCTGCCGCCGGGCGTGCAGGTGGTCGTCCAGTCCGAGAACGGCGTCCTCGGCGTCGGCCCCTACCCCGCGGCGGACGAGGTCGACCCGGATCTGATCAACGCGAGCAAGGAGACGGTCACGGCCCTTCCCGGGGCGGCGTACTTCGACTCGGCGCTGTCGTTCGGGATGATCCGCGGCGGCCATCTCGACGTGGCGGTCCTCGGCGCGATGCAGGTCTCCGCGCGCGGGGACCTCGCCAACTGGGCGGTCCCCGGCAGGCTCGTCACGGGGATCGGCGGGGCGATGGACCTGGTGCACGGCGCCCGCAGGGTGATCGTGACGATGGCGCACACCGCGAAGGACGGCTCGCCCAAGCTCGTTCAGGAGTGCGATCTGCCGCTCACCGGCAGACGGTGTGTGCACCGCGTCATCACGGACCTCGGTGTCTTCGACGTCACCGCGGACGGACTTCAGTTGACCGAGTGCGCGCCGGGAGTCGGCGTCACCGAGATCGTCGCGCGGACGGCGGCGAAGGTGCGCGTCCCGGACGCGTGAGGACCGGCGAGGACCGGTCCGGAAGGGAGCGGCAGCCGCAATGACCCCCCATCCCCCGTACGACGGCCCGACCGGGCGCCGGACGGTGACCGCGCCGGGAGCCGAACGGTCCGCGCCGGGAGCCGAACGGTCCGCGCCGGGCGCGACCGCGCCCCGGCCGCCCGGCACGCCCCACGGCGTCCCGCCCTACCGCGGGGCCCTCCTGCGCCATCCCCGTCACTCCGCCGTGCCCGTCCCCGACCCGGAGGCCGTGGAGCTGACCGGCCCCGTCTTCGGCGTCGCCGACGTCACCGACTTCGAGCGGGACCTGACCCGCCAGCACACGGGCGAGCCGCTGGGCGAGCGCATCACCGTCTCCGGCCGCATGACGGACCGTCACGGCCGTCCGGTGCGCGGCCAGTTGGTCGAGATGTGGCAGGCCAACGCGTCCGGCAGATACGTCCACCGGCGCGACCGGCACGCGGCGCCGCTCGACCCGCACTTCACCGGCTTCGGCCGCTGTCTGACGGACGACGACGGCACGTACTCCTTCACCACGATCCGGCCCGGCGCCTATCCGTGGCGCAACCACGAGAACGCCTGGCGCCCAGCCCATCTGCACTTCTCGCTGTTCGGCACGGCGTTCGCGCAGCGCCTGGTGACCCAGATGTACTTCCCCGCCGACCCGCTGCTCGCCTACGACCCCGTCTTCCTCTCGATCCCCGACGAGGCGGCGCGGGCCCGCCTCGTGGCCGCCTACGACCACGGTCTGACGATTCCGGAGTGGGCGCTCGGCTACCGCTGGGACATCGTCCTGGACGGCCCCTCCGCCACCCTCTTCGAGGACGGTGCCGCATGAGCCCGGTGCCGCCGCACGCGCCGACGCCCTCGCAGACCATCGGGCCGTACCACGGCTACGCGCTGCCGTTCCCGCGCGGCGGCGAGATCGCGCCCGCGGGCCACCCGGACGCCGTGACGCTCCACGGGTACGTGTACGACGGCAAGGGCGTCCCCGTGGACGACGGCCTCGTGGAGACGTGGCAGCCCGCGCCGGACGGCTCGCGCGCGGGGGCGCCCGGGTCGCTGCGCCAGGACGCGGTCGGCGGCACGCCGCGGGGGCGCGACGGCGTCACGTTCACGGGCTTCGGCCGGGTGCCGACGGACCCGGACGGGCACTGGGCGGTCCGCACCCTCAGGCCCGGCGGCGTCCCGTACGTCTGCCTCGCGGTGTTCGCTCGGGGGCTGCTCGACCACCTGTACACGCGCGCGTACCTGTCGGACGACCCGGACGACGCCCTGCTCCGCTCGCTGGCCCCCGACCGGCGCGCGACACTGCTCGCGCGGCCGGGCCCGCACGGCACGTACCGGTTCGACATCCATCTCCAAGGGGACGACGAGACGGTCTTCCTGGCGTTCGCCTGACCCCCGCGGCCGTGCGGGCGCGGCGGGGTCAGCGCGCTCCGTAGACGGGCTCGGGCGGCTCGGCGCGGGAGAGCAGCTTCAGGGCCGTCTCGCCCGCCTCTGCCGGGCTCCAGCGGGCCGCCTTGTCGGCGCTGGGTCCTGGACGCCAGCCGTGCATGACGGTGATGCGGCCGCCCTCGGCCTCGAAGACGCGGCCCGTGACCCCGGACGAGGCGGTGGAGCCGAGCCAGACGACCAGCGGCGACACGTTCTCCGGGGCCATCGCGTCGAAGGCGCCCTCCTGGGGCGCGGCCATGGTGTCGGCGAAGGTCTGCTCGGTCATGCGGGTACGGGCGGCGGGCGCGATGGCGTTCACGCGCACTCCGTAGGCGGCGAGTTCGGCGGCCGCGACCATCGTGAGCCCCAGGATGCCCGCCTTGGCGGCGCTGTAGTTGCCCTGCCCGACGCTGCCGAGGAGGCCCGCGCCCGAGCTGGTGTTGACCACGCACGCGTGCGGGGCGCGTCCGGCCTTGGCGGCGGCCCGCCAGTGCGCGGCCGCGTGCTTCAGGGGCAGGAAGTGTCCCTTCAGGTGCACGCGGAGGACGGCGTCCCAGTCGTCCTCGTCGAGGTTGACCAGCATGCGGTCGCGCAGGAAGCCAGCGTTGTTCACGAGGGTGTCCAGGCGGCCGTAGGTCTCCAGGGCGGCCCGCACGAGGGACGACGCGCCCTCGGGCGTCGCGACGTCGCCGCAGTGCGCGACGGCGTCGCCGCCCGCCGTGCGGATCTCCTCGACGACGTCCTGCGCGGGGCCTCCGGAGACCCCGGAGCCGTCGAGGGCCGCCCCGAGGTCGTTGACGACGACCTTCGCGCCCTCGGCCGCGTACGCGCGCGCGTGCGCCCGGCCGAGGCCCCGGCCCGCGCCCGTGACGATCACGACGCGGCCCGCGCACATCCCGGAATCGACAGCTGCGGTCATACGGAACTCCTTCGTACGGGAGGGGTGGCCGGCGCGCCCGGCGGGTGACCGGACGTCACACGGCACGGGGTCAGTGGTTCACGGTCGCGGCGTCCAGGAAGGCGGGCCGCTCGCCGCCGCCGTCCACCTGGAGGGCCGCGCCGCTGATGTACCGCGCGGCGGCTGAGGCGAGGAACACACAGGCGTCGGCGGCGTCCGCGGGCTCCGCGAGGCGGCCGAGCGGGATCGTGCGGGCCACCGCGGCGACCCCCTCCTCGTCGCCGTAGTGCAGATGGGTGCTCTCGGTGCGCACCAGGCCGAGCACCACGGTGTTCACGCGCACGTGCGGGGCCCATTCGACCGCCATGGTGCGCGCCAGGTTGGCCAGGCCCGCCTTGGCGGCGCCGTAGGCCCCCGAGCCGGGCGAGGGGCGGGTGCCGCTGACGCTGCCGATCATGATGACGGCGCCGCCGGTCTCCTGACGGCTCATCACTTCGTGGGCGGCGAGGGATGCGTACAGCGGGGCCAGCAGGTTCAGCTGGACGATCTTCGTCTGGCGGGCGGCGGTGGCCTCGGCGAGCAGGCCGAACGGCGTGCCGCCCGCGTTGTTCACCAGCACGTCGAGCCGTCCGTGGTCGGCGGCGACGCCGGTGACCAGGGCGTGCGCCGCCTCGGCGTCCCTGAGGTCGGCCGGGCGGAACTCCGCGGTGACGCCCGGCACTTCGACGGGCCGCTCGGGCGGCTTGCGGGCGCAGATGACGACGTGCGCGCCGGCGGCCAGGAAGCCGCGGGCGATCCCCGCCCCGACGCCGCGGGTCCCGCCGGTGACCACGACCACCTGTCGATTGTCAGTCATCGCTGCTACCTTCCGAGTAACTAACAAATGTTTGGTTGAAGGCACTGGACGAAAGGTAGCGGATCCTCTGATGCCTGTCTCCACCTCACCCCCCGAGGAGGGCGTGGCCGTCGTCACCGTCGACTACGCACCGGTCAACGCCCTTCCCGCACAAGGGTGGTTCGCCCTCGCGGACGCGG
The DNA here is from genome assembly GCF_008704795.1 of Streptomyces spectabilis. NCBI lineage: Bacteria > Bacillati > Actinomycetota > Actinomycetes > Kitasatosporales > Streptomycetaceae > Streptomyces > Streptomyces spectabilis. Next base: position 7,761,679 of record NZ_CP023690.1, on the reverse strand, counting down.
TGCGCGCCGCGGGCCGCGACCCCGAGGTGCGCTGCGTGGTGCTGGCCGCCGAGGGCCGGGGGTTCAACGCGGGCGTGGACATCAAGGAGCTGCGCCGCGACCCCGGCCACGGCGCGCTGCTCGGCGTCAACAGCGGCTGCGCGGAGGCCTTCGCGGCGGTGTACGACTGCGCGGTGCCGGTCGTCGCGGCCGTCCAGGGCTTCTGCCTGGGCGGCGGCATCGGCCTCGTGGGCAACGCGGACGCGATCGTGGCGAGCGACGACGCCACGTTCGGCCTCCCCGAGCTGGACCGCGGCGCGCTCGGCGCCGCCACGCACCTGGCCCGCCTGGTCCCCCAGCACCTGATGCGCGCGCTGTACTACACCGGGCGCACGGCCACCGCGGCCGAGCTGCACGCGCACGGCTCGGTGTGGCGGGTCGTGCCCCGCGCCGACCTGCGCGCGGCGGCCCTCGCCCTCGCGCGCGAGATCGCCCGCAAGGACGGCACGCTGCTGCGCCTGGCGAAAGCCGCGATCAACGGCATCGACCCGGTGGACGTCCGCCGCAGCTACCGCTTCGAGCAGGGCTTCACCTTCGAGGCGAACCTGAGCGGCGTGGCGGCCCGCGTCCGCGACGGCTTCGGCACGCCCGCCGCGCCGCCCGACAGCTCCGTACCGGCCCGGAAGGACACGGCATGACCGATCCAGCGGAGGTCCGGGGCGCCGGGGACGCGCGAGCCGTCCGGGACGGCGGCGGGGGCGGGGGCGTACGGGACAAGATCATGACGCCCGAGGAGGTCGTGCGGCGCCTGGAGAGCGGGATGACGCTCGGCATCGGCGGCTGGGGCTCGCGCCGCAAGCCGATGGCGCTGGTCCGCGCCCTGCTGCGCTCGGACGTCACGGACCTGACCGTCGTGGCGTACGGCGGTCCGGACGTCGGTCTGCTCCTCGCCGCCGGGAAGGTGCGCACACTGGTCACGGCCTTCGTGACGCTCGACTCGATCCCCCTGGAGCCGCACTTCCGGGCGGCCCGCGAGCGCGGCGGCCTCGACCTGGTCGAGCTGGACGAGGCGATGTTCCTGCAGGGGCTCACCGCCGCCGCCCAGCGCCTGCCGTTCCTTCCCGTGCGCGCGGGCCTCGGCTCGGACGTGCTGCGGGTCAACCCGCGGCTGCGCACCGTCACTTCGCCGTACGAGGACGGGGAGAAGCTGGTCGCGGTCCCGGCCCTGCGCATGGACGCGGCCCTGGTCCATCTGAACCGCGCGGACCGCCTGGGCAACGGCCAGTATCTGGGCCCCGACCCGTACTTCGACGACTTGTTCTGCGAGGCGGCCGACACGGCGTACGTGTCGTGCGAGCGCCTGGTCGACTTCGGCGCTCCCAGCGACTCCCCGGCCGACGCGCCGCCGCCTCGCACGGCGCCCCAGACGCTGCTCGTCTCCCGGCACAGCGTCACGGGCGTGACCGAGACCGCCGGGGGCGCCCACTTCACGTCGTGCGCCCCGGACTACGGCCGCGACGAGCCCTTCCAGAAGGCGTACGCCACCGCGGCGGCCTCCCCCGACGGCTGGGCACAGTTCCACGACCGCTTCCTGTCGGGCAGCGAGGAGGACTACCACCAAGCCGTCCGGACCTGGCACAAGGAGCAGCGATGACGCGCACCACGACCGCCGTCACCCGCGCCGAGTACTGCGTGCTCGCCTGCGCCGAGGCGTGGCGCGGCGACGGCGAGGTCCTGGCGTCCCCGATGGGCACGGTCCCCACGCTCGGGGCCCGCCTCGCGAAGCTGACGTTCGCACCCGAGCTGCTGCTCACGGACGGTGAGGCGCTCCTCATGGGTGACGTGCCCGCACTCGGGGAGCGCTCGTCGGTGACGGAGGGCTGGCTGCCGTACCGCCGCCATCTGACGATGGTGATGGGCGGGCGGCGGCACGTGATGATGGGCGCGAGCCAGATCGACCGCTTCGGCAACCAGAACATCTCGTGCGTCGGCGACTGGCACCACCCCGCCCGACAGCTCCTCGGCGTGCGCGGCGCCCCGGCGAACACCCTGAACAACCCGGTCAGCTACTGGATCCCGCTCCACGCGAAGCGCGTGTTCGTCGAGCGGGTCGACATGGTCTGCGGCGTCGGCCACGACCGCGCCGCCGCAGCGGGCCCCGCCGCGACCCGCTACCACGACCTGCGCCGCGTCGTGTCGAACCTGGGCGTGTTCGACTTCGCCACCCCTGACCGCTCGATGCGCGTGGTGTCCGCGCACCCGGGCGTGACCGCCGCGGAGATCCGCGCGGCGACCTCCTTCGCCCTGCCGGTGCCCGCCGACCCGCCCCCCACCCGCGAGCCGACGGCGGCCGAACTGCGCCTGATCCGCGACGTCCTGGACCCCACGGGGCTGCGCGAGGGCGAGGTCCGCCCATGACGGCGGCGCCGCTCCTGCAGACACCGCTGACCCGGCTCGTGGGCGTGCGGTACCCGATCGTGCAGACCGGCATGGGCTGGGTCGCGGGCCCCCGCCTGGTGTCGGCGGCGGCGAACGCGGGCGCGCTGGGCATCCTGGCCTCCGCCACCATGACCATCGATCAACTGCGCTCCGCGATAAGGGAGGTGCGGGCGCGCACCGACGCCCCGTTCGGGGTGAATCTCCGCGCGGACGCGGGTGACGCGCGCGACCGCGTCCGGCTCGTCGTCGCCGAGGGCGTCCGGGTCGCGTCCTTCGCCCTGGCCCCGTCCGAGGCCCTCATCGGGGAGCTGAAGGCGGCCGGAGTCGTCGTGATGCCGTCCGTGGGCGCCCGCCGGCACGCCGAGAAGGTGGCGGCGTGGGGCGCCGACGCGGTCGTCGTCCAGGGCGGCGAGGGCGGCGGCCACACCGGCGACGTGGCCACCAGCGTGCTCCTGCCGCAGGTCGTGGACGCCGTGGACGTCCCCGTGGTCGCGGCGGGCGGCTTCCACGACGGCCGCGGCCTGGTCGCCGCCCTGGCGTACGGCGCGGCGGGCGTGGCCATGGGCACCCGCTTCCTCCTCACGGCCGAGTCCCCGGTCCCGGACGCGGTGAAGGCCCGCTATCTGGCGGCCACGGTCAAGGACGTCACGCTGACCTCGCGCGTGGACGGCCTCCCCCACCGGATGCTCCGCACGGATCTGGTGACGTCCCTGGAGCGCTCAGGACGCGCCGCGGCCCTGCTGCGCGCGCTGCGCCACGCGGCGGCGTTCCGCCGGATGTCGGGCCAGAGCTGGCCCGCCCTGGCCCGCGACGGCCGCGCCCTGAAGCGTGCCAAGCACCTCACCTGGCCCCAGGCCCTGCTCGCCGCGAACACCCCGATGCTCCTCAAGTCGGCCATGGTGGACGGCGACCCGGACCGCGGCATCATGGCCGCGGGCCAGGTGGCAGGCGTCCTGACCGACGTACCGACATGCGAGGACCTGATCGAAAGAATCATGAGGGAGGCCGAAACCACCCTGAAGCACCTGGCAGCCCCCTAGCAGATGTCAAGCCCGTCCGGCGTTTGAGGACGAGGCCGCAGGCCGATCGACCCGAGCCCCGGCACCCTCCACAAAAGCGCTAGACCCCGGCAAGGAACCGCTCAGCCCGGGCGGCCAGCCCATCGGCCCCGCAGCTGCGCGCCAGCGCGAGCCCGCGCTCCAGCTCCTCCACGTCGCCCGAGGCGATCCCGTACTCGACGCGCGCGACCGCGTGTTCGTACGCGCAGGGCGAGGCCTCCAGATAGGTCACGGCCTTCGCGTACAGCGCGACGGAGCGCGGGCCGGAGGCGAGGGCGGCCTCGCACCGCAGCGCCTCGCCGATCGCCGTGTCCGTGCCGAACCGCTCGGCCTGCACGCGCGCGTCGGTGACCACGTCGGCGGCGCGCCGCGGGTCCTCGTCGGCGAGGGCCCGCGCAAGGTCGTACGCCCACGGCGCGAGCACCGTGTTGTACTGGCCGCGCGCCGTCAACGCCTTGGCGGTGGCCTCCAGTTCGTTGAGCCCTTCCTCACGGCGGCCGAGGGCCAGCAGGAGCCTGCCGCGTACGGACATCGCGTCCGGGACGTAGATCGTGGAGGCGTTGGGCGGCGCGAAGCCGTAGTGGTCGGCGACGGAACTGGCCTGCTCGGCGTGGCCGCGGGCGAGCAGCGTGTCGATGAGCATGCTGGCCGCTTCCCAGTGCATCGGGAGGCCGCCCTGGCCCACGCGGTCGGCGAGCCGCAGGCTTTCGCGCAGCGACTTCTCGGCGTCCCGAAGGCGCCCGCGCCTGCGGTAGACGTAGCCGAGGAAGGCGTGTGCGAGCGCGAGGTGGCCGCCGCTCCAGCCCGCCGTCTCGTACGCCTTGACGGCCTCGGTGAACAGGCTCTCCGCGCGGTCGAGCCGGTCGGCGAAGGCGTACGAACCGCCGAGCATCAGGCGCAGTTCGAAGCTCCACTCGGCGTCGGTCCAGCCGAGTCCGGGCGCCAGGCGGCCGTTGACGAGGGCGCGGTCGCAGAGCTCGACGACCTCTTCGGCGTTCTCGCCGCGGGTCATCGCGTCGAAGGCGCGCAGGATGAGCAGCGCGCGCTCGGCGTTGTCCCGCCCGGACAGGGGTCCGGCGAGCGCGGCGAGCCGGCGGGAGCGCCCCGGGGAGTCCTCCTCGCCCGCGTGGGTGCCCTCCCACATGAAGTGCACGGCCTGCAGCCGGAGCCGGTCGGTGCCCGCGGGGAGGCGGGCCGCCTCCTCGGTGATGGCGCGCAGGCCCTCGCCGAGCTGGTCGTTGTGTACGAGGGCCTGTGACAGGCGGCACACGGCGTCGACGCGCAGATCCTGGCTCAGGCCCCGCATCGACAGGGCCTCACGCAGGTGCCCGATGGTGGTGACGGGCGAGGTGAGCAGGGTGGCGCAGCCGAGTTCGTAGAGCACGCGCGCGTGCACGGCGGGCCGGGGCGGCTCGCGCAGGGCCCGTTCGAGACAGCTCCGGGCGGCGTCGGGCGCGCCGACGGCGAGGTGCTCGGTGGCGGCCTCGCGCAGCTGCTCGACGAGTTCGGGATCGTCGTCCGGGATGACTTCGAGCAGGTGCCGGGAGGCCGCGGCGGCGCCGCGCCCGGAGCGCGTGACGGCCCAGGCGGCCCGGCCGTGCATCGCGGTGCGGGTGGCGGGCGGGATGGACTCGTACACGGCGGAGGCGATCAGCGGGTGCACGAACTCCAGGCCCTCTTCGCCGCCGGTCACGATGCGGGCGGCGCGCAGCCGCTCGGCGCACTGCTCGGCGCCGTCGCGGGGCAGTCCCGCGAGGGACGCGGCGAGGTCGACGGAGATCGCGGAGCCGAGGATCGCGGCGGCCCAGGCGAAGCGGGTGACGTCGGTGCCCAGCTCTTCGAGGCGGGCGACGAGGCCGCGGCCGCGGGCGGAGCGGTTGAGGGCGCGCAGTTCGGCGGCGGAGCTCTCCACCGGTTCGAGCTCGGTGTCCTGCACCTTGGCGAGGAGTTCCACGGACTCGTACGGATTGCCGCCGGTGACCGCCCACACCTCGCGGCAGAACGGGGCGTCCGCGTGCTCGCCGAGCGTGGCGCGGGTGAGCCCGGCCGCGGCGTCGGGGGTGAGGGCGCGCAGCTGGGTCGCGGGGCGTGCCGCCGCGCCGATGCGCGCCAGGTGGCGGGCGCTGTCGCCGCTGGCCTCGCCGGGGCGGTGGGCGACCACGACGAGCACCGGCAGGTCGTCCAGGCGCTCGGCGAACGCGGCGAGCCAGCGCAGCGTCTCCTGGTCGGCCCAGTGCGCGTCGTCGACGAGCAGCACCAGCGGCCAGTAGAGACGGGAAAGGCGGGAGACCACCGCGACCAGGCCGTCGCACACGGCCTGCGGCTCGGGCCTCCCGCCGCCGGGCTCGGCTATGCCGAGGGCGGGGCCCGCGATCTCGTACCAGTCGCCCAAATACTCACGGGCCTCGTCGGGGGAGAGGGCCACGAGGGCGGGCTGGAGGAGCTGTCGTACGACATTGAAGGGGACGGACTTGAGGGTCTCGCCGCCGCGCGCGGCCCACACGGTGGCCCGGCCGTGGGCGATGCGGCGCACTTCGGCCATGAGCGCGGTCTTGCCGATGCCGGCGTCACCGCTGAAGACGAGCAGACCGCCCTCGGTCGTCATGTCCGAGCACAGCCCGGACACGGCCCGCTCGGCCGCGCCGATTTCCTCGTCGCGCTCCCACAGCGGGGCCCAGGTGCCACCTCCGGGCCGTCCCTGCGTCATCGCGCTACCTCCCGGGATCGCTCAATCGACGTACAGGACTTGAGACTAGCCGGGCCGGGGCCGTCGCGGAGCGAGGTCCGCTCAGCTACTCCCGCACGGGTGACAGACGGTCATATGCCAGGCCACCTGGGGAGTACGGGTGCGGCGCGTCCGCACGGCGCCCGGGACGGGGTGGGGCGGCGGGCCGCGCGGTCACAGCCGTTCGATGACGGTGACGTTGGCCTGGCCACCTCCTTCGCACATCGTCTGGAGGCCGAACCGGCCGCCGGTGCGCTCCAGTTCGTGCAGCAGCGTCGTCATCAGGCGGGCGCCGGTGGCACCCAGCGGGTGACCCAGGGCGATGGCACCGCCGTTGACGTTGACCCGCTCCGGGTCGGCGCCGGTCTCCCGCAGCCAGGCGAGGACGACGGGCGCGAACGCCTCGTTGATCTCGACGAGATCGATGGCGTCGAGCGTCATGCCGGTCTTCTTCAGGGCGTGCGCGGTGGCCGGGATGGGAGCGGAGAGCATGCGGATCGGGTCCTCGCCGCGCACGGAGAGGTGGTGGACACGGGCGCGGGGCGTCAACCCGTGGTCCCGCACCGCCCGTTCACCGGCGAGGAGCAGGGCGGCGGCGCCGTCGGAGACCTGAGAGGAGCAGGCGGCGGTGATGCTGCCGCCGTCCATGACGGGCGGCAGAGCCGCCATCTTCTCCAGGCTCGTGTCACGGCGCGGGCCCTCGTCGGCGACGACGTCCCCATGGGGCACGGTCTCGCGGTCGAAGCGGCCTTCGTCGGCGGCGCGGAGGGCGCGCCGGTGGGAGCGGAGCGCGAACTCCTCCATCTCCTGGCGGGATATCCCCCACTTGTCGGCGATCGACTGGGCGCCGTGGAACTGGTTGACGGGCCGGTCCCCGTAGCGGGCGCGCCAGCCCTCGCTGCCCGCGAAGGGGCCTTCGGTGAGGCCGAGGGGCTCGGCCGCCTGGCGGGAGGCGAAGGCGATGGGGATCATCGACATGTTCTGCGTGCCGCCCGCGACGACGAGGTCCTGGGTGCCGGAGAGGACGGCCTGCGCGGCGAAGTGCAGGGCCTGCTGGGAGGATCCGCACTGTCGGTCGACGGTCACTCCGGGCACCTCTTCGGGGAGTCCGGCCGCGAGCCAGCTGGTGCGGGCGATGTCCCCCGCCTGCGGTCCGACCGCGTCGAGGCAGCCGAAGACCACGTCGTCGACGGCGGCGGGGTCGACGCCGCTGCGCTCCATGAGCGCGGTGAGCACGTGGGCGCCGAGGTCGGCGGGGTGCGCGGCGGCGAGGCCGCCGCCGCGCCTGCCGACGGGGGTGCGGACCGCCTCGACGATGAAGGCCTCGGCCATGGCTGCGTACTCCTCGCGTGACGGGCGCCGCGCGGCGGCGCGGGGCTAGGCGCGGACGGCGATGCCGTCCAGGACCATCGACAGGTACTGCCGGGCGATCTCCTCGGGGCTGTGGCCGCCGCCGGGCCGGTACCAGGACGCGGCGACCCAGACGGTGTCGCGCACGAACCGGTAGGTGAGGCGGACATCCAGGTCGGCGCGGAAGACGCCGTCGGACACGCCCCGTTCGAGCGTGGTGAGCCAGGTCTTCTCGAAGCGCCGCTGGGACTCCAGGAGGTACTCGAAGCGGGTCTGGGTCACCAGGTGCCGGGACTCCTTCTGATAGATCGCGACGGCCGCGCGGTGCCGGTCGATCTCCCGGAAGGACTCGGTGACGAGGGCCTCGAGGGTCTCGCGCGGGCCGAGCGGCGCGGCGAGGACCGCGTCGTACCCGTCCCACAGCTCGGTCAGGAACGTCCGCAGGATCTCTTCGAGCATCGACTCCTTGGAGTCGAAGTGGTAGTAGAGGCTGCCCGCGAGCATGCCCGCGGCGTCCGCGATCTTCCGGACGGTGGTGGCGTTGTACCCCTGCTCGGCGAAGACCTCCGCGGCGATGCCGAGCAGTTCGGCGCGGCGCTCGGGCGAGGGCGGCGCCGGGGGCTTCTTCTGCTTGCGGGCCACCGGGGACGTGGCTGGGCTCTGGGTCGGCTGTTTCTGGGTCGGCACGGGATCATTCTCCGCCTAGGGGTGCTGGCTGCTGACCGAGACCGTCTCGCCCGTCATGTACGAGGAGTAGCCGCTGGCGAGGAAGACGATCACGTTGGCTATCTCCCAGGGCTCGGCGGGCCGTCCGAAGGCCTCGCGCGCGGTGAGCTCGTCGAGCAGGTCCGCGGTGGTGACCTTGGCGAGATGGGGATGCAGGGCGAGGCTCGGCGCGACCGCGTTGACCCGGATGCCGTGCGGGGCGGCTTCCAGGGCGGCGCAGCGGGTGAGGGCCATGACACCCGCCTTGGCCGCCGCGTAGTGCGCCTGGCCTTCCTGGGCCCGCCAGCCGAGCACCGAGGCGTTGTTCACCAGGACGCCGCCCGTGCCGGTGGCGCGCAGGCGGCGCAGGGCTCCACGGGTGCAGCGGAACGTGCCGGTCAGCGTGGTGTCGACGACCTTGTGCCACATGTCGTCGGTCATGTCCGTGAGGGCGGCCGTGCCGCCCAGGCCCGCGTTGTTCACGACGATGTCCAGGGCGCCGTGGCGCCGCTCCGTCAGGTCGAAGAGCGCGGTCACGTCGGACTCGTCGGTCACGTCGCAGCGGACGCCGTCGACGCGGTCGGGGCCGAACTCGTCCGCGAGCGCGGTCACTGCCTCCTTGGTCCGGCGGGCGTGGGCGTCGCCGATGACGACGCGGGCCCCCTCCTCCAGGAAGCGGCGGGCCGTGGCCGCGCCGATGCCCGCGCCGGCCGCGGCGGTGACGACGGCGGTGCGGCCGGTGAGCAGACCGTGGCCCGGCACGTAATCCGGCGCTGCCATGAGCGAATCCCCCGATCGTGTGCTCGACGGCTGACCTTCCTCACGATAATCTACCAAACACTTGTTAGGGAAGAGCGGACGGACGGCAGGGCGGGCGAGAGACGGGAGCAGGGGGATGGACCTCGACTTCACCCCGGAGGAAGAGCAGTTCAGACTGCGGGCGCGCGCCTGGCTCGCCGCGCACGTCCCGCGCGCTCCGCTGCCCTCCCTCGAGACCGAGGAGGGCTTCGCCGCCCATCGCGCCTGGGAGGGCACGCTGGCGGCGGACCGCTGGTCGGTGGTGTCCTGGCCCGAGGAGTTCGGCGGCCAGGGGGCCGACCTCGTCAAGTGGCTCCTCTTCGAGGAGGAGTACTACGCGGCGGGCGCCCCGGGCCGCGTCTCGCAGAACGGGATCAGCCTCCTCGCCCCCACCCTCTTCGACCACGGCACGCCGGAGCAGCGCGCCCGGGTCCTTCCGCCGATGGCGCGCGGCGAGGTCGTCTGGGCCCAGGCCTGGTCGGAGCCGGAGGCGGGTTCCGACCTCGCGTCGCTGCGCTCCACGGCCCGGCGCGCCCCCGGCGGCTGGCGGCTGAGCGGGCAGAAGACGTGGTCCTCGCGGGCCGCGTTCGCCGACCGCGCCTTCGGGCTGTTCCGCAGCGACCCGCGCGCGGAGCGGCCGCACCACGGCCTCGCGTACGTCATGTTCCCGCTCGACGCGCCCGGCGTCACCATCCGCCCCATCGGCCGTCTCGACGGCAGGCCCGCGTTCGCCGAGGTCTTCCTTGACGACGTGTTCGTCCCCGACGACGACGTGATCGGCGCCCCCGGCGACGGCTGGCGCATCGCCATGTCGACCACCGGCGACGAGCGCGGTCTGGCCCTGCGCTCCCCCGGCCGCTTCCTCGCCACCGCCGACCGGCTGGTCCGGCTCTGGCACGCCCATGGCGACCCCTCCGACACGGCGCTGCGCGACCGGGTCGCGGACGCGGTGATCGGCGCCCGCGCGTACCAGCTGTTCACCTGGGCCAACGCCTCGCGGTCGGCGGCCGGCGAGAAGCTCGGCGCGGAGTCCAGCCTGAACAAGGTCTTCTGGTCGGAGTACGACATAGCGGTGCACGAGGCCGCGCTGGATCTCCTGGGAGCGGACGGGGAGTTGACGGACGACGGCGAGCGCCTCCCTCCGAGACCCCCCGACGCGTCATCGCCGGACCCGACGTCACCGGACCGCACGTCACCGGACCCGACGTCGCCGGACCCCGCCCCGACGGACCCGGCGCCCTGGACGGAGGGGTACGTCTTCTCCCTCGCCGGCCCCATCTACGCGGGGACGAACGAGATCCAGCGCGACATCATCGCCGAGCGCCTGCTCGGCCTGCCCAAGGGACGGCGCTGATGAGGTTCCTTCTGGACGACGAGCAGCGGGCGTTCGCCCGGACCCTCGACGGCGTGCTGAAGGCGGCGGACACGCCCGCGGTGGCACGGGCGTGGGCCGCCGGGGACCACGCCCCGGGGGCCGCGGTGTGGCGACGGCTCGCGGAGGCCGGAGTGTTCACCCTCGCGGCACCCGAGGAGTACGAGGGCGCGGGGCAACTGCCCGTCGACACCGCCGTCGCCTTCGTCGAGCTGGGACGGCACGCCGTTCCCGGGCCGCTGGTCGAGACCGTGGCCGCGGCGGCGCTGCTCACCCGACTCGCCGCGCTCGGCGTGCCGGGGCCCGCGAAGCGGCTGCTGCCGTCCCTGGTGACGGGCGAGGCGCGGGCGACCCTCGCCCTTCCCGGCACCGGGCCGTACGTCCTCGACGCGGACGCCGCCTCCCTCGTCCTCGCCGTCGACGCCGGGCGGGTGCGGCTCGCCCCCGGGCACGCGCGCGTGCGGGCCTCCCTCGACCCGGCGCGGCGGCTCGCCCGGCCGCTGCCCGGCGGGGAGGTGCTCGCGGCCGGGCCCGCGGTGGAGGAGGCGGCGCGGTGCGCCCTGCGCTGGGCGGCGCTCACCACCGCCGCGCAGTGCCTGGGCGTGGGGTGCGCGCTGCTCGACCGGACGGTGACGTATGTGAGGCAGCGGACGCAGTTCGGGGTGCCCGTCGGCTCCTTCCAGGCGGTCAAGCACCGGCTGGCCGAGGTGCTGGTGGGCCTCGAGTTCGCGCGGCCGCTGGTGTTCGGCGCCGCGGTGTCGCTCGGCGACGAGGAGGCCTGGGGGGACGTGGCCGCCGCCAAGGTCTGCGCGGCCGAGTCCGCGTACCGCTCGGCGCGGGCCGCGCTCCAGCTGCACGGCGCCATCGGATACACCTCCGAGTACGACATATCCCTCTGGCTCCTCAAGGCCCGCGCCCTGCGCGGCGCTTGGGGCGGCACCAGCCAGTGGCGCGCCCGGGCGGTGCCGCCGCCGACCTGATCTCACAGGCGCGCCGACGCGGCGAAAGGGGGCACGCGGCGGCGCGGGGCGCGAGCGGACGCGCGGGGGAAATCAAGCCGGTCCGACGACGGCGGACGGGCGCGTCGGGGCATCGGCGGGGCGGGCCCGGCGGCGTCGGGAAGCGGGCGGGCGGTCAGGGAAGGCTTGGCTGCCTTGAGGTTGTGCGCGGGCACGGACGCACGGGGAATGGGCGGACGAGTGGGGCGAATTGAGCCTGGGGGGCCAGGGCGGTTCGGTGGGGCCCGGCGCGGTGGAGGCATAGTGGGAGGGACCGGGCCCGGCGCACGGTCTTGCCGAACCGGAAAGAGGAGACTTCGTGCGTGTGATCGGCCTGATGTCCGGTACCTCCTACGACGCCATCGACGCCGGGGCCGTCGACCTCGCGCTCGACGGCGACCACCTCGTCATGACCCCCTTGGGCCTCATCAGCCGCGGCTACGACGACGCGCTCCGCTCGGCCCTGGCCACCGCCCTGCCCCCGGCGGCCACCAGCCTCGCCGACGTCTGCCGCCTCGACACGCTCATCGGGCAGGCCTTCGCCGCGGCGGCCGTGGAGGCGGACAGGGAACTGTGCGACGGCCGCGCCGAGTTGGTGGCCTCGCACGGCCAGACCGTGTACCACTGGGTGACGGACGGCCGGGTGCGCGGCACCCTGCAGATCGGTCAGCCCGCGTGGATCGCGGAGGCCACGGGCCTGCCGGTGGTCGCGGACTTCCGCCCGCGCGACGTGGCCGCGGGCGGCCAGGGCGCCCCCCTGGTGAGCCTGGTCGACCAGATGTGGCTGCGCGGCAGGCCGGGCACGCCCGTGGCGCTGAACCTGGGCGGGATCGCCAACATCACCGCCCCGGACGGCACCGCCTTCGACACGGGCCCGGCCAACGCGCTGATCGACACGGCGGTGCGGGAGCTGACGCCTCAGGGCCGCGCGGCCCATCTGCCGTTCGACAGGGACGGCGAGCTGGCCGCGCGCGGCACCGTGCACGAGGAGCTGCTGGCCCGGCTGCTCGCGGAGCCGTACTACGCGCTGCCCGCGCCCAAGACGACGGGCAAGGAGCTGTTCCATCCGGCGTATCTGCGCGCGGCCCTCGCGGACTTCGGGCCGCTGGGAGCCGAGGACGTGGTGGCGACGCTGACGCGGCTCACGGCGGTGACGGTCGCCGACGCGGTGCGCGCGGCCGGTGCCACGGAGGTGATCGCCTCCGGCGGCGGGGTCCGCAATCCCACGCTCATGGCCATGCTGCGGTCCGAGCTGGGCACGGCCGTGCCGGTCCGCGGCTCCGACGAGCTCGGCCTCCCGTCGGCGGCCAAGGAGGCGTACGCCTTCGCCGTCCTGGGCTTCCTGACGGCCCACGGCCTGCCCGGCACCGTGCCGACGAGCACCGGAGCGCGGCACCCGAGCGTGCTCGGCTCCCTCACCCCGGGCCGCACCGGACTCCGGCTGCCGGGCCTCACCGGAGCACAGGACACACAGGCGCCGACCCGGTTCGTGGTGAACGGGCACGCGCGATGAGATGAGGCGAGCGGCGCCCCGGCCACCCCGGCGCCTCCGGGCATGAGTTGGCCGGTTTCGGCGGACCCCTCTCATCGGGCTTTCAGGCGGTGCCCATACGCTGACGCCCATGACGCACGCGACTCCTCCCGGCTGGTATCCGGACCCCGGGCAGACCCCTGGCGCCCCGCCGTCCGAGCGGTGGTGGGACGGGAACACGTGGACGGATCACGTCCGTGCGCCGGGCGGCAGCGGCCTCCCCGCTCCCGGCTACCCCACCACCCCGGGCTACCCGGTCCCCGGCCACCCCCAGCAGCCGCCGGGCCCGCCGCGGCGCCGCATACGTACGGCGATCGGCGTGGGCATAGCCCTCGCGGTGCTCGCGGGCATCGGCGGCGGGGTCTACGCGCTGACCGCCGACGACGATGACGACAAGGACAGCGCCAAGCCGCCGTCCCCGTCGGCGCCTTCGAAGCCGGGCCCGCAGGACGACGGCGGCAGCGAGGGGCCCGAGGACTCCCCCTCGCCCGGCCCGTCCGACGGTCCCCGGACCGAGGAGGGGTACGCCACCGACACCGCCAGCGGCATCAGCCTGCCCGTCCCCGACGGCTGGGACGGCCAGTCGGGCGGCGCCGGCGCGGGCGTGACGACCGGCAAGTACCCCTGCCCCGGCGACTCCGCCAAGCAGTGCGTGCGCGGCGGCGCCTTCTCGACGCCCGCGCTCCGTCTGAAGGTCACCGCGTCGACCCCGGAGGCGGCGGCCAAGGCCGACATCAAGAAGAACGCCGAGGAGGCGTACGGCGGCACGATCTACGGCGGTGCCCCGAAGTCGCACGACCAGCTCGCCTCGAAGGCGGTCACGGTGGCCGGGCAGAAGGGCTATCTGGTCCGCTGGAAGGTCGACTCGCGCAAGGGCCCCGACGGCTACGTCCAGTCGCTCGCGTTCAAGTCCCCCGCTGACGAGATGACGATGGTCCTCGTCCGCTTCGGCATCGACGTCCACGACGACGCCCCCGCCGTGTCGTCCATGGACGAGATCACCAAGGGGATCAAGAAGGCCCGCGGCGGCGGGGGCGGGGGCGGCGACGGACAGCAGGTCCACGCGCCGACGAGCGCCCGGGAACGGTAGCCGGTGGGCGGCAAGCGGTAGGAAGCACCGTCGGGCGGGCCGGGTACACCCGGCCCGCCCGGCGGTGAGGGCGCGCCGCCCCCGTCCCCACGGTGCGGCGCGTGCGGGCCCCGGTGCGGTCATCCCCCGCACCCGGGCCCACGTTCTCAGTCGGCGGCGCCGCCCGCCGCGACCCCGTCCGCCGGTCCGGGGCCGGGTGCCACGAGGCCGAGCCCCGGCAGCAGCACCGCGTCGACGAACCGCGTCAGATACTCCGCGTCCGCGTTCTTGCCCTCCAGCATCGGCCGCACCCGCAGCACGCCGAAGAGCTGCGCGGCCACGAACTCCGTCGACGGGTGGTCCGCGGGCAGCTCGCCGCGCTCCACGCCCCGCCGGACGATGGCGTCGATCGCCTGCACCTCCGGCTCCACGAGCGCCTCGCGCAGTGCCCGCTGGAGGTCCTCGTCCTGCTGGACGGCGTGGCTGAGCGCCTGCACCAGCATCGTGTCGCGCTCGCTCCACGCGGCGGCCGAGCGGGCCGCCTCCCGCAGGTCACCGGCCACCGAGCCGGTGTCGATGCCCGCGAACCGCACACACCGGTTGGCCCGCAGCGCGGCGGCCACGAACTGGGGCTTCGTCTTCCACTGGCGGTAGAGCGTGGACTTGCTGCACCGGGTGGCGGCGGCGACGCCCTCCATGGTCACGGCCTCGTAGCCGCACTCACGGAGCTGGTCGAGGACCGCGTCGTAGAACTCCTGCTCGCGCTCGGGCGTCAGCTTGGAGCGGCGCGAGGCGGACGGCTTGCCGCACACGTGCTCACGTACCGGTTCCCGCGACGTCATGGCTCTTCACTCCTCGGTGCGGCGGCCGGCCCCGCCACCTTATCGATACGCCAGTGTACCGGTACGCTTCCGTTTCGGTACACTGGCGTATCGATGTGTGCGTTCAGGGGTGCCCACATCACCGCACCACCCAGTCGTCACGTAAAGGGGCCGGGGCATGGAAGCCCGCGAATCCCGCACCGAGGCCGCCGAAGGGGAGCCCGGGATATCCCCGGGGCCGCCGAGGACAGCCACCGCACCGCCGGTCGAGCGCGCCGCCGCCCGGCCGCCCCTCGTCCGCGAGCTCCTCCTCGTCGTGGGGCTCTTCCTCGTCTACAAGTTCGGCAGGCAGCTCGCCAACGGCCACACCGGCGAGGCGCTGCGCAACGCGCGCCGCGTCTGGGACGCCGAGCGCACCCTGCGGCTGCCGGGCGAAGGCCTCGTACAGGACGCGCTGCTGCACGGCGACGGCGTCGTGCACGTGGCCAACACCTACTACGCGACCGTGCACTTCCCGGCGACGCTGCTCTTCCTGGTGTGGCTCTATCTGCGCCGGCCCCGGCACTACGTGTGGGCGCGGCGCGTGCTCGCCGTGCTCACCGCCGCCGCGCTCGCGCTGCACCTCGGCTTCCCGCTCGCGCCGCCCCGGCTGCTGCCGACGGCGCACCTGGTGGACACCGCGCAGGTGTACGGGCCGTCCGTGTACGCGGCGAAGCCCGCGGCCGACACCATGGCCAACCAGTTCGCGGCGATGCCGTCGCTGCACTTCGGCTGGGCCCTGATGCTGGCGATCGGCCTGATCGTGGCGACCCGCTCCCGCTGGCGCTGGCTGTGGCTGCTGCATCCGCTGATCACGCTCCTGGTGATCGTCGGGACGGCCAACCACTACTGGCTCGACGCGCTCGCGGCCGCCGCGCTGCTCGGCATCGCGCTCGCCGTGCTCCGGCCGCCGCGCCCGGCGCGTTCGCGGGTGGTACGCCGCTCCGTGCCCGCGGCGTCGCCCGCCGCCCGGCCCACGGCCCCGCCCGCCGCCGACCTCGTCGGCTCCGGAGCCGGGCGGTGAGCGCCACCCTGCTCGCCGTCGCGCTCTCCCTGGTGTCGGCCGTGGCCTACGCCACCGCGGCCGTCGCCCAGGAGCGGCTGGCCGCGCGCCTCACGGACGGCGGGCCCCGGGTGCTGCGGCTGCTCGGCAGCGGAGCGTGGTGGGCGTCCGTCGGGCTCAACGCCTCCGCCGCGCTGCTGCACGTCGCGGCCCTGAAGTACGGGCCGCTCACGCTGGTGCAGCCGCTCGGCGCGCTCACCCTGGTCGCCGCCGTGCCGCTGGGCGCGCGCCTGGCCGGGCGGCGCGTCACCCGCCTGGAGTGGCGGGGCACGGGACTCACGCTGATCGGTCTCGGGACGCTGCTGCTCACCGCGTCGGGCCCCGCGCCCGACGACACGCTGTCGCTTCCGGAGGCCCTGACGGTCGCCGCGGTGACGGCCGCCGCCATCGGGGTGCTCTCCCGGCGCGGCGCCCGTCCGGGCCTCCGGCACGCGACCGCGTCCGGCTTCGCGTCGGGCGTCGCCTCCGCGCTCACGCAGACCGTGACGGTCGCGGCGACCGACGCCTCCGGGCCCCTGCTCAGCGCGCGGGTCGTGGTCGTGGCGCTGCTCGTCGCGGCGTTCGCCGTCGGCGGTCTGTTCCTGTCGCAGACGGCGTACCGCGGCGGCCTGGGGGCACCGCTCGCCGTGGTCACGCTCGCCAACCCGGTGGCCGCGTCCGCGATCGGCGTCGCGCTCCTCGGGGAACGGCTGCGGGGCGGCGCGGGCGGGGTGTTCCTCGCGGCGGCGGGCGCGGCGCTCGCCGCGTACGGGGTGGTGCTCCTGACCCGGACGCCGCGGGGCCCCGCGCCCGCCCCCGGCTCCCTGCCGTCGATCCCCGGCCAGCCGGAAGCCGCGGAGGCGGTGGCCGGGGAGGCGCTGCCCGCGCGGCGCGGATAGGCCCGCGGACGAGCCACCCGTACGCACGGAAGCGGCCGCACTCCCCCAGGGGCGTGCGGCCGCTTCCGCGTGGCTGCGGGTGCGGTCAGCCGATCCCGCGCGAGTCCTGCTTGAGGGCCGTGTCCACCGTCAGGGCCGTCGCCACGACCAGGCTCAGGAGCGGCTCCGGGAGCTGGAAGTGGATCTGGAGGACGTAGTTGTCCGCCGTCGTGAACATCGTCTTGGCGAGGCCTTCCCAGGTCTTCGTGATCCGGGCCACCTCGTTGTCGGTGTGGTCGACGATCGAGAAGTTCCAGGCGCGCCAGTTCTCCGCCTTGATGGCGCCGACCTGCTGGCCGTTGGCCATCATCGCGAAGTTGATCTTCCCGAAGACGTTCTGCTGGACGATCTCACCGACCGGCTGGCCGTCCGGGCGCTCCACGATGACCCGCGACTTCATGAACTTGCGGGGGCGGGTCAGGCGCAGCTGCGGCGTGCCGTGGGCGTCGCGGATCTCCAGCTTGTGCGTCATGAACTGATCGACGCTGGAGACGAAGCGGGCGACCTTCTTCAGCGCGCTCTGGTCGACCTGCGTGACCGTGCCGAGCTGGTTGCCCGACTGGTCCATGACCTTGTACTCGTTGGTCAGCTCGATCAGCTTGGCCTTCTGGTTCACCACCAGGACCGGCTCGGTGAACAGGGTGCCGCCGCCCTGCGCGGCCGGCGTGATGCCCGCCTGCTGCTGGACCTGGCGCTGGACCTTCGCCGGGTCGGCCGCCGGGGCCGCCTGCTGCGGCGCGGCGAACGGGGCCTGCTCGGCGACGGCCTGCGCGGGAGCGGCCGCGGCCGGGCCCGCCTGGGGCGGAACCTGCTGGCCCGGCGCGCCCTGCTGGTTCGCCGTGGTGTGGTCGGTCCACTGTGCGCCGTCCCACCAGCGGAGGAGCTGGGAGGCACCCTGGGGGTCCGGGTACCAGCCTGCAGGGGTGTTCGATTGCGTTGTCACCCGGGCACACTACCGTGCCCCCCGGTGGGCTCCGCCAGCCCCGCGTTCCGCTCAGCGGAACGGTGTGAGCAGCACCTCCACGCGCAGCTCACCGTCGGCCTCGCGGACCGACACCGTCCCCACCCGCCCCGCGGCCCGGACGTCCCGCTCGGCCAGGGCGAAGCGGTCGAGCGTCGCGCGCGGCGCCCACAGCTCGACGGTCCCGACCTCGGCCCGCAGGGAGAGGCGCGCGAGGGACTTGGCCTTGCGGACGTGCGCGATGACCTCGCCGGCCGCGGTGAGGACCGCCGGGTCCGCGTCCCCCGCGAGCGCCCGCAGCGCCTCGGCGGACGGCCACGCGGCACGGTGGACGCTGCCGTCCGCGTACCAGGACCGGACCTCCTCGGTGACGAAGGGCAGGACGGGCGCGAAGAGCCGCACCACCGTGTCCAGAGCCGTGTGCAGCGTCGCCCGGGCCGAGTCGCGCGCCGCCTCGTCGCCGTGGTCGCCGTACGCGCGGGCCTTGACCAGCTCCACGTAGTCGTCGCAGAAGCGCCAGAAGAACTGTTCGGCGCGGTCCAGGGCGCGCGCGTGGTCGAACGCGTCGAAGGCGGCGCTCGCCTCCTCGACGGTCGTGGCGAGCGCGGCGAGCAGGGCGCGGTCGAGCGGCTCGGTCACGGCTCGTGCGCCCGGGTCGCCGCCGATGCCGAGCACGAACTTCCCGACGTTGAGGAGCTTCGTCGCGAGCCGTCGGCCGATCTTCATCTGGCCGGTGTCGAAGGCGGTGTCCGTGCCGGGCCGCGCGCTCGCCGCCCAGTAGCGCACCGCGTCCGAGCCGTGCTGGTCCAGCAGGTCCGTGGGCGTGACGGCGTTGCCCTTGGACTTCGACATCTTCTTGCGGTCGGGGTCGAGGATCCAGCCGGAGATCGCGGCGTGCCGCCACGGCAGGGTGCCGTGGCCCGTGTGGGCGCGCACGACCGTGGCGAACAGCCAGGTGCGGATGATCTCGTGGGCCTGCGGCCGCAGGTCCATCGGGAAGACACGGGCGAAGAGCTCCGGGTCCGCGAGGCGCCGTCCGGCGATCTGCGGGGTGAGCGACGAGGTGGCCCAGGTGTCCATGACGTCCGGATCGCCGGTGAAGCCGTGCGGCTCGCCGCGCTGGTGCTCCGCGTAGCCGGGCGGGGCCTGCGCGCCGGGGTCGACGGGCAGCGCCGCCGGGTCCGGGACGATCGGGCGGCCGTGGTCGGGCTCTCCCTCGCCGTCGAGCGGGTACCACAGCGGGATGGGGACGCCGAAGAAGCGCTGGCGGCTGATCAGCCAGTCGCCGTTGAGGCCGCCGACCCAGTTGTCGTAGCGGACCTTCATGTGCGGCGGGTGCCACTGGAGTTCCGCGCCGCGGGCCAGGAGCGCGGACCGCAGCCGCTCGTCCCTGCCGCCGTTGCGCAGGTACCACTGGCGGGTGGTGACGATCTCCAGGGGCTTGTCGCCCTTCTCGAAGAACTTCACCGCGTGCGTGACGGGGCGCGGCTCGCCGTGCAGCTCGCCGCCCGCGCGCAGCATCGCGACGACGCGCTCCCGCGCGGTGTGCGCGGTGGCGCCCGCGAGGTCGGCGTACGCGGCGAGGGCGGCGGGCGAGGTGAGGCCGCTCGGCGCGGCCGCGAGGAAGCGGCCGTCCCAGCCGATGACCGGCCGGGTGGCGAGCCGCAGTTCGCGCCACCACGTGACGTCCGTGGTGTCGCCGAACGTGCACACCATCGCGATGCCCGTGCCCTTGTCGGGCGCGGCCAGGTGGTGCGCGACGACGGGGACCTCGACGTCGAACAGGGGCGAGCGGACGGACGTGCCGACCAGGTCGCGGTAGCGCTCGTCGTCCGGGTGCGCGACCAGGGCGACGCAGGCGGGCAGGAGTTCGGGCCGGGTGGTGTCGACGAGGACGGCACGGCCGTCGGGGCCGCGGAAGCCGATCCGGTGGTAGGCGCCCGGCCGCTCCCTGTCCTCCAGCTCGGCCTGCGCGACGGCCGTGCGGAAGGTGACGTCCCACAGCGTGGGCGCCTCGGCCAGGTAGGCGTCGCCGCGCGCCAGGTCGTCGAGGAAGGCGGCCTGCGACGCGGCGCGGGCCCGCGCGTCGATCGTCCGGTACGTCCGCGACCAGTCGACGGACAGGCCGAGCGTGCGCCACAGGTCCTCGAAGGCCCGCTCGTCCTCGGCGGTGAGGCGCTCGCACAGCTCGATGAAGGTCCGCCGGGAGACGGGGACCTGCCGCTTGCCGGGCCGCTCGGGCGGGGTGAAGTCGGGGTCGTACGCCACGGTGGGGTCGCAGCGGACGCCGTAGTGGTTCTGCACCCGGCGCTCCGTGGGCAGGCCGTTGTCGTCCCAGCCCATGGGGTAGAAGACGTTCTTGCCGCGCATGCGCTGGTAGCGGGCGACGGTGTCGGTGTGCGTGTACGAGAAGACGTGGCCGACGTGCAGGGAGCCGCTCACCGTGGGCGGCGGGGTGTCGATGGAGAAGACGGCGTCGCGCGGCCCGGTGCGGGCGGCGTCCGCGTCGAAGGCGTATACGCCGTCCTCTGCCCACCGCCGGGACCAGTGCTGCTCAAGACCGTCGAGGACGGGCTTGTCCGGGGCGCCGCTCGGGCGGTGGGTGCGGTTCATGCTCCCGGATGCTAACGCCGGGGCGGCGGGGCCCCGCAACGGTTTTGCGGGGCCCCGCGGCGCGCCCGGGGGTCAGGCCGTGGCGAGGCCCGGGTCGCTCACTCCGGCCGCGCCGGTCTCCACGTGCCCGGCCAGGCGCCGCAGGAACCCCGCGTCGGTGTCGGCGAGGACCGTCAGGTCGTACCAGCGCTCACTGCCCCGCAGGTCCACCGTGTGCTGGACGGTCGCGCCGGGCTTGACCTGGAAGGTCTCCTTGCGGCCGCCGTAGGCGTTCGTCACCGTCAGGACGCAGGCGGTGGTTCCCGCGTTGGTGAGGGTGAGCTTGATGTTGCCGGTGGCGCGGTCGTGGCGGGCGGTGACCTCGGGTCCCGCCTTCTTGCCGGGACCCTTGAAGGTGCGCAGGAAGCCGTTGGGGCCGAACACGGACAGGTCGTGACTGCCGCCCGAGTACGCCGAGTTCCAGGCGTCGGAGAGCGTCTTCCCGGCCTCGGTGGTGTAGGTCCAGGGTCCGTCGCCGCGGTTGCCCGCGCGTACGTGGAAGCAGACGCCCGCCGCGTCCCCGCCGCCGAAGGTGAGCCGGAACTTGCCGTCGGCGGGCGTCGCCAGGCCGTCGACGAGGGGTGCGTACGGCAGCGGGCGGGTGCGCCGGGAGCCGGACTCCTGCTTCGGCAGGGCCGGGCTCACGGGCGGCTTCGGGTAGTAGTCGGGGTGGCGCGCGTGGTCCGGCGGCTCGTAGCCGGAGGTGTCGGGCAGCGCGGCCGGGGAGGTGTCCCGGCCCGCGAAGTCGAACGCGGCGGTCAGGTCGCCGCAGACGGCCCGGCGCCACGGCGAGATGTTCGGCTCGCGCACGCCGAACCTGCGCTCCATGAAGCGGATGATCGAGGTGTGGTCGAGCACCTGGGAGCAGACGAACCCGCCGGTGCTCCACGGCGACACGACGACCATCGGCACGCGCTGGCCGAGGCCGTAGTGCCCGGCGGCGTACTGGGCGTTGCCCGGGAAGTGGTCGAGCGCGGTGGCGACGGTGGACAGGCCCTGGTTCGCCGATGAGGGGACGTAGGGCGGCACGACGTGGTCGAAGTACCCGTCGTTCTCGTCGTACGTGATGAACAGGGCGGTCTTCGCCCACACCTCGGGGTTGGCGGTGAGCGCGTCCAGGACCTGTGCGATGTACCAGGCGCCGTAGTTCACGGGCCAGTTGGGGTGCTCGCTGAAGGCCTCGGGGGCGGCGATCCAGGAGATCTGCGGCAGCCGGTCCGCCTTGACGTCGGCCTTCAGGATGTCGAAGTAGCCGTCGCCCGCCTTGACGTTCGTGCCGGTGCGGGCCTTGTCGTAGAGGGGGTCGCCGGGCTTGGCGCCGCGGAAGGTGTTGAAGTAGAGGAGGGAGTTGTCGCCGTAGTTGCCGCGGTAGGCGTCCGTGATCCAGCCCCATTTGCCCGCCGCGTCCAGGCCGTCGCCGATGTCCTGGTACACCTTCCAGGAGATCCCGGCCTTCTCCAGGCGCTCGGCGTACGTGGTCCAGCCGTAGCCCGCCTCCTGGTTGCCGAGGACGGGGCCGCCGCCGGTGCCGTCGTTGCCGACGTGCCCGGTGAGCATGTAGTAGCGGTTGGGATCGGTGGCCCCCATGAACGAGCAGTGGTAGGCGTCGCAGATGGTGAAGGCGTCGGCGAGCGCGTAGTGGAAGGGGATGTCCCCGCGCGTGAGGTAGGCCATGGTCCGCTCGGACTTGGCCGGGATCCACTGGTCGTACGCGCCGTTGTTGAACGCCCGGTGGCCGCCCGCCCAGTCGTGGTCGAGCCCGGCGATGAACTGCATGCCCAGGTCGGCCGCGTCCGGGTGGAACGGCAGGACCTCCTTGCCGCCGCCCTTCTGGTGCCACACCGGCTTGCCGCCGGGCAGCGCCACCGGGCGGGGGTCACCGAAGCCGCGCACGCCCTTGAGGGTGCCGAAGTAGTGGTCGAAGGAACGGTTCTCCTGCATCAGGACGACGATGTGCTCCACGTCCTCGATGGAGCCGGAGCGGCGCCGTGCGGGCAGGGACGCGGCGCGACCGATGCTCTCGGAGAGCGCGGAGAACGCGGCCGTGCCGCCGGCGAGTTGCAGGAAGCGGCGCCGGTTGATTTCGGGCATGGGGAAGGGACCTCACGTGATGTGGGGGGCGTGGGCGGATGCAGTGTGTCAAGCGGAGCAAGGCTGACGGAAGAGGCGGGCGGTGCGATGACCGCCGTGTGAAGACATGGCCAACGTTGCCGCCCCGTGAACACGTTGCGGCCCCGTGAACACTCCGGGGCCGGGGAATGCCCGTGCGGCGGCCGGCCTTGTGATCACTGGTGCGGCGCCCCCGGCGCCGCGCGTCCCGTCCACGCAGGAGAGCGAGGAGCGCATGGCCAAGGCGTATGTGTACACCCGGCACGGTGGCCCCGAGGTGGAGGCCCTCATCGACCGGGAGCCGCCGCGGCCGGGCCCGGGCCAGCTCCTGGTCGCCGTGCGCGCCGCGGGCGTCAACCCCGTCGACCACAAGCTGCGCGGCGGCTACCGCAGGCCGGGCCAGGCGGCCGCGGAGCTGCCAGAGGTCCTCGGCAGCGAGGCGGCGGGCGTCGTCGAGGAGGTCGGCCCGGACGTCACCGGCTTCGCCGTCGGCGACGCGGTGTTCGGGTCCACGCTCACCGGCGGGTACGCCGAGTACACGCTCCTTCCCGTGGCGATCGCCGCGCACAAGCCGGACGGCCTTTCGTTCGCCGAGGCGGCGGCCCTGCCCGTCGCCGCCGCGACCGCGTACGACGGCGTCCGCCAGCTCGCCCTCGCCGCCGGGGCCACGCTGTTGGTCACGGGCGTCGGCGGCGGGGTCGGCGGCTACGCCGCGCGGCTCGCGCGCCACGAGGGGCTGCGCGTCATCGGCACGGCCAGCGAGGGCAAGAAGGAGTACGTCGAGTCGCTCGGGGCCGTGCACGTGGCGCCGGGCCCCGAGCTGGTGGAGCGGATCCGGGCGCTCGCGCCGGACGGCGTCGACGGCGTCTTCGACCTGGTCGGCGGCGACCACCTGCGGGCCGTCGCCGAGCTTGTGGCGGACCGCACGAAGCTGATCACCGCGGGCGGCAAGCAGATCGTCGCCGAGCTCGGCGGCTCCCCCGTCGCGCGGGCCCGCAGCGCCGAGGTCCTGGACGCGGTGGCCGCGCTCGCCGCCGCGGACGTGCTGCGCCCGCACCTCACGGCCACGTATCCGCTGGAGCGGGCGGGCGAGGCGCTCAGGGCCGTCGAGTCGGGGCACGCGCGCGGCAAGGTCGTGATCGAGGTCGGGCGGTGACCGGCGGCCCGGCCGCGCCGTCCCCCGACGTGCTGGACAACCCCGGGCTCGCCTCGCTCACCGGCCCGCACGCCCGGTTCGCCGAGCGGCGCGGGCGGGTGGTGCGCTACCCCGTGGACGTCTCGCCCTGGCTCGGCCTGCCCGCCGAGCCGGACGCGGCCGACTGGGCGGACCTGGCAGGCTTCGCGGGGGCCGACGGCTCCGTGCCGCTGCCCGGCGTCGGCACGCCCGTGCCCGCGGGCTGGGAGCTGACGTTCGACGTGGCGGGCGTGCAACTCGTCGACGAGGGCGTGGCGGCCGCGCCCGACGCCGAAGCGGTGCGGCTCGGGCCCGCCGACGTGCCCGAGATGCTCGGCCTGGTCGCGCGCACCCGGCCGGGCCCCTTCCTGCCGCGCACCGTGGAACTCGGCGCGTATCTGGGCCTGCGGCACCGCGGCGCGCTCGTCGCGATGGCCGGGGAACGGCTGCGGCCGCCGGGGTTCACGGAGATCAGCGCGGTCTGCACCGACCCGGCGTACCGGGGGCGCGGGCTGGCGGCCCGGCTCGTGCGCGCCGTCGCGCACGGGATACGGGAGCGCGGCGAGACGCCCTTCCTCCACACCTCGGCGCGGAACACCGGGGCGATCCGCCTGTACGAGGCCCTCGGTTTCGCGATGCGCCGCTCCCTCCCGTTCCGGGCGGCGCGGCCGCCGCTGCCGGCGCTGCGAGCGGCGGGCCCGGCGCCGGACGGGGCGGCGGAAAATGGGAGGACGGCCGTCCGGTCCGGTTGATAACTTCCGGATCATGGAACCACTCGGCGAGAAAGAGATCCGCGCGTCCTTCGTGAACTGCTCCAAGGGCGAGGCGCGGCGCCTGACGCTGCCCCCGGGGTTCGCCGAGACCCCCTGGGACGACCTCGACTTCCTCGGCTGGCGCGACCCCAAGGCGCCGGACCGCGGCTATGTGGTGGCGCGGCGGGACGGCGGCGCCCTGCTCGGCGTGGCGCTGCGGGCGTCCACCGGGGCGCGCCGCAGCATGCTCAAGTCCAGCATCTGCTCGGTGTGCGTGACCCCGCAGGCCGGGTCGGGCATCACGCTGTTCGTCGCGCCCCGTGCGGGCGAGGCGGGGCGCCAGGGGAACTCGGTGGGGCTCTACATCTGCGCCGACCTGGCGTGCTCCCTGTACGTACGGGGCAAGAAGACGTCGGCGCTCGCCCGGCGGTTCGAGGAGAGCCTGAGCCTTGAGGAGCAGCACGAGCGGACGCTCCGCAACCTCCACGGCTTCCTCGACCAGGTGGGCGAGGGCCGCTAGTCACGTCAGATAGGCGAGGGCGGGGTGGGCCTGCTGGTAGGCGGTGGTGAGGCGGTGCGCCACCGTCACCGAGTCGACCAGGGGGTGCAGGGCGAACGCCTTGACCGCCGCCGCGCGGGAGCGGTCCTCCACGGCCGTGAGCACCTCGCGCTCCACGGCCTTCACCGCGCAGACCAGCCCCGCGGCGTGCCCCGGCAGCGGATCGACGGACACGGGGTGCGCCCCGCTCGCGTCGACGACGCAGGGCACCTCCACCACGGCGTCCTCGTCGAGCACCGACAGGGTCGTGCGGTTGCGGACGTTGAGGATCAGCGTCGTCCGCTCGTCGCGCGCGACGGCCCGCATCAGGGCCAGGGCGACCTGCTCGTAGCCGCCCGACTCCAGGTCCTCCTCGGCCCGCTCCCCGGCCCCCGCGGCCTCCCGGCTCGCCGCCATGTACGTCGCCTCGCGATCGGCGCGGGTGGCGTCCCAGGTCCGGAACGCGGGCGCGTCGGGTCCGCTCAGGGCCTGGTAGAACCGGGCCTGCTGGTCGCGCAGGAAGGCCCCGCGCGTCCGCTCGGCCCGCTGGTAGGCGGCGACCGCGTCGCGGTTGAAGTAGTAGTAGTGCAGGTACTCGTTGGGGATCGCGCCCAGGGACTGGAGCCAGTCGGCGCCGAAGAGCTTGCCCTCCTCGAAGGACTCCAGGAGGTCGCGGTCGGCGAGCAGGCGCGGCAGCTCGTCGCGGCCGTCCACCCACAGGCCGCGCAGCCAGCCCAGGTGGTTGAGGCCCGCGTAGTCGGCCCAGGCCCGGCCGGGCTCGACGCCGAGCAGCCGCGCGACGCGGCGGGCGAGCCCCACCGGGGAGTCACAGATGCCGATGACCCGGTCGCCGAGGTGCCGGGACATGGCCTCGGTGACGAGCCCGGCGGGGTTGGTGAAGTTGATGACCCACGCCTCGGGCGCGAGCCGCGCCACGCGCCGGGCGATGTCGAGGGCGACGGGCACGGTCCGCAGGCCGTACGCGATGCCGCCCGCGCCCACGGTCTCCTGCCCGAGCACGCCCTCGGCGAGCGCGACCCGCTCGTCGGCGGCGCGGCCCTCCAGACCGCCGACGCGGATCGCGGAGAACACGAAGTCGGTGCCGCTCAGCGCCTCGTCGAGGTCGGTGGTGACCCGTACCGCCGGGGCGTCCGGCACGCCAGCCGCCTGCTCGGCGAGCACCCGGGCGATCGCGTCGAGCCGCCCGGCGTCCACGTCGTGCAGGACGACGTCGGTGACGCGGCCCTCCTCGTGGTCGGCGAGCAGCGCCCGGTACACCAGCGGTACGCGGAACCCGCCGCCGCCGAGAATCGTCAGCCTCACGTCTGTGCCACCCTGCTCTCTCCTCGTCCTTCCCCACGGAGGACGTCTCCCTGAACTCCTACCACTTCAGCGGGGCGGCGTGCCGACCGCCCTGCCCGCCCACGGCGGCGCCTTCTCGACGAGGCCCGCGTGCCGCTCCCGCACGGGCTCGGGGAACGGCACCGAGCGGCCCTGCCGCCGGTCCACGTGCAGTGCGAGCAGTTCGATGGTCGCGACGGGCTCGGCGTCCGGCGCCGGTTCGGCCGCGGGCCCCTCGACGACGTACATCTCGTGGGCGAAGTGCAGCCTGCGCGCGAAGGAGCCGAGGACGCGGCTGCGGATCGCGAGGTGGGCGCCCACGGCGACCTCGCGCAGGAACCGCACGTGGGCCTCGACGACGTAGAGGGTGCCGCCCGTGGCGGCGCGGTAGTCGGCGTGCAGGCCCGTCGCCTCCATCAGGCCGTCCGTGGCGAAGCCGAACGCGACGGAGTAGTAGCCCTCGCTCAGGTGCCCGTTGTAGTCGATCCACTCGGGCGGCACGGTCTGTCGGTACAGCGGCAGGGGGTGGCGGACTTCCCTGGTCATGCGGTCTCCTCACGGTTCGCTCCGGCGCACGGCGGCTCGCACGGGCGTTTGGCGCGCGCCACACTTTCGCATCGGCGTATCACGCGATGGTGTGACCGCGACCCCCGCGCCGCTTCGAACGGCGCGCCGGGGGTAGTGCCTGGCTGCCGTACGCCCCCTGTCTGAGGAGACCTCCGTATGCCGCGGCCGACACGCCCCTTCGAACTGCCGGACTTCTACATGGTGCATCCGGCACGGCTCAACCCCCATGTGGACGAGGCGCGTTCGCACTCCCTGCGGTGGGCGCGCGGCATGGGCATGCTGGAGGGCTCGGGCGTCTGGGAGCAGGCGGACCTGGACGCGCACGACTACCCGCTGCTGTGCGCGTACACCCACCCGGACTGCGACGGGCCCGCGCTCTCGCTGGTCACGGAGTGGTACGTGTGGGTCTTCTTCTTCGACGACCACTTCCTGGAGCTGTTCAAGCGCACCAAGGACCGCGCGGGCGGCAAGGCCTACCTCGACCGGCTGCCCGCCTTCATGCCGATGGACCTGGCGACGCCGATGCCGAGGCCGGAGAACCCGGTGGAGGCGGGCCTGGCGGACCTGTGGCGGCGCACGGTGCCCCAGATGTCCCTGGGCTGGCGCGCCCGCTTCGCGGAGAGCACCCGCAACCTCCTCTACGAGTCGCTGTGGGAGCTGTCCAACATCAACGCCCAGCGGGTCGCGAACCCCGTCGAGTACATCGAGATGCGCCGCAAGGTGGGCGGCGCGCCCTGGTCGGCGGGGCTCATCGAGTACGCGACGGGCGCCGAGGTGCCGGACGTCGTCGCGGACGCGCGCCCGCTGCGCGTCCTCAAGGACACGTTCTCCGACGCGGTGCACCTGCGCAACGACCTGTTCTCGTACCAGCGCGAGGTCGAGGACGAGGGCGAGCTCAGCAACGGCGTGCTCGTCCTGGAGACCTTCCTCGGCTGTACGACGCAGGAGGCGGCGGACTCCGTGAACGAGCTCCTCACCTCACGCATGCAGCACTTCGAGGACACGCTGTTCACGGAGCTGGCGCCGCTGTTCGCCGAGAAGGCGCTGCCGCCCGGCCGGTGCGCGGACGTCCTCGCGTACGCCAAGGGCCTCCAGGACTGGCAGTCGGGCGGCCACGAGTGGCATCTGCGCTCCAGCCGCTACATGAACGAGGGCGCCACCGCCACCCCGTCGCCCCTCGCGGGCCCCTCCGGCATCGGCACCTCGGCGACGGGCGTGCGGGCGCTCCTGTCCCCCACCGGCACCCAGCGCCCGCGCCGCTTCACGCACGTGCCGTTCCAGCGCGTGGGGCCCTCCGTGCTGCCGGACTTCGACCTGCCGTTCACCGCGACGCTCTCCCCGCACCTGGAGCGCTCGCGGCGCGAGGTCGTCGACTGGTGCCTGCGGATGGGCCTGCTCCAACCGCAGCCGGGCGTGCCCGCCTCGCACGTCTGGGACGCGCACAAGGTCGCCCGGTACGACCTCGCGCTGTGCGCGGCGGGCATCCATCCGGACGCCACGGCCGAGCAACTGGACCTGGACGCCTGCTGGCTGGCCTGGGGCACGTACGCGGACGACTACTACCCGGTGGTGTTCGGCAGGCCCCGCGACCTGCTGGGCGCGAAGGTGTGCACGGACCGCCTGACGCTGTTCATGCCGCTCGACGGCTCCCCGCCCCCGCCCCCGGCCAACGCGCTTGAGCGGGGCCTTGCCGACCTGTGGACGCGCACGACCGCCCCCATGGCCGTGGAGGGCCGGGCCGCGCTGCGCCGGTCCCTGGTGAGGATGACGGACAGCTGGCTGTGGGAGCTGGCCAACCAGGCGCAGCACCGCATCCCCGAGCCGGTCGACTACATCGAGATGCGCCGTCTGACCTTCGGCTCCGACTTCACGATGAGCCTGAGCCGGCTGGCCCACGGCGAGCGGATCCCGCGCGAGGTCCTCGACAGCGGCCCGCTGCGCGCCCTGGAGAACGCCGCCTCCGACTACGCGACCCTGATGAACGACGTCTTCTCGTACCAGAAGGAGATCGAGTACGAGGGCGAGCTGCACAACGCGGTGCTCGTCGTGCAGAGCTTCTTCGACTGCGACTACCCCACGGCGCTGGGCATCGTCGACGACCTGATGCGGTCGCGCCTGAGCCAGTTCCAGCACGTGGTCGCGCACGAACTGCCGGCGCTCTGCGCGGATCTCGGTCTGGACGCGCCGACGCGGGACGCCGTCGACGAGTACGTGCAGGAGCTGCGCGACTGGCTGGCGGGGATCCACGTCTGGCACCGCGACTGCCGCCGCTACCGCGAGGAGTACCTCTCCCGGGGGCCCGTGCCGGTGCCGTCGGGGCTCGGCATGGAGGTCGTGCGCCCCGCCTGGCTGCGGGAGCTCGCCGCCACGCCCCGGGCGCTACCGGCCTGACCGGGCGCCGCCCTCAGGGGTGGCCGTCCCCGCTGTGGACCTGCCGGTACTCCTCCGCCGTCGGCCCCGGCACCTGCGTGCCGGGGCCGTACATGGCGCGGGAGAGCCGGGCCCGCAGCCGCTCGGCCCGGGGCACCTTGCGCACCACGCCGTTCGCGTCGACGAGCGGCCCGACCTCGTACGGCACGGGCTGCTCGTGCGCGGTGAGCGTGTACCGCTCGGCCTGGGTGAGCGGCTGGTGCACCTCCACGTACTCGCCGTGCGGCAGGCGCTTGATGACGCCGCTCTCCCGGCCGTGCAGCACCTTGTCGCGGTCGCGGCGCTGGAGTCCCAGACAGATCCGGTACGTGACGACGTAGGCGAGCGGCGGCACGGCGAAGAACGCGATCCGCACGAACCACGTGATGGCGTTGATGGACAAGTGGAAGTGCGTCGCCCAGATGTCGTTGCCGCCGCCGACCATGAGCACGCCGTACAGCGACAGCCAGGCGACGCCGAACGACGTGCGCGCGGGCGCGTTGCGCGGCCGGTCGGCGATGTGGTGCTCACGGCGGTCCTTGGTGACCCAGGCCTCCACGAACGGATACGCCGCGATCACCATCATGATCAGCGGGAACAGCGCGAACGGGATGAAGACGCCCAGCTCCAGGGTGTGGCCCCAGGCGTTGATCTCCCAGCTGGGCATCACCCGGATCAGCCCCTCGGAGAAGCCGAGGTACCAGTCGGGCTGGGCCCCGGTGCCGACGAGGTCGGGCCGGTAGGGGCCGAGTGCCCACACGGGGTTGATGGTGGCGACCGCGCCCATGATCGCGAGGACGCCGAAGACCAGGAAGAAGAAGCCGCCCGCCTTGGCCACGTAGATGGGGAAGAAGGGCGCCCCGACGACGTTCCGCTCGCTGCGGCCGGGGCCCGCGAACTGGGTGTGCTTGTGGTAGAAGACCAGGATCAGATGGGCCACGATCAGGCCCAGCATGATCCCCGGCAGCAGCAGCACGTGCACCGCGAACAGGCGCGGAATGATGTCGTGGCCCGGGAACTCCCCGCCGAAGAGGAAGAAGGAGAGGTAGGTCCCGACGACGGGGATCGACAGGATGGCGCCCTGCGCGAACCGCACGCCGGTGCCGGACAGCAGGTCGTCGGGGAGCGAGTAGCCGGTCAGGCCCGTGATCAGGCCGAGCATCAGAAGCGTCCAGCCGAACAGCCAGTTGAGCTCGCGCGGCTTGCGGAAGGCACCGGTGAAGAACACCCGCATCATGTGCACCAGCATGCCCGCGACGAACACGAGGGCCGCCCAGTGGTGGATCTGCCGGATGAGCAGCCCGCCGCGCACCTCCATGCTGATGTCGACGGTCGACTCGTAGGCGCGCGTCACGAGGACGCCCTTCAGCGGTTCGTACGTGCCGTTGTACTCGACCTCCATGCCGCTCGGCTCGAAGAACAGGGTCAGCCAGATGCCGGTGAGGATGAGGATCAGGAAGCTGTAGAGGCAGATCTCGCCGAACATGAAGGACCAGTGGTCCGGGAAGACCTTGCGCAGCTGCGACTTGCCGAGGGTGTGGATCCCCAGGCGGCCGTCGGCCCAGTCGGCGATGCGCTCGCCCTTGGCGGGCGGGTCGGGACGTCCGTCCTGGCCGTGGTCCTGGGTGCGTTCGCTCATGCGGCTCCCCCCTCGGGCGCCTACCAGGGTAGGCGCGGGGCCGGGCGGGGCCAACAGTGCGTACGGACACGGGCGTTGGCGCCGCCCCCGGTCACCACTCGGCGAACGAGCCGTCCGGCTGCCGCCACACCGGGTTGCGCCAGGCGTGCCCGCGCCGGTCCGCGGCCCGCACCGCCGCCTCGTCGATCTCGACGCCGAGGCCCGGGCGGTCCGTCCGGTGGGCGTGGCCGTCGGTGAAGCGGAACGGCTCGGTGTCCACGACGTACGAGAGCAGGTCGGCCTCTTTGTTGTAGTGGATGCCCCGGCTCTGCTCCTGGATCAGGAAGTGCGGGGTGACCCAGGCGATCTGGAGGCTGGCGGCGAGGGCGATCGGCCCGAGCGGGCAGTGCGGGGCGAGCAGCGCGCCGTAGGTCTCGGCGAGCGCGGCGATGCGCAGCACCTCCGTGATGCCGCCCGCGTGCGAGAGGTCGGGCTGGGCGACGGCGATCCCGGCGGTGAGCGCGGGCAGGAAGTCGGCCCGGCCGTAGAGCCGTTCGCCGGTGGCGAGGGGCACGGAGCTCGCGGCGACCAGGCCGGGGAGCAGCCGGGCCTGGTCGGGAAGGAGCGGCTCCTCGGCGAAGAGCGGGTGCAGCGGGGCGAGTTCGGGCAGGACACGGCGGGCGCTCGCGGGCGTGAGCCGGCCGTGGAAGTCGACGGCGACGTCGCGGTGGGCGCCGAGCACCTCGCGGGCGACGGCGACGCGCTCGACGACCGCCGCCGTCTCGGCGAGCGTGGTCAGCGGCGAGGTCACCCCCGCCGCGTTCATCTTCACCGCGGTGAAGCCCGCGTCGACCTGCGCGGCGACCTGTTCGGCGAGCGCGCTCGGCTCGTCGCCGCCCACCCACGCGTACACGCGCGCCCGCTCCCGCACGGGGCCGCCGAGCAGCGCGTGCACGGGCGCGCCGTACGCCTTGCCCGCGATGTCCCACAGCGCCTGGTCCAGGCCCGCGACGGCACTGGAGAGCACCGGGCCGCCCCGGTAGAAGCCGCCCTTGCTGAGCACCTGCCAGTGGTCCTGGATGCGGGCGGGGTCCTTGCCGATCAGGTACTCGGCCAGGACGTCGACGGCGGCGCGCACCACTTCGGCGCGGCCCTCGACGACGGGCTCGCCCCAGCCGACGACGCCGTCGTCGGTCTCCACGCGGCAGAACAGCCAGCGCGGCGGGACGAGGAAGGTTTCCACCCGGGTGATCTTCAACTGCCGCTCCTCCGCTGCTTCTCGGGGTCAGGCCGTGCTCTCGCGCCCACGGGGTCAGGCCGAGTCCTTCGCCACGCTCCAGCCGCCGTCCACGACCAGGCTCGTCCCGGTGACGTAGGAGGCCTCGTCCGCGGCGAGGAAGGCGATGGCCGCCGCCACCTCCTCGGGCGTGCCGAACCGGCGGGCGGCGGTGCCCACGACGCTCCGCTCCCGGTCCGCCTCGTCCGTCCGGTCCCAGGCGGGCGTCAGGATCGGCCCCGGCAGCACGGCGTTGACCCGCACCTCGGGCCCGTACTCGACGGCGAGCTGTCCGACGAGGGACACCAGGGCGCCCTTGCTCGCCGCGTATCCGGGGTGGCCGGGGATGCCGTGGGTCGCGTGCACGGACGAGGTGACGACGACCGCGCCGCGGTGCGCCCGCAGATCGGGCAGGGCCGCCTTGACGCCGAGGAAGGCGCCGGTGACGTTCACGGCGAGCTGGTGCTCGAAGGACGCCCGGGTCATCTCGTGGACGGGGGCGACCTCGGAGGCGTAGGCGTTGCTGACGAGCACGCCGACCGGGCCGAAGCGGTGGGCGGCGGCGAGGACGCGCTCCCAGTCGGCGGCGTCGGCGACGTCCGCGCGCACGGACCGGGCCCGTCCGCCCGCGGCCCGGATGTCCTCGGCGACGGCCCGGCCGCGCCCGTCGTCGACGTCGGCGACGACCACGGCCGCGCCCTCGCCCGCGAGGCGCACGGCGGTGGCGGCGCCGATTCCGGACGCGGCCCCGGTGACGACGGCCACCCGGTCGGTGAAGCGAGCGCGTGCGTGCATGGCGAGGTCGTCCCCTCCGACGGCGGCGGGCCACGTCGTTCGCACGCACGGTACCCCGCGCGGGTGCGCGCCCGACGCCCACGGGTGTGGGGCGAAGGTGTGACGGCGGGCGCGGAGTGATCCGCGCGGCCCGCTCTATCCTGGAGAACTGTTCCGCGCCGCCGGGGCACGGCTCCCGGGGGCGGGACGGGCCCAACGCTCCAGGCAAACGGGGGAATTGATGTCAGGCTTGGCGTGTACCAGGATCCTCCTGGTCGATTCGCATCCCATCTCACTGACGGGGCTCCGCACCATCCTCGACGGCTGTCCCGACCTTGAGGTCGTCGCCGTCGCCGAGGACGGCACGGGCGCCGCGGCCCGCTTCCGCGAGCTGCGGCCGGACGTCGTCGTGGTCAACTCGCACACCGGCGCGGCGGAGGCGCTCGCCTGTGTGTGCGCCCTGTCCCGGCCCGCCCCGCCGCGGCCCGCGAACGTCCTGGTACTGCTCGACAACGTGGACGCCGCGGCCGGGCAGGTGCTCCGGGTCGGCGTGCGCGGCCTGCTGTCCAGCGCGAGCGGCTCCGGCGAGCTGGCCGCCGCCGTGCGCGCCACGGCGGCGGGGCGCCCCGCGGGCGTGCCCGCGCGGGCGGCGGGCGCGGGCGCCGCGCCGCTGCGCCGCCTCACCGACCGGGAGACCGAGGTCTTCAAGCTGCTCGCGCGCGGCTTCAGCAACGCGGAGATCTCCCGGGAGCTGACGCTCAGCGAGAGCACGGTGAAGTTCCACATCCAGCGGATCATGGAGAAGCTGGGCCTTCGCAACCGCGTGCACGCGGTGATCTTCGCCTACGAGAAGGAGCTGATCCGCGTCGGCTCCTGAGCCGCGCGGCCGGAGGGGTCCGTCACCGCGCGGAGCGGCACGTCACCGGCACGTCACCGCGCGGACCGGGCGGGCGCGGGCATGATCTGCCGCAGCCGCGGCGACGGGTGCCAGTCGCGCTTCCACTCGCGCGGATAGCCCACCGACACCTCCTCGTGCCGGATCCCGTCGTGCCAGGTGGTGCGGGGCACGTGCAGATGGCCGTAGACCACGGCCGCGGCGCGGTAGCGCACCGGCCAGTCCGCGGTGGCCTCCGTGCCGCACCACAGGGCGAACTCGGGGTAGCGCAGGATCCGGGTGGGCTCGCGCACGACCGGCCAGTGGTTGATCAGGATCGTCGGCAAGGAGGGGTCGATCGCGTCGAGCCGCTCCTTGCTGACCGCGACCCGGGCCCGGCACCAGTCCTCGCGGCTGGGGTAGGGGTCCGGGTGCAGCAGCACCTCGTCCGTGCAGACGACCCCGGTCTCGTACGCGTACTCCAGCGCGTCGCTCTTCGCGTACGTGCCCTCGGGCCGGAACGTGTAGTCGTACAGGAGGAAGAGCGGCGCGATGGTCACCGGGCCGCCCTCGCCGCGCCACACCGGGAAGGGGTCCTCCGGCGTGAGCACGCCCAACTGGCGGCAGAGCTCGACCAGGTGGCGGTAGCGGGGCTCGCCGCGCAGCTGGTTGGGGTCGTCACGGGGCGTCCACAGCTCGTGGTTGCCCGGCGACCAGATCACGGTGTCGAACCGCTCGGCGAGGGTGCGCAGCGACCACTCGATGTCGGCCGCCATCTCCGCGACGTCACCGGCGACTATCAGCCAGTCGCCCTCGTGTTCCGGCCAGAGCTCGTCGACGAACTTCCTGTTCTCGGGATACGCCACGTGCAGGTCACTGATGGCGAACAGCCTCGGTGCCCGTCGCGGTGATGCAGATGTCGTCACCAAGCGAGGCTAACCGAAGGGGCTGGATCTCCCCTAGCCCGGCCGGGATAGTGGGCCGGGGACCCGGAGGGGCGACCGCAGAGGGGGCTGGATTGGACGCGGGCACGACAGCGGGCCTACGGATCGCGGCATCGGTCGTGGTGCCGCTGGTGAAGCGCCTCCTGCTGCCGCGGGGCGGCCCCGGGGCGGAGTTCGGCGAACGGCCGGTGCGGCTCGGCCGGCTGCTCTCCTTCACCGGCGACCGCCGCACCCTCAGCGAGGCCGACCTCTACCAGCTGGCGCGGGAGCTGGTGCGCCGCGCCGTCCGCGCGGCGGGCCCGCACGACCCGCCGATCGCCCCCGACGAGCAGAACGCCGTGGGCTACGCCCTCGGCCACACCCTGCGCGCGCTCGGCGACCTCGACATGGACGACGTCCAGGCCTTCGACCTCGGCCCGCAGCGGCTCGCCGCGGCCCTGGTCCGGGCCAGCGCCCCGGAGACCCGGGCCCTGCTCAGCGCCGACGCCGCGCAGCTGCACGACCGGCTGCTCGTCACCGCCTGTCTGCACCTGGTCCACCAGTTCAGCAAGCGCCCCGGCTTCGCGGCCCGCACCCAGGTCGAGCTGCGCCGCGCCCTGGGCGAGCAGCAGGAGCAGCTGCGGCTGCTCCTGGAGCGGCTGCCCGCCACCGCCGTCGAGGACACCGACTTCGAGCGGCGCTACGCCCACTACGTCGTCGGCCAGCACCGCACCCTGACCATCCACGGCGTGGACCTGCACGACGCGCAGAGCCAGGCCTGGCCCCTGGAGACCGCCTATCTGAGCCTGGAGGCGGTGCCCGCGCGCGACCCGGCCGAACCGGTGCCCGGGTCCGGCACCGGTTACTCCGACGGGGACGGGGGCGGCGTCGACCCCGACCCCGACTCCGAGCGCACCACGGGCCCGGTCGAGGCGGCGCTCGCCGGGCACGACCGGGTCCTGCTGCGCGGCGTCGCGGGCACCGGCAAGACGACCCTGGTGCAGTGGCTGGCCCTCACCACCGCCCGGCAGGACGGGGTGCCGGGGCACCTGCCGCAACTCCTCGGCCGGGTCCCCTTCGTGCTCCCGCTGCGCACGCTCGCCCGCGAGGACGCCGAACTGCCGATGCCCGACGGCTTCCTGCGCTGGATCGGCTGCCCCCTGACGGGCACCGAGCCCGCCGGGTGGGCGGTGCGGGTCCTCCAGGCCGGGCGCGGCGTGCTCCTGATCGACGGCGTGGACGAGATCCCGGAGGCGGAGCGCCCCCGCGCCCGGGCCTGGCTCGCCAAGCTGCACGCGGCCTTCCCCGGCAATCTGTGGCTGGTCACCACCCGCCCCTCGGCGCTGCCCCGGGACTGGCTGGGCCGCGAGGGGTTCCGCGAGTTCACGCTCACACCGATGCGCCCCCACGACGTACGGCGGTTCGTGCGGCGCTGGCACGAGGCGGCGGGCGGGGGCGAGGAGCTGGCCGCGACCCTGCTCCGGTCGGTGCGCGCCAGCCCGGAGCTGAGCCACCTCGCCACCAACCCGCTGCTGTGCTCGCTGATCTGCGCGCTGCACCGCGAGCGCAGGGGCTTTCTGCCGCAGGGACGGGTGGCGCTGTACGAGGCGGCGCTCTCGATGCTCCTGGAGCGCCGCGACCGCGAGCGCGACCTGTACGGCAGGCTCCCGCCGAAGCTGGACGAGAAGTCCGCGACGGAGCCGCTGAAGCGGTTCGCGTACTGGCTGATCCGCAACGAGCGGACCCGGCTGGGGCGGGAGACCGCCGTCGACCTGCTCGACCGGCTGCGCCCCTCGGTGCCGCAGCTGGCCCGGGCCGGGAGCGCCGAGGACGTCCTTCGGCTGCTCCTCGACCGCTCCGGCCTGCTGCGCGAACCGGCCGACGACGCCGTGGATTTCATCCACCGCACCTTCCAGGACTTCCTCGGCGCGAAGGCCGCCCTGGAGGAGCACGACATCGGGGCGCTGGTCGCGCACGCGCACCTGGACCCCTGGGAAGACGTCCTGCAGATGGCCGTCGCCCAGGCCCGGCCCGACGAGCGCGCCGAGCTCCTGACGCGTCTGACCGGCCGCGCCGACCGCGAGGAGGACGACGGGGTGCGCACCCGCCTCCGCCTGCTCGCGCTCGCCTCGCTCGGCCAGGCGACGCGGCTCGACCCCGACGTCCGGGCCGCCGTCGAGGAGCGGGCCGCGCAGCTCCTTCCGCCGCGCAGCATGCGCGAGGCGCGGGCCCTCGCCGAGACCGGCACGCTGCTGCTCGGCCTGCTGCCCGCCGCCGAGACGCTGACCGGCGACGCCGAGGTGACCACCGTGCACGCCATCTGCCGCATCGGCGGCGACGCGGCGCTCGCCCGCCTGCGCGAGTTCCTGGACACGCCGCAGTCCGCGGTCCGCGCCCAGCTCCTCGCCCACTGGGACCGCTTCGACACCGACGCCTACGCCGAGGAGATCGTGCGGCCGCTGCTCGCCGCCGGGGCCTGCGAGGCCGTCACGGTGCGCTCGCCCGCCGAACTGAAGGCACTCAGCGCCCTCTCCGGGTACGAACGCGTCGCGCTGCAGGGCGACTTCAGCGAGCGGGACATCCTGGACGCGCTCACCCCCGGCACCCTGCGCGAGCTGCGCCTGCGCGGCAATCTGCGCCTGACGGGACTGGACTTCCTCGCCGCCTTCCCCGCCCTGGAGACGCTCGCGCTGCACGGCTGCCGCGCCGTCAGCGACACCGCGCCGCTGACCCGGCTGCCGCGCCTGCGCCGGCTCACCCTCGCCGATCTGCCCCAACTGGAGCCGCTCGCCCGGCTCTCGGCCTGCCCGCACCTGGAGGAGCTGCTGCTCGGGGCGGCCGTGCCGTGGCGGGGCCTGCGCGATCTGCCGCGGCCCGGCGCGCTGCGGCTGCTCGCGCTGCCTCCGGACGCCGTGGAGCTGGCCGCCGTCACGGGCCTGACCGAGCTGCGCGAGCTGCGTCTGCACAACGCGAGCGACCGGCTCCGGCCCGACGACTGGGACGCGCTGCTCGCCCGGCTGCCCGCCCTGCGCTCGCTCCGCCTGTCGAACGAGCAGCTGAGCATCATGCTGTTCCCGCCCGGCGCGCGCATTCCGCAGCTGACACGCCTGGAGGTGCGGGCGCGGCCCGGCGCGTCGGTGTCGCTGCGGCGGATCGCCCGCCGCCTGCCGGGCCTCGAAGAGCTGCACCTGACGCTCTTCGACACCGTGGACCTGGTGCACCTCGCGGGCCTGCGCGCGCTGCGCCGGGTGCGGCTCGACTATCCGGGCGAGGTGACGGGGGAGCTGCCCCCGGGCGTGGAACTCGCGCTCAGGCCGCGGTCCTGATCCCCTGCCCCGAAAGCCCTGGCCAGGGAAGTGTGTGAGGTGTAACTTCTTTGACCTTCGCGGCAGTTGACACCTGATGGTTGACACCGGCAAGGAGGGCACCGTTCACCCCGGCGGCAGTCGGCGGACGGCATCGGCAGGCAGCGACGGACAGGAGCGGTTTCCGGCGAGATGCACCCATCCGAAACGCCTCGGCTGTACGCACGCGACCCGCTTCTGCACCATCTCGTCCCGCGGCTCACCGGCCTCGCCTACGCCGACCGCGCCCGCGTGGCCTGGGAGTACGACAAGGACCTGCCGCTGGTGCTGCTCACCGGGCGGCACGGCACGGGGCGCACCGCCGTCCTCGCGGCGCTCGAACGGCACTACGCGGGGCGCCTTCCGCTCGCCCGCGTCGACACCGCGGCGCAGGACCTCGTCGTCGAGCTCCTTCAGGAGCTGGCGTGCTCCCTCGCCCCCGACGTGAGCCGCCGCTTCCCGCTGCTCCTGCCGGGCCTCGTCGCCGTCTACGGCGGGTACACCGCCGACCGCGCGGAGCGGGCCCGCGCCAGTGCGCGCATCGCCCGCCTGCTGCGCGCCTGCCGTCTGGAGTCGGCCCCCGCGCCCGCGGTCGCGCAGACGTGGGACACGCGGGTGCGGGCACGGCTCGCGGCGGCCGGTCCCGGTGCCGCGGCGGGGACCGACCCGCACGCCGTCGTGCACGCCGTGCTCGCCGAGTACTTCGAGCGGTACACCCGCGCCCGCGCCGCCGCCCCGCTGCGCCAGTGGTACCAGGACCGGTACGCCGAGACGCCCGAGAGCCCCGGCACGACGCCCGAAGGAGGTCGAGGCGGCCCCGAGGGCCTGGCCCGCCTCGCCGACTGGTTCCACCGGGGCGGCGACTACCGGCACGCCGCCGAACAGACCCTCGTCCACGCCTTCCTGGAGGACGTCGCCGCCGCCCGCACCCGGTGGCAGCGCCTGAACCGCGACCCGCGCCCGCTCGCCCTGCTCGACAACACGCACTCCCCCGCAGGGGCGCGCCTGGTCGACCTCGTCCTGGAGTACCGGGCGCGGCCCGGCGCCGCCCACCACGACCCGCTCGTCGTCGTCGCGACCCGCCTCGGCGACGCGCCCCCGGACGCCGCCGACGCGCTCCGCCGCGAACTGCCCGACCTGGTGACGACCACGGGCTGGCGGCGCACCGGGCACGCGCCGTCCGCGGGCCTGGTCGTGGTGGAGCTCACCCCGCTCAGCCGCGACGACGTCCTGCTGATGCTGGACGCCGCGTCCGCGCCGCTGCACCCGTATCTGGCGTCCGCCCTGCACACCCTGACCGGCGGGCACCCGCTGGCCAGCCGGGTGCTGTGCGACGCCGTCCTGGAGCACGCGTCGCGGGCGGCTCCGGGATCGCCCCCGCTGGCCCCGCGCCACCTGCTCGACCTGACCACCAGGGACGGCCGCCCGGTCAGCGAGGCGATCCTGGAGCGGCTGCTTCCGTCGCCGCACCAGCGCGCCCGGCTCGTGCCGCTCTCGCTGGCCCGCGACAGCACGGCCGCGCAGGCCCTGGCCGCGCATCTGCGTCTGGAGGGCCCCGAGCAGCTGCCCGCGAACGCCGCCGCCGACTATCTGGAGGCCGAGCACTGGCAGCGGGACACCCCGCAGGACCGGCCGCTCGCCGCCGATCCGCTGCTGCACACGCTGCTCGTGCACGAGGCCCGGCGCACCTCGCGGGGCACCGAGTCGCGCCGCGGCTGGCAGGAGATGCACGCCTTCCTGCGCCGCCACCACACCACGCGCGGCGAGGACAGCGAGGCCGACGCGCTGCGGCACACGCTCGCCGCCGGGGACGCCAAGACGGTGGTGGCCGCCCTCTCCGAGGAGTTCCAGTCCGAGCAGGACCGGCTCAGCGCGCTGCGCTGGCTGGCCTGTCTGCGGTACGCGGCGACGGCACCGGCGCCGCCCGCGGCCGACTGGGACGACGAGCGGGCCGCGATGGCCGCGGGCGCGCACGACGACCGCTACCGCGACATAGACGAGATCGACCGCTGCATCAACAGGCTGCTGCACGGCCTGTGGTACCTGTCCGACGCGACGGCGGAGCCGGAAGCCGACCTGTGCGAGGACATCGGGGCCGAGCTCGGGTTCCTCTCGCTGCGCCACCAGACGTGGCGCGCCGTGCTCAGCCAGGCCGCCAGGACCTGGCCGGCCGCCGCCCGCGACAAGCGCCCCCTGCCGCTGCCGGAACTGTGAGGAAGCATGCGTCTGAGCCGCCGCCGCAACGGGTTCGGCCCCCTCGACAAGCTTGTCGCGATCCTGGTGCCGCTGGTCCTGATCGCCGCCGGCGTGATCGCCTACGTGGTGCTGCGCCCCGAGGACTGCCCGGGCGGCCTGGCCGAGCACGGTGGGGAGTGTGTGGGCGTCACGGAGAGCGCCTTCGACGGGGACGAGGACCTCGACGGGCTCATCCGGGCCGTCGCCGCCGAGAACGCCCGCGTCGAGCGCGCCTGGGAGGACCCCGCGCAGGGGCAGGCGCCCATGCCGTACGGCCGGATCGCGCTGATGATGCCGTTCACCTCGGACGACGCGAGCGCCATGACGGCGGCGATGATCCGCCGCGCCCTGGCCGGTGCGCACGCCGCCCAGCTGCGGGCCAACAGCGGCAGCGGGCCGCACTACCAGCTCCTGATGGCCCCCGACGGCAAGGACCTGGACCAGTGGCGGCCCGTCGTCGACGACCTGGCGGACCTCGCGGACGACCGGCGCTCGCCGCTCGTCGGCGTGACGGGGCTGCCGAGCAGCACGCCCGAGACCCGGGACGCGATGAAGGCGCTGAGCGCGCGGCGCATCGCGACCGTGGGCCCGGTCATCACCTCCGCCGACATGAACGCCCCGTACTTCTTCAAGACCTCACCGAACAACAGCATGTTCGTGGACGCGCTCGGTCACTATCTGAAGCGGAACCCGGGCGCCAAGAAAGGGTTCCTTGTATACGACAGCCGCCCGGACGACGTGTACTCGCGCAATCTCCACCGGCTGCTGCAGAAGAAATTCGGCACGGCGTACGGACTCCGCCAGCGCTCGGCCTCCTACCTCGGCTCGACCGGGCCCGCCGCCGGTATCCCACAGCGATTCCAGTCCGCCGCGCAGAAGATCTGCCTCACCGAATCCGACACGGTGTTCTTCGCGGGCCGCGACCAGGACCTGCCGGCTCTGGTGAAACGCCTGTCACAGGAGTCCTCCTGCGACAGGCGCAGCCCCGTGCGCATCCTGAAAGTGGGCATCGGTCTGGAGCCGACGCTGACCACGAATGAACTCACCGAGATGCTGCGGGAAACGCGGACGAGGATCGTGGCGGCGTCCTCGGTCACGCCCACCTGGTGGACGCCGCGCGGACTGCCCGCCAAGGGCGCCCCCGCGGGCCTC
This sequence comes from Streptomyces spectabilis, assembly GCF_008704795.1. Classification (NCBI taxonomy): domain Bacteria; kingdom Bacillati; phylum Actinomycetota; class Actinomycetes; order Kitasatosporales; family Streptomycetaceae; genus Streptomyces; species Streptomyces spectabilis. Next base: position 7,720,116 of record NZ_CP023690.1, on the reverse strand, counting down.
GGCGGCTTCCTGCGGGTCTTCAACGACCTCGACAAGCGGTACGGCATCGGCGAGAAGCCCCTCGACGACGGCTACGCGATCATGTATCACGACGCGTTCACGCTGCTGTCCAACGCGTACGACAGGTCGTACTCCGAAGCAAACGAGAAGACCGGGAACGGCGGGGGGACGCCCGCTCCCGCGAGCACGCCGACGAAGGACGACGTGTACAACACCCTCATCAACGCGGGCATCGTCGAGCGGGACGGGCGCCTGCTGTGCACCAACTGCCTCCAGGGCGCGGCGGGCACGTACGCCTTCGAGCAGTCGCCCGAGACCCATCAGTGGCCGATCTGCAAGCCCATACCGGTGATCGAGTACCCGGCGCAAGGGCGCGGCGGCCCGAGGAAGACGTACCGGACTTTCGAGGACACCTTCCAGTACCCCTGCCCCTGAAGTTCACCGCTCATCTATCGCGCTTAGGCCCGCCTAAGTGACATCCCCTCACCAGCCCTTCTTCCTTTGGCACATGACACGAACAAGTGCTTGGCACATTTGGCCGGAACCGATGGCGGGGTAGATGTTTACTCAACTTCCTGGTTGTCTAGACCCATTGACACTTCTGGAAGCGCTCTCCTACCGTCACAAAGGTCGCTCGAACAACGCTAAACACCGCCAAAAGCGCGTGGAGGGGTTCGTGAACAGCACTGAAGGTGTCCGCGATTTCGGAATGGCCGCGCCCCGCAACGGCGAGGGCCTCCCCGAGGTCAGCCTCGATCAAGCACACTCCCCACAAAAGGTCCTGGCCCACCGCGATCTGCTGCGTCGATTCGTGGCGGACGAGGAGATCAAACCGGTCCACATGCGGATCGGCATCATGGGCGCCTGCAATATGCGTTGCAATTTCTGCAACTTCCACTCGCCGAACGAGGAGCAGTTCTACGACCTGTTCTCGTTCAAGGACTCCATCACCACCGACAAGGCGATCAACCTGCTCAAGGAGTTCGCCGAGAACGACGGCCGCGCCGTGACCTTCTGCGGCAGCGGCGAGTGCACCATCCATCCGGGCTACGCGGACATCTGCAACGCCGGGCACGAGGTGGGCCTGCACATCGGCCTGATCACCAACGGCTCCCGGCTCGGCCGCCCCAAGGTCGCCGACACCGTCATCAACACCCACACCTGGGTGCGGGTCGGCATGAACGCGGGCACGGAGGCCACGTTCAACGACATCACGCGCGACCGTGAGCAGACGTTCTCGAAGTTCATCGAGAACATCGGCCGCCTGCGCCAGAACGCCGTGGCACCGGACTTCCGCATCGGCTTCAACTACGTGATCACGATGCAGAACTACCGCGAGATCGTCTCGGCGGCCCGCATCGCCCACGAGTCCGGCGCGCACTACGTCCGCTTCGAGCCCGAGTTCTACAGCGCGATGGGGCACGAGACCATCGAGACCGTCATGGCGGAGATCTCCGACTCCCTCGTCGCGGCCTCCGCGCTGTCCACGGACGCCTTCGAGGTGTCGGTGCCGAAGCTCGACCGCGGCCCGATGGACCAGGTCGAGGAGGTCGAGGGCGACTTCGAGCGCTGCCACTACAGCCGCTTCGTGACCGCCGTCGGGGCCGACGGCCATCTGTACCCCTGCCCGCAGGTGCACCTCAACAGCCGCTACCGCATCGGCGACGTCGTCGACCTCGGATACCCCACGGTCCTCGAAGGCGGTCCGCGCGCCGAGTGGGAGGCCTCCAACCCCCGCCGCACCGACCTCTGCAAGTCCTGCTTCTACCGGCCGCAGAACGAGCTGCTCGAACTGCTCAAGCGGGGCCAGATCAAGCTGGACGAGGCGCTGGACGCGTACGCGATCGAGGTCCCCGAGACCTTGCACGCCGACTTCGTCTAGGACGTCCTCCTCCCGCCCGTCCCGTCGTGCGGGGCGGGTCGGGCCCGGCGTCGTTCCGGAGAAGGGGCGGGCCCGGGGCGCCCCGCGAAGGCCGACCACCCGCACCCACAGGAGCGAACGAGACCCGCATGCAGACCACCCACCTGCGCCACCTGCTCACCGCCGGCCCTGCCCTGCGCTTCGCCCCGCCCCACACCCCCTGGTCCCGCGAACTCCGCGCCGTCGTACAGCGCCTCGCCCGCATCGAGCGGACCCCCCTGACCGTGACCACCACCGCCACGACCACCGCGGACGGCCTGCGCCGCGAGCGGCTGGCCTTCGCCTCCCCCCTGCGCGGCACCTTCCACGGCACCGTCACCGCCCCCGCGGACGTCGCACCGCCCCTCCCCGCGGTGCTCGTCCTCGGTGGCAAGAACGCTCGAATGGAACAGCTCACCGGCGAGACGCCCCCGGACTTTCCCGACCGGAACGTCGCCGAGCACCTCGCCCGCGCCGGGTTCGTCACGCTGTCCTTCGAGCACGGCATCGGCGGCGGCCTGGACGAGGAGCGCCGCGCGGGGCGGGACGAGGGGGCCCTGCTCGCGCACGCCTTCGCCCTGACGGGGCGCTCGCTGCTCGGCGCGCTCGTCGGCGACGCGCTCGGCGCCCTGGACGTCCTGACCGGTCATCCGTGGGCCGACCCCGGCCGCGTCGGGGTGTTCGGGCACAGCCTGGGCGCGGCGGTCGCGCTGCACTCCGCGCTGCTCGCGCCCCGGCCCCTGCCGGTCTGCGCGGCCAGCCATCTGGGCAGCTACCCGGCCCTGTTCGCCCGTCTGCTCACCGGCTACGAGGGGGCCGTCCTGCCGGGCGTCCTGGAGTACGCCGACCTGGCCGACCTCTACGGCGCCCTCGCCCCGGCGCCGCTCCAGCTCCAGTACGGCACCGCCGACTCCTTCCTGGAACCGGCCGACGCGCGCGCCGCGGCCGACGCCGTCCGCCGCGCCTACGCCTCGGCCGGGGGCGATCTGGAGGTCCACGAGCTGGCGATGGGCCACGGCACGCACGTGGGCCACGCCGCCGCCTTCTTCACCCGGACCCTGGCGGGGCCCGCCGCCGCGCCCGCCGACGTCCCCGCGCAGCGCATCCACTTCGACGTCGCGGACCGGCGCGCGGTCCTGGACCGCGTGGACGCCGCGCTGGCCTCGGGCCATCTCACCCAAGGCCCCGAACTGGCCCGCTTCGAGGAGCTCTCGCGGACCTGGACGGGCGTCGAGGGCGTGGCCGTGGCGTCCGGCGCCGCGGCCCTGGAGATCGCCCTGCGGATCGTCGGCGTGGCGGGCCGCACCGTGCTCGTGCCGGTGAACACGTTCTTCGCGACGGCGGCCGCCGCGGTGCGGGCGGGCGCCGCCGTGCGGTTCGTGGACATCGAGCTGGACGGCCTCGGCCTGGACCCGGACGCGCTGCGGGCCGCCCTCGACCGCCACCCGGACACGACGGCGGTCCTGCCCGTCCACATCGGCGGCATCGTCCCGCCGTCCCTCACGGAGGTGCTCGCGCTGTGCGCGGAGCGCGGCGTGCCGGTCGTGGAGGACGCCGCGCACGCGCTCGGCGCCACCCTGAACGGCCGGTTCGCGGGCTCCTTCGGCCGCTTCGGGGCCTTCTCCTTCTTCCCCACGAAGGTCGCGGTCAGCGGCGAGGGCGGCCTGGTGACCTGCGCCGCGGCCGACGCCGAGCAGGTGCGGCGCTGGCGCGACCACGGCAAGAGCGCCCAGGGCTCCACGCTGCACGACCGGCCCGGCGGCAACTGGCGCATGAGCGAGCTGCACGCCGCCGTCGGCTCGGTCGACCTGGAGCGCTTCGGCCGCACCCTGGCGGCACGGCGCGACCTCGCCCTCGGCTACGACGAGCTCCTCGCCGACGTGCCCGGCCTGCGCGCGCACGCGATGCCCTCCGACGCCCGCAGCAACTACTACAAGTACCTCGCCTACCCGGAGGCGCCCGTCGACCGGGCGCTCCTGAAGAAGCGGCTGCGGGAGCGGCACGGCGTGGCCCTCGCGGGCGAGGTCTACGACCATCTGCTCTGCGACCAGCCCTACTTCGCGGACACGGCGCGCCCCGCCGACGCGGAGGGCCCGTACGAGCAGGCGCGTTGGTTCGCGCGCCACCACATCGCCCTGCCCCTGTACCCGACGCTCACCCGGGCCGAGCAGACGCGGGTGGTCGCCGCCCTGCGGGAGGAGCTGTCGTGACCGCCGCGCCGGACCGCCCCGCCGCCCTCGCCGCCTTCCGCCGGGGGGCGTGGCAGGAGTCCCTGGACACGGCGGACCTGCCGGGGTCGCCCGCGCGCCGTCTCGCGCTCGTACCGGAGATCGTGGCGCACGCCGACCGTCGCTGGTGGCGGACGGCCCGGACGGCGCTTCCGGCCCTGACCGACCGCCGCGGGCGCATCCGCGCCGCCCTGGAGCTGTTCGCGCACGGCACGGTGACCGTCGGCGGGCTCGGCCCGCAGAGCGCGGCCGCGTTCCGTGCGGCGCTGTGGGAGAGCGCGGGGCTTCCCGGTCCACTGGTCGAGCGCTGGTGCGCGCTGCTGTCCGAGGGCTTCGCGCGACGCGACGTACCGGACGCCGACGACGCGCTCGCCCTGGTGGCGCTGCCCGGCAACACCTTCACCTGCCTGGACTCCGTGCTCGACCAGGCCGAGCGCTCGGCGGCGGTGTGGGTGCGGCCGAGCCGCCGCGAGCCCCTGTCGGCCGCCCGCCTGGTCGCGGCCCTGCTCGCGGCGGACTGGCCCGCGGAGCGGATCGGCCTGTACCCAACCGACCAGCGCACCCTGCACGGCCTGGTGAAGCTCACCGACCGGCACGTCGTGTACGGCGGCGCCGGGCTCGCCGCCTCGATGCGGGACGCGCCGACCCTCACCCTGCACGGCCCCGGGCGCGGGTGTGCCCTGGTGCCCGCGGGCCTGCCGGTGGACGACGCGGTGGCCTGGCTGCTTCCGCTGGTCGCCGCCGACTCGGGCCGGTTCTGCCGCAACGTGCGCACGGTGGTCTGCCTGGACGCCGACCCCGAGCCGGTGGCGAAGGCCCTGGCCGCCGCGCTCGACGGGCTGCACCCGGGGCCCGCCCCCGACCCTGCCGCCCCCGACTGGCCCCTCACCGCCTTCCGCGACCCCGGCGAGGCCGAGCGCGCCGCCGCCCACGTCCGCACCCGTCTGCGCGCCGGGGACCGGCTGCTCACCCGCGAGCCGACGGTCGTCCGGGGCACGGGCGGCGACGTGTTCGTACGCCCCCATCTCGTCCTGCTCGACGGCCGCTTCGGCGCGGCGGCCGACGTCGCGCACCCGCTCGTCGGGCACGAGGTGCCCTTCCCGTTCGCCGCCGTGCTCGGCGCCACCGCCGAGGCGGCCCGCGCGATCGCCGACGACTCCCTCTTCGTCCACCGGCCGCCGACCCCGCACTCCTAGGAGGAGGCCCATGACGACCACGGCCCGCGACGGGCACCCCCCGCAGGTCACCTTCGCCACCCTGTACGACACGCTGCGTGGGCGTCTGCCCGAGCTCGCCGTGGATCTCGATACGTGGACGCGGCGCATGATGCGCTGGCACTTCTCACCGGAGACGGGCTCGCCGTTCTGGGTGGCCCGGCTGCCGCGGCTCGGCTTCGACCCGCTCAAGGACGTCGACTGCTTCGCCGCGCTCGAACTGTTCGGCCTCTTCGACAAGGGCGAGCTGCGCGCCGCGAGCGCCCTCGACCTGCGCCCGCGCGGCTACCACGACCGCCCGTTCCGGGTGTTCGAGACGGGCGGCACCACCGGCGCCCCCTGCCGGATCGTGAACGTCACGCGCCTCGCGTACGACGTCGAGGTCTACCGCACGGTCCTTCAGGCGCGCGGCGTCGCGGGCGGTGACGTGCTCGCGATGACGCCGAGCGGCCCGCACGCGTACGGGCACTTCGTGGAGGGGCTCGCGGACAGCTGGCGCGGTGCCGTGTTCGCCATCGACTTCGACCCGCGCTGGGTGAAGGCCTCGCTCCGCGCGGGCGGCGAGGCCGACGCCTACACCTCCCACCTGGTGGAGCAGACCCTGACGCTGCTGACCGCCGAGCGCCCCGCGCTGCTCTTCACCACCTCGCGGCTGCTCCTCGAACTCGCCATGCGCCTTCCGCGCCCCCTGCACACGTACGGCATCCGCGCGGTGTGCACCGGCGGCACCACGTGCAGCGCCGCCGAGGCCGCGTTCCTGCGCCAGGAGCACCTGGACGGCGTGCAGTGGATCGACACGTACGGCAACACGCTGGCGGGTCACGCGCTCCAGGCCGACGCGGTGCCGGGCGCGCCCGGGCTGCCCGAGGGCACCGGCCACTCGTACCATCTGCCACCGCCCTTCGCGGTGCTCCAGGTCGTGGACCCGCAGGATCCGTGGCGCGAGGTGGCCGAGGGCGAGCGCGGGAGGGTGCGCGTCACCACGCTCCTCGAAGACCTCTTCCTGCCCAACCTCCTCGAACGGGACAGCGCGATCAGGACCGGGCCGCATCCGTGGTTCCCCTGGGACGGGGTGGCCGCGGTCCGGCCCCACCACGACGGCCTTGCGGGCACCGAGGAGGCGGTCGAGGGCGTCTACTGACGCGCTCCTGGCTCTCCTTCCCTCCCTCGGCCCGGCCGGCCCCGGCTCGGCCTCGACCGGCTTCGCCGAGCTGACGTTTCGTCACCTCGCAGTGGGCGGCGCGCCTTTGAGGACCTGGGTTCCGCATCGGCGCTGCCGCTTCCCCCCTCTTGCCGACCTCTGTCGTAAGGACTTCCTCTGTCGACCCTGACGTAAGGACTCCCTCGTGAACCTCTCGTCGAACGGCGTGCCCATACCCTTCTCGTCCGAGCTCTTCGGCCCGCTGCGCGCCACCGGCACGGCGCGCCTTCCGGACCCCGCCGCCCTGCGGGAGCGGCTGCGCGCGGACGGCTATCTGTATCTGCCGGGCTTCCTCGACCCGGAGGAGGTGCTCCGGCTGCGCTCCGCGTACTTCTCGCTGTTTCCGCGCGGCTACCTCCTGCCGGGCACCACCCCTCGGCAGGGCGTCTTCTCCGGCCGGGTGCCGCGGGAGCTGCCCGAGCACGGTGTTGCCGGGCATCCGGCGCACGCCTTCGTGCGCTCCGATACCTTCGACCGCTTCCTCGACGACCCCCGGCTCGCCAAGCTGGCCGCCGACCTCCTGGAGGGGGACGCCCGGATGCTGCCGCGCCGCATCCTGCGCCACTTCCACCGGGGCTCGCGGCGCGCCTCGCGCGCCCACGTCGACCTCGACTACATGGACGAGGGCTCGCCCCGGGTCGTCACGATGTGGATCCCGGTCGGCGACTGCCCGCCGCGCTCGGGCGCGCTGGTGTACCTGGAGGGCTCGCACACGCTGTCCCCCGAGGAGTACGAGCCGCTGCGCGACACCACGGACCGGCCGGAGGACCGGCGGCAGATCTGCCACGACCTGGAGTTCACCGCGCGCGCCCTGGACCGCCGCTGGCTGTACGCGGACTTCGCCGCCGGGGACCTGATGGTGCACGTGCCGAGCGTCATCCACGCGTCCCTGGACACGACGACGGACGCGATGCGGCTCTCCATCGACACGCGCTTCGTCCGCGCGGGCGACACGCCGGACCCGCGCTGGCTGCGGCCCTGGTCGGCGGACGACGGGGCCTGAGCGGTCCGGGCGGGCCGGACCCGCAGGAACGTTCAGCCGCTCAGCGGGGCCAGGCGGGGTGCGGACGGCCCGCCGCGGCGATGATCTCGTCCACGATCCGGGCGTCCGAGACCGGGCACACCGGCGGCCGTCCGGCCGCGACCGCGGCCACGAAGTCGGCGATCAGCGGCTGATGGGGATTGGGCGCGGGTGCCAGCGTCACCTCGCTCGTTCCCCGCGCGGTGTGCGTGCGCAGGCGCCCCGAGTCGAGCGGATCGAGCGTCAGGACCCGGCCCTCGCCCACGACCTCGATCCGGTCCACCGGCGGTGCGTCTCCCCACTCCGCGACCACGCGCGCCCGTACGCCGGACGCCCAGGCGAGATCCACCTCGGCCCGTCGCTCCGCGCCCCGCGGGAAGCGGTCCGTGAGCCGGCCGCGTACGTCGTCCGGACGGCCGAACAGCATGACGAGCAGGTCGAGCCGGTGGCTGCCCGCGTCCGCGAGCACCCCGCCGCCCGACACGGCCGGGTCGGTGCGCCAGCGCATCGGATGGCCCGGGCCGGGGGCGAAGGCGCAGCGGAACCGCACGTCCACGCGCGCGGGCGTCCAGCCGTCCAGCTCCTCGCGCAGGCGCCGGACGGCGGGGGCGAGTCTGCGGTAGTACGCGACGGCGGCGGGCGGCCGTTCGCCGCCGCCGAGGTCCGCGCCCCGGTCCGGGCCGCCGGTGCCCTCCAGGCCCCCGGCCAGCGGCTTCTCCACGAGCACCGGGCGCCCGGCCGCCAACACCGCGCGTGCCAGCGGAACATGGCGGACCACGGGCGTGGCCACGTACACCGCCTCGACCTCGTCACCGAGCAGCGCGCGCTCGTCGCTGCCGCAGGCCCGTACGCCGTGCCGGGCGGCGACGCGCGCCGCCCGGTCCGGGTCGCGCCCCCACAGGTACACGGGTTCCTCGCCGAGCGCCCGCAGGGCGGGCAGGACCCGGCGCTCCACGACGTCGCCGTATCCGGCGACCGCCCACCTCACCGCCCGGCCGCCGTCACGGGACGATGACGACCTTCAGCGTCTGGGGCGGCGGCCCGTCGTACGGCGCGCGTTCGGCGTCGGGGTGCAGCGACCTGCTCGCGGACAACTGCTCCATGGCCTTGGGGAGTTCTTCGAGTGCGTACGTGTGGGTGTGCAGGTCGGGCAGGCGAAGGCGGTCGGCGTCGCGGTGGACGAGGCGTTCGGCGACGGCCAGCGCCTCGGCGCGCGCGGTGTCCACGGGCTCGGCGGAGCTGTGCAGGCGCAGGCCCTTGCGTTCCCACGTCACGAGGTCGACGGTGACGTGCGTGTCGACGTGGTGGGTGCCGAGCATCACGACCAGGCCGTTCTGCCGCACCAGGCCCACGCAGGCGTTGAGGGTGGTGGGGGTGCCGACGGCGTCGATCGCGACGTCGTACTCCTCCCCCTCGGCGGCGAACTCCTCCTTGAGGGCGGCGAGTTGCCCCGCACTGCCGTCGACGTGGCGCACCGCGTCGGCGCCCGCCCGGGTGGAGCGCTCCAGACGCCACTCGTCGAGGTCGACGGCGGTGATGTGCGCGGCGCCGCGCCGCGCCGCCATGCGCAGCGCCATCTGGCCGACCGGCCCCTGGCCGATGACGACGACCCGGTCGCCGAGCGCCACCCCGCGCGTGGCGTGCACGGCGAGCGGCAGGAGCTGGAGCATCGAGCCCTGCTCGAAGGGCACGGAGTCGGGCAGCGCGCCGACGGCTATCTCCCGCGCGAGGGCGAACTCGGCGTAGCCCGACGTCAACGGCGTCCGCACGAAGACCCGCTGCCCCGGCGCGACCCGGGTGACGCCCGCTCCGACGGCTTCGACGACTCCGGCGATCTCATGGCCGTAACAGCCGGTCGCGCAGTGCTCCCTGAGGCCGTAGTAGTGGTAGTACGCGAGGTCGCTGCGGTTGCAGACGCTGCACGCGCGGACGCGGACGAGCACCTGGCCGGGGCCTGGCTCCGGCACCGGCGCGTCGGTGACCAGCCTGATGTCACGCCGTCCGACAAGTTCGTACCGCCGCAAGGGTTCCTCCTCAGCTCGGCCGCGTGGGGGCCCGGGGCGGCCCGTCGCGGTGCGGCGGGAGATCGGCCCCTGGTCCGTACACGAATTCCATCGCGCGAACGCGCGTCCTACAAGGTGGCCTCCGGGCGAGGCTGGGGCGAGGTCGGGGCGAGGTCGGCGGAGGCCGGGGCGCCGCTCGGCCGAGGACGGGGCGCCGCTGCCACCTGAGGTCGGACCACCGCTGCCATCTGCTGCTTCACCTTCCGTTTCCTGCGGGTTCGTATGCCTTGACAGTGCCAAATGGCCTGAGCCAACATCCGATTGGCCTGTACCAAGTCGCCCAGCACGGTGTCGGCCCGCTCTCCCACCCCCCGCTTCCCTGTCTCACCGGAGGTCCCGGCATGGTTTCGAGCAGTCCCCCGAGGCTGGAGCAGCTCGCCAACTCCGTGCTGCAGCCGGGCTTCGTCGGCACCACCGAGGTCCCCGACTGGCTGCGCCGCAGGATCGCCGCCGGGCTCGGGGGCGTGGTCCTCTTCGGCCGGAACATCGTCGGCCCGGAGCAGGTCGCGGGGCTCACCGCCGCCCTGCGCGCCGAGAACCCCGACCTGATCGTCGCCATCGACGAGGAAGCGGGCGACGTGACGCGCATGGAGGCCTGGACGGGCGCCTCCCGGCCGGGCAACCTCGCGCTCGGCGCCGTCGACGACATCGACCTCACCGAGCGCGTCGCCCACGACATCGGGCGCGAACTGCACGCGGCGGGGATCACCCTGAACTACGCGCCGAGCGCCGACGTGAACTCCAACCCCCTGAACCCCGTCATCGGCGTCCGCTCCTTCGGCCCGCGCACTGACATCGTTTCCCGGCACACCGCCGCCTGGGTCCGGGGACTCCAGTCCGCCGGGGTCGCCGCCTGCGCCAAGCACTTCCCGGGCCACGGCGACACCTCCGTGGATCCGCACTTCGGCCTGCCCCGCGTCACCGGCGGCGCCGAGGAGATCGCGCGCACCGCGCTTCCGCCGTTCATCGCCGCGATGGAGTCGGGCGTACGGGCCGTCATGACCGCGCACATGCTCGTGCCCGCGTACGATCCCGCGCTGCCCGCCACGCTCAGCCCGCGCATCCTGAACGACCTGCTCCGCGGCGAGCTCGGCTTCGACGGCATGGTCGTCACCGACGGCATCGAGATGGGCGCGGTCACCGACCGCTACGGCATCGACGGCGCCACCGTCCGCGCCGTCGCCGGCGGCGTCGACGCGGTGTGCGTCGGCGGCGAGCGCGCCGAGGAGTCCACGGTGGAACTGCTGACGGCCGCGCTCGTACGGGCGGTCCTCGACGGCACCCTGCCCGAGGCCCGCCTGGCCGAGGCCGGCACCCGCGTACGGTCCTTCGCGACCTGGTCGGGAGCCCGCTCCCGCGCCGCCACGGCCACCGGCCTGCCCTCCGACATCGGCCTGGTCGCGGCGCGACGGGCGGTACGGGTACGCCCGCGGCGGCCGGAGGCGGCGACCGCCGGGCCCTTCCTCCCCCTCACCATCGCTCCGCACGTCGTGGAGCTGTCCCCCGTGATGAACCCGGCCGTCGACGGCGGCACGCCCTGGGGCGTCGCCGATCCGCTGCGCGCCCTGCGGCCCGACACGACGTCCGTACGTCTGACGGAGCCCGAGCTGGACGGCTTCGACGAGGTCCTGGACCAGGCTGCGCTCACCCCCGCGCACGACCGCGCCCTCGTGGTCGTCGTCCGCGACGCGGCCCGCCACCGCTGGATGACCGAGGCCCTCGCCCGCCTGCTGCGCACCCGCCCCGACGCGCTCGTGGTCGAGATGGGCGTACCGACGGGCGTCCCCCTCGGCGCCGTCCACCTGATCACCCACGGCGCCACCCGGGTCTCGGGCATCGCCGTGGCAGAACTCCTCACCGGCCGCGCCCACTCCCCCGAAACAGCAGAAAGCCCCGGCTCAGCCGAGGTCATCACAGCCGGCTGAGCCGGGGCCATGGGCCGCGCGGCTGGTCACGCCGCTGCCCAGAAAAGCAGAAAACCCCACGTGAAGTGGGGTCTCAGCTGGTGTCCGAGGGGGGACTTGAACCCCCACGCCCGATAAAGGGCACTAGCACCTCAAGCTAGCGCGTCTGCCATTCCGCCACCCGGACTAGGTGTCTGCCGCCTTTGCGGTGTTTCCCGCGGCGACGAGGACAACAATACCAAGGTTTCGGAGTGCCTTTCACCTGCGTATCCGCCGGGTACGCCGCGCCGCCGCGCGGCGCGCCCCGGGGCACGCCCCCGCGCCTAGAGTTTCACCATGAGTGACGGTTTGCTTACGGGTGCGCTCGGTGACGTACGGGTCCGGCGGCCGCGGTTGCTGTCCCCGTTGCGGGAGCATCTGCGGGACACGATGTGGTTCGCGCCGACGGCGGGCCTCGTGGGCTCCCTGGTGCTGTGGTGGATCGCCGCCGAGGTGGACGCGGAGTGGGTGCGGCTCCTCCAGGAGCACGAGGAGTACGACGCGATCAAGGACCTCAACCAGCTCGCCGAGGACACGAAGGTGGTGATCAGCACCATCGGCTCGGCGATGATGACCTTCATCGGTGTGGTCTTCAGCATCTCGCTGGTCGCCGTGCAGATGGCGAGCGGCCAGTTCAGCCCGCGGGTGGTGCGGCTCTACGTCCGCTCCCGGATCACCAAGGCCACGCTCACGGTCTTCCTCGCGACGTTCCTGTTCTCCCTGATGACGCTGACGTCGTTCGACAGCGAGCAGGACCCGCGGCTCGTGACGAACGTGCCGATCGTCGAGGGACTGCTCGCCCTCCTCATGGTGCTGCTGAGCCTGCTGCTCTTCGTGGCCTATGTGAACGGCACCCTGCGGATGATGCGGATCGGGTTCGTGATCGACCGCATCGCCCGGGAGGCTTTCCGCGTGGCCGCGAAGCATCCGGCGGAGGGGCACATCGACGACGAGCAGCTCGGTCCGCAGACCGCGCGGATCGTCCACGAGGGCCAGGCCGGGGTGCTGCGGGACGTGCACATCGCGCGGGCGGTGCGGGCCGCGCGCCGTCAGGGCGTCGTGCTGCGGCTGCTGCCGCGCACCGGGGACTTCGTGGTGCCGGGCACGCCCGTGTTCACGGTGCACGGCGGTCCGCCGCCGGGGCTCCGCGCCCTGCGCTACACCGTGTACGTGGGGGTGGAGCGCACCTTCCACCAGGACCTGGGCTTCGGCCTGCGACAGCTGTCCGACATCGCGCTGCGCGCCCTGTCCCCGGCCGTGAACGACCCGACGACCGCCGTGCAGGCCCTGGACCGCATCGTGCAGTTCCTCGCGGTGCTCGCCCCGTACCCGCTCGGCGCTCTGCGCCACCGCGACCGGCGCGGCGAGGTGCGGCTCATCCAGCCCGTGCCCGACTGGACGGACCTGGTGGACCTCGGCCTGACCGAGATCCGCGGCTGCGCTCCCGGCAACCCACAGGTCACCCGGCGCATGCTGGCCGGCATCGACGACCTCCTGCTGCTCGCCCCCGAGGAGCGCAGAACACCGCTCCTGCGGCACCGGGCCCTCCTTGAGCAGGCGGTGGAGCGGGTGGTGCCGGAGACCGCGGACCGCGAGTTCGCCCTGCTGCCGGACCGCCAGGGGATCGGCTGAACGGAGGCCCTGCCCTGTCGGGGGCACCCCGGGCGCGAGCGCGTCCACGCTGGAATGGAGGCGCCTCTGTCCGAGGGCGCCCCGCCCCCCGGACTGAGGCACGGCAAGGTGAGGACCCGCCCTGTCTGAAGGCTCACCCCGGCGCAAGGCGGCCGTCTGTCGACGCGAGGCGGTCGCGCACGAGGCGCGCGGTCGCGCTCGGCGTCTCCCCCACCCGCACGCCGACGGCCTCCAGGGCCGCCTTCTTGGCCCGCGCCGTCCCGGACGAGCCGGAGACGATGGCTCCGGCGTGGCCCATGGTCCTGCCCTCGGGTGCCGTGAACCCGGCGACGTAAGCGACCACGGGCTTGGTCACGTGCTCGGCGATGCAGGTCGCGGCGCGCTCCTCCGCGTCGCCGCCGATCTCGCCGATGAGCACGATCAGTTCGGTCTCCGGGTCGGCTTCGAAGGCGGCGAGGCAGTCGATGTGGGTGGTGCCGACGACGGGGTCGCCGCCGATCCCGACACAGGTGGAGAACCCGATGTCGCGCAGCTCGTACATGAGTTGGTAGGTGAGGGTGCCGGACTTGGAGACGAGGCCGACGCGCCCGGGTTCGGTGATGTCGGCGGGGATGATGCCCGCGTTGGACTGTCCCGGTGTGATCAAGCCGGGGCAGTTGGGTCCGATGACCCGGGTGCCACGTCGCCGCGCGTGTGCCTGGAAGACGACGGCGTCGTGCACGGGGATGCCTTCGGTGATGACGACGGCCAGCGGGATGCCCGCGTCGGCCGCCTCCATGACGGCGTCCTTGCTGAAGGCGGGCGGCACGAAGAGGACGCTGACGTCCGCGCCGGTCGTCTCGCGCGCGTCGTGGACCGAGCCGAAGACGGGCATGGCGCGGCCGTCGAAGTCGACGGTCCGGCCTGCCTTGCGCGGGTTGACGCCGCCGACGACGTCCGTGCCGGCGGCGAGCATGCGGCGGGTGTGCCTCATGCCCTCGGCGCCGGTCATGCCCTGGACGAGGACCTTGCTCTCCCTGGTCAGGTAGATCGCCATGCCAGCTCCTCAGACGGCGGGTGCTACGTGGGCGAGTTCGGCGGCGCGGCGAGCGGCGCCGTCCATGGTCGTGGCCTGTTCGACGAGAGGATGGGCGCACGCGTCGAGGACGGCGCGCCCGCGCGCGGCGTTGTTGCCGTCGAGCCGGACGACGAGCGGCTTGGTCAGCCGCACGCTCTCCAGTGCTCGTACGATGCCGTCGGCCACGGCGTCGCACGCGGTGATGCCTCCGAAGACGTTCACCAGGACGCAGGTGACGGACGGATCGCCGAGGACGACGCCCAGGCCGTCGGCCATGACCTGCGCTGACGCTCCGCCTCCGATGTCGAGGAAGTTGGCGGGCCGGGCACCGCGCCCGGCGACGGCGTCGAGCGTCGCCATGACGAGGCCCGCGCCGTTGCCGATGACACCGACCTGGCCGTCGAGCTTCACATAGGTGAGCCCTTTGGCCGCCGCGACCGCCTCGCGTTCGTCGTCGTACGCCGTGTCCTGAACACCCCAGCGGGCCTGGCGGAAGTGCGCGTTGTCATCAAGGGTCACTTTCGCGTCAAGTGCGATCAGCTGTCCCTGGGGTGTGCGGACGAGCGGGTTGACCTCGACGAGCAGCGCGTCCTCGCGGATCAGGACGTTCCACAGGGCGGTCAGGGTGTCGGCCGCTTCTGCGGGGAGTCCGGCCGCGGCGGCGATCTCGGCTGCCTTGTGCCGGACCACGCCCTCCCCAGGGTCGATGGGCACGCGCGCCACCGCCTCGGGGCGGGTCGCGGCGACGTCCTCGATGTCCATGCCGCCCTCGGCGGAGGCGATCGCGAGGAACTGGCCCGCCGCTCGGTCCAGCGCGTACGAGACGTAGAACTCGCTCTCTATGGCGACTGATTGGGCCAGCATCACCGCGCGCACGGTATGACCCTTGATGTCCATGCCGAGGATCTGACGTGCCATGAGCTCGGCGGCAGGCGGGTCCGCGGCCCGCTTCACGCCGCCCGCCTTGCCTCGGCCACCCGCCTTCACCTGCGCTTTCACGAGGACGCGGCCGCCTAGGCGCGCGGCGCACGCGCGGGCTTCCTCGGCCGATGTGGCGACCTCGGCGCGCGGCACCAAGATGCCGTGTTCTTCGAAGAGTTCCCTTGCCTGGTGCTCGTACAGGTCCATGTCCGGCTCCTGTCTGAAAGTGCCGCATGCCCCCTGGACACCCTGCGTCGGATGCGGGATAACAAGCTTCATACAGTATTCGTCGACTGTATGCAATGTACTGCGAGGGCGGCCCGCGTCCCGTGCGAGCGCGCTCCAACTCCCCTACGAAGGGACAGGACTTCGTCATGCCGGACGACAGCAGCGACACGAGCGACAAGAACTCCACTCTCATCTCCGGCGGGCATCTGGTCGCCAAAGCACTCAAGGCGGAAGGTGTCGAAGTCATCTACACCCTGTGCGGCGGCCACATCATCGACATCTACGACGGGTGCGTCGACGAAGGCATCGACGTCGTCGACGTACGTCACGAACAGGTCGCCGCCCACGCCGCCGACGGCTACGCACGCGTGACCGGCAAACCGGGCTGCGCCGTGGTGACCGCCGGGCCCGGCACGACCGACGCCGTCACCGGCGTCGCGAACGCGTTCCGCGCCGAGTCACCGATGCTGCTGATCGGCGGCCAAGGAGCCCACGCCCAGCACAAGATGGGATCACTCCAGGACCTGCCGCACGTCGACATGATGACGCCCATCACCAAGTTCGCCGCGACCGTGCCGGACACGGCGCGTACGGCCGACATGGTGTCCATGGCCTTCCGCGAGTGCTACCACGGCGCCCCCGGCCCGTCCTTCCTGGAGATCCCGCGCGACGTGCTCGACGCCAAGGTGCCTCTGGAGAAGGCACGCGTCCCGCGCGCGGGGCACTACCGCGCCTCCACCCGGTCGGCAGGGGACCCCGAGGCGGTCGAGAAGCTCGCCGACCTCCTGGCGCACGCCGAGAAGCCCGCGATCCTCCTGGGCAGCCAGGTGTGGACCACCCGCGGCACCGAAGCGGCCGTCGAGCTGGTCCGGGCCCTCAACGTGCCCGCCTATATGAACGGCGCGGGCCGCGGCACCCTGCCGCCCGGCGATCCGCACCACTTCCAGCTCTCGCGGCGGTACGCCTTCGCCAACGCCGACCTCATCGTGATCGTCGGCACCCCCTTCGACTTCCGCATGGGCTACGGCAAACGTCTCTCCCCGGAGGCCACGGTCGTCCAGATCGACCTGGACTACCGCACTGTCGGCAAGAACCGCGACGTCGACCTGGGCATCGTGGGCGACGCGGGGCTCGTCCTGAAGTCCGTCACCGAGGCGGCCTCCGGGCGCCTCAACGGCGGGGCGTCACGGCGCAAGGAGTGGCTGGACGAACTGCGGGCGGCCGAGCAGACGGCCATCGAGAAGCGGCTGCCGCAACTGCGCTCGGACGCCTCGCCCATCCACCCCTACCGGCTGGTCAGCGAGATCAACGACTTCCTCACCGAGGACTCCCTGTACATCGGCGACGGCGGCGACATCGTCACCTTCTCCGGCCAGGTGGTCCAGCCCAAGGCTCCCGGGCACTGGATGGACCCGGGGCCGCTCGGCACGCTCGGCGTCGGCATCCCCTTCGTGCTCGCCGCCAAGCAGGCCCGGCCCGACAAGGAGGTCGTCGCCCTCTTCGGAGACGGCGCCTTCAGCCTCACCGGCTGGGACTTCGAGACCCTGGTGCGCTATCGCCTCCCCTTCGTCGGCATCGTCGGCAACAACTCCTCCATGAACCAGATCCGTTACGGCCAGCGGGCCAAGTACGGCGCCGAGCGCGAGCGTGTCGGCAACACCCTCGGTGACGTCCCCTACGACCAGTTCGCGCGCATGCTCGGCGGCCATGGCGAAGAGGTCCGCGACCCCGCCGACATCGGCCCCGCGCTGCGCCGCGCCCGGGAGTCCGGCAAGCCCTCGCTGATCAACGTGTGGATCGACCCGGACGCCTACGCCCCCGGAACCATGAACCAGACCATGTACAAGTGAGGTGTCCCTGCCATGGCTCACAAGTCTCACAGCGCTCGTCCGGCCCGGGCGGCGGCCAAGGCCCTCGACGGAATCCGCGTCCTGGACATGACGCACGTCCAGTCCGGCCCCTCCGCCACCCAGCTCCTCGCCTGGCTGGGCGCGGACGTGGTCAAGCTGGAGGCACCGACCGGTGACATCACGCGCAAGCAACTGCGCGACCTCCCGGACGTCGACTCGCTCTACTTCACGATGCTCAACTGCAACAAGCGGAGCATCACTCTCAACACCAAGACCGAGCGCGGCAAGGAGCTCCTCACCGAGCTGATCCGGCGCTCCGACGTCATGGTCGAGAACTTCGGCCCTGGCGCGGTCGACCGCATGGGCTTCACCTGGGAGCGCATCCAGGAGATCAATCCGCGTATCGTCTATGCCTCCATCAAGGGGTTCGGGGACGGCCCGTACACCGACTTCAAGGCGTACGAGGTCGTCGCGCAGGCCATGGGCGGGTCGATGGCGACCACCGGCTTCGAGGACGGGCCGCCGCTGGCGACGGGGGCCCAGATCGGGGACTCGGGCACGGGCATCCACGCTGTGGCGGGGATCCTCGCGGCGCTGTTCCAGCGCGAGAGCACGGGGCGCGGTCAGCGGGTCAACGTGGCCATGCAGCATGCTGTGCTCAACCTCTGCCGGGTGAAGCTGCGCGATCAGCAGCGCCTGGCCCATGGCCCGCTCGCTGAATATCCCAACGACGACTTCGGCGACGAAGTTCCCCGGTCCGGCAACGCCTCCGGCGGCGGTCAGCCCGGCTGGGCGGTCACATGCGCGCCGGGCGGCCCCAACGACTACGTGTACGTCATCGTGCAGCCCGTCGGCTGGAAGCCCATCACCGAGCTGATCGGCCGGCCCGAACTCGCGGACGCCCCCGAGTGGGCCACCCCGGAAGCCCGCCTCCCCCAGCTGACCAAGATGTTCCAGCTGATCGAGGAGTGGTCCTCCACCCTCCCCAAGTGGAAGGTCCTGGAGCAGCTGAACGCCCACAACATCCCGTGCGGCCCGATCCTGTCGACCAAGGAGATCATCGAGGACTCCTCCCTCGTCGCCAACGAGATGGTCGTCGAGGTCACCCACCCCGAGCGCGGCGCGTTCACCACCGTCGGCTCCCCGCTGAAGCTCTCCGACTCCCCCGTGGACGTCGTCACCTCGCCGCTGCTCGGCGAGCACAACGAAGAGGTGTTCGTCGGCGAACTCGGCCTGGGGGCCGAGGAACTGCGCCTGCTCAAGTCGAACGGAGTGATCTGAATTGCCCGCCGCAGACCGTCGGGAGCGCGTGCGCGCGCTGCTGGACTCCGTACGCGCCGAGGGGCGCACCTCGCTGACGGCGCCGGAGGGCAAGGTCCTCGCCGACGTGTACGGCATCGCCGTTCCAGGGGAGCAGCTCGCCCGGGACGTCGACGAGGCCGTGGCGCACGCGGCGCGTTTCGAGGGGCCCGTCGTCATGAAGATCGTGTCGCCGGACATCCTCCACAAGACCGACGCGGGCGGCGTGGTCGTGGGCGTGGAGGGTGCCGAGGACGTCCGCGCGGCGTTCCACCGGATCGTCGACAACGCGCGCGCGTACGCGCCGACAGCGCGGGTCGACGGCGTACAGGTACAGGAGTTGCTGCCGTCGGGTCCGGACGCGCGGGAGGTGATCGTCGGGGCGGTCACCGACCCGACGTTCGGCAAGGTCGTGGCCTTCGGGCTCGGTGGTGTGCTCGTGGAGGTCCTCAAGGACGTCACGTTCCGCCTCGCTCCCGTGGACGCCGGCGAGGCGGCCTCGATGCTCGACTCGATCGGCGCGGCCGAGGTCCTGCGCGGCGTGCGCGGAACAGCTCCCGTGGACCGCGGGGCGCTGGCGGAACAGATCCGCCGCGTCTCCCAACTGGTCACCGACTTCCCCGAGATCGCCGAAGTCGACCTCAACCCCGTGATCGCCACTCCACGGGGCGCGCTCGCGGCGGACGTCCGTGTCATCCTCGGCGACCGTGCGCCCGAGGAGCGGGACACCTACACGCGCGCGGAGATACTCGCTTCGATGCGGCGGCTGATGCAGCCCCGCTCCGTCGCCGTCATCGGGGCCTCCAACGAGCCGGGAAAGATCGGCAATTCGGTGATGCGCAACCTCATCGACGGGGGCTTCCCGGGCGAGATCCACCCCGTGAATCCCAAGGCCGACGACATCTTGGGCCGCAAGGCCTACAGGAGTGTCACGGACGTCCCTGGTGAGGTGGATGTGGCGGTCTTCGCGATCCCCGCCGCATTCGTCGCGAAGGCCCTGGAGGACGTCGGCCGCAAGGGGATCCCGAACGCGGTCCTCATCCCCTCCGGGTTCGCCGAGACCGGGGAGCAGGCCCTCCAGGACGAGATCGTGGCCATCGGGCGACGCCACGGAGTGCGACTGCTCGGGCCGAACATCTACGGCTACTACTCGACGTGGCAGGACCTGTGCGCGACGTTCTGCACTCCGTACGACGTGAAGGGCGGGGTGGCCCTCACCTCGCAGTCGGGCGGCATCGGGATGGCCGTCCTCGGCTTCGCGCGCACCACGAAGACCGGCGTCTCGGCGATCGTGGGGCTCGGCAACAAGTCGGACCTCGACGAGGACGACCTGCTCACGTGGTTCGGCGAGGATCCCCGCACCCAGTGCATCGCCATGCACCTGGAGGACCTCAAGGACGGCCGGGCGTTCGTGGCGGCCGCGCGCGCCACCGTTCCGAAGAAGCCCGTCGTCGTCCTCAAGGCTGGCCGCACCGCGGCGGGCGCCCGGGCCGCCGGATCCCACACGGGCGCGCTGGCGGGCGACGACGCCGTCTACGACGACGTCCTCAGGCAGGCGGGGGTGATCCGCGCCCCGGGCCTGGCCGAGATGCTGGAGTACGCGCGGGCGTTGCCCGTCCTCCCCACGCCCCGCGGGGACAACGTCGTCATCATCACCGGGGCGGGCGGCTCCGGCGTACTGCTCTCGGACGCCGTGACCGACAACGGCCTGCGGCTCATGGAGATCCCGCCCGACCTGGACGCGGCGTTCCGCGCCTTCATCCCGCCGTTCGGGGCCGCGGGCAATCCGGTGGACATCACCGGCGGCGAGCCCCCGTCGACGTACGAGGCGACGATCCGGCTCGGCATGGAGGATCCCCGCGTCCACGCGCTCGTCCTCGGCTACTGGCACACCATCGTCACCCCTCCCATGGTCTTCGCCGAACTCACGGCCCGCGTGATCGCCGAGTTCCACGAGCGCGGCATCGACAAGCCCGTCGTCGCCTCCCTCGCGGGCGACGTCGAGGTGGAGGAGGCCTGCCAGTACCTCTACGAGCGCGGCGTCGTGGCCTACCCGTACACCACGGAGAAGCCGGTCGAGGTCCTCGGGGCGAAGTACCGGTGGGCTCGCGCGGCGGGGCTGTTGGGGGGCGGCCGATGAGGTGACCGGTGCTCGGGGCGGACGGCGGCGCGTGTCGGCCGCCCCAGGACCCGTACGCGCGCGAAGGACCGGACAGGGGGCGCTGGCCAGCTCTTTCGACGCAAGGGGTGCGACTCGACCATGAATACCACCGACCTCTCGGCCTCCGTCCCCTTCAGGGAGGTGACGGACCGCAACGGCCGCCTGTACCGCATCGGCGAGACCGACCTCGACATCATGGGGCGACCACGCCGGACCATGGTGCTCTTCCCCTGGATGGGCATGCTGGGCATCAGCTCCTCGGAGTACGCGTTCACGTCCGCCGAGGACACGCTGCATGACGCGCACCTGTGGAGCAGCGGGCACATCTTCTGGCTGATGGGCGTCTGGGTGTTCTTCCAGGCGGCCGTCGCCTTCCCGGCCGGTCAGCTGCGCGAGAGCGGCAGACTCCCCGCTCGGTACGCGATGTTCCTCGGCGCCTTCGGCACGGTCTGCGGCTATCTCTCGCTCGCGTTCGCGCCGCACGTGACGGTCGCGTACATCGGTTTCGGCATGTTCAGCGGCATCGGCGCCGGCCTGGTCTACGCGACCTGCGTGAACATGGTCGGCAAGTGGTATCCGGAACGCAAAGGAGGCAAGACCGGCCTGGTGAACGGCGGCTTCGCCTACGGCTCCGTGCCGTTTGTCTTCCTCTTCACGTCGTACATGGACTTGAGTAACTACCGCGGCGTCCTGATCTTCGTGGGCGTCGTCTGCGCGTCGGTCGTGGCGTTCGCCGGATGGTTCTTCAAGGACCCGCCCAAGGGCTGGTGGCCGCCCCACGTCGACCCCCTGAAGGCATCCGCCGACCCGCGCGTCCGGCGGGCCCTGGAGAAGAACCCTCCCGCCGTGAAGCAGTACGCCCCCAGGGAGGCCGCGCGCACGCCGGTGCTGTGGATGATGTGGTTCTGTCTGCTGTGCACGGCGGGGATCAACATCTTCGGGATCGCCTTCCAGGTGCCGTTCGGCAAGGACATGGGATTCGCGGGCGGAGTCGTGGCCACCGCGATGTCCCTGAAGGCGATCGTCAACGGTACGGGCCGGGGCGTGATCGGCTGGATCTCGGACCGCTACGGGCGGCGCCACACGCTCGTCATCGTCTGTCTCGTCCTCGGCACCGCCCAGTTCGGGGTCCTGGTGTCGGGCTCCATGGGGAGCATGCCGTTCTTCCTGTTCTGCTCCATGGTCTCCGGGTTCGGCGGCGGGGCGATCTTCCCGCTGTTCGCCGCGATGACGGCCGACTACTTCGGCGAGAACAACAACGCCACCAACTACGGCATGGTCTACAGCTCGAAGCTGATCTCCGGACTCGTCGGCTCCGGCATGGGGGCCGTCGTCGTGAACGCGTGGGACTACCAGGGCGCGTTCGTCATCGCCGGCTGCATCGGCATCTGCTCGGCCGTGCTCGCGCTCTTCCTCAAGTCACCGGGCAGGCCCTCCGCCCGGCGCGTCGTACCCAACCCGCACCCCTTAGGTGAGGAGATGGCTTGATATGACGGCGGAGCCCTTCGCCGAACACTCCGCGTCCGGCCGTGCGAACCCGCACGGACCGGACGCCCAGGGACCGGACACCCCGGAGCCCGACCCGCACGGACCCGACCCGCACGGATCCGGCTCGCACGGGTCGGAGGCCCACGGTTCCGCCGCACGCGGGCGGGACGCGCCGGAACGGTCGTACCGAGAGCTCACGGACGCGCGTGGCCGCGTCTACCGGGTCGGCGAGAGCGACCGGCAGATCCTCGGGCGTCCCCGCTGGACGATGGTCGTCCTCCCCTGGGTGGCCATGATCGCCATCAGTGTCTTCGAGTACGCCTACGGAGCGGCCGAGGACACCCTCTCGGAAGCGCACCACTGGACGTCGTCCAACACCTTCTGGGTGCTCAGCGTGTGGATCTTCTTCCAGGCGGGAGTCTCCTTCCCGGCCGGGAAGCTGCGCGAGAAGGGCATCCTGACCAGCAGGGCCGCGATGCTCACGGGCTCCGTCCTGTCGCTGTTCGGCTTCGTCAGCCTCAGCCACGCGCCCAATGTCGCGGCGGCGATGGTCGGTTTCGGACTGCTCGGCGGCGTCGGCTCCGGGCTCATCTACTCGACGTGCGTCAACATGGTCGGCAAGTGGTACCCCGAGCGGCGCGGCGGCAAGACGGGCTTCGTCAACGGAGGCTTCGCCTACGGGGCGGTGCCTTTCATCTTCTTGTTCTCGTACGGCTTCGACACCTCCAACTACCGCACCGTCCTCGATCTCGTCGGCTTCTATGTGCTCGCCGTGACCTTGGTGGCGGGCCTGTTCTTCAAGGACCCCCCGAAGAACTGGTGGCCCGAGAGCGTCGATCCGCTGCGGCAGGGGGCGGGCACGCGCACAGCCGTCGCGCTCGCCAAGAACCCGCCCGCCGTCGCGCAGTTCACCCCGGGAGAGGCGTTACGGACCGGCGTCGTACCGCTGATGTGGGTGTGCATGCTCTGCTGCGCGGGAGTGTCCATCTTCGGGATCTCGTTCCAGGTGCCGTTCGCCAAGGAGATGGGGTTCGGGCCGATGATCGCCGCGTCCTCCATGGGCGTCATGTCGGTGATCAACGGAACGGGGCGCGGCGTCGTCGGCTGGCTCTCGGACAGGCTGGGACGGCGTCCCACGCTGACGTACGTGTGCGTGGCCCTCTCGGTGGCGCAGTTCGGCGTCCTGTGGGCGGGTGAGATCCGCAACGAGCCGCTCTTCCTCGTCTTCGCCTTCCTGTCGGGCTTCGCGGGCGGCGCCTTCTACCCGCTGTTCGCCGCCCTGGTCCCGGACTACTTCGGGGAGAACAACAACGCCTCCAACTACGGCATGGTCTACAGCGCGAAGCTGGTCAGCGGCCTGTTCGGGGGAGGCATCGGCGCGACAGTCGTGCACTCCTGGGGCTATGTCGGCGCCTATACGACGGCGGGAGCGGTGTCACTGCTCGCGGCGGGCCTCTCCTTGCTGCTGCAACAGCCGAGCGTGCCACGCGCGCGTGGCGAACTGATGCAGCCCGGCTGAGCCCTTTGACCAGGAGCCCCGGCTGAGCAGGGGGAGGGCCCCGGCCGCCCCCGCGGCGGCCGGGGCCCTGGTGTCGGTCCACCGGCCCGGTTCAGTCCCCGCAGCGCTCTCTCAGCGCGTGCAGGTGGGCGCTGGACTTGCGGGCGAAGGCGAAGGAGTCGGTCGGGGAGTCGTGCTCCACCTGCCAGTGGTGGTAGCGGCGCCCTCCGTGGGTGCGGGAGGTCACCTTGGACAGGAACCTCTTGTAGTCGATGTCGCCGTCGCCGACGTCCACCATGCGGTACCCGTCGCGGGTGGAGTCGTCACGGATGCCGTCCTTCACGTGGAACAGCGGGTAGCGGTGCGGTTGGCGCAGGACGTAGGCGATCGGGTCGAAGGGCCGCGGTGTGCCGTCCACCTGCTTGCCGAAGCGGAACCGTGCGCTGTACGCCCAGTAGATGTCCATTTCCAGGAACACCAGGTCGGGGTCGGTCTCGGCCAGCAGTACGTCGTAGAGGCGCACGCTCGGCTTGTCCGTGGCGAAGGAGAACTCCTCGGCGTGGTTGTGCTGGTAGAACTTCATGCCCCGTGCCCGGGCGGCCTCGCCGTACGTGTTGAAGTCCTCGGCGGCGCGCTTGAGGGCGTCGACGGTATTGCCGTGGCGGAAGGGGCCGGAGGCGGTGCCGATGTGCTTCAGGCCGAGGGCCTCGGCGTCGTCGAGGACCTTGGTGAGGTTCTGCGCGAACGTGTACGCGTTCGGGTCGCCGTCGTTGGCGTAGCCGACGTGGCTGCCGATGGCGGTGAGCCCGTGGTCGCGGGCCAGTCTCTTCAGCTGGGCGAGCGTGATGGCGCCCGCGGAGCCCTGGGCGTACCCGGCGAACTCGATCTCGTCGTAGCCGTACCGCGCCAGTTCGGCGAAGACGGTGGCGAAGCCTAGAGACGAGACCTTGTCGCGGAGGCTGTAGAGCTGGACGCCGAGGCGGCCGGGCGGCAGGACGGGACGGCCGCGCCCCTTCCCGGACGCCTTGGTCGAAGCCTCGCCGGAGGCCGAGCCCGTGCTCGGGGTGGTGGCGGCCGAGGCCGGACCCGCGGCGGCAGCGGTGCCGGCGAGCGCGGCCGCGGTGGCGCCCGCGGCGACGCCGAGCACGCCTCGCCTGGTCAGTCGGTGGGTCAGCTCGGGATCGACGGGCGCGGGCTTGCGGCTCATGCGGGCCTCCCAGGTGAGGTCAGGGTGGTGTCAGGGATCGGTTCGAAGAACGCCTCGGGGTGAGGTCAGGGGCGAACCCTGATGGCAGCGCCCGCGCTCTCTGGTTCAGTGGAATCCATGCGGACGGGGCGGCGTTGACGACGCCACCGCCGAGCGGGGCGCGGACGGCGCCGCGTCCGCGGGAGCGCTCGCGGGCCTCATGACAGACCGGCGAGCCGGAGCAACAGGGACTTCACATCGGTGGCCGCGACGCGGCCGGTGACAGCGCGGGGGGTGGAGCACAGAATGAGCGGTCCGGAATCAGGATCCTCGCTCGTCGGGAGGCGGCCATGGCTGCCGCGAATAGGCGAGGGGTCGAGGGGCACCACCGCCATGCGGTAGCGCATGCCGAGCTTCTTGCGGGCGAGCGCACCCGCGGCCTTCAGCCGGACATAGGGGTCTTCGGGGTCCATGAACAGTTCGACCGGGTCGTAGCCGGGTTTGCGATGGATCTCGACGAGCTGCGCGAAGTCGGGCGCGCGGGCGTCGTCGAGCCAGTAGTAGTACGTGAACCAGGCGTCCGGTTCGGCGACGGCGACCAGCTCCCCCGAGCGGGGGTGGTCCAGGTGGTGGGCCTTCTTGCCCTCGTCGTCAAGGAGCTGATCGATGCCGGGCAGGCCTTGGAGTGCCGCTCGGGTGGCCTCCAAGTCCTCCGGACGTCGCACATAGACGTGGGCGATCTGGTGGTCCGCGACGGCGAA
Organism: Streptomyces spectabilis; assembly: GCF_008704795.1. NCBI lineage: Bacteria > Bacillati > Actinomycetota > Actinomycetes > Kitasatosporales > Streptomycetaceae > Streptomyces > Streptomyces spectabilis. The sequence goes on along the minus strand of NZ_CP023690.1, from coordinate 7,694,465 downwards.
GGCGCGGGAGGCCATGGGGTCGAGGTACTCCATGCCGTCCTGGGTGTGCACTTCCAGGAGCCCGGCGCGGCGCAGCGCGCGGTTGATGTCGACGGGGCGGCTCACCCGCGTGATGCCGTACTCGGACAGGGCGACGACGGTGCGTCCCTCGGCCTTCGCGTCGGCGAGGAGCGGGGCGATCACCGCGTCCAGGTCGGCGGCGGCCCGGTGGGCGCGCGGGTCGTCGGGGCCGAACCGCTGCAGGTCGTAGTCGAGATGAGGGAGGTAGCACAGGGCGAGGTCGGGGCGACGGGTGTCGATGATGTGGCGGGTGGCGTCCACGATCCACCGGCTGGAGACGATGTCCGCCCCGGGACCCCAGAAGTGGAAGAGGGGGAACGTGCCGAACTTCTCGGTGAGTTCGTCGTGCAGGGCCGGGGGCCGGGTGTAGCAGTCGGGTTCCTTCCGGCCGTCGGCGTAGTACACGGGACGGGGGGTGACGGTGACATCGGTGTCCGCGCCCATGGCGTACCACCAGCAGATGTTGGCGACGGTGTAACCGGGGTGGGCGCGGCGAGCGGCGTCCCAGAGCTTGTCGCCCGTGACGAGGCCGTTGTGCTGGCGCCACAGCAGGACGTCACCGAGCTCGCGGAAGTACCAGCCGTTGCCGACGATGCCGTGCTCGGCGGGTGTGGTGCCGGTGAGGAAGGTCGACTGGGCGGCGCAGGTCACGGCGGGCAGGACGGTGCCGAGGAGTGCTTGGGAACCGGTCTCGGCGAGGGCCGCGAGACGCGGCATATGGGCGAGCAGATGGGGGGTGAGGCCGACGACGTCGAGGACGAGGAGCGGGGTCGGCCGTCCTGGAACGGAAGGGGTCATGGCAGTTCCTTCAGGCCGAGGTCCGTCAGGAGGTCGCGGGCGAGGGTGAGTTCGGCGGCGATGCCGTCGACGAGCTGGGGGCGAGCACGTGGGCGCAGCTCGGGCGGGAGGGCCTGCCAGGTGTAGGTCTCCACCTCGAGGTGACGGGTACGCGGGTGCGGTCCGCCGACCAGCAGGGCGAGCGAGTCCTTGAGGACGGAGAGCGTGGAGGTGAGCGGCGGGGCGGGAGCCGCGTGCAGCGGTACGTGGAAGTGGGAGCGCCAGGGTGCCGTGTCGGGCAGGGCGTCGAAGGTGAGGGCCTCGCCGAGGTCGTCGGTGCCACGCAGGACGGTGCCTTGGACCCCTTCCGCCGTCGTGCGGGCGGGGCCGCGCGACAGGGTGCGGGTCTGGTGCAGGAAGCGGGGTTCGTCGAAGGCGGCGAGGGCCGCGCGTACTTCGGGGAGGTGAGGGCGTTCGGCGTGCAGAGCGGCGGAGAGCTGGGATTTGACGACGGGGATGCCCGCGGCGGCGAGGGCGTCGAGGGCGGTGTGCGGATCTTCGAAGGAGGTGGCGAGGTGACAGGTGTCGACGCAGACGCCGATGCGGTCGTGGCCGACCCGGGTGAGGGGTTCGATGGCGTCGCCGGTGGTCTCCACGATGCAGCCGGGTTCGGGTTCGAGACCGATGCGGACGGACCGGCCGGTGAGTTCGGCGAGGGCGTCGAGGCGCTGGGCGAGCGTGCCGAGGGCGGCGCGGGCGGCCCGGGCACGGGCCGGGCCGAAAGCGGTGCGCCAGGCCAGCGGCAGGGTGGAGATGGTGCCCTCGGTGACGTCGTCGGGCAGCAGCTGGGCGAGGACGCGAGCCAGGGCGGTGGTGTGCTCCAGACGCTCGGGATCGGCCCAGTCCGGCTTGTAGACGCGGTACTTGACCTCGTCGGAGCCGAAGCCGTCATAGGGGAAGCCGTTGAGGGTGACGACTTCGAGGCCGCGCCGGTCGAGTTCGGTGCGCAGTCCGCGCAGCGCGGCCGGGTCCGTGACGAGGGCGTGGACGGCGTCCTTGGCGAGCCAGAGGCCGATGCCGATGCGGTCACGTCCGAGCCGCTTGCGGACGGGCTCGCAGTGGTCGCGGAGTTGAGCGAGGACGCCGTCGAGGGTCTCCGCGGAGTGGACGTTCGTGCAATAGGCGAGGTGGACGGTGGAGCCGTCGGGGTGCCGGAAGCGCATGGTTCACGCCCCGCCGCGGAGTATGGAGTTGCCCTCGTGGGTGGCATCGGTGTCCGCGACGTCCAGGGCGAGACGGCCGCTGAGCCCGTAGAAGGCCACGGGGTTGCGCCACAGCACGCGGTCGACCTCGTCGTCGGTGAACCCGGCGTCGAGCAGCGCGTCACCGACCTTGCGGGTCTTGAGGGGGTCGCTCTTGCCCCAGTCGGCTGCCGAGTTGACGAGGACGTGCTCCGGGCCGTACTGGCGCAGGATCGCGACCATCCGCTCCTCGTCCATCTTGGTGTCGGGATAGATGGAGAAGCCGAGCCAGCAGCCCGCGTCCTTGGCTTCCTTGACGGTGGTTTCGTTGAGGTGGTCGATCAGGACCCGGTCCATGGGCAGCGCGGACTCGGCGACGACGTCCAGGGTGCGGCGCAGTCCCGCGAGTTTGTCGCGGTGCGGGGTGTGCACGAGCGCGGGCAGTTCGTGGTCGGCGGCGAGCTGCAGCTGGGCCGCGAGCGCGGTGTCCTCGGCGGGTGTCATGGAGTCGTAGCCGATCTCGCCGACGGCGACGACGTTGTCCTTGACCAGGTACCGGGGCAGCAGGTCGAGGACGGGGGTGCAGCGCGCGTCGTTGGCTTCCTTGGGGTTGAGCGCGATCGTGCAGTGGTGGGCTATGCCGTACTGGGCGGCGCGGAAGGGCTCCCAGCCGAGGAGGGAGTCGAAGTAGTCGACGAAGGAGGCGGGCGAGGTGCGGGGCTGGCCCAGCCAGAAGGCGGGCTCGACGACGGCGCGCACCCCCGCGGTGTGCATGGCCTGGTAGTCGTCGGTGGTGCGGGAGGTCATGTGGATGTGGGGGTCGAAGATGCGCATCAGGACTCCTGCTCCTCGCCGAGGGGGGTCGAAGGCGCCGTGACGGTCACGGAGGCCGCTGGATCCGGGAGGCCCGGCGGTTCCGGTGGGGCGGCCAGAGCCAGGACGCGGTGCAGATCGCCGGGGACGGGGCGGCCGGCGGCGGTGCGTTCGTCCGCGTAGTCGGCGAGCATCCGGGCCAGCTCGTCATCGGCGTGGGCGCGGCGTTCCAGGTCGGCGACGGCGTCCACGGGCACGTCGGTGAACAGGCACTTGAGGACGGCGTGCCGCCAGGTGTGCGCGGGGAGGTGAGTGGCGGCGTAGGGGCCGAGGGCGGCAGCCAGGAGGCGGGTGTCGTTGGTGCGCAGGGCGTCGTCGACCAGCGGCAGCGCCTCGGGGCCGGGCACCAGGAGGGGCAGGCTGCGCAGGACGGCTCGGCGTTCGGCGGCGGTGCCCTGGTCGTAGAGCCGGATGAGGGTCGCGGTGTCGGCGCGGGCAGTGTGGAGCAGCAGCAGACGGACAGCGTCGGCGTGCTCGGGCCCGCAGCGGCGCCCCGCCTCGGCGAACCGCAGCTCCCAGGTGGGTGCGGCGGCCCGGACGTCGGCGGGGAGCGCGGTGCCGTCGGCGGTGGGGGTCTCGGCGGCGTCTGCGGCAGGGTTCGCGGCGGCTTCGGCGACGGCCTGGTCGAGCCAGGCACGAGCGGCGCCACCGAGGGTCGCGTCGAGCCGGGAGCGGAGGTCGGCGACGGCGGGCGTGTCGGTCACGGGGTTCCTCCTCGGGGTGAGGCCTCGCGGAGCGGCGGGGCGGCGGCGGGACCGGAGGGAGCACGAGGGGAGGTGGGGGTAGCGGCGCTGCCAGAACTGCCGGAACCGCCGGAAAGGGCGAAGGCGGCGGCCCGGTGAAGGAAGTCCATGGACCGAGCGGCGAGTTGAGGGCCCGCGTGGGAGTGGCGGGGCAGCTCGACGACGGTCAGGCCCTGGTAGCCGGTCGCGGCCAGGGCGCGCAGCACGGGCGGGAAGTCGATCTCGCCGTCTCCGAAGGGGAGGTGTTCGTGAACGCCCCGGCGCATGTCCTCGATCTGGACGTGCCGCAGCCAGGGGGCGGCGGCGCGGACGCAGTCGGCGGGTGACTGCGGTTCGAGGCACTGGCAGTGGCCGATGTCGAGGGTCAGGCCCAGGAGTTCGGGATCACCGAGGAGGTGACGGAGGTGGTGGAAGTCGGCGAGTGTGGCGAGGAGATGGCCGGGTTCGGGCTCGACGGCCAGCGGCAGGCGCGCCGAGGACACGGCGTCGAGGACGGGCTGGAGCGCATCGGTGAGGCGCGACCAGGCTGTCTCCGCGGAGGTGCCGTCCGGTGTGATGCCGCTGAAGCAGTGGACGGCGTGGGCGCCGAGGTCCGTGGCGACCTGTACGGCGCGGATGAGGAGGCTGGCCCGTTCGGCACGGCGCTGCGGGTCGGGGTCGAGCAGGGAAGGCCCGTGCTTGCGGCGTGGGTCGAGCACATAGCGGGCGCCCGTCTCCACTGTGACCGTCAGTCCCAGCTGGTCCAGGCGCCGGGCCACCCTCCGGGTGCGAGCGGCCAGGTCGGGGGCGAGGGGGTCGAGGTGCATGTGGTCGAGGGTGAGGCCGACGCCGGAGTAGCCGAGGTCGGCGAGGAGGCCGAGGGCGTCGTCGAGACGGAGGTCGGTGAGGCCGTTGGTGCCATAGCCAAAGCGGAGGCGCGCGGGGGCGTCTTGAGTGGGGGCACCTGCGGCCGAGGCCTCCCGGACGGCCGGGTCTGCGGCGGGGGTGCCGTCAGGGAGGGAGGCGCCCTCGGCGGGAGACCACTCGTACGGGGCGGTCATGTGACGCTCACCCGGCGGGCGAAGCGGCGGGCCGCCGGGGCCAGACTCGCCGCGACCAGGGCGCTGCCGAGGGACCCGGACCTGGCGGCGAGCGCGGCCTGGAGAGGGATCAGGGCGCGGATGCCGCCGCCGACGGCGCGTTGGGTCAAGGGAGGTGAGGGGTTCAGGGCCGCGTGGAGGTAGGGCCGACCGGCCGTGGTGACGTAGGCCAGGGCGAGGGCCGCCCGGGCGAGGGCGCCGGTGCCCTCGGCCCACCGGAGTGCGTGTGTGGCGCCCGGCAGGCCGAGCCTGACTGCTGGCCGTCGGCCTGCCGGGAGCGAAGGGGGCCCGGCGGCCGGCCGCCGGGGCCGGGCCACCGCGTGGACCAGCGCGAGCGTCGTGGCCAGGGCGCCCAACGGGGCGGTGGTGGAGCCGCCTTGGGTTTCGTGACGGGAGACGGAGGTGACAGCGAGGGTGTGCGCTCCGAGCGCCAGGGCCGCGGGCAGGGCTGAGCTGACCCGTCGCGCGCCTTCCCGGGCAACCCGCCCCGCACGGGCCCCGCCGGGAGCGCGACCGGGACGACCACCTAGGGAAGGTCCGTCGGCAGCCCAAGCGAAGCCGCCGGGGCGGGCAGCGCCACGGACGACCCGGCTGGAGCCACCTGCCTGGGCGGCTCCACCAGCAACCTTGCCAAGGCCACGGGCGCGGGCAGCTCCACCAGTTACTCGACCGAGGCCACGGGCCGGGGCAACCTCGCCGGCCACCTGCCCAAGGCCACCGGCCCGCGCAGCCCCACCACCGGCCCCGCCACCAGCCTCACCGGCCACGGCGACCCCAGCGCCCCCAACAGCCCCGGCGGCCCGGGCGACCCCCGCTCTCCTGCCACCCCCGGCCGCCTCACGCCCCCGCCACTGGTGTGAGACCCGCGCGCCAGCGCGCGGCGCAGGCCCCGTGGCCGTCGCTGTCGCGCCGAGGAGGAGGTCCAGGGCTCGGGCCGTGGCCATGGCGGTGGGGCCCGCCTTGGTGTGCTTGAGGGTCAGGTCGTAGGCCCAGACGGTGCCGGCCAGGGCGGTGGCCACGGTGAGGGCGGGGCGGCCCGCTCGGGCGGCCAGGGCCAGGCCCGCGGCGGTGAGGGCGGCGGCGGCCGTGAGGGCGGCGGTGGGGTGGACGCGGCCGGACGGGATGGGGCGGTGCGGGCGTTCCGCGGCGTCCTCGGCGCGGTCGGCCCAGTCGTTGAGGGCCATGCCCGCTTCGTAGAGGCAAAGGGAGGAGGTGACGGCGAGGGCGGTGCCCCGGCCGGGGCGCAGGCCGGTGGCGGCGGCCCCGGCGAGGGCGTCGCCCGGGACGGTGAACAGGGCGGGGAGCCGAAGGAGTTCGGCCCAGGCGCGGGCGTGGACGCGGAAGGGGCGCATGCGCTACTCACCCCGTCCCTGCAGGCGGGCCGCGAAGGCGGTGAGCGCGGCGTACTGGTCGGCGAGGGCGGCGGACGCGCCCGGGTCCGGGTCCTTGAAGTAGAAGGCGAGTTCGGGCCGTGGGCCGGTGAGGCCGTGGGCATGGGCGCGGGAGAGGAGGCGGACCAGGTCGAGGACCAAGGGGGCGGCGAGGGCGGAGTCACAGCCCTGCCAGGTGGTCTGGAGGGTCATGCGGGTGCCGAGGAAGCCGTCGAAGGCGATGTGGTCCCAAGCGGTCTTCCAGTCGCCGAGGGCGGGGACGTCGTCGATGTGGACCTCGCCCTGGGGGACGGCGCCGAGGGTGTCGGCGAGGACGCGTTCCTTGCCCGCGTTCTTGGCGGCGGCCGCGTCGGGGTCGGCGAGGGCGGCGCCGTCGCCGCCGCCGAGGAGGTTCGTGCCGGACCAGGCGCGGACGTCCAGGGCCCGCTGGGCGAACATCGGGCCGAGCACGGAGCGCAGCAGGGTCTGGCCCGTCTTGCCGTCGCGGCCCGCGTGCGGGAGGCCGCTGCGTGCGGCGAGGGCGGCGAGGGCGGGGTGGTGCAGGCCGGTGGAGGGGGTGAAGTTCACATAGGGGCAGCCCGCGCGCAGGGCCGCTGTGGCGTAGAGGGAGCTGGCCGGCAGGAGGCGGCCCGGCGGCGGTGGCTCGAAGGGGGGCGGGGCGGCGGGTCCGGCCGCGGCGGAGGGCGGTGCCGGTTCCGTGGAGGCCACGTTCACGACGACGGCGCGGGCGAGGCCGCGGCGGCGCAGGAAGTCGGAGATCTCGGAGGTGAAGGCGGAGATGAGTTCCTCGTCGGTGCGGGTGTCGCCGGGCAGGGGGCCGCCGGTGCGGATCTCGGCGTCGGCGGCGACGAGTTCGGCGCGCACGGCGGCGGGCAGGCCGTGCGGCAGCACTCCCTGGGCGGCCAGGTGTTCGGCGCGTTTGGGCAGGGGGCACTCCATGGTGTCGTGGCCGCCGAAGACGAGGGAGGACAGGGCGGGCAGCCCGGCACCGGCGAAGGCCGGGGTCTCCGTGACCATGCCGGTCGGCGGGTGCAGGCCGGCCGTCATCGCCGCGCAGCCCGCGACGGCCGTCGTCGCGACGGACCCGCGGGCGCCGATCAGCCACACCCCCGTGGGGTCCTCGGTAGCGGTAGTGGACACGGCTGCCTCCCTGTCTCGGCACGCGATCGGTGCGCATCTGCCCAGTCATCACACGTGCCTCACGGGGAGGCAAGACGGCGACAAGACGATGGGACGGTGGGCGGAGGTCCGGCGTCCTCCGCCCACCGCCGTCTAGCGGGCGCCCGCTCCCCCGGCTCCGGGGGCGGTGTCGGGCGCGGGGCCGCCGCGGCCTGTGGCCAGTTCCTTCACACGGATGTCGCGGAAGGCGACCTGGTCGTCTCCGCCGTGGTTCTGGATGCCGATGTGGCCGTCGCGCAGGCTGCGTGCGGGGTCGGTGTTGGTGTAGTCGTTGATCTGGACGCCGTTGAGCCAGATCCGCAGGCGTTCGCCCTCGACGCGGAGTTCGTAGGTGTTCCACCGGCCCGGCGGGTTCAGGGCGCGGTCGCGGGCGGCCAGGTCGGCGGACTTGAAGCCGTACACGGAGCCGGTGGTCTTCTCCGGTGCGTCGGTGGCGTCGATCTGGATCTCGTAGCCGTTGTTGACGGCCGACCACGGGTCGTCGGAGGGCGGGAAGCCCACGAATACGCCGGAGTTGTCGTCGTTGTCGGTGCCGGTCATCTTCCAGTCGAGCTTGAGGGAGTAGGAGGCGAAGGAGTGGTCGGCGTACCAGAGCAGGCCCATGCCGCCGACGGAGGTGAGGGTGCCGTCGTCCTTCAGGGCGAAGGAGCCGGGCCCGGCCTGTTTCCACCGGGTGAGGGAGGCGGCGGTGCCGTCGAACAGGGGCGTGTAGCCCTGCTCGGGGCGGCAGTCGGCCTGCGCGGCGCCGGTGGCGTACTGGATGCCGCCGAGCAGGTGGGTGCGGAAGGCTGGATCAGCGTAGGACTGCTTGGTGTGGCCGCCGCCGGTGTAGAAGGAGCGTCCGGCGCCGCCGACGGAGCTCTGGCACCAGGCGATGGGATGGTCGCCGCCCATCGTTCCGCCGCTGTACGAGGACTCGTCGAGGGAGGCGAGGACCCGGGCCCGTGCGCGGGGATTGGAGCGGTAGTTGTACCACTCGTCGGTACGGTCCCACCCGGCGCCGAGGTGGGCCGTCGCCGGGTGGGCGTGGTCCTCGACCTTGGTCTTCGCGGGCTGGATCGCCGGGTGCGACTGGAAGTGGGCGCCCACCAGGCCGCCGTAGAAGGGCCAGTCGTACTCGGTGTCGGCGGCCGCGTGGATGCCGACGTAGCCGCCGCCCGCGCGGACGTAGCGCTCGAAGGCGGTCTGCTGGGCGGAGTTGAGGACGTCGCCGGTGGTGGAGAGCCAGACGACGGCGTCGTAGCGGGCCAGGTTCTTCGGGGTGAAGGCGCGGGCGTCCTCCGTCGCGTCGACGGTGAAGCCGTGGGCGGCGCCCAGGTCCCGGACGGCGGCGACGCCGTCCGGGATCGAGTCGTGGCGGAAGCCTGCGGTCCTGGAGAAGACCAGGACCCGTTCGTCGGCCTTGTCGCCCCCTCGCCCGCTGCCGTCGGGGCCGGGGTCGGGCTCGGACTGCGCGGGTCCCGAGACGCAGCCGATCAGCAGGGTGGCGGCCGCCGTGGCGACGACGAGCCGCGCGCGTGCGCGCATCGCGGTGCCTCCCTCTCAGCTCGTGGTGAAGGTGAAGTCGTCGACGTCGTACAAGGCGCCCGTGCCCGCGCCCTTGAAGACCAGGTAGAGCGTCGTCGTGCCCGCGGGGGCGCCCGCGAGGGCCGTGCTGACGTCGGTGTACGTCTCCCACGACCCGGTCGGGTCGACCTTGGCGCTGCCGAGCAGCGTGCCGTCGGCCGCGCCCGCGCGGATCTCCAGGGTGCCCCCGGAGCCCGCCGAGGCGACGCGCGCCGTCAGCTTCGTGGCGTTCCCCAGCTGGTAGGGCTTGAAGGAGACCCAGTCGCCGCTGTGGATGTCACCGACCGTCTTGCCGCCGTGGGCGGGGGTGTGACTGACGACGTTCACGCCCTTGGAGTCGTCGTAGTGCTCGGCCTGGCGGTGCCGGGTCTGGGTGACGTTCTGGTCGTGGGTGGTCAGCGGGGGCTGGCCGTTGGCGCCCTTGTCGGTGTACTCGGCGTCGAAGACGCCGAAAATGTTCGCGTTCGGGTCGTGCTCGCTGTCCGCGGACGTCTGGAGGGTGCCTTCGCAGCCGTTCGCGGAGGTGACCGGGTGGCCGTGGCTGTCGTGGCCGAGGATGTGGGTGACCTTGACCTTGGAGCAGTCCACGGTCCCGTCCTCGGGGTCGGTCACGCTGACCTTGAAGGGCACCTTGTCGCCGAAGGTGAACAGCTGTCCGTCGCCGGGGAGTTCCAGCTTCACGGTGGGCGCGGTGTTGCCGACGGTGACGTGCGCGCTCGCGGTGCCGGTGCGGCCGGACGGGTCCTTGGCGGTGACGGTCGCGGTGTAGACGCCGTTCTTGTCGTACGTGTGCGAGGGGCTCTGCTCGGTGGACGTGCCGCCGTCGCCGAAGTCCCAGGCGTAGGTCAGCGCGTCGCCGTCGGCGTCCGTGGCCTTGGCGGTGAACTGGGTCTTCAGCGGGGCCTGGCCGCTGGTCACCGAGGCCGAGGCCTCGACGACGGGCGAGTGGCCGCCGGTGGCGTTCTCGATGCGGTACAGGGCGGAGTTGTGGTCGCCGTTGAAGTAGCCGGTGCCGTAGTCGAGGACGTACAGCGCCCCGTCCGGGCCGAACTCCATGTCCATCACCTGGGTGCCCTTCCAGGGGAAGGCGTTGATGGACTTCACGGTGCCGTCCGCGCCCTGGTCGATGCGTTTGATCCAGCGCCGCCCGAACTCACCGGCGAAGTAGTTCCCGTCGTAGGCCTGGGGGAACTTCACCGGCGATGCGAGGTTCGCGTCGTAGCGGTAGACCGGGCCGCCCATCGGGGACTCCGAGCCGGTGCCGAACTCCGGGACCGAGCCGCCGTCGTACGGGATCCACGCGGGCTGTGCGGGCGGCAGCTCGGTCAGGCCCGTGTTGCGCGGCGAGGTGTTCCGCGGCGCCGCGCAGTCGAAGGCCGCGCCGGAGGCGCCGGTGGCGAAGTCGTAGTCGATGTACGCGTCGTTCTTGCCGGTGCAGTACGGCCAGCCGTAGTTGCCGGGCTTGGTCACGCGGGTGAACTCGACCTGTCCCGCCGGGCCGCGCTTGGGATCGGCCTTGCCCGCGTCCGGGCCGTAGTCGCCGAGGTACACGATGCCGGTGGGCTTGTCGACGCTCATCCGGAAGGGGTTGCGGAAGCCCATCGCGTAGATCTCGGGGCGGGTCTTCTTGGTGCCCTGGGCGAAGAGGTTGCCGCGGGGCACGGAGTAGGAGCCGTCGTTCCTGACCTTGATGCGGAGGATCTTGCCGCGCAGGTCGTTGGTGTTGGCGGAGGTGCGCTGGGCGTCGTACGCGGGGTTGCGGCTCGCGCGCTCGTCGATGGGGGTGTAGCCGTCCGAGGCGAAGGGGTTGGAGTCGTCGCCCGTCGACAGATACAGATTGCCCTGCTTGTCGAAGTCGATGTCGCCGCCGACGTGGCAGCAGATGCCGCGGCTCGCGGGGACGTCGATGACCTTCTTCTCGCTGGCCGCGTCCAGGGTGCCGTCGGCCTTGAGCACGAAGCGGGACAGGCGGTTCACGCCGTCGAACTTCTTGAAGTCCGCCGCGGTGCCGTCGTTGGGCGCGTCGCCCGCGGGGGTGGCGAGGGGCGGGGCGTAGTAGAGGTAGACCGCCCTGTTCTTGCGGAAGTTCGGGTCGATGCCGACGCCTTGCAGGCCTTCCTCGTCGTGCGAGTACACCGGGACCTTTCCGGCGACCTTCGTCTCCCCCTTGGCGTCCGTCAGGCGCACCGTGCCGTCGCGGGACGTGTGCAGGACCGAGCGGTCGGGGAGCACGGCGAGGGTCATGGGCTCGCCCATCTCCGGCTCGCCCTTGGCGAGGGTGACCTGCTGGAAGTCCTCCGCGCGCGGTTGCGACGGCGCCTCGGCCGCGCTGTGGGGGGCGGCGACGGTGAGGGTTGCGGCGGTGAGGAGGGTGCCGGTGAGCAGGGCGAGGGCCTTGCGGGTGGTGGGGCGCGGTCTGTGCACGGGGTCCTCCGGTCGGGGGCCGTGTGGGGCTGGCTGATGCCTGGCGCCCGGGGTGCGCCGTCACCCCGGGGGTTATGTCCTGTACACCTCAGCGACGGTAGCCGCGTTTGTCCGTGGCGGATAGCCCTTGTGCGGGGGGTGTGTTGGGCTTCTTCCTTGGGCGGGACAAAGTGGGTGAGCCGCGTGGCACGCCCCAGACCCGCCCCTTCCCGAACAAGAGGGCTCCGCCCCCTTGGACCCCCGGCTTTTCGGCGCTCCGCGCCTCGTCCTCAAACGCCGGACGGGCTGAAACACGCTCCTGGAGCGCTACTTCGCGAAGGCCGCGTCGAAAGACGCCGTCGGGGGCTCGTAGTCGTACGACTTCAGGTGGCGGAGGGCCTCGGGGGCGCCCTGGAGGCGGTCCATGCCCGCGTCCTCCCACTCGACCGAGACGGGGCCGTCGTAGGAGATGGCCCGCAGCATGCGGAAGACGTCCTCCCAGGGGACGTCCCCGTGGCCCGCGGAGACGAAGTCCCAGCCGCGGCGCGGATCGCCCCACGGCAGGTGGGAGCCGAGGCGGCCGTTGCGGCCGTCGAGGCGGCGCCGGGCCTCCTTGCAGTCGACGTGGTAGACGCGGTCCTGGAAGTCCCAGAGGAACGACACCGGGTCGAGGTCCTGCCACACGAAATGCGACGGATCGAAGTTGAGGCCGAAGGCGGCCCGGTGGCCGACGGCGGCCAGGGCCTTCTGCGTGGTCCAGTAGTCGTAGGCGATCTCGCTCGGGTGGACCTCGTGGGCGAAGCGGACGCCCTCCGCGTCGAACACGTCCAGGATCGGGTTCCAGCGCTCCGCGAAGTCCTCGTAGCCGCGCTCGATCATGGACTCCGGCGCGGGCGGGAACATCGCGACCAGGTGCCAGATCGCCGAACCGGTGAAGCCCACCACCGTGTGCACGCCGAAGGCCGCGGCCGCGCGCGCCGTGTCGGCCATCTCGGCGGCGGCCCGCCGCCGCACGCCCTCCGCGTCGCCGTCGCCCCAGATGCGGGCGGGCAGGATCGCCCGGTGGCGTTCGTCGATGATGGCGTCGCACACCGCCTGCCCGACCAGGTGGTTGGAGACGGCCCAGCACTTCAGGCCGTACTTGTCGAGCAGCGCACGGCGGCCGTCCACGTACGACGGGTCCGCGAGGGCCTTGTCGACCTCGAAGTGGTCGCCCCAACAGGCGAGTTCGAGTCCGTCGTAGCCGAAGTCCCGGGCCAGCGAGCAGACCTCCTCAAGCGGGAGGTCCGCCCACTGGCCGGTGAAGAGGGTGAACGAGCGGGGCATGACCGGTCCTTTCTCGACATCCTCAGGCCGCGACCGGTGAGGCCGCCACCAGCGTGTACACGGAGTTCTTCTGCGCGCTCTCCTCCACCGCCGCGAGCACCCGCTGCACGGCGAGCCCGTCGGCGAAGGACGGCTCGGGGACGGTGCCGGTGGCGATGGCGTGCAGCAGGTCACGGGCCTGGTGCACGAAGGTGTGCTCGTAGCCGAGGCCGTGGCCGGGCGGCCACCAGGCCGCCAGATAGGGGTGGGTGGCCTCGGTGACGAGGATGCGGCGGAACCCTGCCGACGCGGCGGGCTCGGTGTGGTCGTGGAAGGACAGCTCGTTCAGGCGCTCTAGGTCGAAGGCCAACGAGCCCGCGGAGCCGTTGAGTTCGAGGCGCAGGGCGTTCTTGCGGCCCGCCGCGAACCGCGTGGCCTCGAAGGTGGCGAGCGCCCCGGAGGGGAAGCGGGCCGTGAAGACGGCGGCGTCGTCGACGGTGACCTGGCCCGTCGCCGGACCGCCGGCCGCCGCGCCGAGCCCGCTGGGCGCGCCCCGCGCCAGGGGCCGTTCGCGTACGAACGTCTCGGTCAGGGCCGAGACGCCCGCGACGGCCTCGCCGGTCAGGTACTGCGCGAGGTCCACGATGTGCGCGCCGAGGTCGCCGAGGGCCCCCGAGCCCGCCCGGTCCTTGCGCAGCCGCCACGTCAGCGGGAAGCCGGGATCGACCAGCCAGTCCTGGAGGTAGGTGAGGCGCACGTGGCGCAGCGTCCCGAGGCGGCCCGCGGCGACCATCTCGCGGGCGAGCGCGAGCGCGGGCACGCGGCGGTAGTTGAAGCCGACCATCGCCACCTGCCCGCGGGCGCGGGCCCGCTCGGCGGCGGCGACCATGGCCTCCGCCTCCTCCACGGTGTTGGCGAGCGGCTTCTCGCACAGCACGTGCTTGCCCGCCTCCAGGGCGGCGACGGCGATCTCCGCATGGCTGTCGCCGGGCGTGCAGACGTCGACGAGGTCGACGTCGTCCCGGGCGATGAGCGCGCGCCAGTCGGTCTCGGCCGCCGCCCAGCCGAGCCGGTCCGCCGCGGCGCGCACGGCCGCGCCGTCGCGGCCGCAGACCGCCGCGAGCCGCGCCTCGACCGGCAGGTCGAAGACGCGTCCCACGGTCCGCCAGCCCTGGGAGTGGGCGGCGCCCATGAAGGCGTAGCCGACCATGCCGACGCCGAGGCCGCGCCGCGCGGCGCCCGGCCGCCCCGTCGGCCCGGCCCCGGACGCGCTCCCGGACGTGCTTCCGGACTCGCTCCCGGGCGCGGCCTCGTGCTCCGTCTCACTCATGCGGTAACCCCTCCTGGTCGACTTCCGGTCGACGCGTCGACGCCTGCTTCGCGGTCAGCAGGCACCTCACTTGAAGCCGGTGGACATGTACTGGTCGACGTTGTCCTTGTCGACGACGGCCGAGTAGAGCGTGAGGGAGGCCGGGATCTCGTACTCGGCCAGGCCGCCGACGCCCTTGCCCTGGCCGAGCGCCCGGGCGAGGTCGATCGCGGACGCCGCCATCGTCGGCGGGTACAGGACGGTGGCCTTCAGCACGCCGCGGTCGGCCTTGATCTCCTGGAACGCGGAGAGCGCGCCCGCGCCGCCGACCATCAGGAAGTCGTCGCGCCCGGCCTGCTTGATGGCGCGCAGGGCGCCGACTCCCTGGTCGTCGTCGTGGTTCCACAGGGCGTCGATGTCCTTCTGCGCCTGGAGCAGCTGGGACATCTTCGCCTGGCCCGACTCGACGGTGAACTCGGCGGCCTGCCGGGCGACCTTCTCGATGTTGGGGTAGTTCTTGAGGGCGTCGTCGAAGCCCTTGGTGCGCTGCTTGGTCAGCTCCAGGTTGTCGAGCCCGGCCAGTTCCACGACGCGGGCGTCCTTCTTCCCCTTGAGCTTCTCGCCGATGTAGTGACCGGCGTTGAGGCCCATGCCGTAGTTGTCGCCGCCGATCCAGCAGCGGTAGGCCTGCGCGGAGGCGAAGATCCGGTCGAGGTTGACCACCGGGATCCCGGCCTTCATGGCTTTGAGGCCGACCCGGGTGAGGGCCTTGCCGTCGGCGGGCAGGATGACGAGGACGTCGACCTTCTTGTTGATGAGGGTCTCGACCTGGCCGATCTGGGCCGCGGTGTCGTTGGAGCCCTCGGTGGCCTCCAGGGTGACGTCCTTGTACTTCTTCGCCCGCTCCTTGGCGTTGTCGTTGATGGCGTTCAGCCAACCGTGGTCGGCCTGCGGTCCGGCGAAGCCGATGGTGACCTCCTTGCCGGGCTTGTCGTCGGCGGCGAGCTGGTCGTTCCGCGCGGACGAGTCGTCGTCCTTGGACTCGTTGCTGGTGCAGCCCGTCAGGACGGCCCCCGCGGACACGGCGGCCGCCCCGAAGAGCAGCCCTCTGCGGCTGGTGCTGTGTGGCATGGCGGTGACCCCTTCGGATGGTGGTCAGGTGGTGGCTGTACGGCGCTGCACCAGGACGGCGGCGACGATGATCGCCCCCTTGGCGATCTGCTGGACGGCGGTCTCCAGGTTGTTGAGCGCGAAGATGTTGGTGATCGTGGTGAAGATCAGCACCCCGAGCACCGAGCCGGTGATGGTGCCGCGCCCGCCGCTGAGCAGGGTGCCGCCGATGATCGCGGCGGCGATGGCGTCGAGTTCGTACAGGTTGCCGTTGGTGTTCTGGCCCGAGCCCGACAGGACGATCAGGAGGAAGGCCGCGATGCCGCAGCACAGGCCCGAGAGGAGGTAGAGGTAGAGCCGCTGGCGCCGGACGTCGATCCCGGCCAGGCGCGCGGCCTCCGCGTTGCCGCCCACGGCGACCGAGCGGCGCCCGAACGTGGTGCGGTTGAGCAGCAGCCAGCCGACGACGGTCACCGCCGCGAAGACCATCACGAGCGGCGGGACGCCGAGGACGTACGCGTCGCGCTCGCCCAGCTTC
Organism: Streptomyces spectabilis; assembly: GCF_008704795.1. Classification (NCBI taxonomy): domain Bacteria; kingdom Bacillati; phylum Actinomycetota; class Actinomycetes; order Kitasatosporales; family Streptomycetaceae; genus Streptomyces; species Streptomyces spectabilis. The sequence continues at coordinate 7,678,891 of NZ_CP023690.1, read as the reverse complement.
AGCACGCCGTCCACGGTGACCATCTGGGTCTTGCCGTCGGTGATCTCCAGGGCGAGGCCGCGCCCGGAGGCGAGCATGGCGAGCGTGGCGATGAACGGCACCATGCCGCCGTACGCGATGAGCAGTCCGTTGACGAGGCCGCAGCCGAGGCCGACGACGACGGCCGTGAAGAGGATCCCCGCGAAGCCGTACTCCTGGGTGGCGACGGTCGTCGCCCACACCGAGGCGAGCGCGACGATGGCGCCGACGGACAGGTCGATGCCGCCGGAGATGATGACGAAGGTCATGCCGACGGTGACGACGCCGATGACGGACGCCTGGGTGAGGACGAGCTGGACGTTGTCCGTGTCGAGGAACGCGTCGGGCTGGGTGACGCCGCCGATCACGATCAGGGCGCCGAGGACGCCGAGCAGCGACAGGGTCCGCAGGTCGGCGCGGGCGACGAGGGCCCGCAAGGGGCTGCGCCCGCCGTCCGTCGGGGGGCTCTTCTCGGTGACGGGCCGGGCGGGCGATGCGGGCTGCGTCATGACGCCGGGCTCCCTTCCGTGGTGACGGTGTCTTCCGGGCCATCGGGTCCTGCCGGGCGGTCGGGGCCGCCGGGGTCTTCCGGGGCGCCCGTCGCGGTGCCGGACGCCAGGACGAGGTCGAGCACGCGGTGCTCGTCCAGCTCCCGCGCGGGCGCCGTGTGCACCACCCGGCCCTCGCGGAGCACCAGGACGCGGTCGGCGAGGCCGAGGACCTCGGGCACCTCGCTGGAGACGAGCAGCACGGCCAGGCCCTCGTCGGCGAGCCGCCGCACCACGGCGTACAGCTCGGCGCGGGCGCCGACGTCGACGCCGCGCGTCGGCTCGTCGAGGAGCAGGACCCGGCAGCCGCGCAGCAGCCACCGCGCGAGGACGGCCTTCTGCTGGTTGCCGCCGGACAGGGTGCGGACGGGGACCGAGGGGTTGTCGGGCCTGAGCGACAGCTCCCGCGTGGCGGCGCGGGCGGCCTCCCGCTCCTTGCCGCGGTCCAGCCAGCCGCCGCGCGCGAAGCGGGGCAGGGACGACACCGACACGTTGCGCGTGACGGACTCCAGCATCAGCAGGGCCTGCGCCTTGCGCTCCTCGGGGGCCAGGCCGAGCCCGGCGCGCACGGCCGCGCGGACGCTGCCGGGCCGCAGGGGCTTGCCGTGCACGCGGACGTGGCCCGCGGTCGGCTTGCGCGCACCGTAGATGGTCTCCAGGATCTCGGACCGGCCGGAGCCGACGAGCCCGGCGAGTCCGACGATCTCCCCCGGGCGCAGGGCGAGGTCGAGGGGCGCGAACTCGCCCTCCCTGGCCAGGCCGTGGACGGTGAGGAGCGGTTCGGACGGTGCCTCGCGCGCGCCCTCGGGCCGCTCGGGGAAGACGTACTCGACGGTGCGGCCCGTCATCAGGGCGACGATGTCGCGCGTCGGCGTCTGCTTCGCGGGCAGCCCGACCGCGACGGCCCGGCCGTCCTTCAGGACGGTGACGCGGTCGCCGATGCGGCGGATCTCCTCGAGCCGGTGCGAGATGTAGACGACCGCGACGCCGTCGGCCGTGAGGTCGCCGACGATGCGGAAGAGGTTGTCGACCTCGTCCGGGTCGAGCGCGGCGGACGGCTCGTCCATGACGATGAGGCGTACGTCGTGCGAGAGCGCGCGGGCCATCGACACGATCTGCTGCTGGGCGGCGGACAGCTCCCCCACGAGCCGCGCGGGGCCGATCTCGGCGTGCCCGAGTCGCCGTAGCAGAGCGGCAGTTGCGGCGTGGGCATCGCCCCTTCGGACGACGAAACCGGCCGTCGTCGGCTCGTGCCCGAGGAAGACGTTCTCGGCCACGGACAGGTGCTCGACCAGGTCGAGTTCCTGGTAGATGGTGGCGATGCCGAGCCGCATGGCGGCGATCGGCGAGCGCGGCGTGACCGCGCCGCCGCGCCAGGCGATGGTGCCGCCGTCGGGCTGGTGGGCGCCCGCGAGGACCTTGATGAGGGTGGACTTGCCCGCGCCGTTCTGGCCGAGCAGACAGTGCACTTCACCGGCCTGGACGTGCAGGTCGACGCCGTCGAGCGCGCGGACGCCGGGGAACGACTTGGTGATGCCGGACATGCGGAGCAGCGGTGGTTCTGGTGCCATGACGGTTCCCTTGTTACGGGTGTGGCCGGTTTCAGGGCAGAGCAGGGTGAGCGCTGTGCTGGGGTGCCGGGAGGAAGTGACCTGGAGGTGGTGCGCGGGCAGGTCAGGCCGGTGAGAACAGGTGGTCGCTGATGAGCCGGGCGCCGCCGGTGACGCCCGCGGTGGGGCCCAGCTCGCCGAGGACAATGGGGAGGTTGCCGGTCGCGAGGGGCAGCGACTGGCGGTAGACCTGGGTGCGGATCGCGGCGAGCAGGGTGTGGCCGAGGCCGGTGACGCCGCCGCCGATCACCACGAGACCCGGGTTGAAGAAGCTGACGAGGCCCGCGATGACCTGGCCGGTGCGGTTGCCGCCGGCGCGGATCAGGTCGAGCGCGGTGGGGTCGCCCGCGGCGGCGGCCGCGGCGACGTCCGCGGCCGTGAGCGCGCCGGCCGCTTCGAGGCGGGCGGCGAGCTCCGGCGAACGGCCCTCCTTGGCGGCCTCCTGGGCGTCGCGGGCGAGCGCGGCGCCGCTGAAGTGGGCCTCCAGGCAGCCCCTGTTGCCGCAGGCGCAGGGGCGCCCCTCGGGTTCCACCTGGATGTGGCCGATGTCGCCCGCGCTGCCGGTCGTGCCCCGGTACACCTCGCCGCCGACGACGATGCCGCAGCCGATGCCGGTGCCGATCTTGACGCAGAGGAAGTCGCCCACGGAGCGGGCCACGCCCGCGTGCTGCTCCCCCATCGCCATCAGGTTCACGTCGTTGTCGACCATGACCGGGCAGCCGAGCTCCTGGCTGAGCGCCTCCCGCACGGGGAAGCCGTCCCAGCCGGGCATGATCGGCGGGGCCACGGGCACGCCCTCGGGGAAGCGGACGGGCCCCGGCACGCCGATGCCCGCCCCGTCGAAGCCCTCCGCGAGGCCCGAGGCGCGCAGCTTCGCGGCCATGGCGAGGACCTGCTCGAAGACCGTGACCGGGCCCTCGCGCACGTCCATGGGCTGGTTGATGTGCCCGAGCACCTCCAGCTCGGCGTTGGTGACGGCGACGTCGACCGAGGTGGCGCCGATGTCGACGCCGAGGAAGCGGAGGTTGGGGGCGAGGCGGATGTTGTGGGAGCGGCGGCCGCCGCGGGATGCGGCGAGGCCGTCGGCCACCACGAGTCCGGTCTCCAGGAGGCGGTCCACCTCCACGGCCAGCTTGGACCGGGAGAGGTCGACCTGGTCGCCCAGCTGGGCGCGGGAGTTGGGGCCGCCGTCACGCAGCAGGCGCAGCAGGCGCGCCTGGTGCGCGTTGGCGGGTCGAGCCGTCATGCGTCTCACGCGCCCCTCCCCGCCTCATCGGCCTTGTCCCTCGTACGTGTTGGGCTTTCGAGGGGAACGTAGCAGCGGCTGCCGGGGGTGGGAAGAACTTGCGCGCGAATTGCCCTCGACTTTCTCCTGCGGCAGGACAAAGCCCCTCGCGGGGGCGCCCCAGACCCGCCCCTTCCCGAACAAGGGGGCTCCGCCCCCTTGGACCCCCGTCGATCGGCGCTCCGCGCCTCGTCCTCAAACGCCGGACGGGCTGAATCTCTTCGGCTCGGGCCGTGGGTATGCAGCCCGTCAGGCGGGGGCCCGGTCGTGGTAGGTGCGGCGGGTGTGTTCCGTGTGGGCCCGCATCACGGCCGTGGCGCGGGCCTCGTCGCGGGCGGCGATCGCCGCGATCAGGTCGCGGTGCTCGACCCAGGACTGGACGCCCCGCTGCCGCGCCACCGGCGTGTAGTACCAGCGCACCCGCCGGTCGACGCGGCCCGCCAGCTCGGCGAGGACCACATTGCCCGCGAGCTCCATGACCTTGGCGTGGAACGCCGCGTTCGTGGCGACGACGAGGTCCACGTCCCCTTCGGCGACGGCCGACTCCCCCCGGGCGCACAGCTCTTCGAGCGCCTCGATGCCCGCGGAGCCCGCGTTCGCCGCGGCGAGGCGTGCCGCCTCCGCCTCCAGGAGCGTACGGACCGTGAGCAGTTGGTCCGCCTCCTCCTCCGTCGGCTCGTGCACGAACGCGCCCTGGGCGGGCCTGAGGTCCACCCAGCCCTCGGTGTTGAGCCGCTGGAGCGCCTCGCGCACGGGCTGCCGGGACACGCCGAGGTGCCCGGCCAGCTCGCTCTCGACGAGGTGCTGGCCGGGCTGGAGGGCGCGGGTGGTGATGAGTTCGAGCAGCGCCTCGTAGACGCGCTCGCGCAGCGGGCCCGGCCGTTCCAGCTTGGGCACCGTCCCCTGCGGCAGTCCTGCGGACAACATCCGGTCCCCCTCCTGCGCCACCTGGGCATGGGCTTTTGTCTACAGTTTACCGAGCAGGGTGGCCAGGACCAGAGGGAGTTGAGCCCGCCACGGCCCGCGCCACGGCCCGCGTCACGCCCCGCGTCACGGGCAGCGCACGACCTGTCCCGCGTACGACAGGTTCCCGCCGAAGCCGAAGAGCAGCACCGGGTCGCCGGTGACGATCTCGCCGCGCTCCACCAGCTTGGAGAGCGCGAGCGGCACGGACGCGGCCGAGGTGTTGCCGGAGTCGACCACGTCGCGGGCGACCACCGCGTTCACGGCGCCGATGCGCTCGGCGAGGGGTTCGACGATGCGCAGGTTGGCCTGGTGCAGGACGACCGCGGCGAGGTCGGCGGGCACGAGCCCGGCCCGCTCGCAGGTCGCGCGGGCCAGCGGCGGCAGCTGCGTCGTCGCCCAGCGGTACACGCTCTGGCCCTCCTGGGCGAACCGCGCGGGCTGGCCCTCGATCCGCACCGCGTGCCCCATCTCCGGCACCGAGCCCCACAGGACGGGGCTGATGCCGGGCTCGTCGTCGGGTCCGCAGGCCTCGACGACGGCCGCGCCCGCGCCGTCGCCGACCAGGACGCAGGTGGTGCGGTCCGTCCAGTCCGTGATGTCGGACATCTTGTCGGCGCCGATGACCAGGGCGCGGCTGGCGGCCCCGGCCCGCAGGGCGTGGTCGGCGGTGGCGAGCGCGTGCGTGAACCCCGCGCAGACCACGTTGACGTCCAGGGCGGCGGGCGAGACGAGGCCGAGCCGGGCGGCGACCCGGGCGGCCATGTTCGGCGAGCGGTCGACCGCCGTGGAGGTGGCGACGACGACCAGGTCCACGGACTCGGGCGTGCGCCCCGCCGCCGCGAGGGCCTTGGCGGCGGCGTGCGCGGCGAGCTCGTCGACGGGCTCCTCGGGGCCCGCGATGTGCCGGGTGCGGATGCCGACCCGGGAGCGGATCCACTCGTCGCTGGTGTCCACCATGCCCGCCAGGTCGTCGTTGGTCAGCACCCTGGCGGGCTGGTAGTGGCCGACGGCGGCGATGCGTGAGCCGGGCATGTGCGGGTCCCCTCGTGGTGCCGGATGTGCGGGACCGTCCAGTCTGCTGAGCGACTCACGGGTAGCAGGTGACGTAATGCGACAGGATTGGGACCGCTCGTTTGGATGCTTCTCATCATCGCGTCACCCGGTGAAGAGCTGTCTGGCCTTGTGTACGAGTTCGTAGAGGCCGTATGCCAGGGGCACGGTCACCCACAGCCAGGAGCCCAGGATCAGCGCGCGGCGGCGCGGCGGGCGGTCGGGGCCCGGCGCGGACGCCCCCGGGTCAGCGGGCGGCGGGCTCGGCGGTGTCGTCATCGGCGGCCTCCTTCGGCGCGGCGAGGTGGTGGCGGGGGTGGACGGGGCGGACCAGCTCGTTGGCGACGAACCCGACGACCAGCAGGCCGATCATGATCGAGAAGGAGACGCCGTACAGGGCGGCGCCCTCCTTGCCCGCCTCCTCCTGCCGGTCGGCCACCCAGTTCACGATCAGCGGGCCGAGGACGCCGGCGAGCGACCAGGCGGTCAGCAGACGGCCGTGGATGGCGCCCACCTGGTAGGTCCCGAAGAGGTCCTTCAGATACGCGGGGACGGTGGCGAAGCCGCCGCCGTAGAAGGAGAGGATGACCAGGGCGCAGCAGACGAACAGCGGCTTGGAGTCGTCGCCGAAGCGGGCGATGAGCAGGTACATCAGCGCACCCGCGCCCAGATAGACGCGGTACACGTTCTTCCGCCCGAGCAGGTCGGACGCGGACGACCAGCCGATGCGGCCCGCCATGTTCGCGGCCGAGAGCAGGGCGACGAACCCGGCGGCCGCCGACGCGGAGACCGGTGCCGAGGAGTCCGCGAAGAAGTCGGTGATCATCGGGGCGGCCTTCTCCAGGATGCCGATCCCGGCGGTCACGTTCATGCACAGGACGACCCACAGGCACCAGAACTGTGGGGTGCGCACGGCCTGGCGGGCCGACACCTGGGGCCCCGCGTGCGCGCCCGCCGCCCCCGGGCCGCGGGCGCCCTCCGGCCGCGGGACCCGCACCAGGAGCACCCCGAGCGCCATGAAGAGCGCGTACGTCAGGCCGTGCACCAGGAAGGCGAGCGCGATGCCGGAGGAGTCCAGCATCCGCGCCGACCACGGTGAGGCGATGAGCGCGCCGCCGCCGAAGCCCATGATCGCGATGCCGGTGGCCATGCCGGGCCGGTCGGGGAACCACTTGATCAGCGTGGAGACCGGGGAGATGTAGCCGATGCCGAGCCCGATGCCGCCGACGAAGCCGTAGCCGATGACGACGAGCCAGTACTGGCGGGTCGCGGCGCCGAGCGCGGCCAGCAGGAAGCCGGAGGAGAAGCAGACGAGCGCGACGGACATCGCCCAGCGCGGGCCGTTGCGCTCCACGAACGTGCCGCCGAACGCGGCGGACAGACCCAGCATGACGATGCCGAGCTGGAAGGGCAGGGCGCTCTGGGTGCCGCTGAGGTCGAGCGCGGATTCCAGCGGCGGCTTGAAGACGCTCCAGGCGTAGGCCTGGCCGATGGAGAGGTGCACCGAAAGGGCGGCGGGCGGCACGAGCCAGCGGCTCCAGCCGGGGGGTGCGACGGGGGGCCTCATGATCCCGAACGGTAGGAAGCGCGCGGGCCGTTGGGAAGGGGTGGGCTGTGACGCGTCGACGGTGGGCGAGGTCGCGCGCGGCACCTTGTCCGCCCAACTCCCATACTGTAGGCAGTATTCCATTCCCCGTACTCCCCCCGGGGCAACGAAAGGCCCGTCGGAACCCTCGACCGAACGGAGCGCCCCCTCGTGAGAGCCGCGGTCCTGGGCGCCGGAGCGATCGGCGCCTACGCCGGAGCCGCGCTGCACCGCGCGGGCGCCGACGTCCACCTCGTCGCCCGCGGACCGCATCCGGCAGCCATGAGGCGGCGCGGACCGGGACGACGGCCGTGTGCGCCGCCTACGGAGTCGGCTGCGGCCTCACCCTGCGCGTGCGGGACAATGAGATCGTGAAGGTCACCTCGCCGCACAAGGGGCCCGTGACCCACGGCGCCCTCTGCATCAAGGGCCGCTTCGGCTACCAGCACGTACAGAACCGGGACTGATCGACATGGGACGAGTCACGGAGCGCCGCCGCGTCCTCCGCATCCGCGACGGCGCGGTCAGCGAGCGGCCCGACACGCTCGTCGCCGAGGAGCCGATGGAGATCCGCCTCAACGGCAGGCCGCTCGCGATCACCATGCGCACGCCGGGCGACGACTTCGCGCTCGCCGCGGGCTTCCTCGTCAGCGAGGGCGCCCTCGGCGCGGCGGACGAGCTGCGGAACATCGTGTACTGCGCGGGCGCCACCGAGGACGGCTCGAACACGTACAACGTGGTGGACGTGTCGACCGCGCCCGGCGTCGTCCTGCCGGACATCACCCTCGAACGCAACGTGTACACGACCTCCTCGTGCGGCCTGTGCGGCAAGGCGAGCCTGGACGCGGTCCGCACGAAGGGCCGCTGGCCCGTCGACGACGGTCCCGAGCCCCTGCGCCTGACCCCCGAGCTGCTCGCCGAGCTGCCCGAGCGGCTGCGCGCTTCCCAGCGCGTCTTCGACCGCACCGGCGGGCTGCACGCGGCCGCGCTGTTCTCCGAGGACGGCGAGCTGCTCGACATACGCGAGGACGTGGGGCGGCACAACGCCGTCGACAAGCTGGTGGGTCGGGCCCTCCAGAGCGGCCGCCTGCCGCTGGCCCGCACGGTCCTGCTGGTGTCGGGCCGTGCCTCGTTCGAACTGGCCCAGAAGGCCGTGATGGCGGGCATCCCGGTGCTCGCGGCCGTCTCCGCGCCGTCGTCCCTCGCCGTCGACCTGGCGGCCGAGACGGGGCTCACCCTGGTGGGCTTCCTGCGCGGCGCCTCCATGAACGTGTACGCGGGCGAGCACCGGGTCGCCCTCCGGGCCGGGGTTCGCCGCGCGGCGCGGTAGCCGGGCTGCGCCCCGCCCGGGCCGGGGTTGATCGCGCTGCGCGCTCGTCCTCAAACGCCGGACGGGCTTGAAACCCTCCCGTGGCCGCTCAGGACCCGTTCACCACTCGGGTCAGCATGTCCGTGAACCACTCCCGCTCCCTTTCCGGCAGCGGCGCCAGGAGTTCGGCGTTCGCGCGCTGGGCCGCCTCCGCACAGCGTCGCACCGTGCTGCGGCCCTCGGCCGTGATCGTCACCGCGTTCTTGCGGCGGTCCTTGGGGTCGGGCGTGCGCTCGACCAGGCCCGCGTCCTGGAGGTCGTTGAGGACGCCGACCATGTCCTTGGGGTCCAGCGACACGCTGCGGCCCAGCTCCGCCTGGGCGACGGGGCCGAGGTCGGCGACGGCGGACAGGACCACGTGGTGCCACATCCGCAGGCCCTCGGCGGCGAGGGCGTCGGCGACCAGGGCGCGGCCGCGGGCGGCGGCGCGGCCGAGCAGCCAGCTCGGCAGGGTGCGGATGGTGGACGGGGCGGGCGGGGTCTCACGCATGGGAGGAGCGTACCGAAGAACCATTGGACTTCCCAATGAAGTTGTGGATATCGTTGGGCACCCCAATGGTTTTGCCCGAGGAGGCACGCATGCGTCGCGTTCGGTACGACCGGCCCGGAGGCCCGGAGGTCCTGCGGCTCGAAGAGGCGCCCGTGCCCACGCCAGGACCGGGTGAGCTGCTCGTGCGCGTCGCGGCGGCGGGCGTGACGCTGCCCGTCGTGCGCAAGGTGCGCGAGTCCCCCGAGCCGATACCGCTCGGCGGCGAGGTCGCGGGCGAGGTGGCCGGGCTCGGCCCGGGCGTCACCGGCCACGCGCCCGGCGACCGGGTCACCGGCCTGGTCTTCGGGCACGCCTACGCCGACTACGCCCTGCTGCGCACCGCCATGGCGTCGCCCGTGCCGGACGGCGCGAGCGCGACCGACGCGGTGGCCCTGGTCCGTAGCGGCCTGGTCGCCCACGGCGCGCTCGCAGCGGCGCGGCCCGCACCCGGCGAGTCCGCGCTGATCACCGGGGCGGCCGGCGGCGTGGGCCACCTGGCGGTGCAGCTGGCCGCGCTCCGGGGCGCCGGGCGTGTCGTGGCCGCCGTGTCGGACCCGGCCAAGGCCGACTTCGTGCGCTCCCTCGGGGCCACCGACGTGGTCACCTACGCCCAGGAGGGCTGGGGCGAGCCCGTCGACTACTGCCTGGACGCGGTGGGCGGCGAGCTGCTCGCCCCGGCCCTGGCGGCGCTCGCCCCCTTCGGCCGCCTCGTCGCGTACAGCTCGGGCGGCGGCACTGTGCGGGCGTACGACCTGCTGGTCGGCGCCAAGTCCGTGACGGGATTTCAGATGGCGCTCATCGCCCGGGGCCGCCCCGACACCTACGAGGCCTGGCGCCGGGAGCTGTGGCGGCTCTTCGGAGCGGGCGCGCTGCGGCCCGCCGTGCACGCCGCGTTCCCCCTGGAGGAGGCGGCGAAGGCGCACGAGGTCATCGAGTCCCGCGCCAACCTCGGCAAGGTCGTCCTCGTTCCGTAGCGACGGCCGAGGCGGGGGGGCGCGCAGTCCGCCCCGGCCCTCAGTCTCACCCGTTAGGAGGGTTGATTCCGGACCCGCTCGCCCGTATGGCTTCAGCTACAGGCACGGTTCTTGTGCGGCCCCTGCGGCCCAAGTAGCGTCGGCGCCCCGCACCTTGGACATGGGATGTCCATATGTCCGGTCGATATGGTCACGACGAAGGGCCAGCCGAATGCCGCTGAGACACCGCGCACGCCCCAGACCGCCCCGGCTCGACCACACCGCCCCCGCACGCCTCCGCACGCCCCGGCGCACCGTCGCCGCGCTGACCACCGCCACCCTCACCGCGCTCGCCCTGCCGTCGGCGCTGAGCGGCCCGGCCGCGGCCGGGGACAGGGCGATGCCGTCCTTCGAGCAGCAGATCCTCTTCAAGGCTTCCCAGGATCCGGGCTACACCTGCTTCCGTATACCGGCCGTCGTGAGGACGACGAAGGGGACCCTGCTCGCCTTCGCCGAGGGACGCGTGCACGACTGCAGCGACGCGGGCGACATCGACCTCGTCCTCAAGCGGTCCTACGACGGCGGCCGCACCTGGGGGCCGATGCAGGTCATCAACGAGGGCGCCGGGAACACCCACGGCAACCCGACGCCGATCGTGGACCGGGACACGGGCCGCGTCGTGCTCGCGGAGACCTACAACACGGGACGCACGGACGGCAAGAACTGCGACGTGCCGTGCGACCGCACCCCGCACCTCCAGTACAGCGACGACGACGGCGTGACCTGGTCCAAGCCGCGGGACCTGAGCAAGGAGATCCTGCCCGCCCACTGGAACTCCTGGTACGCGACCGGACCCGTGCACGGCCTGCAGCTCACCCGCGGCCGCCACAAGGGCCGCCTCGTCTTCGCCGTGAACGCCGAGACCTGGAACGGCAGCCGGGTCACCGCCAACCACGCCGCGCTCGTCGTCAGCGACGACGGGGGCGACAACTGGCGGATCGGCGCCACCGACTCGTACGACGTCGACGCCGCCGACGGCACGTTCCAGCAGAAGCCGTCGGAGATGACCGTCACCGAGCGCCAGGACGGCTCGATCTACGTCAGCGGGCGCGAGCAGGACGGCACCGACCTCGGGCACCGCTCCCACACCGTCAGCCGCGACGGCGGCGACAGCTTCATCGCACCCTTCCGCGCCCAGCCCGACCTGTACACGCCCCAGGTGCAGGGCTCGACGCTGCGGCTCGGCAAGCGGCTCCTGCTCGCCTGCCCCGGCGACCCCGACCGGCGCCGCACCATGACCGTCCGGTCCTCCTACGACGGCGGCCGCACCTGGGACAGCTTCGACCGCAGTACCGTCGTGACCACCGACTGGTCCGGCTACTCGGACATGGTGCACGCGGGACCCGACCACGTGGGCCTGATGTACGAGGCGGGCCCAGTCGACGCCCGCGACGAGATCCGCTTCGCGCGCTTCACCGAGGACTGGCTGAAGCCGCGGCGCGGCCCCGACCCGCACACGAGCGACTGGGCGCCCGGCGCGGGCGGCGCCGCGGTGCTCGGCGGCGCACGTCCCACGGACGGCGTCACGGGCGACGCGCTCGCCTTCGACGGCACCGACGACGCGGTGCGCCTGCGCTACCGCCCCCAACTGCCGCTCGGATCACGGGACTTCACCCTGTCCCTGTGGTTCCGCTACGCCGCCACCAGCGGTGAGCAGCCCCTGCTGTGGATGGGCGGCGTCGGCACGAACCAGCCGCAGGTGTGGCTGCGCGGCGAACCCGCCGCGAGCCGCCTCACCGGCCTGATCACCACCCGCGACGGCGGGACGCCGCCCCGCTCGGCCTCCTTGAGCACCCAGGGCGCGTACAACGACGGCGAGTGGCACCACGCCGTGCTGCGGCGCGGCGACGGGACGCTCACGCTGTTCGTGGACGACACCGAGCTGTCCCGGCCCGACGTGCCGGGCACGGTCAGCCGCAACTCGCCGTTCGGCGTGCACATCGGGCAGCGCGTCGACAGCCGGGCCCACTTCGCCGGAGCCATCGACGAGGTACGGGTCTTCAAGCGCGCCCTCACCGACAGGGAGGTCGACGAGCTCGCCTCGGTGGCCGGCGCCGACCGGGGTCGGGCGGGTCGCTCCGCTGTGACACCGGACACCGTCGCCTGGCTTCCCATGGACCGCGTGCGCCCGAGGAACTAGCGTCCCGGGCGTGTCCCAAGCCACACGCCCGCTCACCGGTCCGACGGCGGCGAACCGGCAGCGGGGCGGCCCCGGTTCACCCGTGCTGTGGGTCGCCCTGCTGCTGGTGCTCGCCTGCGCGGCCGTGCTCCTGACGGCCCTTCCGGACGACGAGGACGACCGGAAGGGCCCGGCGGCGTGCACGGCCCGCGGCGTGGACTCCTGGCGGCCCGCGACCGGCCCCACGAACGCGTTCGCCGCGTACGGCGACGACGCGGCGCGCGACGACGACTGGAGCGGCGGCGACGGCACCCACTCGGTGAAGCTGCCCGACGGGCGCGTCCTGTGGCTGTTCTCCGACACCTTCCTCGGCCGCGTGCACAAGCCGCCGAACCTTCAGGGGCAGCCGCACAAGTGGCGTGACGGCACCGCCCCGATGGTGCGCAACTCCGGCGTGGTGATGTCCCGCTCGGGCGGGATCGAGCGGACGCTGCCCACTCCCCTGTTCCACGACCCCGGGCCGGGGCAGTGGCGCTGGCCGGTCGCCGCGAAGGTCGAGCCGCGCGTGCCGGGCGGCGACGAGGAGGTGGTGCGCGTCCTGCTGTGGACCCGCGCCGCGGGCCCCAAGCCGTGGATCTTCGGGGTGCCAGCCGCCACCGAGGTCGCCACGCTCACCCTGCCGGACCTCGCCCTCGAAGGCATCACCCAGATCTCCGACCAGCGCGGCGTCGCCGACCCCGAGAAGCGCGTCCTGTACGGCACCACGACGGTCGACGACGGCGACCACACCTACGTCTTCGGCGGGAACGACGCGCAGACCGCCTCGCGCCCCTCCTCGCACGCCTATGTCGCCCGCGTCCCGCACGGCGCCCTGGGCGACCCCGCGGCCTGGCGCTACTGGGACGGCGCCACCTGGTCGCGGGCGGGCGCGAAGCCGCGCTCGGTCCTCGGCGACAACGGCGAGAAGGGGGTCGGCAGCGCCTTCACCGTGGTCCGGGACGGCGGCACGTACGTGCTGTTCACGATGGCGGCGGGCGCGCGGGGCCTGACCACCGTCACGTCGTACTGGGCCTGCTCGCCGAGCGGGCCCTGGCACGGCCCCGGCAAGGACTTCGCGCCGCCGCTGCCCGAGGACGCGGCCGCGTACAACCCGCAGGCGCACCCCGCCCTGAGCGGCGGCGGCCGCCTCGTGCTGAGCTACGACGTGAACGCGCCGGACGCCACGGCCACGGCGGGCGGGCAGGCCAAGGTCAACCGGAACGTGGAGCTGTACCGGCCGCGGTTCGTGACGCTGCGCCTGTCCCGACCGGAGTGAACTCCTCCGGGTCGTGGGAGCGGCGCTTGGCGATCACCGCGCACACCATCAGCTGCATCTGGTGGAAGAGCATCAGGGGCAGGACCGCGAGCGAGGCCTGCGGGCCGAACAGGACGCTCGCCATGGGCAGCCCGGCCGCCAGCGACTTCTTCGACCCGGCGAACTGGATCGCGACCCGGTCGGCGCGGCCGAAGCCGAGCCGCTTCGCGCCGTACCAGGTCAGGCTGAGCATCAGCGCGAGCAGCACCGCCTCCACGCCGAGCAGCGCGGCGAGCCGGGCGGGGGTGACCTGGCTCCAGATGCCGCGCACCATGCCCTGGCTGAACGCGGTGTAGACGACGAGCAGGATCGAGCACCGGTCGACGAGGCTCAGGACTTTCTTGTGCCGCGCGACGAAGCCGCCGATCCAGCGCCGCAGCACCTGTCCCGCGAGGAACGGCACGAGCAGCTGGAGCACGATCTTCAGGAACGCGTCGGCGGAGAAGCCGCCGCCGGTGTCGGCGAGCAGCCAGGCCACGAGCAGCGGGGTGAGCACCACTCCGGCGAGCGAGGAGAACGTGCCCGCGCAGATCGCCGCCGGGACGTTGCCGCGCGCGAGCGAGGTGAAGGCGATCGACGACTGGATCGTCGACGGCACGAGGGTGAGGAACAGGAAGCCGCTGTACAGCGCGGGCGTCAGGACGTGCGGCACGAGCCCCTTGGCGGCGAGGCCGAGCAGCGGGAACACCAGGAAGGTGCAGAGCAGCACGGTGAGGTGCAGCCGCCAGTGCCGCAGTCCGTCCAGGGCCTCCCGGGTCGAGAGGCGGGCGCCGTAGAGGAAGAACAGCAGCGCGACGGCCGTGGTGGAGGCCCCGGACGCCACGTCGGCCGCGGTGTCCCGGGCGGGCAGGAGCGCGGCGAGGCCGACGGTGGCGATCAGCACCGCGATGAAGGGGTCGACCGGCATCCACGACGGCCAGGACGGGCGTTTCACAGGGCTCCGTGCTCTCGGGGTCTCGGTTCTTCGGGCCCGCCCACGGGCCGGGCCCGGTACGTGCCCTCTCCATGTTCCTCCTGTTCGACGCGATCGGGAATCCCGCACACCGCTCTGACTGTCATCACGAATCGTGATAACCCGCGCTAGCCTGGAGCGATGTACGACCCCGCACAGCTGCGCACGTTCCTCGCGGTCGCCCAGACGTTGAGCTTCACGCAGGCCGCGCGCCGTCTCGGCCTGCGCCAGTCGACGGTCAGCCAGCACGTGCGGCGCCTGGAGGACGCGACCGGGCGGGCCCTGTTCGCCCGGGACACGCACGGCGTGGAGCTGACCGAGGACGGCGAGGCGATGCTCGGCTTCGCGCGCCGCATCCTGGAGGTGCACGAGCAGGCCACGGCGCACTTCACCGGCGCCCGGCTCGGCGGGCGGCTGCGCTTCGGCGCGTCCGAGGACTTCGTCCTGACCCGTCTCACCGACATCCTGGAGTCCTTCCGGCGCGGCCACCCGGAGGTCGACCTGGAGCTGACGGTCGAGCTGTCCGGCACGCTGCACGAGCGCCTGGACGCGGGCAAGCTCGACCTCGTCCTGGCCAAGCGCCGCCCGGAGGACCCGCGGGGCGAACTGGTCTGGCACGACGGCCTGGTGTGGATCGGGGCGCCGCGGCTGCGGCTCGACCCGGGGCGCCCGGTGCCGCTCATCGTGTACCCGCCGCCGGGCATCACCCGCGCCCTCGCCCTGCGGGCCCTGGAGCTGAGCGGCCGTCCCTGGCGGATCGCCTGCACCAGCGGCAGCCTGAACGGCCTGGTGGCCGCGGCGCGCGCCGGGCTCGGCGTGATGGCGCACTCGCGCGGCCTGATCCCGCCCGGCCTGGTCCGGGTCTCCGAGCGGCTCGGCCTGCCGGAGCTCGGCGCGGTGGACTTCGTCCTGCGCCACGGCGAGCGGCGCCTCGCCTCACCGGGCGCCCACGCGGCGGCGGACGCGCTCGCGGCCGCGATCCTGGCGGGCGGCGACCGCTTGCAGCGCGGCCGCGCCTAGGGTCTGCCCGCGCGGGACCGGCCCTAGCGCGTGGGTTGGTACGTGAGTTGCTTCACGCGGCGCAGATACGGCGTCGTCTCCACGTGCCGTACGCCCTCCAGGCTGCCGATCGCCCCGCTGAGGTAGGCGTACAGGCCCGCCGTGTCCTGGGTGACGACCGTCGCCACGAGGTTGGAGGGGCCCGCCGTCGCGGCGACGTAGGCGATCTCGTCGTGCTCGGCCAGGGCCTGGCCGACGGAGGCCAGGGCGGCGGGGGCCGTCGTGATCCACAGGGTGGCGCCGCAGCGGTAGCCGAGGTCCTCGGCGCTGTACTCGATGTCGACGTAGATCGCCCGGGACTCCAGGAGCGCGGCCAGGCGGCGTTTGACCGTGGACTCCGAGAGGCCGGTGGCGCGCTGGAGTTCGGGGTAGCCGGCGCGGCCGTCCGCTTCGAGCGCGGCGACCAGGGGTTCGTCCTCCGGCGCGATCCGTGCCGGTCCCGCGGGTGGCGCGGGCAGCTTCGGCGTCAGCGCCGCGAGCTGCTCGGCGCTCAGCGGGGCGAGCTTGGCGAGCCAGCCGCGGGGCCCGCCGAAGAAGGTGTGGAGGAGCTGGTGGGCGCGGATGTCCACGATGTGCGGGGTGCGCGGCAGCTTGCCGAGCAGCAGGTCGTGGTCCCCGGGGGTACGGGGCTTGGTCATGCAGAGGACCTCGGTGCCGCCGGAGGCCAGGCCCACCCAGAACGTGTCGGGGCGGCGGGCGAGCGCCTGCGCGATGGTCTGGGCGCCGTCCGGCGCGCAGCGCAGCCGGAGCATCCAGTGGTCCTGGCCGAGCCGCTCGGCGTTGCGCAGCACCACGACCCGGAGCCCGCCCTCGGCGGTGAGCCGGCGGAAGCGCCGCGCGATCGTCTGGTCCGAGACGCCGAGCACCGCCGCGATCTTGCTGAACGGCGCGCGCCCGTCGGTCTCCAGGGCCTGGAGCAGCTTCCGGTCCAGATCGTCGAGCATGGAGGATTCCATCGATGAGCACCCCTGAGATGTCGGATTCCGCCGCCTCGCCGCCATCGGCGTCACGATCGTCCGGCCTCCACGGATCGTACGACAACGGAGCCACCACCCGGTGGCGTACGGACCGGACAACGGGAGAAACACCATGCGCTCATGGGGGCCGCTGACCGCGGTGTGCCTGGGCACGTTCATGCTGCTGCTCGACGTGACGATCGTGGTCGTCGCCCTGCCCGACATGGCGCGGGCCCTGGACGCCTCGCTCAGCGATCTGCAGTGGGTCATCGACGGCTACGCGCTCGCGCTCGCCGCGCTGCTGCTCGGCGTGGGCGCCGCCGCCGACGTGATCGGCCACCGGCGCGTGCAGCTCGCGGGCACCGTCGTCTTCGCGCTCGCCTCGCTCGGCTGCGGGCTCGCGGGAGACGCGGAGCTGCTCGTGGCGGCGCGCGCCGTGCAGGGGCTCGGGGCCGCCGCGATGTTCGCCACGACCCTGCCGCTGCTCGGCGCCGCCTATCAGGGCAAGGAGCGCTCGGTGGCGCTCGGGGTGTGGGGCGCGGTGAGCGGCGCCGCCGCCGCGCTCGGGCCGATCGCCGGCGGGCTGCTCACCGAGGGGCCCGGCTGGCGCTGGATCTTCTTCGTCAATCTGCCCGTGAGCGTGGCCGCGGTCTGGCTGACGCTGCGCGCGGTGCCGCCGTCGCGCGGGCGCGCGGAGCGGCGCGTGGACTGGGCGGGCACGGCGACGTTCGTGCTGTTCGCGGGCGCGCTCACGTTCGGCGTGGTGCGGGCGTCGACGGTCGGCTGGACCTCGGCGCGCACCGGCGTGACGCTCGCGGTGGCGGCGCTCGCGCTGCTCGCCTTCGTCGCGGTGGAGCGCCGCGCCACCCATCCGCTGCTCGATCTGCGGCTGCTGCGCAAGCCCGCGTTCACGGGCGTCCTGATCGGCGCGATCGGCTACAACGCGGCCGCGTTCGGCGTGATCCCCTACCTCTCGATCTGGCTCCAGACGGTGCTCGGCATGAGCCCGGTGCACGGCAGCCTCGTCCTGGTGCCGCTCTCGGCCACGTCGTTCGTGGTGGCGGCGGTCGGCGGGCGGCTCCTGCACGGGGTGCCCGGCCGGTACGTCATCGGCGTCGGCCTGCTGCTGATCGGCGCGGGCGGCCTCGCGATGGCGGTGCTCGACGCGGGCTCGTCCTGGGGCGCGCTCGTGCCGGGCCTGGTCCTGGCGGGCGTCGGCACCGGTCTGGTCTCGCCGGGGCTCGCGGGCGCCGCGCTCGCCGCGGTGGAGCCGCGCGACGCGGGCATGGCGGGCGGCGCGGTGAACACCTTCCGGCAGCTCGGCTACGCCCTCGGCGTCGCCGTCTTCGGCACGATCCTGACCTCCCGGATGCAGGACACGCTCGGCCACGACGCCGCGCACACGGTGGCGGGCGGCGGGGCGGCGGCCGTGCGGGGCGCGGTCTCGGAGCACAGTGTGCGCGAGGCGTTCGCGGCCGGGCTCAACGGCGCCTCGCTCACGGCGGGCGTCACCGGCCTCGTGGCGGGCGTCGCCGTCCTCGTAATGGTCCGGACCAAGCGGTCGGCCGACGCGGGTCGGCGGCCCGCGGCGTCCGAACGGACCGCCGGGGGCAGGCCCGAGAAGCAGCTCCAGGCGTAACCTCCGCGTACAGATTCGGTGGAGATTACGCCACCGAAACTTACTCATCCGTCAGGAAACTGTCCGGCCCTTCCCCTTGTGGCCGCATTTCACCAGCTGACCTGTGACGATCGTGCCCATCGGCCCGTTCCCCACCCCTCTCCCGGAAGGGAGAGGGGTGGGGTACCGTCACCGGCGCTGTGCGGAGCGCCACAAGGAGCACCATTGCGCGAGTTCACGAACCCTCCCCTGGCGTCGGCTCCGAGGGTGGGCGGCCTTGCCGACGCCGTCTTCGACCATGCCCTGGAGGATCCGGTCCGCGTCGTGCTCGGGCGCAAGGGCGCCGACGGCACCTGGCGGGACGTGACCTCGGCGGAGTTCCGCGACGAGGTCCTCGCGCTCGCCAAGGGGCTGCTCGCCCGGGGCGTGCGCTTCGGCGACCGGGTCGCCATCATGTGCCGCACCCGCTACGAGTGGACGCTGTTCGACTTCGCCCTGTGGACCGTGGGCGCCCAGGTCGTCCCCGTCTACCCGACGTCGTCGGCCGAGCAGGTCTTCTGGATGCTGCACGACGCGGAGGTCACGGCGGCCATGGTCGAGCACGAGGACCACGCGATGACGATCGGCTCGGTCGTGGACCGGCTTCCGCTCCTGCGCTGTCTGTGGCAGCTCGACGAGGACGCGGTGCGCGAGCTCGGCGAGGCGGGCCGCGACCTGGACGACGAGGTGGTGCACCGCCACCGCCGCGCGGTCACGCCCGACTCCGTCGCCACCGTGATCTACACCTCCGGCACCACGGGCCGCCCCAAGGGCTGTGTGCTCACCCACGCGAACTTCATGTTCGAGGTGGACACGGTCATCCGGCGCTGGGAGCCGGTGTTCCACTCCAAGCGCGGCGACGAGGCCTCGACGCTGCTCTTCCTGCCGCTCGCGCACGTCTTCGGCCGCATGGTGCAGGTGGCCGCGGTGCGCGGCCGGGTCAAGCTCGGGCACCAGCCGAGCCTGAGCGCGGCGGAGCTGCTCCCGGACCTGGCCGCGTTCCGGCCCACCTTCTTCCTCGCCGTGCCGTACATCTTCGAGAAGGTCTTCAACGCGGCCCGGCGCAAGGCCGAACGGGAGGGCAGGACGGGCCCGTTCGACAAGGCCGTGGAGGTGGCGGTGAAGTACGCCGACGCGATGGAGGCCAAGGCCTTCGGCACCGGGCCCGGCCCCTCGACGGCCCTGCGGATGCAGCACCAGCTCTTCGACAAGCTGGTGTACGCCAAGGTGCGCGAGACGATGGGCGGCCGGGTGCGGCACGCGATGTCCGGCGGCTCCGGCATGGACCGGCGCCTCGGCCTGTTCTTCGCGGGCGCGGGCGTCACCGTCTTCGAGGGCTACGGCCTCACCGAGTCGTCGGCCGCCGCGACCGCCAACCCGCCCGAGCGCACCCGCTACGGCACCGTCGGCCAGGCCGTGCCCGGCACCACCGTGCACATCGCGGACGACGGGGAGGTGTGGCTGAGCGGCCCGCACGTCTTCCAGGGCTATCTCAACGACCCGAAGGCCACCGACGCGGCCCTGCACGACGGCTGGCTCGCGACCGGCGACCTGGGCGCCCTCGACGAGGACGGCTACCTCACGATCACCGGCCGCAAGAAGGAGATCCTGGTGACCTCCGGCGGCAAGAGCGTCTCCCCCGCCCAGCTGGAGGAGCGGGTGCGGGACCATCCGCTGGTCGCGCAGTGCCTCGTCGTCGGCAACGACCGCCCCTACGTCGCGGCGCTCGTCACGCTCGACGCGGAGGCCGTCGACCACTGGCTCGCCATGCGCGACAAGCCCCGTCCCACCCCCGCCGACCTGGTGCGCGACCCGGACCTGGAGACCGAGGTGCGGCGCGCGGTGGTCGCCGCCAACACCCTGGTCTCGCAGGCCGAGTCGATCCGTACGTTCCGGATCCTGGCGCACCAGTTCACCGAGGAGCACGGCCTGCTCACGCCCTCGCTCAAGCTCAAGCGCAAGGCCATCGAGCAGGCGTACGCGGACGAGGTCGCGGCCCTCTACCCCTGAGGGCGGGCCGCGCCGCCCGGGTCAGCCGATGGAGACGCGGAAGATCTTGTCCGCGCCGTCGGGCTGACCGCCGTTGTTGTCGGCGTTGGTCGTGGACAGCCACAGCGCCTTCGCGCCGGGCACGGTCGTCACCGCGCGCAGGCGGCCGTACTGGCCGACGTAGAACGCCTTGGCGGAGCCGACGTTCTCGCTGTCGGCGTTGATGGGGACGCGCCACAGGCGTTCGCCTTTGAGGGCCGCCATGTAGACGGCCCCGTCGACGACGGCGACGCCGCTCGGTGAGGCCTCGGCGACGCCCCAGGTCTTCTTGGGGTTGGTCATCCCGGACACGTTGCAGTTGCCCTCGCAGGTGGGCCAGCCGTAGTTCCTGCCGGGCTTGATGAGGTTCAGCTCGTCCCTGGTGGCGTCGCCCAGCTCGGCCTCCCACAGACGGCCCTGCGGGTCGAAGGCGATGCCCTGCGGGTTGCGGTGGCCCAGGCTGTAGACGAGCGTGCCGAAGGGGTTGCCGGGGGCGGGCTCGCCGTCGCGGGTCAGGCGCAGGATCTTGCCGTTGAGGGAGTCCTTGTCCTGGGCGAGCTTGCGGTCCTGCGCGTCGCCGGTGGTGGCGTACAGCAGCCCGTCGGGGCCGAAGGCGAGGCGGCCGCCGTTGTGGTACTTGGCCTTCTTGATGCCCTTGACCAGGACCTTGTAGCCGCCGAGCGAGGAGCCGTCGTAGGTCATGCGGGCGATGCGGTTGCCCTCGGCCGCGGTGTGCATGACGTAGACGTAGTGGTTGGTCGCCCACTGCGGGTCGACGGCGACGCCCATGAGGCCGCCCTCGCCGCCGGTGGTCTGCGCCTCGGGTACCGTGCCGACCCGCTTCTTCGCGGAGCCGTCGGCCGACACCGACCAGACGCCGAAGCCGTCCCGCTCGGTGACGAGCGCGGACGAGCCGTCGGGCAGCCAGGAGGTGCCCCACGGGATGGTCCAGCCGTTCGAGATGGTCTTGACGCCGGTGGGCTCGCCGGCCGGGGCGGGCGGCGCGGCCGCCGCCGGGGGGACCTGGGCCAGGAGTCCCGCGGTGAGGACGGCACTGGCGGCGAGGGCCACCCTCCGGGCGGTCGGCCTGCTCTTGCGGTGCATGGGTGCCTCCTGTGAGGGGGGTCGGGGGCGGCTCAGACGAATTGGTAGGCGCGCATGCCGGTCAGGAGCATGTAGGTGTCCCGGATCGAGCCGGAGGTGTCGCCGAGCGAGCGGTAGATGCCCCACTTGGGCCGCACCCGGTCGGCGAGGAAGGTGTCCACACCGGACTTCGTCGTGTCGACGACCGTCGTGCCACCGCTCCCCAGGATCCAGCGCACGGAGCCCGACGAGCCGTCGCCGATCGTGATCCGGAAGTCGACGTCGGTCCACCGGTCGTGCAGCGGCTCCAGGTCGGTGCGGCCGACCAGGACGTCCTGCTCGAAGACCTTCAGCTCGATGGTCTGTCGGCCGCCGGAGCGGCGCAGCGACTGCACGACGATCGGCGCGCTGCCCGCGCCGGGCTGCTTCATCTGCATGATGTGCGTGAACGTCGTCGTCGCCATGAGCGAACTCGGCAGGAACATGCGGTAGGTGACCCGCCAGGTCTGCCCCTTGTGCCACTTCAGATACGTGTCGCCGGTGCGGCAGCCGGTCACCTCCTGGCGCTGGCGGTCGGTGCTGGTGTCCCGGTCCACGGTGTGGAGGGTGAAGCGGAAGCTGTCGCCGTCAGCGAAGACGTGCGGCTTGGCCGCCGGGTGCGAGTCGGCGCGGTCGTCCTCCACGGTCTCGAAGGCGCGGGTCCCGACCTCACGGGCGGACGGCGACCAGCGCAGCTGCCACGCGGCGGCGGGCGCGGCCACGGCGGACGGCACCCCGGCGGCGGTGGCGGCCGCGCCCGCTCCGGCGCCGAGTGCCGCGCCCAGGACGGTCCTTCGCGACGGGGTCATGCCCGGCTCACCTCTGTTTCCGCAGCTGTTCGTGCATGAGCAGGAAGGCGCCGAGACCGTGGAAGTCGTTGGTCTGCCGGGGCCGGGCGACGTAGAAGGCGTAGTCGCCGACGTTCGTGCCGATGGAGATGCCGGTCAGGTCGGTCAGGCCGTCGGCGCCGCGCGAGATCCGCTCCAGGACGCCCCGGTGGCCGCGCCGGGCGACCTCGCGGTACGCCGCGGAGACATAGCCCTTCTCGGCGGCGCGCGAGAGGGCGTAGGTGAACATGCTGGAGCAGGACGTCTCGGTCCAGTTCCCTTCACGGGCGCCCTTGTCGACGACCTGGAACCAGCGGCCGGTGGCCGGGTCCTGGGTGCGGGCGATGCCCGCAGCGAGCTTCCGCACGACGCCGACGAGCCGGTCGCGGCCCGGCCGGTCCTTCGGGGTGGCGTCGAGGACGTCGACAGCGGCCATCGCGTACCAGCCGATGGCCCGGCACCACTGCTCGGGAGCGCGGCCGGTCTCCTTGTCGGCCCAGACGGCGGTGCGCGACGCGTCGAAGGCGTGCTGGAACAGGCCGTTGTCCGCCTGGAGGCGACGGGCGTACGTGGTGAGCTGCTCGACGGCCTCGCGGTCGGTGTACGCCTCGTCGTCGAACTCCGCGCCGTACTCGACGAGGAACGGGGTCACCATGTACACGCCGTCCGACCAGAGCTGGTGCGCGCGGCTCGCGGTGTCGGCGTGCCAGAAGCCGCCGTCCGCCGTGCGCGGGTACGTCCTCAGCCGGTCGCGGATCTTCCGTGCGGCGATCCGGTAGCGGTCCTCGCCCGTCTCGTGGTGCAGGGCCACCAGGAGCCGCCCGGCCTGCATGCTGTCGAGGCTGTTGTACTTCTGCGCGGTGTTCCCGTCCTGGTCGACGAACCGGTCGACGTACTGCTTGACGTACGTCAGATACCGCTCGTCGCCGGTGCGCAGGTACGTGCGGTACTGGCCGTAGAGATAGAGCCCGACGGGGTACGACCAGCCGCCGATGGACGCCGGGGTGTGGCGGGTCATCGTGGACTCGACCAGGGCGGCGGACCAGTCCTCCGCGCCCGCCCGCGCCCCGGGAGCCGCGGCCGGGGCCGTGGAGGGGGCGGCCGGGGCCGCGGGGGCGAGCCCCACGAGCCCGGCGAGGGCGAGGGCGCACGCCGCCACGGATATGCCGGGACGTTTCATGATCCTCCTTCGCGGTAGGCGTAGCCGCCCGCGGTCTGCGCGGGCTCCCGCGCGGCGTCGACGAGGGCGCGCACGATCCCGTGGTCGGGCGAGCGCGAGCAGGCGGGGTCCGTACGGGCGGCGTCGCCCGTGAGGGCGTACGCCTGGCAGCGGCAGCCGCCGAAGTCGACCGTCCGCAGGTCGCAGGAGCGGCAGGGCTCGGGCATCCAGGCCTCGCCCCGGTAGCGCGTGAAGGCGGGCGATTCCCGCCAGATCCAGTCGAGCGGCCGGTCCCGCACGCTGGGGGCGGCCGCGCCGAGCAGCTCGGCGGCGGCGGGGCAGGGCAGGACCGTGCCGTCGGGCGCGACGGTCAGGGACACCGCGCCCCAGCCGCCCATGCACGGCTTGGCGGTGGCGTCGACGTAGTCGGGCGCCACCCACACCAGCTCCATGCGCCCGGCGAGGTCGGCCCGCCACCGCTCGACGGTGGCGCGGGCGCGGGCCACCTGCTCGGGGTGCGGAAGGAGCGCGTCGCGGTTGCGCAGGGCCCAGCCGTAGAACTGGGTGTTGGCCAGCTCGATCCGCTCCGCGCCCCAGGCCAGGCCGAGTTCCACGAGGGCGTCGAGCGCGTCCAGGTTGGCGCGGTGCAGGACCACGTTCAGGCCGAGCGGCAGTCCGGCCGCGCGGACCAGACGGGCCGCCCGCTCCTTGGCGCCGGACGCCCGCGCCCCGGCGATACGCCGGGCGGCGTCCGGGTCGGTGTGCTGCACGGACAGCTGCACGCTGCGCAGGCCCGCCGCCAGGAGCGCGGCGAGCCGGGCCTCGTGCAGGCCGACGCCGCTCGTGACGAGCTGGGTGTGGATCCCCGCGCCGTCGGCCGCGGCGACGATCTCCGGCAGATCGCGGCGCAACAGCGGCTCGCCGCCGGACAGATGGGTCTGGACGACGCCCAGGTCACCGGCCTGCAGAAAGACGTCGGCCCACTCCGCACCGGACAACTCTGCTGACCGACCGACCAGTTTGGTCGGATTGGAGCAATAGGAGCAGCGCAGCGGGCAGCCGTGCGTCAGCTCGGCGAGCAGCGCCCAGGGCGGCTCCGGGGGCGGCGCCTGCGGCCGGGCCCCCGACGGCGTGGCGGCGGTCACCGCAGCCACCCCTCGTCCCGCAACTGCTCCAGGAACACGGGCACTTCGGCCGCGACCGGGGCTCCGGGGTGGCAGCGCGCGAGCTCCGCGACGATCGCCTCCACGTCGCGCTCGCCGTCGCACAGGGCCACGATGCTCCCGGCGGCGCCGCGGAGGACCACCACCCGCTCGGGCAGGACGAGCAGGTCGACACCGCGCACCCGGTCGTGCCGGAGCATCACCGAGCGGGCGAGCACGGGCCGCCAGTCGAGTCGCAGAAGGTCACTCACGGCGGCTCACTCCTTCGTTCCGGCCCCGGCGGGGCCCCGGTCCACGGCGTCGAGGAGCGCCCACAGCACGTCGCACTTGAAGGCGAGCGCGGCCACGGCCCGCTCCTGCTGCTCGCGGGTGCGCGCCCAGGCGCGGACCAGGCCGAGGGCCTCCCGCCCGTCACGCCCGCCCTGTTCCACCCGGCCGCGGAAGTAGGCGAGTCCGTCGGTGTCGATCCACGGGTAGTGCTTCTCGAAGGCGGCGATCCGCGTGCGCATCAGGTCCGGCGCGGACAGCTCGGTGAGCGAGGCGGCCACGGCGTCGAGCGCGGGCCGCAGGCGGCAGAAGTTGACGTACCCCTCGACGGCGAGCCGCACCCCGGGCAGCGTCCGGGACGCGTCCGTCAGCTCGTCGCGCCCGAGTCCCGCCGCCTCGCCGAGCCGCAGCCAGCGCTCGATGCCGCCGTCGCCAGGGCGCTCGCCGTCGTGGTCGCGGATCCGCCGCAGCCAGCCGCGGCGCAGGCCCGGGTCGTCGAACTTGGCCAGGATCAGGGCGTCCTTGACGGGGATGTGGCGCTGGTAGTGGAACCGGTTGGCGATCCAGCGGCGCAGTTCGCCGGGGCTGAGGTCGCCCTCGTGCATCCGGACGTTGAAGGGGTGGCGGTCGTGGTAGCGCTCGGCGGAGACGGCCCGCAGCCGCTCGGTGAGTTCGTCCGCCGTCCACGGCTCGCGCTCGCCGGACACCGTGCCGTCCAGGGTGGCTGTGCTCACAGCTCGATCACCATCCGCTCCGCCGCGACGTCGAGTCCCTGGTCGGCGAGGTGCTTGTGCTGCTCGGCGCCGGGGTCCCCGAGGGGGTTCGTATTGTTCAGATGCGTGTACAGACAGCGGCCCGGCAGGCGTGCCAGCCGGTGCGCGGTGCCACCCGGACCGGTGATCGGCAGATGGCCCATCCCGGTGGCGGTGGTGCGTGAGAACCCGGACCGCAGCGGCTCCTCGTCGTCCCAGAAGGTGCCGTCGACAATGACGACGTCGGCCTCGCGGGCGGCGTCCTCGAAGGCGTCGGTCCAGGCGGCGAGCGCCGGGGCGTACAAGGCGGTGGCGCCCGTGCCGGTGTCGCGCAGGCGCAGGGCGACGGACCAGGCGTCCCCTTCGGCGGCCGGGCCCGTGGCGTCGGCCGCGTAGCGCGGGCGCTTGGCTGAAACGGGCACCGCGTCGACGGTGACCTCCGCCCCCTCGCCCAGAGGCGTTCGCGCGCCGGTCAGCTCGCGCCAGCGGACCGTGGTGTAGGGGCCGAGCACGGCCCCGAGGCCGAGTCGCTCGCGGACGGCGCGGAGCACCGGCGCGGTGGCGCACACGTCCACGCCGTCGCGGGCCTCCCGCAGCCGGGCGATGCCGAGGGTGTGGTCGAGCTCCGCGTCGGTGAGCAGGACGCCCGCGAGCGGCGAACGGCGGACGTCGGCCCCGGGGCCGGGCAGCAGTCCCGGGCACTCCTCGATCTGCTCGCCGATGTCGGGCGTCGCGTTGACGAGGTACCAGCGGCCCGGGCCCGCGCGGACGGCGAGCGATGCGTGGCGTCGGCGGCGTCCGGGGTGGGCACGGGCCCCGGCACAGCCGGGGCACGCGCAGTTCCACTGGGGCAGCCCGCCGCCCGCCGCGGTGCCGAGCACCTGGAGCAGCACGGCCGGTGCTTACCGGTCGGCGAGGCGGTACGCGGTGACCTCGAGCGAGGTCTCGACGACCGTGTACTCGGGGGTCTGCCAGGCGGTGCGGTCGGTCGGGCCGGGGGGAAGGTCCGACGTCTCCTTGTCGTGGGTGTTCATGGGCGTGTCCTGCCTTCCTGAAGAAGTGGGGGTTCAGGAGCCACTGGGATACACCACCATCGGTGTGCGTAGGGTGTTCACATGGATGGCCTGCGTTCAGTGACGTGCAACAGAGTCGCGGCATGACGGGACGCGGTCAATGGTTCGGACCGATGAGGTCGGAGCCATATCCGGCCATTCTCCGAGGGCCGCCCGGAGCCCGGGTCCCACGCCAGGAATGCGGCACGGCCCCTGATCGTTGACCATGGACGTACCACCCATCGACGCATAAGGATCGAGAGCCCGTGAGCAAGGTCCCCCCGATCATCCTGAACAACGGCATCGAGATGCCCCAGCTCGGCTTCGGCGTCTGGCAGGTGCCGGACGACGAGGCGGAGCGGGCGGTCGCGACGGCCCTGGAGGCCGGGTACCGCAGCATCGACACGGCGGCCGTGTACGAGAACGAGACGGGCACCGGCAAGGCCATCGCGGCCTCCGGCGTCGCCCGCGAGGAGCTCTTCGTCACCACGAAGCTCTGGAACAGCGCGCAGGGATACGACTCGACGCTCCAGGCGTTCGACGAGTCCCTGGGCAAGCTCGGCCTCGACTACGTCGATCTGTATCTGATCCACTGGCCGATGCCGGACAAGGGCACGTACATCGACACGTACAAGGCCTTCGAGAAGATCCTCGCGGACGGCCGCGCCAAGTCGATCGGCGTCTCCAACTTCCTTCCGGAGCACCTGGAGCGCCTCATCGACGCCACGTCGGTGATCCCGGCGGTGAACCAGATCGAGCTGCACCCGCACCTCCAGCAGCGCGCCTCCCGCGAGTACCACGCGGAGCAGGGCATCGCCACCGAGGCCTGGTCGCCGCTCGGCCAGGGCAAGGGGCTCCTGGAGGTCCCGGCCATCGTCGCGATCGCCCAGAAGCACGGCCGCAGCCCGGCGCAGGTCGTCCTGCGCTGGCACCTCCAGCTGGGCAACGTGGTCATCCCCAAGTCGGTGACCCCCTCCCGCATCGAGGAGAACATCACGGTGTTCGACTTCGAGCTCGACCCGGAGGACATGGCGGCGATCAGCGCGCTGAACGAGGACCGGCGGATCGGCCCCGACCCGGCGGACTTCCACGTCGCGTAGGGCGCGCGAGCGGAATCAGGGCCCGGCTGCGCCCCCGGTCTCCCGGGGGCGCAGCCGGGCCAGTTCGTCCTTGAGGGCGCGGACGTCGCGGTGGTCCGCGCCGAGTGCGGGCGTGAGGGCGGCCACCGCGTGTTCCAGGACCTCGACGGCCCCGAGGCGGCCGCCTCCGGAGAGATGCGCCTCGACGAGGTTCCTGATCATCGCCACGGTGCGGGAGTCCGCCTCACCGAACAGCTCCGCGCATCCGCGCAGAGCGGTGCCGTACGTGATGACGGCCCGCGCGGGATCCCCCGCCTCCAGGTGCGCGTACCCCAGATAGTTGTACGTCTTGAGTACGTCGGTGTGCGCCTCACCGAGCACGCGGCGGCGGACGTCCAGCGCGCGGTCGAGCAACTCGACGGCCCTGCCGTGGCGTCCGGCGCCGAGGAGCGCGACGGCCGTGCGGTCGAGCGCGGCCAGGGTCTCCTCGTGCCCCTCCCCCAGGCTCTCCCGCCGCGCGCGCAGCGCCCGCTCGTACAGGGGCAGTGCCCGGTCCTCGTTGCCCACCTCCGCGAAGAGCGCGGCGAGGCGGTCGTACGACTCCCAGGTCTCCGGGGAGTCCTCCCCGAGCGTCTCGCGCTGGAGCTCCAGCGTGCGCTCGTACGTCGAAACGGCCAGGCTCCAGTCGCCGTTCGCCCCGTACGCGCGGGCCAGGCGCGCGGACGCGCGCAGGGTGGCACGGTGGTGCGCCCCCAGCGCCTCCGCCGCCGCGGACCGCCACTCCTCCGCCACCTCGACGGCGCTCGCCCGGTTCCCGGCCCGCACCTCGGCGTCGAAGAGGTGGTCCCACAGGCGCTGTGTCTCCGGGTGCGCCTCGCCGCGCGCCGCGCGGCTGCGCCGCAGGGCCTCCGCGTACGCGTTCACGGCGTCGGGCAACCCGTCCTCCGTGCCCTCCAGGGCGTGGGCGACGTCGCTGAGCGCGCTGATCACCCGGGGGTGGTCCGCCCCGAAGACGCGGGTGAGGTCGACGAGGACCTGCGTGCCCTCGCGGGAGGCCCGCCCCCGCTCGCCCACCGCGTACAGGGCGGCGGCGAGGCGGCCCCGGACGGCCAGGGTGTCCGGGTGGTCCTCCCCCAACTCCCGCCGGACCGCCGCCAGTGTCGCCTCGTACAGCTGCACGGCCATGCGCGGCTCCCCGAGGGTCAGGGCCAGGCCCGCGACGGCCGCGCAGGGGACGAACAGATCGGGGGAGGCCCTGCGGGGCGCGTGGAGAGCGAACGTGTACAGCTTCGTGAACTGCTGCCACGCCACATCCGCCTCGCCCGACTGGTGCTTCAGCGCGACGAGTTCGACCCGGAGCAGGAGGACGTCCGGGTGGTCGGGGGTGACCGGCCAGCGCGCGGCGTCCTCGCACCGGCGCACGGCCTCCTCGAGGCGGCCCGCCCGCCGCAACGCGCTCACGAGCCGCCGGGTCGTCCGCAAGCCTGCCGGGAATCCGCCCTCGCGCTCCCTCCCCTGCACCGCGCGCCGCAGCATGACGATGCCGCGCTCCACCTGCCCCTGCCCGATGACATACTCCGCGGCTTCCTCGAGGACGTGGACGAAACGCGGGCTGTCGTCCTGCTCCGCGATCCGCTCGGCCATGTGGTCGATGTGCGGCAGCAGGACCTGCCAGCGCGGCCAGGTGGCGGGGTCCTCGGTGTCCGAGGGCAGCGCGCCGTCCAGGAGGTCCGCGGCTTCGAGTCGCGCGGCCCGCACGGCCGCCGGGCCGCGCCACGGGTCGCTCTCGTCCGGCTCGTTGAGGAACTCGTGCACCAGGGGGTGCATCCGCAGCGTGTCGTGGTCGGCGCTGACGAGGCCGAGCTCCGCCAGTGTTTCGAGCGCGGCGACGTCGGCCGCAAGGCCCAGCGGGACCGGCGCGGGGGCGAGGCAGGCGAGGACGTTCATGACGCGGCGTGCCGAGGGGTCGTCCACGGTGCGCAGGGACGTGCGGACGGCGTCGCCGACGAGATGCCGACCCCCGCCCGGGCGGGCCCGAGCACGTTCGAGGCGCATCAGGTACTGGGCCGGGGACACCCCCTCCCGTGTCATGTATGCGGCCGCCGTCGACAGGGCGAGCGGCAGGTTTCCGAGCGCTTCGGCGAGGCTGCGCGCGTCACCCTCCAGCATGTCCGTACCCGCCTGGGCGCGGAGCAGTTCGACGGCCTCCGCGGGGTCCGGAGTGCCCAGTTCGAGGAGCGGACCGACACCCTCCCAACCATGGGCCCGCCTGCTGGTGACCAGGACGCGGCCGCCCGTGCCGAGCCGCTCCAGGAGCGCGGCGACGTCGGCCGGGTTCTCCGCGTCGTCGAGAACGAGCGCCCAGTCGTCGTGCTCCGCCAGCCAACGGACGGCCCACTGGCTCGTCTGCTCCCTCGTCACGGCGTCCGTGGCGGAGGGGGACAGGATCCGGGCCAGGTCCGCGAGCCCGTCGACCAGGTCGCCCGGCGAGCGGGCCGTCAGCCACCACACCGAGGACAGCGACGAG
Source organism: Streptomyces spectabilis (assembly GCF_008704795.1). Classification (NCBI taxonomy): domain Bacteria; kingdom Bacillati; phylum Actinomycetota; class Actinomycetes; order Kitasatosporales; family Streptomycetaceae; genus Streptomyces; species Streptomyces spectabilis. The sequence continues at coordinate 7,648,845 of NZ_CP023690.1, read as the reverse complement.
CAGGCCGCGGCGCCCCACCGCGCGGCCAGCGCCGACTTGCCCACGCCGGCCTTTCCGTGCACGACGAGCGCACGGGGCCTGTCGGCGTGCGGGCCGGGGGCGCTCAGCGCCTCGTCCACGTGCCGGAGTTCCGCGGCCCGGCCCACGAACTCCCTCGGTGGCGGAAGGTTCGTCAGGACGCGCGCATCCGGTAGGGCCCGCGGTGCGGGGGAAGCGGCCGGCCCGCCCGCAGGCCGCTCCGCCACCCGGATCGCCCGCCCCCGCAACACCCCCAGCGCCTCCTCGCTGACCAGCGCGAACGGTTCCCCCGCCGCGCCCAGCCCCCTGGTGCCCGTGCCGTCCGCGACGGGGACGACCGCGGGGAAGGAGCGGGCCGCCGAGCCCGCGCGGGCCGCTATCTCCTCGCCGATGCGGGTGAGGAGGTCGGTGACGGCCAGGGACTCGGGGCGCGGCAGGGTCTCGATGAGGGCGGCGCGGGCACCGGGGACGAAGTCGTAGAGGCCGCGCTCCAGGTCGACGGGTTCCAGGAGGCCGCTGAGCAGGACCTCGGCGAGGTCGCTCGGCCGGGAGCCGGGGGTGACGCGCTGCTGGATGAGCCGCATCACGGGCAGCGCGGGCACCGACAGGGCCACGTGCGCGGCGAGCCCCGCGGCCGTGCCGGACGCGGCGAGCTGGAAGCGCAGGACCCGCTCGGCGATCGGCAGGCCGCCCTCGTCGGGGAGGGGGGCGGCGAGGGCGGGCGGGGCGGGGCCGACGTAGGTGACGGCGGTGTCGCGGGGGCGGTCGCCCACCGCCGCCACCAGGGCCGCCCAGTCGGCCAGCCACTCCGGCGCGAGTTCGAGGACGGGCACGGGCAGGGCCCCGGCGGGGCGGTGGGCGCGGCCGTGGTGCGGGATGAAGCGGAGCGCGGCGTTCGGAGCGAGGGCCCGTGCCGCGCTCGCCCGCCCTGGCACGGTGGGGGCCGCGGTGCGCCGCCAGAGGCGTTCGGGCAGCGGCTGCAGGACGGCGGTGGGCCCGCGCCGCGCCCAGGTGTGCAGGGCCCGCCCCGCGCGCCCCGCCCACCAGTGGGGGCCCGAGCAGTCGCTGAGGACCAGGGTCAGCTGACGCCCCGTGGGGTCGACCGCGGCGGCGGCCGGCACGGCCGGGCGGCCGGGCGAGGACCGCAGGCCGACGCGGGTGCCGAGGTCGGCGGCGTACCAGAGGCGGACGTCGCGGAACGCGCCCGTGCGCGCCAGGGCCGCCCGCAGTTCGCCCGCCAACGGCCGCCACACGGCCATGGCGGAGCCGGTGTCGACGACCAGGGCAAGGCGCAGCGGGCGCTCGGCGGCGGGCACCAGGACGGGCGCCCAGGGGCGGCGTCCGGCGCGCTCGGCGGCGCGCGCGGCGGTGGCGTCCTCGTCCAGGACGCGGCGGCGGGCGTCCGGCACGCGCCGCTTGAGGGGGCGCAGGGCGCGCTGGATGGCGAGTTCGTGGCGCAGCGCCTGCGGGGCGGGCACGAGCACGTCGTCGGCGTCGGTGCCGGGCCGTGCGGCACCGCGCGGCAGGTGCAGGGGCCGCCCGCCGGCCGGCTCGGCCTCCTCCGCGGCGGCGCCTTCGGGCCGCCGCCGGGGCCGGGGGCGGTGCTCCGGGTCGCGGGCGCCGCCCGGCGTGAGCGCGTCCGGCGGCGGCCCTGCCCCGCCCGGGCGCGGCGGGGGGCCGTCCGCGCTCCCGGAGGCCTCGGGCAGCACGCGGGCGAGCCAGAGCATCTCCGCGAGCTCGAGGGGCGTGACCGGCGGGCCGAGGGCCTCAAGGGCGGCGCGCAGCCGGTCAAGCGTCATCGGCGCCGGTCGCCTCGTCGCTCAGGTACGGGGCGACCTGCTCGGCCAGCTTCCGTACGGACTCCGGCGGTTCGCTGAAGGCCGCGTGGTGGCACATGTAGATGGCGTTCAGGAGCTGGTCGTTGGCGAGCAGCCCGCCGCCGCGCCGGTCGAAGAAGCGCCGGATCACGTCGTGCGCGCCCTCGGGCAGCGCTCCCGAGCCGTCGCCGACGACCGCGCCGAGGTGTTCGCCGACGATCGCGGTCAGCTCCTCGACCGTGGCGGGCTGCTTCAGGTCCACGGTCACGCAGCGGCGCAGGAAGGCGGGCGGGAACTCGCGCTCGCCGTTGCTGGTCATGACCACGAAGGGGAAGGCGCGGCAGGTGACGGTGCCGTCGCGGATCTCCACGCGGTCCGTGGTGCTGTCGGCCGTCATCACCTCGGCGGTGGGCCGGGCGCGCCGGGCCAGCTCGACGAGTTCGTAGGACCCCTTCTCGAAGATGGTGAGGAGGTCGTTCGGCAGGTCGATGTCGCTCTTGTCGATCTCGTCGATGAGCAGCACCCGGGGGCGGGCGTAGGGCAGCAGGGCGGTGCCGAGCGGGCCGAGGCGCAGATAGTCGCCGATGTCGTCGGCCGCCGCGGGTCCCGCCGCGCCGTCGCGGCCGCGCTCGGCGGCGTACAGGCGCGTCAGCGGGTCGTACGCGTACAGGCCGTCGCGCAGGGTGACCCGGCTGGTGATGGGCCAGTGCAGGACCTTGCCGAGCCCGAGTTCATGGGCGACGGCGTAGGCGAGGGAGGACTTGCCGGTGCCGGGGGCGCCGGTGACCAGGAGCGGTCTGCGCAGGTAGAGGGCGGCGTTGACCTGGCGGACGGCGTCGTCGCCGGGGCGGTAGCTGACTGCGGCGTGCTGGTTGCCGCTGTCGCCGGGCGGGGTGGGCAGCGGCGGGCCGCCGGTGAAGCGCCGCCAGGGCGGCGGGTCGGGCAGCAGGTCGACGCGGTCGTGCGGGGTGCGGCCGCCGGTGTAGACGTGCCAGGCGTGCGACGGGTGTGCGGTCACCTCAGCCCCTCTCCTTGTTCCCCATGGCCAGCGGCGGGTCGGGGCTGCGCTCCGGGTCGTCCCAGAACAGCGTCAGGCGGTGCCCGCAGTGGCCGTCGCCGCCCTGTTCCGGGGAGCGGGCCTCCTTGCGCAACTTCATGACCTCGTACGGGAGCCGGTCGGGGTCGAGTCCGGACACCGCCCCGGTGAGCCGGTCGAGGAAGGCGGCGGGCGCGCAGTCCTCGTGCCCGCGGCCGCCGCAGTCGCGCCGCCGCCACAGCATGATGGGCATGCCGATGTCGAGCGCGGCCGACAGCCAGGCGTCCACGGGCGTGGCCGCGTACGCGAGGGCGCACAGCTGCTCCTGGCCGTCGAGCCAGTCGTAGAACTCCTGGTAGTCCCACGTCAGGGAGCAGGCGACGGGCTTGGGCCGGGTCTCGCCCCGGGCGCGTACGGTCTCCCAGCGCTCGCGGGTGAAGCGGCACACCATGAGGGGTTTGAGGCGGTCCGTGTGGCGGACCACGACGGGCACGGCCCGCAGCGGCCGGGGCCGGGCCGCGCCCGGCTCGCGCAGCAGCCACTCCTCGAAGGGCTCGTCCATGAGCCCCTGCGGCACGACGAACTCCGCGATCCAGTCAAAGGCGGCGACGGCGCCGACCTGTTCGGCGAGGAGCGCCTCGACCTTGGTCCGCAGCTGCTGGGGGCGCACGCGGACGGGGCCCGCCCGGCCGACCGGGACCCCGTCGACGAGGGCGCACACGGTCAGGTCCAGGCTCTTGGCCTTCGTCATCGGCTCCACCCTGACCATGAGCGATCCGGTGCGCACGGCTCCCGCGGCCGGGCCGTGGCCGGCCTCGTCGGGCTGCCAGCGCCGGAGCCAGGCGGTGATGCGGGCGGCGACGGCGGCGGGCGCGTGGTCGCGCAGTTCGCGCAGCAGCCGTTCGACGCGGCCCTCGCCGGTCAGGTCCTCGGCGACGTACCGCACGGCGTGCCACGGCGACCGGAAGGCGGGCAGCTCCCGCAGGAACGTCGGGAAGGCCTGGCGCACCGCCAACGCCACGGCGGCGGGAGCGAGTTCGCCGCCGTCGAAGACGGCCCGCAGCTCGCGGCGCGGCGCGGGCTCCATCCAGCCGAGGGGCAGCAGGTCGTCCAGGGCCTCCCAGTGGCGGCGGACGGTGTCCAGGGGCAGCATGCGGCCCTGGGCGCCCTCGCGCTCCCCCTCCAGATCGGCGTCGGTGACGATGCCGACGACCTCGCCGCTCACCGGGTCGTACACCCCGGCGCCGCTGAACCCCTCGCCGATGCGCCGCAGATGGGCCCTGTCGACGTCCAGCTCCAGCCATTCGCCGTGCAGTTGGCGGTCGGCGCTGGTCGTCACCGTGACGTACGTGCCGTCGCGCTCGTGGCCCTCGGGGAAGCCGAGGGCGCGCAGCACGTGGGCGGGGCGGCCGCGGGCCGGGCGCAGTGCGCCGAGGGGCGCGAGGGCGCAGGGCGCCACGGCCACCGGGCGGTCGAGCGCGAGCACCGCGACGTCACCGCGGTCGCCCTGCTCGTGCCAGTCGTCGTTCGTCCACACGACGCGCGCCGGTTCCTCGTCCGCGGCTCCGGGCAGCGCCACGCGGACCTCGGCGTGACCGGCGACGACATGGGCGCAGGTGATCACCCGCTCGCCGTCGACCAGCACGCCCGCCCCCAACGGCGGGCCGCCGCCGACCGCGCGGATGCGGGCACGCCAGTGCATGTCCGCCATTATTCGCCCCGCACGGCGCCTTCCGCGCCCTCTCGGGCGTCCCCTTTCGACCACGTCAGCTTGACCGTCAGATGCCCCTCGGCGGCGGTCTTGGCGATGACGGCGCCCGCCGCGGCGCTCAGCTTCACGCCGAACTCCAGCTCGATCCCGTCCGGGTCGAGCGCCCGTTCCCGGAACGTGCGGAGCGCCGAGAGCGCGGCGCCGCGCACATTGCCGAGGGCCGCCTCGAAGCGGCCCTCCACCTCCCGGATCCCGTCCTCGTCCCGGCGCGAGACGGACCGGTACCCCGCTTCCCGCGAGTCCACCTCCACGACGACGGGCCCGTCGTCGGACTCCCAGCGCATCAGCTCCCTCATGCGGCAGAACGTAGCCCCAACAGGCCGTCAGGAGCGGCGAAGTGGCGAAATCTACGTCCACCGCAGCGCCCGAATACGCATCCCCGGCCCTCGGTTATTCAAGTTTGACTAGACTGGCGGAATGGCTGAGAAAACCATCCCTCTGCTCCCCTGCCCGTCCATCCAGCCGGTCGTCGACTTCTACACCGCCCTCGGCTTCGAGACGACGTACCTCCAGAAGAGCCCGTACGCGTACGCCGTCGTCGAACGCGGCCCCGTGGAGCTCCAGTTCTTCGGCATGAAGCAGTACGACCCCGCCGCCTCGTACTCGGGGTGCTACGTCTTGACCGACGACGTGGACGCGCTGTACGCGACGTTCCGGGCCGGGCTCAAGGCCGCGTACGGGAAGGTGCCGAGGCGGGGGCTGCCCCGGATCGGGCCGCTGAAGGACATGTCGTACGGCGTGCGGCAGTTCCTGATGACCGACCCCGCGGGCAACAGCATCCGCGTCGGACAGCAGCTCAGTGAGGACCAGAGCCACCGGCCCGCGCCGAAGGAGACCTTCGCGCGGGCGCTGCACATCGCCGACCTCTTCGTCGACTCCAAGGAGGACCTGGCGGGCGCCGCCAAGGTCATCGACCGGGCCCTGGCCCTGGAGGACGAGCGGCCCACGCCCGCGCAGCACCTGCGGCTGCTGGTGCTGCGCGGGGACATCGCCCAGCGGCAGGGCGAGGACGAACACGCGGAGCGCCTCCTGGAGCGGGCCGCCGGGATCGACATCGACGACGCCGCCCGTGAGGGGCTCGGCGAGGAGGAGCGGGAGGCGGTGCGCGACGCGCTCGCCCGGCTCGACGAGCTGCGGTCGTAGCCCGGGCCGGGGCCCGGGCCGGGAGGTCAGCCCTCCTTCACCGCCACGTGCACCGTGTGCGCCACGAGCAGGAACATGTCCGGGCGGCGGTGCAGGCCCCGCGGGTCCTCGGGGTCGAGCAGCCGGTCCAGGACCGCCACGTCGTCCGCCGCGAGCTCCTCGGGGCCCTCGGCGGCCGCCAGATCGCGGTAGCGCTCGAAGGTGGCGATGGCGTGCGCCCGCGCCCGCTCGTCCAGGGGCGCGGGCAGATCGAGCAGGAACGTCCGGGTCGCCACGTGGCGCAGGCCCGCCGCGGCGAGGAGCGCGGCCCAGTCCTCCGTGACCTCCGTGGCGCCGGGCAGGGACCCGCGCATGCGCGTGAACCACTCCTCGTTGGCCGCGTCCAGGCGGGCCTGGAGGCCGGGGCGGCCCATGCCGATGTCGCGCGGCAGGCTGCGCGGCGGCAGACCGCCTTCGAGGACCGCGAGCGCGCCGCCGGGGGCGAGCCGCTCCCCGAGCGCCGTGAGCGCGGCGACCTGGTCGCCCACGTGGTGCACGGACCGCGCCGCCCAGATCAGGTCGGCGGGCGGCAGCTCGCCCAGGCCGTCGGGGAGTTCCGCGCGGTGCGCGCGCACCCGGTCCCCGAGCCCCAGGCGGGCCGCGCGCGCCTCGGCCCGGTCGAGCAGGGCCCGCTCCGGATCCGCCGCGACCACCTCGGCCCCGGGGAACGCCTCCGCGAGCAGACAGGTGACCACGCCCGGGCCGCTGCCCGCGTCGACGACCAGGGACGGTTCGGCGCCCGCCGGGCGCAGCTCCCGCAGCCACGTGGCGACCTGGCGGTACACCGGGGCCGTGACCTCCGCGTTCTGCTCCAGGACGGGGGCCATGTCGGCCCAGTCGATGTCGTGATCGCCGTGGCCGTGCTTGTGGCCGTGGCTGTGGCCGGAGCCGTCGCCGTGGTCGTGGCCGTGCCCGCCGGTCTTGGTCTCGTACGCCGTCATCGTTCCGCCGCCCTCTCGCCCGGTCCTCGTGAACGCTGCCAGCCTGCGTCGGCTTGCGGATCCTGGCCAGTTCCGTTGCCGTTTCGGCAAACCTGGCGAGACGGTGGCCAGAGGCGTCAGGCGACGGGCTTGGTGAACGCGCGCAGCGCGAACTCCGGGTCGGGCCGCCGCACGTCCTGGTCCGGCAGCTCCGCGAGGCGCGCCGCGTACCCCCGGGCCATCGCGCTGTCCGTCGGAATGCTGGTGAACCAGCCGCGGAACAGGTCCTCGGCCGTGCTGCGCGGGCTGCGGCCCTGGCCGTGCCCGGTGAAGCGGGCGCGCCCCGCGGGGGTGAGCCCGCAGGCCGCGGCGTAGCCCTCGACGCGGGCCGCGCCGTCCACGGGCGCGCGGACGGGGCGGCCCGCGAGGGCGGCGTCGATGTCGCTGCCCACGTTGTGCGACGCGGCCTTGTCGACGGTGGTGACGAAGCGGCCGCCGGGCCTGAGCACCCGGGCGCACTCCGCCACCACCGCCCCGGCCTCCGCCGGCTCCGCGAACAGGTGCAGCAGCCACACCGAGGCCACCGCGTCGAACGCGCCGTCGGGGAACGGCAGTCGGCGGCTGTCGCCGAGGACGACGGCGCCCGGGACGCGCTCGGCGGCCATCCGGGCCATGGCGTACGTCGCGTCGACCCCGGTCACGGCGAGGCCCGGCCGGTCGGCGAACCGCCGGGTGACCAGGCCCGTGCCGCAGGCCACGTCGAGCAGCGTGCGGGTGCCCGGCAACAGCAGCGAGAGGACCGCGGCGGCCGCGGCGGCGGCCCGTGGCTCGCCGCCGCGCGACGCGTCGTACCGGACGGCCTCCTTGCCGTAGTCGAGCATCACGCCCCCCGCGCCGGCCGTCGTCACGCGGCACCGTGGCCGGGGGCCAGCTCCTCGACCCTGCGGGCGAGTTCGAAGTCGCGCTCGGTGAGGGCGCCGCCCGCGCTGTGGGTGCACACCGCGAGCGCCACGGTGTCGTAGCCGAGGGTGATCTCCGCGTGGTGGTCGAGCTCCTGCTGCACCTGGGAGATGTGGACGACGAGCGCGGTGGCCGCGTAGTGCGAGCCGAGGCGGTAGGAGCGGGTGAGGCTCCTACCGGAGGCGGCCGCTTTCCCGGCGGTCCCGGCGGTCTCAGTGGTCCCGGCGGTCTCGGTGAGGGACCAGCCGGGCAGTTCGGCGAGCCGGTCCTCGATCTCCTTCTGCGACAGCGGTTCGAGAGGCATGGCCGCGCTCCTTCTTTCGTGTCGGGGGTGTCCTTCAGCCTCCCACAGCACATTGCGGGCGGGGACTCAGCGGCGCGCGCATTCCGTCGCGAGGTCGTCCGCGAGCGCCGCGATCACCGCCCGGCCCTCGGTGACTTTCAGCCAGTCGCCCGGCAGCGCGTGGTCGCCGTGCAGCGCGCCGAGCAGATTGCCGCAGACCGAGCCGGTCGAGTCGCTGTCTCCCGAGTGGTTCACGGCAAGGGTCAGGGCGTCCTCGATCCGGGGCGCGGCGAGGGCCGCGTACACCGCGACGGCGAGGGCTTCCTCGGCGATCCAGCCCGCGCCGAGGGACTCCACCCGGGCCGCGTCGGGCTCACCCGCGGCGGCCAGGTCGACGGCGCGGGCGAGCGCGGTGGACGTCTCCTCGTGCCCGGGGTAACGGGCGAGCAGCCGCAGGGTGCGCAGGACCGCGCCCTCCAGGGAGTCCCCCGCGACCAGGTGCGCCACGATCGCGGCGAGCGCGCCCGCCGCGTAGGCGCCGGTGGGGTGGCCGTGCGTGATCTGCGCGCAGCGCGCGGCCAGTTCGAAGGCCCGCTCTGCGGGGGCGCGGGTGAGTCCGAAGGGCGCCGAGCGCATCACGGTGCCGCAGCCCTTGGACTCCGGGTTGACCGGTCCCGGCGGGCCGAGCGGGGCGTGCGGGTCGGGGGCGTGGGCGCGGGCCAGACCGCTGAGGCAGGCGTTGCCGGGCGCGCGCCGGGCGTAGAGCCAGGGCTGCGCGGCCAGGCCGCCGCGCGCGTCCGCCGCGGGCCCCGGCCGGGCTTGCGTGTCCAGCCAGCGCAGATACGCCTCCAGGACGAGCCGGGGCGCCGCGCCGCCGATGCCCTTGCGGCGCTCCCTGGCGTGGGCGAGCTCCAGGGCCTCGACGGTGAACAGCGTCATCTGCGTGTCGTCGCTGACCCGGCAGACCCCCTCGGCGTCGGTCGGCGGAGCGGTCACGCCGCGCGGGCCGTGGGCGGCGCGGATCGCCGCGAGCGAGTCGAACTCGACCGCGTAGCCGAGCGCGTCACCGACCGCGCCGCCCAGCAGACAGCCGCGCACCCGTGCGCGGTAGACGGCCTCGGCCGCCCAGGACAGCGGGTCCCACGGGTCGTTCATCTCGCGCGCACCACTCTTCTCGCTCGCCGTCGAAGGTCGATTACCGTCAGGGGTATGACAACTCTCGCTGCCGACAGGCGGAACGGCAAAGGCGCTGCCCCGCGCGCGGGCACGGCGTCCGAGGTGGGCGCACTCCTTCGCGGCTGGCGCGAGGAGCGGCGCGTCAGCCAGCTGGAGCTCGCGCTGCGCGCGGATTCCTCCGCGCGGCACATCAGCTTCGTCGAGACGGGCCGCTCCAAGCCAAGCGAGGAGTTCGTCCTGAAGCTCGCCGAGCATCTGGACGTGCCCGTGCGCGACCGCAACGCGCTGCTGCTGGCCGCCGGGTACGCGCCGCGCTTCCCGCAGACCCCGCTGGACGATCCGTCGATGGACGCGCTGCGCGCGGGTCTCGACCAGCTGCTCCAGGGCTACGAGCCGTTCCCCGCCCTGGTCGTCGACGCGACGTACGACGTGGTCGCCGCGAACCGCGGCATCGCCGCGCTCCTCGACGGCCTGCCCGGGCACCTGCTCGCGCCGCCCCTGAACGCGATGCGGCTCGTGCTGCACCCCGAGGGGCTCGCCCCGAAGATCCGCAATCTGCGGGAGTGGCGCGGGCATCTGCTGCACCAGATGGAGCGGCAGATCGCGCTCCAGCGCTCGGGCGCGCTGCGTGCGCTGTACGAGGAGGTGGCGGCCTACCCCGTGGCGGACCCGGGCGAGGACACGGCGGCGGACGGGCAGGTGCCGCACTTCGCGCTGCCGCTCAGGATCGAGCACGAGGGCCGGGTGCTGTCCTTCATCTCCTCGATCTCGACGTTCAACACGCCGATGGACGTGACCGTCGCCGAGCTGGCCGTCGAGACCCTGCTGCCCGCCGACCCGGCGACGGTCAAGTACCTCCAGAACCAAGGGTGACCAGGGGCGGCGGGCCCGCCTAGGAGGCGCCCTTCCGCGTCCCGTCGCCCTCGGTCCCGTCGCCCTCGCCCTTCTTCGTCCCGCTCCCCTCGTCGTCGACGATCTCCGCGTCGACCACGCCCTCCTCGCCGGGCGGCCGTCCGGCGGAGTCCTCGGGGCGCGCCCCGCCGTCGGCGGCGCCCGCGGCCGCGTACATGGCCTGCCCCATCCGCTGGCTGACCGTGGCGAGCTTCTCGGCGCCCGCGCGGACGGCCTGGGTGTCGCCGCTGTCCAGGGTGGCCTTCAACTCAGTTGCGGCCGCCTCCACTTCGGCCCTGGTGTCGGCGGGGATCCGGTCGCCGTTCTCGCTCAGGAAGCGCTCCGTCTGGTAGACGAGCTGCTCGGCCTGGTTGCGGGTCTCGGCGGCCTCGCGCCGCTTGCGGTCCTCCTCGGCGTACTGCTCCGCCTCGCGGACCATCCGGTCGATGTCGTCCTTGGGCAGCGCGGAGCCGCCCGTGACCGTCATGCGCTGCTCGCGCCCGGTGGCCTCGTCCTTCGCCGAGACGTGCATGATCCCGTCGGCGTCGATGTCGAAGGTGACCTCGATCTTGGGGACGCCGCGCGGCGCGGGCGGCAGGCCCGTCAGGTCGAAGACGCCGAGCTTCTTGTTGTACGCGGCGATCTCCCGCTCGCCCTGGAAGACCTGGATGCCGACCGACGGCTGGTTGTCCTCGGCGGTGGAGAAGGTCTCCGAACGGCGCGTGGGGATGGTCGTGTTGCGCTCGATGAGCTTGGTCATGATGCCGCCCTTGGTCTCGATGCCGAGCGACAGCGGGGTCACGTCGAGCAGCAGGACGTCCTTGACGTCGCCGCGGATCACGCCCGCCTGGAGCGTCGCGCCGATGGCGACGACCTCGTCGGGGTTGACGCCCTTGTGCGGATCCCGGCCGGTCAGCTCCCTGACCAGGTCGGTGACCGCGGGCATGCGGGTGGAGCCGCCCACGAGGATGACGTGGTCGATGGCCGAGAGCGGCACTCCCGCGTCCTTGACCGCCTGGTGGAAGGGGCCCTTGCAGCGGTCGAGGAGATCCGCGGTGAGCTCCTGCAGCTGGGCCCGGGTGAGCTTCTCCGCGAGGTGCAGCGGCCCGTCCGCCGAGGCCGTGATGTAGGGCAGGTTGATGTCGGTCTCGCTGGACGAGGAGAGTTCGATCTTCGCCTTCTCGGCGCCCTCGCGCAGGCGCTGCAGGGCCATCTTGTCCTTGGCCAGGTCGACGCCGTACGCGTTCTTGAACTGCCGCACGAGGTGTTCGACGACGCGCTGGTCCCAGTCGTCGCCGCCGAGCCGGGTGTCGCCGTTGGTGGCCTTGACCTCGATGACGCCCTCGCCCATCTCCAGGAGCGAGACGTCGAAGGTGCCGCCGCCGAGGTCGAAGACCAGGACGGTCTGGTCGTCGCCCTTGTCGAGGCCGTAGGCGAGCGCGGCGGCCGTGGGCTCGTTGACGATGCGCAGGACGTTCAGGCCCGCGATCTCGCCCGCCTCCTTGGTGGCCTGGCGCTGGGCGTCGTCGAAGTACGCGGGCACGGTGACCACGGCGTCGGTGACGTCCTCGCCGAGGTAGGACTCGGCGTCCCGCTTGAGCTTCTGCAGGACGCGCGCGGACAGCTCCTGCGCGGTGTACCGACGCCCTTCGACGGCGCCCGACTCGGGGAAGTGCCAGGCCGAATCGCCCATGTGGCGTTTGACGGAGCGTGCGGTGCGCTCCACGTTCGTCACCGCCTGGCGCTTGGCGACCTCCCCGACGAGCACGTCGCCGTTCTTGGCGAAGGCGACCACCGAGGGAGTGGTGCGGGCGCCCTCCGCGTTCGCGATGACGGTGGGTTCGCCGCCCTCCAGGACGGCGACCACGGAGTTGGTCGTGCCGAGATCGATGCCGACCGCACGTGCCATGTCCAACAACCCCTTCCGACGCGGTGATACTCCGCCCTCCAGCACAAAACTTGAGCGGTCCCTTGTCAATGCCGCGTACGGTGCCGCGCCCGCGGGGTCGGGCGGGCGGGCCGGGCGGACGGGGCCCGGAACACGACGAAGCCGCCGCCCCGGCGTACGGGGGCGGCGGCTTCGCCGCGGTGCGGGTCCGCGGGTCAGGCGAGCTTCGCCGACAGCGTGATCGTCGTGCCCGTGAGCGCCTGGCTGACGGGGCAGTTGGCCTTGGCGTCCTCGGCGGCCGAGACGAAGGCAGCCTCGTCGAGACCGGGCACCTCGCCCTCGACGGTCAGGTGGATGCCGGTGATGCCCGTGCCGGGCTGGAAGGTCACGTCGGCGGACGTGACGAGCTTGGTGGGCGGGGTGCCCGCGCCGGTCAGGCCGTGGGACAGCGCCATCGAGAAGCAGCTGGAGTGCGCGGCGGCGATGAGCTCCTCGGGGCTCGTCTTTCCGTTCGCCTCCTCGGCGCGGGACGGCCAGGACACGGCCTGCTGCCCGATGCCCGAGGAGTCGAAGGTCACCGTGCCGGAGCCCTCGGTCAGGCTGCCTTCCCAGACCGTGTGTGCGGAGCGCGTGGTAGCCACGATGCCAAATCCCTTCAGAGAAGTTCGGTGGCCTCCATCCGATCACACTCCGGGGGAAATCGCGGCGTACGGGGTCAGTACGGGTCCGTAAGAAGGATCACCCGGGCCGGGGCCGGACGGGGGTCGGGCGGGGGCCGGGCGGGCGCTCCCGGCGCCCCGCGAATGAACCTTCCGCATCAACTGTCCGTCTACGTAACAAAGTTGAACTCGATGGGGGGACACGTGCGTCATCACAGAACCAGAGCGGGCGCGGTCGCCGTCGCGACAGCGGTGGCCGCGGCGCTCACGGCGGGCCTGGCGGGACCGGCGTCGGCCGAGGGGGCCCTCCCGGCCCCCGGTCGCGCCGCGGGGGCGGCCCCGTCGTCCGAGGCCGGGTCCGGAGCCGGGGCCATGGCCGGTCCCGCGCACCGGCTCACCCTCGTCACGGGCGACCGCGTCGACGTCGACGCCAAGGGCCGGGTGACCGGCTTCCGCCCCGCGAAGGGCCGCGCGCACATACCGGTGCGCACCCAGACCGTCGGCGGCCGCACGCTCGTCCTGCCGTACGACGCGCGGCGGCTCATCGCCGAAGGCCGCGTCGACCGGCGCCTGTTCGACGTCACCGAGCTGAGCCGGAAGGCCACCCGGGAGGCCCAGAGGAAGGGCCTGAGGCTGATCGTCGGCTACGAGGGCGCGGCACGCGGCGCACGGGCCGGTGTCCGGGCGGCCGGGGACACGGCGGTCCGCCGCGTCCTGCCGTCCCTGAACGCGGAGGCCGTGCGCACCCCGCGCCGGGACGCGGCCCTGCTGTGGCGGACCCTCACGGACGCGCGCGGGTACGCGCCCGGAATCCGCCGCCTCTGGCTGGACGGCACCCGCGAGGCGACCCTGGACAGGAGCGTCCCGCAGATCGGCGCCCCGAAGGCCTGGCGGTCCGGGTACGACGGCAAGGGCGTGACCATCGCCGTCCTGGACTCGGGCGTCGACTCCACGCACCCCGACCTCAAGGACCAGGTCGTCGCCGAGAAGAACTTCAGCGCGGCCCCCGACGTCGAGGACCGCGTCGGGCACGGCACGCACGTGGCGTCCATCGCGGCGGGCACGGGCGCGGCGTCGGGCGGGGCGTTCAAGGGCGTCGCGCCCGGCGCGAAGGTCCTCAGCGGCAAGGTGCTCGACGACGAGGGCCTCGGCGACGACTCGGGGATCGTCGCGGGCATGGAGTGGGCCGCCGCGCAGGGCGCCGACGTGGTCAATCTGAGCCTGGGCGGCGATGACTCGGAGGGCACCGACCCGCTGGAGGCCGCGGTCGACAAGCTGTCGGCCGACAAGGGCGTCCTGTTCGCCGTCTCGGCGGGCAACAGCGGCGAGTACGGGCCCGGCACCGTCGGCTCCCCCGGCAGCGCGAAGGCCGCGCTCACCGTGGGCGCGGTCGACGGCGACGACAGGCTCGCGGAGTTCTCCAGCCGGGGCCCGCTCACGGACGGCGGCACCGTCAAGCCGGACGTGACGGCGCCGGGCGTGGACATCACCGCCGCCGCGGCCCCGGGCAGCCGGATCGAGAAGGAGGTCGGGCAGCAGCCGGAGGGCTATCTGACGATCTCCGGCACCTCGATGGCGGCCCCGCACGCCGCGGGCGCCGCCGCGCTGCTCAAACAGCGGCACCCGAACTGGACGTACGCCGAGCTGAAGGGCGCGCTCACCGCCTCCACCGAGCCCGGCGAGTACACGCCGTTCCAGCAGGGCTCGGGCCGGATCGCCGTGGACCGGGCCATCGACCAGACGGTGATCGCCCGCCCGGTGTCCCTCGACTTCGGCCGACGGCTGTGGCCGCACACCGACGACAAGCCGGTCACCAAGAAGGTCACGTACCGGAACCTCGGCGACCGGGACGTCACGCTCGACCTCGCGGTGACGGCGACGGACCCCGAGGGCCGCCCGGCGCCCGCCGGCTTCTTCACCCTGGGCAAGCGGAAGCTGACGGTCCCTGCGGGCGGGAAGGCGGCCGTCGACCTCGTCGCGGACACCCGGCCCGGCGCCTCCGTGAACGGCGTGTACGCGGCGTACGTGACCGCGACCGGCGGCGGGCAGAGCGTGCGCACGGCGGCCGTCGTGGAGCGCGAGATCGAGCGGCACGAGGTGACGCTGAGGACCGTCGGCCGCGACGGGCGGCCCGCGCCGCACTATCTCACGCTGCTCCAGGGCCTCACCGGCGGCGACAAGGGCCGCAACGAGTGGGTGGACGACGCCTCCGGAACCGTCCGCCTCCGGATCGCGAAGGGCACGTACCTGCTGGACACAGCCGTCTACGTCGACCCGCGCGACCCCGACAAGGGCACCGACTGGCTGGTGCGGCCCAAGCTCACCGTGACCAAGAAGACGACCGTGACGCTCGACGCCCGCAGGGCGAAACCGGTCGACATCACCGTGCCGGACCGCGGGGCCGAGCTGGTCTTCCTCGACGCCCGGTACACGTACGCGGGCAACGAGCTGGGCGCGCTCAACATCTCGAAGTTCCGGAGCCTGCGCACCGCGCACTTCGGCCCCGCGGTCCCGGGCGGCCTCGGCCAGCAGTGGCTCGGGACGTGGCGCAAGGGCGCGGACAAGCGCTACGACGTCATGCTCGGTGGCAAGGCCACCAGGTTCGCGACGGGCTACGAGCGGCACCTCGAGGCGGCCGACTTCGCGAAGCTGAGGATCCGGTCCGGCGCTTCGGCGCCCGGCCGGTGGGGCGACCTGTCCGTCGCCGGATACCTCCCCGAGGCGGGCGGCATCGCGCCGATCCTGCCGCCGCAGCGGCTGCCGCGCACCACGACGGCGTACGTGTCCGCGCGCGACGGCGCGCGGTGGGGCGTGGAGTTCGCGCAGTACGGCGCCGAGGACGCCGACGGCGAACGCCCCCTGGAGAGCTCCTACGAGCGGGACCCGCGCGCCTTCCGGGCCGGGAAGACCTACACCGACACGTTCAACACCGGCGTCTTCGGCCCGCTGCTCGGCCCCGGCACGGGCGTCTTCCGCAAGGGCGACGAGCTGCGCGGCCGGATCCCGCTCGTCGCCGACGGCCGGGGACACCCCGGCTTCTCGCGCTACACCGCGCAGAAGTCGGTCCTGTACCGCGACGGCGTGAAGGTCGCGGAGAAGCACGACGCGGTGACCGGCGCCGAGAGCTTCAAGGTCCCGGCGCGGGACGCGGAGTACCGCCTCACGGCGTCCGTCACCCGTTCCCCGAAGCTGGCCCGGGTGTCCTCACGCGTCGAGGCGAGCTGGACGTTCCGCTCCCGGCACGTGGACGGGGAGGCCGCCCTTCCCGTGTCCACCGTCCGTTTCACGCCGGAGCTTGGTCTGGACAGCCGCGCCCCGGCAGGCGTGAAACAGTCCGTCCCGGTCACCGTCCAGGGGTACGCCGCCGGTGGCGACCTCGCGTCCCTGAACGCGTACGTCAGCTACGACAAGGGACGGACGTGGACCGGGCTCACGGTCAGCGGCGGCAGGGCCGAGGTGACGAACCCGGCCCGCGGGAAGGGCGTCTCCTTCCGGGCCGAGGTCACCGACCGGCAGGGGAACGTGTCGCGCGTGACGATTCTCGACGCCTACCTCGGCCGGTAGACGGCACGTAGACAGCCTCTGTTTTCCGCCATCGGCGCGGCCCCCTCACGGTGTTCGAGGGGGCCGCGTCGGCGTGCGCGGGGCGTACGCCGAGCGAGGTGGCGAACACCCTGGCCACAGGGGCCGCTGAGGCGGCGGGGCACGCCCGTTGCCGGTCCCCTATGGCCGGAATCTCACCTGGGCAAGGCCCTCCCGCAGTGACACTTTTAGGCCCCCTCGACCGCGTGCGTCTCAGCCACGCGAGAGGGAGACCACCCAGGGGGTAAGGCCATGCGCATCATCTACACGGACCGCGGCCCGTCACCGCTCGAACCGGAGAAGCCCGGCGCGGCCGGGGAGCGGGACTCGACGCTCGGCCTGTGGGGAGCGTTCAGCGTCGAGAAGTTCGCCGACGCCTCACCGCTGTACTACACGCACGAGGACGCCCGGGGCTGGCTGGACTTCCTGCAGAGGTCCGCCGACCGCAACTTCTGGTTCGCCGACGCGGGCGTCCAGGTGTGGGCGTACGAGGAGGCCTTCGACAACTGGCAGGACCGCTTCGGCATGGACGCGGTCTGCGCGGTGTACCACTCGGGCCACGGCACCATGGACGGCAACGGCGTGTTCATGGCACCGCTCGGCGCGGCCTGGGACGGCCGCACCCGCGCGTACTCCAACCGGATGGCGCTCGGCAACGAGAAGGCGCGGTACGTCTTCTGGTCCACGTGCTTCTCGCTGCGGGTCCTCGGCGGACACTCGCCGATCCGCACCTGGGCCGGGCCCAACCTCGGCTTCCGCATGCTCTTCGGCTTCGAGACGACGAGCGTCGACAACCCCGACTACGGCAGCAAGTTCTGGGCGAAGTGGCAGTCCGGGCAGACGTTCGCCGAGGCCTGGCTGAACGCGAGCTGGGACATCTCCGTGCACCAGGCCCCTTCGGTGTGCGCGGTCGGCGCCACCCAGGCCGAGGCCGTGGACCGGCTCAATACCGAGCGGTACCTCTACCGGCCCGCCGTGTCGGACACCTGGTACGCCTGGCGCTGGTACTACGCCCGCGCCTCGCTCGCCGAGCAGCAGGGCGTGCTGCCGCAGGGCGCGCAGACGGTGCGGCTCGCGCCGCGCGAGCCGAGCGCCGAGCTGGCCGCGGCGGGCCGCATGGCCTCCTTCCCCGCCGCCGCCCTCGAAGAGGTGCAGGCCGACCACCAGGGCGTGCTGAGCGCGAGTTCCGGTGACCGCACGGTCTCCACGGGCCCCAAGGCGGTGCGCTGGGTGCGCCTCGCCGAGCCCAACCAGCGCACCACCACGGCGCTGCCCACCGAGCGGGCCGTCGAGCTGGCGCGGGCCTTCGCCGAGGAGCACGCCGACGGCGCGGAGCTCGTCGTCGACGGCGTGCACGACCTGATGCAGAACTCCGGCACGAAGGACGGCTCGGAGATCGGCGCCCCCACGACCCTGGTCACGTACGTCACGTTCCGGCAGACCTTCGACGGCGTACCGGTCATCACGCCGGACCGCGGCGTCGTCCGGGTCGGCCTCGACAACGACGGCACCGTCGTGCGGGCGCAGCTGTCCACGCGGCAGGCCACGGGCGCCCGGCGGGAGCCGAGCAGCCAGGTCGCGCCGCCCGCAGCCGGGGGCGCGCGGGACACCGGTGCCCCGCCGCTCGGGGACCCCGGCGAGGCGCTCGCCGCCGCGCAGCGGCGCGTCCTCGCCGAGCTGGCCGTCCGGGGCGCGGGCGAGGGCGCCGACTACCGGTCGGCCCTGGCGCCGGAGCGGCAGCCCGAGGTCCGGGACGTACCGGGCACGCTCCAGGTCGGCTATGAGATCGAGGGCAACGAGGCCTTCCCGGCCGCCCGCAAGCTGATCGAGATCGGGCCGGAGGACGGCGTCAGGACGCGACGCTGGGTGACGGCACCGCTCGCGCGGTGACGGAGTTCCTTCAGGACGGGTCCTGGGTGGCGGTCCGCTGTCTGCGGGCCGCCATCCACGCGTACACGAGGACGCCCGCGAAGAGGAACAGGACGCCCTGGTAGACGGCCGCGTACCCGGCCCCTGCGACCAGCCACATCGAGAAGCCGAAGGCGACGGCGGCGAGCACGGCGTCGCGCACCAGGCGCCCGCGGCGCACCCGCTCGCGCTGCCCCGAGGCCAGGAAGTAGATCTGCGCGGCGGTGGCGAGCAGATAGGGCACGGTGGCCGTGAACGTGGTGACGAGCACGAGGACCTCGAAGACCCCGGAGGGGCCCGCCGTGTAGTTGTACACGGTCAGGAGCGAGGCGAGGACCACGGTCACCAGGACGCCCGCGGTCGGCACGCCGCGCCGCTTCCGGGCGAAGACGGCGGGGAACAGACCGTCCTTCGCGGCCGCGTACGGCGTCTGGGCGCTCAGGAGCGTCCAGCCGTTGAGCGCGCCGACCATGGACACCAGCGCGGCGATCGCGACGGCGGTGCCGCCCCAGGAGCCGCCGAACATCACGTTCACGGCGTCGGAGAACGGCGCGGTGGAGGTGACCAGCTTGTCGTGCGCGACGGTGCCGAAGACGGCGAGGGTGCCGAGCAGATAGACCAGGGCGGCGCCGAGCGTGCCGAGGATGGTGGCGCGGCCCACGTTGCGCCGCGGATCGCGCACCTCGCCCGCGCTGACGGCGGCGGACTCCACGCCCAGGTACGAGAACAGCAGGATCGCGGCGGCGGCGGACACCGCGCCGAGCGCGCTGTCGTCGCTCGCCCGGAACGGGCCCAGGTTCGCCGGGTCGAAGAAGAAGAGCCCGCCGAAGGCGACGAGGAGCAGCGGCAGGAACTTGAGCACGGTGGCGACGAGCTGCACGGCGCCGACGTAGCGCGTCCCGGCGAGGTTGGCGAGCGCGGGCAGGAGCTGGAGCACGAGCGCGGCCAGGCAGGCGGTCCACTTGTGGTCGGTCACGGGCATCAGGACGTCGAGGTAGCCGACGGCGGCGACGGCGAGCGCCGCGTTCGACACCCAGGTCGTGATCCAGTACGACCAGGCGGCGAGGAAGCCCGCGAAGTCGCCGAAGGCCTCCCGCGCGTACACGTACGGGCCGCCGGTGCGCGGGTCCCGTTCGGCGAGGCGGCCGAAGACCAGGGCGAGCGCGATGGCTCCGGCGGTCAGGACGGCGAACGCGACGAGGCTGACGGTGCCGAAGGGCGCGACGGAGGCCGGGAGCAGGAAGATGCCGCCGCCGATGATGTTGCCCATGACGAGGCAGGTGGCGATGGGGAGTCCGAAGCGGCGGGCGTGCTTGCCGTCGTCGTGCGACGCGGGTGCCGCGTCCTGCTTCAGGGCCGGAGCCGACGGTGGTGCGGTTCCGGTGTCGTGCATGGGGTGGTGCGCCTCTCGTCGTGCCGGGCGCCCGGGATCACCGGGCGCGGGCCCATGGTCGGGCACCGGGGACGCGCCGCAAAATCACTGCGTTTTGTCCTGTACGACGTGGTCGGCGGCCGGAAATGCTGTCGGTGCCAACGGGTCCGGAAGGCGATCATCCGCAGGTGTGACGCGGGGCACTTCCGGCCCGTGCGCCTCGTGCAGCCAGCACCGCAGGACGTGGTGCACGGCCTCCGCGCCGACGAGTTCCGCGCCCTCGGCGACGGGCCGCGAGAGCACGAGCGGGGACAGCAGGAACGGCCGGGACTGGGCGCCGCCGAGCCCGCCGTGCGAGCCGATCTGCTCCTCGAACGCGAGGACTTCGCCGTCCAGCGGGTCGTACGCGGAGTTGACCATGATGTCGGCGGTGTGCGGGAAGCCGTCGGTGCGCCGCACGGCGTCGGCGGCGCCGGGCCCGAAGTCGGCGAGCGGCCCGAGGGCGTCCGGGCCCGCGTCGGCGGGCAGCTCGTCCAGGTACACCTCGGCGCCGCGCGCGCCCAGGACGAGGGGTCCGCGGTCCTCGCTGCGCACCAGCAGGAAGCCGATGCCGGGGTGGTTGGCGAGCGTCGGCAGGAGCGCGGGGTGGCGCCGGTCGATCTCCTCGCGCGTCATGCGGTGGGGCACGTCGGGGAAGGAGACGAGCCCCAGGTTCCCGGACGCGAGCACGATGGGCTCGGCCAGGCGGCGCGGCCGGTGCTCGCCGGTGCCCTCCTCCACGGGCCTGCGCAGCGCGGCGCGCACCGCCGCGCGGGCCTCGGCGCCGCTACGGGTGCGGCGCGCCCTGCGCGGCACGGGCAGTCCGCAGCCGGCGCGCACCAGGTCGCCGAGGGTCAGGCCGTAGCGGGCGCGGTAGGTCTCGCCGGGGCTCTGGCCGTGGTCGGAGAGCAGCACGATGCGGTAAGGCCGGGGCGCGTGCTCGGCGACCTGGGCGAGCAGCGCGAGCGACCGGTCGAGCCGTCTGAGGACCTTCTCGGCGTCGCCGCTCGTGGGCCCGGAGTGGTGGGCGACCTCGTCGTACGCCACGAGGTCGGCGTAGACGGCGGCCCGCCCGGCGAGCATGTCCCCGATGACGGCGGCGACCACGACGTCGCGCTCGACGACGGTCGCGAAGGCGCGGATGAAGGGGTACAGGCCGCCCCGGCTCACCCGCGGGCGGCGTCGGCGCAGGCGGGCGCGGGTCGACTCGCCGATCTCGCGGCCGACCTCGGCGACGAAGGACAGGGCGGTGCGGACGGCGTTGGCGGGGTCGGAGAAGTACGCGAAGTACCCGGCGCGCGAGCGGTTCTCCTTGCCGCGCCGGGCGGCCATGGAGAGCACGAGCGCGAGCTGCTCGGCGCCGCCGCTGAAGAGGTTGCCGCGGCTGGCGCCGTCGTAGGTGAGCAGTCCGCCGTCGCCGGTGCGGGCGATCGCGCGCCGCTGGAGCTCCACGGCGGACGCGGGCCGGTTGGACACCATGACCTCGCCGGTGTCCTTCTCGTACCAGCGGAAGGCGGGCACGTCGTGGTTGCTGCCGTGCAGGATGCCGAGCTGGCTCGCGCCGGTCTGGCTCGACCAGTCGGTGCGCCAGGGCGTGAGCCGGTGCGTGGCGCGCGCGCCGGGCCCCTCGTCGGCGCCGAGCCAGCGGGCGACGGTGGGCAGCACGCCCTTGCGCGCGGCGCGGCACAGGACGTCGTGGCCGACGCCGTCGAGCTGGAGGAAGACCGTGCCCGGCGTTGTGGCGTGCCGCGGCCCTTCGCCGCGGCGGCGTCTTCGGTCCGCGAGGCGGTACAGGCGGCGCCGGTAGGCGTCGTCGTCGCGGACGGCGAGCGCGCCGCCCGTCGCCGACGCCACCGCCGACATCACGGCCGCGACGACCACGGCGGTCTCCGCGTTCGCGTCCCCGCGGCCGTCGGGGATGAGCCGGAGGGCGAGCAGCAGCAGCGACCCGTTGAGGAAGAAGGTGAGCAGACCGATGACCAGGGCGGGGACGAGCAGCAGGGCCCGGACGAGCAGCGGCCACACCAGGGCGGAGAGCAGACCGAAGGCGCCCGCGCCGAGGGCCGCGGTCACGGCGATGCGGGTGGCGCTGTCGCCGTCGTCGGACTGGAGCTTGAAGTCCGGCAGGATCCCCGCGAGGACCAGCATCGTGAGCGTGCTCACCGCCCAGACGGCGACCACCCGCCCGAGGCCGCGCCCCACCGTCCGCCACCGACCACCACGCACAGCGCTCCGCCCGCCTCACGATCTGACCTTCGCCTCAGCCTGTCACAGCCCGGGGGCCGCAGCAGGCGGGCGGGGGTCAGCAGCCGTCGTAGCCCGCGGTCGGCATGGAGAGGCGGCGGTGGACGCGGGCCTTCATGTGGGAGTCGTAGCAGGGCTCTTCGAAGCCCGCGGTCTCGATGCGGACACCGCGCCGCGCGCACTCCTCGGTGAACTCGTCGGCGGAGCGCAGCGCCCGCTCCAGGACCCGGCGGCACGGGACCACGAACAGGTCGACGAGGCCCGCGTCGACGTCGTTCCAGAAGACGGCGTGATCGGCGCGCAGGCCGCGCACCACGAGCTCCCGGGTCACCACGTAGCCGTGGGCGGCGGCCCAGCGCGCGCACATCGCGTGCTGGCTGCGCGAGTCGACGAGGAACGGGTCGCTGTCCAGCTCCTCCAGGGGCGTCAGGCTGGCGATGGCGGCCACCCGCACCGCGCGGGCCGGCACCCCGCAGGTGTTTCCCATGGCGTCCCCCTCACCTCTGGCGTCAGCCGACGACACTACTCCTGGCCGTAGGCTCGGAGACAGTCACACGAAGGAGGAACGGTGCGGCCGGACGTCACGGTCACTTGGTGGGGCCATGCCACCTGTACGGTCGAGGATTCCGGGACGCGGGTGCTGACCGATCCTCTCTTCGTGCGCAGGCTCGCGCACTTGCGCCGCCGCCGGGGCGCCCTGCCGCCCCCCGAGGCGGCCGTGGCCGACGTCGTCCTGCTCTCCCACCTGCACGCCGACCATCTGCACGTGCCGTCCCTCGCCCGCCTCGCGCCGGGCACCCGGGCCCTGCTCCCGCGCGGCGCGGCGCGCTCCGTGCCGGGGCTTCGCCGCCTGTCCCACCTGCGGTTCACGGAGGTCGAGCCGGGCGACGAGGTGCCCGTCGGCGACGGCGGCGTGGTCGTGCGGGTGGTGCCCGCCCTGCACGACGGCCGCCGGCTGCCGGTGGGGCCGCACCGCTCCCCCGCGCTCGGGTACGTCGTCCAGGGCGCGGCCCGTACGTACTTCGCCGGGGACACCGGCCTGTTCGACGCGATGGCCGACGAGGTCGGCGCCGTCGACGTGGCGCTGCTCCCGGTCGGCGGCTGGGGCCCCTATCTGGGCCACGGCCATCTCGACCCGGCGCGCGCCGCCGAGGCCCTGGCCCGGATCGCGCCGCGCAGCGCCGTGCCGGTGCACTACGGCACGTACTGGCCGATCGGCATGGACGCGGTGCGGCCGCACGAGTTCCACACGCCGGGCGACGAGTTCGTGCGGCAGGCCGCGCGCCGGGCGCCGGACGTGGCGGTGCACCGCCTCGCGCACGGCGAGAGCGTCCGGCCGGAGGCCGCCCGATGATCCTTGCCGCCGCGGCCCAGGTGTCGCCGGACTCCACGCAGCAGGCGGTCGGCTATCCGTCGCTCTTCCTGCTCGTGGTGGTCGGCGCGCTCGTGCCGGTGGTGCCGACGGGCGCGCTGGTCAGCTCGGCCGCGGTGGTCGCCTTCCACCAGACCGACACCTCGCCCTTCGCGCTGCTCGTCGTGTTCGGCGTGGCCTCGCTCGCGGCGTTCTGCGGCGACGTCGGCCTCTACTGGCTCGGGCAGCGGGGCATGCGCTCCAAGAACGGGTCGCGCTGGCTGGAGGCGATCCGCGACCGCGCCCCCGAGGAGCGGCTCGCCCGCGCCCAGGACAAGCTCCGGGACCACGGCGTCCTGGTCCTCGTCCTGTCCCGGCTCGTCCCCGCGGGCCGCCTTCCCGTCATGCTGGCCTGCCTCCTGGCGGGGATGCCGCTGCGCCGGTTCGCCCGCGGCAACCTCCCCGCGTGCCTCGCCTGGGCGGTCACCTACCAGCTCATCGGCATCCTCGGCGGCTCCCTCTTCAGGGAGCCCTGGCAGGGCGTGGCCCTTGCGGTGGGCCTCACCGTCGTCATCAGCGCGGCCCCGGCCCTGTGGCGCCGGCTGCGCCCGCGCGGCGCCCCGTCGGAGAGGGCCTAGCCGGGACCCAGGACCCGCGAGCCGCCCACCGGCAGGTCCCAGAGGTCGCCGGGGGCGAGGCCGGCCGCGGCCCAGGCGGCGCGCACGCGCTCCAAGGGTTCGAGCACCGGCTCGGCGGACAGCAGGAACGTGCCCCAGTGCATGGGGGCCATCCGCCGCGCCCCGACGTCGCGCGCGGCCCGCACCGCCTCCTCCGGGTCGCAGTGCACGTCCCGCAGCCACCACCGCGGCTCGTACGCCCCGATGGGCAGCAGGGCGAGGTCGATCCCGGGGTACCGCTCCCCGATGCGGGCGAACCAGTGCCCGTACCCGGTGTCCCCGGCGAAGTACACCCGCTGTCCCTCGGCGTCGGTGAGCACCCACCCGCCCCACAGGCTCCGGCAGGTGTCCCTGAGCCCGCGCTTGGACCAGTGGTGCGCGGGCACGAAACCGAAGCGGACGCCGTCGAGTTCGGCGCTCTCCCACCAGTCGAGCTCGGTGACCCGCGTGAAGCGCCGTCTGACGAACCACCGCCCGAGCCCGGCGGGTACGAACAGCGGCGTCCCGCGCGGCAGCCGCTTGAGGGTGGGCGCGTCGAGGTGGTCGTAGTGGTTGTGGCTGATGACGACGGCGTCGACCCGCGGCAGCGCGTCCCAGGCCACGCCCACCGGCGTGACCCGGGCGGGGGTGCCGAGGATCCGCCGGGACCAGACGGGGTCGGTGAGGACGGTGAGGCCGCCGATCCTGACGACCCAGCTGGCGTGGCCCGCCCAGGTCACGGCGACGGTACGGGCGTCGGCACGCGGCAGCGGTCCCGGTGCGAAGGGCAGCCGGGCGATGTCGGCGAGGCCCGCGGGGGCGGGCCGGAGCGCGCCCTCGCGGGCGAACCGCGCGAAGGCCCGCAGGCCCGGCAGCGGCGCGGTGAGCCGGTCCGCGAACGACTTGGGCCACAGGCGCGGCGAGCGGGGCACTGCCGCCGGGGCGGCCGGGCGGCGGACGGGCGTGCGCGCCCGGGCCGCGCCCGCTGTGTCCGCCGTATCCGCCATGTCTGCCGCGTCCGCTGTGCCCGCCCGTCGGGCCCGCTCCGTGCCCTGGGGCTGCTGCTGTGTCTGCGTCACCGAGGGGGCTCCCATCGCTGTGCTTCCGCGCGGAGGTCGTCGAGGGCCGAGCCGATCCTGGCCAGCGCCCGCGCCACGTGCGGCGATTCCAATGGCTCCGGGGCGCCGAGCGCACCGGACCGCTCCTCGGGGTCCGGCCCGAGGAGCGGTCCCGTGGACAGGCGTACGCGCAGCGCGTCGATGTCGTCGCCGAAGCGGTGGCCGCCGGGGGCGGGCAGGCCGAGCCGCTCCTGGAGGTGGTCCTCCAGCTCCTGCGCGTCCGTGACGCCGCGCGCGGCGAGACCGGCGCGCAGCGGGCCGAGGTCGGCGTACACGTGTCGGCCGGCCACCGGCGGCCGGGCGAGCGCGCCCGCGCCGACGGCGGTCTCCCGGAGGGCGGCGGCGAGGCGCGCGTGCAGCCGGTTGGCGGCGGCCAGCCGTGCGGTGATCCCTTCCGGCTCGCCGAGCGCGTACGCCGCCGCGGCGGCGGCCGGCGCGGCCAGGGTCGCGCCCAGGGCCGTCAGCACGTCGAGGGCGCGGGCGCGCAGCGCGGCGCCGGGACCGTCCGCGGGGAAGCGGGCGACAGCGGCGGGCAGGGCGGGCGGCAGGAAGGCACCGGCGAGGTCACTGACGACGGTGACCCGCCCCGGGGCCATCCCGGCGGGGCCGATCAGGACGGTGTCATGCGGGCGGTGCAGGGTGTCGCGCCACGTCTCGTCGCTCACGATGTGCAGGCCCTCGCCCGCGGCGGCCTCGACGGCCTCGTGGACGGCGTCGGGCGGCGGCACGGTCGCGGTCGGGTCGTCGGCGACGGAGAGCACGAGCAGGCGCGGCGCGCCGCCCTCGGCGCGGACGCGCCGGACGGTCTCCAGGAGGGCGTACGCGTCGGGCACGCCGCCGCACTCGGCGGGGGTCGGCACGTGGTAGACGGAGCGGCCCAGGAGCCGCACCTGGGGCTCCCACCAGGCGGCGCACGGCCGGGGCAGCAGGACGTCGCCGCCGAGGGCGGCGGCGACGGCGAGCAGCAGGGGGGCCGCGCCGGGCGCGGCGGCGACGTGCTCCGGCTCGACGGGCAGGCCGCGGCGGTCCCAGTAGCCGCTCGCCGCCGCGCGCAGCGCCGGGTCGCCACCGGGCGGGGGCGCGTGGCTGTGGCCCGCCGCGGCCGCGGCCACGGCGGCGAGCTCCGGCAGGACCGGAAGACCCGGCTCCGGCAGGGGCGGGCCCGACCGGACGCGCCCGTGCCCCGCGTGGTCCGTCCGCCGCATGGGCACCTCCGTGCGCTCCCCTGGCCACCCGTGTGGCCATCCGCGTGCCGTCGGGTCTGTGCGTACCCCACGGCGGCGCCGCTCCATCGTCCGACGGCGGGCGCGTTGCTCCGTGCGGCGGTCAGCGCGCGGAGGCGCGATCGCGGCGCAGCCGGTGGACGGCGGCGGCGCACGCGCCCGCCACCAGGACGCCACCGGCGGCGAGGGCCACCGGTGAGTCGGTGAAGGTGCCGCCCTCGCCCGCGCGGACGCCGTGCGGCGCGGCGGGCGCGGACGCCGTGTGCGCGGGCGCCGTGTGCGAGGGGCCCGGCGCGGCGCGGGTGACCGTGAACGTGGCCTGCCACTGGCCGTCGTCGTGGCAGACGCCGTCCACGGACCACTCCGACACGGGACCCGCGGTGTTCGGGCCGCCGTCCTCGAAGCCGGTGGTGGGGGCGATGCGGGCGGTGCCCTGGTAGCCGGCGGCGCCGGGGTTCTGGTTCTGCTGATCCGGTACGCGCCGGAGCGTGACGGTGCCCTGCTCGAAGGCCTGGGAGCTGGCGTCCATCGTCTGCGGGGCCGTGGCGGCGGTGGCCGGGCAGGCGACCGAGACGGTGACCTGCTCGCCGGGCGCGACGCGCGCCGGGGTGACCTCGGCGGCCGCCGGGCCGCCCTCCGCGTGGGCGGGCGGCGCGAGGGCGAGGAGGGGGTACAGGGCCAGGGCCAAGGGGGCCAGGGTCAGCGGGACGGAAGTGCGCATGCGTTCATTCGAGCCGTTCCGCGCGGCCCGCGCTCGTCGTCCCGCGCCGGACGGCCTAAGGCTTCCCCACCTACGAGCGGTCGGGCCGGGCGGCCGGGCGCCCGCTCACTCGCCGTCGCGCCTGGCCAGCGTGGTCAGCTCGCGTTCCAGGCCGCGGCCGCGCGTGTCCACCAGGACCGCCGAGACCTCGGAGAGCTTGCGGTTCGTGGTCTGGGAGATGCGCCGCAGCAGACCGAAGGCCTGGTCCGCGTCGCAGCTCAGGACGTGCATGATGATGCCGCGGGCCTGGTCGACGACGGGCCGGGTGCGCAGCGCCTCGCCCAGGTGGTCCAGCTCGGTGAGGGCGGCGCGGTAGTGGCGGTCGCGGACCAGGCCGGTCGTCGCGAGGTCGCCGAGCGCCTGCGCGGGGCCGCAGCTCACGTCGTCCAGGCTGCCGGGGCGGAAGCTGAACAGGCTGAGGGTGAGGGTGAGGCCGGAGCGCCTGAACGGCAGCGTCACGCTCGCGCGGACGCCGGAGTCCAGGGCGAGGGCGCGGTATTCGGGCCAGCGTTCGTCGCGCAGCAGGTCGGCGGCGTCCACCGGCGCGCCGCGCTCCTGCGCGGCCGGAATGGGCCCCTCGCCGGAGCGGAGCTGGACGGAGACGAGTCCGGCGAGGTCGGGGTGGGTGACGGCGGTGGGCAGTTCGTCGCCGCCGTCGGTGACCGTGGTGCCCGCGCCGCAGCACGCGGCGGTGCACCGCACGGCCTGCTCGGCGAGTTCCGACAGCCTGCGCTGCGGCAGGGCGGATTCCGGTCCTTCCGGTCCTGCGGGTCCGATCGGCATCGGCATGGCGCTCTCCTCCTCACTTCCCACCTGTGCGGCTTCCCGTGAGGGCCTCCGGAAAACGGGCCCAGCGGCTACGTTCGACGCATGCCCCAGACTGAGGAGTTCGGTGAGGAACTCGCGGACTTCGTGCGCCGCGTCGCGGAGTTGAAGGCGTCGCGCGCCGTGCCGTCCGGCGACCTCCGCACCATGCTCGACGCGGCCCTGTTCGAGCTGGACCACGCGGCCGAGCGGCTGTGGCCGGGGCTCGAGCGGATCTCGGTGGACGGCCCGACGGCGGCCGCCGCGTCCGACCGCGACGAACAGCGGCTGCTGCGCGCGGTGTTCCAGCGCTTCCCGCTGCCGGTGGTGCTCGTCGACGGCGAGACCGTGGTGCGGCGCATGAACGTGGCGGCGACGGGCCTGACGGGGGTGCGCGGCGGATACGCGACCGGGCGGCCCCTTTCCGGCTTCCTGACGTCGTCCGACGGGATCGCGTTCCGCTCGCAGGCCGCGGCGGTCGCCCGGGGCGAGGGCGACCGGAGCCTGACGGTGCGCCTCCAGCCGCGCCCGGAGCAGCCGCTGCGGGCGACGCTGACCGGGCTGCGGCCCGGCACGGAGCCCCGCACGGTCCTCCTCGTGGTCCTGCA
Organism: Streptomyces spectabilis; assembly: GCF_008704795.1. Taxonomy (NCBI): domain Bacteria; kingdom Bacillati; phylum Actinomycetota; class Actinomycetes; order Kitasatosporales; family Streptomycetaceae; genus Streptomyces; species Streptomyces spectabilis. The sequence goes on along the minus strand of NZ_CP023690.1, from coordinate 7,620,579 downwards.
GCCCGTGGGGGCGGACGACCCCCGGCCCTGCGACCACGGCACCTTCGGCTCCCGCCGGGCCCGGGCCGCCCCCGACCTGGCCGAGACGACCCGCCACGCCGAGCTGCTCGAACTGTCGGACATGATGACGGCGGCGCTGCTCACGGCCCCGCCGGGCGAACCCGCCGAGGTGCTGCGGCGCGCCGCCGACGTCCTGCACGGCACGTTCGCGGACTGGGTGATCACCGACGAGGCCGGCGCGCGGCCGCGCCGCACCACGGTGCTCGGGCCCCGGGGCGGGCCGGTGGCGGACGTCCTCGCGCAGGATCCCGCCGACTGTCCCCTGGTGATGGAGACGGTGCGCTGCGGGGCGCCCGTCCTCCAGGTGCGGCCGCACCCCGAGGACGGCTTCGGCCGGGACGCCTCCGGGGCGCCGGTGCTCGTACGGGCCCAGGTGACGTCCCTGCTGTGCGTGGCCCTGACGGCGGACCCGGGCGGCCCGCCGGAGGGGGTGCTCAGCCTCTTCCGGACCGGCGCGCGCCTCGCCTTCTCGATGGCGGAGGCGCGCGCCGTGGATGTGATGTCCCGTCACATCGCGCTCGCTATGCGGCGTCCCGGGTGATCTCGCCGGAGGCCGCGGGGTGCGGGCGGGCCGCGTGCCGCGTCAGGTCGCGGGTGATCTCGTCCCGCAGCCGGCCGCAGCAGCGGCTGATGAGGCGCGACACGTGCATCTGGGAGATCCCCAGGTGCTCGGCGATGCGGCTCTGCGTCATGTCGCCGAAGAACCGCATGTAGAGGATGGCCCGTTCGCGCTCGGGCAGGGCCGCGAGGCGCGGTTTGACGGCCTCGCGGTCCACGACGACGTCGAGCGCCGGGTCGGGGCCGCCGAGCGTGTCGCGCAGCGCGTAGCCGTCGTCGCTGCCGGGCAGTTCGGCGTCCAGGGACAGCGCGGTGAAGCTGTCGAGGGCCTCCAGACCGGTGGCCGCGTCCTCCTCGCTCATCCCGGCCCGCTCGGCGATCTCGGCGATGGTCGGGGCGCGCCCGGACACGGTCTGGGAGAGGTCCTGGCAGGCGAACCGCACGCGGTTGCGCAGGTCCTGGACGCGCCGGGGCACGTGCAGGGTCCACATGTGGTCGCGGAAGTGGCGCTTGATCTCGCCGGTGACGGTGGGCACGGCGTAGCTCTCGAAGGCGTTGCCGCGCTCCGGGTCGTAGCGGTCGACGGCCTTCACCAGGCCGAGGGCCGCGACCTGCCGCAGGTCGTCGAGGGACTCGCCGCGGTTGCGGAACCGGCCCGCGAGGCGCTCGGCCATGGGCAGCCAGGCGCGCACGAGCTCCTCGCGCAGGGCGTCCCGTTCGGGCCCGTGCGGGAGTTCGCATAGCTTGGCGAACGCCGCGGCGGTGTCGGGGGCGTCGTCGTGGGGGTGACGGGAGGCGCGCGAGCGCCCGGTGCGGGGGCTCCTCTGGGAGGCGCGGGACGGTGCCGTGGCGCGCTGGGTGTGCTGGGGGTGCTGGGTGGAACGGCCGCGGTGCGGGCGCGTGCGGTGCGCCGTGCCCGACGTGGTCTCTGCTGTGGTCTCTTCTGTGGTCTCTTCGGGGACCGCCGCGGCTTCCTCGGGACGTACTGCGTCCGTGGGCATAGTGCTCACAACTCCCTTGCCGGTGCTTTGGGTCGCACGGTCACCGTGGGAGTGCGGGCACGTGCCGCGTCAGGGCACACCCGGGGCGAGTGAAGCCTCTCCCACGGACGTGCCTCCGTTCCGAAGCACTTCCTTCCGCCTGCCCCTCGCGCCCGGCACCAAACGCCGGGCCTGCGGGGCGCGGGTTTTCCCCGGGCGCCCGAGGAAACCCGGCCGTGACGGACATCAACGCCCGGCACCGGAAGGACACCTCATGAGCGCGAAGGTCGCCGACCACATCCTGGAACGGCTGCGGGCCTGGGACGTCGACTGCGTCTTCGGCTACCCCGGCGACGGCATCAACGGCCTCCTCGCGGCCTGGGGCCGCGCCGACGACCGGCCGCGGTTCATCCAGGCCAGGCACGAGGAGATGGCGGCGTTCGAAGCCGTCGGCTACGCCAAGTTCGGCCGGCGGCTCGGGGTGTGCGCGGCGACCTCGGGGCCCGGCGCGATCCACCTCCTCAACGGCCTGTACGACGCGAAGCTGGACCACGTGCCGGTGCTCGCCCTGGTCGGGCAGACGCACCGCTCCGCGATGGGGGGCTCGTACCAGCAGGAGGTCGACCTGCACACGCTGTTCAAGGACGTGGCGTCCGACTACGTGGAGACCGTGACGGTGCCCGAGCAGCTGCCGAACGTCCTCGACCGCGCGATCCGCACCGCGTACGCCCGCCGCTGCCCCACCGCCGTGATCCTCCCCGGCGACGTCCAGGAGCTCGACTACCACCCGCCCACGCACGCCTTCAAGATGGTGCCGTCCAGCCTGGACCGCAGCGCGTGGACGGCGCTGCCCTCGCCGACCGCCCTGGAGCGGGCCGCCGACGTGCTGAACTCCGGGACCAGGGCGGCGGTCCTGATCGGCCAGGGCGCCGCGGGTGCCCGCGCCGAGGTCGAGGAGCTGGCGGAGCTGCTCGGCGCGGGCGTCGCCAAGGCGCTGCTCGGCAAGGACGCGCTGAGCGACGAACTGCCGTACGTCACGGGCGCGATCGGGCTGCTCGGCACCCGCCCCTCCTACGAGCTGATGCGCGACTGCGACACGCTCCTGACGATCGGCTCCAGCTTCCCCTACGCGCAGTTCCTGCCGGAGTACGGGAAGGTCCGCGCCGTGCAGATCGACATCGACCCGCACATGGTCGGCATGCGCTACCCGTACGAGGTGAACCTGGTCGGTGACGCGCGCGCCACGCTGCGGCAGCTGATCCCGATGGTCTCGAAGGAGCGCGCGGCGGCGGGCCGCGACTGGCACGCCCAGGTGCGGGCGAACGTGGAGCGGTGGCACGGCGTCCTGGACCGCAGGGCGGGGCTGAGCGCCGACCCCCTCAACCCCGAGCACGTGGCGCGGGCCCTGGACCCGCTGCTCCCCACGGACGCGATCGTCACCTCCGACTCGGGCTCCACGGCCAACTGGTACGCGCGCCATCTGACGCTGCGCGGCGACATGCGGGCCTCGCTGTCCGGCACCCTCGCGACGATGGGCTGCGGGGTGCCGTACGCGATCGGCGCGAAGTTCGCGCACCCCAACCGGCCGGTCGTGGCGCTCGTCGGCGACGGCGCGATGCAGATGAACGGCATGGCGGAGCTGATCACGGCGGCCAAGTACCGGCACCGCTGGGACGATCCGCGGCTCGTCGTCGGGGTGTGGAACAACCGGGACCTCAACCAGGTGACGTGGGAGCTGCGGGCGATGGGCGGCGCCCCGACGTTCCAGGCGTCCCAGTCCCTGCCGGACGTGCCGTACGCGGACTTCGCGCGCTCGATCGGGCTCACGGGCGTGCGGGTGGAGAAGCCGGAGGACGTGGCCGCGGGCTGGCGCGCGGGCCTGGCGGCGGAGGGTCCGGCCGTCGTCGAGTTCGTCACGGACCCGGCGGTGCCGCCGATTCCGCCGCACGCCACCTGGGAGCAGCTGGAGTCGACCGCGGCGGCCCTGCTCAAGGGCGACGCCGAGCGGGGCGCGGTGGTGAAGCAGGGGCTCAAGGCGAAGGTGCAGGAGTTCCTGCCGGGCGGCGGCAAGCGCGGCTAGGACCCGTTCGGGCGGCGTCCGGTGTGGGGCCCGGGCACCGCCCGGCCGCGTCCGTCACAGGGCGCGGTGCGCGCCGTCGCCCACGAAGGGCTCGAAGGGTTCTTCGGACCGTTCCGCGGGTGGCAGCAACAGCTCCTCGTACCGGCCGAGCGCGAGCACCACGCCCAGCAGCAGCACCGGAATGAACACGGCGAGAACCGCCATGACCGCTCCTCCCCTCTGGGTGAAGGCTTCGGTGTGAGGGAGGTCACGCCCCGGGTCTCCCCCGCCGAACCGGGCAAACCTCGGCCGCGCGCCGGATCGCGCGCCCCCGTCCCGCCGAGGCATGGAGGGGCGCCACAGGGGTACTGCGGGCGGGGTCGCATCGCCGACGGACGAAGGAGGTCTCTGCGGACATGGCGGAGTACGTGAGGGAAGTCATGACACCAGGGGTCGTCGCGGTCAGGCCCGACGCCTCGCTGGTCGAGGCCGCGCAGCTGATGCGCGCCCAGGACATCGGCGACGTCGTCGTGGCGCACGGCGACCAGGTGGTGGGGGTGCTCACCGACCGGGACATCACGCTGCGGGCCGTGGCCGAGGGCGCCGACCCGCTGACGGTCAGCGCGCAGGCCGTGTGCACCCCGAACCCGGTGGTGGTGGGCCCCGACGACGAAGTGGCGGCGGCGGTCGGCCTGATGCGCGACCACGCGGTGCGCAGGCTGCCGGTCGTGCAGGACGGACGCCCGGTGGGCATGGTGAGCCTCGGCGACCTGGCGATCGAGCAGGACCCGGCGTCCGCGCTCGCCGACATCAGCCGTGCCGCGCCCGACGGCGGCACGGGCCCCACCGGCTGAGGGGCGCGCGGGGCCGGGTCAGGGGGTACGGCCCAGCAGGCACAGGAGTTCCGTCTGCGCGTCCGCCCCCGGTGGTGGCGCCACCGGCGGGGCGAACAGGCCGCTCTTCGCGAGGTCGGCCGCGTACGGGGCGACTTCGCGCGCGGCCGCGGCGACCAGCTCGTCGGGCAGGCGCTCGTCGGCGCCGATGGCGCGCGCCAGGTCCCAGGTGTGCACCACCAGGTCGGTGGTCATCTGGGCGCAGTAGTCGCGCGCGGGGGTGTCGCCGTAGCTGAGGTGCACGGTGCCCGTGAGCGCGTGCGGCGCGCGGAACGCGGCGCGGGCCGCCGCGGCGGCGCGGTCCCAGGCGGCGACGGGGTCGGGGCCGAGCTGATCGCCGTCGAAGGCGTCGCCGACCGCTTCTACGGTGGCGCCGTCGCGGACGAGCGGCGGAACCCACAGCTGCTCGGACACGAGGTGGCCGACGAGGTCGCGGACCGTCCACCGGTCGCAGGGCGTCGGGGCGTCCCACTGGTCGTGGCGGACCGCGTGGACCCGGTCGGTGAACCGGTCGAGGGCCTGGCCGTGCCGCTCCAGGACCTGTCGGTCCGCGCTGGTGCTCATGCCGTCTCCCGTCCGTCGTCCCGGCTGCCGTGTGCGGTCGGTCCCGGGTCGAGTCTGACGGGGAGGCGCGGCGCGAACCACCGGAGAGGGGCCGGAGAAGAGCCGGAGGCGTTCGGAGAGGCGGGCCCGATGGCACACGGGGGAATGCCAGGGGGAACGACCGGGCCCGCCGGTCCGAAACCGGCCCGGCGCTCAGCGGAGCCGGGCCGGAAGTACCGGGGTTCCGTCTTCGGCCCGCGCCCCGGGAGAAGGCTAGGACCCCCGCGACGCGACCGGTCCACCCGGCGACAGAGTCACGTTAGGCGTGTGCCCCGGCACCGACGATCCGCTGTGCGCAGGTCCTGTCCGGATAGCGCACCGCGTCCGGATAGCGCACACGGCGGGACCGGCGCGCGCGGTCAGCGCCGCAGCGTCTGCGAGGGCAGCTCCCCGAACCGCCCCCGGTACTGCTCGGCGAACCGGCCGAGGTGGGTGAAGCCCCAGCGGTGGGCGACCTCGCTCACGGACCGCTCCCCGGGCCCGGCCCCGAGCAGCTCCTCGCGGACCCGCGCGAGCCGCACGTCCCGTACGTACGCCATCGGGGACATGCCCACGTAGCGGCGGAAGGCCTCCTGGAGCCAGCGCACGCCGACGCGGCCCTCGGCGGCGAGGGACGCGGTGGTGAACGGGTGCTCGGGGCGCGCCTGCACGGCGTCCATCACGCGCTTGACGGGGGCGGGGCGCAGCTGGTGCACGGGGTCGGCGAGCCGGTCGCGGTAGCGGTGGTCGGCGGCGAGCAGCAGGCCGTTCAGGAGGGCCTCCTGGAGCGGCTCGGCGACCAGCGGGTGGGTCAGGACGCCGTCGTCCTCGCGCAGGTCCGCCACGACGGTGCGCACGAGGCGGGCCCAGCCGCGCCCGGCGCCGCGCCGGGTGTCGAAGACCGGGCCGAAGGCCACCGGGCCGCGCACGGGCCTGCCGATGAGCTGCTCCAGACGCCCTTCGAGGGCGGCCCGGTCCAGCTTCACGGCGAGCAGCCGGCAGTCGCCGGACCAGCGCTCCAGGACGGTGTCGCCCACCGGCTGGTAGACCGCCGCGCTGCCGGGGGTGGCCGTCGTGCCGGGCACGGGGCCCTGCCGCCAGGACAGGTGGCCGCTGAGCGGGATGTTGACGTGGTAGGCGCCCAGCTCGCCGAAGCGCATGCGGACGTCGGCCCCGCAGCTCATGTCGCCGAGCGTGAGCGCCCCCAGCTCCCCGATGTCGTACCGCGCGCTGAAGGGCCGGGGCCCTTCGCACACGTCCATGAAGTTGCTGTAGTACGTGGCCTCGATGAGCTGCCTTGCCTCGTCGACGTCGCCCGTCCTGAAGGACGTCCTCACGGACACGGTCTCTCCAACTGCGCAGCGTACGACGGAATTCCCTGCGCTGTCGGCCACGCTACCGCGCGCGCTCCACCCTGCGCTCGTCCCAGACGGGGCCCGAGGTCTCGCGGACCCGGCCGTCGGTGCCGAAGACGAGGAAGCGGTCGAAGGAGCGGGCGAACCAGCGGTCGTGGGTGACCGCGAGCACCGTGCCCTCGTACGCCTCCAGGCCTTCCTGGAGCGCCTCGGCTGACTCCAGGTCCAGGTTGTCCGTGGGCTCGTCGAGCAGCAGGGCGGTGGCGCCCTGGAGTTCGAGGAGGAGGATCTGGAAGCGGGCCTGCTGGCCGCCGGACAGCTTCTCGAAGCGCTGCTCGGCCTGCGCGGTCAGCTCGTAGCGGCGCAGCCGGGACATCGCCGCGCCCCTGTCCTTGGCGTGCTCGCGCCACAGGATGTCGAGGAGGGTGCGGCCCTCCAGCTCGGGGTGGGCGTGCGTCTGCGCGAAGTGCCCCGGCACGACGCGGGCGCCGAGCTTCCACGCGCCGGTGTGCGCCACCGGGCTCTCGGGGTCGCCCGCCAGGAGGCGCAGGAAGTGGGACTTGCCCGAGCCGTTCGAACCGAGCACGGCCACGCGCTCGCCGTAGAACACCTCCAGGTCGAAGGGGTGCATCAGGCCTGTGAGCTCAAGGTCCTTGCAGGTCACGGCCCGCACGCCGGTGCGCCCTCCGTGCAGGCGCATGGTGATGTCCTGCTTGCGCGGCGGCTCGGGCGGCGGCCCGGCCTCCTCGAACTTCCGCAGGCGCGTCCTGGCCGCCTGGTAGCGCGAGGCCATCTCGTCGCTGCGCGACGCGTACTGCTGCATGTCGAGCACGAGCTTCTTGAGCTGCGCGTGCTTCTCGTCCCAGCGGCGGCGCAGCTCCTCGAAGCGCGCGAAGCGCTCCTGGCGCGCCTCGTGGTACGTGGCGAAGCCGGCGCCGTGCACCCACACGTCGGAGCCCGCGGGGCTGGGCTCCACGCTGACGATCCGGTCCGCGGCGCGGGCGAGGAGCTCGCGGTCGTGGCTGACGAACAGGACGGTCTTGCGGGTCTCCTTCAGGCGCTCCTCCAGCCAGCGCTTGCCGGGGACGTCCAGGTAGTTGTCGGGCTCGTCGAGGAGCAGCACCTCGTCGGTGCCGCGCAGCAGCGCCTCCAGGACCAGGCGCTTCTGCTCGCCGCCGGAGAGCGTGCGGACCTCGCGCCACTGCGCCTTCTCGTACGGCACGCCGAGCGCGGCCGTGGTGCAGATGTCCCACAGCGTCTCCGCCTCGTACCCCCGGGCCTCGGCCCAGTCGGCGAGGGACTGCGCGTACTGGAGCTGGGCGGCCTCGTCGTCGACGGTCATCAGGGCGTGCTCGGCGGCGTCGACGGCTCGCGCGGCCTCGCGGATCCGCGGGTGGGCCACCGAGACGAGCAGGTCGCGCACCGTCGTCGCGTCCCGCACGGAGCCGACGAACTGGGGCATGACGCCGAGGCCGCCGCTGACCGTGACCGTGCCGCCGTGCGGGCGCAGCTCGCCCGCGATCAGCTTGAGGAGGGTGGTCTTGCCCGCGCCGTTCGGCCCCACGAGGGCGGCGGACGTGCCCTCGGCGACGCGGAAGGAGACATCTCCGAGCAGCGCCCGGCCGTCCGGAAGGTAGTACTCGATGTGCGCGGCCTCTAGATGTCCCATAGGGCGATTGTCCGTGGGCCCGCTCGTGGGCGGCAAATGCTTTTGTCCCCCGGCCCCCCGGCCCCCCGGCCCCGGGTCCGCGGCCCCGGGTCCGCGGCCCGCGGACGGGGACCGGGGCCGTCCGGCGTGGGGTGGATCACTCGGCCGTTGGCCGCGGCGTTCCCCGGGTACCCGGGTTCCATGAGTCCTGACGCCGAGCTTCCCCTGCCCCCCGCCCGTGGGCCCAAGGCCCGCCTCGTCTCCCTGGACTGCCGGGTCTTCACCGCCGTGGCCGAGCGGCACTGGCCCGGGGCCGACCAGGCCCTGCCGCGGCTGAGCCGGGCGGCCAACCACGGCGTGCTGTGGTTCGCCACGGGCGCCGCGCTCGCGGCGACCCGGCACCCCCGGGCCCGGCGCGCCGCCGTGCGCGGCGTGGCCTCGCTCGCGCTCGCGTCCGCGACCATCAACACCCTCGGCAAGCGCTCGGTGCGCCGCGCGCGGCCGCTCCTCGACGGCGTGCCCCTGATGCGGCGGCTCAAGCGCCAGCCGCTCACCACGTCGTTCCCCTCGGGCCACGCCGCGTCCGCCGCCGCCTTCGCCACGGGTGTGGCTCTGGAGTCGCGCGGCCTGGGCGCGGCCGTCGCGCCGCTCGCCGGTGCCGTCGCCCTGTCCCGGGTGTACACCGGCGTGCACTTCCCGAGCGACGTGCTGGCCGGTGCCGCCCTGGGCGCGGGCGCCGCCTTCGCCGTGCGCGGCCTGGTGCCGACCCGGTCCCAGCTGCCGCCGCCGGGCCGCCCGCGCGTCGACGCCCCCGCCCTGCCCGGCGGGCGCGGCCTGGTGGTGGTCGTGAACGAGGGTGCGCGGACCCCGGAGCGGGTGCGCCCGCTGCTCGACGCGCTGCCGCACGCCGAGGTGGTGCGGTGCGCGCCGGGCGAGGTGGCCGCCGAGCTGGACAAGGCGGCGGAGCGCGCGCGGGTCCTCGGGGTGTGCGGCGGCGACGGCACCGTCAACGCGGCGGCGGCCGCCGCCCTGCGGCACGACGTCCCGCTCGTGGTGGTGCCGGGCGGCACGCTCAACCACTTCGCGCAGGACCTGGGCGCCGACGACCCGCGCGAGGTGGCCGCCGCGATCGAGGCGGGGGACGCGGTCGCGGTGGACGTGGGGCGCTTCAGCGCGGGCCGCGGCGACGGGTACTTCCTCAACACCTTCAGCCTCGGCGTCTACCCCGAGCTGGTGCGCGAGCGCGAGCGGTGGTCGCCGCGGATCGGCGGCTGGCCCGCCGGGGTCCTCGCGGCCGCCCGCGTGCTGCGCTCGGACCGGCAGCCGCTGCGGGCCGAGTTCCAGGGCACCGAGCGGGCGCTGTGGCTGCTGTTCGCCGGGAACTGCGTGTACAACCGCCTGGGCCTCGCGCCCTCGCGGCGGTTCGACCTCGCCGACGGGCTCCTCGACGTCCGCGTCGTGCACGGCGGCCGCAGGCCCGGCACGCGACTGCTCGCGGCCGCTCTCACCTCGCCGGTGGAGCGCTCCCCCGTGCAGACCTCGATCCGCCGCCGCAGGCTGCGCGTGGAGGGCCTGGCGCCCGGCACCGTGGTGGCGTACGACGGCGAGATCACGCCGGTTGAGGGCGAGTTGCTGATCGAGAAGCTGCCGGAGGCGCTGACGGTGTACCGCCCTTCACAACTCTTGTCCGCATCCTGACACACAGGTCTCACCATCCGGTACGGCGGCGTACAGTCCAGACATGTCACAGCGCATGTCTCACCACGCCTCGGCGGACGGGCCGCGACGCGACGCGGCCGTCTACACGCACGGCCACCACGAGTCGGTCCTGCGGTCCCACACCTGGCGCACCGCCGCCAACTCCGCCGCGTACCTCGTCGGCTCGCTCCGGGCGCACATGAAGGTGCTCGACATCGGCTGCGGGCCCGGAACCATCACCGCCGACCTCGCGGCGCTCGTCCCCGACGGGCACGTCACCGGTCTCGACCGGGCGCCGGGGATCCTGGACCAGGCGCGCGCGACGGCCGCCGAACGGGGCCTGGGCAACGTGGAGTTCGCCGTCGGGGACGTGCACGCCCTCGACTACCCGGACGGCTCCTTCGACGTCGTCCACGCCCACCAGGTGCTCCAGCACGTGGGCGACCCGGTGCGCGCGCTGCGCGAGATGCGCCGCGTCTGCGCGCCCGGCGGCATCGTCGCCGCCCGCGACAGCGACTACGCGGCGATGACCTGGCATCCGCGCACGCCCGGCATGGACGACTGGCTCGACCTGTACCGGCGCGTGGCCCGTGCGAACGGCGGGGAGCCGGACGCGGGCCGCGCCCTCAAGTCCTGGGCCCTGGAAGCCGGTTTCACCGACGTCACCGCGGGGGCGAGCACCTGGTGCTACAGCACCCCCGACGAGCGCGCCTGGTGGGCCGGGCTCTGGGCGGACCGGACGGTGGCGTCCGGGTACGCGGACCGCGCGGTCGAGAGCGGGCACGCCGACACCGGGCGGCTGCGGGCCGTCGCTCAGGCCTGGCGGGAGTGGGGGCGCGCACCGGACGGCTGGTTCGCGGTGCTGCACGGTGAGGTGCTCTGCCGACGGTGACCCGGAGCGTGTGCCCGGGCCTTCCGGGGATACCCGGAAGGCAGGAGGTGCACGCCATGGTTCTGCTTCTTCTGACCCTGCTGTTCGTCCTGCTGCTCGCCTTGCTGCCCCGCGGCACGGGCCCGGGCGCGCCCCGGACGCGGCCGCACTGGTACCGGTGGTAGTCACCCCACGGGGTCCGTCACCCCACCGGGTGCACTACTCCCTCGGCAGCAGCGGCCCCAGCGGCCCGAGGTCCAGATTCAGGTCCTCGGGCCGCAGTCCGTAGCGCTCGCGCAACTCGGTCATCCGCTCCTCCAGGAGCATCAGCGTGAGCCCGATCCGCTCCTCCTGGTCCTCCGTCAGTTCACCGGTGTCGAAGCGGCGCAGCGCCTGGCGCTCCATGAGCTGGCGCAGCAGCTCGACGACGGTGAGGACGAGGGCGACGAGATCGCGCTCCACGGTCTGGGGTTCGAGGTCCACGGTCGGCTCCCGTTCGGTCGTCGGGCCAGGGCGACGGCTTCAGTTGTCGGGCCAGGGCGACGGCACCGCCGCGCCGACCGTGCTGATCAGCGCCTTCAGGTCGACGCGCACGAGGTCCACGTCCGCGATGCGCAGGGTGAGGTCGCCCGCGATGACCACGCCGCCGGCGAGCAGCCGGTCGAGGAGGTCGACGAGGGCGATCTCCCGGCCGTGCAGGGGCTCGATCGCCGTCATTCGCCCTCCATGTCGTCCGTGTCGTCCGTGTCGTCCGTGTCGTCCGTGAAGGAGTACGCCGCCCAGGGTCCCGTCACCTCGACGCGCAGGCCCGGCTGGCTGCCCTCGGTGCGGCCGATCAGCTCCAGGAACTCCTCCGCGTACGAACGGGGCACCAGATAGGCCGCGTTGAGGATGTTCAGACCGGAGCCCGTACCGGCGAGGGCCGGGCTCTGCGGCGGGTGCTGCCGGGACGCGGCGGCGGACCGGGCAAGCTCGGCGTGCAGCCGCCGCGCGAACACCTCGGCCCGCGCGGTGGCCTCCTCGCCCGCCGTGCGCTGCGCCTTGCGCCGGCGCAGGTAGTCGCGCCCGGACGCGGGAGCCCCGCGCGGCCGCGACGACCGGGCGGACGACGACTCGGCGGACGCGGAGCCACCGGCCTCCGCGTGCAGCCACACCTTCACCCCCCACTCGACGTGCCCCTCGATGCGGTCGAGGATCCGGCACAGGCGTCCGTGCTCGCTCTCCAGCATGGCGCGTACGCCGCTGTCGTCCCGGAACACCGTCGCGAGCCGCAGCGGCAGCGGGCACGTCACGGCGGCGAGCGCGCCGATGACGTGCTGGTGGGCGCGGGCGGTCTCGGCCAGCCAGTCCAGGTCCTCCAGGTGCGCGCGCAGCGGTTCGAGGCCGAAGTCCCGGGCCGGGACGGGGCTGAGGACGGCCACCAGGCCCTCGTGGGCCAGCTGCCGGGGCGGCGCGCCGCCGACCCCGGTGAGGTCGGCGTGCAGCGGCCCGGGCAGCGGGCGGCACACCGCGTAGACGTAGCGCAGTTCGTCGCTCTCGCCACCGCTCGCGCCGCCGGTCGCACCATGGGTCACGTCATCGATTACGTCATCGCTCACGTTCGGGTTCACTTCCGCGGTCACGTTCCGGTTCACCTCCGCGGTCACGGTCACGCTCACTTCCGCTCTCGGACCCGGCATCGCCCCGCGCCAGTTCGAGCCGTTCCAGACGCTGCTTCAACTCGGCGTTCTCCCGGGCGAGTTCGGACCTGCGCGCCTTGCTGGACAGGGCCGGGTCGTCCTCCCACCAGTCGATGCCCATCTCCTTGGCGCGCTCCACCGAGGCGACGACGAGCCGCAGCTTCACGGTGAGCAGCTCGATGTCGAGCAGGTTGATCCGGATGTCCCCGGCGATGACGACGCCCTTGTCCAGGACGCGTTCCAGGACGTCGGCGAGGTTGGTGCCGCCGCCCTGGCCGTACGAATCGGGCAGCCGGCTCGCGGTCGTCATCGGCGGCTCCGGGACGCGGCCACGGGTTCGTCCTCGTCGACCTCGTCCTCGGCCTCCTCGTCGACCTCCTCGGCGATGTCCTCGGGCTCGCCGTCATCCTCCTCGGCCTCGTCCTCGTACACGCCGTCCTCGTCCGCGTAGCCCTCGTCGTCCGCCTCTTCGTCGCCCTCTTCGGTGTAGGTGTCGTCGTCCTCGTGGTACGCCACGTCCTCGGCGTCCTCCTGGGGATCCGTGTCTTCTGTGTCCTCCGCGTCCTCCGTGTCCTCTGCGTTCTCCGCGTCGGTGTCGGCGTCCTGGGTCGCCGAGCGCAGCGACACATGGCGGGCGAAGTGCTTCAGGTCGAGGCGGGCCCTGCGGCCCTGGGCGCGCCAGAGGTTGCCGGTCCGCTCGAAAAGGCCCTTCGGGTAGTACTCGATGACCAGCACGACCCGGGTGAGCCGCTCGCCGAGCGGGTGGAAGGTGACCACGCCCTTCGTGGTGCCCTTGGCACCCTCCGACGTCCAGGCGATGCGCTCCTCGGGCTCCTGGTCGACGAGGCGTGCCGTCCAGCTCCTGCTGGACCAGAAGATCTTGAGCTTCCAGTGGGACTCGGTGTCGCTGACCTCCGTGGCGTCCCGCACGCCCTTGGTGAAGGTGGCGAACTCCTCGTACCGCGTCCACTGCTCGTACGCCTCGCGCACCGGCACGCCGACGTCGACGTGCTCCAGGATGACGGTGGGCTTCTGCCCGCTGCCGCTCTTGCCGCCCTTGCCGCGCGCCTTGTCCAGGGCGCCCTTGAGGGAGCCGCTCACGGCGTCCTTCAGGCGGCTGCCGCCGAGCTCCGCGGCGCTGCGCAACGGGCCCTTGCCCTCGGCGAGTTTGCGGCCGCCGTCGAGCGCGAGGCGGGCGAAGCCCGGGCTGCGGCCCTCGGCCACGTCGTTGAGCTTGACGGTGGCGTCGCCGAGCTTGCGGCCGACGCCGACCAGGGCGCGTTCGGCCTGCGCCATGAGATAGGCCCGCGCCTCGTCCTTCAGGCGGTCGGCGCCCGGGCCGTGCAGGGCGGCGCTCAGCGCGCCGCCGGAGCCCGCGCCGTTCCCGGAGCCCGCGGCCCCGCTCGCCGTGTCGCGGATCCGCTCGCGCGTGTCAGCCATCGTCGCCTCCCTTGGCACGGCTGGACCGCTGCGCCGCGGAGCGCTTGGCGGGGGCCCTCTTCGCCGTGCTCCGCTTCGCCTTGTCCCCGCCCTGGCCGCCGCGTGCGGACGACGTCTTGCGCGGCGCCGGGCTCTTCTTCCGGGCCTGCCCGGAACCCGTGCCGCCGCCGCTCTTCCCACCGGCCGAGCGGGTGGCCTTCTTGGCCGCCGACCGCGTCTTTCTCGTCGCGTCGCGGCTCTCGTCACGAGGCTCGTCACGTTCGTCGCGCTCGCCGCGGTCATCGGGCTCGCCGCGGTCATCGGGCTCCTCGGCGCCCTCCGGTTCGTCCGGCTCCCCGGCCGCCCCGTCCGTCACCCCCGCCATCCGGTCCCGGACGTCCAGCGTGCGGTCGTGCAGGCGGTCCGCGAAGGACTCCAGGCGCCGGTCGAGCAGCGATCCCGTCGCCGCCTTGCCCACGCCCCGCAGGTCCTCCTTCAGCTGGTCGCCTATCTCCTTGAACTGCGGGTTGTTCTCCAACTGGTCGGTCACCGCGCGGGCCAGGGACGCGGGGCTCAGCTTCAGCCTCCTGCCCGCGACCATGGTGCCGACGGCGAAGGCCAGCTTGGCCTTCTTGGTCCGTCCCAGGAGGTACCCCGCGCCTACGCCGAGGCCCACTGCCAAACGGTTCATCGTGTCGCCGTCCTGTTCTCCTCCGGAGCGGCCCCGGAGCCGGTCGCTGTGCCGGGCTCCTGGGCCGCTGCCTGCCGGACGCCGTAGCCGAGCCGCGTCAGCAGCTCGTCCTCACGGCGGTCGAACTCGTCCTCGCCGATCTCGCCCGCCTCCAACAGCTCGGTGAGCCGGGCGAGTTCGGCGCGGATGGCCGAGGGGTCGTAGTACTGCCGCTCCGCCTCGGCGACCACCTGACGGAGCACCCAGAGGGTGCCCCGGGCGGGCGCCAGAGGCAGCGCGAGCACTTCACCGACGAGTCCCATGGGCGGGCCTCACCGCGCCCGCGCCGCGTCGTCCGAAGGCGCGGCGGGGGCTGCGGGGGCGGGGTCGACGAAGCTGTACGGGGGCAGCGGACCGTGCACGCGCACGTCCAGGTGCGGCTGGGTCTTGCGCAGTTCCGCGACGGCGGCCACGAAGCCCTCGGCGGACTCGCGACGCACCAGGAACGAGTAGTTGGCGAGCCACCCCGTGCCCTCGGGACCCGTGCTGACGGCCTCCGCGCAGGGTTCCAGGGCACGGCGCACCTCGATGCCGTCGCTGGCCTCGCGGCCCTGCACGGCGGCGGTCAGCTGCTCGCCGAGCCGCAGCTTCTGCTCGTATGTGCCGCCGCCCGCCTTGCGGTTGGCCTCGGCCAGGGCCCGCAGCTCGGGGTTCTCGGCGAGCACCTGGTGCAGGACGGCCTGCTCGTCGTGGGCGGCCTTCACGTTGTACTCGGCCCTGCCCTCCAGGGAGCGCAGCCGCTCCTCGTAGTGGTCGGCCAGCTGGTCGAGGACGTCGAGCACGGCCTGGTCGTCCTGTGCGAGGCTGCCGAAGCGCATCGGCAGGACGGGGCCGCCCGCGCCCGCCTCGTCCAGGACGCTCTGGTGGGCGAGCAGGTCGCGCCGCTTGGGGCGCAGGTCCTCGGGGCTGTCGCTGACGATGGCCGCGAGCCTGCCGTGCCTGAGGACACGCACCGGGCGCGTCGGCTGGCCGATGCCGCCCATGCCCTCCGGCAGCCCCGGGTGGCCGGTGTGGGCGATGCCGTAGATGTAGGTGGTCACTCCGTCTCCTCCTTCCGGGACCGCGACGTGCTGCGCCGGCGCGGCCTCGCGGCCTCCTCCTCACCGGAGCGGCCCTCCTCGCGCGCCTGCTTGAAGGCGTCCGACACGGTCTCGGCGGCGCCGCTGAGCGCGCCCTTGGACTTGCCGCGCGCACCCGACTCGGTGATCTCGCCGACCAGGTCGGGCAGGCCGGGGCTCCGGTTCGGGCCTGCCTCCAGGTCGAGGCGGTTGCAGGCCTCGGCGAAGCGCAGATAGGTGTCGACGCTGGCGATGACGACGCGCACGTCGATCTTGAGGATCTCGATGCCGACGAGCGAGACGCGCACGAACGCGTCGATCACGAGGCCGCGGTCGAGGATGAGTTCGATGACGTCGTACAGGCCACTGGTGCCGCCTGCGCCGCCGCTCTGCTGTGCTGGGACGACGGTCATGCCGACCTGTCCTCCTTGCCTTGGATGACGATGTCTGGGGATGTCTCGGGATATCTAGGGGTCTGGGATGTCTCGGGGTGTCCAGGGGTGCCTGGGTCGTTCCGTGGAATGCCCGGAGCGCTCGCGTGCCCGCGGGGGGGGGCCGGTCAGCCGCCCGCGCGGTGCGGGTCGGCGCGGCCGCGCTCGTAGCGGCGCACCCTGCGGTAGGCGGTGAGCTCGCCGCCGGGGTCCATGCTCACGGCGTAGGTCGCGAGCAGGCTCATGGTGTCCGGTACGCGGGCCAGTTCGAGGACCTCGACCTCCAGCTCCCAGCCCGCGTCGGTGCGTTCGAACGACGAGACGGACTCGGCGGCGAGGCCGGTGAGTTCGGAGAGCTGTTCCCGTGCGTGCCGCAGCACCTGGATGGGCCCGGGCAGGTCGTCGGACTCGGCTGTCGTGTTGTTCTGCTTGCGGGACGTATGCGTCATGGCCACCTCCTGACCCGAGTGACCGGGTCGCGTGGGGGCAAACCTCCGCCGGGCCGGTCAGCCGCGGCGCAGCGCCCGGAGCTTGCGGCGGGCCGGGCCGAGCGCGCGGGGCGAGCGCAGCAGGCCCGCCCAGGGGTCCGTGCGGGCCTGCGCCACGGCATCCGTGATGGTCCAGCGGGCGGCGTGGGTGCCGGGGGCGTCGAGCTGCTCCCAGGCGAGCGGCACGGCCACCGGCGCGCCGGGCCTGGCCCGCACCGAGAAGGGCGCGACGGCCGTCTGCGCGTACCCGTTGCGCAGCACGTCGAGGTAGAGCCGCCCGCCCCGGTCCTTCTTGCGGACCGCGGTGGTGAAGCGGTCCGGGTGCGCGGCGGCCATGACGTCGGTGACCTCCTTGGCGAAGTCGCGGACGTCGTCGACGTGGTGGCGGCCGTTGACCGGCACGACCACGTGCAGGCCGCGCGAGCCGGTCGTCATCACGGCGGACGGCAGGCCCACCTGGTCGAGGAGTTCGCCGAGCAGCCGAGCGGCCTCGCGCACCGGCCCGTACACCTCCTGCGGGGCTCCGTCGCCCGCCGGATCCAGGTCGAAGACCATGCGGTCGGGCCGGTCGACGCGGCCGACGCGGGACTGCCAGCGGTGCAGGGTGACGCAGGCCTGGTCGGCGAGGTAGAGCAGCGTGGCGCTGTCGTCGCACACGGTGTGCGTGACGGTGCCGCCCTCCTTGGCCACCTCGGCGCGGCTGATCCAGTCCGGGTAGTGGTCCGGCGTGTCCTTCTGCATGAAGCGGGGCCCCGGCACCCCGTCCGGGTGCCGCTCCAGCATCAGGGGGCGGCCGCGCAGGTGCGGCAGCATGAAGGGGGCGACGGACCGGTAGTAGTCGAAGAGGTCGCCCTTGGTGTAGGCGGCGCCGCCGTCGGCCGCGTCGGCGCCCTCGGGGATGAAGGGCTTGCGGGGCCTGTGGAGTGCGACGGTGCGGCGGCCCGCCCGCACGGTGCGCGTCTCGCCCATGTCCGCTCCCGGCGTCATCGCACCACGTGTTCCACGAGCAGCCGTACGGCCGCCGCGATCGACTCCGCGTCGATCCCGGCGGCCCGCAGCTGCTCGGCGGGCGAGGCGGAGCCCGGTACGCCGGTCACCGCGAGGCGCACCAGGCGCGGCACGGGGCTGCCGTCGCTGAAGGCGTCCAGGACGGCGTCGCCGATGCCGCCCTCCTGCCGGTGGTCCTCGACGGTGAGCAGACAGCCCGTCTGCTCGGCGGCCGCGCGCAGCGTGCGCCGGTCGACGGGCTTGACGGAGTACAGGTCGACGACGCGCACCGGGACGCCCTCCCGGTCGAGGGCCGCCGCCGCGGCGAGCGCCTCGTGGACGGTCACTCCGGCGGCGACGACCGTGAGCCGGTCGGCGCCGCTGGAGCGCAGCACCTTGGACCCGCCGACGGGGAACTCCTCGCCGGGGCCGTAGAGGACGGGCGTGGCGCCGCGCGTGGTGCGCAGGTAGCGCACGCCGTCGAGGTCGGCCATGGCGGCGACGAGGCGCGCCGTCTGCGGGGCGTCGCACGGGTACAGGACGGTGGAGTCGGGCACGGCGCGGAACATGGCCAGGTCCTCGAGGCCCATCTGGGACGGGCCGTCCTGGCCGATGGCGACGCCCGCGTGCGAGCCCACCAGGTTCAGGTCCGCGCCGCTGACGGCCGCCATGCGGACGACGTCGTGGGCGCGGGTGAGGAACGCCGCGAACGTGGCCGCGTACGGCACCCAGCCGCGCCGGGCGAGGCCCACGGCGGCGGCGACGAGCTGCTGTTCGGCGATGTAGCACTCGAAGTACCGCTCCGGGTGCTCCTTGGCGAAGAGTTCCGCGCGGGTCGAGTCGCCGACCTCGCCGTCGAGGGCGACGACGTCGCCGCGTGCCGTGCCGAGCGCCGCGAGCGCCTGGCCGAAGGCGTCGCGGGTCGCGACCTCGGCGCCCCGCTCGTACCGGGGCAGCTCCAGGTGTCCGCTGCGGGTGGCGCGCAGCACGCGGGCCGCGGGCGGGGCCTGGACGGTGACGCGCAGCCGCCCGGGGCCGCCGAGCTCGGCGATCGCGGCGTCGGCGTCGGGCAGCGGCTTGCCGTGCAGGCCCTCGCGGTCCTCGGCGGACGCGACGCCCTTGCCCTTGACGGTGCGGGCGAGGACGGCGGTGGGCTGGCCCGCGGTGGAGCGCGCCTCGTGCAGGGCGCGGTCGACGTCCTCGACGTCGTGCCCGTCGACCGCGACGACGTGCCAGCCGAAGGCCTTCAGACGGCGCGCGTACGCGTCCAGGTCCCACTCGTGCCGGGTGGGCCCGCGCTGGCCGAGCCGGTTCACGTCGACGAGCGCGGTGAGGTTGTCCAGGTGCTCGTACGCGGCGTGCTCGGCGGCCTCCCACACGGCGCCCTCGGCCAGTTCGCCGTCGCCGCACAGGACCCAGACCCGGTAGGGGATGCGGTCGAGCCGCTTGCCGGACAGGGCCATGCCGACGCCGACGGCGAGCCCCTGCCCGAGCGAGCCGGTCGCGACCTCGACCCAGGGCAGGCGGCGCGGCGTCGGATGGCCTTCGAGGCGGCTGCCCTGCTTGCGGAAGGTGAGCAGTTCCTCGTCGTCGAGCGCGCCCGCCGCCTTGTACGCGGCGTACAGGAGCGGCGACGCGTGCCCCTTGGAGAGGATGAACCGGTCGTTGCCGGGGTGGTCGGGCCGCTGGAAGTCGTACTGGAGGTGGCGCGCGAGGAGCACCGCCATGAGGTCGGCCGCCGACAGGGACGAGGTGGGGTGCCCGGATCCGGCGGCGGCCGCGGCGCGCACGGAGTCGACGCGCAACTGCCTTGCCAGTTCGCGGAATTGGTCCGGCGCGGGGCCGCCGCGCGGGGTGGTCTCGGTCATGGTCGCTCACTCCTCGGGCTTGGGCTCGTGCTCGTGGCTCCGCGCGTCGGCCGGCGCGGGGTGCCCGCCCGGCGCGGCGGGACCGCCGGGCACCCGGGCGAGCTCCGGCGACGCCGTGTCGAGGGGCACCGACCACGACCGGACGAGGCCGAGCTGCACGCCCTGGCGCGGCAGCACCGCGTCGAGGAGCCAGTCGGCGGCGACGCGCACCCGGTTGCCGGGCATCGCGGCCAGGTGGTAGCCGCGGGTGACGGCCCCGGCGAGCGGCCCGGACAGCGGGACGCCGAGCGGGTTGGCGGCGCCCTTGACGCCGCCGAGGTCGACGGTGAAGCCGAGGTCGTGGTGGCGGTAGGCGCCGCGGCGGCCGACGCCGAGCGAGGCCGCCACGTTGCGGCCCGCGACCTTGCCCTGCCGCCAGGCGTGCTGGGCGGTCATGGCCGTGAACTCGCCCGGCTCGGCCAGGTCGGGCACGGCCGCCGCGTCCCCGCAGGCGAACACCTCGGGGTGGCCCGGCACGTTCAGGAACGGGTCGACGACGAGGCGGCCGCGCTCCAGGGGCTTGCCGATCCCGGCGACGAGCGGGTCGGGGCGCACGCCGACGCACCACACGAGGGTGCGCGTGTCGATGGTGTCGCCGTCGTCGAGGAGCACGCCCTCACGCGTGGCCTCCTTCACGGACGTGCCCGTACGGATCTCCACACCGCGTCCGCTCAGGACGCGGTCGGCGGTCGTGGACAGGCGCCGGTCCAGCTCCGGCAGGACGCGCGGCGCGATGTCCAGGAGCAGCCAGCGCGGCTCGATCCCGGCGCGCAGCGCCTGGTGGCGCGCCAGGGACCGGGTGAACAACTGCCCGTGCGCGGCGACTTCGACGCCGGTGTAGCCCGCGCCGACGACCACGAAGGTGCAGCGCGCCCGGCACGTCGCGGCGTCGGGCGCGGCGGCGGCCAGCTCGATCTGCCGGGTCACGTGGTCGCGCAGGTACAGCGCCTCCGGCAGACCGCGGAAGCCGTGCGCGTGCTCGGCGACACCGGGCACGGGAAGGAGTTTGTTGACGCTGCCGACGGCCAGGACGAGCCGGTCGTAGGTCAGCTCGCCGCGCTCGCCCTCCGGTCCCGTGTAGCGCACGGCGCGCCGCTCCAGGTCGACGCCGTCGGCCTCGCCGAGGACGAGCCGGACGTGCTTGAGGGTGCCGGAGAGCGACACGGTGACGCGGCGCGGTTCGAGGACGCCCGCGGCGACCTGCGGCAGCAGGGGCAGGTAGAGGAAGTAGTCGGTGGGGTTGAGCAGGGTGACGTCGGCCCGGCCGCGGGCGAGCCGCGCGAGGGTCCGCGCGGCCTGGAACCCGGCGAATCCGGCACCGACGATCACGACGTGCGGGCGGTGGGATGCTCGGCTCACGTTTGCGCCTCCGGTGGAGTGCGGCACGGCATCCGTGCGGTGTTCCGCACGGATGCCTCTGGGCTGCGGTGCGGGTGTCGGTACGTGTGCTCCCGCACGGACCTCCCAGGTGCCCGTGGCCGCCGGGGTGAAACCCCGCCGCGAAACCAGTGGCGCGGGGAAGGCCCGCGTGGGCACGCTCGCGGTCATGAACGCGCTGAGGGAAGCACAGGCGCTGCCGGAGGTCCTGCTCATCGGGGGCCGTTCCGGAGCGGGCAAGACGTGCGTGGGCTTGGAGGTCGCGGCACGGCTGCGGGCGGCCGACGTCGGGCACGCCCTGATCGAGGGCGACGTACTGGACGCGGTGCACCCCGCGCCGCCGGACGACCCGGACCGCTCCCGGCTCACCACCCGCAACCTCGCGGCGCTGTGGGCGAACTACGCGGCTCTGGGCTGCCGCCGGCTCGTCTACACGAACACGGCGTCCGTGCTGGGCAGCGAGGAGCGGATCTTCACGGCGGCCCTCGGGTCCCCGCGCCTCACCCGCGTCCTGCTCACGGCCGCGGACGCGACGGTCGAACAGCGCCTGACGGCCCGCGAGCGGGGCTCGGAGCTCGCCCGGCAGCTGCGCCGCAGCGCGCACATGGCGCGGCACCTGGACGCGGGCGTCCCGTCCGGCACGCACCGGGTGGCGACGGACGGCCGCACGGTGGGCGAGGTGGCGACGGCGGTCCTGCGTGCGACGGGCTGGCTCCCGGACGCGGTGGCGGTCGGCGGCTGAGGAGCCGCGCGCCTCACCGGGCCCGCGGGCCCGGCGACTCGGAGGTGGCGGGCGGCGTGGTGACGCCGGGCGGGGTGGCCGGCACCGCGGGGAAGTCGGCGGTGCCCGGGGCGCCGCGCGGGGCCTGGGGCACGGCGGCCTCGGCGGCGCCTTCGGAGGTGGCGTCCTTCGAGGTGGGCGTGCTGTCCTTGGCGGGGCCGGGCCGGGTGGGCCGGGCCGCGTTGCGCAGGACCACAGCCGCCACCGCGAGCAGCACGGTGACGATCAGGCCCGCCGCCCAGGCGGGCAGGCCGACCGCGATCGCCAGGCCGAGGGTGAGCGCCGCGGCGGCGCCCGCGTACAGCGCGACGGCTCCGGCCGTCGCGTACAGGGAGGCCTTGCGGCGCTGCTTCCGCGCCGCGTCGGCCAGCTCGGCGCGGACCTGGCCGCGCAGTTCGGCGCGCACCGACTCGTGCAGGGACGCGCGCACCGCCTCGTGGACGACCTGCGACAGCGCGTCGCTCAGGGCCGTCTCCGGGGACGCGACGCCCGTGGCCGTCCTGCCCGGCGCGCTCGACGGGGGGACCTGAGGGTAGTGGGGGTTGTCCGATGCAGTCATGGCCGCCGAGTACCCCGCGGCCCTGGCCCGTAACGACGGCGTGGGCTCGGCCGAATGGATCTCCTGCCCGGCCGGGGCCAACTAGGCTCGTTCGTATGGAAATCCTGGGAACCGTGCTGCGTGTCTGTGTGACCGATCTGGAGGCGTCCGTCTCCTTCTACGAGCGGCTGACGGGCAGCACAGCCATGCGCTTCGAACGGGGCGGCGTCTCCGTCGCGTCGGTCGGGTGCTTCCTGCTGATGAGCGGGCCCGAGCACGAGCTGGAGATCCTGCGCAAGGTCACGGCGACGATCGCCGTGAAGGACGTGGACGAGGCCCACGCCACCCTCACCGCCTCCGGGGCCCGCATCATCGCGGGCCCCGTCCCCACCCCCGCGGGCCGCAACCTGATCGCGATGCACCCGGACGGCACGGTCTTCGAGTACGTGGACCGCAACGCGTAGCGTCTCGTGCCGGGCCCACAGCCGCCCCGCCCCCCTGCGCTCAGGCCCCGCCGCCAGGGACCTCGGCAGGCTCGGCGGGGCGCATCCGGAAGTCGTAGGCCGGTGGCACCGGCACCCCCGGTGCCACCGTCGCCCACAGCTCCCCCAGCCCCTCGTCCCCCTCGCGCAGGTCCGCCACCTCGAACCCCTCGTCGAGTACCGCGCGCGCCCCGGCCGCGTCCCCCTCCGCGACCAGCAGCCTGACTTCGAGCAACCGGAAGCGCCCGAGCCGCCGCGCGTCGGGGCCGAGGCGCTCCCAGACCGCCCGCGCCGCCGCCGCGCGGCCCACGGCGAGGAGCGCCTCGATGGCCTCCCGCCCGAGCGCCGCCCCCACGGCCCCCGCCGCCTCGTCGTCGCCGAGCCCGGCGAAGGCCTCCTCGTACCGGTCCGCGGCCCGCTCGCCGTGCCCCGACTCCAGGTCGGCCACCGCCAGGCAGCGCAGCAGCGGCCAGCGCACCGCGGCCCGTGCGAGCCCGCGCTCCCAGCTGCGCTCCGCCTGCGCCCGGTCCCCCGCGTGCCACTGCGCGACCCCCAGGTGGTACTCAGCGTGCGGCCGCGCGGGCGCCGTCTCCAGCATGTCCCGCCAGTGCCGGGCGACGAGCGTGGGCCCGGGCACCCAGGGCCCGGACGGCTCCGGCACGGCCCCGGACCGCAGCAGTTCGAGCCACGGCTCCTGCTCGGGCCCGAGCGCGGCCTCGGCGAACGGCGTGCCCGGCAGCTTGTACCCGCCCCGAAGGACTTCGAGCGCGCCCCAGCCGGACCCGACGGCGAGCGTCTCCCCCGGCTCGTCGTCGGCGTGCGCCAGCCACCGCTCGTACGCCGCGTCCACCGCCGCCCGCGGCAGCGCGTCGGCGAGCCGCGCCTCGGCCGCCGCGCGGGCCGCCGCCCAGTCGTCCCCGTGCGCCACGTCCGCCGGGAGCGCCAGCGGTCCGTACGACTCCAGCCACGCGACCTCGCTCTCCGCGTCGAGCCGCACATGCTCCAGCTGCGTGCGCGCGAGCCCCGCCTGGATCTCCGCGTACCCGCCGGACCCCGGGCCGGTCAGCCACTCCTGCCAGCGCCGCCCGCCGCTGCCCGCGCCCCAGCGGAAGAGCTTGCGCCCGCGCAGCGTGGCCGTGGACGTCTGGACGAGGCCGTGTCCGTCGGCGTCGAGCGCCGCTATCCAGCGGCGCGCGCCGTCCGGCACGTCGTAGAAGTAGTCGGCGGCGTACGGCCCCTGGGGCTCGGGCACCGGCACCCGGGCGAGGGCGTGCGCGTAGTCGTACCGCCAGGCCTCGTCGGCGGGCGCGAGCACCCGGCGCTCCTCGGGCACGGCGATGTTGGACCACCAGTAGACGGGCACGGACTTCTCGTGCGGATTGCGGATCCGCACCCCCACGTGCAGGAAGTCGGAGTCCTCCGGCAGCCACAGGTCCACCTGGAACGGCACGTCCCGCAGCCGCTCCCACTCCCACAGGCGCAGCATCGGGCCGCCGTCGGGCGCGGTCACGACGGCGGCGTGCAGCGGTGCGCAGGACAGCGTGGTGTGCCCGGTGGCGCCGATGTTCCACTCGATGCCGCCCGCGTACCAGGCGCCGTTCAGCGCGAAGCACGCGGGCTGGAACACCGGGTTCCGGTACAGCAGTTCGCGCCCGCTCTCCTTGTGCACGAGCGAGTGCACGCGACCGCCGAGACCGGGCAGGACGGTGGCGCGCAGCCGCTCGTTCTCCAGGACGAGCACGTCGAACGAGGTGGCCGTGCGCTGTCGGCCGTAGCCGTCGCGCAGCGGCGCGGGCAGCACCGAGCGCAGCGGCTCGTACCCGAGTTGCCGCGCCATGTCGCGCGGAAGCTCCTGCCGCGCGCGGTCCTCGACCCGGTGCGGCGCGCGCGGAAGGCGCAGCGGCGGCAGCGGATTGTCCGGCCCCAACGCGGCCGCGGGCAGGGTAGTTACGTCGCGTCGCACGGTCGTCGCCACGGCGGTCTCCTCAGGTCATCGGGTCGTTGACCATGGAACACGCTGAACGCCGCCCCGGCCAGAGGCCCGGACCGCTTCCGATGACGCCGAGAGCGATCACGCGTCCGCGAAGGCCGCCACCACGACGTCGGTGAGCACGTCGCCCGCCGTGCCGTCGGGGTCGAGATCGGGGTCGTAGATGGTGACGTTGAGCCCGACGCAGCGGGGTGAGCGGACCAACGGGCGCAGCAGCGCGAGCAGTTCGTCCGGGTGCAGGCCGTCCTCGTCGGGGCTGTCGACGGCGGGCATCACGGACGGGTCGAGCACGTCGGCGTCCAGGTGCACCCAGAAGCCGTCCAGGGCCTCGTGCTCCAGGCCGACGACGGCCGAGCGGGCCACGTCGGCGGCGCCCCACTGCCGCAGTTCGCCGACCGTCACGGTCGGTATCCTCAGCTCGCCCAGCTCGGCGCGGTCCTCGTCGCCGTCGCGCATGCCGAAGATCCTTACGTCCTCGTCCTTCAGATAGGGCCGCAGGCCTTCGAGGTCGGTGAGGTCGTCCTGGCCGCGCCCGGTGGCGAGCGCCAGCTCCTCGCCGCCCGCCGCGCCGATCCGGTCGGAGTTGCCCGGGTGCCGGAAGTCCGCGGAGGCGTCGATCGCCGCGAGGCCGTAGCGCCCCATGCGGCGCAGCGCGAGGGACGCGCCGAGCTGGATGGAGCAGTCACCGCCCAGGACGACGGGCAGGTCCCCGGCGCGCAGATGGCGCTCGACGCGGTCGGCGAGCCGGGGCGTGTACGCGGCGATCGCGGCGGCGTTGAACACGCCGTCGCCCTCCTGCCAGTCGCCCCGGTCGTAGCGCGGCGGCACGACGACGCCTCCCTCGAAGGCGTTCAGGCGCCGCAGGATGCCGCGCTCGCGCAGCGCCCCGGCGAGCTTGTGGCAGCCGGGCACGGTGCCCGGGGCGGGCGGGCGCAGGCCCAGGTTGGAGGGCGCGTCGATGACCACGATGTTCCGCATGCGGTCCATCCTCCGCGACAGGGGCCGGCCCCTTCAATGGCCCTGGCCGTGGCCGACGTCACGGCCGGTCCGTCACTCCGCGCGACGGCCCTGGCCGGTCGGCGACGCGGCCCGCATCTCGGTGGTCAGCGCCCACCGCTGGTGGTCGCGCCACGCCCCGTCGATGAACAGGAAGTCGGGCGAGAAGCCCTCCAGGCGGAAGCCGAGGCGGCGGGCGAGCGCGATCGACGCGGCGTTGCCGGGCTGCACGTTGATCTCCAGGCGGTGCAGGCGCAGTTCGCCGAAGGCGTGGTCCACGACGAGCCCGAGCCCCTCCCGCATCAGGCCGCGCCCGGCGGCGTGCGCGAACACGCCGTAGCCCAGCGCCCCGCAGCGGAAGCCGCCCTGGACGATGTTGTTGACGTTGATGAACCCGGCGATGGCGCCCGACTCCCGCGCGCAGACGAGGTACCCGGACCTGGTGGGGTCCTCGATGAGCGTGCGCGCGTACGCCGCGTAGGTCTCCTCCGTGGTGGGCGGGAACAGCCAGGGCCGGTGCAGCTCCTGGCTCTCCCTGGCCCGGGCCGTGAACTCGGCTCCGTCCGCGGGGGTGAAGCGGCGTATCCCCACGCGGGGGCCTTCGGCGAGGTGACGGGGGCTCGGCTGGCGCATCCGCCCCACGTTACCGGGGCGCCCGGCTCACTTGCGCCGTCGGACGAAGTAGGCCCCGCACACGGCGCCGAGCACCGCGGTGCCGAACAGCGCCATCCACAGCGGCATGGTCACCTCGGGGATGAGCAGCCGGATCTTGGTGCTGCGGGTGTTCTCGAAGATGAAGACGAGGGTGAGCAGGGCGATGACGGCGACGGTGATCCTGCCGGGCGTCATCAGCCCGGCCACGCCGCCCTTCGAGGGACTCTTGGAGCCGCCCGTGGAACTGCTCATGGCGGGACCCTTCCGTATCCGTCGCAGCGCCGGCCGCTGCCCGTCCCGTCAGGATGGGCAGCGGTCGGGGCACGGCGCACGGCGGGTGACGCGGCCGGGTGGGTCCGTGGGCCGATCGGGTGACAGCGGCTAGGTCCTGTCCGGCCCGTGGGACACGCTCTGGACCACGGGCAGCCGCAGCACGCCGGTGTCGCCGGGCGCGCTGGTCACCGTCACCGGCTTCACACCGCGGTTGCCGCCGTACGCCCCGTCGCTGGCCGCGATCACGAACCGCAGCCGGTGCCCCTTCTCGTACCGGTGGACGATCCCCGGGAGGCGGACCGTGAACGGCCCCCGCACGTCCGGCACCCGCACCGGCGCCACCAGGCGGTGGACCAGGGTCTGCTCGCCGCCCGGCGCCACGTCGTACAGCTTCGCGAAGAGCACCAGCTTGTCGGCGGCGTCGGCGGAGCGCTGCGCCCGCTCGGCGCGGGGCGAGTCCACCCTCAGCGTCGCCTCGGGCGCCCCCACGACCTCGACGGACCGCGTCAGCGGCTCGGTGGTCCAGCCGAGGTGGGTGCCCCTGGTGTCGTACGGCGCCGGGTCGGGCAGGCCCGCGAGCCCGGCGGCCCGGCTCTCCGAATGGCTCGTGGGCAGCGGCCCGTTGCGGTACGTCCGGCTGCCGGACGTCACCCGGGCGGGGTCGTCGACGAGCCGCCCCTCACCGGAGAGGTACAGCTCCCGCCGGTCCGCGGGGAGCCGCGACGCGGTGGCGTAGGCGCGGTCCGGGTCCTTGATCCAGTCGCGGTGGTAGGCGAAGTCGGGCCCGGTCTCCGCGCTCTCGTCGTGGCGCAGGTAGCGGTCGAACCACGCCAGGATCCGGCGTCCGACGTAACTCGACTCCAGATCGCCCCCGCCCAGGTCGAGTTCACCGGCGGCGGGGCTTCCCGTGCCGCCGCTGTGCCCCCAGGACTGCCAGATCATCTTCGCCGTGGTGCCGTGCTCCTTGAGCGTGCGGTACGTCGCCTCCGCCTCGTTCAGGTTGAACAGGGTGTCGGCCTGGCCCTGCACCAGCAGCGTCGGCGCCTCCACCCGGTCCAGGTACGACACCGGCGACACGCTGCGCGCGAACGCGAGGAGACGCCGCGTCCGGTCCGCCGGATAGCGCCCGGAGTTGAGCGTGCGGACCATCTCGCAGGCCCGGGTGACGAAGTGCAGACAGTCCAGGGAGTTGATCCGGGACGGGTCGAGGCTCGGTGCGAGCAAGGGCTGGCCCTCCCCCGCGAGGTAGAAGCCGTTCATCCACTGCCACTTGGCGGCACCGGGGACCTCGCGGCCCCCGGCCGTCCGGTCGACGGCGTTGTTCGGGGCGAGGGAGTAGGCGAGGTCGTGCCAGGTGATCATCGGGACCAGCGCGTCCACGCGGTGGTCGTCGGCCGCCGTCGCCAGCTGGACCGCGCCGCCGTACGAGGCGCCGAGCATGCCGACGCGGGGGTCGCCCGGGGCGTCCGCGACCACGTAGTCGGCCCGGGTGCCGTCGTCGGCGGCCCGCTCACCGGCCAGGAAGTCCAGGAGCCCGGAGGCCGCCCGGCCGTCGATCGCGGGGTCGTCGAGCGAGATCAGACAGCCGGACCTGCCGAAGCCGAGCCCGGAGTACACGAGCCCGACGTAGCCGCGCTCCGCGACGATTCTGCCGATGGCGGCCGTGGAGGCATCGTCCTTGCTGCCGCCGAAGCCGTTGGTGGCGAGCACGGCGGGCGCGGGGTGCGCCCGGTCCACGCCCCGCGGGCGGTACAGATCGGCGTCCACGGTGCAGCGCCGCTCCCCCGCCGTGACCGTGAACGTGAGGGGCGTGACGGTGAACCGGCCGCTCCGGGTCTCGCCGCCGCCCCGCTCCCCGGCACCGGACGCGGGCCCGGCGAGCAGCAGGGGCGCGGCGAGCGCGGCGGCGACCAGCGCCCGCCCTCTGGCCCGGCCGCCTCCCTTCGGCGGGGCTTTGCGGAACGACGGCACGGCAGGACGGAACACGAGGGCCTCCACGGTGGGGGCGAGCGACCACCGCCCGGCAGGCACCGGCGCGCGCTCGTACCGAGACACACGTCATGCGGCGGGGCAACGCCCGTGGCACTGGATTCTTGACGGAGATTCAGCGAACGGGGCGCACGCCGCACGTGCTCGCGCGCTCCCTAGACGAGCGCGGGTATGTCCAGGGTCAGCGTCCCCGCGTCCGCGTCCAGGTGCCCCGGTATCCCGAGCGGCACCGTCAGCGCCCCGTCACCGTGCCCGAACCCGAACTCCTCCACGACCGGCACCCCCAGCCCCTCGAGCCGCTCCGCGAGCAGCGGCCCAAGCCTGTCGTACGCCTCGCACTCCACCCACGACCCGAGCGCCACCCCGGCCACGCCGTCGAGCCAGCCCGCCCGCGTCAGCTGCGTCAGAAAGCGGTCGATGTGGTACGTCTCCTCGCCGGTGTCCTCCAGGAGCAGCAGCCCGCCGCCCGCACCGGCCCTGGCCCCCGCCGCGCCCACGTCGGCCGCGAGCAGCGACAGACAGCCGCCCAGCGTCACCCCATGGGCCCGCCCGCCCACCAGCGGCCGGCCCGCGGAGGCGAGCACCCGCACGGACTCCGGCTCGAACAGCGTGGCCCGCAGGTGCTCCTGCGCCCGCGCGCTCTTCAGGAAGCCGGCCTCCGCGACCATCGGGCCGTGCAGCGTCACGATCCCCATGCGGCACGCGAACGCCTCGTGCAGCGTGGTGATGTCACTGAACCCGAGGAACACCTTGGGCCCCGCCGCCCGCATCGCGTCCCAGTCGAGGAGGTCGACCATCCGCGCCGCCCCGTACCCGCCGCGGGCGCAGAACACCGCCGCCACCGACGGATCGCACCAGGCGCTCTGGAGGTCCCGCGCCCGGTCCTCGTCGGTGCCCGCGAGATAGGCGAACCGCGGGTGCGTGTCCCGGACATGCGAGGCGGCCACGGGGTCGAGGTCCCAGCCGCGCAGGATGTCCAGGCCCGCCGCGAGCAGGTCCTCGGGGACGGGTCCGCTGGGCGCGACGACCGCGACCCGGGCGCCGGGGGCGAGCCGCGCGGGCCGCGTCAACGGCGCGGCCACCGCGCTCACTTGGTCAGCTCCAGCGTCGGCAGACCGCCCGCCGGATCGATCCTGAACACCTGCGCGTACAGCGAGAGCTCCGCCTCCAGGGCCCGGACCAGGGTGTCGGCCCGCCGGAAGCCGTGCCCCTCGCCCTCGAAGGCGAGGTACGCGTGCGGCACCCCGCGCCCCTCCATCCGCTCCAGGAACCGCTCGCACTGCGCGGGCGGACAGATCACGTCGTCCAGGCCCTGGAGCAGCAGGAACGGCGCGGTGACCCGCTCGGCGTGGCGCACCGGCGAGCGCTCCTCGTACCGTCCCGGCACCTCGTCGGGCGGCCCGATGAGGGTGTCCAGATAGCGCGACTCGAAGTCGTGGGTCTCCCCGTCGCTCCATGACGTGAGGTCGAGGACGGGGTAGATGATCGTGCCGCAGGCGTACACGTCCGTCGTCGTCAGGGAGCTGGCCGTGGTCCAGCCGCCCGCGCTGCCGCCCCGGATCGCCAGGCGCGCGCGGTCGGCGGTGCCCTCCTCGGCGAGCGCGAGCGCGACGGCGGCGCAGTCCTCGACGTCGATCACGCCCCACTGCTCGCGCAGGCGGTTGCGGTACTCCCGGCCGTGGCCCGTCGAGCCGCCGTAGTTGACGTCGGCGACGCCGATGCCGCGCGAGGTGAAGTAGGCGATCACCAGGTTGAGGACGAGCGGCGCCCGCGAGGTGGGCCCCCCGTGCGCCCACACCACGTACGGCGGCAGCTCGTCGTCGGGGGCGAGGTGGCCCGGGTGGTGCGGCGGGTACACATGGGCGTGGATCTCCCGGCCGTCGGGTCCGAGGAACGTGCGGATCTGCGGTTCGGGGTAGTACGTGGGGTCCACCGGGTCGTCGTGCGCCGCGCCGATGACGCGGGCACGGCCGGTGCGGGTGTCCAGCTCCACCACCTCGTACGCGCTGCGGGGGCTCGCGGCGACGCCGATGACGCGGGTGCCGCTGACGGCGACCGACGCCGACCACTCCGTCCAGGGCCCGGCCGCGTCGACGACCTCGCCGGTCTCCGGGTCGAGGACGCCGAGCGCGGTGGCGCCCGTGCCGTGCACGACCGCGACCAGGCCGCTGTCCAGCGGCGCGAACCAGCTGAGGCCGAGCTGCCACAGCGGGCCGCCGAACTCCTCCTCGCGCTGGCAGAGCGCGACGGGGGTGCCGTCGAGCGCCGCGCGGTACAGGTTCCACCAGCCCGTGCGGTCGCTCGCGAACAGCAGCCGCCCGTCCGGCGCCCACTCGACCTGCGCGATCGACTCCTCCGGGCCGCCCGCGAACCGGCGCGCGCCGCCGAAGGAGCCGTCCGCGCCGACCTCGGCGACCATCAGCTCCGTGCCGTCCCAGGGCATCCGGGGGTGGTCCCAGGCGAGCCAGGCGACGTGCGCGCCGTCCGGCGCGAGGCGGGGCCCGGTGACGAACCGGTGGCGCCCGTCGGACAGCTCCCGCACCGCGGCCCGGTCCCCGGCGGCCGAGCCGTCGAGCGGCACGGCGGCGAGCACGCGCCGCACGTCGGTCTGCTTCTCGCCGGTGAACTCCTCCAGGACGCACCACACCTCCCCCCGGTCGGCGTGGATCCGCGGGTCCGCCCAGCGAAGCCCGCCGCCCACGTCCGACACCGGAGTCAGGGGTCTGGGCTCCGCGCCGGGGACGTCCGGCTCGTAGGCGTACAGGCGCTGGTCGGTGAAGTGCGTGAACACGATGAGCGGGCCCCGCGGGTCGCCGGGGCGCTCGGTGCCGGTCCAGGGCAGGCCGCCGTACTCGATGACCCGGCTGCGCACGTTCCACGGAGCGGGGAGCACCGACTCCTCGCGGCCGTCCGGGCGGCGGCGCAGCAGCGCGCGTCTGCCGCCCTCCAGCGGGCGCGGCTCCGTCCACCACGCCTCGCCCCCGACGAAGCCCGCGAAGGCCGGGTGGCCGTCGTGCGCCGCGGCGAGCCCGGCGTCGATCGGGGACAGCCACGAGCCGTACGGCTTGGTCAGTGCCATGTCGATCATCTCCCCCACAGTCCGTTCCCCCATTGGTCCGTTGGTCCGTTGGTCCGTTGGTCCGTCAGGTGCTTCGTCGGCCAGGTCTCACGGCGGGCGGTCAGGCCGTGCGCAGATACCGGTCGAGCACCCGCGTACCGAAGTGCAGCGCCTCGACCGGCACCCGCTCGTCAACGCCGTGGAAGAGCGCCTGGTAGTCGAAGCCTTCCGGCGTCCGCAGCGGCGAGAAGCCGTAGCCCCGGATGCCGAGCCGCGAGAACTGCTTGGCGTCCGTGCCGCCCGACATGCAGTACGGCACGACGCGGCCCTCGGGGGCGAACTCGGCCACGGCCGCGCGCATCTTGGCGAACGTGGGCGTGTCCACCGGCGCCTGCAACGCCACCTCCCGGTGATGGAACTCCCAGTCGACGTCCGGTCCGGTGAGCCGGTCAAGGGTGGTGCGGAACTCTTCCTCGCCGCCGGGCACGAATCTGCCGTCCACATAGGCGGTCGCCTCGCCCGGGACCACGTTCACCTTGTAACCGGAGCGGAGCATCGTGGGGTTGGCGCTGTTGCGGACCGTGGGCTCGACCAGGCCTGCGGTGGGGCCGAGCTTCTCCAGGAAGCCGTCGACGTCGAACCCGGGGGCGTCCGGGTCGGCCTCCAGGCCGTAGATCCCGGCGAGCTCCACCAGGGCCGCCCGCACGGTGGGGGTGAGCCGCACCGGCCAGTGGTACTCCCCGATGCGGTGGATGGCGGCCGCGAGCCTGCTGACCGCGTTCGCCTTGTTGACCTTGGAGCCGTGGCCCGCCGTGCCGCGCGCGGTGAGCTTGAGCCAGCCGGTGCCGCGCTCCCCGGCGGCGATCGGATAGAGCTGGTTGCCCCGGCCGTCGTGGAAGGTGAAGGCGCCGGACTCGCTGATGCCCTCCGTGCAGCCCTCGAAAAGGTCGGGGTGCTCGTCGGCGAGGAAGCCGGAGCCGTCGCGGGCGCTGGCCTCCTCGTCGGCGGTGAACGCGATCACGATGTCGCGCCGGGGCCGCACGCCGGCGCGCGCCCAGCCGCGCACGACCGCCAGGATCATCGCGTCCATGTTCTTCATGTCGATGGCGCCGCGGCCCCACACGACGCCGTCGCGGATCTCGCCGGAGAACGGGGGCACGCTCCAGTCGGCGGCCTCGGCGGGCACGACGTCGAGGTGGCCGTGGACCAGCAGGGCGTCGGCGCCCGGGTCCGTGCCCTCGATGCGGGCGACCACGTTCGTCCGGCCCGGGGTGCGCTCCAGGAGCGTGGGCTCCAGACCGGTCTCGGCGAGCAGCGCCGCGGCGTACTCGGCGGCGGGGCGCTCGCGGCACTCGCCGTCACCGCTGTTGGTGGTGTCGATGCGGATGAGGTCGGAGGTGAACCGGACGACCTCGTCCAGTGCCGATGAGTCCACCTGCTCAGCCATACTGCTCCTCCACCGCGGCGGAGGCGATCGTGGTGACCGCCTTGAACGTGCGAATGCCTTCGTACATGGTCTCGCTCGTGTACGCGACCTTCCGCTCCGCCACGCGCCGCACCCCCGGAACCACCGTCGCGGCCATCGCCAGGTGCTCGGCGTCGAACTCGACCTCCACGGTGAACGGGCCGCCCGCCACCGGCTCGTGCCGCACGGCGAGGCCCGCCGCCTCCTTCGCGGCGGCACGGATGTCGGCGGCGGTGCGGGCGGGGGTGCGGCACACCGCCGCGTACCGCGACACGTGGTCCTTGACGGCGACCTTCAGCGCGCCGGGCGCATAGCCGAGGGCGTCCTCGCAGGCCAGGTCGTCCCCGGTGACGAGCACCACGGGGACGCCGAACTCGGCCACCACATGGGAGTTCAGCAGGCCCTCGCTGGCGCGGACGCCGTTGACCCACACGCCCGTGATCTGGTTCGCGAGATACGTGTGCGCGAGGACGCCCTCCATCCCGGCGCCCGCGTGGTAGCCGATGAACGCGATGCCGTCCACGGCCTGGCTGCCGCCGTGCTGGACGCCCTCGACCATGGAGAGGTCCTTGTGCCGGCCGGTGAGCATCTGGACGCGCTCGTCCAGCTCCTCCAGCAGGAGGTTGCGCATCGTCCAGTGCGCCTCGTTGACGAGCACCTCGTCGGCACCGCCGTCGAAGAAGCCGAGCACCGCCGCGTTCACGTCCGATGTGAACATCGACCGGCACCGCTCCCACTGCGGCGTACCCGGCAGCACATCAGCCGGCCAGGTCACACCTGTGGCGCCCTCCATGTCGGCGCTGATGAGGATCTTCATGCCCTGACACGTTACGGGGTGGGGAGGAAACCTGCTACGACGAGCAGCACCGACGCGGTCCCGAGCCGATCAGGAGTTCTCCGTCTCACAGCGTTGCGATTATTCAGCATTCTTACGTTTTGCGAACGTTACGAAGTTGACGCCACATCAGGGGCAACCGTGGTGAATGGCACATCAGGGTCACCCGAAATGCCCCTTACGTCAGGGCAACCCCGCAGGTCATCGCATATCGGCTGCATAGGGTCGTCACCTGATTACCCATTAAGGGAATCTTCATCTTTGTTTCTGAAACGGGTTCAGTATGTGGAGACGCGCGCATTCGCGCGGAGTTACAGGGACGCTGGCAGGGCTCTTGACCGGAGCCTTGCTGGCGGGTGCCGCACCGGCCGCACACGCAGATCCAGTCGTGCGCGGTGAGACGGCGACAGAGACCGCGGGGGCAGCGACACCTGACGGAGCGGCGACTGCGGAAGCCGCTCAGGACGAGGCCAAGCGCACCGGCAAGCCGGTCGAAGTGACCTCCATGCGCGGCGAGTCGAGCGATGTCTACGCCACGGCCGACGGCTATCTGGAGGCTCGGGAGTACGTGCGGCCCGTACGGGCACGGGCGGACGGCGGCTGGAAGCCCGTCGACACCGGCCTGGTGAAGGCTGCCGACGGCTCGGTGGCGCCGAAGGTGACCACGATCGGCCTCGAGTTCTCCGGCGGCGGGGACGAGCCGCTGGTGCGGATGACGAAGGCCGGCCGCGAGCTCGCCCTCTCGTGGCCCGGAAAGCTGCCCGAGCCCACGCTCGACGGCAGCACCGCCACGTACGAGGACGTACTGCCGGACGTGGACCTGCGCATGGGAGCGCAGGAGGACGGCTTCACCCAGCTCCTCGTCGTCAAGTCCGCCAAGGCGGCCGCCGGCTCGGAACTCGCCACGGTGCGCCTGAAGCTCGCGGCCGAGGGCATGGACGTGAAGGAGACCGCCGAGGGCGGACTCGAGGCGTCGGACAAGGGCGCACAGGGAGCGGTGTTCGAGGCACCGCGCCCGATGATGTGGGACTCCAGCCGGAGCGACGCGCCGGACAGCGGCAAGGCCGCCCGCACCCGCGCCAAGGCACTGCGCAGCGCCGCCAAGGAGCAGGGCCCGGAGCCCGCGGCCGCCGAGTCCGGCAAGCTCGCGCCCGTGGGCGTGGAGGTCCCCGAGAGCGGCAAGGAGCTGGTGCTCACCCCGGATGAGGACGTACTGAAGGGCAAGGACACGCAGTATCCGGTGTTCATCGACCCGCAGTGGAGTTCGCCGCGGGCGACGGCGTGGACGATGGCGTCGAAGTACTGGGCCGACGCGCCGCAGTGGAAGTTCAACGGCGAGAACAACGCCGGCATGGGCTACTGCAACTGGTACTACTGCAAGCCCCATGACACCAAGCGGCTCTTCTACCGCATCCCGGTGTCGAAGTTCGCGGGCAAGTCGATCCTTTCGGCCGAGTTCGTGGTGAAGAACACCTGGTCGGCTTCCTGCTCGGACCGCTCGGTCGAGCTGTGGCAGACCAAGGACATCTCCTCGTCGACGACGTGGAACTCGCAGAACGCTTCCGGGTTCTGGAAGAAGGAGCTGTCCTCGAAGTCCTTCGCCCACGGCGCCGAGGGCTGTGCGGCCAAGGACGCGGAGTTCTCGGTGAAGTCAGCCCTCCAGGGCGCCGCCGACGGCAAGGCGTCGACGATGACCTTCGGTCTGCGGGCCGGCAGCGAGTCCGACGCCTACGGCTGGAAGCGGTTCTCGGACAAGGCGTTCCTGCGGGTGAAGTACAACCGCCCGCCGTCTCAGCTGAAGATGGCGCAGCTGCGCATGGAGTACGGAGGCGTCTGCGCGAAGCCGGGCAGCGCACCGCGGGTGCGGACGCTGGGGAAGATCCGCGCCAAGAAGGTGAAGGACCCCGACGGGGACAGCGTCTCGGTGCAGTTCCAGGCCATGTGGGATGCCGGTAACGGCAAGACCGGGAGCTGGAAGCCCGACCGCACCTCCGCCAAGAAGTCCGGTTCCGACTTCTCCATCAGCCTGCCCGGTTCGATTCCGGAGAACAAGCAGGTCAATTGGTACGCACGGGTCTATGACGGGGCACAGTACTCGCCGTGGTCCTACGCGGGAGACCCGACCGCCTGCTACTTCGTTCACGACACCAAGGTCCCCAAGGGGCCCTCGATCACCTCGAGCGACTACCCGGCCTCCGACTCGGAGGACCCGAAGGACCCGTGGTACGACGGGGTGGGCAAGTACGGGAAGTTCGAGCTGAACGCCGCCGAGAAGGACGTGACGTCCTACCGGTACGGCATCAACGTCAACCCCAGCTCGAAGAACAAGATCACCACAACGGGCGGTGCCGCCAGGACGCTGTCCGCGCTGCCTGCCGAGGCGGGCCCGAACTTCATCACCGCGCAGTCCTTCGACGCGGCCGGCAACGGCAGCGAGATCCATACGTACGAGTTCCGGGTCAAGGCGGGCCAGCCCGACCGTGCGTCCTGGTCGCTGGACGAACCCAAGGGAGCGAGCGAGGCCAAGGGCTCGACGCCCCCGCGCACCCTGCAGATGCACGGTGGAACCACCCCGGGTGCTTCCGGTGCGCGCGGCTCCGCGGTCTCCTTCAACGGCAGCGACGGCTATGCCGCCAGTGACCTTCCGGTCGTGGACACCAGCCGTGGCTTCGCCGTCTCGGCGTGGGCCAAGCCGTCGAAGATGCCCGAGGGTGCCGCGGTGATCGCCACCCAGCCGGGCAACCACAGCCCGGGCTTCGAGCTGTACTACACGCAGAAGTACGACCGGTGGGCGTTCAACCAGTACAAGTCCGACACCCCCGACGCGGGCATCGCCCGGGTCATGGCGGACAAGCCCGGTGGTGTCAGCGTGGACAAGTGGACGCACCTGGTGGGCTCCTACGACTCGGCGCGTGACGTCCTGGAGCTGTACGTGGACGGCAAGCTCGTCGGGCAGACCGCCTACGCCGACCCGTGGGAGGCCCGCCGCGGCTTCCAGCTGGGGG
The DNA here is from genome assembly GCF_008704795.1 of Streptomyces spectabilis. NCBI lineage: Bacteria > Bacillati > Actinomycetota > Actinomycetes > Kitasatosporales > Streptomycetaceae > Streptomyces > Streptomyces spectabilis. The sequence continues at coordinate 7,583,733 of NZ_CP023690.1, read as the reverse complement.
CGGCCTCCTACAGCGGCACGCCCTCGGCCTTCTTCCCCGGTGCGATCGACGAGGTGCAGCTCTTCGACAAGCCGCTCGCGCAGGACGAGGTCGACAAGCTGCGCGCGCACGAGAGCGCCGGTGACCCCGGCCGTCCCGCGGTCGCGGTCTTCGACCTGGACGAGAAGCCGGACGCCAAGGAGATCACCGGCTACGGCGGCGTGCTTCCGGCCGCGTACCAGGGCGGCGTCACCACCGGCGTGCAGGGCGTGTCGGGCAAGGCGGCCAGGTTCAACGGCAGTGACGGCTACGCCCGGATCGGCAAGAACAGCGGCCCGCACGTGAACACCTCGCGCAGCTTCACCGTCTCGGCCTGGGCCAAGCTCAGCAGGAAACCGGACGGGGCAGCGATCATCACCGCGCAGGCAGGCAGGAAGGCTCCCGGTTTCGAGCTGTACTACTCCTCCGCCTACAACCGGTGGGCGGTCAACCAGTACTCCTCCGATGCCGCCGACGCCAAACCCATCCGGGCCATGCAGCCCGAGGACGACCAGGCGTACGTCGGCGAGTGGGCCCACCTGGTGGGCGTGCACGACACGGTCGCCGACACCCTGACGCTGTACGTGAACGGGTCCGAGGCCGGTACCACCAAGCTGGCCGGAGCGTTCTACGCCGATCAGTCCATGTACATCGGCGCCGGTTCCTACGACGGGCAGGTCAAGAACCACTTCCCCGGCACCGTCGACGACGTGCGCCTGCTGGATAGGCCCGTCTCGGCCGAGGAAGTGCGGCAGATGTTCAAGCAGCGCCCGCTGGTCAAGGGCCGCTGGAACTTCGAGACCGTCACCGGCACGAACCCGGCCACCACGCCGGACTCCTCCGACGAGGACCGGCCGCTAAACCTCCACGGCGGCGCCAAGCCCGGCGAGGGAATGGTCGACGATCATGGTCTGGACCTGAACGGCACCAGCGGCTACGCCGCCACCAGCGGCATGCCGATTGGCACCAGCACCAGCTACACCGTGACCGCCTGGGCCAGGGCAGCCGCGCTTCCCAAGCACCAGGTCGCGCTGGTCAGCGCGGAGGGCAACCGGCAGAGCGCGTTCACCGTGCGATTCGTGCCCGACAAGAAGGACCCCGAGGGCCTGGGACGCTGGGAGCTGGCCATCCCGGACGAGGACGACTCCAAGGCCTCGGTCAAGAGCATCGCCCACACCGAATTCACCGACGCGCGCCTGTGGAATCACCTGGCGGTCGTCTACGACGGGTTCTCCAAGGAGGCCCGCCTGTATGTGAACGGGGCGCTGCAGGAAGTCGCGTGCGGCGATGCCGACGGCGACGGCGAGGCCGACGAATCCGGCTGCCAGGACCTCGTGTCCTGGTCGGAGGACACGCTGGCCTTCAAGGCGTCCAAGTCGCTCCAGGTCGGCCGGACGAAGACCGACGGCGCGTGGGGGGAGCACTTCCCCGGAGCCGTCGACGACGTGTGGGTCTTCCAGGGTGCTCTGTCCGACGCCCAGATTCAGCGGATGGAGAACCGAACGATGGACGTTCCGACCGAGGTTCCCACGGACGACTGAGCTGACCGCCCGCACGGTGGGCCCCGTCTGCCGGGGCCCACCGCCCGTACCTCACTTCCGTACCAGTTCATAGTCACCACCTGTTCATAGTCACCGACCCTGCCCGCATGCGACGGGCAGTCAGGCATGCCGCATCACCGGCGGCATACAAGGGATCTGATTCACGCAATGAACGGCATATCCAGACCACGCCGTGGCCACAAGTGGCTACGGCGGAGAGTGGCAGTGGCCGTGTCCGCCGTGATGGTGGGCACGCTGCTGCAAGCGGCCACCACGTCGACGGCGACCGCTGACAGCGACGGACGCCCCGGACTTCCTTCGGCGGAGAAGCCCGTCAAGGGCCGGGACGGCGCCAAGGCCCAGCCGCGCAAGACGGACCACGGGCCGACGACGCCCTCTCGAAAGCCCAAGGCCGCTTGGCCGCGCCCCGGCTCGGCCGTGGTGACCGTCCCGGATGCCGCGCCGAAGGCCGCCGCCGGCTCCCCGAAGCGGGCCAAGGGGCTGCCCCTGTCCGTCGGCGCTCCGAAGGACACCGCCGCCCGCTCCGCACGCCGTGGCGCGACCGAGCCCGGTCCCGCCGCTCGCGGCGGCGTGGAGGCCCGCGTACTGAGCCGGAAGGCCGCCGAACGAGCGGGCGTGAAGGGCCTGCTGTTCACCCTCGAATCCGGAGACCGCAAGGCCGACAAGGCCGGCACGGTCCAGACGAAGGTCGACTACTCCGGCTTCGCCGAGGCCTTCGGTGGCGGCTACGCCTCCCGCCTCACGCTCGTCGAGCTGCCCGGCTGCGCACTCGACGCGCCCTCGAAGGACAAGTGCCGTACCGGCAAGCCGGTCCGCACGGTCAACGACACCGAGAAGCAGACCCTGACCGCGAACGCGGTCACCCTGCGCGCCTCCGGCCCGACCCTGCTGGCGGCGGTCGCTGAGGAAGGGGGGAAGAACAGCGACTACAAGGCGACCTCGCTGTCCCCGTCGGCGAAGTGGGACACGGATCTGCGCACCGGTGACTTCTCCTGGTCGTACGACATGCCGGTACCGGAGGTTCCGGGCGAGCTGAAGCCGAACGTGGGCCTGTCGTACTCCTCGGGTTCGATGGACGGACGCACCGGCAACACGAACAACCAGGCTTCCTGGGTCGGTGACGGCTTCGATCTGTGGCCCGGCTTCATCGAGCGCCGCTACAAGGGATGCGCCGACGACGGGCAGAAGAACGCGGACGGCAACAAGCCCGGCGACCAGTGCTGGGACTACGACAACGCGTTCATCACGTTCAACGGCAAGGGCGGCGAGCTCGTCCCGGCCGGGGACGACGAGTTCAAGTTCCAGCAGGACGACGGCAGCCGCATCAAGAAGCTGACGTCGACCAACCGCGGCAACGGGGACAACGACGGCGAGTACTGGCGCCTGACCGACCCCGAAGGCGTGCGGTACTACTTCGGCTACAACCGTCTGCCGGGCTGGAAGGACGGCAAGGCGACCACCAACTCCGCCTGGACGGTGCCGGTCTTCGGCAACGACAGCGGTGAGCCCTGCCACAAGGACTCCTTCGCCGAGTCCTGGTGCCAGCAGGCGTGGCGCTGGAACCTCGACTACGTCGTCGACCCGCGCGGCAACGCCATCGCGTACTACTACGACGAGGAGAAGAATTCCTACGGCCGCAACCTCAAGGCCGAGAACGACACGCCCTACACGCGCGGCGGCTCGCTCGAGCGCATCGAGTACGGCCTGAAGTCCTCCGCCATGTACAGCGGCAAGCCGCTGGCCAAGGTCGACTTCACCACGTCGGAGCGGTGCATCGTCGACAGCAAGACGGACTGCAAGGACATCGAGAAGGACGCCTACTACTGGTACGACACGCCGTGGGACCTGAACTGCAAGGCGGGCAGCAAGTGCGACAAGGGCCGCCTTTCCCCGTCCTTCTTCACCCGTAAGCGTCTGACGGGTGTGACCACCCAGGTCCTCAAGGGCGACGCCTACAGCAAGGTCGACTCCTGGAAGCTGCGCCACCGCTGGGGCAAGGCCGACGTCGACTACCAGCTGCTCCTCGGCTCCGTCGAGCGCACCGGCCACACCGCCGAGCCCGCGGTGACGCTGCCGCGGACCACCTTCTCCTACACGCAGCTCGAAAACCGCCTGGACAAGACCGGGGACGGGTACGCCCCGTTCATCAAGGACCGCCTGTCCACGATCGCCGACGAGTCCGGCGGCCAGGTCGACGTCAACTACTCGGCCCCGGCCTGCAAGTGGGACGCACTGCCCACACCGCACTCCAACACCACCCGCTGCTTCCCCCAGTACATCGGCGGCGACTCGGCGGACGACCCCGAGAAGCAGTGGTTCAACAAGTACGTGGTCACCTCCACGACCACCACCGACCGCACCGGCGGCGCACCCGACGCCGTCACGACGTACGACTACCTGGGCGACGCGGCCTGGCACTACGACGATGACGACGGTCTGACGAAGAAGAAGTTCAAGACCTGGTCCCAGTGGCGCGGCTACGGCCACGTCCGCGTGCGGACGGGCGGCCAGGGCGGCGGCGACGCGCTGAAGACGCAGGCCGACTCCTACTTCCTGCGCGGCATGGACGGCGACCGCAAGGAACCCTCCGGCGGCACCAAGTCCGTCGACGTCGCGCTGGGCGACGACGAGGGCGACCCGATCACCGACCACGAGTCCGCGGCCGGTCACGAGTACAAGACCGTCGCCTACTCCGGTCCGGGCGGCAAGGTGCTGTCCAAGACCGTGAACCGCCCCTGGCACCACCAGACGGCGAAGAAGGTACGGGACTGGGGCACGGTGACCGCCAACTTCACCGGCACCTCGCACAGCAAGACCTGGACCTCCCTTGACGACGGCGCGGGCAAGGACTGGCGCACCACCTCCGTCTCGACGGAGTACGACACCGTCGCGGGGCGCCCCGTGCAGGTCGACGACCGCGGTGACAGCACCACGGCCTCCGACAACCAGTGCACCCGCACCACCTACGCCACCAACGCCGACAAGAACCTCCTGATGCTGCCGTCGCGCGTGGAGACGGTCACGGGCGCGTGCGCGGACACACCTGACCGCGCCAAGGCCGTGGTCTCCGACGTGCGGACCGCCTACGACGGCGGTGCCTACGGGGAGGCCCCCACCAAGGGCGACGCCACGGCGACCGCCACGCTGAAGAAGCACGACGGCTCCAAGGCCACCTACCTGGAGTCCGGCGCGACCTTCGACGACTACGGCCGCCAGCTGACGGCCACCGACCTGACCGCTGACGTCACGGTCACCGGCAGCGGCGACCCCGTCCGCAGCGTGCGCAAGGACGGCCGTACCTCCACGACCGGTTACAGCCCGGCCACCGGCTTCGCGTCCAAGGTCACCGAGACGACGCCCCCGGCGAAGGCCGCCGACCCCGATTCGGCGCAGACCTCGGTCACCGAACTGGAGCCGCTGCGCGGCCAGCCGTCGGCCACCGTGGACACCAACGGCAAGCGCACCGAGCTGTCGTACGACGCGCTCGGCCGCTCGTCCAAGGTGTGGCTGCCCGACCGCCGCGCCGGCCAGATCCCGAGCTACGAGTTCACGTACTTCGTCGACGAGGGCAAGCCGGTCGCGGTCCGTACCCAGACCCTGAACAACAACGGCGGCCAGATCGCCTCGTACACCCTCTACGACGGCTTCCTGCGCGAGCGCCAGACCCAGGCGGTCGGTCCGGACGGCGGCCGCGTCCTCTCCGACACCTTCTACGACGAACGCGGCCTGCCGGCCAAGACGTTCGCTCCCTACTACACCGGGGGCAACCCGAACCGCGACCTGTTCCAGCCGGACAACGCGCTGAGCGTCGAGTCCCAGATCCGCACCACCTACGACGGCCTGGGCCGCCCGGTCCAGGAGCAGCAGATCGCCGGCAACGGTGACGGCGGCAAGGTCCTGGCCACCACCAGGACCATCCACGGCGGCGACCGCACCACGGTCATCCCGCCCGAAGGCGACACCGCCGCCACCACCCTCACCGACGCCCGCGGCCGCACCACAGAGCTGCGCCAGTACCACAAGCGCAGCGTCGACGCGGAGTTCGACACCACGAAGTACACCTACGCGCCGCGTGGCGAACTGACGAAGGTGACGGACCCGGCCGGCAACACGTGGTCGTACGGCTACGACCAGATGGGCCGTCAGACAAGCACCGACGACCCGGACAAGGGCAGGACGACCACCACGTACGACGACCGCGGCCAGGTCACCGAGACCAGGGACGCCCGCGAGACCGTCCTGTCGCACGTCTACGACAACCTCGGCCGTGCGACCGAGCTGCGTGAGGGCGGCCCCACCGGCGCACTGCGCGCGAAGTGGGTCTACGACACCATCGACGGGGCCAAGGGCCAGCTGGCCGAGTCCACGCGCTACGTGGACGGGGCCGCGTACACGTCCAAGGTCACCATGCTGGACTCCCTCTACCGGCCGACGAAGTCCGCCGTGGTGATCCCCGAGAAGGAAGGCGCCCTGGCCGGCACCTACCAGACCGGCACCCAGTACCTGACCTCCGGCCTCGTCGGAGGCGTGAGCTACTCCAAGGCGGGCTCCCTGCCCGGCGGCAGCTACAACACCACCTACGACAAGGAGACCCTGCGCCCGCTGTCCGTCCTGGGCGACGGCTTCAAGGGCGACACCAGCTACTCGCTGACGGGCAAGCCGCTCCAGCACACGCTGGGCGCCTCCGGCGGCAAGAAGATCTGGGCCACCAACACCTACGAGTGGGGCACCCAGCGCCTGGCCACCTCCCGCGTCGACCGCGAGGACCAGCCGGGCGTCGACCAGCACGACACCTACCGCTACGACGACGCGGGCAACATCCTGTCCGTCTCGGACGTCTCGCGCACCGGTACCGACACCCAGTGCTTCACCTACGACTACCTGCGCCGCCTCACGGACGCGTGGACCCAGGGCGACAAGGCCTGCGGCACCGCCCCGGCCGGTGACAAGATCGGCGGTCCGGCCCCGTACTGGCACTCCTACACCTACGACAAGGCGGGCAACCGCCTCACCGAAACCCTCCACGACACCAGCGGCGCAGGCGGCGACAAGGCCAAGGACACCCAGCGCACCTACGAGTACCCCAAGCCGGGTGCCGCGCAGCCGCACACCCTGACCTCGGTCACCACTCAGCAGCCCGGCGGAACCGCCACCAAGGACTCCTACGGCTATGACGCGACCGGGAACACCACCACCCGCACCCTGCGCGGTGACACCCAGAAGCTGACCTGGGACGCCGAGGGCCACCTGGCCAAGGTCACCGAACCGGACTCCAGCGGGAACCGCAAGGCCAAGACCAAGACCACGGAGTACCTCTACGACACCGACGGCAACCGCCTGATCGCCCGCACCCCGACGGAGACCACCCTCTACCTCGGCCACACCGAAGTCACCCTCCCCAAGGGCGCCTCGAAGGCCAAGGCCACCCGCTACACCCCACTGGGCGGCGGACACGAGGCCGTCACCGCTGACGACGGCACGGTCACCTTCACCACCGCCGACCACCAGGGCACCGGCCAGCTCTCCGTCGCCGCCGCGGACCTGAAGCTGAACCAGCGCCGCACCCTGCCCTTCGGCGGCCCGCGCGGCGAGCAGCCCAAGGCCTGGCCCGGCACCAAGACGTTCGTCGGCGGCACCGACGACACGGCCTCCACCGGCCTGATCCACCTCGGCGCCCGCGAATACGACCCCACCACGGGCCGCTTCATCTCCGCCGACCCGATCATGGACCTGACGGACCCGCAGCAGATGAACGGCTACGCCTACGGCAACAACAGCCCGGTGGTGTACTCCGACGCTACGGGCCAGTTCTCGATTTCCAACATCATCGGCGGTATCGGCAAGTCAATTCAGCGGCTGGCCAGCAGAGCTGTCTCCTACCTCAACTCGGACAGCAATGCCAGCAGGAGCTTCGGCGGCGGAGGCGGCGGAGGCAGGAGCATCGGCGGCGGCTACTGGGGCGGCAGCGGGTCCACGAGCAACGCCCTGTACACCGGCGGCGGTGGTGGCTCGATGACGCAGACCGGGTTCAGCCTTCCCGGGAACCCATTTGGTCGCATGAGCGACGGGATACTTCCTCACCTGAGGAGCTTCTTTTCCGGTGGCGGCGCAAAAGACGTGCCGAAGATGATGCTTCCCGACTTCAACTCGTGGAAGACCTGCGGCACGCACCCCGGCGTCACCGTGGAGTGCGCCGAAACCGGAATGGACATCCTGCCGTGGGGCAAGATCCTCAAACCGCTCAAGGGTATAGCCAAGGGCCTCAAGAAGGCCGAGAAGGGGGAGGAAGCGGTAGGCAAGACCGGTAAGGGAATTCCCTCCGGCTGCAAGTGCTTCCTCGCCGGCACCGACGTCCTCCTGGCCGACGGCTCGACCAAGGACATCGAGGACGTCGAACTCGGTGACAAGGTCCTGGCCACCGACCCGGAGACCGGGGAGACCAGCGAACGCGAAGTCACCGCGACCATCGTCACCGACGACGACAAGCAGTTCACCGAACTGACCATCACCACCCCCGACGGCCCCGAAAAGCTCACCGCCACCTACGAACACCCCTTCTGGTCCGTCGACCAGAAGGACTGGATCGAAGCCGGCGACCTCAAGCCCGGCACGACCCTCCGCACGGACGACGGCCGCACGGTCACCGTGGCCGCTACCCGCCAGTACCGCGACCACCAGCGCACCTACAACCTCACCATCGAGGGCCTGCACACGTACTATGTGCTGGCGGGCGAGACGCCAGTACTGGTTCACAACTCAAACTGCTGGACGAAGACCGACTACGACGGCCAGCGCGTTTATCAACGGGATGACCTGACGAATCCAGACTATGTCTCACCTGCGGACAAATATGGTAGAAGCAATCTGAAGAGAATGAAGCAGGGCCTCGCCCCAATGGGGCCGGACAATAAGCCGATGAACCTCCATCACATGCTCCAGACACAGGACGGCCCAATTGCCGAGGTGACGCACTCGATGCACTTCGGTAACTACAACCAGCTGCACTGGAAGGCAGGCACCAAGATCCCCAGCGGAATCGACCGAGACGCTTTCAATAGCTGGAAGACCCAGTATTGGAAGGATCGAGCGAGAGGATTTGGCGGATAATGAACGCTGTCGAGGCGAGCGAGAGACTGATCCAGCTGATTCGCGAGAACGAGGATATTGCGAACCATGCTGACGGATGCAGCGCAGGGGAGGTGGCAGCAGCCGAGCGCGATCTAGGTGCAACACTCCCTCCCTCATACCGCCTCCTAATCGAAGAGTTTGGCACCTGGGATATAGCAGGAGAAGAATTTCTTGGTATCTACCAGACGCCCGCCATGGGACAAAAACTGCTGGGCTCCGTATCGGAAACTCTGGATGCTCGCAATCAGTACGGAATGCCATCCGGCCTGATCGTTACAATGTTTGACGGAATGGGTGGCCTAGTTGTCCTTGACGCCTCCCAGGAAGATCAGGACGGCGAGTATCCCGTGCTCGTCTGGAATCCGGGAGCTACGGATCGGGAGGACCTGGAGAGGCTCGGAAATGATTTCGGATCTTTTGCCCTCTCCACCTGTCGACAAGCTGTGACTCGCTGGCGAGAATCCAGCTGAAACTGAAATAGGAGAGAAAAAGCAAGAAGCCTCGCCAGTATTCCCTGGCGAGGCTTCTGCCGTTTCTTTCCTAAAACCACGACAGAGAATACCAGCGGCGCAGCGGCTACTGCGGCGCGAGCATCTCTGATAGAGCGGAGGACAATCTTGGCAGACGCCCAGATTACGCACGAGACCACAGGCGTATGTGAAAAGGACCTCCACGCCTCGAAACCGTACGTAGTCGCGGCGACCGCGTCCCAGGGCTGTGGATAAGCCTCACTGATTCAGACCACGGGAGCCTGCGGACAAGTCGGTGCGGCCCGCCACCAGCCACGTGGACGGGAGCTCGATGCGGGTGCCGTCGGGGGTGAACTCGGTGGTGGACAGGGGGAGTCCACCGCTGGCGAGGATGGTCAGGCCCGCCGCGTGGATGTGGTCGAGGAGGGCCGCGTCGGCGACCTCGCCGGGGGTGAGCCCGTGGGCGAAGACCGGCGCCAGCTTGGGCGGTGGGCCGCCCGGGCCCTGGGCCAGGCCAGCCAGGACCGGCCCCGCCGCCTCGGCCAGCTCGACGACGAAGGCCCGGCCGCGCTCGCCGACGAGCGTCGCGAGGGAGTCGGCGAGGGGCTGCCGGTCGTCGGGCTCGCACTGGTGCAGTACGCCCCTCATGTACACGTTCACGTCGCCGAGTTCGGCGTGCAGTTGCTCGACGGTGCTCTTCTCCGCCGCGTCGAGCTGCCGGTACTCGGCCTGCCCCGCGGGGTCCGAGCGCCGGGCGTGGTCGATCGCGGCGGCCGACAGGTCGAGGCCGAGGACGCGCGGGAAGCGGTCGGCGAGGAAGCGGGTCTGGGTGCCGTTGCCGCAGCCCACGTCGACGACCGGCAGGCCGGGCGCGGCCACGTGCGGCTCGAACAGGGCCAGATGGAGGCCCGCGGTCAGGGCGGGCTCGGCGTCCCAGAAGACGGTGCCCTCGTCCTCGGGCGCCTCGCTCCAGAAGCCCTCCCACGCTTCCCGGTACCGACTCGTGACACTCATGCCCAGCTCCCCAGGGTGTGACCGGTGCGACCGGTGCCGCCGAAAGCGACGACAAGATCGGTCTACCGCTCAGGGGGGCGCTCGACAAGCCACACGCGCGCACCTTCACGGCGCTTTCGATACGTGTTCCCCGGGCGTGTGCCCGCGTACCGGCACGAGTGACGGGGCGCGGCCGCCGACGCGCGCCCCGCGCCCACCTAACGGCGCGGCGACTCCAGTTCGAACCACACCGTCTTGCCGGAGCTGCCGCTGCTCGTGCCCCACTCCTTGGCGAGCCGGGTGACGACGCGGAGGCCGCGCCCGAACTCGTCGCCGGGCCCGGCGTTCAGGAGCGTCGGCAGCGACGGGTCCTCGTCGTCGACCTCGCACAGGACGCGCCCCGAGCGGACCAGGCGCAGCCCGATGCGGCCGCCGCGCGCGTGCCGTACGGAATTGGTGACGAGTTCGCTGACCAGCAGGGTCGCCACGTCCTCCAGGACGTCGAGCCCCCAGGCGCGCAGTTGGCGGCGCACCAGGTCGCGGGCCCTGCTGACCTCGGAGGGGTCCGCCGCGATCCGCCAGTGCCCGACGTCCTCGGAGGCGACGCCGTTCAGCCGGGCCATCAGCAGGGCCACGTCGTCCTTGCGCCCGCCGCGGGTGTTGAGCGCGCGGATGATCGTGTCGCAGGCGGCGTCCATGGACGCGGCGGGGTGGGCCGCGGACTCGACGAGCGTGGCGAGGCCGACGCCGATGTCCTCGCCGCGCACCTCGACGAGCCCGTCGGTGCACATCAGCAGGCGGTCGCCGGGCGCGACGCGGACCCGGACGGACTCGAACGGCACGCCGCCGACTCCTATGGGCGCCCCGGTCGGCAGGTCGAGGAGTTCGCTGCGGCCGGAGCGGGCGCGTACCAGGACGGGCGGGATGTGGCCCGCGTTCGCCAGGTGCAGATCGCCCGCGATGGGGTCGTACACCGCGTACAGGCACGTCGCCAGATAGTGCTCGCCGAGCCGCTGCGCCAGGTCGTCCAGGTTCCGCAGGAGCTGGGCGGGCGGCAGGTCGAGCGCGGCCATCGTCTGCACGGCGGTGCGCAACTGGCCCATCATCGCCGCCGAGTTCAGGCCGTGGCCCATGACGTCGCCGACGACGAGGGCCGTCCGCGCGCCGGGCAGCTTCACGGAGTCGAACCAGTCGCCGCCGACCCGGCCGAGCAGGGTGCCCGGCAGATAGCGGGTGGCGATGTCGCAGCCGGACATCCGGGACGCGATGTGCGGCAGCATGCTGTCCTGGAGGGTGTCGGCGACCGACTCCTGGTAGGTGTACATGCGCGCGTTGTCCAGCACGAGGCCCGCGCGGGCGGCCAGTTCGGCGCCGGTCACACGGTCCATGTCGGTGAAGACGGGCCGCTCCCGGTGGCGCAGCAGGATCATGAACCCGAGTACCACATTGCGGGCCTTCAGGGGCACGATCAGCATCGAGCGGTGGTTGATGAGCGGGCGGATGTCGCGCTTCTCGAACTGCGAGGCGATGGCGTTGCCCATCTCCTCGGTGATGCGCGGCACGAGCACCGGATCGCCCGACGTCATGCACTGGAAGAACGGCGTGTGCGCGGGGAACGGCATGGACTCGCCGACCGGCACGACGTCGTCCCAGCGGCCCGGTTCGTCGGTGTGCTCCACGGCGACGCGGTGCCACAGCGTGGTCTCGTCCGGCACGCCCTCGGGGAAGCCCTCGCCCGCGACGACCTGCTCGCGCAGATAGGTGCCCGCGACGTCGGTGAAGCGCGGCACGACGGCCTTGCTGACCTCCTGGATGGTGCGGGACAGGTCGAGGGAGGAGCCGATGCGCGCGCTCACCTCGTTCAGGAACTCCAGGTGCTCGCGGACCGCCGCGTACTCCAGGTCCTCGACGTCGTCGGCGGAGGCCGGGCCGGGCGCGATCCCGGCGGCGGCCGCCTCGGCCGCACGCCGCTTGCGCGCCTGGCGCTCGGCCCGGCGCGGCACGCCCCAGTCGGGCGTGACGGGCACCCGGTCGTGCTGGCTGAACTCGAGCACCGGATAGCCCAGTTCCAGGATCTGCGACACGATGCGGGCGCTCTCGGCCACGCTCATGCTGGGCAGGATCTCCGGGAGCCGCTCCGCGAGATCGTCCGCCCCGGGGAAGTCGGTGTGCAGCGCGAACCCCGGGGCTATGCGCTCCACATGGGCGCGGTCCACGGCGTCGTCCCGGGCCAGCCGGGCGGCGTCCGCGGCGAGCACGAGCATCCGCTCGGGGCCGGGGCCGACCAGCGGATAGGCCCACCACAGGACGTCGACGCGCTCGCCGTGTCCGCCGCCGCTCGCCGACGGCGTCAGCCGGGCGCGGCCCGCGGCCGGGTAGGAGATGTGCCCGTCCAGGGAGTTGCCCAGGTCGGGCCCCAGGGCGTCGTACGTGCCGTAGCGCGTCCCGTCCTGCGGCGGCAGGGCGCCGGAGACGGGCAGCAGGTCGCCCGCCGGGTGGCCCACGGCGTCGTCCTTGGCGTAGCCGAACAGGCGGCGTGCGCCGGCGCTCCAGTGCGAGACGAGACCGGCGCCGTCGATGACGACCACGGCCAGCGGAATGCGGCCGGACACGGCGCTGTGCGCCGCGGTCCCGCCCTCCGGGGTCCCACGCTCCATGGCCAAGGCTCCTTCCCACGGCGCGGCAAAGATCTGCACCGCCCCTCAACCACCGTACGACCGGGACGGGTTGCCACGCGCTGCCTTGCGCGAATTGACCGCGCGGGGAGCGATACTGTCCGGTCCTCGCGGTCCGCCCGTCCCGGTCGGTCCGGTGAGTCCGCCCGCCCCGGTGAGTCCGGCCGGTGGGGCCCGCGCCGCTCAGTCCTCGTGGCCCAGTTGCAGGTCACGCTCCGTCCGGCCGCCACCGGCGACCTGGAGCACCGTGGCGACCGGCGGATAGCCCGCCGCGATCACCGTGTACTCGCCGGACGACAGGTCGATGAACCGGAAGGTGCCGTCCACGCCGGTGGTGAGCGTGTCGACGACGTTGCCCGCGGCGTCCAGGAGCGTCACGCGCGCGTCCTCGACGGGCCGACCGCCGCCGGCCCGCACGGTGCCGCGCAGCACGGCACCGCCGGCCAGCTCGATGTCCTGGCGGGTCTCCCGGGAGGCCTGCACGCTGACGGGCAGGGCCGCGGGCCTGAACGCGGGGGCGCTCGCGGCGAGGGTGTACTCACCGGCCACCAGCTCCGTGATCACATAGCCGCCCTCGCGTCCGCTGCGGGCCGTGGCGACGACCTCGCCGCGGACGTCGGTGAGGGTCACCGCGGCGTCCCGTACGGGCGTGCCGTCGGCGGTGCGCACGGTCCCGGCGAGGCGTCCGGCGCCGCCGAGCACGACGTCGAGCTCCACGGGCCGCTCGCCCACGGTGACGGTGACGGCCTGCGGCTGGTGCCCGCCCGCCGCCGCGATCAGCACGAACGAGCCGGACCCGGGGGTGGCGAGCGCGTACCGCCCGTCGTCGCCGCTCGCACCCCGGCCGATCTGCTGGCCCGCGACGTCGATGAGCGTCAGGGCGGCGCGCGGCACGACGGTGCCGTCCGGGTGCTGCACGGTGCCGCAGACGGGCACTCCGGCGACGTACGGGGTGCGGGCCTCGGGGATGACCGGAGGCTCGGCGAGGGAGGCGTTGGTGGACGCGGCACTGGACAACAGGGGTGTCTCCTTGAGGAAGAAGGCGAACAGCAGGCCGAGGACGAGCACCGGCACCAGGTAGAGGAAGATCCGGGGCATCGCGTCCGCGTACGCCTGGATGTAGCCCTCGCGCAGGTGGGCGGGCATCACGTGGACGACCTGCGGGGTGATCGATTCGGGGTCCGGCAGCCCGGCGGCCTCGGGGAGCCGGTCGGCCAGCGCGTCGGTGAGCCGGTTCGCGAAGAGCGTGCCGAACACGGCGGCGCCGACGCTGCCGCCGATCTGCCGGAAGTAGTTGTTGGCGCTGGTGGCGGTGCCGAGGTCGGCGGGCGGTACGGCGTTCTGCACGGCGAGGATCAGCACGGGCATGACGAGGCCGACGCCGGCGCCGAGGACGGCCATCCAGACGCTGTAGTGCAGCCGGGGCGTGTCGGCTTCCAGGCGCGAGAGCAAGTACATGCCGATCACCGACAGGGCGCCGCCGAGGACGGGGTAGATCCGGTAGCGCCCCGTGTGGCTGATGAGCTGTCCGGCGACGATCGAGGCGCCGACGACGCCGCCCATCATCGGCAGCATGAGGAGCCCGGATTCCGTGGCGCTCGCGCCGTCGACCATCTGGAGGAACGTCGGCAGATAACTGGCCGCTCCGAAGAGGGCGATTCCCACGACGAGCCCTACAAGACCCGTGATGTTGAAGACGGAATCACGGAACAGGCGGAGCGGGATGATCGGTTCTGCCGCGAACCGTTCGACCACCAGGAAGAGCACGGTCGCCACCACGGCTCCCGCGGCGAGCCCCAGGATGACGCGCGAGCCCCACGCGTACTCGGTGCCGCCCCAGCTCGTCAGGAGCACCAGGCAGGTGGACGCCGCCGTGAGGAGCAGCGCGCCGAGCACGTCGAGGCGCCCCCGGGCGACGGGCTTGGGGAGCTTGAGCACGAGCGTGACGACGGCCAGGGTGACCAGGCCGAACGGCACGTTGAAGTAGAAGCACCAGCGCCAGGAGACGTGGTCGGTGAAGAATCCGCCGAGCAGCGGGCCCGCGACGGACGCGAGCCCGAAGGCGGCCCCGATCACGCCCATGTAGCGGCCCCGCGCGCGGGGCGGCACGATGTCCGCCATGATCGCCTGGACGCCGATCATCAGGCCGCCCGCGCCGACGCCCTGGAGGGCGCGGAAGGCGATGAGCTGGTCCATGGTCCGCGACCAGCCCGCGAGCGCGGAGCCGAGCACGAAGACGACGATCGCGAACTGGAAGACGCCCTTGCGCCCGAAGAGGTCGCCGAGCTTGCCGTAGATGGGCAGACCGACGGTGGACGTGAGCAGATACGCGGTGATCGCCCACGACATCCGGTCCAGGCCGTGCAGCTCGCCGACGATCTTCGGCAGAGCGGTGGCCACGATCATCTGCTCGAGGGCGGCGAGCAGCAGGGCCAGCATCAGGGCGAAGAAGACCATGCGCACCCGGGCGGGGCCGAGCTCCCCCGGGGGCGGCCCCCAGGCCTCCGGGGGAGGTGGTTCCTGCGCCGCGTCGGCCACCGGGGCCCGGGTGTCCGCCCGTTCGCCGTGTTCCGCGCTCATCGCCAGCGTCGTCCCGCCCACCTGCTGCTCCCCTCAGTCACGCCTGCGCCGCCCATTTCTCGCATTACGCGACAACTGCGAGCAAGCGCGACGAGTCACACCGAGAGGTGCACCGGCGCACGTAAGCGCCGGTGGGAGCCCTACGGCGCACCACCGGCCCGCGCCGGAAACCACTCGAATCGGTGAGCGTGCGAACAACCCTGATGGCTTAAACGGGAGTTGGGGCCGGTGCGACACGGTTCCGTGTCGCACCGGCCCCAACTCCCGTGCCGGGTGCGGCGATTTCTCGCCACTGCTCCTCAACCGCGCCCGCGCGGCCTCGGCTGAGGTCTACTTCTCGACCTCGGCGGCGAGCTTGTCGAGGACGGCGTCGTAGATGCGGGCGAGGCCCTTGGGGGCGAAGGTCTTCTCGAAGAAGCCGCCGATGCCGCCCGCGCCGTTCCACACCGAGGAGACGGCCACGCGCGCCTTGCCCTCGCCCGCGGGGGTCACGCGCCAGGTGGTGACCATGGATGAGTTGCGGTCCTTCTCGACCAGCTCGCCGTCGGTGGGCTCGCTCACCTCGAGCAGGCAGTCGCGGACGCGCTTGCTGGTCGCCTGGAGCTTCCAGTGGACGAGGGTGCCCTCGCCGTCGCCGCCCTCGCGCACCTCGTACTCGCTGAAGTGCTCGGACAGGACCTTCTCGCGCGTGCCGCTGTAGTCGGCGAGCGCATCGAAGACGTCCTCCGGCCGCGCCGTGATGATCCGCTCCGTGGTCGCCTCGACCTGCGCCATGGCACTTCCTCCAGTTGGTGTCTCAAGGGTTCGACCGTCACCCAACCACCCTGTGCGGCGGCGCCCCAAATCGGGTCCCCTCAGGTCGGGGGTGACGTCCGCACGATCATGGGAACATGTGTTCTATTGTGTGGCCAGTGCTACCGAGGAGGCGTCATGCGCTGGGAGAACCTGTCCGACGGGCCGCGCCGGGGCACCGCGGACGCCGCGCTGTTCGGCGCGGACGCGGTGACCACGCGGACCTTCGACACGCCTGAGTTCCGTGGGATCACCTTCCACGAGATCCGGGCCAGAACGATCGTGAACCGCGTGCCCGGGGCCTCCCGCATGCCCTTCGAGTGGACGGTCAACCCCTACCGGGGCTGCACGCACGCGTGCGTGTACTGCTTCGCGCGCAAGACGCACAGCTATCTGGACCTCGACACCGGGCTCGGCTTCGACAGCCAGATCGTCGTCAAGGTGAACGCGCCCGACGTGCTCCGCCGCCAGCTGGCCTCGCCGCGCTGGCACGGCGACCACATCGCGATGGGCACGAACGTCGACTGCTACCAGCGCGCGGAGGGCCGCTACCGGCTGATGCCCGGCATCATCGAGGCCCTGCGCGATCACGCGAACCCGTTCTCGATCCTCACCAAGGGCACGCTGATCCTGCGCGACCTGGACCTGCTGCGGCAGGCCGCCGCCGTCACCGACGTCGGCATCTCGGTGTCCGTGGGCTTCCTCGACGAGACCCTGTGGCGCACGGTCGAGCCGGGCACGCCCGCCCCCGGGCGGCGCCTGGAGGTCGTGCGCACGCTCACCGGGCACGGCATCGGCTGCGGCGTCCTGATGGCACCGGTGATCCCCTTCCTCGGCGACCACCCCGACCAGTTGCGCGCCACGGTGCGGGCGATCGCCGGGGCCGGGGCGGCGTCGGTGACCCCGCTGGTCCTGCATCTGCGCCCCGGCGCGCGCGAGTGGTTCATGGAGTGGCTGGGTCACCACCATCCGCATCTGGTGCGGCGCTACGAGCGCCTGTACGCGGAGGGCGCCTACGCGCCCAAGTGGTACCAGCGCCGGATCACCCGCCAGGTGCACGAGCTCGCCGAGGAGTTCGGCGTCGGCCCCACGCGCGCGGGTGCCGCGCGCCGCATCCGCGCACTGCGGGCGGCGCCCCAGGAGGACGCGTCCGCACCGGGTGCCACGCAGCTCACGCTGCTCTGACCGGCGGGCGGGGCGCACCCGTTCACACCGTGCTCCTTTCAGGTCATTTCTCTCCAGAACGGCCTCTTCCGGGCAGTGATTCCGGGACCATGCGGCGGGGGTCGTGGGCAGCACGGCCCCGAACCCTCCGTCCCGGGAGGCTCCATGAGAAGAAGCGCCGTCTCTCTGTGCGGCATCGCCGCCCTGGTGGCCGGCCTCGTCGCGGCGGTGCCCTCCGCCGCGGGTGCCGACTCACGGACCGCGCCGCGCACCCCGCACACCCCCAAGACCCTCGTGTGGAAGAAGTGCGCGACGCCCGACCACCCGCGCCTGGAGTGCGCGTCCCTGAAGGTGCCCCTCGACCACGACCGCCGGCACGGGCAGCAGATCACGCTCGCCCTCTCCCGCGTGCGACACACCGCGAAGACGTACCAGGGGCCCCTCCTGGTCAACCCCGGCGGCCCCGGCGGCAGCGGCCTGACGATGGCCGGAGCGGTCGCCGCGTCCCTGCCCAAGAAGGTCGCCGCACAGTACGACGTCATCGGCTTCGACCCGCGCGGCGTCGGCCGCAGCACCCCCGCCCTCACCTGCCGCCCCGGGCACGCCGCCCCGGTCCGGCCCGACTCGGTGCCCACGACGCCCGCCCTGGAGAGCGCGAACCTGCACCGCGTGCAGGCGTTCGCCAAGGCGTGCGCCAAGAAGTACGCGCACGTGCTGCCGTACATCGACACCGTCAGCGCCGCCAAGGACATCGACGCGATCCGGGCGGCGCTCGGCGCCCGGAAGGTCAACTACTTCGCGTACTCGTACGGCACCTATCTGGGCGCCGTCTACGCCCGGCTCTTCCCCGACCGTGTGCGCCGCATGGTGCTCGACTCCGTGGTCGATCCGGCGGCCGTCTGGTACGAGGCCAACCTCGCCCAGGACTTCGCGTTCGACGCCCGCCACAAGGCGTTCTTCGCGTGGGTGGCCAAGCACCACGCGGCGTACAAGCTCGGCAAGGACCCCGCGAAGATCGAGGCGAAGTGGTACGCCCTGCGCGCCGCCGTCGCCAAGAAGCCCGCGGGCAGGAAGGTCGGCCCCGCCGAGCTGGAGGACACCTACCTGCCGGGCGGCTACTACAACGGCTACTGGCCGCTGCTCGCCGAGGCGTTCGCCGCCTACGCGAACCAGCACCGCACCGGGCCGCTGGTGAAGGCGTACGAGAGCCTGGGCGCCGTGGACGCGGCGGGCGACAACGGCTACTCGGTGTACGCGGCCGTGCAGTGCCGGGACGCGGCGTGGCCCCGCGACTGGGACCGGTGGCGCGAGGACAACTGGGCGGTGTACGCGAAGGCGCCCTTCATGACCTGGAACAACGTCTGGTACAACGCGCCGTGCGCGTTCTGGCCGACCGCCGGTCTGCGCCCGACGGACGTCCGCAACTCCGCGCTGCCGCCGGTGCTGCTCTTCCAGGCGACGGACGACGCGGCGACCCCCTACGAGGGCGCGGTCAGGATGCACCGCGAGCTGCGCCGCTCGCGCCTCGTGGTGGAGTGGGGCGGCGGCAACCACGGCGTCACCCTGAGCGGGAACGCCTGTCTTGACCGGTACTTGGCGAAGTACCTCGACAAGGGCGAGGTGCCGAGCAGCGGCGGCGAGGTCGACGCGGTGTGCAAGGCGCTGCCGGATCCCAAGCCGCGGCGGGCGCAGCCCGGGGGCAAGGCGGCGCGGGGCGCCGAGCTGCACGGGCTGCTCGGCTTCCGGAGCTGAGCCCTCCCGGACCCGGCGCGCACGACTGCGCCGGGGCGTTGTCAGACCCATGGTCCACCATGGGGATCATGAGCCGACTGACGCACATCCACGCCCCTGACGGAGTCGCGCCCGCCACGGCGTACACCCACGTCGTGACGGGCACCGGCCGCCTGGTCGCCGTCTCCGGTCAGCTCGCCCTGGACGAGCGGGGCGAGCTGGTCGGCGCGGGCGACGCCGCCGCGCAGGCCATGCGGGTCTTCGAGAACCTGCGGCGCTGCCTGGCGGCAGCGGGCGCCACCTTCGACGACGTGATCAAGCTGACGTACTTCGTCACGGACACGGCCCACATGCCCGCGGTGCGCGCCGCGCGGGACGCGTACCTCGACCCCGAGCGGCTTCCGGCGGCCTCGGCCGTGCAGGTCGCGGCGCTGGTCTCGCCCGAGTTCCTGATGGAGATAGAAGCCCTCGCGGTCGTGCCGGACGAGGCCACGGCGGGCGCCTAGCGCGACGCGCCCCCTCAGCCGCCCCGCTGGAGCCGTGCGTACGGCTCCAGCGCCGCGTCGTACCCGACCGACTCACGCCGACACGCGCGCCAGGGCCGCCGAGGCCGCCGCCGCGAGGCGCGGGTGGGCGACGGCGGCCGTGAGCACCGGGATCGCCCGGGCGTCCCCCAGGGCGCCCAGGCCCTCCACGCAGGCGAGCGCCACCTTGCCGTACGGATCGTTGGGCGCGAGGCGGCGCCGCAGCGTGGTGATCAGCGCCGGCGCCGACTCCGGGGCACGCAGCTCGGTGAGCAGCCGTACGGGGTGCAGCGCGTAAGCCACCCGTAGCTCGTTCGTGGCGAGCGCGGCCGCCGCGCGTGCCGTGCGCGGGTCGCCGAGCCGGGCGAGCGCGTACGCGGCGGCGGCGCAGCGCGGCGGATCCCGGTGGTTGAGCAGAAGGACCAGCGACTCGAAGGCGCGCTTGTCGCCTGCCGCACCGAGCCGCACCGCCGCCAACTCCCGCGCCCACAGGGGCTGTCCCGCCGCCTGGAGCATGCCCGCCAGCTCGTCCGGATCGCTGACGGCCAGCAGTCTCTCGTACGCCTTCTGCGCTCCCGACGCGGCCGCCTCACGTCGTAAGCGCTCCGTCACCGTCCGCAACTCCGCATCCATGCGGTGAGCCTAGTCGCGACCGAGGTCACAGACACCGGGGGCTGGCGCGCTCGTTACTCACCGGTTAATCTCATGTGAGCGGGGCACACTCCCCGTAGCAACTCCACGACTCCTGACGGCCTGGTGACGCAGCCGTCGAGAGTGTTGTCGGTTCGGTACGCACGTACCGCAGGACGACGCGGCTCCGGGACAGGGCCCGTCGGCTCCCCTTCTCGCGCAACTCACGCGCGCTGTACACCCCTTCACGCCGCTCGCGTGGCTCCCACGCGCGCGTGGCGACGTGTCCGGTGCGCCCCCGCCGCGCGCCCCGCGCGTGCGCCCTCTCAGTCGTCACTCACTCCTGGAGTCCCCGCATGGACGCTCCCTCCACCAGTTCGTCCAGTACGTCCAGTACGTCCGGCGCGCCGCTGCACACCGTGGCCGTCGTCGGCCTCGGCACGATGGGCGCGGGCATCGCCGAAGTCCTCGCCGTCGCGGGCCGCGAGGTCATCGGCATCGACATCAGCGAGCGGGCCGCCGCGCACGCCGTCAGCGCCTTGGAGGCCTCGACGGCGCGCGCCGTGCGCCGCGAGCGGCTCACCGAGTCCGAGCGCGTCGACGCCCTCGCCCGCTTCCGCACCTCCACCGACCTCCAGGCGGCCGCCGACGCCGACCTGGTGATCGAGGTCGCGCCGGAGTCGTACGAGATCAAGCAGCAGATCTTCCGCGCTCTCGACGGCATCGTGCGCCCGGACGCGATCCTCGCCACCGGCACCAACGCCCTGTCCGTGACGCGGCTCGCGGCCGAGTCGGCGCGCCCGGAGCGGGTGTTGGGCCTGCACTTCTTCAATCCGGCGCCCGCGATGAAGCTCGTCGAGGTCGTCTCGTCCGTCCTGACCGCCCCCGCGGCCGTCGCCACCGTCACCGAACTCGCCACCGCGCTCGGCAAGGAGCCCGTCGCCGTCGGCGACCGCCCCGGATTCGTCGCCGACGGACTGCTGTTCGGCTATCTCAACCAGGCCGCGGCGATGTACGAGGCGAAGTACGCGAGCCGCGAGGACATCGACGCGGCGATGCGGCTCGGCTGCGGCCTGCCGATGGGGCCCCTCGCGCTGCTCGACCTGATCGGCGTCGACACCGCCCGCACCGTCCTCGACGCCATGTACGCCGAGTCCCGGGACCGGCTGCACGCGCCCGCGCCGATCCTCAAACAGCTCAGCGAGGCGGGCCTGACGGGGCGCAAGGCGGGCCGCGGCTTCTACACGTACGCCGAACCGGACAGCGCCGAGGTGGTGCGCGACGCACTGACCCCCGTCGAGGGCGCGCGGCAGGTGCGGGGGCGCGAGGTGCGCGCGGTGGGCGTGGCCGGGTCCGGCACGATGGCGTCCGGCATCGCGGAGGTCTTCGCCAAGGCCGGGTACGACGTGGTGCTCGCGGCCCGCAGCGAGGAGAAGGCCGTCACGGCGAAGACCCGGATCGCCAAGTCGCTCTCGCGCTCCGTCGACAAGGGCCGCATGAGCGCGGAGTCCGCCGCGAAGACCCTGGACCGGATCACGCCGAGCGGCTCGTACGAGGCGTTCGCGGACGTCGATCTGGCCCTGGAGGCCGTCGCGGAGGACCTGGAGGTCAAGCGGCAGCTCTTCGCGACGCTCGACAAGATCTGCAAGCCGGGCGCCGTCCTCGCCACCACGACGTCCTCGCTGCCGGTCGTCGCCTGCGCCCGCGCCACCTCGCGCCCCGGTGACGTGATCGGTCTGCACTTCTTCAACCCGGCGCCCGCGATGAAGCTCGTCGAGGTCGTGCGGACGGTGCTCACCACCGACGAGGTGCACGCGACGGCCCGCGAACTGTGCGCGACGATCAAGAAGCACCCGGTGGACTGCGGGGACCGGGCCGGGTTCATCGTGAACGCCCTGCTGTTCCCGTACCTCAACAACGCGATCAAGATGGTCCAGGAGCACTACGCGTCCCTCGACGACATCGACGCCGCCATGAAGCTGGGCGGCGGCTACCCCATGGGGCCCTTCGAGCTCCTGGACGTCGTCGGCCTGGACGTGTCGTTGGCCATCGAGAAGGTCCTGCACCGCGAATTCCGCGAGCCGGGCCTCGCGCCCGCGCCGCTCCTGGAGCATCTGGTGGCCGCGGGCTGCCTCGGCCGCAAGACGGGCCGTGGCTTCCGCGAATATGCCCGGCGCTGACCGGGCCCCGGAAGGACCGCCCGCCGCGTACGGCTCCGCGCGCGGCGGGCGGGCGGACTGGGGAGGGCTGCTCGAACCGTCGGGCGGTCCCGTCCCGCGGGCGCACTCAGCTGCGCACATGCAGTACGTTCGGGTCATGCCCAAGGCCGCCAAGTCCTCACGTACGCCCGCTACGCCCGACGCTCCGGAGAGCGCCGCGGGCAACCGTGCCGCCGCGCAGCGGCTCAAGATGCGCCGCGAGCTCGCGGCCGCGGCCATGGAGCTGTTCGCGACCAAGGGCTACGAGGCCACGACGGTCGACGAGATCGCGGCCGCGGCCGGGGTCGCCCGCCGGACCTTCTTCCGCCACTTCCGCTCCAAGGAAGAGGCGATCTTCCCCGACCACGACGACACGTTGATCCGCGCGGAGGCCGTGCTCAACGCGGCGCCCGCGCACGAGCACCCGCTCGACACCGTGTGCCGCGGCATCAAGGAAGTCATGAAGATGTACGCGGCCTCGCCCGCCGTCTCCGTGGAGCGGTACCGCCTCACGCGCGAGGTCCCGACGCTGCGGGAGCGCGAGATCGCCTCCGTCGCGCGCTACGAGCGGCTGTTCACGCGGTATCTCCTCGGGCACTTCGACGAGCACGCGCACCACGACGGCAACGACGACCCGCTGCTCGCGGAGGTCGCGGCGTCCGCCGTCGTCACGGCCCACAACCACGTCCTGCGGCGGTGGCTGCGGGCCGGGGGGCAGGGGGACGTGGAGTCGCAGCTGGACCACGCCTTCGGCATCGTGCGGCGGACGTTCGGCACCGGGATCGGGGCCGGGCGGGACGCGGCGCCCTCGGGGGCGCCCGCGACCGTCTCCGACCGGGGCGAGGTCCTGGTGGCCGTGGCCCGCACGGACGCTCCCCTCGACGAGATCATGCGCACCATCGAGAAGGCACTGCGTACGCGCCCCTGACCCCACCCGGCACCCCCGCTCCGCCCGCCCGCTCCCCCTCCGGGAGCGGGCGGGCTTCTTTCTGCCCGCGTGCGCACCCCCTCTGACCTGCAATGATCGATCATCGCTCAGATGAACCGGGCCGATGACAACTGAGAGAAATTGTTGGCACTGAGTGTCTTGCCGACTGGCACGCGGTGTCATACGTTGATGTTGTCCGGGCGGCCGGCGAGCGGACAACACCCGTACGCCGGCTGTCCCCGCAAGCCTCGGCGAGCGCGCCCGGACGCCTGCGTCACAGGCACCTCCCGCGCCCCACCACGGCGCCGCCGCAGCACCACCTCCGCCGAACCGACGGCACCACCGCTTCGCACCTCCCGTTCACCGCGCGGGCCCGAGGCCCCCACGCACCCTTCGAGCACCGAGCACGCGCACCCCTCGAAGCACCCAGGCACCACGCACCACGCACCACCCCGACGTACCCCTCAGAGCACCCCCCACGGGGTGCCCTTCGCCGGAGGCAACCCATGCAGGAAATCCTGGACGCGATCCAATCGCCGGACACGTCGGCCGCCGACTTCGCCGCGCTGCCGCTGCCCGAGTCGTACCGCGCCGTGACCGTGCACAAGGACGAGACCGAGCTGTTCGCCGGTCTCGCCACGCGCGACAAGGACCCGCGCAAGTCGCTGCACCTGGACGAGGTGCCGGTGCCCGAACTCGGCCCGGGCGAGGCCCTGGTGGCGGTCATGGCGTCGAGCGTGAACTACAACTCCGTGTGGACGTCGATCTTCGAGCCCCTGTCGACGTTCGGATTCCTCGAGCGGTACGGCAAGCTCAGCGACCTGACGAAGCGTCACGACCTGCCGTACCACATCATCGGCTCCGACCTCGCGGGCGTCGTGCTGCGCACCGGGCCCGGCGTCAACGCCTGGCACCCCGGCGACGAGGTCGTCGCGCACTGCCTGTCCGTGGAGCTGGAGTCCAGCGACGGGCACAACGACACGATGCTCGACCCGGAGCAGCGCATCTGGGGCTTCGAGACCAACTTCGGCGGGCTCGCCGAGATCGCCCTGGTGAAGTCCAACCAGCTCATGCCCAAGCCGGACCATCTGAGCTGGGAGGAGGCCGCGGCGCCCGGCCTGGTGAACTCCACCGCGTACCGGCAGCTCGTCTCGCGCAACGGCGCGGCGATGAAGCAGGGCGACAACGTGCTGATCTGGGGCGCCAGCGGCGGACTCGGGTCGTACGCCACGCAGTTCGCTCTCGCGGGCGGCGCCAACCCCATCTGCGTGGTGAGCAGCCCGCAGAAGGCCGACATCTGCCGCGCCATGGGCGCCGAGGCGATCATCGACCGCAACGCCGAGGACTACAGGTTCTGGAAGGACGAGCGCACCCAGGACCCCAAGGAGTGGAAGCGCTTCGGCAAGCGCATCCGCGAGTTCACCGGCGGCGAGGACATCGACATCGTCTTCGAGCACCCCGGCCGGGAGACCTTCGGCGCCAGCGTCTACGTGACCCGCAAGGGCGGCACCATCACCACCTGCGCCTCCACCTCGGGCTACATGCACGAGTACGACAACCGCTACCTGTGGATGTCCCTGAAGCGCATCATCGGCTCGCACTTCGCCAACTACCGCGAGGCGTGGGAGGCCAACCGGCTCATCGCCAAGGGCAAGATCCACCCAACCCTCTCGAAGGTGTACTCCCTGGAGGAGACCGGGCAGGCCGCCTACGACGTGCACCGCAATCTGCACCAGGGCAAGGTCGGCGTCCTCGCGCTCGCCCCCGAGGAGGGCCTGGGCGTGCGCGACCCCGAGAAGCGCGCGCGGCACATCGACGCCATCAACCGCTTCCGGAACGTCTGAGGACGCCGAGGCCATTGGGAACACCGAGGACTCCGAGGTTACGCACATGACGGAACGCCAGAAGGACCGGCCGTGGCTCATGCGGACGTACGCCGGTCACTCCACGGCCGAGGCGTCGAACGCGCTCTACCGCCGCAACCTGGCCAAGGGCCAGACGGGCCTCTCGGTCGCGTTCGACCTGCCGACGCAGACCGGCTACGACCCGGACCACATCCTCGCGCGCGGGGAGGTGGGCCGGGTCGGCGTCCCGGTGTCCCACCTCGGCGACATGCGGCGGCTGTTCCAGGACATCCCCCTGGAGCAGATGAACACCTCCATGACGATCAACGCGACCGCCATGTGGCTGCTCGCGCTGTACCAGGTCGTCGCGGAGGAGCAGGGCGTCGACATCACCACGCTCCAGGGGACGACGCAGAACGACATCGTCAAGGAGTACCTGTCGCGCGGCACCCACGTGTTCCCGCCGGGGCCGAGCCTGCGGCTGACCACCGACATGATCACGTACACGGTGGCGCACATCCCGAAGTGGAACCCGATCAACATCTGCAGCTACCACCTGCAGGAGGCCGGGGCCACGCCGGTGCAGGAGGTCGCGTACGCGATGAGCACGGCGATCGCCGTCCTCGACGCCGTGCGCGCCTCCGGGCAGGTGCCGGAGGAGAAGTTCGGTGACGTCGTCGCGCGCATCTCGTTCTTCGTGAACGCGGGCGTCCGGTTCATCGAGGAGATGTGCAAGATGCGCGCGTTCGGCCGCATCTGGGAGCAGGTCACCCGCGAGCGCTACGGCGTCACCAACCCCAAGCAGCGGCGCTTCCGCTACGGCGTGCAGGTCAACTCGCTCGGCCTGACCGAGGCGCAGCCCGAGAACAACGTCCAGCGCATCGTCCTGGAGATGCTCGCCGTCACACTCTCCAAGGACGCACGCGCGCGTGCCGTGCAGCTCCCGGCCTGGAACGAGGCCCTCGGCCTGCCCCGGCCCTGGGACCAGCAGTGGTCGCTGCGCATCCAGCAGGTCCTCGCGCACGAGTCGGACCTCCTGGAGTACGAGGACATCTTCGCGGGCTCGCACGTCGTGGAGGGCAAGGTCGACGCGCTCGTCGAGGCCTCCCTGGAGGAGATGGACCGCATCGAGCAGATGGGCGGCGCGATGGCCGCCGTCGAGTCCGGCTATCTGAAGTCGCAGCTGGTGTCCTCGCACGCGGAGCGGCGCGCGCGGATCGAGGCGGGCGACGAGAAGATCGTGGGCGTGAACGTCTTCGAGGCGACGGAGCCGAGTCCGCTCACGGCCGACCTGGACACGGCGATCATGACGGTCGACCCGGCGGTCGAGGAGCGGGTCGTCACCGCGGTGCGGGACTGGCGCACCACGCGCCAGGAGTCCTCCGACCGGCAGGGCGGCGGCGACCCGTTCCACTTCCCGACCGTCCAGCAGACCCTCGACCGGCTCAAGGAGGTCGCGGCGGGCACGGGCAACCTGATGGAGGCCACCCTGGAGTGCGCCCGCGCCGGTGTGACGACCGGCGAGTGGTCGGGCGCCCTGCGGGAGGTCTTCGGCGAGTTCCGGGCGCCCACGGGCGTCTCCGGGGCGCCGCTCGCGGTCACCGCCGAGGCGGGCACGCCGCTGGCCCTGGTCCGCGACAAGGTGGAGAAGACGGCCGCCGACCTGGGCACCGGCAAGCTCCGCTTCCTGGTCGGCAAGCCAGGCCTCGACGGGCACTCCAACGGCGCCGAGCAGATCGCGGTCCGGGCCCGCGACGCCGGGTTCGAGGTCGTCTACCAGGGCATCCGGCTCACCCCCGAGCAGATCGTCGACGCGGCGCTCGCGGAGGACGTGCACGCGGTGGGCCTGTCGATCCTCTCCGGCTCGCACGCGCAGCTCGTGCCGGACGTCCTGACCAGGCTGCGCGCCGCCGGGGCCAACGACATCCCCGTCATCGCCGGCGGCATCATCCCCAGCAGCGACGCCGAGGACCTGAGGGCGGCGGGCGTGGCCGCCGTCTTCACCCCCAAGGACTTCGGCATCACGGAGATCATCGGCCGTATCGTCGACGAGATCCGCACAGCGAACCACCTCGACCCGTTGGAGGTCCCCGCATGAGTGAGCCCATCAACCGCCTTCGCCCCCGCCGCTCCTGTCTCGCGGTCCCCGGAAGCAACCCCCGCTTCCTGGAGAAGGCCCAGGGCCTCCCCGCCGACCAGGTCTTCCTCGACCTGGAGGACGCCTGCGCGCCGCTAGCCAAGCCGGAGGCGCGGCACACGATCGTCAAGTTCCTCAACGAGGGCGACTGGACGGGCAAGACGCGCGTGGTGCGCGTCAACGACTGGACGACGGAGTGGACGTACCGCGACGTCGTGACCGTCGTCGAGGGCGCGGGCCAGAACCTCGACTGCATCATGCTGCCCAAGGTCCAGGACGCCCAGCAGGTCGTGGCCCTCGACCTGCTCCTGACGCAGATCGAGAAGACGATGGGCTTCGAGGTCGGGCGCATCGGCATCGAGGCGCAGATCGAGAACGCGAAGGGTCTGGTCAATGTTGACGAGATCGCGGGCGCCTCGTCACGAGTTGAGACGATCATCTTCGGCCCCGCGGACTTCATGGCGTCGATCAACATGAAGTCGCTCGTCGTGGGCATGCAGCCGCCCGGCTACCCGGCGGACGCGTACCACTACATCCTGATGCGCATCCTGATGGCCGCCCGCACCCACGACCTCCAGGCCATCGACGGCCCCTTCCTCCAGATCAAGAACATCGACGGCTACCGCGAGGTCGCCGGGCGCGCCGCGGCCCTCGGCTTCGACGGCAAGTGGGTCCTGCACCCCGGCCAGGTGGAGGCGGCGAACGAGGTGTTCTCGCCGTCCCAGGAGGACTACGACCACGCCGAGCTGATCCTGGACGCGTACGCGTACTACACCTCCGAGGCGGGCGGCAAGAAGGGCTCGGCGATGCTCGGCGACGAGATGATCGACGAGGCGAGCCGGAAGATGGCGCTCGTCATCTCCGGGAAGGGCCGTGCGGCGGGCATGCGGCGCACGTCGACGTTCGAAGCTCCGGAGGCGTGAGGGACATGCAGTTCGGCCGCACCTACGAAGAGTTCGAAGTCGGCGCCGTCTACAAGCACTGGCCCGGCAAGACGGTCACCGAGTACGACGACCACCTGTTCTGTCTGCTCACGATGAATCATCACCCGCTGCACATGGACAGCAACTACGCGGAGAAGACGACGGACTTCGGGAAGAACGTCGTCGTGGGCAACTACATCTACTCGCTGCTCCTCGGCATGTCCGTACCGGACGTCTCGGGCAAGGCGATCGCGAACCTGGAGGTCGAGTCGCTCAAGCACGTGGCGCCGACCTTCCACGGCGACACGATCTACGGAGAGACGACGGTCCTCGACAAGACGCCGTCCAGGTCGAAGTCGGACCGCGGCATCGTCCACGTGGAGACAAAGGGATACAAGCAGGACGGCACGCTGGTGTGTGTGTTCCGCCGCAAGGTGATGGTGCCGACCGAGACGTACATCAAGGAGCGCGGCGGCGAGCAGCCCGGCCGCCCGGACCTCAAGTCCCAGGAGAAGTGAGGCAGCCATGACCCGACTCGCCCAGACCGCAGGCCTCACGGACGTCCAGCGGGAAATCCTGTCCACCGTCCGTGACTTCGTCGACAAAGAGATCATCCCGGTCGCGACGGACCTGGAGCACCGCGACGAGTATCCGCAGCAGATCGTGGACGGGCTCAAGGAGTTGGGCCTGTTCGGCCTGATGATTCCCGAGGAGTACGGCGGCCTGGGCGAGTCGCTCCTGACGTACGCGCTGTGCGTGGAGGAGATAGCGCGCGGCTGGATGTCGGTGTCCGGCATCATCAACACCCACTTCATCGTGGCGTACATGCTCAAGCAGCACGGCACGCAGGAGCAGAAGGAGCACTTCCTGCCGCGGATGGCGCTCGGCGAGGTCCGCGGCGCGTTCTCCATGTCGGAGCCGGCGCTCGGCTCGGACGTGTCGGCGATCACGTCGAAGGCGGTCAAGGACGGCGACGAGTACGTCCTGAACGGTCAGAAGATGTGGTTGACGAACGGCGGTACGTCAACGCTCGTGGCCGTCCTCGTCAGAAGTGACGAAGGCCACCCGGAGGGCACGGCCCCGCACAAGTCGATGACGACGTTCCTGGTGGAGAAGGAACCGGGGTTCGGCGAGGTGCGCCCCGGACTGACCATCCCGGGCAAGATCGACAAGATGGGGTACAAGGGGGTCGATACCACCGAGCTGGTCATGGATGACCTGCGCATTCCAGCCAATCGCGTGCTCGGCGGGACCACCGGCCGGGGGTTTTACCAAATGATGGACGGCGTCGAGGTCGGCCGCGTGAACGTAGCGGCGCGTGGCTGCGGCGTCGCTCAGCGTGCCTTCGAACTGGGCGTCTCCTATGCCCAGCAACGCCACACTTTCGGCAAGCCGATCGCGCAGCACCAGGCAATTCAGTTCAAGCTCGCGGAGATGGCTACCAAGGTCGAGGCCGCCCATGCGATGATGGTAAACGCAGCACGCAAAAAGGACTCCGGGGAGCGAAACGACCTCGAAGCAGGGATGGCGAAGTACCTGGCGTCCGAATACTGCAAGGAAGTCGTGGAGGACGCGTTCCGGATCCACGGCGGCTACGGCTTCTCGAAGGAGTACGAGATCGAGCGCCTGTACCGAGAGGCGCCGATGCTGCTCATCGGTGAAGGTACCGCCGAGATCCAGAAAATGATCATTGGCCGACGACTCCTCGAAGAGTATCGATTCCAGGGCTGAATGCCCGGTTTGGGGCGATTTCTTCGAGATCTAATCGAGAAGAAGATCACACCCAGTCAGCACGCTCGGGCGGCCGACTCGGCTTCCTCGCTTGCCCAGTTGTGGCTCGCAACCGATACGATCCCGGGAAAGCCGCCGTCCCCCCGTATGCAGTGCGGCATCATCCGCTACGAAGGTCATCCATGCCCCACAGCCAAACCTCTGCACCTCGCGACAGCCTGGCTGGCGTACGCCTCGCGCGCGGAGCATCGCCGTGGCTCCTGCCGACCGTCGCCACCGCGGCCCTCAGCCTGGCCCGGTCCCGCCGGTCCAAGGGCGCCGCGGCCCTCGCCGTACCGACCACCGCACTCGCCGCGGGCATGCTGTGGTTCTTCCGCGACCCCGAGCGCGAGATCACCCAGGGCAGGGTGATCTCCCCGGCCGACGGCGTCGTGCAGAGCATCATGCCGTGGAAGGACGGGCGCACCCGCGTCGCGATCTTCATGAGCCCGCTGAACGTCCACGTCAACCGCGCGCCGCTGGCCGGCACGGTGACGTCGGTCGAGCACATCCCGGGCGGGTTCGTCCCGGCGTTCAACAAGGAGAGCGAGAACAACGAGCGCGTTGTCTGGCACTTCGACACCGAGCTCGGCGACATCGAGATGATCCAGATCGCGGGCGCGGTGGCCCGGCGCATCGTGCCGTACGTGCCGCAGGGCACGAAGGTGGAGCAGGGCGAGCGGATCGGGCTGATCCGCTTCGGCTCGCGCGTCGACATCTACCTGCCCGAGGGCGTCGAGGTGGACGTCGAGGTCGGTCAGAAGACCGTGGCTGGGGTGACTCGCATTGACCGTGACTGATCCCGAGGCGCAGACGGGCGGCTGGGTGCCGGAGGCGGTCGACGCCGTGGACGACGCCGACGAGGACATGCCCCTGTCGCTGCGTCTGTCGATAGCGGACACCCTCACGCTCGGTAACGCCACGTGCGGGTTCATGGCGGTGTACTTCACGACCACCGGCATCCTCATCCCGCACCTCACGGGCAGTGACGAGTCGGGCATGGCCCGGCACAGCGCGGCCACGGCCGTGATCCTCATGCTCTGCGCGGCGGTCTTCGACCTGTTCGACGGCCTCGTGGCGCGCAAGCTGCGGTCCTCGCCGATGGGCGCGGAGCTGGACAACCTCTCGGACCTGATCAGCTTCGGGCTCGCGCCCGCGTACTTCGTGCTCGTGTACGGGATGGTCGCCGACGACGCGCATCAGCGGGTCGCGGCGGTGGGCGCGATCGTGGTCCTCCTGGCGGTGGTGCTACGGCTCGCGAGATTCTCGTGCGTGACACTGCGTGACGGGGTGTTCCAGGGGATGCCGTCGCCCTTCGGGGCCCTGACGGTCGTCTCGATCGTGCTCCTTGAGCTGCCCTTCGTGGCCACGCTCCTCGCGATCATCGGTACGGCGTGGCTGATGGTCAGCCGCGTCGAGTACCCGAAGCCCCGCGGGCCCCTCGCGGTGGCCATGCTGGCGTGGATCGTCTCGGCGATGGGGCTGCTCGCGGCCTGGGCCTTCGACGCGCCGGGCGGGCAGCTGCTGCTCCAGACGGGCTGCGCGCTGCAGCTGGTGCTCGGGGCCGTGATCCCGCTCTTCGCCACGGCCCGCCGGGTGAACAACTTCCGGGACAACCGCCGCGAGGCACGGGCGGCACAGCTGCCGTAGCCTCGCGTGACCTTCGTGCCGGGTGGGCCTGAATCCTCGTGGTTCAGGCCCACCCGGTTTTTGTGGTTCAGGCCCGCCCGGGGTTCTTGCGGTTCAGGCCCGCCCGGCCTTCCGCGGTCAGCTCAGACAGTCCCGCGCGATGCCCTCCGCGAGGCGTTCCAGGAGCGGGCCCGCCTCGGCCACGCAGCGCCGGACGTCCGGCTCGATGTCCGTCAGGGCGTACGCGCGGCGGATGCCCGCCGTGCCGAGCGCGGTCGGCGACAGCGCCAGGCGCCCGCAGACGGCGATGACCTCGATCCCGGCGGCGCGGGCCGCGGCGGCGACCCCGGCGGGCGCCTTGCCGTGCAGGGTCTGCTCGTCGAGGGAGCCCTCACCGGTGATGACGAGCTGTGCCCCGGCAAGGGCGGGTGCGAAGCCGAGGACGTCCAGCATGACCTCGATGCCGGGCCGGAAGGACGCGCCGAGCCCCACGAGGGCGCCGTAGCCGATGCCGCCCGCGGCGCCCGCGCCGGGCGCCTGGGCGTACTCCTGGGCCTGCGGTCCGGCGGACCGGGCGAGCACCCGCGCGAACTGCGCGAGCGCGGCGTCGAGGGCCGCCACGTCCTCGGGTGACGCGCCCTTCTGCGGGCCGTACACCGCGGGGGCGCCCTTGGGGCCGGTCAGCGGGTTGTCGACGTCGCTGGCGAGCACGATCCCGGTGTCCTTCAGGCGCGGGTCAAGCCCGGACAGATCGGCGGACTCCAGGTCGCGCAGTGGCCCGCCGCCGGGGGCGACCGGCTGCCCGGCCGCGTCCAGGAACCGCCCGCCGAGCGCGGCCAGCATCCCCGCGCCCCCGTCCGTGGTCGCGCTGCCGCCGACCCCGAAGACGATGTCGCGCGCGCCCGCGTCGAGGGCGGCGCGGATCAGCTCGCCCGTGCCGTACGTCGTGGCGGTGAGGGGCGCGAACAC
The DNA here is from genome assembly GCF_008704795.1 of Streptomyces spectabilis. Taxonomy (NCBI): domain Bacteria; kingdom Bacillati; phylum Actinomycetota; class Actinomycetes; order Kitasatosporales; family Streptomycetaceae; genus Streptomyces; species Streptomyces spectabilis. The sequence goes on along the minus strand of NZ_CP023690.1, from coordinate 7,551,068 downwards.
GCCGTCGGGCAGTCGCTGCAGGCCCGACGCCTCGGCCATCTCCACCACGGCCGTGCCCTCGCGCAGCGCGTACGCCGCCGTGACCTCGTTGCCCAGCGGCCCGGTGACGCGCACCTCCCTGCGCTCGAACCCGGCCGCGACGGCCGCGTCGACCGTGCCGTCGCCGCCGTCCGCCACCGGCAGCGCCCGCACCGGCAGGTCCGGCACGACGTGGCGCAGGCCCGCCGTCACGCGCCGGGCGACCTGTACGGCCGTGAGCGACCCCTTGAACTTGTCCGCGGCGATCAGCACATGTCCGCGGCCGTCGCCGCCCCCCGCCTCGCGGCCCCGGTCATGAACCGTCGTCACTCCAGCGTCCGCCACCGTGCATTCCCCTTGCTTTCCGGGCCTTGCTCGCGTCAAGGCAGTCGCGCCGCTGCGACCATAACCGCAGGAAGGGCCCCCTGCCCATGGTCACCTGGGCTCAAGGACGGCGCGTCAGCCCCGAGAACCGGTGGATAGCCACCCATAGTGGGGCGACATGAGCACGGAAATGATCGATCAACCGCTGCCCGACGACGCCCCCGGCGGCCCGTCGGAACCGCCCCCTCCGCCCGGCTCCGCCCCCGACGGCTCCCCCGACTTCACCGTCGTGGGCATCGGCGCCCTCGTCGTCCTCGGCGTCGTCGCCTGGGCGGCCATCGGCAAGAGGTCCTTCGAGAGCACGACCGGCTCCGCCCTCTCCTGGGTCCTGGACAACTTCGCCTGGCTCTTCGTGATCGCCGCCGATGTCTTCCTGATCCTGTGCGTCCTGCTCGCGGTCGGCCGCTTCGGCCGGATCCGGCTCGGTGCCGACGACTCCGAGCCGGAGTTCACCAACCTCGCCTGGATCGCGATGATGTTCAGCGCGGGCATGGGCATCGGCCTGATGTTCTACGGCGTCGGGGAACCGCTCACGCACTACCTCGACCCGCCGCCCGCCTCCGGCGCCGAGCCCCGCACCGGGGGCGCCGCCCGCGTCGCGTTCGAGTACTCCTTCTTCCACTGGACCCTGACGCCGTGGGCGATCTACGGCATCGCGGGCCTCGCCCTCGCGTACGCGGGCTTCCGCAAGGGCCGCGGCAACCGGCTCAGCTCGGTCTTCGTCCCGCTGATCGGCGAGGCGCGGGCGGCCGGGTGGCCCGGCCGGGTCATCGATCTGCTCGCCGTCTTCGCGACCGTCTTCGGCACCGCCACGAGCCTCGGCGTCGGCGCGCTCCAGGTCGCCACCGGGCTGCACCTCACCGCGGGCGTGGCGGACACCACCACCCTCCAGCTGATCATCATCGCCTCGCTCGGCGCGGCCTTCGTGCTCTCCGCCTTCTCCGGGGTGCACCGCGGTGTGAAGTGGCTGAGCACCCTCAACCTCGCGCTCGCCGCCCTCCTGATGCTGTTCGTCTTCGTGCTCGGCCCGACCGTGTTCATCCTGGACGCGATCCCGGCGAGCGTCGGCGGCTTCCTGCACGAGCTGCTGCCGATGGCCACGCGCACCGGCGCCTTCACCGACAGCACCTGGCTCGGCGCGTGGACGATCTTCTACTGGGCGTGGTGGCTGTCCTGGGCGCCGTTCGTCGGCACGTTCATCGCGCGGATCTCCCACGGCCGTACGATCCGGGAGTTCCTCATCGGGGTGCTGCTCGTGCCGAGCGGGGCGACCGTGGTGTGGTTCTGCGTGATGGGCGGCACCGGCATCCGGCTCGATCTGACCGGTGCGGTGGACATGGCGGCCAAGGCCAAGGAGGGCGCGGAGGCGTCCCTGTTCGCCATGCTGGACGGCCTGCCGCTCACCACGGTCACCTCGTGGGTGGCGATGGTCCTCGTCATGACGTACTTCATCACCAGCGCCGACTCCGCCTCGCTCGTGATGGGCTCGCTCAGCAGCCGCGGCTCGCTGCACCCGCCCACCTGGCTCGTCGTCACGTGGGGCGCGCTGATGTCGGCGGTGGCCGCCGTGCTGCTCGTCGCGGGCGGTCTCAAGTCCCTGCAGAGCGCGACCATTCTGGTGGCCCTGCCGTTCGTCGTCGTCATGCTGGCGCTGTGCTGGGCGCTCCTGAAGGAGCTGCGGGTGGACCCGGGGGCGGGGCCCGCGCGGCACACGGCGCTGCACGGGCTGCGGGACGCGGTGCGGGCGATGGTCGGCGACGCCATGACCTCGCAGTCGGCCGACCGGCACCCGCGGCTCCGCCGGATCGCGCGGTCCCGGGGGCGGGCGGACGACTGAGGGCGCTCGGGGGTCGCGCGGGGGCGTGCTCCGCGCGGTGGGGCACCTCGGCGCCCCACCGCGCGGGGCTACCCTTCCCTCCGTGACGACTCTCGATTACGCCGCCTACATCGCGGGTCTCCCGCGCGTCCTCGCCGGAGCCGCCGCCGTGATCCGGGACCCGGCGGGCCGCGTCCTGCTCGTCGAGCCCAACTACCGCGAGAAATGGGCGCTTCCCGGCGGCGGGGTCGAGTCGGCCGACGGCGAGACGCCCCGGCAGGGCGCGCGTCGCGAGACCGCCGAGGAGGTCGGCCTGGACATCGAGCCCGGCGGCCTCCTCGTGGTCGACTGGGTGCCGGGCACGGACGAGCGGCCGCCGCTGGTGGCGTTCCTGTACGACGGCGGGGTGCTCCCCGACGAGCGGTTCGCGGCCATCCGGATCCAGGAGGAGGAGCTGCTCTCCTGGCGCCTGGTGGCCCCCGCGGACCTGGACGCGTACCTCTCGGAACCGCTGGCGCGCCGCCTTCGGGCCGCGCTCGACGTGCTGGCGGCGGGCGGCGGCGCGGTGGAGCTGGAGGACGGGCGTCCGGCCCGCTGACCCGTGCCCGGCGCGCGGCCGTCGCCGAAGCCAGCGAGAGTCGAAGGAGAGCGGCGCGAGCCGAACGGCGCGCGCGGGGCCGAAGGACGGAGCACTCCGATGACAGGGCAGCCAGCGCGGCCGGACCCGCACGGGCCGCGCGTCCGCACGCACACCTGGGAACCACCGGTCCCCTGGGCCGAGGCGGGGGACGTGAGCGGTCCGGAACTGCTGCGGAAGATCCTCGCCGGGGAGCTTCCGGAGCCGCCCCTGGGCTCGACCCTCGACTACCACCTGGTCGGCTACGGCGAGGGCACGGCGGTGTTCGAGATCGACCCGGGCGAGCACCTCCTGAACCCCATGGGGACGGTGCACGGGGGCGTCCTGGCCGCGCTGCTCGACTCCGCCCTCGGCTGCGCCGTCGCGACCCTGCTGCCCCCGGGCCGGGCCTACACCACGACACAGCTCAGCGTGAACTTCGTCCGCCCGGTGTTCGCGGACTCACCGCGCCTGCGCTGCGACGCGACCGCCCTGCACGTCGGCAGGACGACGGCCACGGCCGAGGCCCGCGTCACCAGCTCCGCCGACGGCAAGCTGCACGCCCACGCCACGACGACCTGCGCGGTCTTCGCGGCGCCGCGTCCGGAGGGGGCCGCGCCATGAGCCGTACGACCGTCGTCAACCTCAAGGGGCACCGGGAGGACCCGGACTACGCCGACGTGGTCTATGTGGGCCGGGCCATGCACCGGGGCGGCTGGCACCTGGAGGGGTCGCCCCTCGCCAGCCCCTTCAGACCCGGCAAGGACGGGACGCGACAGGAGGTGGTGGCGATGTACCGGGACCATCTGCTCAGCCGCCCGGACCTGCTCGCGCTGCTGCCCGGTCTGCGGGGGCACCGCCTGGGCTGCTGGTGTGTGCCGGAGCCGTGTCACGCCGAGGTGATCGCGGAGCTCGCCGACTCCGGGGCGGGCGCGGACGGGACCGGCTGAGCGGCCGTCCCCGGAGAGCGGCGTTCAGAACAGGGCGGTCCCGCTCTCGAACTCCAGGAGCCGGCGCTTGCGGTCGAGGCCGCCGCCGTAGCCGGTCAGACCGCCGCCCGCGCCGATGACGCGGTGGCAGGGCACGATGACGCCGATGGGGTTCTTGCCGTTGGCGAGGCCGACGGCGCGGGAGGCGCCGGGCTTGCCCAGGGCGTCGGCCAGCTCCCCGTACGTACGGGTCCGCCCGTACGGGATCTTCAGGAGCTGCTGCCAGACGGACTGCTGGAACGGGGTGCCGTCCAGGCGCAGCGGCAGGTCGAAGTGGGTCAGCTCGCCCGCGAAGTAGGCCGTGAGCTGCTCGGCCGCCGCGTCGAAGCCGTCGGGGTCGCGGTCGCCGAAGGTCTCCTCGGCGGGGCGGTGGCGCTGCTCGGTCATGTACAGGCCGCTGAGGGTGCCGTCGGTGGCGACGAGGGTGAGCGGCCCGTAGGGGCTGTCGATGACGGTGTGCGTACGGTGCATGGCGGTCAATCCCGGGGTCTCGGGGGTTCAGGCGGTCAAAGGGGTCTTGAGGGGCTTCAGTGCGCGGGGATGTGGTTGATGGCGTGGTCGTCCGTCGCCCACAGGTACTGGACGGCGTACGCCCGCCAGGGGCGCCAGGCCGCCGCGCGGGCGGTGAGCGCCGCGGGCGTGTGCGGCAGGCCGAGCCCCTGGGCCGCGCGCCGGATGCCGAGGTCGGACGGCAGGAAGGCGTCCGGGTCGCCAAGGGCCCGCATCGCGATGACCTCGGTGGTCCAGGGGCCGAAGCCCGGCAGCGCGGTGAGCTGGGCGCGGGCCCGCTCCCAGTCGTTCTCGACGCCGAGCTGGAGCGTGCCGTCGGCGAGGTGGCGTACGAGGGTCAGGAGGGTGGCACGGCGGCTGCGGGGCAGCGCGAGGGACTCGGGGTCGAGCGCGGCGAGCGCGTCCGGTGCGGGGAACAGATGGGTGAGCCCGCCCTCCGGGTCGTCGACCGGCTCGCCGTGCGCGGTGACCAGACGCGCGGCGTGGGTGCGGGCCGCGGCCGTGGACACCTGCTGGCCGAGCACCGCGCGCACCGCGAACTCGGCCTCGTCCACGGTGCGCGGCACACGCCGCCCCGGCGCCTTGTCGACGAGGGGCGCGAGCAGCGGGTCGGCGCGCAGCTGGCCGTCCACGGCGACCGGGTCGGCGTCCAGGTCGAGCATCCTGCGGCAGCGGCTGATGGCGATGGTCAGGTCGCGCGGGTCGGTGAGGGTGAGGCGGCAGCCGATGTGGTCGGGGTGCGGGGTGAGCGCCACGACGCCGTGTCCGTACGGCAGGCGCAGGGTGCGGCGGTAGGCGCCCTCGTGCCACTCCTCGACGCCGGGCACGGCGGTGGCGATCAGATGGCCGAAGAGGTTGTCGGGCTGGAGCGGGGCCCGGAACGGCAGCCGCAGCGAGAGCGTGCCGTTGACGGCGGGCACCTGCCCGCCCTGGCCGCGACCCCGGCGGGCGGCGCGGGTCCGCAGCTCGCCCGGGGCGAGCGCGAACACCTCGCGGACGGTGTCGTTGAACGTACGGATGGACGCGAAGCCCGCGGCGAAGGCGATCTGTGCCATGGGCAGCGTGGTCGTCTCGATGAGCAGCCGGGCGGTCTGCGCGCGCTGGGCGCGGGCGAGCGCGAGGGGTCCCGCGCCGAGCTCGGCGAGCAGCTGGCGCTCGACCTGGCGGGTGCTGTAGCCGAGGCGGGCGGCGAGTCCGGGCACGCCGTCGCGGTCGACGACGCCGTCGCCGATGAGCCGCATGGCGCGGGCGACGAGGTCGGCGCGCTGGTTCCACTCGGGCGAGCCCGGGCTGCTGTCGGGGCGGCACCGCTTGCAGGCGCGGAACCCGGCCTGCTGGCAAGCGGCGGCACTCGGGTAGAACGTCATGTTCTGGGGCTTGGGCGGCACCACGGGGCAGCTGGGCCGACAGTAGATGCGGGTGGTCAGGACGGCGGTGAAGAACCAGCCGTCGAACCGGTCGTCCTTGGACTGCACGGCCCGCACGCAGCGGTCGAAGTCCCCGTGCATCCCGGCGGGCGCGGCGGTGTGCGGCGTCGGGGCGGCGGGCGCGGGGGCGGTGGGCGTCACGGTCGGCATGACTCAAGGATCGGTGATCGGCGGCCCGGGGGCTGGCGGAAATCCGACATCAGCCTTCGGCGGCCAGGGCGTCCTCGAAGGCCCGGTACGCCGTCTCGTCGAAGAGGACGAAGCGCACCTCGCGCACCGTCCCCGGGTCCGCCGCCAGCGCGTCCCGCACCGCGCGGACCGCGATCCGGGCGGCGTCCGCCATCGGCCAGCGGTAGGCGCCCGTGGAGATCGCCGGGAAGGCGACCGTACGGGCACCGAGTGCGGCGGCGGTCCGCAGGGACTCGCGGTAGCAGGAGGCGAGCAGCGCGGAGCGGTCGTCGGTCGCGGACCAGACGGGTCCGACGGTGTGGATGACGTGCGCGGCGGCCAGCTTCCCGGCCGTCGTGGCCACGGCCTGGCCGGTCGGCAGGCCCTTGCCGTAGGGGCCGGCGCGCAGACGGCGGCAGTCGGCGAGGATCTCGGGGCCGCCGCGGCGGTGGAGGGCGCCGTCGACGCCGCCCCCGCCGAGCAGCGAGGAGTTCGCCGCGTTCACGAGGGCGTCGGCGTGCTGCTCGGTGAGGTCGCCCCGGACGAGCGTGACGCGGGCGGTCATCGGGTCGCGTCCTCCTTGAGGCGCTTCCAGACGGCCTTGGCGGCGTTGTGCCCGGACATGCCGTGCACTCCCGGGCCCGGTGGTGTCGCGGACGAGCAGAGGAACACGGCCGGGTGCCGGGTGCGGTACGGGAACGCGGTGAGCCGGGGCCTGAGGAGCAGTTGCAGGCCGCTGGCGGCGCCGCAGGCGATGTCGCCGCCCACGTAGTTGGCGTTGCGCGTGGCGAGTTCGGGCGGGCCGGCGGTGGCGCGGGCGAGGACGCGGTCGCGGAAGCCGGGCGCGAAGCGCTCCAGTTGCCGCTCGACGGCGTCCGTCAGGTCGCCCCGCCAGCCGTTCGGCACATGGCCGTACGCCCAGAAGACCTGCTTGCCCTCGGGGGCGCGGGTGGGATCGGCGACGCCGGGCTGGACGGTGATGAGGAAGGGCGTGTCCGGGGCCCGGTCCTCGCGGGAGGCGGCCCGCAGCGCGGTGCCGATCTCCCCGCTGGTGGCCCCGATCTGCACGGTGCCCGCCCGGCGGGGGGCCTCCGCGGTCCAGGGCACGGGGCCGTCGAGGGCGTAGTCGACCTTGAAGACACCGGCGCCGTACCGGTATCCGTCGTAGTAGCGGCCGAGTCCGGCGATGCGGGCGAGTGCGGTGGGCGAGGTGTCGAAGACGTACGCGCGCGCGGGCGGCAGGTCGTCCAGGCGCTTGACCTCGTAGTCGGTGTGGACGGTGCCGCCGAGGTCCTTCAGATAGGCGGCGAGCGCGTCGGAGATGGCCTGGGAGCCGCCGCGGGCGACGGGCCAGCCGCGCGCGTGGGCGGCGAGGGCGAAGACCATGCCGACGGCGGTCGTCGCGAAGCCGCCGAGGGGCGCGATGACGTGGGCGACGAGCCCGGCGAACAGGGCGCGCGCCTTCTCGTCCTTGAACCGCCGGAGCAGCCACGTCGAGGGCGGAAGGCCTCGGAGCCCGAAGCGGGCGAGCAGTACGGGGTCGCGCGGCAGGGCGGTCAGGGGCAGGGCCATGAAGTCCCGTACCAGCGCGTCCCAGTGGGGCAGGAAGGGCGCGATCAGGCGCCGGTACGTGCCCGCGTCGCGGGGGCCGAAGGAGGCGGCCGTCTCGGAGACGGAGCGCGCGAGCACGGCGGCGCTGCCGTCGGGGAAGGGGTGGGCCATGGGCAGCGGGGCGTGCAGCCACTCCAGGCCGTACCGCTCCAGGGGGAGCGCGCGGAAGGCCGGGGAGTTGATGCCCAGGGGGTGCGCGGCCGAGCAGGGGTCGTGCCGGAAGCCGGGCAGCGTGAGCTCCTCGGTGCGGGCGCCGCCGCCGATGGTGCCCTCGGCCTCGAAGACGGCCACCGAGAAGCCGCGGCGGGCCAGCTCAACGGCGGCGGTCAGACCGTTCGGACCCGCTCCCACGACGACGGCATCGAGCATCGACGGCACCTTCGGACTCCTTCGTCAGCCGGTGGCCAGTGCCGCACAGGATATGCCGGAGGCCCGGCGGGAACGCGGTCGCGGGCACCGACGGCAGCGGCGGGGCGGTCAGGCCCCGGCCACCAGCGCGTCCGCGACGCGGCGGGCCGTCGCCTCGTCCCGGGCGGCCGTGAACGGCAGGGCGTTGCCCCCGGTGATGGCGAACGGCACGCCCTCGCGCGTGAGGTGGGCCCCGCCCGCCTCCTCGACCAGGAGCAGGCCGGCCGCGTGGTCCCAGGCCAGCTCCCAGCTGAACGCGACGGCGTCGAGCTCGCCGCGCGCCACCGCCAGGTACTCCAGGCCGGCGGAGCCGCAGGGGCGGGGCGCGAAGCCGTCGGAGAAGACGCCGAGGAGGGCGCGCTTCTGGTCGTCCGTCGTGAAGTCCGGGTGGGAGGTGGCGACGGTGAGGGGGCGGCCGGGCTCGGGGGTCCCGGTGCTCAGCCGCGTGCCGTTCAGCGTCGCGCCCCTGCCGCGGACGGCCACCGCGCACTCGTCGAGCGCCGGGGCGTACGTCCAGGAGGCGAGGACCACGCCGTCCAGGGCGAGCGCGACCAGGGTGCAGAAGCCGGGGTCCCCGTGCACGAACTGGCGTGTCCCGTCGACGGGATCGACGATCCACACCGGGGCACCCTCGGCTATCGCGTCGTACGTCGCCGGGTCGGCGTGCACCGCCTCCTCGCCGACGACGACCGAGCCGGGCAGGAGCGCCGTGAGCTCGCGGGTGAGGAACTCCTCCGCCAGGCGGTCGGCGACGGTGACCAGGTCGTGCGGGCCGCTCTTCTGGACGACGTCGTCCTCGGCGAGCTGCCGGAACCGCGGGGTGATCTCCGCCGCGGCGGCCTCACGGATCACGCGCTCCACGTCGGCGGCCTGACGTGCGAGAAAGTCGTCGATGCTTTCCTTGATTTCCTGCGTTTCGATCATGCCTCCATGAGAGCACGTGGTACTGACATCCCGTGCGGAGGGGGTGAACAAAGGGTGGAATCAGGATGAAATCGGCCGCCGTCACCGTCCTACGGCGTATCCCTGCATCCCGCGGGGGTTCGCGGCTGCCGAGAGCACCCCGGTGCGCGGGTCCCGCGCGACCGCGCACAGCCGCCCTTCCGACCACGGCCCCGCCACGGTCACGTCGTGCCCCCGTACGCGCAGCTCCTCGATCACGGCCGGGTCCGTGCGGGACTCGACCGTGAGGCTGCCGGGCCGCATCCCGCGCGGGTAGAACGAGCCGGGGAAGGAGTCGTTGTGCCAGTTCGGGGCGTCGATGGCACCCTGGAGGTCGAGGCCGCCGCGCACGGCGGGGCGGAGCGCGACGGACAGGAAGAAGTGCAGCTGCCACTGGTCCTGCTGGTCGCCGCCGGGCGTGCCGAAGGCCATGACCGGCACGCCGTCCTTGAGCGCGAGGGACGGCGTCAGGGTGGTGCGGGGGCGGCGGCCCGGGGCGAGCGAGTTGGGCAGGCCCTCCTCCAGCCAGGCCATCTGCAGCCGGGTGCCGAGGGGGAAGCCGAGTTCGGGGACGACGGGGTTGGCCTGGAGCCAGCCGCCGGACGGCGTGGCCGCGACCATGTTGCCCCAGCGGTCGACGACGTCCAGGTGGCAGGTGTCGCCCCGGGTGGCGCCGTTTCGGGCGACGGTCGGCTCCCCGGCGCCCGCGGCGGCGCCGGTGCCCGCCAGGATGCCCTGCGGGTCGTACGGCGACTCGCCGGAGGCGACCGCCCACGCGCGGGAGGCCAGTTTCGCCTCCCGCCCGCCCGGCGCCCCGGGCCGCAGCTCGTGGGACGCCTTGGCCCCGATCAGGGCCCGCCGCTCGGCGTTGTACGGGGCGGAGAGCAGCTCGTCGAGGGGGACGTCGGCGGCGTCGCCGTACCAGGCCTCGCGGTCGGCCATGGCGAGCTTGCAGCCCTCGACGAGCAGGTGCACGTAGTCGGCCGAGCCGTACGCGGGCAGCTCCTCGGGCAGCAGGGCGAGTTGCTGGAGGAAGGCGGGTCCCTGGCTCCAGGGTCCCGCCTTGCACAGCGTCCAGCCCCGCCAGTCATACGTCGCGGGTTCCTCGTACGTCGCCGACCAGCCGGCGAGGTCGGCGGCCGTGAGGGTGCCGGTGTGCCGTTCGCCGCTGGTGTCCAGGGTGGGGCGCGCGGACTGGCGCACCAGGGCCTCGGCGACGAAGCCGGACCGCCACACCTCGCGGGCGGCCTCGATCTGCGCGACGCGGTCGGCGCCGCCCGCCGTCTCGGCCTCGGCGACGAGGCGCCGCCAGGTGGCCGCGAGGCGGGGGTTGCGGAAGAGCTCCCCCGGTGCGGGCGCGGCACCGCCCGGCAGGTACACCTCCGCCGACGACGCCCACTCCGTCTCGAACAGCTCCCGTACGGCCTCCACGGTCTGCCCGACGCGCTCCACGGGCGGATGTCCGTCCTCCGCGTACGCGACGGCGTGCGCGAGCACCTCCGCGAGGCCCTTCGTCCCGTGATCCCTCAGCAGCACCATCCACGCGTCGAACGCGCCGGGCACGGCGGCGGCCAGCGGCCCGGTGCCGGGCACCAGGTCGAGGCCCAGCTCGTCCCGGTAGTGCGCGACGGTCGCCCCGGCGGGCGCGACGCCCTGCCCGCACAGCACCCGCACGGGCCCGCCCGCGGGCGCCAGGACGATCGGCACCTCCCCCGCCGGCCCGTTCAGATGCGGCTCGACGACATGCAGCACGAACCCCGCGGCGACAGCGGCGTCAAAGGCGTTCCCCCCGTCCTCCAGAACAGCCATCGCGGACTGCGAGGCAAGCCAGTGCGTGGAGGACACCATGCCGAAAGTGCCCTGAAGAGTAGGACGCGACGTGAACATGCCCGGCAGGCTAACGCCACGGCTCTCCTTGGTCACCGGCTCCAGGAATCCGCACGCCAGGAGGCCGCCATGGCTCGGGGCTGGGTAATCACCCCGAAAGGGAGGATCGTGGACAGTGAGCAATCGCTCTTGGGGGGATCGCACCCCAGGAGGAGGCATGCGTACCGTAACTCCCTCACTACTGGCCGCACTCGCGTTCCTTGCCGTCGGCGGCTCGGCGGCTGTCGAGGCGTCGGCGGCACCGCCCGCCGTGACGGCGGCGCCCTCGACCGCCTCCGCGCACGGGCCCTTCGCCCCGCCGTCGGACGCGGATCTCGGCTCCACGCTCTCGCTCACCGGCATCCGCAGCGGTGAGCGCCTCGACGTCACCGCGCTGAAGGTGGTCGATCCCGCGGCCAACGCGAACGCCTACTTCGGGCCCGACCCGGGCAACCGCTTCGTCGCCGTCCAGTTCCGGCTCGAGAACACGGGGGACGGGCCGTACAAGGACAGCCCCGCCAACGGCGCGGAGCTCGTCGACACCGACGGTCAGCGGTTCAGCGCGAGCTGGGTCGCCGAGACCACCGCCGGGCCGTCCTTCCCCGGCTCCGTCAGCATCTCCCCCGGAGACACCGCGCTCGGTTACGTGACCTTCGAGCTGCCGCGCACGGCTCAGCCCGAGAAGGTGCAGTTCACCATGGACAGCGGCTTCTCCGATGACGTCGGCGAATGGGACGTGACCACCACGCGGTGACCGACGGCGCGCCCCGGAACGGCCCCCGCCCCGGTTACCGTTGAGCGGAGCCCAGTGACGGACTGGTGCCGGATGCCCCAGGGGCAGGAAAGGGTGTGCGGTGCACGGCGAATACAAGGTCCCGGGCGGCAAGCTGGTGGTGGTCGACCTCGACGTCGAGGAGGGGCGGCTGCGGGGTGTGCGGGTGGCCGGGGACTTCTTTCTGGAGCCCGATGAGGCGATCCTCGCCATCGACGCCGCGTTGGAGGGGGCTCCGGCCGACACGGACGCCGCCGGGCTCGCCGCGCGGGTCGAGGCGGCCTTGCCCGCCGGGACCGTCATGTACGGGCTGACGGCGGAGGGCGTCGCGATCGCCGTGCGGCGGGCGCTCGCGCACGCCACGGACTGGACGGACTACGACTGGCAGCTCGTCCACGAGGGCCCGCAGCAGCCCGCGCTGCACATGGCGCTCGACCAGGTCATCACCGAGGAGGTCGCCGCCGGGCGCAGGCCGCCGACGCTGCGCGTGTGGGAGTGGGGCGCCCCTTCGGTGATCATCGGCAGCTTCCAGTCGCTGCGCAACGAGGTGGACCCCGCGGGCGCCGCCCGGCACGGCATCGACGTGGTCCGGCGGATCTCCGGCGGCGGCGCGATGTTCGTGGAGCCGGGCAACACCATCACGTACTCGCTGTCCGTGCCGGACGCCCTCGTGCAGGGTCTGTCGTTCCAGGACAGCTACGCCTACCTCGACGACTGGGTGCTCGGCGCCCTCGGCGACATGGGCGTCAAGGCCTGGTACCAGCCGCTGAACGACATCGCGACGGACGCCGGGAAGATCGCGGGCGCCGCGCAGAAGCGGATGGTGGGCCCCGACGGCGGCCCGGGCGCGGTCCTGCACCACGTGACCATGGCCTACGACATCGACGCCGACAAGATGCTCGACGTGCTGCGCATCGGCCGCGAGAAGCTCTCCGACAAGGGCACGAAGAGCGCCAAGAAGCGCGTGGACCCGCTGCGCCGCCAGACCGGGCTGCCCCGCGAGGCCGTCATCGAGCGGATGGTCGACTCCTTCCGCGGGCGGTACGGCCTGACGGCGGGCAAGGTCAGCGACGGCGAGCTGGCCCGCGCCCAGGAGCTCGCACGGACGAAGTTCAGCTCGCCGGAGTGGACGGCGCGGGTGCCGTAGGCCGCTCCGCGCCGGGTTGTGCGGGCCGCGGCTGCCCGGACTCGCTCGCCGGGGCCTTCCGCCACGCCGTCGCGCCGATGCGGCCCGTGCTGCCGAGGTCGATCCCGCCGTCGGGGGCGACGGTCCCCGCGGGCCTGCCGGGGGCGGGCAGCACCCGCAGCCGGGTGCCGTTGACAGGGTCCTCGGTGGTGTCGGCGTAGGTGTTGCGCCACACCACCCCCGCCGTCGCCGACTCGCCGTGCCGGAGCGTCACCGGGTGCGGCCCGGGGTCCCGCACGCCGGTCGTGATGGGCTCCGCGCCCCGCAGGCTGCGGACGTCGAAGGCGGTGCCGTCCCCGTCGAGCACCTGGAGCGTCGGATAGCCGTCGAGGCGGTACGTGCCGCTGCCGCAGTGGGTGAGCCACACCGTCATCGCCCGCAGGCCCATCGCGCTGTCCACGGGCCCCGGTTCGAGCAGGGTGCCGGTCCTGCCGGTGCAGTCCCGGGAGGGCTGCGGCGGCGCGTACGGCTCGCCTCCGTAGCGCGGGGTGCTGTCGGGGCCCGGCGTCCCCGCGGTGGCGAGGGGCGACGGCACGCCTGCCCCGGCGCCGCCTCCCCGGCCCCGCCCGTCCCCGCCGTGTTCGTCCTGCCGTCCGCAGCCGGCGACGAACAGGGCGGCGACGGCGGCACCGAGCACGGCGGCGCGCCCCGGGGATATGCGGCTCATGGCGGGATCATGCCACGCCCGGCGCCTTCCGCTCCCGCGACGGCCACATCAGCGCCACGTACACCACGAACGCCGTCCCGAGCCCCACGGCCCACCCGTAGTCGGCCAGCGGCTCCAGGACGGGGATCAGACCGCCTTCGGGGAACGGCCCCTTGCCCGGATCGGAGTGCGAGCCGCCCACAGCGAGCAGCCCGCCCGCCGCGAAGGCCACCACGGCCCGCCAGTTCCAGCCGCGCGCGTACCAGTAGCGGCCCTCGGCCCGGTACAGCTCGGCGAGGTCGAGCCGGGTGCGGCGGATCACCCAGTAGTCGGCGATGAGGACCCCGGCGACCGTGCCGAGGAGCCCGCCGACCACGCCGAGCCAGACGAAGATGTACAACTCCGGTGTCTCGATGAGCTTCCAGGGGAAGATGAGCACGCCGACGACCCCGGTGACGAGCGCGCCCGTGCGGAAGCTGATGAGCTTGGGCGCGAGGTTCGCGAGGTCGTACGCGGGCGAGACGACGTTCGCCGCGATGTTCACCGAGACCGTGGCGACCAGGATCGTGACCAGGGCGAAGAGCAGCCCGAAGACGTTGTCCGCCTTGGCGGCGAGGTCCACCGGCTCCCAGATCGGCGCGCCGTACACCGCCTCCGAGCCGGAGGTGACGAGGACGGACAGGAGCGCGAAGGCGGTCATCGTCGTGGGCAGGCCCAGGCTCTGGCCCCACACCTGGGCCCGCTGTCCCTTCCCGAAGCGCGTGAAGTCCGGGATGTTCAGGGAGAGCGTCGACCAGAAGCCGATCATGCCCATGAGGGCGGGGAAGAACACCGGCCAGAAGTCGGCGCCCCAGCCGAGCTTCGAGGGCCTCTCGAGGAGCGGCCCGAGCCCGCCCGCCTTGTCGGAGATCCACACGAGGAGCACCACGGCGCCGACGAGCACGAACGGGGCCGCCCAGTTCTCGAAGCGCCGCAGCGTCTCCATGCCCCGGTGGATGATGGCGAGCTGGAGCGCCCAGAACGCCAGGAAGCACAGCCACAGCGGCCACGGGTGGCCGCCGATGTGCGAGGCGTCGCTCCAGCCGCCGTCGAAGACCCGGTCGAGCAGGACGAAGATGCCCTGGCCGCCGATCCACGTCTGGATGCCGAACCAGCCGCAGGCCACGGCCGCCCGCACCAGGGCGGGCAGATTGGCGCCGCGCAGCCCGAAGGAGGCGCGGGCGAGGACCGGGAAAGGGATGCCGTACTTGGGTCCCGCGTGCCCGGTGAGCAGCATCGGCAGCAGCACGATCACATTGGCGAGCGCGATCGTGAACACGGCCTGCTTCCAGTCCATGCCGAACGCCACCAGGCCGGACGCGAGGGTCCAGGAGGGGATGTTGTGGGCCATGCCCACCCACAGGGCCGCGAAGTTGTAGGTGGACCAGTGGCGTTCGGCGAGCGGGACGGGTCGCAGGTCGTCGTTGGCGTAGCGGCTGTCGTGCGGACAGGCGCCGGGCGAGAGCTCGACGCGGCCGTCGGCGGCGGTGGTCTGGGACGGGGCCCCGGCGGGTGGCGGCTCCGCGGGCACGGTGTCGGCCATGGGCGGGCCCTTCACTGGAGGGGGGTCAGGCCAGGGCCGGGATGATCTCCGCGCCGTAGGCGTCGATGACGTCCTCGCGGGCGTCGTGCATGGCGTACAGGGCGAACTGGTCGACGCCGAGATCCTTGAGGGCGCGCAGCTTCTCGATGTGCGCGGCGGCGGGCCCGACCAGGCAGAAGCGGTCGACGATCTCGTCGGGCACGAAGCCGGTGTCGGGGTTCCCGGCCCGCCCGTGGTGACGGTAGTCGTAGCCCTCGCGCTCCTTGATGTACGCGGTGAGGGCCTCGGGGACCATCGCGGAGTGCTCGCCGTACTTGGCGACGAGGTCGGCGACGTGGTTGCCGACCATGCCGCCGAACCAGCGGCACTGCTCGCGCGCGTGCGCCAGGTCGGCGCTGACGTACGCGGGCGCGGCCACGCAGATCTTGACGGCGGAGGGGTCGCGTCCGGCGGCCGCTGCCGCGTCCCTTACGGCCTTGACCATCCACTCGGTGAGGTAGGGGTCGGCGAGCTGGAGGATGAAGCCGTCGGCCTTCTGGCCGGTGAGGGCGAGCGCCTTCGGGCCGTACGCGGCCATCCACATCGGGAGCTTGCCGTTCTTGATCCAGGGGATGCGCAGGGTCTGGCCGCCGACGTCGGCCTCGCGGCCCTCGGCGAGGTCGCGGATGACCTCGATGGCCTCGCCGAGCCGGGCCAGCGTGTTGGGCTTGCGGCCCGCGACGCGCATCGCGGAGTCGCCGCGGCCGATGCCGCACACGGTGCGGTTGCCGAACATGTCGTTGAGCGTGGCGAAGGTGGAGGCGGTGACCTCCGGGGTGCGGGTGCCCGGGTTGGTGACCATCGGGCCGACGATCAGCTCCTGGGTGTGCTCCAGGATCTGGCTGTAGACCACGAAGGGTTCCTGCCACAGGACGGCCGAGTCGAAGGTCCAGCCGTAGCGGAAGCCGTTCTGTTCGGCGCGCCGCATCAGGCCGACGACCTCGGACGCGGGCGGGTCGGTCTGCAGGACGAGTCCGAAATCCACGGGGTGCCTCCTAGTTCAGGTACTGGCAGGTGGCGCGGGGCGTGTAGACGCCGTGCCCGGCGCGGCCGGTGAACGCGCGCTTGTCGATGACCGGCTCGCCGCGCGAGAGGACGGTCTCGACGCGGCCGGTGACCCGCTTCCCCTCGTACGCCGAGTAGTCGACGTTCATGTGGTGGGTCTCGGCGGACAGCACCTGCGTGGCGGCCGGGTCGTAGACGACGACGTCGGCGTCCGCGCCGGGCGCGATGGTGCCCTTCTTCGGATAGAGGCCGAACATGCGCGCGGGCGCGGCGCAGGCGATCTCGATCCAGCGGCGGCGGCTGATGTGCCCGTCGACGACGGCCTGGTGGAGCAGGTCCATCCGGTTCTCCACGCCCGGCAGGCCGTTCGGGATCTTCGAGAAGTCGCCGCGGCCCAGCTCCTTCTGGCCGGTGAAGCAGAACGGGCAGTGGTCGGTGGACACCACCTGGAGGTCGTCGGTGCGCAGGCCGCGCCAGAGCGCGGCCTGGTGCTCGCGGGGCCGCAGGGGCGTCGAGCAGACGTACTTGGCGCCTTCGAAGCCGGGCTCGGCGAGGTTGTCGGTGGACAGGAACAGATACTGCGGGCAGGTCTCGCCGAAGACGGGCAGGCCCTTGTCGCGGGCGGCCGTGAGCTCGGCGACGGCTTCCTCGGCGGAGACGTGCACGACGTACAGGGGCGCTCCGGCGACCCGGGCGAGCTGGATCGCGCGGTGCGTCGCCTCGGCCTCCAGGAGGGCCTTCCTGACCTCGCCGTGGTAGCGGGGGTCGGTCTCGCCGCGCTGGAGGGCCTGCTCGACGAGGACGTCGATGGCGATGCCGTTCTCGGCGTGCATCATGATCAGGCCGCCGTTGGCCGCGGAGCGCTGCATGGCACGCAGGATCTGTCCGTCGTCGCTGTAGAAGACGCCCGGGTAGGCCATGAACAGCTTGAAGGAGGTGATGCCCTCCTCCACGAGCAGGTCCATCTCCTTCAGGGTCCGCTCGTTGACGTCGGAGAGGATCATGTGGAAGGCGTAGTCGATCGCGCACTTGCCGTCGGCCTTGGCGTACCAGGCGTCCAGGCCCGAGCGCAGGGACCGGCCCATGGTCTGCACCGCGAAGTCGACGACGGTGGTGGTGCCGCCCCAGGCGGCGGCGCGCGTTCCGGTCTCGAAGGAGTCCGACGCGAAGGTGCCGCCGAAAGGGAGTTCCATGTGCGTGTGGGCGTCCACGCCGCCCGGGATGACGTACTTCTCGCGCGCGTCGATGACGCGGTCCGCGGTCCAGGCCGCCGCGGCCTCGGTGCCGCGGGCGGCGAGCGCGGCGATCCGGCCGTCCTCGATGAGCACGTCGGCGTGGACTTCCTCGGCGGCGGTGACGACGAGTCCGCCGCGGATCAGGGTGCGGGTACTCATGGTGGTGCGCTCCCTTTTTCGTACGGGGGTGACGGGCGGCGTGGTGTGCGGCGGAGCGGGCGCGCCCGCGGACTAGACCTCGCCGAGGGCCCGCTCCAGGATCGCCGCGCCCTCTTCCGCCTCGGCGACCGTGAGGGTCAGCGGCGGCGCGATCCGCAGCACGCTGGTGCTGTGGCCGCCGCCCTTGCCGATGAGGAGGCCGCTCTCACGGGCCGCTTCGAGGACGGCGGCGGCCGCGTCGGGGCTTGCCTCGTCGGTGCCCGGCCTGACCAGCTCGATGCCGATCATCAGGCCGCGGCCGCGCACCTCGCGGACGGCGGGCAGGTGGGCACAGATCGCCCGCAGGCGTTCGATGAGCAGTCCGCCGACGCGGCGCGCGTTGCCCTGGAGGTCGTGTTCCAGCAGGTAGGTGAGGTTGGCCAGGCCCGCGGCCATCGTCACCGGCGAGCCGCCGAAGGTGGAGATGGAGTTGGCGTCCAGGCAGTTCATGACCTCGGCGCGGCCGACGACGCCGCCGATCGACATGCCGTTGCCGATGCCCTTGGCGAAGGTGAGCAGGTCCGGCGGGCCCGACCCGGCGTGCGCCTGCCAGCCCCAGAAGTGGTCGCCGGTGCGGCCCCAGCCGGTCTGCACCTCGTCGGCGATCCACAGGGCGCCGTGCTCCTTCAGGACCTCACGGAAGGCCGCGTACAGGCCGTCGGGCGGTGAGGTGAAGCCGCCGACGCCCTGGATCGGCTCGGCGATCAGCGCGGCGACGCCGCGGGTCTGGCCGAGCATGTCCCTGAGGTCCGCCACGCACGCCTCGGTGAACTCGGCGTCGCTCAGGGCCGCGTACGGACCGCGGGTGCGCACCCCTCCGTGGACGTAGAGCGTCTGGAGCGGGGACAGGCTGGTCGGCGACCAGGAGCGGTTTCCCGTGATGCCGACGGCCGAGAAGGAGCGGCCGTGGTAGCTGTTGCGCATCGCCAGGATCTGGTTCGAGCCGCGGTGGGCGGTGGCGAGCAGCAGCGCCGCGTCGTTCGCCTCCGTGCCGGACGTCGTGAAGAACACGCGCGCGTCGGGGATGCCGGACAGCGCGGCGACGCGCTCGGCGAGCTCCACCATCGTGCGGTTCAGATACAGCGTCGAGCTGTGGATGATGCGGCCCGCCTGCTCGGCCACGGCCTTGGTGACCTCGGGCAGCGCGTGCGCGGTCATGGTGGTGAGGATGCCGCCGAAGAAGTCCAGGTAGCGCCGCCCCTGGGCGTCCCAGACGTGGCGGCCCTCGCCGTGGGTGAGCTCGATCGGCTCGTCGTAGTAGAGCGCGAGCCAGTCCGGCAGGACGGCCTGGTGCCGGGTGTGCAGGTCCTTCACGGCTTGACCAGCCCTTCGTACGCGTCCGGGCGGCGGTCCCGGTAGAACGCCCACTGCTCGCGCACCTCGTCGATCAGGTCGAAGTCCAGGTCGCGCACGACGAGTTCCTCCGTCTTGTCGCTCGCCTTCTCGCCGACGAACTGCCCGCGCGGGTCCACGAAGTAACTCGTGCCGTAGAAGTCGTTGTCGCCGTACTCCTCCTGGCCGACGCGGTTGATCGCGGCGACGAAGTACTCGTTGGCGACCGCGGCGGCGGGCTGCTCCAGCTGCCACAGATAGCCGGACAGGCCGCGGGAGGTGGCCGAGGGGTTGTAGACGAGCTGGGCGCCGTTCAGGCCCAACTGCCGCCAGCCCTCGGGGAAGTGCCGGTCGTAGCAGATGTAGACGCCGACGCGGCCGACGGCGGTGTCGAAGACGGGCCAGCCGACGTTGCCGGGGCGGAAGTAGAACTTCTCCCAGAATCCCTTGACTTGGGGGATGTGGTGCTTGCGGTACTTGCCGAGGTAGCTGCCGTCGGCGTCGATCACGGCCGCGGTGTTGTAGTAGAAGCCGGACTGCTCGACCTCGAAGACGGGCACGACGATCACCATGCCGGTCTCGCGGGCCAGGTCCTGCATGCGCCGCGTCGTCGGCCCGTCCGGCACGGGCTCCGCCCAGCGGTAGTGCTCCTTCTCCTGGACCTGGCAGAAGTAGGGGGCGTTGAAGACCTCTTGGAAGCCGATCACCTGGGCGCCCTGCCTGGCGGCCTCGCGGGCGTGCTCCTCATGCTTGGCGATCATGGATTCGGCGTCGCCGGTCCAGGTCGCCTGGACGAGTGCGGCGCGTACGACGTTGACCATGAGCTGTGCTCCTTCGACAGGACGTCAGAGAGCCTCTACGCCCGTAGACTTGGTGCGTAGACAGACGAACGTAAGCCCCCGTCGACGGCCTTGCCAAGACCATCGCCGCAACGGGGCGGAGTCGATCATGTTCCGGGGGTCACCGATCACCCGAGCGGGTGCGGGACGGACGGTTCCGCACGCCCGGCGGCCGGTCCGGTCAGGTGGTGAAGCCCGCGACGCGCAGCGCGTGCACGAGGTCCCAGTGGTGCGCGTCCGAGACGCCCTTGGCCATCTCCAGGAGCAGCGGGATGAGCCGCTGCGGGTCGGTGTGCGCGCACGCCGCGACGTGCTCGGCGCTGCGCACGCGCACGTACGCGTCGAGCAGCGCGCGGGCCTCGCGCTCGCGCCCCGCCTCGATGAGCGCGAGCAGCGACTCGGCGATCTCCGGGGCGGGCCGGGCCACGCCCTGGCGCAGGAGCTTGCGGCAGTCGTCGGCGCGGCCCGCGCCCGCGAGCGCGTCGGCGACGGCCACGAGGCGGTCCGGCGGCAGCGAGGCGGCCTCCCACAGCAGGGTCGCCCAGTCGGCGGCCAGGCCCGCGTGGTGCAGTTCTTCGGCGAAGAGCGGCAGGCGCGCGGCGGGCCACCCGGCCGCCTCGACGAGCACGCCGTGCGCCTCGCCGCTGCGGCCCTCGCCGCGCAGCCGGATGAGGGCCTCGACCGCGTCGACGGTGGCGCGCTCGGCGGCGGCGCCGTCCTCGACGGCGGGCGGCGCCGGGTGGGCGCGCGCGGAAGCGTCGACGGCCTGCACGTAGCGGGCGCCGCGCGGGGTGCGCGGCGCGGGGTCCGCGCCCGGCGCGGCGACGGGCCCGGCGCCGTCGTCGCCCGCGCCGTCGAGGCCCGCGAACCGGGCGCCGCGCGGGCGGCGCCGGCCCCCGAGCCGGGAGCGGCCCGCCTGCGCGGGGACCCGGGGCACGGCGTCCTGGCCGGGCTCGCGCTCTGCGTCCCGCAGGGGCGGATCCGGGTCCTCGGGGCTCTGGGGGTGGCCGTAGGCGGTGTCGTGCCCGTCCGCGCCGTGCACGGCGGAGCGGCCGCCGTAGGTCTCCACGGGGTCGTCGTAGGTCTCGTAGGTCTCCACGGGGCCGTCGTACGCGTCCGCACTGCCGCCGTACGCATCCGCGCTGCCGCCGTAGGTCTCCGTGCTGCCGCTGTACGCGTCCGCGCTGCCGCCGTAGGTCTCCGCGCGGCTGTCGTCGTCGTACGCGTCCTGCCAGACGGTGTCGGCCGTGTCCTGCGGGACGTCGTCGGCAGGGGCACCCGGGGCCTTCGCCAGGGCGCGGCCGGACGTGTCGGCGGGGAAAGCGCCGCCCTCCGAGGGGGCGCCGCCGAAGTCCACCCAGCGCGGCGCCCGTGCCCGGTCGAGCCGTTCCATGCGGCGGCGCAGCTCGCCGCAGCGCGCCGCCGCCCGCTCGTGGTCGTCGCGCACCCAGGCCAGATCCAGATGGATGCGGTCCACTTCGTCGCCGGTCGCGGCGAGGGCCAGGGAGCGGGCCAGCTCCTGCTCCCGCTCGACGGCGAACCGCTGCTCCTGGAGCATCATGTCCAGCCGGTCGCTGAGGACTTCGCGGCCGCCGGGCCGGTCGTCGTGCGCGGCGACGGACGCGGCGTGCAGTGCCCGCGCACGGCCGGTCTCCGCCTGCGCGACCCCCACGCCGGCGTCGGCCGCGAGGTCGTGGAGCAGCGCCTGCACCACGTCCCAGGGCGGCACCTCGGTGCCGTCGAGGCAGGCCCGCATGCCGTCGGGGTCACGGGACCAGAACACGCCGCACCACCCGGAGCGCTGGTCGAGGCGCGCCAGGAGCTCGTTCAGGTACCGCGCGAACTCCGTTACCTGTTCCGGGAGTTGTCCCACTGCCATCGTCGGGCACCGTCCCCTGGGAGACTAGGGTCTGCCGGTCCGGAAGATAACACCCGACGCGTCACCGGACGGCTGCACGTGGTTTTCCGGAGCCTTCGTTAATTACTTGGACGTGCGGCGGCATGCGTGGCTAGTCTGCGCACATGTCCAGTCCCGAGGCCAGCAGACGCCGGCCACCGGCGCGCTCCGGTGGCCTCGCTCCGAGCCGGCCCGACGCCGCGTAGCAGCCCCGCTCAGGGCTCCGCACCGTCATCGCCTCAGGCATCGCCTCGGGACCATCACCGCGCCGCAGTCACGGACCTTCCCCCTTTTCCTCACCACGCCGTGGATCCCGCGCACCGCCATGGGTGCGTCATGCCCACGCCGTGGCTGACGTGACGCTGGAGTCTCGCTGTGCCCATGGTCCTCTATCTGCTCGGACTCGCCGTGTTCGCCCAAGGCACGTCCGAATTCATGCTGTCCGGCCTGGTGTCGGACATCGCCGCCGACATGGAGGTGTCGCTGTCCGCCGCGGGCGCGCTGACCTCCGCGTTCGCCGCGGGCATGGTCGTCGGGGCGCCCCTGATGGCCGTACTGAGCCTGCGCTGGTCGCGCCGCCGGGCGCTGCTCGCCTTCCTGGTGGCCTTCCTCCTTGCGCACGTCGTGGGCGCGCTCACCACGAGCTACGGCGTGCTGCTCGCCACCCGCGTCGTCGGGGCGCTCGCCAACGCGGGCTTCCTCGCGGTGGCGCTCGCGACCGCGACGGGCCTGGTCGCGCCGGACGCCAAGGGCCGGGCGACGTCGGTGCTGCTCGGCGGCACCACGCTCGCGTGCGTCGCGGGCGTGCCGGGCGGCGCCCTGCTCGGCCAGCTGTGGGGGTGGCGCGCCGCGTTCTGGGCGGTGGCCCTGGTGTCGCTGCCCGCCGTCGTGGCGATCGCGCGGTCGCTGCCGGCGGACTCCCCCGGCTCCGCGCCGGTCGGCGCGCGCTCGGAACTGGGCGCCCTGCGCTCCCCGCGCCTGGTGGTGACGCTGCTGCTCGGCGCGCTCGTGAACGGGGCCACGTTCTGCGCCTTCACCTATCTCGAACCGCTCGCCACGCGGGTCGCCGGGGTCGGGGACGCGTGGGTGCCCGGTCTGCTCGCGCTGTTCGGGCTCGGGTCGTTCATCGGGGTCACGGTCAGCGGGCGCCTCGCCGACCGCCGTCCGCTGCCGCTGCTCGTGGCCGGTTCGCTCGCGCTGCTCGCGGCCTGGTCGGCCTTCGCCCTGACCGCTCAGCACACCGCGGCGACCGTGGCGTTCGCCTTCGTCCAGGGCACGCTGTCGTTCGCGGTGGGCTCCACGCTGATCGCCCGCGCGCTGTACGCGGCGACGGCGGCACCCACCCTGGGCGGCGCCTTCGCCACGGCGGCGTTCAACATCGGCGCGGCGGTGGGCCCGTGGGCCGGGGGCCGGGCGATCGACGCGGGGCTCGGCTACCGCTCGCCGCTGTGGGTCAGCGCCCTGCTGGTGGCGCTCGCGCTCATGACGGCGGGCGGCGCGGCACTCGTGGCCCGCCGCTCCGCGCGCGTCCGCCCGGCGGACGGCCCTCCCGCGGACCTCACACCGGGACCAGGACACACGTCCGTGCCACCTCGTCCATAGACAGCTCAAGGGTCACCGCGAGCGCCGCGACCGTGAAGAACGCGGGCGTCGGCGCCCGGCCCGTCTCGATCTTGCGGAGCGTCTCCGCCGAAATCCCGGCGCTCGCGGCGACCTCGACCATGCTCCGCTCGCCACGCGCCTCCCGCAGCAGTCGGCCGAGCCGCTCGCCGCGCTCGCGCTCTTCAGGGGTCAGAGGGGTGCGCACCATGGCACCAGTCTACGCGCACCCCATTCAAATACCGGTATAGTAATTGGCATGGTGGAACTCAAGACAGACACATCGATCGAGGCGATGCGGGAGACGGGGCGCGTGGTCGCGCGGGCCCTGGCCGCGGTGCGGGCCGCGGCGACCGTCGGCGTCAGCCTGCGCGACCTGGACGAGGTGGCGCACCAGGTGCTCAAGGACGCGGGCGCCACGTCCCCCTTCCTGCACTACCACCCCTCGTTCGCCCCGGTCCCCTTCCCGGCCACGCTGTGCGCGTCGGTGAACGACGCGATCGTGCACGGCATCCCGGACGACTACCGCCTGCGCGACGGCGATCTGCTCTCCGCCGACTTCGGCGCGCACCTCGGCGGCTGGGCGGGCGACTCGGCGATCAGCTTCATCGTGGGCACCCCGCGCCCCGAGGACGTCCACCTGATCGAGACCGCCGAGCGCGCCCTCCGGGCGGGCATCGCGGCCGCGGTGGTGGGCAACAGGATCGGGGACATCGCCCACGCCATCGGCACCGTCTGCCGCGACGCCGGGTACGGCATCCCGGACGGCTTCGGCGGCCACGGCATCGGCCGCCAGATGCACGAGGACCCCTCCGTGCCGAACGAGGGGCGGCCGGGCCGCGGCATGCCCCTGCGCCACGGCATGGTGCTCGCCATCGAGCCGATGCTCATCGCGGGCGGCAAGGACGGCTTCCACGCCGCGCCGGACGGCTGGACGCTGCGCACGGACGACGGCAGCCGCGCGGCGCACGCCGAGCACACGGTCGCCATCACGGACGCGGGGCCGCGCGTGCTGACCGCCCTGTGACCGCCCTGTGATCGCCCGTACGAGCCCCTGAGGCCGCCTCAGGGGCTCGTACGGCGGGTGCGCGGGCCTACGGCCTGGGGCGCACCACCATCGCGGAGCCGCCGCCCCTGCGCTCCGGCTCGGCCGCGGCGAGCCACTTGCCGCCGGGCAGCCGCTGGACGCCGGTCGCCGCCCCGATCTCCGGATTCTGCTTGAAGGAGTGGCCGAGCGCCTCCAGGTCGCGCCGCAGCGAGCTGTCCCACAGACCGGGCTCCAGCTCGGTCTGCGCGGCGTTGCGCTGGCTCGCGCGCGGCGCCGCGATCGCGTCGACCAGCTCCAGGTCCCGGTCCAGGAAGCCGGTCAGGGTCTGCAGGACCGTCGTCACGATGGTCGCGCCGCCGGGCGAACCGAGCGCGACGACCGGCTCGCGCTCCTCGTCGAGCACGATGGTCGGCGCGATCGACGAGCGCGGCCGCTTGCCGGGCCCCGGCAGGTTCGGATCGTGCACACCGGGCCGTGCGGGCGCGAAGGAGAAGTCCGTCAGCTCGTTGTTCAGCAGGAAGCCGCGCCCGGGAACCGTGATGCCGCTGCCGCCGGTGGACTCGATGGTGAGGGTGTAGGCGACGACGTTGCCCCACTTGTCGGCCGCCGTCAGATGCGTGGTGTTCTCGCCCTCGTACGTCGTCGGGGCCGCCTTGCCCGCGCTCGCGCAGGGCTCGGGGTGGCGCGGGTCGCCGGGCGCGACGGGGCTCTTGAGCACCGCGTCGTCCTTGATCAGGCAAGCGCGCGCGTTCGCGAACCGCTGCGAGAGCAGCTGCTTGGTGGGGACGTCCTCGAAGGCGGGGTCGCCCACCCAGCGCCCCCGGTCGGCGAACGCCACCCGGCTCGCCTCGATGAAGCGGTGCAGATAGCGCGCCTTGCTCACGCGCGAGAGGTCACCGTGCTCCAGGATGTTGAGGGCCTCGCCGACCGTCGTGCCGCCGGACGACGACGGGGCCATCGAGTAGACCCCGAGGCCGCGGTACGTGGTCTTCGACGGCGCCTGCTCCTTCACCTCGTAGGCGCGCAGGTCCTTCATGGACAGGTCACCGGCGCGCGCGTTGCGCCCCGAGTCCGGGTCCACGGGCGGCTTGTTGACCGTCCGTACGAAGTCCTTGCCGATGTCGCCCCGGTAGAGCGCGTCGATGCCCTTGCGCCGCAGCTCGGCGTAGGTGCGGGCGAGGTCCGGGTTCTTGAACGTGGAGCCGACGACCGGCAGCTTCCCGTCCGGCAGGAACAGCTTCGCCGTGTCCGGGAAGTCCTTGAAGCGCTGCTGGTTGGCCTCGGTCTGCGAGCGGAACGTACGGTCCACGGTGAAGCCCTCGCGGGCCAGGCGTTCGGCGGGCCTCAGGAGCGTGCCGAGCCGTTCGCTGCCCCAGTTGTCGAGCGCCGTGCGCCAGGTGGCGGGCGTCCCGGGCGTGCCCACGCCGAGGCCGCTGGTCTGGGCGTCGGCGAACGGCAGGGGCTTGCCGTCCTCCAGGAAGAGGCGTGAGTCCGCGGTGCGCGGCGCCGTCTCGCGCCCGTCGAGGGTGTGCACCGCGCGGGTCTTCGCGTCGTAGTACACGAAGTACCCGCCGCCGCCGACGCCCGCCGAGTACGGCTCGGTGACACCGAGCGCGGCGGCCGTGGCGACGGCCGCGTCCACGGCGTTGCCGCCCTTCTTCAGGACCTCGATGCCCGCGGCGGACGCGTCCGCGTCGACGCTCGCGACGGCCCCGCCGTATCCGACGGCCTCCGGGACCTTCGGCGGAGTCCGGGACACACCGGCCGTACGGGCCGAATCCGGTCTTGTGCCCGCTTGGGCACCGGTGGCCGCTTCGGCCGTCGTGCCCGGTTCCGCTGTGCGCGAAGGCGAAGGGGGCGCGGCCGCACCGACCGTCACCAACACCCCGCCGACCGCCAAAAGCGTCAGATTACGTACCACTTCACGCCGCATGGGCACCTCCAGTCAACGACCTTCCGCGCAGCGTAACTTCGCGCCCCGCCCCCGGCCACGGCGCCTGCCGAGGTGGCCGTGAACGGCGGCTAGCATGCGCGCCCATGACTGAAGACGTACGCCTTCTCGCCCTCGGTGCCGGCGCGGCCGTCGCCGGCGCCGCCCTGGCCCTGTACGTCCGCGGCCTCCTGTCGCGGCGCAGACTGCGGCGCAAGCGGGCGTTCTTCGGGCTTCCCGAGCACGCCGAGTCGCTGTTCGTGGTGAACCGCGAGGCGGGCGGCCCGGAGCTGACCGTGACCCGGCACGACGTGCTCTCGCTGCTCGAACTCGCCGCCTTCGTCAAGGACTGCGGCGCGCACACCCAGGTCGTCGCCCACGACGCCGCCCAGCAGGGCTTCGGCGAGCGCACCGAGTTCTGCCTCGGTAACCCCGCGTTCCACCGTCGGATGGCCGCGCACATGCACTCGCTGCTGCCCGGCGTGCGCGTGAACGCCGACCCGGAGCCTGGCCCCGACCGCGGCGCGTTCCAGATCGGCGCCGAGCGCTACCGGATGGAGGCGGGCATCGCGGAGTACGTGCTGCTCGCGCGGCTCACCGCCGGGCAGGACGCGCGGCCCGTGTTCCTCTTCTGCGGCCAGCGCGCCACCACCAACCAGGCGGCCACCCGCTATCTGGCCCGCCACCACGAGCGCCTCGCCCGCAAGCAGGGCGACTCCTTCGTGCTGCTCCTGAAGGTCGTGAACTCACAGGCGTACGGACCTGACGTGGTCGAGCTGGTCGGGGACGTGACCCGCGCCGCCCAGGAGCCGATACCGGCGCAGTCCGCGCGCGGCTCCCATCGCGCCAAGTGAGCGGACGCGCACGGAACGCGAGACCCGTATAACGCTTCCGTGACGCAGTCCGGATTTTCCGGACAACAGGCAACCGTGCGGAATCCCCGGCCCTCTCACTCCGGGCAGGCATGAACATCCGCACGGAGGTACGTTTCCTTGAGGTCCCGCAGGTCCCTGAGCACCAGCCGCCGCTCCATACGCCCCCGGTACGCGGCCGTCGCGGGCGCCGCGGCCCTGGCGGCCGCCCTGACCGCCTGCTCCGGCGGCGGCTCCGGCGACGACGCCGAGGCCGAGAAGCCGAAGCTCTCGGTGAACCTCACCGGCAAGCAGGCCAAGGCGGGCGTCCCGGTCACCGTGAAGCTGGCCGCGGGCGACGCCAAGCTGAAGGACGTCACGGTCGCCGACGCCGAGGGCACCAAGCTCCCGGGCAAGGTCTCCGCCGACGGCCGCGGCTGGACCTCGGCCCGCGTGGCCGCGCCCGGCACCAGCTACACCGTGAGCGCGACCACGCAGGAGGGCGGCAAGGCCGGCAAGGCGTTCACCACGGCCGCGCCCGAGAAGGTCAACAAGGTCACGATCACCCCGGGCCGGAACATCAAGACCGTCGGCGTGGCCCAGCCCCTGTCGATCGTCTTCGACCACCCCGTCAAGAACAAGGCGGAGGTCGAGAAGCACCTCAAGGTGAAGACGTCCGACGACACCGCGGGATCCTGGGGCTGGATCAAGAACTACGACGGCAAGGACCGCGTCGACTGGCGGCCGAAGGAGTACTGGAAGTCCGGCGCCAAGGTGTCCCTGGACGCCCAGCTCAACGGGGTGGACTCCGGCACCGACGGCGGCTGGTTCGTGCGCGACTACGACACCGCGATGACGGTCGGCAAGAACCAGGTCGTCAAGGTCAATCTTGACAACAAGACCGCGACGTTGACGCGCGACGGAAAGACCGTCAAGTCCGTACCGATGTCCGCGGGCACGCCCGGTGGCGAGAAGGCCTCCTGGGGCGGCACGTCGGTCCTGATGGCCAAGGAGGGCACGATCAACATGCGCTCCGAGACCGTCGGCCTGGGCAACAGCTACGACAAGATGGTCGACTACTCGATGCGCCTGACCTGGTCGGGCATGTACGCGCACGCGGCCCCCTGGAACGCGGCGTACTTCGGCAACACCAACCACAGCTCCGGCTGCGTCGGCATGAGCACCGGCAACGCGGCGTGGCTGTACGGCCAGGTCCAGATCGGCGACCCGTTCGAGGTCTCGGGCAGCGGCTCCAAGGGCACGCCCGACCCGGGCAACGGCTTCGGCGCGTGGAACGTGTCGTGGGCGGACTGGCAGGCCAAGAGCGCCCTGCGCTGAGGCCGCGCGACCGGCGACGGAGAAGCTCCGCTCCTCAACTATCGTTACCCGTACGTAACTTACCGACGGGTTACCCGGGGTAATCCCGCGCGGTTACCGTCAGGTCACTTTGCACCGGCACGTGTGAGGAGTGACCCGTGGGAAAGATGCGCAGAGCTGTGCGGACCACCGCCCTGGGGGCGGTATCGGTGGCCCTTGTCGCCGGTGCCGCCCCCGCCGCACAGGCGGCACCGGCGCCCCGGGCCGCCGCGCCGGGCGTCCGCTTCGTCGACATCCCCGGTGACGGCGGCACGGTCCTCAAGGCCAACGTCGTCACGCCCGCGGGCGCCCCGGCGGACCGCTCGTACCCCGTCGTCGTGCTGCCCACGAGCTGGGCCATGCCGCAGATCGAGTACATCGCGCAGGCCAAGCAGCTCGCCGACGCCGGCTATGTGGTGGTGAGCTACAACTCGCGCGGCTTCTGGCAGTCCGGCGGCGAGATCGAGGTCGGCGGCCCCGAGGACATCGCGGACGCCTCCCGGGTCATCGACTGGACGCTGGAGAACACCCCCGCCGACCCGCACAAGGTCGGCATGGCGGGCGTCAGTTACGGGGCGGGCATCAGCCTGCTGGCCGCCGGGCACGACAGGCGGATCAAGGCGGTCGCCGCGCTGAGCGGCTGGAGCGACCTGGTCGAGTCCATCTACAGCGGCCGCACCCAGCACGTCCAGGCGGGCGCCCTGCTCGGCGGCGCGGGCTACCTCACCGGCCGCCCGAGCGCCGAGCTGAAGGGGATCCTGAAGGACTTCCTCGGCTCGAACCTCGACCAGGAGGACGAGATGATCGCGTGGGGCGCCAAGCGCTCCC
This sequence comes from Streptomyces spectabilis, assembly GCF_008704795.1. NCBI lineage: Bacteria > Bacillati > Actinomycetota > Actinomycetes > Kitasatosporales > Streptomycetaceae > Streptomyces > Streptomyces spectabilis. The sequence goes on along the minus strand of NZ_CP023690.1, from coordinate 7,521,970 downwards.
CGGCGACGTACCTGGACCGCATCAACAGCAACGGCACCGCCGTCATGCTCGGCAACGCCTGGGGCGACACCGTCTTCCCGCCCAACGAGTACGCCGACTTCTACGAGAAGCTCAAGGGCCCCAAGCGCCTGGAGTTCCGCCCCGGCGACCACGCGACCGCCGAGGCGACGGGCCTGTTCGGGCTGCCCAACGACACCTGGACGAGCACCCGGCGGTGGTTCGACCGCTATCTGAAGGGTGAGAAGAACGGCGTCGACCAGGAGCAGCCGGTCCAGCTGAAGTCGCGCTCCACGGGCGGCTACGAGGGCTACCCCGACTGGAAGTCGGTCGGCGCCACCCGGCGCAAGCTGGACCTCGCGGGCACCACCACGATCCGTGCCAACGTGGATTCCGGCGCCAACGGCGGCATCGTGATGCTCTCCAACACCCTGGACCAGTTCCTGAAGCTGCCGCCGATGGCGTCGATGCCGCTGCTGCCGCGCCGGTACGCGGCCGTCTGGCAGTCGCAGCGGTCCGAGCGGCCCCAGCGCGTGCGCGGCACCGCGGAGCTGCACACCACGCTCACCAGCACCAAGGAGAGCGGAACCCTCGTCGCGTACCTGTACGACGTGGGCCCGCTCGGCCTCGGCAAGCTGGTCAGCAACGCGCCGTACACCTTCCACGGCAAGACCCCCGGCAAGCCGTTCGGCGTCGACCTGGAGCTGTTCTCCACGGCCTACGACGTCCCGGCAGGACACAGGCTCGCCCTGGTGGTCGACACGGTCGACCCGCTCTACATCGAGCACAACCCGACCGGCGCGCAGCTGACCTTCTCCTCGCCCGGAACCGACCCGTCGTACGTGTCGATCCCCCTGCGCGAGCAGTGATCTCCGGCTGCTGCCGGGCGGGCCTGGCCCTCCAGCTACTGCTTCCCCCTAGGGGGCGGGGGCCCTGGGGGGAACCCCTCCCGGCAGCAGCGTCCCTGGTTCAGCCGGGGCGACGTCCACGGCCTCTGTCTTGGGACTGCGCCGCTGGCGCTTGGACACCCAGTAGGCGAACCACGACAGCAGCATGCACATCCCGATGTAGATCGGTGAGATCACCATGACCACGGGGATGAAAGGCAAATCGTAGTCGAGGTTCGACGCGATCAGTTTCCCGGCGTGCAGGAACTCCTCATAGGTGATCAGATAACCGAGCGAGGTGTCCTTCAGGGCCACGACCAACTGGCTGATGATGGCGGGCAGCATGGCCCGCACGGCCTGTGGCACCAGGACGTACGACATGACCTGAGTCTTTCTCATCCCCAGCGCGTAGGCGGCCTCCCTCTGTCCGCGCTCGACGGAGTTGACGCCGGAGCGGAACACCTCGGCGAGCACGGAGCCGTTGTAGAGCGTGAGCCCGGCGACGAGCGCCGGAAGCGGCTGGACCTTCAGCGCCACGAAGACGAAGAAGATCATCACGAGTACGGGCATGGCCCGGAAGAACTCCACGACCAGCGTGGCCAGCCAGCGCACCACGCGGTGCTCGGAGAGGCGCCCGGTGGCGAGGAGCGCGCCGAGCGCAAGGGAGAGCACGGCGGCGATGGCGAAGGCCTTGAGCGTGTTGCCGAGCCCGCGCAGGAGCAGCTCCTGGATGCCCTTGTACTCGAACGGCGTCCACTTGGTGCGCGTGAACTGGTCGGTGTCGAACAGCAGGTACAGGATCCAGGCGACGAGCCCGACGATGACGGCGGTCGACAGGACGCCGTACAGGAAGTGTCTCCTGCGGGTCTTGGGGCCCGGGATGTCGTAGAGGGCGGTGGCTTCGGCGGCGGTGGTGGTCATCGGGCGACTCCCCAGCGCTTTTCGAGGATGTTGAAGACGGCGCTGATGGCGAGGGTGATGATCAGGTAGCCAAGGGCGATCCAGAGGAAGGTCCAGACGATGTTGTAGCCGAGCTCGCTGAGCGTCTTGTAGGTGCCGAGGAGTTCGGTGACGCTGAAGGCGCCCGCGATGGCCGAGTTCTTGGCGAGCGCGATGAGCGTGGAGCCCACGGGCGGGATGACGGAGCGGAAGGCCTGCGGAAGCACCACCACGGACAGGGTCTGACCGAACGTCATGCCGAGGCTGCGGGCGGCCTCGCCCTGCCCCTTGGGCACGGTGTTGATGCCGGAGCGCAGGGCCTCGCAGATGAACGCGGAGGTGTAGCAGCCGAGCGCGAGGACGGCGAACACCTTGAAGGGCAGCACGAGCCCGAAGCGCGGCAGGCCGAGCAGGACGGCGAAGAACAGCAGCGTCAGCGGGGTGTTGCGCAGGACCGCCACCCACACCGCGCCGAACACCCGGAAGGACCCGACGGGCGCCACCCGGAAGGAGGCCATGAGGAAGCCGAGCACGAGCGCCAGGGCGGAGGCGTACGCGGTGAGTTCCACGGTGCCGAGGAAGCCGTCGCCGTAGGTGGAGAAGTTGTCCGTCAGTACGTCCACGACGCCTCCTCAGCTCGCCGGGTAGCGGTCGATGGCGGGCGGCTTCGGCGCGGGCACCCCGGACAGGCCGAGGGTCGCGTCGTAGGCCTTCTTCCAGTCGCCGTCGCGTTCGCGGGCGGCGAGGGCGTCGTCGATGGCGAACCGCAGCGTGTCGTCCCCCCGGGGGACGCCGATGCCGTAGGGCTCCTCGGAGAAGGACCTGCCGACCACCTTCAGCTCGTCGGGGACCTTCGCCGCGTAGCCGATCAGGATCGCGTCGTCGGTGGTGACCGCGTCGACCTGGTACGTCAGCAGGTTGTCGACGCACACCGAGTACGTGTCGTACGCGACGAGCGTGGCCTTCGGGTAGTCCTTCTGGATGCGCTGGTAGGGGGTGGAGCCCGCGGCCGAGCACACGCGCTTGCCGTCGAGGTCCTTCGGGCCCTTGATGTCCTCCTCGTCGTGGCGCACGAGCAGGCCCTGGCCCGCCATGTAGTAGGGGCCTCCGAAGCCGACGAGCTTCTTGCGGTTGTCGTTGATGGTGTAGGTGCCGACGTAGTAGTCGATCTGCCCGTTCTGCAGGGCGGTCTCGCGGTTGGCGGACGCGATGGTCTTGAAGGAGATGCTCTTGGGGTCCAGACCGAGCGAGGCCGAGACCATCTTGGCGATCTCGATGTCGAAGCCGGAGTAGCGGCCGGTCGCGGGGTCCTTCTCGCCGAGGTAGGGCTGGTCCTCCTTGGCGCCGACGACGAAGCGGCCGCGGTTCTTGGCCTTGCGCCAGGTGCCGGACTCGGGCAGTTCGAAGCCCTGGGCGACCCGGTAGACGGGCAGCCTCCCGGCGGCGGGGCCCTTGGTCGGCGGGCTGCCCCCCTTGCCGCAGGCGGCGGTGGCGAGCGCGGTGAGCGACAGGGCCGTGAGCAGCCCGAGCAGACGTGTCGTACGCATGGGACGCATCCCCCCGTCAGTGCTTGAGGATCTTGGAGAGGAAGTCCTTGGCGCGGTCGCTCTCCGGGCGGGTGAAGAAGTCCTCGGGGGCCCGGTCCTCGACGATCCGGCCGTCGGCCATGAACACGACGCGGTTGGCGGCCGAGCGCGCGAAGCCCATCTCGTGGGTGACGACGACCATCGTCATGCCCTCGCGGGCGAGGGACTGCATGACTTCGAGGACCTCGTTGATCATCTCCGGGTCGAGGGCCGACGTCGGCTCGTCGAAGAGCATGACCTTGGGGTCCATGGCGAGCGCGCGGGCGATGGCCACGCGCTGCTGCTGGCCGCCGGAGAGCTGCGCGGGATACTTCTGCGCGTGCGCGGCGAGCCCGACCCGCTCCAGGAGTTCGTGGGAGCGCCGCTCGGCCTCGTCCTTCTTGCGGCCCCTGACCTTCACCTGAGCCAGGGAGACGTTCTGCACCACGGTCTTGTGCGCGAAGAGGTTGAACGACTGGAACACCATGCCGACTTCGGCGCGGAGCCGCGCCAGGGCCTTGCCCTCCTCGGGCAGCGGCTGCCCGTCGAGGCGGATGGTGCCCGACTGGATCGTCTCAAGCCGGTTGATGGTCCGACAGAGCGTCGACTTGCCCGACCCTGACGGGCCGATGACCACGACCACCTCCCCCTTGCCGACGGTGAGGTCGATGTCCTGCAGGACATGCAACTCGCCGTAGTACTTGTTCACGTCACGCAGCTCGATCAACGGATCGACGGCCATGCCCAGACCTGCCCACTCTCAGCTGTGTCGGTCCGCGCAAACTATCCACGGCAAAACAGGACTTATGGGACGACACGCACTTATGGGCATTAACCGTATTTGAGACCGCGGGTTCACCGCATGGTCACGTCTCGGAGGTCTCGGCGTACATCTGGGACAGCTCGGGGGTGCCCTGGACGGCCCAGTCGAGGCCCGCGGCGACCACCTGGAGCTCCCGGCCCGAGGAGAGCCGGACGACGGGCGTGCCGCCGGGCAGGACGTGCCACACGGCGCCGGGGACGGTGCGGACGATGACCGTGCCGAGGTAGAGGCCCGCGTCGTTGCCGAGCCAGGGCAGGGTCTCGGGGTCCTCCCGCCAGCGCGGCGTGAGCTGGTCGAGGGCCGCCAACGACGCGGGGCTGTCGTCCAGTTCGAGCCCGGCGCGGGCCGCCTGGGAGCGCAGCAGCTCGCACTCCGAGAGCAGCTCGGCCACGCCCTCCGGATCGGCCTCGAAGGCGGCGGCGAGCTTCAGACCGGGGCCGCCCGCGTGCCGCTTGCGCCACTTGTCCAGGAACGGAATGTTCATGACCGGCCTCTCCGTGGGGCGCCCGAGCGATCGGACGGCGGCTCCGCATTCCAAGGAATGTATCTTGCGGCAGTTGATCACGGAATCAGGCGAATCACTCGGTTCGGTTCACGTGGCGCCCGTCCGTGCCGCCGGCGCGGGGGTCAGCGGCGGGTGAAGGCGAGGATCGTGGCCAGGTTCATCGGACGCCGCGTCGAGAGGTACAGATAGGGCGCGGTGTGGTGCGGGCCCCGCAGCTCCACGCGCAGGGCGGTCGGCACATAGCTGCGCAGCAGCAGGTGCGCGTACGCGTTCGCCTTGCGGGTGCGCCACTCGAAGGCCTCCCCCGCGTCCAGGATCTCGGTCGTGCCGAGCTCGTCGACGGGGATCGTCCGGCCCCCGGCGACGAGCGTGCCCGGCGTCACGACGATGCGCGCCGAGCCGTACCGGTGCACGAGCGGCCCGAAGACGGAGACGACGAGGACCAGGCCGAGGACGGCGGCCACGGGGCCGAGCGGCAGCAGCAGCGCGGCGAACAGACCGCCGCCGAGCACGACGAGGAACCACCACGCGGCCGGAACACTCAGGCGCTCATCGTAAAGATGCATGACCCCATCCTGGCAAAGGGGTTCGGGGAGCGACGGCAGGGGTGCCGGGCTCCGTCCGGACGGTGACGGCGGCTCATCGGCCGGGTGACGGACACGGCCGCTGTCTTGACTGGCATCTGACGGCTCCTTAGCTTCAGGGCGCGTCCACCGTCACACCGGGGAACACCCGGGAACACCGAGGCTCGGGGAAGGGGCCGTCGTGCGCCGACGCGTCCGGGGTGCCGCCGTCGTTCTCGCGCTCCTGGGAGGCCTTGCTCCCGCGGGCGCCGCCGGGGCCGCGCCGCACAGACCCGGGCCGCTCCCCCTGGAGCGGCTCTTCGACAACAGGGCCGTGAGCGACGACGCGCGGCCCGGCGACGCGGACTTCGACGGCGCGGGCGCCTCCCTGTCCGCGCCGGACCTGACGGCGGCCGGGTGGACTCCCGGGCGCCGCCTGGGAGTTGAGGGCGCGCGTCTCACCTGGCCGGACACCCGGGCGGGCGAGCCGGACAACGTACGGGCCGACGGGCAGTGGGTGCGGCTGCGCGGGCGCGGCGACGCCCTCGCCTTCCTGGTGGCGGGGACCGGCGGTGCCGCGCGCGGCGCCGGGACGGTGCGCTACCGCGACGGATCGCGCACCGCGTACCGCCTGACCGCTCCCGACTGGCGCACCGGACCGCTCGCCACCAAGTCCGTGGCCCTTCCGCACATCAACACGCCGGACGGGCAACGCGCCGAGAAGGCACGGCTGTACGTCGTCACCGTGCCGCTCGCGCGCGGGCGCGAGGTGGCGTCGGTGCGCCTCCCCCGCGACCCCGGGGGCGCCGACCTGCACGTCTTCGCCCTGTCGGTACGGGCGCGCGCCACGGGGTGGACGGGGACCTGGTCGGCGTCCACGGCCGGGTACACGCGCGTGGGCCCGTGGACGGACCGGACCGTGCGGCTCGTGGCGCACACCAGCGTGGGCGGACCGCGCGTGCGGATCCGGCTCGACAACACCTTCGCGGGTGCGCCCGTGCGCATCGGCAGCGCGAGCATCGCCGTGCGAGGCGCGGGGGCGGGGGCGCGGGGCACGCCCGTGGCGCTGACGTTCGGCGGGGCGGGCGGGGTCGAGATCCCCGCGGGGGCGCAGGCGGTCAGCGACCCCGTGCGGTTCGCGGTGCCCGCGGGCGCGGACCTGCTCATCAGCTTCCATCTGCCGGGGACGGTGGCGGCGGCGCCGGTGCACAGCCAGGCCCTGCAGACCTCGTACGTGAGCGAGCCGGGCGATCACGCGGCGGAGGCGTCCGGGGCCGCGTACACCTCCACGGTGCGGGCGTGGCCGCTGCTCACCGGGGTCGACGTGGCGGACGGCGCGGGCTCCGTGGTGCTGCTCGGGGACTCCATCACGGACGGGGTCGGCTCCACGCCCGACACGAACCGGCGGTGGCCCGACGTGCTCGCGCGGCGGCTCCTGGAGGAGCCGAAGGCGCCGCGCCGCGGCGTCCTCAACCAGGGCGTCTCCGCCAACCGCGTCGTCGGCGACCGCTATCCCGGGGACGGGGTGTCCACCGACACCGGGGGTGTCAGCGCGCTGCACCGGCTCGATCGCGACGTGCTCGCGCAGACGTCCGCGCGTACCGTCGTCGTCTTCCAGGGCATCAACGACCTGCGGGCCGGGGTGCCCGCCGCGGACGTCGTGGGCGGCCTGCGGGAGATCGCCTCGCGGGCCCGCGCGCGGGGGCTGCGGGTCGTCGTGGCGACGCTGGTGCCGTGCGCCGGGGAGGCCCGGTGCACGGCGGCCGTCGACGCGGAGCGCGTCGCGGTGAACGCGGCGCTGCGGCGGGGCGAGGGCTTCGACGCCGTGCTCGACTTCGACGCGGTGCTCCGTGACCCGGCGCTGCCCGCGCGCCTGCTGCCCGCGTACGACAGCGGCGACCACCTCCACCCCGGCGACGCGGGCCTGGCCGCGCTCGCCGCGGCGGTGCCGCTGAAGGTGCTCCGGTCCTAGCTAGACGTCGAGGTCCACGACCACGGGGGCGTGGTCGGAGGCGCCCTTGCCCTTGCGCTCCTCGCGGTCCACGTACGCGTCGGAGACGGCCTTGGCGAACGGCTCGTTGCCGTACACCAGGTCGATGCGCATGCCCTTGTTCTTGGGGAAGCCCAGCTCGCGGTAGTCCCAGTACGTGAAGGGGTGGTCGTACTTGAGGGGGCGGGGGACGACGTCCGTGAGGCCGGTCTCACGGAGGGCGGCGAGGGCGGCGCGCTCGGCGGGCGTGACGTGCGTGAGGCCCTCGAAGCGGGCGACGTCCCAGACGTCGTCGTCCGTCGGCGCGACGTTGTAGTCGCCGAGGACGGCGAAGGGGCGCGGGCCCGCGGCGTCGGCGGTGACGGCGGCCTTGAGGGCCTCGAACCACTGGAGCTTGTACGCGTAGTGCGCGTGGTCGACCTCGCGGCCGTTCGGCACGTAGACCGACCAGGCGCGCAGGGGGCCGCAGGTGGCGGCGATGGACCGGGGCTCCTGCGCGCCGTCGTAGTCGGGGCCGCCGGGCAGGCCGGTGGTGACGTCCTCCAGGCCCACGCGGGAGAGCAGCGCGACGCCGTTCCACCTGCCGGTGGCGTTGACCGCCGACTCGTAGCCCAGCTCGCGCAGGGCCTCGGCGGGGAACTGCTCCGCGGTGCACTTGGTCTCCTGGACGCACAGGACGTCCGTGCCGCTCTTCTCCAGCCAGGCCAGGAGGCGGGGCAGGCGGGCGGTGATCGAGTTCACGTTCCAGGTGGCGATGCGCATGACGGACAACCTACCTGCCGGGTGTGACAGCCTCCGGCCCGGCGGCGGTCACACCCGTGCGGACTCCCCCGGCGCGAGCCGCGTGTGCTCTGTGCCGCCGAGCCTGCCGATGTGCCCCTCGTAGATGGGCAGCGCCAGGTCCGTGAGCAGCGCGTCGTGGACGTCGTACGCGCGCTGCGGCTTGACCTCGCGGACGTACTCGATGACCTCGGAGATCTTGTTCCAGGGAGCCATCACCGGGACCAGGAGGGTGTCCACGGGGTGGTCGGGGACGGTGAGGGCATCGCCGGGGTGGAAGACGGAGCCGTCCACGAGGTAGCCGACGTTGGTGACGCGCGGGATGTCGGGGTGGATCACGGCGTGCAGCTCGCCGTGGACCTGGACGTCGAACCCGGCGGCCGTGAACGTGTCGCCGTGGCCGACCCGGTGGACCCGGCCGGGGAAGGCCGCCGCGATCCGGTCGGCGACGGCCGCCAGGGTCCAGATCCCGGCGGCCGGGTTCGCCTCCATGGCGGCGCGCAGGCGGGCCTCGTCGAAGTGGTCGGGGTGCTCGTGGGTGACGAGGACCGCGTCGGCTCCGACGGCCGCGTCGGCCTCGGTGAACCCCCCGGGGTCGATGACGAGCGTCCGGCCCTGCTTTTCGAGCCGCACGCACGCGTGGGACTGCTTCGTGAGCTTCGTGCCGGTCGCCGCTCCGGTCGTCGTGCCGGTCGTCGTCATGGATTCCCCTTCTCCGTTGCCTGGTCCCCATCCTGCTCGCCGTGGGGGCCCGCGCTACTCCTGGGGCGTCGTTTCCTCGCGGATGACCGTCTGCGCGACCCGGAAGGCGCTGTTGGCCGCGGGCACGCCGCAGTACACGGCGGCCTGGAGCAGCACCTCCTTGATGTCGGGCGGGGTGAGGCCGTTGCGCAGGGCGGCGCGGACGTGGAAGGCCAGCTCCTCCAGGTGGCCGCCCGCGACGAGGGCCGTGAGCGTGACGCAGCTGCGGGTGCGGCGGTCGAGGCCCGGGCGGCTCCAGACCTCGCCCCAGGCGTAGCGCGTGACGAGGTCCTGGAAGTCCTCCGAGAACTCGTCGGCGGCGGCCAGGGCCTGGTCGACGTGCGCGTCCCCCAGGACCTCGCGGCGGACCTTCATGCCCGCGGCGTACGCGTCGGGGCGCTCGCCCTGCTCCTGCGGCCGCTCCACGGGCGCGATCTCGGCCGGGGGCGCGGCGGGCGGCGGGGCGAGGACGGGCTTGACGGGCGGCGCCGCGATCGCGTGCTGGCCGGTCGCGGCGGTGTCCGGCGCGGCCTGCCAGGCGCTGCCGAAGTGGCGGACGAGCAGGTCGGTGACCGCGGCGGGCTGCTCGACGGGCGCGAGGTGCGAGGCGCCGGGCACCACGGCGAGGCGGGCGTCGGGGATGCCCGCGACGAGCGTGCGGGCCTCGCCCTGGCCGGTCACCTGGTCCTCGGAGCCGACGAGGACCAGCGTGGGCACTCCTATGCTGCCGAGCTCACCGCGGACGTCGAAGGCGGCGAGCGCCTCGCAGGCGGCGATGTAGCAGCCGGGGTCGGTGGTGCGCACCATCTGCACGGCCCAGTCGGTGATGGCGGGCTGGGCGGCGGCGAAGCCGGGCGTGAACCAGCGCTCGGGCGAGGTCCTGGCGACCGGGTCGAGGCCGTTGGTGCGGACGATCACGCCGCGCTGGCGCCACTCGTCGGCGGTGCCGAACCGCGGGGAGGTGGCGATGAGCGCGAGCGAGGCGACCCGCTGGGGGTTCCTGAGGGCCAGCTCGGCGCCGATGGCGCCGCCGAGCGAGCAGCCCGCGTAGCCGAAGCGCTGCACGCCGACCTCGTCGAGCGTGGCGAGCACGCGGGCGGCCAGCTCGCCGACGGATTCCACGGGGTGGGCGGGGGCGCCGCCGTGCCCCGGCATGTCGAAGCGGAGCACCCGCCAGTGCTTGCTCAGCTCGGGTACCTGCCGGTCCCACATGTGCCACGTGGTGCCGAGCGACGGCCCGAGGACCAGGACCGGGGCGTCGTCCGGACCGTCGAAGCGGAACTGGAGGGCAGGGTTCTTCGTCTCACTCACCCGCTCCACGCTAGCCAGTCGCCTTCGGCGCCGAGTGACGGGGGCATCGACCGGGCCGGGCGGTGCCGCTGTGCCTCCGGCACGCCTTCCTCCTGGCCGTCCGATGGCCGCGGTCGTGCGTCCGTGGCCTTGTCGTGGCTGGTCGCGCGGTTCCCCGCATCCCTTCGGAGCGCTCCCGTACGGGGTTTCCGGTGGGCCGGGTTCGGTGAGGATCACCGGATGAATCCACAGCCCGTCTCCGCAGAACCTCCAAGGAACCCCCTGGAGTCTTCAGGAAATCTCCTCCCCCACATCGGCGCCGACGCCCTCGCGCGGCTCGTTCCGATGGCCGCCGCCGTCGCTGCCGTGGAGGCCGCGCTCGTCGGCGGCGGTCTCGATCCGGAGGCGGAGCCCGACCGGGCCGTGGTCGGGGTGCCGGGCGGGCAGTTGCTCCTGATGCCCTCGGCCACGACGGCGTACGCGGGGGTGAAGGTGGCCTCGGTCACGCCGGACAACCCCGCGCGCGGGCTGCCCCGCATCCAGGGCCTCTATCTGCTCCTCGACGGCCTCACCCACACCCCGCTGGCCCTGCTCGACGGCATCGCGCTGACGTCGCTGCGCACGCCCGCCGTGTCCGGGGCGGCGCTGCGGCACCTGGCGGCGCCCGGGGCCCGGCGGCTGCTGGTGTTCGGGACGGGCCCGCAGGCGTGGGGGCACGTGGAGGCGGTGCGGGCGGTGCGGCCCGGGCTCGCGCACGTGGACGTGGTGGGCCGGGACCGGGAGCGGCTCGCGGCGTTCGTGGAGCGCTGCCGGGGCGCGGGCCTGACGGCGGCGGCCGCGACGCCCGGGGACGTCGCGGCGGCCGATGTGGTGTGCTGCTGCACGACGGCGCGCGAGCCGCTGTTCGACAGCGCGCTGCTCGCGCCGCACGCCGCCGTCGCGGCGGTCGGCTCGCACGAGGCCGCCGCGCGCGAGGTGGACGAGCGGCTCGTGGGCCGGGCCACGGTCGTCGCCGAGGCCAGGGCCGTGGCGACGCGCGAGTGCGGCGACATCGTGCAGGCCGTCGCCGCCCGCGCCTTCGACCCGCAACGGCTGCGCACGCTGGGCGAGTTGGTGCGGGGCGAGGTGCCGGTCGCGGAGGACCGGCCGCGCCTGTTCAAGTCGGCGGGGATGGCGTGGCAGGACCTGGCGGTGGCCGTGGCGGCGTACGAGCGGCGGGGCGCGGGCCCGGGAGCCTGACGGTGGCCGCGGCGGAACCCGCCATGACCTCTTCCCGTCCGCCGGACGTGCCTAGGGCGTCGTCGCGGAGACCACGTAGACCATCGGGTGCTTGGGGTTGGCGCGGCTCACCACGATGTCCTGGGTGGGCGCCGGGTTGTCCTGGTCGTGGGTCACGCCCCACCAGGGGCCGGGGCCCGTGAACTCCCAGCCGACGACGTTCTGGTCGCGCTTGCTGATGGTGATGTCGTCCTTCTTCAGCTTGCTCGCGCTGGTGCCGGTCTCCTTGAGGAACTTCTCCAGGCCCTCGTTGCTGGTGAGGAACTGGACGTACAGGCGGCTGGTGCGCCAGTTGTTCGTCTCGTAGTAGGCGACCTCCGCCGAGTACGGCGGCACCGGTACGTCGTACAGGCGGCGCTGGACCTTGGAGGGCCAGCCCGCGGTGAGGCCGGTCGCGGAGTATTTCTTCTCCTTGTCGCGGCCGCTGTCGCGGGACTGGTTGGCGGAGATCAGCAGATAGCCCGCGGGGACGCCGATGAGCAGCACGATGATCGTCGCGGTGAGCCAGCGGCGGCGGATCATGTGGCGGCGGTCCTCGGGGCGCGGCGCCCCGTCCGCGGGGCCGGGGGCGCCGGGCAGGTCCGGGGGCGAGGGCTGGCGGGGGACGGTCATCTACTGGGTTCCCTGGGCGGTGCGGTCGTTGGCGCGGCGGGCCTCGGCGTAGCGCTCGTACCGCTCGTAGCGCTCCACGCGGCGGCGGTTGGCGCGGCGGAAGCGGCGGGCCACCAGGCGGGCCAGGTCGGCGGCGCCGACCATGCCGGCCTCGGGGCCGAGCTGGGCGCGGGCGATGCGGGCCTCGGGACGGTAGCCGCGCCCGGTGAGGTGGCGGCGGAAGGCGTCCCGGGCGGGGCCGATGAGCAGGTCGTCGGCCGCGCTGACGCCGCCGCCGATGACGAAGCAGGACGGGTCGAGGGCCGCCGCGAGGTTGGCGATGCCGACGCCGAGCCACTGGCCGATGTCCTGGAGCAGTTCGACGCACATGGCGTCGCCCTCGCGGGCCAGTTCGGTGATGAGGGGCCCGGTGATGTCGGGGACGTTGCCCTTGACGCGTTCGATGATCCCGTACGCGACCGGGGAGTCGGCGGCGGCCAGCTCGCGGGCCTCGCGGACGAGCGCGTTGCCCGAGCTGTACTGCTCCCAGCAGCCGCGGTTGCCGCACGGGCAGCGGTGGCCGCCGGGCACGACCTGCATATGGCCGAACTCGCCCGCGACCCCGAACTTGCCGCGCTTGACCTGGCCGTCCTCCAGGATCGCGCCGCCGATGCCGGTGCCGAGCGTGATCATGACGAGGTGGTCCTCGCCGCGGCCCGCGCCGAACCGCCACTCGGCCCAGGCGGCGGTGTTCGCGTCGTTGTCCACCATGACGGGCACCGCGAGTCGGCCGGAGATGCGGTCCCGGAGGGGTTCGTTGCGCCACGACAGGTGCGGGGCGAACAGGACGCGGTTGCGGTCCGCGTCGACCCAGCCCGCGGCGCCGATGCCGACGGCGTGCACGTCGTGCCGGTCGGAGAGGTCGAGGACCAGCTCGACGATGGTGTCCTCGACGACCTTGGGGCTCTTGGACTTGTCCGGCGTCTCGGTGCGCAGGGTCTCCAGGATGTTGCCGTCGGCGTCCACGACGCCCGCCATCACCTTCGTGCCGCCGATGTCGATGCCGACCGTGGGGACGCGGGGGGCCGTCAGGTGCGAACGGCGCTCACGCGTGCCCACGGTCCGCAGAACGGTGGCTCGGGCGGAGCCGCGGTGCGTGAGGTCGCGGTAGGTGCTCATCGCGCCGATTCTGCCTCACGCTCGCGGGGGGCCGCACAACGGGGACCCGGGGGCGCGGCCGCCCCGGGCTTCCCGCCCGGGCCCTGGGTGAGCGCCCTCAGGGGCGCGGGGGTGTGTCGATTTGCGGCTCCGCCGCGTGGGCGCGCTCGGCGCGCGAAAAGCCGCAGACGCGTCTGCTCGGTACTCGGCAGGTGCGTCTGCGGCTTCGTTGTGGCTGGTCGCGCAGTTCCCCGCGCCCCTTACGGGGCGCTTCCCGGGGCTCGTTCCAGCTCATGGCGCAGGTCGTCCAGCTCGGAGCCGCCCGCCATCTGGCGGGTGAGTTCGTCGAGGGTGATCTCGGCGCGGGTGTGGCTGCCGGACATCTGGCCGCGCTTGAGGAGGACGAAGCGGTCGCCGACGAGGTAGGCGTGGTGCGGGTTGTGGGTGATCAAGACCACGCCGAGGCCCGCGTCGCGCGCGGCGGCGACGTACTTCAGGACGACGCCGGACTGCTTCACGCCGAGCGCGGCGGTGGGCTCGTCGAGGACGAGCACCTTCGCGCCGAAGTGGACGGCGCGGGCGATCGCCACGCACTGGCGCTCGCCGCCGGAGAGCGTGCCGATGGGCTGGTCGACGTCGCGCAGGTCGATGCCCATGCGCAGCAGCTCGGCGTGCGTGGTCCGGCGCATCCGGTCGACGTCCAGGCGCTTGAACGGGCCGGCCCCCTTCGTCGGCTCCGAGCCGAGGAAGAAGTTGCGCCAGACCGGCATCAGCGGGACGACCGCCAGGTCCTGGTAGACGGTGGCGATGCCCCGGTCCAGGGCCTCGCGCGGGCTGGCGAGCCGGGTCTCCTCGCCCTCGATGCGGAAGGTGCCCGCGTCGTGCTTGTGCAGCCCTGCGATGATCTTGATCAGCGTCGACTTGCCCGCGCCGTTGTCGCCGAGCACGCAGGAGATCTCCCCGGCGTGCACCTCCAGGGAGACGCCTTCGAGGGCGCGGATGTTGCCGTAGTACTTGCTGACGTCGTCGAGCTCGACCAGCGGCGTACGGTCCGCGGGGGCCGGGGCGTCCTTGGATACGGCCTCGGTCGTCATTTCGTCGCCTCCGCACGCTTGCGGACCCACGCGTTCAGCAGGGTCGCCAGGAGCAGCATCGCTCCGAGGAAGAACTTGAACCAGTCCGGGTTCCACTCGGCGTACACGATGCCCTTGCTGGTCATGCCGAAGATCAGCGCGCCGACCGCGGCGCCGACCGCCGAGCCGTAGCCGCCGGTGATCAGACAGCCGCCGATGACGGCCGCGATGATGTAGATCAGCTCGTTGCCCACGCCCTCGCCGGACTGCACCACGTCGTAGTTGAACAGCAGGTGCTGGCCGGAGACCCAGGCGCCGAAGGCGACGCCCATGTAGAGGCCGATCTTCGTCTTGGAGACGGGGACGCCGACCGCGCGGGCGGCCTGCTCGCCGCCGCCGACGGCGAAGATCCAGTTGCCCGCGCGGGTGCGCAGCAGGATCCAGGTGGCGACCGCGACCATCGCCAGCCACCAGACGATCGTGATCTTGAAGTCGACGCCGCCGACGGTGATCGTCGAGGCGAAGACGTCCTTGGCGGAGGAGAAGCCCTCCATGTCGGAGATCGACTTGGTGGAGACCGTGCCGCTGATCAGCTTGGTGAAGCCGAGGTTCATGCCGGTCAGCATCAGGAACGTACCGAGCGTGATGATGAAGCTCGGCGGGTCGGTGCGGGTCAGCATGACGCCGTTGAACACGCCGATGGCGAGGGTCGCGAGCAGCGAGACGCCGACGCCGACCCAGACGTTCGCGGTCATCTGGTAGCTGAACATCGACGAGATCAGTGCGGACGTCGTGACCATGACGCCCGCCGACAGGTCGAACTCGCCGCCGATCATCAGCAGCGCCACCGGGACCGCCATGATGCCGATCGTGGAGGCCGCGTAGAGGACGGTGGCGATGCTGTTGGCCTGGAGGAAGCTGTCCGCGACGATCGCGAAGAACAGGAAGACCGCCACGGCCCCGACGACCGAGCCCAGCTCGGGGCGGCCGAGCAGCTTCTTGAGGGGGGAGGTCGTCAGGAGGCGCTCGTCCGCCTCCTGCGCGGGCTTGTGCGGTGCTGGTGCGGTCGCGCTCATCGGGTCCCCCGCTTCGCGTAGTCCTCGAGCTCGCCCGCCTGGTCCTTGGTGACGATCTGCGGGCCGGTGAGGACCGGCTTGCCGCCGCCGAGGACGTCGGCGTTGTACTTGTAGAGCCACAGCAGGTCCACGGCCTCGTAGCCCTGGAGGTAGGGCTGCTGGTCGACGGCGAAGCCGAGGCTGCCGGACTTCAGGCCGCCTGCGACCTTCTCGTTCAGGTCGAAGGTGTCGATCTCGGCCTTGCTGTTCGCGCCCTCCTTGGCCTTCACGGCCGTGTCGGCGAACGGCGCGCCGAGCGTGACCACCGCGTCGATGTCCTTGTCGGACTGGAGCCTGGCCTCGATGGAGGACTGCACGTCGGGCATGTTGGTGCCCTCGACGTACAGGTTCTTCATCTCGCCCTTGAAGGTCTTCTTGGCGCCCTCGCAGCGCTGCTCGTGGCCGACGTTGCCCTGCTCGTGCAGGACGCACAGGGCCTTCTTCCTGCCCCGCTCGTTCAGCTCGTCGCCGACGGCCTCGCCCGCGATGGTCTCGTCCTGGCCGATGTGGGTCAGGGCGCCGAACTCCTTGGACTCCTCCGAGCCCGAGTTCACGGTCACCACCGGGATGCCGGCCTTGCGGGCGCGGGCCACGGCGGCCTTCATCGCGTCCGGCTTGGCGAGCGTGACGATGATTCCGTCGACCTTCTTGTCGATGGCCGCGTCCACGAGCTGGGCCTGCTGCTGCGCCTCGTCGTGGTGCGAGTACAGGAACTTGATGTTGTCCTTGACGGCGGCCTGCTTGGCACCGTTCTGGACGATGTCCCAGAAGGTGTCGCCGTCGCCCGAGTGGGTGATCATCGCGAAGGTCCAGCGCGGCGTGTCCACCGCGGCCCTGCCCGACGCCTGCGCCGCCTTGCGCGCGTCCTCGGCGCGCTTGCCGCCGGTGCTGCTGCATCCCACGAGGGACGCCCCGAGCACCGCAACCAGCACGGCACCCACCGCACGTACTCCCGTCCGAACCCTTGCCACGTCGCCGTGCCCTTCTTGCTGTGCCGTGCTTGCAGTGCCTGTCGAGATTGCCGTGTTCGCAGTGTGCGAAGCGTGCCGCGCCCTGCCGTGCCTCTCGTGCCGCTGGGCCCGGTGTCCGGACCCAGCCGCCCAAGTATCGGTCACGCCGCGGCCCCGCATGGTCATCGGGTACCGCGGGCGGTGAACTTCTCCAGCTTCGGTACGTCCTTCGCGGTGACCACGGCGGGCCCGGTCAGGACCGGTTTGCCGCCGCCCAGGACGTTCGCGTTCGTTTCGTACAGCCACAGTTCGTCGATCGCGAGGTAGCCCTGGAGGTAGGGCTGCTGGTCGACGGCGAAGCCGACCTCGCCCGCCTCGAGCCGCCGGACGACCTCGGCGTTCAGGTCGAAGGTGTCGATCTCCGCCTTGCTGCCCGCGTCCTCCTTGGCCTTCACGGAGACCGCCGCGACGGGCGCGCCGAGCGTGACCACCGCGTCGATGCCCTTGGTGGCCTGGAGCTTCGCGCTGATGGACGACTGGGCGCCGGGCTGGTTGGTGCCGTCGACGTTCAGGTTCTCGACCGATCCGCCGAAGGTCTCCTTCACCCCGGCGCAGCGCTGTTCCAGGGAGACGTTGCCCTGCTCGTGGATCACACACAGGGCCTTCTTCCTGCCGCGTCTGTCCAGCTCGTCGCCGACGGCCTCGCCCGCCACGGTCTCGTCCTGCCCGATGTGGCCGAGCGCGCCGAACCGGGTGGAGAACTCGCCGCCCGAGTTGATCGTGACCACGGGGATGCCCGCCTGCTTCGCCTTGCCGAGCACGGCCCGCATGGCCTGGGGCTTGGCGAGGGTCACGACGATCCCGTCGACCTTCTTGTCGATGGCGGTCTGGACCAGCTCGGCCTGTCCCTTGCCCTCCTTGTCGTTGGAGTACAGGAACTCCACGTTGTCCTTCTTCGCCGCCTCCTCGGCGCCGTTCTGCACGATGTCCCAGAACGTGTCGCCCTCGCCGGAGTGCGTGATCATCGCGATCTTCAGACGCGGGGTGCCCGCGGCCTTGCCGCCGGAGCCGCCGCCCTCGTCGCCCGCGCCCTCGTCGTCCTTGCCGCCGGAGCTGCTGCAGCCTGCCGCGAGCGCGACGACCGCTATGACGGCTGCTGCCGTGCGGGCTGTACGCATGGTGGTGCCACCCTTCTCCCGGCTTGCTCCCGGCCGCCGCTCCTGTGCGGCTGGAGGGAGTTGTAGCCGGGGGCGCGGCCCACCGTCAATGACTTTGTCAGAACATTCTTACTTCTGTGGCGCCCGGCCAGGTCAGGGGCGCACGAGCAGCTGGAACTCGAAGGAGTACCGGGAGGCGCGGTAGATGTGCGAGCCGTACTCGACCGCGCGGCCCGTGTCGTCGAAGGTCGTACGCCGCATGGTGAGCACCGGCGCGCCCGCCGGCTCGGCGAGCAGCTCGGCCTCCTCCGCCCCCGCGGCGCGGGCGCCCACGGACTGCCGGGCGCTGTGCAGCGTGATGCCCGCGGCCCGCATCAGCCGGTACAGGCCCGTGGCCTCCAGGCGCTCGGTGTCGAGGGGCAGCAGTCCGGCCGGGATGTGGTTGCGCAGGTGGGCCATGGGCTCGCCGTGCGCGAGCCGCAGCCGTTCGACCAGGTGGACGTCGCTGCCCTCGGCCACGCCGAGGGCGGCCGCGGTCTCGGCGGACGCGGGCTCGACCACGTTGCGCAGGACCCGGGTCTCGGGGCGCTGGCCCGCGGCCTCCAGGTCGTCGTAGAGGCTGCTGAGCTCCAGGGGGCGCTTGACCTGGCTGTGCACGACCTGGGTGCCGACGCCGCGGCGGCGCACGAGCAGGCCCTTGTCGACGAGCGACTGGATGGCCTGGCGGACGGTGGGCCGCGAGAGGCCGAGCCGCCCGGCCAGCTCGATCTCGTTGCCGAGCAGACTTCCGGGCGTCAGGGCACCGCGCTCGATCGCCGCCTCCAGCTGCTGGGAGAGCTGGAAGTACAGCGGGACGGGACTGCTGCGGTCGACGCCGAGGTGCAGGGCCACGGTGGGGTCCACGGCCGGTTTCGCGGCTTTGGCTGCTGCTTGTTCGGTCACGGAGCGAGCGTAGTCCGGGGAGATGATGACGGGAAGTTCGGAAGTTCTGTTGTCAGGACAAACCATTGACAGGAGCGCGGGTCCGTCGGGAGGGTGGGCCCATGCGCATCGGACTGATCGGAACGGGACGTATCGGCACCTTCCACGCGGCGGCCCTCGCCCGCCGTCCGGAGGTGGACTCGCTCGTCGTCGCGGACGTGGACGGCGCGCGGGCGGCCGACCTCGCGGCGCGGCTCGGGGCGACGGCGGCCCCTTCGGTGGACGCGCTGTTCGCACCCGGTGCCGCCGGGGTGGACGCGCTGGTGATCACGGCGGCGACGTCCGCGCACGCGCCGCTCATCGCCCGGGGCGCGCGGGCCGGGCTCCCGGTCTTCTGCGAGAAGCCCATCGCGCTCGACCTGCCGGGCACGCTCGCCGCGCTCGCCGAGGTCGAGTCCGCCGGAACGATCCTGCAGCTGGGCTTCCAGCGCCGCTTCGACGCCGGGTACGCGGCGGCCCGCGCGGCCGTGCGCTCGGGGAGGCTCGGGCGGCTGCACACCGTACGGGCGATGACCTCGGACCCGGCGCCGCCGCCCGCCGCGTATCTGCCGCTGTCCGGAGGGCTCTACCGGGACTGCCTCGTGCACGACTTCGACATCCTGCGCTGGGTGACGGGGCGCGAGGTCACCGAGGTGTACGCGACGGGGTCCGACGCCGGTCCCGCGATGTTCCGCGAGGCGGGCGACGTCGACACGGCGGCCGTCGTCCTCACCCTCGACGACGGCACCCTGGCCACGGCGACGGCGACGCGCTGCAACGGCGCGGGCTACGACGTCCGCATGGAGCTGGCGGGCGAGGCCGACCAGATCGCGGTCGGCGTGCACGCCCGCACCCCGCTCACCTCCGCCGAGCCGGACGGCCCCGGCGCGCCCGACAAGCCGTGGCCCGGCTTCCTGGAGCGCTTCGCCCCGGCGTACGAGGCGGAGCTCGCCGCGTTCGTCGACGTCGTACGCGGTGAGCTGGCCAACCCCTGCGACGGCCGGGAGGCGCTGCACGCGCTGCGCATCGCCGAGGCGTGCGAGCTGTCGCGGGCCGAGCGCCGGGTGGTGCGGCTCGCGGAGATCGCCGGGGCCTGAGCCCCGGCCGCCCCGGCCCGGCCCTTCCCCCTCCGGGCCGGGGCCCCGGCTGGGCGGCGAAGGTCTGCTGAACGAGGGTCAGATCCAGGCCCGGGTCCTGGTGCTACCAGCGGACGTCGAGGCGCTGAAGCCCCCGCATCAGCAGGCCCGGGCGCCAGTCGGCCGCGGTGCCGTCCAGGGCGAGGTCCGGGCAGCGCTCCAGGAGCGAGGCGACGGCGATCCGGCCCTCGACGCGGGCCAGCGGGGCGCCCAGGCAGAAGTGGATGCCGTGGCCGAAGGCGACATGGCCCTGGGGGGCGCGGCGCAGGTCGAAGTCGTCCGGCGCCCCGTACTTCTGCGGGTCGTGGTTGGCCGCGGTGAGGCCGACCACGACGACGGCTCCCGCCGGGATCAGCACGCCGCCGATCTCGGTGGGCTCGGTGGTGAAGCGGTACGTGGAGTTCTCCACCGGGCCCTCGTGGCGCAGGCCTTCCTCGATCGCGCCGTCCAGCAGGCTCGGGTCGGCGCGCAGCGCGGCCAGTTGGGCGGGGCGGGTGAGCAGGGCGTGGACGGTGTTGGTGATGAGGTGGACCGTCGTCTCGTGTCCCGCGATGAGCAGGAGATACGCCATGCCGCGCAGCTCCTCGTGGGAGAGCCGGTCGCCGTCCTCCGCGCGGGTGCGGATCAGGGCGCTGAGCAGGTCGTCGCCGGGGGCCGCGCGCTTGGCCTCGATCAAGTCGTCCAGATAGGCGGCGAGTTCGACGAAGACCGTGTCCTCCCACTGCTCCGTCGTCGGCGAGACGGCCTCGTGCGACAGGCGGCGGAAGCGCTCGCGGTCCAGGTCGGGGACGCCGAGGAGCTCGCAGATGACCGTCATGGGCAGCGGGAAGGCGAGCGCCTCGACCAGGTCGGCGCGGCTGCCCTTGGCGAGCATCTCGTCGAGGAGGCCGTCCGTGATCCGCTGGACGCGCGGGCGAAGGGCCTGGACGCGGCGGGCGGTGAACTCGCGGGCGATCAGGCCACGCAGGCGGGTGTGGTGCGGCGGGTCCACCGTCAGGAGGTGCGGGCCGATCAGCTGCTCGTCCGGTATGGCGTCGGCGTGGCCCGCGGTCGACTTGGTCAGGCGGGGGTCGGCGAGGGCGGCGCGGGCCTCCTCGTAGCCCACCACCAAGTAGTGGTCGACGTCGTGGTCCGGGGGTGGGAAGCGGACGCGGTGGACGGGGCCGCGGGTCCTCAACTCGGCGTAGGCGCGGTGGGGGTCGGTGGTGAAGTCCTCGTACGAGCTGAGATCGATGGCCTGCTCTGCCATGGGGGTCCCCTCGTGCGGTTACCTGGTATCCGCGGAACGAACGGGGCGGCCGGGCCGTTCCCTCGCGATGCGCCCCAGACCCGCCCCTTCCCGACCTGAAGGCTCCGCCTCCAGACCCCCGTTCCTCAAACGCCGGAGGGGCTGTTCATAGCCCCCCTCCAGCAAGGTCAGGCCCCGTCCAGGAGGTCCGCGTCGTGGACCAGGAGGGCGATCTGCACGCGGTTGTTGAGGTCCAGCTTCGTCAGGATGCGTGACACGTGGGCCTTGACCGTGGCCACGCTCAGGAAGAGCTCGGCGGCGATGTCCGCGTTGGAGGCGCCCCGGCCCACCGCCACGGCGACCTCGCGCTCGCGGTCCCCGAGCGCGCCGAGGCGGGCGAGGGCCCGCCGGCGCCGGTCGAGCTGGGGGCCGCCCCCGGTCACCTGGGAGATCAGCTGCTGCGTCACCGAGGGCGAGAGCACGGGCTCCCCGGCGGCCACGGCCCGTACCGCCGCGACGATCTCGGCGGGCGCGGTGTCCTTGAGGACGAACCCGGCGGCCCCGGCGCGCAGCGCCCGCAGCACCTGCTCGTCGGCGTGGAAGGTGGTGAGGACGACGACCTCGGGGGCGTCGGGCCGCTTGCGCAGGGCCTCGGTGGCGGCGAGGCCGTCCATCGTGGGCATCCGGATGTCCATGAGGACGACGTCAGGGCGCACCTCGCCGACCAGCGCGGCGACCTCGCTGCCGTCCCCCGCCTCGCCCACGATCTCGATGTCGTCGGCGCCGCCGAGCATGAAGGACAGTCCGGCGCGGACCAGCGGGTCGTCGTCGACGAGCAGGAGCCTGATCGGTTTCATGCGCCCTACCGTAACGAGCCCCGCACCGGGGGACGCGGTCACCCGGGCAGCCGGATCCGCAGCGGGCCGCAGCCCACGCGGTCGGCCTCCGCCGCCACGTAACGGGGCATGAGCGCGCGGATGTCGGCGGCGCGCTCCCCGTCGTCGGCCCGGATCAGGAAGGTGACGTCGCCGGTCTGGCACTCGGCTCGGTAGAGGGCCATGTCGTCGCGGACGAAGCCGTATCCCCGGGGGTGGCGGCGGGTGTCGCCCTCGGCCGTGATGTGCCGCTGGCCGCCGTCGTACGAGAGGTCCTTGTAGAGCACGGCGAGGCGGGGGTCCGCGACCGTCATCAGGCGCAGCGACGGATGGCCGAAGAGGACGTCGCGGTCGCAGGTGCGCACGGGGGCGTCGCCGGCTGTGACCAGGGGGCGGCGGTAGTGGTCCGCGTCCTTGCCGTCGTGCGTGCGCAGGCCCTTGATGCCGCAGACGGCGTCGGGCTTCTCGTCGGTGAAGCGCGCGGGGGCGCCGAGCCCTTCGGTCGGGTCGGCGAGGGTGCGGGTGCAGCCCTGGTCCGTCATGTAGTCGTTGACGAGCGTGACCACGGCGCGGGCGAGCCGGGCCCGTTCGTCGGTGTCGACCTCGTCGTCGTACACCGTCCAGCCGGTCTCCATATCGACGACGAGCGGGCCGTCGTCCTCGCGCTGCCGGCCGACGCAGCCCTCGGGGATCGCGAGCCACGCGCGCGTGTCGGACACCATGCCGAGCAGGCCGCCGCCGAACGGGGTCATGCGCGCGGACAGGTACTCGTCGGCCCACTGGTCGCCCGCGCCGCCGAAGCGGACGTCGAGCCGGTGCAGCCGGGCGGTGACGCGGGCGCCGCGCGGGGACGTCAACTGGCAGAGGCCGGAGGGTCCTTCGGAGCCGATGCGGTCGGTGCTGACGGGCACTTCGGAGGAGTCGATGTCCCGCTTGCCCTGGAACAGGTCCGCCACGGCGTCCTCGTCGAGGGCGCCCCAGCAGGCCCGGTCGTCGGCGAAGGGTCCCGCCTGTGTCTGCCAGGCCACGCCCGCGCCGCCGAGCAGCGCACCGGCGAGGGTCGCGGCGACGGCGGGCCCGAGGCGGCCGCGGGTGAGCTGCCGCCAGTGCCACCAGGGGTGGCGCGGCGCGGCCGTGGCGACGGCGGCCGCCACGTCTCCCCCGCCGTCCGTGGTGTCGTCCGTGGTCGTCGTGCTGTGCTCGCTCATCGGTTCTCCCCCGCGGCGGTGGCCGGCGCCTTCGGCGCGAGGGGCGCGCACCCCAGGCGGCGCGTCACCGCGTCGGTGAACGTGGTGAAGTGGCCCTTGGTCTCGCGCGCCGACGAGCCGAGCAGCAGGAACGTCGTGGGACGGCCCGCGCACCGGGCGCGTACGACCTGGTGGCCGTCGGCGAAGACGCCGGTGCCGCGCCAGCCGGGCGCGGGCGGCTTGCTCCCGGTCACGCCGTCGAGCAGCGCGCCGAGCCGGGGCTCGCGGATCATCAGGGCGTCGAAGATCCGGGTGTCCTCGCGCTCCCCGAGCCGCACGGAGCGGCCGATCCGTACGGAGCAGGCCTGCCGGTCCCGGGTGACCGCGCCCGCCTGGGCCACGACCCGCAGCGCCGCCTCCTTGGTGAGGCCGGAGCCGACGTCGAGGCCGGGGATGCGGCAGACGGCGCTCGACGGACTGGTGTCGTCCTTCTCCGGGAGCCGGAGCAGGGGCGAGGTGACGCGCGGCGGCTTCGCGGGGGCGCAGCCCGCGGCGCGCATGCCCCGGTCGGCGGCGGCGAGGAGGAGCTCGACGGCCGCGTCGGCGCCGCCGAGGTCCGTGCCGCCGACGATGTCGTCCGGCCCCTTCTCCTCGGCCCGCAGGGTGACGGCGGTGGGCCGTCCGTCGCGGGTGTCGCAGCTCTCGGGCAGGACCAGCAGGCCGCGGCTGCCGTCGACGGCGCCGGGCAGCCCTTCGGGCAGCGGCATCGCGCGGCCGCCGACGAAGGTGTTGATCCATTCGAGCCGGGCGGCGGCCTTCTCGGGCGCCGGTCCGTACGTCACCGTCACCCGGGTGTCCTGGACGCCCTTGTCGCCGTCGCTGAAGGTGTGTGCGGAGCGCACGGCGAGCACGCACCGCCCCTGCGGCCGGGCCGCGGTGGGCGCGGTCTCCTCCGCCGTGCGGCT
This sequence comes from Streptomyces spectabilis, assembly GCF_008704795.1. NCBI lineage: Bacteria > Bacillati > Actinomycetota > Actinomycetes > Kitasatosporales > Streptomycetaceae > Streptomyces > Streptomyces spectabilis. The sequence continues at coordinate 7,498,217 of NZ_CP023690.1, read as the reverse complement.
GCGGGCGTCGTCGCCGTCGAAGGCCTCGTCACCAAGGATGTCGGGACCGCCGTCCTCCTCCCAGGCCCCCCAGCAGTAGCGGTCGCGGCCGTCGAAGGGCCAGGTGTCCGTGGCCCAGGTGCCGAGGCCCGCGGCGAGCAGCGCGACGACGGTGCCGGCGGCGAGCGCGCCGCGCCGGGTCCTGATGCGTTGGCGTACGCGTATGAACCGTTTGCCCTCTTGTGGGCGGCCGGTGTCGTCCGGCGCGCTCTCCCCCGTCACTGCCTTCACCTCTCCGTTACGAGCCGTTGCCGTCGACCCTTGTTTTCGGGCCTTTGCTTCTGTGCAGCGGCCGATCGTATCCGGGAGGCGATCACGTGCCCCCACCAGGCCCTGGACAGCCGGGAGTTGGGGCTCAAACCATGGCAATACGGGCGACTCGGCCCCCCTCGGGAGGCCCGGGTCTCACCCCCACGGCAGCCACGCCTCGACGGCGAAGCCGCCGTCGCGCCCGGCGCCGTGGGCGAGCCGCCCGCCCGCGAGCGACGCCCGTTCGGTGAGCCCGATGAGCCCCTGCCCCGAGCCGGGCACGGGCGGCACGTCGCCGGGGGGCGCCGGATTGCGGACGGCCACGGTCAGGCCCTCGTCGGGCGCGCCCGCGACGGTGACGGTGACCTCGGCGCCCGGCGCGTGCTTGCGTGCGTTGGTCAGGGCTTCCTGAGCGATGCGGTACGCGGTGCGGCCGATCGCGGCGGGCACGGCCTTGGGGTCGGCCACGCGCAGGTCGAGCACCACCTTCATGCCCGCGTCGCGGGACTCGGCGACGAGCGTGTCGAGGGCGGCGAGGGTGGGCTGGGGCCGCCCGGAGGAGGTCTCCGCCTCGCCGCCGCGCAGCACGCCGATGACCTGGCGCAGGTCCTGGAGGGCCTCGTGCGCGCTCTCCCGGATGACCCCGGCGGCGCGGGCGATCTCCGCCTGCGGGGCGTCGGGCCGGAACTCCAGGGCGCCCGCGTGCACGCTGAGCAGCGTGAGGCGGTGCGCGAGGACGTCGTGCATCTCGCGCGCGATGGCCTCGCGGGCCAGCCGCTGGGCCTGCTCGGCGCGGAGCGCGGCCTCGTTCTCGGCGCGCCGGGCCCGGTCGCGCAGGGCGATCAGGAGCTGGCGCCGGGAGCGCACGAGCATGCCCCAGGCGAAGACGAGGACGATGACCATCGAGATCAGCCCGACGGACACCAGGTACGGCGTCTCGCCGTCGGGCCGCAGCCAGTAGAACACCGGGATCGAGGCCACCGCGAGGCCGCCGATCAACGCGCTGTACTTGAACGGCCGGTGCACGGCGAGCGTGAAGTAGGCCACGAGCGCGGTGCCGCCCGCGGAGTCGGACACCAGGCCGACGAGCAGCATCGCCACGGCGAGCCCCACCGGCCAGCGCCTGCGCAGCCAGACGGCGGCGCACGACGCGGCGCCGACCAGCTGGTCGAGCACCACCATGTGCTCCGAGAGCGCCGGGTTCTTGGCGGCGCCGTCCGCACCGATGAGGCCGATGAACACGGCGATCAGGAAGAAGCAGAAGTCGACGACCCAGTCGCGCAGGGTGCGCCGCACACGCCTGCCTCCGCCGTCCCCGTCCTCGCGGTCCGGGTCCAGCTCGGCGGCGACGGCCGAGGGCAGGAACCAGGTGCTGCGCACCACGGGCTCAGCCCCTCCTGGGTGGTCCACGCCGACCGGCCGTCCCCCGTCGACGGCCGGTCGTGTGGCTGCGCTGTCGTTCACAATCGACAAATCTACGCACCGCCCGGCCGGATCCCCTCCCACCAGCGGTGATCGGCGACCAAAGTCATGGCGTACGCGACTTTGGACGCACCCCGGCGCGCGCCGATGCGGCCGCACGTCCTGGTGGGCCTCGCCCCGCGGCCGATGTGGGTGGGGGGTCCGCGGGACGAGGATCTTGTTCATGAAGAAGCTTCTGGAGGGAATCGGGTTCGTGCTGTTCGTCCAGGGGGTCGCGGGCCTGGTCCACGAGTTCACCGGCTGGCTGCGCGGGTGGGGCGTGGTCCAGCACCTCGGCTTCGCCGACGGCTACGAGCTGTATCTGAGCATCGCGCTGATCGTGCTCGCCGTCGCCCTGTTCGCGGCGGCGGAGAGCGTCGAGAAGGCGCGGTGAGCCCCCTGGGCGCGGGTCAGCAGCTGTGGTCGACCAGGTCGAAGGACCGGTAGTGGTCGGCCGTGTAGTAGTCCTCCTGGCTGCGCTCGCCGGTGACGATGCGCCGGGCGCCGCGGTTCGAGGAGCCCGGGGTCTTGACCGTGTACTCGTGGTAGTAGCCGGTGCCCTGCTTCGGCAGGATGCCCTCCCTGTTCTGGAAGACGGTGCCGTCCTGCGGGTACGGGAACGGCCCGTTCTTCGCTATCAGGTCGAGGGTGTCGTGCGCCTGCGAGGGCAGCTTCGAGTAACAGATGTCGCCGATCGCGGCGACCGAGTACGCGGCCGGGCCGACGGCGGCCGGAGCCGCCGCGGGGGCGGCGTTCGCGACGCCGGTGACGGAGCCGCCGACGAGGAGCGCGGCGGCGAGGGCGGACACACTGGCGAGACGGGTGATCCGTGGGGGGATTCGCATGGGGCCAGTGTGACGCGCGTAGAGGTTGATGTGTCAATGACAATGGTGCGTAAGTCCCAGGAATTTTCCTGGAGTTAACCGGGCCCGGCCGCCCGTTATGAGCGGCCTCGCCCGGACTTGGAACCCACCGCTCCGGACGTGCGACCAGTCGCTCCGGCGCCCCCGGTTCCTAGTAACTCCCGTACTCCGGACGCCCTTCGCGGTCGTACGAGTTGATCGCGACGCCCTTGGACGTCGTACGGGAGCCCGTGTGCCGGAACGCCGTCGGCAGGCCGCCCTCGGCGAACAGGCGCCTGCCGGTGCCGAGGGCCACCGGGAACGTCAGCAGGTGCAGCGTGTCGATCAGGTCGTGCGCGAGCAGGCTCTGCGCGAGGCCCGCGCTGCCGTGCAGCTGGAGTTCGCGGCCGGGCCGTTCCTTGAGCGCCGTGACGTCCTTGACCAGGTCGTCACGGCCGATGATCTCGGTGCCCGTCCAGTCGGCGCGGGTCAGCGTGCGGCTGGCCACGTACTTGGGCAGCGCGTTGAGCCGGGAGGCGATCGGGTCGGCGGGGTCGGTCATCTTCGGCCAGTACCCCGCGAAGATCTCGTACGTGCGCCTGCCCAGGAGGAAGGCGTCCACCCGGCCGAACACCTCGGTGACGAAGGCGCCGAAGTCCTCGTCGCCGTACGGCACGGACCAGCCGCCGTGCTCGAAGCCGTCGCTGGTGTCCTCGTCGGGGCCGCCCGGGGCCTGGATGACGCCGTCGAGGGTCTGGAACTGCGTGAGCGTGATCTTCATGGCGATCGCCTTCTGTGTCGTGCCGCAGTGGCTGCCGGGCGCCGTCCGCGCCCCGTCATCTGTTTCGACCCCCGCACCGCCCGGAACTCATCGCTCTCCGGCGGCGCTCCGCTGGGGCGCGCCTCGGCGTCTGTTTCCCGCCAGCTCCGGGGTCCGGCCGCGACTTTGATGGAGCACGCAAGCACGGGGCCGCCACCGGCGGTCACCAGGGAAACGAATGCGAAAGCGCGGTACTGACATGTCTTCTCTCAGCGGCAAGACGGCCCTGGTCACCGGCGGCAGCCGGGGCATCGGCGCGGCGATCGCCCTGCGTCTCGCCCAGGAGGGCGCCGACGTGGCGATCACCTACGTACGGGGCGAGGACGCGGCCCGCGAGGTCGTCGCCAAGATCGAGGCGACGGGGCGGCGCGGCTTCGCGATCCGGGCCGACGCGGCCGACGCCGGGGACGCCGCGGGCGCCGTCGAGCGTGCCGCGGACGACCTGGGGGGCCTCGACATCCTGGTCAACAACGCGGGCGCCGGTGTCATCGGCCCCCTGGAGTCCCTCAGCCTCGCCGACGTCGACCGCGTCCTCGCGGTGAACGTCCGCGCGGCGTTCCTCGCCTCCCAGGCGGCGGCCGCGCGGCTGCCGCGCGGCGGGCGCATCGTGTCCATCGGCAGCTGCATGGCCAAGCTGGTGCCGGGTCCCGGCGGGACGCTGTACGCCACCAGCAAGGCGGCCCTCATCGGCCTCACCAAGGCGCTGGCGCGGGAGCTGGGCGAGCGGGGCGTCACGGCGAACCTGGTGCACCCCGGGCCCATCGATACCGACATGAACCCGGCCGACGGCCCGTACGCCGCGGGCCAGGCCGCCGACACCGCCCTCGGCCGCTACGGCAGCGCCGCGGAGGTGGCCTCGATGGTGGCGTACCTCGTCGGGGACGAGGCGGCGTACGTCACGGGAGCGGAGCTGTCGGTCGACGGCGGCCACGCAGCGTAGGCCCTCGCGGGCAGCGCAACATGCCCGCCCCTTCCCGCCTCCTGGGGGCTCCGCCCCCGGACTCCCGCTCCTCAAACGCCGGAGGGGCTGAAATCCCTGCCGCAACCGGCGACAGTTTTAGCCCGTCCGGCGTTTGAGGACGAGGCGCGGAGCGCCGATTGACGCGGCTCAGCCCAGTTCGCGGTGGCGGGTTCGGAGGGCCGTGGAGCCCTCCTCCGTCAGGCGGCCGAAGAGGCGGAGGCGGGAGATGCCGCCGTCGGGGAAGATGTCCACGCGCGCGTGGGTGCCGACGGCGGTCCGGGGCAGTACGAAGCGGTGGTTCGTGTCGGGCTGCAGCCGGGTGCGGGGCAGCACCTCCACCCACTCGCCGTCCTCTCCGTCGCGCACGGACACCGAGGCCCAGCCCGCCGAGTTCCCCTTGAGATACGCGGTGTCGATCTCCAGGGCCCTGACGGAGGCCTGCGCCGCCAGCCGGTAGCGGATCCAGTCGTGGCCCTGGTCGCGCCGCCGCCGCGTCTCCCAGCCGTCGTCCATCTTGCGCGAACGGCCGGGCTGGATGGTGTGGGTGGCGGGCGAGTAGAAGCGGTCGGAGGCGTCCTCGACCCGGCCGCCGTTCTCCAGGGCGACGACGTCGAAGGTGCCGAGCGCGGTGAGCCAGTCGGGGTCGGCGACGACCTCGCCGTACACGCGCAGACGGGCTATGCCCCCGTCGGGGTGCTGGTTGACCCGCAGGTGCGTGAAGCGCTGCGGCACGTCCACGGCGAAGCCGTTCGCGGCGTGGCCCCCGACGGGGGTGCGCGGGACGAGCACGGTCCACTTCACGTCGTCGGCGAGGAGCTCCTCGGGCGTCGGCGCGCCCTCGACGGCCGTGCCCTCGATGGACACCGCCTGCGGGTAGTTGCCCCGGAAGTGGGCGGTGTCGACGACGACGCCGTGGATGACGCCGGGCGCGCCGAGCCGGACGAGGGCCCAGTCGTGGTCGTCCTCGGTGGGCCAGGGGTGCTCGGCGGACACGCCCCGGCGGCGCCGGGTCTCCCAGCCGTCCATGACCTTGCCCTTGTGGCCGAAGTGCTCGGGGTCGAACTCGGCCGCGCCCGGCAGGAGGAGGTTCTCGCGCATCGCGAAGAACTCGTCGTTGGCGGCGATGACTCCGGCGCCGAGCTGCCGGTCGGCGAGGTTGGCGTACTGGGTGAAGGGGAAGTCGGCGGTGCGGTAGTCGGCGTAGGGCTCGCCGCCGCCGTAGGGGCGCGCGTCGCCGGTGAAGCCGGCCACAGGGGATTGATGCCGTGCCGTCACGGTGATCAGTTCTTCCTTTCCAGGAGTCGGCCCGAGGGGGCGGTGAACTCGCCCTCGGACACGATGCGTCGGCCCCGCAGCCAGGTGGACTTGACGACGCCGCTGAGGGTCTTGCCCGCGTAGGCGGTGACACGGTTGCGGTGCTGAAGCCGGGCGGGGTCCACGGTGAAGGTCTCGTCGGGCGCGAGGACCGCGAAGTCGGCGTCGCGGCCGGGCTCGATGGCGCCCTTGCGGTCCAGGCCGACCAGGCGCGCGGTGTGGGTGGACATCCAGCGCACCACGTCCTCCAGGCCGTGGCCGCGCGCGCGGGCGGCCGTCCACACGGCGGGCAGGCTGAGCTGGAGCCCGGAGATGCCGCCCCAGGCGGTGGCGAAGTCCGCCGTCTTGAGGTCGGCGGTGGACGGGGAGTGGTCGGTGACGACGCAGTCGATGGTGCCGTCGGCGAGCGCCTGCCAGAGCAGGTCCTGGTTGGCGGCCTCGCGGATGGGCGGACAGCACTTGAACTCGCTGGCCCCGTCGGGGACTTCCTCGGCGGTGAGCGTGAGGTAGTGCGGGCAGGTCTCGACGGTGAGCCGGACGCCCTCGCGCTTGGCGGCGGCGATCAGGGGCAGGGCGTCGGACGAGGACAGGTGCAGGACGTGCACGCGGGCGCCGATGCGCTGGGCCAGGGCGATGAGGCCCTCGATGGCGGTGTCCTCGGAGACGCGCGGGCGGGTCGCCAGGTAGTCCGCGTACTTGGGTCCGCCGCGGGCGGGTGCGGCGGCCAGCTCGCGCGGGTCCTCGGCGTGCACGATGAGCAGCCCGCCGAACCCGGCTATCTCCCCCATGGAGGCGGCGAGTTGTTCGTGGTCCAGCTCCGGGAACTCGTCCACGCCGGAGGGCGAGAGGAAGCACTTGAAGCCGTAGACGCCCGCGTCGTGCAGGGGCCTGAGGTCCTTGACGTTGTCGGGCAGGGCGCCGCCCCAGAAGCCGACGTCGATGTGCGCCTTGGGCCGGGCGACGCCTTGTTTCGTACGGAGGTGGTCCACGGTCGTCGTCGGCGGCAGGGAGTTGAGCGGCATGTCGACGAGCGTGGTGATGCCGCCGGCCGCGGCCGCGCGCGTGGCCGTCCAGAACCCCTCCCACTCGGTCCGGCCGGGGTCGTTGACGTGCACGTGCGTGTCGACGAGCCCCGGAAGGAGCGCGTGGTCGCCGACGTCCTCCAGCCGGGCGCCGGGCTCCACGGGCGCGTCGTGGGCGCGTACGTCCACGATCGTGCCGCCGCTGACGGCGACGGACGCGGCGCGCGTCCCCTCGGGGGTGATGACGCGCGTCGAGCGCAGCACCAGTTCGACGTCGGACACCGCGACCCCTCTCCGTATGGGTTCCGCCGACCTTCCGGCCAGCGGAATTCAACGTTCTGTTGAAGGAGTTTTCACTTCGTCGCGGGCCGAGTCAAGGGTCTATACGTTTCCACAAAGTGGAAGTATAATTCCGTAGTTCAGAACGTAGCTCTGTACGACGCATACCGTCGAAGGCGCTCCGAACGCCTCGCGGGAGACCGGACAAACACGCACTGACCGGCACGGACGCCCCGCCCGCGCCGGATCCGACCCCCGCAGGCGCCCGGTAGGCTGCATACCGCCTGCCAGTCGAAAGGAACGCGCCGTGCCGACGTCCAGCGCCAGCACCACCGACGCCGCGAAATCCTCCGCGCCCGCGAGCGGTGGCGTCCAGTCCCTCGAGCGCGCCTTCGACCTGCTCGAGCGGATGGCCGACGCCGGGGGCGAGGTCGGACTCAGCGAGCTCTCCGCCAGCAGCGGGCTTCCGCTGCCGACCATCCACCGCCTGATGCGCACCCTCGTCGCCTGCGGATACGTCCGCCAGCAGCCCAACCGGCGGTACGCGCTCGGGCCCCGCCTGATCCGCCTCGGCGAGTCCGCCTCCCGGCTGCTCGGCACCTGGGCGCGCCCCTACCTCGCCCGCCTCGTCGAGGAGACCGGCGAGACGGCGAACATGGCCCTGCTCGACGGCGACGAGGTCGTGTACGTGGCGCAGGTGCCCTCCAAGCACTCCATGCGCATGTTCACGGAGGTGGGGAGGCGGGTCCTGCCGCACTCCACCGGGGTCGGCAAGGCGCTGCTCGCGCACACGCCGCCGGACGAGGTGCGGGCGCTGCTCGCCCGTACGGGGATGCCCGCCGCCACGGAGAAGACCATCACCACGCCGGACGGCTTCCTCGACGCGCTCGAAGAGGTCCGCCGCGCGGGGTACGCGGTCGACGACAACGAGCAGGAGATCGGCGTGCGCTGTCTCGCCGTCTCCGTGCCCGACTCGCCCACGGCCGCGGCGATCTCCATCTCGGGCCCGGCGGGCCGCGTCACCGACGAGGCCACGCGCCTCATCGTCCCCGTCCTCCAGCAGGTCGCGACGGAACTCTCCACGGCCCTGGCCAGCTCGGGCCCGTCAGCCTGACCCTCGCGGGGCGCCCCTGACCCGCCCCTTCCCGAACAAGGGGGCTCCGCCCCCTTGGACCCCCGCTTTTCGGCGCTCCGCGCCTCGTCCTCAAACGCCGGACGGGCTGAAAGTCTCCGGTGCGGGCCGGAAGTCCTCCTGCGGGCCGGAGATCCCCTTGCGGGCCGCAGACGAGATCCGGTCCGCACCGGCAACCATCCAGCCCGTCCGGCGTTTGAGGACGAGCGCGCCAGCGCGATGAAGTGCGGGGCCCCAGGGGCGGCAGCCCCTGGTTCGGGAAGGGGCGGGTCAGGGGCGCAGCGCGAAGTCCGCTGGTCGTGCCCGGCGCAGGGCCCGCCGCAAGGCGACCGGCTCCGGAGGCGCGGGCACCGCCAGGACGGGACAGGCCGCGTGCGCCTCCGCGTAGCGGCGGACCCGCCCCGGCCACCGGCCACCCCGCCACACCCCCACCACCAGCAGATCCTCGGGCCGAGAGGCCACCCGGCACAGCGCGGGCCCCGGCCGCCCCCGCACCAGGCGCCGCTCCGCCACCACCCCGGGCGGCCCCCCGCCGAACACCTCGTCGAAGGCCCCCGCCAACCGCTCCCGCGCCACGCCCCGCCAGTGCGCGGCCCACGCCGGATCGGGGTGGCGCAGATACAGCGCCTCCCCCTCCGGCGGCTCCCACGCGAGCACCGCGACCAGCGTCCGCCCGCTCCCCCGCGCCTCGCGCGCCGCGACCCGCAGCGCGGCGAGGCTCGCCAGCGAGTCCCCGCTGACCCCGACCACCACACGCCCCGGCCCCGCCGTCTCGTCGTCCCACTCGCCGTTCACGTCGTCTCCTCGTACGTCGCACCTGCCGCCACCAGGCCAGTACGTCGGCCAAAGCGGCTGCTGATCTTGAGTGTGTACGCTCATTGGCCTGGAGAGCAGGGCCAATCGGAAGGATTTGGCATGGCAGAGGCGCACACGGTCCATTCCGTGGACAGACGGCTCGGCGGCACGCGGCTCGCCGGCCTGGTGACCGATCTGGCCGGGGCCCGGCCGGGCTACCGCGCGCTGGCCCAGGCGGTCCGCACACTGCTGCTCGACGGCCGCGTCCCGCTGCACACCCGGCTGCCCGCCGAGCGCGAACTGGCGACGGCACTGGGTGTCAGCCGGGCCACGGTCACGGCGGCGTACGACCTGCTGCGCGACGGCGGGTTCGCGCGCAGCCGCCGGGGCGCGAGCACGTGGACGGAGCTGCCGGAGGGCCGCCGCCCGGCCAGCGTCGCGGCGTTCCCCGTCGGCGACGGGGTCATCGACCTGGCGGTGGCGGCGCCGCCCGCGCCCGCGGCGGAGCTGAGCGCGGCGCTCGCGGCGGCCGCCGCCCGGCTGCCCGAGCACGCGCCGACGGCGGGCTACCACCCGTACGGGCTCCCGGAGTTGCGCGCGGCGGTCGCGGACCGGTTCACGCGCCGGGGCCTGCCGACCCTGCCGGACCAGATCCTGATCACGACCGGCGCCCAGCACGCGATCTCCCTGGCCCTCGCGCTGCTCGGGCGCCCCGGCGACCGGGCACTGGTCGAGAACCCGTCGTATCCCAACGCGCTCGACGCGATCCGCCGCGCGGGCATGCGCGCGACGCCCGTGCCGGTCACCGACGCGGGCTGGGACACGGCCCTGGTCGAGTCGACGCTGCGGCAGGCGGCGCCCCGGATCGCCTACCTCGTACCGGACTTCCAGAATCCGACGGGTGCCCTGATGGGCCGGGAGCAGCGGGTGCGGATCCTGGAGACCGCCCGCGCCACGGGCACCTGGCTGCTCGTCGACGAGACGATCGCCGACATCGCCCTCGACGTGCCGCCGCCCGCGCCGTTCGCCTCGCTCGCCCCGCACGGGGTGGCCGAACAGGTCGTCACCGTGGGGTCGTTGAGCAAGTCGCACTGGGGCGGGCTGCGCATCGGGTGGGTGCGGGCCGGGTCGCGCCTGATCACGGAGCTGGCCATGGCGCGGGTGCCGTCGGACATGGCAACGCCGGTGATCGAGCAGCTCGTCGCGCTGCACCTCCTTGAGGGCATGGACGAGGTGCTGCGCGCGCGGATCACCTCACTGCGGGCCTCGCGGGAGGCCCTCGCCGCCGCCCTGACCCGGCATGTGCCCGAGTGGCGCTGGCAGTTGCCTCCGGGCGGGCTCTCCCTGTGGGTGGATCTGGGGGCACCGGTGGCTTCGGGCCTCGCGCGGGCGGCGCTTGCCCGCGGGGTGCGGATCGAGGGAGGTTCCCGCTTCGGCGCGGATCCCGGTACGCACGAGCACCGGCTGCGGATTCCGTACACGCTGCCGCCGGACCAGTGCGAGCTCGCGGCCACCCGCCTGGCCGCCGCCCTCTCCAGTGACCTGGCGGCTCCTGCGGGCGCGCCGCTGCCGGGCGACTGGGTGGCGTAGCCCTCGTGGGGCGCTCCAGGCCCGCCCCTTCCCGATTCCTGGGGGCTCCGCCCCCAGACCCCCGCTCCTCAAACGCCGGAGGGGCTGAAATCGCTGCCGCAACCGGCGACAGTTTCAGCCCGTCCGGCGTTTGAGGACGAGGCGCGGAGCGCCGAAAAGCGGGGGTCCAAGGGGGCGGAACCCCTTGTTCGGGAAGGGGGCTCAGCCGTGGGGCTCGCTGAAGAGGTCCACCGCGCCCCGCACTCCACCCAGCGCCCCCGTCAAGGCACTGACCGAGCCGATCGACCCCGCGACCAATAAGAGGGAGCGCCGCAGCCGGCGGAGATCGGGCGCGCCCGCCGCCGCCATCGCGGCAAGCGCCGCCAGCTCGTCCTCGGCGATCCCCCGGTCGGGGAACTCGCCCGGATAGGAGGCCAGTTCACGGCGCAGTCGGGACACCGCGGCCCGCAGCTCCGTCACCCGCGGATCCTCGTGGCCGCCCGTCGCCACTCTCTGCCCCATGCTCCGCAACACAGCTCTCCCCCTCGCACGTCGTCGTGCGGCAGCCGCATCTTTCGGCCACGCCCCGGCCGGAACAGGGTCCCCAGAAGCCATGCGGTAAGCAAGAGTCATGACCGAATCACTGCCACCCGCCCCGTCCTCCCCCGCCGTCGAGGTCACCGGCCTGTTGCTCGCCGCGGGCGGCGGGCGGCGCCTGGGCGGCTGCCCGAAGGCCCTGCTCGAACACCGTGGGGAGCTGTTCGTGGAGCGTGCCGCGCGGGCCCTGCGCGAGGGCGGCTGCACCCGCGTGCACATCGTGCTCGGGGCCACCGCCGACGTCGTACGGGAGCAGGCGACGCTCCCGGGGTGCGTACTCGTGGACAACCCGGACTGGCGGGAAGGGATGGGGAGTTCGCTGCGCGCGGGCCTGGCGTCGCTGCGGGACACCGGGGCGCGGGCCGCGCTCGTCACGCTCGTGGACCAGCCCGGCGTCGGCGCGGCCGCCGTGGCCCGCCTGCTTGCCGCGCACCGCTCCCCCGCCGACCTCGCGGCCGCCGCGTACGACGGCGAGCGCGGCCATCCGGTGCTGTTCGGCGCGGACCACTGGGACGGCATCGCGGCGGCCGCGACGGGCGACCAGGGGGCGCGCGCCTATCTCAAGGCCCATGCGGCCGCGCTCACGCTCGTGGAGTGCGGGGACGTCGCGGAGCCGTACGACATCGACACGTTCTCGGACCTGGAGCGGCTGGAGTGACCGGCGCGGCCACAGGAGGCCGCCCCCGCGCCCTCTGGCCACCCCGCCGCACCCCTGGTCCACTGGGAGTGACGGCCATGGCACTCTGCGCCGCGTTCTGTCGACGAAGAGAATCTCGACATCAACAGTCCATTGAACTTCCACCATGAGGAAACTAGTATCCACTGTTCAGAAGCGCCTGACCCGGTGGACGGCGCCCGCGGCCGTGTCCCGGCACCGTGGCACGCAGTGCCGCACGACCGGGCCGACGGCCGCTGAGCCGCCACCGTCGCGCCGCCCGTGAAGCACGCTCGCTGAAGGAAGTGACAGCTCATGTCCGCACCAGCGCCGTCCCCGCTGGCCATCGTCGACGCCGAGCCCCTGCCCCGGCAGGAAGAGGTCCTGACCGACGCGGCGCTCGCCTTCGTGGCCGAGCTGCACCGGCGGTTCACGCCGCGCCGCGACGAGCTGCTCGGCCGCCGCGCCGAGCGGCGCGCCGAGATCGCCCGCACGTCCGCCCTGGACTTCCTGCCGGAGACCGCCGCCGTCCGCGCGGACGACTCCTGGAAGGTGGCGCCCGCCCCGGCCGCCCTGAACGACCGCCGGGTGGAGATCACCGGCCCCACCGACCGCAAGATGACCATCAACGCGCTCAACTCGGGTGCGAAGGTCTGGCTCGCCGACTTCGAGGACGCCTCCGCCCCCACCTGGGAGAACGTGATCCTCGGCCAGCTCAACCTCACCGACGCCTATGAGCGCCGCATCGACTTCACCGACGAGCGCACCGGCAAGTCGTACGCCCTCAAGGACGCCGCGGAGCTCGCCACGGTCGTGATGCGGCCGCGCGGCTGGCATCTGAATGAGCGTCATCTGACGGACGAGCACGGCACGCCCGTCCCCGGCGCCCTCGTCGACTTCGGCCTGTACTTCTTCCACAACGCCCGGCGCCTGGTGGACCTCGGCAAGGGCCCGTACTTCTATCTGCCGAAGACGGAGTCGCACCTGGAGGCCCGCCTCTGGAACGAGATCTTCGTCTTCGCCCAGGACTACGTCGGCCTCCCCCAGGGCACCGTCCGCGCCACCGTCCTCATCGAGACGATCACGGCGGCGTACGAGATGGAGGAGATCCTCTACGAGCTGCGCGAGCACGCCTCGGGCCTGAACGCGGGCCGCTGGGACTACCTCTTCTCCATCGTCAAGAACTTCCGTGACGGCGGCCAGAAGTTCGTCCTGCCGGACCGCAACGCGGTCACGATGACGGCCCCGTTCATGCGCGCCTACACCGAACTGCTCGTCCGCACCTGCCACAAGCGCGGCGCGCACGCCATCGGCGGCATGGCGGCCTTCATCCCGTCCCGCAAGGACGCCGAGGTCAACAAGGTCGCCTTCGAGAAGGTCCGCGCCGACAAGGACCGCGAGGCGGGCGACGGCTTCGACGGCTCCTGGGTCGCCCACCCCGACCTGGTACCGATCGCCCTGGAGTCCTTCGACAAGGTCCTCGGCGACAAGCCGAACCAGAAGGACCGTCTGCGCGAGGACGTCTCCGTCGCCGCGGGTGACCTCATCGCCATCGACTCCCTGGACGCCAAGCCCACGTACGACGGCCTGGTCAACGCCGTGCAGGTCGGCATCCGCTACATCGAGGCCTGGCTGCGCGGCCTCGGCGCGGTCGCCATCTTCAACCTCATGGAGGACGCGGCCACCGCCGAGATCTCCCGCTCCCAGATCTGGCAGTGGATCAACGCGGGCGTCGTCTTCGACAACGGCAAGCCCGCCACGGCCGAGCTTACCCGCGAGGTCGCCGCCGCCGAACTGGCCGCGATCCGCGCCGAGATCGGCGAGGACGCCTTCGCGGCGGGCACGTGGCAGGAGGCCCACGACCTCCTCCTCCAGGTCTCCCTGGACGCGGACTACGCGGACTTCCTGACCCTGCCCGCGTACGAGCGGCTGCGCTGAATCCTCACCGAGAGGTCGCGCGCGTGGCGGGCGGCGCCACCCGAAATCGGTGGACACGTCGCTCCCGAGAGCTCTAGCTTTGCGCGAGTCCAAGATCGACACGACCGAGTGGGTGCATTTGATGACGGTTCAAGCAGGGGTGGCCGACTGCGGACGGCTGCCCTCCAGGAACGCCAGAACCTCATCGAACCCAAGGAATCACTCCTGTGGATCTTCCACGCATCTTCACCCTGCGCGAAAGCAGCCACCGCATCCACAACCCGTTCACCGCTGACAAGCTCGCCGCGTTGGGCCGGGCGCTCCGCCTGGCACCCGGCACGCGGGCACTCGACCTCGCCAGCGGGTCGGGCGAAATGCTGTGCACCTGGGCACGTGACCACGGCGTCACGGGGACGGGGGTGGACATCAGCACGGTGTTCACCGAGAAGGCCCGTGCCCGTGCCGCCGAACTCGGAGTCGCCGACCAGGTCGACTTCGTCCGGGGCGACGCCTCCGGCCACGTCGCGGACGAGCCGGTCGATCTCGCCGCGTGCGTCGGCGCCACCTGGATCGGGGGCGGCGTGGCCGGCACCGTCGAGCTGCTCGGCCGCAGCCTCCGCCCGGGCGGCCTCACGCTGATCGGCGAGCCGTACTGGCGTCAGGCACCGCCGACCCAGGACGTCGTCGAAGGCTGCGGCGCCACCGGCAGAGCCGACTTCCGGATGCTGCCGGAGCTGATCGGGCACTTCGGCGACCTCGGGTACGACGTCGTGGAGATGGTCCTCGCCGATCAGGACAGCTGGGACCGGTACCAGGCGGCACAGTGGCTCAACCTCCGTCGCTGGCTCGACCGGAACCCCGATGACGAACTGACCGCCACGGTACGGGCCGAACTCGCCACCGGGCCCGCCCGCTACGCCCAGTACACCCGTGAGTACGTCGGCTGGGGCGTCTTCGCGCTGATGAGCCGCTGACGCTCCGGCGACGGCGGAGGGACAGGACCTAGTCCTTGCGCTCCGAGTGGCCCAGGCTCCGGCCCGGGGCCACTCGGTCGCGTACCAGGCGCTTGACGGCCGTGGGCTCGGGGAAGCCCTGTTCGCGGCGGTCCCAGACCGGCTCGCCGTCGACGCGAACGACGAACACGCCGCCCGTGCCCGGCTTGAGGGCGAGCGCGTCGAGTTCCGTCTCGAAGGTGGTCAGGAGCTCCTGGGCGAGCCAGGCCGCGCGGGGCAGCCAGCGGCACTGGGTGCAGTACTCGATCTCTACGCGGTGGCTCATGGGTACCTCTTCGCGGGGCGCGGGTCGGGCTTGCCGTGCAGGTCGGGGACTCTCTTCAGCCAGGCCGGGCGGCCCGCCTCCGTGGCCCGGGCGCGGGCCGCGTCCTCGGCGGCGAGCTGGTCCCGGGGCGGGAAGTCGGTGGGGAGCCAGGCCTCCGAGGCGCGGGCCCGGGCCGTCAGGAGGGTGACGTAGGCCTCGCGCAGCGCCTCCGCGTCGGCGAAGCCGGGCTCGTCGGCCAGCCAGGCGTCGGGGACCTCGGCCGTGATCTCCCGCAGGAGGTCCTCGGTCACCAGGGGGGCGAGCCGGTCGTCGGCCGCCTTGGTGTCGGGGCCGTAGCGGCCGAGCGCGTGCTGGCGGAAGTCATACGCCTTCTCGGCGGTGGCGAGGACCGACGCGGCGTCCCAGCGGTGGTGGAAGACGAGCGCGGCGCCGTGGTCGATCAGCCACAGGCGCGGCGGGCGGACCCCGAACGTGGGCCAGACCATGAGGTTCGAGCTGTGCACGGTGCGGTCGACGTTCGCGGTGAGGGCGTCGAGCCAGACCACCTCGCCCGCTTCGACCGGGTCCACGTCGAGGTCGATGTCCGGGGTGAAGTCGTGGGCCCCGGGCAGATAGTCCATGCCCAGGTTGAGGCCCGCGCTGCGGTGCAGCAGGTCCTGGACCTCCTGGTGCGGCTCGTGCGCGGCGACGGCCGGGTCGAAGCGGGCGAGGACGAGCTCGGGCACGCGCAGGCCGAGGCGGCGGGCCAGCTCCCCGACGACGATCTCGGCGACGAGCGCCTTGCGGCCCTGCGCGGAGCCGGTGAACTTCAGGACATAGGTCCCCAGGTCGTCGGCCTCGACGACGCCGGGCACGGAGCCGCCCGCCCGCAGGGGTTCCAGGTATCGGACAGCCGTCACTTCTCGCAGCACACCCGCCACCCTAACCGGCGCCCTCAACTGCTTTTTTGGAGCGGACGGACCTTGATCCATAGGATCCGCTGATGATCACCAGAAAACGGTTCGCGGCGGGGCTCTGCGCCCTGTTTGCGGCCCTGAGCATGGGGCTCGCGCCCTCCGCCGCGTACGCGGCCGACGAGCCGGACGACACGGACGACGGGGCGAAGCCCAAGGTCGAGCTGGTCCTCGACGTGAGCGGTTCGATGCGGGCCCGCGACATCGACGGCAAGAGCCGGATGGCCGCGGCGAAGCAGGCCTTCAACGAGGTGCTCGACGCCACCCCCGAGGACGTCGACCTCGGCATCCGCACCCTCGGCGCCAACTACCACGGGAACGACCGCAAGACCGGCTGCAAGGACACCGAGCAGCTCTACCCGGTGGGCCCCCTCGACCGCAGGGACGCCAAGACCGCGGTGGCCACGCTTTCGCCCACCGGCTGGACCCCGATCGGCCCGGCCCTGCTGAAGGCCGCCGACGATCTGAAGGGCGGCGAGGGCTCGCGCCGCATCGTCCTCATCAGCGACGGCGAGGACACCTGCCAGCCGCTCGACCCGTGCGAGGTGGCACGGGAGATCGCGGCCAAGGGCGTCAACCTCACCGTCGACACCCTGGGCCTGGTACCGAACACCAAGATGCGCGCGCAGCTGAGCTGCATCGCCGAGGCCACCGGCGGCACGTACACCTCCATCCGGCACACCGACGAACTCAGCGACCGGGTGGGCCAGCTGGTGGACCGCGCGGCCGATCCGGTCGTCAACCCCGTGGCCGTGGACGGCGCCGACAGCTGCTCGGCCGCGCCGGAGCTGAAGCCCGGCCTGTACACGGACCGCGCCGGGTTCGGCGAGCACCGCTGGTACCGCGTGGACGTGGCGCCGGGCAAGGAGCTGCGCGCCTCGGTGAGCGTGGGCGCCGACCGGGCCGTGAACAACGACTACGGCGTGCTCCTGCGGGCCGTCACGAAGCACGACCGCGAGATCGTGCGCGGCTCCGAGGCGGGCGACGGCCGTACCGACGTGATCTCGACCGGCCTTCGGTATCCGAAGCCGGAGCGGGATGACGACGAGGACGACGAGAAGGAGACCGTCTGCCTCCAGGTGTCCCACTCCTACTCGCCCGCCGCCGGTGCCGCCGCCAAGGGCAAGCCCGGTCTGCCCCTCGAACTGGCCGTCGACGTCGTGGACGCGCCCGACGGCTCGTCCGACGTGGCGGCCTTCGGCCTCGGCCGCGGCTGGTGGCTGCTCGGCGCCCTGGTCCTCACCGGCTTCGTGGGCGGTGTCCTGTGGGGCTGGCTCTCGCGCTGGCGCGTCGCTGTCTGGAGGACGAACTGATGCGTACGACACGTCTGTTGGCAGCCGCGGGGCTGCTCGGCCTCAGCGCGCTGCTCGCCTCCGGCCCGGCCTTCGCGGCCTCCGGCGACGACAAGAAGGAGCGCACGGACGCGGGCACGTCCTTCCGTACGGCCACGGAGATCGAGCAGGGCCACAAGGCCACGGCGAGCGCCTCCTCCGGTGACTATCTGTACTGGTCCTTCCCCGCGGACTCCGGTCAGCGGCCCACGGTCAGGGCGACGGTGAAGCTGCCCGAGTCCGCCGCGTCGTCCGGCACCAAGTGGCGGATCGACGTGTACGACGGGCTGCGGCGCCGCCAGTCCTGCATGTACGGCATGCAGGCGCGCGCGGCCGCTGGCGAATCGGTGGAGCTCGCCTGCACCCTGCGCACGGTGCGCGCCTGGTCGGAGCCGTGGGCCAACGACCCGCTGCCGGGCACGTACTACGTGCGCCTGACGGCGACCGGTCTGCGGACGGCCGACCTGGGCCAGCCGGTCACCGCCGAGGTCGAGGCCACGTCGAAGGACGTCGGCGGCTCGGCGGCGGTGGACGGCACCCTGGGCGACCCCCTGGTGCCGGGCTCCAAGCCGTCCGCCGCCGAGCCCGAGGACGGCTGGTCCTCCGGCTGGTGGACGGACCGCTGGGTCTGGACGGGCATCGGTGGCGTGCTCGCCGCGCTCGCTGGCGTGGGCGGCTACACCCTGACGCGCGGCAACGGCAGGCCGCCCGCGCGCCCGACCGGCGTCTGAGACATCAGTGGCCTGTAGAGGGGTCCAGGGGCGCGGCCCCTGGACCCCTCACCCGTTCCGCAGCGCCTTGGCCAGCGGCCCGTCCCCGGTCACGGCGATCCGCCCGTCCCGCACGCCGTCGGCCACACTGAGTGTCCCCCGCCCCAGCTCGACGGCCGTCACCGCGTCCAGGGTCACGCGCGCGTCGGGCTCGTCGGGCGCGGGCCCGTCCCCGTACGAGACGACGGCCCCGTCGCCGCCCATCCGTACGTGGAAGTCGCCCTCCTCCAGGCTCAGCTCCACCAGGCCCTCCTCCAGGGCGACGGCGTCGAGGAGCGGCAGCGCGAACCAGTGGGCGCGCACGGCGTCGGTGGGCCGGCGCTCGGCGAGTTCGGGGGCGCCCCAGGCCGCGAGGGCGCGCAGGACGGGGGTCAGCTCCCGGCCGCGCCCGGTGAGTTCGTAGACGTACGCGGAGGCGGGCGGCGGCAGCCGGCGGCGGGTGGCGAGGCCCGACTGCTCCAGGTCCTTCAGGCGCGAGGCGAGCACGTCGGTGCTGACGCCCGGCAGATCGGCGTGCAGATCGGTGTAGCGGCGCGGACCGAGGAGCAGTTCGCGGACGATCAGCAGGGTCCAGCGGTCGCCGACGGCGTCGAGGGCGCGGGCGGCGGCACAGAACTGGTCGTAGCTACGGCGCGGTCGAGGTGGCATGCGTCGCAGTCTAGACAAGCTGTTGGACTTTCCAAGCTCCAGCTTGGTAAAACCAAGGAACCCACGCTACGGGAGGCACACCGCATGGAGTTCCGGCAGTCCAGCAAGCTCAGCGAGGTCTGTTACGAGATCCGGGGCCCGGTCATCGAGCACGCCAACGCCCTGGAGGAGGCGGGCCACAGCGTGCTGCGCCTGAACACCGGCAACCCCGCCCTGTTCGGCTTCGAGGCGCCCGAGGAGATCGTCCAGGACATGATCCGGATGCTCCCGAGCGCCCACGGCTACACGGACTCGCGGGGCGTGCTCTCGGCCCGCCGCGCCGTGGCGCAGCGCTACCAGGCGCTGGGCATCGACGACATCTCCGTAGACGACGTCTTCCTCGGCAACGGCGTGTCCGAGCTGGTCACGATGGCCGTGCAGGCCCTCCTTGAGGACGGCGACGAAGTCCTCATCCCGGCCCCCGACTTCCCGCTGTGGACGGCCGTGACCACCCTCTCCGGGGGCAAGGCCGTGCACTACCTGTGCGACGAGCAGGCCGACTGGTACCCCGACCTCGACGACATGGCCGCGAAGATCACCGACCGCACCAAGGCGGTCGTGATCATCAACCCGAACAACCCGACGGGCGCCGTCTACCCGCGCGAGGTCCTCGAAGGCATCCTCGACCTGGCACGCCGGCACGGCCTGATGGTCTTCGCCGACGAGATCTACGACCAGATCCTGTACGACGACGCGGTGCACCACAGCGTCGCCGCGCTGGCCCCCGACCTGGTGGTCCTGACCTTCTGCGGGCTCTCCAAGACGTACCGGGTGGCGGGCTTCCGCTCCGGCTGGCTGGTCGTGACGGGCCCCAAGCAGCACGCCCGGAACTATCTGGAGGGCCTGACGATGCTGGCCTCCATGCGCCTGTGCGCCAACGCGCCCGCCCAGTACGCGATCCAGGCCGCGCTCGGCGGCCGGCAGTCCATCCACGAGCTGACCGCGCCGGGCGGCCGCCTGCGCGAGCAGCGCGACCGCGCCTGGCAGAAGCTCAACGAGATCCCCGGGGTCAGCTGTGTGAAGCCGAAGGGCGCCCTGTACGCCTTCGCGCGTCTGGACCCCAAGGTGCACGCCATCCACGACGACGAGAAGTTCGTCCTCGACCTGCTCCTCCAGGAGAAGATCCAGGTCGTCCAGGGCACCGGCTTCAACTGGCCGCACCCGGACCACTTCCGCATCCTGACGCTCCCGTACGCTGACGACCTCGACGCGGCGATCAGCCGCATCGGCCGCTTCCTGAGCGGCTATCGCCAGTAGCCCGCGCGACCCCGCCCGGGGCCGCCACCGCGACGAGGAGTGTGCCCGTGGCCGACTGCCCCACCTGCCGGGTCCCGTCCCTGACCCAGTTCGCCTCGCCCGGCCTGGTCGGGAAGATCGTGTACGAGGGCCACGACCGCGCCGACGACCCCGCCTGGCGGGAGTCCGGCGCGGCCGCCCTGGACGACTATGCGCGCTGGTGCGGCCACCTCTGCGGGCTCACCTGTCTGCGGATGGCGCTCGGCCCGGACGCGCCGTCGCTCTTCGCGCTGCGCGACGGGGCCCTGAAGTACGGCGCGTACACGGAGGACCCGGACGACGGCACGATCAAGGGCCTGATCTACGCGCCGTTCGTCGAGTACGCGCGCGAAGCGCACGGCATCGAGGCGACGGTGCACCGCCGTCTGACGCTCGACGAGGTGGCCGACCTCGTCGACACCGGGCACACGGTCATGACGTCCGTGCACTACGAGATCCGCCGACCGGCGCGCCCAGCGCCCGGAAGGGGCGGGCACCTGGTCCTGGTCACGGCGCGCACGGCGGACGGGAGCCTGCACTTCCACAACCCGTCGGGGATCGACGCGCCCACGCGCACGGCACAGCTCCCGCGCGCGGAGTTCGAGCCGTTCTTCGCCGGGCGCGGTGTATCCATGCGCTGACCGACCGTCATGACAGGACGTCACCCGCCCTGTCAGGATGGCTCGATGATGCACTCAGGCAGGGTCGCCGTGGTGGGCGGCAGCGTCGCGGGCTGCGCGGCGGCACTGGCGGCGCACCGGGGCGGCGCGGACGAGATCACCGTGTACGAGCGGGCCGCGGGCCGCCTCGCCGACCGGGGCGTGGGCCTCGCCGTCCACAACTCCCGCTACGCGGAGCTGGAGTCGGCCGGATATCTGGACGCGGACATGCAGTGGGTGCAGCTCGTCAGACGCCACTGGTACGTGCGTGACGACGCGGCCGCGGACCCGCGCGGGCACACGGTCGCGGTGACGCCCTTCCCGTTCCGCACGTACAACTGGGGCCCGCTGTGGGGCGAGTTGCGGCGCCGGGTGCCCGAGACGGTGACGTTCCGCACCGCCACCGCGGTCACCGGGGTGCGGGCCTGCCCGGGAGGGGCCGTGGTGGAGACCGACGACGGCACGGAGCGGTTCGACGTGGTCGTCGGCGCGGACGGCTACCGCTCGGTGGTGCGCGAGGCGGCGTTCCCCGGGGTGCGGGCCGAGTACGCGGGCTATCTGGCGTGGCGCGGCGCGTACCCGGAGGAGCGCCTGCCGGAGCCGGAGCTGTGGGGCGTCGAGGACTGCGTGTACGCCGTGTTCGACGGTGGCCACGTGATCCTCTACCGCATCCCCGACGGGAGGGGCGGGCGGCGCGTGAACTGGGTGCTGTACACGGCGCCGCCCCGCGGCCTGGACGCGGACCTCGGCTTCGGCCATCCGCGGAGCCTGCCGCCCGGCGGCCTCACGGACGCCCTGCGCGCCCATCTGTCGTACGTGGCCGACGTGCTGCTTCCGCCCTACTGGGGGGCGGTGGTGCGTGCCACCGCACCGGCCGAGCTGTTCCTCCAGCCCATGTACGACTACACGGCGCCGCGCTCCACCGAGGGCCGGGTGCTGCTCGCGGGCGACGCGGCGACGGTGGCGCGGCCGCACACGGGCGCGGGCGCGGTGAAGGCCCTCCAGGACGCCACCGTCCTGGAGTCCGCCATCATCACGGCGGTGACCTGGCCCGACGCCCTGGAGTCCTATGACGCCGACCGGACCGTCGCGGGCCGCACGATGGTCGAACTGGGGCGGCGCCTCGGCCGCGCGTTCGTGCAGGAGACCCCGGACTGGCGCTCCCTCGGCCAGGCCGGTCTGGAGGCGTGGTGGCAGCGGGCGGACGGCACGGGGGCGTTCGGGGGGCGGGAGCTGCGCCCCAGGTGACGGGGCGCCGGGGCGCCGGGGCGGATCATGGAATACGACCACCTCCCCGGCGGTTCGCACCGAACAGAACCGAGTAGAACGGAACGCGCATGGGTGACCTCCTCCTGGTCCGGCACGGCGAGACCGCGTGGTCGCTGTCCGGGCAGCACACGAGCTGGACGGACATCCCCCTCACGGACCACGGCCGCGAGCAGGCGCGGTCGCTCGCGCCCCTGATCGGGAAGTACCGGGTCGACGCCGCGTTCACCAGCCCCCGCGCGCGGGCGCGGGAGACCGCGGAGCTGGCGGGCTTCGCGCACGCGCGCGTGGACGACGACCTGGCCGAGTGGGACTACGGGGCGTACGAGGGCGTGACGACGGTGGAGATCCACCGGACGCGGCCCGACTGGTTCCTGTTCACGGACGGCGTGGCCGCGGGGCCGCCCGAGCATCCGGGCGAGACCCCCGAGCAGGTCGGCGCGCGCGCCGACCGCATGCTGGCCAAGGTCGACGCGGCCCTCGCCAACACGGAGGGCAGCGTGCTCCTGGTCGCCCACAGCCACTTCCTCCGCGTCCTCACCGCCCGCCGCCTCTGCCTCCCGCCGTCGGCGGGGGCGCACTTCCAACTGGCCACGGGCACGGTGAGCCGCCTCAGCTACGAACACGGGCGCCCGGTGGTCGCCACCTGGAACCTCCGGCCGTCGGTGTAGCGCCCTCCTGCTCCCCCACCCACCCGCCCGTTCATCGCGCCGGCGCGCTCGTCCTCAAACGCCGGACGGGCTGGATGGTGCGGTGCGGGCCGGATCCCTTCCGCGGATCGGCACGGGTCCGCGGTCCGCGGACGAGATGCGGTCCGCACCGGAGATATTCAGCCCGTCCGGCGTTTGAGGACGAGGCCGGAGGCCGATGAGCCCGTGCCGTTGTCAGTGGGGTGCGGGAGCATCGGGGTATGGCCAAGCCGACGACGGCCGCGCAGCGGCGGATCATCGCGGGGGCGGACCCGGTGACGGGCCGGCTGCGCGGCACGGAGGCGCAGCTGACCGCTCTGGTCCGGCTGCGCCTCGCGTTCCGGCACCCCCGCCCGCCGCACGCGTACTTCCTCACGCCCGCGGGCCACCGCGTCAGGGACGAGCCGACGGACACCGCACCGGAGACGGCCCCGGTGGAGGCGGAGCCGGGCGTGTTCACGGCCCGCACGGGCACCGAGCCCGAGCCCGCCGCAGCGGGCCCCGCCCGGGAGCGGGAGGTCCGGGGAGCCTGGCTCGGGCTCGTGGAGCTGCGGCGGATGACGAACCCCGGGGGCGACCGGGAGAGACCCTGCGCGTGGGAGCGGGCGCACCAGGTGCGGGCCGTGGCGATAGCCCTGGAGGCGGCGGGCCGCGCGCCCGCGTCGGCGGGCCGGGACGGCTATCGCGTGACGGAGTCGGTGCAGGCGGACGCGGTGGAGGTGTCGGAGCCGACGGCGGAGGGCGTACGGGCCTGCGGGGCGGCCCTGGAGCGGGCGGGGTGGCTGGTGAGCGAGCACGGGGACGCGCGGACGGGCCGCCGGTTCGTGGTGGTGTCGCCGAAGCGGCGCTGACGCCGTGCGGGAATGCCGGGCGGGATCAGGCAGTTGAGGGTGACACCGTTTCCATTCAGCAGGTCAGAGAGGGAGCACCGTGGTGCAGCAGCAGGGGGAGTTCGCGGCGGGGGCGTACTCCGTCGGGATCACTGTTCGTGGGTACGAGACGGACTCGCAGGGGCATGTGAATCAGGCGGTGTACCTCCAGTACGCGGAGCACGCGCGGTGGTCGCTGCTGTTGGAGGCGGGGATCCGGCAGGCGGATCTGATCGAGAAGGGCGTCGGCCCTGTCGTCCTGGAGAGCACGGTGCGGTACCGCAGCGAGTTGCGGGCCGGGGACGAGGTGTCCGTGTCGTGCCGGTTCCTGTGGGGTGAGCGGAAGACGTTCCGGATCGAGCAGGTCCTCACCAAGCCGGACGGCACGGTCGCGGCGGAGCTGACCGGCGTGGGAGGCCTGCTCGATCTGAAGGAGCGGCGGATGGTCGGCGACCCGAAGGAGTACTTCCGGGCGCTGGCGACGGACGCGCGGGTCCTCGACCTGTAGGTCAGCCCGCGGTGAGGGTCGCCAGGTCCTCGGCGTCCAGGGTGAGCGCGGCCGCCGCCACGTTCTCCTCCAGGTGCGCGAGCGAGGACGTGCCGGGGATGGCGAGGACGGCGGGCGACACGGACAGCGACCAGGCGAGCCCGACCTGCGCGGCGCTCGCCCCGTGCCGTGCGGCGACCTCGCGCAGCGCCGCGATGTGCGGGGCGCCCGCGCCGCCGAGCGGGAAGAAGGGCACGAAGGCGATGCCCTGGCGTGCGCACAGCTCGACCAGGGCGTCGGCCTCGGCGTCGCGGGACACCGGGCTGTAGCGGTTCTGCACGGCGGCGACGGGGGCGATCCGCTGGGCCTCGGCGAGTTGCGCGGCGGTGGCGTTGCTGACGCCCAGGTGTCGGATGAGGCCTTCCTCGCGCAGCTCGGCGAGGGCCTCGAAGCGGCCGTCGCCGGGGCCGTCCTTGCTGAGGAAGCGCAGGTAGACGAGGTCGAGGCGGTCGACGCCGAGCTGGCGCAGGTTCCGGTGCACGTCGGCCTTGAGCTTGGCCGGTCCTGCGGCGTCGAGCCAGTCGTGGTCCGGGGAGCGGTCCGGCCCGACCTTCGTGGCGATCACCAGGTCGTCGGGGTACGGGTGCAGGGCCCGGCGGATGAACGCGTTGGCGGACAGGTCCTTGTAGAAGTAGAACGCGGCCGTGTCGATGTGGTCGACGCCGAGTTCGACGGCGCGGCGCAGCACGGCGACGGCCGCCTCGGGGTCGCCCGCCGGGCCCTCCCAGGTGCGGCCCGGCAGCCGCATCGCGCCGAAGCCCATGCGGCGCACGGGCAGGTCGCCCCCCAGCGGCCACCGCCCGGCCGCGGCGGCGGGCAGGCTGTTCGCGTCGTGGGGCTGGTGGGGTGCGGTCGTGTTCTCATGCGGCATGCGGACATCCTGGCCCGGCACGGGGCCGGGCCGACGAAGGTGGCAAGTTGTTGCCATCTCCAGGGAGGTGGGCGGGTGAGTGGAGCAAGTGGGGCGGACCGCACCGGGAGCCGGGGGCGGGTGGAGCGGGAGGGTGTCGTCACGTTGCGTGGGGAGCGGGAGCTCGTGCTGCGGGCCGGGGACCTGTTCGCCGCCGCCCGCGAGGAGTTCCTGTGCGGCGCCGCCGACCTGGTCACCTGGTCCGGCGGCGTGAACGCCGTCTTCGCCGACGGCAAGCGGCCGCCCCTGCGGAAACCCGCGCCCCGCGACGGCCTCGCCATGCGCAAGGTGTACACGCGCCAGGCGCTCGGCGACCCCTACTCGGAGCGGCGGCTCGCGGCCATCGCCGCGTCCGGCGCGGACGTGCGCATCTCGTCGACCCCCCTCGCCCGCGAGGCCGTCGTCATCGACCGGCGGATCGCCGTCCTCGCCGGTGCCGAGTCCCGGGGCCCGCGTACGTACACGGTGGTGCGGGTCCCCGAGGTCGTCGACGGCGTGCGGTCGCTGCTGTACGCCACGTGGGAGGCGGCCCAGCCGCTCGCCGACGCCCTGCGGGCCTCGGTGCCCGCCCTCGACGACGAGGCGCGGCTCGTACTGCGGGCGCTCAGTGACGGGCTCACCGACGAGGCCGGGGCCCGGCGGCTCGGCATGTCGCTGCGGACGTACCGGCGGCGGGTCGCGGAGCTGATGGCGGAGGTGGGCGCCACGTCTCGCTTCCAGGCGGGGGTGCGGGTGCGGGGGGCTTAGCCCTCGCGGGGCGCCCCGCTGTGCCCATCAGCGCGCTCCGCGCGCGGGCGCCCCTTCCCGCTCCGGGGGCTCCGCCCCCGCGCCCCCGTTCTATCGGCGCTTCGCGCCTCGTCCTCAAACGCCGGACGGGCTGGATGGGGTTGGTCGGGGCGGCTGTTCC
The DNA here is from genome assembly GCF_008704795.1 of Streptomyces spectabilis. NCBI lineage: Bacteria > Bacillati > Actinomycetota > Actinomycetes > Kitasatosporales > Streptomycetaceae > Streptomyces > Streptomyces spectabilis. The sequence continues at coordinate 7,472,424 of NZ_CP023690.1, read as the reverse complement.
GGTCGTTGTCGGGGCGGGGGGCGTGGTCGGCGCGGTCGGGTGGCGCGCCGGTGTCGGGCCCCGCGCGCCCCCTCGTCCTCCCCTTGCACGGCAGAAGTTGGCGATATCCGCCCCTCTAGCGGGCATTTAGGGCCACTGACCCTCATGGCCGCATTTCGCCTGCCTCCCGGGGCCGGTGCGCCGTGAGAGTGAGCCGGTGTACAGGCCGGTGGCCTCCGTCACCTGCCGGGCCCCGACGACGACCGAAGGGACAGACATGTCCGATCTCCAGCTGGCGAGCGGGATCTACATCATCGGCGCTCACATCGGATTCCGTACGGTCCTCACCGCCACGCCCCACGCCGTCCAGCACGGCCGCCCCGTCATCGCGGCGCCCGAGCTGATACCCCCGATCACCCAGGAGTGGCTCATCGAGCGGGCCACCGAGGACCTGCCGGGCCAGTACCATCTCCGCCCGGCCTACGGCCCGGCCAACCAGTACCTGAACTACACCGACGAGAACGCCTACGTCAGGGAGGGCAACCAGGTCGCCTGGCGGATCCAGCCCACCCCGTTCGGCATCCAGATCGTGTCGGACAAGGACCTCGTCCTGCGCGCCGAGCACGTGGGCGGTCACATCCTGCTCGCCCCCGAGGACGACACGCCCAACGAGGCCTGGACGCTGCACCGCATCCGGTAGACAGCCCTCGACGGCCCCGGTCGCGCCCCCTGTGCGTGGCCGGGGCCCGCCCGTGCTCAGCCGAGCGACAGCCGCGCCCACACCGTCTTGCCGATCTCCCGGCTCTCCACGCCCCACTCCTCCGCCAACGCCGCTACGAGGACGAGGCCTCGGCCCGACTCCGCCTCGTCCGGCGGCAACCGGGCCTCCCGGGGCGGCGCGCACTCCGCGCGCGTGTCCGCCAGTTCGATCCGCAGCGTCCCCGCGAGCAGCAGCAGCCTCAGCTCGAAGCTGCGCCCGGGGACGCGCCCGTGCGTCGCCGCGTTCGCCGCCAGCTCCGCGACGATCTGGGCCGCCGCGTCGGAGAGTTCGCTGTCGTAAGGGATGCCCCAGCCGTTCAGCTGGTCGCGCGCGAGCGTTCTGGCCTGACGGGCCCCGCGCGGGCTGGCGTTGATACGCCGCGTGAACACATGTGCTGGTGTGGGGGTTTGCACCTGGGGTGGCATGCGACCCACGGTGACCGTGTGAACGAGCGGTTCGGGAGGCACCAAACTCGTACGCTCCGTAAGTGTACGAGTGCGAAACGTAGACAGTAGGGGTAACTGCCCGTAAGCATGGGCGCGTTGGCGGGGACGGTAAGCGAGCGTCAGGGGATACCCGTGATGTCGTCAAGCACGCAGGGCTCTCAGGAGCCCGAACCGACCGATGGGCTCAAGGCGTTCGGCGCCGCGCTCAAGAGCTTCCGCAAGCGGGCCGGGTACACACAGGAGTCCCTGGCCCCCGAGATCGGCTACTCGACCCATTTCATCGCCTCCATCGAGCAGGGCAGGCGCTTTCCGCCACCGCGCTTCGTGGACCAGGCGGAGGCCACGCTGGACGCCTTCGGGACGCTGCGGCTCGTGGTGAATCAGCTTTCTCGTCAGAGGGGTTTGGCCGCGTGGTTCCGCCAATGGGCGCGCCTTGAGCAGGAGGCCGTCACCCTCTACACGTACGAGTGCCGCCTGATTCCGGGCCTGTTGCAGACACCCGCGTACGCGGAGAGGCTGTTCGCCAACCAGCTCCCACCGCTGGGCGACGAGCAGATCCAGGCCCAGCTCGTGGCGCGCGGCGAGCGCCAGAAGCTCCTCACGGACCGACCGAACACCGCGTACAGCTTCATCCTCGAAGAGCACCTGTTCCTGCGGAACATGGGTGGGGACGAAGTCACCCAGGGGCTCATCGAGCACATCCTCCAGCTCGCCGAGCGCCGCAACATCGAGGTTCAGATCATGCCGCTGGTGAGGGAGAGCCATTCCGGGCTGGATGGGCCAATCCGACTCCTTGAAAGCCCCGAGAACCGCTGGTTCGCCTACTGCGAGGGCCAGCGAGGCGGCATGTTCATCTCTGACCCGAGAGAGATCAGCGTGCTCCAGATGCGGTATGCCAGGATGCGCTCACAGGCTCTCTCCTTCGAAGACTCGGTGAGCCTGCTGGAGCGGATGCGAGGAGCATGATGAGCACCCCCAAACTGGCCTGGTTCAAAAGCAGTTACAGCGGCGGTGACGGTGATGACTGCGTCGAAGTCGCCCTCTCCTGGCACAAGTCCAGCTACAGCAGCGGGTCTGGCGACGACTGCGTAGAGGTAGCCACCTGCCCCACCACCATCCACATCCGCGACTCCAAGCACCCGGCCGGGCCCCGGCTGACGGTTGCCCCGGGGGCGTGGGCCGACTTCGTCAGTAGCCCACCCGCAGCCCGTGCGCGCTGAGCACCGGCGCCAGGGGCTGGTAGTACGTCGTCCCGCCGGTGGTGCAGTTGCCGCTGCCGCCGACGAGGAAGCCGAGCGCGCCGTCACCGGCGAAGGCGGGGCCGCTTGAGTCGCCGGGCTCGGCACAGATGTTGGTGCGGAAGAGGCCGTTGACCGTGCCCTGCGGGTAGGTGATGGACACGTTCACGCCCTGGACCGTGCCGCAGCGCGCTCCTGTCGTGGGTCCGACGCGGCACGCGGACTGGCCCACGACGGGGTTCGCGGCGCGGTTGATGCGGATGGCCCGCGCACCGATGGCCACCTCGCTCGGATAGGAGTAGTCGGGGTTGGTGAAGTGCACCAGGGCGTAGTCCTTGCCGGGGAAGACGGCCGTCTCGGTGACGCCCACCTCGGTGGTGAGGCCCGGGTCGGCGTACCACTTGGTGCCGACGGCGCCGCACTGGCCCGCCATGATCCCGTAGTAGCGGGTGCCAGTGGTGGCGTTGAAGGAGACGACGCACCGCCCGGAAGGGCTGAAGAGCAGGGTGCCGCCGCGCAGCGGCGTCTGCGCCGGGGCGGCGGTGGCGGCGGGGGCCGCGATCAGGGCGAGGGCGCCCAGAAGTGCGGCGCATAAGAGCTGGGCGACGGCGGTACGGAGCCTCATGGCGCCTCCAGTGAGGAGATAGGGTGAGGGCGGCGCCGCCATTGTGGCGGGAGCGGGCGCACGCGGGCGATCGGGCGGACGCCGACCGTTACAGAGACGGGCCGCCCGGCACGCACGGTGATCCTTTTCGTTGGGCAAAAGGCATTGATGCCGCGCCGGTCGGCGAACGATGCTGAGGCGGACGGGGAAGATCGACCTCCAGACCGACCGAAGGGCAGCTCCCATGGACGACGTCGCCGCGATCGGAGCGGCATGGCAGCGGTAGTCACGGACCTCATCACGTATCCGGTCAAGGGGTGCGCCGGGGTGGCGCTCACGGAGAGCGCCCTGACACCGGCGGGCCTCGCGCACGACCGCGCGTTCATGGTGGTCGACGACGCGGGCGTGTACCGCACGCAGCGCAAGGACACCCGGCTCGCCGTGATCCGTCCCGAGGTGAGCTGGGACGGCGGACGGCTCACCCTGCGCGCCCCGGACGCGGAGCCGCTGGAGATCGAGGTCGACGTCGAGTCGCCGCGCTGCGACGTGGACCTGTTCGGGGCGCCGTTCAAGGCCGTCGACCAGGGCGCGGAGGCGGCGCGGTGGCTCTCGGACGTGCTCGGCACGGACTGCCGTCTGGTGCGGGTGCCGCCGGAGCACGAGCGGGTCACCGACGGGCTCCACCCGGGTACGTCCGGCTTCGCCGACAGCGGCGCGCTGCATCTGCTGTCGCGGTCGTCGTACGACGACCTCAACGCCCGCATCACGGCGGCCGGTCGAAGCCCCATCGCCCTCAGCCGGCTGCGGCCCAACATCGTCGTGGACGGGTGGGACGCGCCGCACACGGAGGACGCGGTCAGGACCGTGGGCGTCGGCAACGCCGAGCTGGGCTTCGCCAAGCCGGCGATTCGCTGTGCGGTCACGCTTGTCGACCAGGCCTCGGGCCAGCGGGCCGGGCCCGAGCCTCTGCGTACGTTGGCCGGGTATCGGCGGCAGGCGGGCGGGGGTGTCGCGCTGGGGGTCAAGTTCTCCGTGCTGCGCAGCGGGAAGCTGGCCGTCGGCGACGAGCTGGCCGTGACGGCCTGGGAGACCACCGACTAATTCCGTCTGCGGCGGCGTGGGGGCTGGTCGCGCAGTTCCCCGCGCCCCTTTGGGGCGCCCCCGTGCTAACGTCCACCCTGGTTTTGGAGCGAGTGCTTCAAAACTACGTACGCGCATCTAGGGAGGGACACCCATGCCGCTCGCGGTCTATGTGTTGGCGCTCGGGATCTTCACGCAAGGGACGTCGGAGTTCATGCTGTCCGGGCTGCTGCCGGGCATGGCGGCGGACTTGGGGGTGTCCGTGCCCGACGCGGGGCTGCTGATCTCGGCGTTCGCGATCGGCATGGTCGTCGGGGCGCCGCTGCTCGCGGTGGCGACGCTGCGGTGGCCGCGCCGGACGGCCCTGGTGATCCTGCAAGCCGTGTTCGTGGCGGGCCATGTGGTGGGCGCGGTGGCGCCGGGCTACGGGCTCCTCTTCGCGACGCGGATCGTCAGCGCGCTCGCGTACGCGGGCTTCTGGGGCGTGGCCGTGGCGACGGCGGTCGCGCTCGTGCCGAGCGAGGCGAAGAGCAAGGCGGTGGCCCTGGTCGCGGGCGGTCTGACCCTGGCGACGATCGTCGGCGTACCGGCGGGCACCGTGCTGGGCCAGTCGGCGGGGTGGCGGGCCGCGTTCTGGGCGGTCGCGGCGGCGACGGTGGTGAGCCTGGTGTGCACGGTGGCGGCGGTGCCGGGCGGCGAGCGGGGCGCGGCGCCCTCCGTGCGGACGGAGCTGCGCGGCATGGCGCGGCCCCAGCTGTGGCTGTCGTACGCCGTCACGGCCTTCGCCTTCGGCGCGGTGATCGTGACCTTCAGCTATCTGGCCGCGCTGCTCACGGACGAGACGGGCCTGAGCGAGGGGTGGGTGCCCGCGGTGCTCGCGCTGTTCGGCGCGGGCGGCATGCTCGGCCTGGTCGTCGGCGGCCGGACGGCGCGGGCGCACGCGGTGGCCACGCTCGCGTGGGGGCTCGGCGGGCTCGCGGCGGTCTCGGCGGTGCTCGCGCTGACCGCGGGCTCGGCGGCGGCCGTCGTGGTGGCGCTCGTCTTCCTGCTCGGCGCGGCGGGGTACGTCACCAACCCCGCCCTCCAGTCACGGGTGTTCACGCTCGCGCCGGACGCGCCCACGCTCGTCGGCGCGACCAACACGGCCGCGTTCAACGTCGGCAACACGGTCGCGCCGATGCTCGGCGGCCTGGTCATCGACGCGGGCCACGGGTACGCGGCCGTCGCGTGGGTCGGCGCCGGGCTCGCGGCGCTCGGCTGCGCGGCGGCGGTGGGCGCCGGGATCCTGGAACGGCGGACGCCCGCGGCACCCCCCGCTTCGGCGTCCCCAAGTTTTGAAAAGGTGTTCCAAAACGGGTAGGGTCCGGCGCATGGCCAGGCCACGACAGTTCGACGAGGACCGCGTCATCACCGCGGCCATGGAGACCTTCTGGCGCCACGGGTACGAGGGCACGTCGACGCGCGACCTGTGCGACTCGACGGGCCTCGGCCCGTCGAGCCTCTACAACACCTTCGGCGGCAAGCGCGAGCTGTATCTGCGCGCCCTCGACCGCTACTACGACACGGTCACCGCCGCGCAGATCGAGCGCCTCCAGGGCCCCGGCACCGCCAAGGAGCGGCTGCGGGCGATGATCCTGCACTCGGTCGAGAGCGACCTGGACGCGGACGACGGCCGCGGCTGCTTCGCCATCAACGCGGCCATCGAGCTGGCCGGTCTCGACGGCGACGTACGCCGGGCCGTGCGGCGCGGCTTCGACCGCGTCGAGGACGAGGTGTGCGCGGTGACCAGGGCCGGGCAGGCCAGTGGCGAGATCCCGGCCGACCGCGACCCGCGCGAGGTGGCGCGCCTGGTGCAGAGCACGTACTACGGGCTGCGGGTCCTGGCCCGCGTGCGGGACGACCGGAAGGCCCTGGTGACCACCGTCGACACCGTCCTGGAGGGGCTGTGACAGGGCCGGACGGGCCGGACGCGCTCGCCGCCGCCGAGCGGAACCTCGCCGCCCACGCCGGGCACCTGCACCGGCACCTGCCGGGAGCGCGCGTCACCGACCACGGGGACCTGGTCGTCGCGGACAGCGGCATCGACGACGACACCTTCAACATCGTCGCCGCGGCGCGGTTCACCGAGGAGAGCGCGGACGCCCGGATCGCGGCCACCGTGAAGGAGCTGACCGGCACCGGGCGCACCTTCTCCTGGTGGGTGGGTGACACCTCCACACCGGGTGACCTCGGCGCGCGGCTCGCCGCCGCCGGGCTCCCCGCGTCCGAGGCCGAGACGGGCATGTGGCTCGACCTGGGCGCGGCGCCGCCGCCCGCGCACGCGGACGGCCTGGAGATCCGGCCGGTGACCACGGCCGCCGAACTCGACGCGTACGCCACGGTCCTGGCCGCCAACTGGGATCCCCCGGCGGCGACGGTCCGGCAGTTCTACGCGGCGGTCGCCGAGGGGGCGCTCGCCGCCGACTCCCCCGCCCGCTACCTGATCGGGTACGCCGACGGGCAGCCGGTGTGCACCGCCGAGGCCTTCCTGCACGCGGGTGTCGCCGGGATCTACAACATCTCGACGCTCGCCGCCCACCGGCGCCGCGGCTACGGCGGCGCCCTCACGCTCGCCGCGCTGCACGCGGGGCGCGACGCGGGGCTGCGGACGGCGGTCCTCCAGGCGTCACCGGACGGCGAGCCCGTCTACCGCGCGCTCGGCTTCGCGGCCTGCGGCACGTTCACCGAGTACGCCCTGGTCAGCGTGTCCGCAGCTGCGTCGAGGGAATGACCTCCTGCGGCTGGTTCGGGCTGGACCACAGGAGCTTCATATGGGCCTCCCCCGTCTGCTCCGCGTAGTCGACGCGGATCGCGTGCCGCCTGCCCGCCTCCAGCCGCACCCGTGCCTTGTCGACCCTGGGCTCGTGCGGGTTCCAGGAGTCGATGACCAACTCGCCGTCGATCCAGACGCGCACGGTGTCGTCGGAGACCGTGGTGAGCGTGTACGTCTCCGAGCGGCGCGGCTCGACCGAGCCCGTCCAGCGCACGCCGAACCGGTCCGCGGCTACGGACGGGTGCGGTGAACCCGTGTACTTCCAGGAGTGGTTGACCGCGGGGTCGGTGCGGGTGACCTTCGGGGCGCCGGACAGCTCCGCGTTGTCGAAGACCTCCTGCTTCAGGCCCTTGCCGTCGCCGGGGCGGGCCGCGCGGCCGGGGTCGACCTTCAGGGCGATCACGGTGGCCGTGGGGTTGGTCGCGGCGCCGGACGGTGTGAGGTCGTAGCCGTCGCCGGACGCGGTGACGGTGACCCGCTGCGAACTGCCGAGCACCCGGGCCGACTTGACCGCGAAGTCCGTACGCGCCCTCAGGTGCAGGGGCTGCCCCGCGCCCGGCCAGCGCGTGACCGCCGCGTACAGGGTGTCGCCCTTGCGGCTGACCGTGCCCCAGTCCGGCTCCTCGACGAGACCGCCGTAGCGGGCGCCGAAGACCGCGTCGCCCTGGCCCGCCGTGCGCAGCCAGGTGCCCATCTCCTTCAGCCGGTCCACGGACGGCTGCGGGACCCGGCCGCGCGCGTCGGGGCCGACGTTCAGGAGGTAGTTGCCGCTGCGCGAGGTGGTGGCGAGGAGGTTGCGCACCAGGGCCTGGCCCGACTTCCAGTTCCGGTCGTACCGGGCGAAGCCCCAGTGGTCGTTCAGGGTCATGCAGGACTCCCAGAGCTGGCCGTCGACCGGGGCGTCGGGGATCTCCTGCTCGGGCGTGCCGTAGTCGCCGTCGACCACGCGGCGCTTGCCGACGCGGTTGTTGATGACGAGGTCGGGGTTCAGGCCGCGCAGATACGCCTCCAGGCGCTCGCCGTCGCGGGCGGTCCACGGGTTGTGCGGGTCCTCGGTGTCCCACTCGCCGTCGAACCAGAGCAGCGCCGGGTCATAGGTGTCGACCAGCTCCTTGAGCTGCGCGTACATCCGCTTCTCGTACTTCGGGAAGGTCGCCGGGTCCGGGAAGTCCGGGTCGTGCCAGTCCCAGATGGAGTAGTAGAAGCCGAGCTTGACGCCCGCCGCGTCGGCGGCCCGCTTCAGCTCGGCGAGGATGTCGCGGTTCTTGTCGAAGGACGAATGGTCGCGCAGGTTCCAGGAGTTGACCTTCGTCGGCCACATGGCGTAGCCCTCGTGGTGCTTGGACGTGATCACGATGTACTTCATCCCGGCGTCCTTCGCCGCCTTCACGACGGCCCCGGCGTCGAAGTCGGCGGGGTCGAACGACCGCGCGCGGCGCTCGTACTCGGCCGTCGGGATCTTGCACTGGCGCTTGATCCACTCGGCGTTGCGGCAGACGGTGCCGTCCGGGCGCGGATACTCGCCCTCCAGGTTCGAGTAGGCGCCGAAGTGGATGAACATGCCGAAGCGGTCCTGGCGGAACCAGTTGGTGCGGTCGGCGGTGAAGGGGTCGTCGGCGGCGTGGTCCGTGCCGGGGCCCGCGGCCCGCTGGGGGCCGGGCGCCGACTGCGCGGGCCCGACGGCGGAGAGCGGCAGGGCGGTGGCGGTGAGGAGCAGGGCGAGTGCGGTCACTCTTCGTCGCATGAGCGGCTCCTGTTCGTCTACGGGACGCTCGGGAACGTAGGAGCGGATACATCGGATGTCAATGGGCCAAACACGGCCCCGGTGGCAGCAATCGCGCCACGAACCGCGCTTCGCTCCGATGATTGGCCCGCTCCGCACCTCCCGTCGCAGCGGCACAGTTCCTGCGGTCCGGCCAGTGGCTGACGATGGGTTAGGGAGCGGGGGTGGGCGGGGCAGGAGTCATCTCGGTGTGCGAAACGCCCGTCCGACCTCGGGAGCCCCGATGTCCCAGCTGCCCCGTCGCGCTCTGCTCACCGCCCTCGCCGGTACGGCCGGGACGGCAGTGGCCTGCTCCGGGGGGCGTGCGGCCGACGGCGCCGCGGTGCCGCCCGGGGAGCCAGGGAGCGCCGCGGCGGCGGCCCGGCGGCTGCTGCCCCGGCACGCGGAGCAGCTCGCGTTCGAGACGTCCGGGGCCCCGGACTCCTACCGCGTGACCGGGGCGCGCGGCCGCGTCACCGTGGCGGGGCCGACCCCGGCCGTCCACCTCAGGGGCCTGTACCACTACCTGAAGCAGGTCTGCCGCGCGAACATCACCTGGGCGGGCCACCAGCTCGACCTGCCGAAGCTGCTGCCCGCGCCCGGTGCGCCGCTCACCGGGCGGGCCAACACCCCGCACCGGTTCGCCCTCAACGACACCAACGACGGCTACACGAACGCGTACCACGACTGGTCGTACTGGGAGCGCGAGATCGACGTGCTCGCCCTGCACGGCTACAACGAGGTCCTGGTGTACGCGGGCGCCGACGCCGTCCACCACCGGGTGTTCCAGGAGTTCGGGTACGGGGACGAGGAGCTGCGGGCCTGGGTGCCGGGGCCGGCGCACCAGCCGTGGTGGCTGCTCCAGAACATGGCGGCCTTCCCGCACCCGGTGTCGGGGCAGCTCCTCCAGCGGCGTGCCCGGCTCGGGCGGCGCATCGCGGACCGGCTGCGCGCGCTCGGCATGACACCCGTGTTCCCGGGGTACTTCGGCACCGTCCCGCCGGACTTCGCCGAGCGGAACCCGGGCGCGCGGACCGTGCCGCAGGGCGACTGGGTGGGTTTCGCGCGCCCCGACTGGCTGGATCCGCGCACCGACGCCTTCGCGCACGTCGCCGCCGCCTACTACCGCGTCCAAGACGAGCTGCTCGGACCGTCCACGATGTACAAGATGGACCTGCTCCACGAGGGCGGGAAGCCGGGTGACGTGCCGGTGGGCGAGGCCGCCCGCGCCGTCGAGCGGGCGCTGCGGGCCGCGCACCCGGACGCCCTGTGGGTGATCCTCGGCTGGCAGCACAACCCGCCCAAGGCCCTCGTGGACGCCGTCGACAAGGACCGCATGCTCGTCGTCGACGGCCTGTCCGACCGCTTCCCGCACGTCACCGACCGCGAGGCCGACTGGGGCGGCACGCCGTACGCCTTCGGCTCGATCTGGAACTTCGGCGGACACACCGCGCTCGGCGCGAACACGCCCGACTGGGCGGACCTCTACGAGCGGTGGCGCACCAGGGACGGCAGCGCCCTGCGCGGCATCGCGCTGCTGCCGGAGGCCGCCGACAACAACCCGGCCGCCTTCGAGCTGTTCTCCGAACTCGCCTGGCGGAAAGGCGACTTGGACCTGAAGGAGTGGTTCGCGCAGTGGGCCGTCAGCCGGTACGGCGGCGCCGACCCGCATGCCGCGCGCGCCTGGGACGTGCTGCGGCGCACCTGCTACGGCACCACCCGCGCCGACTCGTGGGCCGAGGGCGCCGACGGCCTCTTCGGCGCGCGCCCCGGTCTCACGGTGCGCTCCGCCGCCTCGTGGTCACCGAAGGAGCTCCGCTACCCGGCCGCCGACTTCGAGCCCGCGCTCGACGAACTCCTGCGGGTGCGGCGGGACTTGCGCGGCTCGGCCGCGTACCGGCGCGACCTGCTCGACGTGGCGCGGCAGGCCCTGTCGAACCGGAGCCGGGTGCTGCTGCCCCGCGTCAAGGCGGCGTACGACGCGCGGGACACCGCCCGCTTCGAGCGGCTCACCCGCACCTGGCTGCGCCTGCTCGACCTGCTCGACCGGCTTGCCGCGACCGACGGCCGCCAGCTGCTCGGGCGGTGGGTTGCGGACGCCCGCGCCTGGGGCGCCGACGACCGCGAGCGCGAGCAACTCGCCTACGACCAGCTGTCGTTGGTGACCGTGTGGGGCCCGCGCGCCGGGGCCGACGCGGGCCTGAAGGACTATGCCAACCGCGAGTGGGCGGGCCTCGTCGGCGGCCTGTACCGGTTGCGCTGGACGACGTACTTCGACGAGCTGCGCGACGCGCTCGACGAGGGCCGCGAGCCGCGGTCCGTCGACTGGTTCGCCCTGGAGGACCAGTGGCTCCGCGAGCCGGGGCGCCTCGCCGTGACCCCCGCGGGAGACACGTACGCGATCGCGAAGAAGGTGCGCGACGTACTCGACGGGACCCGCTGACGCGGGACCCGTCGCCGTGCCTCCGGACGGCGGTCGTCCCCGCCGGAGGCACGGCCCCCTCACCAGCTGTCAGCTGGTCAGCACCTCAGCCGGGCTCGGTCAGCGCGGGCACTCCTTCCACTTCACGCGGTAGATCGTGCTGATGGCCCCGTCGGTGGAGTCCATCGTCATGAAGCTGGTCTTGGTGCGGTCCGAGGTGCCGATGTCCACGCGCAGCTCGGTGTTGATGTTGAAGTTGCGCTTCTTGCCGCAGGGCGCCCAGACCAGCTGGGTGACCTCGGTCTCGTCGGTGGCCTGCCAGTTGTCGGCGACCGGGCCGGAGAAGGAGTGGGACTTGGCGCCGGTGTCCGGCGAGCCCTGGAAGTAGTACGACGCCTTCTCGGTGCCCTTGGCGCCGCGCTCCAGGGAGGCGAAGCCGCGGTAGTCGGCGCTCGCTATCGCGTAGGTGAAGCCCTGCGGGACGTGCACGATCAGGCTGAGCTGGCAGTTCTTGCGGAACGCCGTGGGGGCGGAGCTGCCGCCCGCCTGGGCGAGGTAGTCGCTGTAGGTGACGGTGAAGGCGGTGTTGTCCTCGGACACGGCGACGGCGGCCGTGCCTCTGGGGCAACCGGAGCCGTTCACGGTCGCGACCTCGATCACGATCTTGTCGGGCGGCGGTTCGCTGAAGTCGGTCGGGTCGTGAGCGGGCAGACCGGCGGCGAGCAGGGTGGCGAGGGCGCCACCCGCGAGGAGTGCAGCGGACATGTTCGTGGTTCTCCCATCGAGTGCTTCGGCCCGTGGCGGCACGCACGCAGGGCGTGCCGCCGCGAGGTGGGGGATGGAGCGTGTGCTGGGAGGAACTGACTCAGCCATCGCACGGGTCCGCTCACGGGTCGGCGACCGGTCGGCGTGCGATGAGCGGAGGCTGAGGGTGCTGGGATCGTACGGACCAGCGTGAGCAGCGACTAGGGCGATGACCGGCCATGTACGAGCGCGCTCCTGGGCCCTCTGAGGCGCGCACCCCGTCCCGCACCCGGTCGTGCTTGACGGGTATACGTCATCTCCGATTTCTGGTAGGAAACCTTCCTAACAAAACGCGACCCGCACACGGCACCAAGAACTCCCCCTCTGGAGGTTCCGTTGCACTCCCACCCCACCCCCCACCGCACCAGCACCAGCACCCGCCGGGCCGTCGTCGGTCTGATAGGCGCGGCCCTGATAGCGGGGCCCCTGACAGCCACCGAGGCCGCGGGCGCGGCCCCCGCGCCGCGCGCCGCCGTGGGCCTGGACGACCCGGCGAAGAAGGAGATCGCCATGAAGCTGGTGGCGAGCGCGGAGAACTCCTCGCTCGACTGGAAGGCGCAGTACAAGTACATCGAGGACATCGGTGACAAGCGCGGCTACACCGCCGGGATCATCGGCTTCTGTTCCGGCACCGGCGACATGCTCGACCTCGTCGAGCTGTACGCCGCGCGCAAGCCCGGCAACGTCCTGGAGAAGTACCTGCCCGCGCTGCGCCGTGTGAACGGCTCCGACTCGCACGCGGGCCTCGACCCCCACTACACCAAGGACTGGGAGAAGGCCGCCAAGGACCCGGCCTTCCAGCAGGCCCAGAACGACGAGCGCGACCGCGTCTACTTCAACCCGGCCGTCAAGCGGGGCAAGGCCGACGGCATCGGCGCGCTGGGGCAGTTCGCGTACTACGACGCGATCGTCATGCACGGCGACGGCGGCGACAGCACCAGCTTCAGCAACATCCGCAAGCGCGCCCTGCGCACCGCGAAGCCCCCGGCGCAGGGCGGCGACGAGGTGAAGTACCTGCACGCCTTCCTCGACGCCCGGGTCTGGGCCATGAAGCAGGAGGAGGCCCACGAGGACACCAGCCGGGTGGACACCGCCCAGCGCGTCTTCCTCACCAAGAAGAACCTGAACCTGGACCCGCCGCTGGCCTGGAAGGTGTACGGCGAGTCGTACCGCATCGACCGCTGAGCACCGCCCCACCGCCGGGGCGCGGGGTGCGCAGGGCCCGTGGGGGGCCGTGCGCGCCCCGCGCCGTGCCCGCGCTCCTCGCGGCGCCTCGTCCTCAGGCGCCGGACGGGCTGGAGACGGCCCGCGTCTCCGCGATGTCACCGCCGGATTCCATCGGTGCCGTCACCTCGTCCGCGTCCCTGCCTCCACCGATGTGGTTGAAGAGCAGGTTCAGGACCACGGCCGCGACGCAGCCGGTGGAGATGCCGGAGTCCAGGACGATCCTCGCGGTCTCCGGGAACGCGTGGTAGAACTCCGGCGCCGAGATCGGTATCAGGCCGACGGCGAGGGACACCGCGACGATCAGGACGTTGTTGTCCTTGTCGAGGCCCGCCTTGACGAGGGTCTGGATGCCGCTGGCGGCGACGGAGCCGAAGAGGACGACGCCCGCGCCGCCGAGCACGGGCCGGGGCACGACCGCGATCAGCGAGGCCGCCATCGGACACAGGCCCATCAGGACGAGGAAGCCGCCGCCGGTCGCCACGACGTAGCGGCTGCGGATCTTCGTCATCGCCACGAGGCCGATGTTCTGCGCGAAGGCGCTGCACATGAAGCCGTTGAACAGCGGGCTGACCGCCGAGCCGAGGGTGTCGGCGCGCAGGCCGGCCGCGATGGTCTTCTCGTCGGCGGGGCGGTCGACGATCTCCCCCAGCGCGAGCATGTCGGCCGTGGACTCCGTCATGGAGACGACCATGACGACGCACAGGGAGAGGATCGCGGCCGCCGTGAACTGCGGGGCGCCGAAGTGGAACGGCGTCGGGAAGCCGACCACGTCCGCCTGCTTGACCGGGTCGAAGTCCGTCACGCCGAACGGGATCGCCACAAGGGTGCCGAGGACCAGGCCGAGCAGGACCGCGATCTGCTTCACGAAGCCGCGGGTGAACCGGCGCAGGAGCAGCACGATGACCAGCGTGATGCCCGCGAGGGCCAGGAACTTCTGCGAGCCGTAGTCGTCGGCCGCCGGATTCGGGCCCTGGGCCCAGCCGAAGGCCACCGGCATCAGGGAGATGCCGATGAGGGTGATGACCGTGCCCGTGACCACGGGCGGGAAGAAGCGGACCGCCTTGGAGAAGAACGGGGCCGCGACGAAGCCGAGTATCCCGGCGACGATCACCGCGCCGAAGATGACGGGCAGCGCGTCGTCCTTGTCCTTGGTGGAGTCCACGACCGCGAGCATCGGCGCGACGCCCGCGAAGGTGACGCCGTTGACGAACGGAAGGCGGGCGCCGATGTTCCAGACCCCGAGGGTCTGCAGGAACGTGGCCAGGCCCGCGGTGAACAGACAGGCCCCGGTGAGGAAGGTCAGTTCGGTGGCGGACAGGCCCACCGCCGCGCCGACGATCAGGGGCGGCGCCACGACGCCCGCGTACATGGCGGCGACGTGCTGGAGGCCGGTGGTGGCCATCTTGAGCGCCGGGAGGCGCTCGTCGACTGGGTGCTGCGCAGCGACGGGCGCTGCGTCCTTGCGAAGGCTTGGCTTGGCCACGGCGGACCCTCCGGTCGGTTACGCGTCACCGCGTGACGCGGGTGTCAGGGAGGTGGTGCAGTGGAGCAGGTGGGAGGTGAGGGTCCGGGGGCGCGCACCGTGTGCGCGCCCCCGGCCACTGTGACCGCGGACCCCGCTCGGGTCCACGGGCGCCGGCTGAGGGCCGTCCCCCTCAGCCGGACATCTGCGCTCGCCCGCGCGGTCAGTGCTCCGCGGCGATGCGCGCGAGTCGCCGGGCCTCGTCCCGCGCGGCGCGGGCGACGGCGTCCTCGTCGACCTTCAGCAGGCGGCCGTGCTCGACCACCGGCTCGCCGTCGACGAGGGAGAGGGTCACCGGCGCGGCGGCGCCGAAGACGATCGCGGTGACCGGGTCGGCGATCGAGGAGTGTCCGATGCCGTCGATCTTCCACAGGACCAGGTCGGCGAGCTTGCCGGCCTCCAGGGAGCCGATCTGGCTCGCGCGGCCGAGGACCTGGGCGCCTCCGTAGGTGCCGAGACGCAGTGCCTGACGGGCATTCAGGGCGGCTTCCTTGTGGGCGCCCAGACGGTTGATGAGCAGCGCGTTGCGCAGCTCGGTGTGGAGTTCGCCGGACTCGTTGGACGCGGTGCCGTCCACGCCGAGCCCGACGGGCACCCCGGCGGCGAGCATGTCGGGGACGCGGGCGATGCCCGCCGCGAGCCGGGCGTTGGACGACGGGCAGTGGGCGACGCCCGTGCCGGTCCTGGCGAAGGCGGCGATGTCGGAGTCGTTCATGTGGACGCAGTGCGCCATCCACACGTCGTCGCCCAGCCAGCCCGTGGACTCGAAGTAGTCGGTCGGACCCTTGCCGAACAGCTCGTGGCAGAACTTCTCCTCCTCGACCGTCTCGCTGCCGTGCGTGTGCAGTCGCACACCGAGACGGCGGGCCAGCTCGGCACCCCGCGTCATGAGTTCGGTGGAGACGGAGAACGGCGAGCAGGGCGCGACGGCGACCTGCGTCATGGCGTCGAAGGACGCGTCGTGGTGCTCCTCGACCGTCTCCTCGGTGGCCGCGAGCGCGCCCTCCAGGCTCTCCACGGCGAAGTCCGGCGGAAGCCCGCCGTCCTTCTCGCTGCGGTCCATCGAGCCGCGGGCGAGGGTGAAGCGCACGCCCATGTCGCGGGCCGCCCCGATGATGGCGCCGGACAGGTCGCCGGAGCCCTTCGGGTACACGTAGTGGTGGTCCATGGCGGTGGTGACGCCGCCGCGGGCCATCATCCCGAGGGAGCCGCGCGCGGCGGCGCGCACCATGTCCTCGTCGATGCGCGCCCACGTCGGGTACAGCGCGACCAGCCAGTCGAACAGGTTGTGGTCGGTGGCGAGGCCGCGGGTGATCCACTGGTAGAAGTGGTGGTGCGTGTTGACGAGGCCGGGCGTGGCGAGGTGGCCGGTGCCGTCGACACGGCGTACGACGTGCTCCAGGCCCTGGGGGGCCGGTCCCGCGCCGATGGACTCGATGCGGTTCCCGGCGACGACGATGTGACCGGAGGCGTACTCGGTGTC
The DNA here is from genome assembly GCF_008704795.1 of Streptomyces spectabilis. Classification (NCBI taxonomy): domain Bacteria; kingdom Bacillati; phylum Actinomycetota; class Actinomycetes; order Kitasatosporales; family Streptomycetaceae; genus Streptomyces; species Streptomyces spectabilis. The sequence goes on along the minus strand of NZ_CP023690.1, from coordinate 7,456,285 downwards.
CTCCGCGTCGACGGTTGCGATCGCGACGTTCTCGATGACGGTGCGCTGCGGGGCTGCCGAAGGTGCCATGGTGCGTCCTTCTCGGGTGGATGGCGGTGAATCGGGCACGGCAGGACCCTAGGGAGATTTGAGTGCCGCGACCTCGCTGCGCGCGCTGTCACGGGTGCCGAGATGGTGGAAGAACAGGTTCAGCGAGACGGCGACCAGCGCGCCCGCGCTGATGCCGGAGCCGAGCACGGTCTGCGCCCAGGCGGGGAAGTCGGCGTAGAAGGTGGGCGCGGCGAGCGGGATGATGCCCGCGCCGAGCGCCACGGCGACCAGGACGATGTTGGAGCTGTCGTCGAGGCCCGCCTCGGACAGCGTGCGGATGCCGCTGACCGCGATGGAGCCGAAGAGCACGATGCCCGCGCCGCCGAGCACCGGCATCGGTACGAGGCTGACGACCGCGCCGAGCACGGGGAAGGCGCCGAGCACGATCAGGGCGCCACCCGCGACGGCGACGACGTACCGGCTGCGCACCCGGGTCAGGGAGACCACGCCGACGTTCTGCGCGAAGGCCGAGGTCGGGAAGCCACCGAAGACGGGACCCACCAGGGTGGCGATGCCGTCGGTGCGCAGGCCGCGGGTGATGGTGGCGCCGTCGGTCCTGCGCTCGCAGATCTCGCCGAGCGCGAGCATGCCCGCGCTGGACTCGGTCATCAGGACGAGCATCACGATGCACAGCGAGAGGATCGCGGCCGCGTCGAACTCGGGCGCCCCGGCGGCGAAGGGCGTGGGCAGGGCCGCGACCGGCGCCGACCTCAGCGACGAGAAGTCGGCGAGCCCGAACGGGACGGCCGCGAGCGTGCCGATCAACAGGCCCATCAGCAGGGCGACTTGCTTGAAGAAGCCCCGTGCGAACCGCTGGAAGAGCAGGATCACGACGAGCGTGAACGCGGCGAGCGCGAGGAAGCGCATGTCGCCGAAGTCGGCGGCCTCCTTGTCCCCGCCCTGCGCCCAGCTCACGGGCACGGGCATCAGCGTGACGCCGATGAGCGTGATGACGACGCCGGTGACCAGCGGCGGGAAGAACCGCAGGAGCCGCCCGAAGAACGGCCCGACGACGAGGCAGAAGAGCCCGGCAACCATCACCGCGCCGTAGATCGCGGGGAGTTGGTGGCCCGTGGAGCTGTTCTCGGCGATGGCGAGCATCGGCGCGATGCCCGCGGAGGAGGCGGCGTTGACGAACGGCAGCCGGTTGCCGACGACGTTCTTGACGCCGAGCGTCTGCAGGAGCGTGGCGAGTCCGGCGATGAGCAGGCTCGCCGCGATCAGCCGGGTCTGGGCGGCGGCGTCGAGCCCGACGGCCTGGCCGATGATGAGCGGAGGGGTGACGACACCCGCGTACATGGCGGCGATGTGCTGGAGCGCGGCGGGGACGAGCCGCGAGGCGTGGAGCTTCTCATCCACCGGGTGGCATGCGTCCGGCGGGGTGGAACACGGGCCGTCGGTCGGCCCTTCGGCAGGCTGTGCCATAGCTGTCGTTCCCTCCGGTGTGGCGCGCCCCGCCCCTGCGGGCGGGCGGGGCGCGCGTCCCGCGTCAGAGGTTGGTCATGTCGACCGGGATCTTGGCCTCGGCACCGTCGCGCAGGATGGTGGCCTCGATGAGGCCGTAGGGACGGTCCGCGGCGTAGTAGACCGCGCCGTCCTTGGCCGCGTTGTCGAGGCCGCAGAAGGAGAGGTCCTGACGGAAGTGGTGCTTGTTGGGCGCGGAGAAGCGGATCTCGTCGATCTCGCTGCGGTTGTTGATGACCCGCGAGCCCATTTGGTACAGCGTCTGCTGGAGCGAGAGGGAGTACGTCTCCACGAAGGCGTGCAGGATGTGCTTCTTCGCCTGCTCGTAGGACTTGTTCCAGCTCGGCGCGCGCTGCTCGTCACCGGTCCAGTTGTGCCGCCACCACGTCGAGAGGGACGTGGCGAGGATGCGGTCGTAGTCCTCCTGGAGCGTCGTGTACTTGTCCTTGATGTAGCCCCAGAACTCCGAGTTCGTGGTGTTCATGACGGTCAGGTCCTTCAGACCGCTGAGCACCTCGAACTGCGCGCCGTCGTAGGTGATCTGAGCGAGCCGGGTCTCCCGGCCGTTGCGCACGAAGGAGTGCTTGACCTCGTCGGCTCCGATGAACTGCGAGTTGCTGTCGGAGGCGGCGATGCGCTCCCAGGAGTACTCCTCGATGCGGATGCGCGCCCGGTGGATGGAGGGCTGGCTGTCCACGAAGTGCCGGGCGAGGTGGATGCCGTACTGCTCGGCGGACTCGATGCCGTGTTCCTTGGCGAAGGCGAAGCAGGTGTTCTTCGTGGTGTCCGTCGGCAGGCAGTTGGCGTTCGAGCCGTTGTAGTGGACGTCGTCCAGGTCGCCGGAGAGGGCGACGGAGACGTTCAGGTCCTTGATGTGGTGGGTGTCGCCGTCCCGCGTGATCTTTACGACCCGGTTCTCGGCCTTGCCGTACTGGTTCTGTCCCAGGATCGTCGGCATCGCTAGCTCCCTCTGTATACGGAGTAGCCGAACGGGTTGAGCAGCAGCGGTACGTGGTAGTGCTCGCCGGGGTTGACGGCGAACGTAATCAGTACTTCTGGAAAGAACGTTCTATCCGCACCGCTGTCCCGATTCGCGGGGGCGTCCTGCTGCGCCTCGGCTTGCTTGGCTTGCTTGCTCAGGAAGTACGGCTCGACGGCGAAGTCGAGGCGCACGTGGGTGGTGCCTTCCGGCAGGGCCGGGAGGTCCTTGCAGCGCCCGTCCGCGTCGGTGCGCGAACCGCCGAGCTCCTGCCAGTCCGCGGCTCCCCCGCCGCGGGCGGAGAGCCGCACGGCGACGGCCGCGGCGGGGCGGCCGACCGAGGTGTCCAGGATGTGGGTGGACACCGAGGCCGTGGTGCTTGTGCTCATGCTGCGTCAGTCCTCTTCAACGACGTCGACGAGTCGGGCAAGGCGGATCCGGTTGATCTTGCCCAGTTCGGCGCGGACGATCTCGCGTTCGCGCTCGGGCGTGTTGTCGATCCGGTCCTTGACCGCGTCCCGCATCTGCTCCCCGGTCCTGCCGGTGGCGCAGATCAAGAAGACATGGCCGAACTTGTCCTGGTAGGCCAGGTTGAGTTCGAGCATCTCGGCCTTGAGCTCCGCGGAGGCTCCGGCCATGCCCCGCTGCTCGCGGGACGAGGTCGGATCGCCCGGCTTCGGGCGGCCGATCGGGGGGTGCCCCGCCATCGCCTCGGCCAGGTCGGCCGCGGTCAGCTCGGCCGTGGCGGCGTCGCTCGCGGCGTACAGGGCGTCGGCGGTGGTGAAGGGGCGCCCGGCGAGGAGCGCGTCGCCCCAGGCGGTCGAGGCGCAGGCCTCGTGGAGTGCGGTGCGGGCCGCGGCCTCGTCGAGGGCGTTGAACCGGGCCAGGCCCGGCGTCTTGGTGCTCGAAGTCACGGGGGCCTCCGGGGCCTTTGTGCTGGACGGGCTGCGCATAGCTAACGCCGTCCGAAACTAGACGTCAACACTTTGTTGAAAACTTCGATGAACAAAGGCCGCCGCCCGGTGAACGGACGGCGGCCTGCTGTTACTGCCGAGGATTCGCTGGTGACCTGGGGCTTCAGGTGGAGCGGTTCAAGTAGTTGTAGACGGTGAAACGAGAGACCCCGAGCGCGGTGGCCACGGTCTCGACGCCATGGCGGACGGAGAACGCGCCACGCGCCTCGAGTATCCGCACGACCTCCTGCTTGGCCTTGCGGTCCAGCTCCGCGAGGGGCTTGCCGTGCTTGCGCTCCAGGGCGAGCAGGATGTGGTCGAGCGACTCCGCGAGCTGCGGCAGGCGCACGGCGACCACGTCGACGCCCTCCCACGCGAGCACCACGTCGTCGGGGCCCGCGTCACCCGGCGGCAGCATCCGCCCGCCCATGGCGTCGACCAGCGGCTTGACGGCCGTGACGAAGGGATCGTCGCCCGCTCCGGGCATCAGCCCTCCCCCTCTCCGGCACCCAGGACGTTCACCTGGAGCGAGACACGGGTGGCGCCCGCCTTCAGGGACCGGCGCAGCATCGCGTCGACCGCCGCGAGCACGGCGTCCGCGTCACCCTCGGCGGTGTTGCCGAACGGGCCGACGTCCACGGCGTCGAGGTCGGCCCCCTGCACCACCTCGCGGGCGACCACCGCGTGCGGGGGTGCCTCGTCCAGGTCGAAGGGCTCGGTCGTGAACTCCACTCTCAATCGCACGGCCTCAACCTACTTCGGACTCCGGAATCTGCGGCAGCCCCTCTTGACAGCTTCCGCGGACCGGAGGCAGTCTTCCATCAAGCAGAAACAAACTTCCGCTATACGGAAGGAGCGCGGAAGCCCCATGGGATACTCCGACCAGCGCTTCGATGTGAACCTGTCGATCCTCTTCACCGAGCTCCCGCTCCTGGAGCGCCCCGCGGCCGCCGCCGCGGCGGGGTTCAAGGCCGTCGAGCTGTGGTGGCCCTGGGTCGAGACCCCCACTCCCGAGCGGTCCGAGCTCGACGCCCTGAAGCAGGCGATCGAGGACGCGGGCGTTCAGCTGGTGGGCCTGAACTTCTACGCCGGGCAGCTCCCGGGACCCGACCGGGGCGCCCTGTCGATCCCCGGCGAGGAGAGCGAGAGGTTCCGCGCGAACGTGGACGTCGCCGCGGACTTCGCCCGGTCCCTGGGCTGCACGGCGCTCAACGCCCTGTACGGCAACCGCGTCGACGGCGTGGACCCGGCGGCCCAGGACGAACTCGCCCTGGAGAACCTGGTGCTGGCCGCCCGCGCCGCCCACCGCGTGGGCGCGGTGCTGCTCGTCGAGGCGCTGAACGCCCCGGAGTCGCCGCACTGCCCGATCGTCAGCGCCCCCAAGGCCGTCGAGATCGTGGACAAGGTCAACGAGGCGACCGGACTCGGCAACGCGAAGTTCCTCATGGACCTGTACCACCTCTCCATGAACGGGGAGGACCTGCCGCGGGCGATCGCCGCGTACGCCGACAAGACGGGGCACGTGCAGATCGCCGACAACCCGGGGCGCGGCGCCCCCGGCTCCGGGTCCCTGCCCCTGGAAGACCTGCTCGACCAGGTGCGGAAGGCCGGGTACGAGGGCTGGATCGGCCTGGAGTACAAGCCCGGCGACCGCCCGAGCCACGAGTCCTTCGACTGGCTGCCCGCCGGGGCCCGCGGCTGACGCCGGGCCCGCCCCACCGCCGTACCGACGCAAGCAGAGAGGTTCCCTCATGAGCACGCTCCCCAAGGTCGCGTGGATCGGACTCGGGATCATGGGCTCGCCCATGTCCGAGAACCTGATCAAGGCCGGCTACTCCGTCACCGGCTACACCCTGGAGCAGGACAAGCTGGACCGGCTCGCCGCCGCGGGCGGCACCGCGGCCGCCTCGATCGCCGAAGCGGTCCGCGACGCCGACGTCGTCGTGACGATGGTGCCCGCCTCGCCGCACGTCGAGGCCATCGCCTACGGCCCCGACGGCATCCTGGAGAACGCCAGGTCCGGCGCGCTGCTCATCGACATGTCGTCGATCACCCCGCAGACCTCCGTCGACCTCGCGAAGGCCGCCGCGGCCAAGGGGATCCGGGTGCTCGACGCCCCGGTCTCCGGCGGCGAGGCCGGTGCCGTCGAGGCCGTCCTGTCCATCATGGTCGGCGGCGAGCGGGCGGACTTCGACGCGGCCAAGCCGCTGTTCGACGCCCTCGGCAAGACCATCGTGCTGTGCGGCCCGCACGGCTCGGGCCAGACCGTGAAGGCCGCCAACCAGCTCATCGTCGCGGTCAACATCCAGGCCTGCGCCGAGGCCGTGGTCTTCCTGGAGAAGTCCGGCGTGGACCTGGCCGCGGCCCTCGACGTCCTGAACGGCGGGCTCGCCGGCTCCACCGTCCTGACCCGCAAGAAGGACAACTTCCTGAACCGGGACTTCAAGCCGGGCTTCCGCATCGACCTGCACCACAAGGACATGGGCATCGTCACGGACGCCGCCCGCAACGTCGGTGCCGCGCTGCCCGTCGGCGCCGTGGTGGCCCAGCTGGTCGCCAGCCTGCGCGCCCAGGGCGACGGCGGGCTCGACCACTCCGCGCTGCTCCGCTCCGTCGAGCGCCTCTCCGGCGGCCGGGCCGCGTAGCACCCCAGACTTCCGGGCCGCGGCGGCGCTGACACCTGTCCTGTCGCGCCCAAGCTCCGCCGCGGCCCGGAACCCAGCCCCACCTCCGACTTCAACAAACTGTTGACGTGACGGATCCGGCGTCCTTACGCTCGCGTCACCTCAAGCAGCTCCAGCATTTCTGCACGGAAGGCCGACCTACCACCATGCCGAAGCGCGTGCTCACGACCGAGTCCGGCGCCCCTGTCGCCGACAACCAGAATTCCGCCACCGCAGGTGTCGGCGGCCCGCTCCTCCTCCAGGACCAGCACCTCCTGGAGAAGCTCGCCCGCTTCAACCGCGAGCGCATCCCGGAGCGCGTGGTGCACGCCCGCGGCTCGGGCGCGTACGGCTACTTCGAGGTGACCGACGACGTCACCGGCTTCACCCACGCGGACTTCCTCGCCGAGGTCGGCAAGCGCACCGAGGTCTTCCTGCGCTTCTCGACCGTGGCCGACAACCTCGGCGGCGCCGACGCCGTCCGCGACCCGCGCGGCTTCGCGCTGAAGTTCTACACCGAGGAGGGCAACTACGACCTCGTCGGCAACAACACGCCGGTGTTCTTCATCAAGGACCCGCTGAAATTCCCCGACTTCATCCACTCGCAGAAGCGCGACCCGTTCACGGGCAAGCAGGAGCCGGACAACGTCTGGGACTTCTGGGCGCACGCCCCCGAGGCCACGCACCAGGTGACCTGGCTGATGGGCGATCGCGGCATACCGGCCTCATACCGGCACATGAACGGCTACGGCTCGCACACCTACCAGTGGACCAACGCGCAGGGCGAGGCCTTCTTCGTCAAGTACCACTTCAAGACGAACCAGGGCATCCGCTCGCTCTCCACCGAGCAGGCCCAGGAGCTCGCGGGCAAGGACCCCAACTCCCACCAGACGGACCTGCTCCAGGCCATCGAGCGCGGCGTGAACCCGTCCTGGACGCTGCACGTGCAGCTCATGCCGGCGGCGGACGCGGCGGACTACCGCTTCAACCCGTTCGACCTGACCAAGGTGTGGCCGCACAGCGACTACCCGCTGCGCCGGGTGGGCCGCCTGGTCCTGGACCGCAACCCCGACAATGTCTTCGCCGAGGTCGAGCAGGCCGCGTTCTCGCCGAACAACTTCGTGCCGGGCATCGGCCCTTCGCCCGACAAGATGCTCCAGGGCCGGCTGTTCGCGTACGCCGACGCGCACCGCTACCGCCTGGGCGTGAACCACACCCAGCTCGCGGTGAACGCGCCGAGGGCTGTTCCCGGTGGCACCGCGGACAACTACGGCCGCGACGGCTTCATGGCCGCCAACGCCTACGGCCGCGAGCGCAAGAACTACGAGCCCAACTCGTACGACGGCCCCGCCGAGACCGGCAGGCCGCTGTCCGCGCCGCTGGCCGTGACCGGCCACACCGGCACGCACGAGGCGCCCGCCCACACCAAGGACGACGACTTCTTCCAGGCCGGTGAGCTGTACCGGCTGATGTCGGACGAGGAGAAGTCCCGCCTGGTCGCGAACATCGCGGGCGGCTTGTCCCAGGTGTCCCGCGAGGACGTCGTCGAGAAGAACCTGGCCCACTTCCACGCCGCCGACGCCGACTACGGCAAGCGCGTGGAGGACGCGGTGCGCGCCCTGCGCGAGGACTGAGACACCATCACTTCACAGACTGCGCCGGGGACTTGACGGGAGGTCGGTCCCCCAGCGCGGATCCCGCGGCGCCGTGGGCCCGGATGAGGGGTGGCACACGGCACGCGGGGGGACGAGGACCGCGGCGGCTCGAGGCGAGCCAGTGCGGTGGTGAAGGTCCCGCTCGCCCCTTCGACCAGAGGAGGAGCGACCGGGAACCGTCGCCCGGCCGCCGCGGTCCCAGCCGTTCGGGTACACCCTGGTCCCAGCACCGCCTCCGCCGTACGGCGGAGGCGGTTCGTCGTGTGTGGTGACGATCTCCGTGCGGCCGCGCGGAAGGCTCGACGGCATGACGACGACCGCCTTCCCCGTACCCCGCTGGGCCGAGCGCGTGGCCCACCTCATCCCGCTCGTGCTGCTCCCCCAGTGCCTCTGGCGGCTGCCGTTCGCCTTCGGCTTCGACATGGGCAGCGGAACCGGCTCCATCGGGAGCCTGTGGATCTCCGTCCCCTACGTCTTCGGCCTGAGCCTGCTCACCGAGGCGTTCGCGCTGCTGTCCTTCGGCCTGATCCGCGGCTGGGGCGAAGTGGCGCCGAACTGGGTGCCGCTGGTCGGCGGACGGCGGCTGCACCCCGCGGTGGCCCTGGTCCCGGCGACGCTCGGCGGCCTCGGCGCGACCCTGCTCTTCGGGCCCTTCACCCTGGGCGCCCTCGGCATCGGCTTCGCCTTCGACCCGGCCGACAACGCGGCCTGGGACCTGCTGTTCCGGATCTGCGTCCTGCCGGTCGGCCTGTGGGGTCCGCTGGTCCTGGCGCTCACCGTCCACTACTGCGTACGCCGCCGCGCGTCGGGGAACGCCGAAGGGGCGGCCCCGGAGGGCCGCCCCACGGTGCGCGGAGCCGTCAGGCCTTGAACGCCTTGATCGCGCTCGGGGCGTGCCACGGTTCGGTGGCGATGTCCTCGAACTCGGTCACGTCGCTGATGTCGGCCGTGCGGCTCATCGAGATGTTCGTGACGCGCTCCAGGATCGCCTCGACGACCACCGGGACGCGGAACTCCTGGGCCAGCTTCTTGGCCTGCTCGAAGGCCGCGCCCAGCTCGTTCGGGTCGGTCACGCGGATCGCCTTGCAGCCGAGGCCCTCGGCGACCTTGACGTGGTCGACGCCGTAGACGCCGAGCTCCGGGGAGTTGACGTTCTCGAACTCCAGGTTGACCTGGAAGTTGATGTCCAGACCCAGCTGGGCCTGGCGGATCAGGCCCAGATAGGAGTTGTTCACGAGGACGTGGACGTACGGGATGCGGTGCTGGGCGCCGACCGCCAGCTCCTCGATGAGGAACTGGAAGTCGTAGTCGCCGGAGAGCGCGACGACCTGGCCCTCCGGGTCCGCCTTCGCGACGCCGAGCGCGGCCGGGATGGTCCAGCCGAGCGGGCCCGCCTGACCGCAGTTGATCCAGTGCCGCGGCTTGTAGACGTGCAGCATCTGGGCGCCCGCGATCTGCGAGAGGCCGATCGTGGAGACGTACCGCGTCTCGGGGCCGAAGGCCTTGTTCATCTCCTCGTACACGCGCTGCGGCTTGATCGGGATGTCGTCGAAGTGGGTGCGGCGCAGGAGCGTGGCCTTGCGCTCCTGCCCGGCGGCGATCCACGCGGTGCGGTCGGGCAGCTTCCCGGCCGCCTTCAGCTCGCGCGCGACCTCGACGAAGAGCGCGAGGGCGGCCTTGGCGTCGGACGCGATGCCGTAGTCGGGGGCGAAGATCTTGCCGATCTGAGTGGGCTCGATGTCGACGTGCACGAACGTGCGGCCCTCGCGGTACACGTCCAGCTTGTAGCCGGTGTGGCGGTTGGCCCAGCGGTTGCCGATGCCGAGGACGAAGTCCGACTCCAGGAACGTCGCGTTGCCGTAGCGGTGGGAGGTCTGCAGGCCCACCATGCCCGCGTTCAGCTCGTGGTCGTCCGGGATGGTGCCCCAGCCCATGAGGGTGGGGATCACCGGAGTGCCCGTCAGCTCGGCGAACTCCACGAGCAGCGCGGAGGCGTCGGCGTTGATGACGCCGCCGCCCGCGACGATCAGCGGCCGCTCCGAGGCGAGGAGGAAGCCGATGGCCTTCTCGATCTGCGCACGGGACGCGGCGGGCTTGTAGACCGGCAGCGGCTCGTACGTCTCCGGGTCGAACTCGATCTCGGTGAGCTGGACGTCGATGGGCAGGTCGATCAGGACGGGCCCCGGCCGGCCGGAGCGCATCAGGTGGAACGCCTGCTGGAAGACGCCGGGGACCTGGGCGGCCTCCAGGACCGTCACGGCCATCTTCGTCACCGGCTTGGCGATCGAGGCGATGTCGACGGCCTGGAAGTCCTCTTTGTGGATCACGTGCGTGGGCGCCTGGCCCGTGATGCACAGGATCGGGATCGAGTCACCGATGGCCGAGTACAGGCCGGTGATCATGTCGGTGCCCGCCGGGCCCGACGTACCGATGCAGACGCCGATGTTGCCCGGCTTCGTGCGGGTGTAGCCCTCAGCCATGTGCGAGGCGCCCTCCACGTGGCGGGCGAGCGTGTGGTCGATGCCACCGCCCTCCTTCAGCGCCCTGTAGAAGGGGTTGATCGCGGCACCCGGCACACCGAACGCGGCGGTGACGCCCTCGCGCTTGAGGATCTCGACTGCCGCGCGGGCAGCGGTCATACGAGCCATTGGGTTCTCCTGCTCCAGCTGGCGAATTCGGGCTCCCGTCGCGCCCCGCGGTGAGCTGTGAATTCCGGTCCTGCGGTGGGCTGGCCTCGCGGCCGTGAGCTGTACTTTCACATTGCGGAATTAAGTTTCTGTTATGTGGAAGCAATGTAGGACGGGGCGGCGGGGTCGTCAAGGGAGTGCCGGTCCTGGAGCGGGCCGAAGCTCAAAATCGCGTATCGGGGTAGTTGCGTTCCGTAAGACCATGGGCCCAGGCTTGTCCGGCCATGCGTCACGGGTGACGAGCACGGGTGACGGCCACGGGTGACGGGCACGGGTGACCAGCGGGAGGCGGTGCGGGAGATGACGACGGACGGGGTTCCGGTGCGCTGCCCGGTGTGCCGTCACGAGCAGGCCTACGCTCCCCCCGCGTTCCCCTGTTCCTGCGGCGCGCCCGTCGTCCCGCCGGTCGCGTACGACGCCGCCGCGACGCCCGTGACCGAGCGGAGCTGGGCGGACGACTGGGTGACCGTGCGGTGCGGGGCCTGCGGGCGCGAGGCGGACTGGCCCCGGCCGGAGGTCGGCTGTACGTGCGGGACGGTGCTGCGGATCCCGGTCCGCACGGAGGCCGCCTCGCCGCCGGGGCCCGGCCCCGCCCCGCCGCGGCCCGCTTTCCGGCCCGTCCCGGTGCGCAGCGCGCGCGACGCCGTGACCACGGCCGCGCGGTATCTGCGCTGGCTGGGCTACGCGGACGTGCGGGACGCCGTGGCCGGGCCCGAGGGTCGCGCGCCGTCGGGCGCGCGGCTCACCGCCCGGGGCGTCCTCGCCCATGTCGAGCCGTCGGCGCGGCCCGCGTCCCTGCGCGACCTGGAGTGCGCGTGGCTCACCGCGCTCACCCACGAGGTCACGTGCGTGTGCTTCGCCCTGTCCGACTTCACGCCCGAGGCGTGCGAGCGCGCCGCGGAGCTGGGGGTGCCGCTGTTCCGCATCGAGCTGGACGGGGTGCCTGCGGCGCTGAACGGGGCTGCGGAGGCGTTGGCCGCCCGCGGAACGTAGGCCTCTCCCGGGCAGGGGGTGCGGGGTTATCGCCCTGCGGGCTCGTCCTCAAACGCCGGACGGGCTGAGAGCTTCGCCGGCGTCCGTTCGTCAGTTTCCGAAGCGCTCCCTGAGCTCCACCTTTCTTACCTTTCCGGAGACCGTCATCGGGAAGGTGTCCAGGACCTGGAGGGCCGCGGGGACCTTGTAGTGGGCCAGGCGGCCCGCGCAGAAGGTGTGGAGCTCGTCGAGGGTCAGGCCTTCCACTCCCTCGTGGAGGATCACGCAGGCCAGCGGCACCTCGCCGTACCGCTCGTCGGGCACGCCCACCACCTGGACGTCCGCGATCTTCGGGTGGGCGTACAGGAACTCCTCGATCTCGCGCGGGTAGATGTTCTCGCCACCGCGGATGATCATGTCCTTGATGCGGCCCACGATCCGGACGTACCCGTCGTCCCGCATGACCGCGAGGTCGCCCGTGTGCATCCAGCGCCCGGAGTCGATGACGTCGGCGGTGCGCTCGGGCTCGCGCCAGTAGCCGAGCATCACGCTGTAGCCGCGGGTGCACAGCTCGCCCGAGCTTCCGCGCGGCAGCGTGACGCCGGTGGCGGGGTCGACGACCTTGACCTCGATGTGCGGCAGGACGCGGCCGACGGTGGCGGTGCGGCGCTCCAGGTCGTCGTCCCTGCGGGTCTGCGTGGACACCGGCGAGGTCTCGGTCATGCCGTAGCAGATGGAGACCTGCTCCATGTGCATCTCGGCGACGACCCGCTTCATGACCTCGACGGGGCACGGCGACCCGGCCATGATCCCGGTCCTGAGCGAGGACAGGTCGTACGTGGCGAAGTCGGCGAGGTTCAGCTCCGCGATGAACATCGTCGGCACGCCGTACAGGGACGTGCACCGCTCGCGCTCGACGGCGTGCAGGGTGGCGACGGGGTCGAAGGACGGCGCGGGGATGACGACGCACGCCCCGTGCGAGGTGGCCGCGAGGTTGCCCATGACCATGCCGAAGCAGTGGTAGAAGGGCACCGGCACGCAGATGCGGTCCTGCTCGCTGTAGCCGATGGTGCGGCCCACCCAGTAGCCGTTGTTGAGGATGTTGTGGTGGGAGAGGGTGGCTCCCTTGGGGAAGCCGGTGGTGCCCGACGTGTACTGGATGTTCACCGGGTCGTCGCAGGTCAACCCGGCTTCCCGGGCGGCCAGTTGGGCAGGGGTGACGGAGTCGGCCGCGGCGAGCAGCTCGTCCCACGAGCCGTCCGCGACGTAGACGACCCGGCGCAGGTCGGGGCAGTCCTGGCGGACCTGCTCGACCATCGCGCGGTAGTCGCTGCTCTTGTGCGTCTGCGTGGCGACCAGCAGACCGATGCCCGCCTGCTTCAGGACGTACGACAGCTCGTGCGAGCGGTAGGCCGGGTTGATGTTCACCATGATGGCGCCGACGCGCGCGCTGGCGTACTGGACGAGGACCCACTCGGCACAGTTCACGGCCCAGATCCCGACCCGGTCGCCCCGCTCGACACCGGCTCCCATCAGGGCGCGCGCGAGCCGCTCGACGGCCGCGCCGAACTCGGCGTACGTCCAGCGCGCCCCGGACGGCACGTCGACGAGGGCCTCCCGGTCGGGCCAGGCGGCGACCGCCCGGTCGAGGTTCTGCCCGATGGTGTCGCCGAGCAGCGGGACGGAGCCGGTGCCGTGCGCGTACGACGGCTCGGCGCCGCGCGAAGGGGCCGTGCTCATCGGAAGTCCTCCTCGCGGTACTCGGCGTCGGACCCCTGTGCCGTGGCCTCGCGCAGCTCGATGCGGCGGATCTTGCCGGACACCGTCTTCGGCAGCGCGCCGAACTCCAGGCGGCGCAGCCGCTTGTAGGGCGCGAGGACCGCGCGCGAGTGCTCGAAGAGCGCCTTGGCGGTGGCGGGGCCCGGCTCGTGGCCCTCGGCGAGCACCACGTACGCCTTCGGCACGGCGAGGCGCACCGGGTCGGGCGCGGGCACGACCGCCGCCTCCGCGACCGCCTCGTGTTCGAGCAGCGCGCTCTCCAGCTCGAAGGGCGAGATCTTGTAGTCCGACGCCTTGAACACGTCGTCGGAGCGGCCCACGTACGTCAGATAGCCGTCGGCGTCGCGCGCGCCGATGTCGCCCGTGCGGTAGAAGCCGCCCGCCATCGCCTCTGCGGTGCGCTCCGGATCGCCGTGGTAGCCCGTCATCAGGCCCACAGGGGCGGTGGACAGGTCGAGCGCGACCTCGCCCTCGTCGGCCCCCGGCTCGCCGGTCACCGCGTCGAGCAGCACGACGCGGAAGCCGGGCGTGGGCCGCCCCATGGAGCCGGGCTTGAGCCGCTGGCCGGGCGTGTTGGCGACCTGCACGGCGGTCTCCGTCTGGCCGAAGCCGTCGCGGATGATCACCCCCCAGTCGCTGCGCACCCGCTCGATGACCTCGGGGTTCAGCGGCTCGCCCGCGGCGACCACCTCGCGCGGCGGGGTCTTCAGCTGGGTCAGGTCGGCCTGGATGAGCATCCGCCACACGGTGGGCGGGGCGCAGAAGCTGGTGACGCCCGCGCGGTCCATCTCGCGCATCAGACGACCGGCGTCGAAGCGCGTGTAGTTGTGGATGAAGACGGTCGCCTCCGCGTTCCACGGCGCGAACAGGTTCGACCAGGCGTGCTTGGCCCAGCCGGGCGACGAGATGTTCAGATGGACGTCGCCGGGCTTGAGCCCGATCCAGTACATCGTCGCCAAGTGCCCCACGGGGTACGACACATGGGTGTGCTCGACCAGCTTGGGCCGGGCGGTGGTGCCGGAGGTGAAGTAGAGCATCAGCGGATCGGTGGCGAGGGTGGGGCCGTCGGGCACGTAGGCATCCGGGGCGGTGTCGACGCCGTCGTACGAGATCCAGCCGGGCGCGGTGGGCGCGGTGGGTCCGGCTGCCTCGGCGGACGCGGTGGCTCCGGCTCCGGCTCCGGCTCCGACTCCGACTCCGACTCCGACTCCGACCACGATCCGGGTGTAGTCCCCGGGCACGTCCGCGAACTTGGCGGTGTCCTCGGCGCGCACCACCACGTGCCGGGCCCGGCCGCGCTCGATCCGGTCGCGCAGGTCCGCCGCGCCGAGCAACGGCGTCGCCGGGATGACCACGGCGCGCAGCTTCATCGCGGCGAGCGCGACCTCCCACAGCTCGACCTGGTTGCCGAGCATGACGACGAGGCGGTCCCCGGCCGTGACGCCGAGCCCGCGCAGCCAGTTGGCGGCCCGCGCGGAGCGCCGCGCGAGCTCGGCGAAGGTCAGCCGGGCCTCGGAGCCGTCCTCCTCGACGATGTGCAGGGCCGTGCGGTCGTTGCCCTCGGCGATGACGTCGAACCAGTCGAGGGCCCAGTTGAACCGCTCCGGGCGCGGCCACGCGAAGCCCTCGTAGGCGGCCGCGTAGTCCTCGCGGTGGCGCAGCAGAAAGTCCCGGGCGGCCCGGAACGCCTCCGTCCCGCCTCCCGTCTCCGTCACCGTCATCGGCATGCCCCGCTCTCCCTAGGTTCCGCTGTCCACACGGCCGGCTGCGCGGCCGTTCCCCGGCCGACTCCGCATCCGTACCATCGTGGAGTTCGTGATGTGGGTCTCACTACCCCCGGACGGGGGTGCTGTGCGGTGAAAGGGCGGGCGCGTGACGGCTGCGGGCGCGGGTGAGGCGGGGGACGTACGGGCCGCGCTGGTGCGGCTGCGGCGCACCACGGGTCTTCCGGTGGCGTTCGGCGGGCTCACCGACGCGCAGCCCCACGCCGCCCCGCAGCTGCGGATCGCCGAGCTCACCGGCACCGGCACGCACGTCCTGCGCGGCCTCGGCATCCGCCTGGGCAACGGCCTCGGCGGCAAGGCCCTGGCCCTGGCCCGGCCGTGCGCCGTCACCGACTACAGCTCCTCGCGGCACATCAGCCACGAGTACGACGCCGCCGTGGAGGCGGAGGGCCTGCGTTCGGTGCTCGCGGTGCCGGTCGTGGTGCGCCGCCGGGTGCGCGGACTGCTGTACGGCGCCCTGCGCACCGCGCAGCCGCTGGGGGACCGCACGCTCGCTGCGGCCGTCGCCGCCGCGCGCGACGTCGAGCAGGCCCTCGTGGTGCGCGAGGAGGCCCGCGCCCTGGTGGCGGCGGCGCGGGACACGGCGCCTGCCGGGCCCTGGCCCGGGCCCGCCGCTTGGGAGCGCGTACGGGAGGCGCACGGCGCCCTGCGCGCGCTCGCGGCGCGCACGTCCGATGCCGCCCTGCGCCGCGAACTCCTCGCCGTCTGCACCACGCTGACCGCCGTGGGCGACTCCCCCGCCGTCGCCCTGACCCCGCGCGAACTCGACGTCCTGACCTGCGTCGCCCTGGGCACCACGAACGCCGCGGCCGGGGAGCGCCTCGGCCTGCGCCCCGAGACGGTGAAGGCCTATCTGCGCTCGGCGATGCGCAAGCTGGGCGTCCACACGCGGTGGGAGGCGGTGGTGGCGGCGCGGCGAGCGGGGTTGCTGCCGTAGCCACCGGTCGGGCGTACTGGCAACGCCACGGCGAAGGGTACTCAGCCCGTCCGGCGTTTGAGGACGAGCGCGCAGCGCGACAACCACCCACGGCACGCCACCGGACGCACGGCACCGCGCCACACGGGGGCGAAGGGGCGAAGCCCCGGGCCTACTTGTCGGGCGTACTGGCAACGCCACGGCGAAGGGTACTCAGCCCGTCCGGCGTTTGAGGACGAGCGCGCAGCGCGACAACCACCCACGGCGCGGCACCGGACGCACAGCGCCGCGCCACACGGGGGCGAAGGGGCGAAGCCCCGGGCCTACTTGTCGGCGGTCAACGAGCCCGCGGCACCCCAGCTTTCGGCCGCGTACTCCTCGATCCACACCGTGACGGTCTCCGCCGGAATCGCGTACGCGTCCACGAACGCGTCCGTGATCCGCCGCACCAGCTCCCGCTTGAGGGCGACGTCCCGGGGACCCTGCTGAACGGTGACGGTGGGCATGCTGAACTCCCTTGGCTACGGCCGGAATTACCGACGCGGGCGATGGTCCGAAGCACCGGCTGGAGCCGGCTCCTCGGTGTCCCCTGCGGGACGACACCAGTTCAGCCCACCCGCGTACCGCGACCAAGAAGCAGACCGCGATCGCGGCGATCACGAACCGAGATCGTCAGCGGCGGCCGCGCACGCCGCGAGGAACGCGTCGAGCGGAGCGGCGGCGTCCGGCGCGCCGTCCCGGACCGCGAGCCCCGTCTCCAGGGCGAGCTCCGCCGCGAAGGGCACGAACGCCACCCGAGGGCTGCGCAGCAGCCGCGCGTGCGACGCGTACACGACGGTCCACAGCGGCGCGGCCCCCGCGCCGATCGTCGCGAGGGTGTCCTGGAGCGAGCCGCCGACCGGCCCGCGCACCGGCGTGAACCCGGCCGCGTGGCAGGCGCCGACGACGAGGTCGACCAGGGCGGGGTTGGTGCGGCGCGCGGTGAGGGCCAGGGGCGCCTCCGCGAGGTCGGCCAGGGACGCCTCCGCGCGGGTGGCTACCGGGTGCCCCGCCGGTACGACCGCCACCAGGGGGTCCCGCCACAACGGCACGACCCGCACCCGGGACACGGGCTCGGCGGCCCGGACGAAGGCCGCGTCGAGGCGCCCGTCCGCGACCCGCGCGAACCGCTCCCCAGCGTGCACCGACACGAGCTCGACCGGCACCCCCGGCGCCTGCTCGGCGAAGCGGGCGAGGACGCGGTCGAGGTGCTCCCCGAGCCCCGTACAGGTTCCGAGCCGCAGGCCGCGCGGGCGGGCGCCGACCGCGGAGCGGGCCCGCTCCGCGGCGGCGAGGACGGCCCGCGCCTCGGGCAGCAGCCGCTCCCCCGCGGGCGTGAGCCGCACCTGGCGCGGCGAGCGGTCGAAGAGCTCGGCGCCGAGCTCCCGCTCCAGGCGCCGCACTTGCTGGCTCACCGCCGACTGCACGATGTGCAGCCGCTCCGCGGCCCGCCCGAAGTGGAGTTCCTCGGCGACCGTCACGAAATAGCCGAGCTGCCGCAGTTCCATGCCGGAAACCCTACGCAGCGGGTGCGCCCGCCCGGAGCGCGGGATCAGCCGTCGATGACGGCCCCGAACCGCACGTCGTACGAGGACGCGCCCGCGGCCAGCACGCGCGCCGTGCGGACAGCCTCGTCCTCGACGTCCGCGCGCTGCGCCTTGGTCAGGGTCCCGAACGCCTCGACGACGACCGTGGCCGCTCCGCCGCCCCCGCCGCCTGTCTCGTCGAGGCGCCACACCCCCGCGAGGAGGCCGTCCACCAGAAAGGTGCAGAAGGACTGGTTGGACTTCCAGTTGCGGGCCTTGTACGCGGCCGGGACGACGCGGGTGCGGTCGGCGTGGGACAGCAGGAGGTTGTCGAACTCGGGCAGGAAGCGCGGGGGCGCCGGTGTCTCCGGGTCGGGCCGGGGCGCGTCCGGCAGGTCGAAGAGCTCGACGCCGTCCTCGTCGCGGAACGTACGCAGCCGGGGCCGCAGCCGCTCGAAGGCGTCCCGGAGCCCCGTCAGACCGGCCCAGGCCTGCATGTCCCGCACGGAGGCGGGCCCGAAGGCGGCGAGGTAGCGCTCCACGACGGCGTCGGGCTCGGGCCGGTCCACGAGCGGGCGCCCCAGCCAGTGCTCGGCCGTGGTGAGCGCGACCCGGCCGCTGCGCCGCCACAGGCCGCGCGGGGTGACCTGGACCAGCGGGAGGCGGGCGCGGGCGGCGATGCCGAGCGAGGCCGGGTCGGCGTCCGGCCAGTGGCCCGCCAGCTCGTCGCGGAGCTGGGCGGGGGTGCGGGGCTCCTCCTCGACGTACGCGCGGGCGACGGCGGCGAGCCGGTCCAGGTCCACGCCGCCCAGGCCCTTGCGGAACGCCCGCAGCTCGCGGTCGACGGCGGCCTGGGTCAGCGGGCGCAGCGTGAGCAGGTCGTCGGCGGTGAGGGTGTGCACGGTGGAGCGCATGGTGACGGCCCGCACGGCCGCGCGGGCGCCCATCAGGTCCGAGAGCTCCTCGGGGGCGAAGCCGTCGAGGCGGGCGGCGAGCGCGTAGTACGGCGGCTTCACGTTCTGCGCCTGGAGGCCCACGAGGTGGGTGAGGGCGTCCGCGGCGGACATCCGCGCCCGGCGCAGCAGGAGCTGCCGGTCGAGGGTGGCACGGTTCAGCGCGCGGCGGCTCAGCACCGGGACCGACGGGTTCTTCGTCATGCCCGCACGCTAACGCGCCTTGCGGACAGCTACCGTCCGCAAGCCCGCCCGGGGTGGCGGCACACCGGGGTCACGCCCGCGTCATCTGCCGCATATATCCTGCTCAGGGCCGTCAGGCCCTGAGCAGGCAGTCGGCCCCGGCAACCGAAAGCCCGCCACCCCGACAAACGACGGGACCGACCGCCAACGAGACGACCGACCCGACAAGCGACGGAACCAACCAGCAAACGACAGACAACCGGCCCGGCGACCGAACAGACCGACCGGCGAGCGAGCAGGCAGACGGACCGGCGACCGAACGGTCCGCACGGACCGCAACGGACCGCACGGACCGCACGGACCGCACGGACCGACCGGACCGAACGAACCGACCGGACCGAACGAACCGACCGGACCGACGGCGACAGGAAGGGCCCCCGGTGACCCCGGAGCGACGAGCACACAGCCCCCGCCCACAGTCGGCGCGCAAGCACTCCTGGCGGCGCGCGGCGGAGCGCCGCACGCCCGAGGGGCCCAAGACCCCGCCGGCCGCCGAACCACCCCGCCGCCGCCCCGAGCGCACCGCGCCGCAGGCGCCGAGTGTGGTGCAGGCGGCCCTCTACCGGGACGGCATCCGCGTGTCCTCCCCCACGACGCTCGCCGAGACGTACCGCGAGCTGCGCGCCCGCCCCGACGGCATGGCGTGGATCGGCCTCGCCCGCCCCACGGAGGCGGAACTCCTCTCCCTGGCCGCCGAGTTCGACCTGCACGAACTGGCCGTCGAGGACGCGATGGAGGCCCATCAGCGCCCCAAGCTGGAACGGTACGGCGACACGCTCTTCGTCGTCCTGCGCGCCGCCCGCTACCTCGACGCGCCCGAGGAGGTCGACTTCGGCGAGCTGCACGTCTTCGTCGGCCCCGACTTCGTGATCACCGTCCGGCACGGCGCGGCCCCCGACCTGTCGGCGGTGCGCCACCGCATGGAGGACGACCCCGAACTCCTGCGCCTGGGCCCGGAGGCCGTCCTGTACGCCATCCTGGACGCGGTGGTGGACGGCTACGCACCGGTCGTGTCGGGCGTCCAGAACGACATCGACGAAATCGAGACCGAGGTGTTCAGCGGCGCCCCCGAGGTCTCCCGCCGCATCTACGAACTCGCCCGCGAAATGGTCGAGTTCCAACGCGCGACCCGCCCCCTGGTCGGCATGCTGCACGCCCTCATGGCAGGTTTCGCGAAGTACGGCACCGACGAGGAACTCCAGCGCTACCTCCGCGACGTAGCCGACCACGTCACCCACACCAGCGAACGAGTCGACGGCTTCCGCCAGGCCCTGGCAGACATCCTCACGGTCAACGCGACCCTGGTCACCCAACAACAGAACGCAGAGATGCGGGCCTTGGCCGAGGCAGGCTTCGAACAGAACGAGGAGATCAAGAAGATCTCCTCCTGGGCCGCCATCCTCTTCGCCCCCACCCTGGTCGGCACCATCTACGGCATGAACTTCGACACCATGCCGGAGCTGAGCTGGACCTTCGGGTACCCGTTCGCGATCGGGCTGATGGGTGTGGTGTGCGTGAGCCTGTACTTCATCTTCAAGCGGCGGGATTGGCTGTAGCGGGGCGCCGACGATCCTTCATCGACTTCGCGTGGGCGAAGGACCCGGCGGGTCCTGCTGCCCCCCTGGGGAGAATCTGGGGAGAATGAGCCGCGCTGAGGAACGGGGCACCATCCGCATCGCCAGCCATTCCGCAAGTTTCGGCCAACCAACTGCCGCCGGATCCCCGCGTACGCCGTCACGGTGAGTGTTGACTGAACGGCCACACGCGACCTGGACGAGTACGCGAAGGCGCACGGCATCAAGCACCACGAGGAGCGAGCCGGGCCTCAGGGAGCACGTCCACGACGCCCGGTGGGAGCCAGCCTCCCGCGCAAACGACAGCTCTCGCAGTCTCCAGTACAACGGTGTTGCTCACATCCCCGCGAAGGCGCGAGGCCAGGGTCTTCACACCATCCTGCTCCCCAGGCACGCGGTAACGTCCCTCATGAGGCCAACGGAGAGGGAGTACGCAGCATGCCGCAGGCCACGGCCACCACCGATCGCAACGCCCCACGCGGACTCATCCTGGACTTCGCCGGGGTACTGACCGCCGACCCGCGCCCCGTGCACCGCGCGTGGTGCGAAGCGGAAGGGCTCCACCCCGAGGCATGGCGTTCCGCTCTCAATGACAACCCCGAAGGCCGAAGGCTGTACACGGCGTTGGAGGTCGGGCAGATCGGCCAGGCCAAGTGGAACGAGGGCACCGCCAGCTTGCTCGGTGCGCATGTCGAACCGTCGAACCTGATGGGGCGCGCCTGGACCGGAGTGCCCGCAGCACGGCAGATGGCCGCTCTCGCACGGGCCGCCAAGGAAGCGGGCTACCGGCTCGCGCTCTTGTCGAACAGCTTCGGCCTGGACCCCTTCAACCCGTACGAACACGTGGGCATCTGGAGCCTGTTCGACGTACACGTCATCTCGGAGGCGGTCGGCATGGCGAAGCCGGACCCGGCGATCTATCGGCTGACGCTGGAGCGTCTGGGTCTGCCCGGCTCGGCCTGTGTGTTCGTCGACGACCATCCGGTGAACCTCCCGCCCGCCGAGGCCCTGGGCATCACCACCGTGCTCGCGACGCACGAAGCGGACACGGTCGCCGAACTGCAGGCACTCTAGGAGTGCGCGCCGACCTGGCCGCGTAGGAGCTGGATTCGGCCTTCGCACCAACTTCTCTCCAGCCGCAGAGTGTCGGCGAATACGCGCCACGGGTGCGTTTCACGACCAACCGGTCAGGATGGGAAGTGGCTGTCGTGCAATGGTCGGAGTACACCACCGCTGAGCGGCTCAAGGCCCTCCGCAGCGGCATGACGCAGGAACAACTGGCCGAATCCGCCGCTATGTCGGTCGGCGTCGTCCGAAAGCTGGAACGCGGCGGCACCGCCTCCCTCCCCTCCCTTGTTGTCCATCGCCTCCGCCCTCAGCACCGACATCGCCGTGCTCCTCGGCCAGCAGGCTCCCCGCCGGTCCATGGACCGCGACGAGCGGGCCGCCTTGCGCACCGTCTCCGCCGCCACCCACGACGCCGCCATCGGCATCCCAACCGACACCGAACCGGGCACCATCGATGAATTGCGAGCCGTCGTCGAGCGTGCCGACGCCGCCGACCGCAACCGCTGACCGATCCTGCTGCTTGCTCGGGGCGAGCAAAGCTGAGGCGGGGCGGCCTGGTGACGTCGTGGGCCCAACGGTAGAAGCCCGGCACATCGATCAACCTGGCCAATTTCAGGACCAGTTGAGACCGCGGAGTCGCCCAGTGTCGCTGGACATGCCGGGCAGACGAGCGGGGAAGCCGGCTGCCGCCCTCGCCCGCTCGCTTAGCGATCTCGCCGTCGGGCATCGTGAAGGACTCGGCTCATGACCCCCACCACGAGGACAGACCACGGCTGACGAGTTCGCGGACAAGACCCGAGACCACCCATCCTCCCGCTGTCTTCAGCGCTTCGAACCGCCAAGCCCGGTGCCGCCACTTCGCTGCGAATTCCTTCACCGCACGTCCTCTCTCCAGGTCCTGCCTCTCCGGCCGGTCGTCGGCCATTAGCCCGGATCTGTGCGGGGTTCAACGGGTCGGTTTCCCGCTGAACCCCGCATCGCCGCAAGCCAGACCTGATGGAATAGGCGTTCAACGGAAGTTCGGATTGAACAGGTGACGGATGGACGACCAGTCCGCGGCCGAGCGGCTCGCGACGGAGCTGAGGCAGCTGCGCACGAACGCCGGCTCCCCTACGTACGCCCAGATCGCGCAGTGGGGAAGCAGACAACGTCCCCCGGTCAGTCTCGGCAAGGGCAAGCTCAGCCTGTGGTTCAGTGGGAAGAGTGTTCCCGAGGACGACCGCCCCTTTGCCATCCTCGTGGAACTGCTCGAAGCCAGGGCCCAGCAGCAGTCCAGCACACCCCGGCGCGGCCTGGCCGCGTGGCAGACGAGACGAACGGCGGCGGACCAGGAACGACGCCGTCAGACCGGGGGGATTCCCCGGCGGACGGCGAGGGACGACCCGGCCGATTCCGGACCGAATCCGGGCACCTACTCGGTGCGTCCTCCGTACGGAGAGCTGCCCACCCGTCTCCATGGCCGGGACAGCCTGTTGGCCGATCTGAGAAGGGCACTGGCCGAGGGGTGCGAGCAAGTGCAGGTCCTGCACGGGCTCGGCGGATGCGGAAAGACAACAGCGGCGCTGCGGCTTGCCCGGCACGCCCGGGACCTTGGACACCAAGTGTTCTGGGTGTCTGGGACGACGAACGAGCGGTTGCTGACGGGTATGTCTCAGGTGGCCCGTGAACTGGGCGTGGCCGAAGAGGACCTCAGTCGCGCCTGGGCAGGGCAGTCAAGCGCGCTGGATCTCGTCTGGCGTTGCCTGGACCGTGCGGGCGAGCGTTGGCTGCTCGTCGTCGACGCCGTGGACGACCTATCGGTCGTTGCTTCGGAGCACGGCTTGCCAGGGGACGGCACGGGGTGGATCCGACCGAGTCGCTCCGGCCTCACCGTGGTGACGAGTCGCGTCGGAAACCCCCTGCTGTGGGGAACGGAAGCAGTGTGCCGAGCGGTGGACATGCTGTCCGCCGAGGACGGGGCGAAGGTCCTCACTGATCTGGCGGGAGACGCCGGGCCGACGGAGGACGCTCGTGCGCTCGCTACGAGGCTGGGTGGACTGCCCCTGGGACTGCACTTGGCAGGCTCATTTCTGGCAAAGGCACGAAGGAGCCTGGGCCTAGCGCGCGGCGTCGTGGACATCCGGCCCGTGGGGGACTTCGCGGGGTACAAGGCGGAACTCGACCGGCTGGGCGCCCCGCTGCTCGACGCGGGTGAATCACTCAGGTCGCCCATGAACGAGCAGCGGCTGCGCCGTTTGGTGAGCCACACCTGGGAGATCAGCCTCGACTTGCTCACCCGACAAGGGCTGCCGGAAGCCAGATTGCTCATGCGGGTCCTGTCGTGCTTCGCCACCACCCCGTTCCCCACCGCGCTGCTCGCCTACGGTCTCGTCACTCTGGAGGGCGGGTTCCCGGAAGGATTCGAAGAGGGCGAGGCAGCCGTCGACGCACTCGTCGACGTGGGCTTGCTGAACCTGGTCGACGTGGACGTCTCGATCGGCGGAAGCGGAAGCGGCACGGCGAACGCGGCAAACTTGTGTCTCACAGCTCACCCACTGGTACTGGAGACCAACGCGGCACAGGTGCGCGACGGAGATGAAACCGCTGAAGTGTGGCAGGCCAGCGCCCGCCTGGCGCGATGGATGGGAGGGGGCACGGATACGCCTGATCAATGGCGAAGGCGGCAGGTCCTGGTCCCCCATGTTCTGGCTGCCTTGCGCTCCGCTCCCGCGAACGACGTGGAGTCGCTGGCCTGGTTCGTCGAAGCCGGATGGGTCTCTTACGGCTACTGCCTGGCCTCCAACCATCGGGATCAGGCCGATGAACTACTCAGGTTGATGATGGAACGAGCCGCCGTTCTACCGGAAACCCGTCCCGTGGTCGGCGCGATTCGTGGCCAGTACTACGAGGCCATCGGCGATGTGGACGAGGCACGCCTGCTCTTCGAAGAGAGCCGTGCCGACCGGGGGCCACAAGACTTGGAGACACTGCAATTCCAGTTCCGATGGGCACGTGCCTTGCAGTCGACCCGCCGGCTACCTGCCGCGGAAGAACAGCTGCGCGCGGTTCTGGACGGGCTGCGCTCGAACGGCTCCTTGCACAACAGTTTGCTGGCGCACTCGGCCCTTGTACTGGTGCTCGCGGAACAGGGCAAGGAGGAGAGGGCGACCGCGGAGGCGCAGGCGCTGATGTCCGCCATCGAGACGGAACCGTCCGAACTGGACATCAGTCTGCTTCACCACGTGGGTCACGCACTCATGCAAACGCGTTATACGGAACAAGCAGAGAGCATGTACGGCGCGCTCCTTTCCCGACTCGACGAATCGGACGCACAGCTCTCCCCTCTCTATTACCACATTTCCCAGATCCTGCTCGGTCTGCTTCTGCACGGGGAAGGTGAACGCCCGGCCATCGCGTTGATCAGCCGTCTCCTCGGTCTCTACATGCCGGCCGGGAGCGACTCTCCGGTAGACCCCGCGAGCCTCGCCGACCTCATCCAAACCCGGCTCGACCTTCAGTTGGAACTGACGGAGTCCAGCGGCGCCGAGGACGAGCTGCAGAGGTTGCTGCGCGATCAGCTGAGCGTGAGCGGGAACATCGGCTTGCTCATCGTCGAGTTGCGCATCGCGCTCGCCCGCCTGTTCATCGCGCAGGAGGACTTCACACAGGCCGAGGAGCAGCTAGAGCTGGCCGAGAAAGCCGCAACCGCAGCCGACGGCGGCACGGTGCCCCTGTGGACGGTCTCCCTCTGGAATGCCCGGTGCCTGTGCGCTCAAGGCCGCTGCGTAGAGGCCCTGGGCTGCTACGAACAGGCGGTCGCGCTGCTCGCCGATGACCCCGACGGTACGGCGTGCATCATGGAGGAAGCCGCTCACTGCCTCGCCATGGCCTCGGGTGGCAATGCCCCACCCAGACAGCGGGAGCCCAGTGGAGGGGCAATGAATTAAGCACCACGAGCGACACGCCTACCACGCACCTGCACACCCTCTGCGGCCCCGAACACCACAGGCATCGGACACCGCCCAGCGTCATGAAACGGCACAACCGAGAGGCGAATGGGCAGAGAAGCCAACAGTGGGGTCAGTGCCCCAGCACCACTTCAAGGCGCCCACCGACGTACAGCCAAGGGCTCCGCACAACGGTCACCAATCACACCTGCCGACCCCATGTCGTTCGGACCAGGTTGAGGCGCTTCCGCCCTGGGAAGCTGGCCGGACACGAACATCGGCGCTCAGCAGATGCGGAAAGTGACAAAGCAATCGGGCCCCGAACTCTCTTGAGCCGCCTCCATCGAGCAAGCTCCATGGGGAGCATCTGGGGAGAATTGAGCCGCATGGGGAGCGTCTGGAGAGAACCGGCAACACAAGGCTGAACGAGCGTGAAAGAGTCTGAAAGAAGCATTCCCCCAGGTCAGGCCACCTCAGCAGCTCAAATGACCTGGTCAACGGGGTGAGGTAGAGGATTCCAAGAAGATCTCCTCCTGGGCCGCCATCCTCTTCGCCCCCACCCTGGTCGGCACCATCTACGGCATGAACTTCGACACCATGCCGGAGCTGAGCTGGACCTTCGGGTATCCGTTCGCGATCGGGCTGATGGGTGTGGTGTGCGTGAGCCTGTACTTCATCTTCAAGCGGCGGGACTGGCTGTAGCGGCGAGCACGACGAGGAGCTCACCGGTCTCAAGGAGCAGGTCCACGACGTGCGACGGGAGCCGAGGCCCTACGGGAAGAGCAGCCCTCCAACGCATCGGGTGCGCGTCGGGCCCCCGGTGGTGAAAGACTTTCCGTAGCGGCTAGGGGAGGCTCCATGGGTTTCGGTTTCCGTGTTGGTGTGCCCGGACTGAGTGTGCGTGTTTCGACCAGGGGCGTGCGGACGTCCGTCGGGCCGCGTATGGCACGGGTGAACGTGGGCGGCGGACGAACGACGCTGTCGTCCGGGATGGGGCCCTTCTACGCCTCCACCGCACTGGGCGGTGGGCGCCGCCGGACCAGTACGAGTCGCTCGCGGCCACGGGCCGCCCCCGCGCCCTCGGGCGCACAGCTGGAACGGGCCCGTCGGCAGGCCGAGCGGGCGCAGCAGGAGGCGGAACGGGACGCGGCCATCGCGCACTTGCGCGCACTGCGGCAGCAGATGACCAGCGTGCACCTGCAGTCGTTCGCCCCCGCACACCCGCCGGCCGTACCCGGGCCGCCGCAGTTGGGGCTGCCCTGGGCCCTGGCCGAGGCCAAGGCGTTCCACCTGGCGGGGCTCGGCGTGTTCGCCCGCTCCGGGCGTGCGGAGGCGAAGCTGCGGGCCGAGCAGGACGCGCCGGGGTACCTGGCCGCTGAGCAGGCGCGGTTGCAGGGCGTCCACGGGGAGCTGGCCGCCGAGGCGCACCAGTGGTGGCAGGCCCTCGTCGCGAACGACGAGGCGACCGTGTGCGAGACGGTCAACTACGCCTTCTCCGACAACCCCGCCGCAGGCTGCGCCGTCGGGGTCGACGGCTCCGTGATGTCCGTGGTGATGCGCCAGCAGGACATCGACACGCTGCCGGACCAGACCCCCGGAGTCACCTCCGCCGGGCGCCCCACTCTGAAGACGCTGACCAAGCGGGACCGGGTCCTGTGGTGGCTCACGGCCATGGGGTCCAACGTCATCGCCACCCTCAAGGAGGGCTTCGCCGTCGCGCCGGGGATCACCGCGATCGACCTCGCGGTGATCACGCGCATGCCGGACACCCAGCGGCTGGGATTCGCGGCGTACGGCCGGTGGTCCCGCCAGGCCGTCGAGGCGGGCCCCTGGAGGGAGCCGGAGGACGCGCTGCGGTTCCTCGACGTCGGCGATGACGTGGCCTGCGCCGTCACCACGACCGCCTCCGGGAACCTGTCGAGCGCCATCAAGCCCCTGGACACCAGTCGGCTGCCCGGTCTGCAGAGCCTGCTCGACCACGCCCAGGACGACGCCGCCTCGGTCGACGCCACGCTGGCCGACCTGGATGGCGATCTCCGTGCCACCGTCCCGGCCACCCCCGACGCACCGGCCCCGGACCACTATCGGATCCGCACCTTCGCCGAGTGGAGGACGCAGACCCCGTCCGTGGCCCCGCCGCCCGCCATCGGCGAGCCCGCTCCCGCCGCCCCGACGGCGCTCGTGCCGGGGCAGAACCTCACGTTGCCCGACGAGGCGTGGGACGGGCTGCACATCGCGTTCAGCTTCGGCGGCGCGGACGCCGACCTCACGCTCTTCCTCACCGACGCGCAGAGCCGGGTCGCCTCCGACGAGGACTTCGTCTTCTACAACCAGCCGTCCGCCGCCGAGGGAGCCGTGCGTCTCCTGGGGAAGCTGAACGACGGCACGCACACCGTGGAGCGCGCCGCCGTCCACCTCGCGGCCCTGCCCGAGCACGTCCAGCGCATGACGATCGCGATCAACATGGACGTCGACACCGGACTGACGTGCGGCTCCCTCACCCACGCGGAACTGTCCGTGGGGTGCGCCACCGCCGTCTGGGCCTTCCAGCCACCCGCCGACCCGGCCATCCGCGCGATGGTCGTAGCGGAGCTGTACCGGCACAGGTCCGCCGACGGCCGGCCGGTGTGGAAGCTCCGAGCAGTCGGACAGGGCTGGGCCGACGGACTCGACGACTTGGCCAGAGCGCACGGTGTCGACGTGGGGTAGCCCGTCGTGTCGGCGCCCACCGCAGTCGAAGCCATCCCCGACCTCGGCCCGTAGCAGCAAGCGGGCACCTGCGTTCAGGTCGCCCTGCGCCGGAGCACCGCGTACCGGGCCGGCCAGTCCGTCACCCCCGGTCGGCGGCCGAAGTCGGCGGTGTGGAGGGCGAGCACCGTGAACCACGGCGACACCGCGTCGAGGAAGGTCTTCTCCGTGGTCCAGGACGGTCCGCGTGACTGGTTCAGGGCATCCTCCTCGCTGAGCGCGGCGGCGCCGACGTGGAACCACAGTCCGCCGGGCCCGCACATCCGGGACATCGCCGCGGCGAACGTCCGGCGCTCGCCGTCGGTGGGGCAGGTGTGCAGGACGCCGCGGTCGAGGACCACCGGGAACGCGTGCAGGGGTGACGCGGGGTCGGTGGCGTCCAGGAGCTCGTAGCGCACCGCCGCGGTGGCCGGTGTGCGGCGTCGGGCCTCTTCGATCGCCCGGGTCGAGAAGTCGCAGGCCGTCACGGTGTAGCCGCGGTCGGCGAGCCAGCGCGCGGTGGTGCCGAGGCCGCAGCCGACGTCCATGATGCGGGCCGGGGGCGGAGCGTACGCGGCGAGGAGTACGCCGAGCACGGGTGGCGGCTCCTCGTCCCATCCGGCGACCGTGCGGTCGTACGTGTGGTCCCATTCGGCCGCGTTGAGGGAGCGCGGCGGCGCGGCGGATTCGTCGTGAAGCACCTTCCGTCACCCCACGACCGGCCAGCGGGTGATGCGCGAGGGCAACCACCACAGGAGGGAGCCGACCCGGTGCACGAGACCCGACTTCAGGAACGCCTCTATTTCTTGGGGCCGGAAGTCCGTGGCAGGGGCGCCGTCCAGGAGTGACGCCAGCTTCTCCTTGTTCACCTTGCGCATGATGACGCGCCGTTGCGTCCCGTGGCGCAGGTCGGTGACCTCCAGGAAGCCCCTGCCGCGCCGGTAGCCGCACTTGTTCAGGTGGAACGAGGTGCGCCACTGGTCGAGCACGGCGTCGCCGTCGGGGCCCGCCACCGAACGCGGGGGGTACAGGTGGCTGAACAGCCGCCATCGTCCGATCTCGGCTCCGAGGTCCAGATCCCAGTCGACGGAGAGGCCTCGTCCTGTCAACTCCCGTACGTGGGTGAGTCGTCGGACCGCCCCCCGGTCGCTTGCGTGAGGTCCAAGGGTCACGGGCTCGGGGAGGGCGACGTGCTGAGTGCCCCGGGCTGCCAGTTCCGCGACCGTTCGTACCGCGGTCTTCGCGGTGTCCTCGTACTGCTCCTCCCCCAGGTACATGCCGGGCCTCTCGCGCGCCTCTTCGTCGCGTTCCCGCCAGCATTGGAGTGTCGTCGCGGCGCTCGCTCGCCGGGTGCGGCTCCCCGCGTCGTGGAGCAGTGCGGGCACCAGCGCCGGACTGGCGTCCTGGGTGGTCCAGCGCAAGAGGTCCTGGTTGGCGGCGTGCGGTACGACGTGCACGCTCTGGCCGCCGTCTTCGAAGAGCAGTCCCAGCGTGCGCCAGCGGGCGAGCAGGGCCGACACGTCCGCCGCGGCGATGTCGTGCCGGTCCGCCCGGAGCTTGGTCAGCAGGACGTCGCTCGTGCTGGGCTGTTCGAGGAGGCGGAACGCGGCCGTCTCCCAGGGTTCCTCGATGGTCAGCGTCCGCCACGCGAAGCCGGGGCGGGTGTTGGTGAGCACGATCGAGTCCGCCAGGTCGCACTGGGTCAGCCGGCCCCGGGGGAACTCGTGGCGCCAGGTCTCGACGGCCTTGTCAAGGCGCTCCGCCTGCGTGCTGGAGATGCCTCGGTGCGCCGCGTCGAAGACATAGGCCATGTCGCGGAGTTCGGATTCCGGGAGGTCGTAGATGACCGCGTAGTGAGCGGCGGGGCTCAGGTCGCCGAAGCCGAGTTCCGGGCGGTTGAAGTAGGGGCTGAAGCGTTCGATGGCGATGCGGGTGACCCCGTTCGGCGGGGCGAGGTGGTGGATGGCCGGGAACTGGTCGATGACCGGTTCGTAGTCCTCCTCGGTCTCGCCCGGGAAGCCGTAGAGGTAGTTCCACACGACGCCGAGGCTCACCGACTCCGCGTCCCGCAGCATGCGGACGTTCTGGCAGCCGGTCACGCCCTTGTCCATCAGCTTCAGCACCCTGCCGTTGAGGCTTTCGATGCCGGGCTGCACATAGTGGATGCCCGCGGCGACGAGGGAGGCGAGCTGCTCGCGGCGCATGTTGGACTTGATCTCGTAGCTGATGCGCAGGTCGCACTCCGATTCCGCGAGCCTCGGGACCACGGAGCGCAGATAGGCCATATCAAGGATGTTGTCGGCGACGGCGACGTTGAGCACCCGGTGGCGCTCCGTCATCGCGAGCAGCTCGTCCACGAAGCGGTCCGGGCTCTTGCTGCGGAACTCCATGAACGAGCCGTTGAGCCCGCAGAAGGTGCAGTGGTGCTTCTGGCCCCACCAGCAGCCGCGAGAGCTCTCCACCACGAGGTGGGGCTCGGCCATGGCCCCGGCACGGGAGGCCGCGTGCTGCTCGAAGTAGTCCGTGTAGTCCGGTGTGACCAGGGCCGAAGCCGGCAGCGGGGCCGCGCTCATGGCATTGGCGTGCGAGGTGCCGTCCGCGTCGCGCCAGCAGAGTCCGGGAACGTCCGCGGGGCTCGACCCGTCGCGGAGGCAGGCGAGGAGCCGCGTGAACGACATCTCGCCCTCACCGCGATTGACGTAGTCGACGAACGGGAAGCCGCGGTGGAGCGCGGCGCCCATGGGGCCGTCGCAGTTACCGCCACCGAGGACCACAGGCACCTCGGGCGCCAGCTTCTTGATGAGTCTGGCCGCGGCGAGCACCGCGCTGTTCTGGGCGAAGGTCGTCGAGAAGCCGACGACGTCGGGCCGGTCGGCGAGGATACGGCGGACGAGGGACGCGATGTACTCGGGGGCGAGCGCGTGGAGTTGACGCCCCTTGTTGAGCATGTCCCCCGGCACGGCGTCCGCGACGAGATCCGCGAACTCGGAGTCGCGCCAGTGCGGATCGTCGTACAGCGCCGAGGAGAAGATCCACTCGCTGTAGCCGGTGAAGTAGGAGTCCCAGCAGAAGGTGTACTCCTCGCGCGTCAGGCCCGTTCGTTCGGTGATCCAGTCGAGGTAGTCCAGATTGGCGTTGACGACGTCGACGCGGCTGTCCGGGAACTCGTCCGCGACGCGACGCTTGAGGATCCCGAGGGCCAGGGAAGGGAAGTCGATCGAGGCCCAGGGCATGTTGACCAGGGTGATGTGCACCGTGTGACTCCTTCAGCGTGACGGACGGACGGCCGGTGGCGGTGCGTCGCACATGAGACCGGCATCCGCGGCGGCGAGCCTGCCGAGCAGGGACCGGCCCCGCTCACTGGTCGCGGTCAAGGGCCCGTCGGGCGCGGCGCTTCGGGTCACGTGGTTCTTCGGCAGTGCATACACCTGTTCCCGTACCGGATCGGCCAGCAGGAAGGAGCCGCCGTCCGGGCCGGGCGGGGAGAGCCTCTCCGGAGCGCACCGGATCCACGGGTGCGGGCGCAGCGCGCTGTGCCGCGCCGGGGGCCGCGCCACGGTCGCGACGGGTCCGGCCGCGGCCGCCGAGATCCGGCGCATGCCGTGCTTCAGCCGCTTCAGCGTGTCGGGGCGCCCGGGTCCGCCGACGACGGTGTGCCGCCTGCCCACCCTGCCGCCCAGGTAGTTGAGTTCGCGGTTGTCGGCGAACGCGTCCGAGCGGTCGAGGACCACGCCGAAGCGCTGCGGATCGGCCACCAGGAGGGTTCCCGGCTCCGCCACCATGAGTTCGAACGCGTCGACGGCGAATTTGTCGCGGTTGCGTTCGAGGAAGCGGAGCGACTCCTCGGCCTCCTCATCGGTCTCGTCCAGGAGGCCGCCCATGACCGAGAGGTTGACCTGGATGCCCGCTGCCGCGAGGTTGTCGAGGACGGTCTGGAAGTCCTCGGCACGGACGCCCTTGTCCAGCTTGTCGAGCAGCCGCTGTGAGACGCCTTCGTAGCCGACGGCCATTCCCTCGCAGCCGAGTGCGGCCAGTTCCTCGCAGAAGGCCGGGTCGAGCAGGATCGGTTCCAGTCGGTTGCGCGTGTTGAAACGGACACGGAGGCCGCTCTCGCGCACCAGGCGCATAGCCCGGGCGAGCAGGCGCAGGTTGGTGTTCTCGTCGACGACGGTGACGAAGTCGATTCCGGTGCTCTCCACGATCCGGCCTACGGTGTCCGCGAGTTGCGCCGGTGAGGCCTGCTGATAGGCCCCGCGTTCGAGCGACCGGTTGCCGTAGGAACAGAAGACGCAGCGCCCCCAGTAGCAGCCCACACAGGACACCATGGAGAGGACGACGGTGTCATTGAGATAGGAGTGCACCTTCAATCCGTCGTAATCAGGTGCGCCTACGTCCTTGAAGCGCAGCGTGGGCAGCCGGCCGGGGCCTTTCACGCCTTCGGGGCTCAGCCATCTCATCCCCGGCACGTCGGAGAGCGGCGCGTTTCCGGCGAGGTGGGCCAGCCAGCGCTCCAGGGGCTCTTCGCCCGCCGTGACGCAGAGCGCGTCCACCGCCGTACGTACGGAGGTCAGCGCGGCCAATTCGTCGTGCCGCAGCATGACTTGCTGTCCGCCGAGGCAGACGGGAATGCCGGGGTGGCGCCGCCGGATCCACTGGGCGATGAGCAGAGCCGGTGCCAACTGACTGAAGAAGGCGACGGATATGCCGACCGCCCGCGGCGCGGACGCGTCGAGAGCCTCCGTCAGCAGGCCGTGCAGATTCCGGGTCGCGACGTCGAGGGAACCGATCGGCGACCGGGACAGCCGGAGCACCGCCTTGTCGAGCGAGTCGTAGTCGTCCCACACGCGGGACAGCGGCGATGCGCGCAGCGTCAGTCGGGCGGCCTGGCGGGCCAGTCGCACCGCTCGTACGGGACCGAGGCGGGGCGCCGGGTTCTTCGTCAGGACGAAGTCGCGCATCTCGCCCAGGTGCCGCAGGGAGGCGTCGGCCACCGCCGCCCGGTACCAGGTGGGCAGATCCTGCGCGTCGTCCAGGGCCCGGGCCTCGTGGGCGAGCGTCGGGCCGTCCAGAAGCCGATGGACCAATTCGATGCTCAGATCGACCTGGTGGGCGCTGTAGCCGGACCGGCGGACGTGACCGGCGAGATAGGGAAGGCTCAGATACGGAAAGAGAGTCGCCTCCGTCAGCGGCGGAAAGAGCAGCAGCAGATCCATGCCATCCGTCCTGGTCCGGACGGTGGAGCCGGCCGGGTGCGCGAAGTCCTGGAATTCACCGAAGGGGCCCACAAGCGGCGGAAGATCTTGTGAGCCCCTCATTCGGCGATGCGTCGTCAGCCCGCGGGTCAGCCCGCCGGTGCGTCCGAGGAACGGTCCGCATTCCTGGCGATGTAGTTGTAGGCCGTGGACGAACCGCTGACTTGCAGTTCGTCCATCTCGAGTACCTCTAGCTCGCCCAGGTCGCTGCTGGCCTCGGTGCTCAACTGGATGTCCATGGAACCTCCATACGCAAGTGGCACATGAAACTGGAGTGCGTTTCTGGGGATTCGGCCCTCGAACAGGCTCGCTGTGACGTTTCATCATGGTCAAGGTCACTATCGAGACACGGTCATTCGACTGGCGACCATGGTTGATAACGGACGCCGGAACCGGATCCGGTCCCGCCTTCGGCCTGCCGGGACACGCCCGTCGCTGGGCCAGCGGTCGGCCCGGCGGAGCGGAGACGAGTGGCTGTTCAGGTGAATGTGGCCCTTGGCCTCTCGGTGGAGAAGAGCGAACTCCAC
Source organism: Streptomyces spectabilis (assembly GCF_008704795.1). NCBI lineage: Bacteria > Bacillati > Actinomycetota > Actinomycetes > Kitasatosporales > Streptomycetaceae > Streptomyces > Streptomyces spectabilis. Next base: position 7,422,508 of record NZ_CP023690.1, on the reverse strand, counting down.
GCCGATCCGTCGATCCCCTGTCCGGATACCGTCCGTGGCGGCCCTCGCAGCTGTCCAGCTGCCGTGACGCCGACGATCCCTTGCGTCCGGCTCCTGACGTTGCACACCCTGCACGAGGTCGAACAGTTTCGGCCTAAATCCCTTCGATGTGTACGAACGCGCCGACAGCCGAGGTCAGTTCGGGACGCTCCTGGCCCCCGCCACGACGTGGCCGGTGGGGCGGGCGCGGGCGCCTTGTCACGGGTGGCGCTCGGGCCTGGTTCCGTCCAGGCCGGATAGGGGTCTGTTTCAGCCGTTCAACATACCACCCCACAGTTCGTGGTGTCGGCATCTACCGCCAACGTGTACGGTTTCCATACGGCCCTTCGGGATGAGGGAGAGGCATTTCATGCAATAACCGGCACCGTTGCGGTAGTTGGAGGCCTTCCCTCCGCGGCATCCCCTCGGCCCTTGACATCGCGCGGTGAAAAGGGTGAGGCCGCCCGGGCCCCTCGGGGGTTGGGCCGGACGGCCTCTGTACGGGTGGTGCTGGGGGACGTAAGTAGGGATTCAGAAGCGGACCGGCAGGGCGCCGAGCGCAGTGCCCTTGCCAGGGACGTCGAAGTACTGGAGTTCCTCGGGCTTGACCGCGAGTTCCATGGTCTGGTTCTGGATCAGGAACGTGTTGATGACGATCTCCGTCTCCAGCTGCGCGAGCGCCGCACCGGTGCAGTAGTGCGAGCCGCTGCCGAAGGAGAGGTGGCCGACGCCGGGGCCCATGTCACGGGCGACGTCCAGCTTGAGCGCGTCGGAGAACTGCCGCGGGTCGTGGTTGACGCCCAGCAGAGACGGGATGACGGCGTCCCCAGTCTTCACCGGGCAGCCGCGGAACTCGAAGTCCTCGGCCGCGTACAGCGGTCCACCGGTCGGCACGGACGTGGCGAAGCGGATCAGCTCCGGCACGGTCCTGCGGGCGAGCAGCTTCGGCTCGGCGCGCAGCTTCGCCAGCTCCTCGGGGTGCTGGAGCAGGGCGAGTATCGCCTGGCCGAGGAAGTGCGCGGGCGGCGCGATGCCCGTGCTGGTGAGCAGCAGGAAGATCGCGATGATGACGTCGTCGGTCAGCAGGTCCTGGTCGGGACCGCCCGGCTTCGTCAGCTCGGAGATGAGGTCGTCGGTGGGCTCGGCGCGGCGGCGCGCGATGAGGTCCTTGTAGTAGTCGATGATGTTGCCGATGGCCGCGACGAGACGCTCGGTGTCGTACGAGACGTACTCCATGATCCAGCCCATGAGCTTCGGCCGGTCGGCCTCGTCCACACCCATGAGCTCACAGATGGCGGCGGCCGTGAACGGGTAGCCGAGCTCCCCGATCAGGTCGCCCTCCCCCTTCGCGGCCAGGGCCGCGTAGGTGTCCGCGGCGCTCTTCTCCAGGCCCGCGCGCAGCGCGTTGACGCGGCGGGCCGTGAAGGCGCGCGCGACCACGTTGCGCATCCGGGTGTGCTCCTCGCCGTCGGACAGACCGAGGAGACCGAAGTACTTGAAGTACTCCCGCGGCATGCCGACCTGCTCGAGCATCTCGTCCGTCAGGCTCGGGCCCTCCGCCCCGGGCAGCTTCGACTGGTCACGGATGAAACGGGAGTCGTGCAGGATCTCCTTGCAGTCGTCGAAGCCGGCGACGAACCAGACCGGGGACTCAAGGCCCTCGATGGCCGCCCGGAAGAGGGGACCGTGGTCACGCAGCGGCCCGTACTCCGCTGGGTCGCTCACGGTCTTGTTGCTCAGGGTGATGATCTGCTCCGACACGCTGGTGTCTCTCTTCTCTTGATGGCCGCATGGGCCCCTCACCTGGCCGGCGAGGGGGGACAGAGGTGATGCCGGTCCCCCTCACCCGGCTGGTGAGGGGGACACAGGGGTGGTGCCGGGCCCGGCCGCGTAGGCCGGGCCCGGCACCACGTGCTGCTCCGTCAGCCCGCGAGGTGGCGGTTGATGACGGTGCAGATCTCGGCCGCGACCTTGGGTGCGGTCAGGCCGAAGTGCGTGGCGTGGATGTCGCTGACGCGCACATCCCCTTCGACGTACGGGTCCCAGAACGAGGCCTGGGCCTCCGGGCTCAGCGTCGCGTTGAAGTACAGCGCCGTGCCGCGGTACACGGGCTGGGTGAACTCCCGTGCGATCCGTACGTGTTCGGACATGATCAGGGCGCCGTTCTCGATGAGCGTCTGGCGCTCGGCGTCCTCCTCCTCGCCCGGGAGGTAACCGGCGAGGAACTCCCGGCCCACGGACCGGTCGAGCACCACGTCACCCGAGACGAAGGCACTCGTCGGCGCGGCGTCGAGGAGCGCGATGAAGGGCACCTCGTGGCCACGGCGCTGGAGTTCGGCGGCGACGGCGTGGGACAGGGTACCGCCCATCGAGTGGCCGACGAAGTGGTACGGCCCCTCTTCCTGGACGGCCAGGATCTGCTCCACGTAGTCCAGGACCATCGCCTCGAAGCTCTCCGGGATCGGCGAGCCGTCGAAGCCGCGGGCCTGGATGCCATACACCGGCCGGTCACCGAGCTGCATGGCCATGCCCAGGTACGACCAGGAGAGGCCCATACCGGGGTGGATGAACCACACGGGGGTGCCGGTGCCGCCGCTCTTCAGCGGCAGGACGACCCCGTAAGGGTCGGTGCTCTCGGCCTCGGCGCCCTCGCCGCCCGCCGTGAGGCGCGCGGCCAGCTGGGCGACCGTGGGCGCCTGGAACACCGTCCGCATCGGCACCTCGATCATGAGGACGGCCGCGATCCGGCTCACCAGGCGCGTGGCGCGCAGGGAGTGCCCGCCGAGGTCGAAGAAGTTGTCGTCGATGCCGACCTTCTCCACCCCGAGGACCTGCGCGAACAGGCCGGCCAGGACCTCCTCTTGGGGCGTGCGCGGCGACCGGTAGGCCGCCGTCCCCGTGAGGTCGGGCGCCGGGAGCGCCCGGTGGTCGAGCTTGCCGTTCGGCGACAGCGGCAGGCGCTCCAGGGCGACGAACGCCGCGGGCACCATGTACTCGGGCAGCCGCTCGGCCACGAAGGAGCGCAGTTCCGCGCCTTCGAGCTCCGCGCCGGCCTCGGGCACCGCGTAGGCGACCAGCTGCTTGCTGCCCCCGGTGGCGCGAGCGACCACCGCGGCCTGGGCGACCCGCGGGTGCGCCGCCACCGCCGCCTCGACCTCGCCGGGCTCGATGCGGAAGCCGCGGATCTTCACCTGGGAGTCGGCACGGCCGAGGTACTCCAAGTGCCCGTCCGCACTCCAGCGGGCGAGGTCACCGGTGCGGTACATGCGCCCGCCCGCCGGGCCGAACGGGTCGGCCAGGTAGCGCTCGGCGGTCTGTGCCGTGCGCTCGTGGTAGCCGCGGCCGACACCGGCGCCCGCGAGGTAGAGCTCGCCGACGGCACCCTGGGCGACCGGGGTCAGGGACGGCGTCAGGACGTAGCCGCGCAGGTTGTTCAGCGGGCGCCCGATGGGCACCCCCGCGGCGTACGAGGCGTCCTTGTCCAGGACGTGCGAGGTGACGTAGAACGCCTCGCTCGGCCCGTAGCAGTTGACGATCCGCACGTCCGGCCACTGGGCGCGGATGCGGTCCACCAGGGCCGGGGTGAGCGCCTCGCCGCCGAAGAGCAGCGCCTTGGGCGTGACGCGCTCGCCGAGCTGGTCGACGAGTTCCGCGAAGGCCGAGGGCACCGAGCTGACGACGTCCAGGTCCCAGCTGTCGCGCTCGGCGAGCGCCAGGACGTCCCGGACCAGTTCGACGCTGCCACCGTTGGTGAGGGTGAACAGCAGCTCGAAGCTGGCCACGTCGAAGCCGATCGAGGTGCTCGCCAGCATCCGCAGACCCGACCCGAGACCGACCTCGTCCACCATGCCGTGCAGGGCGTTGACCATGTTGGCGTGGGTCAGGCCCACGCCCTTGGGCAGGCCCGTCGAGCCGGAGGTGTAGATCTGGTACAGCAGGTGGTCGGGGAGCAGCGCACCGGTCCGCTCGCCGTCGGACACATCGGTGTCGGCGTACGCCGACACGTCCGTCTCGTCGAGCAGCAGCAGCTCGGTGTCCACCCCCTCGGGCAGGACGTCGGCCACCGTGGTGTCGGTGACGATCAGTCGCGGCCCGGCCGTGTCGAGGATGTGCCGCAGGCGGGTGCCCGGGTAGCCGGGGTCGATCGGGACGTAGGCGGCGCCGGACTTGAGGACCGCCAGGATCGCCACCACGAGCTCCGGGGTGCGCGGCAGGACCACGGCCACCTGGGTGTCCGGGCCGATGCCCCGCCCGGTGAGGTGCCGCGCGAGCCGGTTGGCCCGCGTGTTCAGCTCCTCGTAGGTGAGCCGCTGGTCCTCGTGCACGACCGCGGTGGCCTGCGGGGTGCGGGCGACCTGCTCCTCGATCAGACGGATGGCCGTCTTCTCGGGGACCTCCGCGGCGGTGTCGTTGAACTGGCGCAGGACCACGTCCTGTTCGGCCTCGTCCACGAGGTCGAGCTGCGCCAGCGGGGCGTGCGGGTCCGCGGCGAGCCGGTCGAGGACCTTGCCGAGGCGGGCGGCGATCCGCTCGATCTCGGCGCGCTCGAACAGGTCCTTGCGGTACTCGATGACCGCCATGCTCAGGTTCGGGTCGGAGCCGAGGGTGATCGGGTAGTGGGTGCTGCTGTGGATGCGCATGCCCGTGATCGCGACGCCGGCCTCGCCGTGCGCCTCGGACATCCCGTCCCGGTCGATCGGGAACGACTCGAAGATGATCATGCTGTCGAACAGCGTGCCCACGGCCGCGGCCTTGTGGATCTCGGTGAGGCCGAGGTTCTGGTGGTCCATGAGGACCGCCTGGCGCTCACGGAGCCCGGTCAGCAGGTCCGCGAGGCTGTCCCGGGGCGTGAACTCCACGCGCACCGGAAGGGCGTTGATGAACAGACCCACCATCTCGTCCACGCCCGGCACCTGCGGCGGACGGCCGGAGACCGTCGTACCGAAGACGACGTCCTGACGCCCGGTCAGGTGGCCGAGGACCACGCCCCACGCGCCCTGGAGCAGCATGTTGAGCGTGATGCCCAACTCACCGGCGCGGCGCTGGAGTTCCTGGCCGAGCCCGGCGGACAGCGGCAGGTCCACGTGTTCCGTGGCGTCCTGGCCGTCGGGGACGGCCGTGGTGGCCGCGGCGGGGGCGAGCAGCGTCGGCTCCTCGACTCCGTCCAGCTCCCGCGCCCAGGCCTCGTAGGCCGCCTCCTGGTCCTGCTTGCCGAGCCAGGCCAGGAAGTCGCGGTAGGGCCGCACCCGCGGAAGCGCTGAGATGTCCCCGTGCGCCGCGTAGGCGCGGATGAGGTCCTGGAGCATCAGCGGGAAGGACCAGCCGTCGAACAGCACGTGGTTGACGGTGAACACCAGCTCCGAGAGCTCGTCGCTCCGCAGCACCAGGGTCATGCGCATCATCGGCGGGACCGCCGGGTCGAAGTGCGCCGTCTGGTCCTCGGCGAGGAGCTTCTCGAAGGCCTCCTCCTGCGCCTGCTCACCGAGGTCCCGCAGGTCCACGACCTGCCAGGGCAGGTCGACGTGGTCGAGGACCAGCTGGACCTGCTGCCCGGAGGCGCTGGAGACGAAGGCGGTGCGGAAGTTGGCGTACCGGTCGAGCAGGGTCTGACCGGCGGCGCGCATCCGCTCCGGGTCCACCGCGCCGGACAGGTGCATCGCGAACTGCACGTGGTAGGCGTCGAAGGAGGTGTCGGCGAGCTGGCTCTGGAAGAGCAGACCGGACTGCGCGTCCGTCATCGGCCACACGTCCTGGACGCCCGGGTACTGCTCCTCCCACTGCTCGAGGTCGCGCTGGCGCACCCGCACCAGGGAGACGTCCGAGGGCGTCAGACCGCCCGCGTCCGGCGTGCGGGCGTGCCGGGCGACGCCTTCGAGGGCGTTCTGCCACAGGTCGGCGATCTCCTGCGCCTCCTCGCGGGCGAGCAGCCCGGCGGGGTAGCTGACGGAGGCGCTGAACTGCGGGCCCTGCGCGGTGTCCACCACGTAGGAGTTGATCTCCGCCGTCGACAGGGCGGGCATGTCCGCGTCCAGCTCGGCCGCGATGCCCTCCATGTCGGAGGCGATGGCCCAGCCACCGCCGCCGCCCGGCTGGTCGCCGTCGGCGAACCGGCCCAGGTAGTTGAAGGTGACCTGACCCGCCTGGCGCGCTTCGAGGACCTCGGCGGTCTCCGGGTTGAGATAGCGCAGCAGGCCGTAGCCGATGCCCTTGTCCGGGATCGCGTTGAGCTGCTCCTTGACGGCCTTGATGGCGTGGCCCGCGGAGCGTCCGCCCGCGACGGCCTCGTCGATGTCGAAGCCCTCGACGTTCAGGCGGACGGGGAACATGGTGGTGAACCAGCCGACCGTGCGCGACAGGTCCACACCCGGCGCCGCCGCCTCCTCGCGGCCGTGCCCCTCCAGGCGCAGGAGCAGCGAGGACTCGTCCACGCCGCGCTTCTTGCGCCACTGCGTCAGGGCCAGGGCGAGGGCGGTGAGCAGACCGTCGTTGGGCCCGCCGTGGAAGGCCGCGGGCAGCGCCGTCAGGAGCGCCTCGGTGGCCTCGGTGCCCAGCCGCAGCTCCACGGACTCCATGGTGCCGCGCGTGTCCACCGCCGGGTCGATCGGCCGGGAGCCGAGCAGCGGGTCCGGGCCCTCCACGATGTTCTGCCACAGCGCGAGTTCGGCCGTCCGCCCGGGCGAGGCGGCCTCCTCGGTGAGGGCGTGGGCCCAGTGGCGCATCGAGGTGGGCACCGGGGCGAGCTCGGGGGTGCGGCCCTCGCGGACCTGCTCCCACGCCTCGGCGAAGTCCGGGACGAGGATCCGCCAGGACACGCCGTCGACCACCAGGTGGTGCAGTACGACGATCAGGCGGCCCGCGGTCTCGGGACCGGCGTCGAACCACACGAAGCGGGCCATGTCGCCGGCCGCGGGGTTGAGCTCCCGTACGGCGGCGTCGAGCGCGGCCTTCGCCTCGTCCCGCCAGGCCTCGTCCTGCCAGTCGCCCGTGCTGGGCGTGCGGCGGATCAGCGAGGCCACGTCGACGGTGCCGGGCTCGGCCACCTCAAGGGCGGTCTCGTCCGTGGTGACGAGGCGGGCGCGGAGCATGTCGTGGTGGTCGACGACCGCGGACAGGGTGGCGATCAGACCGCTCTCGTCGATGCCGCGCGGCAGGTTCAGCGCCATGGACATCACGAACCGGTCGTAGCCGCCGCCCAGTTCGGTGATGTAGCGGGCGATCGGCAGGAGCGGCATGTGGCCGATGCCACCGCCCTCCAGCTCCTCGCGGACCGGTACGGCCGGTCCGCCGGTCGCGGCTGCCACGGCGAGGGCGGCCACCGTACGGCACTCGAAGACCTGCCGCGGCGTGATCTCGATGCCGTGGACCCGGGCCTTGGAGACGACCTGGATGGAGCGGATGGAGTCACCGCCGACGGCGAAGAAGTCGTCGTCGATGCCGACCCGCTCCAGGCCGAGGACCTCCGCGTAGGCGGCGGCAAGGGCCTGCTCCTCGGGCGTGCGCGGCGCCTGGTAGGCACCGCCGGGCACCTCGGGCTCGGGCAGCGCGGCCTTGTCGAGCTTGCCGTTGGGGGTCAGCGGCAGCTCGTCGAGCAGGACGAAGGACGACGGCACCATGAACTCCGGCAGGCGGCCCGCCGCGAAGCGGCGCAGCTCCTTGGCGGAGACACCCGCGGTGATGTCGAAGTCGTCCGAGGACTCGCGGGCGCCGACCGGTACGACGTAGCCGACCAGCTGCTTGCTGCCGCGTACCTCGCGGACGAGGACGACGACCTGGGCCACGTTGTGGTGCTCGGCCAGGGCCGCCTCGATCTCACCGGGCTCGATGCGCAGGCCGCGGAGCTTGACCTGGTCGTCGCTGCGGCCCAGGTACTCCAGCTGGCCGTCGGCGCCCCGGCGCACCACGTCGCCCGTGCGGTACATCCGCGAACCCGCGGGACCGTAGGGGTCGGTGACGAAGCGCTCGGCGGTCAGCGCCGGGCGGCCCAGGTAGCCGCGGGCCAGGCTGGGACCGGCCACGTACAGCTCGCCGGGGGTGCCCGTGGGCACCGGCGCCAGCTGCTCGTCGAGCACGCGCACCCGGTTGTCGGCCACGGCGGTGCCGATGGGGGTGTGGTCGCTGGTCAGCGGGGTGGAGATGGAACCGCAGACCGTGGTCTCGGTGGGGCCGTAGGCGTTGACGAAGCGACGCCCCTGCGACCAGGCCGAGGCCAGACCGGGCGGGCAGGCCTCGCCGCCGACGGTCACCGTCCGCAGCTCGGTCAGGGTCCGCGGGGTGTCCGCGGGCAGCGCGGCGAGCACGCTCGGCGGCAGCATCACGTGCGTGACGCGGCGCTGGGTGAGGGTGCGCACCAGGTCGTCGCCGACCAGGCGCCGCTCGGTCGGCACGATCAGCGCCGCGCCGGTGGTCAGGGACTGCACCAGCTCCCAGAACGCGGCGTCGAAGCTGGGCGCGGCGACCTGCAGGATGCGGGCGTCCGCGGTGATGGCGAGCCGCTCCTGGGTGGAGTGGCTGAGCGCGGCGATGCCCCTGTGCGGCACGGTGACGCCCTTGGGGCGGCCCGTGGAGCCCGAGGTGTAGATGACGTACGCCGGGTGGTCCAGGGTCAGACCGGTGGCGGGCGTGCTGTCCGGGGCCGTCTGCCAGGCCGCCTGGACCTCCTCGGCGTCCACGGCCACGACCTCGGTGGCCAGGCCCTCGGGCAGGTCCTCAACCGCGGCCCGCGTCACCAGGAGGGCGGCCGGGGCGGCGTCGTCGACCATGTACGTGATGCGGTCGGCCGGGTAGTCCAGGTCGACGGGCATGTAGGCGGCGCCCGCCTTCAGGATGCCCAGGGCCACCGCGACCTGCTCCGCCGAGCGCGGCATGGCCACGGCCACCTGCTGCTCCAGACCGATGCCGCGGGCGATCAGCCAGTGCGCGATGCGGTTCGCCCGCGCGTCCAGCTCCGCGTACGACCACGTCACGTCGGCCGACTCCACCGCCAGGGCGTCCGGCGCGGCCTGCAGCCGGGCCGCGAACAGCTCCGGGAAGGTCGCCGGGGCGGCCACCCGCTCGCCCTGCTCCTGCTCCGCCGCGAGCAGCTGACGCCGCTCCTCGGGGGTGAGCAGGTCCGCGTAGCTGATGCGGTGCGAGGGGTTGGTGACCGCGGTGGTCAGCAGCCGCTGCCAGCGCGTGAGCAGCGTCTCGATCGTCGAGGCGTCGAACAGCTCGTCGGAGTACTCGGCGGCGACCGAGATGCCCGCGGGCCTGGTCCGGTCCTCGAAGGTCTCGTCCAGGCTGAGCAGCAGGTCGTAGCGGGCGGTTCCGGTGCCGGAACCGTCGGCCTGCACGCGCAGTCCGGGCAGCTCGAACTGGGCCGCCTCGTTGTTCTGGAGCGCCAGGGCGATCTGGAACAGCGGGTGGACGGACGGCTGGCGCTCGGGGTTGAGCTTCTCCACCAGGGACTCGAAGGGGATGTCCTGGTGCGAGTACGCGGACAGGCTGGTCTTGCGCACCTGGGCCAGAAGTTCGGCGAAGGTGGGGTCGCCGGAGGTGTCCGTGCGCAGCACGAGCAGGTTCACGAAGAGACCGACCAGGTCCTTCAGGTTCTCGTCGGTGCGCCCGGCGATGCCACTGCCGACGGAGATGTCGGTGCCCGCGCCGAGGCGGGTCAGCAGGGCCGCCATGGTGCTCTGCAGCACCATGAAGGGCGTCGTGCCGGTGGCCTTGGCGAGGTCCGCGATGCCCTGGTGCAGCTCGGCGTCCAGGGTGAAGCGCAGCAGGTCACCGGTGCCCTTGAGCACGGCGGGACGCGGCCGGTCGGTCGGGATGGTGACCTTCTCCGGCAGCCCGGCGAGCTGCTCCGCCCAGTAGGCGTACTGCTTGTTGAACAGGCTGTCCGGGTCGCTCTCGTCGCCGAGCAGCTCGTGCTGCCACAGGGTGTAGTCGGCGTACTGGACCGGAAGCTCGGTCCACTCGGGGGCGGCGCCGCCGACGCGCGCGGTGTAGGCGGCGGCCAGGTCCTGGGCCAGCGGGGCGTAGGACCAGCCGTCGGCCGCGATGTGGTGGACCACCAGGGACAGGACGGACTCCTGCGGGCCACTGCGGAACAGCTGGGCGCGCAGGGGCAGTTCGCTCTCCAGGGCGAAGGCGTACCGGGCGGCCTCGGTGAGGGCCGCGGCCACCTCGTCCTCGCTGTCGAAGTCGCGCACGGCCAGGGTGACCCGCGCGTCCTCGACGGAGTGGATCTGCTGCTCGGGCTTGCCGTTGACCGCGGGGAAGACCGTGCGCAGGGTCTCGTGGCGGGCCACGACATCGTTGAGCGCCGTCTCCAGGGACGGGATGTCGAGCTCACCGCTGAGACGGAGCACGATCGGCATGTTGTACGTCGCCGACGGACCCTCGAACTGGTCGACGAACCACAGGCGCTGCTGGGCGAAGGAGAGCGGCAGGTGCTCGGGCCGCTCGGCCACGCGGACCAGGGGCGCCTGGGTGCGGACGCTGCCGTCCAGGTGCGGCACGATCCCCGCCACCGTGGGGTGGGAGAAGAAGGTGCGCAGCTCGACCTCGGCGCCGAGGGTGGCGCGGATGCGGCTGATGAGCTTGGTGGCGAGCAGCGAGTGGCCGCCCAGGTCGAAGAAGTTGTCGTCGACGCTGACCCGCTCCAGGTCGAGGACCTCGGCGAACAGGTCGCAGAGCAGCTCTTCCTGGAGGGTGCGCGGGGGCCTGCCGCCGGCCTGCCCCGACAGCTCGGGGGCGGGCAGCGCCCTGCGGTCCAGCTTGCCGTTGGCGGCCAGCGGCACCGAGGCGATGGCCACCACCGACGCGGGCACCAGGTGGGCGGGCAGCCGCTCCTGGAGGTAGCCGCGCAGCGAACCGACCAGGACACCGATCTGAGTGGCCGCGGCCGGGTCGCTGGACAGGTACAGGTCGGCGCGGCGCGACGGGACGAAGCCGCCCCGCACCGGCCGCGAGGTGGCGTCGGCGTCGGTCAGGACGATCGCGTCGAAGCTCTCGCCGGCCGCCGACGACCAGGTCATCAGGACGCTCCAGCCGTGCGCGGCGGCCCACTCGTGCAGGGCCTCCGGGTCCACGGCGGACTCGGCCGCGGGGGGCGCATCGACGATCTTGACCTCGGCGGCCCAGTCGGCCTCCTCGATCATCCGGGCGTTGAGGATGCCGGTGACGCGAAGCGCCGGACCGTCCTGGGCGCGGACCAGCTCCTCCAGGGCGGCGAGGTCGCCGACCTGACGGCCCCAGTCCACGGCGGGCGCGTCGCTGACGTCGACCGCGTCCACCGGGTCCTTGTGCACGAAGATCTCGTAGCGGTGCCGCGTCAGCTCGTTGTGGGCCTGGCCCGGCTTGAGGCGGATGTCCACCGCGGCCGCGCCGTGCTTCTCGCCGAACTGGTGGAACCACTCGGGGTCCAGGACCAGTTCGGGCTCGGTGAGGATGGAGCGGGCGATGGCCGCGTGGGCCGCCGCCGGTGCCTCGTTCGGGTACTGGGTGCGCTGCACGCCGGTGCGCATCAGGTGCAGCGTGCCCGCGTTGCGGACGTCACCGACCACGATGCGGCCGCCGGGCGCGAGCAGGTCGAGCGCCTTGGCGAGGACGTCGTCCAGGTAGGCGGCGTGCGGGAAGTACTGGATCACCGAGTTCAGGACGACGGTGTCGAAGTGCCCCCGGGGCAGATCGGTGGTGTCGTCGGCGGTCTGGTGGCGCAGGGTGACCTTGTCGGCGAACCCGGCCTGCTCGACCTCCTGGGTGAGTCGGCCGATGACCTGCGAGGACAGGTCGGTCGCCCAGTACTCCTCGATGCTCTCGTCGTTCAGCAGATGGCCCATCAGAAGGCCGGAGCCGACGCCCAGTTCGAGGATGCGGCGCGGGCCCGTGCGCAGGATCTGCGCCACCGCCGCGTCGCGCCAGTCGCGCATCTCGTCGAGCGGGATCTCCTCACCGGTGTAGCTGGAGTTCCAGCCGGTGAAGTCCTCGCCCCACTCGGTGCCGGTGGCGGAGTAGACCTCGTCGTAGATCTGCTCCCACTCGTCGACCTGCTTGGCGGACTCCTCGATGTACTCGGTGCCGTCCAGGTCCGGGACCACGTAGGCGACGAGCTGCTTGTCGCCCGCGCCCTCGTGCGGGACCACGACGGCCTGGCCGACGGCCGGGTGCGTGGCCAGGGCGGCCTCGATCTCGGCGGGCTCGACGCGCACGCCGCGGATCTTGATCTGGTCGTCCTCGCGGCCGACGTACTCGATCTGCCCGTCGGCGTTCCAGCGGGCCAGGTCACCGGTGCGGTACATGCGCGCGCCGGCCGGGCCGTACGGGTCGGCGACGAACCGCTCGGCGGTCAGCTCGGCCTGTCCGAAGTAGCCGCGGGCGATGTTGCCCGCGACGTACAGCTCGCCCACGACGCCCGGCGGCAGGGGCGCGAGGCCCGCACCGAGGATGTAGGTGCGCATGTTGCCCAGCGGCGTGCCGATGGGGGTGTTGTCGGCGGCCTGCCATTCGGCGCCCGCCGGGATGGCGAACGCGGAGGCGTAGAAGGACTCGGTCTGGCCGTAGGCGTTGACGACCCGGACGTCGGGCAGGGACTCGCGGATGCGGTGCACGAGCGTCGCGGGCAGCGCCTCACCGGCGAAGACGACCGTCTCCAGGCCGGTCATGGCGGGCAGGCGCTCGCCCAGCTCGGCGAAGACGGACGGCACGGTGTGGATCACGCTCGCCGTCACTTCCTGGCGCTCGGCCAGGACCAGGGCGTCGCGGACCACCTCGATGGTGCCGCCCTGGGCGAGCGTGGTGACGACCTCGAAGACCGAGACGTCGAAGTTGACCGACGTGTTGGCGAGCATCCGGGTGTCCGCGGTGACGCCGACCCGGTCGGCGAGCCGCAGGACGCCGTTGACCACGTTCGCGTGGCTGACCACGACGCCCTTGGGGGTGCCGGTGGAGCCGGAGGTGTACATCACGTACGCGGCGTTGTGCGGACGCACCTCGGCCCGCTCGCCGTCCGCGGTGCCTTCGAGGTCGAGGTCGCCGAGGAACAGGGACGGGACGTCCGTCTCCGGCAGCACCCCGACGGTGTCGGCGTCGGTGAGGACGAGCTGCGGGCGCGCGGTGGACAGGATGTGGTCCAGGCGCGTGCTCGGGTACTTCGGGTCGATCGGCAGATACGCGCCGCCCGCCTTGAGGATGCCGAGCATGCCGGTGACCAGGTCGGCGGAGCGCGGCAGGGCGAGGCCCACCACGGTCTCCGGGCCGACGCCGCGGCCGGCCAGCTCCTGGGCGAGGCGGTTCGCGCGGGCGTCGAGCTCGGCGTAGGTGTACGCCACGTCGCCGTAGGTCACCGCGACCTTCTCCGGCACCGCGGCGACCTGCCGCTCGAACAGGCCGGGGATGGTCAGCTCGGGCGTCTCGGCGGCCGTGTCGTTGACCGCGACGACCAGCTGCTCGCGCTCGGCGGGCTCAAGGAGGTCGATGGAGCCGAACGGGGCCCGCGGGTCCTCCGCGAGCTGGGCGAGGACCCGGCCCAGGCGCACGGAGATGTCCCGCGCGCGCTCGGTGTCGAGGAGGTGGTGCTGGTGCTGGAGGGTCACCTTCAGGTGCGGCTCGGCGACGGCGATGACCGTCAGCGGGTAGTGGGTGCCGCTGAGCGGGCTGATCCCGGTCACGGAGATCCCGGCGGCGGAGTACGCCTCGCTGAGCGCGGCACTGTCGATCGGGTACGACTCGAAGACCACCATCGTGTCGAACAGCGCCCGCAGACCGGTGCTCTGGTGCAGGTCGAGGAGGCTGTGGTGGTGGTGGTCGAGGAGCGCGCCCTGGCGGTCCTGCAGCGTGCTCAGGACGCTGCCGAGCGTCGCGCCGGGGGCGCAGTCCACCCGCACCGGAAGGGTGTTGATGAACAGGCCCACCATCTCGTCGACGCCCGCGACCTGCGGCGGACGGCCGGAGACCGTGGCGCCGAACACCACGTCCTGACGGCCCGTCAGTCCCGCGAGGAGCATCGCCCAGGCGCCCTGGACCACGGTGTTGAGGGTCACGCCCAGCTCGCTGGCGCGGCGCGAGAGCGCACGGGACTGCTCCGCCGTGAGCGGCACGTCGATCTGGCCGGCGCCCGAGGACTCGCCCGGCTCGTCGGAGCCGACGGGCAGCAGCAGCGTGGGCTCGTCGACCCCGTCCAGCTCCTTCGCCCAGGCCTGGGCGGTGGCCTCCTTGTCCTGGCGGGAGAGCCACGTGAGGAAGTCCCGGTAGTTGCCGGGCCTGCCCAGCTCGGAGGCGTCGCCCGCCGAGCCGTACAGCCGCATCAGGTCCTGCATGAGCAGCGGGATGGACCAGCCGTCGAACAGGGCGTGGTGGGCGGTGAAGACCAGCTCCCACGCGTCGGCGGACAGCTTGACGAGGGACATCCGCAGCAGCGGCGCCGTGGCCACGGCGAAGCGGGTGCCGTGCTCGGCGGCCAGGAACTGCTTGAGCCGCTCCGCGCGCTCCTCGCCCTCGAAGGCGCTCAGGTCCTCCTCGTGCCAGGGCAGTTCCACGTGGCTCTGGATGATCTGGACGCGGTCACCGGCGCTGTCGGTGGTGAACGCGGCGCGCAGGTTGGGGAAGCGGTCCAGGAGAGCCTGTCCGGCCGCCCGCATCCGCTCCGGCTCGACCGCGCCGGACAGGTGGAAGTCGAACTGCATCTGGTAGGTGTCGAAGGACGCGCCGGCCAGCTCGGTGTGGAACAGCAGACCGCTCTGCATCGCGGTCAGCGGCAGCACGTCGGCCAGGCCCGCGTACGTCTCCTGCCAGGTGTCCAGGTCGCCCTGGCCCACCTCGACCAGCGGCACGTCGGACGGGGTGAGGCCGCCGGCGGTCGGCTGCGCGGCGTGGCGCGCGAGGCCTTCGAGCGCGGTGCGCCACAGCGCGGCGAGGTCGGCGACCTCGGCCTGCGTGAAGAGGCCGGAGGGGTAGTCGAGCCGGGCGGTCAGACGCGGCCCCTGCTCGCTGTCGGCGACGTACGCGGTGACGTTGAGCGCGGCGAGGGCGGGCATGGCGGCGTCGAGCTCCGCCACCAGCTCGGTGGTGCCCTCGACCTGGGTGAAGCCCAGGCCCCGCAGGTTCTCCGGCATGTTCGCCGAACCCGCGTAGTGGCCGAGGTAGTTGAAGGAGATCTGGCCGGTGGCGTACCGCTTGAGGACCTCGGCGGTCTCCGGGTTGAGGTAGCGCAGCAGGCCGTAGCCGATGCCCTTGTCCGGGACGGCGAGGAGCTGCTCCTTGACCGCCTTGACGGCGGTGCCCGCGGCGGTGCCGCCGGCGAGCGCCTCGTCCACGTCGACGCCCGCGACGTCCAGGCGTACGGGGTACATGCTGGTGAACCAGCCCACCGTGCGGGAGAGGTCGGCGCCGGGCGCGGCGGCCTCCTCGCGGCCGTGGCCCTCCATGCGCACGAGCAGGGACGACGCGGCGGAGTCGTCGATGCCGCGCTGCTTGCGCCACTTGGCCACCGCGAGCGCGAGCGCCGCGAGCAGACCGTCGTTGACGCCGCCGCGGTAGGCCGCGGGGAGGCTCGTGAGGAGCGCGTCCGTGGCCTCGGCGGACAGGTCCTGGTGGACGTACTCGATGGTCGCGATGGTGTCGACGGCCGGGTCGAGCGGACGGCTGCCGAGGACCGGGTCGGGCCCGGAGACGATGGAGCGCCAGAGCGCCAGCTCGGCGCCGCGCTCGGTGGACGCGGCCTCGTCGGCCAGGGCGTGCGCCCAGCGCCGGGCGGAGGTGCCCACCGGGGCGAGGTCCGGGGTGCGGCCCTCGCGGACGTCCTGCCAGGCGGCCGCCAGGTCGGGCAGCAGGATGCTCCAGGACACGCCGTCGACGACGAGGTGGTGCAGGACGAGGATGAGGCGGCCGGGCTGCTCGGTGCCCGCGTCGAACCACACGAAGCGCGCCATGACCCCGGCCTCGGCGGCCAGCAGGTTCGCGGCGGCGTCGAGTTCGGCGGCGGCCTGCTCGTGCCAGCCCTTCGCCCAGGTGCCGTCGCAGGCGACCCGGTGCACGAGGGATGCGACGTCGACGGTGCCGGGTGCGGACACCTCGAGGCCGGGCGTCGCGCCCGTGACCAGGCGCGAGCGCAGGGCGTCGTGGTGGTCGAGGACCGCGGAGAGCGTTGCGACGAGGGCGGTCTCGTCCATGCCGACGGGCAGGTCGACGGTCATCGACATGGTGAACCGGTCGACGCCGGTGCCGAGTTCGTCCAGCCAGTGGCCGACCGGCAGGTGCGGCACGAAGCCGGTGCCACCGCCGTCCAGCTCCTCCAGGACCGGACCGGCCTCGACGCCGCTGGCGGCCGTCTCGGCCAGCTCGGCGACGGTGCGCGACTCGAAGATCTGCCGCGGCGTGACCTCCACGCCCCGGGTGCGGGCCCGCGCCACCACCTGGATGGAGCGGATGCTGTCACCGCCGACGGCGAAGAAGTCGTCGTCGATGCCGACCCGCTCCAGGCCGAGCACGTCGGCGTAGACCCCGGCGAGGACCTCCTCCACCGCGTTGCGCGGCGCCCGGTAGTCGCTGCCGGTGAACTCCGGCTCCGGCAGGGCCCTGCGGTCCAGCTTGCCGTTGGGGTCCAGGGGCAGCCGGTCGAGCATCACGAACACCGACGGCACCATGAACTCCGGCAGCCGGTCGGAGACGAACCTGCGCAGCTCGCGCGAGGAGACGGCGGCCGTCAGGTCGACGTCGACGTCGCCCACGTTCGCCACGTCGCCGGACTCCCAGAGCTGGGTGGCGACCACGTAGCCGACGAGCTGGGTGCTGCCCTGGTGCTGGCGCGTCACCACGGCGGCCTTCGCCACGCCGGGGTGGGCGGTGAGGGCCGCCTCCACCTCGCCGGGCTCGATGCGGAAGCCGCGCACCTTGACCTGGGCGTCGTCACGGCCCGCGTACTCCAGCTGGCCGCTCGCGTTCCAGCGCGCGAGGTCGCCGGTGCGGTACATGCGGTGGCCGACCGGACCGTAGGGGTCGGCGACGAAGCGCTCGGCGGTGAGCCCGGCCTGGCCGAAGTAGCCGCGCGCCACCTCGCCCGCCACGTACAGCTCGCCCACGACGCCCGGCGGCACCGGCTTCAGGCCCGCGCCCAGGACGTAGGTGCGCATGTTGCCAAGGGGGACGCCGATGGGCGCGCCCGCCGTGCCGGTCCAGCCCTCCTCGGCCTGGAAGGCGGTCGCGTAGAACGACTCGGTCTGGCCGTAGGGGTTGATGACGCGCACGCCCGGGATCGCTTCCCTGGCCCGCTCCACGAGGGAGGCGGACAGGGCCTCGCCGCCGAAGACGACCGCGTCGGCCTGGATCTTCCCGCCCACCTGGTCCAGGAGTTCGGCGAAGACCGACGGGACCGAGCTGATGACGCTGCCGTTCCAGCCGCCGCGCTCGGCGACGACCAGGGCGTCGCGGACCACCTCGACGGTGCCGCCGACGGACAGGGTGGTGATGATCTCGAAGACCGAGACGTCGAAGTTCACGGAGGTGCCGGCGAGGGTCCGCGAGCCGGGCTCGATGCCGACCACGGCGGCGAGACGCGTGACGCCGTTGACCACGCCGATGTGGGTGACCGCCACGCCCTTGGGCCTGCCGGTGGAACCGGAGGTGTACATCACGAAGGCGGTGTTGTGCGGGCGCAGACCGGCCGCGGGGGTGTCCGCCGCGCCGCTCTCCAGGTCGAGCTCGTCGAGCCGGAGCCGGGGGGCCTCGTGGTCGGGCAGCACCGACTCGGTGTCGGAGTCGGTCAGGATGAACTGCGGGCGGGCCTCGGAGAGGATGTGGCCGAGACGGGCGCTGGGGTAGCGCGGGTCGATCGGCACATAGGCCGCGCCGGACTTGAGGATGCCGAGCAGGGAGGTCACCAGGTCCGCGGTGCGCGGCACCGCGAGGCCGATGAGCGTCTCCGGGCCCGCGCCGCGGCGGATCAGCTCGTGCGCCAGGCGGTTGGCCCGCTCGTCGAGCTCCCGGTACGTCAGGTCCTGGGTGTCGGTGGTGACCGCGATCGCGTCCGGGGTCAGCGCGGCGCGCCGCTCGAAGAGCTGGGCGACGGTCCCCTCGGGGGTCGGCTCTGCGGTCTCGTTGCGCCCGGCGAGGACGTGCTGCTCGGTGGCGGACAGCACGTCCACCGAGCCGACGCGGGTGGTGGGGTCGGCCGCGAGCGCGCGCAGGATGCGCAGGAAGCGGTCGCCCATCGCCTCGACGGTGGCCCGGTCGAAGAGGTCGGTGGCGTACTCCAGGGTGCAGTGCACGCGGCCCTGCTCGTCGGAGGCGAAGTTGAACTCCAGGTCGAACTTCGACGTCTCGTTGGCGACGGCCTTGAGCGCGACGGTCAGACCGGGCAGCTCCAGCTCGACCAGAGCGGTGCTCTGCCAGCTGAACATCACCTGGAAGAAGGGGTGGTAGGCGGTGGAGCGCTCCGGGTTCAGCGCCTCGACGAGCCGCTCGAAGGGCACGTCCTGGTTCTCGTAGGCGCCGAGCGCCTTGTCCTGGACGCGGTCGAGCACCTGCTCGAAGGTGGGGTTGCCCGACAGGTCGGTGCGCAGCACCCAGGTGTTGACGAAGAAGCCGACCAGGTCGTTGAGCGCACTGTCGGTGCGGCCCGCGACGGTCGAGCCGATGGAGACGTCCTCACCGGCGCCGAGGTGGTGCAGCAGCATGGCGAGGGTCGACTGCATCATCATCGCGCGCGTCAGACCGCGCTGGTTGCCCACCGCGTCGACGGCGGCCGCGAGGTCGGCGTCGACCGTGAAGACGACGACGTCGCCCTCGTGGCTGGCCTTCGAGGGCCGCGGGCGGTCCGTGGGCAGGCGCAGCTGCTGCGGCGCGCCGTCGAGCTCGCGGCGCCAGTAGTCGAGCTGGGTGTGCAGCACGGTGCCGGGGGTGTCGCCGTCACCGAGGTACTCACGCTGCCACAGCGTGTAGTCCTTGTACTGGACCGGCAGTTCCTCCCACTGGGGCGCCTCGGACCGCACCCGGGCGGTGTAGGCGGTGGCCAGGTCGCGGCTCAGCGGCGCGATCGACTCGCCGTCGGCGGCGGCGTGGTGCACGACGAGGACCAGGACGTGCGCGTCGGGGGCGGTGCGCAGCAGCCGTGCCCGCACCGGTATCTCGTGGGAGAGGTCGAAACGGTAGGACGCGGCCTCGGCCGTCGCGGCGTCGAGGCCTTCGGGCGTCACGTCGAGGACGGGCAGGTCCGTCAGGAGGTCGTCGGCAGGCTCGATCTGCTGCACGGGCCTGCCCTCGTCGTCCTCGACGAACAGCGTGCGCAGGCTCTCGTGCCGGGTCACGACGTCGCGCAGCGCCAGGCGCAGGGCGTCCACGTCCAGCGCTCCGTCCAGCTGCAGCACGAACGGAACGTTGTATGTGGCCGACGGGCCCTCGAGCCGGTCGATGAACCACAGCCGGCGCTGCGCAAAGGACAGAGGGATCATTTCGCGTTTACTCCTCGGTGGGTCTTCCTGCACAGACGAGCCAATTGCATACGCAAATACGGGCGCCGATGGCGCGCGAACTCGACGTCCGTGGATGTCATCAATCTCGAATGGGCGAGCCGGTCCTACGAGCCCTTTCGTGCCTGCCGCGCAATACGCATCGGGCGGGCGGCGGGCGGGCACTTCGGGCTGACGGCGGAGCGACACTAACTTTTCCCGCAGCGCCCCCTGGGGTCAAGCGAATTCAAGGCGGAGCAGCACTCGGCCGGTGCCCCTTTTATCCTGGCGACAGGACAACGGGGCACCGGCCGGGGCCGTGGCGGCCGGACGCGCCGGCGGCGCGCCGCCGGCGGCGGCGCGCGACCGCTCAGTCCGTCGTGCGGCGCCTGACGAACTCCGCCATCGCCTCGACGGTGGGGCGCTCGTAGAGCTCCTGCGTCGGCACCCGGACCGCGAACGTCTCGTCGACGAGGGCGAGCAGGCGCGTGGCCCGGATCGAGTTGCCGCCGAGGTCGAAGAACGAGTCGTCCCGGCCGATCTCCGGCTGGTTGAGGGCGTCCGACCAGAGCCCCGCGATCTGCCGCTCCAGCTCGTTCGCGGGCGCGGTGAAGGTGCGCTTGGGCCGGTCGGCGGCCGTGTCGGCGAGCAGTTGGGCGACGTCGACACCGCCCGCCGCGTCCCTCGGGACGCGGTCCACGCGCACCAGGCGCACCGGGACCGGGCAGTCCCGCACGCTGGGCGCCACGGCCGCGTGCACGGCCTCCGGCTCGACGCCGTCGGCGGTGTAGGCGACGAGCAGTTCACCGATCCGCAGCTGCTCGGGCACCAGCTCGTCCACGATGGCCGGATTCCCGAGGTCGAGGCCGACGATCAGGTAGTGGTGCGGCGTCACGATGCCTTCGGTGAACAGCCGCAGACCGTCGGAAGCGTTAATGGAACGGAAACCTCGGCTGCGCGCGGGCGCGTCCGACTGATTCTCGTTCATGCCGATGCCCGACCACATGCTCCAGGCCAGGCAATGCACCGTACGGCGCCGCTCATGATGCCAGTGATCTGCAAATCCGGCCAGGAATCCATTGGCCGCGGAATACGCGCCGAAGGAATGTCCGCCGAATTCGCCGTTGACGGAGCCGAAGAGCACGAGCGAGGCGTCGGGGCGCGAGTTGAGGACCTGTGCCACCGCGAGCGTGCCCGCGACCTTCGCCCCGTACTGGGCGGCGAACGTCTCCGCGGACTCGGCGGCCACGGTGTGCCGTTCGAGGTCGGCCCACTGCCCCGTGGGGTTGGCCCCCGCCAGGTGCAGGGCGCCGTCCAGGGGGCGTCCCCAGCGTGCCTCGGCCGCGGCCACCGCCGCTTCCAGGGCGGCCGCGTCGGTGATGTCGAGCTGCTCGTACACGACGCTGCCGAGCGCGGACAGCTCGGCGAGCCGGGCCGCCTTCTCGCCCTCGGCGGGCGACCTGCCGACGAGCAGCAGGCGCGCTCCGTAGGCCGCGGCGAGATAGCCGGTGATCTCGTGCGCGATGCCGCCGAGGCCGCCGGTGACCAGGTAGAGCCCGCCCGGGACCAGCGGCGCGGGGGCCGGTGCTACGTCGTCGGCGACCGGGGCCACCTGCGGCTTGAAGCGCCGGTCCGCGCGCACGGCGACGATGCCCGTGCCCGTGGAGTCGGCGAGTTCGGTGCGCACGGCCGCGGGCCAGGCGCCGGGGTCGGCCGGCAGGTCGAGCTGGCGGATCACGGCGCCGGGGTTCTCGGCGACGGCGGTCCGCACCAGGGCGGGCAGCGCGCAGGTGCCGAGGTCGACGGCGTCCCCGTCCCGTACGTACACCGCGCCGGAGGTGACGAGGAGCAGCGCCGGGCGGCCGGACGTACCGTCGGCGAGCGCCCCGACGAGGGCGGACAGCTCCGCCGTCGCCGCGGTGAGGCGGGCGTGCGGATCGCCGCCGCCGGACAGCGGCGGGGCAAGGACGACGGCGGCGACCGGGCCGTGGGCCTCGGTCACGGCCGCGAGCAGTCGCCGCAGGTCCTCACGGTCGTCGGTGCGCGCCTCGAACCGCAGGGGCGCGTGCTCGGTGAGCCGCTCCCCCCTGCGGACGGTGACGACCGGGCCCTCGACGCCCAGGCGCGCCGTGTCGGCGTCGTCGCCGATGACGATCCGGACGCCGGTCCCGGCCCCGTCCGCCGCCGCGGCGGGGGCGGGCAGCTCGCTCCACTGCCGCCGGAACAGCCAGGTGTCCGGCGGCTCCTCGGCGGTGTCGCCGCCGATGACGCGGTCGGCGAACGTACCGGCGCGGAACGCGCTCGCGATCGCGGCGCGTTGGACCTTGCCGCTGCCGGTCTTCGGGAACTCCGCCTCGGTGACGGGAACGAGGAGGTCGGGCGCGATGCCGACCTCGCGGGGCAGCAGGGCGCGCAGCTCCTCGCTGACCCCGGCCAGCGTGTCGGCGTCCCAGCGCACCGGCACGAAGAAGACCACGAGCTGGTCGGAGTCGGCGCCGGGCTCCCGCACCCCGACGGCGGCCGAGAAGGTGACCTTCACGCCCGCGGCCCGCTCCACGACGCTCTCGATCTCGTGCGCCATGTAGTTGATGCCGCGGACGATGATCTGGTCCTTCTTGCGTCCGGCGATCACGATCTCGCCGTCGTGGACGAACGCGAGGTCGCCGGTGCGGAACCAGCCGTCCTCGTCGAACGCCTCGCGGTTGGCCTCCTCGTTGGCGAAGTAGCCGTTCATGATCGTCACGCCGCGGATGCGCAGCTCGCCGAGGCGGTCCTCGGGCAGCTCGCGGCCGGAGTCGTCCACGATGCGCAGCTGCACGCCCGGGATGGGGCTGCCGACCGTCGAGAGCACGACCGCTTCCTTGTCGCCGGGGGCGACGTGGCGGACGGTCCCGGTCAGCGACGCGGGGTCGATGGCGACGGTGCCCGCGGCGCGGTCGTCGCGGTGCTGCTGGGTGTACGTCACTCCGGAGCAGGTCTCGGACATGCCCCACGCCGGGCGCATGGCGTCGGCGGCGAGGCCGTGCGGCGCGAGCAGGTCCAGGAACTGGTGGCTGGTCGAGGCGATCACCGGCTCGCCGCCGTTGACGATCTCGCGCAGGCACGACAGGTCCCAGGAGCGGTTGTTCCTGACCTCCTCGGCGTGCTCGTTGACCAGCGCGTAGACGAAGTTCGGCGCCCAGGTGTTGGTCACCCGGTAGCGGTCGACCCAGCCGAGCCAGAGCAGCGGGTCGCCGAGCGCGTGCTCGGTCGTGGCGTTGATGTGCAGGCACCGCGCGAAGACGTCACGGACGTTGTAGAAGGCGACCGTGACGTGGTCGAACGGCATGTAGATGAGGCTGATGTCGTCGCCGGAGAGCCCGGAGTGCTGGATCACGGCGTGGGACCGGGCCACCAGGCTCGCGTGGGTGTGGTGCACGCACTTGGGCATTCCGGTGCTGCCCGAGGTGAGGAGGTTGAGCGCCGGTGACCCGGGGGTGGCGGGGAACCAGTCGCTGTCGGGCGCGAAGGCCACGAGCTCGGTGACGGTCCGGATGCGCACCTCGGGCTCGCCCCACAGCTCGCGCACCCCGGCGAGCGCCTCAGCGGTGGCGTCGTCGGTGAGCAGCACGGGCCGGTCGAGCAGCTTCCAGGCGTTGTGGAGCTTGCGGTTGGTCTCGTTCTCCGCCCGGTACGTCGTGGCCACGCCGACCGGGGTCGGTACGAAGCCACCGAGGACACAGGCCCAGAACGCGGTCAGGAAGGCCTTGTTGTCGTCGAACTGGAACAGCGCCGCGTCCCCGGGGCGCAGCCCCGCGGCGCGGAGTCCGGCGAGGACCCGCTCGGCGTCGGCGAGGAGTTCCGCGTAGCTCTGGAACACGTCGTCGTGTCCCTTGGTGAGGTAGATCGTGCCCTTGTCCGGCGCGAGGAGGGCCGCCTGCCGCAGGGCCTCCTGGAGCGTGGTCGGCGCGCCGTCCGGGACGTGCACGGGGCCGCCGTCCAGGACGGCGGGCACGGCGTCCTGGAGGTCCTGCTCGTCCGGCGCGGGCGGCGCGGCCGCGGGGAGCGGGGCGGCGGCGGCCGCCGTCCGCACCCCCTTGCGGGCCACGGCGACGGCGTCGCCGACCCCGGGCACCGTCCGGGCGGCCGCGGTGATCCGGCCGGTGATCTCGTCGAGTGCGCCGATGGCGTCCGGGCTCGTCATGCGGTCCTCCCCGCCACCGCGCCGAGCACCTTCTCGGCGATGGCCGAGACGACGATGCCGGGCGAGTCGAGGAAGTAGAAGTGCCCGCCGGAGTAGAAGCGCAGGGTGAACTCGGCGTTGGTCTGGTCGCGCCAGCCGTCAAGGGAGTCCTTCGGCGCCTGCGGGTCCTCCTCCCCCGCCAGGACGGTGATGGGGCAGTCGAGCGGCGCCTCGGGAGCCGTGCGGTGGCGCTCCCAGAGGCTGAAGTCCGCGCGCAGGACGGGCACCAGGGAGTCCATGACGAACTCGTCGTTCGCGATCTCCTCGTCGATGCCGCCGAGGGTCAGCATCGCGTCGCGGAACTCGTCGTCGGACAGGTCGTGCAGCTGGCGGATCCCGGTCGCGCCGGGGGCCGCCTGGGCGGAGAGGAACAGGTGCTCGGGGCCTGTCTGCCCCTTCGCGCGCAGGGCCTTGGCGAGCTCGAAGGCGAGCGCGGCGCCGCAGGAGTGGCCGAAGAAGGAGTACGAACCGCCGAGCACGGGCCGCAGCGCGTGCGTCAACACGCTGACCAGCGGGCCGACCTCGCTGAACGGCTCCTCCGCGATGCGGTCCTGGCGTCCGGGCAGCTGCACGGCGACCAGCTCGATCTCCGGCGGCAGGAGGGCGGCCCACTCGGCGTAGGCCGTGGCGCCCGCACCCGCGTGCGGGAAGCAGATAAGCCGGTGCCTGCTCTGCGGCTGCCGGGCGCGCCAGATGTAGGGGGTCTCACCGGCAAGTTCGGGGCTCACTATGGACATGCTGGGTTTCTCCCTAGCTCATCTTGCGCAGTCGGGGGCCGCTCGCTGTGACGATCTCGTCCCAGTGGGCCGCAAGTTCGGCGATGGTCTTGTACTGGAATATCGAGCGAATGGTGAGCTCCACGCCCAGCTCGTTGCGCACCCGGCCGATCAGGCGGGTGGCAAGCAGTGAATTGCCGCCCATGGCGAAGAAGTTGTCGTCGACGCCGACGCTCTCCCGCCCCAGTACGTCGCTGAAGATCCGGGTCAGGAACTCCTCGCGCTCGCTGCCCGCGGTCCTGGCCTGCCGCGGCGCTTCGGCGGCTTCGGGCAGCCGCTTGGCGTCGAGCCGTCCGGTGGCGGTCCTGGGCAGCTCGTCCAGGACCACGACGGCCCGGGGGACGAGCCGGTGCGGCAGGCGCTGGGCGGCGGCTTCCCGCAGCTCGTCGGGGACGATCCGGGCGCCGTCCGCGGCGACGACGTAGGCGACCGGTCCGGTGCCCGAGGTGACCACGGTGACGCCCGCCACCTCGGCGCGGCCCGACAGGACGCCTTCCAGCGCCCGGTGGCCCACGGCCTGGTCGGCGGTGATGCCGAGCGGCTCGACTCCCCCGTCGGCGGTGACGCGGGCCCGCAGTCCGGTGCGGTGGAGGCGGGCTCCGGCCGGGCCGTAGGGGTCGGCGACGAAGCGCTCGGCCGTGCGGGCGCCGCTCCTCGGGTAACCGCGTCCGTACTCGCCCGTGACGTACAGCTCGCCGGTGCCGCCCGGCGGGGTGGGGGCGAGCGAGGGGCTGAGGACACGGGCCCTGGCGGGGTCGGTGTCGAGCGGGCGGACCTCCGGCGCGCCGTCGCGGATCTCGACGGTGCGGCCCGCGCAGAGGGCGAGCAGGAGGTCGGCGGCGGGCGCGGCGGGCCCCGCCTCCAGCGGTGCCGGGGCCTCGGCGGCGAAGCCGCCGACGCCGCGTGCCAGTGCGGCGTGGGTGACGGCGAGCGCCTGCGGCCTGGCCGTCGCGTCCGGGGCGTAGGCCAGCACGGCGAGGCGGCCGGGCAGCGGACGGACCTGCGGGGCGGCGGGAGCCGCGTCGAGGGCGCTGAGGGGGACCGTGATCCGGGGCAGGGCGCCCCAGCCGCGGTCGTCGGTCGCCTTGTCGACGATGACGGCGCTCACGGCGGCGTCGCGGACGACGGAGCCGCTCCACTCCGGGGAGTCCTCGGCGTCCAGGGGCAGGGCGCAGGCGCCCGCCTTCAGGACGGCGAGCAGCGCGGCCGTCCGGTCCACCGGGTCCGTGCAGCTGATGGCCACGACGGAGTCCGGCTCCACGGCGTGCCGCAGGAGCTCGCCGGCGAGGCGGTCGGCCCGCTCGTCCAGTTCGCGCCTGGTCGTCGCCCCGTCGGCGACGAGGGCCACGGTGTCCGGGCCCTCGGCCACCAGGCGGGCGAACAGCTGCGGCACCAGGTCGTCAAAGACGGCCGGGGCCGCCGCCGGGCGCGCCGCGGACGCGAGCGCGTCGGCCTCGGTGGTGCCCACCGCGCCGACCCGGCTGTGCGGGTCGCTGAGGAACGCCCGCAGCACGCGCAGCAGCCGCTCCCCGACGCCGGACGCGCCGGCCCGGTCGAAGGCGCCGAGCTGGTACTGGAGCTTCAGGCGGAGCAACGGGTCCAGCTCGGCCATCACCATGAGCGGGTAGTTGCCGCCCGCGATGTTGCGGAAGGTGGGCACGGGCAGCCCGGCGGCCTCGCTGGCCTCGGAGATGGCAGCGTTGTCGAACGGGTGGGACTGGACCAGGACGAGCGTGTCGAAGAGCGCGTCCAGGCCCGCGGCCTCGTGGATGTCGGCCAGGCCGCAGTCGTCGTGGTCGAGCAGGGCGGCCTGCGAGGCCTGGAGCTCGGTCGCCACCTGGGCGAGGGTCTTGCCCGGCGCGCAGCGCGCGCGGACCGGCACGGTGTTGATGAACAGGCCGACCGTGTCGGCCACGCCCGCGAGCGTGGGCGGGCGGCCCGAGACCGTGGCTCCGAACAGCACGTCGGTGCGCCCGGTGAGTTCCCCGAGGACCACGGCCCAGGCGGCCTGGACGACGTTGCTGGGCGTGCTGCCCGTCTCCGCGGCCCGCCGGACCAGCGCGCGGGCCTCGTCGGGCGTGAGCGCGAGGTCGAGCTCGCCGAAGCCGCTCCCGCCGTCCTCCGCCTGCTCCGGCACGAGCAGCGTCGGCTCGTCGACGCCCGCGAGGGCCTCGGTGTGGGCGCGTACCGACAGCTCCCGCTGCTTGTCGTCGCGGCGCTGGAGGTGGCCGAGGAACTCCTTGAAGGACGGCGCCTTGCCCAGGGCGGAGGCGTCGGCGTACAGCCACAGCAGCTCGCGCAGCAGGATCGGCTCGGACCAGCCGTCGAAGAGCACGTGCTGGGCGGTGAGGACCAGCTCGGTGCGCCCGTCGTCGACGTGCGCCAGGGTCATGCGCAGCAGCGGCGGCTCGGTGGTGTCGAAGGTGGTGGTGCGCTCCTCGGTGAGGAAGGACTCGAACGCGTCCTTCGTCACGTCCACCTCGCGCCACGGCAGCGTCACGCCCGAGACGACGAGCTGGACCATGTCCCCGGAGACGTCGGGCACATAGGCGGTGCGCAGGCTCGCGTGCCGGTCGAGCAGGGCCTGCCCGGCCGCCCGCATCCGCGCGGCGTCCACCGGCCCGTCGAAGCCGAAGAGGAGCTGCACCTGGTACATGTCCACGCCGGTGCCCGCCAGCTTGGAGTGGTGCAGCAGACCGGCCTGGAGATCGGTCAGCGGCCAGACGTCGGCCAGGCCCGGGTACTGCTTCTCCCAGGTCTCCAGCTCTCCCTGGGAGACGTTGACCAGCGGTACGTCCGACGGCGTCAGGCCGCCCGCGCCGGGGGCGGAGGCGTGCCGCACCAGCGCTTCCAGGGCGGACTGCCACAGCTCGGCCAGTTCGCCGACCTCGGCCGCGGTGAGGACCCCGGCCGGGGCGCCGAAGACCGCGCCCAGGCGCGGGCCCGCCGCGGTGTCGGTGACCATCGCGTTGATGTCGACCTCGCACAGCGCGGGCATGGCCGGGTCGTGCCCGGCGTCCAGCTCGGCCAGCTCGGTGAAGTCCGCGGCGTCCGAGGTCTGGGTGAAGCCGAGGGCGCGCACGTCCTCGGGCACGTCACCGGTGGCGAAGCGGCCCAGGTAGTTGAAGCCGATCTGGCCGAGGCCGCGCGGGCGCAGCGCCTTCGCGGTCTCCGGGTTGAGGTAGCGCAGGAGGCCGTAGCCCAGGCCCTTGTCGGGCAGGGCGAGCAGCTGCTCCTTGACCGCCTTGATGACGGCGCCCGCGGCGGGACCCGAGGCGAAGGCGTCCTCTACGTCGATCCCGGAGAGGTTGAGGCGGACCGGGAAGAAGCTGGTGAACCAGCCCACGGTGCGCGAGAGGTCGGCGCCGGGCACCGACTCCTCCTCGCGCCCGTGGCCTTCGAGGCGCAGCAGCGTCGAGGGCTCCTCGACGCCGCGCGTGCGGCGCCAGCGGGCCACGGCCATCGCCAGGGCGGCGAGCAGCACGTCGTTGACGCCGCCGCGGAAGGCCGCGGGGACGGAGGTGAGGACGGCCTCGGAGGCCGCGCCCGGCAGCACCACGCGCACCTTCTCGACGGTGGACTGCACGTCCACCGCCGGGTCGAGGCGCCGGGTGCCGAGGACCGGGTCGGGGCCGTCGAGGATCGAGGTCCACCGGGCGAGCTCGGCCACCCGCTCGGGCCTGCTCGCCTCGTCCACCAGGGCGTGGGCCCACCGTCGTACGGATGTGGCGGGCGCGGTGAGCTGCGGGGTCGCGCCGTCGCGCACCTGTGCCCAGGCGGCGGCGAGGTCGGGCATGAGGATCCGCCAGGACACGCCGTCGACGACCATGTGGTGCAGGCCGACCAGGAGGCGGCTCGGTCCGGTGGGCGGCTTGAACCAGACGAACTGCGCGAGGGTCCCGGACACCGGGTCGAGGCGTCCCGCCAGGTCCTGGAGCTCGGTGACGAGCAGGGTCCGCCAGGACTCGCCCGCGAACCGCCCGTCGCAGGACACCGTGCGGATCAGCGGGTCCACGTCCACGGATCCGGGCGGGGTGACGAGCAGCCCGTCGGGGAGCAGCCGCGCGCGCAGCAGGTCGTGCCGGTCGAGGACCGCCGTCAGGGTCGCGGCAAGGCCGTCCCGGTCGATGTCCCGCGGCAGCTCCAGGACGACGGCCTGGAGCAGGGAGTCGAAGCCGGGGCCGTTCTCCAGGATCCAGTGCGCCACCGGCATGAGCGGCATGTGGCCCACGCCGCCGCCGTCGAGCTCGGCCAGGACGGGGCCGCTGTCCCCGGTGTCGGCGGCGGCGACGGCGGCCAGTTCGGCCACGGTCCGGTGCTCGAACACCTGCCGCGAGGTGACGAGGACGCCCTGGGCCTTGGCGCGCGACACGACCTGGATGGACTGGATGCTGTCGCCGCCGAGGGCGAAGAAGTCGTCGTCGACGCCGACGCGGGGCTGGCCGAGCACCTCGGCGAAGACGCCCGCGAGGACCTCCTCGGCCTCGGTGCGCGGCGCCCGGTAGGCGGTGCTGGTGAAGCGCGGCTCCGGCAGGGCGGCCCGGTCCAGCTTCTCGTTCGGGGTCAGCGGGAACCGGTCGAGCACCATCAGTGCGACCGGAACCATGAACTCCGGAAGTCGCTGCCCGATGAACTCCCGCAGTTCGGCCGGGAAGTCCGCCGCGTCCGGCGCGGGCGCGCCGTCCTGGGTGAGGACCACGTAGCCGAAGAGCTGCTTGGCCGCGTCGCTCGTACCGACCTGACGGGCGATCACGGCGGCGTGGGCGACCGCCGGGTGGGCGAGGAGGGCCGCCTCGATCTCGCCGAGCTCGATGCGGTAGCCGCGCACCTTGACCTGGTGGTCGGCGCGGCCCTGGTACACGAGCAGGCCGTCGTCGTTGCGGATCACCAAGTCGCCGGTGCGGTACATCCGTTCACCGGCGGGGCCGAAGGGGCTGGCCACGAACCGCTCGGAGGTCAGCGGGCCGCGGCGCAGATAGCCGCGGGCGATGCCGGCGCCCGCGACGTACATCTCGCCGATGACGCCCGGCTCCACGGGCCGCAGGCGCTCGTCGAGGACGTAGCCGTCGAGGGTGTCGAAGAGCTGCCCGATGGGCACCTCCTCGTCCGGCCTGCTCGCCGGGTCGACCTGGTGGGCGGTGGTGAAGACCGTGGTCTCGGTCGGCCCGTAGCCGTTCACGACGACCGTGTCGGGGCAGGCCGCCTGGGCCCGCGCGACGGACTGCGGGGAGACCCGGTCGCCGCCCACCCACACCTCGTGCAGGCCCCGCAGACAGGTCGCGTCCTCCTCCACCAGGAGGTTGAAGAGCGCGCTGGTGAGCCAGACGATCGTGACGCCGTGCCGGGCTATCTGGTCGGCGAGGACGGCGGGGGTGAGGTCGGGGGACGGCTCGACGACGACGGTGCCGCCGTTGAGCAGGGGCACCCAGATCTCCAGGACGGAGGCGTCGAAGGCCATCGGCGAGTGCAGCAGCATCCGCATGCCGTGGTGCCAGCGGTGGTCCTGGACCAGGGCCGCCACATCGCGGTGGGTGACGCCGATGCCCTTGGGCCTGCCGGTCGACCCGGAGGTGTAGATGACGTACGAGAGCGTCAGCGGGTGCACGACGACGTCGGCGACGGCCTCGGCCCCTGCCCCGGCGCCTTCGGCCAGCTCCGCCACGTCCACGGTGGGGTAGGAGCTGCTCAGGCGCCGGACGTCGGCCCCGGTGCTCAGCAGGAGGACGGGCTGCGCGTCGCCCAGCATCAACTCGACGCGCTCGACCGGGTAGTCGGGGTCGAGCGGCAGATAGGCGGCGCCCGCCTTCAGCACCGCGAGGACGGCCGCGACCGCCTCCGTGGACCGCGGCAGCGCGACCGCGACGAGCGACTCCGGCGCCACGCCGCGCGCCGCGAGGCCAGCGGCCAACACGTCGGACCTGGCGTCGAGTTGCCCGAAGGTCAAGGTCTCGGTTCCGCAGACTACGGCGATCGCGTCGGGAGTCCGCCGGGCCTGCTGGGCGAACAGCTCGAGCACCGTCGTGTCGAGGATCCGTCCGGCCGCACCATCCTCAGTCGTCAGCGGACGGTTTCGCTCCAGCGGAGCATGCACATCCATCACCCCACACAGACAAATGGATCGAAGAAGTGGTTCAGATCAAGCCGCCGCCCGCGGTGACCGGGGCGGGGAATATCCCCGGGCGCATCGACGCCGGTGAATTCCTGACGCGTCGCCCAAGCCTCCCGGCCTGCGCACACACCCTCACGCCTGCGCCCTGCCGGGGTCAAGCAAAGAAGAGTCCCTGGCAGGGCGTTGCGCGGCGGCCCCGGTGTCCCGTCTACAGGACATCCGAATGACCTCCGGCGACACGGCGAGGGAGCAGGGCGGACACGGACTCGAACAGGGTTCACGGAAAGCCGCGGAAGAGCAATCGCGGGGCATGTACCGGGCGTTTGCGCCGCGTTGCGCGGCGGCGTCGTGCGGGCATCGTCGAAGTGCCGCCGGGGGCCCGCGGATCGATGACCTGCGGCCCCGCGTCGGGGTGTTCCGCACCACACGGCGGAGGCCCGACTTTCCCGTTGCGTGGCGTACGAAACCTGTACCGTACGCGCACCGTCAATTCCCCGCGCCCACCCGCACGTCATTCACCGGCGCGGCACCCGTGTGACGTCCCCGTGTCCTGTGGACAGGACATCCGAGATGCCGCGAAGCGGTCTTGTCAGGCACTCTTTGTCTGCTTGACCACGACAGGCCGCAGGCATGAGGGTGTGTTCGCAGGCCGGGAGGCTTGGGCGACGCGTCTGGAAATTCACCGGCGGCGGTACGCCCGGGGATATTCCCCGCCCAACTCACCGCGGGCGGCGGCCTGATCCGAACCACTTCTTCCGATCCATTCGTCTGTACGGGGTGATGGACGTGCGCGATCTGCCCGGCCTTCCCGGCGCCGGGGCCTCGCGCCCTGCCGACCGCCCCGCAGCACGCACCTCTGTGGAGTTCTCATGGCGACGGCAGTGATCAGCGGCGGCACCCGGGGCATCGGACTGACGCTGAGCCTGCGCCTTTGCGCCCTGGGCCACCGGGTGCTCGCCCTCTACCGGAGCGACGAGACCGCGGCCAAGGAGGCGGCGGAGGCGGGCGAAGGACAGATCGTGCCAGTCCGCGTCGACGTCGGCAGGCCCGCCGAGATCCGCGACGCCTGCGCGCGGATCCTCGACGAGCACGGCGCCCCCCGGATCCTGGTGAACAACGCCGGGGTCAACCGCGACCGGTCCTTCCTCTCCCTGACCGAGGAGGACTGGGACCAGGTCGTCGCGACCAATCTGTCCGGTCCTTTCCATCTCAGCCAGGCACTGGCGCCCGCCATGATCGAGGCCGGCGGCGGCTCCATCGTCAATATCGGTGCCACCACGGCGATCCGCCCGCGGGCGAACGGCGCCAACTACTGCGCCAGCAAGGCGGGGCTGCTCCAGCTCACCAAGTGCATGGCCCTTGAACTGGCTCCGCATATCCAGGTCAACGCCCTGCTCCCCGGTTTTACCGACACCCCAGAAGTCACCGAGCGCTACCGGCTCGACGTGCCGGAACGGCGCGCGGCCATCCTCGACTCCATTCCCCAGAAGCGCATCGGCACCCCGCAGGACATCGCCGACGCGCTCGAATTCCTGGTGACGTCGCGGTCGGCCTACATCACGGGGCAGCAGCTCATCGTGGACGGCGGACATTTCATGGGGTGAACCCCCGGCGCGAACCCAGGTGCGCGCCCCCTACGTGAACTCCCTCGCATAAGGAGCGAAAAGAACCATGCGTCTGACCCAGGAGCAGTTGGAGCAGTACCGGGACAACGGTTTCCTACTCCTCGATTCCCTGCTGGACGAGAACGAGGTGGACCGGCTGCGCACGGCGTTCCAGCGCGACTGCAACACGCCGGGTCCGCACCGGATCATCGAGGACGGCGGCGAGGAAGTGCGCGCCGTGTACTCCTCGCACCAGCGGCAGGCCGAATACGCCCGCCTCATGCGTGACCCGCGCATCCTGGTCCCCGCCCAGCAGCTGCTCACCGACGACGTGTACGTCTACCAGTTCAAGATCAACGCCAAGCCCGCCTTCGGCGGCGACAAGTGGGCGTGGCACCAGGACTTCCTCGCCTGGCAGATCTCCGACAACCTGCCCGCCCCGGTCCAGGTCAACGTGGGCGTCTTCCTCGACGACGTCACCGAGTTCAACGGCCCGGTCATCTTCCTGCCCGGCTCGCACCGCGACGGGCTCGTGCACGAGGGCCGCAAGGAGGAGCGCAAGTCCAGCCAGCACCTGGACCCGGACGACATCTCGCTCTCCCCCGAGCAGCTGGCCGACCTCGTCGACCGGCACGGCATGGTCAGCCCGAAGGGCCCGGCCGGTTCCGTGGTGCTCTTCTCCTCGGAGATCGTGCACGGTTCGGCCCCGAACATGTCGCCCTTCGCCCGTCGCCTGCTCATCGCGACGTACAACGAGGTCAGCAATCTGCCGAGCTGGCCCGGCGAGGCCCGTCCCGACTACGTGGTGTGCCGCGACTCCGCGCCGCTCGCCCCGCTCGACGGCACCTTCCTCGACGACCTCGAGGAGGCGACCGTATGACCGCCCGCACCGGCCGCGCCGTCGTCCTGGAGGAGTTCGGCAAGCCCCTCGCGCTGCGCGAGTACCCGCTTCCCGCCGCACCGGAGCGCGGCATGATCGTCGCCTGCGGCTACGGCGGCATCTGCGGCACCGACCTGCATCTGCACCAGGGCCACCTGCCGATCCCCACCCCGCTCGTCCTGGGCCACGAAGGCCTGGGCGTGATACGGGAGTTGGGCGAGGGCCTCACGCACGACGCCCTCGGCACCGAGCTCAAGCCCGGCGACTCCGTCATGTGGGCCTCGTCCATCGCCTGCGGGACCTGTCCCCCGTGCCGGATCCACCGCGAGCCGACGCTCTGCGAGAACCGCCGTACGTACGGGGTCAACCGCTCGACCGTGGACGGTCCCGAGCTGTCCGGCTCGTGGGCCGACCACATCGTCCTGCAGGAGGGCACCACCGTCGTCAAGGCGGCCGACGGCGTCGACCCGCTCGCCGCGATGTCACTGGCCTGCGCGGGCCCCACCGTCGTGCACGCCCTGTACGAGCGCCGCCCGGTGCGGCTCGGTGAGGTCGTCGTCGTCCAGGGCAGCGGCCCGGTCGGCCTCGCGGCCGCGGCCTTCGCCCAGCTCTCCGGGGCCGCCAAGGTCATCGTCATCGGCGGCCCGGCCGAGCGTCTGGAGGCCGCGGCGCGCGCGGGCATCGGCGACGTCCACCTGAACATCGCCGACGCCACCGACCCGGACCACATCCTGAACGAGGTGCACGCGGCCACCGGCGGCCAGGGCGCCGACCTCGTCATCGAGTGCGCCGGTGTCCCCCAGGCCGTCGCCCAGGGCCTCTACCTGGCCCGCAGGGGCGGCACGTACCTGGTCATCGGCCAGTACACGGACGCCGGTGACACGCTGGTCAACCCGCACCAGATCGTCTACCGCCAGCTCGACGTCATCGGCTCCTGGGCCTTCACCGGGGCGCACCTCGTCGAGTACGTGCGGCTGCTGCCGACGCTCGCCGCCCGGTTCGACCTGGCGAGTCTGGTGACGGCGTTCCCGCTGGACCGGCACGCGGACGCCCTGGCCGCGGTCGCCGACGGATCGGTCATGAAGGCGGTCCTCACGAGCTGACCCGCCCGCACGAGGGCAGCGCCGCCCCCGCTCGCCCCGTGTGCGCAAGGCGCCGGACCCCCGCTCCACCGCGGCCGGTCCGGCGCCCCTTCCCCCCACAGAGCCGTATCCCCCGGCCGCCCGCAGGCGACCGGGGGATACGGCTCGTACGGCCCGGAGAATCAGGCTCGGAGAATCGAGCCCGGAGAATCGAGCCCGGAGAATCAGTCGTCCGTCACGGTGATCGCCTGGGCCGGGCAGGCCCGGGTGGCCTCGACCACGTCGTCCTCCAGGTCCGCGGGCGGACGCCCCTGGAGGAGGACGACACGGCCGGTCATCTCGTCCTGGTCGAAGACGTCGGGGACGGACAGGACACACTGGCCCGCCCCGACGCAGGACTGTTCATCGACGGTGATGTGCACGATTTCTCCGTTCGGCTCCGGTCGGTTCCGGCTCGTCCGTGAGTGGGGTCCCGATCGCCATGTCATTCGTCTCCCCCGGTCCCGTTGACGGGACAGGGGGAACGCGACCGGGTTTTGTCGAAATGACGCGTCGAGAATCGCGCATCGAGGTCGGCCACGGCAATGCGCACGCACTGTTCCGGGCGAACACCTCGGAACTATGGCACGGCGCGGACGGTCCCGACAGACTCGGACCACGCCGGACGAATAAGGAGTAGGCACGCATGAATCCGTTGTCACTTGCGCAGCGCCGACTGTGGCTCATCCACCGAATTCAGGGCCCGTCGGCCATGCACAACATTCCGTTGGTGCTGCGGATGACCGGGGCCCTCGAAACGACCGCGCTGATGGGCGCCGTCAGGGACGTCGTGGCCCGCCACGAAGGTTTGCGCACGATATGCGCCGAGGACGCGGAGGGAGTTCCCGCCCGGCGCGTACTGCCCGAGTCCGAAATCGACCTCGCCGTATCCCTGGTCGAGGTGGCGCCCGAGCGGCTTTCCGACGCCGTCTCCGCGCGGGTGTCCCACCGTTTCGATCTCACCACCGACATTCCGGTACGCGCCACGGTCCTGCGGTGCGCTCCCGAGGAACACGTGCTCGTCCTGGTGACGCACCGCATCGCCGCGGACGAGGCATCGCTGCGGCCGCTGGCCGACGACCTGGCGGCCGCCTACGCCGCGCGCCGGGACGGGGTCGCGCCCGTCTGGCCGGACACGCTGGTTCCCCATGCGGATTTCGCCCTGTGGGAGCAGAAGTTCCTGGAGGAGGAGAGCGGACCGCACGGCGCCTTCGCGCGCGACACCGCCTTCTGGCGCACCGAACTGGCGGGCGTGCCGGCGCCGCTGCCGCTGCCCGCCGACCGGCCCCGGCCGCCGGAGGCGAGCCACCGCGCGGGCCGGGTCCCCCTGGTCGTGGACGAGGACCTCACCGCGGCGGTGACCGGCCTCGCCGCACAGCGCGGGGTGCCCGCCGGCACGGTGCTGCGCGCCGCCCTCGCGGTGGTGCTCCACCAGCTGGGCAGCGGCGCGGACATCCCCATCGGCTCGTCGGACGCGCGGCGCCCCGACGCGTCCTGGGCCCGCTGCGTGGGCCCCTTCGACGACACCTGGGTGCTCAGGGCGGACCTGAGCGGCAACCCGGCCTTCACGGACCTCCTGGACCAGGTGCGCCGCAGGACGGCGGCGGCCGAAGCCCACCGGGACCTGCCGTTCGCCCTCCTCGTGGACGCGCTCGACCCGCAGCGCTCCCTGGCCCACCACCCGCTGTTCCAGGTGGAGTTCGACCTGAGCGAGGGCCCGGAGCCCACCCCCGCGCTGCCCGGCCTGACGGTCACCGCGTGGCCGGCGCCGCTGGACAGCACCCCCTACGACCTGTCGCTGCGCCTTCGCGCCGCGGCGGGCGGCGCGGAGCTGCGCGGCACGGTCGAGTACGCCGCCGACCTGTTCGACGCCGCGGGCGCGGAGTACCTGGCGGCCTGCTATCTGCGCGCGCTGCGGCACGTGACCGCCGATCCCGCGGTGCGGGTGGGCGCGGTCGACGTCCTCGACGACGCCGAACGGCAGCGGCTGCTCGTGGACTTCGTGAACACCGCGGCCCCCACCCCGCCGGTGACGATCCCGGAGCTGGTGGCGCCGCAGTTCGCCGCGGCCCCGGACGCCGTGGCGGTGGTCTGCGGCGACGTGTCGCTGACGTACCGCGAACTGGACGAGCGCACCGACCGGCTCGCCCGCACGCTCCTTGCCGCCGGGGTCGGCCCGGAGTCGGTGGTGGGCCTCGCCCTGCCGCGCTCCGCCGACCTGGTGGTGGCGCTCCTCGGCATCCTGAAGTCCGGCGCCGGCTATCTGCCGATCGACCCCCGCTACCCCAGCCGCCGCCTCGGCCATCTCCTCCAGGACGCCGCGCCCGGCCTGATCCTCACGGACGCCGACACCGCGGGGACGCTGCCGGAGCACGACATCACGTGCTGCCTGATCGAAGAGCTCGGCCTCGACGATGACGATCCCGCCGGGGACGGCTCCGGAGTCACCCCCGCACAGCCGCCGCGGCCCGACAACCTCGCCTACTTGATGTACACCTCCGGCTCGACGGGCACGCCGAAGGGCGTGGCCCTCTCGCACGCCAACATCGTCAACGGCGTGATCCGCCTGGCCTCCATCGTGCGCATGCGGCCCGGCGCGCGGATGCTGGCGAGCAGCTCCATCAACTTCGACGTGTCGGTGTTCGAGGTGTTCACCGCGCTGAGCACCGGCGCCACCGTCGAGGTCGTCCGCGACGTGCTTGAGCTCGGTGAGCGCGGGCAGTGGTCGGGCACCGTCCTGCACACGGTCCCGTCGGTGTTCGCCGAGGTACTGGAGCGGATCCAGGGGCGTTTGACCGTGGACACAGCGGTGTTCGCCGGGGAGAAGCTCACGGCGGCCCTGGCCGACCAGGTGCGGGCGGCCCTCCCGGACACGACCCTGATCAACGCCTATGGCCAGACGGAGAGTTTCTACGCCACCACGTTCACCGTCCCCGACGGCTGGCACGGCGAGGGCGGCGTGCCCATCGGGACGCCGCTGGGCAACATGCGCACGTACGTGCTCGGCCCCGGTCTGGTGCCGGTCCCGCAGGGCGTGGCGGGCGAGCTGTTCGTGGCGGGCGCGGTGGGCCGCGGCTACCACGCGCGGCCGGGCCAGACCGCGGAGCGCTTCCTGGCCGACCCGTTCGGTCCCGCGGGCGAGCGGATGTACCGCACCGGCGACCTGGCCCGGTGGAACGCCGACGGGCAGCTGGAGCTCCTCGGGCGCGACGACGGCCAGATGAAGCTGCGCGGCATCCGCATCGAGCCGGCCGAGATCGAGGCGGCCCTGGTCGCCCACCCCGACATCGTCCAGGCCGTGGTCGCGCTCCGCCCCGCGGCGGGCTCGGGCAGCGGTGCCCTCGTCGCCTACGTCGTACCGGCCGAGCCGGGCGGCACGGCGGCGGCCGGTCTTACCCCGCGGGTGCTGCGGCGCTATGTGGTGGACCGGCTGCCCACCTTCATGATCCCGTCCGCGTTCGTGGTCCTCGACCGGCTGCCGCTGGCCCCGAACGGGAAGCTGGACCGGGCCGCGCTGCCCGCCCCGCGCCGTGGCG
Source organism: Streptomyces spectabilis (assembly GCF_008704795.1). NCBI lineage: Bacteria > Bacillati > Actinomycetota > Actinomycetes > Kitasatosporales > Streptomycetaceae > Streptomyces > Streptomyces spectabilis. The sequence goes on along the minus strand of NZ_CP023690.1, from coordinate 7,384,821 downwards.
CGGGCAGTGCGGCCGACCCGGGCGCGGGCCGGACGCCGCGCACCGGGCGGGAGGGCGCCCTGGCCGCCCTGTTCGCGGAGCTGCTCCAGCGCGATGAGGTCGGCGTCGACGACGACTTCTTCGACCTCGGCGGGACGTCGCAGCTCGCGGTCCGGCTGAGCGGCCGTGCGGGCGCGGAGCTCGGCCTGCGGGTGCCGGTGCGGGCGGTCTTCCAGGCGCCGACCCCGGCGCTGCTCGCCGAGCACCTCGGCTCCGTGTAGGGCGCGGATCCGGTAACGCCAGGGCCCCGCCCCCGAATCTCGGGGGCGGGGCCCTGGCGTTACCGGATCCCGCGGGGTCTGGGGCCGCGGTCAGGAGGCCTGTCCGGCCAGCTCCCGCTGCCGTTCGTGCTCGGCGGTGGTGGTCGGCATGGACCGGGTGGCGTGGCGCAGGAACGGCGGCGCCATCATCGAGGTGATCACGGCGATAAGGACCACGATCGTGTACGTGGCGGTGGTCAGGACGCCGAGGTTGAGCCCGACGGTGGCGATGACGATCTCCACCACGCCGCGGGCGTTGAGACCGGCGCCGATGGCGAGGCCCTCGCCGTGCTGGAGTCCGCCCATCCGGGCGCCGAGGTAGCCGCCCGCGAACTTGGCCAGGGTGGCGATGAGCAGCGTGACCACCGCCGCCAGGAGCACCGTGGGCCGGGTCAGCGCGGACAGGTCGACCTGGAGCCCGGCGGTGGCGAAGTACAGCGGGGCGAGCGTCGACATCACGAAGGTGCGCATGGAGTCCAGGGACCGGCGGGCGGAGGTGCCGAGGGAGCAGATCACCATGCCGCACAGGAAGGCGCCCAGGATCGGCTCCATGTCCAGGGCGAGCGTGCCGGCCGAGAAGAGCAGGATCATCGCGGCGATCGTGGCGGCGCTGACGTCCTTCTGCGGCGAGCGGTCGGTGAACTCCAGGACCTTGCGGGCCACCGGCCGGGCCACCAGGACCGTGGCGACGAGGACCGCGATCAGATAGCCGACGGACTCCAGGACCAGGCCCGTGGTCAGCCCGCGCGTGGCCATCGCGGCGACGACGGACAGGAGCATCCAGCCGACGATGTCGCTGATCGCGGCCGCACCGATGATGAGCTGACCGACGTTGCGGTGCAGCAGGTTCATGTCGAGCAGGGTCTTGGCGATCACCGGGAGCGCGCTGACGGCGATCGCGACGCCGACGAACAGGGCGAAGGTGCCGCGCTCGGCGCCGGGGGCCATCAGCGACTGCGGCATGAGGAAGCCGAGGCCCACCCCCAGGGCCAGCGGCAGGAGCACGCTGGCCGCGCTGACGTAGCCGATCACCTTGCGCTTGCTGCGGATCAGGCCGAAGTCGATGTGCGCGCCCGTGATGCCGACGAGGAGCAGCACGCCGAGCTGCGCCACCGCGGCCAGCAGGTGCATCTGCGCGGTGTCGTGCGGGAGCAGCCAGTCGCGCAGGTCGGGCAGCAGGTTGCCGAACACCGAAGGGCCGAGGAGCACGCCCGCGGACAGCTCGCCGACCACGCGGGGCAGCCGGAACCAGGTGGCCAGCCTGCCGAGCAGCACCGCGACCACGAGGAGCAGGCCGACCTGGAGCAGGAAGACCAGCATCTGATGGTGGCCGATCGCGGGAAGAGGCGCTTGGGACAGCACCATCGTGATTCCTTCCGGGTAAAGGACCGAACGGTCGCCGCCGCGCGGTCCGCGCGGCGGGAGGGGAGGAACGAAGGGAGCGGGCGCCAGGGGGAGGAACAGGGGACGGGCGCCCGGGAAGTGAGGGGACGGCGCCCGGCGGAGGCGGGCGGCCCGGCCGGTCTCAGCCGCGGGCCAGCGCTTCCAGGACGCGCTCGGCGACGCCCGCGGGGTTCGTGGCGGAGAGCAGGTGACCGCCGGGCAGCGGCGTCACGTCGCAGCGGCCCCGGGTGTGCGCGGCCCACGACTCCAGGCGGGTCAGGGCGGTGTCGTCGGCCCCGGCGAACACGGTCAGGTTCCCGGCCGCGGCGCTCCCGCGGACGAGGTCGATGCACGACTGGCCCAGGTGCAGGTCCGCGCGCATCAACGGGTAGGCGCCCGCGGCGAGTTCGGGGTCGCTGAGCACCTCCGGGGGGATCTCGCCCCCCATCGCGCGCAGCGCGGCGACCGCGGACTCGATGGAGTCGAGGCCCTCCAGGTCGATCCGGTCGCGCACCGAGGGCGGGGAGTTGGACGCGGCGAGCAGCAGCGGCGGCCGCTCCTGCTTCAGGACGTCCGCCACGCCCAGCGCGAGATAGGCGCCCAGGCTCTCGCCGTACAGGGCGTCGAGCGGGGTGTCGATGCGCGCGGCGAGGTCCGCGACGGCAGCGGTGGCGTCGGTGAGCGGGGTCTCCTGGTAGCGGCGGCCGTGGCCGGGAAGCTCCAGGGCGTGGAAGGTGACCCGGTCGCCGAGCTCCCGGCGCAGCCGGCGGAAGTAGCCCGCTCCGCAGCAGGACGGCGGGATGAAGGCGACCGCGGGTCTGGGTGTGCTCGGTGTGGTCACGGTGTCGCTGTCCCCCGGGTGGCGTCGCACGGGCCGTTCGCGGGCACGAAGCTCCTGCGGACGGCCCGGCTGTGATCGGTAGATGGTGGTGCTGTGCCCCGAAGCTGTGCCTTTGACTGTGCCTGTTGCCGCGCCCGTTGCCGTGCCCTTCGCCCATACCTGACACGGCGTCAAGTGACGACCCGCGGCCGGGGCGGGGCCGCGGGTCGTCACCTCTCCGTCACGCCGCCGGGCTGCGGCGTGGGGCTTGTCGCCGTACGGGTTACGCGGGCAGGTACTTCGTGCCGCGCAGCGTCTCCGTGGCGATCTTGTTGTGGCCGAACTCGTCACGGCCACGGGCCAGTACGGCCGACCACTTGTCCAGCGAGATGTTCCCGCCGTACTCCTCGATGTGGTCGGTGCCGGGGTAGATCTGCACCGCGGTGGGCACGTAGCGGGTGGCGAAGCCCATGCGGTAGTTCTTGCCGGTGGAGATGTTCGGCAGCGAGGCGTGCATCAGCGTGGACCAGAAGATGATGCACTGGCCCTTCTCCATCTCGAAGGCGACCGCGTCCTCCTCGTTGGGCTTCCAGTTCGGGTCCTTCTGGAGCTGGCGGTAGTCGTAGCCGAAGAAGCCGCGCGGGACGCCGTCCTTGACCTCGGAGTTGATGCGCCCCTCGTTGTAGTCCATCTGCTTGGTCTCGTCGTAGTTCATCTGGTGCTGCGTGCCGGGGATGACCTGCAGACACCCGTTCTCGCGGGTGGACTCGGTGAACGCGGTCCACACGGTGAGCGTGCCGGCGCCGAACGACTCCTCGGACTCACCGGGCCACAGCAGCTGCGGCTTGCCGCTGGCGTTGGCGAAGGTGTCCGCCTGGTGCCAGTCGGTGCCCTCGTCACCGGGGTACTTCGGGAAGAACTCCGAACGCCAGCACAGCAGGTCCGGGCCGAGGATCGAGGCCACGCGGTCGGTGATCCGCTGGTTCATGACGTGCCGGGCCAGCAGGTCGACGTCCAGGTGCCGGTCGTAGTTGAAGATGTTCGGGGCACCGACGCCCTTGTCCACCTCCGGGTACGCGGCGTGCGACCGGTCCAGCGTCTCGCGCTGGATGGTCTTCCACATCTGGTCCATCTCTTCGGGCGTGTAGATGGTGATCGGACCGATGTAGCCGTTCTTGCGGAAGAACGCGAGCTCGTCCTCCGACAGCGAGAACTCCGTACGCACGGGGCTGCTGGTCATGTCTGGTGACTCCCTTACTTACTGGTCGGCGCGGTGTTGTCGATCGGCTGCGCGGCAGTGAGCGCCGCGGCCAGGGTCCCGTCGTACGTCGTCTTCATGTCGAGGACGATGCCGAACGAGTCCCCGAGGAAGGCGTTCAGCTTCGAGAAGGTCAGCGAGTGGCCGCCGATGTCGAGGAAGTTGTCGGAGCCGCTGATCTCCGGGTCGTCCAACTCGGTGCGCAGCCACGTCACAGCCGCCTGCTCCACATCCGCTGCACTCACTGCGCGAGCTTCCTTTTCGTTTGTTGCCGAACCCTGCATGGGAGTGCCCTTCTCTTGGTCTCTCTGTGCGGTGTGAGCGGTCCTGTCGGAATGACAGCCGAACGGCGTGCGTCAGGAACCAGCGGGTACCCGTGTTTGCGAAATGAGAAGTTCCGCAAACGGACCCACGGATTCAAGGAAAGCGTGTACCATAAAACCTTCTGGTTCCTTTGCCGGGCCGAGCGTAATGCCATCCCCCCATGGGCCTCCAGGGTCCGGAACTCGGCAGGCGCAGACGGCGCTCCACAAGAGCGCATTGCTGCCTCCGGCCGGACGTTGCCCGAAAGGGAAAATGATGTTCATCGACCACGGTTGCCCGTCACGTTAGACCGGTGGCCGGAATCCCTTCAAGACTTTTTGAGCGATATCGCGCCACTGCCGAGTCGTCGTTTTTCGCCGTCGATAAATGTCCCGCCGACGGGACGGACGGGATGTGCGGCCCTGGCCCGCTTCCACTACCGCGCCATTCAAACCCCGTACCGCGCGGCCCTCGAAACATTGACGGTTCCTTATCGCCCCGGCGGCGTTTACGGGTGAGGTTCCACCGGTTAAAGCGGAGTTGTTGCGTCCGGCACGAAAGGGGCGCCGTGTCCGGGCACGATCAGGTCCGCCACGGCCATGACCCGGCGCCGGGAGGCACGCAGGACGTCGCGGTCGGGGGCGACGGGGTCGTCCGCCGGGCCCGCCGCGTGCCACCACAGGTCACCGGCGAAGGCCACCACGCCGTCGGCCGTGCCCGCGAGGAGCGTGATGTCCTCGCGGCTGTGCCCGGGGGTGCGGATCAGCCGCAGTGACGGGGTGAGTTCGTAGCCCTCGGCGTCGCGATTGCGCCACTGGTCGCCGAGGTACTCCACCTGGTGGTCGTGGACCCGGGCCCGGCGGAACAGGCCCGCGTTCAGGACGTTGTCCGGGTGGTGGTGGCTGAGCACCACGTCGGTGATGTCGTCGGGGCCGAGCCCCCGTTCGGCGAGCGGGCCGAGGATGTCGTCGGTGCTCGCGACCATGCCGGGGTCGAAGACGAAGTGGCGGCCCGCGTCGGCGACGTAGGAGACGGTCGCGGCGACACCGGGGCCGGTGGAGCCCACGTAGCCGGTGGTCAGGATCGTGTAGTCGGCGCTGCGGCCGAGCGGTGCGGCTGTCATGCCCTTCATCCTTCCGAGCAGGTCAGCGCCCCACGAGTGGCATCAATGCCTACGATCGCGGGATTCGTGCCACATGGCACACTGCCCCCCGTGCCGCCCTTCACCAACGTCGCCGCCTACGCTCCGCCCGGGGTCGGCATGCTCGCCGTCGGCGTCGTCGCCGAGGTGTTCGCCCCGCACGGCGAGGGCCTGCCCGCCTTCGACTTCGCGCTCTGCGCCGACCGTCCAGGCCCGGTCACCACCGACGTCGGAGTACCGGTCACCGTCGCGCACGGCCTGGACCGGCTCGCCCGCGCCGACCTCCTCATCGCCCTGCCCTCGGCGGGATTCCGGACACCGCCCGGCCCGGCCGTGCTCGACGCGCTGACGGCCGCCCACGAGCGCGGCGCCCTTGTCGCGGCCCACTGCGTCGGCGCGTTCGCGCTCGCGGCGGCCGGTCTGCTCGACGGGCGGCGGGCCACCACGCACTGGCGGTTCGCCGAACTCCTCGCCCGCCGCCACCCGGACGTCAGCGTCGAGTCCGACTCCCTCTACGTCGACGAGGGGCACATCGTCACGGGCGCGGGAGCGGCCGCGGGCTTCGACATGTGCCTCCACCTGCTGCGCCGCGAGCACGGCGCGGCGACGGCCAACGCCGTCGCCCGTGACATGGTGCTGCCCTCGCACCGCGACGGCGGGCAGGCCCAGTACCTCGCCGCGCCCGTCCCCGAGGACGCCCGGGACGAGCGGCTCGCCGACGTCCTCGCCTGGGCCCGCGCCCATCTCCACGAGCCGCTCCCCGTCGCGGAGTTGGCCCGGCGCGCCACGATGAGCAAGCGCTCCTTCGCCCGGCGCTTCACCGCCGCCACCGGCACGACGCCGCACGCCTGGCTGCGGAACCTGCGTCTGAGCGCCGCCGAGGAGCTCCTGGAGACCACGGACCTGCCCATCGAGGAGATCGCCCGCCGCGTCGGGTACGGCAGCGCCGCCGTGCTGCGCGAGCAGTTCGTACGCCGCCGGGGCGTGCCGCCCCGCTCCTACCGCCGCTCGTTCACCGGCGCGCCGTAGGAGCGGCCGCGCTCACTTCCGGCACAGCGCGGCGTCCACGACCGCGTCGGCCTTGGCGAAGGCGTCCAGGGTGGGTTCCCTGTTGGCGGTGACGGCGATCGTGGCGGCGCGGCCGCCCTCGGTGACACCGGGGTAGGTGTAGGAGCCGGGGATGCTCCCTCCGTGCCCCCACATCGCGCCGCCGCAGCTCAGCGGGGTGCGGATCAGGCCGAGGCCGTAGCGCGCGCCCTTCGCGTAGCCCAAGTCGTCGGGCACCTTGACGGTGGTGCGCATCTGGGCGAGCTGCGCGGGCTCGAGCAGCTTGCCGCCCAGCAGTGCGGAGAAGAAGCGGTTCAGGTCGCCGGGCGTGGAGATCAGCTGCCCGGCGGCCCAGCCCCAGGAGGGGTCGAGCTTCGTGACGTCCTTGAGCGGCGCCCCGGGCTCGGCGGCGTCGTAGCCGCGGGGGTGCGGCCCCTTGATGCCCTCGTCGCCGACGCCGGGGAAGTAGGTGCGGCGCAGGCCGACGCGGTCGATGACCCGCTCGGTGAGCTGCTCGGCCAGCGGCCGCCCGGTGACCTTCTCGATGAGGAGCCCGGCGACGACGTAGTTGGTGTTGCTGTACGCCCAGCCCTTGCCGGGGGCGAAGTCCGCCTTGTGCTTCAGCGCGATGTCGAGCAGGTCGCGGGGCTGGTAGTAGGTGTGGCGGTTCTTGCCGAAGACGTCCTTGAGTATGTGAGCGGTGTACTCGGGCAGCCCGCTGGTGTGCTGGAGCAGTTGGCGGACCTTGATGGCGCGGCCGTCGACGCCGTCGCCGCGCAGCAGGTTCGGCAGGTACTTCTCGACGGGGGCGTCCAGGTCGACCTTGCCCTCGCCGACCAGCTGGAGGACCACCGTGGCGGTGAACGTCTTGGTGTTGCTGCCCGCCCGCACCCGCCCGTCGACCGGCACCTTCCCCTTCGTCCGCAGGTCCGCGACACCGGCCGTGTAGTGGCGCGCCCGCCCGGCGCCGTCGGCCGTGGCGACCAGGGCCGCGGGGAACCCGGCGTCGGTCACCAGGCGCTCGATGTCCTTGCGTACGGCGTCACGCGGGCCGTGGGACGGCGCCGCGGAGGCGGGCAGCGTGCCCGCCGCACCGAGGGCGGCGGCGAGGACCGCCACCGCCGCGACGGCCCGCCGCCGGGGCGAAGAGCCGGTGCGCGCACGCACGGCGGAGCGGTCGGAGCGGTCGGAGCGTACGGACGCGGAACGGTCGATCACGGTGAACTCCCCTGGTGGGACAGGATGGTTGGGCCGAAGCCCCAGCCCCTTCATCCTGTGCGCCCGAGATCGGCACCACCATCCGGACAGCCCCCGCCCCCCTTGTGGGACCCCGCTCCCGGCCTCTGGGAGGCCGCTCCCCCGCCGTGGGATCCCGCTCCCGCCCGCGGCCCGCGCGGAGCCGGAGTCGAGCGGCCGCGGCCAGGGCGTCACCGCCGGCCGCTCGACCCGTTCCTCCCGATTCCGGCCGGCATCTCCCCGGCCCCCGGGTGACCTCACCCTGGCGAACGCGGCGGGGGCCGCGCTACGGGAGTTCCGTTCACCGGAACGGACACCCGCGCGGCCCCCGCCACGGAAGCGGACGTTCAGTAACGGAGCACCGCCGAGCGCACCGCCACCTCGCGCGGCGGCATCCGGGTCAGCCGGCTCTCGATGGCCGCGGACGCGGCGGCCGTCGCGTCCGCGACCTGGGGAAGCCGCTGCCGCGCGGGCACCACGGCGGCGAGGGCCGCGACGGTGAGCCCGTCCGGCGCCCGCACGGGCATGGCGACGCAGGCCACGCCCTCCTGGATCTCCTCCCGGTCCAGGACCGGGCCGCGCGGCCCCTCGGTGAGCACCCGCCCGGCGGCCGTGACCAGCGGGAAGCTCATGCCGTTGCGCACCGGCACCACGCCCTCGACCCGGCCGGGCACCGAGGCCACGGTCAGGGCGAGCTCGTCGCGCAGCACGGTGAGCACGACACTGGCGCCGGTCGAGGCGCGCAGGCGGTGCAGCGGAACGCGGGCGGCGGCGCGCAGCCCCGGATAGGGCTGCCAGGCCTGGCCGAGCCGGAAGAGCTGCGAGCCGACGGCGTAGCGGTTGCCTCTGCGCTCCACGGCGCCGAGCAGGCCGAGCTGGTCGAGGAGGCGGTGCGCGCTGCCCTTGGGCAGCGCGCAGGCGAGGGCGAGTTCGGTGAGTCCCGCCTCGCCGCCGCGGCGGCGCAAGGCCTCCAGCAGGGCAAAGGCTCCGACGAGCACCCCCCTGCCCTGCGTCAGGGATGCTCCCTGATCTTCCGGTGGTGTCTCCCCGTCGGGCCGCGGCTCCTTGCCGGTGTCCCGACGGAGTTCCTGGCGGGGCACCCCCCGTTTCGACGTGCCACGGCCGCGTGCGGGCATGGCTGATGACAGTCCTGTCCCTGGCATGGTCGTTCCCCCGTTTCGCACACCCGTGACCCCCTGGCGAAGTCGCGGGCAACTGGCCATGGTGCGGTGCGACGCGGCCGGCCCGCCAGATCAGATTGCGCCGACTACCGGCCACTCACACCAGGCGCCTGCGACTCTGTCGTCCCACACGTCACAGGAGCGACCGCGCAAAGGGTGGTGGCGTGTCCGCGCGGCGCTCGGCGCCTACGGAGGGCATGCCGTGCGAACGTCCCGCTCATCGGGCTCCCGAGGCGCTATGAACGGGACGTATACACGGCATGTATAGTGCGCGCATGCGTCCGATAGCCACTCCGCACAGCAAGATGACGAACATGGGCAAGCGGTTGCTCCCGCGTACCGGATTCACCGGTGCCGCGCTCGCCGCGAGCGTGGCCGCAGCCCTCGCCCTCACCGGCTGCACCAAGCTCGACACCGTCTCCCCGAGCTCCGTCCGCAAGGACGCTGCGGACGCGAAGGGCAAGGACCGGGCCGCCTTCGGCACCGTCGACTGCCGCAAGGCCAAGTGCATCGCGCTGACCTTCGACGCGGGCCCCAGCGAGAACACCCCGCGCCTGCTGAAGATCCTCAAGAAGGAGAAGGTGCCCGCGACCTTCTTCACCCTCGGCAAGAACCACATCGAGAAGTACCCCGAGCTGGTCAAGCAGATGGACCGCGAGGGGCACGAGGTCGCGAGCCACACCTGGTCCCACAAGATCCTCACCAAGATCAAGCCCGCGGAGGCGCGCGCGGAGCTGGAGCGCCCGAACAAGGCGATCGAGAAGCTCATCGGCAAGAAGCCGACGCTGATGCGGCCCCCGCAGGGCCGCACGAACGACACCGTCAACAAGATCTCCCGCGACCTCGGACTGGCCGAGATCCTCTGGACGGTGACGGCGAAGGACTACACCACCGAGGACTCCGCGCTGATCGAGAAGCGGGTGCTCGAACAGGCGGGCCGTGACGGCATCATCCTGCTGCACGACATCTACAAGGGCACCGTGCCCGCCGTGCCCGGCGTCATCGCCGAGCTGAAGAAGCGCGGCTACGTCTTCGTCACCGTGCCCCAGCTCCTCGCGCCGGGCAAGGCGGAGCCGGGCAAGGTCTACCGCTGACCGGCCGCCTCACCAGGTGAGGTGCAGGGCCTCCGGGGCGCGGTGGATGAGTGTGGGCCGCATCGCGACCGGAGGCCCGTCCTCGGCGATCCGCAGGCCGGGGAACCGGCGTATGAACAGCTCAAGGGTCAACCGCACCTGCTCCCTGGCCAGTTGGGCCCCGGGGCAGGCGTGCGCGCCGAGGCCGAAGGCGAGGTGCCGGGCGGCCGCGGGACGGGTGATGTCGAAGACGTCGGGCCGCGGATAGCGCGCGCCGTCGCGCCCGGCCGCGCCGAACGCGACCAGGAGCTCGGCACCCGCGGGCAGTTCGGTGCCCGCGAGCGTCGCGGGCCGCGTGGTGACGCGCCGGAACGCCTGCAGGGCGGTGTCGAAACGGGCCGTCTCCTCGATGGCGGCCGGGATCATCCGCTCCGGGTCCGCGCACACCATCCGCCACTGGTCGGGATGGCTCAGCAGATGCAGGAACGCCGTGCCGATCAGGGCGGTCGTGGTCAGATGCCCGGCCAGCAGGAAGTTGTTCAGATGGGCGACCAGCTCGGTGCGCTGGGCGAGCGTGAGCAGACCCGCCTCGCCCTCCTCCGCGTCGTCCGGCTGCACGAGTGAGGTGACCAGCTCGCTGCACAGGTCGTCGCGCGGCGCGGCGTACCGGTCGCGGACGTAGCCGTCCAGGAGCCGCTTCAGGGCGACCATGTCGTGCGCCGCCGCCACCTGCTCCTCCTCGCTGAGGTGCCGGGAGAGCAGCGCCTCGGTGCGGTGCCCGGCGCGCACGACGAGCGGCACGTCCGCCGGGTCGAAGCCGAGGACGTGCCCGACGACCTGGCCCGGCAGGCGCATGGCGTACGCCTCCATCAGCTCCACGCGGCCGTCGTCGGCGAACGCCTCGACGAGCGCCTCGGCGCGCTCGGCCGCGTACGGCAGCGCGGCGGCCACCCGGGCGGGGCCGAGGCCGCGCACGAGCGGCGCGCGCAGCCGCTGGTGGGCGAGGCCGTCCGAGGTGACCACCACGCGGCCGCGGGGGCTGCCGCCGTCGCCGTCGGCGAGGACCGCGAGCGCCGCGGCGGACGGCCGGACGCCGCCGCGGACCGCGTTCGCCGACGAGAACACGTCGGGCCGCCGCAGCACTTCGCGCACGTCGGCGTCCCTGGCCACCAGCCAGGCGCCGAACTCGGGCACGTAGGTGAGCCCCTTCGCACGCCGGGCACGCGCGTACAGCGGATACGGATCGCGCGTCAACTCATCCACTCTGGCGTGCTGTTGGGGATCCATACCTCCATGGTGACGCTCCGCACCGGCTCCCGAAACCCGCCGGAGCGGCACGGGCGCGCCGAAGGGCGCGCGAAGGCGTGGCTCACGCCACCGAGGTGATGCCGCGGGGCGCGGGGGCGTCGTGGTGGATGGGCGTGTGGGCGCCGGTCAGGGAGCGGCCGCCGCCGCCCCTGCGGTGCGCGACGACCTCCGCCGCGATGGAGAGCGCGGTCTCCTCGGGCGTACGCGCCCCGAGGTCGAGGCCGATCGGGGAGCGCAGCCGGGCCAGCTCCAGGTCCGTGACGCCGACCTCGCGCAGCCGCGCCGCGCGGTCCAGATGGGTGCGGCGCGAGCCCATCGCGCCGACGTACGCGACCGGCAGGCGCAGCGCGAGGCGCAGCAGGGGCACGTCGAACTTGGCGTCGTGGGTGAGGACGCACAGCACGGTGCGGCCGTCGACCTCGGTGTCCGCGAGGTACTCGTGCGGCCAGCGCACCACGACCTCGTCGGCGTCGGGGAAGCGGACGCGGGTCGCGAAGACGGGCCGCGCGTCGCACACGGTCACGTGGTAGCCGAGGAACTTGCCGACCCTGACGAGCGCCGAGGCGAAGTCGATCGCGCCGAAGACGATCATCCGGGGCGGCGGTACGGAGGATTCGACGAGGACGGTGAGCGGGCGGCCGCAGCGGGAGCCGTCGGCGCCGATCTCCACGGCGCCCGTGCGGCCCGCGTCGAGCAGGGCGCGGGCCTCGGCCGCCACCGTCCGGTCGAGCTCGGGGTGTCCCCCGAGCCCGCCCTCGTGGTCCCCGGCCTGCGCGTCGCCGCGCACCAGGAGCGCGCGGCCGAGCAGCTCGCCGGGTCCCGCGGTGATCCGCGCGACCGCCGCCGCCTCGCCCCGGGCGGCGGCGGCGAGCGCGGCGCTGAACACCGGCCGCGCGGGACCGTCCGCGCGGACCGGTGTGATCAGGATGTCGAGGACGCCTCCGCAGGTCAGGCCCACGGCGAAGGCGTCCTCGTCGCTGTAGCCGAAGCGCTCGACGACGGTCTCGCCGTCCTCCAGGGCCTGCCGGCACAGCTCGTAGACGGCGCCCTCGACACAGCCGCCGGAGACCGAGCCGATCGCCGTGCCGTCACGGTCGACGGCGAGCGCGGCGCCGGGCTGCCGGGGCGCGCTGCCGCTGACGGTCACCACGGTGGCGACCGCGAAGTCACGCCCCTGCTCGACCCACCGGTGCAGCTCTTCGGCGATGTCCAGCATGTCGGCCTCCTTGGGGGTACGGAACGTCGGGCGGGCGCGCCTAGTGGACGCCCAGCCAGCTCTCTATGGGGTTGAGGGCGAAGTACACGAGGAAGATCACGGTCAGGCCCCACATGAAGGCCCCGATCTCCCGCGCCTTGCCCTGGGCGATCTTGATGGCGACCCAGCTGATCACACCCGCGGCCACACCGGTGGTGATGGTGTAGGTGAAGGGCATCAGGACCACGGTCAGGAAGACCGGGATCGCGGTGGCTCGGTCGGCCCAGTCGACGTGCCGGGCGTTCATCATCATCATCGCTCCGATGACGACCAGCGCGGCGGACGCGACCTCCTGCGGGACGATCGCGGTCACCGGGGTGAAGAACAGGCACGCGGCGAAGAACAGACCGGTGACGACCGAGGCCAGCCCCGTACGGGCACCCTCTCCCACGCCCGTCGCGGACTCCACGAAGACGGTCTGGCCCGAGCCGCCGGCGACGCCGCCGATCGCGCCGCCCGCGCCGTCGATGAACAGGGCCTTCGACAGACCGGGCATGCGGCCCTTGTCGTCGGCGAGGTTGGCCTCGGTGCCGACGCCGATGATCGTGGCCATCGCGTCGAAGAAGCCCGCGAGGACCAGGGTGAAGACGATCATGCCGACCGTCATCGCGCCGACCTCGCCCCAGCCGCCGAACTCCACGTCGCCGAAGAGCGAGAAATCGGGCGACGACACCGCGCTGCCGTGCAGCTCGGGGGCGCCGTTGGCCCACTGCTTGGGGTCGATGACGTCCATCGCGTTCAGGGCGACCGCGACGACCGTGCCGGTCACGATGCCGATGAGGATCGCTCCGGGCGTCTCGCGGGCCTGGAGCATGAAGATCAGCAGCAGGGTGCCCGCGAACAGCAGGACGGGCCACCCGGCCAGCTCACCGGCGGGGCCCAGGGTGAGCGGGGTCGCCTTGCCCTGGTGCACGAAGCCGCTCTTGACCAGGCCGATGATGGCGATGAACAGGCCGATGCCCATGGTGATGCCGTGCTTGAGGGCGAGCGGGATCGCGTTCATGATCAGCTCGCGGAGGCCGGTGACCACCAGGAGCATGATCACGGCGCCGTACATCACGCACATGCCCATGGCCTGCGGCCACGTCATCTCGGGCGCCACCTGGGACGCGATCACGCCGGACACCGAGAGCCCGGCCGCCAGGGCCAGCGGCACCTTGCCGACGAAGCCCATGAGCAGCGTGGTGACCGCCGCGGCGAAGGCCGTCGCGGTGATCAGGGCCTTCTGCCCCATCGTGTCGCCCGCGGCGTCCTTGCCGGACAGGATCAGCGGGTTGAGCAGGACGATGTACGCCATCGCCATGAAGGTCGTGATGCCGCCGCGCACCTCACGCGCGAGAGTCGATCCCCGGTGGGATATGTGGAAGTACCGGTCGAGCCAAGACCGCCCGGCGGGGACGCGCGAGCCGCGGCCCGCGTCCTCCGCGGTGGTCTTGGGCTCCAGGGACTGCTGGGTCATGGTGCCTACTCCCAAGGTTCACAGGGGCACCCGCGTCAGCCGCGGGATTTGGGATGGTGACTGGCTGCACGACCCGGGGGACGGCCCGAGACGAACGGGGGCTCACGAGGAGCGTGACGACCGCGAGCGGCGCGGTGCTCGGCGGCTCCGGGCGGTGTGGGCTGGCGGAAGTGTGACGTTCCTGGGAGGCACACACCGCCCGGAGGGCGGGGGGGGCGGTCAGGTTCCGGTGAGGTGCTCCGGGCGGACCGGCGTCCTGTTCAGTTCGAGGCCCGTCGCGTTCCTGATGGCGGCGAGCACCGCCGGGGTCGACGACAGGGTCGGGGCCTCGCCGATGCCGCGAAGCCCGTACGGGGCGTGCTCGTCGGCGAGTTCGAGGACGTCGACCGGGATGGTCGGCGTGTCGAGGATGGTCGGGAGCAGATAGTCCGTGAAGGACGGGTTCCTGACCTTCGCGGTCTTGGGGTCGACGACGATCTCCTCCATCACCGCGATGCCCATGCCCTGGATGGTGCCGCCCTGGATCTGGCCGAGCACGGAGAGCGGGTTGAGCGCCTTGCCGACGTCCTGCGCGCAGGCCAGCTCGATCACCTTGACCAGGCCGAGCCCGGTGTCGACCTCGACGACGGCACGGTGCGCGGCGAAGGAGTACTGGACGTGGCCGTTGCCCTGCCCGGTGCGCAGGTCGAAGGGCTCGGTGGGCCGGTGGCGCCACTCCAGCTCGATGTCGACGGCCTCGCCCTCCAGGACGTCCACGAGGTCGGCCAGGACCTCGCCGCCGTCGGTGACGACCTTGCCGCCCTCCAGGAGGAGTTCGGCGGTGGCCCACGCCGGGTGGTACGTGCCGAACTTCGCCCGGCCGATCTCCAGGACCTTCTCGCGGACGGCCTCGCAGGAGTTCTTGACCGCGCCGCCGGTGACGTACGTCTGGCGCGACGCGGACGTCGACCCCGCGCTGCCGACCTGGGTGTCGGCCGGGTGGATGGTCACCCGCGTGACGCCGAGTTCCGTACGGGCGATCTGCGCGTGCACGGTGACGCCGCCCTGGCCGACCTCGGCCATCGCGGTGTGCACGGTGACGACCGGCTCGCCCGCGACGACCTCCATGCGGACCCGGGCGGTCGAGTAGTCGTCGAAGCCCTCGGAGAAGCCGACGTTCTTGATGCCGACCGCGTAGCCGACGCCCCGGACGACGTCCTCGCCGTGCGTGGTGTTGGACAGGCCGCCGGGAAGCTGGCGCACGTCCGAGCCCTCGGTGGTCTCCCACTGGCGCTCGGGCGGCAGCGGCATCGCCTTGACCCGGCGCAGGAGTTCGGCGACCGGGGCCGGGGAGTCGACCGGCTGCCCCGTCGGCATGATCGTGCCCTGCTCCATGGCGTTGAGCTGCCGGAACTCGACGGGGTCCATTCCGAGCTTCGCGGCCAGTTTGTCCATCTGCGCCTCGTACGCGAAGCACGCCTGGACCGCGCCGAAGCCGCGCATGGCGCCGCAGGGCGGGTTGTTGGTGTACAGCGCGACGGCCTCGATCTCCACGTCGTCGACGACGTACGGGCCGACGCTCAGCGAGGAGGCGTTGCCGACCACGGCCGGGGACGCGGAGGCGTACGCGCCGCCGTCCAGGACGATCCGGCACTTCATGTGCGTGAGCTTGCCGTCCTTGGTGGCCCCGTGCTCGTAGTGGAGCTTGGCGGGGTGGCGGTGGACGTGCCCGAAGAAGGACTCGAAGCGGTTGTAGACGATCTTGACGGGCTTGCCGGTGCGCAGCGCCAGGAGGCAGGCGTGGATCTGCATCGACAGGTCCTCGCGGCCGCCGAACGCGCCGCCGACCCCGGCGAGCGTCATCCGGACCTTGTCCTCGGGCAGGCCGAGCACCGGGGCGATCTGCTTGAGGTCCGAGTGCAGCCACTGGGTGGCCACGTACAGGTCGACGCCGCCGTCCTCGCCCGGTACGGCGAGGCCGGACTCGGGGCCGAGGAAGGCCTGGTCCTGCATGCCGAAGGTGTAGTCGCCCGTGACGATCACATCGGCCCGCTCGGCGGCCGCGGCCGCGTCGCCGCGGACGATCGGCTGGCGGTGCACGATGTTCGGGTGCGGGACGTGGCCCGCGTGGTGGTCGTCGCGGCCCTCGTGGACGAGGACCGCGCCCGGCGCCGTCGCGCTGGCCTCGTCGGTGATGACGGGCAGCTCGCGGTACTCGACCTTGATCTTGGCGGCGGCGCGGCGCGCGGTCTCCGGGTGGTCGGCGGCCACCAGGGCCACCGGCTCGCCGTGGTGGCGGACCTTGCCGTGCGCGAGGACCGGGGTGTCCTGGATCTCCAGGCCGTAGTTCTTCACGTCGGTCGGCAGGTCGTCGTACGTGAGGACCGCGTAGACCCCGGAGGTCGCCAGGGCCTCGCCGGTGTCGATGGAGACGATCTCGGCGTGCGCGACCGGGGAGCGCAGGATCTGGCCCCACAGCATGTCCTCGTGCCACATGTCGGACGAGTACGCGAACTCGCCGGTGACCTTGAGGGTGCCGTCCGGGCGCAGCGTGGACTCGCCGATGCCGCCCTTGGTCTGCGACCCCTGGGTGACGTTGGCGGGAATGCCCGTGGTGCGGGTGTCGGCCATGTCCTCAGACCTCCTCGGTCTGGCGCGCGGCGGCGAGGCGGACCGCGTCCAGGATCTTCTCGTAGCCCGTGCAGCGGCACAGGTTGCCGGAGAGGGCCTCGCGGATGTCGGCGTCCGAGGGGTCCGGGTTGCGCTCCAGCATCTCGTCGGCGGCGACGAGCAGGCCCGGCGTGCAGAAGCCGCACTGGACGGCGCCCGCGTCGATGAACGCCTGCTGGACGGGCGAGAGTTCGGTGCCCTCGCCGGTGTGGGAGTCGGCGGGCCCCGCCTGCCAGCGCTTGGCCTGATCCAGGGACACCCCACAGGCGCCCGAGGCCTCAGGGGCGCACCCGGCGTGCTCCGCCCGCTGCTTGGCGAAGTCGGCGAGGCCCTCGACGGTGACGACCTCGCGGCCCTCGACCTGCCCGGCCGCGACCAGACAGGCGCACACCGGCACGCCGTCGAGGCGGACCGTGCAGGAGCCGCACTCGCCCTGCTCGCAGGCGTTCTTCGAGCCCGGCAGGCCCATGCGCTCGCGCAGCACGTACAGCAGGGACTCGCCCTCCCACACGTCGTCGGCTTCCTGCGGCCGGCCGTTGACCGTGAAGTTGACACGCATTACGCGACTCCCTCCGTGCTGCGGCCGTCGCCGCGGTAGGACTCCCAGGCCCAGCCGAGCGTGCGGCGGGCCATGATGCCGACGGCGTGGCGGCGGTAGCTCGCGGTGCCGCGGACGTCGTCGATGGGGTTGGCGGCACCGGCGGCGAGCTCCGCGAACTGCTTGGCGACCGACGGGGTGATGATCTTCTTGCTGTCCCAGAAGCCGCCCTCTTCCAGGGCCGCGTCCAGGAACTCCTCGGCGGCCTTCGCGCGGATCGGGGTGGGGGCCGCGGAGCCGATGCCGGTGCGCACGGTGCGGGTGCCGGGGTGCAGCGCGATGCCGAATGCGCACACGGCGATGACCATGGCGTTGCGCGTACCCACCTTGGAGTACTGCTGCGGTCCTTCGGCCTTCTTGATGTGCACGGCCCTGATCAGCTCGTCCGGGGCGAGCGCGTTGCGCTTCACCCCGGTGTAGAAGTCGTCGATCGGGATCCGCCGGGTGCCGCGCACGGACTCCGCCTCGACCTCGGCGCCCGCGGCGAGGAGCGCCGGATGGGCGTCACCGGCCGGGGACGCGGTGCCCAGGTTGCCGCCGACGCCGCCGCGGTTGCGGATCTGCGGCGATGCCACGGTGTGCGAGGCGAGCGCGAGGCCGGGCAGCTCGGCGCGCAGGTTCTCCATGATGTCGGTGTACGGAACGGAGGCGCCGAGCCGGACGGTGTCCTCGCCGACCTCCCACTCCCGCAGCTCACCGATGCGGTTGAGGTCCAGGAGGTACTCCGGACGCCGGTGGTCGAAGTTGATCTCGACCATGACGTCGGTGCCACCCGCGATCGGCACAGCCGTGGGGTGCTCGGCCTTCGCGGCGAGCGCCTCCTCCCAGCTGGCGGGGCGAAGGAAGTCCATGAGTGGCTCTCTCTTCGTAATCGTGCGTCGTCATCGTGCTCGGTGTTCGTACGCGGTGCGCGCGACCGGGGGCGATGTTGCTGATCGTGAACGCCTGTCGCGGTCTTCCGGGGGAAGCGGCTGTCCGCCTTCCGGGTGGCGGCGGGGGCGCGGCTTCCGAGTGGAGGCGATCGATCCGGCCATGTGGGCCGTACGCCTCTCGACTGCTCGTTCATGTCCTGTTAACGCGGAGTGGGGCAAGTACACCGCCCGCTCCTCCGATGGGGTCAGTCACCGAAACCATGAAGGAGTTGGCAGGCCAAGCCGCGAGTCTTGTAGATTCATATGAAGAACAGGCCCCAGTAACCTCTTCGGATTCCCCCGGAAACCGCCAGGACGCCGGGGCCCACGGCCCCCGGACCCCCCGGCGCGGCCGGGCGCACACGAAATCGAGACAGATCGGCGGCGACGACACCATGCGGCTGCGCGCACTCCTTGACACCGACGCGCTGGGCCTCAGGCTGCTCGGCGGCGAGGACGAGCTCGACCGCACCGTGCGGGGCGTGATGACCACGGACCTGCGCGACCCCAGCCGCTATCTGGGCGGCGGCGAGCTGGTGCTCACCGGCCTCGCCTGGCGCCGGGACGCCGCCGACACGGAGCCCTTCGTCCGCATCCTCGCGACCGCCGGGGTCGCGGCGCTCGCCGCGGGCGAGGCCGAGCTGGGCGACATCCCCGAGGACCTGGTCGAGGCCTGTGCCCGGCACCGGCTCCCGCTCTTCGCCGTCAACGAGTCGGTGGCCTTCGCGACGATCACCGAGCACGTGGTGCGCCAGGTCTCCGGCGAGCGCGCGGGCGACCTCGCGGCCGTCGTGGACCGGCACCGCCGCCTGATGACGTCGGGCCCCGCGGGCGGCGGCCCGGACGTGGTCCTCGACCTGCTCGGCTCGGACCTGGACCTGCGCGCCTGGGTGCTCTCCCCCGCCGGGCGCGCCATCGCCGGGGCGGCCGCGGGCGCGCCCGGCCTCTCGGCCCCGATCCGCGCGCGGCTCGCCGGGGAGCACCTGGCCGCCGCCCGCACCGGGCGGCGCGGCCCGCACCGGGTGGCCGTGGACGGCCTCACCTACTCACTGTTCCCCATCCGCTCCAGCGGCCGGGGCAGCGCGGGCGCCTCCCGGGACGTGCGCGAGACCGTGCTCTCCGACTGGCTGCTCGCCGTCGAGGCCGACGCGGGCGACTGGCCCGAGGAGCGGCTCGACCTGCTCCAGGGCGTGACCCAGCTGATCGCCGTCGAGCGGGACCGCAGGGACGCGGCGCGCACGGTGCGCCGCCGCCTGGCCCAGGAGGTCCTCGAACTGGTCCAGACGGGTGCCGCCCCCGCCGAGATCGCCGCGCGGCTGCGGGTCGCGGCCCCTGTGCTGCTTCCCGGGCTCGGCGCGGCCCCGCACTGGCAGGTCGTGGTGGCCCGCGTGGAGTGGGACGACGTACAGGGCGGGCCGTCGGCCGACGCCGCCGGCGGGCGCCGCGCGGGGATCGAGAGCGGTCCCGTCGCCCAGGCGCTCCTGGAGGAGATCCTCGTCGACCCGGCGACCGCGGGCCCCGACCCGTCCGACCGGATCGCCGTCGCGCACACCGGCGACGAGGCCATCGCCCTGGTGCCGCTCCCGGCGATGTCCCCGGAGGCCGAGGGCGGCGACGCGGGCCTGCTCGCCGACGCGCTCCTGGCCGCCGTGCGCGAACCCCTCGCGGCGGGCCTCGCCGACGACGGCCGCCTCACCCTCGGCGTCAGCGCGGCCGTGCACTCGGCGGAGGGCCTGCGCGGCGCCCTGGAGGAGGCCCGGCACGCCCGCCGGGTCGCGGCCGCACGCCCCGGCCGGGTCTGTGCCGCGGGCCACCAGGAGCTGGCCTCCCACGTGCTGCTGCTGCCGTTCGTGCCCGACGACGTGCGCCGCGCCTTCACGGCCCGGCTCCTGGACCCGCTGCGCGAGTACGACCGGCGCCACCGGGCGGAGCTCATCCCCACCCTGGAGGCGTTCCTCGACTGCGACGGCTCGTGGACGCGCTGCGCGACCCGGCTGCACCTCCACGTCAACACACTGCGCTACCGCGTGGGCCGAATCGAGCAGTTGACGGGCCGTGACCTCGCGCGCCTGGAGGACAAGCTGGATTTCTTCTTGGCATTGCGCATGAGCTGAGCCACGCGCGCGGGCGTGAACCGGTCGGCGTAGCCCAAAACGACACCATCCGCCTCCCCCAACTTTGTGAAATCCTTCACCCACCCCCTTGGCCAGGCGCGCCGATCCGTGCTGAGATTCGCCCACGACTCAACAGCTCAATGGTGCGCTAGGGGAGGGCAACGTGGCGCATACCGCCATGTCTGGTACGGGAAATGGCTCAGGGCACGATCCACTCCAGACCGCGGTATGGCGGCTGCGCTCGCGCGGCTGCTGGACCGACGCCGCAGCACTGCTCGCGCCCCGGGAGGGCGCGGCCGCCGCGCTCCAGAGAACCTCCCTGCTCGTCGAGCGCTGTCTGTTCACCGGGGAGGGGTGGGGCGAGGCCGAGGACAGCCTGCGGACGGCGGAGGCCGTCGCCGACGATGACGACGCGCGCGGGGCCGCGGCCTGCGAGCGCGGTCAACTCGCCTACGCCGCCACCGTGTTGGGGGTACGCGACCGGGCCGACGAGGCCCGTACCGCGCTCGGCCGGGCGGCCGCGCTGCTCGCCCCCGGGGCGATCGGGCGGGCCCTGCTCGACTTCCGCCGCGGCCTGGTCGCGGAGCACCTCGCCGACTCGCCGCAGGCCGCGCGCGCCGCGTACCGGCGCGCCCACGCCGGGGCCACCGCGCACGAGGACTCCCTCCTGCTCTCCTTCACCTGGCGGCACCTCGCCGGACTCGCCCTGCGCGAGGGGGAGTTGGCGGAGGCCCGGCACGGCTTCGCCGAATCCCTGCGGCTGCGGGAGGAGTTGGGCTTCCTCGTCGGCACGGCCCCCGCGCTCGCCGCCCTCGCCGACGCCGAGCCCGAACCCGAGTCCTCCCGCCTGCGCGCCGAGGCCACCCGCCTCTTCCGCCTCCTCGGCGGCGTCCCCTCCTGGCTGGCCCCCCAACTGACCCCACCGGCCCCGGCCGCGTAGCCCTCGCGGAGTGCCCCAGACCCGCCCCTCGTCCTCAAACGCCGGACGGGCTGAAACTGTCCGCTGGGCCGCAGTCGAGATCATTTAGCCCGTCCGGCGTTTGAGGACGAGGCCGAAGGCCGACGCGCCGCGAGGGGACCCCTACGCCGGCCGGAGCCTCAGTGTCAGGATCTGGAAGGGCCGCAAGGAGAGGGTGAGGCCCGCGCCGGTGGTGGTGGCGGGGTGGAGGGGGCGTTCGAGCAGATCCGTGACCTCGGCGTGGGCGACGGCGAACGCCGAGGTCAGCACAGCCCGAGCCCGCCCGCCCCGGGACTCGTAGAGGCGCACCACCACATCCCCGCTCCGGTCCTCCGCCAGCTTCACCGACTCCACCGTCACCCCGGGATGGTCGACCCGCACGAGCGGCGCGACGTCGCCCGCCTCCGCCACCCGCACCGGCAGGTTCAGCGCGAGCCCCTCGGCCACGGCGTCCCCCACCTCGGCCCCGGGAAGCAGCGCGTACGTGAACCGGTGCGGCCCCAGGTCCGTCTCCGGGTCCGGGCTGTGCGGCGCCCGGAGGAGCGTGAGGCGCACGGTGGTGCCGAGCCCGTCGGTGTGCTCGGCGCGCGTCACGTCGTGCCCGTACGTCGAGTCGTTGAGGACCGCGACCCCGTACCCGTCCTCGCCCACCCGCAGCCATCGGTGCGCGCAGATCTCGAACCGGGCAGCGTCCCAGCCGGTGTTGGCGTGCGTCGGCCGGTGGACGTGCCCGAACTGGATCTCCGCCGCGGACCGTTCGGCGTGCACGTCCAGCGGGAAGGCGGCCTTGAGCACCTTCTCCGACTCGCGCCAGTCCACGTCCGTGACCACGTCGATGCGGCGGGCGCCCGCCGCGAGCCGCAGCTCCTGCGTGATCCGCGAACCGATCCCGAAGGCGCGTACGACCCGTACGGAGGCGCGCAGCGGCCCGTCCTCGACCAGCTCCACGGACTCCGCGGCCGTCAGGTCGGTGTGCCGGTGGCGGTAGTGCTTGTCCAGGTCCCAGGCGTCGTAGCGGGTGGGGTGGTCCGGATGGAGCTGGAGGAGGTTGCCGCGGGTCCCGGGCGCGAGGACCTCGCGGTCGTGGTCCAGGTCCCGCACGGAGGCGAGCAGCCCGTCGGCGTCGACGGTCACGCGCAGGTGCTCGTTCGTCAGGATGATCTCGGTGCCGGTCCGCGTCGCCGACGTCACCGCCTCCGGTGCCCGCTCGTGATCTGCGGCGACGGCGAGAGCGCGGGTGCCGAAGGGGCCCACGTGCACATGCGTGAGCGCGCCGTCGTGCTCGACGACCTCGCTGCGCGCGTACGGCGACGCGTTCAGGACACTGACCTCGCCCGCGCCGAGGTGACGTACCGCGTCCGCGGTGATGCCGTCCAGCTCGGCGAGCACGCGTGCGTAGGTGTCCCGCGCCTCCCGGTGCACCCACGCGATGGACGAGCCCGGCAGGATGTCGTGGAACTGATGCAGCAGGACCGTCTTCCACAGCCGGTCGAGGGCATCGTACGGATAGGCGTACCCGGGGTCCTTGAGCGCGGCCGTGGCGCACCACAACTCGGCTTCCCTGAGGGCGTGTTCGCTGCGCCGGTTGCCGCGCTTGGTGGCCGCCTGGGTGGTGTACGTCGCCCGGTGCAGCTCCAGATAGAGCTCGCCGGACCACACCGGCGCCCGCTCGCCGTACTCCTCCTCGGCCGCGGCGAAGAACGCCGACGGCTTCTCGATCTCGACCCGCGGCGAGCCCTCCAGGGACCGCAGTCTGCGGGCCCGCTCCAGCATCTCGCGGGTCGGCCCGCCCCCGCCGTCACCCCAGCCGAACGGCACCAGGGAGCGGGTCGCGCGCCCCTTCTCCGCGAAGTTCCGCTCGGCGTGGGCCAGTTCGGAGCCGAGGAACTGGGAGTTGTAGGTGTCCACGGGCGGGAAGTGCGTGAAGACGCGCGTGCCGTCGATGCCCTCCCACCAGAAGGTGTGGTGCGGCATCTTGTTGGACTGGTTCCAGCTCAGTTTCTGGGTGAGGAACCAGCGCACGCCCGCGAGCCGCGCGAGCTGCGGGAAGGCGGCCGTGTACCCGAAGGAGTCGGGCAGCCAGATCTCCTCGGTCTCGACCCCGAACTCCTCCTGGAAGAAGCGCTTGCCGTGCACGATCTGCCGGGCCAGGGCCTCCCCGCCCGGCATGTTCGCGTCCGACTCCACCCACATCGAGCCGACGGGCGCCCAGTTCCCCTCGGTCACCGCCTTCTTGATCCGCTCCCAGATGTGCGGCTGGTGCTCCTTGACCCACGCGTACTGCTGCGCCTGCGAGCAGGCGAAGACCAGCTCCGGATAGTCACGCGCGAGCGCGGTCACGTTCGCGAACGTCCTGGACGCCTTGCGCACCGTCTCGCGCAGCGGCCACAGCCACGCCGAGTCGATGTGCGCGTGCCCGGCGGCCGACACGCGGTGGGAGCTGGCGTGCGCGGGCCGCGCGAGCACCTCGGCCAGCTCCGCGCGGGCCGCGGCGGCGGTGCCCCGCACATCGTGCAGATCGAGCGCGTCGAGCATGTCCTCCAGGGCCCGGAGGATCTCGTGGCGCCGCGGACGCGCCGCGTCCAACTCGCCCATCAGCTCCGACAGGACCTCGATGTCCAGGAGCAGATGCCAGACGGCCTCGTCGAGTACGGCCACGTCGGCAGCGGCGAATCGGTACATCGGCCGATCGCCCGCGGTCAGGACGTCGCCGAGCGGGGTCGGTACGAAGTCGTGCAGGACCGCCGGGTTGGCCGCCGCCTCAAGCAACAGGCGCACCGGCTCGCCGCCCTGGGCGCGGGCCACGACGGGGACGTGCCGGTTGCGCGGGTGAATGCCCTTCAGCGGGACCCCCGCGGCGTCGTGGACGAGGCCCTCGACCTGGAACCCGGGCCCCTCGCCGGTGAACCCCGGGTCGAGGACCACCTCAACGCGCCGCCCGCGCCACGCCTGCGGCACCTGCCCCTCGATGCGGAACCAGCTCGTCGACCAGGGCCTTCCCCAGGCGGTGCCGGTGCCGAAGGGTTCGTACGCCGCCGCGAGCGCCTCGGTGACGGGCACCGGTTCGCCCGGCGCGTGCCACACCGACAGCGTGAGCGGCACGCGGTCGGCGTACTGGGCGGGCCGGAGGAACTGCCGCACCGCGCGTTCCAGGCGCTCCTCCACCAGCAGTCGGTCGTCGTGCACGGCGGCTCCTCCACATGGTCGATCCCGAGTGGTACTCGGCTTCACTTCCCCTCAACCCATCGGCGCATCCGCTTCGTTGGTTGACGAATGGACATGAGTGGCGCCAAGTGGGGCGGGCATGCATCCCGTGAGCATGTTCGATGACGGACTTGTGGGCGGGGGTCATGGCCAGGTACGCGCAAGGAGGTGCCGCCATCGGTTGGGGGGCGGCCTCAGTGAGACGAGAGGACCATCAAGTCGACGGTGTGACGGGTGAGAGCGGGCTCCAGCTGCGGCGCAGACTGGGGCGCTCCGACCTCAGGGCGGTGTCCGAGGCCCGGGCGGCGCTGCGGGACCTGCTGCGGCGCTGGGGGCGCGCCGACTCGTCCGACGTGGCCGAGCTGCTCACCAGCGAGCTGGTGACGAACGCCCTGGTGCACACGGACCGGGACGCCGTCCTGACGGCGACGGTGGGGCCGCGGCGGCTGCGGGTCGAGGTCCGGGATTTCGTGGGCCGGCGGCCACGGGTGCGGACGCCCGCGGCGGGCGACGCCACGCACGGCCGCGGCCTCATGCTCGTCCAGTCCCTGGCGGACGCGTGGGGCGTACGGGCGCACGGCGTGGGCAAGGCGGTCTGGTTCGAGCTGGACGCGGACCGCCTCTAGCCCGCCGCTCCTTGAACGCCGGACCGGCTGAATGCCCACGGCCCGAGCCGGAGACTTCCAGCCCGTCCGGCGTTGCCCCATGAGGGTCAGCCGAACTGCTGCTCCAGGTCCTTCAGCTTGCGCTCCAGGGAGTCGAGGCGGGGGATCGTCTGCGTGTCGTCCTCGGCCGTGAGATCGACCGTCACGGTCTCAGGGCCGCCCTTGACGGCCTGGAGGGAGGGACGGGACCGCACGGGCAACTGCTCCTGCTGCGGCGGCGCCGCTATGGCAGGGTCCGCGCCGACCTGCGCGGACCCCATCGACTGCGGCACGGCCGGGACGTCGGCCTGCCGACCCCCGCGCCCGTGGTAGCCACGGCCCCTGCTGATGGCCTTCAGCTGTGCCCGCGACAGCTTCTCCTGGTCGCGGCGGCGCGTCCTGGCCTGCTCCTTCTCGCGCCGGTCCTCGCGGACCTCCTCGACGGCCTCGTCGAGCGTGCGCACGCCCTCCAGGAGCATCAGCGACCACGCGCCGAAGGTCTCCCGGGGCGCCCGCAGCCACCGTACGATCCGGATCTGCGGCAGCGGCCGCGGTACGAGGCCCTGCTCGCGCAGGGCGGCGCGGCGGGTCTGCTTGAGCGCCCGGTCGAAGAGGACGGCGGCGGACAGGGACATCCCGGCGAAGAACTGGGGCGCGCCCGCGTGGCCGAGCCCGCGCGGCGCGTGCACCCAGTTGAACCAGGCGGCGGCCCCCGCGAACGTCCACACCAGGAGCCGCGAGCCGAGCGCCGCGTCCCCGTGGCTGGCCTCGCGCACCGCGAGCACGGAGCAGAACATGGCGGCCCCGTCGAGCCCGAACGGCACCAGGTACTCCCAGCCGCCCGACAGGTTCAGGTTCTGCCGGCCGAAGCCGACCAGGCCGTGGAAGGAGAGGGCCGCGGCGACGGCCGCGCAGCAGAAGAGGAGGACGTAGGAGGCGGTGCCGTAGACGACTTCCTTGCGCCTGCGGCGCTCCTCGTTGCGTTCCCACGAGTCGTCAGCGGCGGCCGCCTTCGTCTGGGCTTTCTTGCCCCGTGCGAGCACCGCCACCGCCACTGCCATGCCCAAGAGCAGGACGCCGCCGGGCAGCAGCCAGTCCAGCGATATGTCGGTCAGTCTCATCTGGGGTCCCTTGCGTCGCGGTAGGGCGTTTCGGGCGCCATAGTGACCCACGCCCGACGGCGCTCAAGGGGTTTTCCGGCAAGAGGACGCCAAGTGGGTGGCAAGGACCGCGCCACGCCGGGAATCGTTCGAACTACTGCCAGGAATATGCGAGTTGAGTTCGATTAGACGGGCGCGCGGGGACGACGGGACGGGCCGGGGCCCGGGCGGAGCGGACCTGAGCGGGTCAGGCGGCGGCCTCGGCGGCCAGCTTGGCGACGCGGTCCGCGTCGCACATCCGCGGGCAGGTGACGCAGGTCTCCTCGGGCCGCAGCGTGTAGAACATGCAGCAGCTCGCGCGGTCGCGGGTGGGCAGCTTCTCGCCGTTCGGCCCGGTCAGCTCGCGGAAGGCGGCCGTGCCGACGTACGGCTTGGTGGCGCCGGGAAGCAGCCGCTCCAGCTCGGCGGTGGCGCGCTCCTCCTCGCCGAGGAGGTGGGCGACGTACCAGATGCCCTCGACGATCTCGTCCGTCGCCATGGCCCACAGCGCGCGCCCGCGGCGCCGCATGCGCGGCCCGAAGCCGTCGAGCAGCGGACCCAGGTGCTCGGCCACGGCGGCCCGCACCTCGGCGCGCAGCGCCTCCTCGTCCGGTACGACGGTGGCGCCGGGCAGCGCGGCCGCCGGGTCGCCCGGCAGACAGGCGAAGGCGGTGGGGCGCACGGCCAGCTTGCCGAGCGCGCGCTGGAAGGAGACGTGCTCCACGGGGTAGCGCGGGACGCGGCGGTGCAGGAACCACGGCACGGTGATCAGCAGGACGGCGGGCCAGGCGTAGCG
The DNA here is from genome assembly GCF_008704795.1 of Streptomyces spectabilis. NCBI lineage: Bacteria > Bacillati > Actinomycetota > Actinomycetes > Kitasatosporales > Streptomycetaceae > Streptomyces > Streptomyces spectabilis. The sequence goes on along the minus strand of NZ_CP023690.1, from coordinate 7,358,045 downwards.
GTGCAGCGCGAAGCTGGCCACGACGTCGGGGCGGGCGCGCCGGCCGTAGTCCTTGAGGACCTGGGCCTCGTCCCAGGCGAGGAACTCCTCGAACTCCGGGCCCGCCTCGGCCAGCCGCGCCACGGAGACCCAGCCGTCGCCCCGGGGCGCCTGTTCGTCCTCGGCCAGCTCCTGGATCCGCAGCCCGGGGTACACCTCGGTGAGGCGGGCGTAGGCGCCCGTGACGGGGCTGTGGCGGGGCGCCGTGTGCCGGGCGCCGGGCTCCAGGGTGGGAACGGACATGCGGGACCGCCGAATCACGATCGATTGCAGGTAAGCCTAACCTTACCCAACATGATCGAGGTTTCAACTGGAGTGCGGTCCGCCTAAGGTGCTTCTCGGGTGATTCGGGTCGTACGTTTCGACCCCGGTGCGATCCCATACGTGACGGGTGGGCCGCGGGGACGCGGGAGCGGGAGGTAACAGTGGAGCGGGCCGGAGCGCGTGTGACGGAGGCCGCCGCCCGCCGCGCCCCCACGAGGGCCCCGGAGCAGGACCCGGGGGCGCGCGGCGGCGTGCGGCGCAGCTCCGTGCGCGGGCAGGTCCTCGACGCGCTGCGGGCCGCGCTCGTCGACGGCGACCTCGCCCCCGGCGAGGTGTACTCGGCCCCCGCCCTCGGGGAGCGCTTCGGCGTCTCCGCGACGCCCGTGCGCGAGGCCATGCAGCAGCTCGCCCTCGAAGGCGCGGTCGAAGTCGTGCCGAACCGGGGGTTCCGGGTCGCGCGGCGCGGTGCGCGGGAACTCGGCGAGCTGGCCGAGGTGCGGGCCCTGATAGAGGTACCGGTGATGCTGCGGCTCGCCCGGAGCGTGCCCGCCGGGCGGTGGGAGGCGCTGCGCCCGCTCGCGGAGGCGACCGTGGCGGCCGCCGCGGCCGGCGACCGGGCCCGCTACGCGGACGCGGACCGGGCCTTTCACCGGGCGCTGCTCGGGCTCTCCGGCAACGGGCAGCTCGTCCAGGTCGCGGACGACCTCCACCGGCGCTCGCAGTGGCCCCTGGTCACCGGCCCCGTGCACGCCCGCCGCGCGGACCTGGTCGCGGACGCGGCCGAACACACGGCCCTCCTCGACGCGTTGGTCGTGGGCGACCTGGGCGTGGTGCAGTCCCTGGTGCGGGAGCACTTCGCGGGCAGCTGAGCCACGCCTTGCCGTCACCGGGGGGCTGCGCCCCCGGGCCCCCGCTCTTTCGGCGCTCCGCGCCTCGTCCTCAAACGCCGGACGGGCTGAAAGTCTCCGGTGCGGGCCGGAGGCCCCCCTGGTTCGGGGAGGGGCGGGTCTGGGGCGCGCCCGCGAGGGCTACGGCCTCGGGATGTTGCGCAGGTTGGAGCGGGCCAGTTGGACCATGCGGCCCACTCCGCCGTCCAGGACGATCTTGCTGGCGGAGAGGGCGAAGCCGGTGACCATGTCGGAGCTGATCTTCGGGGGGATGGACAGGGCGTTGGGGTCGGTGACGATGTCGACGAGGGCGGGGCCCTTGTGGGCGAGGGCGTCCTTGAGGGTGCCCGCGAGCTGCTTGGGCTTCTCCACGCGCACGCCGTAGGCGCCGGCCGCCCGGGCCACGGCCGCGAAGTCGGGGTTGTGGTTGGCGGTGCCGTACGAGGGGAGGCCCGCGACGAGCATCTCCAGCTCCACCATCCCCAGGGACGAGTTGTTGAAGAGGACCACCTTCACCGGCAGGTCGTACTGCACGAGCGTGAGGAAGTCGCCCATCAGCATGGTGAAGCCGCCGTCGCCGGACATGGAGATCACCTGCCGCCCGCGGTCGACGAACTGGGCGCCGATCGCCTGGGGCAGGGCGTTGGCCATGGAGCCGTGGCTGAAGGAGCCGATGATGCGGCGCCTGCCGTTCGGGGTGAGGTAGCGGGCGGCCCAGACGTTGCACATCCCGGTGTCGACGGTGAAGATCGCGGAGTCGTCGGCCAGGTCGTCGAGGACCGACGCCACGTACTCGGGGTGGATCGGGACGTGCTTCTCGACCTTGCGGGTGTAGGCCTTGATCACGCCTTCGAGCGCGTCGGCGTGTTTCTTCAGCATCTTGTCGAGGAACTTGCGGTTCGACTTCGGCGAGACGCGCGGGGTGAGACAGCGCAGGGTCTCGCGCACGTCGCCCCAGACCGCGAGGTCCAGCTTCGAGCGGCGCCCCAGGTTCTCCGGCCGCACGTCGACCTGGGCGATCTTCACGTCGTCGGGCAGGAACGCGTTGTACGGGAAGTCGGTGCCGAGCAGGATCAGCAGGTCGCACTCGTGGGTGGCCTCGTACGCGGCGCCGTAGCCGAGCAGCCCGCTCATGCCCACGTCGTACGGGTTGTCGTACTGGATCCACTCCTTGCCGCGCAGGGCGTGCCCGACGGGGGCCTTGAGCTTCTCGGCGAAGGCCATGACCTCGGCGTGCGCCCCCGCGGTGCCGCTGCCGCAGAAGAGCGTGACCCTGTCCGCCTCGTCGATCATCGCGGCGAGCCTGTCGATCTCGGCGTCGCCGGGGCGCACGGAGGGGCGCGAGGTGACGAGGGCGGTCTCGGCGGCCTTGTCCGGCGCGGGCTCGGAGGCGATGTCGCCGGGCAGCGAGACGACGCTGACGCCGGACCGGCCCACGGCGTGCTGGATGGCGGTCTGGAGCAGGCGCGGCATCTGCTTCGGGTTGGAGATCAGCTCGCTGTAGTGGCTGCACTCGCGGAAGAGCTGGTCGGGGTGGGTCTCCTGGAAGTAGCCGAGGCCGATCTCCGAGGACGGGATGTGGGAGGCCAGGGCGAGCACCGGGGCCATGGAGCGGTGGGCGTCGTAGAGGCCGTTGATGAGGTGGAGGTTGCCGGGGCCGCAGGAGCCCGCACAGGCGGCCAGGGTGCCCGTGATCTGGGCCTCCGCGCCGGCCGCGAAGGCGGCGGTCTCCTCGTGCCGGACCTGGATCCAGTCGATCGCCTCGGTTCTGCGGATGGCGTCCACGACCGGGTTGAGGCTGTCGCCGACGACCCCGTACAGGCGCTTGACCCCGGCGCGGACGAGGATGTCGACGAACTGCTCGGCGACGTTCTGCTTGGCCATGTCTTCATGCACCCCTTCGGTCGCTATGGGTCCATGAATTCACACGGGGCGCGCTCACGCCTCCCAAACGGCGGCGGCCGTCCGGTCGTCGGCGTACCCCTTGACCCGTACTTGGGTGTCGGCGAGGAACGCGGCGAGGCCGGGCGGCCCGCCCTCGGCCCACCGGCGGGTGAGGTGCCGGGACAGCTCGGGCTCGCCGCGCAGCGGTTCGGCGAGGCCGCCCGTGCACAGCAGCAGCGCGTCCCCCGGGCGGGCGACGGAGGCGCGGAAGCGGAAGGGGTCGCGGGGCGGGGCGGGCGCGGGCTCGTACGGGCTCGGGGGCGAGGTGATGCCCAGGTCCATGGTGAGCCGGTCGCCCTCGGGGGTCTCGGTGGGCGGCGAACCGAAGCCGACGACGGCGGCGCCCGACGTGGTGGCGACGCGCGGCTCGATGTCCTGCCACTCGCCGCCGCGCAGCCGGAACAGGCCGCCGGAGCCGACGCCGAAGAACACCCGGGTGCGGCAGCGCGGGTCGGCGGGCAGCAGCAGGCAGCGCAGCGATGCCGTGTACTCGTCCGGCTGGAGGCCGAGGTCCGCGGCGCGGGCGCGCAGCTTGCCGAGGCTGCGGTCGGTGAGCCGGTGAAGCCCTGACTTCAGGTCGCCGCGCCGCGCGGCCCTGATGTCCTGCGCGAGCCGGGCGTGGCTGCGGCCCACGGCGCGGCCGATCCACGCGCAGGCGTCGGCCGCCGCGCGGTGGGCGCCCGCCGTGGCCCGGGCGCCGGTGGCCATGGCGACCAGGACGAGGGCATCGTCGCCCGCGCCGAAGCGGGCCGTGAGCAGCGCGTCCCGGCGCGGCTCGGCGCGGTACCGGGCCGAGTCCCCGCGTACGGAGACCGCGCGCAGCGTGCTGGAGCCGTACCGGGCGCCGTCGAGCACGGTGTCGGCGACGAGGCTGCCGAGGTCGTCCGGGTCGGCCGCGGGCAGGCCCGTCGGTTCGGCCTCGTACGTCGGGGGTCCGTCGCCCACGTACGCCCTCGCGGGAAGTTCCAGGGCCTCGACCACGGGCCCCTGGGCATCCGGCTCCGCCGAGCTCTCCGGGGTGCGCGAGGCCGGAACGGTGGCATCGCTGCTCTCCGTGGAGGAACGGACGGGAGGCGCGGCGGGCCGCTCGGGCGCGGAGGGGAAGGTGACGGGGCCGGCGGGGGTGGCGGGCGTCCAGGGAGCGGGGGCGCGGTAGGTGGGGGGATCCGTGCGCGGGGGTACGGCCGGGGCCGGGCCGGGTGGTGCGGGGGGTGCCGCCGGGGGTGCCGCGGGGCTGCGGGGCGGTTCGACGCCGGGGGGCCGTGCGGGGGCCGGGGGCTGGGCCTTCTCCGACCAGGGCCTGCCGCTCGGGGGCGGGGGCCCGGCACTTGGAGGTTCCGCACCGCCTGCGGAAGGCGAGGGCCTGGCACCCGGCGCCGGGGGTTCGTCCGCCTCTGGCCAAGGCCCGGCGCTCGGGGGTCCCGCGCTGCCTGCCGAAGGCGAAGCCTTGGCGTCCGGCGTACGGGCCGGGGGCTCGGGGGGCCAGGGCCTGCGGGGTGGAGGCGGGGGCTCGGCTCGCCCCGCCGGGGGTTTCGGGCGGAACTCGTCGGGCGGCCTCGTGGGGGCGGGCGGACCGTCGTCGGCGGGCCCGACCCGCGCGCTGCCCGCGGCGTACGTGGTGGCGTCCCGCGGGGCGGACCGGCCGCCCCGGGAATCAGCGGTGGAGGCGGGACCCGGCGGGGCGCCCGCCTCCGGGCCCACCGTGCCCGCGGCCGACGCGAACCGGTCGTCCAGGGAATCGCCCGCGGCCGCGGGCCCCGTGTCGTCCCTCGCCTCGTCGTACAACTGCGCCCACCAGTCGGCCTCCTGACCGGTGGGCCTCTCCCCCTGCTGGCTCATGCCCCTATTGTCCACCGCACAGGCCGTACGAAAACGGTGCATCCGGAAATTCCAGCCGGGGGTGGCGCGAGGTGCCGGGCGGGCCCACCCCCCACGGGAGGACCGCCCGGCGAGGAGGCCACCCTGGCAGACCGGCAGGTGGTGCGGTGATGATGTTCGCGGCGGGTTTACGCCGTGGCCGGTTTCCGCCAGCCAGGGCGGAACAGCAGGAACGCGCCGGAGTGATCGGGGAGGGAGCCGCCGCATGCTGGCCGCTATTGGTCTGGACGAGACGCACGAGGCGGCGTACCGCGCCCTGGTGTCGGTCGGGGCAGCCGACGTGCCGGACCTGGCGCGCCGCCTCACGCTCGCCGAGCCGGACACGGAGCGGGCGCTGCGCCGGCTCGAACGGCACGGCCTCGCCGCGCAGGCGTCGGGCCGGGCCGGGCGCTGGGTGGCGGCGCCGCCCGGCGTGGCCCTGGGCGCGCTGCTCACCCAGCGGCGGCACGAGCTGGAGCAGGCGGAGCTGGCGGCGACGCTGCTCGCCGAGGAGTTCCGGGGCGGGGCGGCCGAGCCCACCGTGCACGACCTGGTCGAGGTGGTGACGGGCGCGGCCGCCGTATCCCAGCGCTTCCTCCAGCTCCAGCTCGGCGCGAGCCGCGAGGTGTGCGCCCTGGTGACGGGCAGGCCGGTCGCGGTGACCGGCATGGAGAACGACGCGGAGGAGCAGGCGGCGAGCCGGGGCGTCGCCTACCGCGTGGTGGTGGAGCGCTCGGTGCTGGCCGCGCCGACGGGCCTGACCGAGATAGCGGAGGCGATGGGCCGGGCGGAGCGGGTGCGGGTCGTGGACCGCGTACCGACGAAGCTGGTGATCGCGGACGGCTCGCTCGCGATGGTGCCGCTGACCTCGCGGACGGCGGAGCCCGCGGCGCTCGTGGTGCACGCGAGCGGGCTCCTGGAGTCCCTCACGGGCCTGTTCGAGGCGGTGTGGCGGGGCGCGCTGCCGCTGCGGCTCGGCGAGGGCGGCGCGGTGCGCGAGGCCGCGGACGGGCCCGACGGCACGGACCTGGAGGTCCTGTCGCTGCTGCTCGCCGGGATGACGGACGCGAGCGTGGCGAAACAGCTCGACCTCGGCCTGCGCACGGTGCAGCGCCGGGTCAAGCGGCTGATGGAGCTGACAGGCGTGACGACCCGGCTCCAGCTGGGCTGGCACGCGTACGAACGGGGCTGGGTGGCCCGCGAGGCGGGCGCCCCGCGACCGGCCCGCGGCTAGCCGACCGGCCCGGGCGCGGAGGCGCGGGGACTAACGCGACCTGCGGTTTCGCACCCGCTCCTGCACCCTGGGCAGATGGGAGCGTGGGAACTCGCACTGGTCGGGGTGGTGATGCTGCTCGGCCTCTGCGGAGTCCTTGTGCCCGGCGTACCCGGCTCGTGGCTGGTGTGGGCCGGGGTGCTGTGGTGGGCGCTCCAGGACCCGCACGGCCTGGCCTGGGGGGTCCTGGTGGGCGCGACCCTGGTGCTCCTGCTGTCCCGGGCGGTGCGCTGGCAGCTGCCGCCCCGGCGCCTTCGGGAGTCGGGGGCGAGCCACCGCCTGGCCGCGTACGCGGGGGCCGGGGCGCTGCTCGGGTTCTGCCTCCTCCCGGTGCTCGGCGCGGCGCCCGGGTTCGTGGGCGGGATGTATCTGGCGGAGCGGCTGCGGCTCGGTGGGCGCGGCGAGGCCGTGACGGCGGTGCGGTCGGCCCTGCGGGCGGGCGGCTGGAGCGTGTTCGTGGAGCTGTACGCGTGTCTGCTGATCGTGGGCGCGTGGGTGGGCGCGGTGCTCGCCAGGGGATGAGCGCCCGGCCGCCTCCGGAGGGCCCCGGGCCCATGACGCCTATGCCGCCCGTGACGTGGGACCGCGCACCGGTGCGCGCACGAGGTCCGCGTGCCAGCCTCACCCCATGACCGAATTCAGCGCGGCCGAGCGCGCGTATCTGAAGTCCCGGCGTCTGGGCAGGCTCGCCACCGTCGACCCGAACGGGCAGCCGCAGGCCAACCCCGTCGGCTTCTTCCCACAGGACGACGGCACGATCCTCATCGGCGGCTACGCGATGGGCACGACCAAGAAGTGGCGCAACCTCCAGGCGAATCCGAAAGTGGCGCTGGTCGTGGACGACATCGTGAGCGAGCGGCCGTGGAAGGTGCGGGGCGTGGACGTCCGCGGCGACGCGGAGCTGCTCACCGGGCCGCACGAGCTGGGCCCGCACCTGAGCGAGGAGCTGATCCGCATCCATCCGCGGCGCATCCACAGCTGGGGCCTGGAGGAGGACGCGGGGTGACGGCGGGCCAGCGGGCGTAAGGCGCGGCGCAGTTGGGGCACGAGGGAGCGCGGGGGCGGCGTTGACACCGGAGAGCGAGCAAGCTTAGGTATGCCTTACCTAACTAGCGAGCCCTCCGGGGTGTCGCTCGGCCCAGAAAGGTGCCCGCACCCATGCGTACGCGTACCCGTGCCCTCCTGCCCGCCGCCCCGCTCATGGCGGCCGCGCTCACCGTCGCCCTCGCGAGTTCGGCGTCCGCCGCCGACGTCACCGCGAAAAGAACGATCACCGACGGCGGCAAGACATACCAGCTCGCCCTGACGGGACCGAACTCGGCGGCGGCCGGGGGCGCCAACGTCACCGTGTCCGGCACCGGTTACAACACCGGGCAGGGCGTCTACGTCGGCCTGTGCGCCGTCGACGGCGCGCCCGGCGCCAACAAGCCGACCCCGTGCCTCGGCGGCCAGGACCAGTCCGGCACCACCGGCGCCTCGCACTGGGTGTCCAACACCGGCGGCGGCACCGTGCCCAACAGCTCCCGCTTCGGCGCGAACGGCAGCTTCTCGGTGAAGATCCACGTGAAGGCCGACCTCGGCGGCGGCAAAGTCTGCGGCGAGACGGTGGAGTGCGCCATCGTGACGCGCGCCGACCACTTCGACTCCGGCGACCGCAAGTACGACGTACACATCCCGGTCACCTTCCAGTAGGCGGGACCGCCGCCGCCATGAGACGCCACCTTCCCCTGACCGCGGCGGCGGCGACCCTCGCCGCGCTCGCGGTGCCCTTCGCGGGGTTCGCGCCGGCCGCCGACGGAGCGAACTCCCCGGCGGGCGGGCTCGGTTACCACCGCGCCGCCGACTTCGCCACGGCGGGCAGACCCCTCGACGTCCTGGTCCACCCCGAGTCCGGCAAGCTCTACGTCGGCTCCGACGACGACGCGGGCACAGCGGACGTCAACGAGATGGGCCTGTACGTCCTGGACCGCGCCGACGGCACCGTACGCGGCCACACCGCCAAGGCGCCCGGCTCCACGGGCGCGCCCCGCGAGGCGGCCGTGCGCCGCATCGCGGGGCCGCTGCCCGGCGACGGCGTCGTCTTCCACTACCCGCTCAAGGGCCTCGGCACGGCCAGGGGCGGCGACCCGGAGGCGAAGGGCGTCTGGCTGCCGGGCGCCAAGGTGACGGACGTCGGACCGGGCGTCGCCGCCGGTACGACGCTGGTCGCCCAGGGCACGGACCTCGCGGAGGTCGACACGGCCACCGGCGCGGCCGCGCGGACGGTGACCCTCGCGGGCGGCGGGCAGTTCGCCGTCGACGCGCGCCGCGAGGCGGTGTGGTCGGCCGACCTCGCGAACAACCGCCTGTACCGCGTCGACACCGACTCCTTCACGGTGACCAGGACCGTCGAACTCCCCGTCGCCGAGGGGGCGGAGGGCTTCACCGCTGTCGATCCGGACACGGGCGCGGTGTGGGTGGGCCGCCAGGACAAGATCATGGTGTTCGGCGCGGACGGCACCGCGCGCACCACCCTCACCGGCACCGACCTCGCCCGGGACGTGGCCTTCGACGGCGGCCGCGCGTACGTCGCCTGGCAGGACGTCGGCGACCCGGACGCGCCCGGGTACGACGGGCAAGGCGCCCTGACGGTCCTCGACACCGGCACCCTGAAGCCCGCCGCGAAGCCGGTGCCGCTGCACGGCAACGTCGCCCAACTGGGCGCCGCAGCCGTCGCGGTGGCGCCGGGCGGCGCCGAGGTCTTCGTCACCAGCCCCGCCCAGGGCCGCGTCACCCGGATCGTCCGCGCGACGCCACCGCGCGTCACCGAGTCGCCCGAGGACGTCACGGCGAAGGACGGCGCCGAGGTCACGCTAGAGGCCCGCGCCGAGGGCTCCCCCGAGCCGGTCGCGCGCTGGCAGCGCAGCACGGACGGCGGCCGCTCCTGGCGCGCCGTCGAGGGCGCGACCACCGCCTCGTACACCTTCACGGCCCGCACCGCCCAGGACGGTCACCTCTTCCGCGCCGAGTTCGGCAACGACGCGGGCACCGCGCACACCGAGCCCGCGACCCTGACGGTCGAGGGCGCGCGACCGGGCGACGAGGGCTCCGCCACCGGCCCCGACGGCCAGAGGCTCACGGTCACCCCGGTGCGCGGCCTCGCGCCGCACGACCAGAAGGTGACGGTCACCGGCACCGGCTACGACCGCAAGAAGGGCATCTACGTCGCCCTCTGCGTCGACAACGGCCCCGGCAGGACGCCGACGCCCTGCGTGGGCGGGGCGGCCACCACCGGCGGCGCCAAGTCCTCGGCGTGGATCTCCGACGACCCGCCGCCGCACGGCGGCGACCTCGCCACGCCCTACGGCGAGAACGGCTCCTTCGAGGTCGGCCTGACCCTCGACGCGAAGGACGCGTACACCGACTGCCTCACGACGCGGTGCGTGCTCGCCACCCGCGCCGACCACACGCGTCCGGGCGACCGGTCGCAGGACGTACGGGTACCGGTGACGTTCGCGGACGACGGAGGCGACGGGGACGACGGAGGCGAAGGAGGCGACACCGGCGGCGGGGGCGACGACCCCGGCGACGGCTCGGCGGGCGGATCCGGCTCCGGGACCACCGGCGGGTCCGGGGGCGGCAGTGGCGGCGGGCCCGGCGGCGGCTCGGTGGGCGGCGGGTCCGACACCACCTCCCCCACCGGCGGCAGCCTCGCCTCCACCGGCGTGACGGTGGCATCGGCCGCGGCCCTCGCGGCGGCCCTCGTCGCGTCGGGCTGGTACGCGCTGCGCCGCGCCCGGCGTCCCGCGGGACTCAGCCGGTGACCGACGGCCCTGACGGCTCCGTACGCGCCTGCGCGCGCAAGTGCCGCACCGCGTACGACCGCCAGGGCCGCCACGCGTCGTCCACCCGCTCCCCCGGCAGGGCCACGTCCGGGTCACCCAGCGCCCGCATGCGGATGACGGCGGCCGCCGTCGCGTCCACGCCGTCCACGGCGAGCAGCCGCCGCTCGGCGTCGTCGCGGTCCACGCCCGCGTCCAGGCGTACGACGCCCTCGGCGAGCGCGGCCGCGAGCGGAAGGCGGTCGGCCAGGGCCGCGGGCTCGGGGAAGACGTGCGTGAGCGCGCCGCACGGGGACGCCAGCGGCGTGCCGTGCTCCGCGACGATCCGCGCGGCGGCCTCCGGGCCCACGGCCGCGCGGATCGCGAACTCCTCGGGGTCCGCTGCGCCCGGCGACCGCAGCCCCGGCCGGGCCCGCACCAACGGCGCGAGGCGGGCGTGCGCGCCGAGCCGGTCGTCGACGGCGTACGGGTCGGCGTCCAGGTCGAACAGACCGCGCAGCCGCTGCACGGCCGTGGTCAGGTCCCGCAGGTCCGTCAGGTGCAGCCGGGCTTCGAGCCAGCCGCCCTGCCCGGCGTCGCCGCGCCTGCGCGGGTCGCGCTCCTCGACGGCCACGATGCCCGAGGCGTGCGGGAGGCGCAGCGTGCGCCGGTAGGTGCGGGTGCCGCGCTCGCCGCGCATGTCCTCCACGCCGGGCAGCGCCTCGTCGGCCAGCAGGTCGAAGGCGGCGACGGTCTGGTAGGGCCCGCGGTAGGCGAGCCGCAGCGGGATGCCCGCGGCGGGCGTGGCCCGGCCGCCGCCCCGCTTGGGCGCGGCGGCGCGCAGGGCGGTCGGCGTCAGCGCGTACACGGCGCGGATGGTGTCGTTGAACTGCCGCACGCTCGCGAAGCCCGCCGCGAACGCGATCTCCGTGACCGGCAGGTCGGTGGTCTGGAGCAGCACGCGCGCGGTGTGCGCGCGCTGTGCCCGGGCGAGCGCGACGGGGCCCGCGCCCACCTCGGCGGTGAGCTGGCGCTGCACCTGCCGGGCGCTGTACCCGAGCCGCACCGCGAGCCCGCCCACGCCCTCGCGGTCCACGACCCCGTCGCCGATCATCCGCATGGCGCGGCCCACGACGTCCGCGCGTACGTTCCACTCCGCGGACCCCGGCACGGCGTCCGGGCGGCACCGCCGACAGGCCCGGAAACCCTGGCTCTGCGCGGCGGCGGCCGTCGGATAGAACTTCACGTTCTGCCGCTTGGGCGTCACGGCGGGACAGCTCGGCCGACAGTAGATCCCGGTCGTGGACACGGCGAAGAAGAACTCCCCGTCGAACCGGGCATCGCGACTGCGGACGGCTTCGTACCTGGTGTCGAGATCGTTCACACGTCCAGTGTGAGCGGCGCCCCGGACACCGGCTAGCGGAAATCGGACACGTAGTCCGCTGTGGGCAATCGTCCCGCAGGGCGGAACGGGTGGGCACAGCCCCGGGCGCCGAGCCACCGCACGACCGGGGCCGGTCCCGGGGCAGCCGGGGGGGTACCCCCGAGCCCGAAACGGAGGCGCTACCGGAGCCGCCCCCGCTTGGCCTCCATCGCGGCCTTGCCCTCGGCCCCCCGCCGCCGCCACTCGCGCCGCATCTCCGCCCGCACCCGCGCGTCCGTCTTCGCGACGATCCGCTGGTTCTCGCGCAGCAGCTTCCGGTAGCTGTCGAGGCGCCGCTCGTGCAGCGTGCCGTCCTCCAGGGCGGCGAGCACCGCGCAACCGGGCTCCGCGACGTGTGCGCAGTCCTGGAAGCGGCAGCCCCCGGCCAGTTCCTCGATCTCGGCGAAGACCTGCCCGACGCCGCTCCCGGCGTCCCACAGGCCGACGCCGCGCAGCCCCGGCGTGTCGATGAGGACACCGCCGCCGGGCAGCGGGATGAGGTTGCGGGTGGTGGTGGTGTGCCGTCCCTTGCCGTCGACATCGCGGACGGCCCGCACGTCCATGACGTCGGCGCCCGCGAGCGCGTTGGCGAGGGTGGACTTGCCCGCGCCCGACTGCCCGAGCAGGACGGAGGTGCCGCCGGAGACCACGGCGGCGAGCACGTCGACGCCGTCCCCCCGCGCCGCGCTGACGGGCAGCACCGGCACGCCGGGCGCGGCGGTCTCCACGTCCTGCACGAGGTGGCCGAGCGACGCGGCGTCGGGCACGAGGTCGGCCTTGGTGAGCACGACGACGGGCTGCGCCCCTGACTCCCAGCCGAGCGCGAGGAACCGCTCGACGCGCCCGAGGTCGAGCTCGGCCGCCAGGGACACGGCGATGACCGCGTGGTCGACGTTGGCGGCGAGGATCTGCCCCTCGGACCGCTTGGAGGAGGTGGACCGCACGAACGAGGTGCGCCGCGGCAGATAGTCGCGCACGTACCGCGGGTCGCCGCCGGGCGCGTCCACGGCCGCCCAGTCCCCGGTGCAGATGACCCGCAGCGGGTCGTGCGGCGTGACGTAGGTGGTGTCGGCCCGGATGACACCTTCCTCGGTGACGACCAGGTCGCAGCTGCCCCGGTCGACCCGGATCACCCGGCCGGGCAGCAGCCCGCGCTCCGCGTACGGGGCGAAGGCGGCCTCCCAGTCCTCGTCCCAGCCGTACGCGGCGAGCGCGTGGGCGCCGACGGCCGACGGGGCGGAAGAGGACGAGGAGGAGAAGTCGGAAGAAGACGAAGACAAGGGGAGAACCCTTCACAAGGGTGGCCCCGGCCCGCGCACGACGGCGCGGCGAAAGACGCGGAGAGAGGTCAGCCGGAGACCACGGAGGTGGATGTGATGACGAACGTCCGAACGCGGGCAACACCCATCGCAACGACAGCCATTGATCACACCTCCACTCACGACTCGACCTGCGGCGGCGACACACGCCACCGGGGAACGGACAGGACTCTAGACCCGCCCGCCGACGCCACGCCACTCCTTTTCCGACGGCTTCCAATGGCTTCCGACGGCTTCCGACGGCTTCTGTCGACTTCCGACGGCACGGCCGCACACCGCCCCCGCGCCGCCCGCCGGTCACCCGCCCGCCGTCGGCCCGCCACCCGGCCGCCACCCCGGCGGCACCCCGTCCAAGCCCCCCGGCAGAAATCCAACAACGCCCGCCCCGAAATGATTGAGCGGCGGTGCCCCCGCACGTTCTGATGGAGGCATGGAGCTCTCCTACCACGAGGACGTGTCCCCCGGTACCGGCGGTCTGCCGCCGCGTGCGTGGTACGCGGGGTCGGACGCCGCCGTGCTCTCGCTGAACGGCAGCTGGCGGTTCCGGCTCTCGCCCGGGGCCGCGGTCGAGGACGAGTCGTTCGCCGCCGACGGGTTCGACGCGACGGCCTGGCACGAGGTCGTGGTGCCCGGGCACTGGGTGCTGCAGGGCCACGGCGCGCCGGTCTACACGAACCAGATGTATCCGTTTCCCGTGGATCCGCCGCGGGTGCCGACCGAGAATCCGACGGGTGACCACCTGCGCGGCTTCGACCTGCCCGACGACTGGCCCGCGGGCGGCGACGCCACGCTGCGGTTCGACGGCGTCGAGTCGTGTGCGCGGGTGTGGCTCAACGGCTCGCTCCTGGGCGAGTTCAAGGGGTCGCGCCTGCCCCACGAGTTCGCGGTGGGCGCGCTGCTCAGGCCCCGCGACAACGTGCTCGCGGTGCGGGTGCACCAGTGGTCGTCGGGGTCGTACCTGGAGGACCAGGACCAGTGGTGGCTGCCGGGCGTCTTCCGCGACGTCACGCTGACGCACCGGCCCGAGGGCGCCGTGCGCGACCACTTCACGCACGCGTCGTACGACCACCGCGACGGCACCGGCACGCTCCGCGTGGAGTCGGACGTCGCGGGGCGCGTGACCGTGCCGGAGCTGGGCATCGACATCGCCACCGGCGAGAGCGCGACGGTGGCGGTGGAGCCGTGGTCGGCGGAGCGGCCGCGCCTGTACGACGGGGTCCTCGCCACGCCGGGCGAGCGGGTGCCGCTGCGCATCGGGTTCCGTACGGTCGCCCTGAAGGACGGCCTGATCACCGTGAACGGGCGGCCGATCCTGTTCCGCGGCGTGAACCGGCACGAGTTCCACCCGGAGACCGGACGCGCGGTCGACATCGACACCATGCGCACCGACGTCCGGCTGATGAAGATGCACAACATCAACGCCGTCCGCACCGCCCACTACCCGCCGCACCCCGCCTTCCTCGACCTGTGCGACGAGCTCGGCCTGTGGGTCATCGACGAGTGCGACCTGGAGACGCACGGCTTCACGATGCGGCAGTGGCGCGGCAATCCGGTCGACGACGAGCGCTGGACCCCGGCGCTCCTCGACCGCGCGGCCCGCACCGTCGAGCGCGACAAGAACCACCCGTCGGTCGTCATCTGGTCGCTCGGCAACGAGTGCGGCACCGGGCGCGGCCTGACCGCCATGGCCGAGTGGATCCGCGCCCGCGACCCGGGGCGGCTGCTGCACTACGAGGGCGACCCGTCGTGCGCGGACACCGACATGTACTCGCGCATGTACGCCGACCACGCCGAGGTCGAGCGGATCGGCCGCCGCGAGGACGGCGGCCCGCAGGCGCGCGGCGCGCTGCCCTTCATCCTGTGCGAGTACGCGCACGCGATGGGCAACGGCCCCGGCGGACTGAGCGACTACCAGCGCCTGTTCGAGACGTACGAGCGCCTGCAGGGCGGGTTCGTGTGGGAGTGGACCGACCACGGCCTCACCCACCCCACGCTCGGCTACGCCTACGGCGGTGACTTCGGCGAGGAGCTGCACGACGGGAACTTCGTCTGCGACGGCCTGTGCTTCCCCGACCGCAGACCCTCGCCGGGCCTGACCGAGTACAAGCGGGTGATCCAGCCGGTGCGGTTCGCCTACGACGCGGACACCGGCACGGTCCGGGTGACCAACCTGTACGACTTCGCCGACCTGTCGGACCTCTCCTTCGAGTGGACGTACCACTCCGACGCGGCGGCCGGCACCGGCGGCGACGTCCCTTCGGTCTCCGGGCCCCTGGACGTGCCGCCGGACCTCGGGCCCGGGCAGAGCGTCGAGCTGAAGCTGCCGGAGCCGCCCGCCACCGCGCGGGACGCCGAGACCTGGCTGCACCTGGCGGCGCTCGTCTGCGAGGAGACCAACTGGGCGGCCCTCGACCACTCGGTGGCGTTCGCCGACTTCCCCGTCACCGCGCGCCCGCCCGTGCCGGTCGCCACGGGTGCGCGGCCGCGCCGCCGCGGCTACGACCTGACGCTCGGGCCCGGCCGCTTCGACGTCCGCACCGGCGAGCTGCGCGCCCTCGGCGACATCACGCTGCGCTCCGCGCCGCGCCTGGACGTGTGGCGGGCGCCCACCGACAACGACGACGGCGCGCCGTGGCAGCCCGACACCCGCTACGGCCCGCTGTGGCGCGCGCTCGGCCTGCACCGGATGCACCACCGGATCGACGGCCTGGAGGTGGAGGAGGACGCGCTGACGGTGCGCACCCGCGTGGCGCCCGCCGCCCGCGACCTCGCGCTTCGCACCGTCTACCGCTGGACGTCCGACGGCACGGCGCTGCGCCTGGCCGTGTCGGTGACGCCGGAGGGCGACTGGGAGGCACCGCTGCCCCGGCTCGGCGTGCGGCTCGGCCTGCCCGCGGTCCACCGGCTCGCGCACTGGTTCGGCAGCGCGGGCGAGGCGTACCCGGACACCCGGGCGGCCGCCCGGATGGGGTGGTGGTCGTCGTGGGTGGAGCAGTTGCAGACGCCCTACCTGCGGCCGCAGGAGAACGGGGCCCGCGCGGACGTGCGCTGGGCGGAGCTGCGCACGGGCTTCGACGGGCCGGGGGTGCGGATCGTGGGCGATCCCGCGTTCTGGTTCACGGCGCGCCCGTGGTCCACCGAGGAACTGGACGCCGCCACGCACCGCACCGACCTCGTGCCGGGCGACACGCTGTGGGTGCACCTGGACCACGGGCAGCGCGGCATCGGCTCCCAGTCGTGCGGGCCCGGCGTCCTTCCGCAGTACGAACTGCGCGCCTCCTTCGCGGAGTTCGCCCTCACCTTCTCGGTGGCCGAACCGGGCCGGTGAGGGAGCCAGGTGCGCCTGCCCGGTGGTGTCCGTTTCCTTCAAGACCACGGGTGGGCGCCCCGCCTACGCTCCCGGCATGAACAGCGAAAGCAGCACACCCCACGTCACGCCCCGGCTCGATCTGATCGGCATCGTCACCTCCGACATGGCGGCATCGCTGGCCTTCTACCGCCGGCTCGGCCTCGTGTTCGAGGCCGGCTCCGAGGAGGCTCCGCATGTGGAGACCACCCTGCCGGGCGGTCTGCGGGTGGCCTTCGACACCGAGGACACCCTCCGGTCCTTCATGCCCGGCTGGCAGCCCCCCGCCGACTCCGGGCGGCTCGGGCTCGCCTTCCACTGCGGCACGTCCGCGGGCGTGGACGCGGTGTACGAGGAGCTGGTGGCGGCCGGATACCGCTCGGAGCTGAAGCCGTTCGACGCGCCGTGGGGGCAGCGGTACGCGGTGGTGCTCGACCCGGACGGCAACGGGGCCGATCTGTTCGCTTGATCTGCGGGTTCGTCGTGGCTGGTCGCGCATTTCCCCGCGCTCCTACGGGGCGCCGCCCAACAGCAGCCCCAGCGGCATGCCCGTCAACTCCTTGACGTCCCGGGCCAGATGGGCCTGGTCGGCGAAGCCCGCGGCGGCTGCCGTCTCGGCCTGGCCAAGGCCGTCGCGGGCCAGTGCGAGCGCCCGCTGGAGGCGCAGCACGCGGGCCAGCGTCTTGGGGCCGTAGCCGAAGGCGGGCAGCGCGCGGCGGTGCAGTTGGCGCGCGCCGAGCCCCACGGCGGCGGCCGTCTCGGCGACGCCGCGGCCCGCGTTCAGATGCGCCACGACGCGGGCGAGCAGCGGGTCGGGGGCCGGGGCGCGGTCCGTGCGCTCGTACGCGAGGCGCTCCAGGGCGGCCAAGGGGTCGGCGGCCGCGTCCACGCGCGCGGTCAGACGGCGGACCTCGGCGGCGCTCCACAGGTCCGCGAGGTCGACGCGCCGGTCCCGCAGTTCGTGCGCGGGGACGCCGAGGACGGCCGGGGCCGTGCCGGGGGCGAAGCGGATGCCGGCGTAGCGGCCCGGGGGCGCCGCGGTGCCGGGCGCGTGGGCGCGGGTGTCCGGGCCCGCGACGAACAGCCTGCCCTCGGTCCACAGCAGGTCCATGCACCCGTCGGGCAGGACGGCGGAGCCGCCGCCCGAGGGGTGCGCGGTCTTGGTCCACACGACGGCGCCGGGCAGCAGCGGCGAGGGCCGCTCGGCGTACCCGGCGGTCTTCTCGCCCCGCTCCCCCGCGGCCATGGTCCCCAGGCTACGCCGCGCCCGTGCGGTGCTCCTGCGGGCTGACGCCGTACACCCGTTTGAAGGCGCTGGACAGCGCGAACGCGCTGCCGTAGCCGACCTTGCGGGCGATCGCGGCGATCGTCTGCTCGCTGTCGCGCAGCAGGTCCGCGGCGAGCGCGAGCCGCCAGCCCGTCAGATACGTCATCGGGGGCTCGCCCACGAGCTCGGTGAAGCGGCGGGCGAGCGAGGCCCGCGACACGCCCGCCTTCGCGGCGAGCGAGGCCACCGTCCAGGCGTGCGCGGGGTCGTCCTGGAGGAGCCGCAGGACCGGGCCGACCACCGGGTCGCCGAGCGCCCGGTACCAGGCGGGGGCGGCCGCCTCCGGGCGGGAGAACCACGCGCGCAGGGCCGCGATGAGCAGCAGGTCGAGCAGCCGGTCGAGGACCACCTCCTGGCCCGGCTCGTCCTTGCCGATCTCCTCGGCGAGGAACGGCGTCAGGGGGCAGTCCCACACCTCGGTGGGCAGCACGAGCAGCGGCGGTAGCGCGTCCAGGAGCCGCGCGGTGATCTCGCCCCGCATCTGGTACGTCCCGATCAGCATCTGGACCGGGCCGCCGGGCTGGCCCCACGCGCGCATCCCGAAGCGCGCGTAGTGGTCGTCCGCGGCGCCGTTCAGGGGCACGCAGGCCTGGCCGGGCCGGATCTCCGCGAAGGGCCGGGTGTCCCGCTCGCCCGCGACGAGGTAGTGGTCGGGGCCGCGGGCGATGGCCACGTCGCCGGGGCGGACGAGCTGGGGCACCGGCCCTGCGGGGCCTTCGGGGACGATCCAGGCGTCGCCCCGCACCATGATCATGACCGAGACCGGAGCCTCGTCCGCGATGCGCACGGCCCACGGCGGCTCGAAGCACGCCTTGATCATGAAGGCCCCCCGTGCGCGCGGGCCCTCCAACAAGCCGGCGAGTACGTCCATGGGGGCAGCGTAGACGCACGCGTATGGGGGCGAGTTCCTGACGGATGGCCGCGGGGCCCTGGCGGCAGTTGACTTCAGGGCATGACGACGAACGCGCAGCACACGACGGACGACCCGGCCACCGGCACCGCTCTCACGGTCCTCGTGACCGGGGCCACCGGGCGCACCGGCAGCCGGGTCGCGCAGGCCGCCCGCGCGGCGGGGCACACCGTGCGGGCCGCCTCCCGCTCCGGCGAGGTCCGCTTCGACTGGAACGAACGCTCTACCTGGGACCACGCGCTGCACGGCGCCGACGCGGCCTCCCTCGCCTACCTCCCCGACGTCGGCGCGCCCGGCGCGGCGGACGCCGTGGGCGCACTCGCCCGGCGGGCCGCGGAGCTGGGCGTGCGGCACCTCGTGCTGCTCTCCGCGCGCGGCGAGGACCAGGCGCACGCCACGGAGCGTGCCCTCGCGGACTCCGGGGTCGCCCGGTGGACGGTCGTCCGCGCCAGTTGGTTCATGCAGAACTTCAGTGAGGGCCCGCTCGTCGAAGGACTGCGGGCCGGGGAGCTCGTCTTCCCCGCCGGCGAGGTCCTCGAACCGTTCGTCGACGTACGGGACATCGCGGACGTGGTGGTCGCGGTGCTGGCCGCCGGGGAGCGGTACGCCGGGCGGATCATCGAGGTGAGCGGGGCGCGGCCGCTCTCCTTCCGGGACGCGGTGGCGGAGCTGGCGGCGGCGAGCGGGCGCCCTCTCGCATACGTACCCGTGGGGGCGCGGGAATACGGTGCCTCACTCACCGAATTCGGCGTTCCGGAAAGCGAAGTGGAATTTCTGATCGAGCTTTTCGAGACGAATCTGGACGGGCGCAACGCACATGTCTCGGACGGCGTTCGGGAGGTGCTCGGACGGGAGCCCCGGGAATTCTCCGATTTCGTGCGCGAGGCGGTGGAGGCGGGCGCCTGGAAGGACTGAACCCCGCCTCGGCCCGCCCGTAAAGGGAGGGCGGGCCGCTACAGGTCCGGGGAGTCGTCCCGTTTGGCGTGGTGGGCGCGGAGGCGGCCCGAGACGTCGTCCGGGGGCAGGAAGCGGGACCAGCGCTCGGGGAACTCCGCGGGCATGTCGGGGTCGTCGGGATCGTCGTCGGCCCGCGCCGCCGCGGCCCTGGCGATGAGCTCGGCCGCCCTGGCCTCCTTGACCCGGTCCTGCGCGGCCCGCGCCGCGGCCGTCTGGAGAGACGGCCAGACCCGGTCGATCGCCGCGTTGACGGCGGCGCCGACGAGGACGGCGAAAGCGGACACACCGATCCACAACAGGACGGCGACGGGCGCCGCGAGGGAGCCGTAGATGGTGGGCCCCTCCACCGTGCTCGTCAGATAGATGCGCAGCAGGAAGCTGCCGAGGACCCACATGCCGAGGGCGATGAGCGCGCCCGGCATGTCCTCCACCCACGGCGACCGCACCGGAACCGACACGTGGTAGAGCGTGGTCAGGAAGACGACGGAGAGCAGGATCACCACGGGCCAGTACAGGATCTGCACGACCGTCGTCGAGCCCGGGACCAGCTTCACCACCGCGTCCGGGCCCGCCACCATCAGCGGCAGCGCCACCGAGCCGATGACCAGGGCAACGAGGAAGAGCCCGAAGGCGAGCAGCCGGGTCTTGACGATGCCGCGGGCCCCGTCGAGTCCGTACATGACGGTGATGGTGTCGATGAAGACGTTGACGGCGCGGGAGCCGGACCACAGGGCGAACAGGAACCCTATGGAGACGACGTCCGGACGGCCGACCTTCATGACGTCTTCGAGGATCGGCTGAGCGATCTCGCGCACGCCTTTTTCGGACAGGATCGTGCGGGCCGCTTCCAGGATGTTGTTCTCCACGCTCTCGATCGTGCGGGCGCCGGTCCACCGGTCCACGTAGGCGAGGAGTCCGATGAGGCTGAGGAGCAGCGGCGGCACGGAAAGGAGCGTGAAGAACGCCGCTTCCGCAGCGAGTCCCAGGATGCGGTACTCGATGCAGGAGTTGACGGTGTCCTTCAGCAGCAGCCAGGCGGTCCTGCGCTTGGAGACGTTGCGGTAAAGAGCGCGGGCCCGGTTCCAGCGGCCCGGTGGGCGCCCGGGTGTTTCTTTTGCCTGGTGCACCTCCTTACCGTAGCGGCATGGCAGCCACCACCCACACAGTGACCAACCAGGCTCCGCCCCTGGTGGGATACGACGTCTTCACGTGCGACCGGGCTCTCGTCGAGGGCGTCGAACGTCATCTCGACGGGTCGCTCCTCGACGACGCGCGCGCGGAACTCTCCTTGCTCGGCCGCACCGCGGGCTCCGCGCAGGCGCAGGAGTGGGGGGCGCTCGCCAACGAGAATCCACCCGTTCTGCACACACACGACCGTTATGGGAACCGTGTCGACGAAGTCGCCTTCCACCCGGCGTGGCACCGGCTACTCGGCAAGGCCGTCGCGGCGGGCCTGACCTCCGCCTGGAACAGGCCGGGCGGGCACGTGCGGCGCGCGGCCGGGTTCCTGGTGTGGACGCAGGCCGAGGCGGGACACGGGTGCCCGGTGTCGATGACGCACGCGGCGGTTCCGGCGCTGCGCACCGACCCGGCCCTTGCCGCCGAGTGGGAGCCGCTCCTGACGTCGACCGTGTACGACGACGGGCTGCGGCCCGCCGCGCAGAAGGCGGGCGCGCTCTTCGGCATGGGAATGACGGAGAAGCAGGGCGGAAGCGACGTACGCGCGAATACGACGCGTGCCACCGCGCTTTCCGAGGAGGGCACGTATGAACTCGTCGGGCACAAGTGGTTCTGTTCCGCTCCCATGTCCGACGGATTCCTGGTGCTCGCGCAAGCGGAGGCCGGACTCACCTGTTTTCTGGTGCCCCGGGTCCTGGCCGACGGGACGCGGAACGCGTTCGCGATCCAGCGGTTGAAGAACAAACTCGGAAACCGCTCCAACGCCTCCAGCGAGGTCGAGTTCGACGGGACGTGGGCGCGGCGGGTCGGGGACGAGGGGCGCGGGGTGCGCACCATCATCGAGATGGTGGCGGCGACCCGGCTCGACTGTGTGATCGGCTCGGCGGCGCTGATGCGGCAGGCCGTCGCGCAGGCCGTGCACCACGCCACGTACCGGGAGGCGTTCGGCGGCAAGCTCGTCGACAAGCCGCTGATGCGCAACGTCCTCGCGGACCTGGCCCTGGAGTCGGAGGCGGCGACGACGCTCGCGCTGCGCCTCGCCGCCGCGTACGACGACGGGAGCGAGCGCGAGCGGGCGTTCCTGCGGCTCGCGGTGCCCGCGGCCAAGTACTGGGTGACCAAGCGGAGCACGCCCCTCGCCGCGGAGGCCCTGGAGTGCCTGGGCGGCAACGGCTACGTGGAGGACTCGGGCATGCCGCGGCTGCTGCGCGAGTCGCCGCTGAACTCGATCTGGGAGGGCTCAGGGAACGTCCAGGCCCTCGACGTGCTGCGCGCGCTCCAGCGGGAGCCGCTGGCCCTGAACGCGTTCCTGGAGGAGGTGGGCGCGGCGCGCGGCGCCGACCACCGCCTCGACGCGGCGATCAAGGACCTGCTCACGGAGCTCGCCGATCTCCAGGGCGTGGAGGCGCGGGCGCGGCGGCTGGTCGAGCGGATGGCCCTGGTGCTCCAGGGCTCGCTCCTCGTGCGCCACGCGCCGCCCGCCGTCGCGGACGCGTTCTGTGCCTCGCGGCTCGGCGGGGACTGGGGCGCGGCGTTCGGCACGCTGCCGCACAGCCTGGATCTGCGGGCGGTCGTGGACCGGGCGGCCGTGCACCTCTGACGGGCGGCCGGACCCCGCCGTCCGGGGCGCTCGGCACGGGCTGCCGAGCGGCCCTGTCACGGGGGTGGTGCTGCGCCGACACGGCACCACCCCCGGTCTTCAGGTCCCCGTCGGGACGGGCGCCGCGCGGGGCGGCGTGCTGCCAAGTTTTGGACACCGCACGACTGTTCGCCAGAGTTGCAGGGGGTTGCAACTCCGGCCTTCAACAACACGGCCGAAGCATGTCCTTCGACCTGCCCCAGCGGGCACGATGAGTAGGTGTCCGCGCTGTGGGCCTGCTCGGAGAGCGGGAGGAAACCGGTATGAACACGCATGCCACGTTCGACCTGGAGCGGCTCGCCGCCGCGAACGCCGGCCAGGCCACACGGGTGCTCATGGAGATGCGGGACGCCCGGATCGCGGGGCAGCGCGCCAGGTTCGGGCCGCGGCCCGTCATCGGCGCGTCGTGGGACCGGATGCTGGCGAACGGCGTCGACCCCGAGCGGGACCACCGCACGGGCGTGCTGAGCACGGACGAGGTGGAGCGGCGGCGGCAGACCTCGCCCCTGAAGACCATCCTGCCGGTGCTGCGCGAAGGGCTGCTGTCCGTCGCGGACGTGGCCCAGCACATCATGGTGATCGCGGACGCCGACGGGCGGCTGCTGTGGCGCGAGGGCAACAAGTCCGTGCTCAAGATGGCCGACGGGCACGGCTTCGACGTCGGCGCCGACTGGCGCGAGACCGTCGTGGGCACGAACGGCGTGGGCACGTCGATCGTCACCCGGCGGCCCGTCCAGGTCTTCGCCGCCGAGCACTTCGTGCGCTCGCACCACCCGTGGACGTGCACGGGCGCGCCCATCACCGACCCGCGCGACGGGCGGCTGATCGGCGTCGTCGACATCAGCGGCCCGCTCGACACCATGCATCCGGCGACCCTCGCCCTGGTCTGCTCGGTCGCCAAGCTCGCCGAGGCCCGGCTGCGCGAGGGGCATCTGACGGCCCTGGACCGGCTGCGCTCGGTGGCGGCGCCACTCCTCGCCCGCCTCGACGGGCGCGCCGTGGCGGTGGACGCGCACGGCTGGACCGCGGCGGTCACCGGCATGCCGCCGGTGGACCGGATCACGCTGCCCAAGTCCCTGACCGACGGCCGGGCGTGGCTGCCGTCGCTCGGCCGGTGCGCGGTGGCGCCGCTGCCCGGCGGCTGGCTGCTGCGCGTGGAGGACGACGAGGCCGCCGTGGCCGCCACCTCGGCCATGACCCGGGTGGTGGTGGACGTCAGCGGGGAGCGCCGCTGGTCGGTGACCGTCAGCGGCAGCGCGGGCTGCTGGACGCACGAACTCTCCCCGCGCCACGCCGAGTTGCTCTACCTCCTCGGCACGCAGCGCGCGGGGCGCAGCGCGGCGGGGCTCGCCGCCGACCTGTTCGGCGACCCCGGCCGCACGGTGACGGTCCGCGCCGAGCTGTCGCGCGTCCGGCGCTATCTGGGCGGCCTGGTCGCGCACCGCCCGTACCGCTTCCACGAGGAGGCCGACGTCGATCTGGTGCTGCCGGACGACGCGGCGCGACTCCTTCCGCACTCCATGGCCCCGGCGGTGATACGGGCCCGGGCGGGCGCGGGGCCCTGAGGCCGGGGGCGCGCCCGCAGCCGCACCCCCGCCGCGGTGACACGAGTCAGGCCCGTGCCGGGCGGGCCCCGCCCCTCGTGGCGGCCCCGGTCCGCCCCGTGATTCCCTGGCCGCCATGAGCATCACTGTCACCACCTGGTCCCTGGAGCAGACCGCTCCCACCGATCTGCGGCCCGCCGCCGAGCCGGAAGGCGACGTGCGGATCGTGCGGGCCGAGGTGCCCTCGCCCGAGTTCAGCCGGTTCCTCTACTCCGCCGTCGGCGGCGACATCCAGTGGATCGACCGTCTCTCGCTCAGCTACGAGCAGTGGCGGGAGCAGCTGACGCGGCCGGGCGTGGAGACGTGGGTCGCGTACGAGAAGGGCACGCCCGCCGGGTACGTGGAGCTGGACGCGCAGGACGACGGGGTCGTGGAGATCGTCTACTTCGGCCTGATCCCCGCCTTCCGGGGGCGCCGCATCGGCGGCCACCTCCTGTCCTACGGCACCGCCCGGGCCTGGGACCTGGCCGACCGCTGGCCGGAGCGGACGCCCACCGAGCGGGTGTGGCTCCACACGTGCAGCCTGGACGGCGAGCACGCCATGGACAACTACACGCGGCGCGGCTTCAAGCTCTTCAAGACGGAGACGTCCGAGCAGCCCGAGCAGCCGACGCCGGGCCCGTGGCCGGGGGCCTGAGCCACGAAATCCGGCGCTCCGCGCCTCGTCCGTGAACGCCGGACGGGCTGGAGGATCCAGCCCGTCCGGCGTTTGAGGACGAGGCGCGGAGCGCCCATACAACTACCCGAGTCCACTATCCGAGACAACTTCGTCCACAGGATGGACAGTGGTGGACGGTGCCGAAAGGCGCATGCCACGCTTTCGCCATGTCCCGCACTGGAATCGCCTTGGTGAGTCGACGTCACGTCGACCTCGTTCGCGTGTCCAGCGCCATGTGTCCGGCGAGCTGAGAGACCCAGCACCGCCGCTTTCCCTGAACTGACCCCTCCCCGCGCACCGCCGCGCCTTCTGCGCGAGTGCGCAGGTCAGAGCCGCTCTCAGTCTGCCGTGAAGGACACACCCATGGCCACCGTCCCGGATCGATCCACGCCTGCCGCACCCCGCCGCAAGACGGGCCGCCACCGTGGCGAGGGCCAGTGGGCCGCCGGTCACTTCACTCCGCTGAACGGCAACGAGCAGTTCAAGAAGGACGACGACGGTCTCAATGTGCGGACACGCATTGAGACGATCTACTCCAAGCGCGGCTTCGACTCCATCGACCCCAACGACCTGCGCGGCCGGATGCGCTGGTGGGGCCTCTACACCCAGCGCAAGCCCGGGATCGACGGCGGCAAGACCGCGATCCTGGAGCCCGAGGAGCTGGACGACGAGTACTTCATGCTGCGGGTGCGGATCGACGGCGGGCGGCTGACCACCGAGCAGCTGCGCGTCATCGGCGAGATCTCGCAGGAGTTCGCGCGCGGCACCGCCGACATCACCGACCGGCAGAACATCCAGTACCACTGGATCCGCATCGAGGACATGCCGGAGATCTGGCGCCGCCTGGAGGGCGTGGGCCTGTCCACGACCGAGGCCTGCGGCGACACCCCGCGCGTCATCCTGGGCTCGCCCGTCGCCGGGATCGCCGAGGACGAGATCATCGACGGCACGCCCGCGATCGACGAGATCCACCGCCGCATCGTCGGCAACCCGGCGTTCTCGAACCTGCCGCGCAAGTTCAAGTCCGCGATCTCCGGCTCGCCGCTGCTCGACGTGGCGCACGAGATCAACGACATCGCGTTCGTCGGCGTGCGCCACCCCGAGCACGGGCCCGGCTTCGACCTGTGGGTCGGCGGCGGTCTCTCCACCAACCCCAAGATCGGCCAGCGGCTCGGCGCCTGGGTGCCCCTCGACGAGGTGGCGGACGTCTACGAGGGCGTCATCTCGATCTTCCGCGACTACGGCTACCGCCGCCTTCGCACCCGCGCCCGGCTGAAGTTCCTGCTCGCCGACTGGGGAGCCGAGAAGTTCCGCCGGGTCCTGGAGGACGAGTACCTGCTGCGCAAGCTCGTCGACGGGCCCGCGCCCGAGCAGCCCCTCCAGCGCTGGCGCGACCACGTGGGCGTGCACCGGCAGCAGGACGGCAACTACTACGTCGGCTTCGCCCCGCGCGTCGGCCGCGTCGACGGCACCACGCTCACGAAGATCGCCGACCTCGCCGCCGGGCACGGCTCGGGCCGTCTGCGGACCACCGCCGAGCAGAAGATGCTGGTCCTCGACGTGGCCGAGGACCAGGTCGCCTCCCTGGTGGCGGGCCTGGAGTCGCTCGACCTTGCGGTGCGCCCCTCCCCCTTCCGGCGCGGCACCATGGCCTGCACCGGCATCGAGTTCTGCAAGCTCGCCATCGTCGAGACGAAGGCGCGCGGCGCCTCGCTCATCGACGAACTGGAGCGCCGCGTCCCGGACTTCGACGAGCCGATCACCATCAACATCAACGGCTGCCCGAACGCCTGCGCGCGCATCCAGGTCGCCGACATCGGCCTCAAGGGCCAGCTCGTCCTGGACGAGAACGGCGACCAGGTCGAGGGCTTCCAGGTGCACCTGGGCGGCGCCCTCGGCCTGGAGGCCGGGTTCGGCCGCAAGGTGCGCGGCCTGAAGGTGACGTCCGCCGAGCTGCCGGACTACGTGGAGCGGGTCCTTGGACGCTTCCAGGCCGAGCGCGCGGACGGCGAGCGGTTCGCCGCCTGGGTCGCGCGGGCCGACGAGAGCGCCCTTTCGTGAGCGCCGCGAGCGAGACGAGGACCACATCATGAGCGAGCGGGCCGCCCCCTTCTACTGCCCCTACT
Source organism: Streptomyces spectabilis (assembly GCF_008704795.1). NCBI lineage: Bacteria > Bacillati > Actinomycetota > Actinomycetes > Kitasatosporales > Streptomycetaceae > Streptomyces > Streptomyces spectabilis. Next base: position 7,331,493 of record NZ_CP023690.1, on the reverse strand, counting down.
GCGGCGACGAGGACCTGCGTCCGGGCGAGCAGGGCCACGGCGCGTGGGAATGCGCGGCGTGCAACCGTGCCTTCCAGTTGAAGTTCCTCGGGTTGCTCACCCGTGGACTTCAGCGCAACGACGGTGGAGAGGCAGCGATATGACGACCATTCAGCAGGTGTCGGCCGACACCCCGGCCGACGAGTTGAAGACGCTCGCCGAGCGGGCCGGGCGCGACCTGGAGGACGCCTCCGCCCTGGAGATCCTCACCTGGGCGGCCGGCACCTTCGGCGCGCGCTTCTGCGTCACCTCCTCGATGGAGGACGCGGTGGTCGCCCACCTCGCGTCCCGCGCGCGCCCCGGCGTGGACGTGGTGTTCCTCGACACCGGCTACCACTTCCCGGAGACCATCGGCACCCGTGACGCCGTCGAGGCCGTGATGGACGTCAACGTCCTCACCCTGACGCCGGTGCAGTCCGTGGCCGAGCAGGACGCCGAGCACGGCCCGCGCCTGCACGACCGCGACCCCGACCTGTGCTGCGCCCTGCGCAAGGTCAAGCCACTGGAGGACGGTCTGACGCCGTACCTCGCGTGGGCCACGGGGCTGCGCCGCGACGAGTCGCCGACGCGCGCGCACACGCCCGTCGTCGGCTGGGACGACCGGCGCCGCAAGGTGAAGGTCTCCCCCATCGCCCGCTGGACGCAGGACGACGTGGACGCCTACGTCGCCGAGCACGGCGTGCTCACCAATCCGCTGCTCATGGACGGCTACGGTTCCGTGGGCTGCGCCCCGTGCACCCGACGCCTCCTCGACGGCGAGGACGCGCGCGCCGGCCGCTGGGCCGGACGCGCCAAGACCGAATGCGGGCTGCACGGATGAGCGCCCCCCGACCCGTCCAGGAGACCGACGTGACCGGAGCCACCGTCTGGCTCACCGGCCTGCCGAGCGCGGGCAAGACCACCATCGCGTACGAGCTCGCGCGCACCCTGCGCGAGCGGGGCCGCGCGGTCGAGGTGCTCGACGGCGACGAGATCCGCGAGTTCCTCTCGGCGGGCCTCGGCTTCGGCCGCGCGGACCGGGACACCAACGTGCAGCGCGTCGGCTTCGTCGCCGAGCTGCTCGCCCGCAACGGCGTGCTCGCGCTCGTCCCCGTGATCGCCCCGTTCGCGGACAGCCGCGAGGCGGTGCGCAAGCGCCACCAGGCGGGCGGCACGCCGTACTTGGAGGTGCACGTCGCCACGCCCGTGGAGGTGTGCTCGGTGCGCGATGTGAAGGGCCTGTACGCCAAGCAGGCCGCGGGCGAGCTGTCCGGGCTCACCGGCGTCGACGACCCGTACGAGGAGCCCGAGTCGCCGGACCTGCGGATCGAGTCGCAGGACCAGACCGTGCAGGAGTCCGCCGCAGCCGTGCACGCGCTGCTCACCGAGAGGGGTCTGGCATGACGACCGCCGCAAGCGTGGAGGCCGCCGGGGAGGCCGGGGACGCCGCGGGGAACCGCGCGGGGAGCAGCCCGTACGCGCTCAGCCACCTGGACGCCCTGGAGTCCGAGGCCGTCCACATCTTCCGCGAGGTGGCGGGCGAGTTCGAGCGGCCGGTGATCCTGTTCTCCGGCGGCAAGGACTCCATCGTCATGCTGCACCTGGCGCTGAAGGCCTTCGCCCCGGCCGCGGTCCCCTTCTCGCTCCTGCACGTCGACACCGGGCACAACTTCCCCGAGGTCATCGAGTACCGCGACCGCGTGGTCGCGGAGCACCGGCTCCGGCTGCACGTGGCCTCCGTGCAGGACTACATCGACCGCGGCGCGCTCAAGGAGCGCCCCGACGGCACCCGCAACCCGCTCCAGACGCTGCCGCTGACGGAGAAGATCGCCGCCGAGCGCTTCGACGCGGTCTTCGGCGGCGGGCGCCGCGACGAGGAGAAGGCGCGCGCCAAGGAGCGGGTGTTCTCGCTGCGGGACGAGTTCTCGCAGTGGGACCCGCGCCGCCAGCGGCCCGAGCTGTGGCAGCTGTACAACGGCCGGCACGCCCCGGGCGAGCACGTGCGCGTGTTCCCGCTGTCCAACTGGACCGAGCTGGACGTGTGGCAGTACATCGCCCGGGAGCGGATCGCGCTGCCCGACATCTACTTCGCCCACGAGCGCCCCGTCTTCCGGCGCAGCGGCATGTGGCTGACCGCCGGGGACTGGGGCGGCCCCAAGGACGGCGAGGACGTCGAGACGCGCCTGGTGCGCTACCGCACCGTCGGCGACATGTCCTGCACCGGAGCCGTCGACTCCGACGCGACCACGCTTGAGGCCGTCATCGCCGAGATCGCCGCCTCCCGGCTCACCGAGCGCGGCGCGACCCGGGCCGACGACAAGCTCTCCGAGGCCGCGATGGAAGACCGCAAGCGCGAGGGGTACTTCTAACCATGACCAGCACCACCGCCGCCGCACAGCTGGCCGGGCTCTCGGCCACCACCCTGCTGCGCTTCGCCACCGCGGGCTCCGTCGACGACGGCAAGTCCACCCTCGTGGGCCGCCTCCTGCACGACTCCAAGTCGGTCCTCACCGACCAGCTGGAGGCCGTCGAGCACGCCTCGCGCGCACGCGGCGCCGAGGGACCCGACCTCGCGCTGCTCACCGACGGCCTGCGCGCCGAGCGCGAGCAGGGCATCACCATCGACGTCGCCTACCGCTACTTCGCGACCCCGCGCCGCCGCTTCATCCTCGCCGACACCCCCGGCCATGTGCAGTACACCCGCAACATGGTCACCGGCGCCTCCACCGCCGACCTCGCCGTGGTCCTGGTCGACGCCCGCAACGGCGTGATCGAGCAGACCCGCAGGCACGCCGCGGTGGCCGCGCTCCTGCGCGTGCCGCACGTGGTGCTCGCGGTGAACAAGATGGACCTGGTCGCCTACGCGGAGCCGGTCTTCGCGAAGATCGCCGAGGAGTTCACCGCGTACGCCACCGAGCTGGGCGTCCCGGAGGTCACCGCCATCCCGATCTCCGCGCTCGCCGGGGACAACGTGGTGGAGCCGTCGTCGAACATGGACTGGTACGGCGGCCCGACCGTCCTGGAGCACCTGGAGACCGTGCCGGTCAGCCACGACCTGACCAGCTGCCACGCGCGCCTGCCCGTGCAGTACGTGATCCGGCCGCAGACCCCCGAGCACCCCGACTACCGCGGCTACGCGGGGCAGATCGCCGCGGGCACGTTCCGCGTCGGCGACGAGGTGACGGTGCTGCCGTCGGGGCGCACCACCAAGGTCGCGGGCATCGACCTGCTCGGCAGGCCCGTGGACGTGGCGTGGACGCCGCAGTCGGTGACCGTGCTCCTGGAGGACGACCTCGACATCTCGCGGGGTGACATGCTCGTCCCGAGCAGTGATACGCCGACGAGCACCCAGGACATCGCCGCCACCGTCTGCCACGTCGCCGACACGCCCTTGCGCGTGGGCCAGCGGGTGCTGCTCAAGCACACCACCCGCACGGTCAAGGCCATCGTCAAGCAGATCCCGTCCCGGCTCACCCTGGACGACCTGTCGCAGCACCCGAACCCGGGGATCCTCGCCGCCAACGACATCGGCCGGGTCCTGGTGCGCACCGCGGAGCCGCTCGCGCTCGACGCGTACGCGGACTCGCGCCGCACCGGGTCCTTCCTCCTGATCGACCCGGCGGACGGCACGACCCTCGCCGCCGGGATGGCGGGCGAGGCCTTCGCCAGGGCCGAGGCGCCCGCGTCGGCGGCGGACGACGAGGACGGGTGGGACTTCTGACCATGTCCTCCCCCGATGTCTACTCGACCTTCGCCAAGGAGGGCGGCCGCGTCGGCAGCGGCGCCCTCGGCGCGGGCTCCGGCGGCGTGACGCGATGTGTGCGGTGACGTACGCGCACCGCTCGCGCGCCCTCACCCCCCGCCGTCCCTTCGTACGCAGACGAAGATCCGCCGACATCCACCCGGCCGCACCCTGACCGTGCTCCCGCCGGGCGAACGAGAGGAACCCCTCCCGTGCCAGCCATCCGCACCCCTGGCTCCCCTTCTCCCCGCGCTCCCCGCTCCGCCCGCGCGCGCCGCACCGGCCGTCTGACCGCCGTCGCCGCGCTCCCCCTGCTCGCGCTCACCCTCTCCGCCTGCGGATACGGCTCGGACTCGGACAAGGACGACAACGGCAAGGCGAAGATCGCCGCCGATGCGAAGAAGATCGACGGTCTGGACGAGGTGAAGATCGGCTACTTTCCGAACCTCACCCACGGCACGGCGCTCGTCGGCGACCACGAGGGCCTGTTCCAGAAGGAGCTGGGCGCCACCAAGGCGTCGTACGCGCAGTTCAACGCGGGCCCCTCGGAGATCGAGGCGCTGAACTCGAAGTCCATCGACATCGGCTGGATCGGCCCGTCGCCCGCCATCAACGGCTACACCAAGTCCGACGGCGAGAACCTGCGCATCATCGGCGGCTCGGCCTCCGGCGGCGTGAAGCTCGTGGTGAACCCCAAGAAGATCAAGTCCCTCGACGACGTCAAGGGCAAGAAGATCGCCACACCGCAGCTCGGCAACACCCAGGACGTGGCCTTCCTCAACTGGATCAAGGAGAAGGGCTGGAAGGTCGACGCCCAGAGCGGCAAGGGCGACGTCTCCGTGGTCCGCACCGACAACAAGATCACCCCGGACGCCTACAAGTCCGGCTCGATCGACGGCGCCTGGGTGCCGGAGCCCACCGCGTCCAAGCTGGTCGCCGAGGGCGCGAAGGTGCTGCTCGACGAGGCGGACCTGTGGCCCGGCAAGAAGTTCGTGATCACGAACATCATCGTGCGGCAGCAGTTCCTGAAGGACCACCCCAAGGTCGTCGAGGCCGTGCTGCGGGGCGCGGTGAAGGCGAACCAGTTCATCCAGGACAACCCGGAGAAGGCCAAGGCCGCCGCCAACGCCAAGCTGAAGCAGCACTCCGGCAAGGCGCTGCCCGCCGAGGTCATCGACCCGGCCTGGAAGTCGATCCAGTTCACCAACGACCCGCTGGCGGCGACGCTCGACACCGAGGCCGAGCACGCCGTGAAGGCGGGCCTCCTGGAGCAGCCCGACCTCAAGGGCATCTACGACCTGGGGCCGCTCAACCAGGTCCTGAAGGCGGCAGGCGAGCCCGCGGTCGACGACGCCGGTCTCGGCGTCAAGTAACCAGCCCACGCCAACAGTTCAGGTTCTCAGGAGGTGACGACCATGGGCACGACGCTCACCAAGGCACCGCGGGGCGCCGCAGCGGCCGCGCACACCACGGACGCGGGCGGGGTCGCCGCGCGCATCGAGCACGTCTCGAAGTCCTTCGCCACACCGGCGGGGCAGCAGCTCGTCCTGGACGACATCACCCTGGACGTCGGCCAGGGTGAGTTCGTCACCCTCCTGGGGGCCTCGGGCTGCGGCAAGTCGACCCTGCTCAACCTCGTGGCCGGGCTCGACCGGCCGAGCGCGGGCAGCATCGCCACCGACGGCCGCCCGGCCCTGATGTTCCAGGAGCACGCGCTCTTCCCGTGGCTGACCGCGGGCAAGAACATCGAGCTGGCCCTGAAGCTGCGCGGCCTCGCCAAGGCCGAACGCCGTCCCAGGGCCGAGGAGTTGCTTGCGCTCGTCCGGCTCGACGGCGCGTACGGCAAGCGCGTGCACGAGCTGTCCGGCGGCATGCGCCAGCGGGTCGCGCTCGCCCGCGCCCTCGCCCAGGACAGCAAGCTGCTGCTCATGGACGAGCCGTTCGCGGCGCTCGACGCGATCACGCGGGACGTGCTGCACGACGAGCTGACCCGGATCTGGCGCGAGACCGGCGTGTCGGTCCTGTTCGTCACGCACAACGTCCGCGAGGCGGTACGGCTCGCCCAGCGCGTGGTCCTGCTGTCCTCGCGGCCCGGCCGGGTGGCGCGCGAGTGGACCGTCGGCATCGAGCAGCCGCGCCGCATCGAGGACGCGGCCGTGGCGGAGCTCTCCGTCGAGATCACCGAAGAACTGCGTGGGGAGATCCGCCGCCATGGGCAGCACTGAGACGACGACCCCCGCTCCACGCGAGGGCGCCGAGCGGGACACCCACGACCTGGCCGGTCTGGAGGCCGGCCTGGACGCCCTGGACACCGTGCAGACACGGCGCACCCCGCTGCGCGAGACGCTTCTCCAGAAGGTCCTGCCGCCGCTGACGGCGGTCCTGCTCGTCCTCCTCGTCTGGCAGATCCTCGTCTGGGCGAAGGTGACCGACAGCTACAAGCTGCCCGCCCCCGACGCGGTCTGGCACGAGATCGAGATCGCCTGGCGGCAGGGCACGCTGCTCGACTACATCTGGACGTCCGTCTCGCGCGGCATGCTCGGCTTCCTGATGGCCCTGGCCATCGGCACGCCGCTCGGTCTGCTCGTGGCCCGCGTCCGCTTCGTGCGGGCGGCCATCGGCCCGGTCCTCTCGGGCCTGCAGTCCCTGCCGTCGGTGGCGTGGGTGCCCCCGGCGGTGATCTGGCTCGGCCTCAACGACAAGATGATGTACGCGGTGATCCTGCTCGGCGCGGTGCCGTCGATCGCCAACGGCCTGGTCGCGGGCGTGGACCAGGTGCCGCCGCTGTTCCTGCGGGCGGGCCGCACGCTCGGCGCCACCGGGCTCCGCGGCACCTGGCACATCGTCATGCCCGCCGCCCTGCCCGGGTATCTGGCGGGACTGAAGCAGGGCTGGGCGTTCTCCTGGCGGTCGCTGATGGCCGCCGAGATCATCGCGCAGTCGCCGGACCTCGGGATGGGACTCGGCCAGCTCCTGGAGGCGGGCCGCACCAACAGCAGCATGTCGCAGGTCTTCCTCGCCATCCTGCTGATCCTGATCGTCGGCATCGCCATCGACCTGCTGATCTTCAGCCCCCTCGAGCGCTGGGTGCTGCGCAGCCGCGGCCTGTTGGTGAAGTGATGACGACGCGCCCGCCCGCCTCCCCCGCCCTGCTGGTCATCGCCCACGGCAGCCGCGACCCGCGGCACGCCGCGACGGTGCGCGCCCTGGTGCGCCGCGTGCGGACGCTGCGCCCCGGACTGCGGGTGGAGGTCGGCTTCCTGGACTTCGACGCCCCGGCCGCGGGGGACGCGCTGCGGTCCCTGGCCGCCGACGGCGTACGGGACGTGGTCGCGCTGCCCCTCCTGCTGACCCGCGCCTTCCACGCGAAGGCCGACGTCCCCGCCGTGCTCCGCGAGGCCCCGGCCGGGATGCGGGTGCGGCAGGCAGGGGTGCTCGGCCCCTCGCCGCTGCTGCTCACCGCGCTCGAACAGCGGCTGTACGAGGCGGGGCTCGACCCCGCCGACAAGGCCACGACCGGGGTGGTCCTCGCCTCGGCCGGCTCCACAGACCCGGAGGCGATCGCAGTGATCGCTGACATCGCGCGGGAGTGGCGGCGTACCGGTTGGTGCGCCGTGCGGCCTGCGTTCGCCTCCGCGGGACTGCCCCCTACCGAGGGGGCAGTCCACTCGTTGCGGGGTGTGCCCGGGGTGCGGCGGGTGGCCGTCGCTCCCTACGTACTGGCTCCCGGGTTCCTGCCCGACCGGATCGCTCGGGGGGCCGCCGACGCCGATGTGCTCGGCGGCGTGCTGGGGGATTCGCCGCTGGTGGCCCGGGTGCTGCTCGAACGGTTCGATTCGTGCCGCCGCTTCGCGGCGGATTTCACCTACCCGCCCGCCCGTGCGGGGCACTTCCCGGCAGGGGTCGGGGGTGCCCTGCCCGCCGCCGGGTAGCACCGCTGGACCTTGCCCCTGGGGCAGACCCCAGGCTTGCGGCCATGGACAGCGACTACCTGACCCACAGCCCGTACAGCACGCCCGGCCCCCTCCTGGACGCCCTGCTCGGCCCGGACCCGCTGCCCCGCGCGCCCGAGGCGCTCGCCGCCCTCGTGCGCGGGGTCCTGCTGCACCGCGAGGAGCGGGAGACCTTCGCCTACGCGGTGCCCGTGGAGCGGCTGCGCGAGGACGCCGAGTCCCGGTACGTCACGGAGATCCTGCGCATCCTCGCCGAGCGCGGGGACACGCCGCTCACCGAGGAGCGCGCGCCCGCGGAGCGGTTCGTGGCCACCTGCCGGGACTTCGCCCTGCTGCTGTGCTCGCTCCTGCGCGAGACCGGCACCCCGGCACGGCTCAGGGGCGGCTACGGGACGTACTTCCAGGCGGGGTTCCACGACAACCACTGGGTGACGGAGTACTGGAGCGAGGGGCGCGGCTGGGTCCTCGCCGACGCGCAGGTGTACGGCGACCTGCACGACACCCCGTTCGACCCGCTGGACGTGCCGCGCGACGCGTTCCTGGTCGCCGGGGACGCCTGGCGGGCGTGCCGCGAGGGGCGCGCGGACCCGGAGACCTTCGGCGTGTTCACCGTGCCCGAGATCAAGGGCCTCGGGCTCGTCCGCGCCGACGTGGTGGCCGACCTCGCCGCGCTCGGCGGCGTGGAGCCGCTGCCGTGGGACGGCTGGGGCCTGATGGAGAAGGACGAGGCGGAGGTCACCGAGGAGGACCTCGCCCTGCTCGACTCCGTCGCCGCCGTCACCTCCGCGGCCGGGCACGCGCCGGACGCCGCCCGGCCCGAAGGCGCCCGGCGGCTCCTCGCCGATCCGCGGCTCGCGGTGCCCGCCGAGGTCGTCTCGCACACGACCTACTGCGGCGTCCGCACCGTCACGCTGCCGCGGGTGGCGGCGTGAGGCGTCACACCCCGGTTCCGTCGTCGGGGGGCGTGAACGGCGTGCCCTGATGGAACCAGAGGCGCCAGCCGTGCCCCGTGCGCCGCCACAGCGAACTGCGGTGCACCAGGCGGCCGTTGCTGTCGGTGTCGAACGTCAGGTGCACCAGGTCGGCGGCCAGCTCCACGCCCCGCATGCGCGACGTCGTGACGGGGCGGCCGCCGGGCTCGGGGCTCGCGGTGAGGACCCGTACGATCGACGCCCGGTCCCAGCGCGCGCCCGAGGCGCCGAACTCGGTGAACTCGGGGTGGAGCAGCTCGCCGAACAGCTCGGGCGAGGCCCGCACCTCGGGGTCGAGGAGCCGCAGCTCGTTCTCGATGGCCGCCTCCACGGCGGGCGAGCGGTCGGTCATCGGCCGGCTCCGGGGGTCTCGGTCAGCTCCACGAGCTTGCTGACGGTGTTCCAGTTGCGGCTGGTGGCGATGAGGCCCTTGGTGAGGGCGGGGCGCCCCAGGGCCTCCCCGAGCCTGGAGCGGCCGAGCCCGTCGGGCGCGTACAGATACAGGACGCGGTCGCCGAGCCGGAACTCCTCCGGCAGGAAGCCCGCTTGGTCGAGCGCGGCGAAGCGGGCGGCGTCCACGGGGCCCGAGAAGTACGTGACGTGCAGCTGCCTGCCTTCGAGTGCGGCGGCCGGGAAGGGGCAGGCCTCGGCCACCGCCCGCAGATACGCGTGGTCGCGCACGAGGAGGTCCACGCCGAAGCCGAACTCCTGCTCCAGGGCCGTCGCGAGCTCGGCCGCGAGGGAGTCCTCGTCGCCGCGGTCCGCTCCGAACACGACGTTCCCGCTCTGCAGGTACGTCGTCACGCCGGTGAGCCCGAGCCCTTCGAGGAGCGCGCGCAGCCGGGCCATCGGCACTTTCCTGCTGCCGCCCACGTTCACGCCGCGAAGGAGCGCCGCGTAGATCTTCGTCGCCATGCGCACACGATAAGGCGGCCGTCGCGCCCCGTGGGGGTGGGCACGACGGCCGCCGGTCCGAAGAGGGCCGCCGCGCCGCCCCCGCGGGCGGCGCGGCGGCCTCGGGGAACTACTCGACGATCTTCAGGAGCTTGTTGGGCGTGCCCTCGCTCGGGTTGGAGATCTTGTCCGGGGTCGCGCCGTCGGTCAGCGCCTTGGCGACGTCCGCGGGCTCGGCGTCCGGGTGCGCGGCCACGTACAGGGCGGCGGCGCCGACCACGTGCGGGGTCGCCATGGACGTACCGGAGATCGTCTTGGTGGCGTCGTCACCGGTGTTCCAGGCGGACGTGATGTCCGAGCCCGGGGCGTAGATGTCCACGACGGAGCCGAAGTTGGAGAAGTCCGACTGCTGGTCGTCCTTCGTGGAGGAGGCGACCGTGATGGCCTCCTTGACGCGGGACGGGGAGCCCTGGCCCGCGTCGCTCGACTCGTTGCCCGCGGCCACCGCGAAGGTGACGCCGGAGGCGATGGACTTGCGGACGGCCTCGTCCAGGGCCTCGTCGGCGCCGCCGCCGAGGCTCATGTTGGCGACCGAGGGGCCCTTGTGGTTCTTGGTGACCCAGTCGATGCCCGCGACGACCTGCTCGGTGGTGCCGGAGCCCTGGTCGTCCAGGACGCGCACCGCGACGATCTTCGCCTTCTTGGCGATGCCGTGCGCCTCGCCCGCGATGGTGCCCGCGACGTGGGTGCCGTGGCCGTTGCCGTCGTCCGCGTTGTCGTCGTTGTCGACCGCGTCGAAGCCGGAGACGGCGCGGCCGCCGAAGTCCTTGTGGCTGACGCGGACGCCGGTGTCGATGACGTAGGCGGTCGCGCCCTCACCGGCCTTGTCCGGGTACGTGTACTTCTTGTCGCCCGCCGTGTCGGCCTGGTCGACCCGGTCCAGGCCCCACGACGGCGGGTTGTCCTGGGTGCCCTTGATGGAGAACTTCTTGTTCTGGACGACCTTGCCGACGGCCGGGTCGGCCGCGAGGCGCTTGGCCTCGGTCTCGGTCAGGCCCTTGGCGGAGAAACCGTTGACGGCCGAGGAGTAGGTGCGGCTGAGGTCGCCGCCGTACTCCTCGGCGAGGTCGGCCTTGGCGTCGTTGCTGGCCTTCTCGTCGAGCAGCACGATGTAGCTGCCGGCCACGGCGCCCTTGGCGTCGGTGCCGTAGACCTTGCCCTCGGTGGGGGTCGAGGCGCCGGCGAACGTACCGGCGAAGACGGTCACGCCCACCGCGGTGGCGGCGGTGGCTATCCCTGCGGTGAGCTTCATCGTGCGAGCGCGCTTGTGAGCTGCCATGAAGAGGCGTCTCCTCGTGGGGTGTTGTGGGGGGATGTGGGGTTGTCAAACATTCACTGCGGCGCCCGGGGCGCTCCGAAAGAACTGAAGATCTCCGGGCGTTGGGACGAAACCCTGTCTGAATGACGCGCGCAGATCAATAGCTTCATACAGCTGTGACTTGTTCAACAAGGTTCTGTAATAACAAAACGCCCCGCCCATGACACTTCGGGCACCGCTGCCCCTATCCCCCTCCGTCTCCCCTCCTCCACCCCCCGTTCCGAGTGGAGGAGGGGAGGCGGAGACGCTAGGCCGCCGCGGTGGTGGTGACCGGCTGCTCGAAGGAGTCGATCGTGCGCGTGAAGTCCCGCGTCGAGAGGAGCAGCTTGTAGATGATGGCGAGTTCGAAGACGAGCAGCAGCGCGCCGGAGACGATGGTCGCCGGGATCACGGCGTCGAAGAGCGGGCCGAGGATGAAGACGCCCATCTGGAACTCGACGCCGCTCACGAGGTGCGTACGGATGCGGTGCCGCAGCAGGAAGGACCGCGCCCGCAGATAGGCGGGGAACCGGCCCCGGAACTCCTGGTGGAGGTCGATGACCTGCCGGGAGCGCGGAACGCCCGCGGGCGCGCCGGGGCCCGCGGACGCGTCCGGCTCCACCGCCGCGGCCGCCCGGCCCACCGGCGCGTCCGGCTCCCCGGGCGCCGCGGAGGCGGCGGCCTGGTCCCGCTCGATGTCCGCCTCGGGGTTCTCCCGCAGCAGGTCCTCCATGAACGCGAGCTCGGCCTGGTTCTCGGCCCGCCGCGCGGCCCGCACCCGCGCCTTGATCTGCTTGCGCATGGTGTAGCGGACCTTGAAGATCTCAAGGGAGTTGATGTACCGCAGCGTGTCGAGCCCGACCACCGCGAGCGCGAGCCACACATAGGTGACGTCCCCGGTGCGCTCGTACTGGCCGCCCATCAGGGCGACCCCGCACACCATCACGCGGATCCGGTCGAAGACGAAGTCGAGCCACGCGCCGAAGACCGAGCCCTGGCCGGTCAGCCGCGCGACCTTGCCGTCCATGCAGTCCATGATGAAGCTCAGGTGGTAGATCACGGCGCCGAGACACAGCCACCGCCAGTCGCCGAAGGCGAAACACACCGCGGAGCCGAGCCCGAGCAGGAACGCGCCCCAGGTGATCTGGTTCGGCGTGATCCGGGTGCGCAGCGCGGTCTGGCGGACGAGCGGCGTGGCGACGGGGTCGACGAGCAGCACGGTCCACCAGGCGTCGCGCTTCTTCTCGGTGATGCGGCGCACCTCGGCGAGGGGCGGTATCTCCCGTGGCTCCCGTCGCGCGGCCGTGTCTCGTCGCAGGGACTGTTGTGACATGGGTCAACTTCCTGGCGTTCGAATGAAGTTCACCTCACGCTAGGAAGCCGTTGCCCCAAGGAACAAGAAGTGGCCCATGCAACCTTTGGCCGGGGGTATGGGTCGAACCAGTGGGTCGGGTCCATGGACTTCTCAGGACGCACGCACGTTATCCGAGCGTTACCGAATGACCCGACCGTTACCCAATGGCCTGACAGAGCGTTATGTCACGCCGTGTCGGACCATCCCGCACCAAGTCCCAATCCCGGCCAACCGGCCCTGAAGCACCACCAAACGGTCACGCGCCCGTACCTCGCCTCTTCACGCCGCCGTCACGCCGACCGCGCACGATCTCCTCCTCGATGAGGTCGGCCGCCCTCTTCGTGCCGCCCTCCCCCGCCATCCCGGCGCGCACCTCGCTCAGCCTGCGCGCCACCTCCGGGTCGTCGACGAGCGCGAGCACCGCCTCGCGCAGCGTCCGCGCGTCGGCCTCCTCCCTCGGCACGTGGCGGGCGACGCCGAGGGCCTGGAGCATGTCGGCGTTGCCGAACTGGTCGACGGCCTGCGGCACGGCGACCATCGGCGTGCCGGTCGCGAGGCCCTCCTGGCTGCCGCCCGCACCCGCGTGCGTGATGAACGCGTCGGCCTTCCGCAGGACCGCGAGCTGCGGCACCCAGGAGCGCACCTCGATGTTCCCCGGTAGGTCACCGAGTTCGCCCGCCTCGACGTGCCGGCCCACCTGGAGCACCACGTGCCACCCCGGCAGGTCGCCGAAGGCCTTGACGCACTCGCGGTAGAAGTCCGGCTGCTTGGTGAAGGACGAGCCGAGCGAGACGAGGAGCACCTTCTCCGCGTACGCCGGGCGCTCCCAGTCGCCCTGCGCCGCCCGGTCGCCCTGACAGGCGCCGACGAAGGTGTGCACGCCCTCGTCGACCCGGTCGGCGTGCGGCTGGAGCGCCTTGGGGATCAGGACGAGCGAGCGGGGCGGGCGGCCGACGAAGGGGTCGGGGTGCTCGGTGACCCCGTTCTCCGTCAGCCAGTTCTCGAACCGCTCGTAGTACGCACGGCCGCGCTCGGTCCGCCTGGGCTCCGCCCACATGGGCTCGGCGACCTCCTCCTCGTACCCCTCCCAGGCCACCAGGTTCGGCGAGAGCGAGACCTCGGGCACGCCCCAGCGGCGGGCGAGGACCCGGGCCGGGTACGAGGTGATGTCGTGCAGGACCAGGTCCGGCTCGTCGCCCTCGTACGCCGCCGCGAGCTGCGGCAGGGCGTGGACGGCGTCGGCCAGGAACGGCTCCACGTTGTCGAGCAGGGTGTCGCCCCAGGCCGACGGGTCGTCGTCGGGGCCGGGCAGCGTGGTGCGGTAGAGCACGGGCTCGGCGCCGGTCTCGGCGACCTTCTCCTCGAAGGCGTGCGGGATCGCGTACGTGACGCGGTGGCCGCGGGCGACGAGCTCCCGGATCACTTCGAGACTCGGGTTCACGTGCCCATGGGCGGCGATGGAGAACATGGCGATGTGGGCACGCTTGCGTGTGGTCATGCGCCGACCATAAGCGAGACGAGACGTCTCGTGCAAGAGTTTCCGGCCCCGCCCTTCCGCGCGGGCACCGACGGCGGACCGTCCCGCCCGGGGCTACCCGGCGCCCCCTTCGCCGGGACCGCCCTCCGCGCCCGCGTTGTACCGCAGCAGATACTCCGCGAAGCGCTCCAGGTCCGGACCGCTCCAGCCCGCGAGCCGCTCATGGAAGGCGATCCGGCGACTGTCCGTGACCTGCGCGAGCACCCCCACCCCCCGCTCGGTCAGATGCAGGACCTGTACGCGGTGGTCGGCCGGATCCTGGCGGCGCTCCACCAGGCCCGCCTTCTCCAGGGCCGCCACCTGTCTGCTGATCGTCGACTTGTCCAGGGTGTAGTGCGCGGCGAGATCCGTGGCGCGACAGCCCCCCTGGTCCTCAAGATGACTGAGGAGCGTGAAGGAGACGAGCGAGAGCTCGGGATGCATCCGGGCGGCGGTGGCGCGCGCACGCCGCGCGAACACCGTCATCTCCCGCTGGATGATCTCGATCGCGTCACCCCGGTCGGCCACGGCCTCCGCCTCCTCGCGTCCACGCCGCCCGGCCCGGGTCGCACCCCTCGGCACGTCCCGCGTTTCCCTCCCGGCAGCAATGGTTGTACAGTACAACATGACGTAAGAGTTGTATATGCCAACTATCTGGAGAGGTCGGTATGCCGGTGTCCGCCCGTGGCCCCCTGCGCCACGTCCTGGTCCATCTCTTGACCCCGCTGCTGATGTGCCTGGGCATGGGCCTGGCCTATATGAGCGCGTTCGTCACGCCCGAGCCGCACGAGATGCCCGTCGCCGTCGTCGGCACGGACGCCCGCGCCCACGCCTTCGCCGCCTCCGTAGCGGACGAGGCGGGCGACGCCCTCGACGTACGGACGCTTGCCTCCCGCGCCCAGGCCGTCGACGCGCTGAAGTCGCTCGACATATCCGGCGCCTACGTCCCGGACGCCAGGGCTCCTGAGCTGCTCGTCGCCTCCGCCGGGTCCGACATGAGCGCGCTGGCCGCCGAGAAGGTCTTCACTCCGGTCGCCGCCGCCCAGGGCAGCCCCCTGAAGGTCACCAACGTGGCGCCCCCGGTCTCCGACGACCCGACGGGCCAGGGCCTGTTCTTCCTGCTCGTCGCGGTGAGCATCGGCTCGTACGCCTCCGTGGCCGCGCTCGGCGCCGCCGGCGGAGCCTTGCGGATGCGGGTGCGCGCGGGGCTCGCCGTCGGCGTCGCGTTCGCCGTGAGCCTGATCGGCACCGCGCTCGCCGGGCCGGTCTTCCACCTCGCGCACCACGGCCTGTGGGGCGTGTGGGCCATGTCCTGGCTGTACTCGGCGGGCATCCTGCTCATCGGCGTCGGCCTGCACACGTTCCTCAGGCGCTGGACGACGCTCGCGATGATGGTCCTCTTCGTGATGCTCAACTTCACCAGCTCCGGCGGGCTCTTCCGGCCCGAGCTGCAGAACGGCTTCTTCGGCTCCCTGCACGCCTTCTGGAACGGCGCGGGCTTCGTCGAGGGCGTCCGGGCCCAGCAGTACTTCGGCGGGCACGGGCTCGGCGGACACGTGGGCACGCTGGTGGCCTGGCTCGTGGTGGGCGCGCTGCTCACGGCGGTGGCGGGGCTCGTCGAGCGGCGGCGGGGCGCGGTGGCCGCCGCCCCGGTGGAGCCGACGGCCGCCGAGGCAGCCAAGGCCTCCGCGACCTCCGAGGAGGAGGAGTTGGAGGAGTCGGTCGGCGTGTGACGGGGCTCAGCGCTGATAGCGGCGCAGGACCAGGTTCCCGTCCTCGACCAGGCGCTTCCTCAGCTCGTCCAGACCGATCGCGCCGCTGTAGTACTCCTGGAGCGCGGGGGTGGCGACCTTGTCCGACCACTCGGGGTAGCCGCGCACCGACTGCGCGGGGGCGGGGCGGAGGTGGCGGGCGAGCGCCGTGCCCGTGGCCCAGTCGTGCTTGTCCGTGTGCAGCGCCGGGTCCTTGAGGGCCTCCTTTCCGGTGGGCAGCATCCAGTCGCCGCGCGCGAGCCGCACCATGTTGGCGGGGCGCAGGAAGAAGTCGATGAACGCCGCCGCCTCCTTCTTGTGCGGGCTGTCCTCGGCGACCGACAGGGTCTGCGGACTCACGCCCTGCGCGAGCCCGTCCGCCCCCGCGGGCGCGGGCAGGACCTGCCAGTCGAAGCCCTTCGGCGCCTGCTGGACGATCTGCTGGCGGTACGAGAAGCCGAGCGGGACCATCGCGTACTTGCCGCCGAAGAAGCCGGGCAGCGTGTCCGAGCCGCCCATGCCGAGGGTCGCCCCGGACGCGCTCCCGTCCACGTTGACCTGGTCGTGGACGGTGCGCGGCACCACCGCGTCGGCGTCCTCGAAGCGGATCTCGGCCTTGCCGTCCGGGCGCCGGTGGAACAGCTCGCCGCCCGCGGAGAGCGACAGGTTGAGCGTGGCCGACACCGGCTCCTTCAGCGGCCAGGCCACCCCGAACCTGCCCTTCCCGCTGCCGAGCCGCCGCGTGACCGAGCGGAACTCCTGCCAGCTCCACGGCTCGTCGAGGGTCGGGATCCGGACGCCGGACTCCTTCAGCCGGGCGGCGTTGGCGATGAGCACGCGCGGCTCCTGGAGGAACGGCACGCCGTAGACCTTCCCGCCGAAGGTCGTGGTGTCCCAGCTCGCCCGCGGGATGTCGTCCCGCAGCCGGCGCGGCAGCAGCTTCCCGAGGTCCGCGAGGTAGCCGCCGTACGCGAAGTCCGCGAGGTCGTCGGACGCGTCGTGGATGACGTCCGGGGCCTCGCCGCCCTCGAAGGAGGTGAGGAGCTGGTCGTGGACGCTCGTCCAACTGCCCTGGACGTACTCGACCTGGACGTCGGGGTGGCGCGCGTTCCACTCCGCCACCAGCTGCTTGTTCGCCTCGACGGACTCCTGCTGCCAGGCGAGGGACTGGAAGCGCAGGGTGATCCGGCCTCCGGAGTCCCCGCCGTCGCCGGAGCAGCCCGCCAGCAGCAGGACGAGCGCGGCGGCCGCGGCGCCCAGGGCGCGTGCGCGCCGCATCAGCTCTTCACCGCCCCGGCCAGCATGCCGCCCGTGATCCGCTTCTGGATGAGCGCGAAGACGACGAGCGAGGGCAGCGTCGCGAGGAACGCGGCGGCGGCGAGCGGGCCGAGGTCGGCCACGCCCTCCGCGCCGATGAAGTGCGTGAGGACGACCGGCAACGTCTGTTTCTCCGGGGTCTTGAGCAGGACGAGCGCGAAGAAGAACTCGTTCCACGCCGTGATGAAGGCGAAGAGCGCCGTCGCCCCGATGCCCGGCGCGAGCAGCGGCGCGGTGACCGAGACGAGCGTGCGCAGGCGCCCCGCCCCGTCGACCGCCGCGGCTTCCTCCAGCTCCACCGGCACGGCGCGGACGTACCCGACGAGCATCCACAGCGCGAACGGCAGCGCCCACACCACATAGACCATGATCAGGCCGGGCAGCGAGTTGATCAGGCGCAGGTTCTTCAGGACGAGGAACAGCGGGATGATCACCAGGACGAAGGGAAAGGCCTGGCTGACCACGACCCAGCCGGTCGCCGCGCGGGCGAGCAGCGTGCGGTGGCGCGCCATCACGTACGCCATCGGGGTGGCGATGACGACGGCGATCACGGCGGCGCTGAGGGCGGCGACCAGCGAGTTGCCCGCGGCGCGCAGGAGCGGCTGCTCGTCGAAGGCCTGGCGGTAGTTGGCGAGGGTCGGGTCCTCGGGGATCCAGGTGGGGTGCAGACTGCCCAGCTCCGTGGCCGGTTTGAAGGACGTGGAGAGCAGCCAGAGGAACGGGAACACCAGGAAGACGAGGTAGGCGAGGAGCGCGAGGTACTGTCCGGCCCGCGCGGCCCCCTTCGTGCGCGAGGTCATCGCTCGTCGGCTCCTCTCAGCCGGGCCACGAGGTACACGGCGAGCAGCACCGAGATCACCGCGACCATCACACAGCCCATCGCCGCCGCGTAGCCGAACTGGCCGTAGCGGAAGGCCTCCTCGTACGCGAACAGCATCGGGAGCCGGGTGCGGCCGCCGGGGCCGCCGTTGGTGAGCACGTAGACCAGGGCGAAGGAGTTGAAGTTCCAGATGAAATTGAGCGCGGTGATGGCGAGCGCGATCGGTCTGAGGGCGGGCCAGGTGACGGTGGTGAAGCGGCGCCAGGCGCCCGCGCCGTCCATCGCGGCGGCCTCGTGCAGCTCGCGGGGCACGTTCTGGAGCCCGGCGAGCAGGGCCACCGTGGTCTGCGGCATGCCCGCCCAGACGCCGACGACGATGACGGCGGGCAGCGCGGTGCCGAGGCCCGTCAGCCAGTCCCGGCCTTCGCCGAACCCGAGGTCGCGCAGCGTCTCGTTGAGGATGCCCGCGTCCGGGTGGTAGACGAGCCGCCACATGATGCCGACGACGACCTCGGGCATCGCCCAGGGGACGATCGCGAGCGAGCGGGCCAGCCAGCGGAAGCGCAGGTTCTGGCTGAGCAGGAGCGCGAGGCCGAGCGCGAGCAGGAACTGCGGCACCGTCACCCCGACCGCCCAGAGGAGGCCGATGCGGAACGAGTCCCAGAACAGGGTGTCGTGCCGCAGGTCCTGGAAGTTGAGGAGCCCGATCCACTCGGTGGGCTCGGTGCGGCCCGACTGGGAGTCGGTGAAGGCGAGCGCGATGCCGTAGAGCAGCGGGCCGACGCTCAGCACCAGGATCGGGAGCAGCGCGGGCAGGACCAGGAACCAGGCGCCGTGGTCCACGGCCTTGCCGGACCGCGCCCGCGCGGTCGCCAATGTCACGGAATCGGCTCCTTTGAGCGGATGATGACGGTTTGGCCGACCTGACGGCCTCCGTCATCGTGCTGACGCGGCCGGGATACGTCAAGCGACCGCGCACGCGGGAAATCCGGCTGGCCTGTACGAATGCGACACTTGCGCGGCGGTGGGTCCGGTTGCGGCCCGCCGGAGCACGGTGAGGCACAGGGCTGCGGGAGGCAGACGGATGGACGAGGCACGGGCACGGCAGATCCTGGGCGCCGCGGGGCTCGCGGCGCGGCCCGACGCGGGCGCCGAGCTCCTCGCCCTCGGCGAGAACGCGGTGTTCGCCGTGGGCGACCTGGTGGTCAAGGTCGGCCGGGACGCGCCGGAGCTGCTCGACCGGGCGCGGCGCGAACTCGCCGTCGCCGCGTGGCTGCGGGACGCCGGGGTGCCCGCCGTGCGGGCCGCCGAGGACGAGCCGCGGCTCGTCGGGGGCCACCCGGTGACGGTCTGGCACCGCCTTCCCGCGGCGGCGCGGCCCGCGCGCCCCGGTGACCTGGCCGGACTCCTGCGGCTCGTGCACGCCCTGCCCGCGCCCCCGTTCGAGCTGCCGCGCCGTGAGCTGCTCGGGGGTGTGGAGCGGTGGCTGCGGCTCGCCGGGGACGCGATCGACCCCGCCGACGCGGACTACCTCCGCGAGCGCCGGGACGGCTTCGCTGCGGCCGCCGCCGCGCTCGTGCCCCGGCTCGCGCCGGGGCCGATCCACGGGGACGCGCTGCCGCGCAACGTCCTGGCGGGCCCGGACGGGCCCGTCCTGGTGGACCTGGAGACCTTCGCCGCGGACTTCCGTGAGCACGACCTGGTCGTCATGGCGCTGTCCCGTGACCGGTACGGGCTCGGGGACGACGCCTACGACGAGTTCACCCGGGAGTACGGGTGGGACGTGCGGGAGTGGGAGGGGTGCGGGGTGCTGCGCGGGGCGCGGGAGACCGCGAGCTGCGCCTGGGTCGCCCAGCACGCGCCCGCCAACGAGCGGGCCTTGGCCGAATTCCGCCGCCGCGTGGCTTCCCTCCGCGAGGGCGACACCGAGGTCCGCTGGCACCCGTTCTAGACCCTCGCGCGCAGCGCCCCAGACCCGCCCCTTCCCGAACCAGGGGCTGCCGCCCCTGGGACCCCGCTTTTTGTCGCGCTGGCGCGCTCGTCCTCAAGCGCCGGACGGGCTGGATGGCTCCCGGTGCGGATCGGATCCCGTCTGCGACTCGGCACGGGTCCGCGGTCCGCAGACAGGACCCGGCCCGCACCGGAGACTTTCAGCCCGTCCGGCGTTTGAGGACGAGGCGCGGAGCGCCGATGACGACGGTACTGCCCGCTAGGGCACGCGCACCGGTTCCCGGAGGGGCCACGTGCCGTCGACCACCGCCGTGGGGTCGCCCTTGCGCCGCAGGAAGGACTGGAAGTCCGCGGCCCACTCCGCGTACCACTCCACCTGGCGCCGGTGCAGCTCCGCCGGGCCGAGGTCGGCGACCTTGGCGTGGCGGTCGGCTATCGCGCGGGCGAGCCGCGCCGCGGCGAGGGCGTCGGAGGAGGCGTCGTGGGCGGACTCCAGGACCACGCCGTACTCCCGGCAGACCGCTTCGAGATTGCGCTTGCCGCGGCGGTAGCGGTCCACCGAGCGGTCGATGGTGTACGGGTCGATCACGGGCGCGGGCTCGGCCCCGAGCCGGTCCCGCAGCGGGGCGAGCCCGTGCCGGCGCAGCTCGGCGGCGAGCAGCGTCAGGTCGAACGCCGCGTTGTACGCCACGACCGGGACGCCCGAGCGCCAGGCGGAGACGAGGACCTCGGCGATCGCGTCGGCGACCTCCGCGCCGGGCCGCCCCTCGGCGGCCGCCCGCTCGTCGGTGATGCCGTGCACGGCCACCGCGTCCGGCGGGATCGGCACGCCGGGATCGGCGAGCCACTCGCGGCGGCCCAGCTCCTGCCCGGCCCTGACCTCGACCACCGCCCCCGTGACGATCCGCGCCTCCTGCGGATCCGTGCCCGTCGTCTCCAGGTCGAAGCCGATCAGCAGCTCCCGGTGCCAGCCCATGGCCGCCCCCTTCGTCGTGGTGCCTTCCCCCAATGGCCTCCACGATCCCATGCGCCACTGACAACCAGATGGCTGGATTCCGCTACCTCGCCGGGAGGCCGCCCTACGACACCGGGCGCGAGTCCGCCCAGGCCGTCTCGAACTCCTCCCGGTATGTCGGGAAAAGACCGTACTCGCCGAGGTCGTCCGCCTTGACCACCCGGCCGCCGCCGCGCAGCACCAGGACGGGTGCCTCCATGCCGCGCGTGCGCCGCAGATAGGACTGGACGACGGCGATGCCGTCCGAGCCGTCGCCGTCGACCAGGTAGGCCGTGAAGCGCGGGGTCTCGTCGAAGACCTGGATCTCGAAGGCGCCGGGGTCCTTCAAGCGCGACCGCACGCGCCGCATGTGGAGGATGTTGGACTCGACGGACCGGCCCAGCTCGCCGCGCTTCAGGCCCAGTTCTCGCTCCCGGCGCTTGACCGCGCTGCTCGCGGGGTTCAGGAAGAGCAGCCGGACCCGGCAGCCGGACTCGGCGAGCCGCACCAGGCGGCGCCCTGAGAAGTTCTGCACGAGCAGGTTGAGGCCTATGCCGATCGCGTCGACGCGCCGGGCGCCGCCGAAGAGGTCCTCCGCGGGGAACTGCCGGAGCAGCCGCACCCGGTCCGCGTGCACGCCCACGACGTCCGCGTACCGGTCGCCGACGAGCTGCTCCACGGCGTCGACCGGAAGCCGCCGCGCCGAGGGCACGTCCGAGCCCGCGCCGAGTATCTCGAGCAGCCGCGCGGAGGCGCGCTCGGCCTGGGCGAGGACCGTCGGGGACAGGGCGCGGTTGCGCGAGACCACGTTGCGGGTGACCTCCAGCTCGTCCAGGGCCAGTTCGACCTCGCGCCGGTCGTCGAGGTAGGGCTCGAAGCACGGCCAGTGCTGGACGACCAGCTCGCGCAGCTGCGGCAGCGTCAGGAAGCTCAGGACGTTGTCGTCCGCCGGGTCCAGGAGGTAGCCCTTGCGGCGGCTCACCTCGCGCACGGCGACGGCCCGCTGCACCCACTCCTGTCCGGCCGGGCCCGCCGCGGCGACCACCCAGTCGTCCGCGTGGACGGGTTCGTAGACGGGACGCAGAACAGCGGCCACGACCGCGCGCAGCCGCTGTTCCACGAGGTTCAGCCAGATGTAGGCCCGCCCGGCCCGCTGAGCGCGCGTACGCACCTCGCGCCAGGCGTCGGCGTCCCAGTCCAGTTCGGGTCCGATCTGGGACACCGGTTCCATCGGCCGTGCCAGCGACACCGCCGACGACGGGACGTCCGCGGAGCTCCCCTCGTGACCCTCGTCACCAGGGGGCAGCTCGCGCCCCTCCGAGCTCACCCGCGCACCGCCTTCCGCTCCCCCGGGCTCTCCCCCAGTCAACGATCAAGGAAGGGTACTCCGGGACCGGCGGACGGTGCAGCCGGATGGGCAGGGTCGTGGCGCAACTTCAGGTTCGCGGCCGTCCGTTCACACCGGAGAGGTCCTGCGGGGTGAGCGGGTTCATGGCCGTCACGTCGCGCGGGGCCAGCGAGAAGCCCTGCCAGTGGACCGGCATGGGCTGCTGGTCCTCGTCCCGGGCGATGTGGTGGAAGCCGATGTTGACCCAGCTGATGGGGTGCTTCAGGGTCTCGCCGTTCGACCACTTGTCGACGCTGGACGGGTAGCCGTTGGGGCAGCCGATGTTGTTGCTCGCGTACTGCTCGCACTTCTTGTAGTCGGTGAAGAACACGTCGTGCCGGGTGAACGGCCGTCCCGCGTGCTTCTGGCTGGCCCCGGGCACGAACTCGTAGCTGCGCGGGTGGCCGTCCTTGTTCTTGCCCGCCGTGCTGACCACGCGCCACCAGCGCATGTCCTGGCGGTCGCCCGCGAGCTCCTTGGTGACGGGCGTGCGGGTCGTCTTCGTGGTGGGGCTGCCCCGCCCGGCCGGCGGGGTGACCTTGGAGTCGTACTGCTCGACCTTGGACTTGGGCGAGCCGTCCAGGCCGAAGTTGAGCCGCCAGAAGACGTTGTGCGAGTGGCTCTCGGCCTTGGCCTGGTCGCCCTTGCCGATGGGCCAGCCGCGGTCGTCGCCGCCGTCGAAGTCGTACGGCGACAGGCTGCCGGTGGCGCCCACGTTGGACGTGATGGTGCCGTCCGACGAGAACCGCCACTCGGTGATGTACTCGTACCAGGAGGCCTTGTTGACGGTGTAGACGAGCAGGTCCTTGCCCTGGGCCGCGTAGACCTTGCCGCTGCCGCCGGTGCTCGCGTCGTTGTTGAGACGGTAGGCGTGCCCCCGCGCGCGGGTGGTGGTGCACAGGCCCGGGACGTTCCCCCCGTCCGGGACCTTCACCGTCTTGATGGTGCCGCCGGGGCATTCGCTCGTCTTGAGCTTCTGCAGCTTCCGGCCGAAGTCCGTGCCCGTGACGTCGTCGAACTCGGCGTCGCCGTCGTCGTAGGGCACGTGGATCTGGGCGAGGCGGGCGCTGGTGAGCACCGGGATGGGCTTGGGCTCGCTCTTGGGCTGGTAGCTGATCTTGTCGAGGATGAGCCCGGAGTACGTGTTGTAGTGCCAGCACATGCGCCAGGTCGTGCCGCCGTCGAGGGTCTGCTCGATGCGGTACGCGGCGCTGCAGTCGGCGGCGGGCGCCTGCGGTGCGGCCTTGGGCGACGCGGTGGCGGGGCCCGCGGTGGTTATCGCGGCCCCCAGGAGCGCGGAGACCGCAAGGGCCGTACCGGCCGCCTTGCGGGCGCGCGGAAGTCTGTTGCCGTGCGAGACGTGCATGCGGAAGAGGCTCCTTCAGTGAGGAGGGAGACGTGTGGATGCCCTGCGCGGGCGGTCAGCGGAGCCGGCCCACGTGGCGGTCGCTGAGGTCGACGATGAAGGCCCGGGTGTCGATCCACGGCCCGTTCTTGACCTTGGCCACGACCTGGATGCAGCGGTGCTTGCCGCAGTCCTGGAGGTCGGAGGGGACGCCGGCGAGGGTCTCCTTGCGGAAGACGAAGCCGCTCAGGTCCAGGTCCCCGGGGCCGTCGAGCTTCTTGCCCGTGGCCTTCTTGTAGTCGTCCCGCAGGCCCTTGCCGTGGTCGTCGGCGATCAGCAGCTGCGCGGCCTCGGTCAGCTCCTCCTCGCTGGGCGGCGGCTGGACGTTCTGGGCCGTGTTGGTCGACTCGACCTTGCCGGTCTTCAGGTTCACCGTCTTCGCGACGACGGCGTCCTTCTTGTAGTCGTAGTAGACGATCTCGGCGCGGCGCTCGGCGTCGTCCCCGGTCGCCCCCGGCTCGTTCTCCGCGAGGTTCGTGGACAGGCGCTGCGGCCCCCGGTCGCCCTCCACGTCCCGTGCGCTGGAGCGCAGGCCGTTGCTGTCCAGGGCTATCTTCTGGGCCCGCTCGGTCTCCGCGTCGGTCAGCGGGTCGCTGCCGACCCCCTCGGAGCCCTCGTCGGGCGCGGCCTGCACCCGGCCGTCGGGTGCTACGGCGTCCTGGCGCGAGGAGCCCGCCGCCGTGCTGCGGTCGGACTCCCCCGCCCCCGCCTGGTCGGGCAGTGTGACGGCCACCAGCGCCGCGCTGGCCGCCACGGCGAGGGCACCCCCCGCCACGACCTTCCCGAGATGGCGTCTGACTAGCTTGCGCACATCCTCCCCCAATCTCCCCTGATGGGCCCAATTCATGGGCATGTCGAGTATGTGGTCAGTCGGTTAGACGGACTCAACTCCTTTGTGGTTGCCCCACTTTCGAGCACACTCTGGCCAAGGCAGCCCCCACGGGAGTGACGAGCGTGGAAGAGTCGACGACATGCAGGTCTGGCCTGGGCAGGCGTATCCCCTCGGCGCCGCGTACGACGGTGCCGGTACGAACTTCGCGGTCTTCTCGGAGGCCGCAGATCGCGTCGAACTGTGCTTGCTGCACGACGACGGATCGGAAACGGCGGTGGAGCTCCGCGAGTCCGACGGCTTCGTGCGGCACGCGTACCTGCCCGGCGTCATGCCGGGCCAGCGGTACGGCTTCCGCGTGCACGGCCCCTACGAGCCCGCGCGCGGGCAGCGCTGCAATTCGGCGAAGCTCCTCCTTGACCCGTACGCGCTCGCGGTGGGCGGCGCGGTGGACTGGGGCGAGGAGGTGTACGGCTACCGCTTCGGCGCCCCGGACAAGCGCAACGACCTGGACTCCGCGCCGCACATGATGGCCTCGGTGGTGGTCAACCCGTACTTCGACTGGGGCGACGACCGCCCGCCGCGCACGCCGTACAACGAGACCGTGATCTACGAGGCCCATGTGAAGGGCCTGACGATGCTGCACCCGGAGCTGCCGGACGAGCTGCGCGGCACCTACGCGGCCCTCGCGCACCCGGCGGTCATCGAGCACCTGACGCGGCTCGGCGTGACCACCCTGGAGCTGATGCCGGTCCACCAGTTCGTGAACGACCACCGCCTCGTCGACATGGACCTGAACAACTACTGGGGCTACAACACGATCGGCTTCTTCGCCCCGCACAACGCGTACGCCTCCTGGGGCGACCGGGGCGAGCAGGTCCTGGAGTTCAAGTCGGCGGTCCGCGCGCTGCACGAGGCGGGCATCGAGGTCATCCTGGACGTGGTCTACAACCACACGGCGGAAGGCAACCACCTGGGCCCGACGCTGTCCTTCCGGGGCCTCGACAACGCCTCGTACTACCGCCTCGTGGAGGACGACCCGGGGTACTACATGGACACCACGGGCACCGGCAACTCACTGCTGATGCGCAATCCGCACGTGCTCCAGCTGATCATGGACTCGCTGCGGTACTGGGTCACCGAGATGCACGTGGACGGCTTCCGCTTCGACCTCGCGGCGACGCTCGCGCGCCAGTTCCACGAGGTGGACCGGCTCTCCTCGTTCTTCGACCTGGTCCAGCAGGACCCGGTGGTCAGCCAGGTGAAGCTGATCGCCGAGCCCTGGGACGTCGGCGAGGGCGGCTATCAGGTGGGCAACTTCCCGCCGCTGTGGACGGAGTGGAACGGCAAGTACCGC
This sequence comes from Streptomyces spectabilis, assembly GCF_008704795.1. Classification (NCBI taxonomy): domain Bacteria; kingdom Bacillati; phylum Actinomycetota; class Actinomycetes; order Kitasatosporales; family Streptomycetaceae; genus Streptomyces; species Streptomyces spectabilis. Next base: position 7,305,878 of record NZ_CP023690.1, on the reverse strand, counting down.
GACACCGTGCGGGACCTGTGGCGCGGCGAGCCGCGCACCCTCGCGGAGTTCGCCTCGCGGCTCACCGGCTCGTCGGACCTGTACCAGGGCGACGGCCGCCGCCCGCTCGCCTCGATCAACTTCGTGACCTGCCACGACGGCTTCACCCTGCACGACCTGGTGGCGTACAACGAGAAGCACAACGACGCCAACGGCGAGGACAACCAGGACGGGGAGAGCCACAACCGCTCCTGGAACTGCGGTGTCGAGGGCGACACGGACGACCCGGACGTCCTCGCGCTGCGCGCCCGGCAGCTGCGGAACTTCCTCGCCACCCTGATGCTGTCCCAGGGCGTGCCGATGCTCAGCCACGGCGACGAGTTCGCCCGCACCCAGGGCGGCAACAACAACGCGTACTGCCAGGACAACGAGGTCGCCTGGGTGCGCTGGCCGGACGGCGAGAGCACCCTCCTGGAGTTCACGCGCGCGATGGCGTGGCTCCGGCGCGACCATCCGGTGTTCCGCAGGCGCCGGTTTTTCCACGGCCGTCCGGTCGAGGGGACCCACGACGAGCTGTCGGACATCTCCTGGTTCACGCCGGAGGGCGAGGAGATGATCCAGGAGGACTGGGACGCGGCCCAGGCCCGTGCCCTGACGGTGTTCCTCAACGGCAACGCGATCTCCGAGCCGGGGCCGCGCGGCGAGCGGATCACCGACGACTCGTTCCTGCTGATGTTCAACGCGTCCCCAGACCCGCTGGAGTTCGTGGTGCCGGTGAATCAGGGCCAGCAGTGGCAGGTGGTGGTCGACACGGCGCGTGAGGACGGCGTGCCGCCGGGGACCGGGGCCAAGGTGCGGGCGGGTGAGCGCGTGACGCTGACCGACCGGAGCCTCACGGTGCTGCAGCGTCCGGCGTAGGCGCCCCCGGGCGCGCCGCCACGGCGATGGCGAAGGCCACCGCGGCGGCCGCGCTGCCGAGCGCGAACGCGGCGCCCGCGCCGTGGGATTCGGCGAGCCGTCCGGCCACGGCGAGCGTGACCGCCTGGCCGCCGACGAAGGCGCTCGCCGCCCACGTCATGCCCTCGGCGAGCCGCGGCCGGGGCACGGCTCGCTCGGTCAGCGCGAAGCCGGTGACGAGGTTCGGCGCGTAGACGGCGCCGAAGACCGTCACGACGGCGTACAGGGCCGGGTGGCTGTGCGTCCACACCAGCGGCAGCGACAGGAGCGCGGCGGCCGCCGTGGCGGCGCGCCAGCGGCCGCGCAGCCCGAAGCGGTCCGGCAGCGCGGCCATGGACAGGCCCGCGACGGCGCTCATGACGCCCATCGCGGCATAGACGAGGCCCGCGTGGCCCGGTGCGCCCAACTCCTCGGTGAGCGCCGCGATCCCGGCCCCGCAGGCGCCGAGCAGCACGCCGAGGAAGACGAGCCCGACGCGGACGACGTACACCGTGCGCGGGAGCGCGAAGGCCGCCTCCCGCCGGTGGGGGACGGCGGCCGGGGCGACCGCCCGCGCCGTCGGGTGCAGCGCGAAGCCGGTGCCGCAGACGGCCACCAGGAGGGCCGCGACGGCGAACGCGTACGCCGGGTGGCCCGCGACCGCGGCGAGGCCGACCAGGGCGGGCCCGAGCACGAAGGACAGCTCGTCCATCGTGGACTCCAGGGACAGCGCGGCGTCGACGAGCCCCGGCGGGGCGTCCCCGCGGCGCAGCAGCGCCACCACGCGGGCGCGGGCCAGCGGGCCGATCCCGGGCACGCTCGCGCCCGCCAGGACCGCGAGGACCAGCAGGACGGGCGTGGGCGGCCGCAGCAGGGCGCCGACCGCGCAGGCGGCGACGGCGACGGCGTTGAGCGCGGCGAAGGCGAGGACGACCGGCCGCTGCCCGCGCCGGTCGGCGAGCCGCCCGACGAACGGCCCCGCGGTCACCTGCCCGAGCGCGAGGGCGCAGGCGACGGCTCCCCCGGTGGCGAGCGACCCGCTGGTCCCGGCCACCAGGAGCACGCTGCCGAACTGGATCACGGCGACGGGCAGCCGCCCCAGGAACGAGAGCACCGGAAGGGCCGCCCCCGTGATCGCGAGCACGTCCCGGTAGGTGTCGGCCGTGCGCGGGACCCAGCCGCGCCGCGCGTCCCGCCCGTACCGCCGCTCGCACCGCCCCTTCTCAGTCACCGTCGGACGCTATCGACGCTCCTGCGAACCCGCGCATGCGCCGAAGGCACGAAAGCCGCCCATGCGGGTACGTAGGTTCGCATGACGTCTCCGCGCCCCGCGCCCGATGTCCCGCAGCCGCCCACCGCCACGTACCGGCTGCAGCTGTGTCCGGAGTTCCCGTTCGCGGCGGCCGAGGCGGCGGTGCCCTATCTGGCCGCCCTCGGGGTCTCGCACCTGCATCTGTCGCCGGTCCTGGAGGCGGTGCCCGGCTCCGCGCACGGCTACGACGTCGTGGACCACGCGCGCGTGCGGGGCGAGCTGGGCGGCGAGGCGGGCCTTCGGGCGCTCGCGCGGGCGGCGCGGGCGTCCGGGCTCGGCCTGGTCGTGGACATCGTGCCGAACCACATGGCGGCCGACCCGCTGCACAACCGCGCGCTGTGGGAGGTCCTTCGCGACGGGCCCGCCTCGCCGTACGCGCGCTGGTTCGACGTCGACTGGGCGGCGGGCGGCGGCAAGCTGCTGCTGCCCGTCCTCGCCCGCCGGCTCGGCGGGGACCTCGCGCACCTGCGCGTCGACGGCGGGGTGCTGCGCTACCACGACCGGGTGTTCCCGTTGCGCACGGGCACCGAGAGGCTGCCGCTGCCGCGGCTGCTCGACGCGCAGTGGTACCGGCTCGGCTGGTGGCGGCTCGCCCGTACCGAGCTCAACTACCGGCGCTTCTTCACCATCTCGGACCTGATCGCCGTACGGGTCGAGGACCCGGAGGTGTTCGACGCGACGCACGCCACGGTCCTCGGGCTGCTCGGCGAGGGCGTCGTCGACGGCCTGCGCGTCGACCATCCGGACGGGCTCGCGGACCCGGGGGCGTACCTCCAGCGGCTGCACGAGGCGACGGGCGGGCGCTGGACGGTCGTGGAGAAGATCCTGGCCGACGGCGAGCGCCTGCCCGCGGCCTGGCCGGTGGCGGGCACCACCGGATACGACGCGCTGCGGCACGTCGACGGGGTGCTCACGGACGCGGCGGGCGCGCGCGAACTGGGCAGCGGCTACCGGCGGTTCGCCGCGCCGCCCGCCGACCGCGGCGGCGACTGGGCCGCGACCGTGCGGCGGGCCGCGTACAAGGTCGTCACGCGGGAGCTGGCCGCCGAGGTGGAGCGGCTCACGCGGGAGGCGGACGCGCTGTGCGCGGCGGAGCCCGGGCTGCGGGACCACGCCCCGTGGGCGCTGCGGACGGCGCTGCGGGAACTCCTCGTGCGCCTTGAGGTCTACCGTCCGTACGCGGCCGGTGGCGCAGAGCCCGCGACGGTCCTGACGGCGGGCGCGGCCGCCGAGGCCCGGCGGGCGTTCGCGGTGGCGGAGGAGGCCGAGGCCGTCGACGCGGTGCGGGACCTGGCGCTCGGCAGGCGCGGGGACAGCGAGCGGTGCGCGGCGTTCCGGGCGCGGTTCGCGCAGACGGCGGCGGCGCTGCGGGCCAAGTCCGTGGAGGACACGGCGTTCTACCGGCACGTGCCGCTCCTGTCGGCGACCGAGGTGGGCGGCGAGCCGGGACGGCCCGCGCTCGACGTGGCGGAGTTCCACGCGTACTGCGCGCGCATGCGGCGCGACTGGCCGTACTCGGGCACGGTCCTGACGACCCACGACACCAAGCGCAGCGCCGAGGTGCGGGCGGGCATCAGCGTCCTCACGCAGGCCCCCGGGCGGTGGGACGCGCTGCTCGCCGAGGTGACGCGGCAGACCGCGCGCGCGGAGGGCACCCGGGCGCCCGACCCGCAGCTGGCCTGGGCGGCCTGGCAGACGGCGGTGGGCTTCGCCCCGGCCGCGCGCGGCGGCCGGGACGGCTACGGAAGGCGGCTTCAGGAGGCCCTCCTGAAGCACGTGCGGGAGGCGGGCCTGCACACGAGCTGGACGGAGCGCGACGAGGGCTACGAAGGGGCCGTGACGGCGTTCCTGACGGCGGGCCCGTGCGGGCCGCCGCTGGACACGGTCGCCGCCTTCGCGGCCGAACTCGCCCCGCACGCGCGCGTGAACGTCCTCAGCGCCACGCTGCTGCATCTGACGATGCCGGGGGTGCCCGATCTCTACCAGGGCACCGAGCGCGCCTTCCACGCCCTGGTGGACCCCGACAACCGCCGCCCCGCCGCCTTCGAGACGGGCCTGCTCGAGGGGCTCGACGCGCGCCGGGACTCCTGGGACCTGTCGGACGAGAAGCTCGCCCTCACCGCGGCGGCGCTGCGGCTGCGCGCGCGGCGGCCCGGCCTGTTCGGCGGCGGGGGCACGTACGAGCCGCTGACGGCGACCGGGCCCGGCGCGGCGCACTGCGTGGCCTACTGCCGCTCCGGCGGCGTGGTGGTGGCCGTGACGCGGCTCTCGCTGCGCCTCGCGGACGCGGGCGGCTGGCGGGACACCGCGCTCGCGCTGCCGCGGGGGGCGTGGGCCGATCTGCTCACCCCGGGGCGTGAGTTCGCCGGGTGCACGCGCGTGAGTGATCTGCTCACGCCGCTTCCGGTGGCTCTTTTGGAGCGCGTCTGACAGCGGGCGCCCGGGGCGTGCGCCGAGCGGAAGGGGGCATACCGCCTAGTGGGTGGGACAGATGGAGCGGGCGGAGCCGTGTGTACCGGGCGTGGGCTCCGTGGAGCCCGGCTTCGGGGTTCTTGACACGCGTACCGCCGCGTGGCGTACTGCGGATTGCGTCAGCGGACCAGGCGGGGGTGAGTCAACTGGCGGCGAACCGCTATCCCAGTGTTCCCGAACTCGTCGTGTGCGCCCGGGAGCTGGCGGGTCACCGTCCTGACCTGTGCACGCTGCGCCAGGTCGGCGCCTCCCGCGCGGGCCGCCCCCTGCATCTGCTGTCCGTCGGCCACGGGCCGCGCACGGTGCTCGTGGTGGCGGGCGCGCACGCCAACGAACCCACGGGCGGCTCGACCCTCCTCGCCCTCGCCGAGTGGACGGTGCGCGACGCCGCGCTGCGGGCCGACACCTCATGGCACTTCCTGCTGTGCGCCGACCCGGACGGCGCGAGCCTGCACCGCACCCCGGCGCCGCGCACCCTCCTGGACTACCACCGGCACTTCTTCCGCCCGGCGGGACCCGAGCAGCCCGAGTGGTCGCCGTCCGTGCTTCCGCCGGACCGCCTGCCGCCCGAGACCCTCGCCCTCAAGGGCGTCATCGACGAACTGCGGCCCTATTTGCAGGTGTCGCTGCACTGCACCGACCTCGGCGGCAGCTGGGTGCAGCTGACCCGGGACATCCCCGGGCTCGCCGCGCCGTTCGCCGCGTCGGCGGCGCGCCTCGGCATTCCGGTGGAGACGGGCGCGTCGGACGCGGCGGGCTGGCCCGTGTCGGGGCCCGGCGTACACGTGTTGCCGGGGCCCGGCTCGGCGGCCGCCTATCCGAGCCTGCCGGAGGACGCCCGGCACACCACCTGGCACCACGCGCACCGCTACGGCGGCGTGACGGCCATCGTGGAGGTGCCGATGTGGGCGAGCGACATGGTGGACGACATGGCGGCGCACCCGGCGCCCCGGGCGGCCCTGCGCGGCTTCGCGCGGCGGCTCCGGCACGACGCGGGCCTGGTGGAGGCCGTACTCGGCGACGCGCTGCCCCGGCTCCCGGGCGCCGACGGGCCGCTGTTGCGGGCGGCCCGGTGGGCGCTCGGCCTGGTGCCGGGGCTCGCCGACGACTGGGGCCGGCTGCCGCCCGCCGGGACGTCGATGGCGTACATCGGCAGTGTGGACGCCTTCGGGCGGCGGCTTCCGCTGCGGGCCGCCGCGATGCTCCTGCGGGTCCTCCGGGAGGCCGACGACCGGGCGGCGCCCCGTCTCGACCATCTGGTGACGCAGTGGAGCGAGGCGTTCGCCGACCGGTTCAAGGCCCGCTGGGTGCCGCTGGAGCGCCAGGTCGAGCACCAGGCGCGGACGACGGTGGAGGCGGCCCTGCACGCGCGCGCACGGGACGCGTGACGCGGCGGGTCCCGGTGCCCGCCGCGGTCCTCAGGCCGCCGCGAGGCAGAACGCCATGTGGCCGAAGGAGACCTGGTCCCCGGCCTGGACGACCGCGGCGCCGGTCACCCGGCGGCCGTTGACGGTCGTGCCGTTCGTGGAGCCGAGGTCGCGCAGGACCCACAGGCCGCCCTGGTGGATCAGCTCGGCGTGGACGCGCGAGACCGTGTCGTGGCTCAGCCGCAGGCCGTTCGCCGGGTCCCGGCCGATGCGCAGCGGGTACGCGCCCGGCGCCGGGAGCAGCAGCTTGGGCAGCTTCTCCGCCTGCCAGGCCCGGCGCAGCTTCACGCCGAAGCCGGAGACCGCGCCGACGGTGGAGAGCACGAGCCGCGTCCAGCGGTGCTCCGTGCGCAGATCGGCGGTGAGGGCGGCCAGTTCCTGCCGCTTGCGGGCGGTGAGCGCCAGCTCCATGCGGCGGACGAACGTGTCGTGCGAGAGGCGGCCGAGCGCCGCGCCCTCCCTGAGCACCTCGAGGGCCCGCTCCCGCTCGGCGTCGGACACCCGTCCCGCTTGCGTGTCGTACTCGGGGGAGGCCGCGGAAGGAAGGGTCACGCTGACGATTGTCGGCCAGCTCAGGCCGGGTGTCCAGAATCGGCCGAACTCCTCCGCCGCGATCACTTCTGGCGCACCATGGAGGCACGGCGACACAGGGGCCAACGAGGAGGGCTGCCGGTGAGGTTCGAGGTGTGGGCACCGCGCGCGGAGCGGGTCGGTCTCGTCCTGGAGGGGGCCGCGGCGGACGGAGGCACGCAGGGTGCCGTGCGCGCGCAGGGCTCCCCGCGCGCGGCGGCGCCCGATCCGGAGCGCCCGGGGTGGTGGGCCGTGGAGGCACCGGCCGAGGACGGCACCCGGTACGGCTTCGCGCTCGACGGCGGCCCCGCGCTGCCCGACCCCCGTTCGCCCCGGCAGCCGGACGGGCCCGACGGCCTGAGCGCCGTCGTCGACCACGAGCGGTTCGTGTGGCGTACGCCGTGGACCGGGCGGGGCCTGCGGGACGCGGTCCTGTACGAGCTGCACGTGGGCACGTACACGCGCGAGGGCACCCTGGACGCGGCGGCCGAGCGCCTGGGCCACCTCGTGGACCTGGGCGTCACGCACGTCGAGTTGATGCCGGTGTGCCCCTTCCCGGGACGGCACGGGTGGGGCTACGAGGGCGTGTCGCTGTGGGCCGTGCACGAGCCCTACGGCGGGCCCGAGGCGCTGAAGCGGTTCGTCGACGCGGCGCACGCCGCGGGCCTCGGCGTGGTCCTGGACGTGGTGCACAACCACCTGGGCCCGTCGGGGAACCATCTGCCCGCCTTCGGGCCGTACTTCACGGACACGCACCACACCCCGTGGGGCGCCGCCGTGAATCTGGACGCGCCGGGCTCGGACGAGGTGCGCGCGTACCTCGTCGGCAGCGCGCTCGCCTGGCTGCGCGACTACCGCGTGGACGCGCTGCGCCTGGACGCCGTGCACGCGCTGTGCGACACCCGGGCGCGACCGTTCCTGGAGGAGCTGGCCGCGGCCGTCGACGCGCTCGCCGACGAGATCGGCAGACCGCTCGGGCTGATCGCGGAGTCGGATCTGAACGACCCGCGGATCGTCATCCCGCGCGCGGGCGGCGGCCTGGGCCTCGCCGCCCAGTGGAGCGACGACTTCCACCACGCGCTGCACACCGTGCTCACCGGTGAGTCGCAGGGCTACTACGCGGACTTCGCCGAGGCCCCGTTCGCGGCCCTGGAGAAGACGCTGACGCGCGGCTACTTCCACGACGGCACGTACTCCAGCTTCCGGGGGCGGGCCCACGGTCGCCCGCTGGACCGCGTGCGCGTGCCCGCGTACCGGCTTCTCGGCTACGCGCAGACGCACGACCAGGTCGGCAACCGCGCGCAGGGCGACCGGCTCTCCGCGACGCTCTCCCCGGGACGCCTCGCGTGCGCGGCCGCGCTGACCCTCACCGGTCCCTTCACGCCGATGCTGTTCATGGGCGAGGAGTGGGCGGCCTCGACGCCGTGGCAGTTCTTCACCGACCACACCGACCCCGACCTCGCTCGGGCCGTACGGCAGGGCAGGCGGCGGGAGTTCGCGGCCCACGGGTGGGCGGAGGAGGACGTTCCCGATCCGCAGGACCCGGCGACGCGCGAGCGCTCCTGCCTCGACTGGACCGAGCGCGAGAAGGGCCACCACGCGCGCGTGCTCAACTGGTACCGCGAGCTGATCGCGCTGCGCCGGGAGCGGGGCGACCTCACCGATCCCGATCTGGCCGCGGTGCGCGTCGCCCATGACGCGGGGGCGGGCTGGTTCGCCGTGCGCCGCGGGGACCTGCGGATCGTCGTGAACCTCGCGGAGCACGCCGTCGAGGTCCCGTTGGGCGTGCGCCACGCGCGCGTGCTCGCCGCGTGGGAGCCCGTCGAGGGCCCGGGCGCCGACGGGTCCGTGCGCCTGCCCGGCGAGTCCTGCGCGGTGCTCGCCGTGGACTAGGGCCGGTGTCGGTGGCACGGCCTAGCCTGGGGGGCGACTTCGAGGAGGCACGACCATGGAACAGCGGCGGCTGGGGAGTACCGGACTCCGGGTGAGTGAACTGTGCTTCGGCGCCATGATGTTCGGCGGCGGGGCGGACGAGCGGGTCGCGCACGCGATGCTGGACGCGTTCACGGAGGCGGGCGGCACGTTCATCGACACCGCGGACGTGTACGGGCAGGGCGTGTCGGAGGAGGTGCTCGGCCGCTGGCTGAAGGGCCGCGTACGGGACGACCTGGTGATCGCCACCAAGGTGTTCCTGCCGATGGGCGAGGCCCCGAACGCGCGCGGTCTGAGCCGCAAGCACGTCCTGGCGGCTGTGGAGGCGAGCCTGCGCCGCCTGGGCACGGACCATGTGGATCTGTACCAGACGCACGTGTGGGACGCGCACACGCCAATCGAGGAGACCCTGGCCACGCTCGACACCCTGGTGCGGTCGGGCAAGGTCCGCTATCTCGGCGCGAGCAACCACGGGCCCGGGCAGCTCCAGAAGGTCCGGGACGTGGCCCACGCGCGCGGCTGGGAGCCGTATGTGTGCCTCCAGCCGATCTACAACCTGCTGGCGCGCGAGGCCGAGTGGGAGCTGCTCCCGCTGTGCCGCGCGGAGGGCGTCGGCGTCATTCCGTACAGCCCGCTGCACGCCGGGTGGCTCTCCGGCAAGTACCGGCGCGGCATGGAGGCGCCGCCCGAGGGCGCGCGCGGCGGCGGGGCGTGGGACGAGCGGGCCACGGAGGCGACCTGGCGGGTCGTGGACGCGGTGCTCGGCGTCGCCGAGGAGACCGGGCGCACGCCCGCCCAGGTGTCGTTGCGGTGGCTGCTCCAGCGGCCGGGCGTCACCGCGCCGATCGTCGGCGCGCGGTCCGTGGAGCAGCTGACCGACAATCTGGGCGCGGTGGGGTGGGCGCTCGACGAGGACCAGCTGCGGCGCCTGGACGCGGCGAGCGCGCGGCCGCTGCCGCCGCCGTACGACGTGCTCGCGCACTTCGCCCAGGGCTGAGCGGGCCCCGCCCGGGGATCAGTTCACGACGGCCATCTCGCGCGGGGTGTTGTTCAGGCGGCGGCCGCCGTCCTCGGTCACCGTGACGATGTCCTCGATGCGTACGCCGAAGCGGCCCGGCAGATAGATGCCGGGCTCCACCGAGAAGCACATGCCGGGCACGAGCCGCTGCTCCTCGCCCTCGATCATGTACGGCGGTTCGTGGGTGGTGACGCCGATGCCGTGCCCGGTGCGGTGGATGAAGTACTCGCCGTACCCGGCGTCGGTGATGACGGCGCGGGCCGCGCGGTCGACCTCCTGGCAGGCGATGCCGGGGCGCACCGCGCGGCACGCGGCGTCCTGGGCCTCGCGCACCACGTCGTGCACCCGCCGCTCCTCGGCGGTCGGCTCGCCGACGTGCACGGTGCGGGAGGTGTCCGAGCCGTAGCCGTGCTTCAGACCGCCGAAGTCGAGGACGACCATGTCGCCGTCCTCGATGACGCGGTCGCCCGCCTCGTGGTGCGGGCTCGCGCCGTTGGGCCCGGAGCCGACGACGGTGAAGTCCACCTGCTCGTGCCCGAACCGCCGCAGCAGCTCTGCGAGGTCACCGGCGACGTCGGTCTCCTTGCGGCCCGCGAACGCGACCTTCTGGATCTCCTCGTACGTGGCGTCGGCGGCGGCCCCGGCCGCGGCGAGGCGCTCCAGCTCCGCCGCGTCCTTGACGGCCCGCAGCATCGGCAGGGCCTCGGTGAGCGCGGTGTACGAGGTGTCGGGCAACTGCCGCTGCATGCCGAGCAGATGCATGGCCCAGGCGTTGTCGCTCACGCCGAAGCGGCCGTCCTCGGCGAGCAGCGGCGCGGCCACGCCGTACGGGTCGACGCCGTCGGTCCAGTCGCGCAGGGTCAGCGCGGGCGCGCCCGCGGCGCGCGCGGCGTCCGGGGCCTCCAGGGTGGGCACCACGAGCACGGGGTCCTGGCCTGCGGCGAGCACGAGCAGGGTGAGCCGCTCGGTGTCGGCGGGCACGCGGTAGCCGGTCAGCCACACCAGGTCGGGTCCTGGCGCGACGAGGACGCCCGCGAGGCCCGCTTCGGCGGCGGCGTGCGCGGCGCGGTCCATGCGGGCGCGGTAGTCGTCGGCGGTGAACGGCGCGGGCGTGGCCGGGGTCATCGGGCCTCCTGAATCGTGTGCGGCGGTGGGGTGTGCGGCGGTCGCCCGCGGTCGTTGGGCCGCGGGCCGGGATCTTCCCCAGCATCCTGCCCCCGCGCCCCGCACGGCGCGAGCGGGTATTCCGGTCCGGCGGCCCCGTTCGCGGCGGGCCGCGTCCCGGTGCAGGCCACCTGTTCCCGCGTGGCTGTTCCCCGCACCCGCGACTAATGGTTAGATGCGCTGCATCCATTAGTTCGAGGCCGGGCCCGGGTACGTACGGGGACACGTGGACGGTGCCGGGCGCGGGAGGGGCGTACGACATGCTGGTACTTGCGCAGATCAGTGACCTTCACCTGGACGGCGACGCCCGGGCGACCGAGCGCGCCGAGCGCGTCATGGAGCGGCTGCGGGCGCTGCCCCGGCCCGTGGACGCGCTGCTCGTGACCGGTGACATCGCCGACCACGGCGAGGAGGCCGAGTACAAGGAGGCCGCGCGCGTGCTGTTCACCGACGCGCCCTGGCCGGTGCTCACCTGCCCCGGCAACCACGACCGGCGCACGCCCTTCCGCACGGCCCTGCTCGGCGAGCCGGCGGCGAGCGCGTCGGAGGAGCCCGTGAACAGCGCCCACCGCGTCGGCGGCGTCGAGGTCCTCCTGCTCGACTCCAGCGTGCCGGGCCACGACCACGGACTGCTCGACGAGACGACGTACGCCTGGCTGGAGGACCGGCTCGACGGCCTCGACGGGGAGACGCCGGTGCTCCTGGCCTTCCACCACCACCCCGTGCCCGTGCACCACCCGCGGCTCGACACCGCGTGGCCGCTGCGCGAACCGCACCGGCTGCGGGCGCTCGTGGAGCGGCGTCCGGAGATCGCGGGCCTGATCATCGGGCACGCGCACACGCCCGCCGCGACCACCTTCGCGGGGCGGCCGCTGATCGTCGGTCCCGGCGTGGTCTCGACGCTGCGGCTGCCGTGGGAGGGCGAGGGCCTGGTCGACCTGGACGCCCCGGCGGGGTTCACCCTCCATGTCCTGGACGACGAGCGGCGGTTGACGTCGCACTTCCGGGTCGTCTGACGGCCCGCCGCGGGCGCCCTCAGGCGGCCGTCCCCCGTCGGGCGCCCTCAGGTGGTGAAGCCCGGTGTGACCGTCAGGGTCCTGCGGGCGCCGGTGGGGTGACGTACCGTCAGAGTGACGTTCCTGCCGGGCCGGGCCGCGGCCACCGCGCGGACGAGGTCCGCCGCCGTGCGCACCCGGGTGGAGCCGAACGCCACGACGACGTCGCGCCGCAGGAGCCCCGCCGCGTGGCCCGGGCCCGGCACGTGCACCCCGACGAGCAGCGCGCCGCCGCGGGCGGGGGCGTCGGCCGCCTCCACGCCGAGGACCAGGCGCGGGCCCGGAGCCCTGAGCGCCTGCGGCTTCGGGCCCGACGGCGTGGTCGCCGCCGCCGTCCTGCCGGTGGGCCGCTCGCCGGGAGCGGCCTTGCCGGTGAGCCGCGCGTCGGGGGGTGTCCGCCCCGGCTCGCCGGGGGACGCGCCCGCGCCTGCCTGCCGCCGCATCTCCGCGAGGCTGCTCATGCCGATGACGGTGGCGCCCACGGTGCCGAGGCCCACACCCGTGAGCACCAGGACCGTCGCGCACAGCAGACCGAGCAGGAGCGTGGTGAGCCGCTTGCCGCGGCGGCGCGCGGCGTGCGGGCGGTGGCCCTTGGCGGGTGGGGCGCCGCTGTCGGGCTCCCGTCCGGGCATGGGCTTGGGACGCAACGCGGTCTGTTTCATGGCTCGCCTCCGGCCACAGCCCTACCCGGCGTGCGACGGCGTGACGATTCACGAACGGGTGATGTCCAGGCGCGCGGCGAAGGCGGCCGCGGCGCCGCGCAGGGCACCGGTGTGCAGCAGCTCGGTGCGGTGCACGACGCGGGGCGCGGTGAGGGGCACGGCGACGGCCCCGCCCGAGTCACCCGTGTCACCCGAGTCACCCAAGTCACCCGGGCCGCTCGCTCCGTCGGTGCCGCGCGCGCCCGTGGCCGGTCCTGCGGGCGCCGCCGAGCGGGGCAGCAGAGCAAGCCCGTGTCCGGCCGCCACGAGCGCGATGAGCGTCCGTACGTCCGTGCCGTCGTAGCGCAGGGCGGGGCGGAAGCCCGTGCGGCCCGTCGCGGCGCGCAGCTGGTCCAGGGGCAGGCCCGTGCCCGGCGCGTCCAGCCAGCGGGCGTCCGCGAGGTCGCCCAGGCGCAGGCCTGCGCGGCGGGCCAGCGGGTGCCCGGCGGGCAGCAGGACGCACACCGGTTCCTCGCCCGCGCCCCGGGTGGTGAGCGGCGCGACGTCGGCGACGCGCAGCGGGTCGGTGGGCGCGGCCAGGCCGTCGACGAGCCCCAGGTGCGCGGCGCCGGCCGCGACGGCCTCGGGGACCGCGGCCCGGTCGACGACCCGCAGCGTGACGCCCGTCGACGGCAGGGCCCGCAGCGTGCGCGGCGTCAGGGCGGTGGGGGCGGCGGCCAGCGTCAGGCCCTCGTCCGGCTCGCCCGCGAGGGCGAGGACCTCCGCGCGCGCCGCGTCGAGCCGCAGCAGGAGCGGCCCCGCGTGTTCGAGGAGCCGCTCGCCCGCGCGCGTGGGCGCGACGGGGCGGCGGGTCAGGAGCGGCGTGTCGAGATCCTGCTCCAGGGCGGCGACCTGCTGCGAGACGGCGGACTGGGTGTAGCCGAGGGCGCGGGCCGCAGCGGAGAAGGAGGCGAGACGGGCGACGGTGACGTAGGTGCGGAGGAGGTGCGGGTCCATGGGGTCCAGGATCGCGGGCCCCATTAGCGACGCTGATCGCGGGTGCAGATTTCGTCGTTGGACGTGAACGGGGGCCGGTGTTGAGGATGGCCGTCATGAACGCGAACACCACGCTCCCCGCCGGGAACGCTGCCGCCGTGCCGCCCGCCCGGCTCGCCCTCGTCGGCGACCGCTCCCCCACCGTCGTCTCGCACACCCGCGTCCCGGTCCTCCTGGACGCGCTCGCCGCCCGGGACGGGCTCGTCCTCGACGCGTACTGGATCCCCACCGAGGACGCCGCCGAGCCGGACGCCGTGCGGGGGTTCGACGCGGTGTGGATGCTGCCCGGGAGTCCGTACCGCAGCGAGGCGGGGGCCCTTGCCGCGATCCGCACCGCGCGCGAGGAGGGCATTCCCTTCCTCGGCACCTGCGGCGGCTTCCAGCACGCGCTCCTGGAGTACGCCCGCCATGTGTGCGGCCTCGCCCGCGCCGCGCACGCCGAGAACGACCCCGACGCCGAGGACCCGCTCATCGCGCCGCTCGCCTGCTCGCTCGTCGGGCACGAGGGCGCCGTGGCCCTCGCACCCGGGTCGCTCGCCGAGTCCGTGCTCGGGGCGGACCGGACGGTGGAGCGGTACCACTGCTCGTACGGGCCGAGCGATGTCCGGCTGCTCGACGTGCTGCGGGCCCATGGGCTGCGGTTCTCCGGGACGGACGAGGCGGGGCAGGTGCGGGTGGCCGAGCTGCCGGGGCACCCCTTCTTCCTCGCGACGCTGTTCCAGCCGGAGTTGAGCGGGGACGGGGCCCGGCCGCATCCGATGGTCCGGGCCCTGGGGCGGGCCGCGGCGACCCGGGCGGCGGGGCGGGTCGGGGCGCCCTGACGAGGGCTCCCGGACCGCCCCCCAGCGGTCCGGGAGCCGGGGCTCAGTGGTCGCCGTGGCCGCCGCCGTGGCCTCCGTGGTCGAACTTCAGGGCCTCCTTCGGCAGTACGACGAAGGGCCGCATCATGCCCATGTCCTCGTGCTCAAGGAGGTGGCAGTGGTACATGAAGCGGCCGTACGCCCCGTCGAACCTGCCGATGACGCGCAGCAGCTGACCGCCGGGGACCAGGAACACGTCCTTCCAGCCGCGTTCGTTCGGAGCGATCGGGATCGGTGTGGCCGGGTCGTGCGCGACCGGTGCGCGCGTGCCGCCGACGGCCGGGTCGAAACCCGAGGCGTCGTACGCGTCCCGGCCCAGGAGCTGGAAGTCGGCCAGGTGGATGTGCATGGGGTGGGTCACGTTCGGCCGGACGGCGAGGTTCAGGAAGCTCCACTGCTCGTACGCGCCCTCGGCGATGGTGAAACCGAGGCCGTCGTTGAACGTGCGGGCCGTCCTGCGGTAGGTCTTCAGGGCGCCGTCGGGCCCGCGGACCTGGATGACGCCGTCGGCGGGGATCGGGATGCTCCCGGGGTCCTTCACCTCCGTCATCTCCCACATCTCCGGGTGTCCGCCGGCGCCCTTGGTGGCGGGCGGCGTGAGCACGATGAGGCGGTGGCCGTGCGGCACGCCGTGGCCGATCGGGCGGAAGGAGCCGGAGAGGACCTCGGGCAGCCGGAAGGTCTCCTGGGCGCCGCCGCCGCGGCCCACACGGAACTCCATGACGTGCGGATAGCGCACGTTCCCCGCCACGTCCGGGACTCCCGGTGCCGCGTTCGGCCCCTTGTTGACCAGGCGGAGGCGCTTGCCCGCGAGCGCGCGGAAGTCGACGAGGAGGTCGAAGCGCTCGGCGGGCGCGACGGTCAGCGTGGGCGAAGAGCCCTCCGTGGCGCCGAAGTCGAGGGGCACCGGGCGCGGCAGCAGCCCGCCGTCGCTGCCGATCTGGTGGACCGCGCCCGGCACGGGACGGCCGTCCTCGTCGATGAGGACGAGGTCGTAGACCCGGGCGTTCGACGCGTTGACCAGGCGGAAGCGGTACCAGCCGGGGGCCACGTCCGCGTACGGCCAGATGCGGCCGTTGACGGTGGTGTACGGGCCGGTGAAGGGGAGCGTGACCGGCTTGCCCGTCTCGGGGTTCTTGGGGTCGATGATCGTGGTCTTGTGCAGGAGGCGGCCCGTCAGGCGGCCGTCCTCGTCCGTGTCCAGATTCCGGTCGGCGAGGAGCAGGGGGATCTCCCGCTTGCCGGAGGGGAGTTGGAGCGCGTCCTCCTCGTCGTCGCGGACCAGATAGGTGCCGTACAGGCCCGCGAACACGTTCCACCTGGTGATGTTCATGGCGTGGTCGTGGTACCACCACTGGACCGCCTGGTGGTCGTTCGGATACTCGGAGAGCTGGGCGTCGCCGTGACCCACGGCGTTGTCCGCCCAGCCGTCGTTGCCCCCGCCCGTCTGGGCGCCGTGCACGTGGGTGACGGTCCAGGCGGGGAGGGCGGCCACGTCCTTGTTCGGCTCGACGCCCTCGCGGCCCGGGAGGGTGCTGGGCGGCGGGCCCGTGCGCTGCACCTCCACCGCGGTGACCGGGAACTCGCTCTCCTTGGGCACGCGGTTGGTCCACGCGATGCGGACGCGCTCGCCGCGCCGCACCTCGATGGTGGGGCCCGGCACGGAGCCCTCGTACCCCCACATGAGGGTGGGCGGGAGCTGCGGGTGCAGACGCACCCAGGCGGGACGGACCGCGATCTCCGTCTCTTCGCGGACGTCGCCCCCGGCGGGGCGCAGGACGGGCGGGACGGTCAGCGGTGCCGCGTACGGGACGAGCTCGCGGCCGCCCGCGGCCTCCGCGGGCGTGCCGCTCCCGCCGGTCTCGTCGGTTTCATGAGCTTCGTGGGTCTCGTGGGGCTCGCCGGTCCCGTCGGTCTCGAACCGGACGTCTAAGCCGAGGTCGATGTCGGTCAAGGTGGAACACCCCCGTGTTCAGCTGAGCTTCAGCGTTCACCTCAGAAGACTCCCGGCGCACCACGAAAGTTCCATGAATCCCCTATTCCGGATAAATCTGGCAAGAGTGCCTGTTCAGGGCTTCGGGGAGGGGCGGCGGGAAGGAGAGATCCGGATTCGCCCGCAGCGGGGGGCGCCCCGCGCCTAGGCTGCGGGGCGCATGCCCCGTGCCCCCGGCGGAAGGAAGACCGCCCCATGCCCGACGCGCCGCCGCTGCCCGACGCGCCCCGTACGCCCGGCACTTCCGGCGTGCCGCCGCTGCGCGCCGAACTGCTCCTGGACCAGGACGTCACCGACGCCCTCGGCGACGACCTGGTCACCGCGCTCGCCGGCCTCGGCGTCCGCACCGCGCGCGTGCGCCGCGCCGTCGGGCACCGCGGCGCGGGCGACGTGCCGTGGCTGGTCCTCGCCGCGCTGCCGTTGCAGGCCTTCCTCAGCGGCCTGGGCGCGGAGGCGGTGCGGGACGCGTACGCGGCGTTCAAGGCGGCGGTGGGCCGCCTTGCGCGCCGCGACGGGGCCGCGGCCGCGCCGCGGCGCCCCCTCGTCCTGCGGGACGAGGGCAGCGGTCTGAGCGTCGTCCTGGAACCGGACCTTCCCGCCGAGGCGTATGAGCGGTTGCTGGGGCTCGACTTGACGGCGTTCCGGGTGGGGCCCCTGCACTACGACCGACAGCAGTCCCGCTGGCGCTCCGAGTTGGACGAGGCCGCGGGCTGACCCGGCACCGGCCGCTGATCGGGGGCTTGTGAGACGTGGGGGCGCGAGCGGAGACGGCGAGCGGCGCGGCGGAGACGGCCTGCGCCGAGGGCGAGACCCGGTGGGCGCGCGGGGACGGGCAGGGCGCGGAGGCCGCCTTCCTGCGGGCCTTGGACCTCGCGCGTTCGACGTACGGGGACGGGTACGGCGAAGGGCCGGCCGGCGCCCTGTTGGCCCGTGCGCACATCGGCCTCGGGCGCGTGCGCCTCGCCGCGGGGGACGCCGAACAGGCCCTCGCGGCGTTCCGGCGGGCGCGGGAGACGGACCCCGGCGGGGCCGCGGCCCCCTTCTGGACGGGGTGCGCGCTCGCGCGGCGAGGCGATCTCGCCGCCGCGGAGGCCTGTTTCACCGAAGCCCTCGACCGGGAGGATCCGCACCCGCGGGCCGCCGTCCAACGCGCCTGCGTGCGCGCCAAGTCGGGCCGCCGTGCCGCGGCGCTCGACGACCTGCGGGCGGCCGCGCGGGCCGGGGCGCTCGACGACGAGGCGCGCTGGCTCCTGGCGGCGCTCGGCGGCGGCGCCCGGGAGGCCGCGCTGCGGCTGCGGCGGGCCGCGCTCACCGCCCTCGGCGGGGACGCGCCCGACCGGGAGCGGGCCGCCGCGCTCACGGCCGCGTCCTGGGCGCTCCACCGCGAGCGCGGCGCGTTCGTCCCGCTGTACGCGGCGACGCTCGTCACGGGCGGCCGCCGCGACACGGCGGCCGACCTCCTCGACGACGCCGCCCGGCACGACCCGGCCGACCACCGCGTCACCCACGCACTCGGGCTCACCCTCCTCAACTCCCCGCAGGGGAGCCACGAACGGTGCGTGGGCGCCTGGGGCGCGCTGCTGCACGACGGCGCCTTCTGGGAGCGGATCCGGCACGGCGCCGCGCGCCGGTACGGCGTCGACGTGCCGGACGCCCTCGTGCCGGACCTGCGCACCGCGCTGCGCGAGCACCTCGCGCGACGGCTCGCCGACGGCGCCGCCGACACCGATGCCAGGGTGCCGCCCGACCTGCTGCTCCAGCGCGAGGCCGAGGCCGCGCGGCTGCTCGACGCCGCGGGCGGCCTCCCGGAGGTGCCGGTGCGCGGCGGACCGCTGCGGGTCGCGGCGCTCGGCGCGGCGCGGGCGCTCGGCGCGTTCGCCGCCGCCGCGGCGGACGACACGCTCGTCCACGCCTTCTCCGCACTCGGCTTCGCCCGGCTCCAGTTGCGCCAGGGTCTGCCCGGTGACGCCCTCGCCTCGCTCGGAGAGCTGCGCTGCCGCGCCTGCCGCGCGCGGCCCTGTGCGGCGGACCCCGGCGCCGCGCCCGTGTGCGAGCCGGACTGCGCGCGCTTCGACGAGCTGAACCCGGGCTACGCGGGCCTGGCCGACGGCCGCGAACGGCTCGCCCGCGACGCCAGGGACCTCGCGCTGCACGCCCGCGTCACGCTCGGCCACGACCAACTCAGGGCCGATCCACCGGACTTCGACGCCGCGGCCACGTCCCTGCGGCGTGCCCTCGTGCACGCCCGGCGGCTCGGCCGCTACCGCCAGACCCAGGCGAAGATCGTCGGCCTCGCCCTCGCCACCGCGAAGGACGCCCACCGCGCCGGGCTCCTCAGCCGGGCCGTCGCCACCCTGGAGGCCGCCCGCACCGTCATCGGCGCGAACGAACGGCCGCGCGTCGACGGCCAGTTGGCGCGCACCCTCGCCGACCGCGGCATCGCCGAGGCCAACCGCGAGGGCTCCGCGCTCGACGCGCCCGCCGCGGACTTGCGCCGCTCGGTGGACTTGAGCCCGCACGGGCGCAGGGCGCAGCTCAGCCTCGGTATCGTGCTGCGCGGCCTGGCCCTCCAGCGGTGGGGGTCGGGCAGCCTGTCCGGCGCGCGCACCGTCCTGGAGGATGCCGTCGAGGCCCTGACGGCGGCGCTCGTCCACTTCCCCGACGACCCCGAGATCGCCGAGGAGCGGCGCCGGGCCCAGGACGAACTCGACTTCGTACGCGAGCAGTTCGACGAGAGCGGGAGGTGACCTGCGGCGGTGCACGAGTACGAGGAACTGCGCGTCCGCGTCCGCCCGTTCGGGCCTTCCCACTTCCTCGTGGCGATGAGCGGGCCGTCCTGCGCCGCGGACGTCATCGCCGTGGACGGCGAGCCCGCGGCGCTCCGCGCCCGCTGGGACCGGCTCGTCGAGGCCGACCTCGGCCACGCGCCCATGGGCGAGCGGCACACGGCCGAGCAGCTGCGGGAGCTGGGGCGCGAGGTGTACGGGCTGCTGTTCGGGGCGGCGGCGGGGAACCTCGGCACACCGGTGGCGAACCTCGGCACACCCGTGACGAACCTCGGCGGTCCGCCGGGCGGAGGGTTCGCCGTGCCCGGTTTCGGCCCACCGCCCGCGGGGTTCGCCGCCCCGGGTTTCGGCTCCGCGTACGGGGGTTTCGGCCCCGCGTACGGCCCGCCGCCGCACGCACCGACCGTGCCGCCCGCGCCCGGCGGCCCCCGCTCCTCCCCCGCCGCCGCCTGCCTGGCCGCCGCCCTGGACCTGGCGCAGGGCACGGCCCCCGGCCGCCGTCTCCGGCTCCGCTTCGACCTGCCGCCGCGCCTGCGGGAGCTGCCCCTCGAGGCGCTGTGCGCCCCGGCCGACCTGCCGCACCAGTCGCTCGCCCTCAACCCCGCCTACTCGCTGGTGCGTTCCCTGCCCGGCGGTCCGCTGGGCCGGCGCCTTCCGGCACCCGCGGACGAGCCGAGCCTGATCCGGCTGATCGTGGCCTGCGCGTCGCCGCCCGGCGCGGGCCCGGCCCTGCGCCTGGACGCGGAGGTCGCCGCGCTGCGCCAGGAGCTGCCCGAGGTGGCCGTGCGCACGACCGTCGTGGAAGCGGCCACCCGCGAGCGCCTGGAGGCGGCCCTCGGCGCGCACCCCGACCTGCCCACGGCCGTCCTGCTCATCGCGCACGGCCGCTACGACGAGGACCTGGGCAAGGGCGTCGTCCAGCTGGAGACGGGGTCCGGCGGTGTCGACAGCGTCCCCTCCGACCTGCTCAGCGGCATCCTGCTGAAGGCGCCGCGACTGCGTCTCGCGGTGCTCAACCTCTGCTCTGGGGCCGACAGTTCGGGCCCTGACGGGGCGCACACCGAGCCGTTCTCCGGGCTCGCGCAGGCGCTGATCGCCGGTGGCCTGCCCGCCGTGGTGGCGATGCGCGGGCGCGTGAGCGACGAGTCGGCGGGCCGCTTCAGCCCCGAGCTGTTCAAGGAGCTCGCGGCCAACCGCACCGTCGACGAGGCGGTGTCCACGGCGCGCCGCCGCATCTCGCACCTGCCGCGGCACACCGCCGTCGAGTGGGCGACGCCCGCGCTGTTCCTGCACGCGGACCACCGCCACGGGTGGCTGTTCAAGGCGCGCGAGGTGCGCGACGACGGCGGCGCCGTGGCCGACCCGCTGCGCGAGGGCGCGGACGCGCTCGGCGCCTTCAGGAACCCGGTCGGACACGTGGACGCCACCACGCTGATCAGCGCGGCCCGCTTCGAGCGCGACCGGGGGCGGTGGCCGCAGGTGCAGCGCATCCTGCGCACGCCCACGCGCCAGTACGAGGACGAGCAGCGGCGCCTGCGCGCCGAGGCCGCGTGCGAACTGGCCTGGCCCGACCTGGAGAAGCTGTGCGAGCTGCTGGCCCACGAGGGCGACGGGGCCGCCGCGGCCGCGCGGCTCGCCGTGGTCCACCAGGCGCTGCCGCACCCGCTGCCGGGGCCGCTGACCGCCCGCGCGGAGCGGCTGCGCCTGACCGCCGAACTGCTCGACCGCGCGCGGGCCGCGGAGGCCGCCGCCGACTGGGACACGGCGATCTCCCTGTACGAGGAGGTGGCCGCCGCCGGGCTCGGCCTCCCGGAGCTGCCGGAGCGGCTCGCCGCCGCGCGCACGGCCCGGCGCGCCGCCACGGCCCGCGCCACCGCGGAGCGGGCCCACCGCGAGGGCGACTGGGACGCCGCCGCGCGTGCCTGCGCCGAGGCGCTGGCCCTGCGTCCCGGCGACACGGCCACGGCGGCCCGCGCGGCGTACGTCCGGGGCCGGGCGGCGGAGTCGGCGGGGCGGTGGCCGGAGGCCGCGGCGGCGTACGCGGAGTGCGCGAGCGCCCCGGCCCCGGACGCCCCGCCCGACCCGGACACGCCGCCCGACCCGAGCGCCCCACCCGGCGCGGGCGCCCCGCTCGTCCTCGACGCCGCCCTCCGCCGGTCCTACGCGTACGGCCGCGCGGCCGCCGACGGCGGAGACTGGGCGGCGGCCGTCGCGGCCTTCGAGGAGTGCCGCGAGCGCCGCGCCCCCGGCGCGGGCCCCCAGGCCTCCGGCCACCTCGACGCCGACGGCCGCTGCGCCTACGCCCGGGCGCGGCTGTGCCGCGAGCGGGCGGACTGGGACGGGGCGCTCGCCTGGCTCGGCGGGCTCTCGGAGTCCTTCGCCGACGTGGCGGACCAGGTCCTGTACGCGCACGGCCGGGCCGCCGACGCCCGGGGCGCGTGGGCCGACGTCATCGACGGCTTCGGACGCCTTCCGGACGCGTACGCGGACGGCGACGTGGGGGTGCGCCGCCGCTACGCCCGCGCGCGCCTGGCCGCCGACGTCCACCGCGACTGGGCGGCGGCCTGCGCGCTGCTCGCGGGCGTGCCCGACACCGCGCGCGAGGGCACGGTCGCCCCGCTGCGCCGCAAGGCGGAGGGGCGCCGCGCGGAGGCGCGCCCGGACTGGGCCGCGGCCCGCGCGATCTACGGACGCGCCTTCGACAACGGCTCCGCCGCCGCGCAGGACCCGGCGGCCCCCGAGCCCCTGCACCTCTACCTCTACGCCCTGGCCCGCACCCACGAGGGCGCCGCCCGCTGGCTCGACGCGCTGCGGGTCTACCGCGTCCTGCCGGACGCCTGGGCGGACGTGCCCGCGCGGCGGCGCCACGCCGGTGCGCGCGTCGGCGAGGAGCGGGCCGAGGGGGCGGCGGACTGGCTGGCGGTCGCGGCGGCGTACGAGGAGATCGGCGGCGCGCTCGACGGCGCGGACTGCGCGGCGCGCTGCCGCTACGCGCGGCTCCGGGCCGCCGAGGCCGAGGGCGAGTGGGCCGCCGTCGTGGCGGCGGCCCCGGCGCTGCGGGGCCTGCAGGACCCGGCAGCCGCGGCTGCCGTGGCCGCCGTCGACGCGTACGCGCGCGGCCGCATCGCCGATGCCCACCAGGAGTGGGAGAAGGCCGCGGAGGCGTTCGGCGCGTGCCTGGGGCACCGGGACGCCGACGCCCAGCTCGCCTACGCCCAGGGGCGGTCGCTGGAGGGCGAAGGGCGCTGGAGCGACGCGGTGGCGGCGTACGAGCGGGCCGCGGGGCGGCTCGACCGGGCCGAGGTGCGCCGACGGCGGCTGCGGCGCCTGCTCGACCTGCTGCCCTGGGCCGAAGGCCTGACCCGCGCGCCGCTGACCGCCGACCCGTTCGCGCTGCGCGACGCCACGTACCCGTATCTGGCGCTGCGCGACGCGGGTGTGCACCCCGGCGTGTCGATGGCCGCCGTCAGCGACGCGCCGTACACGCTCCTGGAGCGCGGCGGCATGTCCTGGTCCGAGCGGGTCGCCCTGGACCGGCTCCAACTGCCGGGCCGCAGGCTTCAGTTGGACGCGCTGCTGTACCGCTGGCAGGCGCCCGACGCCGTGCGGGACGCGCTCGCCGCGCTCTCGCCCGACGACGAGCACGCCGGTCCCGGGCTCGTGGACGTGCTGTGCGAGCGCTTCCCCGAGGACGCGCCGCTGCTGCTCCTCCTCGCGCGCGGCCGGGACGCGGCCGCCGCCGAGTGGGAGCGGCGCCTGGCCGCGGCCCCCGGCGACATGGCCGTGGCGCACGGCCTGGCCGTGGCCCGCCTTTGGCAGGCGCAGGAACTGGAGCAGAGCGGCGCCTGGGAACACGCCACGCGCACCTGGGAGCAGGCGCTCGCGTACTGGTCGACGCTGCTGAGCGACGACGCGTACTGGGACGGCTGGCGGGCCGAGCGCGCCGCCTGCTACGGCCGCGAGCTGACCGCGGAGGACATGAACCGGCTTCGCTGGGAGCTGAGCCGCCACCTGTCCGCGCAGCTGTCCGCGTACGAGCAGCGGCACACCGAGGAGGGGCGGCCCCACCAGGCCGAGGAGTACGGCGAGTTGGCGGCCTTCCTGGAAGCCGAGCTGGGGGGTGCGCGGGTTCTGAAGGAGGTGGGCGGGCTTCCGGGGGTGCCCGGGGCGCGCGGCGCCCTCGCCTGCGGGCCGCACTATCTGCGCCTGCTCGACCTGCAACTGCCGCTCGCCGCGCTCGCCGCGCAGCTGGACGCCGCCGCCAAGGACGGCAAGGACCCGGGCGAGTACGCGGCCCGCGAGCTGCGCTGGGCGTTCTCCGGCCTCGCCCGGTCGTTCGCGCTGTGCGCGGTCCACAAGTTCCCGGCGGCCCTCGGCGCGCTGCCCGCCTTCCCGACGCTGACCACGCTGCCCGACGACTGCGCGGGCCCCGCCGCCGCGGCGGACCCGCGCCGCCACGTCGAGGAGTGCGCGCACTGCCGGGACTTCCTGCGCCGTGACCCCGCCTACGTCCACCTCGCGCACCGGCACGCGCGGCTGCTCCAGGACGGCGTCGAACTCGCCGTGCGCGCCCGCCTCGAACTGTCCCGCACCGCCCTCGCCGACGGCGAGGACGGCCTGAGCCGCGCCCTCGAACAGTGGGAGCGCCTGGTGCGGGTCGCGCGCCGGGCCGGGATGTCCGCGCGGGCGAAGAAGGCGGTCGTGCGCACCGCGCTCGGCCGGGTGGAGGCCCTCGTCAACGAACCGGCCGGGCCCCGGGCGCGCCGCGGCGACGGGCTCGACGAGGCCATCGCGCTCGTCGAGGCTGTGCCGCCGCTGCTGCACCCCCTCGACCGCGAGGAGCGCGACCAGCTGGACGGCAGGCTCTCCTCGCTGTACTCCATGCGCGGCGTGTGGCGCGGCTACACCCGCACCAAGCACGGCATGCGCTCGGACGTGTACGGCGCCGAGGCCGACCTGCGCCGCGCCCTGGGCCTCAACCCGGCGTCCAACCACGCCCGCGACAACCTCGCCCGCGCCCTGGTCTTCACCCTCGACGAGCGCGGCGACGCGCTGCCCGGCCGCCTCCGGCTGCTCCACGAGGCGCTCGGCCTGCTCGACGTCGGCCTCGGCCAGGCCCTCACGCACAACTACCGCGAGACCCTCGGCGAGGCCCTGGAGGAGCTGGACCGGCTGCTCGCCACCGATCTGGGCGTGGCGGGCATGGGCGAGCTGATCCGCAGCGACGGCGCGGAGGCGCCGCCCGACGAGGACGACCCGGCCGCGTGGGCCGCCGAGCTGACCGACCGCGCGGAGACCGAGCTGGCCCGGGGCGACGTGCGCAAGGCCCTGCACCACCTGATCCGCGCGACCCGCGCGGACGCGATGGACCCGCGGGTGCGCCGCGCCCTCCTGGACGCGGTGCGCCGCTGGCGCGCCGCCCTGACCGCCGACGCGCCCGGCCCGCACCCCGAGGAAGGCACCCCGCCGTGATCCAGGACCCCGACGGGCCCCCGAGCCCGTACGACGCGCTCGCCGAGGCCTCGGTCACCCCGTGGACCTCGCGCGCCGAGCTGCGGGACGCGCCGTTCGAGCTGCTCGCCCGGCGCCTGATGACCCCGGCCGCGCAGGCGGCGCTCGACGAGCTGCGCACGGTGCCGGGCCGGCTGCTCGTCGACCTCTTCCTGTACGACGTGGACGTCGCGGCCGAACTGCCGGGCGCCGTCCGGGAGATCGACCGGCTGCTCGCCGGGGCGACGGGGCCCGCCGCCGGGGAGCCGCTGTCCGACGAGGCGGTCGCCCGGCTCCTCGACGAGCTGATCCGGTTCGACGTATGAGAACGGCCGCAGTGCGGCCGGAGGGCCTATGAGGAGGGCACCGTGACCGAGCAGGAGTCCACCGCGGCGGCCGCGCGCGTCGCGTACGAGGGGGCGCGGGCGCTCGCCGAGCGCGACGCCGCGCACCGCGCGCACACCGAGCGACTGCTCCTGGCGTGCGCCGACGCGCTCGACGCGTGCGACCGGCTGCTCGCGGCGGGACCGCAACTGGATCCGGCGGCCTGCCGGCACAGCGTCGGCCTGATCGCGCGGCAGTTGGAGGCGGCCGCGACCGGCGCGGGCCTGGAGCTCATCGGCGCGGTCGGCGAGCGCGCGGACCCGGCCACGCACCACGTCGTGGCCGTGCGCCCGGCGCCTCCCGGAACGGGCGACGACGAGGTCCTTGAGGTGGCGCGGCGCGGGTATCGATACCGGGGGCACGTGCTGCGCGCCGCCCGGGTCGTGGTCGCCGCCGAGGACCGGACCCAGGCAGCGAGGAAAGGAACGGCACAGGGATGAAGGCCATCGGGATCGACCTCGGCACGACGAACAGCGCCGTCGCCGCCCACGATCCGCACCGCGACGACATCGCGGTCCTCACCAACAGCAAGGGCGACCGGCTCACCCCCTCGGTGGTCGGCCTCGCGCGGCGCGACGGCAAGGACCAGACCCTCGTCGGCGAGGACGCCCTCAGATGGGCGGTGCGGCAGCCGGAGGAGACCATCGTGTCCGTGAAGCGGCTGATGGGCCGCGACTTCGCGGACCGCTCGGTGGCCCAGGCCCGCGAGCGCCTGTCGTACGAGATCGTGTCGGGCCCCGACGACGACCCGCGCGCCCACGTGCTGCTCGGCGGCCGCAGCCGCACCCCCTCCGAGATCTCCAGCGTGATCCTCGACAAGCTGGTGCGGGACGCGGCCCGCACCCTCGGCGAGCAGGTGACGCACGCGGTGATCACCGTGCCCGCGTACTTCCGCGACGCGCAGCGCGCCGCGACCCGGGAGGCGGCGGAGCGCGCGGGCCTGGTGGTGAAGAAGATCATCGACGAGCCGACCGCGGCGGCGGTCGCGTTCGGCCTGCACCGGCCGGACGGGGCGCGCAGCCGCGTGCTGGTCTACGACCTGGGCGGCGGCACCTTCGACATCTCCGTCCTGAACACCGTCAAGGACCGCGAGGGCCACAGCCAGTTCCAGGTGCTGCGCTCCGCCGGGGACATCTGGCTCGGCGGCGACGACTTCGACCTGGCGATCGTGGAGCGGATCATCACCTGGATGCGGGACGAGCGGGGCGTCGACCCGTCCGGCGACAAGGAGTTCCTGTTCCAGGCGAAGAAGGCCGCCGAGGCCGCCAAGCGCGAGCTGAACGAGCTGTCGGAGACGTACCTCGTGATCCCGGCGGCGTACCACGGCCCGGAGGGCATCGTCGACGTCGAAATGGCCCTCACGCGCGAGGAGTTCCAGGAGATGATCGCGCCCCTGGTGACCCGCACCATGGACCTGGTCAAGGAGACCCTGACGGGCTACGAGCTGACGCCCGACGACATCTCGGACGTCCTGCTCGTCGGCGGCGGCACCCTGACCCGGCCGGTGTACGAGGCGGTCGAGGCGTACTTCGGCGGCGACAAGGTGCGCCGGAACATCAACCCCATGGAGTGCGTGGCCTACGGCGCGGGCGTGCTCGCGCAGACCCTGAACGGCGTGGAGTGCCCGGCGCCGCAGTGCCTGAAGACCAACGAGTACGCCGCGCAGGTGTGCGCGGAGTGCGGCCAGAGCCTGGTCAACGCGCGCCCCGTGGGCTCCACGGGCCTGTTCGAGTCGACGCCCATGGCGATGGGCATCGCCGCGGTGAAGGGCGCGCGGCGCGACGTGTTCGTGCCGATCATCCCGGCGGGCTCGCCGTTCCCGCTGCCCGAGCCGCGCACCCGCACCTTCCACGCGACGGACAGCAGGCTGATCCGGGTGCCGGTGTACGAGGGCGACAGCCATGTGGCGAGCGAGAACCACGAGCAGGGCGTGGTCGAGTTCGAGCTGCCGCAGGAGATCGAGATCAACCGGCACGTCGACGTGTCGTTCAACTACTCGGCGGACCGCATCATCACGGTCCGCGTCAGCGTGCGCGGCACGGACATGGTCCTGGAGGCGACGCCCCGGCGCGACAAGCCGCGCACACCGCCGCCCGAGACCGAGCGGGAGGTCGACAGCGCGGTGCTCCGCGAGGAGCTGGGGCTCGCCGAGCGGGAGGCCCGGCACTTCCTCAAGCGGTACGGCCCCTACATCGAGCACACCCAGGAGCTGAAGGTGCGCCGCGACATCACCCAGGCGCAGCGGGCCGTGGAGATGGGCGACAGCGGCGAGTACCAGCGCCTCACCGAGCTGCTGCTCGACGACATGTACCACCAGTGCGGGCTCGCCAGCCAGTTCCGCCAGGCAGAGCTGGCGTCGGACGGGGCGCCGCTTGAGACCGTCAAGGCGATCAGCGAGGCCGTGGAGCAGGTCAAGGCGGCCCATCGCAACGGCAACCGCATCCAGACCGCCGAGCAGGCCAAGAACCTGCGCAGCATGATCGCGGTGGCCTACTCCGAGCGCGCGGTGCCGTCGCTGCCGAGCAAGCGGGACTACGACGGCATCCTCCAAGTCCCCGACGATATGGCGGGCGGATGACGGCAGCGGGGGGTACGGGGGTGACGGCGGGGGGCGCCGGAGGCCGGGTCAGCCTCGGCGTGGACTTCGGCGCGACGGGGGTGCGGGCGCTCTTCGCGGTGGCCGGGCAGCCGGTGCGCCGCCTCGACCTGCCGACGGCCGACTGGCCGTGGCTGGTGTGCGCCCCTGCCGCCGCGGGGGTCCTGCCGGTGGTGTTCCCGAGCGTGAAGTCCCTGCTCGGCAGCGGGAGTCCGGTGCCGTGGCGGGAGGGCACGGAGGACGCCGACGCGGTGGCCGCGCACATGCTGCGGGCGCTGCGCGAGCGCGTCGAGGAACGCGCGGGGACGGTCGCGCAGACGGTGATCAGCGTGCCCGCCGCCTTCCAGTCGCGGCAGCGCCAGGCGCTGCGCGACGCCGCCGCGGCGGCCGGACTCGCCCCGGTGCGGCTCATCAGCGACTCGCTCGCCGCGGTCATGGGGCACACCACGGACCGGGACAGCGGCACCTTCCTGGTGTACGGCATGGGCTACGACGGCTTCGAACTGGGCCTGGTGCGCGGCGTGCGCGGCCACTACCGCGCGCTCGGCTACGACGGCGCGGCCACCTCCGGCGGCCGGGCCTTCGACGAGGCCGCGCTCGCCTCCGCGGTGCGGCTGCTGCGGGCCCACCGGGGGCCCGCGTCCGTGACCGGCGGCGGCGCGCGGCTGTGGCTCGGCCACCGGGAGCGGGCCCAGGAGGCGCGCGAGGAGCTGGGCACCGCCGACGGCTCGGCCACGGACTCCGCCGCGCTCACGCTCGACCTCGGCACCGGACCGCCGCTGCGCATGCGGATCACCCGGCCGCACCTCGACGCCTTCCTCCAGCCGCACGTGCGCCGCACCGTGCGGCGCGCCCACGACCTGCTGGGCGAGGCGGCGCTCACCCGCCCCGACGTGGACACGCTGCTGCTCGTCGGGGGCGCCACCCGGCTCGCGCAGGTCCGCGCGGGCGTGGCGGACCTGGGGCGGAGCACGGCGTACGGGCCGCGGGAGCTGCTCGCGCTCGGCGCCCTCAAGCACGCGGTGCGCCTCGCGGGCGGCGGCGCCTCCGCGTCCGGCGCGGCCTCCCTGGAGGAGGGCCCGCTGGACCCCCCGGACCCCGGTCGCGACACCCTCGCGGAAGCGCCCTCGCTCACCGCGACGCTGCTCGCCGCCGACGACGCCCCCGGCCCGGTACGCCGCGACGTGGCGCAGGCCCGCGAACTGGCCGGGCAGGGGCGCCGCCGGGAGGCGGTGGCCCTGCTCCGGGACATCGTGGCGGAGGCCCGGGAACTCCTCGAAGGGCTGACGGGAGCGGCACAGCCGGTGGAGCGGGAACCGCGGGAGGAGCCGGAGGCCTGGGAGGCCGAGGAGACCGGGGAGGCCCGGGAAGCCGAAGGGACCAGGGAGACCCGGGAGACCAGAGAGGCCGCAGAGGCCAGGGAGGCCGCAGAGACCCTCAGTCACGCCGCCCGGCGGCAGCTCGCCCGGGCCCGGGTGCTGCTCGACCTCGGCCGGTACGAACACGCCGTGCAGGCCTCGCACCTGGCCTGGCAGGAGGCCACCGCGCACCCCGCGCGTGCCGACGTGCTCGACGCGATGATCGACGTGCACTGCGCGGCCGCCATGGCCGACGTGGCGCCCGACCACTTCCCGGACGCCGAGCGCTGGCTGCGCTGCGCCTACGGCCACGACCCGACGAACGAGCGGGTGCGGGCCCTGCTCGCCCGCCGCACCTACCGGCACGCGCGGGAGCTGCACCGGCGGGGCGCGCGCGATGAGGCGATTGAGGCCCTGGGCAAGTGCCTCACGTGGGACCCTGAACACCCCGACGCCGAGGCCCTGTTGGCCCGGCTGACCCGCGACGGCAGGAACCGTCGCGGCAGGGGTGACGTCCTCGACTGACGAGGGTCTCCTGGGCGAGGCGCTCGATGGTCACGCACCGGTCCCGAGACAGGGAGTACGCGCTTGACGCCCGCACAGCTGCTGAACAAGCAGGAGCTCATCAAGCAACTTCAGGACCTGGCGGGAAACCCGGCGCTCGGCCCGCGCGCCGCCGAACTCGGCGCCCTGGCCCACGACGTGCAGCACGACAAGCGCCTGGACCGCTGGTCCGAGCTGGACCTGGTGCACGCCTACGTCCGCCCGGAGAGCGTCACCGCGCGCGGCGGCGGCAGACCCTCGGCGCGGCGCGACGGGCTCCTGGAGGCCGCGCTCGGCGCGCTGGTGTTCGTGCCGCTCCTGGTGACCTGGTTCGGCCTGCGCGAGGCGGTGCACGCGTACGGGGAACTGAGCAAGGTGGACCGCAAGGAGGCCACGCGGCCGTTCCTCCAGCTGTGGCAGTCGGGCTTCGGCGGCCATCTGTCGCCCCTTGGCCGGTTCGAGAACGTGGCCCTGATGGCGGTCGTCCTGATCGCCCTGCTCGTCCTGCTGTCCGTGGTGCACGCACGCGTGCGCGCGCGGGCCGAGCGGGAGGAGGACGCCCAGGAGGCGGAGCGCGAGCGGCTCCTGGCGGACCTCGCGGCCGTCCTGACCCGCCTCCAGATGCTGCTCGTCCCCTACCGCAGCGCCTCGCCGAAGCAGTTCACCTCCCAGCTCACGCAGGCCGCACAGGAGATGCGCTCGCTCGCCGCCGAGGCCGACAAGAACCACAAGGCGCTCGTCGCCGCCACCGGCTCGGTGACCGACGCGACGACGTCCCTCCAGGAGGCGGCGGGCAAGCTCACCGCCGAGGTGCCGAAGCTCGGCGCGGCCGCCGACCGCATCGAGACGGCGGTGCGCGAGGGGCAGCAGGCCGCCGCCCGGACGAGCAGTGCCGGTGCCGCCGCGGCACGGCAGCTCGGTGACCAGGTCAAGACGGTGGGCGCGCACATCGAGACCTCGCTGCGCTCGCTCGTCACCGCCCAGCAGGACCTCGTCACCAAGACGGAGTCGGTGGCCCAGGCCACCGAGCAGGCCTGCGCGGCCCTGGTGACCAGCACGGGCCGCACGAACGACGCGGTCGACGGCATGCGCGAGGCCACCGAGCGCTGGGACGCCGCCGCCGCGCACTGGCAGGACGCGGCCGCCCGGGTGGACTCGGGCGTGCGCTCCTTCGCGACGGCGGGGGCATCTTCGCGGAACGGGGCGGAAGCACACCCCCGCGCCGCGGCCGATGCCTACAGGACCGTGTCCACTCCGTACGCGGCGACGGTGCCGTCGCCGCCGCCCTGGGCCGGCGCGAACGGCTCCCCGGCGTCCGTGCCGTACGCGCCCGCGCCTCCTCCGGCGGGTGGGGACCCGGGCCCCGCCGCGCCGCCGCCGGGGCGGGCCCCGGACCCCGCCCCGTACCCGACGAGCGAGCCGGACGTCCAGGACGACCCCGCCCTGAGCGGCGGCGCCCACCGCGATCCCGCCGGGCCCGCCGAGGACGACGTGCGCTCCGACCGCACCACGGCCCTGCGTCCGCCGCCGCGGCGCCCGTCGGCGCGCCCCGGGGACGAGACGTGACCCCGCGGCGACGGCAGCGCGGGACCCGGGTCGCCGGGGTCGTGCTAGCGGGCTGGCTCTTCGCCGACCTGCTGCTCGTCCTCGCCCTGGTGTCGATGGCCGACCGGCCCGACCCGCTCGCCGCGCGCCCCGAGCCGTCCGGCAGCGCGGACGCCCCGGCGGAGCGGAAGCCCGCGGGACCGCCGTCGGTGGCGCGCGAGCCGGAGGAGTTCACGGTCAAGGGCGCCGACAAGGGCTCGCTCGTGCGGCAGATCGGCCGCGAGACCCGCCGGTGGGAGGGGCGCAGGGCCGCGCTGGTGCTGACCTTCGGCGGCGGCCCCGGCGGCACGGAGTACGCCCACCTCGTCAACTCGCAGCTCGGCAGGGGCCGTCCGGGGATGTTCAGCGGCAAGACCGCCACCGACGACTTCCACGACCTGAGCGCCGCCCCGTCGACGGCTGTGGTCCGCGTGTACTTCTTCACGGCGTCCGGAGGCTGACGGGTGGCGCAGAGCTGGCGGCCCGGCGTCCGGGCCACGGACACCGGCACGCTGCCGCCGCTGCCCGCCCTGCCCCAGTTCCCCGGCATGCGCGGCTACGCCGAACTCCGCGCCGCCATCCGCGACCTGGGGTTCCCGCACGCCGCGGGCCTGCTGCGCGAACCGGCCCGGCGACAGGCGGCGTCCGGTGTCTTCGGCACCCTGCCGCAGGCCGAGACGGACGACGGCTTCCGGGTCCTGGACGGCCTGTGGTTCCCCGGCCGCGGCGGTCTGTGGCAGCGCGTGGACGTGCCGTACGTGCGCCGGGCACAGGACGCCTGGCGGACGTCCGCCGACCCGCGCGCGCTCACCGCCGCGGCCGTCGTGGACACCCTGGAGACCCTGGTCCGCGACGACCCGATGGGCCTGCGCCGGGTGGTCCTGTGGGAGCTGTGCTGCCTGCTCAAGGACCGCGGACCGGAGCCGGGGCCCGCGGCGGGCGCCGCGACCACCGCCGACGACGTGGCCGCGCTCGGCGTGCACCGCAGCGAGGCCCGGCTGCTCGCCGCCGCCGTCGACGCCGGATTCCCCGCCGACGGGCCGGTGCGCCGGGCCGCCGAGGCCGTCAACGACATCTGGCCGGGGCGCCGCCTCCGCGCCGCCGAGCGCGTCGCCGAACCGCTGCCGCGGGCGCCGCACGACCACGTCCTCGCCCGCCTGCTGGGCTCGCTGCGGGCCCGCTCCACCGCCGTGGCCCGGCTCGCCGCGCGGGCGGGCGCCCTGGAGGCGCGCGGCGACTGGCGCGGCGCCGCCACCGCCTGGCTCGGCGCGCTGCGGCAGGCCGAGGACGCCCCGGAGACCCGCACGGGCCTGCTGCGCGCCGCCACCGGCCTGGCCGACGCCACCGCCGTGCCCGGCCGGGCACCGACCACGGTGGCCGTCGACGACCAGCGCGTGCGCCTGACCTGGCGGCCGCCGCGGGCCGCCGCCTCCGTGACGTACCAGGTGCTGCGCTTCCCGGACGGCGCGCCGGAGCGGGCCACCGAACTCGGCGGCGTCACCGGGGGTTTGACCACCGCGGACGCCCGGGCTCCGCTGGGGCGGTCCCTGCGCTACGCGGTCGTGCCGCTGCGCGGCGGCCGCGTCGCCGGGGTACCGCTCGTCACCGCCCCGGTCCTGATCGCGCCGGACGCCACCGGCCTGACGGCCGTGCCCGTGCCCGACGGAGTACGGCTCCGCTGGCGCCCCCACCCGGCCGCGACCGCCGTCCGCGTGCGGCGCTCGACGGACGGCGGCGCCCCGCGCACGGTCCGGACGAGCGAGCCCGATCGCCTTCTGGACGTGCCGCTGCCGGTGGGGACGCACGTGTACGAGGTCACCTGCGGCTATCCCGGCGGCGGCCCCGACGGCGGCACCGCCTGGTCGCCGGGGACGCGCGTCACCGCCCGGGTCGAGGAGTGGCCCGCGCCGGTCACGGAGCTGACGGCACACCGCGCCGGGGACCGGGTGCGGCTCGCCTGGAGCGCCCCGGAGCGGGGCGAGAGCACCCTGGTGGCGTGGACCGCGGGCCCGGTCGCGCCGGGCGCCGACGTGTCGGCGCGGTTCGCGGCCCTCGGCCAAGGGCCGCTCCCCGCGCGGGAGCTGGAGGTGACGGCGGAGCCCGGGCGGCGCCTCCGCCTCACCGCGGTGAGCGCGCTCGGCGAGCGCGCGGTGGCCGGACCGAGCGTGGTCGTCGAACATGCGCGGCCCGTCGGCGAGGTGACGGTACGCCGGACCGGCGCGGGGCGGGCCGAGGTCCGCTTCCGCTGGCCCGAGCCCGCCGTGCTCGCGCGCGTGGCGTGGGACGACGGGGTGCGCGGCGAGGAGCGGAGCGTGGCCCGCAGCACGCACCGGGCCGCGGGCGGATCGGTCACGGTCGACGTGCCGGACGCGGCGTGCGCCGTGACGGTCACGCCGCTGCCGCGCCCGGACGCCGTGGCCGTCCCCGCCGCGCCCGGCCGGGCCGCCCTGTCCGCCGCGCCACCGCCACCGCCGCCCGCGCCGCCCGCCCCCGTGCCGTGGTGGCGCCGCTGGCTGCGACGCCGCCCGGCCGGGGCGGGGGCTAGTCCTTGACCTCGGCCTCGGCGCCGCCCCCGAACTCCAGGAGCAGCCCCGGCTGGAGGCCGATCGTGCGGCCCGGTTCCACGTCCAGGACCGTGCCGTCCTGCTTGCGGGCCGTCCATGTGGCGCGGGTGCGGTTGGTGAGGCCGAACCGGCCGCGCTGCTGGGGGTGTTCGGTGACCTCGCCGACGACGGCCCTGAAGTCGTGGCGCTCCGGGTCGCCGTCCAGGTGGTGGGCGTAGAGGCGGGCGCTCGGGTCGAGGCGGATGCCGCGCCGGGTGCGCAGCGTGGTGCCCGTGGCGGTGACCAGTTCGAGGCGCGGCGGCAGTTGAAGCGGCTTGCCGCACTTCCAGCAGTCCGGCGGCGCGCCGTCCGGCTGGGTGAGGTTCTGCTTGCCGCACACGCGGCACTGCGTGATGGCGTCGAGGACCTGGCTGAGGGCGTCCCGCCACTGGCTCTCGCGCACCCGCCGCGCCGGGCTGCGAAGGCCGGCCGTGAACGTCTGCACGAACAGGTCCCGCAGGATCTGCGGCAGGGCCGCCCAGGTGGCGATGACGGTCGGCTGCTCCCCCACCACGGGGCGGTTGCGGGTGTCCTTGGGGTCGTACACGAACACCGCGTCGGTGCCGTACAGCTTGCGCTTGGCGGACTCGCCCATGCAGTGGATGCGCATGGCGAGCGCGCCGTTGAAGGGGTGGTCGTTCATCAGGAGCAGGAACAGGAGCACCGCGAGCGAGTGCAGGTCGGTCTGGGTGCCGGGCTGCGCGCCCTTGTCGCCGCGGACCAGCTCCGGCGCCATGAAGTCCATGGTCCCCGCGACCCCGGCGAGGGCGCCCTCCACGACGGCGTTGTCGTTGTCGCACACCAGGACGTCGCCGGTGCGCGGGTCGAAGAAGATGTTGCCCCAGTTGATGTCCCGGTAGGCGATGCCCTTGGAGTGCAGCGCGCGGTAGGCCTCGACGGTGTGCAGGGCGACCGTCACCAGGGTGCGCATGGTGGCGTCCTTGACGGACGGGTCGCGGCGGAACAGGGCGGGCAGGTCCTGGAAGCGGGCCGGGCGCACGTCCATGAGGTAGCCGAAGCCGGGTTCCCGGCCGTCCGGGTCCATCACGATGGACTGCGGCCACAGGAAGCGATCGTCGTCCCACCCCTTCTCGATGAGCCCTTCCAGGATGTGTCTCTGGCGGGCGTCGGCGAGCTGCGGGTAGTACCACTTCACGGCGCGGTCGCCGGTGGCCGTCGTGACGCGGTACACCTCGCCCTGGCCGCCGGAGCCGAAGAGCTCCGCGACCGTGACGCGCTCCCCCGACTCGGCCACCAGCTTCTTCCCGCGGGCGAGCATGCCGTTGCTCATGCTGGGGTCCCCGTTCCTTCACTCATGCGGTTCGTGTCCTCCTGTGGCGTCACTCGTGTCGTACCGGGCGCCGAACGCCCCGACGAGGGTCGTGTCGTCGCCCGAGTACTTCGCGGCCCGCGCCAGCCAGTCACCGAGCTGCCCCTGCACCGCCGCCACGCCCTGCCCCGCGGCCCGCTCGCGCACGCCGGTGGCGAAGTCCAGGAAGCCCTGGTGGTCGGCGAAGCTCTTCGACAGGCCGTCGGTGGAGAGCAGCACGGCGGGCGGCGGGCCGCCGGTGATGGGCTGCCAGTGCGTACGGGTCTTGCGCCAGGGCTCCGGTTCGCACAGCGAGTCGGTCTCGTCGCCCATGTCCGGGCCGCTGGACAGCGGGGTGTGCGGCACGCCGCCGTCGTCCACGAGGACGATGTCACCGTCACCCAACTGCCAGCACATCAGCGTGTGTTCGGTCAGTACGGCGCCGAGCAGCGTACTGCCGTACGCGGCCAGGTCCGGGGTGCCCCGGCCGCGCGCCCGCCGGTGGGCGGCGGCGCGCTGGGCGGGGGACGCCCCCCGCGCGGGAGCGCTGCTGTCGTGGAACCGCGCGCGCCGGTGCCAGCGGTGCCCGACCGCCTGCGGCAGGAGCCGGGCCTCGGCCCGCAGCTCCGGCCAGCCCGCGGCGTCCGCGCCGACCCGCACCGCCTCGTGCGCGAAGGCCTCCGCGCACGCCGTGAACTCCTCCACGGCCCAGCGGGCGCCCAGGTCGCTGCGGAAGTGCGCGGCGGAGCCGTGTCCGTCGGCGACGGTGAGGACGACGGCGCGCCCGTCCGCGGTCGCCCGGGCGGCCCAGCGGTCCTGGCTGTACTTCTTGCCGACGCCCTTGACCCCGCCGGTGAGCAGCGCCCAGCGGACGTCCGCGCCGCGGTCTGTCCCCTGCTCTGCGGTCACCAGATGTCGGCTTCGCCCTCGACCTTGGTCAGCGGCGGGCCAAGGGGCGTCGCGGGCTTGGCGTCCTCGACCTTGGGCGTCGAGGCGTCCTTGACGACCGCCGTGGACATCCAGCGGATGGCGGCGGCGAGCTGGCGCGGGTTCTTGGCCTGCAGCGGCTCCAGCTCGGGGTTGGCGAGGAACTCCTTGAGCATGCTCTTGTCCGCGTCGTCGCCGATCGCCACGGCGACGCGCACGGCCCGCTTGCCCCAGGGCGTGCCGTCGATGGCGCGCAGGCCCGCCCGCCAGTCGTCGGTGGGCTGCCCGTCGGAGGCGAGCGCGAGCACCGGCGGCAGCGCGCGCTGCGGCATGGGCGGCGTCTGCAGCGCGCCCGCGGCGAGCTTGAAGGCGGCGCCCATGTCCGTGCCGCCGTACGTGTGCACGTCCTCCCAGGAGAAGCTGGAGACCGGGGTCGGCTCGCTGACGTGCCAGCTCGCGCCGCTGGCGAAGGAGATGGCGCGGACGAGCAGCGACGCGGCGGGGTTGGAGTCGGCGGCCTGCTGCATCTCCGGGATGGCCTCGCGGATGGCGAAGTTCAGCTGGCCGATCTTGCCGTTGACGCTCATGGAGCCCGAGCAGTCGAGCAACCAGATGAAGTGGACGGGGCGGCTGGCCATGGAGCCGCCGGGGAAGTTGTCGACGATCTCGGTGGTGTCACTGCTGTGGTCGGCTTGGTTCACGCTGGCCCTCTCCAGGGGGATCCGTCGGTACGTAGGGACGCCGGGGCGCGGGTCGCCGGTTTCGCCCCGGCGTGCGCGGCCGTCAGCGGGCGCGGAAGCTGTTGCGCCAGGCGTTCCACTCCCGGACGCGGTCGAGGCCGCCCTGGCGCTTGGCCATGACGTCGGCCACGTCGGAGAGCTGCCGGTCGTCCAGGCGGGCCGCGACGGGCCCCAGGATCTCGTCGAGCAGCTCGGCGGCGACGCGCTGCCAGTCGTGGCTGATGCCGCGGCGCTCGCGCCTGCGCCACACGTAGTAGTAGGCGGCGACCTCGGCGGGCCGCAGCGGGAGTTCGCGCTCCAGTTGGCTCCTGCGGCCCTCGTCGAGCATGAACGCCCGGTAGGGGTCGAGGAGTTCGGGCCCGGCGGCGACCAGCTGGTCGAACGCGGGCGGGCGGGCCAGCTGGTCCGCGTCCGCGTGCGCCAGGGCGCGGGCGACGAGCCGGAACACGCCGCGCCGCACGGTGACGTCGAGGGGGCTCGCGTCGACGCGGAGGGCCTCGAAGCGCCTGAGGCCCTGGGGCAGGGCCTTGCGGCCGTCGGCAAGGTCCTGGGCGAGGACGAGCAGTTCGGCGGTGGCGCGGTGCCCCCGGGAGAGCTGCTTCTCGTGCAGCAGTCCGGCGGCGAAGCCGACGAGTTCCCTGTCCACCCCGTCCGGCGCGGCGAGCAGGCCCGTCATCCGCAGGCCGTACCCGGCGCCGACGAGCAGCCGCACCGTGCAGGTGTGGGCCACCCACGACAGCTCGCCCGGGGCGGGGCAGGAGCTGCCCCAGACCAGCCACCACATCTGCTTCAGCGTCTCGGCGTCGGTGAC
Organism: Streptomyces spectabilis; assembly: GCF_008704795.1. Classification (NCBI taxonomy): domain Bacteria; kingdom Bacillati; phylum Actinomycetota; class Actinomycetes; order Kitasatosporales; family Streptomycetaceae; genus Streptomyces; species Streptomyces spectabilis. Next base: position 7,268,332 of record NZ_CP023690.1, on the reverse strand, counting down.
CCGGCGGCGCGGCAGGACCTCGGTGAGCTTCGCGAACAGCTCCATGCCGCGCAGGCCCCCGCCGCCCGCCCGCCAGCGGGCGGCGGCCTCGGCCAGGCGCAGGGGCAGCGGCGCGTCCTCGTGGAGGTTGCGGCGCAGCCAGTCGCCGTACGGCGAGTCGGCGAGCTCCACGAGCAGGTCGAGGCGGCGGCTGTGGGTGGCGTCGGCGAGCCGACGAAGGACGCGGCGGGTCAGCGCTTCGCTGCCGACGTCGTCCAGGACCCGTACGGCCGGTGCGCGGTCGATCCCGGTGGGGTCGCGCAGGGCGCGGGCGAGCCGGTCGACGGCGTCGCCGAGGCCGCGCCCGTCGTCGGCGCCGACGGCCAGGGCCAGGCGCAGCGGCTCGGCCCAGGTGTCGACGGGGTCGCGCAGGGCGCGCCGCAGCGCCTCGTCGGCGTCGCCTCCGTACTCGCCGCGCAGGGCCCGCCCGGCCGCGGCGCTGAGGGGCAACTCGGCGCAGACGGCGCTCAGTTCGCCGGGCAGGTCCGCGGGGCGTACGGCGCCGAGCCGGTGCCGGGCGAGCGCGAGTACGAGGGGGGCCGCGGCGGCGGGGTCGTGGGCGTGCAGGTCGTGGCAGACGGCGAGCAGTTCGCCGGGGGCGGCGGCGCCGTCGGTCACGGCCGCGACGAGGGTGTCGACGGCCGCCCGCAGCGAGTCGCCGTCGAGGCCGGTCAGCTCGCGCCCGGTGAGGAGTCCGGCGCGCAGCAGGTGCGGGACGAGGGGCCCGGCAGCGAAGGGGTCGCCGTCGGCGGCGCCGGTCGTGGGCAGCGGCTCCCCGGCGAGCCAGAGGCGGGCCGTCCAGGTGGCCCAGGTGTCGGCGCGGGGCGGGCTGCCGGGCCCGCCGAGGCCGTCGTGGACGCGGTAGAGGTGGTCCAGGACGGTGGGGTCGTCGCGGTCGAAGTCGGCGTCGGGCCCGATGCCGACGATGTGCTGCGGGGCGCGCCCCGGCTCCGCGGCGCCGGTGGTGAAGGTCAGGGCCGGCACGTACGCGGCGGGCAGCGAGGCGCAGGCGAGCGCGATCCAGCGGGCGACGGCGTCGGGTCTCTCCTCGGCGACGACGAGCTGCCGCCCCGCCGGGTCGTCGAAGAGGCGGCGCACGTCGGCGAGGAAGGGGGCGACGCGAGGTTCGTGGGCGCGGGCGAAGGCGACGAGACCGGCGTGGCGGACGGCGGCCTCGCCGGGGCCGACGGCGACGGGCGCGTCCCGCGGCGACAGCGCGGGTAAGCGGTCCGCCCCCGCTTCCCACCAGGTGATCGGCCACTCCTCGGCGAACCGGGCCGTCGTGTCGGCCTCGGTCAGGTGGTAGGCCGCCACGCCGCCGTCGGCGGCCGTGGTGCACAGCAGGCTGCCGCCGTCCGGCAGCCTGCTGTAACTGAGGCCGGGTCCGTCGCCCGAGTGGCCGCGGCTGCGGGTGTGCCCGGCGCCGATGGCCAGTTCGGCCCACTCCCGGAGCTGTCCCTGGTCCTCGCGTCCGCTCCCGTCGGCGGGCACCGACAGGGCCGACGAGGGCGCGGACGCGGGGACGGGGATCAGTCGGAGGGCCCCGGTGACCGGCTCCTCGTCGAACCGGTAGCTGAGGCGGCGGATGGCCATGCCACATTCTGACCACCCGGGGGCGCCCCTCGCAGGCGGACGGCCAACTTCCCGCCACCGGGGGGAAATCCGGCCGCGCCGGGGCCGCGGGGAACGGCCCGCGCGGGGCCGGGCCGCGCTCTTGCGCGGCCCGGGATTCGCGGCCATCGTGACGGGCGTGACCTCCTTCACGCTGCCTCATGACCTGGTGGGCGAAGGCCCGCACAAAGTGATCGCCGTGCACGGCTGGTTCGCCGACCGGTCGGCGTACGCGCCGGTCCTCGCCGACCTGGACACGGGCGCCTTCGCGTGCGCCGTGGTGGACCTGCGCGGCTACGGCGAGGCGCTGGACGTGCCCGGGGCGTTCACGACGGCCGAGGCCGCCGCCGACGTCGTGGCGCTCGCGGACCACCTCGGCTGGGAGCGGTTCTCGGTGGTCGGGCACTCGATGGGCGGCGGCGTGGCGCAGCACGTCCTGGCCGACGCGCCGGAGCGGGTGCGCAGGATCGTGGGGATCACGCCGGTGCCCGCGTCGGGCGTCGCGATGCCGCCGGAGCAGCGGGAGCTGTTCGAGTCGGCCGGGCACGCGGCGGACAGCCGCCGGGCGATCATCGACGTCACGACGGGCGGCAGGCGCCCCGCCGCGTGGCTGCGCCGCATGGTGGACCGGTCCTTCGCGTGCAGCGACGCCAAGGCGTTCCGCGCCTGGCTCGACTCGTGGGCGGGCAACGACTTCGAGGACCGCGTGGCGGGTTCACCGGTGCCCGCGCTCGCCGTGGCCGGGGCCCTGGACCCGGCCCTGTCTGCGGACCTCATGCGGCGGACCTGGCTGTCCGCCTTCCCCAACGGCGAGCTGGTGGAGCTGCCGGGCGCGGGCCACTACCCCATGGACGAGACGCCGCTCGACCTGATCCGCGTGGTGGAGGACTTCCTGCGGGCGGACGACGGCACGGCGGAGACGGGCGGCGCCGGGACCGGCGGCGCGTGACCCCCGATCCGCCCGCCGCACGCGAGCGGCCCCGCGTCGGGGCCGCGAACGAGGCCGAGGCCGAGAACGAAATCGAGGCCGAGGTCCCGGACGTCTTCGACCCGCGTCTGTACGCGCGCGCCGTGCCGTACGACCGCTACCGCGTCCTGCGCGACCACCACCCGGTGGCCTGGCAGGACGAGCCGGCCGTGCTCGGCTGGCCCGCGGGCCCCGGCTTCTGGGCGGTGTCGCGGCACGCGGACGTGACGGCGGTGCTCAAGGACGCGAGCGCGTACTCCTCGCACCTGGGCGCCACCCAGATCCGCGACCCGGACCCCGACGACCTGCCGTTCATCCGCCGCATGATGCTCAACCAGGACCCTCCCGGCCACGGCGGGCTCCGCCGTGTGGTCAGCCGGGCGTTCACACCGCGCCGGGTGGCGCGGTTCGAGGACCTCGCCCGGCGGCGGGCGCGCTCGCTGCTCGCCGACGCCGTGGCCGGGGCCCGTACGGGGGACGGCGACTGCGACGTCGTCGCGACCGTCACCGACGACTACGCGCTCCTCAACCTCGCGGACCTGCTCGGCGTGCCCGCGTCCGACCGGGGCCTGCTCCTGGACTGGACGCGGCGCGTCATCGGCTACCAGGACCCGGACGAGGCGGGCGCCCCGGTCGTCGGCGCGGACGGGCGGCCGGTGAACCCGCGCTCCCCGGCCCTGCTGCGCGACATGTTCGCGTACGCCGGCGAACTCGCGGCGCACAAGCGGCGGCACCCGGGCGACGACGTCCTCACCACGCTCGCCACCACGCCCGAAGTGACCGCGCCCGAGCTGGAGATGTGCTTCTTCCTGCTCACGGTCGCGGGCAACGACACCGTGCGCGGCGCGGCGCCCGGCGGGCTCCTCGCGCTCGCCGAGCACCCGGACGAGCAGCGCCGGCTGCGCTCGGGCGGGGCCCCGATGGCCACGGCGGTGGAGGAACTGCTGCGCTGGCACCCGCCGGTGCTGAGCTTCCGCCGCACCGCCGCGCGCGACACCGAGCTGGCCGGACGGCGGATCCGGCGCGGCGACAAGGTGGTCGTCCTGCACGCCGCCGCCAACCGCGACGAGCGCGCCTTCGCCGACCCCGACCGGCTCGACCTGACGCGGGCGCCGAACCCGCACGTGTCGTTCGGCGACGGCCCGCACGTCTGCCTGGGCGCGCACTTCGCCCGGCTGCAACTGACCGTCCTGTACGAGGAGTCGCTCGCCGCCACGTCCGGAATCGGCCTGGCCGCGCCGCCCGCCCGCCTTGTCTCGCACTTCATCAACGGCCTCAAGTCGCTGCGCCTGACGCTCGTCGGCTGACGGCTCGCCGTCGCGGGCGTCCACCGCCCCGTGCCGCGCGGTGGCGTTCTCCTGAGGTCTCAGCCCCGCCCGGCCACGGTCCCGGGCGGCACCTCGGCGGCGCGCGCCCCGTCGCCGGGGGCGAGCCGGTCGGCGTAGCCCCCTTGCGTCCACACCAGCTTCTTGAACTGCTCGGGGGTCAGGGCGCCCCGCCAGGGGGTGCCCCGGGGGCAGAACACCGTGTCGCAGCCGGGGCAGTGGCGCGCCGCCTTCCAGTACGGGTCGGCCCGCGCCGCCCCCACCCGTACGGCGAGCCGTCCGCGCAGGTCGCCGCGGACGACGGCGGACGTGACGACGGCGACCACCGCCGTGAGGGCGAGGGCGCCGATCACGTAGAGCGGTTTGCCCTGGTCCCGGCCCATGGCGGCCCAGCCGAGCGTGAGGGCGACCAGGAGCGCGCCCTCGGCGGCGTGCAGCAGCGCCTCGCGGGCGGGCAGCGGCGCCCTCGCCAGGCGCCGGCGCAGGCCCCTGCCGACGGCGGCGTCGTCCACCGCGACGGTCCGGGGCGCGCCGCACCCGGGGCAGGTCACGTCGGCAGACCGCGAGGCTCCGGCAGGCGACATGCCCGCCACGCTACCGGCGGCCGGTCAGCCCTCGTCGGGAGTCAGCCGCAGTGAGATGGAGTTGATGCAGTAGCGCTGGTCCGTCGGGGTCGGGTAGCCCTCGCCCTCGAAGACGTGGCCGAGGTGGGAGCCGCAGCGGGCGCAGCGGACCTCCGTGCGGACCATTCCGTGCGAGGTGTCCGAGAGCAGCTCCACGGCGTCGCTGTCCTTGGGGTCGAAGAAGCTCGGCCAGCCGCAGTGGGACTCGAACTTCTCGCCGGAGGTGAACAGCTCCGCGCCGCACGCCCGGCAGGAGTAGACACCCTTGGTCCTGGTGTCCGTGTACTCGCCCCGGAAGGCGGGCTCGGTGCCCGCCTGGCGCAGGACGGCGTACTCCGCGGGGGTCAGCTCCGCACGCCACTGCTCGTCGGGCTTCTCGACGTCGTACGACATGGAACGCATCCCCTTACGTGTTGCGTGAGTACGCGATGTACGCGGTGGCCCTACCGGGCCAGCTGGTCCAGGATCCGCGGGCCGAGGTCCGTGACGTCGCCCGCTCCCATGGTGAGAACGAGATCACCGGGGCGCGCCATTCCCGCGATCAGCTCCGGCGCGCTCTCCTTGTCCTGCGCGGCCCGTACGTCGGCGCCCGCAGCACGGGCGGCTTCGATGATGAGCGTGCTGGTCACGCCGGGGATCGGGTCCTCGCGCGCGGGGTAGATGTCGAGGACGACGGAGGCGTCGGCGAGCGCCAGGGCCTCGCCCATCTCGCGGCCCAGCTCCTGGGTGCGGGAGAACAGGTGCGGCTGGAAGAGGACGAGCAGGCGGGCGTCCGCCGCCGCGCCGCGCATCGCCTCCAGGTCGGCGGTCATCTCCGTCGGGTGGTGCGCGTAGCTGTCGATGACCTGGACGCCGCGCGCCTCGCCCTTGAGCTGGAGGCGGCGCTTGACGCCGGTGTAGGCGGCCAGGGCCGGGGCCAGCTCCGCGGCGGGGATGCCGAGGGCGACGCCCGCGGCGAGCGCGGCGACCGCGTTGTGCGCGTAGTGGCGCCCCGGCACGGACACGGCGAAGCGCAGCTCGGTGCCGTCGAGGAGGACGGTGACCTCGCTCTTGAGGCCCTGGGGGGTCACGTCGGTGATCCGCACGTCGGCGTCGGCGGACTCGCCGTAGGTGACGATCCGCAGGTCCGTGCCGCGCTTGGCGAGGCGCCGGGTCAGCTCCCGCGCACCGTCGTGGTCGGCGGCGACGACCAGCGTGCCACCGGGGACGATCTTGTCAGCGAACGTCTCGAAGGACTCGTAGATCTCGTCCATGGAGGCGTAGTTGGCGTGGTGGTCCAACTCCACGTTCAGGACGATGGCGACCTCGGGCGCGTACTTGTGGAAGCTGCGGTCGCTTTCATCCGCCTCGGCGACGAAGATCTCGCCGGTGCCGTGGTCCGCGTTGGAGCCCGGGGCGTCCAGGTCGCCGCCGATGGCGTACGAGGGGTGCAGGCCGAGCGCGGACAGGCTCACGGCCAGCATGGACGTGGTGGTGGTCTTGCCGTGCGTGCCCGCGACGGCGAGCGGGCGCAGGCCCTCCATCAGCGCGGCGAGCGCGTCCGAGCGGTGCACGACCGGGATGCCGAGCTCCGCGGCGCGGGCCAGCTCCGGGTTGTCGGCGCGGATCGCCGAGGAGACGACGACGCAGCTGGCATCGTCCGCCAGGTGCTCCGCCGCGTGCCCGATGTGCACCGTCGCGCCGAGTTCGCGCAGGGCCGCCGCGGTCGCGGAGTCCCGGGCGTCACTGCCCGCGACGCGGGCGCCGCGCTGGGCGAGGATCTTCGCGATGCCCGACATTCCGGCGCCGCCGATGCCGATGAAGTGCGGTCGGGGCATGGCGGAGGGGAGGCCGGGTGCCATCTTCTCTCCCGAGAGGTGTGACGGTGACATGAGCGTCTCCACCCTATCCGTCCCACCGGGGACGCACCGGTCGCGCCCGCGCCCGCCCCCGCTCGCCCGCTCCTCGCCTACTTCTCGCTGTGCGAGAAGAGCTTCAGGACCGGTACGCCGACCTTGTGCCGGGCCCGGGACGCCCAGTCGCGGTGGAAGAACTCCTCCACGTAGTGGGGGTCGGTGAGGACGATGACCTCGTCGGCCCCGGACGCGTCGACGAGCTCGCGCAGGGCGTCGAGGGGGTGGTCCTCGATGAGCTTGCCCTCGGCCGCGCTGCCCGCCGCCCGCAGGGCGGTGAGGGACACCTGGAGGGCCTGCTCGCCGGGGCCGACGGCCTCGTCGCCCTCCGGCACGCTCCCCTCGCGCACGGCCTCGTCGAGCTCGCCGAGCGCCACGTCGTCGATCGCCCGCAGCAGCCGGTCCGCCTGGTCCCCGCGCGGCTGCAGGAGCACGTGGAAGGTGACCGGCTCGTCGCCGTGCAAGGTCGTGACGAACTCCACGTCGGCGGACGTCAGGGCCTTCTCGATCATCAATACGCTTGTGAACACGACAGGCGCCCTTCTCCTCCGTGGGCCGTGGACAAGGCCCCTGCGGAAACCATCCTGCCCCGCCCCGAGGCGGGGGCTGCGCACTTTAGTGTGCCCCGCCGAAGCGAAACGGAACGGGGGATTCCGCTGATTCTCAGGACCGACGGTATCGGGTGAAGAGGAACCCGGCCTCTTCCAGTACGGACGCCAGCGCGAACCGCTCGGGCACCGCCGCGCCGGGCCCCACCGCGATCCGCTGCGCCTCGCCCGCGGTGAGCATCGGGGACACCGTCAGACACAGCTCGTCGAGCACGCCCGCCGCCACGAACTGGCCGAGGAGGCGCGGCCCGCCCTCGGTGAGCAGCCGCGCGAACCCCCGCTCGGCGAGCTCCGCGACCACCCGGGCGGGCTCCGCCCCCGCCCCCTCGCCGGCGAGCACGACCTCCGCCCCCGCCTTGCGCGCGGCCTCCACCCGGTCCGCGGGCGCCGCGGCCCCGGTCACCAGGAGCGTCGGCGTCAGCGGCGCGGTGAACAGCGGCAGGGTGAAATCCAGCTCCAGGCTCGCGCTGAGCACGACGACGGCGGGCGCGGGCGGCTGCCCCGCGGCGGCGCGCCGGGCGGCGAAGGCCTCGCGCGCGCGGGCCGGGCGGTAACCCTCCTGGCGTACCGTCTCGGCCCCGACCACGACGGCGTCCGCGAGGCCCCGGAGGGCGCCGAAGATCCGCATGTCGGCGGCGCCGGAGATGGCCTGGGAGCGGCCGTCGTGCTGGGCCGCGCCGTCGAGCGTGGAGACCATGTTGGCGCGCAGCCAGGGGCCCTCCCGGTCCGGATAGGCGTAGGCCTCGGCCAGCTCGTCGAGGGTCCACTCGCGATCGACGGAAGAACCCGGCATTCCGGCGGTTTCGGATGTCTGATCGGTCACAGGGAACAGGCGTCGCATGCCCGGCAGTCTTACACGGCTCCTACGCGGCCTAGAGTGGATAGACGTGTCAGCCTCCACCGCCGCCTCCGGGCAGAGCCCCATACCCGAAGCGGGCCCCCTCTCCCTGTGCGCCCGCGAGCCGCACGTGCCCGCGGACCGCCTCGTCGCCGAGATGGTGCCGCCGCCGCGCTTCGACTCGGTCCGCTTCGATACGTACATTCCGGACCCGAAGCAGCCGAGCCAGACCGAGGCCGTCGGGGTCCTGAGTGCCTTCGCGGGCGGGCTCGGCGGGGCCCACGCGAGCGGCTCGGGCAAGCGGAGGTGGTTCGGGCGGGCCAAGCAGGCCGCGCCCTCCGGTCCGCGCGGGGTCTATCTGGACGGCGGCTACGGCGTCGGCAAGACCCATCTGCTCGCGTCCCTGTGGCACGCCACCCCCGCGGAGCCGTCGCTGAAGGCGTTCGGCACGTTCGTGGAGCTGACGAACCTGGTCGGCGCGCTCGGCTTCCAGCAGACGGTCAAGACCCTCAGCGGGCACCGGCTGCTGTGCATCGACGAGTTCGAGCTGGACGACCCGGGCGACACGGTCCTGGTGTCCTCGCTGCTCCGCAAGCTCGTCGAGGCGGGCGTCGCGCTCGCCGCGACCTCCAACACCCTTCCGGGCAAGCTGGGCGAGGGCCGCTTCGCCGCGGTCGACTTCCTGCGCGAGATCCAGGGCCTGTCCGCGCACTTCAGGACGTTGCGCATCGACGGCGACGACTACCGCCACCGCGGTCTGCCCGAGGCCCCGGCCCCGTACACCGACGAGGAGGTCACCAAGGCCGCGTACGCGACGGCGGGCGCGAGCCTGGACGACTTCCCGCAGCTGCTCGACCACCTGGCACGCGTCCACCCGAGCCGGTACGGCGCCCTCACCGACGACCTCACGGCGGTCTGCCTCACCGACGTCACGCCGGTGCCCGACCAGTCGACGGCGCTGCGCCTGGTGGTGCTCGCCGACCGGCTCTACGACCGCGAGGTGCCGGTGCTCGCCTCCGGCGTCCCCTTCGACCAGCTGTTCGGCGAGGACATGCTCAACGGCGGGTACCGAAAGAAGTACTTCCGGGCGATTTCGCGGCTGACGGCGCTCGCGCGCGACGCCAAGGGGCTCGTTAACGGCTGAGACGCGTGGTACACACAAACGGGTCATGTCCTGTCCGCCAGCAGGAGGTTGCCCGCATGTCCGAAACACGACCCAGCGCGACCAGACGTCAAGTGCTCGCCCGCACCGGAGCGTTGGGGGCCTCGATCGCCTTCACCGGCGCCCTCTCGGAGCTCTTCGCGGGCACGGCCACCGCGGCCGCCCAGGGCAGGGCGGGCTACGGCCCGCTCGTGCCCGACCCGAACGGACTCCTCGACCTGCCCGAGGGCTTCCGCTACAAGGTCCTCTCCCGCGAGGGCGACCCGCTGCGCTCCGGCGAGGGCAAGGTGCCCAGCAACCACGACGGCATGGCCGCCTTCCGCGGCCGCCGCGGCGGCGTCCACCTGGTGCGCAACCACGAGAACCGCGTCACCGCGAAGATCGGCGTGCCGACCGTCGACGGGCTGACGTACGACCCGGCCGCGAAGGGCGGCTGTACGGCGCTCGCGCTCGACCGCGACGACGACGTGCTCGGCGAGCGCGTCGCCATCGCGGGCACCGCCGTCAACTGCGCGGGCGGCCCGACCCCCTGGGGCACCTGGCTGACCTGCGAGGAGACCGAGGACAAGGCCGGGACGAACGGCTACACCAAGGACCACGGCTTCATCTTCGAGGTCGACCCGGTCGACCCGCGCCGCACCGGGGCGATCCCGCTGACGGCCATGGGCCGCTTCCAGCACGAGGCGATCGCGGTCGACCCGTGGCGCGGTGTGGTGTACGAGACCGAGGACGCCTTCCAGAAGCCGTTCGGCCTGTTCTACCGCTTCCTGCCGGACCGGCCGGGGGGCGGCAGGGGCTCGCTGCGCGCGGGCGGCCGCCTCCAGGCGATGCGCGTGCCCGGCCTGCCCGACCTGTCGGCCGTCCAGGAGACCGGCGCGTCCTTCCGCGGGGTCGAGTGGGTCGACGTGCCCGACCCGCTCGCGGTGTCCACGCCCATCCGCAACCAGGACTTCGGCCCGAAGGGCATCACGCACGCGCAGAAGCTCGAAGGCTGCTACTGGGGCGGCCGCTGCGTGTACTTCGTGTCCAGCTACGCGCGCAGAACGGAGGGTTCGGCGGGCGACCACTACGGCCAGGTGTGGCGCTACGACCCGGCGCGCCGCTGCCTCACGCTCGTGATCGTCTTCGGCCCGGACACCGACGTCCAGCTCCCCGGCGAGTCCCCCGACAACATCTGTCTGACGCCGAGCGGCGGCCTCATGGTGTGCGAGGACGGCGGCGGCACCCAGCACGTGTACGGCGTGACGCGCGGCGGCCGGGTGTACGCGATGGCCCGCAACGCGAAGAACATCGGCACCCCGCAGGACCCCGAGTGGGGCGAGTTCGCGGGCGTCACCTTCTCGCCCGACCACCGCACGATGTACGTGAACTGCTACACGCCCGGGACGACGTTCGCCGTGACGGGTCCCTGGCACGGCTAGCGCTTCGCTGGAGCCGCCGGGGTGGGCTCTAGGCCGGGGCGAGCCGCCACAGGGAGGTGACCTCGGCGGCGCGGGCCGTGTGCAGCGGGTCGCCCGGGTCCGACGCGCGCGGGTGCCGGGGCCTCGCGTCGTGCCGGTCCACGACGCGGAGCCCGGCCGTGCCGAAGGCGTCCAGGAGCTCCTGGCGGGTCCTCAGGCCCAGGTGCTCGGCCAGGTCGGAGATGATCAGCCAGCCCTCGCCGGCCGGCTCCAGGTGGTCGGCGAGCCCGGCCAGGAACGCCTTCAGCATCGCGCTGTCCGGGTCGTACACGCCCTGCTCCACGGCGGAGGTGGGGCGGGCCGGGAGCCAGGGCGGATTGCACACGACGAGCGCGGCGCGGCCCGGCGGGTACAGGGCGCCGTCGTCGACGACCTCGACCCGGCCGGTGAGGCCGAGCCGCGCCACGTTGTCCCGGGCGCAGGCGAGGGCGCGCGGGCTGCTGTCGGTGGCGACGACCCGGCCGAGGCCGCGGTGGGCGAGGACGGCGGCGAGCACGCCGGTGCCGGTGCCGAGGTCGAAGGCGGTACCGGTCGTGAGCCGTGCGGGCGCGGGCAGCGGGGCCTCGGCCACCAGGTCCACGTACTCGCCCCGGATCGGTGAGAACACCCCGTAGTGCGGGTGGATCCGGCCGCCGGCGGCGGGCATCTCCACGCCCTTCTTGCGCCACTCGTGGGCGCCGATCACGCCGAGCAGCTCGCGCAGCGAGACGACCGTGCGCCCCTGGGCCGGGCCGTACGCCTGCGCGCACGCCTCGCGCACGTCCGGGGCGCGGCGCAGGTCAAGGGCGTGGTCCTCCTCCAGGACCACGAGGAGCATGCCGAGGACCCGGGCGCGGTGGCCACGGGCCTGGCGGTGCCGGTGGAACGTCTCCGCGGGGGTCGACCCCGGCTTCGGGGCGAGCCGGTCGAGACGCCGCCCCAGGGCCTTCAGGAGCTGGCGCGCGCCCTGGTAGTCACCGCGCCACAGCAGCGCGGTGCCCTCGCAGGCCAGGCGGTAGGCCTTGTCGGCCTTCATCCGGTCGTCCGCGACGATCACCCGCTTGGGGGCGGGCAGGCCGCTCTCGGAGTGCCAGCGGGCGGCCCCGGCCTCCCCCGTGGGCTCGGTCCAGCCGATGCCGGGCAGGTCAGGCACCTCAGACAGCAAGGCTTCGTCAACTCCTCGGGATCCCCTGGGCGCCGATGGGCGCCCCCAGGACGATGACACACCGTGCCCACCAGGCCAAACGGCCCCACGACGACACCGCTGCACCGATGCCGCCTGCCCGATTTACCGCTTGTATGCGGATACCGTCCCCGTGTGATCACTCGTACTTCGACGTGGACCTCCCTCCTCACGCTCCTCGCCCTCGGCGCCGCCCTCACGGCTTGCGGCACCGCGCCCGAAGCCCCCGCGTCCGCCCCCAGGCCCGACCGGCCCGCCGCCCCCGCCGGGCGGAACGCCCCGCCCACCCTCGCGCCGGGCCCGCAGGGTCTGACCCCGGTGTTCAGCAAGGCGCCCGCCCGGCGGGAGCGGCCCGCCGTGGCCCTCACCTTCGACGCCGACATGACCGCCGACCAGGGCCCCCGGGCCACCTCGGGCGAGCGGTTCGACAACCCCGCCCTGGTGGCGACGCTGCGCCGCCTCAAGGTCCCCGCGACGTTCTTCATGACGGGCCGCTGGGCCGAGGAGTACCCGGCCCAGGCCCGGGACATCGGCCGTGACCCGCTCTTCGAGGTGGCCAACCACTCCTACAGCCACTACGCCTTCACGGCGGACTGCTACGGCCTGCCCACGCTGCCGCGCGAGCGCATGCGCGCCGACGTGGAGCGCGCGTTCGCCGCCTTCCGGCGGGCGGGCGTCACCCGGACCGTGCCGTACTTCCGCTTCCCCGGCGGCTGCTACGACCGGGCCGCGCTGCGCGCCCTGGCCCCGGGCGGCGTCACGGCGGTGCAGTGGGACGTGGTGAGCGGCGACGCCTTCGCGACGGACCCGGACGCGGTGGCGCGCCAGGTCCTGCGGGAGGTGCGCCCCGGCTCGGTCGTCGTCATGCACTGCACGCGCAGCGCGGCCCCGGCCACCGAGCGCGCGCTGCGCCGCATCGTGCCCGAGCTCCGCGAGCGCGGCTTCCGCCTGGTCAAGGTGTCGGAGCAGATCGATGCCGCCCGCGCCCGGAACTAGGCTGGTGGGCATGGCGGACGACAACGGCACCGACACCGGCGGCGGGTACTGCGCCCCCGGCACCGCACCCGCGGGGGACGGCCCGGCGACGGCCGACGGCCCCCCGTTCGCCGAGTGCGTGCTGTGCCGGGAGCCCACGGAGTACCCGGAGTCGTACAAGGGCATCACGCTGTGCCCGGTCTGCGCGTGGCAGGAGGCGCAGCGCACGGCCTGCTCCGGCTGACGGCCCCGGGCTCACTCCCGGCGGGCGCAGAGGCCGCACGCGAGGGCCACCGCCGCCGCGGCGAGGGCGAGGGCCGCCGCGACCGCGCCCACCGGCACCGGCACCACGCCCTCGCGCGAACCGCGCGTGAGGTCGGTGAGCACCGACTTGGCGGGCGAGCCCGTGGTCACCAGGGCCAGCAGGCCGACGAGCAGCAGGGCCGGGACCGCCCGGCCCGGCGCGCGCAGCAGCGGCCTGCTGGTGAGGGCGCCGACGGCCGTGCCGAGCAGGGCGCTGACCAGCATCGCGAGCAGCCCCGCAGCGGCGGCGGGGCCGCGCGCCACGGCGGTCTGGTGGTCGGTGCTCGCCGCGTCGCTGATGACGGCGACGGCCGCGGCGGCCGCCGCCCCGAGGGCGCTCGCCGCCAGGAAGGCGGTGAGCAGCGCGGCGAGGTGCGCGCGCCCGGGCCCCGCGGCCGCCGCGGTGCAACCGCGCGCCGCCGGTGGTTCGTTGGTGACGCAGATCCGTACGAGCCAGGCCGTCACGGGCAGCAGGGCCGCCGCCGCGTAGGCGAGCGAGTCGAGCACGGGCTGGCCGCCCTGGACGCCGACGGCGAGGAACACCGCGTAGAGGATGACCGGCGCGAGCCAGCGCTGGGAGCGCAGCAGCAGGGCGGTCTGGTACCGCAGCAGGGCCGTCGTCATCGCCGCTCCTCCGCCGCGCGTACGCCGACGACGTGCCAGGGCGGGCTCGCCGTCAGGAGTTCCCGCAGCACCAGGTCCGACTGCGGCGCCGCGACGAGGAGGCGCCGGGTGTCCGCATCCGGGCCCGGCTCGGCCGTCCCCGGCAGGCCGGGGGGAAGGCGTGCGCCGAGCGGGCCGCGCACCTCGATGACCACGGTGGGGCCCGCGGCCGCCGGGGCCGGAGCGGTCTGCTCCGTACGGCGGCGCACGCCCGTGCCGGAGATCTCGTACGTCTCGTCGGCGAGCCCCGCGAGCCGTCGCGGGTCGTGGTCGACGAAGACGACGGCGCCGCCGGTGGCGGTGTGTTCGGCGACGGCGCGGTCGAGGACGTCGCGGGCGGCGGCGTCCAGGCCCGTCCACGCCTCGTCGAGGACGAGCAGGCCCGGTTCGGCGAGCAGGGCCTGGGCGACGGCGACCTTCTGGCTGCTGCCCTTGGACAGTTCGGGCAGGGGCGTGCGCGCGTGGGCACCGGCGCCGAAGCGGTCGAGCCACTCGTGGGCGCGCCGGGCCGCGGCCGCGCCGGTCAGGCCGTGCACGCGGCCCATGTGCGTGAGGTAGTCGGCCGCGGTGAACGGCAGGGCGGCCGGGAAGCGTTCGGGGACGTAGGCGGTGCGCGGGCGGCCGTGGACGCGGCCCTCGGTCGGGGCGTCGATGCGGGCGAGGAGCCGCAGGAGCGTCGACTTGCCGGTGCCGTTCGCGCCCTGGACGCGGGTCAGGGCCCCGGCGCGCACGCCGAGGCCGACCTCGCGCAGCACCCAGGGGCCGCGCAGGCCGTAGCGGCGTCCGGCGTCGTGCAGTCGTATCGCGGCGTCGGCGGGGTCGCTGCCGCTGTCTCCCGTGCGTCCCATGCGGCTCATCCTCGCGCACCGGCCCCGGGGGGTGTCCGGCGTCCCTGGCAGACTGGTTCGGTGAGCGCTTACGAACCCCAGATCGACAGCCCCTTCCGTGCCGAGCCGACCGCGCGCGACGAGGCGCCGCAGTACGTGCTGCCCCTGGTGGCCCGCATCGAGAAGGCGGCTCCCCCGGCGCGTACGGACGCCCTGGAGACGGCGGCGCGCGCGGTCCTGACGATCCTCAGCGACGAGCGCTCCCTCGGCGACGGCGCGTGGGCGACGGCCGTGCGGGACTGGCAGGACGCCCGCATCCGCAAGGTGGTGCGCAGGGCGCGGGGCGCGGAGTGGCGCCGCGCGGAAGCCCTCGACGGCATCACGGTGGCGGGCGGGGCGGCCGAGGTCCGCGTCTATCCGCCGGTCCCCCTCGACGGCTGGCCCAAGGACCTGGCCCGTCTCCAGGTGTCGGGCACGGACCTGGAGGACCCGGAGCCGCCGGTGGCCCCGGAGCCGGGCACGCCGGTGCTCTGGCTGAGCCCCGAGGTGACGATGTCGGCGGGCAAGGCGATGGCGCAGGCGGGCCACGGCGCGCAGCTCGCCTGGTGGGACCTGACGGCGGCGGACCGGACGGCGTGGCGGGACGCCGGTTTCCCCCTGGCGGTACGGACCGCGCCCGCGTCCCGCTGGCGGGAGTTGACCCTCAGCGGCCTGCCGGTGGTACGGGACGCGGGCTACACGGAGATCGCCCCCGGCTCCTGCACGGTGGTCGCCGACCACCCCGCCCTACGGACCCCCTGACCGACGCGACGAACTCGCCCCGGCCCACGCCCCGACTGCCCGGTGCCGCGGCGCTCACGCGCGACACCACGACCCGCCGCTTCCCGGAGAGGGACACGGGCCTGGCCCGGCCGCCGAGGCCCGGGAGGTACGGGTGGGCGGGCGGGAAACCACCGCCGCGGCAGCGGCGGCACCACCCACCCAGCCGCACCACTCCACGCCGGGCCCGGCCGGGTGTGCGCCGCGGCGTCGGCCACCCCGCGCGGCGGGGCACCTCGCCGGGCGGCGGGCCCCGCCGGGCTACCTCGGGCCGTCGTCGCCCTCGTACGCCGACAGCGCCGCCTGGCGCTTCTCGCAGAGGACGCGCATCGCGTCGTCGTCCACGCGGTCGTGCGCGAGGGCGATGGCCGCCTCGTCCTGCACGGCCGCCCAGGCCTTGCGGGCACGCTTGTTGGCGACGCGACGGGTGTCGCTGCGCAGGAAGCCCGCCCCGGCGGCGAGGCCCGCGGAGAACAGCGCGAGGAAGGCCGCGGGCACCCGGGCGTCCGCCGTGGCGAGGCCCGCAGCACCGGAGACCCCGGCGAGCAGGGCGGCGGGGAAGCCGAGGACGACGTCGACCACCGCCCACCACAGCGCCCTGCGGTCCGCGAGCCGCACCCGCAGCGTCGCCTCGTCGCGCAGCCGCACGGCCTCGGCGCGCAGGGGGCACTCCGGCCCCCGCGGGCCCCTGGCACGGAGTGTGGCACTGGGTTCGCCGGGCGTGTCGGCCATGCGTCAAATTCCAGCCGCCCGGCCCGGATCCGTACGAGTGCGGCCAGGTACGAAAGACCCGGGCCGCGCTTGTGGAGTTCCCACATGCGCCGGGGCCCGCGCCGGTGACACTCCAGGGCGGCGGGTGACTCCCGTCACAGCCGGGCACTGTCGTGAACGGCTGCCCCGCCCCTCCCGTACCTTCCCGTACCACCAAGCGGCTTGGTCAGCAGTCATGTTGCGGCCCGGGAGGCACCTTGCGGCGCACTATGCCCATCAGGCACATCAACGGTACGGCCCTGATCATCGCGGCTCTCGTCGTCACCGTGGGGGCGCTCGCCTTCCCCGTGTGGTCGTACGCCGACCGCTCCGGCACGGGCCAGGCGAACCTCAACGCCGGGAGCGTGTCGACGCGTTGGGGCCCGCTGTCGGCCACCGACCGGGAGTTCCTCGTGAAGGTGCGGCTCGCCGGGCTCTGGGAGCTGCCGGCCGGGCAGCAGGCCGTGGAGCGCGCGCCCACCAAAGCCATCAAAGAGGCCGGTGACCACCTGATCGTCGGGCACACCGACCTCGACGAGCGGGTGCGCGGCATCGCGGCGCAGCTGAACGTGGAGCTGCCCAACCAGCCGAGCGAGCAGCAGCAGGGCTGGCTCAAGGAGCTGACCGAGGCGAGCGGCGAGACGTACCAGCGCAAGTTCGCGAACCTGCTGCGCGTCGCGCACGGCAAGGTCTTCAGCCTGATCGCGCAGGTGCGGGACAGCACCCGCAACTCCCTCGTGCGCCAGCTCGCGTCGGACGCCAACCAGACGGTCCTCGACCACATCACCATGCTGGAGGGCACCGGCTTCGTGGACTTCGACGCGATCGCGAACGGCAACGCCGCGACCGCCACGGCCAGCCCCACCGGACCGCCGCCGCCGAGCGGCCGCCCCCCGGAGCCCGCCCCCGCCGGTCCGACCGGCGACACCTCCGGCACCTCACGGCCCTCGCCCGGGGCCCCGGGCACCGTCAACACCGACCGGCCCGAACCTCAAATGTAGCTCTGAACCCGCTGATCAGAAGGTTCGCGCGACCCTGACGGGGCCATGACTCCGACGTCGAAGGAGGATGCGAAGGCGCGTCACGAGGACGAGGTAACGGGACACGGGGGGAATCATGGTGCGGTTGGGTACGGGGATCGGCTGGCGGCCGGAGATCGCGGACGCCGTGGAGCGCATGCCCGGCGTCGACTGGGTCGAGGTCGTGGCGGAGAACGTCTGCCCGGGGCATCTGCCCGCGTCCCTGACGCGGCTGCGCGAGCGCGGCGTCACGGTCGTGCCGCACGGCGTCTCGCTGGGGCTCGGCGGCGCCGACCGGCCGGACGAGGGGCGCCTCGCCGCGCTCGCGGAGCGCGCCGAGGCTCTGGGCGCGCCGCTGGTCACCGAGCACATCGCGTTCGTACGGGCCGGGGGGCCGCTCACCGTCTCGCAGCCGCTCGAAGCGGGGCACCTGCTGCCGGTGCCGCGCACCCGGGACGCGCTCGCCGTGCTGTGCGAGAACGTCCGGATCGCGCAGGACGCCCTGCCCGTGCCGCTCGCCGTGGAGAACATCGCGGCCCTGATCTCCTGGCCGGGCGAGGAGATGACGGAGGGGCAGTTCCTCTACGAGCTGGTCGAGCGGACCGGCGTACGGCTGCTCATCGACGTCGCGAACCTGCACACCAACCACGTCAACCGCGGCGAGGACCCGGCCGAGGCGCTGGCCGAACTGCCCGTGGAGGCCCTCGCGTACGTGCACGTGGCGGGCGGCTTCGAGCGCGACGGCGTCTGGCACGACAGCCACGCGCACCCGGTGCCGCAGCCGGTCCTCGACGTCCTCGCGGACCTGGCCGCGCGCACGGATCCGCCGGGCGTGCTCCTGGAGCGGGACGAGAACTTCCCCGAGCCGGGCGAGCTGGAACGCGAACTGGACGCGATCCGCGCCACGGTGGTGAAGGGCGCCGCGGACCGCGCCGCCCGGACCGCCCCCGGGGACCGCGCCGCCCCCGCCGGGTCCCCGGAGTCCGCGGACGTCGGGGACCTCGCCACCGCCCGCGAGAGCGTGGCGCTCGCGCAGGCGTCGCTCCTGTCCGCGCTCGTCGCGGGGACGCCCGCGCCGGAGGGCTTCGACCGGGCGCGGCTCGCCGTGCAGAGCCGGGCGCTCGCCGCCAAGCGGGCGGACGTCGTGGCGAAGGTCGCGCCGGAGCTGCCGGAGATCCTCGGGAAGGCGTACCGCGGCGAGTTCCGCGCGTACGCCGCGGGGCGTCCGATGACGGCGGGCTACCGCCGGGACGCGCTGACCTTCGCCGAACACCTGCTGCTCGCGGGCCGGCCCGAGGACGCCGCGGCACGCGGCCGCCTCACCCACTGGTGGCTGGACCGCTCCGGTCCGCGCCCCCTCCAGGGGCGTCCGGTGACGCGCTGGCTGCGTACGGCGCGGCTCGCGCTGCGCCGCGGCCAGGCACTCCGCTGACGCGGCGCCCCGCACCGACGACGCACCACCGCACATCGGGGGACCAGCCATGCACCGCACCCACCTGACACAGACCGCCCTGTCCGACGCGGCCGCCGAGGCCCTCGCCGGCTGCTACGTCCTGCTCGTCGCCGCCTCGTGCGCCGCCGTCGTCGCCGGGGTCCTCCTGACCCGGCGGCGCCCGGGGCACGGCCGCGCGAAACCGCCCCACGGCTCCTTGGACGACGCGTACGAGGCCGCCTTCCTGGCGGGCGGGCCCGGCCGGGTCGCCGACGCCGCGCTCGCCGCCCTGCACGAGGACGGCCGCCTCCTGGTCACGCACCCCGGCCTCACCGGTGTCGCCCCGGGCGCCGCGGCCCGGCACCCGGTGGAGGCCGCGGTGCTCGCCACGTACGCCGCCGCGCCCAGCGGCGCCCTGCACGGGCTGCGCGCCGCGGTGATGCGCGCCCCGGCCGTGCAGGGCCTCGGGGACGGGCTCGCCGCCCGCGGCCTGATGGTGCCGCCGGGGCCGCTGCGGCCCTGGCGGCGCCGGATCACCGCGTATCTGTTCCTGTGCGTCGCGGGCGTTCCGCTCAGCCTGGTGCTCGCCGCGACGTCCTCGATCGGCCGGTCCAACTCCACCTATTCGGACCTCCAGGTGGTCATCGTGGTCCTGCTCGGTGGCGCCGTCGGTGTCCTCTGCTCCCGGGTGGCCAGGGACCGGGCGACCGCGCGGGGCCGCTTCGCGCTGCGCCTGCACCGCGTCCGTACCCGCAAGGAGGAGGGCGGCGCCGCGCACGCGGTCGCCGTGCGCGGCCTGCGCGGCGTCGAGGACACCGAGCTGCGCAAGCAGCTCGCGCAGGCACGGCGGCTGCGCGTCGGCCATCCGCCCGCCGTGCCCGTCGCTGCCTCCCCCGCGCCCTCCGGAGTCACCGGCCTGTGGACCGGCGCCCCCGTCGCCTGGTGCGCGGGCGGCACCGGCTGCGGCGGTCCGAGCTGCGGCACCGCGAACCGCGACGGCGAGGGCGACAGCCGCGGCGGATCCGGCTGCGGCAGCGGCGGGAGCGGCTGCGGCGGAGGCGGCTGCGGGGGCGGCTGCGGCGGTGGAGGCGGCGGAGGCGACTGACCGCCGGGGCACGGCCGACGCGCCACCGCCGAGGTGCCCCCGCGACCGCCCCTGCCGCATCCCACGGGGCGTACGACCGCACCAAGTGCACGCCCCCGTACGGACGTTGACGTACCTCGCGCGGTATCGCGGCCCCCGGCCTCCGGCACGCACTAGCGTGCACAGGCGCTACTGGAGGCTTCATGCGATCCCGATTCATCCGCGGCAGCGGACTCACCCGCGGCGGCGGACTCACCCGCGGCGGCGGACTCACCCGCGGCGGCGGGCTCATCAGCGGCAGCGGGCTCGTCCTCGTGGGGCTCGTCGTCACCCTGGCCGCGCTTGTCTTCCCCGTGTGGTCCTACGAGGACCGGTCGGGCACCGGCCTGGACACTCTCAACGCCCAGACCGAGTCGACCGAGTTCGGGCCGCTGTCCGCGCTCGACCGGGACTTCATCACCAAGGTGCGGCTCGCGGGCCTGTGGGAGCTGCCCGCGGGCCAGCAGGCCGGGGAGCGCGGCACCACCGGGGCCGTGCACACCGCGGGCGAGCACCTCGTGGAGGGGCACACCTTCCTCGACGCGCGCGTCCGCGAGGTCGCGTCCCAGCTGCGGCTCGAACTGCCCAGCCAGCCCACGGGCCAGCAGCGGCGCTGGCTGGCCGAGCTGAGCGCGGCGCGCGGCGCGGCGTACGACGAGAGGTTCGCGAACGTCCTGCGGCTCGCGCACGGCAAGGTCTTCGCCGTCGTCGCCCAGGTCCGCGCCACCACCCGCAACTCCCTCGTGCGGGCCCTCGCCGACGACGCGAACACCACGGTCCTCGACCACATCAAGGTCCTGGAGGCCACCGGGCTCGTGGACTTCGACCGGCTCGCCCGCGACGCCGCGACCTCGGGCCCGCAGCCCGCGACCCGCTCCCCCGCGCCGCCGGGCCCGGTGGACGGCTCGCCGCCCGCCGCGGCGCCGGTGACGCCGACGCCGAGCTTCACCCTGCCGCCCGCCGTGTCCCGGCCGAGGCCCCGGCCCTGAGGGCTGTGATCCTCGTCCACATCCTGGAAATCCCCTGGCGTGGTCACCGGAGCTTCACATAGAAACACCGGCATGTTCTGGGTTCCGCTGCTGCTCCTCGCCTGCACCGTCGCCGCCCTGTCCTGCGGGCGGCTGTGCCTGGCCGCCGTCCACGCCGCGGCCGCCGAGGCCAGGAGCCCCGGCCCCGCGCGCCGCCTCACGCTCTACGAGGCCGCGTTCCTGTCCGGCGGCCCCGGGCGCGTGGCGGACGTGGCGCTGGTGTCGATGGCGCGACGGCGGCGGCTGCTGCTCGCCCACACGGGCTGGGCCACGGTCGTCGACCCGGTCGGCGGCGACGGCCCGGACGCCCCGGACGACATGGAGCGGTCGGTCCTCGGCGCGATCGGCCCCGGCGGACAGTCGCGGATCCCGCCGGTGCGCCGGGCGACGGCCACCGCGGACGCGGTGCGGGCCCTCGCCGACCGGCTTGTCGCGGCGGGCCTCGCGGTGCCGGACGGCTCGTGGTCGGGCATCGCGGGCGCGCTCCGGCAGGTGCGCGCGGCGGCGGCCGCGATCGGCGTGCTCGGCGCGTGCGCGACGCTCCTTCCCGGCCAGGGCCGGGGCGACGACCTGCCGGTCGCGGTGTGGTTCGCGCTGCCGCTGCTCCTCACCCTGAGCTGTCTGGCCATCGCCCGCTTCGAGGTGCCCGCGTCGCGCTGGGCGTCGCCCGCCGGGCAGCGGCTGCTCGGCGCGCTGCCGTCGCGCGACGACCTCACGGCGCTGGCCGTGCGCGGCGTCCGCGCCCTGAACGACCCGGGCCTGCGCGCCGCGCTCTCGCACCGGGACCCGAACCTCGACGGCTACCGGTCCACGCGCCAACAGGGTCATTGAGCCGACACCGGCGGACCGGTGCTTTACTTCACCAACCGCCGAGCTGAACATCCCTTTTGCACCAGTTCACCGCTTTCCTGTGCGAAAGGGTCCCGAACCGCGATGAGAGCAGCCGCAGCAGCCCTGTACGGAACCGTCGGATCCTTGGTCCTCACCGCCCTCGTCGCCGTGCCCGCGCAGCCCTTCCCGCAGCCCGCGCGGGAGGAGCGGGGCACCGCCGTCGCCGCCGAGCGCGCCCGCGCCGCGGGCGTCCGCTTCGGGGCCTGTCCCGCGGCGGAGGGCCTGCCGCCGTCCGTGCGCTGCGGCACCGTCACGGTCCCGCTCGACTACGCGGACCCCGACGGCAAGCAGATCAAGCTGACCGTCAGCCGCGCGGAGGCCACCGGCAGGGCAGGCGGCCACCGGGTTCCGCGGCAGGGCGCGCTGGTCTTCAACCCGGGCGGCCCCGGCGCGTCCGGCATGTACTTCCCGCTGGTCCGCGCGCTGCCGGAGTTCCGGCGCCTGGCGGCGGCCTACGACCTCGTCGGCTACGCCCCGCGCGGCGTCGGCCGCTCCGCGCCGCTGTCCTGCCAGGACCCGGAGGAGTTCACGAAGGCGCCCACCTCCTCGCCGGTCCACCCGGACGCGGCGGCCAAGGCGGAGCGGATCGAGCGGGCCCGGGCGTACGCGCGCGGCTGCGCGGAGCGGGCCGGTGCCGCGCTTCCGCACTACACCACGCTCAACAACGCCCGGGACCTGGACGTGCTGCGCGCCGCCCTCGGCGAGGAGAAGCTGACCTTCATGGGCGCGTCGTACGGCACGTACTTCGGCGCCGTGTACGCCACGCTGTTCCCCACGCACGTGCGCCGCATGGTGTTCGACTCGGCGGTGAACCCGGACCCGGAGCAGATCTGGTACGCCAACAACCTCGACCAGTCCGCCGCGTTCGAGCGGCGCTGGGCCGACTTCCTGGCCTGGGTGGCCAAGCACGACAGGACGTACGGCCTGGGCACGACGGCACAGGACGTGCGGCGCGCGTACGAGAAGGTGCGGGCGGCGGTGACCCGCGAGCCCGCGGGCGGCACGGTCGGCTCCGACCAGCTGCACTCGGCGTTCCTCCAGGCCGGGTACTACGACGACTACTGGCCGATGCGGGCGACGGCCCTGTCCCGCTACCTCAAGGGCGATCCGCGGCCGCTGGTCGCGCAGGCCGGGCCGAAGCCGGGAGCGGCCGCCGAGGAGGAGAACGGCAACGCCGTGTACACCGCGGTGCTGTGCAACGACGCCTCCTGGCCCACCGACTTCGCGGTGTGGGACCGCGACAACACGGACCTCGCGCGCAGCGCGCCGTTCGAGACGTGGGACAACGCCTGGATGAACCTGCCGTGCGCCTACTGGCCCGCGCCCCGGCAGCGCCCTGTGGACGTGTGGGCCCCGGCGGGCACCCTGCCGCCGACGCTGGTCCTGGCCGCCGAGCGGGACGCGGCGACGCCCTACGCGGGCGCCCGGGAGCTGCACGAGCGGCTCTTCGGCTCGGTCCTGGTGACCGAGCGCGGCGCGGGCACGCACGGCATCGCGGGCGGCCCGAACGCCTGCGTCAACGGCTACATGGACGCCTACTTGCTGGAGGGCCGCCTGCCGGAACGGCACGCGGAGTGCGCGCCGCACCCGGAGCCGCGGCCGCTGTCCGTGGCGCGCGCGAAGGCGCCCGGGACGCGGGCCGCGGCCCCGCGCTGAGCCAAACGCCTACGCGAGCCCCTCCACCAGGTCCGCCACGGACTTGCGGCGGCCGGTGTAGAACGGCACTTCCTCGCGGACGTGCATCCGGGCCTCGGAGGCCCGCAGGTGGCGCATGAGGTCGACGATGCGGTACAGCTCGTCGGCCTCGAAGGCCAGGAGCCACTCGTAGTCGCCGAGGGAGAACGAGGCGACCGTGTTGGCGCGCACGTCGGGGTAGCCGCGGGCCATCTTGCCGTGGTCGGCGAGCATGCGGCGGCGGTCCTCGTCGGGCAGCAGGTACCAGTCGTAGGAGCGCACGAAGGGGTAGACGCTCACGTAGTTCCGCGGCGTCTCGTCGGCGAGGAACGCCGGGATGTGCGACTTGTTGAACTCGGCCGGGCGGTGCAGCGCCATGTTCGACCAGACCGGCTCCAGGGCGCGGCCGAGCTTGGTGCGGCGGAAGAGGTTGTACGCGGTCTGGAGCTCGTCGCTCGTCTCCGCGTGCCACCAGATCATGATGTCGGCATCGGCGCGGAGCCCCGACACGTCGTAGACGCCGCGGACGGTGACGTCCTGGGCGGCCAGCTTGTCGAACAGCTCCTGGACCTCGTCCGCGTACCCGAGGCGGCTCTCGGGCAGGACGTCGCGCAGCTTGAAGACGGACCACAGGGTGTAGCGGATGACCTCGTTGAGGTCCTTGGCCTTCTTGCCGGCGTTCGGGATCTTGGCGGGGGCGTCGTCACTCATGCGGCTATTCTCCCGCGCCGCCGTGGAGGCTCTGCACCGGGTGGGCGGTCAGCTCCTCGGCCCCTGAGGAATCGCCGCGGAGCTGGTCCACCGCGGCGTACGCACTGGCGATGCACGCCGGGATGCCGACGCCGTCGTACGCGGCCCCGCACACGGCGAGCCCGGGCAGCAGGCCCACGTGCTCGCGGATGCGGGCCACGCGCGCGTGGTGGCCGACGGGGTACTGGGGCAGGCCGTCGTGCCAGCGCGTGACGCGGGCGGCGACGGGCCGCGCGGTCAGGCCGACCGCGTCGCGCAGGTCGCCGCGGGAGACGTCGATCAGCTCGCTGTCGTCGCGCTCCAGGTCCTTCTCCTCGCCGTGGCGGCCCACCGAGGTGCGCAGGACCAGCAGGTCCGGGTTCTCCTCGGCGATCCAGCCCCACTTCTGGGAGGCGAACGTGGACGCCTTGATGGTGCGTCCGTCGACCGGCGGCACGAGGAAGCCGCTGCCCTCGGGCAGCGAGACGTCGGCGCGCCGGTAGGCGAGCGTCATCAGGGCCATGGAGGCGTACTCGACGCTCCGCAGCTCGGCGGCG
Organism: Streptomyces spectabilis; assembly: GCF_008704795.1. Lineage (NCBI taxonomy): Bacteria > Bacillati > Actinomycetota > Actinomycetes > Kitasatosporales > Streptomycetaceae > Streptomyces > Streptomyces spectabilis. The sequence continues at coordinate 7,243,855 of NZ_CP023690.1, read as the reverse complement.
GCGCCCGGCGAGACGGGGTCGAGGAGGCGGGCGGCGTGCGGGGCGGGGACGGCGAGGACCACGGCGTCCGCCGCGATCAGCCGGTCCGCCGTGCGCACCTCCCAGCCGTCGGGCGTCCTGCGCACGGCCGCCACGGGGGTGTCGAGCAGGACCTCGCCGCCCCGCGCGCGGACCGCGTCCGCGACGGCGAGCGGCAGCCGGCCCACGCCGCCCGCGATGCCCATGAACACCGGTCCTGTCTGCTGCCGGGCGGCCGCGCGGTCCTGGATCTCGCGGACCCCGTCGAGCAGGGAGGCGTGGGTGCGCGCGGCCTCGTACAGCTGCGGCACGGCCATGCGCATCGACAGGCGGTACGCGTCTCCGGCGTACACCCCGCCGAGCAGCGGCTCCACGAGGCGGTCCACGACCTCGCGGCCGACCCGGGCCGCCACGTACGCGCCGACCGCGACGTCCTCGTCGACCTCGGTGGGCGGCAGCTCCGCGTCCCGCGCGACCCGGCGCAGGCCGTCGTCGGAGAGCACCCCGGCGAGCGCCGACGGGTCGCCGGGCACGCCCATCACATGGCCCTTGGGCATGGGGACGAGGGTGCCGCGCGTCCACAGCGAGGCGGTGGCGCTGGCGGGCGCCTGGAGCGCGTCGGCGAGACCCACCTCGCGGGCCAGCGCGACGGCCTCGGGGCGGCGCGCAAGCATCGACTCGGCGCCGAGGTCGACCCGCGCGCCCTCGATCTCGCCCGGGAGCAGCTTGCCGCCGACGCGGCCGGAGGCCTCAACGACGGTCACGCGGGAGCCGGTCGCGAGCGCCCGGTGCGCGGCGGCGAGTCCAGCGATGCCGCCGCCCACCACCACGACGTGCCCCGCACGTCCCTGACCTGCGTGTCCCGCACGTTCCTGAGCTGTAGGTGTGTCCGCTGCGCGCATGCCCCCACTGTCTCAGACGGGCTCTTGGCGCCCGCGCGGCGTCTCCTTGGGGGCGAGTCCCGTTCGTGACCGCGCCGGGACCGCTTCGGGACCGTACGGGCCGAACCCCCGGGGCGCCAGGACCGTCGTAGGGGCACAGTCACGACGAGCTCGGGGGTACGGCATGCGGAGGAGCAGGACGGGCAACGGCGCGCGGGCGCTGGCCGTGGCGCTGCTCGCGGGGGCGCTCGCGCTCACGGGGTGCGGCGCGGGCGGCGACGACGGCGACGAGAAGGCCTCGGGCGACAGCGCGGCCCGGTCCGGGCGGAGCCACGGGGACGCGGCGCTCGCCGAGGGGGGCGCGGGCGGCGACCAGGACGGCGGGGACGGCAAGGCCGCGGCGCCCGGCGGCAAGGGCGGCAAGGAGGCGGGGCAGGCGAAGAAGCCCGGCGAGCGCCTGCGGATCGACGGGCCGCACATCATCCGCACCGCGTCCCTGACCGTGCGCGTACGGGACGTCCCGAAGGCGCTCGACCGGGCGCGCGCGGCCGCCTCGGCGGCGAACGGCCTGGTCGGCGACGAGACCACGGACCGCGACGGGCACGGCAGGGAGCGCTCGCGCGTCGTGCTCCGGGTGCCGCAGGAGCGGTACACGCAGGTCCTGTCCGATCTGGAGGGCACCGGAAAGCTCGTCTCGCGCACCGCCAAGGCCGAGGACGTCACCGGGGAGGTCGTCGACGTCGAGAGCCGTATCAGGACGCAGCGGGCCAGCGTGGCGCGGGTGCGCGAGCTGATGGACAAGGCCACGAAGATCAGCGACATCGTGTCCCTGGAGGGCGAGTTGAGCACCCGTCAGGCGGATCTGGAGGCGCTGCTCGCGCGGCAGGCCTCGCTCAAGGACCGTACGACGCTCGCCACCATCACGCTGACGCTCACCGAGTCCCCGGCGGGGCGCGAGGACGACGGCGGGGACGACCCGACCGTCGTGGACGCCCTCGCGGGCGGCTGGGGCGCGTTCCTGACGATGCTGCGCTGGGTGGCGGTGGCCCTGGGCGCGGCGCTGCCGTTCGTGGCGGGCGCGGCGCTCCTGGGCGCGGCGTGGCTGCGCTGGGGACGCGGGCGCACGACGGGCGCGCCGCGCACGAGCGGGGCGCCGGAGGCCACGCCCGGGACGCCGGACGGCTCCTGAGGCGGGCCGCCGGGCCCTTCGAGGAGGGCGCGCCGTCCGACGCCACGGGGGTGGGCGTCGGACGGCGCGCCCGCGCGGGCGGGCGGCGGGGCGGCACCAACGCGGGCGTTCGACGGGCGCGTTGACCGGCGACGTAGCGTGGACGCATGAGCGAAAGACTGGTGGTCATCGGCGGCGACGCGGCGGGCATGTCCGCGGCGTCACAGGCACGCAGGCTCAAGGCGCCCGGGGAGCTGGAGATCGTCGCGTTCGAGCGCGGCTCCTTCACCTCCTTCTCCGCCTGCGGCATCCCGTACTGGGTCGGCGGCGAGGTCTCCGAGCGCGCGGAGCTGATCGCGCGCACGCCCGAGGAGCACCGGGCCCGCGGGATCGATCTGCGGACGCGGACGGAGGTCCTGGAGATCGACCCGGCCCGGCGGCGGGTGCGCTCGCGCGACCTCGCGTCGGGCGCCGAGGACTGGACGGCGTACGACAAGCTCGTGATCGCCACCGGTGCGCGGCCGCTGCGGCCGCCGCTGCCCGGCATCGACGCGCCGGGCGTGCACGGGGTGCAGACCCTGGGCGACGGCCAGGCGCTCCTCGACCGCCTCGCCGCCACCGAGGGGCGCAGGGCGGTGGTGATCGGCGCGGGCTACATCGGCGTGGAGATGGCCGAGGCGCTCCTGCGCCGGGGCTACGAGGTGACGGTCGTCAACCGCGGCGAGCAGCCGATGTCCACCCTCGACCCCGACATGGGGCGCCTGGTGCACGACGCGATGTCCGGCATGGGCATCACGATGGTGAACGACGCGGAGGTCACGAAGATCCTCACCGGTGCGGACGGCGCGGTGCGGGCCGTGGCCACCCAGGACGCCGAGTATCCGGCGGACGTGGTGGTGCTCGGCCTCGGCGTCCGGCCCGAGACGGAGCTGGCGCGGGCGGCGGGGCTGCCGCTCGGCGAGCACGGCGGGCTCCTCACGGACCTCTCCATGCGGGTGCGCGGGCCCGTCGCGGACGGGGCGATCTGGGCGGGCGGCGACTGCGTGGAGGTCCTCGACCTGATCTCCGGGCAGCAGCGGCACATCGCGCTCGGCACGCACGCGAACAAGCACGGCCAGGTCATCGGCTCGAACGTGGGCGACGGCTACGCGACCTTCCCCGGCGTCGTCGGCACGGCCGTGAGCAAGGTCTGCGACCTGGAGATCGCCCGCACGGGACTGCGCGAGAAGGACGCGCGGGCGGTGGGCCTGCGCTACGAGACGGTGACCATCGAGTCGACGAGCCGGGCCGGGTACTACCCCGGGGCGGCCCCGATGACGGTGAAGATGCTGGCGGAGCGCCGGACGGGGCGGCTGCTCGGGACGCAGATCGTGGGGCGCGAGGGAGCGGCCAAGCGGGTCGACGTCGCGGCGGTGGCCCTGACGGCCCGGATGACAGTCGAGCAGATGACGGCACTTGACCTCGGGTACGCGCCGCCCTTCTCCCCCGTCTGGGACCCCGTCCTGGTGGCGGCCCGCAAGGCGGTGGCGGCGGTCCGCAGGACCGGCGGCTGACGCGGCTCGCCCCCGTCCTCCCGCCCGTGGTCGCGGGCGGGAGGACGGGCGGGGGCGGGCGGAACCGTCGAAGCGAGGGGGGCTGCGGTCCGTACCAATTCCCGCCGCCCGCCCGGTACGGAGAGCGCGCGCCGCGCCCGCGCAATGGGGCGCCCCCGCAGGACCGGCCCCCGGGGCCGAAGTCCCGTGCCCCGCTTCCGCAGCGCCGCGCAGGTCAGAACGCGCTTTCCGGCATTCCGCACGGTCTCCCGCAACCCCTCGGACGTGGCCGATTCCCGAGCGTGCCGCAGGAGTGCGTCCCTAGCTGAACGCGCCCCGCGCACGCCCCTCGCCTGCACACACCAACCACTTCGGCGGCGAGGCAGAGCCGACCCCGTTGAGCGGCCACGGCTCCCCGGCGACCGTGCAGAAGTCAACGATTCGTCAAACCCCACCCTCCTCATGCGCCCTCTCTCACACCACGCGATGGTTGCCAGCTCTTTTCCGCCAGATCTCACAGAATCGGCACAACACCCCCAACCGAGTCGCACTATGTGACGCGTCAGAGTGGCACGGACACGCACCGCGATCTGTGCGCGTGCCGTTGGGGGGCGGGTCCCGCGGTGTCCACACCGCGGCGGTCCGACCGCGGAGGGGACCACGACCAGAATGAATCGCACCGCGCGGGCGGCGGCACTCGGGGCCGGCGCTCTGCTCATCGCGCTCTCGCTGCCCGCCCCGCCAGGGGCGGCCGCGGAGCAGCCCCGCATCGACCTACGCGTCCTGGTGGTGACCGACGGCGGCCCCGCGACCGCCGCCATCGCCGCCGAACTCGACGCCCAGGGCACCCCGTTCACCACCGTCGACCTGCGCGAGAGCGGCCGGCCGGTGATCGACGCCGCCTTCCTCGCGGACACCGTGGACGGCAGACCGCGCGCCAGGTTCCAGGCCGTCGTGCTGCCGAACGACAACCCGTTCGCCGCGGGGTCGGCCGAGCCTGCCGCGCTCGCCGCGTACGAGCGGACGTACGGCATCCCGCAGGTGGACGCCTACACCTACGCCCGCCCCCAGGCGGGCCTGCGGACACCGGAGTACAGCGGTTCGCTCGACGGCGCCCGCGCCGAGGTCACCGCGGCGGGCAAGGGGGGCCCGTTCGGCTATCTCACCGGCGCCGTGCCGTTCGAGGACAACTCGCCGACGGTCGGCGAGAGTTACGGGCACCTCGCGCAACCGGCGCCGGGCGCCGACTTCACCCCGTACGTGGACACGGCGATCCCGGGCGGCTCAGGGCGCGGCTCGCTCGTCGGGGAGTACCGGCACGACGGACGGCGCGAGCTGGTGGTGACGTTCGTCTACAACCAGCACCAGCAGCAGTTCAAGCTGCTCGCCCGGGGCGTCGTCGACTGGATGACCCAGGGCGTGCGCGTCGGCGCGTCCCGGAACCACTTCGCGGTGCACGTGGACGACGTCTTCGGCTCCGACGACCGCTGGGACACGGAGCTGAACTGCACGCCGGGCGACATCGACTGCCCGCCGGGACAGGGGGAGCAGGACGGCATCCGGATGACGCCCGAGGACGCCGCCCACGCGGCCGAGTGGTCCGAGCGGCGGGGCCTGCCGCTGGACATGGCCTACAACGGCGGCGGCAGCGAGCTGTACCGCGAGGAGAACGACGGCGAGGACCCGCTCGCCGACCACCTCGTCACCGACCGCACCTCCTTCCGCTGGGTCAACCACACCTACGACCACCCGTTCCTCGGCTGCGTGCAGGACGTCTCCGCGGTGCCCTGGACCTGCGCGAAGAACGCGGACGGCAGTACGAAGTACGTGCCACGCACCGAGATCGACGATCAGATCTCCCGCAACCGCCACTGGGGACAGCGCCATCAACTGCCGCTCGACGACGGCGAGTTGGTCACCGGAGAGCACTCGGGCCTGCGCGTCCTGCCGCAGCAGCCCGAGGACAACCCGAACCTGGACCCCGCGCTGCGCGACAACGGCGTGCGCTGGCTCGGCTCCGACAACTCCCGCGAGCCCGGCCAGCGCCGGCTCGGCCCGTCCCTGACGGTGCCGCGCTATCCGATGAACGTCTTCTACAACGCGGGCCGCGTCGAGGAGCAGGTCGACGAGTACAACTGGATCTACACCCGCAAGTCCGACGGCGGCAGCGGCCTGTGCGAGAACTCGCCGGTCACGACCTGTCTGGACGAACCGCTCGACACCACCACCGGGTACGAGGACCACATCGTGCCCGTGGAGTCCGCCATCGCCCTCGGCCACGCCCTCTCGGGCAACCCGCGGCCGCACTTCATCCACCAGTCCAACCTCGCCGAGGACCGCATCGCCTACCCCGTCCTGGACCGGGTGCTCGACGCCTACGACGCGCTGTACACGAAGGCCGCGCCGCTGGTGAACCTGCGCATGGCCGACATCGGGGCGGAGCTGCGCTCGCGCGCGGCCTGGGACGCGGCCCTCGACGCCGGGCGCGTCACGGCGTACCGCGTCGGTGACACGGTGACCGTGCGGGCGCCTGCGGGTGTCGCCGCGACCGCCACCATGCCCACCGGCACGAAGCAGCAACTCGTCGTCGGCACCGAGACGTTCGGCTCCGCGTACGCCGGCAGATCCTCCGGCTGGGTCTCCCCCGGGCTGCTCCAGGACCGGGTGACCCTGACGCTGCCGTCGGCGCCGCAGACGGGCCGGACGGGCGGCCCCGCGCCGAAGGCGGTGCCCCCCGCCGGGCGCGCGCACGTGCCGCCGGGCGCGGCGAAGCACGTGCCGCCGGGGACCGCGGGCAAGACCCCCGAGGCCCTCCCGACAAGCCGCTGACCAGCCGCGGGCCCGGCCGCGGACAGGACCGGGGCCGGGCCCGCACCACCAGCTCCGGCAGTACGCCGGGGCCCGGCGGGCCCTGCCCCGGCCCCTCACGCACCACGGCGACACGGCGAGTCCCCGCCTGCTCCGGCGCCTCGCCGCCCGCCCGCCCGCAACGTCCTTTGGGGAGCCCCACCCATGCCCACACCGTCCGCGACGGTGCCGTTGTCCGCACCCCCGCCCGGACCGTCCGGGCGCACCCGCGTCACGCTCCTGACCGAGGGCACGTACCCGCACAGCCACGGCGGCGTCAGCGTCTGGTGCGACCAGCTGGTGCGCGGGATGCCCGACGTCGACTTCGGCGTGCTCGCGGTGACCGGCACCGGGCGCGAGCCCCTCGCCTGGGAGCTGCCGCCGCACGTGGCCGAGCCGGTCTGCCTGCCCATGTGGGGCCCCGACCCGGCCGGGCGCGCCCCGCGCGGCCGGGCCCGCCGGGCGCTGCTCACCCACTACGAGGCGTTCCTCACCGCCCTGCTCGACCCCACCGCCGAGAGCGCCTTCGCCCCGGCCCTGTACGCCCTGGCGGGGTACGCCAGGGACGGCTTCCTCTCCCCGGCGCTGCGCGGCGACGGCGCGGTCGGCGTGCTCGCCTCGGTGTGGCGCACCCCGGGGCTCGCGGTGGCCGCGTCACGGCCCACGCTGCACGACGCGGTCACCGCCACCCATCTGCTCGAACACGCCCTGCGGCCGCTGGCCGCCCGCCCGCCGGAGCACGGCGTGGCGCACGCGGTGAGCGGCGGCATCGCGGCCCTGCCGGGCCTGATCGCCCGTCATCTCCACGGTGTGCCGCTGCTGTTGACCGAGCACGGCGTGTATCTGCGCGAGCGCTACCTCGGCTACCGCACGGGCCCCTACCGCCGGCCGGTCAAGGCGCTCCTGCTCGGCTTCTTCCGGCTGCTCGCCGAGGAGTCGTACCGCGGCGCGGCCCTGATCACCCCCGGCAACCGCTACAACCGGCTGTGGGAGGAGCGCGGCGGCGCCGACCCGGCGCTGATCCGGACCGTCTACAACGGCGTGGACCCCGAGGCGTTCCCGCCCGCGGGCCCCGAGCCCGGCGCGCCCACCCTGAGCTGGGCCGGGCGGGTGGACCCGATCAAGGACCTGGAGACGCTGATCCGCGCCTTCGCCCTGGTCAAGGAGCGGGTGCCGAACGCCCGCCTGCGCCTGTTCGGTGGCACCCCGCGCGGCGGCGAGGCCTACCGGGAGCGCTGCGAGGTTCTGGCCGCCGCGCTCGGCCACGCGGACTCGGTGGTCTTCGAAGGCCGCGTGGAGCACATCAAGGACGCCTACGCGGCGGGCAGCGTGGTGATGCTCTCCAGCGTCAGCGAGGGCTTCCCCTTCACTCTCATCGAGGCCATGTCGTGCGGCCGCGCCACGGTCTCCACGGACGTCGGCGGCGTCCGGGAGGCCGTGGGCCCGACCGGCCTCGTGGTGCCGCCGCGGGCCCCGGAGGCCATGGCGGACGCCGCCGTGGAGCTGCTGGAGGACCCGGAGCGCCGCGCCGCGATGGGCGCGGCGGCCCGGCTCCGCGTCATCGAGCAGTTCACGCTGCGGCAGACGGTGGACGCGTTCCGGGAGATCTACCGCGAGCTGGCCACCGGCCTGCGCACCGCCCGCGAGGGCCCGCGCGAACCCGCGCGCTCGACCGGGGCCGGGGCGGGCGCGGCGGCGTACGACTTCGCCGGAAGCGAGGCGGCCGGATGAGCGGACCGATGGCGCTGCCGCCCCGGAAGGACGGCGACGGACTCACCGGGCGCCGCCGCCCGTCCTGGGCGCTGCCCGACCGCGCCCCGGAGCCGGGCGCCGCGCCGCGCCGTCGGCGCCCGTCCTGGGCCGGGGCGGAGCCCGAGTCCGCCCCCGCTCCCCGGCGCCCGCGCCCGACGACCTGCCCGCGCACCCCTGGCGGCGGCACCCGGCCCGCGGGCCGCCGCCCCGACCTGCGCCCCGCGCGCCCCCGCGACCCCGTCGACGCGCTCGCGGCCGACCTCGCCGAGGACATCGGGGCGGCCGTGCACGCCTACGAGGTCGCCGCGGTCCTGGAGTCGCAGGGCATGACCGGCGAGCGGATCCAGCGGGAGTACGGGCACCGCGACCTGTTCTCGCTCGCCGCCGCCCTCTACCAGCGGGTGCCGCGCGACCACCCCGAGCCGCCGCTGCCACCCGACCCGTGGCGGCCCGACCACGCCGGGTGCGCGCTGCGCGGGCTGCTGTTCGCGCTGCCCGGCACGGCCTACCTCCTCGCCGCGGGCGCCTGGGGCGATCAGGGCCCGCACGCTCTGATCGCCGCGGCCCTGGTGTCCTGGGCCTGGTCGCAGGCGCTCAGCCACCGGGCGTACGTGCGCCTGGTGACCGGGCGCCACGAGGCGGCGCGCACCCTGCTGCGCGGCTCGACGGCAGGCGTCGGGTGCGCGTCCCTCACCGGGCTCGCGGTGGCGGGCCCCGGGCCCGCCGCCGTGTTCGCCGCCGGGCAGTCCTGCTATCTGGCGGCGGCGGGCGTGCTCCTCGTGCTCGGCCGCGAACGGCAGCTCGCCGGCGCGCTGCTGCCCGTCGCGGCGGGCGCGGCCGCGCTGCCCTGGTGGGACCCTCCGACGGCGCTCGGCCTCGGCCTGCCGGTGCTCACCGTGCTGCTCGCGGCGGGCGCGGCGGGGCTCGCGCTGCGGGCCGCCCTGGCCACCGCCCCGGCGGCCGGGGCCCCGCCGCGGCTCGTCCGCTCGGTGCCCTACGGCCTGTTCGGGCTCGCGGCCGGCACCCTCGTGACCGCCGCGGGCGCACGGGACCCGTACGCCGTCATCGTGCTCACCCTCAGCATGGGCCCCGCCGAGTGGCTGCTCTACCGCTTCCGGGGGCTCGCGGTGGCCGCGCTGCGGGCCTCCACCACACCGCTCGGCTTCCGGCTCCGCGCCGTCCGCGCGCTCGGCCTGTGCGTCGCCGCCTATCTCGCCTCGCTCGCCCCGGGCATCCCGCTGACCGACGCCTCCCCGGCGCCGCTGCTCGCCCTGGGCGCGGCCCTGTGGACGGCGCTGCTGCTCCAGGCCTTCGGCGTGGCCTGGCTGTCCGCGGCCCTGTGCCTGGGCGCGGCGGCCGCGGCCACGGCACTCCCCCGCCTTACGGACCTGCCCGCGAGCACGGCTCAGCTCGTGGGCTGTACGGCGGCGGCGCTCGCCCTGTTCGCCGCCGCCGTACGCCACTTGGGCAGCCCCACCGCCCACTGCTGAACAGCACCTCCCGCACCGCACGAACCGCCACGACCCGCCAGGAGACCCGCATGCCGTCCGCACCGCTCGCCGTCGTCACCGGAGCCGAGGGCTTCATCGGCTCGCACCTCACCGAAGCGCTCGTCGCATCGGGCTACCGCGTGCGCGCGCTCGTCCAGTACAACTCCTTCTCGTCGTACGGCTGGCTGGAGACCCTGCCGGCCGACGTGCTCGCCGGGGTCGAGATCGTCCTGGGCGACGTGCGCGACCCGGGCTCGGTCCGCGCCCTGGTCACCGACGCCGAGATCGTCTACCACCTGGCCGCCCTCATCGCGATCCCGTACTCGTACCAGGCGCCGCACTCCTACGTGGACACGAACGTCACCGGCACCCTCAACGTCCTGGAGGCCGTCCGGCACGCCGAGGTCCCGCGCCTGGTGCACACCTCGACCAGCGAGACGTACGGCACGGCACGGACCGTGCCGATCACCGAGGACCACCCCGTCAACGCCCAGTCGCCGTACGCCGCTTCGAAGGCGGGCGCCGACCTGCTCGCCGACAGCTACTGCGCGAGCTTCGCCACGCCCGTGGTGACGCTCCGGCCGTTCAACACCTACGGCCCGCGCCAGTCCATGCGCGCGGTCATCCCGACGGTGATCGGCCAGGTGGCGGCCGGGGAGCGCGCCATCACGCTCGGCGATCTGCGCCCCACCCGGGACTTCACGTTCGTCGAGGACACCGCCCGCGCCTTCCTCGCCGTCGGCACCGCTCCCGCCGACGCCGTGCTCGGCCGCACCTTCAACGCCGGTACCGGCGGCGAGATCTCCATCGGGGACCTGGTGCGGCTCATCGGCAAGGTGATGGACACGGCCCTGGACGTGACGGCGGACGAAGAGCGCGTGCGGCCCGCCGCCTCGGAGGTGATGCGCCTGGTCGCGGACGCCACCCGGCTGCGCGAGGCCACCGGCTGGAGCCCGGAGCACGGCCTGGAGGACGGCCTCGCCCGCACCGTCGAGTTCTTCCTCGACCCCGCCAATCTGGCCCGCTACAAGACGGACGTCTACAACATCTGACGCTCCATCACCACACGACGCACAGACAGGGGCACCCATGCACGCAGTCATCCTCGCCGGAGGCAAGGGCGTCAGGCTCCGCCCGTACACCACCGCGCTGCCCAAGCCGCTGGTCCCGATCGGCGACCAGCACGCGATCCTGGAGATCGTCCTGCGCCAGCTCTCGGCGGCCGGTTTCACCAGCTGCACCATCGCAATCGGTCACCTCGGCCACATCATCCGCGCCTACGTCGGCAGCGGCTCGCGCTGGCGCCTGCGCATCGGCTACTCCACGGAGGAGAGCCCGCTCGGCACCATGGGCCCGCTGCTGACGATGAGGGACCGCCTGCCCGAGCACTTCCTGGTCATGAACGGCGACATCCTCACCGACCTCGACTTCGCGGACGTCCTGCGCGCACATCAGGAGTCGCGGGCCCCGCTGACCATCGCGACCTATCCGCGCGAGGTGCACATCGACTTCGGCGTCCTGACCACCGAGGAGCGGCGCGTGGTCGCCTTCACCGAGAAGCCGAGCGTGGACTACCGCGTCTCCATGGGCGTCTACGGCGTCTCCCGGGAGACGCTCACCCCGTACACGCCGGGCCTGCCGCTCGGCTTCGACGAGCTGGTCCTGGACCTGCTGAAGGCCGGGAACCCGCCGCACGCCTACGAGTTCGACGGCTACTGGCTGGACATCGGCCGGCCCGACGACTACGACCGCGCCAACGCCGAGTTCACCACCCACCGCTCCCTGCTCCTCAAGGGGGCGTGAGCCGTGCGCATCCTCGTCCTGGGCGCGACCGGCTATCTGGGCGCGCACATCACCGAGCGGCTGCGCGCGCTGCCCGGCGCGCTGCTGCGCACCTGCGGCCGCGCCCCGACCGCGCACCTGCGCTGCGACCTGGCCACGGCCACGCCCGGGGACCTCGTGGAGCTGCTCGTGCGGGCCGCGCCGGACGCGGTCGTGAACTGCGCGGGCGCGGTCGGCGGCACCGCCCTGACCCTCGCGGAGGTCAACTCCCGGGGCCCCGCGGCGCTGTGCGAGGCGGTGCGCGCGGCGGCGCCCGGCGCCCGCCTCGTCCACCTCGGCTCCGCCGCCGAGTACGGCCCCCATCCGCGCGGCGCGCGTACCGCAGAGGAGGATCCGGCGCACCCGGTGGCGCCCTATGGCGCCACCAAGCTGGCGGGCACCCTCGCGGTGACGTCGTCGGGGCTCGACGCGGTGGTCCTGCGCGTGACGAACCCGGTCGGTCCTGGCGCGCCCGCTGCGGGCCTGCCGGGGCGGCTCACCGCCGAACTGCGGCGCGCGGTCGGCGAGTCGCCGCACGGCACGGTCCGCGTCGGCGACCTGTCGGCGTTCCGGGACTTCGTCGACGTCCGTGACGTGGCGCGGGCCGTGGAGCTCGCGGTGGCCGCGCCGGGCCCGGTGCCGCGGCTGCTCAACGTGGGCAGCGGCCGGGCGGTGCCGGTGCGCGACCTGGTGCACGGCCTGGTGCGGGCGGCGGGCTTCCGGGGCCGCGTCGAGGAGTCGCTGCCCGCGGTGGGCCGCTCCGCGGCGGTGCCCTGGCAGTGCGCGGAGGTCGGCGCCGCGGGCCGGGAGCTCGGCTGGGGCCCGCGGTACTCCCTGGCCGACGCGCTCGGCGCGCTGTGGGCCGCGGACGGCGCCGTGGGCGCCGGGGCGCCCGTCCCCGCGGACCGCCGATGAGCTCGCTGCTCGTCCCGCTGTACGTCCATCCGGCCGTGGACCCCGCGGCCTGGCGGGCGCTCGTGGCGGTCGCGCCCCGTCTGTACGGCGTCGTGCTCAACGCCGCCGACGGGCCGGGCGCGGCCCCCGACCCGGCGTTCGCCGCCGTCGCGCACGCGCTGCGCTCGGCGGGGGTGCGGGTGCTCGGGTACGTCGACGCGGCGTACGGGGAGCGCCCGGTGCGCGAGGTCGCCGCCGATCTGGACCGGCACCTGGACTTCTACCGGGTCGACGGCTGCTTCCTCGACCGGATCGCGCCGGGCCGCCGGGAGCTGCGCCACTGCCGGCGCCTGGTGCGCCGCGCGCGCGAGCGGGGCGTCGCGCCGGTGGTCCTGAACCCGGGGACGCATCCGGCGTCGCCGGGCTATGCGCGCGCCGCGGACCTGCTCGTCACCTTCGAGGGGCACTGGACGACGTATCTGCGCTCGTTCGGCGCCCCGCCGTGGACGGCGCGGCACTCCCCCGACCGGTTCTGCCACCTGGTGTACGGGGTGCCGCCCGCCCTGTCCGGCCTCGCGGCGCGCACGGCGGGGCGGCGCGGGGCGGGGGTGCACTGCGCGGTGCCGGGCGCGGGGCCCAACCCATGGACGATGCCGCCGGTGCCGCCGATGCCGCCGGTTCCGCCCATCCCGCCCGGCCCGCCCCGGACCCCGGACTGCTGGGTGTGAGGGTCAGGCGGCGGTGCGGGTGTGCACGTACTCGACGAGCCGGGTCAGCGCGTCCGGGTCCGTGGTCGGCAGCACGCCGTGGCCCAGGTTGAAGACGTGTCCTTCGAGTCCGGCCGCCGCCGCGAGCACCTCGTCGGTCTTGGCCTCGACGGCCTCGCGGGGGGCGAAGAGCACGGCGGGGTCGAGGTTGCCCTGGAGCGCCTTGCCGGGGCCGACGCGGCGGACGGCCTCGTCGAGCGGCACGCGCCAGTCGACGCCGACCACGTCGGCCCCTGCCTCGCCGAGCAGGCCGAGGAGTTCGCCGGTGCCGACGCCGAAGTGGATGCGCGGCACGCCGTACGACGCCACGGCGTCGAAGACCTTCCGCGACGCGGGCATGACCGAGCGGCGGTAGTCGGCGGGCGCGAGGGCGCCCACCCAGGAGTCGAAGAGCTGCACGGCGGAGGCGCCGGCCTCGATCTGCACCTTCAGGAAGGCGCTGGTGATCTCCGCGAGCCGGTCGAGCAGGTCGGCCCAGAGCTGCGGGTCGCCGTACATGAGCGCCTTGGTGTGCTCGTGGTTACGGCTCGGACCGCCCTCGACGAGGTAGCTCGCGAGGGTGAACGGCGCTCCGGCGAACCCGATGAGCGGGGTGCCGCCCAGCTCGCCGGTGAGCAGGCCGATGGCCTCGGTCACGTACGAGACGTCGTCCGGGGTGAGGTCGCGCAGCTGCGCGAGGTCGGCGCGGGAGCGGATGGGCCGCTCCACGACGGGGCCGACGCCCGGCTTGATGTCGAGGTCGACGCCGATGGCCTTGAGCGGCACGACGATGTCGCTGAAGTAGATGGCGGCGTCGACGCCGTGGCGGCGCACCGGCTGGAGGGTGATCTCGGTGACGAGGTCGGGCCGCATGCAGGACTCCAGCATGGCCGTGCCCTCACGGACCTTGCGGTACTCGGGCAGGGAGCGCCCCGCCTGCCGCATGAACCACACGGGCGTGTGCGGCACCGCCTCGCGTCGGCACGCCTTCAGGAAGGCGGAGTCGTACGTCGCTGCGGGCTGCTGGCCGGTGGCCTCGTCGTTGACCGTCACCGGGAAAGTCTCGCACGGCCCCGCCCGGGGCGGGAAAGCCCGTCGGTGTTCGAGGCCCGGCGCGGGCCCCGCGGGCGGCCCGCGGGGGCGGAACACCTCGCCGCGCACCGGCGGGGTGACTGCGCGAAGCCGCTGTTCCCCTTAATGTTCCCCGCATGGCTGCGGCTCAGGGACAACGGTCGGACGGCGCTGGCGAGATGGACGGAGCGCAGGGGACGGTGGCGGACACGGCGCCGCCGCCGTTTCGCGCGGCGGTCGACGCGCTGCGGGAGACACGGCTGCGGCCGCAGGTCGAGATCGACCCGACGCGGCCGCCGCAGCGGCTCGCGCCGTTCGCGTACGCCTTGGAGGCGGCGGTCGTCGACGAGGACGAGGACCTGGCGGACGGGCGTCTGGTGCTGCTGCACGACCCGGCGGGGCACGAGGCCTGGAAGGGCACGTTCCGTCTGGTGACCCTGGTGCGCGCGGAGCTGGAGCCGGAGATGGCGGCGGATCCGCTGCTTCCCGAGGTGTGCTGGTCGTGGCTGACCGGGGCGCTCCAGGCGCGGGGGCTCTCCTGCGGGGAGCCGAGCGGGACGGTCACGCGGGCGGGCTCGCACTACTTCGGCGGGCTCGCGGAGCGGCCGCCCGCCTCGCAGATCGAGATCCGCGCCTCGTGGACGCCGCGGGAGGGCGCGGGGGGCGTACCGGACGCGGGGGCGCATCTCGCGGCGTGGTGCGATCTGCTGTGCCAGGTCGCGGGCCTGCCGCCCGCGGGGCCCGTGGACGGCTCGGTGGTCACGCTGCCGCAGCGCCGGGGTCCGCGCCTCAGCTGAGCCCGCGCGGGCAGTGCCGGGGCGTCACTCGGAGCGGCGGTCGGTCCGTCGCACGGGTTGGGGGCGCGTGCGCCCGCTTGACGCGCCGGGTGCGCCATACGCCCAGGTGAATCGTCGGATGATCGATCGCATGTCCGAATCGCCCCGAATTGTTACTCACCAAATCGTGATCATCCCCTAAAGGCCGAGACAGGAGGTGCCGAAGAGGTCTGTGACCTTGAAACATACGGTTCGCCCCGGCTTCATCCCCGAGCCGCCCCGTCCCGCCGCCATCCCCAGGAGGCCTGGTGTCCGTTCTCCTCGAGCAGCCCGCAAGCCTGGTCGCCTACCGCCCGAACAAGCCGACCGCCATGGTCGTCGTGGCCGACCCCCGAGTCCGCTCCACCGTGACCCGCCATCTGTGGGCCCTCGGAGTACGGGACGTCATCGAGGCCTCGTCCATCGCGGAGGCTCGTCCCCGCATCGGCAACCCCCGCGACATCTGCGTCGCGGACGTCCACCTTCCCGACGGCTCCGGCCTGACCCTCCTGTCCGAGACCCGCGCCGCGGGCTGGCCCAACGGCCTCGCCCTGTCCGCCGCCGATGACATCGGCGCCGTACGCAACGCCCTCGCGGGCGGCGTGAAGGGGTACGTCGTCACCGGCACCCGCACCAACGTCGGGCTCCCCACCCGTCCCGGTGCCGCCCCCATCGGCTCCGCCGCCGCCCGCATGCACCGCCGCCCCCCGGGCGCCCCGAGCCACCCCGGTGGCTACCGCGAGCTGTCGGGCCGTGAGGTCGAGGTCCTGCGGCTCGTCGCCGAGGGCCAGTCCAACAAGGCGATCGGCGTCTCGATGGGCCTGTCCGCACTGACCGTGAAGAGCCACCTCGCCAGGATCGCCCGCAAGCTCGGCACCGGAGACCGAGCCGGAATGGTAGCGGTGGCCCTCCGCACCGGAATCATCCACTGACTGATTTACACCCCCTGCGCGCCCGTCGACGTAACGTTCCGTCGACGGGCGCCGTCCGTTCACAGATACCCTTGACAGGTGACCGACGCCCAAGAGACCGCAGCAGACAGCTCACTGCGAACCACCGGAGGCGCTCCTCCGGACGAAGGCGTCAAAGGCGTCTCCGTCGACGGGACACCCACCCCCCTGCTCGAACCGCGCGACGGCATCCCGCCCGTCGTGGCCGACCAGGACGCGCTCGCGCAGGTCATCGCGGCATTTGCCGCCGGTACGGGACCGGTGGCCGTGGACGCCGAGCGCGCCTCCGGCTACCGCTACGGCCAGCGCGCCTATCTCGTCCAGATGCGCCGCGAAGGCGCCGGGACGGCGCTGATCGACCCCGTCGCCTGCCCCGATCTGTCCGGCCTCGGCGACGCCCTCGCCGACACCGAATGGGTGCTGCACGCAGCCACCCAGGACCTCCCGTGCCTGCGGGAAATAGGCATGATTCCGTCGCTCATCTTCGACACCGAGCTGGCGGGGCGCCTCGCCGGATTCCCGCGCGTCGGACTCGGCGCGATGGTGGAGGGCGTCCTCGGCTACGTCCTGGAGAAGGGCCACTCCGCCGTGGACTGGTCGACCCGTCCGCTGCCCGAGCCCTGGCTGCGGTACGCCGCCCTCGACGTGGAGCTCCTCGTCGACCTGCGCGACGCCCTGGAGAAGGAGCTCGACCGGCAGGGCAAGCTCGACTGGGCCCGCCAGGAGTTCGACGCCATCGCCAGTGCCCCGCCCGCGCCGCCCCGCAAGGATCCGTGGCGGCGCACCTCCGGCATGCACAAGGTGCGGCGCCGCCGTCAGATGGCCGTCGTACGGGAGCTGTGGACGGCCCGCGACCGGATCGCGCAGCGCCGTGACGTCTCGCCCGGCAAGGTGCTCAGCGACGGCGCGATCGTCGAGGCCGCCCTCTCCCTGCCGTCGACCGTGCACGCCCTGACCGCGCTGCCCGGCTTCGGGCACCGCATGGGGCGCCGCCAGCTCGACCAGTGGCAGGCCGCGGTGGAGCGGGCCAAGGCACTGCCCGAGGCGGAGCTGCCGCAGCCCGGTCAGGCCGTGACCGGACCGCCGCCGCCCCGCTCCTGGGCGGACCGGGACCCCGCGGCCGCGGCGCGGCTCTCCGCGGCACGGGCCGCCGTCTCGGAGCTCGCGGAGCGGCTGAACATGCCGCAGGAGAACCTGATCACTCCGGACACGGTGCGGCGCGTGTGCTGGGAGCCGCCCGCGCCGGTCTCGGTGGAGACCGTCTCCGCGGCCCTCGCCGCCCACGGCGCCCGCGCCTGGCAGATCGAACAGGTCGCCCCGGCCCTGGCAGCGGCCCTCGCCTGACCTGCCCTCGCCCGACCCCTTCCGCCCCCTGGCCCGCCGCGACCGCGGCGGGCCTTCTGCCGTCCACCCGTCGGCGGCCCACATGTGACATGGACCTCCCCGGGGCCACCCTTGGCCTACTAGTTACCGGTAAGTAGCATGACCCCAGGAAGCGCGCCGCAGGCGCACCGCACCCTGGAGGAGAGCCATCGTGCCTCGTACCGTCAGGGACGTCGTCTTCGTCGACGGCGTCCGCACCCCGTTCGGCAAGGCGGGCCCGAAGGGCATCTACCACGAGACCCGCGCCGACGACCTGATCGTGAAGTCCATCCGGGAGCTGCTGCGCCGCAACCCGGGCCTGGACCCCGCCAAGATCGACGAGGTCGCCGTCGCCGCCACCACGCAGATCGGTGACCAGGGACTCACCCTCGGCCGCACGGCCGGGATCCTCGCGGGCCTTCCGCAGTCCGTGCCGGGCTACTCCATCGACCGGATGTGCGCGGGCGCGCTCACCGCCGTGACGGCGACCGCCGGGTCGATCGCCTTCGGCGCGTACGACGCCGTGATCGCCGGTGGCGTGGAGCACATGGGCCGCCACCCGATGGGCGAGGGCGTCGACCCGAACCCGCGGTTCGTGAGCGAGAAGCTGGTCGACGAGTCCGCCCTGTTCATGGGCATGACCGCCGAGAACCTGCACGACCGCTACCCCTCCATCACCAAGCTGCGCGCCGACGAATACGCCGTGCGCTCGCAGGAGAAGGCCGCCAAGGCGTACGCCAACGGCAAGATCCAGCAGGACCTGGTGCCGATCTCCATCCGGAACACCAACTCCGAGGTGGGCGAGACCGGTTGGGGCCTGGCCACCCAGGACGAGCCGATGCGTCCGGGCACCACCCTGGAGAACCTCGCGGGCCTGAAGACGCCGTTCCGTACGCACGGCCGCGTCACCGCGGGCAACGCCGCCGGTCTCAACGACGGCGCCACCGCCTCGATCATCGCCTCCGAGGATTTCGCCCGCGAGAACGGCCTGCCGGTCAAGATGCGGCTCGTGTCGTACGCGTTCGCCGGCGTGGAGCCCGAGGTCATGGGCTACGGCCCGATTCCGGCCACGGAGAAGGCCCTCGCCAAGGCCGGGCTCGGCATCGGCGACATCGGCCTGTTCGAGATCAACGAGGCCTTCGCGGTCCAGGTGCTCGCCTTCCTTGAGCACTACGGCATCGCCGACGACGACGCGCGCGTCAACCAGTACGGCGGCGCCATCGCCTTCGGCCACCCGCTCGCCTCCTCCGGCGTCCGTCTGATGACGCAGCTGGCCCGGCAGTTCGAGGAGCAGCCGGAGGTCCGCTACGGCCTCACCACCATGTGCGTCGGCTTCGGCATGGGCGCGACGGTCATCTGGGAGAACCCGCACCACAAGGACGCCGGAGGCGACAAGTGAGCACCACCACCGCTGAGCTCCTGAAGGGCGCCGCCGAGCTGTTCCCGGACGAGGTCGTCACGCAGGCGCACGTACGCCACCTCGACCTGCCGTTCGGTGCCGGGCGCTTCGCCCTGATCACGCTCGACAACGGCTTCGACCACACCAAGCCGACCACCTTCGGCCCGCAGTCGCTCGCGCACCTGAACGCCGCGATCGACCAGGTCGAGCAGGAGGCGGCCGAGGGCACGATCGTCGGCGCCGGCGTCACGGGCAAGCCGTTCATCTTCGCCGTCGGCGCCGACCTCAAGGGCGTCGAGCTGCTGAAGCGGCACGAGGACGCGCTGGCCATCGGCAAGGGCGGCCACGACGTCTTCAAGCGCCTGTCCGCGCTCGCCGTACCGACGTTCGCGTACTACAACGGCGCCGCCATGGGCGGTGGCGTCGAGGTCGGGCTGCACTGCACCTACCGCACGGTGTCGAAGGCGCTGCCCGCCTTCTCGCTGCCCGAGGTCTTCCTCGGCCTGGTGCCGGGCTGGGGCGGCTGCACGCTGCTTCCGAACCTGATCGGCGCCGACCGCGCGGTTTCGGTCATCATCGAGAACTCGCTGAACCAGAACCGGCAGCTCAAGGGCAAGCAGGTCTTCGAGCTCGGCATCGCCGACGCGCTGTTCGAGGGCGCCGACTTCCTGGAGCAGTCGCTGCTGTGGACGGCCTCCGTCCTCAAGGGCGACGTCGAGGTGGCCCGCGCCGACGTCGACCGCGGCGAGGCCTGGGACGCGGCGGTCGCCCGCGGCCGCGCCATCGCCGACTCCAAGGTGCACGGCGCGGCCCCGGCCGCCTACCGCGCCCTGGACATCATCGCCGCCGCGAAGGACGGCGACGCGGCGAAGGGCTTCGACGCCGAGGACACGGCGCTCGCCGACCTCATCATGGGCGGCGAACTGCGCTCCGGCATCTACGCGTTCAACCTGGTGCAGAAGCGCGGCAAGCGCCCCGCGGGCGCGCCGGACAAGAGCCTGGCCCGGCCGGTCACCAAGGTCGGCGTGGTCGGCGCCGGTCTGATGGCCTCGCAGCTCGCCCTGCTCTTCCTGCGCCGCCTGGAGGTGCCGGTCGTCCTGACCGACATCGACCAGGAGCGCGTCGACAAGGGCGTCGGCTACGTCCACGCCGAGATCGACAAGCTCCTCGGCAAGGGCCGGATCAACCAGGACAAGGCCAACCGCCTCAAGGCCCTGGTGACCGGCGTCCTGGACAAGGCCGAGGGATTCGCGGACGCCGACTTCGTCATCGAGGCCGTCTTCGAGGAGATCGGCGTCAAGCAGCAGGTGTTCGCGGAGGTGGAGGCCGTGGCCCCCGCGCACGCGATCCTGGCGACGAACACCTCGTCCCTCTCGGTGTCGGAGATGGCCTCGAAGCTGAAGCACCCCGAGCGGGTCGTCGGCTTCCACTTCTTCAACCCGGTCGCGATCCTCCCGCTCCTGGAGATCGTGCGCGGCGAGCAGACCGACGACGCATCCCTCGCCACGGCCTTCGGCGTCGCCAAGAAGCTGAAGAAGACCGCCGTTCTGGTGAAGGACGCCCCGGCGTTCGTCGTGAACCGCATCCTCACCCGCTTCATGGGCGAGATCCAGAACGTCATCGACGAGGGCACCTCCGTCGAGGTCGCGGAGAAGGCGGTCGAGCCGCTCGGCCTGCCGATGTCCCCGCTGGTGCTCCTGGAGCTGGTCGGCCCGGCCATCGGCCTGCACGTCTCGGAGACGCTGAACCGCGCCTTCCCGGACCGCTTCACGGTCTCGCCGAACCTGAAGGCCGTCGTCGAGGCGGGCAAGCGCGGCTTCTACGTCTACGACAGCGGCAAGCCGGAGCTGGACCCGGAGGTCGCGGCGCTCCTGAAGCAGGGCGAGAAGGTCCTCACCGAGGAGCAGGTCCGTGACCGCGTCCTGGACGCGGTCGCCCAGGAGATCGGCCTCATGCTGGACGAGGGCGTCGTCGCCGAGGCGCAGGACATCGACCTGTGCCTGATCACCGGCGCGGGCTGGCCCTTCCACCTGGGCGGCGTCACGCCGTACCTGGACCGCGAGGGCGTCAGCGAGCGCGTGAACGGCAAGCGGTTCCTGGAGCAGGGAGTCGCCAGCGTCCCCGCGTGACGCGGAGACCTGACAGGGGCCCGGACCGCCGACCGGCGGTCCGGGCCCCTGTGCGTGTGCGGGCGGGCGCGGCCGTCAGCGGCCGGTCAGCGGCCGCTCCCACGCCTTCAGGGCGAGGCCCGGCTCGTCCTTGCGGTAGGTCAGGCGCAGGTCGTCGGTGCCCGGGACGAAGGTGGCGGCGACGATGCGGCCCGCGGCGTCCTCGCCGAGCGCGAGCCGCGCGTCCACCGGCAGGGCCGGGCCCGACTCGGTCCACCAGGCGCCCGCCGACTCCAGCTCGGTCGGGTACGCGGCGAAAGCGACGCGGCCGCTGTCCGCGCGCTGGGCCAGCAACGTGCAGTCGTACCCGTCGAGTTCGCAGCGCAGGGCGGCGACGGGCCCGGGGCCCGCGGCGCGCAGCAGCCGCGCGGGCTCCTCGTCCCCGCGCCAGGCGCACACGTCGCCCTCCTCGTCCGTGAAGAAGAGGGTGGTGTGCTCGGCGGAGGTGGCGAGCGCCCGCAAGGTGCCGGGGCGGGCGCGGACTTCGAGCGGCTCGTCCATGACGGGGACCTTGCCCGGGCCGCTCTGGCGCCAGCGCAGGATCGTGTCCGGCGTGCTCGCGTACGCCACGACGCGGCCCGACTCGGCGGTCACCACGGCGAGTTCGCCCCGGACGTCCTGGCCCTTGAGGTCGCGCCAGGGCCCCCAGCCGCCCGCCTGCTTCTGCCCGCGCATGCTCACTCCGCCGCCCCTGTTGGGTACGAACACATGGGCGCGGCCCTCGGCGTCGACGGTGACGGCGGGGGTGCCGGTGCGGTCGCCCTTCTTGTTCGGGTGGCCCAGCGGGTTCCAGTCCAGGGCGGCGAGGTGCGGCTGGAAGTGCGTGGAGTGGACCAGGCCCGACTCGCCCGGGACGGTGGGGCGCCAGGCGACCAGGTGGGCGTAGGCGTCGGCGCCCTGGGAGACGGCGAGCACCGGGTGCACGCGCTGGTCGCCGCCGACGACGCGCGGGGCGGTCCAGGCGCCGCCCGGGGTGCGCTCGGTGCGGCACTCGACGGCGGTGCCGTCCGGGCCGAAGGCGTACACGCAGAGCCGGCCGTCGCGTCCGCGTGTGAGCCAGTCGCCGTTCACGGCCGATGAGGTGGGGGCGGGGGCTGGGGGCATGCGGCTTCCGGGGCGAGGGGCGGGTGCGGTGAAACCCACTCTAATGGGCGGGGGCCCAGGGGCCGCACCCGGGCGTGCGACCCTTTCCGCATGGAGAGAGTGACCCTGGTGGTCGATGCCGCGAACGTGGTCGGGTCCGTGCCGGACGGGTGGTGGCGGGACCGGAAGGGGGCGGCCGAGCGGTTGCGGGACCGGCTCGTTCCGTATGCCGAGGGCGGTGTGGACGGGGTGCCCGGGCCTCTCGACGTGGTGCTCGTGGTGGAGGGGCAGGCCCGGGGGGTCTCCTCCGTGCCCGGGGTGCGGGTCGAGTCCGCGCCCGGCAGCGGGGACGACCACATCGTGGAACTGGTCGCCGGGGCGGCGGGCCCCTGTGTCGTCGTCACCGCGGACCGGGCCCTGCGCGCCCGGGTCATCCCCCACGGCGCCACCTGCGTGGGCCCCCGCACGGTACGCCCGGCCTGACCGGCCCCTGCCCCACGGCCGAGCGGCACGTGCCGCGCCGCGGGGCGTCCCCCTGCCGACAGCCCCGGCGAACAGCCCCGCGCTGCGCGCGTCCGGCGCAGTCCCACCCACCCGCCCCCACCGGGGCCGCACGGGTGGGCGGGTGGGAAAGAGCCGCCGCGGTAGCGGTGGCACCACCCACCCGCCCGCAGCGCTCCGCGTCGGGGCCAAGCCCGGCAAGGCCGGGGCCGCAGGGCGGGCGGGTGGGAGAGGACCGCCGCGGTAGCGGCGGGGGCGCGCACTGCGCGGTAGCGCCCCGCGCCGGGGCCAGGCCTCGCGGGGCCGGGGTGGCCCCCACCCCGGCCCCGCCGCTCCAGCGCCGCCGCTACAGGCGCTTCGCGCTGCGGAGGGTGGAGGCGTAGTACCCGTTGCCGTCGAGCCGCGACGTCCCGCCCTTGTCGCCGATCGTCGGGCCGTTGACCTCTTCCCGGCTGGAGATGAAGATCTTGTGGCCGTCCGCGTCGTGGCCGAGGAAGATCCCGACGTGGTCGAGCCGCTGCTTCGTACGGGCGTCGAGCTTGAAGAAGACCAGGTCGCCGGGCTGGATGACGTCGATGGTCTTGGGGCGGTCGGCCGCGCCGACGCCCTTCAGCTTGATGACCTCCGTGCCGGCCTTGCCGCGGGCCATGCCGTTGGCCGTGCGGGGCAGGCCGTCACCGGCGGTGTCGGAGGACATCAGGGGGTAGCGCGCGCGGTAGCCGAAGACGGTGCGGATGAAGCCGGAGCAGTCCATGGCGCGGGCCCGCTTGGCCTCGGGCTGGATGGTGGTGCCGTCGCGGAAGGTGTACGGGATGCCGAGGTAGTCGTAGAAGTCGGACTGCTCCTCGCGCAGGTCGTTGCCCGCGCTGCCGTTGGGGTTGAGCGGCCCGAAGTTGGCGTCTCCGCGGTAGGCGATGCCCTCGTCGTCCTTCTTGACGGGCGCGCCCTCGACGTACTGGAAGGCCATGGCGAAGATGTCGTCCTCCTCGCTGCCCGCGAACTGCTTGTACCAGTCCTTGAACCACTTCTCCTTCTCCGCGCCCTTGCGCCAGACCTCCGGCATCAGCCGCACCCAGTCCTCGGTGACGACCCGGGACTTGGTGTTGGCGGGCTCGGTGAAGGTGCGGCTCGGCCCGGTGAGGGTGGCGGCGCGGGCCCCGTCGGTGAAGGTGGCGAGCACCTTGCCGCCCTCGGTGCGCAGCACGGAGCGGTCGGGGTTGCGCAGCCGCTCCCAGGTCTGCTTGCCGCCCTGCGCCGAGGCGCCGTTGCTGAGGCGGCCGGGGCTGTCGGTGACGGCCTGTACCTCGGGCGCCTTGTCCTGTTCGTCCTTGCGCAGTTCGACGGTCAGGAAGGCACTGCCCGCGAGCAGGGCGAGCACGGTCGCGGCGTGGAGGGCGGGACGCTTCTTCTTGGGCGGCATGTGAGGCTCCGGAAGTCAGGCCGAGGTCAGGCGGACGGCATGAAGCCGAGGAGAATCCCGGCGGTGAGGACGACGTAGGCCATGAGCGTCACCGAGCCCGTGGCGAGCAGGGTGGGGCCCTTGGGCTGGCGCACGAGCTGGTAGGCGATCAGGCCCGGCACGATGAAGCCGAGGGTCTGGTTGCTGTACATCAGCGGGAACTCGATGGAGAGCACGATCATCACGGTGGCCTGGAGCACCACGCCGGTCAGGACGACCGCGGCGAACAGGCGCTTGCCGTACAGGATGATGAAGCGCTGCATGAGGAGCGTGCAGACGTACGTCAGGACGGTGACGCCGACGACCATGGCGGCGCGCTGGAGGTCCTCGACGAGGGTCAGGGCGAGCCAGCCCGGCGTGATCATGCCGCCGGGCGAGAGGTTGGTCGTCAGATAGCAGACCAGGGAGAAGAGCAGCCCGAGCGCGATCCCGATCGCGGCGATCTCGGGGGTGAGGACGGAGGGGATCAACGGGGCTCTCCTGGACTGTGCCACTGCTGTGTGTCGTCGGCGGCGGGGGTGACGGGCGGGACGCGCGGCTCGAACAGGCCGCGGGGCTCGGAGGGCTGAGGGGGCTCGGGTGCGTGCGGCACCTGCTGGTGCGGGTACGCCTCGTACGGGGCGGGCTCGTACGCGGCCTCCTGGCCGTAGGGCGCCTGCGGCGCGTAGGCGTCCTGCTGCGCGTGGCCCTGGTGGCCCTGCGCCGCGTACGCGTCGTACTGCTGGTGCTGGTGCTGGTCGTAGCCCTGCTGCCCGTACTGCGCCTGCTGTCCGTGCTGGGCGTACTGCTGCTGGTCGTAGCCCTGGTGCTGCTCGTACTGCTGCTCGTACTGCTGCTGGTACGCCCCGTACGGCTGCTGCTCCGCGGTGCGCTGGGCGGGCACGTGCACGGGCGCGGCCGGGGTGAGCTGGTGGTGGGCGTAGCGGTTCTCGTACGCCTCGGGGTAGTGCTGGTACGGGTCGATGTGCGGCTCGTACATCGGCGTGGGCTGGGTCCGCTCCACGACGCCCTCGGCGGCAGCGGCGGCGGGCGCGGCCGCCGGGGCCTGCGCGGGGTCCTCGCTCTCGTCGGCGGGGAGTTCGGCGAGGTGCTCCAGGAGCACCTCGCCCTGGCCGTGGATGTTGCCGATGGCGACGAGCGAGGAGTCCTGGCCGAGCTGGCCGAGCAGCTGCCCCATGAACTCCTCGGGGTCGCGCCGGTCGCCGCCGAGGTCGACGGCGCGCGAGCGCCACTCGGCGGGGATGGCGTCGATGGCGCTCTTGGCGGGGTGGCCGATGACGAAGACCTTCTCCGGCTGGAGGTCGGGGATGATCTCGCCCATCTGGCCGTTGCGCTCGACGCGGTCGGGGCGGCAGTTGATGACGACGTTGAGCGGCCGGTGGATGGCGCCGAGGTCGAGCAGCTGGTTGATGTTCATCAGCGTCGACTCGGGGTCGTTGGCCGCGAAGACGTTGGCGAAGCGGAGCTTCTTGTTGTCCTCGGTGACGTACCGCTCCACGGAGAGCACACCGGGGTCCGGCGGCGCGTCGTACATGCCCTGGAGGGCGACCTCGCGGCCGACGCCGAGGAGTTCGGCGACCTTGAGCGCGATCGCCACGTTCTCCTTGAAGGTGAACCAGCTGAAGCCGCGCAGCTCGTCGTCGGTGACCGTCTCGGGGTCGGCGTAGATCAGCTCGCAGTTCCGGGCCTCGGCCTCCTCCTTGAGGATGTCGAAGCGGTCCTTCTCCGCGGTGACGCAGATCCCGTTCTCCGGCATGGAGCGGGAGAGGGAGCGCGCCACGTCGTCCAGGGTCGGACCCATCTCGGCGAGGTGGTCCTCGCGGACGTTGCAGAGCACGCCGATGGTGGAGCGGATCAGCTTGGACTGGTTGATCTCCTGGAGCGCGGGCATGACCGCCATGCACTCGATGACCAGGGCGTCCGGGTTGTACGCCGCCGCGCGGCGCACGATGCCGATCTGCTCGACGACGTTGGCGATGCCGAACTTGCGGTAGACCGGCTCCTCGGTGGCGTCCGGGTGGATGAACCGGGCGGCCGTGCCGGTGGTCTTGGCGACGGTGGTCAGGTCGCCGCCGCGCAGCGCGCCCGCGCACAGGCGGGTGATGGAGCTCTTGCCGCGGATGCCGTTGACCAGCACCCGCGTCGGTATGTGCTCCAGGTTCGTGAAGTGCCGCCGCTGCTCGATCACTCCGGCGACGAGCAGGACGGCGCAGCACACCACGAGGACGGTGAAGAGGAAGTACACGGCGGTTCAGTTCCTTCCGGCGAGCGGCGCCGACACGCCGTCCCGCTTGCGCTGCGCGCCCGTGGGCAGCTGCTGCCTGATGAGCTCCAGGCTGCGGGTGACGGCGCCGACCTCGTCGTGGTGGACCGGGTACAGGACGGTCTTGCGGTCGCCGTCGGCCAGTGCCTCCGCCTGGTCCGCGAGCTTGCGCAGCGGCCGTACGACGACGATGTGCAGCCAGCCGAGACAGGCCGCGGCCGCGGTGACGCCGAGCATGCCCGCGAGGACGGTGCGGTTCTGCAGCGTGTACGCGGGGATCGGGAGCTGGGAGGCGGGCTGCCAGCTGACCACGGTCCAGCCGAGCGCCTTGGCGGCGCCGCCGCCGACGAACGGGGCCGCGGCCGCGATCTGGATGTCGCCGCCGTCGCGGTAGAGCACACCGCTCGGCCGGGGGCTGAGGCCGACCTTCTGGCTGGTGCCCTCGACGAGCGCGTTGAGGCGCCCGCCGGGCAGGCCCTCGAACTCGAAGTAGCCGGTGTTGCCGCCGATGACCTTGCGGTCCTTGTCGACGACGCGGACCGCGCCGAGGCCGGGGCGCTTGAGCAGCGAGTTGAGGAAGTCGATGCGGAACTCGCCCACGACGGCGGCGCCGCCGCGGCCCGGCACCTCGGCGGTGCCGATGATCACCGGCTCCTTGCCGCCGTCGTCGAGCACCCGGATGGCCTCGTCGGACGGCTCCTTGCCGGAGGGGCTGCGCGGGTCCTGGCCCGCCTTCGACAGGACCTTGCCGTCCTTGTCGAGGACGTACAGGGACCGGTAGCGGCTGTGCTGGTTCAGGGTGCTTTCGAGGACCTTGCCCATCTGGTCGGGCTCGGTGCGGGCGCCGATGAGGGAGGCCACCGAGGTGAGGTCGGCGTGGCCCTCGTTGAGGGCGCGGCGGACCCGGTCGGTGAGGGTGTCGGTGCGCTCGCGCTGGTCGTTGACGAGCTGCTGCGGCACCTGGACGTCGTCCCCGGCGCGGTTGATCAGGAGCAGCAGCGGTGCCGACCAGAGGAGCAGGAGCACGCCGCAGACCGCGACGAGGGTGCGGCTGCCGAACCTGCGGCGGCGCGCGGGGGTCTCGCCCGCCGCGGCCGGTTCGCCGAGGAGCTGGCGCCGCAGCCGTTCGAGGGCGGCGCCGATGCGGGCGGCCTCGCCGGACTTGGGCACGGTCACCGGGCGGTTCAGGTCGCCGCGGGTCAGGCGGCGGCTCTCCAGGAAGAGCCGGATCAGCGGGCGCTGCACGGTGCGCAGGAGCAGGAAGACCGTGACGCCGCCGATGAGCAGCAGGGCGCCCGCGGCGATCAGGCCGAACGCGGAGCTCTCGGCCCGGTCCTCGTCCTCGGCGACGGGCTGCATGGCGACGACGCTGAGGCCGAGCCGGGTCGCCACGGTCTGCTCGCCCGGCTCGGGGGCGGCCAGGGTGGCGTAGCCGGCGACGGACCGCTCGGAGAGGAAGCTGTCGCCGATGAGGTAGCCGCTGACGCCCTTGTAGCCGCCGGAGCCGGGCTCCTTGGACATCAGCGGGTGCTGGCGCGACTTCTTCGCCGCGGCCTTGGCGAACGCCTTGAGCTGCTTGTTGGACTGCTTGACCTCCTTGCGCTGGAGGTCGGTGAGCACCTGCTCGGGCTCCGGGATGCCGTCGGTGCTCAGGAGGTTGCCGTCCTGGCCGACGACGGCGATGGCGCGGAAGTTGCCGAGGCTGATGCCGGGGAAGCGCAGGCTGGTGGAGGCGACGAGCAGCTGCTGCGGCTGGCCCTTCCAGCTGAGCACGGCGAAGGCGAGCAGACGGGTCTCGCCGTTCTCCAGGCGGACCATGCGCGGCTGGAGGCCGTCGTCGTCCTTGAGCTTGGAGCGGTCGATGGCGGCGAGCGGCACGTTCTCGCCGCGCGCGGCGAGCAGCTTGCCGGACCGGATCTCGACGACGGCGGTGCCCATCCACTTCTGGTAGACGCTGCCGATCTTGTCGAGCACGGCGTCGGCGGGCACCGGGTCGCCGGCGCTGAACAGGCCCGCGGTGCGGGTCAGGTCGGTGACGGACTCGTCGATGGAGGCGCGGAGCGCGATGGCGCCGTCCTCGGCGAAGTGCTGCTGGGACTGCTTGACGGCCTTCGGTACCGCGTCCTGACCGACGCGGCCGAGGGTGAGGGCGGTGATACCCGCCAGGGCGAGGAGCAGGACCGACAGCACGGCGATCGGCGGGCGGATGCCGCCGATGAGTGACATGTCGGTCCTTCGGCGGACCTTGTGCCGCCGCTTCGTGGGCGAAGCGGCCAAGGGGGAGCTCCTCTCCTGGAGTGACACGGTCGTGACACTGAGTACGGAATCGACAGGGCGGGCGCACGGCGGCGCCCGGGCGCACGCGAGTGCGATCGGAAGGTCTTGACCCGCGGGAGGCGGGAATGGATGTACGAGGTTGGCAAGATGTGACCTACGTCAAAGATCACTCTCTTGCCACCTCGTGGGCAGCCGCTCCTCCATGACCTGGCGTTAAACCAGGCTTCACGGAATGTTTCAGTCCGGCAGGTCTTCCAGGGCCTTGAGGCCGTCCTGGCCGGCGCCGCGGTTGAGGAGCGTGCCCTGGGTGCGCTCGAAGGCGAGGCGGTAGCGCGAACGCCGCTCCTCGCTCAAGTCCTTGCCGTCACGCAGCGTGGCCGCGACATCGAGCAGCCGGTGGTCCTTGACGGCGCCCTTGGGCAGTTCCCCGGTCTCGTCCGGGTCCGGCGGGATCTCCGTGAAGGTGGGCACGTACTTGGCGTCGATGTCCCACTTGCCGCCGCGCTTGGAGAAGGTGAACCAGCCGATGGCGCCCTCCTCGGTCAGTCCGCTGGGCACGTCGTGCCGGGCGACCTGGTTGCCGAGTCCGTACGCGATCCAGGTGTCGCCGATCTTCTCCATCGGCTGGACCACGTGCGCGTGGTGGCCGATGACCAGGTTGATCCCGGTCTCCTCCGCGATGCGGCGGGCGAGCTTGATCTGCGGGGTGCTGGCGTTGGGCTGGTTCTCGCGGCCCCAGTGGATGCTGAGGATCACCACGTCGGCACCGGCGGCGCGGGTGGCCTTCTCGGCCGCCGCGATCTTGTCGAAGTCGTTCTGGTTGACGATCCAGGGCTTGTCCTTGGGCACCTCGCGGCCGTTGAAGCCGAAGGCGAAGGCGATCTGCCCGACCTTGACGCCCTTGACGGTGGTGATCAGCGGCTTCTTCGCCTCGGCCGCGCTGCGCGCCGAACCGGTGTGCTTCAGACCCGCCTTGTCCAGGGCGTTCAGGGTGCGCGTGACGCCCTTGGGGCCGTGGTCGAGCGTGTGGTTGGACACACTGGAGCACTGGTCGTAGCCGACGCCCTTGACCGCCGTGGTGATCTGCGGCGGCACCAGGAAGTCCGGGTAGCTCTGGAAGGGCCCCTCCGGCTTGCTCACGACCGGCTCGAAGTGACAGATCCCGAGGTCGGCCTTGCTGATGACGGGCTTGATGCCGGCCAGCATCGGGCCGAAGTCGATGCCCTTCTCACCCTTGCCGGTCACCTTGGCGTCCTTGCGGGCCTGCTCGGTGAGTTGGGGGTGGATGAGGATGTCGCCCGCGGCGGCGACGGTGAACGAGGGGCCGCCGTCGGAGGCCTTGTCGTCATCGCCGCCGAAGGGGCCGCACGCGGTGCCCGCCAGAAGGGCGAGCGAGGCTGCGCAGGTCGTTATTAGCCTGCGGGAGGGACGTGTCATCACGAGGATATCTTTATACAACCATGACTCACCCTCCAATTCGGTCGATAACAAACGCAAAGCGGCGCCGAGTTCGTCCCCTCGGCCGGCTCACCGGGGCCGCCCTCGCGCTCGTCGCCGTGGCGAGCCTCACGCAGTGCGGCTCGCCGTCCGACGAGGAGCGGCGCCCCGCCGCGTCGGACGGGACCCGGTCCCCGGAACACGAGCGCTCCTCCCCCGCGCCCTCGACGCCGGGCGGCCGCCCCACCGACGCGGACGGCAGCGACGAGGAGGACCTGGAGCGCCTGGTCACCGACTACACGTCGGACTTCGCCGCGGACACCGGCTACCGGCGCCCCACGGCCGTCGAGCGCCGCAAGGTCGCCGAGGGCGTCGCCCTGCTCGTCGGCCGGAAGCGGGAGCGGGCCGAGCGCCGTCTCTCCGACGTGGACTTCACGGTGCGGACGATCACCGACGCGGCCACCGGACGCCGGTACGCCGAGGTCACCGACCGCTCCGACCACGCCCCCGCGCCGCGCGGCTGGGGCCGGGTCTACGTGGACCTCGACTCCCCCGTGCGCTGGTCCGCGCAGGTGCCGCACCCCGTGGCCGACAAGAACACCGAGCGGCTCGGCGTCCAGCTCATGCGGCGTTCACCGGGCGGCGTGCTGATCATCGCTGGCGCACATCGCAAAGCGGGCCGCGGCAACGAGGCGGATGTGGCGCACCGGCGGAGGAGCGTGTTCCACGCCATCTGCGACGAGCTGGCGCGGCGCGGTCTGCCCGGCATCCAGATCCACGGCATGGCGGACGACTCGGCGCCGGACCACGACGTGGTCGCCTCCACCGGCAAGGGCCGCGTGGCCGTCGCCGCGGGCCGCGACCTCGCGGACGCGCTGCGCCGCCGGGGCTACGAGGTCTGCCGCGCCTGGGCCCGCTCCTGCCCCCTGGAAGGCCGCACCAATATGCAGGGCCGTGACGCCGCCGAGCAGGAGACCGAGTTCCTGCACGTGGAGTTCGCCCCGAAGCTGCGCGGGGAGCGGAAGCACCGGCGGGCCGCCGTGGCGGCCATGGCCGAGGTGACGCGGGGCTGGCGGCGGGCGGGATCGTAGCCGCACGCACTCCGGCCCCGTAGGTCCCGTTCCGACGGGACCTACGGGGCCGGAGTGCTACGCGGTCCCGGTCACTCGGTGTCGCGGCCCGGCGGGCGCAGGACCTCGCCCACGCTGGTCTCCTCGTGCTGCCCGAGGCGGCTGTGCGAGCGCCCGTAGAGGAAGTAGACGACGACGCCGAGGAGCATCCAGCCGGCGAAGCGGACCCAGGTCTCGGCGGGCAGGTTGAGCATCAGCCACAGCGAGGCGGCGACAGAGGCGATCGGCAGGACCGGCACCCACGGCGTGCGGAAGGAGCGGTGCAGATCGGGGCGGGTGCGCCGGAGGATGATCACGCTGACCGCGACGATCACGAAGGCGAAGAGCGTGCCGATGTTCACCAGCTCGGCGAGTTCGCTCAGGGGGGTGAACCCGGCCACGACGGCGATGATCACACCGAGGAGGATGGTCGGCCGGTGCGGGGTCTTGAAGCGCGGGTGGACGCGGGAGAAGAACCGCGGGAGCAGCCCGTCGCGGCTCATCGCGAAGAACACCCGGGTCTGGCCGAGAAGCAGGATCATGCAGACCGTGGTCAGGCCGACGGCGGCGCCGAAGCTGATGAAGCCCGCGTACCAGGGGTGCCCGGTGGCCTTGAAGGCGTCGGCGAGCGGGGCGTCCACGGACAGCTGGCTGTAGTGCTGCATGCCGGTGACGACGATCGACACGGCCACGTAGAGCGTCGTGCAGATGAGCAGCGAGCCCAGGATGCCGCGCGGCATGTCCCGCTGCGGGTTCTTGGTCTCCTCCGCGGCGGTGGCGACGATGTCGAAGCCGATGAAGGCGAAGAAGACGACCGAGGCGGCGGTGAAGATGCCCAGCACGCCGAAGTTGGACGGCGCCCAGCCGAACATCAGCTGGATCAGCGGGGAGTGCAGGCCGCTGCCCGCCTCCACGGCCTGGGACTCGGGGATGAACGGGTCGTAGTTGTCGCCCTTGATGAAGAAGGCACCCGCGACGATCACCACGAGGACGACGATCACCTTGATGGCGACGACGATCGAGGTGATCCGCGCGGAGAGCTTCATGCCGAGCACGAGGATGCCGGTGAGCACCAGGACCAGGGCCGCGGCGAGGATGTCGAAGCCGAAGCCGTCGGCGCCGTCCCTGCCGCTGAGGGCCTCCGGCAGCTGCCAGCCCGCGTTGTCGAGCAGCGAGGCGATGTACCCGGACCAGCCGACGGCGACCACCGCCGTGCCGAGCGCGAACTCCAGGACCAGGTCCCAGCCGATGATCCAGGCGGGCAGTTCGCCGAGCGAGGCGTACGAGAACGTGTACGCGGACCCGGCCACGGGGAGCGTGGACGCGAACTCGGCGTAGCAGAGCGCGGCGAGGGCGCAGACGACGCCGGCCACGACGAAGGCCAGGGCCACGGAGGGGCCCGCGTTGTTCTTGGCGACGGTGCCGGTGAGCACGAAGATGCCGGTGCCGATGATGACGCCGACGCCGAAGACGGTCAGATCGAGCGCGGACAGGGATTTCTTGAGCGCGTGCTCTGGCTCCTCGGTGTCGAGGATGGACTGCTCGACCTTCTTCGTCCGGAAGAGGGTGCTGCTCACTGGCGTACCTCCCACGCGAGTCGTGTTCGACATCTTCGAGAGGGGAGGTACTCCGAGTGCCCCGGCGCGGGCCGATTCACGCGAAGGGACCCGAAACCTGCGGCTGTCCGGGTGGTTCACCGGGCGGGTGGGGTGATGGCCCACCCGCCCGGGCGGGTCAGTCGCGGACGGGCTCGACGGAGTCCACGGCCGCGCGGCCGCGCTCGACGCGCCCGTCGAGCTTGGCGACGAGGCCGGTGACCTGACGGGCGATGTCCGGCGCGGTCAGCCCGATCTCGGCCATGACCTCCTTGCGCGACGCGTGGTCGAGGAAGCGCGGCGGGATGCCGAAGTCGCGCAGCGGCACGTCCACGCCCGCGTCCCGCAGCGCCTGCGAGATCGCCGAACCGACGCCCCCGGCACGGGAGTTGTCCTCGACGGTGACGACGACCCGGTGCTGCTCCGCCAGCGGCGCCATCGCCTCGTCGACCGGCTTGACCCAGCGCGGGTCGACCACGGTCGTGGAGATGCCCTGCTTGTCGAGCAGGTCGGCGATCTCCAGACACATCGGGGCGAGGGCCCCGACGGAGACCAGGAGCACGTCGGGCCTGGGCGCGTCCGGGCGGCGCAGCACGTCCATGCCGCCGACGCGGGCGACGGCCTTGACGGCCGGGCCGACGGCGCCCTTGGAGTAGCGCACGACGGTCGGGGCGTCGTCGACCTCGACGGCCTCGCGCAGCTGGAGGCGGACCTGGTCGGCGTCGCGCGGCGCGGCGATGCGCAGCGTGGGCACGCACTGGAGGATCGACATGTCCCACATGCCGTTGTGCGAGGCACCGTCCGTGCCGGTGACGCCCGCGCGGTCCAGGACGAAGGTGACGCCGCACTTGTGCAGGGCCACGTCCATCAGGAGCTGGTCGAAGGCGCGGTTGAGGAAGGTGGCGTAGACGGCGAAGACCGGGTGGAGCCCGCCGGTGGCGAGCCCCGCGGCGGACACGGCCGCGTGCTGCTCGGCGATGCCGACGTCGTAGACGCGGTCGGGGAACTCCTCGGCGAAGCCCTTCAGGCCCACGGGCTGGAGCATGGCGGCGGTGATCGCCACGATGTCCTCGCGCTCGCGGCCGAGCTTGACCATCTCCTCGCCGAAGACGGACGTCCAGTCCATGCCGCCGGCCGCGATGGGCAGACCGGTGTCGGGGTGGATGGGGCCGATGCCGTGGAAGTGGTCGGCCTCGTCCTGCTCGGCGGGCTTGTAGCCGCGGCCCTTCTCGGTGATGCAGTGCACGATGACCGGGCCGTTGAAGCGCTTGGCGCGGGCGAGCGCGGACTCCAGGGCCTCCATGTCGTGGCCGTCGATGGGGCCGACGTACTTCAGGCCGAGGTCCTCGAACATGCCCTGCGGGGCGATGAAGTCCTTCAGGCCCTTCTTCGCGCCGTGCAGCGTCTCGTACAGCGGCTTGCCTACGACGGGGGTGCGCTCCAGGAGGTCCTTGCCGCGGGCCAGGAAGCGCTCGTAGCCGTCGGTGGTGCGCAGGGTGGCCAGGTGGTTGGCGAGACCGCCGATGGTGGGGGCGTAGGAACGCTCGTTGTCGTTGACGACGATGACCAGCGGGCGGTCCTTGGCGGCGGCGATGTTGTTCAGCGCCTCCCAGGCCATGCCGCCGGTGAGGGCGCCGTCACCGATGACGGCGACGACGTGGTCGTCCTTCTTGAGGACCTCGTTGGCCTTCGCGATGCCGTCGGCCCAGCCGAGGACGGTGGAGGCGTGGCTGTTCTCGATCACGTCGTGGTCGGACTCGGCGCGCGAGGGGTAGCCGGACAGGCCGCCCTTGCCGCGCAGTCCTTCGAAGTCCTGGCGGCCGGTGAGCAGCTTGTGGACATAGGCCTGGTGGCCGGTGTCCCACAGGACCTTGTCCCGCGGCGAGTCGAAGACGCGGTGCAGGGCGATGGTCAGCTCGACGACGCCGAGGTTGGGGCCGAGGTGGCCGCCGGTCTTGGAGACTGCGTCGACGAGGAAGCCGCGGATCTCGGTGGCCAGCTGGTTCAGCTGCTCCGGGCTGAGCCGGTCCAGATCGCGCGGTCCCGTGATGCGGGTCAGCAGCGGCACCCGTGCCTCCTTGCAGTAGAGCGTGTAGCGCTGTTCGAGCATTGCCGGGCCTGTCGAGTCTAATGTTCCGCCGTTGACGACGGAGTCCGGGCCAGGAGTCCTACGTCACGCGATCGGCCGTAAATCGCCGGGAACACCTGGTCCGGACTGAAACGAACGTTCTATTCAGCGAACAGATGACGGACAGCCCCGTGCCCGGTACCGGAGGGGCCGGTACCGGGCACGGGGCTGTCTGATCAGGCGCGGCCCGCGGACTTCTGGGTGCGCCGGGAGACCGAGTCGATCACGACGGCGGCGAGCAGCACCGCACCGGTGATCATGTACTGGATCTCACTCGCCATGCCTTCCAGGTTCAGACCCTGCTGGATCGACTGGATCACGAGCATGCCGAGCAGCGCGGACCAGATCTTGCCGCGGCCGCCGAAGAGGCTGGTGCCGCCGATGACGGCCGCCGCGATGACGATCATCAGGGTGTTGCCGCTGCCGAGGCTCTTGGTGGCACCGCCGGACAGGCTCGCGATGAAGAGGCCGCCGAAGGCGGCGAGCATGCCGGAGATCGCGAAGACGGTGATCCGTACGCGGTCGACGTTGATGCCCGCGCGGCGCGCGGCCTCCGCGTTGCCGCCGACCGCGAAGACCTGGCGGCCGAAGGTGGTGCGGCGGACCACGAAGTCCGCGATGACGAGCACGGCCAGGAAGAGCACCAGGGCCAGCGGCAGGCCGCGGGCGCCCGACGGCTCGTTCAGGAAGTACGCGACGACGAAGCACAGGACCGCGAGCACGCCGGTGCGCAGCAGGACCTCGCTGAGCGGCCGCGAGGGCAGGCCCGCGGCCTTGCGGCGCTTGGAGTCGAGCAGCTGCGCGGCCCCGTACAGCAACACGGCGACGAGCGCGAGCCCGTAGGCGGCGGCCTTGTCGGCGAAGAAGTGCGCGGTCAGGTCCTCGACGACGGAGCCGGTGGGCGTGTTGATGCTGCCCTCCTTGCCCATCAGCCAGATCTGCAGACCGCTCCAGCCGAGGAATCCGGCGAGGGTGACGACGAAGGCGGGGACGCCGACCTTGGCGAAGAAGACGCCGTGCAGGGCGCCGATGACCGCGCCGCAGGCGACGGCGGTGACCACCGACAGCCAGTCGCCCCAGCCGTGGTTCACGCTGAGCACCGCCCAGACGGCGGCGGCGACGCCCGCGACGGAGCCGACGGACAGGTCGATCTCGCCGAGCAGCAGCACGAAGACGATGCCGACGGACATGATGCCGACGCCGGAGGCGAAGACGGCGATGTTGGCGAGGCTGGAGGCGGACAGGAACTTGTCGTTCTGCAGCTGGAAGACCAGGGCGATGACGATCAGGCCCACGACGACGGGCAGCGAGCCGAGCTCACCGCCGCGCACCTTGCGCAGGAACTCCGTCCAGTACCCGGCGAAGCCCTGCTCGCGCACGAGGAGGCGGGGGTCGACGGCCGCGGCGGGGGCCGCGGACGGCTCGGCGTCCACGGGCGCCGCGGGCTTGTCGGTGGGGGTCTTGGCGAGGTCGCTCACTTCGCGTCCTCCTTCGTGGCGGTACGCGCCCGGCGGCGGGTCACGGCGTTGTCCGTGGCGCCGGTGATGGCGGCGATGATCTCTTCGGGGGAGGTGTCGGCGACGTCGAAGACGCCGTTGTTGCGGCCGAGCCTGAGCACCGCGACGCGGTCGGCGACGGCGCGCACGTCGGCCATGTTGTGGCTGATGAGGATGACGCCGTGGCCGCGCTCGCGCAGCCGCTCCACCAGGTCGAGGACCTGCGCGGTCTGCTCGACGCCGAGGGCGGCGGTGGGCTCGTCGAGGATGACCACCTTGGGGTCGCCGACGAGGGCGCGGGCGATGGCGACGACCTGCCGCTGGCCGCCGGAGAGGGCGGCAATGGGGATGCGGACGCTCGGGATGCGGATGGAGAGGGTCTCCAGGAGCTCCCGGGCGCGCTTCTCCATCCTGATCTCGTCGAGGACGCTCGCGCTCTTCAGCTCGCTGCCGAGGAACAGATTGGCGACGACGTCGAGGTTGTCGCAGAGGGCGAGGTCCTGGTAGACGGTGGCGACGCCGAGGTTCTGGGCGTCGTGGGGACGGCCGACGCGGACCTCGCGGCCCTCCCACTCGATGGCGCCCTCGTCGATGGGGTGCACGCCTGAGATGGTCTTGACGAGCGTGGACTTTCCGGCGCCGTTGTCGCCGACGAGGGCGACCACCTCACCGGTGTGGATCTCGAGGTCTACGTCCGTGAGCGCCTGGACGGCGCCGAACCGCTTGGAGACCCCGCGCAACGCCAGCACGGGCGTAGCGGACACGTGAATCATCTCCTTCGCCGCCTGACCGGCGGGGATGGTGAATCGCTGAAGGACAAGGGGGGTGCCGGTGCCCGCGCTCCGGGCACCGGCGCCGGGGAACGGCCGGGGTTACTTGATCCCGGCCTCGTCGCAGGCGGCCTTGAACTGCTTGGTGCAGATCTCGCTCGCCTTGTAGACCTTGTCCTTGACGATCGTGCCGGCCACGTCGTTCTTGGTGATCGCCTGGGCGTCGTAGAGCTTGGCGGGGATGCCCTTGTAGTCGCCGCTCAGGGAGTCGACCTTGCGGTCGATGAGGTCGTCGATCTTCTTGCCCTTGAGCAGGCGCACCGCGATCTCGGCGGTGGTCTCGGCCTCCGGCTTGATCTGCTTGTAGATCGTGAAGTCCTGCTCGCCGCTCAGCAGCCGCTGGATGCCCGCGAGTTCGGCGTCCTGGCCGCCGACGGGGACGTTGATGCCGCGCTGCTTGAGGGCGGTGATGATGCCGCCGGCCATGCCGTCGTTGGCGGAGTAGACGCCGTCGAAGCCGTC
Source organism: Streptomyces spectabilis (assembly GCF_008704795.1). Taxonomy (NCBI): domain Bacteria; kingdom Bacillati; phylum Actinomycetota; class Actinomycetes; order Kitasatosporales; family Streptomycetaceae; genus Streptomyces; species Streptomyces spectabilis. The sequence goes on along the minus strand of NZ_CP023690.1, from coordinate 7,206,301 downwards.
CTTGCCGAGCTTGTCGATGGCGGTGGCCATCTTCTTGTTGGCCTCGTCGGGCGACCAGTCGGGGATGTCCTGCTCGTAGACGACCTTCTTCACGTTCTTGTCGAGCACCGAGTGGGCGCCCTTCTTGAAGAACGGGGCGTTCGGGTCGGTCGGCGAGCCGTTGATCATGACGACGTTGGAGTCCTTGGCCTTGGACCCGAGGGCCTTGACCAGGGCACCGCCCTGGAGGCGGCCGATCTTCTCGTTGTCGTAGCTGACGTACGCGGACAGCGGGCCCTCGGCCAGTCGGTCGTACGCGACGACCTTGACGCCCTCCTTGTCGGCGCGCTCGATCCAGCTCTTCGTGGACTTGTAGTCCACGGAATCCAGAATGATGACCTTGACGCCCTGCGTAATGAGCGCGTCGAATTGCTTCTTCTGGTTCTCGATGTCCTGCGCGGCGTTGTTGTACTTGATCTCGCAGTCGCCGCACAGCGACTTGATCTTCGCCTCCATGATCGGACGGTCGAAGGTCTCATAACGCGTGGTCTTGTTCTCGGGAAGGAGCAGACCAATGGTCTTTCCGTCGCCGCCGCTTCCCTTGTCGTCATCGCCGCCTCCGGCCTCGCCGCAGGCGGCGAGGGTGACGGCCATGGAAAGGGTCGCGGTGCCTATGACGACGCGGCGCGTCCATGCATTCATTTGGGGGTGCCTCCCTGACGTGGCCGCGTCGTTGCGGCCGAGGTGGCTCGAAGTCAACTCGGCCACCCGACACGCGTCAAGGAGTAAATCCTTAACGAGATGACAACGGTGCCATGCGTTATCTAAGTGAAGGCAGGTGTCGCCGTCGGGAGCGACCCGTCCAAAAGCGTCGAATCCCCCATCTCGCTGAGTGCGAGGGCGAGGGCGCCGAGCACCTCGGCGCGCGAGCCAAGTGCCCCGGGAAGCACGGACAGTTGACGGGCCGCGCTCGGGATGGCGTACCGCCCGACCGACTCTCGGATGGGCCCGAGCACCAGCTCCCCGGCCTCCGCGAGGGCGCCGCCGAGGACGACCCGGCTGGGGTTCAGGAGGTTGCAGAGGTTCGCGACACCGCTGCCGATGTGCCGCCCGACGTCGGCGATCACCCGGCGGCAGCCCGGGTCGCCGTCGCGGGCGAGGGCGACCACGCCCTCCATGGTCAGATCGGTGCCGTGGCTGGACTGGAGCAGCGGGAGCACATAGCGCGCGGCGGCGAAGGTCTCCAGGCAGCCGCGGTTGCCGCAGCGGCAGACGGGCCCCGACTCGTCCAGGGTGATGTGCCCGATCTCGCCCGCCGTGCCGCCGGGGCCGCGGTAGATCCGGCCGCTGATCACAAGGCCGGCGCCGACACCGCTCGCGACCTTGATGTACGCGAGGTCCCTGACGCCCTTGCCGCTGCCCCAGACCAGCTCGCCGAGGGCGCCCAGGTTGGCGTCGTTGTCCACGTGCACGGGCACGCCGAGGCGCTCCTTGAGCTCCTCGGCGGGCCTGGTGCCCGCCCAGCCCGGCAGGATCGAGGTGGAGCCGAGGGTGCCGGACTCCACGTCGATGGGCCCGGGCACGCCGAGCCCGACGCCCGCGACCTTGCTCCGGTCCACGCCCGCCCGCTCGATCAGCTGGCCGACCAGGCGCTCGGCCCGGTCGAAGCCCTGCGCGGCGGAGGCGTCCACGTCCAGCGGCTCGGCCTGCTCGGCGAGCACCTTGTGGGCCAGGTTGCCGAGCGCCACGCGCAGGTGGGTGTGGCCGAAGTCGACGCCGATGACCATGCCCGCGTCGCCGCTGAGCGAGACGCTGCGGGCCCGGCGGCCGCCCGCCGACGTGGGCGTGACCTCGACGGTGCCGCCGTCCTTCAGCTCCCGGACGATGTTCGACACGGTCGCGGCGGACAGGCCCGTCGTCCTGGCGATCTCCGCCTGCGTGAGTGATCCCGCGAGCCGTACCGCGCGCACGACCCGCTCGAGGTTTGCTCGGTGCAGTGACGACTGCGACCCCGGAGTCTCCATCGACTCATCCACTCCCGCCTATGGCGGACGGCTCCCTCGCCGCCCGTACAAGTTGTGAACTCCAAGCTCTGCTGAAGGTGTTACCTCAGTCAAGTCCTTGACGGAAATCCAGGGCTGCTCAGGGCGCCTGTCGAGGGTACGCGAGCGGGCCGTGACCGGACGCCGAGGTCACACCCCTCCGTCCGGCCCCGGCCCGCGCACGGGGCACCGTCTTCACTTGATGGGTTGACGCCGCCGGGCGCCGGGGCTCATTTGAGGGTGGCCACCGTGAGGCCCGACTGCACCTGCCGCTGGAAGGACACGTAGACGACGAACACCGGGATCATGGAGATCGTCATGCCCGCGTACAGGGCGGGCAGGTCGGTCTCGTAGTTCCCCTGGTTCATCAGGCTCACCAGGCCCTGGGCGAGCATCGAGCGGTCCGCGTCGCCGCCGCTCTGCTTCTGCATGAGGGTCAGCGGCAGGATGTACTGGTTCCACTGGCCGAGCACGTTGAAGATCCCGACGCTGATCAGGCCGGGCTTGGCCATCGGCACCATGATCTGGAAGAACACCCGGGTGTGCGAGGCGCCGTCGATCACCGCCGCCTCGTGCACGGCCGTGGGCAGCGTCCGGAAGAACGAGTACAGATAGAACACGGTGAAGGGCAGCGAGTACGCCACGTACACGAGGATCAGCCCTTGGTACGTGTTCAGCATGCCCAGGCGGTCGACCATGAAGTACAGCGGGACGAGCGCGAGGAACACCGGGAACATCGACCCGGCGACGAAGAAGTAGTACAGGAACCGGTTGCCGACGAACTCGTAGCGGGCCAGGACATAGGCCGCCATGGCGCCGAGCAGCATCGTGAGCGGGACCGAGAAGATCATCACGATGAGGGTGTTGAGCAGGTAGTCGCCCACGCCCTTCTCCCAGCCGCGCTGGAAGGCGTCGAAGGTCCACTCCGTCGGCCAGGTCCAGGCGCTGGACTTGATCTGCGAGTCGGTCTTGAAGTTGCCGAGCAGGATCCAGAAGAGCGGCAGGACGATCATGATCGCCCACAGGACCAGGAAGCCGTGCGAGAAGGCGTTGAGGGTCTTGCCCTCCATCCCGTCGCGGCGGCCGGGGCCGCCGCGTCCGCCGCCGCGCTGCCCGGGCAGGGCGGCCTTGGTGACGGGGGGTTGCGTCGCGGGAGCCGTCATGTCGCTCGCGCCTCCCTAGTACTCGATGCGCTCGCGGCGGCTGAGCCGCAGCGTGACGATGGACACGATCAGGGTGAGCAGCAGCATCACGACGCCCATGGCGCAGGCGTAGCCGCTCTTGCTGTACGTCTGGAAGTTGCGCATCAGGTACGTCGAGATGACCTCGCTGCTGTGGTCGGGGCCGCCGCCGAAGTCCTGCGAGGTGAGCGTGGAGATCAGCAGGAACGCGTCCATGGAGAGGATCGCGAGGAACACCCAGGCCGTCTGGATGGTCTCCCAGAGCAGCGGGAGCGTGACCCGGAAGAAGGTCTGGACCCGCCCGGCGCCGTCGAGGAGCGCGGCCTCGTAGATGTCCTTCGGGATGGACTGCATGGCGGCGGAGAAGAGGACCATGTAGAAGCCGGCCCCGGCCCAGATCATCACGAAGACGATGCACCACAGGACCAGGTCGGGGTCGTTCAGCCACTCCGTCGGGTTGTTCTTGTCGCCGAGCCCGACGGCCTGGAGGCTGCCGTTGATCAGGCCCGAGTCGTCGCCCCGGTACACCGCCTTGAAGAGGATGGCGAGGATCGCGACGGACAGGACCTGCGGGAAGAAGAAGACGATCCGGTAGAAACCGGAGCCCTTCACGCCGGAGACGCCGCCCGCGCCGCCCCGCCCGCCGACGTTCACCATGAAGGCGAAGAACAGCGAGAGCAGGATGGTCAGGGTCGGTACGAGGACCAGGAGCAGGGCGTTGTGCCGGAGCGCCTTCAGGAAGACGTCGTCGTCGGCCAGGTCCTTGTAGTTGTCGAACCCGACGAAACCGAAGTTCTGGGAGGCGCCGCTCCAGTCGGTGAACGAGTAGCTGATGGTCTGGATGTAGGGCCAGATCACCAGCAGGAGGTAGAGCCCGACGGGAAGGACGAGGAATCCCACGATGAACGGGTACTTTTTCCGATGCATGACACCCTGCTCCTGGCTCGCCTGAACCCCGTCGCTACTTCCTCTTGTTCTTGTCGGTGCCCTTGGCGCGTTCCTTGTCGACGGCCTTCTGGCAGCGCTCCAGCCACTTCTTGGGGGTGAGGCGCTTGGCCATCAGCTCACCGGTGGCGTTCTGGATCTCGACGTCCAGTTCGCCGTACCACTCCGAGTAGCGGAAGTTGAAGCGCTCCGGGACCGGGCAGTCGTCGACGGCGGCGAGCGCGGTCTTGATGCCGGGGCGCAGTTCGACGCTCTTGTCGACGTACTCCGGGCCGAGCACGGAGAGCGAACTGGCCTTCTTGGCGAAGTCGGTGGCGCCTTCCTTCGACAGCATCCGGCGCAGGAATTCGAGGCCGCCGGGGACGTTCTTGGCCTTGGACGGCACGATGAAGGGCTCGTCGGCGCCGACGCGCACGGCGTGCAGCTTCATCTTGGAGTCGGGAAGCAGCGGCAGCGGCAGGAACGTCATCTCGAAGTCCTCGGGCGTCTGCTTGGCCTGCTCGTTCTCCAGCCAGGAGCCGGACGGGATGAAGACCGCCTTGTACTCGTTCCACTTGGTCTGGGCCTCGGTGTGCTCCAGGGAGTTGGTGCCCGGCATCAGCAGGCCCTTCTCCACGATCTCGTAGACCGCCTCGATGGAGCGCTCGGCGGCGTCGTTGCCGACGAACGCCTTGGGGTCGAGGTTGTCGATCGCCTTCACGGCGTCCATGCCGCCGGTCTTGGCGATCAGGTCCATGATCACGATGTTCATGTAGTACGGGTACTTGCCCTGGTGGGCGAGGCCGCCGATGCCCTTGGACTTGGCGTCCTTCATGATGTCCAGGAGCTGGTCCCAGGTCTTGGGGACGTCCCAACCGTGCTTCTTGAAGAGCTTGTTGGAATACCACAGGCCCCAGGCCGCGTAGACGTAGAACAGCGCGTGGAACTTGCCGCCGAACGTGCCCTGTTCGATGGTGCCGGGCAGCATGATGTCGCGGATCTTCTTGCTCGGGTCGTCGATGGACGGCGCGTCGAGCAGCTGGGTCAGGTCGGTCAGGTGGCCTTCCTTGAACAGCGTGTCCAGCTTCATCTTCTTCGACCCGGAGTCGTCGACGACGTCCGGCGGATTGCCCTTGTTGAAGCGGGGCTGGAGCTTGCCGGTCACGTCCTGTTCGCCGCTGTGGGCGACGTCGCCGCCGTACTTCTTCTCGAAGGACGCCTCCCACGCCTTGGCGTACTCGTCGCCGTAGCCGCCCTTGAAGATGAAGACGTCCAGGTCGTTGTCCTTGGCGACGCCGAAGGGGTTGTCCTTGGTCTTCTTGACCGTCTTGGCCTTGTCGTCGTCATCGCCGCCGCCGGAGGCGCACGCGGACAGGAAGCTCATCGTGGGTACGGAGATGATGCCGAGGGCCGCGCTGCGCTTGATCAGATCGCGGCGGCCGACGCCGGACGTGCCGGGCGTTCCAGAGGTGGATCCCATGCTCAAGTCCTCGCTCTCTTCCAGGACTCAGGCGGTGAACCGGATCCTCCCCGGCACCGCGGAGTAGTGAAGCTGGGGTTGTGCGATGGTGCGGGATGTGTCCGGCGGGGGTCGAAGGGGGGAACCCACGGCTTGCCGACCGGGCCGTGCGGACGCGCACAGGTATAGTCCACTCGCCACCGGGCAAGCAAGATCGAATGCAGCTTTGGGCAGGCACCTTTTCCGAGTTGAGACCTCTTTATGGCGCGGGCGCCGCGGAATAGTACGGACCAATTCGGAAAGTCCAATTCCCGCCTGCCGCCTGTGCCTTGACCCCGGGCGGTTCGGGGTGGGCGCGACGGCCCGGGACCGCGGCCCGCGGTCAGCCGGTGAAGCCCGGCACCACCAGGCCGGATTCGTACGCGATGACCACGGCGTGGGTCCTGTTCTGCGCGCCGAGCTTGGTGAGCACGTTCCCCACGTGCGTCTTCACCGTCTCCAGGCTCACCGTGAGCGCCTCGGCGATCTCCGGGTTGGACAGACCGGTGGCCATGAGGCGCAGCACCTCCTCCTCGCGCCCCGTCAGGGCCGCGGCCGGCAGCGCGTCGGCGGAGCCGAGGGGACGGGCGGCGACCATCCTGCGCAGCGCCGAGGGGAAGAGGATCGCGTCGCCCGCCGCCACCACGCGCACGGCCTCCGCGATCTGCGGGACCGGCAGCCGCTTGAGCACGAACCCGCTGGCCCCCGCGCTGAGCGCGGCGGTGACGTAGTCGTCGTTCTCGAAGGTGGTGATCACCACAACCTTCGGCGGCGCGGCCTGCTCGGCCTGCTCGGCCTGCTCGGCCTGCTCGGCCAGGAGGTGCCGGGTGGCCTCGATCCCGTTGCGGCGCGGCATCCGTACGTCCATGAGGACCACGTCGGGGCGCAGCAGCCGCGCCCGCTCGACCGCCTCGACGCCGTCGGCGGCCTCACCGACCACCGTGATCCCCGGCTGCGCCGCGAGCAGCAGGCACAGACCGCTGCGCGTCACCGCGTCGTCGTCGGCGATCAGGAGGGTGACGGAGGCGTCCGCGGGTGCCGCGCCCGTATCGGGGGCGGAGTCGATCATGCCGACCACCGTACGGGCAGCCGGACCGCGAGACGCCAGTGGTCCGGCCCGTCCGCGCCGGACTCCAGCTCGCCGTTCAGCAGCCGCACGCGCTCGGCGAGGCCGGTCAGGCCGTGCCCGGACGTCGGGAAGGTGCCGCGCGCCGGGCCCGTCCCCGCTCCGGTCCGGTTGACCACGCCGAGCCGCAGGCCGTCCGGGGCGGCCGCCACGCTGACCTGGATCGGGCCGCCCGCCCCGTGCCGCAGCGCGTTCGTCAGGCCCTCCTGGAGGATCCGGTACGCCGCCCGGGAGAGCGTGCCCTGCACCCGCTCCAGGTCGCCCGAGAGGTCCGGCCGCACCTCCGCGCCCGCGTGCCGCAGCCGGTCGAGGAGTTCGGGCAGGTCGGCCAGGGTGCGGGCCGGGGCCGTCTCCGACTCCTGCGCGCGCAGCGCGCCGAGCACGTAGTCCAGGTCTTCGAGGGCGGCCCTGGCCGACTCCTCGATGCTGCGCAGGGCGGCCCGCGCGGCCACCGGGTCGGCGGCGAGCACCTCGCCCGCCACCGCCGCCTGGATCGTGGTGGCCGTGAGCGTGTGCCCGATCGAGTCGTGCAGCTCGTGGGCGAGGCGGTTGCGTTCGGCGAGGGCCCGCTCCCGCTCGGCGGCGAGCGCGAGCCGCTCGGCCGCCGAAGGGCCGAGGAGCCGGGGCGCGAGCCACCGCAGCGCGCGCGTCACCGCCGCGCACAGGGCCGCCGCGAGCAGCAGACAGACGAGTGCCACCACCCAGCTCGCCCAGCCGTCGCCCGGCCGCGCGGAGCCGCCGAACAGGCTCAGCTCCAGCTCGGCGTCGAGCCAGCCCCCGGGCAGGGTCAGGCCCATGAGCAGCAGCAGACCGCCCGCCAGCGCCCCCGTCCAGCCGACGGCCACGTGCAGCAGCAGCCAGAGAGGGGTCCGCAGACGGTCGGCGGCGGGCGCCGACGCGGCCGCGGGATCCGGCAGCGCCACCCCCAGGAGCCGGCGGGCGGCCGCGACAAGGCCCCGCCGCGTGCCGCGCGCCAGACCGACCGCGCCGATCAGTGCCGCCCAGACGACCAGGGTCAGGGCGACCTGCACCCCATAGGGAGCGGATCGCCACACCAGCGCGGGCAGCATGGCGAAAGGCAGCAGTGGAAGGCTCGCGAAGGCGCCGAGAACGGCGAACAGCATGCCCGCGTATGTGGAGCCGCGCAGCAGCGGCCGGATTCCCCTCAACATGATCGGTCCAGTATCGCCCGAAGGCGCACCGGCGGCCTCCCCCGATCGAGGGAGCACCATTTCCCGCTTTTCCGCGATGCCTTTCCGCGTCCCCGAAAGCCAGGATCTTTCCCGGAGCAAGGAACCGGAGGACGACCGATGAACACGCAAGGGGTGGAGATGTCACCGCACCACACGGCATCGCCTGGAATCACGGGGGCACACGTTCACGCCCCCGGTCCGCGGGGCTACGGCAGGCGGACTCAGAACGGCGGGAACGGCGCGGCACGGGCCGCCCTGGTCCTCGGCGTCATCGGCCTGGGCACCTCGGTCGTCATCGTCGGCGGCCTGCTCGGGGTCCTCGGCCTGGTCCTGGGCGTCGTCGCCCTGCGGAAGGCCGGGCGGACTGGCGTCGGCCGGGGCGGCGCCGTCGCCGGTGTGGTGACGTCGGCCCTCGCGATCGCGGTGTCCATCACGGCCGCCTTCTTCCTGGTCTGGTACGCGAACGAGACGCAGGAGTGCTACCAGCCCGACACCTTCCAGCAGTACAAGCAGTGCGTCCACGACCAGTTCGACGGAAACTGACGGGCGGGGACGGGCAACATGGTGCGCACCGCACGAACAGCGTCTTTTCTGGCCGCCGGTATCGCGGCGGCCTTCCTTTCGACCCTGACACCCGCGACGGGATTTCCCGCGTCCGAAGCCGCCGCGGCCCGGGACCCTCTTCGTCCGTACACCCAGCAGAAGCCCCACTGGCAGCGCTGCGACGCCGAGAGTCCCGCCGCCTTTCAATGCGCGACCCTCGAAGTGCCGCTGGATTACGGCGACCCGGGCGGCAAGAGGACACACATCGCGATATCCCGGCTGAAGGCGACGAGCGGCTCGGAGCGCCGGGGCGTACTGCTCCTCAATCCCGGCGGCCCCGGCGGGCCGGGCCTGAATCTGCCCGTCGACCCGGCGGTGCGGATCTCCGGGGAGGTGCGGAAACGGTACGACCTCATCGGGTTCGACCCGCGGGGCATCGGCCGCAGCTCTCCCGTCGGCTGCGGTCTGACGCGCGGCGAACAGGAGATGGAGCACCCGTACCGGGCCCGGACCTTCGCGAAGGACGTGCGGTGGGCCCGTACGGTGGCCGCCAAGTGCCGAGCCGCGAACGGGACGACGCTGCGGCACATCACCACCCGCAACACCGCGCGTGACATGGACGTCGTCCGTGCCGTACTCGGCGAGCGGAAGATCTCCTACCTGGGGTTCTCCTACGGCACCTACCTCGGCGCCGTCTACACGCAGATGTTCCCGCGGCGAGTCGACCGCTTCGTCCTGGACAGCGCGGCCGACCCCACGCGGTACGGGCGCGGCATGTTCCAGACGATGGCGGAGGGCACCGAGCCCGCCTTCGCGCGATGGAGCCGGTGGACGGCCCGGCGGCACGCGGCGTACGGGCTCGGCACGACGGCGGCCGAGGTCCGCGCGGCCTTCTGGCGCCTGGTCGCCCGGGCCGACCGCGAACCGATCGTCCTCGACGGACGCCGCCTCACCGGCGACGACATCCGCGCTCAGCGGGCCACGTTCTTCCACGCGCGCAAGGCCGCCGCGTGGGTCGCCGGGCTGAAGCAGGCGGCCGGGGACGCGAAGCGCGGCGGAGGCGAGCGGCGGGCCCCGAGCCCCGCCCCGGCGCCGTCCGCCCGTGACGTCCCCCCGGACAACGAGACCGCGGGCGCCTGGGCCGTCCTCTGTGCCGACACCCGTACGTCGTGGCCGCGCGACCCCGAGCGGTACCGCCGCGACGCGATCAACGACAAGCGCCGGTATCCGCTGTACGGCGACTTCGCGTCCGGCATCAAGCCGTGTGCCTTCTGGAAGCCGGGCAGCGAGCCCGCGACCACGGTGAACAACGACGTCCGGGCGCTGATCGTGCAGAACGCGTGGGACCCCCAAACGCCCCTGTCCGGCGCGCAGGCCATGCACCGGGCGCTGCGCGGCTCCCGGATGGTCACCGTCGCGGGAGGGGAGGGCCACATCGTCAACGGCACCAACTCCTGCGCGGACGACAGCGCCACGGCCTACCTGACCACGGGCAGGCTCCCGGCCGATGACCTCACCTGCCGGGCGTCGGCCTCTCCCCGTCGGCACGGCTCACCGGCTCCTCGCTGACTCCGGCCGCCCCGGCGCTTTCCCTCATTTCCCCACCCTTCATAAGGAGTTGACCCATGCCCGAGCAGATGTCGAAGAAGGTCCGTTCGTCCGGATGGCGGCGGCACGGTCGGCGCACGGTCGTGTCCGCCGTGGCCGTGGCGGCCGCCGGGGCGGTCGCGGCGGGGGCCCTCGCGCCCTCGGCGACGGCCTCCTCCGCCGCGCCCGACCCCGTCCAGCAGGGACTGAACGCCCTGGTGAGCCCCGACAGCGTGCCCGGCGCCCTGGCGAGCGTGACGGACCGCGACGGCCGCACCCGTACGTACACCGCGGGCGTCGGCGACATCGCCACCGGCGCGAAGGTGCCCCGGGACGGGCAGGTGCGGATCGGCAGCAACACCAAGGCGTTCATGGCGACGGTCGTGCTCCAGCTGGTCGGCGAGCAGAAGATCCGTCTGGACGCCAAGGTCGACGCTTACCTCCCCGGAGTCCTGCGCGGCGACGGCATCGACGGGCGGAAGATCACCATCCGCCACCTCCTCCAGCACCGCAGCGGTCTGCCCAGCTACGTCGACTACCTCGACGAGGACATCCACCCCTACGAGCCCCGCGAGCTGCTGGCCCGCGCCCTGAAGCACAAGGCCCACTTCAAGCCCGGCGATAAGGGGAAGTGGGAGTACAACAACACCAACTACCTGGTCCTCGGCCTCATCGTGGAGAAGCTCACCCACCGCTCGATCGCCCAGGAGATCGACCGGCGGATCGTCAAGCGCATCGGCCTGCGCCACACCTACTTCCCCGCCCACGGCGACGCGACCATCAAGGAGCGCCACCCCCGGGGCTACTACCAGTCGGCGGCGGGCGCGCCGCTGGTCGACGCCACGGAGTGGGACCCCTCCTGGGCCTGGGCGGCGGGGCAGATGGTCTCCACGAACACCGACCTCAACCGGTTCTACACCGCGCTCCTGGGCGGGCGCCTGCTGGAGGAGCCCGAGCTGGAGCAGATGCGCAAGACCGTGGACGCCACGTACCCCTTCCCCAAGGGGGCCGGCTACGGCCTGGGGCTCGTCAAGACTCCCCTGGCGTGCGGCGGCGTCTACTGGGGCCACGGCGGCAGCATGACGGGCTACGAGACCCGCGGCGGCGTCGTCCTGAAGCACGGCAAGCCGGTCCGCGCGGTCAACGTCGCTGTGACCACGCAGCCGGGCAAGACGGTCAAGGACGACATGGACAAGATCGTGAACAAGGCCCTCTGCCGCTGACGGACGGGCCCGGGAGGCGCCCCTCCCCCCGGGGGGTGCCTCACGGGCCGCGCTCACTCCCCCTGATCCGTGACGCTCGCCGAGCGACCGGGGAATCGGCGGCTGACGGCGGTCTCCCGCGCCATCCGCGCCAGCTTCTCGGGGTTGCGCACGTGGTAGGCCCCGGTGACGAAGCCGTTCTCGACCCGCACGGCCACGACGCCGTCGACCTCCCCGTCGACTCGGACGACGAGACCCGGAGCGCCGTTGATCTGGACCGGCTCGACCGATCTTTCGGCGTCACGCCGCCACCAGCCGCCCGCCAGCAGGCGGGCCACCTTGTCCGCGCCGACGATCGGCCGCAGCAGGGCGTGTCGGACTCCGCCGCCGTCGCTCAGGGCGACGACCTGAGGCGCGAGGATGTCGAGCAGGCTCTGCAACTCGCCCGTCTCGACGGCTCGCTGGAAGGCCTGGAGCGCGGCTCGGGTCCGGGCCGGGGAGACGGTGCCCCGCGGCCGGCGCGCGGCGACGTGCGCCCGCGCCCGATAGGCGAGCTGGCGGACCGCGGCCGGGCTCCTGCCGACGGCCTCGGCGATCTCGTCGTAGTCGAGGCCGAACACCTCACGCAGCACGAACACCGCCCGTTCGACCGGCGCGAGCGTCTCCATCACCAGCAGCATCGCCATCGAGATGCTGTCGGCCAGCTCGACGTCATCGGCCACGTCCGGCGCGGTCAGCAGCGGCTCGGGCAGCCACGGTCCGACGTAGGTCTCCTTGCGCCGGCCGAGCGCGCGCATCCGGTCCAGGGCCTGCCGGGTGACGATCCGCACCAGGTAGGCCCGTTGCTCCCGCACGGCCGCCCGATCGACGGCCGCCCAGCGCAGCCAGGTCTCCTGGAGGACGTCTTCGGCGTCGGCGGCCGAACCGAGCATTTCGTAGGCGACGGTGAACAACAGGTTGCGGTGGGCGACGAACACGTCGGTCGCGGAGTCCACCGACTCCACCCGAGCGGCACGGTCGAGCGGCTCGGCCGTGTCCGTGGTTCGTTCGCTGCGCTCGCTCATCCCCGACTCCCGCCTGTTCCTTCCCGGTCCTGCCCCACGCACCACCGGTCCTGCGTCACGCACTGGACGCCGCTCCCCGCCGTTCCGTAACACCCCTCGGCCGGTGGCCTGTGTCACACGATCGCGGCCGTTACGGGGAGCGGGGCACCGGCGTCTCGTGGTCGTACGCCGACGTACCTGTCGGACACCTCTGGCGCCAAGAAGGGCATGGACCATGAGCACAGGCAAGTTCGCAGTGGCAGGAGCGACCGGGCGGCTGGGGCGCCACGTCGTGGACGTCCTCGCGGAACGGGGTCACCAGGTCGTGCCGATGTCCCGGGCCACCGGCGTGGACATCATCACCGGCGCGGGCCTGGCCGAGGCGCTCACCGGGGCCGATGTCATCGTGGACGTCGCGTCGTGGCACGCCTCCGAGCAGGAGGCCGCCACGGAGTTCTTCCGCACGGCCACCCGCAATCTGCACGAGGCCGGGCAGCGGGCCGGCGTCGGCCGGATCGTCGCCGTGTCCATCATCGGCGCGGACAAGGCCACCGCCGGTTTCGTCGCCGCCCAGCAGGTGCACGAGGCGGCCCATCTGTCCGGCCCCCTGCCCGCGCGCATTCTGCGGGCCGCGCAGTTCCACGAGTTCGTCGGGCAGCTCCTGGACTGGCAGCCGGGCGGCGTCGCCCGCGTCCCCGACCTGCCCACCCAGCTCGTGGCCTGCCGCACCGTGGCGGAGACGCTGGCCGACCTGGCCACCGAGCCCGACACACCGGGCGGGGCGAACCCCGGAGCACCGATTCCCGAGGTCGCCGGGCCCCGCACGGAGAGCATGGCGGCGGCCGCCAAGCTCCTCGGCGCCCGCCGGGGCATCGAGGTCGTCGCAGTCGACGGCTCGGGCATGCCCGATGCCGAGACCGCGGCGGCGGGCGGGTTCCTGCCCGGCCCGCACGCCAAGCTCGCCGGTCCCACCTTCGAGGAATGGCTCGACACCCGGTCCTGGTGAGTCGAGCAGCCGAGAGAAATGGGGACTTCGATGCACGACACTTCTGCCGAGGGCGCGCCCTCCCCCGCCGGGGCGGCCACGGCCGTCGCGTCGGCCCGGACGGTCCACGGTCGCGGCGGGGTCGCGCTGCTGCGGACCGTGGCCACCCTCGCCTGCCTTGAGACCCTGGTGCAGGGCCTGCTCGCCGGGATGCTACTGAACGGCGACGTCGATTCGATCGATCCGCACGGCTTCAACGCCTACGTCTTCGAGCTTCTTGTGTTCCTCCAGGTCGTGGCCGCCGTCCTGCTGTGGCGCCACAACCGCCGGCTGACGTGGCCGCTCAAGGCCACCATCGGCATCCTGCTGGCCACCTTCACCCAGACCGCGCTGGGTCTGGAGGGCTCGCTCACCGCGCACGTCGCCCTCGGCGTGGCCCTGTGCGCGATGGAGACGGCGCTCGTCCTGCGGGCCTTCACGCTCCGCACGGAGAACGCGGCCGCGCCCACCGCCCCCACCGTCCCCCGGCAACACCCTTGACACCACTCACCACTTGCCGCCCTACTGGACCCTGCGCAGCCACGTGACAACGTTGTCCGAAGGGGCAGGGAGGGAGTCAGGGGATGGGGTACGGACGTCGGGACAGACGTCGGGGACGCAGACCGGGTGGGGGGTTGCTCATCGGGGTGACCGCCCTGACCGTGGTCGCGGCCTCGCAGGGCGCGGCCGTGGCGGGTCCCGAGCGGACGCCGCGCGCGGAGCGGGAGTTCAGCTCCTCGTTCGAGGCGGGCCAGGCCGCGCCGGACTGGGTGAACACCGTGGAGAAGGGGCCGGACGGCAAGAAGCGCGCCGCCGGGGTGAACGGCGGCTTCACCTCCGGGATACCCGGCGGCGTCAACGACCGCGTCGTGGGCGTGAGGGCCAGCGGCGAGCACAGCGGCTCCGGCGAGGTGAAGGAGAACCTCGTCGACGGTGAGAAGACCACGAAGTGGCTCACGTTCGCCAAGTCGGGCTGGGTGGAGTTCGCCCTCGACTCCCCCACCAAGGTGGTGCGGTACGCGCTGACGTCGGCCAACGACCACGCGCAGCGCGACCCCAAGAGCTGGACGCTCCAGGGCTCGACGGACGGCAGCGACTGGAAGGACCTGGACAAGCGCGAGGGCGAGACCTTCGGCGAGCGGTTCCAGACCAAGACGTACGACTTCGCGAACGACACGGCGTACAAGCACTTCCGGCTCGACATCTCCGCGAACAACGGCGGCGGGGAGATCCAGCTCGCCGACCTCCAGCTGTCCGTGGGCGGTTCGGACACTCCGGTGCCGCCCGAGGACATGCAGAGCGCGGTCGACCGGGGCCCGGCCGGGTCGCCGACGGCGAAGGGCTGGGCGGGCTTCACCGGCAAGCAGGCGCTGCGGTACGCGGGCACGCACACCGCCGAGGGGCGCGGCCACTCGTACAACAAGGTCTTCGACGTGGACGTGAAGGTGGCCCGGGACACCGAGCTGGGCTACCGCGTCTTCCCGTCGATGGACGACGAGGAGTACAAGAAGGCGCCGTACGACGCCACGAACGTGGCCGTGGACCTCGCCTTCACCGACGGTACGTATCTGAGCGATCTGAAGGCCACCGACCAGCACGGCTTCCCGCTGACGCCGCGCGGGCAGGGCGACGCGAAGGTGCTCTACGTCAACCAGTGGAACGACGTGGCGTCGCGGATCGGCGAGGTGGCCGCGGGGAAGACCGTCGACCGGATCCTCGTCGCGTACGACTCCCCGAAGGGCCCGGTGAAGTTCCGGGGCTGGGTGGACGACATATCCCTGAAGGAGAAGGCGCCGCCGAAGCCGAAGGCGCACCCCTCCGACTACGCCTCCACCACGCGCGGCACCAACTCCAGCGGCGGCTTCTCGCGCGGCAACACCTTCCCCGCGACGGCCGTGCCGCACGGTTTCAACTTCTGGACGCCGGTGACCAACGCGGGCAGCATCGACTGGCTGTACGACTACGCGCGGCGCAACAACGACGACAACCTGCCCACGCTCCAGGCGTTCGGCGCGAGCCACGAGCCGAGCCCGTGGATGGGCGACCGGCAGACGTTCCAGATCATGCCGTCGGCCGCGAAGGACACTCCGGACGCCTCGCGCTCGGGGCGCGCGCTGCCGTTCAAGCACGAGAACGAGACGGCGCGCCCGCACTACTACGGCGTGACCTTCGAGAACGGCCTGAAGGCCGAGATGACGCCGACCGACCACGCGGCGATGTTCAAGTTCACCTACCCCGGTGACGACGCGAGCGTGATCTTCGACAACATCGAGAAGACGGGCGACACCAAGCACAACGTCGGCCTGACGCTCGACAAGGAGAAGGGGATCGTCACCGGCTACTCCGACGTGAAGTCGGGCCTGTCGGCGGGCGCGACCCGGATGTTCGTGTACGGCACCTTCGACCGCCCGGTCACCGGCGGCGGCAAGCTGGAGGGCGGCGGCACCACGGACGCCACCGGCTACTTCCGCTTCTCGCCGGGCAAGGACCGCGAGGTCTCGCTGCGCCTGGCCACCTCGCTGATCAGCGTCGACCAGGCGAAGGCGAACCTGGACGCGGAGATCCCCGGCGGCACGTCCTTCGCCGAGGTCAAGGACAGGGCCCAGAAGAAGTGGGACGACATCCTCGGCCGGGTGACGGTGGAGGGCGCGAGCGAGGGCCAGCGCACCTCGCTGTACTCCAGCCTCTACCGGCTCTACCTCTACCCCAACTCCGGCTTCGAGAAGGTCGGCAAGACGTACAAGTACGCCTCGCCGTTCACCAAGCAGCCGAACCCGGACACGCCCACCCACACCGGCGCGAAGATCGTCGAGGGCAAGCCGTACGTCAACAACGGCTTCTGGGACACCTATCGCACGACGTGGCCCGCGTACTCGCTGCTCACCCCGAAGAAGGCCGGTGAGCTGGTCGACGGCTTCGTGCAGCACTACAAGGACGGCGGCTGGACCTCGCGCTGGTCCTCGCCCGGCTACGCGGACCTCATGACCGGCACGTCGTCGGACGTGGCGTTCGCCGACGCCTACGTGAAGGGCGTGAAGGGCTTCGACGCGAAGGCGGCGTACGACGCGGCGGTGAAGAACGCGACGGTCGCGCCCGACAAGCCGGGCTACGGCCGCAAGGGCATGACGCACGCGCCGTTCCTCGGCTACACCCCCTCCGAGACGCACGAGGGCCTGTCGTGGGCCCTTGAGGGCTACGTCAACGACTACGGCATCGCGAAGATGGGCGCGGCGCTCTACAAGCAGACCGGCGACAAGCGCTACAAGGAGGAGTCGTCGTACTTCCTCAACCGCGCCCGTGACTACGTGAAGCTCTTCGACTCCAAGGCCGGGTTCTTCCAGGGCAAGGACAAGAAGGGCACCTGGCGCGTCCCGTCGGAGAAGTTCGACCCGCGCGTGTGGGGCCACGACTACACCGAGACCAACGCCTGGGGCTACGCCTTCACCGCGCCGCAGGACTCGCGCGGCCTCGCCAACCTGTACGGCGGCCGCAAGGGCCTCGCGAAGAAGCTCGACACGTACTTCGTGACGCCCGAGACCGCCTCGCCCGAGTTCGTCGGCTCCTACCCGGGCGTCATCCACGAGATGACGGAGGCCCGTGACGTCCGCATGGGCATGTACGGGCACTCCAACCAGGTCGCGCACCACGCCGCGTACATGTACGACGCGGCCGGGCAGCCCTGGAAGACCCAGGAGAAGGTCCGCGAGGTCCTGTCCCGGCTGTACACCGGCAGCGAGATCGGCCAGGGCTACCACGGCGACGAGGACAACGGCGAGCAGTCCGCCTGGTACCTGTTCTCCTCGCTCGGCTTCTACCCCCTGGTCATGGGCAGCGGCGAATACGCCATCGGCTCCCCGCAGTTCAAGAAGGCCACGGTGCGCCTCGACAACGGCGGCACGCTGGTCGTGAAGGCTCCCAAGAACAGCGCGCAGAACGTGTACGTGCAGGGGCTTCGCGTCAACGGCAAGAAGTGGACCTCGACCGCCCTGCCGCACAAGGAGATCGCGCGCGGCGGCGTCCTCGAATTCGACATGGGCCCCGAGCCGTCCGCCTGGGGCTCCGGCAAGGGCTCCCAGCCGGTGTCCGTCACGGACGACGACAAGGTGCCCTCGCCCCGCGAGGACGCGACCAAGGTCGAGGGCGAGCTGTTCGACAACTCCTCCACGACGTACGCCGAGGCGTCCTCCGTGGTGGTGCCGGTCGCGTCCCGCACCAAGGCGGTGCAGTACACCCTCACCTCGGCGGACCACGCGAAGGCTCCGCGCGGGTGGGTCCTCCAGGGCTCGCCCGACGGCGAGAAGTGGACCACCGTCGACAAGCGGTCCGGCCAGACCTTCGCCTGGGACAAGCAGACCCGCCCCTTCACCGTGAGTAAACCGGGGGCCTACGTGAAGTACCGCCTGGTCTTCACCGGGGGCCGGGCCGCGCTCTCGGAGGTGGAGCTGCTGCGCTGACGCCTTCGGTGAACTCGGCCCAGACGACCTTGCCGGGGTTGCGCTCCGCGACGCCCCACTTGTCGGCCAGGGCCGCCACCAGAAGCAGGCCGCGCCCCGACTCGTCGGCAACCCCTTCGCCGACGAGCCGGGGCCGGCCGTCTCCACTGTCGTGGACCTCGATCCGTACGGTGCCGCTGTCGCGGAGGAGCCGCAGCTTGAACCCGCGGCCCGGCGGGGCGCCGTGCACCAAGGCGTTGGTGGTCAACTCGCTTACGCAGAGGGTGATGTCGTCTGCGCGGATCTGCACCGCCCAGGCGGCCAGTGCCGCACGCGTGAAGGCACGAGCAGCAGGGATCGACTGGCGCTCGCGCCGATAGAAGCGTTCATGGAGTGGTGTGGGTGAAGTTCCGCCGTTCATGCGACGAGAGTCACGCCACGTGGTCACCATGAGGCAGTCAGTGAGGTCGTACAACTCGGCTGTACGACCTCGCACCGGTAAAGGCCCATGGTCTGGTGGGAGTTGTACCCGCATGAGCGGCTCACGACGACGGTCACGCAGGAACGCATCAGCAATGAAGATGGTGGGCGCGCTGCTCGCCGTCCACCGGGAGGCGGCCGGGCACACCCAGAGATCGCTCGCGGATCACTTCTGTATCAGCGAGGATCACATCGCCTCCATCGAGCAGGGACGACGTCCCCTGAAGATGGACCTGGCGGTCCAGCTCGACGAACTCCTGGGCACCAACCGCACGTTGGAGACGGCGGTCGACAACATGCCGGAGGTGGATCTGGTGCCGCGATTCGCGGAGGAGTATCTGGACCGGGAGCGGGAGGCCATCGCGATCTCGATCTTCGCCACCCTGGCGATTCCGGGACAGCTCCAGACCGAGGCCTACGCGCGGGCGGTCTTCCACAGCCGTGTACCCGCGTACAACGAGGACGAGATCGAGCAGTTGGTCGCGAAACGGATCGAGCGCCAGGAGATCCTGCACCGCAAGGTCCCGCCGACGATCAGCTTCGTCGTCTGGGAGGCGGCACTGCGAGACCGCCTCGGCGGCAGCGAGGTGTACGCCGAACAGCTTCGCTCTCTGCGTGAGCACGCCGACCTCCCGGGCATTTCCTTGCAGGTCCTGCCCCTCGGACGCACCACACACGCTGGCCTCAGCGGCCCATTCGTCCTGCTGGAAACACCCGACTTTCAGAGGTTGGCCTACACGGAAACCCAGCGCGGAAGCCACCTGATCGCCGATCCCTACGAGGTGGCGATCCTGACCCAGAAATATGCGATGCTGCGGGCTCAGGCCCTCAACCCCGAGGACACCAGGGCCCTGTTGGACCGGTTGCTAGGAGAGCAATGAGCAACAGCATCGCGCTTGAGTGGTTCAAGTCGAGCTACAGCGGCGACGAGGGCGGCGAATGCCTCGAAGTCGCGTACGCCTGGCGGAAGTCCAGCTACAGCGACGAGGACGGTCAGGCCTGTCTCGAAGTCGCCACCGGACCCACCGCCATCCACATCCGCGACTCCAAAGACCCCAACAGAGGGCACCTGAGGGTCACCCCCGCCACCTGGACCGCCTTCCTCGCCCTCCCCCAGCGCCGCCCCTGAAAGGGCCCGCGTGCGGTACTACCTCTACGTGTCCGGAGCCAAGCTGGACATGCTCTACGGGCAGATCCCGCCCAAGCTGCTCCGGCGGCTCGCCGTCGAGGCCAAGGTCGACCTCAAGCTCGTGAGCGTAAGCGTGCAGTCGCCGCGCACCGACACGAGTACGTACGACCGTCTGGACATCGTCGAGGCCTACCTGGAGCGGGAGTTCGACGTCAGCTGGATGTCGGAGCCCTCGGCCTGGTTCCGGGGTGACCTGGGGCTGCGGGTCGCGGGGTACGGCGAGCCGAACAGCCCGACGCTGATGACGGGCCGCGACGGGGACACGGTGGTCGCGCTGATCGGGTCCTCACACCACCTGATCGGCTACCAGGCGGCCGCCGACATGCACCGGGTCGGCTTCTCGGGGCTGCCGTCGATCTTCCGGCTGCTCCAGGAGATCCCACCGGAGTGGGAGCGGCAGTTCGAGGTGCGCTGGCGGGGCCGCGTGCCGAGCCGGGAGAGCGTGACGCACGACGTACTGCGCTGCGCCGAGGCGCTGACGGTGCCGCCGATGTACTGCGAGTTCCTGGCGCGGCGGCTGCTGACCGGCACCGCGACGGGAGCGGACGGGCGGGAGCGGACGGTCGTCGTCGGGACACCGCTGTACGTGGCGATGTCGGACCGGACGCCCGAGGACGGGGAGGTCTGAGTGGAGCGGGCGCCGACGATCCCCGAGCTGGCGCGCATGCGCATGGCGGGCGACGTCGCGGGGCTGTGCCGGGCTTCGCGGTCGGAGGACCACGACGTCGCCGTGCACGCCATGCAGCTGCTGGGCGGTTGCGAGGGCAGGCGGGAGGCCGTCGAGGCGCTGCTCGACTGTCTGCGGCGGCGGGACCAGCGCAACGGGATGCGGTGGCAGGCCGCCAGTTCGCTGGGGAGGCTGCGGGAGCGCCGTGCGGTGCCCGAGCTGTTGCGGCTGCTGACCGATGCCGAGGAACGCGAGGGGCGCGGGCAGTTGTACATGCCCGCGTGTGACGCCCTGATCGCCATCGGCGGGCCGGAGGCCGTCCGTGGACTCGTGGGCCTGTGCGGCGAGTTGGCGGCCGGTCGTGGGCACTGGACGGTACGGGTGCTCGACGCGCTTGCACGGCTGCGCCCGCCCGAGGCGGTGGCGCCGCTCCTGGTCGCGCTCTGGGAGTATCTGCCCGAGCGCGCGGAACGCGTGGTGCGGACGCTGGGCGCGATCGGCGACCCGCGCGCCGCGTCCGCCCTCCTCGTGCTCGCGCACACCCCGGCGTCGGACGTCCCGCTGCGCCGGGCCGCCGTCGCGGCGCTCCACGCGCTGCCCGAGGCGGACTGGCCCCCCGGGCACCAGTGGCCGTCCGCCGCGCAGCTCCTCCAGGTCCCCCAGCGGGACCCGGATCCCGAGACGGCACGCCTCGCGACGGCCCTGCTCGCCCGGACCGAGGACGGCCGGGACCACCTGTGGAACACGCTGCGTGCGGCGTCAGACGCCCCGCCCCACGCCGTGGCCGCCGTCTGCGCGCACGTGGCGGAAGAACCCGGCCGCTACGCCGTACCGGACCCCGGCGAACGCCGTGCCCTGCTCCGGCACCATCTGCGCGAGTCGCCCGTGCCGAGCGTGCGCCGGGCCGCCGCGCGGGCCCTCTTCGCGTACGCGGGCGCCGCAGCGGGTGAAGCGCTCCTTGAGGCGCTGGGCGACGCGCCCCTCAGCGACACCGTGGCGGACCTCGTGGCCCAGTTGCCGGAGCCGCCGCTCCACCGGCTCCTGGACCTCCTCACCGGCACGTCCTATGCCGTGGCCCAACGGCAGGGGGCCGCACGGGCGTTGGGCGCCGTCGGTCAGACTCCCGCCGTCCCGGCGCTCCTTGCCGTCCTCGCGGACGAGGAGGCCCCGGCGGCACTGCGTACGGACGCCGTGGACGCGCTCGGTGCCCTGCGGCACCCGGAGGCCGCCGCGCCCCTCGCGGCCCTGGCCCAGGACGAGGAGCGGCCCGGCACGCCCCGCGCCCGCGCCGTGCGCGCCCTCGGCCTGATCGGCGCCCCGGAGACCCTGCCGGTGGTGCTCGCCTGCGTGGACTCGCCGCATGAGGCGGTGCGGGCGCGGGCGGTGGCGGCCCTCGGCGGGTTCCCGGTCGCGCGGGCGGCCCAGGCGCTCAGGGGTCTCGTCACACCGGACGCCGACCCCGACCTGGCCCGCGCGGCCCTGCGGGCCCTCGGCCGGATCGGCGCCCCGGCCCTGCCCGCCCTCGTCGAACTCGCCGACGCCGTACGGGAGGACGTGGCCGCCGAACTCGTCGCGGCGCTCGCCGCCCGCCCCGAGGCCGAGGCGCTCGCCGCGCTCGGACGGCTCGCCGCTTCGCCCTCGGCACAGAGAGCCGCCGCCGACGCGCTCAGCGCGCGGTCCACGCCCGACTGCGCCGTTCCTCTGGCGTCGTTCCTCCACTCCGACGTCCATCCCTTCACCCGCGAGGCCGCCGTGCGCGGCCTGCTGAGGATCGGCACCGACGAGGCGCACGAGCACGTCCTCGCGCACTGCCTCGCGTCGACACACCTCTACGGCTGGCAGGTCGAGGCCCTGGACGTGATCGCCGAGGCCCGCGGCGTGCGGCTCGGCCCCTAGGGCGCCCGGAACGCCCTCCGGTACGCACCCGGTGTCGTACCGAGTGCCCGTACGAAGCGCCTGTGGAGGTTGGTGGCCGAGGAGAGGCCGACCCGGTGAGCGATCGCCTCCAGAGGGAGGTCGGAGGACTCAAGGAGTTCGCGGGCCGCGGTGATGCGCCGGGAGAGGAGCCACTGCCCCGGGGTCGAGCCCAGCTGCTCGGTGAAGCGGCGGGCGAGCGTGCGCCCGGAGACGCCGATGTGTGCCGCCAGGTCCTCCACGGAGAGGGGCTCGGCGAGGCGTCCCGTCACCCACTCAAGGAGCGGAGCGAGCGAGCCGTCGATCTGCGCGGCGTGCGGCGGCGCCGTGAACTGGAGCTGCCCGCCCTCGCGGTGGGGCGGCATGACCATGCTCCGGGCCACGCGGGCGGCGTAGTCGGCGCCCTGGTCCGTACGCACCAGGTGCAGGCACAGGTCGATGCCCGCGCCGGAGCCCGCGCTGGTGGCCACGTCGCCGTGGTCCACGTACAGCACGTCCGGATCGACCTGGACCGCCGGGAACCCAGCGGCCAGTTCCGCCGCCCGCGCCCAGTGCGTGGTGGCGCGCCGCCCGTCAAGCAGCCCCGCGCGCGCCAGGGGGAAGGCGCCGGTACAGATGCTGGCCACCCGGGCCCCCCGGTCGTGCGCGCGGCGCAGGGCCGACACGACCGCGGCGGACGGCGGCTCCTCGGTGGGCAGCCACCCGGGCACCACCACGGTGTCCGCCCGGTCGACCTCCTCAAGCCCCGCGGCGACAGACATGTCGTAACCGGCCAGCGTCGGGACCCGCCCGGGATGCTCGGTGCACACGCTGAACGTGTAACGACGGGGGATTCCGGGGCGCTCGATGCCGAACACGTCCGCCGCGCAGCCGAGTTCGAAGGTCGACTGGGGCGGGTGGACCAGGGCAACCACATGATGCATGGCAGGAAAGTACACCAGATTGTCATTTCTGACACTGGGCCGGGAAGCGGTGGCCGGACAGGCTGGCTCCATGACGACGAACTCCCCGCTGACCGGGCAGAACACCCCCGGCTACGCCTGGTCCCACGTGCGCGACGCACCCGTCCGCGTGCTCTTCCCCGGCATCCGGCTTCGCCCGCTGTGGCAGGGGGAGAACGGCGCGAGCGCCCAGGTGGTGGAGCTGGACCCGGGCGCGTGCTGGCAGGGCGTGGACGTGCACGACCCGGGCCCGGAGGAGGTGTTCGTCGTGTCCGGCGTCTTCAACGACGGCGAGCGCGACTACCCGGCGGGCTCCTTCCTCCACGCCCCCGCGGGCTCGTCACACGTTCCGCAGACGGCGACAGGGTGCACCCTGTTCGTCTTCTACCCGGAGGGATAACGCGTCCGGCGACGCCGCGCACTCCGTCCGGCTCGACACGTCTCCGGCGGCCTGCTTAAGATCCACCCCAGCATCGCGTGCCGGTCACCGTCCGGGTGAGGCATGGAGGTGCGGGAGATGCCCTCGGAGGCATTCCTTGCCGGTTCAGCTCAATCACACGATCGTCCACGCCCGGGACAACCGGGAGTCCGCCGCCTTCTTCGCGGATCTGCTGGGACTCGACATCACTTCCGAATGGGGCCCGTTCATCGCGGTCGCCCTGGACAACGGCGTCACACTCGACTTCGCCACCGTCCCCGCGGAACACATCACGCCGCAGCACTACGCGTTCCTGGTCTCGGACGCCGAGTTCGACGCGGCGTACGAGAAGATCACCACCCGGTCCCTCCCCCACTGGGCGGACCCCCACCAGAAACACCCCGGCGAGATCAACCACAACGACGGCGGCAAGGGCGTCTACCTCCTGGACCCGACGGGCCACGCCATGGAACTGATCACCGTGCCGTACGGCGGCTGGCCGCAGCGGTAGAACGGACCAATTCCTGAGGATCACGGCTCGCCGCCCGTATGCCGACCGTCAGCGTCTGCTTTGTGAAGACCACCGGCGCATCATCAAGAGAATCAACACCGCACCACTACCGAGCGCCAGAATCCCAGCCCCGAGCAGTGCGTAATTTCCGCCACTGATCCCCAGGATCGTGCACAGAACCCCAAACGCCATCCCGACAGTCACCACTATGGTGAACGTTGTTTCAGACCTAGTGGGCATCGGCCCTCCTCGCAAAGCCTTCTGGGCAGTGTCGAGATACACACTGCCCAGAAGGTCACGGTGCCCGGCCGCTCCGGGCTCGGCGAAGACTGCCTCAGCGCCGAGGAGGCAGACCCCTACGCTCTATCGCCCCTTCCCCTTCCGCGAGATCCCGTACATATAGATCCCGAGCACGGCCACGATCACAAGCACGACGACCAACAACCAGGTCGGCAACGAGCCCCCACCACCCTTGGCGAGCACCCCGGCGACATACAGCCTCATCCGCGAACTCCTCTCTCCTTCTCAGCGGGTCTGGCGACGTCCGCTGAGGTTCGGCCGGGCCCCGAAGGGGCGCGGGGCCGTGCTCATATGCGGCTCCGCCGCGCGGGCGTGACCAGACACGACGAACCCGCAGGCGCCCGACGGCACGGTGCGGCACAGCCAGCGGAACGCTCAGCGGTGTTCAGGGTGCCCCCGGGCTCCCGGTTGAATCCCGCGTCCGGGCCGCCCGTGCTCTTCGCCGCGGCGCCCGGGGAGCCGCCGACGGGTGCCGTCGGATTCACCGGTTCGAGGGATACCGGCGTGCACGCTGACTCTGGAATCGTCGCAGGAGCGGCGTGGGGCGTTTCCGGTTCGGATTCGGAACCCTCACAGGACGGATGACACACAATGACGCGATGGACGGTCAGCCGCGCCCGGCGGCTGATGCTCACCGTGACGGTCGGCGCGTGCGCCCTCGCGGCCACGGCCGCGCCGGCGGCGGCACAGGACCGCGAGACCGGGGCGGCAGCCTCCGGCTATCTGAACCTGCACCAGTGCGCGTACTACGCGAGCAGCCTCGACGATCACTTCAGCACCTTCGTGACACCCAGCGGCGACAACCGGTACGCGACCGGCACCAAGCGCTCCGCCACCGCCGACACCACGGCGAGCTGCGGCTCCGGCAACGGCAACCACAACCCCGTCCCGCTCCTGCACGGCGTCAAGGCGCTGAACCTCGGCGCGGGGCGCTACCTCAACCTCCAGCAGTGCGACTACTACCGCAGCGCCAGCACCGACCGCTTCACCACCCTGGTGACACCGAGCGGCGACGGACGCTACTCCACCGGCACCAAGGTCTCACCCACCCCCGAGACCACCCCGACCTGCGGCCCGGGCAACGGCAGCCACCTGCCCAACCCCGGTCTCTCCGGCGCCCTGGCCCTGGACCTGACCGCGGGCCGGTACCTCAACCTGCACCAGTGCGTGTACTACTCCGAGCGGCACGCCAGCCACCTCACGAGCGTGGTCACGGCCCCCGACACCCGGTACCGGACGGGCACGAAGGTCTCCGACACCGCCGACACCCGCCCCGACTGCGGGCCCGGCAACGGCGACTACGTCCTCATCCCCATCCTGTCGGCCGTCAAGGCCCTGCCGCTCACCTAGGCGCGGGCGCCGCGCGGCGCGCGCGGTAGGCGCGCTGGCGGCAGGCCGCTGAGCAGTGGACGCGGGGGCGACCGCGCGCGGGCCGTGGCACGGAGGCGTGACAACCGGGGCAGAGCCTTTCGTCACGCGCGGCGCCGGCGGTCGCCCTTTCGTCACGCGCGGGCCCACGGACCGCGCGGGCGGCGGCGACGATGTCCCCGGCGGGGGCGCGCCCGCGCGGGGTGTGCGCGGCCAGCTCCGCGTCCAGCTGGGGGCAGCTGCCCGCGATGTCGTCGTCCGTGCAGCCCAGGCAGTGACGCAGATAGGCACGGGCGGCCTCCAACTGGCGCAGCTGCCGCTCCACTTGGGCGAGCTGCACATCGATGGCGTCCTGCCAGGCATCGCGCGTGGCCTTCCCCGAGGTGACGACGGCCGCCTGCTCCAGCGGCATCCGCCCGACCACACAGCACAGATACGCCAGGCCCAGGCGGCGCAGCTCCGTACCGCCGTAGACCCGCTTGCCGCCCTCGCGGGCAGGCGGGTCGAGCAGGCCCTGGCTCTCCCACCACCGCACCGTGGACGGCGCCAGCCCGTACAGAGCCGCCGCCGAACCGATGGAGACCACATCTCGCCGCGTCATGAGCCCAGTTGACATCAAGGCGACTTCACACGACAAGGTCGGAACCACGCAGAACTTAGGCAAGCCTTAGTGAAGGGGTTCGGTCGTGTCAGCAGGTGAACGCGTGGAGTACGTGGAGACCGTCGTCATCGGCGCCGGGCAGCAGGGATGCGGAGTGGCCGGGGCCCTCCAGGAGCGCGGGCGCGCCGCGCTCGTCCTGGAGCGGGGAGAGATCGGCCAGGCCTGGGCCCACGAACGCTGGGACAGCCTGCTGATCGGGAGCGGGAACCGATCGCTGCGCCTCCCCGGCTGGGAGTACGAGGGCGACGACCCTTATGGCTGCCCCTCGGGCCCCGAACTGGCCCGCCTCCTGCGCCGTTACGTGACGGAGCACGGGCTCCAGGTGCGGCAGCACACGCCCGTGACGAAGGTCGAGTGCCCGCCGGACGCCTCCGCCCGTGACGACGTACGGTTCAGGACCCACCTGGCCACCGGCGGCGTCGTCGAATCCCGCAACCTCGTCGCGGCGGTCGGCGGCTACGCGGCCCCCCGCACCCCCGCCCCGGCCGCCGACGTCGACCCGGCCGTCCACCAGCTCCACTCCCACGCCTACCGCAACCCCGGCTCCCTGCCGGACGGGGCCGTCCTGGTCGTCGGCGCGGGCATCAGCGGCCAGCAGATCGCGGACGAGCTGGCCGACGCCGGGCGGCGCACGTTCCTCGCGGTCGGCAGGCACCGCGCGTGGCCGCGCCGCTACCGGGGCCGCGGCATCCAGGAGTGGCTCGGCGCGCTCCCCTCCCTGTACGAGGAGTTCGGGGCCGTGGGCGGCGACGGCGGGCCCGTCCTGCCCGGCCTGCCGGTGACCTCCGTGAACGACAAGAGCGGCGACCTCAACGTCGGCACGCTGGCCGCCAAGGGCGTCACCCTGGTCGGCTCCATACGCGCGGCGGACGGCCACGAGCTGTACCTGAAGGACAACGTCGTCGCCGTCGCCGAGGAGTCCGCCCGGTCCTTCCGGCGGGCCCTCGACATCATCGACGCCCGCGTCCGCGAGCGGGGTTTCGCGGTGCCCGACGAGCGGCCCGCGCCCGAGGTCTCCCTGGAGCACGTGGCCGACTTCGGCGAGCGCCTCGACCTGGCGCGCCACGGCATCACGACGATCGTCTGGTGCACCGGCTTCGGCCCCGACTACCGCGTCCTGCCGGACCACGTCCTCGACGGGCACGGCGCGCCGATCCAGGAGAAGGGCCTGCTCGGGGCGGTCCCCGGCCTGTACTACGCCGGGCTCCCCGCCGGGAGCTCGATCGCCCCCGTGGGCATCGAGGCGAACGTCGAGAACGGCCGGTTCATCGCCCGCCTGATCCACACCGACCACGTCCTGCGCACCGGCGCGCCGGCGTCCCCGATCACCGCGTGAGACGCGACGAGGGCCGCACCCCCGGGAGCTTCCGGGAGTGCGGCCCTCGGCCGCGTGCCTGTGCCGCTTACTTGCGGATCAGGCTGCGCAGCACGTACTGCATGATGCCGCCGTTGCGGTAGTAGTCCGCCTCACCGGGGGTGTCGATGCGGACGACCGCGTCGAACTCGACACCGGTGTCGGTGGTGACCTTCACCGTGCTCGGCGTGGTGCCCTCGTTCAGCTCGGTGACGCCCTCGATGGAGAAGGTCTCCTCGCCGGTCAGGCCGAGCGAGTCGGCCGACTGGCCGGCCGGGAACTGGAGCGGCAGGACGCCCATGCCGATGAGGTTCGAGCGGTGGATGCGCTCGTACGACTCGGTGATGACGGCCTTGACGCCGAGGAGCGCGGTGCCCTTGGCGGCCCAGTCGCGGGACGATCCTGAGCCGTACTCCTTGCCGCCCAGGATGACAAGCGGGGTGCCGGCGGCCTGGTAGTTCTGCGAGGCGTCATAGATGAAGGAGACGGGGGCGCCGTCCTTCGTGAAGTCGCGGGTGTAGCCGCCCTCGGTGCCCGGCGCGATCTGGTTGCGCAGGCGGATGTTGGCGAACGTGCCGCGGATCATGACCTCGTGGTTGCCGCGGCGCGAGCCGTAGCTGTTGAAGTCGCGGCGGGCCACGCCGTGCTCCGTGAGGTACTGGCCGGCCGGGGTGTCGGCCTTGATGGCACCGGCCGGGGAGATGTGGTCGGTGGTGACCGAGTCGCCCAGCTTGGCCAGGACGCGGGCGCCCGCGATGTCGGAGACCGGGGTGGTCTCCATCGTCATGCCCTCGAAGTACGGGGGCTTGCGGACGTAGGTGGACTCGGCGTCCCACTCGAAGGTGTTGCCGGTCGGGATCGGCAGGGCCTGCCACTGCGCGTCGCCCGCGAAGACGTCCTGGTAGGACTTGTTGAACATGTCCTCGCCGATGGCGTTCGCCACGACGTCGTTGACCTCGGCCTCGGTCGGCCAGATGTCCTTCAGGAAGACCGGCTTGCCCTCGGTGTCGGTGCCGAGCGCCTCCGTGGTGATGTCCACCTTCATGGAACCCGCGAGGGCGTACGCGACGACCAGCGGCGGGGACGCCAGGTAGTTCATCTTGACGTCGGGGTTGATGCGGCCCTCGAAGTTCCGGTTGCCGGAGAGGACGGACGTCACGGCCAGGTCGTGGTCGTTGACGGCCTTCGAGACCTCCTCGGGCAGCGGGCCCGAGTTGCCGATGCAGGTGGTGCAGCCGTAGCCGACCAGGTTGAAGCCGACCTTGTCCAGGTACGGGGTGAGGCCCGCCTTGTCGAAGTAGTCGGTGACGACCTTCGAGCCCGGGGCGAGCGTGGTCTTGACCCACGGCTTGCGGGTCAGGCCCTTCTCGACGGCCTTCTTCGCGACGAGCGCGGCGGCGACCATCACGTACGGGTTCGACGTGTTGGTGCAGGAGGTGATCGCGGCGACGGTGACGGCGCCGTGGTCGATCTCGTACGTCGAACCGTCGGGGGCGGTCACGGTGACCGGGTTCGACGGGACGCCGTTGGAGGTGGCCGGGGCGTCGGAGGCCGGGAAGGACTCCTTGCCCGCCTCGTCGGCGGTGTCGACGTAGTTGCGCACGTCGAGGGCGAACTGCTGCGCGGCGTTCGCGAGGACGATGCGGTCCTGCGGGCGCTTCGGACCGGCGATCGACGGGACGACCGTGGAGAGGTCCAGCTCCAGCTTCTCGGAGAAGTCCGGCTCGGCGGCCGGGTCCAGCCACAGGCCCTGCTCCTTGGCGTACGCCTCGACGAGCGCGAGCTGCTGGGCGTCACGGCCGGTCAGCTTCAGGTACTTGATGGTCTCGTCGTCGATCGGGAAGACCGCGGCGGTGGAGCCGAACTCCGGCGACATGTTGCCGATGGTGGCACGGTTGGCGAGGCTCGTGGCCGCGACGCCCTCGCCGTAGAACTCGACGAACTTGCCGACGACGCCGTGCTTGCGCAGCATCTCGGTGATCGTGAGCACCAGGTCGGTGGCGGTCGTGCCCGGCTTCAGCTCGCCGGTCAGCTTGAAGCCGACGACGCGCGGGATCAGCATGGAGACCGGCTGGCCGAGCATCGCGGCCTCGGCCTCGATGCCGCCGACGCCCCAGCCGAGGACGCCCAGGCCGTTGACCATGGTGGTGTGCGAGTCGGTGCCGACCAGGGTGTCGGGGTAGGCCTGGCCGTTACGGACCATGACCGTGCGCGCCAGGTGCTCGATGTTCACCTGGTGGACGATGCCGGTGCCCGGCGGGACGACCTTGAAGTCGTCGAACGCGGTCTGGCCCCAGCGCAGGAACTGGTAGCGCTCCTTGTTGCGGCCGTACTCCAGCTCGACGTTCTGCGCGAACGCGTCGTTCGTGCCGAACTTGTCGGCGATGACGGAGTGGTCGATGACCAGCTCGGCCGGGGAGAGCGGGTTGACCTTCGCCGGGTCGCCGCCCAGCTCCTTCACGGCCTCACGCATCGTGGCGAGGTCCACGACGCAGGGAACACCGGTGAAGTCCTGCATGATCACGCGGGCCGGCGTGAACTGGATCTCCTGGCTGGGCTGGGCCTGCGAGTCCCAGCCGCCGAGGGCACGGATGTGGTCGGCGGTGATGTTGGCGCCGTCCTCCGTGCGGAGCAGGTTCTCCAGCAGGACCTTGAGGCTGTACGGCAGGCGGGCCGAGCCCTCCACCTTGTCCAGCCGGAAGATCTCGTACGACTCGTCGCCCACCTGCAGCGTGCTGCGGGCGTCGAAGCTGTTCGCCGACACGACAGTCTCCTTCATATATGTGCGCGTTCCACCGCATCCTGCCGTCACGCCTTCTGGCCAATCCGCTAAGGTAAGGCTAAGTTAGGTAAGCCTTACCGCCGAACCGGCGATGCGTACGGCTGCGTGCGCCTCGGCAGATATCTCGATGTCGAGATAACTCTAATACATCAACCGCGCGTGCGCTGGCCCCGGGGCCCTGGGCGGCGTATCGCGCTGCGCGCTCATCCTCGAACGCCGGACGGGCCCGATCGCCCTCGCACGCCCTGGCGTGTGCGCCCCCGGGCTCAGCGACGGCCGACGCTGCGCCAAGTGGCCGAGTTCCCGTCCGTCGGCGTGCAACACCCAGGAGGCCCGGGCACAGTGATGAACGGCGCCCACCTGCGGGTCCAACGTCCGCACGACGGCGAGCGCCTGACGGGACAGAACCAGTCACTCCTCTAATGGCCTACCCCAGCGCGTACCTCATCTCATATCTGAGATAGCCTCTGGCGCATGGCAGACGACTACCTCGTACGCATCGGCAAGCTCATTCGTGACGCCCGGCAGCACCGTGGCTGGACACAGTCGCAGCTGGCCGAGGCGCTCAACACCAGTCAGAGCGCCGTGAACCGCATCGAGCGCGGCAACCAGAACATCAGCCTTGAGATGATCGCCCGCATCGGCGAGGCACTGGACAGTGAAATCGTCTCGCTCGGGTACTCGGGTCCGATGCACCTACGGGTCGTCGGCGGCCGTCGTCTCTCCGGCTCCATCGACGTCAAGACCAGCAAGAACGCCTGCGTGGCCCTGCTGTGCGGCTCCCTGCTCAACAAGGGCCGCACGGTCCTGCGCCGCGTCGCCCGCATCGAGGAGGTCTACCGCCTCCTGGAGGTCCTCAACTCCATCGGCGTCCGCACCCGTTGGATCAACGACGGCGTCGACCTGGAGATCGTGCCGCCCGCCAAGCTCGACATGGACGCCATCGACGCGGACGCCGCCCGCCGCACCCGCTCGATCATCATGTTCCTCGGCCCGCTGCTGCACCGCATGGACCGCTTCCGCCTTCCGTACGCGGGCGGCTGCGACCTCGGCACCCGCACGATCGAGCCACACATGATCGCGCTGCGCCGCTTCGGCCTGGACATCGCCGCGACCGAGGGCCTGTACCACGCGGAGGTCGCCCGGGACGTCACGCCCGACCGCCCGATCGTCCTGACCGAGCGCGGCGACACGGTGACGGAGAACGCGCTGCTCGCCGCCGCCCGCTCCGCCGGGACCACGGTCATCCGCAACGCCTCCTCCAACTACATGGTCCAGGACCTGTGCTTCTTCCTGGAGGCGCTCGGCGTCAAGGTCGAGGGCATCGGCACCACGACCCTGACCGTGCACGGCGTGCCGGACATCGACGTGGACGTCGACTACTCCCCCTCCGAGGACCCGGTCGAGGCCATGAGCCTGCTCGCCGCCGCCGTGGTCACCGAGTCCGAGCTGACCATCCGCCGGGTGCCGATCGAGTTCATGGAGATCGAGCTCGCCGTCCTGGAGGAGATGGGCCTCGACCACGACCGCTCGGCGGAGTACGCGGCGGACAACGGCCGCACCCGCCTGGTGGACGTGACGGTGCGCCCCTCCAAGCTGGAGGCGCCGATCGACAAGATCCACCCCATGCCGTTCCCCGGCCTGAACATCGACAACGTCCCGTTCTTCGCCGTCATCGCGGCCGCGGCGCAGGGCAAGACCCTCATCCACGACTGGGTCTACGACAACCGGGCGATCTACCTCACGGACCTGAACCGGCTCGGCGGCCGCCTCCAGCTGCTCGACCCGCACCGGGTGCTCGTCGAGGGCCCCACGCGCTGGCGCGCCGCCGAGATGATGTGCCCGCCCGCACTGCGTCCCGCCGTCGTCGTGCTGCTCGCGATGATGGCGGCCGAGGGCACGTCGGTCCTGCGCAACGTGTACGTGATCAACCGCGGCTACGAGGACCTGGCGGAGCGGCTGAACTCCGTCGGGGCGCAGATCGAGACGTTCCGGGACATCTGACGACCTCCAGGGCCAATGCCGCCATCCCCTTCCTGACCTGCATGTATGCGGGCCAGGAAAGGGATGGCCAGCACCTGTGGGACTTGTCTGGGGCTTTGCGCCAGGGCCGAAAGATTATCGGCCAGCCCCCCCCAGACACTAGGGCAGCTCGGACGACGCTCCGCGTGATGCATGATCGGAATCACGCGGAGTAGCTGCTCCGTCAGAGAAGAGCTGGTTCAGCGGGCCATCAGCGAACCAGGGTGCGCGGACGTACGCCACAGGCACCGGCGCCAGCCTTCAAGCAGCGCCCAGAGGGTGCCCACCCTGACTCGACATGGCTACGCCGTGAACCATGTGCCGAGCCAGCACCTCGATCTCGGCCAGCAACCCCGCAGGCTGCTGGTCCAAGTCGATCGCGTGCTGGTGAAGGACAGTTCCGGCGTGTCGCACGCGGTGACTGGTGTGTGAGACGTTGCCCTTCGCGTAAACCAGATGTCCCTCAGGCAGTCCGAGGGCGGTGCAGTAGGCCAGCATCTGGTACAGGTCCTCGTTCGGGAAGCCGCGGCTCTCCCGGGCCTTGTACTTGGCGTCGGCGACGATCGTCGGCTTGTCTGAGTCTCCGTACCAGACGAAGTCGGGTCGCAGACGAATGGAATTGCCTTCGTCCATGTGGATGTTCCGCACCTGCAGGACGCTTCTCCCTCCGTGGGGCCGCATGGCCTCCCCCAGTGCCTTGCAGACGAAATCCTCGTAGACGCCGTTCATGTCGAAGAGGAATCCATCCATGCGCAGCCCACCGGGCAGGTGCTCCGTCGACGATCCCCGCAGCACCGCCTCGGCAAGCCTGAGCGCCGCGTGGTAGCGGACGTTGAGTCGTGTCGGCTGCCAGCTGAGAGGGATCTGCCCTGGCACGAGCGGCATGATGTCCACGAGCCGGGACCGCTGGCGCATCAGGCGTGCACGTACGGCTCCGGGGACACCGGGGAGGCGGAGGAGACGGTCGACGGCCGAGCGCAGGAGACGGTTCTCGGCAATATCGGTGGTGAATTCGTCGAAGGTCACCTCTGCCGGGAGGAACATCCCGAACCGGCGCCGAATCTGTTGGGCCTCAAGAAGCCGACCGCGTACGACGTGGGATGACTCATCGGTTGTCCGGTAGCCCTGAAGCAGGCCCTGCCGCAGTGCACGGTCGATCTGCCGCTCGACGGCATGAGCGAGCGCCGGAAGCAGCTCGTCGTGTTCGGCCAGATCAACGCCGCCGTCCCGCCAGCCCCGCGGGTCGTTGCTGTAGCCGATCAGGAAGAGCAGACGCGCGACCGGCACCTTGGGCGTGATGCGCACCGTGACGCTTTCGCCGCCCGGCAGGGTCAGCGCGACCACCCCGACCTTGCTGCCCGCACGCAACCGCCAGGCGCCCTGAGCGTAGGCGTCCGGCCCGGCCTCTTCGAGAATCTTCATGGCGGTCAGGGCGCGGCCGACGGCATCCGGTAGGGCGAACGACCGCGCAGGCGCGTGCTCGACGAGCGCGACGACGGGCGTCACTCCGGTCCGGTCCCTTCACCCGGTTGCGGAGACAGGGTTGCGGGCCGCGATGCCAGCATTTTGCGCAGCTCCGGCAACCCGTAGCGGCTCTCGATGTTCAGGCCTTCGCCGTAATGGTGTTCCTCCAGCAGCGGGAGGATCTTGGTTCGCCAGGTCCGTTCCAGTCCCCCGTCCCGGAAGACTCCGGGCTTCATCAGGTACGACGGCCCGACCTGGAAGTCCGGGTCGTCGATGCGGGCGTTGAGGGCATCTAGCAGGTCGGCGGGCTCGGAGTCCTTCTCCTCGGTCTCCAACCAGGTACGGAGCAGCCCACGCGTCGGCTCTATGCGAGGGGACAGTTCGATAAAGGCGAAACGCCGCCGCATCGCCGCGTCCACGAGCGCGATCGAGCGATCGGCGGTGTTCATCGTGCCGATGATGAAGAGGTTGCGCGGCAGGAAGAAGTCCTCGTCCGAGTAGGTCAGCCGGACCGACCGGTCCCGGTACTCGAGGAGGAAGTAGAGCTCGCCGAAGACCTTGGCGAGGTTGGCCCGGTTGATCTCATCGATGACCAGGAAGTGGGGGATGTGCCTGTTGCCCTCGCGACGCGCAAGTTCAGCGAACTCCCGCAGGGGGCCGGCCGTGAGTCGGAAGGCGACCTCATGCGTCCCGGGGTCCTCGCGAGGGCGAAAGCCCTCGAAGAAATCCTCGTAGGAGTACGAAGGATGGAACTGGACCAGCTCGACCTGTTCGCGGCCACCACCGAAGAACTCGGCAAGCTCCTGCGCGAGGTAGGTCTTGCCAGTCCCTGGAGGGCCGTAGAAGATCAACTGTCTCTCGTCGTCGAGAAGTTGCCTGACGTCCTGCAACCACTCTCTGGTGTGCACGTGGAGCTTCTTCCGCAGCTCCTCGGTCGGCTCGGGCAGCTCCACCTCACGGCGGGCGACGACGGCCAGAGGCTCGACACCGGCCCCGGCGCCCCCGGCCCGGGCTTCCTCCACGAGCTCCTTGTCACTGACCCCGAGGCCGTCGATGAAGGCCTTGACTGTGGTGAGGTCGACCAGGTCGTGACGCGCCGACACTTTCTGCCGAAGTTCCCCAGGCAGCTTCTCCAGAGGGATGCCTTCGTCGCCACCCCACTCCACGGGGCGCCACAGGGTGCGGCTGCCGTCCTCGGTGACGCTCTGCTCGACGTTGCCCGTGATCTCGCCGACCCACAGCCGTCCGTCAGAGACCGCGCAGACCGTGTCGCCCGGTCGCATCCTGGAGAAGAAGGCGTGCAGCTCCTCCACGATCTGCACCTTCTCGTTGTACGAAGCGGTCGACTCGTAGTCCTCGTCGACGAACGCGCGCAGTTGCTCCTTGCTGACGCCCTGAGTGACGTCCGGACGCAGGCGGACAGCGGCGAGGGACACCTTTCCCTCAGGAAGCCACGTACGCCAGAACAGGTCGGGCCCCACGGAGTGGGGTCCCCTCACCAGCCAGGCACGACTTGGACCTGCCCAGACCTGGTCGAGGAACTCGGCGAGCGGCCGACCGTCAGCGGTCTTCCACTCGACCCAACCGTTGCAGCTGCGGCCCGTGAGGATGTCGCCCGCCGCGGATGGCGAATTGCACTCCACGTCCTGGATCACTTCGAGCCATCCCGGCCAGGTGGCGGTCTCACGTATCGTCCCGTCCGCGATCAGCTTTTCGCGCAGCCTGTACGAGGAGGGCATGCGCACCGGGAACGACGGCACGACCTCCGGCCGCGCCGGAGAGCCGGCGAGCACCACCATCTTCTGGCTGCCGTTGGTCCCCTTCTCGGAGAGAAGCCGCCCTCGCGCGGAGGGCCCGCCATACGGTAGGCGTAGCTGGAACTCCGGGTACGGATCGAGCATCGAACTCCTCAGGTCGGGGTGGTGTGGCGGGGTGGGCATGGGGGCATTGTGGGGCTTGCGTGATCCACTTCGGTGCCGCTTCGCGCGTTTCCGGCCAACTCCGGCATCTCAGCCGTCAGACATCCCGCCCCACGTTGCCCCGCCTGGTGCCGGGTGTTCATGATCTAGGGCAAGGGCACCGTCACAGCGAGGGGGGAAGCGGTGGACGCCAGGACATCGAACGGGCCAGCCAGGCAGCACAAGGCGGAGGAGCTGCTCACAGCGGTCGCAATGACCTCCTCACAGCTCGCCCAGGTGGTCGGGCGCTTCGACGGTGACACCCCGGCCATGGTGACAGCCGCCATACATACGGCCGGGCGCGCCTTCGCCGAGCTCGACGCCTGCGACGACGTCATCGACGACGCGTCGGAGACGGGCCGGGCCATCGCGGGCCGGTTGCACGCACTGCTCCCGGCAGGAGCCTCCAGCGACGTCGCCCATGAGCTGGACGCCCTGGAAGCCGTCTCTGCTCGTGTCCGCGGCACGGACCAAACCCGCCTGTTGCTCCATCGGGTTCTCGGTCGGGAAGCACCGGCCAAGCGCGCGCTGCCCGCTGTGCGGCATCTCGCGGCCTCGGACCTGCCTGACCTTCCTTCCTCCTACGCGGACGAAGCGGGTTTCGAGGACCTGATGGCCATGGCCGCCCGCGAGGAGGAGCTGGCGCCACAGTTGCGGAAGGCCCACGCCGAGCGTCTCGACGAGGTCGCCGCCCATCTGGTCCGCGTGGTGGAACAGGCCGCGGCCGTGGGTTTCGCCGACGAGGATTTCGCCCGCGAGTCCGTCCGCGAGGCGCGTCATGCCTACCGGCTGTGGCTGCAGTGTCTGGCGGAGCGCAGGCGGGACTTCGGCAGCCGGGGTCGTCCGGTGGATACCGTGTGCGGTACGGCCGGACACGTCGACTCTGTCCCCACTCATCCGAACACGTCCGAGTAGGAAGGCCCCTCGTGCACATCGCGCCCCTGAGCCCACATGACCCCGTCGAGCTGGGTGGCTACGAGCTGCTCGGGCGTATCGGGCACGGTGGAATGGGGCAGGTGTACCTGGGAGAGTCGCCCGGTGGGGAGCCGGCCGCCGTCAAGGTGATCAAACCCTCGGTCGTGGACTCCGAGACCCGGCAGCGCTTCGCCCAGGAAGTGGAGATCCTCAAGACAATCTGGGGCGCCCGGATCGCGGCCCTCCTGGACGCCGATGCGGAGGCCGACCCGCCGTGGCTCGCGACCGAGTACATCGAAGGCCTCGACCTGAGCCGGCACGTGGCACGCCACGGCCCGCTGCCCTCCTTGCTCGTCGCTTCACTCGGGGCGACCCTCGCCGAGGCACTCGCGATCGTGCACAAGCAGGACCTGGTGCACCGTGACCTCAAGCCGGCGAACGTGCTGCTCGGCCCCAATGGACCGAAGATCATCGACTTCGGGCTCGCGGTCTTCGCCGAGTCGAGTGTGTCTTTGACCGCACCCAACACCGTGGTCGGCACCCCGTCGTGCATGCCGCCGGAGCAGGCGAGAGGCGATCGGCCTCTCACGCCCGCGGTCGACGTGTACGCGCTCGGTGCCGTGGTGCTGTTCGCTGCCTCCGGCCACCTCCCGTACCAAGCGGCCAACATCCATGTCCTCTTCCACCAGGTCACCGATCCGGATACGGCGCCCGACCTCTCGGGGGCGCCTGACGAGCTGGTGCCTCTGCTGACGGCGATGCTGGCACACGAGGCCGAGGACCGGCCCGCTCTGAGTGAGGTCGTGCAGCAGTGCCGCGCGGTGATCGAGGCGCAGGGCTTCAAGGTCGCCCAGGCGCGGCGTCGGCTCACGACACACACGGCGGCGCCCTCGCACACGCTGGACAGTCTGTTGCCCACGGTCGTCGCCCCGCCGCTTCCCACCACCCCGGTCGACCTGCCGGACGCCGAGACGGCGACGACCGCCGTGCTTCCCGCCACCGCCCCCGAGCCGGTCCCGCCCCTCGTCGACCCGCCCGCCCCGCCCTCTGTCTCCCCCGTGGTGAGGCCCCCGGCCGATCCGGCCTCTCCTGAGCCCGTCATGGCCGCGGACGGTTCCCAGGCCTCCCGGCCGACCCCCTCCAGGCCGGCCCGCGGTGGCTCCGTGCAGCGGCGGCACTCCACTCAGGCCCGGATCACCGCACAGCGGCTTCGCGAGGTCTACGCGGCGCACTCGGCGTTCTGACACCGACGGACCCGCGATGCCGACGGACCCGCGATACTGGAGGACCTGCCACGTCCGTCACGAAACACCACAGGAGGCCACGGGTGACCGCCGTCCAGACCAGCCCCGAGCAGAACGGCGACGCATCGGATGCGGCTGGGCAGGAGCAGTTCCCGGCAGGCGCGCAGGTCCTCGTACGCGACGAGGTGTGGCTGGTCAGGAACACGGTTCCCACCAGGGCAGACGGTGCCCGGGTGGAAGTGGTCGGGGTGTCCGACTTCGTCCGGGACCAAGAGGCCGTGTTCTTTACACACCTGGACACCATCGAGCTGATCGACCCGCGGGACACCCGGCTGATCACGGACGACTCCCCGAACTACCGGCGCTCCCGGCTGTTCCTGGAGGCCGTACTACGTCGCACGGCCCTGCCGCAGTCCGAGCGACGACTCGCGCTCGCCGACTCCTTCCTCCTGGATTCGCTCCCCTACCAGCGCCGCCCCGCCGAACTCGCGCTCTCCGGCGCCAATCTGCGCCCGCGACTGCTCATCGCGGACGTGGTGGGCCTGGGCAAGACGCTGGAGATCGGTCTGACGCTCGCCGAGCTGATCCGCCGCGGCCGGGGGGAGCGCATCCTCGTCGTCACGCCCCAGCACGTACTGGAACAGTTCCAGCACGAGCTGTGGACGCGGTTCGCCATTCCGCTGGTGCGGCTGGACTCGGTGGGCATCGAGCGGATCCAGCGCGAGATCCCCGCGGGCCGGAACCCGTTCACGTTCTTCAAGCGCGTGATCGTCTCCATCGACACGCTCAAGAACACCGACCAGTACCGTCACCACCTGGAGCAGATCCGCTGGGACGCGGTCGTCATCGACGAGTCGCACAACCTGATCAACCGTGGCTCCCTGCGCAATCAACTCGCCCAGACCCTGGCGCCGCGCACCGACGCCCTGATCCTCGCCTCCGCCACCCCGCACAACGGCGACGCGAAGTCGTTCGCCGAGCTGATCGGTCTGCTGGACCCGGCGGCGATCCGTGACCCGGAGAACTACCGCGCCGAGGACATCGAGCACCTCTTCATCCGTCGTACGAAGATCAGCGCCGAGGTCCGCGAACAGATGAAGGGCCAGTGGGCGGACCGCGGCCCATCTCAGGCGGTGCACTGCCCGGCCACCCCCGCCGAGGAGAAGATCTTCGAGGAGCTGGCCGCCGTCTGGCTGCCCCATGACGGCCGCCCGTCCGTGAGCTCGGTCCCGCTCTTCCCGTACACCCTCCTCAAGTCCTTCCTCTCCTCCCACGCGGCGCTCAAGGCCACCGTGTCCGCCCGCGTGAAGACCCTGGAGAAGAAGGACGACCCGCAGGTCACGGGTGCGGAACTCGCCGCCCTGCGCCGTCTGACGGAGTTGACCGCAGACCTGGCCGAGGCGGACTCGGCGAAGTTCGGCGCGCTCGTGGAGCAGCTGAAGAGCATCGAGGTCGGCCCGTCCTCCGACACCCGCGTCGTCGTCTTCTCCGAGCGCGTCCAGACCCTGGAGTGGCTCGCCACCGTCCTGCCCGCCGCTCTCGGCTTCCGGGGCCGCGCGGCAAAGGAATCCCTTCGTGTCATGCATGGCGGTCTCTCCGACGAACAGCAGATGCAGGTCGTGGAGGAGTTCGGACTCGCCGGCGCCCCGGTACGGATCCTGCTGACGGGCGACGTCGCCTCCGAGGGCGTCAACCTGCACCGACAGTGCCACCAGCTGGTCCACTACGACGTGCCGTGGTCGCTGATCCGGATCGAGCAGCGCAACGGCCGTATCGACCGTTACGGGCAGGCCCACCCGCCCCAGTTCCGCGCGCTGATCCTGACCAGCGAAACCGAGGGCGCGAAGGACGACACCCTGGTCTCCGAGCGGCTCCTGGAACGGGAGGACCAGGCGCACCGTTCGCTCGGCACCGCCGAGGCCGTCACCGGCCTGTACCGCGCGGAGGCCGAGGAGAAGTCCCTGATCCAGGATCTTCTGCGCGGCAGGACCGTGGACGAGTCCCTCGACGGGCGCCGGTCCGGTGAGGAGACCGGCGCGGCGGCGATGGACGGCTTCCTGGCGGACTTCTTCGGTTCGGTCGGCGAGGAGCCGGAGGCGGAGAGCGGTGGTGACACCGGCGGGTCCTCCCCCGGGGCACTCGGAAGCGACCTGAGTACGAGCACGGGTACGGGCTCCGTACTCCCCCGCCTCTTCGACTCGACCGCCCACTTCCTGGACGAGGCGCTGCGCGAGGTGTACCCGGACGCCCGCGACCGGCTGGACCTCGACCGCGACGAGCAGTCGGGCCTGCTGTCCTTCCGCCCGCCGACCGACCTCCTCCACCGCCTCAAGGCCCTTCCCGTGGACTACCTGCGGGAACAGCGGCTGCGCGAGCGGCTCCTCGTCACCTTCAACCGACGCCTCGCCCAGCATTCGCTCCAGCGGGCCCGCGAGG
This sequence comes from Streptomyces spectabilis, assembly GCF_008704795.1. NCBI lineage: Bacteria > Bacillati > Actinomycetota > Actinomycetes > Kitasatosporales > Streptomycetaceae > Streptomyces > Streptomyces spectabilis. The sequence continues at coordinate 7,165,902 of NZ_CP023690.1, read as the reverse complement.
CGGGTTCCACCTCCAGCTGGCCGGAGATCTCTCTCCTTACCGACCTCCACCCGGTCGTCGAATGGCTGACGGACAAGGTCCTCGTCCGGCTCGGGCGCCAGGAGGCACCGATGATCACGGCGGGCGTTGCCGAGCCCACGTATCTCGTCCAGGGCGTGTACTCGAACACGCTGGGCAGGCCGACGGTCGTCAAGTGGATGGGCGTGACGAGGAGCGGAGCCGTGGACGACGACATGGTGTCCCTGCTGCGCCGCTCCGGGGTCGGCCCGACGATGGCGAACAAGCTCCGCTACCGGGACCCCGACCCACTGGTCGAGGCCATCCCGAAGGTTCTGGAGGCCGCGGAGGCCTTCATGGAGCGGCACCGCGACGCCTGGGACCGGCCGCTGCGCGAGTCGATCGAGCGCCACAAGCTGCGGCTCGGCGATTGGGAGCAGCCCACTCTCGCGGGCGAGCGCACCAAGAAGCGGCTCACCGACCTCGCCGACGACCTGCTGACCACCGGGCAGAGCCCGATGCTGCGGGTCCTCGCGGTCCTGCTGCCCGACCCCGACGCACCGCCCGCCGCGTCCGCATCTGTGTCCGCCGCGCCCGCCGCCCTCTGAGAGAGCCACTGTCATGACGTACGACTCCCTGGTCAACCGCGGCGACTACTTCTCGGCCCACTACCTCGCCGAGGTGTTGCCCAAGGATCTGAAGACGGGCCTGCTCCAGACGTGGAAGGAGCGGGAAGAGGCCGCCAGGCCGCCGGCCGGCACGGGCGAGGCGGGCGAGACCGCCTCCGCCGATGACACCGCGCACCAGGACGCCGGTACGGCCCTGCCCGTCACCCCGCGGGCCGGGCTTCGGGCACTGCGCCGCGACTACTTCCGGGCCCGGTCGTTCTTCGCCCTCCCCGAGGACGCCGAGGGCACCGCCTCCACGCCCGACACCGAGGACGACTCGGTGACGTACGACGCCCCCGTGTGGCGTGAGCGGATGCAGGCTCTCAACGCCGACGTCCTGCGCGCGCTGGGCTACGACGCGAAGGCGGGCACGCTCACAGTGGAGCGGGCCGGCCAGGGCTACGAGGTCACGGTCGCCCACGCCGAGAAGGGCCTCGTCGCGGTCGACTGCGGCTGGGCCGCCGAGCCGGACGCGGCCCTGGACCCCGACGGCCCCGGCCGTCTCCTCGTCCCCGTCGCCCTCGACGGTTCGAACAGCCTTACCACTGGCTCCAAGCTGGCCTCCTTCCTGTTCGCCTGCGACGACGCCCCGCGCTATGTCCTGCTGCTCGTCGGTGGCGTCGTCGTCCTGGCCGATCGCATGGCCTGGGGCGAGGGCCGTTACCTGGCGGTCTCCCTCGACACCGCGCTCCAGCGCAACGACACGAGGGCGGGCGGCGAACTCGACACCGTCGCCGCCCTGTTCGGCACCGACTCCCTCCGCACCCCCGAAGAAGGCGGCGAGAACCCCCTCGCCGAACTCGTCGGCAAGTCCACCAAGCACGCGGTGGGCGTCTCCGGCGAGCTGCGCGACGGGCTGCGGCTGAGCGTCGAGCTGATCGCGAACGAGGTCCTGGATCGCCTGCGCGAGCAGGGTATCCGGCCCGAGGACATCGGCGAACTCCCCGACTTGGGGCGCCAGTTGACCCGCGAGTCGCTGCGCTACCTGTACCGCATCCTGTTCCTGTTGTACGCCGAGGCCCGCCCCGAGCTGGGCATCCTGCCGTCCGACTATCCCGAGTACCAGCTGGGCTACGGCCTCGGGCGGCTCGGCGAGCTCGTGGCGGAGCGGGACCTAATCGACGAGAAGTCCCGCCGCGGCTTCTACCTGTACGAGTCCCTGGACCTGCTGTTCCGCAAGGTCCAGGACGGCTACCGGCCGCGCCGTACGCACGGGAAGGCGAACGAGCCAGAGGAGACGGAGACCACCGACGTCGTCGGGCCGAAGGCCAGCGAAGACCTCGGCCTGCGCTTCGAGCCCCTGCACTCCACGCTCTTCGAGCGGGACTCGATCCGGCTGATCGGCGCGGACACCGTCACCGACCCGCGCCACGACGCCGACGAGGCCCTCGCTCGTGGCGATTCGGTCCGCTACCTCGACACCCGGCTCCGTAACGCCACCCTGTACGAGGTCCTGCACAAGCTCATGCTCACGAAGGGCAAGAAGGGCGAGCGCGGCGGCTTCATCTCGTACGCGCAGCTGGGCATCAACCAGCTCGGCGCCGTGTACGAGGGCCTGATGTCGTACTCCGGCTTCATCGCGGGCGAGGAACTGTACGAGGTCGCCAAGGGCGGCGACCCAAAGGACGGCTCCTGGCTGGTGCCCAAGTCGAAAGCCGACGAGTACGCGGACACGGTCTTCGTCCGACGCCCTGACCGGGACACGGGCGAGGAACTGCGGGTCCGCTACGCCCCCGGCTCGTTCGTCTACCGGCTCTCCGGCCGCGACCGCCAGACCTCGGCCTCGTACTACACACCGGAGTCGCTGACCAAGGTCACGGTGCAGCTGGCCCTCCAGCACCGCCTGGACCAGGACGACACCGTGACCGAGGCTCGCGAGCTGCTCGACTGGAAAATCTGCGAACCGGCCCTCGGCTCGGGCGCGTTCCTCAACGAGGCGATCAACCAGGTCGCCGCCGAGTACCTGCGCCGCCGGCAGAAGGAACTCGGCCGCTCCATCGACACGGAGCAGTACGCCGTCGAGCTCCAGAAGGCCAAGGCGTACATCGCCCTGCACAACTCGTACGGCGTGGACCTCAACGAGACAGCCGTGGAGCTGGCCGAGGTGTCGTTGTGGCTCAACACCATGCACCCCGGCATGGAGGCCCCTTGGTTCGGCCTCCACCTGCGGCGCGGCAACTCGCTGATCGGCGGCCGACGCGAGGTGTACGGCCCCGAGCGCCTGAAGAAGGGCGGCTGGCTGGGGACGACGCCGGAGCGGTACCCGCTGGCGGACGCGCAGGCGGGTGCGCCGCTGCCAGAGGGTTCAGTGCACCACTTCCTCCTCCCCGCGAAGGAGTGGGGCGCGGTCGCCGCCGAAAAGGAGGCGAAGGCGCTCGCGCCGGAGGCCGCGAAGGCGCTGGGTGCTTGGCGCAAGGCGGTCACGAAGTCCCCATCGGCGAAGCAGACGGCCCGGTTGCAGGGCCTGGCTCGGCGCGCCGAGTATCTGTGGGACCTGGTGGTGCAGCGGCTGACGATCTCCGAGCGGGAGATCTCGCGGCGGGTGGATGTGTGGGAGGCGGAGGCTGACTGGCTGCGCTCGCCGAGAGAAGCAGTGCCTCGGGAGAAGGTGCTGGCTGACCTGACGGCAGTGGACACCCCGTACTGGCGACTGAAGAAGCTCATGGACGCGTGGTGTGCGCTGTGGTTCTGGCCGGTGCAGGAGGTGGGGCTGCTGGATGGTTCTGACGGGCGGTACGAGCGGGCGGAGGCCGTGCCCGCTCAGGGCGGAGCTGGTGCAGGGGCGGCGGCGTCCGACGTCATCCGTACGTACGAGGAGGTCGACCTCCTCGGCAACGTCACCGTGAAGGAGGTCAAGCGCGGCGACATCGACAAGCGGCGGAAGGGCAAGCGGCAGGGCGAGCAGGCATTCGCGGGCCAGCGCCGCGAGGTCATCCCGCTGGCGGAGCTGGACGACTGGCTGGACTTCGCCGAGGCACTGCTGGGCACGCACGACGTGCCGGCGGAGTCGCTGGTGTCTTCCTTTGACTCCCTGGGTGCGCTGGAGCAGTACGAGGACGAGCTGCCGGACTGGATGGGCATGGACCGGTCCTACTGGCTGGAGAGCCGGTTCCCGTGGGTCGGCGTTGCTAGTGATGTGGCGGGGCAGCAGGGGTTCTTCCATTGGGAGTTGGAGTTCGCCCAGGTGTTTGGGGGGCGGGGCGGGTTTGATCTGCAGGTGGGGAATCCGCCGTGGGTTCGGCCGCAATGGCGAGAGGACCTGGTTCTGGCGGAGTTGGAGCCTTGGTTTGTTCTTACGGACAAACCGAGCGCTGCCGAGTGGAGACTTCGCAAGGAGGCTGTATTGCAGCCGAGCGCGGGCGATCGGAGTTTCGTCCTCGACGAGTTGGCCGCACTTTCGGGACTGGTCAATGTGTTGCGTAGCTCCGCCGCGTACCCACTCCTTGCGGGTACCCAAGGCGACCTCTACCGGGCCTTCATGGCTCAGGTGTGGCATCACACCGCGTCGCACGGCAACGCAGGTCTAATCCATCCGGACACACACTTCGGCGGCGTACGCGAGGGAGCGATCCGAGCTGCCACATATAGGCATCTCCGGGTACACGCGCACTTTGTGAACTCGGCAAACTGGGCATTCGAAGACCTCGATCGCGCCCAGCAATTCGGGTTGCACGTTTACGGCACGCCGCAGGAACCCAGCTTCCTACATCTCAGCGAGCTCCGCGACGCCGATGTACTTCCGGATTCACTAACGCACGAGGGACAAGGAGCACCTCCCGGAATCAAGCACAACGGCTCGTGGGATGTCCGACCTCACCGCGAACGCGTGGTGCATGTCAGCACACCGTTGCTGGCCAGTTGGCAGTCCCTGACGGGCTCGACGGGCCCAGTGAATCAGACCCCCTTGCTTTACCCCGTCCTCGTGAGCGAGCAAGGGGCAATCAAGGCTCTGGCCGACTACCCGAGCAGCCTGGACGATTACAGCCCGTCAATTACCACAGGATATGACGAAGCGGCCGCCAAGAAGAAGGGCCTGACCCGTTGGGGAAACCAGGCTGCCACGAAGCTCACGGATGTCATCCTGCAAGGACCGCACTTCGCATCCGCGCTTCCATTCTCAAAGGAGCCAAGGATCCCCTGCCGGAGTAACAGGGACTGGGACTCACTGGTACCGACCCAGCTTGCCGAAGAATACGTCCCTGTGACCAACTACGTGCGGGCCACCGACGAAGCAACGTACATGGCGGCTCAGGACTCTTGGTTCGGAAGGCCGTACACCACGCACTTCCGGCTGGCCTGGCGCGCCATGATCCCTGCCAACAACGCCCGCAGTCTGCAGGCCGCCCTCATTCCCCCCGGCCCCGCGCACGTACACACGGTGCAGTCCCTGGCCCTGGAGGAAGGGCTCCTCACCGTTCTCAACGCGGGCTTCTGGGCTTCGCTACCCCTCGACTATCTTCTGCGCATCACTGGACGCTCCCACCACCAAAACAGCGAAGCCCGTAGAATGCCCGCCCCCAACCCCAAGCACCCCCTGGCACCCGCCCTGCTACTTCGCGCCCTCCGCCTCAATGCACTGACCAGGCACTACTCACCGCTCTGGGAAGAGTTGTTCGACCCTCGGTGGGCAGGCTACGAAGACTGGGCTAACCCCAACTGGCCGGGTTTGAAGCCCCTAGCTGCAGGTCTTCGACCCACCTGGGAATACGACACACCGCTCCGCACTGAGCACGAACGGCGCGCGGCCGTTGTCGAGTTGGACGCCCTCGTCTCCGTATGGCTCGGCATCACTGCCGACCAGCTCGTCGCGATCTTCAAGTCGCGCTACCCGCAGCTCCACGACTACGAGGCGAAGACCTGGTTCGACGCCAACGGTCGCAAGATCGCGGAGAACTTCAACACGTACGGGCACGGACAGACCAAGCAGGACTGGCTCGACTTCGAGGCCCACCTCGCCGACCCGACCAACACCCCGCCCCCTGCCGGCTACGTCGGTCCCTTCTACAAGGCTGACCGTGAAGCCGAGATGCGGGCAGCGCACGCACGCTTCCAGGCGCGGCTGGATACGGAGGTCGCCCTCGGACGGTGGACGCCCCCGGTGCGCAAGGCGGCTGAGAACACGGCGTGACACGTGGCTGCCCCAGACCATTCAAGGCCTGGGGCAGCCACGTTGCGGTTCTACCGCCTTGCGAAGCCCACGAAGGCAGTCCACGCAGATCCGTCGACCACGAGCCCAGGACGGTTCGTATCCTTCGAGTCGCGCACGTGGACGCTGCCCAGGCTTTCAGCCACCTCGACGCACTCGCCGCCGTCTCCAGCGCTGTAGCTGCTCTTGAACCAGGCAAGCGAGTCGTTCTCGTACCTCGGCTTCTGCACGTTTATCGTTCTCCCAGCAACTTCTCGATCAGAGCCTGCGAATCCCACGGTGTGAGGGCCTGAGCACGCAGGCTGCCATACGTAGCCTCCAGCTCACGGACCTTGGCCCGCTCGGTATGCAGACGGCTGTCGCTCTGCACCTCCGCGTATGCAATCCAGCGTCCGTCCTTCAACTCCATCAAGGTGAAGGGCCCTGCGAGGCCTGCATGTTCCTCACGATCGAGCGGCATCACTTGGATCTCGACGTTGCGTGACTGGCTGATCAGCAGGACGTGCTCCAGCTGTCCTCGCCAGACTTGGTTGCCTCCAAGGCGCTTGTGAAGAGCCGCCTCTTCAATCACGAAGGTCAAGTGCGGGTGCGGGCGCCTGGTGAAGATCTCCTGCCTTGCCAACCGGGCTGCGATCCGCTGCTCGATGATCTCCTCCTTCAGCAGCGGTCTCCACATCCCGAACACCGCCCTGGCGCATTCCACGGTTTGCAGCAGGCCCGGTGTCACCTGGGTCGCATACACATGAAGCTCGACCGCCTCCGCCTCCAGCTTGGCCGCATCGCGGAAGAACGCCGGGTACTGCGCCCGCGCAACCTCCTCCTTCATCTCCTTCAGGACCTCGCCCGCGTCCAGCAGGTCGTCCGCCTGGTCGATGAAGCGAGGCGGCGGCACCCTCCGCCCCTGCTCGTACGCCGCGATCGTCGAGGTGGAGTACCCCAGCCTCGCTCCGAACTCCGACCGCTCCAACCCCGCCCGTACCCGGAACCGCTTCAACTGCCGCCCGAAGACGCGCAGCATGCCCGAGCCCGGGTCCGGCGCAGGGGCACCCGGGTCGTCGTCCGGTCGCTCGGTGGGTTCGTTCATGCCCGGCATTACCTCCACCGGCCAACGCCGCTCCGCGTCGGCCGTCACGCTCCGCGCCGCCTACACGTAACCGCACGTCGCCTACCGCTACTACGCGTACGCGCCCCGTGTCTTACTCAGCGTAAGCAGCCCGCGAAAGCCTGTGTCCCATGAACAGCGAAACTTCCCCCGCACCAGCGGCGCTTGAGTTCTCAACGCGCTTCACCTCCTCGCCGCGCGGCGCCCGCCTCGCCCGCCGACTCGTCGCCCACCGCCTCGACACCTGGGGCCACCCCTACACGTCCTCCGACAACGAGACACTGGCGCTGATCGCCGCCGAGCTCACCGGCAACGCCGTGCGCCACGGTCACGTATCCGGCCGGGACTTCCACCTCCGGCTCACCGGGACCACCGACACGTTGCATATCGAGGTCACCGACACCCGTACCGAACGCGTGCCGCTGCTCTCCTCCCACGAGCCGCCCGGGGACGCCGAGTCGGGGCGCGGACTGTTCGTCGTGGCGCGGCTGGCGAGCCGGTGGGCTGTCGCGCCGCGCGTCGGTGCTCCCGGCAAGACTGTCTGGGCGGAGCTGTGCGTTTCACGCCAATGACCAGCAGGCTTTCGGAAACCAGCCGCCGGTCTGTCAGTGCCTGCCGCTAGCATCGTCCGTCCGCGTGTGCACCGCACGGGGAACCCAAGGGGGAGACAGCGAACGTGAGCACCACCCACACCGCCCCGGCCGCCGACTATCGCATCTCCATCGTCGACGAGGATCCGCTGCGCGCCCGACGCGAAGCGCGCGAGCTGCTCACCGCCCTTACCGACGCCGACCCGCTGGCCGCGCTCGACGTCCCGGGCCAGCAGCAGGACGCCGCCAGCGAAAGCCTCAAGGGCGGGCCCGTCTCCGACCTCATCGGGCTCGTGTTCAGCGGCGGCTCCTTCGTCGCCGCCGGGATTCAGATCTGGCTCGCTCGCGTGCCGCAGCGGACCATCGTCGTCACGCGGCCCGACGGCGCGTCGCTCACCATCTCCGGCAAGCAGGCCCGCGCCGACGACGCGCAGATCGAGCGGTTCCTCAACGGGAACACCGGCACGGCGGACGACGACGGCGACCAGCACGGGCCGGGCGCGGCGTGAGCGACAACGACCGGTACGCCATGCTCATCGGCGTATCCACGTACGACAGCGATCGCTACCACGATCTGCCGCCGGTCCGGGCGGACCTGCACTACATGCAGGCGGTGTTGGAGAACACCGAGATCGGCATGTACAACGAGTGCGCGATGGTCGCCGAGCCGACGCGCGCCGAGATGCTGCACGCGATCGAGGAGTTCCTGGAGGAGCGGCAGGCCAGCGAGACGGCGCTGCTCTACTTCAGCGGACATGGGGAGTTCTGCGAGGCGGACGGGCAGCTGTACTTCCTCACTCGGGATGCCGACCCGGACGACCTGCCGGGCACCGCCGTGCCCGCCGAGTTCCTGGAGCGGATGCTCCAGTCCTGCCGGGCCTCGTCGAAGGTCGTGCTGCTCGACTGCTGCTCCAGCGGCTCCGTCGTACAGGGCTGGACTGCCAAGGGGGCATCCGACGGGAGTGAATGGCCTGCGCCCAGTACCCTCCTCCGGCCGACCGGCGTGTACTTCATCACCGCCTCGGACGCCCTCCAGGCCGCCTCGGCCATGGCACCGGCCGGGTCCTCGCTCGGCACCTCCCGGTTCACCGGTGAGATCGTCGAGGGGCTGCGCAGCGGGCGGATCAAGGACAGCGGCTGGATCACGCCGGACGACCTCTTCGAGTACCTGACCTCGCAGATGGTCCGTAATGGCGTACCCGAGGAACAGCGGCCCACCAAGTCCACCATCCGCGCGACGCGCTCCCTCCCCCTGGCCCGCTCGGTGGCACGGTCCGTCCAACTCCCCGAACCGTCACGGGATGCCGCCGAAGGTCTCCCGCCCTCCTCAGCGCTGCTGAAAGCACGCCGGCTCGCCGGGCAGGACGCCCAGGATGGTGTCGACTGGCAGCGGCTCCTGCGCTACTACGCGCACTGCCTCGGCGCGCAGGCCGCGTCGGGGATGCTTCCCGACCGGGACAGCAGCCGGGGCTCCGCTTACTTCCTCCTGAACCAGGGGCCGGAGACGATCCAGTCCGGACTGGGCTCCGGTCTTCCCGCCCCTCCCCAGCTGCCCAAGCCGAAGAGCACCGGCGCGAAGGTCGACGAGGCCGCACTGCAGGAGTACTGGTACGGGTACCCGGCCATCACCCTGCCCGAGCGCGGTGGGGACGGCCGGCGGAGGGCCGCGGTGCGGATCGCGCCGCTACTGATACAACCGATGGAGCTCGCGCCCGACGAAGACGGCCGTGACCGGCTGAGCCCGAGCGGGGTGCCCTCGCTGCACACCGGTGTGATCACGGAACTGCTGGCGGACGATGACGCCGCCGAGTTGCTGGCCCGCTGGCAGCCGACCTGGCAGGAGGGCAACGGCGCCCAGATGGTCAAGGCGGTGCGGGAACTCCTGACGCAGCTCGGGCTGCCGGAATTGGAGCCGCTCGACCTGTCCGCGCTCAGCGAGCGGTCCGTCATGGACTCGCTGCGGCCCGGCGCCCACAACGCCGCGGTACTGCTCGCGCCCTCGGGTGTCGAGCGGGTCGCCACCGAGGCCCTCGTGGACAACCTGCTCCAGATATCCACGCGCACCCCGCAGATTTCCGGTACCGCGCTGGACGCGCTCCTGACGGGCGGCGGTAACGGCGGGGAGAGCGGGCGCGGTGCGCCGGTGGTGGTGTCTCCCGGACCGTGCAACGAGAGCCAGGAGCGGGCGATCACGTCGGCCATGACCCGGCCTCTCACCGTCTCCACCGGACCTCCCGGCACCGGGAAAAGCGAGGTGGTGACAGCGGTGGTGGCCACGGCGGTCACCGTCGGGCAGTCCGTGCTCGTCGCCTCCACGAACAACGAGGCCGTCAACGTGGTGGCCGAGCGCTGCGACGCGATTTCGCCAGGGCTGCTGATGCGTACGGGGAATGCCGAGGCCTTGGAGCGCGAGGCCGCGAAGCTGGAGCGGCTGCTCGCCCAGCCGATCGAAGGCCCGGCGCGGGGTTCGGCGACGGTGGCGGGCGACCTCAGGAACCGGCACGCCCGAGCCGCCGCGCACGAGGCCGAGGCGGCGCGGCTGATCGGTGAGGAGGCGCGGCTGCTGGAGCTGTTGCGGGAGCGTGCGCGCCGCGCTGACGAACTCGAACTGCCGGTGGAGCTGCTGGAGGGTGCCTGGCCCGAGAGCGGAGTCGCCGCGCTCGGGCACTGGGAAGAGCGGGCGCGAAAGGCCACTGCCGCCCGGTGGTTCTCCTTCGGCCGATGGCGCAGAGGTCGGGCCCTGTCCGCGTTCGTCGCCTCGGCCGGGGAGACCCCCGTGAGCCCTTGGCCGTCCTGGGCCACGGACCGGCCCGTACCGTCCGAACTCCTGCTCGCCCTGGCGGAGGTCGCGGCTGTGGAAGGGACGCTCAGGGACCTCGTATCGCAGCACCTCGGTCAGGACGAGGGGGCCCTGAAGCAGGCACGCCTGGAGAGCAGCGCCGGTCTGTCGGACACGTCGGGCGAGCTGGCCCGGGCGGTGGCTGCCGAGGCCATGGTTCGTGGGCGTTCGCTGATGAGCCAACGGCTCCAGGCGCTGCGCCGACGCTCCGGCTTCCAAAAGAGCCAGCGCAATCTGATGACACACCTGAAGGGGTGGGCCATCAGTACGCATTCGGTTCGCCAACTCGAACTCACCCCGGAGCTCTTCGACCTCGTCGTGATCGACGAGGCGAGCCAGTGCTCGATCCCGGCGGTGCTGCCGCTGCTCTTCCGGGCGAAGCGGGCGCTGATCATCGGCGATCCCATGCAGCTCGGGCACATCCCCGGTATCACGGCGCAGCAGGAACGACAGGCCCGCGTGCGGGCGGGGCTGAGCGCGGCCCAGCTGGAGGACCACCGGCTCACGTACCACGTGTACGCGTCGTACCACGCGGCGGCGCAACACGGCGAGGCGGCGCTGCTGCTCGACGAGCACTACCGGTGCCATCCGGCGATCGCGGACGTGGTCAACGGCTATTGCTACGCAGGGCAGTTGCAGGTCCTGACGGACGTCCGGAGGCAGGTCCCGGCGCTCGATCCGATCGGGCTGGTCGATCCGGCGCCGGTGCTGGGCTGGGTCGACGTACCGCACGGTGAGTCCGCGCGGGGCGGGGGTGGTCAGTCCTGGCGCAACCCGGCGGAGGCCGAGCGGGTACGGGAGACGGTGGACGAGCTGCTGGCGCGGCTTCCCGAGGATGCGACGGTCGGCGTCGTGACACCGTTCCGCGCGCAGAAGGAGGCTCTGGCACGGGTGTGGGCGGAGGACGACCGGGTGAGGGTCGGTACCGTGCACGCCTTCCAGGGCGGGCAGCGGGACGTCATGGTCCTGAGTCCGGTGGCAACCGGCAACACCCCTCCGCGCACGACGCACTGGGTGGCGAGTCAGGTCAACCTGTGGAACGTCGCCGTCACGCGGGCGAAGTCGCAGCTGATCACGGTAGGCAGTCATGGCTTCTGGCAGGGGCAGGCAGGGCTGCCGGCGCTCCTCGCCGACCGGTCGGAGGTGCTGGGTGCGGGGTCCTCGGCGGATCGGGGGACGGCTCTCGGGGCCGAGCCGCGGTCCGGGTTCCGTGAGGAGCTCGCGGACCGGCTCCAGGCATACCTCGGCCGCCGCGGCATCATCGATCTGGAGCGCGAGGCGGTCGTCGGCGGGCACGCAGTGGACCTGGTCTTCACAGCGGACGGCGCGAACACCGCGGTGCTCATCGACACCGGACCGGAGCACGACCAGGACCCAGCTCGTCATCTGCGGTTGACGCACGCGCACGGCGACCTGCTGCCAGGGCTGCCGTCCGGCGGCTTCGGGGCGAAGTCCGGACCGGTGACGCGGACGGTTCGGGTGCCGGCATGGCGAATCCTGGCGGGCGAGTCGATGCTGGAGCCGCTCTTCGCCTGAGGCCGGACCCCGCCCTGGTCAAGGCTGCAGGCTCCGGGCCACGTAGGTCATGTGCTGGACGTTGCCCGCCCGCAGCCAGATCGCTGCGTTTCCGGTGCCTCGCGGACCCTCGCCTCGCGCACAGTCGCGTAGCCAAGCCTCGCCCACGCCAGCCGTCGCGCCACGGAAGTCCGGCAACGCGAGGATCTCCCAGGCGACGGCGCGGATGGCAGCAGCCCGGTCATCGCCTCGCGTCAGCACATTCATGAGCACGAACGACTCGTCGGTGGTGTACCGCAGCACGCCCCAAGGCGGACCACCCTTGCCGGAGGAGGGTCCCCGTGCGATGCCGCGGGTGGAGTCGATGCCGTAGTCACCGTACTCGAGTCGGCGAACGAACTCGCGGGTGCTGCTGGTCAACTCGCGCCAGGCGAGCCAGTCCCAGCGGGGTTCCACGGCCGTGCCGTGTTCCAGGAGGCGGGCCGTCACGTCGGGGAAGCCGCCGCCAAGGACTGCGGCCGTCCGCCATGGCATCAATGGCATCAGGGCGTCGAGCGCGCGCAGCGACTCCTTGGCCGCGTCGGGCCGGTCGGCGCGCACGGCGCCCAGGTCGAGCAGGAGGTCCGCCTCGACTGCGGGATCGACTCGGGCGACCAGATCACGGACCCCGTGAGCGACGGCATCGTCCCCCTCACCGGGCATCATGACCCGTATGGCGAGCCCGCTCGCCGTGGACCGGGCGTGCTCCAACACCGCGGCTTGATGCCCCTCAGGACGCTCGGGACCCGTCACCGGGCGCAGCGGGCTCACTTCGACGTCCGCAGACAACACATGGGCCAGGACCGACAGTTGTGCCTCGTCGGCGAACGGGGCATCGACTCAGGCCGGATGGTGACGCTGGACTCGGCTCACCTCGCGTATGTCCTGCCGTACGTCCGTGGCGAGTACATCAGGGTGCAGGCCTGTACGGGGTGGAAGGTTCCACAGCGACACGATGGCCGCTTGCGCCGCCGGACTCAGTTGCCGGTACGCCTGACGAGCGTGCGGCTTCGCCGGCAGGACGGGAACGTACAGCGGTCCGGACATGACGGCTCCCCCTAGGCTCGGCCCGCGCCCTCTTACCTCGCTCTTCCCCCTCGTTTTCCCTTACTCGTTCTTCCTTGCTCGCTGCTTCAGGATCAGCCGCATCACCGCTGCGTGTAATGATGCCTTTTCAGCCTTCATGGCTGGAACGTTCAAGAACCTGGTAGCGCTGTGACCAGCGAGGTACTGTTCGTGAAGCTCGGCAGCCGAACCCCACGACGTCTGCACGTATATGACCGTGCGTCTGCCGTGGCACCGCTTGTCGACCTCGGCCGTGCTGCGCCCGGCTGCTCCACGATTGGGCACGCGTGTGAACCACCAGATTCTCGGACTGACGGTCCGGAACTTCCGCACCCTGACGGACGTGAAGCTGCCGCTGGGCCCGCTGACGGTCATGGTCGGCCCGAACGCTGCGGGCAAGTCGAACGTCCTGCACGCCCTGAGTTTCCTGGGCGACGTGTCCCGTGAAGGGATCGAACCGGCGCTGAGCGCCCAGGGCGGGTTCGACGTGCTGGCCTTCCGCGGCGGCCCGAAGCCGGTGTCACGGATATCGGTCGGCATCGAAGGCATCTGGTCGGACTTCGCCTCGGAGGACGAGCCCGACCGGTACCAGCTGAGCATCTCCCGCCCCCGGCTACCAGAAGGCTCCCGGCAGAGCCACACCATGTACCGGCGTGAGCGGTTGACCCAGCACCCGGAAGCCGGGGCACCCACATCGGTCGAGTTCGCGGGCGACCGCCTGACTCTCACAGGCCCTGCAGACGTCGAGGGCGTAGAGGTCGGACGCATGGCGTCCGGCCTGCATCAGTCGTGGGGGGCTCCCGGTTTCCCGTCCTCCAAGGCGGCCCTCGGCGAGCTGACGCGCCACCTCCGGCAGATCCGGGTCTTCGACCCCGACGTCCGGGCCGCCCGGAAGCCCTGGGGAATCACTGAATCCGGCCGCCGCCTGGAGAACGACGCCTCCAACCTCGCCGACTTCCTCAAGACGCTCAGGGATGACGGTGAAGCCTGGGACATGCTCCTGGAGGATGTCCGCACGGTGGTTCCACAGATCAGCGACATCCACCTCGTGGACGTGCCGGGCGAGGCGGGCCGTCTCGCGGTGGAGCTGGAAGAAGTCGGCCTTCGCGGGCGCACACGCTTGACCGAGGCGTCATGGGGAACCGTCCGTATCCTTTGCCTGCTGGCGATCTTCCACGATCCGGAGCCGCCACTGCTGACCTGTGTCGAGGAGATCGACCACGGCATCCACCCCCACGCTCTGAGCCTGCTCGTCGGCCGGCTCCGTGAGGCGAGTACTCGCAGCCAGTTCCTGGTGACCACGCATTCGCTCGTCGTCCTGAACGACCTGGAGCCGGAGGAACTCGTCATCTGCGAGCGCCGCAAGAACGGTGCCTCGGAAATCCCCGCACGCCGCCCCAAGGACATCCAGCGGATCATCGAGAAGTCCGAGTACGAGCCGATGGGCGACCTCTGGTACTCCGGAGCCCTGGGCGGTGGCCTGTGAGCCGCGGATCCGCGCCGTCCCGGCGGCGCCGCTCGATCATCGTCGTGGCCGGAGAGGGAGACTACGACCGCAAGGTCCTCCAGCACCTGCTCCCCGCCCTGCACCCGGGCGAATGCCCCGAGGTGCGCATGCTGAAGAAGCCCATTCGCCTGGCTCGGGCGCAGTCCAAACTCCATCCCCGGCTCCAGGACATCAAGAAGTACGCCAACGCTCTGGCGGACACGGCCGAGCTCGCTGGCATCGTCATACACGCCGACCTCGACGGCGTCGCCGACGAGTCCTACGACAAACTGCGACGCCGCCTCTGCGAGGAAATGAACGGCGTCTTCAAGGGCACTCCCACAGCTCTGGCTCTGGCCGCCTACGAGATCGAGGCCTGGCTCATGCTGTTCCCCGACGCCTTCACCGCGCTCCATCCCGGCTGGAAGCTCAAGGAGGCGGACTGTCGGCGCGACCTCGCCAAGCTGCAGAAGGCGAAGGAGCATCTCATGAAGAACCTCGGGAAGCCCGACTACCGTGAGTCACACGCGCCCCAGCTCATGGAGAAGGCCGTCAAGGGTGGCCACGTGTCTCCCAAGCCCACCGGCAACAACCGCTCCTTCATGGACTTCGCCAAGGACATCACAGCCTGGCCCAAGGCGGCATAGCCCCACGTCACCAGGGAGGTAAGAACCTCTATACGGTGGTATCGACCATCAGGGCATCGGCAAGGCAAAGGGGACCGTCGTGAAGCCCACCATGGCCGCCGCCCAGTTGCGCGGCAGTCTGACGCAGTACCTCACGACGACATACGCCCTCGCCGACGAGGACACCCGGCGCGCACTGGAGCGCTTCCTCGGGCACCCTGAGACGGGGATCTTCCGAGGGCCGTACCTCCGGATCAGGACCCCGTTCCACGTGGCCGACGACGGCTGGCAGCGGGAGCTGGAGTGGACGGCCGGGTTCCCCGGCTTCGCCCCCTACCGGCATCAGGCCACGGCCTGGGCGCGCCTGTCCACTCTGCGCGGCCCGGCCCAGCCGACGCTGGTGACCACGGGAACAGGCTCCGGCAAGACGGAGTCTTTCCTCATCCCGCTGCTCGACCACTGCCGCCGGCAGCGGGCCCAGAGGCACCGGGGCGTCAAGGCCGTCCTGCTGTACCCGATGAACGCGCTCGCCACCGATCAGGCCGGCCGCATCGGCGACTACCTGGCTCGACCGGAGCTGGCGCAGGTCACGGCCGGTCTGTACATCGGCGACCGGCCCGACACCGACTTCCGCCGGGTGATGACGCGGCGCGAGGAGATGCGCGTGTCGCCTCCGGACGTGCTGATCACGAACTACAAGATGCTCGACCTGCTGCTCCAGCGGGGCGAGGACCGCGCGCTGTGGGAAGGCGCCGACCTCGCGTATGTCGTGCTGGACGAGTTCCACACATACGACGGGGCGCAGGGCACCGACGTGGCCATGCTGCTGCGGCGGCTGGCCGCCGCGACGGGTGCGTCACGACCGGGCAGACCGCTCGGGTCGATCTGTCCGGTGGCGACGTCGGCGACCCTGGGTGAGGGTGCGCCGGGCAAGGAGGCCGGGGGCATCCTCGACGTGGCGTCGCGGGTGTTCGGGATGCCGTTCCCCGCCGACGCCGTGGTCGGCGAGGAACGGATGTCGGCCGAGGAGTTCACGGGCGCCGTCGACTACGAGCTCCCCGAGCCGCCGACACCGCAGGAGATCATCGAGTTCTCCGGTGGTCCCGGCGTGGAGGCACAACCCGACCTGCTTGACCTGAACCGGCTGGCCGAGAAGCTGCTGGGCCGCGCCGGCCTCGATGCCTTCCGCATCGGGCGGCTGCTGAAGCGCCACGACTTCACCCACGGCGTGCTGTCACTCCTCGGCGGGGAGCCGCTGGACGAGTGGGGGCTGCGGGACCGGCTGGCCCGCTTCGGGTACGCGTGGGGGCGCACCGCCCGGGAGAACCCGCAGCTCGTCCTTCAGGCGCTGTCCCGATTCGTCGCCCTGCTGTCGGCGGCGCGGGACCCGGAGTCCGACGAACGCAGGCCACGGCCTCTGCTGCACATCGAGGCGCATCTGTGGATCCGGCCGGTCACCCGCGTCCTGCGCGGCGTTGGATCGTCCCCGGAGTTCCGCTGGTACGAGGACGACCGCACCGCGGCCCGCCGGGCCGCTCTCCAGGCCACTCCGGTCGCCGACGAGGACTCCGAGGGCTCGTCCGGTGGCTGGCCGTCGGCCTCGGCCCGGCCGCGGCCACTGCCCGGAGCCGACACCGCGGTCCGGCCCGCCGAGGTGCATCTGCCCGCGGTGTACTGCCGCAACTGTGGCCGGTCCGGCTGGGCGACCCTGTCCCCCGAGGCGGATCCCCAGCGGCTGGTCATGGCACAGGACCGGATCTGGCGGGCCGCCGTGGGCCGGGACAAGCGACGCATCCGCTACTTCATCGCCGCCACGCAGAGCGAGCGACAGCAGACACTGGACGCCCTGACCAGCACGCGGCCGTCGGACGGCGGCGGAGTCGACCCCTTGTCCGTGGTGGTCCTCGACGGCGGGCAGGGCACGTACCGGCTGCCGACAGCGTCGGACGGGGCCGAACTGATCGACGCCTGGTTCGCGCTGGCCGTGCTCGACAAGAAGTCAGCCGACCGCGCCGCCAAAGACGACCGCTGCCCGGCCTGCCACACCGACAACAGCATCCGCTTCCTCGGTACCGCGCAGGCCGCGCTCGCCTCGGCGACCGTCACCCAGCTGTTCACGGGCGGCGACATTGCACTCGTGCCGGAAGAGCGAAAGACGCTGCTCTTCAACGACTCCACCCAGGACGCGGCGCACCGTGCCGGCTACGTCGCGAACGCCTCCTACAAGTTCTCGCTGCGCTCACTGCTCGCGCACAACCTGGACGAGGCGGGTGCACCGACCGCCCTCAACGACCTGATCGGACACGTGCTGGAGTCCGTGGACGATCCGGAGGCACTGGCCGCCGTCGTACCGCCCGACCTCCACGACGAGCCCGGGGTCGACCGCCTGCTCTCGGGGCGCGGTACCGGCGACGCGCGGACGTGGAAGCTGATCGGCGAGCGGCTCGCGTTCGCCACCGTGATGGAGTTCGGACTGCGCAGTCGCATGGGGCGCACTCTGGAGCTGACGCGGACGGCCGCTGCCGAGGTGGTGGTCGCGGAGCCCGACCGGGTGATGTCCCTCGCGCGCGACATCCATCTGTCCCTGCCGGGCCAGCTCCTTGTCACGGGTGGGCTGCCCACACCCGAACGCTACCTCGCCTATGTGCGCGGCCTTCTGGAGCGCCTGCGGTTGCGCGGTGGGGTCCACCACCGCTGGCTCGACACGTGGATGAAGGAAGCCGGCACGAACCGGTTCCTCATCTCCGGTCGCAGGCCGGAGGGCATGCCCGCGTTCCCCGAAGGCATCGCCCCTCCCCGCTTCCTCCTGGACGGGCAGAAGGACAAGTCCGAGTTCGACGCGATCACCGGACGCCTGGGCTGGTACCAGGATTGGACCCGCCGCTGCCTGGACCTGGACGCCGCCGGTGCCACGGAATACCTGCGCCGACTACTGCCCGTCCTCGCCGACGAGCGGGTACTCGCGGTACGCACCACTCGTGACCGGCAGACGCGCCTCTACGGCCTGCAGCCGGGGCACATCGAGGCTCGGCTGCTCGACGACTCCGTCGTCAACAAGGCTTTCGTCAGCTGCGAGGACTGCGGCTGGCAGCAGGTGGTGGCGCCCGAGCGCCGAACCCGCTGGTACGGCCACCCTTGCCCGCGCTACCGATGCAAGGGATTGCTGACCGCACCTCAGCCGGGCATGCCTAGGACCGGCTCCAGCGCCTCCGGGTTCGGCTCGGCGGTCCGCGAGCGGGACTACACCGGCGACTACTACCGTCGGCTCTATCTGACCGGCGGGACGTTCCGGGTGGTCACCGCTGAGCACACAGGCATGCTCAGCAGGCCGGAACGCGAGCGCGTCGAACGCAGTTTCAAGGCAGGGACTCACTACACCGATCCCAATGTGCTGTCGTGTACGCCCACCCTCGAACTCGGCATCGACATCGGAGAGCTGTCCGCCGTCCTGCTGGGCTCCTTGCCCGCCGGTCCCGCCAATTACGTGCAGCGGGCAGGCCGTGCCGGCCGTCGTACGGGCAACGCGCTCGTGCTCGCCTTCGGCGGCCGCAAGGCCCGGGACCTGTACTACCTGGACGACCCGCGCGAGATGATCGCCGGGACGATCCTGCCTCCCGGCTGCTACCTGTCAGCCGTGGAGATCCTGCGCCGTCAGTACACGGCACGGTTGCTGGACCTCGCGGCGAACGGCGAGCTCCGGACGTCCGACGGTGAACCGCTCGCGCCCGTCCCCCGGCTGTCCTCGGCTCTGTTCGGCACCACGGGCTGGTGCCAGGACCTGGCGGACGCAGCCCAGACCCACGGTGCCGCACTGGTAGGCGACTTCCTCGACCTGTTCCCGGCGGGCAGCGACGCGGACGGCTCCGAGAGCGGGGGCGTCTCGGCCTACGCGGTGGAGGAGCTGAAGGCGTACGCCACGGGCGGCATCGTCAGAGCCCTGCAGGAGGCGGAAGAGGACTGGACCGGGCGGCGCGAGGAGCTCCGCCGCAGGATCGCGGCGATCGACGAGGCCGCCGAGCACCTGGTCCGTACGGATGCCGTACAGGACCGCGAACGCCGCGAACTGCTCGCCGAACGGCGCAGCACCGGGGATCTGCTGCGGGAACTCAGCCAGTCGAGTGCCCACGGCACCCTCGTGGAACTGGGCCTGCTACCGAACTACAGCCTCACCGACACCACCACGCAGCTGGAAGCGACGCTGTACTGGACGGAGACCCCGGACGACGAAGAGGTCGCCCCGTCGGAGGGCGCGGCCGCGGACCAGGCCAAGCGGGTCTACCGGAGCGAGACCAGGGACTACGAGCGCTCCCGCAAGCTGGCCCTGACCGAACTGGCTCCCGGCAACAGCTTCTACGTCAACGGCTACCGTCACGTGGTGCGCGCGCTCGACGTCGGCACCCCGGACCGCCGTGCCTGGGCGGAGTGGCGGCTCTGCCCAGCATGTGGGTACGTCCGTACGCACCGTGAGGCCAAGAACGACACCAGTCCGTGCCCCCGCTGTGGCGGGCGGGAGATCGCCGACGCGGGCTGCGTACAGCACGTGCTCCAGCCGAGGCGCGTCGTCTCGCGCGACAAGAGAGACGACGCGAGGGTGCGGGACGACCGTGACGAGCGGGACCGCCGACACTACGCGGTGCTGACGACGGTGGACATCGATCCGGAGCGGATCACCCCTGGGTCGTGGCGGCACGAAACGGCCGTGTTCGGCGTGGACTTCACCCGGCAGGCGACGATCCGTACGTTCAACCTGGGGTTGGACCGCGAAGAGGGCAGCAGCACGGTACCGCTCGCCGGCGAGGACGTACGGCTCAATCCCTTCTACGTGTGCACGAGTTGCGGTGGCGCCACGGCGGAGGGCCGGCCCGTCGTGGACGTGCCGCAGCACGCGCTGACGGAGTCAGGGGCGGCGAGCACCTCGGCCGCCACTCACCACCTGCTGTGGTGTCCCCGCCGCCGGGTCAAGGGAGCCTCCGCGGACGAGCGGCAGGGCAATGGTCAGGACGTGCCGCTGCTGCTGGCGCACGAGCTGAGCACGGAGGCGGTGCGCGTCCTGCTGCCCGCCTCCGTGGCCCGCGCAAAGGAACGGCTGGCATCGTTCACGGCCGCGCTGTTCGCGGGTATCGCGGCACAGTACGGCGGCGATCCCGACCACATCGACATCGCCGAGGCCACGATGCCCGATCACTCGGGCGTCAACGGCTCCGACTGGCCGCGGCGGTTCCTCGTGGTCTACGACCGCCTGCCGGGAGGCACCGGCTACCTGCACCGGCTCGCGTCCGCCGACGGCTTCCGGGAGGTGCTGCTCAAGGCACGGGACGTCATCGAGAACTGCGGCTGCCGCGAGAAGGGGCTCGACGGCTGCCACCAGTGCCTGCTGCGCCGCGTGCCGGCGGCCGACTACGACAAGGTCAGCCGTAATGAGGTACGGCAGATGCTGGAGGACCTCCTCGGTGAGGACGGTTCCCGCTGGCGGACCTCACCCGTGGCGACGACTCGGCACATCCCGCTGGAGCGGCAGGCCGAGAGCGACCTCGAGATCATGTTCATCGACACGCTCCAGGAGTGGGCGAGGCTGACCGAGTCCGGGGCGGCGGCAGACGCTTACACCACGTCGGCCGGCACGTACGCCCTCGATCTGCGACTGACGGGGGACGACGGGACGACCGTCAGCTGGCGTGTGTCGCAGCAGCGCGCGCTGGAGGGCACACGGCCCGACATACTCCTCGAACGTCTCGACGCTCCGAGCCCCCGTGTCGCCGTCTACCTCGACGGTTACGCCTATCACGCGACCCCCTCGCACAACCGGCTGGCCGGCGACGCCACGAAGCGGACCGGACTGCGCAGCGAGGGACTACGGGTGTTCCAGCTGACGTACGACGACGTCAAGGAGTGGCGTGAGCGCGTACGGGACACCGGATACGCGGGTGTGGGCCCGGCCGCCCCGGTCTGGGAGCCCTACCCGACGGAGGCGCAAAACCGGGCACGCGACTACTACAGCCGCATCGGCGGAGGGCTGCCCGGCGAGCTGTCCGACGCCATCTGGGTCAACCCCTCCCGACTCCTGCTCGCGTACCTCCGGTCCCCCGACGCCTCACGCTGGCAACGGCGTGCCGAGGCGGCGGCCGCCGGACTCAGCGGTGCCACGGGCGCCCGAGGCGCCGCTCTTGGAGCCGGAGGTCTCGGGTCGGCGCTTCGCTCGGCACTGCGGGGTGAGACGCCCACGGGCGCGACGGGGCCGATCCGACTGATGTACGGCCCCGACGCCTCCGGCTGCCGGCTCGTGTTGGCCGCGGACGGCAGGCGCACCCCACCCGTGTGGACCGGTCTTACGGTCCTGGACGACAGCGCCGAGGCCATGGCTGACGCAGGAACCCACCGGCGACGCTGGCGGGCCTGGCTGTACTGGAGCAACGTGCTGCAGTTCCTGGACCACGGAGGCGGCGACAGCGCCCAACTCACCACCAGTCTGCTCGACGGCTTCGCCACCGAGGTGCTGACCGTGACCGGCGGCGAGGGATGGCTGCCGTCCACCCGGACCGAGCTCGCCCGGGCGGAGCCCGCACCGGCCGGAGTCACTGCGTCCGCGGTGGAGGTCGGCGCAGTCCGGGACAGCGCTCCGACAGCTGCTGTCGCCGAGGCGGCCGTGGTCCCGACAACGGGCCGAGCCCCGGGGTGGGACCCTGTGCTGGAATACCTCGATCCCGACGAGGCAGGTCTCTCCGAGCTGGCAAGGGCCCTGGCCGACGCAGGGGTATCGGCGCCCGAGGACGGTTACGAGCTGGACGAGCGAGGCTGGCAGGCCGAACTGGCCTGGCCCGCGGCGCGCATCGGCGTGGTCCTCGCCGCCCGTGAGAACGGCCCGGAGCCCGATCACGAGGCCGCGGACAGGGACAAGGCGTTCACGGCCGCCGGCTGGGACATCCGTACGGCCATCGCCTGGGACACCGCGGAGCTGATCGCCCGTCTGACCGGACGGGGCCAGGGCACGAACCACGACAGCACCGACGACGGGGAGCACACACGATGACCGCCTCGGGCGTGACACTGCGCCTGCTCGACAAGGCCGACAAGGAGATCCTCAAGCTCCCTCGCACGGTCAAGGGCGCCTTCTTCGACTTCCAGCACAAGTTCAAGACCAATCCGCACACCACCGGTCTCAAACTCCAGCAGCTCAAGGGAGACAGCAGGCTGTGGTCGGCGCGAGTCAGCGACGACTACCGGGCGCTGCTGATCCGGCTCGCCGACGACGACTGGCTGATCGTCTCCGTCAAGCACCGCAAGGACGTCTACGACCGGCTGTCGGCAGGGGTCAACCACGTCACCGGTGGAATCGAGTACGTCGACCTGGAGGTCGTGGAGGAGAGCATCCTCCGCCGCCTTCCCCCTCCGTCTGTCACCCCGGCGGCCGCGCCTGAACCGGCCAAGCCGCAGGAGCTCTTCGCGGCCTGGTCAGACACCCAGCTGTCGGAGCTCGGAGTCGCCGAACCACTGCTCCCGGTCATCCGGACGCTCACCACCGAAGACCAGTTGCTCGGCCTGGTCGAGTACGCGCCCCAGCTCACCGGCGAAGTGCTACTCGCGCTCTTCGACGGCAAGGCGTACGACGACGTCCTCGACCAGGTGACCGCGCCCGTCGCCGCCGCCGAGCCGGTCGACCCCGACGACTTCCAGGCCGCGGCACAGCGCCCGGCCACAGTGGTCACCACCTCCGACGAGGCGCTCCGAGAGGCCCTGGAGGGCGGCGACTTCAGCCGGTGGAAGGTCTTCCTCCACCCCACGCAGGCCAAGCTCGTGGAACGACGCTACTCGGGGCCGGCCCGGGTCGGCGGGGGCCCGGGCACGGGCAAGACCATCGTCGCCCTGCACCGGGTGCGTCATCTGGTGCGGCAGTTGCGGCCCGGTCGCGACAAGCCGGTTCTGCTGACCACGTACAACAAGAACCTCGCTGCGGATCTGCGGTCCCGACTCCTTGAACTGGGCGGCGAAGAGCTGCTGTCCCGCATCGAGGTCAGCCACGTCGACCAGCTGGCGCTCCGCATCGTGCGCGAGGCCGAACCGGGCAGCGGCAAGCAGGTGATGGACGACAGTCAGGCCGTACGGGAATGGCGGGCACTGCTGGACGAACTGGGGGAAGAGCGCTGGGACCCCGAGTTCCTGCACGACGAATGGACCCAGGTGATCCTCGGGCAGGCCGTCGCCACGCGCACCGACTACTTCCGCGCC
Source organism: Streptomyces spectabilis (assembly GCF_008704795.1). Classification (NCBI taxonomy): domain Bacteria; kingdom Bacillati; phylum Actinomycetota; class Actinomycetes; order Kitasatosporales; family Streptomycetaceae; genus Streptomyces; species Streptomyces spectabilis. Next base: position 7,142,606 of record NZ_CP023690.1, on the reverse strand, counting down.
CGGCGAGCCGGACGCGGCCGCAATATCACCCGCAGTGAGCGCGCCGAGATCTGGCAGCTTGCCGAACGCTTCACCCAGCGCCTGGACCGCCTTGGACGTCAGACCTGGGACCAGGTCGCCGAACGCGCCGCACGCCTGGAGCTCGGACGCGAGCAGCGAATCCTCTCCATCGCGCGCCAACGGGATGAGGCCGGCGGTCTCGACAACATCCACCTCCAGGACGGCTCAGGCGGCTGGCTGCGCTATCGGTACCGGCACATCGTGGTGGACGAGGCACAGGATCTGCGCCCCGCTCACTGGAAGATGCTGCGTGCGATGGCCCCTCGGGAAGCGGACGACCTGTTTCTCGTCGGCGACACCCATCAGCGCATCTACAAGAACCAGGTGACGCTCGGTAGCCTGGGCATCAACATCCGGGGCCGATCGTCCAAGCTGAGCCTGAGTTACCGCACGACGCGACAGATCCTTCGCTCCGCGCTCGACGTGCTGGGTGAGACGGACTACGACGACCTCGACGGCAGCCAGGAGACGCTGGCCGGCTACCGGTCCGTACTCAGCGGAAGGCAGCCGTCCGGACACTCGTTCCCCGACTGGGCCGCCGAGCGGGAAGGCATCGCAGCCCTGATCCAGGAATGGGACGCCGACCCTGACTTGAGGATTCCGCACGAGCAGATCGCGATCTGCGTGCCGACGAACCAGATGGCCTCCGAAATCGGCTACACGCTCGGGTTGCACGGAATCCGTCCGGTGGAGATCCGTGCGGATGGGCCACATGGAGACGGTGGAGTACATATCGGCACGATGTTCCGGTTCAAGGGGCTTGAGTACCAGCGGATGATCATCGCAGGGATCGCGGACGGCCTGGTTCCGCGCGATGCGGTGAGCCGGTTGCGCACGAGTGACCCAGCGCGGTATCGCCATGAGATGCAGCGTGCTCGGTCCCTGTTGTTCGTCGCAGCCACTAGGGCTCGGGACAGCGTGGATGTCTTCTGGCACGGCACGCCCAGCCCGTTCCTCGGCCCGGCGCTGACGCAATAGGCGTAGAACTCGGCGGGTGCACTCCACGACCACCCCCGAATAGAGCACTCTGGGACTTTGGGCCGTAGAGCCACTGAGCTCTTTCCGGGACATCTGCAGATATCCCATCCAACCGCTCGCACATCTGTGTGGAACTGGCGCGGGCCGCGGTGTGAGGGTGTCCCCCATGACTCCTCGTACCGCGGCCCGCGCCGTCTCCGTACTCGCCGCCCTCGCCCTGGTCGCGGGGTGCGGCGGGTCCGGTGACTCCGGGTCCGACGGCTCCCGCGACGGCGACGGCCGCGAGCGGTCCGGGTCCTCCCGGACGCCCGACGTCGTACCGACCGAGAGCCGCGCGCCCGACCCCGGCCGGGGCTCGGGCGACCCGGACGACATCAACGGCGACGGCCACCCCGACCTGCTGATGCAGGTGCCGGTGGCCTGGCCCGCGAGCCACGGCGGGGTGCCTCGGATCGCCGTCGTCTTCGGCTCGCCGCGCGGGCTCGACCCGACGACGCGGACCCTGTACACCCCCGAGGATCTCGGCGTGCCCGACCCCAGCGCCGTCGGGAACACCCCGCCGTACCCGGGGCTGACCGCCGACCTGGACGACGACGGCTTCGCGGACTTCCTCACGCGCACCGGAGAGGAGACGCCCGCGGGGAACCGCGTGGTCGAGTACGTCAACTGGGGCGGGCCGACCGGGCCCCGGCGCGGCGCGGCGCCGACCCGGGTCCGCCTTCCCGCGCCGGACGCGGCGGCCGGCTTCGACGACGTCGTCCGGGGCGACTTCGACGGCGACGGGCGCCACGACCTGGCGGGCCTGCAGTCCCCCGACTCGGGACTGCGGTCCGACGAGGAGGCCGTGGTGCTGCTGTTCGGCCCGTTCACGCGCACGGGCGCGGCCGCGCGCACCGAGCGGCGGATCCTGCCGCAGCCGCCGTACGCCACGTACAGCGGCATCCGGGCCGACGGCATCGCGCCGTCGGGCAAGCCCCGTACCACCGGCCTGTATCTGCACTACGGCAACGACGGCGAGCAGTCGGCGGGCCGGTACTTCGCCGCCCGGCCCGGCGGCGGCCTCGCCCCCACCAGCCGCCCGGTGCGCGAGGGGAACGGCTCCGCGTTCGGCGACTTCGACGGGGACGGCACCCGCGACCTCGCCGTCGGCGACGACGGGGGCCGCAACGACGAGCCGGACTCCGAGGCCGAGCCGGCCGACGTCTCCGGGAGCTACGCCGTCTACCCCGGCGACGGCGGGCCGGTCCGCACCTACCGGCCCCGCGGGGGCGCGGGCGGCGCGTACACGGCCGTCGACCCCGACGGCGACGGCCGGGACGCCCTGCTGTTCGACGGCCGCGAGGGCCCGGTCCTCTACGAGGGCGACCGGCGGGTCGCCCGCCTTGTCCGCAGGCCGCCCGCGCGGGTCGACGGCAAGCGCATTCCCGCGGGGAGCGGGTGGCGGCGGGTGCACTTCGCCGCCGACTTCGACGGGGACGGCGGGGACGAGGTGGTCCTGTCCTGGCGGTCGCCGAAGCTGTCCCCCGTCTACGGCGAGGTGCCCACCCACTGGTGGATCACGCGCGGCGTGGGCCCGAAGGACGCCACGGCCTTCTCCACCCGAAAGTTCGCCCCGCCTCGCTAGGCCCGGGCCGCAAGTTCCAGCCCCTCCGGCGTTTGAGGAGCGGGGGTCTGGGGGCGGAGCCCCCAGGTTCGGGAATCAGGCCAGCACCGCGAAGCCGTCCAGTTCCAGCAGGCACTCCTCGTCCCAGAGGCGGACCACGCCGATCACCGCCATGGCGGGATAGTCGCGGCCCGCCAAGCGCTTCCAGATCGCCCCCAGTTCGGGCGCGTGCGCGCGGTAGGCGGCGACGTCGGTGGCGTAGACGGTGACGCGGGCGAGGTCCGCGGGGGTGCCGCCCGCCGCGCGCAGGGCGGCGAGCAGATTGCCGAGGGCCCGCTCGAACTGCTCGGGCAGCGTGGCCCCGGTGACCTTGCCGTCGGTGTCCAGGGCCGTCTGCCCGGCGAGGAAGACGACGCGGCCGCCACTCGCCACGACGGCGTGGCTGAAGCCGGTGGCCGGGGACAGCTCCGCGGGGTTCAGCCGGTCGAGGCTCATGCGGTCTCCTTCGGGGAGGGGGCGGTGGCGTACAACTGCTTGGCGATGACGGCCCGTTGGACCTCGCTAGCGCCTTCGTAGATGCGCGGGGCCCGCACCTCGCGGTAGAGGTGTTCGAGCAGGTGCCCGTGCTGGAGGGCGCGGGCGCCGTGCAGCTGGACGGCGGTGTCGACGACATACTGCGCCGTCTCCGTGGCGAAGAGCTTCGCCATCGCCGCGCGGCCCGCGATGCCCTGCTCCTCGCGGTCGTGGGCGGCGGCGGCCGCGTACACCAGGAGCCGGGCCGCCTCCGTGCGCGTGGCCATCTCCGCGACCTGGTGGGACACCGCCTGGAGGTCCTTGAGCTTGCCGCCGAACGCGTCCCGCTCCGCGGTGTGCGCGAGCGTCGCGTCGAGCGCGGCCTGGGCCATGCCGACCGCGAAGGCGCCGACGCTCGGGCGGAAGCGGTTGAGGGTCGCCATGGCGACGCCGAAGCCGCGGTCGACCTCGCCGAGCAGGTCGTCCGTACTCACGCGGACGCCGTCGAAGGCGAGGGTGCCGATGGGGTGCGGGGAGAGCATCGCGAGCGGGGTGCCGGTCAGGCCCGGGCGGTCGGCGGGGACCAGGAAGGCGGTCACGCCGCGGGCGCCCGCGTCCGGCGTGGTGCGGGCGAAGACGGTGTAGAAGTCGGCCTCGGGCGCGTTCGAGATCCAGGACTTCTCGCCCGTCAGGCGCCAGGTGCCCGCCTGCCCCGGCTCGGGCTCGGCGCGCAGCGCGAGGGCCGCGGCGTCGGAGCCCGCGCCCGGCTCGGACAGGGCGAAGGCGGCGACGGCGCGGCCCTCGCGCGCGGCCGGAAGCCAGCGCTCGCGCAGCGCCGCCGGGCCGTGGGCGTGCACGGGGTAGGCGCCCAGGCCCTGGAGGGCGTACGCGGTCTCGGCCTCCGTGCAGCCGCGAGCAAGCGACTCCCTCGTCAGACACAGATCGAGGGCTCCGGCGGTGAAAAGGCCGTCCAGCAGGCCGAGTTCGCCGAGCGCCTCGACGAGCGGGCGGTTCACGCGCCCCGGCTCGCCCTTCTCGGCGAGGGGGCGCAGGCGGGTCTCGGCAAGGTCCCGCAGCCGGTCACGCCGAGCGGCCTGCTCCGGGTCGAGCGAAAATTGCGGAAACGCTGACAAGGACGGTCCATCCGTCATCTCGGGCCTCTCCCCTGGCGCGGGGCGCGCTGCCGCACCCCGAGTCTTATCGCGCAGTGTTGACTGCCGTCACCAACACGATACGCTCGTTGGGCGAGCCCATCACTACGCCCGACGGCAAAGGTGGCGAGGCGCCATGGAGACCACAGGGGCAACGTACGGCGCCGGCGGCGCCGCGCCCACCGGCCACGTCGACACCTTCGCGCGCGAGCACCTCCCGCCGCGCGAGCAGTGGCCCGCGCTGGTGCGCGACCGGCCCGAGCTGCACTACCCCGACCGGCTCAACTGCGGCGCCGAGCTGCTCGACGCCTCCGCCCTGCGGTACGGCGGCGACCGGCCCGCCTTCCTCGCCGCCGACGGCACGACGTGGACGTACGGCGAGCTGAAGAGCCGCGTGGACCGGATCGCGCACGTCCTGACCGCCGAGCTCGGCGTGGTGCCGGGCAACCGCGTGCTCCTTCGCGGCGCCACCTCGCCCTGGCTCGCCGCCTGCTGGCTCGCCGTGATGAAGGCGGGCGCGGTCGCGGTGACCGTCCTCGCCCAGCAGCGCGCGCAGGAGCTGGCCACGATGTGCGAGATCGCGCAGGTCTCGCACGCGCTGTGCGACGCCCGCGCGGTCGACGACCTGATCAAGGCCGGGGTGCCGGGCCTGCGCGTGACGACGTACGGCGGCGAGGGCCCCGACGACCTCGCGGCCCGGGTGGCGGCCCGCGCGGCGGAGCCGTACGAGGCGGTGGACACCGCGGCCGACGACGTGGCGCTCATCGCCTTCACGTCCGGCACGACGGGGCGGCCCAAGGGCTGCATGCACTTCCACCGGGACGTGCTCGCGATCGCCGACACCTTCGCGCGCCACGTCCTGAAGGCCCGCTCCGACGACGTGTTCGCGGGCAGCCCGCCGCTCGGCTTCACCTTCGGCCTGGGCGGCCTCGTCGTCTTCCCGCTGCGCGTCGGCGCGTCCTCCCTGCTGCTCGAACAGGCGGGCCCCAAGCAGCTGTTGCCCGCGATCGCCGCGCACCGGGTGAGCGTGCTGTTCACCGCGCCGACGGCGTACCGCGCGATGCTGGACGCGCTCGACGCGCCCGCCGATGGCGTCGCCCACGACGTGTCGTCGCTGCGCCGCTGCGTCTCGGCGGGCGAGAACCTGCCCGCGGCGACCTGGCAGGCCTGGCACGAGCGCACCGGCCTGCGCGTCATCAACGGCATCGGCGCGACGGAGCTCCTGCACATCTTCATCTCGGCCGCCGACGAGGCGATCCGCCCCGGCACCACGGGGCTTCCCGTGCCGGGGTGGCACGCGCGCGTGGTCGACGACTCCGGCGCGCCCGTGCCGGACGGCGAGCCGGGCCTGCTCGCGGTGCGCGGCCCGATCGGCTGCCGCTACCTCGCCGACCCCCGCCAGCGCGACTACGTCCGGCACGGCTGGAACGTCACCGGCGACACGTACGTCCGCGACGCCGACGGCTACTTCCGCTATGTGGCGCGCGCGGACGACATGATCATCTCGGCCGGGTACAACATCGCGGGCCCCGAGGTCGAGGAGGCCCTGCTGCGCCACCCGGACGTGGTGGAGACCGCCGTCGTGGGCCGCTCCGACGAGCGACGCGGGCAGATCGCCGTCGCGTACGTGGTGCTGCGCGCGGGCGCGACGCCGGACGCCGAGCGGCTGCGCGCGTTCGTCAAGGCGGAGCTGGTGCCGTACAAGTGCCCACGCGAAGTGGAGTTCCTCGACGCCCTCCCGCGGACCGCCACGGGCAAGCTGCAACGCTTCCGCCTGCGGGAACCGGGGGCGGCGCCCGGCGCGGAAGATCCACTCGCGGATCCGGGGCCCGCGTCCGGGGCCTAGAGTGATCACGTGTCCGAGCAACACGCCCCCAGGTCCCTGATCGTCACGTTCTACGGCGCGTACGGCCGGGCCGCGCCCGGCCCCGTCGCGGTCGCCGAACTCGTGCGTCTCCTCGCGCCGGTGGGCGTCGACGCGCCGTCGGTCCGCTCGTCGGTCTCCCGCCTCAAGCGGCGCGGGCTCCTCGTGCCCGCGCGCACGTCCGGCGGGGCCGCGGGGTACGACCTCTCGGCGGAGGCGCGGCAGCTCCTCGACGACGGCGACCGGCGCATCTACCCGGCCGCGGGCGGGCGCCGCGACGGCGGCTGGGTCCTCGCGGTGTTCTCCGTCCCGGAGGCGGAGCGCAACAAGCGCCACGTGCTCCGCTCGCGCCTCGCGGGTCTCGGCTTCGGCACGGCCGCGCCCGGGGTCTGGATCGCCCCGGCCCGTCTCCACGACGAGACCCGGCACACCCTGGAGCGCCTCGGCCTCACGGCGTACGTCGACCTCTTCCGGGGCGAGCACCTGGGCTTCACGCCCACCGCCGAGGCGGTGTCGCGCTGGTGGGACCTGTCCGCCATCGCCAAGGAGCACGAGGCCTTCCTGGACCGCCACGCCCCGGTCCTGCGCGCCTGGCACGCCCGCCCCGACACGCCCCCGGACCAGGCGTACCGCGACTACCTCCTGGCCCTCGACACCTGGCGCCACCTCCCGTACGTCGACCCGGGCCTGCCCCCGGCCCTCCTCCCGCCCGACTGGCCGGGCACCCGCTCGGCAGCGGTCTTCCAGGGCCTGCACGACCGGCTCCACCGGGCGGGAGCGGAGTTCGTGCTCAGAGGCTGAGCCTCGGCTTCGGGGCGTCCGTGCGGCCCGTCTGGGGGCGGCGGCTTCCGGCGCGGTAGGGGTGGGGCCAGGGGGCCGCGGGGCCCTGGTAGTTCTGCTCGGCCGCCGCGTGGAGGGTCCAGTGGGGGTCGTAGAGGTGGGGGCGGGCCAGGGCGCAGAGGTCGGTGCGGCCCGCCAGGAGCAGGGAGTTGACGTCGTCCCAGGACGAGATGGCGCCGACCGCGATCACAGGTATGCCGGTCTCGTTGCGGATACGGTCCGCGTACGGGGTCTGGTACGAGCGGCCGTACGCGGGGGCGTCGTCGGAGACCACCTGGCCCGTGGAGACGTCGATCGCGTCGGCGCCGTGGGCCGCGAAGGCCCGGGCGATCGCCACGGCGTCGTCGGCCGTCGTACCGCCCTCGGCCCAGTCCGTGGCGGAGACGCGGACCGTCATCGGCCGGCCCGACGGCCACGCCTCGCGCACCGCGTCGAAGACCTCCAGGGGGAAGCGGAGCCGGGCCTCGAGCGAGCCGCCGTACGCGTCCGTGCGGCGGTTGGTGAGCGGGGACAGGAAGCCGGAGAGCAAGTAGCCGTGCGCGCAGTGGAGTTCCAGGAGGTCGAAGCCGCTGCGCGCGGCACGCCGGGCGGCGGCGACGAACTCCTCGCGCAGGGACGGGAGTTCATCGGCCCGCAGGGCGTGCGGGACCTGGCTGCGCGAGGTGTACGGCAGCGCGGAGGGGGCCACCAGGGGCCAGTTGCCCTCGTCCAGGGGCTCGTCGATGCCCTCCCACATGAGCTTGGTGGAGCCCTTGCGGCCCGCGTGCCCCAGCTGGACGCCGAAGGCCGTGCCGGGCGACTGCTCGTGCACGAAGTCCGCGACGCGCGCCCAGGCCTCGGCCTGCTCGTCGGTGTAGAGCCCGGCGCAGCCGGGGGTGATGCGGCCCCGCTCGCTCACGCACACCATCTCGGTCATGACCAGGCCCGCCCCGCCCAGCGCCCGCGCGCCCAGGTGGACCAGGTGGAAGTCACCGGGGACGCCGTCCCGGGCGGAGTACATGTCCATCGGGGACACGACGACGCGGTTGCGCAGGGTGAGGCCGCCGAGCGTGAAGGGGGTGAACATGGGCGGCGTGCCCTCGGGGCAGCCGAAGTCCCGCTCGACCGCCGTCGTGAACCGCTCGTCGCGCAGGCGCAGATTGTCGTGGGTGACGCGGCGGCTGCGGGTGAGCAGGTTGAACGCGAACTGCCGCGGCGGCTGGCCCAGATAGAGGGGAAGCTCCTCGAACCACTGGAGGCTCGCCTGCGCGGCGCGCTGCGTGGACGCCACGACCGGGCGGCGCTCGGCCTCGTACGCGGCGAGGGCGCGCGGGACGTCCGGCTGCTCCTGGAGGCAGGCCGCGAGGGCGAGCGCGTCCTCGACGGCCAGCTTCGTACCGGAGCCGATGGAGAAGTGCGCGGTGTGCGCGGCGTCGCCGAGCAGCACCGTGTTGCCGTGCGACCAGCGGTCGTTGACGACCGTGCGGAAGGTCAGCCAGGACGAGTTGTTGGAGCGCAGGCCGCGGCCGTGCAGGGCCTCCGCGAAGACCTTGGCGCAACGGTCGATCGTCTCGCCCGGCTCGGCGTCCGCGAAGCCCGCCGCCCGCCAGACCTCCTCCCGCATCTCGATGATCACGGTGGACTCGTCCGCCGAGAACGGATAGCCGTGCAGCTGCATCACGCCGTGCTCGGTCTCGGCGATCTCGAAGCGGAACGCGTCGAAGGCGAAGTCGGCGGCGAGCCAGATGTAGCGGCAGCGGTGGCTTGTGACGGCGGGCCGGAAGACGTCCGCGTGCGCCTCGCGGGTCGCGCTGTGCACCCCGTCCGCGGCGACCACCAGGTCGTACGCCGTCGCCAGGTCGGCGGCCGGCGGGGCCTCGGTGCGAAAGCGCAGGTCCACGCCCAGGTCGCGGCAGCGCTCGTGCAGCACGGCGAGCAGCGCCCGGCGGCCGAGCGCGGCGAAGCCGTGGCCGCCGGAGGTGTGCCGGGTGTCGCGGTGCACGATGTCGATGTCGTCCCAGCGCACGAAGCGCTCCCGCAGCGCCGCGTACACCACCGGGTCGGCGTGCTCGATGCCGCCGAGCGTCTCGTCGGAGAGGACCACGCCGAAGCCGAAGGTGTCGTCCGGGGCGTTCTTCTCCCAGACCGTGATCTCGCGCGCCGGGTCGAGGCGCTTGAGCAGGGCGGCGGCGTACAGGCCGCCGGGGCCGCCGCCGATGACGGCGACGCGGTGCACGGCGGGGGCCGCGGCGGGCGCGTCGCTCACGGTCACCGCCCCCGCCACTTCGGGGCGCGCTTCGCGGTGAAGGCCGCGTGGAACTCGGCGTAGTCCTCGCCGTTCATGAGCAGCGCCTGGGTCGCCGCGTCCAGCTCCACGGAGGCCGCGAGCGGCATGTCCAGCTCCGCGGTGAGCAAGGCCTTGGTCTGCGCGTACGCCAGGGCCGGGCCCTCGGCCAGACGGCGGGCGAGGGCGGCGGCGGCCTCGTCGGCCCTGCCCTCGTCGGTCAGCTCGCTGAGCAGCCCGATCCGCTCGGCCTCGGGGGCGCGCACCGGCTCGCCGAGCATCAGCAGACGTGTGGCGTGCCCGAGCCCGACCACGCGCGGCAGCAGATACGCGGCGCCCATGTCACCACCGGACAGGCCGACCCGGGTGAACAGGAACGCGAACCGCGCCGACGGGTCCGCCACCCGGAAGTCCGCGGCGAGCGCGAGCACCGCGCCCGCGCCCGCGGCCACCCCGTGCACGGCGGCGACCACCGGGAAGGGGCACTCGCGCAGGGCCCGCACGACCTGGCCCGTCATGCGGTTGAAGTCGAGCAGCTGGGCGGTGTCCATGGCGAGCGTGGCGCCGATGATCTCGTCGACGTCGCCGCCCGAGCAGAAGCCGCGGCCCTCGCCCGCGAGCACGAGGGCCCGCACGGACCGCGTGCGGGACAGCTCGGCGAGCAGGTCGCGCAGGTCGGCGTAGGCGCCGAAGGTGAGCGCGTTGAGCTTGTCGGGGCGGGCGAGCGTGACGGTGGCGACGCCCTCGTCGACGGTCAGGCGCAGATGCTCCCACTCGGGGGTGCGGGCTGCGGAGCCGGTGAAAGGACTCATGGCGTGCGGCCTCCTCGGCGGAGTGCGACGGGGCGTTCCCTCTTCGAACCCTCTTCGAAGTTATCACCGTTCCATGACTGTCGTCACGAGTACGCGATATCAGCCATGCGGGGCGGGCCCCGGACGGCGTGACGGTGGTCCCTGAGCGGCCCGACCAAGGGCCCTGTCGCCACTCGGCTTAGGATTCGTACGGTTGAAAGCAGGACCGCACCGGACCACCTGCTCGCCGAACGGACCCGCACTTGCCCGAACCGCACTCGCCCGCAAGCTGGCGCATCGCGCTGCCGCACACGGTGGCCGCCGTGCCGATCGCGCGCGCCCTGGTCCGTACGGCGCTCATCGACATCGGCTCCACGGCGGACACGGACACGGCCGAACTGCTCACGGCGGAGCTGGTGGCCAACGCGGTGGAGCACGCGCCCGGGCACGCGCCGATAGAGCTGCTCATCGAGCTGCTGCCGACGCAGTGCCAGGTGGAGGTGCGGGACTCCAACCCCACGCCGCCCGGCGACCTCACCACCCCCGGCCCCGGCTGCGAGCCGGACCCCTGGCAGGAGCACGGCCGCGGCCTCCTCCTGATCCGCACCCTCAGCTCGGCCTGCGGCCACCGGCCGACCGCCTCGGGCAAGGCGGTCTGGTTCACCTTGACGGCAGGGCCTTAGCGGGACCCTTGTCGGCGCTCCGCGCCTCGTCCTCAAACGCCGGACGGGCTGAAATCCTCCGGTGCGGGCCGGAGGTCCCCTGCGGACCGCGGACCCGCGGCGAGTCGCAGACGGGAGCCGGTCCGCACCGGCAACCATTCAGCCCGTCCGGCGCTTGAGGACGAGGCCGAAGGCCGATTACGCCGTCAGCGCCGGGCCCCCGTCCGCCAGGGTCGCGACCAGGACGGCCTTGATCGTGTGGAGGCGGTTCTCCGCCTCGTCGAAGACGATCGAGTGGGGGGACTCGAAGACCTCGTCACTGACCTCCAGCCAGCGCAGGCCGTGGCGCTCGCAGAGGGCGCGGCCCAGGGTCGTGTCCAGATCGTGGAAGGCCGGCAGGCAGTGCAGAAAGCGCACGTCCGGGTTGCCGGTGGCGCGCAGGACGTCCATGGTCACGGCGTACGGCGCCAGGGACCGGATGCGCTCGTCCCAGACCTCGGCGGGCTCCCCCATGGACAGCCAGACGTCCGTGCCGACGAAGTCCGCGTCCGCGACACCCTCGGCCACTTCCTCGGTGAGCGTGATCCGGGCACCGCTGACCTCGGCGAGCCGCCGCGCCCGGGCGACCACGTGCGCGGCGGGCCAGTACGCCTCGGGCGCCACGATCCGTACGTCCATGCCGAGCAGGGCGCCGGTGACCAGGTAGGAGTTGCCCATGTTGAAGCGGGCGTCGCCGAGGTAGGCGAAGGCGATCCGCTCCAGGGGCTCGGCGCAGTGCTCGGTCATCGTGAGGACGTCGGCGAGCATCTGCGTGGGGTGCCAGTCGTCGGTCAGGCCGTTGTAGACGGGCACGCCCGCGTGGGCCGCGAGCGTCTCCGCCGTCTCCTGGGCGTCCCCCCGGTACTGGATCGCGTCGAACATCCGGCCGAGGACCCGGGCGGTGTCCTTCGCGGACTCCTTCTGGCCGATGTGCGAGGCGGAGGGGTCCATGTACGTGGTGGCCGCGCCCTGGTCCGCGGCGGCCACCTCGAAGGCGCAGCGGGTGCGCGTGGAGGCCTTCTCGAAGACCAGGGCGATGTTCTTGCCGCTCAGCCGCCGCTCCTCGCGCCCCTCCCGCTTGGCGGCCTTCAGCTCCGCGGCCAGGGCGAGCAGACCTCGGAACTCCTCGGCGGTGAAGTCCACCTCCTTGAGGAAGTGGCGGCCGGTGAGGTCAAGGCTGGTCGGGCCGTTCGCCATGGGGGCGCTCCTGGGGTGCGAATGCGTGATACTGGAAGTATATACGATCACTCACAAATGTATGCACCACCCTGGGGGTCACCCCGTCGGCGCCCGGACCGACCCCGCACGGCTCGGCCCCGCTCGGCCCCGCTCGGCTCAGCCCCCGACCGGGTCCCGCTCCACCGGGCAGCTCATGCAGCGCGGCCCGCCCCGGCCCCGGCCCAGCTCGCTGCCGGGGATCTCGATCACCTCGATGCCCTGCTTGCGCAGATAGGTGTTGGTCGTCGCGTTCCGCTCGTACGCGACGACGACGCCCGGCTCGACCGCCAGGACGTTGCAGCCGTCGTCCCACTGCTCGCGCTCGGCCGCGTGCACGTCCTGCGTGGCGGTCAGGACCCGGACGCGGTCCAGGCCGAGGGCCGCCGCGATCGCCCGGTGCATGTGCTCCGGCGGGTGGTCGGTGACCTTCAGCTCGCGCTCGTCGACCCCCGGCTCGATGGTGTACGAGCGCAGCATGCCGAGGCCCGCGTACTGCGTGAACGTATCTCCGTCGACCATCGTCATGACCGTGTCCAGATGCATGAAGGCCCGGCGCTTGGGCATGTCGAGCGCCACGATCGTGCGCGCGGACCCGGCGGCGAACAGCTTGTGCGCGAGCATCTCGACGGCCTGCGGCTTGGTGCGCTCGCTCATGCCGATGAGCACGGCGCCGTTGCCGATCACCAGGACGTCGCCGCCCTCGATGGTGGAGGGGTAGTCGGCCTGGCCCTGCGACCAGACGTTGCCCACCTGGCCCTGGAAGAGCGGGTGGTGCTGGTAGATCGCCTCGAAGTGGACGGTCTCGCGCTGCCGCGCGGGCCAGCGCATCGCGTTGATCGACACGCCGTCGTAGATCCACGCGGAGGTGTCGCGCGTGAACAGGTGGTTGGGCAGCGGGCCGAGCAGGAAGTCGTCCAGGTCCATGCAGTGGAAGCGCACGGACGTGGGCTCCGGGTGCCGCGCCAGGTACTCGCGCTTCGTCATGCCGCCGACCAGGGCCTCCGCGAGCTCGCCCGACGGCAGGGCCTCGAACGCGGCGCGCAGGTGGTCGGTGGCGAGCGGGCCGTACTCCTTCTCGTCGAAGACGCGGTCCAGGACGAGCTGCCGGGCCGCCGGCACGTTCAGGACCTCGGTGAGCAGGTCGCCGAAGAGATGGACCGTCACCCCCCGGTCCCGCAGCACGTCGGCGAAGCCGTCGTGCTCCTGTCTCGCCCGCCGCACCCACAGGACGTCGTCGAAGAGCAGCGCGTCCTTGTTGGTGGGGGTGAGGCGTTTCAGCTCCAGGTCCGGGCGGTGCAGGATGACGCGGCGAAGGCGCCCGGCCTCGGAGTCGACGTGGAATCCCATGCCCCCATCCTCACCTCTCCACGCCCGGGACACGCGTCGAAGGCGCCCAGAACACGTCACAACGCGCCGTGTTGCCGGTGTCCCGCCGGGCAGGACGCCCGGCGGGACACCGGCGGGGCACCGATGCCGGGGCCCCGCGCCGGTCACAGACGCGGATCCACCGGTTCCGATTCCAGCGCGAGCACCGCGAACACCGCCTCGTGGACCCGCCACAGCGGCTCCCCCTCCGCGAGCCGGTCGAGCGCCTCCACCCCGAGCGCGTACTCGCGGATCGCGAGCGAGCGCTTGTGGCCGAGGAAGCGCCCGCGCAGCTTGGCGAGGTTCTCCGGGCGCGTGTACTCCGGGCCGTAGATGATGCGCAGGTACTCCCGGCCCCGGCACTTGACGCCCGGCTGGACCAGGCGCCCCTTGCCGTCGCGGACAAGGGCGCCGACCGGCTTGACGACCATGCCCTCGCCGCCGCGCCCGGTCATCTCCAGCCACCAGTCGACGCCCGCGCGCACCGATTCCTCGTCGCCCGTGTCCACGTACAGGCGGCGCGTGGTGCGCAGCAGGCCCGAGCCGTCGTGCTCCACCATGCGGTCGATCAGGGCCAGTTGCTCGTCGTGCGGCAGCGCGGCGAGGCTCCTGCCCTGGACGGCGAGGATCTGGAACGGCGCCAGGTGCACGCCGTCGAGCCCGTTCGTCGGCCAGCAGTAGCGGCGGTAGGCGTCGGTGAACGCGGCGGCGTCCGCCGCCCGTTCGCGCTGCGCGTCGAGCAGGTCGCCGACGTCGACGCCGCGCCCGGCGGCCGCCTCCAGGGCGTTCAGGGCGTCCGGGAAGGCCGCGCCGGACGCGGCGCCCACGGCGGCGTACTGGGTGCGCAGCAGGCCGGTGGCCTTCAGCGACCAGGGCAGCAGCTCGGCGTCGAGCAGCAGCCAGTCGGTGCCGAGCTCCGTCCACAGACCGCCCGCGCCGACGGCGGCCCGTATCCGGTCGAGGATCTCCTCGGTCAGCGCCGGGTCGTCGAGGAACGGACGGCCGGTGCGCGTGTACAGCGAGCCCGTCGGCCCGTCCACGCCGAACCGCTCGCGCGCCGCGTCCGCGTCCTTGCAGACCAGGACCACGGCGCGGGAGCCCATGTGCTTCTCCTCGCACACCACGCGCGCCACGCCGTCCGCCGCGTACTGCGCGAACGCCTCCGCCGGGTGCTCCAGGTAGCCCTCGCGCTGCGACGTCGCCGTCGGCGCCATCGTCGGCGGCAGATACGGCACCAGGCGCGGATCGGCCGCGAAGCGGCTCATGACCTCGAGGGCCGCCGCGGCGTTCTCCTCGCGCACGGTCACACGTCCGGCGTTGCGGGTCTCCACGACCCTGCGGCCGTGCACGTCGCCGAGGTCGAGCGGGCGCCCGTCGTGTCCGCCGGGCGCGTCCGTGCGCAGCGGCCTCGCCGGTTCGTACCAGACCTTCTCGGCCGGTACGTCGACGAGTTCGCGCTCGGGCCAGCGCAGCGCGGTGAGCTTGCCGCCGAAGACCGCGCCGGTGTCCAGGCAGATGGTGTTGTTCAGCCAGGTCGCCGTGGGCACGGGCGTGTGGCCGTACACGACGGCCGCCTTGCCGCGGTACTCCTCGGCCCACGGGTAGCGCACGGGCAGGCCGAACTCGTCGGTCTCCCCCGTCGTGTCGCCGTACAGGGCGTGCGAGCGGACCCGGCCCGAGGTGCGGCCGTGGTACTTCTCGGGCAGCCCGGCGTGGCAGACGACGAGCCTGCCGCCGTCGAGGACGTAGTGGCTGACGAGCCCGTCCACGAACTCCCGCACCCGGGCGCGGAACTCCTCGCTCTCGCCCTGAAGCTGCTCGACGGTCTCCGCGAGGCCGTGCGAGTGCTGGACCTTGCGGCCCCTCAGGTGGCGGCCGAGCTTGTTCTCGTGGTTGCCGGGCACGCACAGGGCGGTCCCCGCGGCGACCATGCTCATGACGCGGCGCAGGACGCCCGGCGTGTCGGGGCCGCGGTCGACGAGGTCGCCGACGAAGACGGCCGTGCGGCCCTCGGGGTGCACGCCGTCGACGTACCCGAGGACGGCGAGCAGGGACTCCAGCTCGCTCGCGCAGCCGTGGACGTCGCCGACGATGTCGAACGGGCCGGTGAGGTGGGTGAGGTCGTTGAAGCGCCTCTCGGTGACGACCGTGGCCGCCTCGACCTCCGCCACGCCCTTGAGCACGTGCACCTTGCGGAAGCCCTCGCGCTCCAAGTGCCTGAGCGAGCGCCTGAGTTCGCGGGTGTGGCGCTGGATGACGCGGCGCGGCATGTCGGCCCGGTCGGTACGGGACGCGTTGCGCTCGGCGCACACCTCCTCGGGCACGTCGAGCACGATGGCGATGGGCAGCACGTCGTGGCGTCTGGCCAGCTCGACCAGTTGCTTGCGGCTCTCGCTCTGCACGTTCGTGGCGTCCACGACCGTGCGGCGGCCTGCGGCGAGGCGCTTGCCCGCGATGTAGTGCAGCACGTCGAAGGCGTCGCGGCTCGCGCTCTGGTCGTTCTCGTCGTCGGCGACGAGCCCGCGGCAGAAGTCCGACGAGATCACCTCGGTCGGCTTGAAGTGCCGCCGCGCGAACGTCGACTTGCCGGAGCCCGACGCGCCGACGAGCACCACGAGGGAGAGGTCGGTGACGGGAAGGGTCCTGCTCATGCCGCCGTCACCTCCTTGGTGCGGTTCTGGTCGTTGCGGTCGTTGCGGTCGTTGTTCCGGTCGTTCCTCGTGGGCCGCTCGTCCCGGGTGAACACCGCCATCTGCGTGGGCGGGCCCACCTCCGGGTCGTCGGGCCCGACGGGCGCGAACGCGACCTCGTAGCCGTGCTGGACGGCGACGGCCCCGGCCCACTGCCGGAACTGGGCGCGGGTCCACTCGAAGCGGTGGTCGCCGTGGCGGGCGTGGCCCGCCGGGAGGGACTCCCAGCGCACGTTGTACTCCACGTTCGGCGTCGTCACGAGGACGGTGCGCGGGCGCGCGGAGCCGAACACCGCGTGCTCCAGGGCGGGCAGCCGCTCCAGGTCGACGTGCTCGACGACCTCGCTGAGCACGGCCGCGTCGTACCCCTTCAGGCGCTTGTCCGTGTACGCGAGGGAGCCCTGGAACAGCTCCACGCGCTCCGCCTGGCGCTCGCCCATGCGGTCCAGCTTCAGCCGCCGCGCCGCCACGGTGAGCGCGCGCATCGACACGTCGACGCCCACGACCTTGGTGTACCGCGTGTCCTTGAGCAGCGCCTGCACCAGCTGGCCCTGTCCGCAGCCGAGGTCGAGCACCCGGGCCGCCCCGGCGGCCTCCAGGGCCGCGAGGACCGCCTCGCGCCGCCGCACGGCGAGCGGCACCGGCTGCTCCTCGGTGTCGACGTCCTCGTTCACGGCGTTGTCGATCTCCGTGACGTCCGAGTCGTCCGCGTCGGCGAGGCGCACCAGCTCCAGGCGCTCCATGGCCTCGCGCGTCAGCGACCAGCGGCGGGACAGATAGCGGCTGGTGATCAGCTTCTGCTCGGGGTGGTCCGCGAGCCAGCCCTCGCCTGCGCGCAGGAGCTTGTCGACCTCGTCGGCCGAGACCCAGTAGTGCTTGGCGTCGTCGAGCACCGGAAGCAGCACGTACAGATGGCGGAGCGCCTCGCTCAGGGTGAGCGTGCCGTCCGGCGCGTCCAGGACGAGGCGGACGTACCGCGAGTCGCCCCAGTCCGGGAAGCGCTCGTCGAGGGGCACCGGCTCGACGCGCGCCGTCCAGCCCAGCGGCTCGAACAGGGCGCGCACCAGGTCGGGCCCGCCGCGCGCGGGCAGCGCGGGCACCTCGACGCGCAGCGGCAGCGGCCGTCCGGCCCGCTCCGGCAGGGCCTTGCACGTGCCGCGCAGCGCGCTGGAGAACACCGCGCTGAGCGCGACGGCGAGCAGCGACGAGGCGGCGTACGGACGGTCGTTCACGTACTGCGCGAGGGCCGCGTCCGGGGCGCCGCCGCGGCCCTTGCCGCCCTTGCCCCGCCGCACGAGCGCCAGCGGGTCCACCTCGAGCAGCAGCGCCGCCGTGCAGCGCTCGTCGGTCGCCTCCGGGTAGAAGACGTGCGCGCGGCCGTAGGAGGTGGAGAACGCCTGCGCCTTGCCGGGATGCTTGTGCAGCAGGAACCCGAGGTCGGTCGCGGGGCGTTCGGGGGTGCCGGTCGTGCTGATCGTCAGGAACACGGTGGGTCTGCCTTGGTATGCCTTTTGAGCTGCGGATACTGTCGGGCCGTAGCGCACCGGTGCACATCGCGTGCACACGAGCCGCCTGACGACGGCTCCTGGCGGGACGGACCGCAGCAACGGACGGGCGCGCTGGAGGGATCACGGCTCCAGGCCTCTTCTCACCCCTCGGCTCCATGAGCGGGCGCCGCCTGCGATCGACTCGCCGGTACGACGCCATCCCCCGGCGTGCCTGCACAAACGTACCTCTCATGCCGTGAACGCACTCAGTCATTTTGGTTCGTCTCCGCAAGGTGCGCGTGCCGCATGCGGGCCCGGTCGGTGGCTCGGGGCTCACCCTCCTGGTGCCGCGGGCAGTTCCACGGTGATGCGGAGCCCGCCGGCAGGGCGTGGGGTCAGCGTGAGGGTTCCGTCGTGTGCCTCGGTGATGGTCTTGACGATGGCCAGGCCCAGGCCGACGCCCGCCTGGTCGGTGTGGACGCGCTCGGTGCCGCGCTGGAAGGGTTCGGTGAGGGTCGCGACCAGCTGGGGGGTGAGCCGCTCACCGGTGTTCTCCACGGTGAGCACCACGGTCTCGGGCCGGACGGCGGTGTGGGCCCGGACGGTGCCCTGCCGCGGCACGTTGTGGACGATCGCGTTGTGGACGAGGTTCGTGGTGAGCTGCAGCAGGAGCGCGGGCGAACCGCTCGTGGGGGCGATGTCGCCACTGGTCTCCAGGGTGACACCGTGCTTCTCCGCGAGCGGGTGGAGCGTTTCGGCTGCTTCCTCCGCGACGAGTGACAGATCGACGTGCTCTCGGGTGAAGGACCGCTGGTTGGCGCGGCTGAGCAGGAGCAGTGCCTCGGTGAGGTCGATGGCCCGGGTGTTGATGGTGTGGAGGCGGTCGACGAGTTCGCCGGTGTCGTGGTTCGGATCGGCGCGGGCGACGTCGATGAGTGCCTTCGAGATCGCCAGCGGGGTACGCAGCTCGTGCGAGGCGTTGGCGGCGAACCTCTGCTGTTCCGCGACCTGCGCTTCGAGCTGGGCGAGCATCACGTCGAAGGCGTCGGCGAGTTCGCGGAACTCGTCCTTGCGGCCCGGCAGACGGATCCGGTGGGACAGTGATCCGGACGCGGCCGTGCGGGTGGCGTGGGTGATTCGGTCCAGCGGGGCGAGCATGCGTCCGGCGAGGACCCATCCTCCCAGGAGGCCGAACACCAGGAGGAACACCATGGCTGCGGCTGCCGTCGGAGCGAAGGCGCGCAGGAAGAGGGTGGCCGGATTCTCTCGCACCGCCCCCGATTCGTTGGTTTTCAACCACCCCGATCGCAGGAGGAACACTCCCACGGCGACGAGCAGCAAGACCCCCGCGAGCATGAGGAATCCGGCGTAGCTGAGGGTGAGTTTGAGGCGGACGCTCAGGCCGGGCCGCCTATCCACGATCACCGCCCCCGTGCCCGGTGGCGGGTGCGGTGTCGATGCGGTAGCCGACGCCCGGCACGGTGGCGATGATCCAGGGCTCGCCGAGGCGTTTGCGCAGGGCGGAGACCGTGATGCGTACGGCGTTGGTGAACGGGTCGGCGTTCTCGTCCCAGGCGCGCTCCAGGAGCTCTTCGGCGCTGACGACACCGCCTTCGGCGCCGACGAGGACTTCAAGGACCGCGAACTGTTTGCGGGTGAGCGCGATGTAGCGGTCGTCGCGGTAGACCTCGCGGCGGAACGGATCGAGGCGCAGGCCCGCGATCTCCCGCACCGGCGGCCGGTTGTGGGCGCGCCTGCGATCGAGGGCCCTCAGCCTGAGCACGAGCTCCAGGAGTTCGAAGGGTTTCGTGAGGTAGTCGTCGGCGCCGAGTTCGAACCCGGATGCCTTGTCGTCGAGCCGGTCGGCGGCGGTGAGCATGAGGACGGGCATGCCGCTGCCGGAGGCGACGATGCGTTTGGCGACCTCGTCGCCGGAGGGGCCGGGAACGTCACGGTCGAGGACCGCGATGTCGTAGGTGTTGATGTTCAGTAGTTCCAGAGCGGTGTCGCCGTCACCGGCGATGTCGGCCGCGATCGCTTCCAGGCGCAGGCCGTCGCGGATGGCTTCTGCCATATAGGGCTCGTCCTCAACGATCAAGACACGCATGTTCGCAAGGCTATGAGTCGGTACGTATCGTCGGCGTATCGAGATGTGCATACGCTCGGGCAACACTCCGCCGCCTGGACTGGTGGCATGTCCTCCAGCGAACCAGTACGCGCAGCAGCCGGGAATCCGGTCGTCAGGCCGATCAGCGCCGCCGAGCATGTGGCGTTCGTGCGGGCCCAGCGGTCGGTGAGCTTTCTGCAGACCCCGGCGTGGGGCCGCGTCAAGACCGAGTGGCGCAGCGAGTCCCTCGGCTGGTTCGACGGCCGGCGCCTGGTCGGTGCGGGACTCGTCCTGCACCGCCGGGTGCCGCGGCTCGACCGCTTCACGCTGGCCTATCTGCCCGAGGGGCCGGTGATCGACTGGACTGGCGAGATCGATGCGTGGCTCGATCCGCTGGCGGCGTATCTCAAGGGACATGGCGCTTTCGCGATCCGGCTCGGCCCGGCGGTGCGTACGGACACCTGGAGTGCCGCCCAGGTCAAGGACGGCATCGCGGACGCGGGCGTCAAGCGGCTCACCGAGGTGTCCGGCCGGTGGACCGACCCGGTCGGCGCCCGGGTGGCCGACCGGCTCAGCGGCGCCGGCTGGCTTCCGCAGAGTCCCGAGGACGGCTTCGGGGTCGGGCATCCGCAGTTCAAGTACGAGATTCCGCTGACGGGCAGGACCGAGGACGACGTGCTCGGGGGCATGAACCAGCAGTGGCGCCGCAACATCAAGAAGGCGGCCAAGGCGGGGGTCGAGGTCACGGTCGGCGAGGTGACGCTCGGCGAGGACCTGAAGGCGTTCCACGACCTCTACGTCCACACCGCCGAGCGCGACCGCTTCACACCCCGGCCGCTGCGCTACTTCGAGACCGTGTTCGCGGAGATGCGGGCCGAGGATCCTGAGCGGATCAGGCTCTACTCGGCGCGCCACCAGGGCGATCTGGTCGCCGCCACGGTCCTGGTCCGTGTCGGAGCGCACGCGGTGTACGCCTATGGCGCCTCCGCCACCGCGAAGCGCGAGGTGCGGGGCTCCAACGCCTGCCAGTGGGCGATGATCCGCGACGCGCTCGCGGCCGGCTGCGCCGTCTACGACCTGCGTGGCATCACCCCCACCCTCGATGCGGACGACCCGCATGTCGGCCTTGTCCAGTTCAAGGTCGGCACCGGCGGTCAGGCGGTGCGGTACGTCGGCGAGTGGGACCTGCCGCTGCGGCCGATGATCTACCGGGCCTTCGACCTCTACATGAGGCGGCGCGCGCGCTGAGCCCAAGGGTCCGACCGGCACACCGCGCCGACGCCTCATCCGTCAACGAGCCGCTGGACTGACTGGGCCGTCCACAAGACGGCCGGGCAGCGGCGGCGACCCTCGCCGAGGCGCGCCCTGCGGGAGGCCTTGACGAGTACCAGGAATCGGGTGGCGGCGTCGGCGCGCAGCATGGTGAGTGGCACGCCGAGCTCGTTGTTGAGCGAGCCGATGGTGGCGGTCGTCGGCGCGGTGTGCGAAAACACCGCCGCCAGCAGGTCCTTGGTGCCGGTCTTGCCCTGAGAGCCGGCCTCTCCGCCGACGATTTCGCCCCCTGGACTTTGTATCCGGTGCTTTGTAAGTCATGCCTCCAGTCAAGGTATTGGGACGTATCGCGGGCATATCGAAAACCATATACGTTCCGGCAACAGCACGCCGCCTTGACTGGAGGTATGACTCACAGCGAATCGACCCGCATCACCATGTACGGGTGCGGCCCGGACGAAGCTGTTCTGTTCCGCGAGCTGGCGCCCGGCCTCGGCGTGCAGCCGACCATCACCGACGCGCCAGTGTCCGAAGACAATACTGAACTGGCCGTCGGCAGCCGGTGCATCAGCGTCGGCCACAAGACGCCCATCACCCACGCCACTCTGGGCGCGCTCGGCCGAGCCGGCGTGGGCTATATCTCCACACGGAGCATCGGCTACGACCACATCGATGTGGAGTACGCGGCCAGCATCGGCATCGTTGTCGAAAACGTCTCCTACTCACCGGACAGCGTGGCCGACTACACGCTGATGCTCATGCTGATGGCGGTACGGGATGCGAAATCCATCGTCCGGCGCACCGACATGCACGATTACCGGCCGAGCGATGCGCGCGGGAAGGAATTGCGCGATCTGACTGTCGGAGTGATCGGGACGGGCCGTATCGGTGCGGCGGTCATGGACCGGCTGCGGGGTTTCGGCTGCCGCGTCCTGGCCCATGACAGCAGTCCCGTGGACCGCCCCGGGAATCCTGTCGAGCGCGTTCCGCTCGATGAGCTGCTGCGGCGGAGCGACCTGGTCACGCTGCATGTGCCGCTCACCGCGCAGACGCACCATCTGCTGAATCGGCAGCGCCTGGCACAGCTGAAGAACGGCGCGCTGATCGTCAACACCGCACGTGGCGCGCTCATCGACACCGAGGCGCTGGTGCGGCAACTGGAAAGCGGCAGGCTCAGTGGCGCGGCACTGGATGTCATCGAAGGCGAGGAAGGCATCTTCTACGCCGACTGCCGTGACAGACCCATAGAAAGCAAAGGGCTGTTGCGACTGCAGGAGCTGCCGAACGCGGTCATCAGCCCGCACACCGCCTACTACACGGACCGCGCCCTGCGCGACACCGTGGAGAACTCCCTCGCCAACTGTCTGACATTCGAAAGCAGGAATCACCATGGCTAAGCTGAAGGTCGGCATCATCTTTGGTGGCCGTTCCGAGGAGCACGCCGTCTCCGTCAAGTCGGCGCGTGAGGTGGCCCGGAACCTCGATCTCGAGAAGTACGAACCCTTCTACATCGGGATCTCGAAGAGCGGTGCCTGGAAGCTCTGCGCCGGGCCCGACGCGGAGTGGGAGAACGGCGACCACCCTGCCGTCGTCCTGTCGCCGGACAGCAACGTGCACGGACTGCTCACCCTGGGGCAGGGGGGCTACGGAATGATCCGTCTGGACGTCGTACTGCCGGTGCTGCACGGCACCCTCGGCGAGGACGGCGCGATGCAGGGCCTGCTGGAACTCTCCGGCATCCCCTACATCGGCTGCGACATCCAGAGTTCCGCTCTGTGCATGGACAAATCCCTTGCCTACGTCGTCGCCCGAAGCGCGGGAATCGCCACGCCGAATTTCTGGACCGTCACGGCGGACGACACCATCGATCCCGCGCGGCTCACCTATCCGGTCTTCGTGAAGCCGGCCCGATCCGGATCGTCCTTCGGCGTCACCAAGGTGTCCCGGGCAGAGGAACTTCCGAGTGCGGTGGAAACGGCACGGCAGTACGACGCGAAGGTGCTGATCGAAGAGGCGGTCGTCGGCAGCGAGATCGGCTGCGCCATCCTCGGGAACGAGTCGGATCTGATCGCGGGCGAGGTGGACCGGATCGCGCTCTCGCACGGATTCTTCAGGATCCACCAGGAAGACGCCCCCGAAACCGGATCCGACAACTCCGTGGCGATCGTCCCCGCCGACATTCCGGAAGAGTCACGGCTACGCGTGCGGGAGACGGCCAAGGCCGTGTACCGCGCCTTGGGATGCAGCGGGCTTTCACGAGTGGACATGTTCCTCAAGGAGGACGGAAAAGTAGTCCTCAACGAGGTCAACACCTTCCCCGGCATGACCTCGTACAGCCGTTATCCGAGGATGATGGCCGCGGCAGGGCTGCCGCTTCCCGCGGTGATCGACCGGGCGGTGTCCCTCGCCCTGGCCGGAAGGATCCGATGAAGCCGGTGGAGTCGGTGAAGGGCGACTTTGTCTTCGTGGACGAGTTGGCGTCCGGAATACGCTGGGATGCCAAGTACGCCACGTGGGACAACTTCACCGGAAAGCCGGTGGACGGATATCTGGCCAATCGAGTCGTCGGCACGAGGGCTCTGTGCGCGGCCCTGGCACGGGCCAGAGAGAAGGCCGAAGCATGGGGATTCGGCCTGTTGCTCTGGGACGGCTATCGCCCGCAGCACGCCGTCGACTGCTTTCTGCGCTGGTCCCGGCAGCCGGAGGACGGCCGGACCAAGTCGCGGCACTATCCCCACATCGGCAGGGCCGAGATGTTCGAGAAGGGGTACGTGGCCGCCAGGTCAGGCCACAGCCGCGGCAGCACCGTCGACCTCACCCTCTATGACCTGGCCTCCGGTGAGCTCGTTCCCATGGGCGGCGACCATGACCTGATGGATGCCGTCTCGCATCATGGCGCACAAGGGATCACACCTGCCGAAGCACGGAACCGGCAGCACCTGCGTTCCCTCATGGAAACGTGCGGTTTCAGTGCGTACGAGCGCGAGTGGTGGCATTACACGCTCGACGGCGAGCCTTATCCGGACACCTATTTCGATTTCCCCATCACGTAGGACGCCGGGCTTGCGGTCGTGGAGCCGTGCGAGGTCTGTCTGCGGGCCCGCCGCACCTCGCGGTCGACGGCCCAGGCGTCGGCGACCGGCCCGACGTGCGCCAGCTTGTCGGGGTTGATCACCGAGCGGATGGCCTGGATCCGCCCGTCGAGCACGTCGAGGACCATGACGTGGAGGACCTTGCCCTCGCGGTCCCGGAAGACCGCGCCGGGCTGGCCGTTGATCTCGCGCGCCTCCCACGTCACGTCGATCCGGATCAGCAGGGGGAAGACCGAGCCGAGCAGCCGGGCCACGTTCTGCGCGCCCACGATGGCCCTGGCCAGCTGCGGGGCCTTGCCGCCGCCGTCCCCGACCATCTGTACGTCGGCGGCGAGGAGGCTCTGCAGGCCGCCCACGTCGCCGTCCCGCAGCGCGTCGAAGAACCGGGTCGCCAGCTCCTGCCGCTCTTGCCGGTCCGCCTCGAACCGGGGCCGACCCGCCTCCATGTGCTTGCGGGCCCGGACGAGCAGCTGCCGGCACGCGGCCTCGGAGCGCCCCACCGCGGACGCGACCTCGTCGAACCCGAAGCCGAACACCTCCCGCAGCAGGAAGACCGCGCGCTCCAGCGGGCTGAGCCGCTCCAGGAGCAGCAGCGCCGCCATCGACACCGAGTCGGCCAGCTCCACCGACCGCGCGGGATCCTGATACGGATCGCTCAGCAGCGGCTCGGGGAACCACGGGCCCGTGTACGCCTCGCGCCGCACCCGCGCGGAGCGCAGCACGTCTATGGCGATCCGGGTGACCGTGGCCGACAGGAACGCCTTCGTCGATTCGGGCCTGGTCGGCGAGGCGTCGAAGCGCAGCCAGGCCTCCTGCACCGCGTCCTCCGCCTCGCTCACGCTGCCCAGGATCCGGTAGGCGATCGAGAACAGCAGCGACCGCAGCTCCTCGAACTCCTCGACCTTGCTCATTCCGGTTTCCTCTCGGTGGTGCTCAGTGGAACTGCGTGCCGCTCAGTGGAACTGTCCGGGCTCGTAGGCGCCCGCGGGCTGCCGGGCGATGATGTTCAGCCGGTTGGCCATGTTCATGAAGGAGATATGCAGCGCGAGGGCGGTGAGCTGCTCCTCGTCGTAGTGCTCGGCGGCCCGCGCCCACACCGCGTCGCCGACCCCGCCCGCCCCGTCCGCGACCCGGGTCGCCTCCTCGGCGAACTCCAGGGCGGCGCGCTCGGCCGCGGTGAAGACCGCGGCCTCCCGCCACACCGCGACCAGGTGCAGCCGCACCGCGGTCTCACCGGCCGCGGCCGCCTCCTTGGTGTGCATGTCGACGCAGGCCGCGCAGCCGTTGATCTGGCTGACGCGCAGCGCCACCAGCTCCTGCGTCGCGGCGGGCAGCGACGACTCCTTGAGCGTCCTGCCCGCCGACATCACGTGCTTGATCGCCTTTCCGGCGGTGGGGCTGCCGAAGTAGTTCAGTCGCGCGTCCATGGGGTGCTCCTTGGTGGTGGTCCGTGGCTACACCCCCGAGACGAGATGGCCCGGTCCCCTGTGACACGACCGGGTGTGACCTGCGTCTCCCCACCGTCGGACGCGGCGGCGCTTCCTACGCGAGCTGCGACTGGACCTGCGAGGAGATCAGCTCCAGGTGGTCGAGGTCGTCCAGGTCCAGGCACTGGAGGTAGATCCGGCTCGCGCCGATCTCCGCGTACCTGCCGATCTTGTCGACGACCTCGGCCGGGGAGCCCGCGAGGCCGTTGGTCTTGAGCTCGTCGACCTCGCGGCCGATGACCGCGGCGCGCCGCGCGACCTCCGCGTCGTCCTTGCCGACGCAGGCCACGAGGGCGCTGGAGTACACCAGGTCACCGCCCTTGCGCCCGGCCTGCTCCGCCGCCTCGCGCACGCGCGTGAACTGGCGCTCGCTGTCCTGCACGGAGGCGAAGGGGATGTTGAACTCGTCGGCGTGGCGCGCGGCCAGGCGCGGGGTGCGGACGGCGCCGTGACCGCCGATGAGGACCGGCACCCTGGCCTGCGCGGGCTTGGGCAGCGCGGGCGAGTCCGTGAGCTGGTAGTGCGTGCCGTCGTACGAGAACGTCTGGCCGACGGGCGTCTCCCACAGGCCCGTCACGATGGCCAGCTGCTCCTCCAGACGGGCGAACTTCTCCTTGGGGAACGGGATGCCGTACGCCTTGTGCTCCTCCTCGAACCACCCGGCGCCCAGGCCCAGTTCGACCCGGCCGCCCGACATCTGGTCGACCTGCGCGACCTGGACGGCGAGCACGCCGGGCAGCCGGAAGGTGCCCGCGGTCATCAGGGTGCCGAGCCGGATGCGCCGGGTCTCGCGGGCGAGCCCGGCGAGCGTGATCCAGGCGTCCGTGGGGCCCGGCAGACCGTCGCCCGAGCCCATCTTCAGATAGTGGTCGGAGCGGAAGAAGGCGTCGAAGCCGAGGTCCTCGGTGGCCTTGGCGACGGTGAGGAGGGTGTCGTAGGTGGCCCCCTGCTGGGGCTCCGTGAAGATGCGCAGATCCATGTCTCCATCCTGCACGCTCGAACGCCCGTCAACCTCGTCTGTCCCGCCGGTCCCCACCGGCACCGGTCGGGTGAAAATCCGTCAACCCGGCAGCCGGGGCGGGGCCGTGCCAGTGACTGCGCCGAGCCGGTGATCGTTGGCTCGGGCGGAGCCGGGCCGCCCGGCACCCGCGCCGGCGGCCGCCGTCGGCGCGTCCGCCGCATGAACTGCCTCGTCGGGCCGGGACGCTTCCGCCCCGTGCGGGGCGCGGGCCGAGGAGGCCGTGATGTCCCAGGAAGCCGTGCCAGAGCAGGCGCGCGACCACGTCGTGCCAGAGCAGCAACGCGCCCTGCCCCCGGCCGGGCCGCAGGGCGCGCCCAAGGGTCTGCTGCAACAGATGGAGGAGTTGATGGCAGCGCTCAACGCGGATCTGACGCAACTGGACGCCGACCTTCAGCAGTCCACGCGGCCGCCCACGGCGGAGGGGGACAAGGGCCGCGCCTGACCTCGCGGACACAGACCCGCGCCCCCTGCGGGGCGCTCCCCCCGAAGACCGGCGGTCCGTACATCCAGCGCTCTGTGTGCGGGCCGTCCGGCCGGGCCTCGCGGACGCCCGGCCGGTCCCGGGAGCGCCGGGCCCGCGAGGCGGGCCCCCGGTGTCAGCCCTCCAGCACCGTCCCTCCGCACTTCTCGCAGTCGCTCTCCCCCAGGGCCCGCTCGCGGGCCGCCAGCTTCCTGAGCATCTCCACCACGCGGTCCCGGGACTCGTCGGCCGCGTCGATCGACTCCATGCACTGCCAGTACAGCCCCTCGTCCTCGGCGCCCATCGCCACCGAGACGAGGGCGATCCCGGCCTCGGCGAGCAGGGCGCCGAGACCGAGCAGGGTGTGGTGGGCGTCTCCTATCCCCGTCAGGCCCGCCGCCCGTATCTCCTCCGCCTCCGAGCGGGGCGGGTCCAGGAGGCCGCAGCCCCGGCCGCTCAGCTCGCTGAGCCCCAGCGCCTCGCCCCGTAACTCCGGCGGACCGGCGACCGCGAGGCGATGCCCTATCGCCTGGGCCAGAGCCTGGGACTGCCACACCTCCGCCACGATGGCCGCGGGCTCCTGACTCCGCGCCAAGGCGCATCTCGTCGCCTCGATGAGCCGCATCGCATCCATGCGCCGTCCCCATTCATCCCGCGCCCACTCGCGGCACGTGCACCAGAACTCCCTTGTCCACTACCCACAGTGAGCGCCTTCGGTTCGAAAAGCCAGAGGAAGCCTGAAATCTGTGGACAAAAATCTGAGTGTGGACAATGCATCCACTCCGGAGAGTGACGAAGAGGCGTCTTTGGCATGCTTTCCGGCTGTCCAACGGGTGGTGACAGCGGCGGACTTACGGGGTTGCTGGGCCCTGCGGACCCCCTGGCGCCGGGCGCCCGCGCCCTTCGGGGCGTACGCGGGGCGCCCCGCGAGAGGTGCGCCGCACAGGGCACGCGTCGTGCGCCGGGCGCCGCCTCACGGCGCCGGGAACCGCTCCTCGTTCCGCTCGATCTTCGCCGCGAGGGCCTTCAGCGGGTCGACGCCGAGCACCTCGCAGAACTGGAGGAGGTACGCGAGCACGTCCGCCACCTCGTCCGTGACGCGGTGGGCGGAGTCGGCGTCCTCCATCACGCGGGCCGACTCCTCCGGCGTCAGCCACTGGAAGATCTCCACCAGTTCGGAGGCCTCCACGCTGAGCGCGGCGGCCAGGTTCTTGGGCGTGTGGTAGGGCTCCCAGCGCCGCGCGGCGGCGAACTCGGCCAGCCTGCGCTGCAGTCCCGCGATGTCTTGATCGGTCACGGGCCCCAGTCAACTACATCCCGTTACATCCCGTCCGCCCGAGGTCCACCACGGTGACGCCGTCGGCCGCCGCCGCCCAGGTGGCGTCGGCGACGGCGCCGATCAGGCGGATGTGCCCGCGGCCGCACGCGCGGGCCGCCAGGTCCGCGAGGGCACGCTTCTGCCGCTGGTCCAGACAGCGGTCGAAGCCGTCGGCGAGGACGGTCAGGCTCTGGTACGCCTCCGGGACCTCCGCGACCGGGTCGACCTCCAGGACCCGGGGGCCCGTGAGCAGCACCAGCGCGAGGGCCAGATAGCGCAGTTCGCCGTCGCCGAGCCGCCCCACGCAGGTCCGCACCCCGTCGCCCCGGTCGAGCACGGCCCGCAGCGCGCCGTCCCCTGCCTGCTCGGCGAGGACGTCGGCGACCGGGCCCGCGCACCCGGCGCGCAGCGCGGCGACCAGCTGGGCGTGGCGGTTGCCGCACTCCAGACGGGTGCGCCGGAGGACCTCGGCGAGGTTGTCGCAGCCCCCGAGCAGCCGGCCCGCGTTCGCGGACCCCCCCGGCCCCGACCCCACGGTCACCGGCTCGCGCATCCGGGCGGGGCGCGGGTCGCAGGCGAACACCGACCGCAGCGCGACGACGACCTGCTCGGCGGCGGCGAGCACGAGCCGCTGCCCGTCGGTCTTGCCCGCGACGCGCAGCGGGAGCAGGGCCGTGCCGAGCCGGTCGTCGGGCAGCGGCGCGCGGGTCACGGGCGCGGCACCGGCCGTGTGCCAGGAGGCCTGCACGGCGCGGCGGCCGGGGTCGCGCAGGGCGGTCTCCAGGAGGGTGAGCCCGTCCCGGGTCAGCCGCTCGCCCGCGATCCGCAGCTCCGGCTCGGCCTGGACGGCGACGTCGAGGCGGACCGGGCCCGCGGGCCCGTCCACGGTGCAGCCGATGCGGAAGCCGCGGCGCGCCTGGCCGTCGGCGCGGGCCCGTTCGGGCACGCAGCGGGCGGGCTGCGGGAACACGTCGACGAGTTCGGCGCCCGCGCCGAGCAGCGCGAGCGCCTCGTACGCGCGCAGCGCACTGGACTTGCCGCTGCCGCTCGGCCCCGCGAAGAGTGTCAGCGGGCCGAGCGGGAAGACGGCGGCCCGGTGCCCGGCGAAGGCGGAGAGCCGCAGTTCGGTGACGCGCGGCTTGTCCCGGGCCAGAGCCGCTGGAGCCTGCGCGAACGTCCGGCGGGAGTGCACAGTCATGCACGGAAGCTAGGCCGAAGTGGATCAGGCGAACCGTTTTGCCCGGCCGACCTTCGCCCGATCGGGCGATCACCGACCAACGGGCGGTGTGAGCTGGGCGGTTGGGCTACGGAGCGTCCCCACCGGGCCCGGCCGGCGGGCCCGGTCAGACGGTGGCGGCCTCCACCAGGCCCTGCACCTCGGTGTCGGGCGGCGAGAGCAGGAAGACGTTCTTCTCCACCCGGTGCATGCCGCAGCCGAGGCCGAAGACGACGCCGCTGCTGAAGTCGAGGACCCGCTTGGCCGTCTCGGTCTCGGCGCCGCTGAGGTCGAGCAGGACGGGGATCTGCGCCATCAGGTTCTCGGCGACCTCGCGGGCGTCGGAGAAGACGTTGACGCGCGTGACGACGAAGCGCCGCCGGGTCTCGGTCTCGGCGTCGGGCAGCGAGCGGTGCCCCGGCCACGACGGCCACTCGTTGCGGCCCCGCAGCGGCACGACCTGCGCGAGCCCCTCCCACTGTTCGTCGGTGGCTTCGTTGCTGGTCACAGAGCAACCCCGTCCTGGCTCGTCCTCAACGTCTGTACCAGGCAATTCTTACGCCACTTCACCCGGTTGGCCCAATTGCGACACGAGGAGTCCACCACGGCGGGAACTTCTCCGCCCCCGCGCCCGACCACCTGCCCGGCGCCGGGTGTCCCCTACCCGCGCCACCGCCTCAGCCACGGGAGCGCCGATGCCCAGTCCGACCAGACCGCCCGGGTCGCCCGAACCGCCCGGCGGGCGTGCCGAGTCCGCGCCGCGCGGGTGGCGGCCGCCGCCCGCCCTGCTCGCCTTCCTCGCGCTGCTCGCCGTCGTCTTCGTCGTCTCGTACCAAGTCGGCGACTCCGTGGGTCCGGTGGCGCCGGGCATGCGGTCCTCGACGTCCGACGGGGACGGCGGCTCCGGTGGCGGGCACGGCGGCGGGCACGGAGGGCACGGCTGATGGACACCGCCGCCGGTACGGCCCCGGCGCCCGATGTGACCACCACCGACCTGGTCGTCGGCGGCATGACCTGCGCCGCGTGCGTGAACCGCGTGGAGAAGCGGCTCGGCAAACTGGCGGGGGTCAGCGCGACCGTCAACCTCGCCACCGGCCGGGCCCATGTGACGCACCCGGTGGACACCACCGCGGACGAGCTGGTCGCGGTCGTCGTACGGGCGGGCTACACGGCCGAGGTGCCCGCGCCGCCCGCGCCCGAGCGGGCGGCGGCCGGGGCGGCCGACGACGGCGCGCGGGCCGAGCGGAACCGGCTCCTGGTCACCGCCCTGCTCGCGCTTCCGGTGCTCGTCCTGTCGATGGTGCCCGCCTGGCAGTTCCGCAACTGGCAGTGGCTGTGCTTCGTGCTCGCGGCGCCGGTGGCGGTGTGGGGCGCGTGGCCCTTCCACCGGCGCGCGCTGCGCGGCCTGCGGCACGGCGCCGCCACCATGGACACGCTGGTCTCGCTCGGCGTGGCCGCGTCCTTCTCCTGGTCGGCGTACGCGCTGTTCCTCGGCGGTGCGGGCGAGCCGGGGATGCGGATGCCCTTCGAGTTCCTGCCGTCCGCCGGGGGCGGGGCGGCGCACCTGTATCTGGAGGCGGCGGTCGGGGTGCCGCTGTCGGTGCTCGCCGGGCGGTTCCTGGAGGCGCGGGCCCGCCACGGCACGGGCGCCGCGGTGCGCTCCCTCGCCGAACTCGCCGCCAAGGACGTGGCGGTGCGCGGCCCGGACGGCACCGAGCGGCGCGTGCCCGTCGGGCTGCTGCGGGTGGGCCAGGAGTTCACCGTGCGGCCCGGTGAGCGCGTCGCCACCGACGGCGTGGTGGTGTCGGGCGCGTCCGCGCTCGACGTGTCCCTCGTCACCGGTGAGAGCGAACCGGTGGAGGCCGCCGCCGGGCAGGCCGTCGTCGGCGGCGCGGTCAACGCGGGCGGGCTGCTGGTCGTGCGGGCCACGGCGGTCGGCGCGGACACCCAACTGGCGCGCATCACGAAGATGGTGACGGAGGCCCAGGCCGGCAAGGCGCGCGCCCAGCGGCTCGCGGACACCGCGGCGGGCGTCTTCGTGCCCGTGGTCCTGACGCTCGCGGTCACCGTGCTCGGCTTCTGGCTGGGCGCGGGGGCCGACCCGCAGGCCGCCGTCACCGCGGCCGTGGCGGCGCTCGTCGTCGCCTGCCCCTGCGCGCTCGGCCTGGCCACGCCCACCGCGCTGCTCGCCGCCACCGGGCGCGGCGCCCAGCTGGGCGTGCTCGTCAGCGGGCCGCGCGCCCTGGAGACGCTGCGGCACGTCGACACCGTCGTCCTGGACAAGACCGGCACGCTCACCACCGGGCACATGACCGTCACCCAGGTCACCGCCGTCTCCGGCGGCCTCGGCGAGGAGGCCCTGGTGCGGCTCGCCGGGGCCGTGGAGCAGGGCTCCGAGCACCCGCTGGGCCGCGCCCTGGTGGCGTACGCCCGACAGCGGTCTGCGGACGTGCCCCTGCCGCCGGTGGACGGCTTCCTCGCGACGCCCGGCACGGGGGTCGAAGGTGTGGTGGAGGGCCACCGCGTGGAGGTGCGCGTGCCCGGTGACGGGCTGGTGGCGGAGCTCGCCGCCGCGCTCGCCGCGGCGGAGGAGGCGGCCCGCACCGCCGTCCTCGTCCGCGTGGACGGCGCCGACGCGGCGGTCGTCGCCGTCGGCGACGTGCTGCGGCCCGGCAGCTACCGCGCCGTGGACCGGCTGCGGCGCCTCGGCGTGGAGCCGGTGCTCGCCACCGGGGACCGGGCGGCGACCGCGCACGCCGTGGCCGCCGAACTCGGCATCACCGAGGTGCACGCGCGCTGCACGCCCCAGGAGAAGGCCGAACTCGTCGGACGGCTGCGCGCGCGGGGCCGCCGTGTCGCGGTGCTCGGCGACGGCGTGAACGACGCGGCCGCCCTTGCCCGCGCCGATCTGGGCATCGCCATGGGCTGCGGCACCGACGCGGCGATCGGCGCGGCCGACGTGACGCTCGCGGGCGGCGACATCGGCGCGGCCGCCGTGGCCGTCCGCCTCGCCCGGCGCACCCTGGCGACGATCCGCGCCAACCTCGTCTGGGCGTTCGGCTACAACGCGCTCGCCGTGCCGCTCGCCGCGGTGGGCCGACTCGGCCCGATGACGGCGGCCGTCGCCATGTCCGCGAGCTCCCTGCTCGTGGTCGCGAACAGCCTGCGCCTGCGGACGTGGGAGCCGGAGCCGCGCGCGGCCCGGGGAAAGGACCGCCGATGAGGACCTTGTACGCACGGCTGCGCGGCGGCCTCCTGGCCGCGCTCGCGCCGGTCGTCGCCGCCGCGCTGACCCTGGGCGGGCTCTCGGCCTGGGTCGCGGCGGGCGCGGCGGGCGGGCCCGCGCGGATCTCGGTGACGGACGGGCGGGTGTTCCTGCCCTACGGCAGCGTCGCGGAGACGGCCGCGTTCTTCCGGATCACCAACTCCGGCGACTCCGACGACGTCCTGGAGTCCGTCCGCTCGCCGCGGGCCGTCGACGTCATGCTCAGCAGGACCGTGGAGCGCGAGGGCGCGAACGTCGAGTCGATGCGGATGGTGGAGTCGGCGACGGTGCCCGCGGGCAGGCGGATCACCATGGAGCCCGACGGCCTCGATGTGATGCTCCGGCCGAAGCGGGCCCTGCGGCTCGGCGCCGAGGTGCCGTTCGTCCTGCGGTTCCGGCACAGCGGCGAGGTGCGGGTGACCGCCGTGGTGGTGCGCCCCGGGAGCTGAGCCCGCCGCCCGCGGCGCGACTCCGTCGGTTCGTACGGGAACTGGGCGCGGCGCGCGTCCGACTACTGCCGCACACGGCGTGAGCCGAGGCGACGGAAGGAAGGCGCGTGAGAGCCGATGGGCGGGCTTGAGGTACAGCTGCGCGACGTGACCTGCGGGCACGGGCGCGTCGTCGCCGTGGACGGCGTCGACCTGGAGGTCGCGGCGGGCGAACGCGTGGCGCTGACCGGGACGAACGGCTCCGGCAAGTCCACGCTGCTGCGCGCCGTGCTCGGCCTGCACCGGCAGCTGCGCGGCACGGTCCTGGTCGGCGGGCGCTCCACCCGCTCGGCGGCGGACCGCGCCTGGCGGCGGCGCGCCTGCGCGTGGGTGCCGCAGAAGCCCGCGGTGGGCCGCTTCCCGCTGCTCGCGGGCGAGTTGCTGGACTCCAGCGGCGCCCCGGGCCCGGCGGCGGACGCGGCGGACGGCCTCGGCGTGGGCGGCCTGCGCCGCAGACCGCTGCACACCCTGTCCGGCGGACAGCTCCAGCGGACCTATCTGGCGCGCGCGGTGGGCTGCGTCGCCGCCGGTGCCGGGGTGCTGCTCGCCGACGAGCCCACCGCCGCCCTCGACTTCGCGGGCCAGGAGGAGGCCGCCGAGGTGCTCACCTCGCTGCCGGTCACGCTCCTCGTCGTCACCCACGACCGGACGCTCGCCGCGCGCTGCGACCGCGTCCTGGACATGGCGGCGGGCAGGCTGCGCGAGGTGCCGCCGGCCGATTCCGGCAGGGGGGCGGCCGGATGACCCTCGCCACCGCCGACCTCGGCCTGATGCTCCAGCTCGTACCGGTGCAGCGCGCCGCCTTCGCGCTGCTGCTCGCCGCCGTGGGCCTGCCGATCGTCGGCGTCGTGATCGTCGGGCTCGACATCATGCCAGTGCGGTTCGCGATGATGCACGTCGCGCTGCTGGGCATCGCGGTCGGGCTGCTCACGGGGCTCGACCCGATGCTGTGCGCCCTGGTGGCCTGCGCCCTCGCGGGGGCGGGCGTGGCGCCCCTGGCCCGTACGCCGGACGGCCTGTCGGGCGCGATGGGCCTGCTGATGAGCATGGCCATCGCGGCCGCGCTGCTCGTCCTGTCGGTGGCCGGGGTCAACGCCTCCGGCGCGTTCGCGCTGCTGTGGGGGTCGATCCTGTCGGTCACCACCGCCGACATCGTCGTCGTCGCGGTCCTCGCCGTCGTCGTACCTGCGCTGTTCCTGTGGCGGCGGCGCGATCTCGCGCTGCTGCTGTACGACCGTGAGCTGGCGCAGTGCTCCGGGGTCCGCGTCGGCGGGCTCACGGTGGTGCTGCTCGTCCTGGTCGCCGTCGCGGTGGCCGGGGCGATCAAGCTGACCGGCGCGCTGCTCGTCGACGCGCTCACCCTGCTTCCCGCACTCGCCGCGCGCCGCCTCGGCAACCGGCTCACCACGATCGCGCTGTGGGCCGTGGCCATCGGCGTCGTCGTGAACACCACGGGCTTCCTGCTCGCCCTGTGGCTGGACTGGCCCCCCGGGCCCGTCCTCGTCCTGCTGGCGGGGGCCGTCGTCCTCGCCGTCCACCTCATCCCCGAACGGAGCATCACCTCATGGCGCGCACCGGCGTCCGTGTCCCCCACCTCCCCCAGCACCTCTCCCGCACCGCCGGGGCCGTCGCGCTGAGCGCCGTGCTCGCCCTCACGGCCACCGCCTGCGCCGACGAGAACGAGCCCAAGAAGACCGACGCGGGCGAGGGCGGCGGGCCCGTGGTCGTCGCCACCACCACCTGGGAGGGCGCGTTCGCCAAGGCGGCGGGGGCGAAGGACGTCACCGTCCTGGTGCCGCCGTCCACGCACCACGCGCCGGACTACGACCCCAAGCCCTCCGACCTCGCGGCCGTCGCCAAGGCCGACTTCGTGCTGTACGCGCCGTTCGAGCCGTACGCCGACAAGATCAAGGAGGCGGCGGGCTCGAAGGCCGAGCTGGTCCGGGTGAACCTCGACAACGACGCGGCCAAGGCCGCGGGCGAGGTGACCCGGCTCGGCGGCCTCTTCGGCACCGAGGTGTCCGCGAAGAAGTGGAACGCGTCCTTCGAGCGGGAGTACGCGAAGCTGTCGAAGGACCTCAAGTCCGCCTGGCCGGGCGGCAAGGCGCCCACCGCGGTCAGCCAGGTGTTCACCACCTGGTCGGCGCGGATGGCCGGTGCCCGCACCGTCGGCACGTACGGCCCCGAGCCGGTGAAGGCCTCCCAGGTCGCCGAGCTCGGGAAGAAGAAGCCCGCGCTCGTGCTCGACAACGCGCACATGTCGACCGGCACGGTCCTGCCCGGCTCCGGCGCCGAGCAGTTGAAGATCGTCAACTACCCCGGGGACGACCTGGATCTGCTGCCGGTGTACCGGAACGCGGCGGCGCAGCTGAAGAAGGCCCTGCGGGCGCGCTAGCACGCGCCGAGCGAAGGGGGCTGCTCCGGATCCGGCCCGGAGCAGCCCCCCCCCTTACGTCAGCAACCTGCGACAGCCCGCTCCCGCAGCGCCGTCCGATCCGGCTTGCCCGCCGGTGTCAGCGGCAACTCCGGTACGAGCAGCAGCCGTTCGGGATGCTTGGCGCGGTCGAGGCCGCGGCCGGTGAGGTGCTCGCCGAGGGCGTCGAGGGTCAGGGCGCCCTCCTGCGGGCCACGGGACACGGGCACCACGCAGGCCGCGAGCCGCTCCCCCATCACCGGGTCGGGAACGCCCACGCACACCACGTCCCGGATCAGCGGATGGGCGCTCAGGGCGCGCTCCACCTCGGCCGGGCTGATGTTGGCGCCGCCGCGGATCACCACGTCCTTGAGGCGGCCGACGACGTGCAGCACGCCGTCGCCGTCGATGAGACCCAGGTCGCCGGTGCGGACCCAGCCGTCGGGGGTGCGGTAGCGGGCGTCGAGGTCGGGGGCGCCGACGTAGCACAGCGGGGTCATCGGGCCGCGCGCGACGATCTCGCCGATGGTGCCGTCCGGCACGGGCTCGTGGGTGGCGGGGTCGGCGACGCGGATGTCGGCGACGCGGGGGTCGGGCCGCCCCGCCACGACGCCGTGCTCCGGGGCGAGGCCTTCGCCCAACCCCTCAAGTCCCGTATGGCAGTTGACGCCGTCGGCGGAGCCGTAGAGGTTCACGACCGGGCAGCCGAAGGCCTCGCGGGCGGCGGCCGCCGTGGTGACGTCGAGCGGGGAGCCGCCGAGCACGAGCGCGGTGGGCGGCGGCAGCTTCCCGCCGTCGGCGGCCAGCCGGTCCAGGATCATCCGGGCCATGGTCGGCACGCCGAGGACGTGCGTGGGCTCGTGCTCGCGGATCGCGGCGATCGCGGCCTCGGGCGTGAAGTGGTCGAGCAGCACGAGCGTGCCGCCGTGCCGGGCGAGGGCGACGGCCGTGCCGTTGGAGCCGAAGGCCGAGGCGAGCGGCACCAGGAAGAGGCAGCGCGGCGGGACGGTCCGGTCGGGCATGAGGGAGGCGAAGAAGTTGCCCCGGCCGCCCGCCAGGGCGTTGTGCGAGTACGCGACCATCTTCGGCTCGGCCTCGGAGCCCGAGGAGACCAGGATCCGGGCGGGCCCGTCCGGGTCGGGCCGCGCGGCCACGAACTCCGTCGGATCCGCGCGGAGCAACTCCCGCATGGCCAGGGCCCCTTCGGGATGCGGCCCCCGGCCCGCCGCGACGACGTGGCGCAGCGCGGGCAGGGCGGCCCGCGCCTCGGTGAGCGCCCGCGCCGGGTGCGCGCCCCGGTGCTCCGCCGCCGCGACCACCGCGACGGCCTCCGCGCGCCGCAGCAGGCTCGTGGCCTCCGCGGCGCCCCGGCCCACGGGGAAGGGCAGCGCGACCGCGCCGACGGCGGCGAGGGCGAGGTCCGTGACGACCGCGTCCCGCCCGTTGGGCAGCTGTACGCCGACGACGTCGCCCGGTCCTATGCCGAGCCCTCTGAGCCCGACGGCCAGACATCGGACCTTGCGGTCCAGGGCGGTGTAACAGAGCTTCCCCTTGGCGTCGACGACGGCCGCGCGATGCGGGTCCCCGACCTGCCGCGCCCGGAACAGGCTGTACAGGTCGAGGTCGGGACAGGTCCCGTCCACCGCCCAGCTCCTGCGGAGGGCTGCGGGGAGGAGGTCCTTGAGGGGGAGGGGCATGGGGGCTCCTTGGGGTGAGGCCTCAAACGCCGGACGGGCTGGAAGATCCAGCCCCTCCGGCGTTTGAGGAGCGGGGGTCTGGGGGCGGAGCCCCCAGGAAGCGGGAAGGGGCGGGCCTGGGGCGTCCCACGCGGGTCAGCCGAAGCTCCACGGGTCGGGCACCACCGGCGCCCCGTGCCCGTCGCGGCCCAGGGCCCCCGGGAAGAGCGCCCCCAGGTCAGCGGCGACCGGGACGGCCCGCAGCCCGTGCGAGGCCAGCAGCCGCACCGCGTCAGCCGTGGCGAGCCCGCGGACGTCGTACGCGCCGACGGCCGCGGCACACCCGTCCCCAGGAGCCACCCACCCGTCAGCCGTGGCCGTCGGCCGCCGGAACCCGGCCGGACGCCGCGCCCCGCGCGCGAGCGCGGGCCCGACGAGCACGTCCGCGGCGCCGAGCAGCGAGGAGTCGACCCGCACTCCCCGCCCGCCCGAGCGCTCGCGCAGCAGCAGCCCCGCGAGCACGGCCTCCGCGCCGAGCAGCCCGCCGAGGACGTCGAGGAGCGTCATCAGGGAGGGCGCGGGCGGCTCGTCGGCCGGCCGCACCGCCTCGCCGACGGCGGTACGCGCCTGGACCATGAAGTCCGTACCCATGGGGGCGCCGTCGATCCGGCCCGCCCAGCCGCTCGTGTACGCGTACACGAGGCCGGGGTTGACCCGCGCCAGGTCCTCCGCGTCCAGGGCCAGCTGAGCGGCCTTGCCCGGCGCCCAGTTGTGCAGGAACACATCCGCGTCGGCGACGAGGTCCCGCAGTCGGCGGCGCCCGGAGGGGGACTTGATGTCGGCCTCCACGGCGTCCTTGCCGCGGTTGAGGGCGAGCCAGCGCGCGGAGACG
This sequence comes from Streptomyces spectabilis, assembly GCF_008704795.1. NCBI lineage: Bacteria > Bacillati > Actinomycetota > Actinomycetes > Kitasatosporales > Streptomycetaceae > Streptomyces > Streptomyces spectabilis. Next base: position 7,104,375 of record NZ_CP023690.1, on the reverse strand, counting down.
CCGCCGCACGCGGGCGGCATGCCGCGCAGCGGGTCGCCGCCCGGCGGCTCGACGCGTATGACGTCGGCTCCGAGGAGGCGCAGCAGGTGCGCGGCCAGCGGGGCCTGGATGCGGCGCCCCGCCTCCAGGACGGTGATTCCGGCCAAGGGCCGCTCGGGCGTCGGCAGCTGACGGTGCGGCACGAGTCCGCCGGGGCCGTACGGCGTGAGCGTCCACGGCGGCGCGTGGTCGTGCTCGGCGGCGCGCTCGGCGAGCGTGCGCAGCGCGCACACCTCGGCGCCGGACGCCGCGGCGGCCGCCTGGATCCGGCCCCAGTCGGCGCCGCGCACGGTGGTGTGCAGGGCCTCGGGGAAGGGCGCGCAGGCGGTGGCGTACCGGAACTGGAAGGGGCGCCAGCCCGCGCGCAGCGCGTCGGCGGGCGCGCCGAGTGCCCGCCAGAACGCCGCCCAGGCGCCCGGGTCGAGGGTCTCCAGCTCGAAGACGACGCCGTCGGCGGAGGTGAACGGCGGCCCGCCCGGCGCGAGCGGCGCCGCCTCGCCCTCGTCGGCCCCCTCCGCCGCGACGTACTGCGAGACGGCGAGGAGGCCCGCGCGCACCGCGCTCGTCGTCACCCGGCCCGCCGTCCCGCCGCGGGCCTCGGCCACGAGCCCGGCGAGCAGGCCCTGGACGGCGAGGACGCCCGCGGCGGTCGCGGTGTAGTCGACGCCGAGGCCGCGCGGGGCGCCGTCGCGGCGGCCGTGCACCGCCATCACCCCGGTGGCGGCCTGGGCGGTGGCCTCGTCGTGGACGGAACCGGGGCCGGGCCCGGGGCCGCCGGGGGTGGCGCCCGCGGCCACGGCGTCGCGCGCCGGGCCCATCGGGTCCGCCCACAGGACCTCCGCCTCCAGCGGCCCGAAGCCACCGCCGCCGAGCACCGCGCGGCCGCTCCCGCCCGTGCCGTCCTGCCGGGTCGTGTGCGCGCCGAGCAGCCGCAGATGCGCCTCGACGACGCCGGTCAGCTCGGGCGGCCCGCCGATGTCGCAGCGCAACGCGTCGAGGGGCCGTGCCCCGGCTCTTGCGGTGAGGTCCTGTGACGCTGCCTGGGTCATGTCCGTCGTGTCTCCTCTCCCGGTGCGGCGGACACCGCTCCGGGTTCGTGGCGAAGGCGGGAACCCGGGGCCGTCCGCGCCCGACCAGTTCCATGGAGAGTCAGTCGGGCGCCCGGGCCCGCGGGTTCCCGGCGAACGGAAGGAAGCGGTGGCGCAGGTGGCGGAGTTGACGGAGTCCAGGGAGCTGACGGAGCCGGGGAAGCCAGAGGAGCCGGGGCTCGGCGAGCGCGTCGACGCGTTCGTACGGGAGCACGTCATGCCCCGTGAGGACGTTCTGGACGCGGGCGGGCCCGCGGCCGACGAGGCGCTGCGCGCGCTGCGGGACCGGGCCCGGGAGGCGGGCCTCTGGGCCCTGCCCCTGCCCGCCGAACTGGGCGGCCAGGGGCTCGACCTGGCCGCGTACGCGCGGTACGCCGAGATGGAGGGCGCCAGCGACCACGGGCCCGCCGCGCTCGGCTCCGCGCCGCTGCTCGACGTACGGATGCTGCTGCGGCACGGCAGCGCGGGCGTCCGCGCGGCGTACCTCCCGCGGCTCGTCGCGGGCGAACTGCGCGCCTGCTACGCCATGACCGAACCGGAGAGCCCCGGCACCGACCCGTTCCTGACGGCGACCACGGCGGTGCGGGGGGCCGACGGGGACTGGGTGGTCAGCGGCCGCAAGTGGTTCACGTCCGGCGCGGCGGGCGCGGACCTGGTGACCGTGCTCGCCCGCACCGACGGCGCGCCCTCGGACCGGCACGGCCTGTCCCTGTTCGTCGTGCCGACGCGCTCGCCCGGCTTCCGCGTCGTGCGCGAACTGCCCGTGCTCGGCGCGAGCGGCCAGTGGGAGATCGCCTTCGACGAGGTCCGCGTGCCCGGCGACCACCTGGTCGGCGAGCGCGGCGCGGGCCTGTCCGTCGCCGCCGAACGGCTCCAACTCGGCCGTACGCTGCGGAGCCTGCGCTGGCTCGGACAGGCGCAGCGGGCCTTCGGCCTGCTGGCCCGGCGCGCCGCCACGCGCGGCGGCGCGCGCGGCCCGCTGCACTCCCACCAACTCGTACAGCAGCACGTCTTCGAGTCGCTGCTCGCGCTGCGGACGACGCGTCCGCTGGTGCACGAGGCGGTCGCGCGGCTCGCCGCGGGCGAGGACGCGCACGTCGAGGTGGGCCTGGCGAAGGTCGCCGCGGCCCGCACCCTGCAGCAGGTCGTGGACGCCGCGATCCAGGTGCACGGCGCGGCCGGGCTCGGCCCCGACACACCGCTGCCCGCGCTCCTTCGCACGGGGCGCGCCGCGCGGATCCTCGACGGCCCGGACGAGCTGCACGTCACGTCGGTGGCACGCCGGGTCCTCACTGCCTATGCGTAGCTACATCTATACGTCTATACGTCGCCGGGGTGGACGAGGCCGGTGAGGGCGGCGAGGCCGAGGGCCAGGAAGTAGTCGCCCCAGACGAGTTCGTGCCGCTCGGCGGTGCCGGTGGCGGCGTCGTAGCAGCCGTCGAGCAGCCTCCCGTCCGTCAGGTGCGCGGTCACCAGGCGGTGCAGGACGGCGGTCGCGCGCCCGGTGAGCCGCTCGGCGTCCGCGCCGGGCAGCGCGGCGAGTTTGAGCAGCGCGACGGCGGTGATCGCGGCGGCCGACGTGTCCAGAGGGCCCGCGGGCCCGGCGGTGTCGGCGGGCGGTACGAGGGCGTCCCCCGGCGCGGGGAACGCGCCGAGCCACGCCGCCGCCCGGCGCAGCCGGTCCGGGCGCCAGGTCTCGCTGTCCGCGCGCGCCAGCGCGTCCGCGACCGCGAGCAGCAGCCAGGCGCGGCCCCGGCTCCAGCCGGGTGCCGGTTCGGCGAGCGGGCGCCAGCCGGTGCCCGGCGCGTACCGCCAGGCCATGGCTCCGGCACGGCACAGGTCCAGGTGCCGGTGGAGATGCGCGGCGGCCGCCTCCGCCCCGCGCGGCCCCGCCGCGGCGAGCAGCGGCACGAGCCCGGGCACGGCATCGGCCCGCGCCACGAGCCGCGGCCCCCCGAAGGCCGCGCCCCAGGGCACGAGCCCGAGCCCGGGATCGACCGCCTCGAGACAGACCAGCCCCGCCCGCGCCCTCAGCGCCTCGGCGGTGAGCCCGGGGTCGGCGCCCGGCGCGGCGTCGGTCTCCGTCGGCCCGACGGGCCCCGTCGACGCCGTGCCGTACCAGAGGATCAGGCCGCGCGTCGCCGTGTCCGCGTGGACCCAGTCGGCGAGCCGTGCCGTGCACCGCGCGGCGGCCTCGCGGTCCTCCGCCGCGCCCGTGTGCCGCGCGCGCAGCCACAGCAGGCCCGCCCAGAAGCCGCCGGTCCAGGCACCGCGCCGGGTCGTCGTCCACGTACCGGTCGCGGGGTCGGCGAACAGCGGGAAGCGGGCGCCGACCTCGGCCCGGGTCAGGGCGGCCCGGTCGAGCACGGCGTGCAGCGCGGGCCCGGCCCAGGCCGGCCCGGGCACGTCAGGCATCGCCCGCGCGGCGCCCCGCGCCCCGCTCCCGTACCGCCCAGGTCAGACCCACCGCGCACGCTCCCGCGAACTCCGCGGCGACCAGCGCCCAGCCCCAGCCGTAGCGGTCCGCGTCCGCGAGGACGCCGAAGACGGGCGGGCCCAGGGCGAAGCCCGCGAAGAAGCCCGCGGAGACGAGGGCCGAGTCCTGGCCCGCGCGGCCGGGTGCGGCGCGCTGCATGACGAGGACCATGGAGACCGCGTTGGCCGACACGGCGAACACCCCGACGGCGACCGCCGCGAGCCACACCAGCGGCCCCGCCGCCGCTGCGGCGGCCAGCAGCAGGGCCGCGCCGACCGCGCCCGCCGCGAGCCACCCCGGCAGCCACGGCGCCCGGCCCGGGGTCGCCGCCCGCGACCAGGCGACGCGCCCCGCGACCCCGGCCACGCCGAGCACCGCCACCAGCGCACCGGCGGCGCCCGGCGACAGATCGAGGCGGTGGGCCCCGTACAGCGCGAGGTAGGTGTTGACGGACGCGATGCCGCAGCCGAGCAGCAGCGAGAAGGCCGCGAGCCAGGCGACGGCACCGCGCGGCAGCAGCGAGAAGGCCCCGGCGGGCCGCCCCGGGGCGGCGGCCCCGGTCGCCCCGGGAAGCGTGCGCAGCGCCCACACCGCGGTCACCACCGCCGCGAACGCCGCCGTCCACACCGCCGCGCGCCAGCCGAGCCACCCGGCGAGCGCCGCGAGGGGCAGCCCCGCCGCGAAGGCCCCGAGCTGGACGCCCGACTGCTTCATGCCGGTCACCGCGCCCCGCCGCGCGGGCTCCACGGACGCCAGGATCGCCTTGTTCGTGGCGGGGTTGGCCAGCGCCTGCGGCAGACCGCCGAGCGCGACCGCCGCGAGCAGGAAGCCGGCGCCGGGCGCCGCGCCGATCAGCGCGAGCGCCACCGCCGAGAGCAGGAGCAGCGCGGCGAGGGCGCGCCGCGGCCCCACCCGGTCGACGATCCGGCCGCCGACGGGCGACAGGACGGCGGCGGTGCCGAAGCCGATCGTCGTGGTCAGACCGAGCGTCGTGGGCGAGACGTCGAGCTCGTCCACCAGCCGCGGCCCGAGCGCGCCGAGCAGGAACAGCTGGAGCATCGAGAACGCCATGGCGCAGGTGAGCAGTGCGGTCGGCACGCCTCGCGCCCGCGGGCTCGACGCCGTACCGACCCCGGCAGCCGGGCCCGCCGCGCCCGGATCCCCGTGCTCTCTCGCCACGCGCCCGCTCCCCCTGCTCGACAGTCGGCCGATCAGGAGTCGGCCGCGCGCCCGCGCCGGTTCCCGGCGGCCCGAGTGACCCGCGCCACACAGGGGCTCCGCGCGGAACATTCCGGACCCGCCCGCTGGCCGCGTCGGGCGGATGCAAAGATGAGGCCGCCATGTCTGGGGGCCGAAGCTGTCGCGCGATACGGGCCGCGGTGTTCGCGGCCGCCTGTGTGCTGCTCGCGGCCACCGGCCACGCCCTCATGTCGGCGTCCCCGCTGCCGTGGTGGGCGCTGCCGGGCGCGGGCGCCGCGACGTTCGCGGGCGCCTGGCTCCTCGCCGGGCGTGAGCGCGGCGTCCTGATGGTCACCACGGCGTCCGTCGTGGCGCAGGCCGCTCTGCACACGTGGTTCTCGCTGGCGCAGGCCGCGGCCCAGACCTCGGCGTCCGGCGGTGCCTCGCTCGCCCAGCAGTGGGCCCGCCATCTGCTCTGCGGAGCGGACGGCATGGGGACCATGTCGGAGGCGGAGGCGATCCGCGCCGTGACCGACGCGGGACTCGCCGACCGGATGCACGAGGCCGCCGGGCACACCCGGCACTCGATGGGCATGCAGGAGACGGCCGCCCCCGGGCCCGGCGCGCACGACATGGCCCGGATGACCTCCGCGGGAGGCCACGGCGGCGCGTCCGACACGGCCTCGGGTGCGATGGACTCGGCGTCGGGCGCGATGTCCGGCATGCACTCCGGGCACGACATGGGCGGCATGTCACCGCTCGGCATGCTCGCCGCGCACCTGCTCGCCGCGCTGCTGTGCGGCCTGTGGCTCGCGTACGGCGAGCGCGCCGCGTTCCGCATCGGCCGGGCCGTCGCGGGCTGGCTGGTCGCGCCGCTGCGGCTCGCCTTCCGGCTGCCGCCGCCCCCGCACCGGCCGCGCCTGCGCCCGCGCCGCGCCCACCGCGCGCGGCGGCTGCGACGGCTGCTCCTGGTCCACGCCATCACCTCACGGGGCCCGCCCCTCGGGATCGCTGTCAGCTGACAGCCGGTACCCCGGCCCGCCATGACGACCCCGGCCCGCGCGCGACCCGCGCCGCGCCGCTCCTCGTCGTACGCGCACCGGGCGTCGGCCCGCACCGCCCCACGGGGCGGAGCCGGGCCGTGCGAACCCCACACCGGCCGCACACCGTCGCGGCCGGATCCCGAACTCCGCACTCCGTACTCCGGATCCTGCAACTCCGGTTTCCGGACACCCGTAAGGACCTTCAGGCGATGACTGCTGCCCTGGCGACTCCACCTGCCCGAAAAATCCCGAAAGGCAAGCCCTGTCGACCGACGGGCCGCCGCACCGACGCCGCCGACGAACCCGTCACGCGGCTCGCGCTCGCCGCGCGCGACGGCGACCCGGAGGCCGTCGACCGTTTCGTACGGGCCCTGCACCGCGACGTACTGCGCTACGTGGCGCACCTGAGCGCCGACCCGCAGGCCGCCGACGACCTGGCACAGGACACGTTCCTGCGGGCGCTCGGCAGCCTGCACCGGTTCGAGGGGCGCTCGTCGGCGCGCACCTGGCTGCTCTCCATCGCGCGGCGCACCGTCGTGGACAGCCTGCGGCACGCGGCCGCCCGGCCCCGGCTCTCCGACCGGGACGACTGGCAGACCGCCGCCGAGCAGGCCCAGCCGCGCGGCCTGCCCGGCTTCGACGACGGCATCGCGCTCGCCGAACTCCTCGCGGCCATACCCGCCGAGCGGCGCGAGGCGTTCGTCCTCACCCAGCTCCTCCAGCAGCCGTACGCCGAGGCCGCCGCGGCCATCGGCTGCCCCGTCGGCACGGTCCGCTCCCGCGTGGCCCGGGCCCGCGCCAACCTGATCGAGGCCCTGGACGCGGCCTGATCCGGCGCTGATCCTGCACGACAGGAGGATCCTGCACGCCAGGAAGGGGGGTGACGCCCGGCGGCGTCACCCCCCTCTGCACACCCGCGGCCGGGCCCCTGCTCCGGAAAACCCGACCACGAAGTGTCGATCTACCTGTCATGACCGCACCCGTACCGCGCGGCTGCAATGGACGGGTGCTGACCGACCGGGCAACGACCTCCCCACCCCTGCGTACGCGTACGAGCGCCCCACCCCGCCGAGCCGTCTGGGTCGCGGGCTGGCTGGCCGCCGCCGTGTGGGCCCTGGGCTTCCCCCTCGTCTCCACCCTGGAGACGCACCGCGTGTGGGGGACCTCCGCGACGGCCGGGTACGCCGGTGCCGCGCTCGCCGCGTGGTGGCTGCCCCGGCCGCGGGCCCGCGCCCTCGCGCTGGGGTCCGCGTGCGCGGGCGCCGTCGCCGTACCGCTGGTGACGCTCCTGCTGACCGGCCGTGGACAGAGCGAGGTCGGGGTGATCGAGCGCTCGGGCGTCCTGCTCGTCCGCCAGGCCAGCCCCTATCTGACCGACCCCCAGAACGTGGGCGAGTACACGCCGTACCTGCCCGGGATGGCGCTGTTCGGACTGCCCCGGGCCCTGTTCGGCGACGACGCGCTGCCGCTGCGGGTCCTCGGGGACGCGCGGCTGTGGTGCGCGGGGGTGTTCCTGGTGTGTCTGAGGGCGGGCGTGGTGTGCCTGCGGACGGCCGCGCCGCGCATTGCCGCGAAGGGCGCCCCGCAGGCCTCGTACCGCACCGGTCTCGCCGTCCTGCTCGCCTCGCCCGTCGTCGCCCTGCCGCTGTGCGTGAGCGGCGTCGACCTGCCGCTCGCGGGCCTGTGCTGTCTGGGGCTCGCGCTGGCCGGGCGCGGCAGACCGGTGGCCGCGGGCCTCGCCCTGGCCGCCGCGTGCGCCCTCAAATGGACGGCGTGGCCCGCGGTGGCGGTCGCCGCGGCGCTGCTCGGCACCGTGACGGGGGCGCGGGCCGCGCTGCGCTGCGCGGGCGCGGCGGTCGCCGGGGCGGTGGCGGCCGCCCTGCCCAGCGCGCTGCTCGCGCCCGGCCCCATGGCCCTCCAGGTCCTCGCCTTCCCCGCCGGACGCGGCGACGTACCGACGCCCGCCGCGAGCCCCCTGCCCGGCCGTCTGCTCGCCGACCTCGGACCGCTCGGCTGGTACGCGGCGGTGGCGCTGCTCCTGTGCGGCGGAACCGCGGTCGCGGCGACGCTCGTCCTGCGCCCTCCCGCGACCGTGACGGCGGCCGCCGACCGCCTCGCGGCGGGCCTGTGCGCGGCGTTCCTGCTGGCACCGGCGGGACGGTTCGGCTACCTAGCCCTACCGGTGCTCCTGGTGGTGTGGCCACGGCTCGCGCACGGGCACGCGGCCGGACGCGAAGGTGACACGAAGGCGAGGTAGGGAAAACCCACCCCTGAGAACACCGGAAGGCCCGCTCCCGGAGCCGCCTCGTGCCGGACTACGCTTTTCCCGAGCGCGATCACGAACCACACACACGGTCGTGGAGCACGACACGCGGCGGGAGGCCGGACCGATGCCGGGGCACCCGCAGGACGGCCGGACCGACGAGACGGACGGCCTGACCGGCGAGGCGGACGGCCTGACCGACGAGACGGACGGCCTGACCGACGAGGCGGACGGCCTGACCGACGAGACGGACGGCCTGACCGTCGAGGCGGACGGCCGGTCCAACGAGGCGGACGCGCCCGCCCACGGCCCCGTCCCCGCCACCGGCCCCGTCACCGTATGGACGGCGATGCGACACCAACGACCGCACCGCTTCCTGCTCTCCTCGTGGCCCCTGCGCTGCTGGGCGTACGTGTGCGGCGGCCTGCCGCTCGGCCTCGCGGTCCTGCTCGCCATGCTGGTGCTCGTGGCGAGCGGGCTGCTGCTGTCCGCCCTCGGCATCGGCCTGGCCTTGCTGACGGCGGCGGCGCTCTTCGGACTCCCCGTCGGGCGCCTGGAGCGCCGCCGCCTCCGCCTCGTGGAACCGACGGCGCCGCCCCTGGCGAACCCGCACCGCCCCCTCAAGAACCCCGGACTCCGCGCGCGGCTGCGCACCCGGTGCGGGGAGCGGGCGACGTGGCGGGAGCTCGGCTACACGTGGCTGCTGGCCCTGCTGTTCTCCACCGCGGGCCTGGGCATGACCCTGCTCCTGCTCTTCGCGCTCATCCTCATCACCTCACCGCTCACCGTCTGGGCGCTGGCCCCGGAAGCGGTGATGATCATCCCGGGCCAGGCCGTGCCGCACCCCCTGGCAGCCCTGCCGTTCACCGCGGCGGGACTCCTTGCCCTGGCCCTGCTCGCCTACCTGGCGGGACTGCTGGCGGGCGCGCAGGTCCGCACGGCGCACTTCCTGCTGGCCCCCCGCGAGGACCCGCTCACGCGCCACGTCGTCGAACTCACCCGCTCCCGGGCCCGCCTGGCGGACGCCTTCGAGGCGGAGCGGCGCCGCATCGAACGCGACCTGCACGACGGCGCGCAGCAGCAGCTGGTGGCCCTGACGATGACGCTCGGCCTGGCCGAGATGGAGCTGGGCGACGGCAATCCGGCGGCGGCCGAACTGCTCGCGCGCGGCAGGGGCGAGGCGCGCCGCGCCCTGGACCAGCTGCGCGACCTGGTGCGCGGCATCCACCCGCAGGTCCTCACCGACCACGGCCTGGCGGCGGCGGTCACGGAGGTCGCGCTGCGCCACCCGGTGCCCGTGACGGTCGACATCGACCTGCCGCACCGCCTCCCCGAAGCGGTGGAGACGACGGCGTACTTCACCATCACGGAAGCACTCACGAACGCGGCGAAGCACAGCGAGGCCACCGAAGTCAGCGTCACGGGCGGCCTGACGTCAGAACGCCTTACGCTGAAGATCACCGACGACGGCCGCGGCGGCGCGGACCCCGCGCGCGGCACGGGCCTGACCGGCCTCGCCGACCGCCTGGCGATCCTGCGCGGCCGCCTGACGGTGTCCAGCCCCGCCGGAGGCCCGACAGAACTGACAGTGGAGGTGCCGTGCTCCGCGTAGTACTCGCCGAGGACGCCGTACTGCTGCGCGCCGGTCTCGTGGAACTGCTCACGCGCGGCGGCCACGAGGTGGTCGCGGCGGTGGGCGACGCCCCGTCCCTGATCCGCGCGGTCGAGGCCGAGCGCCCGGACGCCGTCATCACCGACGTCCGCATGCCCCCCGACTTCCGCGACGAGGGCCTGAAGGCGGCCCTCGAACTCCGGGCCCGCCACGGAAGCCTCCCGGTCCTCGTCCTCTCCCAGTACGTCGCCACGGCCTACGCGACCCAGCTCCTGACCGGCGACGGCGCGGGCCTGTCGGGCCTCGGCTACCTCCTCAAGGACCGGGTGGGCGAGGTGGCGGACTTCCTCACCACCCTGCGCCGGGTCGCCGCGGGCGAAACGGTCATCGACCCCGAGGTCGTCCGCGTCCTCCTGACCCGCCGCACCGAACCCCTCACCCGCCTCACCCCCCGCGAACGAGAAGTCCTCGCCCTCATGGCCCAAGGCCTCAACAACCACACCATCGCCCACCGCCTCACAGTCACCGAAGCCTCGGTCGTCAAACACGCCAGCAACATCTTCACGAAACTGGCCCTGGACCCGACGGAGGGCAACCGGCGGGTGCTTGCGGTGTTGGCCCACCTCCGGGGCGCACCGGAGGCAGGACCGGGGTCCTGAGGGCACATCAGCGAGACCGCAAGGACGGCTCGGCCATGAGCGCCACGGCCGAGGCCACGAGACAGCCTCGCACCGAGCCGCAAACCTGAATCGAGCCGTGGCGGCACCCGAGTCGGTGCAGCGGGTGAACTCCTCTGAACGGCCCCTGGCTGATCACGCCTTCGCTCCTGCCCTCGCATGACAGGACACGGTTAAAGTGATCGCGCGATAGCACCACACACGCTCAGGAGGGGCACAAGTGCGGGCTGACCCCCTGCCGATACGCGTGCCGGTCGGGATCGGATCGGAACGTTGGACCAGCCGTACAGCTCGCCGTCGGGTACTGCTGGTGATTCACAACGCCACTTCCGCGGGCCGCCTCATGGACGTGTTGCCGCTATTCCACGACGACTTCCGCGTGCAGCTCCTCATCACGTCTACCGGGTCTTCTGCCTTTCAGGGCGGAATCGAGGAACTCTCCGCCGGCTTGGGCCTTCCCGTGCTGCCTTGGGACCAAGCGCTTTCGACACCCGTAGACCTGGCGGTATCCGCGAGCTTCGGCGGAGAGATCTCCTCTATTCAAGGCAAACTATCCATTATTTCACATGGGGTTGGATACACTAAGAAGCTATCCAGGCCGGGAGCCGGGAGCCGGGAGCCGGGAGCCGACGTTCGGTCTGTCGCCCGAGTGGCTGTTGGCGGACGGCAAGCCGTTCATGGACGGCCTCGTACTGTCGCACCCAGAGCAACTGGACCGGTTGCGTCGCGCATGCCCAGAAGCCGCAGACGTCTCCGTACTCGGCGGCGACCCCTGCTTCGACCGGATGCTCGCGGCGCGCCCGTACCGCGACCGCTTCCGGCGGGCCCTGGGCGTGCGACGGGGCCAGCGGCTCGTCGTACTGAACTCCACGTGGAATCCCGAGGGTTTCTTCGGCAGCGGCGGTGACCACGACGTCTTTCCCGGCCTTCTCCCCCGGCTCACCGCGGAGTTGCCGGCCGACGACTACCGGCTGGCCGCGGTGCTGCATCCGAACATCTGGTACGGACACGGCCCCGGCCAAGTCCGCGCCTGGCTGGACCGGGCCCTGCGCGGCGGGCTGACCCTGATCGACCCCGCGCACGCCTGGCGGCAGGCCCTCCTCGCGGCCGACGCGGTCGTCGGCGACTTCGGCGCCGTCTCCTACTACGCGTCCGCCCTCGGCCTCCCGGTGCTGATGGCGGCCGGAGGAAAGGACCGGCTGGATCCCGAAGCGCCGCTCGCCTCCTTCGTCCGGGACGCACCGCGGCTCGATCCGTACGGCCCACTGCGTCCTCAAGTGGAGCGGCTGATGGCCGAGCACCGGTCGGCCGCCGACCCCGGAGAGTTCGTCACCTCGGCGCCAGGCGCCTCGGCGGCGCTCCTGCGGCAGCACTTCTACGCCTTGATGGACCTTCCCGAGCCCGCTGCCCCGGCTCTGCTGGAACCACTGCCCCTGCCTCCCTACGACCCGCCACGGCGGACCGCTCCACTCCGCGTACTCACGCGCGTCGTCGGCACCGACGTCGTGGTCGAGCGAGCCACCGAGCACCCCTACGACGCCGACGGTGACGTGCATCTCGCGGTGCACGAGGAGACCCGGGATCCGGGCAGCCTGGAACTCGCCGACGTCATCGTGCGGAATGGGACGGCGGACGACCCGCGCCTGGGCGGCCCCGCGGTGTGGACGGCCGAGACCCTGGCGCGGCATGCGCACTGCGCGCTCGCCGCGTACGTGAGCGGTCCGGACACCTGCACCGTACGCAGCCGGGAACACGGTCTGCTCCACCTGTCCGCGCTCCCCGGCGCGGACGCCGATCCGGCTGCGTATGCCTCGGCGCTGTGCGCGTGGCTGGCCGACGGCGGCGTGCCGCGCGAAGGCGCCACCACGCTCCAGGTACATGTTGCCCAGGGCACGCACCCGGTGGCCGTGACGGCCTGCTAGCGGCCGCCCTCGCCACGCGACCGGAGCCCGGCGAGGTACCGCAGGTGCGGAGCGGCCGCGGGGGTGAGCAGGCTCTCCGCCTCCGTGATCCTCGTCAGCGCTTCGGCGTTCTCGCCCGCGTCGAGGAGCGTCTCCGCCAGATCGGTGAGAGCGCGTGCCCGGTTGTAGCTCTCTCCCTGCTCCGCGAAGGAGTCCGTCGCCGACTCCAACAGGCGTCGCGACTCCGCCAACCGCCCCATCCCCCGCAGCGCACGCCCCTGGTGGCGCTCGACCAGGGCGAGCGCACGCGGCACGTCCCGCGCCCCCTCCTGCCCCGCGGTAATCCGCCGGTAGACGCGCTCGGCCTCGTCGAACCGCTCGGCGGCGGCCTCGTAGCGCCATTGGTAGAGGGACAAGAGGCCGAGCAACTCGACGGACGAAGCCTCGCCGCGTACGTGCCCTTCCGCGCGCTCACACCTGAGGGCCGCGCGCGCCTCGCTCTCGGCCTCCTCCCACTGCTGGAGCTCTCCCAGGCAGTGGCCGAGTTGGAAGTGGAGCCCGGCCGCGGTGCGGGAGCACGGCCGATGTTCGTCGGCGCACCTCGCCGCAACGCGCAGCGCGGGCAGCACCTCGTCCCAGTAGCCGGCCTTCAGTTGAAGCGGCCACAGGGCCCGAGCCAGCCGCAGCGCGGTCGTAAAGTGCTGGTACTCCACTGCCACGGAGACCGCTCGGACCACATTGCCCGCCTCCGCCGCGAGGGCCGCCACGCCCTCTGCCTCGTCGCGGTGGACGCCCCCGCCCTCAGGCGCGGGTTCGGTGCGCCAGCTTTGCGGCAGTGCGGCATGGGCCGCGTGCAGGGCGCGGTCGAGCAGGGAGTCGAGCACGCGCTCCACGGCGGCGGAGCACTCGGGGATGCCGTGCTCGAGGCCCGCGGTGTCCGTCAGGTAGCGCCGCACCTCGGGACGGAAGCGGTAGCGCTCGTCCCCCACCGGGTCGAGGAGTTGGGCCTCCGCTGCCTCGATGAGCATCCGCGCCGCGTCTTCGGACGCGGTGTCCGCGGCTGCGGCAGCGAGGCGGGCATCGATGGCGGGCCAACCGCCCAGTGCCGTCAGCCGGATGAGCCGCGCCGTCTCCGGCCGGAGACGGTCGCAGATGGTCTGGACGGAATCACGCACCGGATCACGCCCCGGCTCTCTGGTCCTCGACTCCGGAGCGCCCCGGCCCGTCTGCTCGGTCTGCTCGGTCTGGAGTCGCAGCGCCTCGGCCTTCAGCGCGAAGGCGTTTCCCTCACACCGCGCGAGCAGGTGCGGCATCCGAGCCTTGGCACGCGCGACGCTCTCCGGCCCGGCCACCTTCCGAATCAACTGCACCGCGTACCGGTCGCTCAGGGGAGGAACAGCGACGCGTTCGGCCTCCAGCGCGAAGGGCCGGCCGGAGACGATCACCAACAGGAAGACATCAGGCGTGGCCGGGACCAGACTGCGGACCTGGGCCGCCGAGGAGGCGTGATCGACGACCACCAGGGCTCTGCGGCCCGCGGTGAGCTGCCGATAGAGCTGTTCGCGGCCAGAGGCGGTGGGTGGCATCCGTTCCGCCGTGACGCCCATCTGCCGCAGCAGACGCAGCAGGACCGTGGCGGGCTCCGGGCCGGGCCCGTCCGAGGTGTCCCGCAGATCGACGTAGAACTGCCCGTCGGGGAATCGGGCATGAAGCGCGGCACCCAGGTGCAGCGCCACCGCGGTGGTGCCGATACCCGGCGGTCCGTGGAGCAAGGCCACGCGCGGTCTCCCGGCGGCCCGGCGCGTCGCCTCCCGCTTCAACTGCTTCAGGGCCTGCTGGCGATTGGTGAAGTCCCTTGACGCAGGCGGGAGTCCGGTCGTCGGCGTCAGAGTCATCGCCTGGCCGGGAAAGCTTCGTACGAGGAGCGCCCACTCACCTGCCTGCCGGGGGTCATGGCCCAGGCGCGCATGTACCTGGCCCGCCAGCGTCTGCCACTCCTCCAGGCCGGTCGGCAGTGGCGTCTCCCGCCCCAAGGTCCTCCTCGCCAACGCCCCGGCCGACAGGAGGGTCTGCTTACCTATCTCCCCCGCGGCGCCGTTCCACGCGGCCGTGAGAAAAGCGGTCAGCGCACTCAGCGCCACCGTCTCCAGCACCTCAGCCCCTCCCTCGTCACTGCCGGACTGTATCGCCACGGCTACAGCCCTGAAAAACCTTTGATCCCCCGTCAACTCCACATGGCGGAAAGGCCCCGTCACACGACGCGGGGTAAACCATCGCTCCCAGCCGATGACACAGGGCCCGGCACAGAAGAGAGCAGTTCCAAGAGAGTTCGCATTGCGCCAGCGGCACGAATCACGCTCCGCGTAACCAGCACTGGGCGCAGGGAGGTTCGCGACGGCCACGCGTTCCGCAACCGCTCCGCTCCTGCACGATCCTGTCGGGCGCGACGCTCACCCCTGGAGCACGTTCCTCAGTAGCAGAAAGCTCGTCGGCACCACTCGTACCCTCAAAAACGGCTGCCAGCAGGCCCCTACCACCTCCTCACGGAGTTCAGGCGTGAGACCAGCAGGTACACAGATCCACGCGCCTCCCTCCGTACCGGCGTCCCCCAACGCGTAGCCGCTCGACTGCAGGTCGAGGTGTGGTTCCTCCGCTACCTTCGCCCTCATGTCCGCCTGGACCGCGTCCAGCGCGCCTGGCTTCAGGAAGGGACATTCGCCCGTACGTCCCGCTGCGGCCTTCGTTGACAAGGCTCACCCCCGGGGTGCGCATGAAGGGCGCCTGCTCGAGCATCACCTGGAGCTCGCTGGGCTCAACGTCGCCATGGTCACGGCTCAGCTCGACAATGCGCTCCTCACCGAAGTGGCAGCGGTCGGCCAGCACCTCAGCGCCGTGACCGTCAGCACGGGATGCGCACCAGGGCGGGCACAGAGCAGTGATCTCCACGGGGCGACGGGTGGCGCGCCCCTCCCAGCGGTGGCTCGCCAAGGTCACGCCGGCGAGCGCGGCGGCGTAGCGGTACCTGAGCGCGCGCAGAGCTACGACGTACTCGTCGAGCTCTTCTACGACTTCATCCAATTGCGGCAAATCCAGTTCGCACCAGTCACCTGACATGCCGAACCAGATCTCCGGCTTCCGTCCCTCCTCCTCGGCCTCGGCAAGGAGAGCAATGGACGCGCACAGCGCGCTGGCCGAACGGAACTGGCTACGAGCCTCAGGACCTGCCCACTCGGTCAGTGCCCCTTCATGCAGGGCATGGTTTCCTTCGGACGTCTCACAACGCTGTGCACCACGGCGTTCGTCACGGGCGACGGGTCATTGTCCGGCGTGACTCCTCTTATGGGGTCTGGTTGTAGCCGTTTGCCCAGCAACGCTGGACGCGGAAGAGGCCCGGTTCAAGGAGCGCCACGGTAAGTGCCGAGCTGGGCCCTGGACCGTGAATGGCTCGCGCACCCTGCATCGCATCCGCTGCTGTCCCTTCCCTCGAATGAGCGAGGAGCAACCGAAGACGATCACAGAGACCACACCACCGCCGGGCTAAGCGTCTAGGACGGTGCACCCGGGACTGGTCCAGGGTGCACCCCTTCGAAAGAGGCAAGGGTCTTGCACGACCCAGGTGACGGCGAAACCGAAGACGACGAAGACGCCCATTAGCAGCCGCCCAAGAGCGTGCCAACTGAGCTCACGCTCACCGGACCGCTGCACCGCTCAGCGTCACGAACCCTCAACGCTCCACCGTACTCACGTAGTCAGCAGAGCGCCTGACCAGCAACACAGAGCACCCGACGACCCACCAGAACAAGCGTCAAGGTCTCGCCACACCAGGCGAAAGCGCAAGTCAGCGGCCCTTCTTAGCGGGCTCAAGGATCGCGACGCATTCAACATGATGCGTCATCGGAAGCATGTCACCCGGGTGGGCTCAGAGAAAACCGCAGGTCAGGTGCAGTCTCTCGTCTCCGCCTTGGAGCCACCAGGCGCGAAGAGCGTCAAACGAGCGTCACGGCGGAGAAAACAATGACGCCCAGCGACCCCAGCAAGGAGTGCACTAGGCGTCGTCCACCGTGGTCAGGTGCATGCTTCGGCACCCACACGAGGGACGCATCGATCCTTAGCAGCGTCGATCGTTTGGGACGCCCCATTCAGGCGGCACCTCGCTCAGGAAGCGGATGACGTACTCCCCGCTTACTTCGTTCCGGCCACCGGAAGCACGTACTCACCGGCGAGACGCGCCCAGTGCAGCGGGAGAGGCCGGGCGAGCGGCGGGTAGTCGTCGTGGTAACGCAGCTGGTGCGCGAGCGTCGCCCACTCCGCCGGCCGGTCGGGCGGGTCACCCGCACGCCCCGAGTCCGTCAGCGCCTTCTCCGACAGACAGCCGAGCACGGTGATCTCCAGTTGCCCGGGGTTCCACGCAGTCTTCCCGGGCGCTGTCCGGCCCTGTGCCGTGGGCACCAGCTTCATGAGCCCCTTCGGCAGTTTCGCCACCGTGTGCGGCTTCGAGGCCGTACTCGCGAAGACACGGCCCTCCGTATCCGCCGTCCCCCACACACCCTCGGCGAAGCCCACCCCGTCCTCGGTGTCGTGGGCGTACCACTCCGCCACTTCACCCCGGGCGTTGGCGTCCCGTACGAGCAGCACCCGCAGGTCGTGGCCGTAGAGCGTGTGCCGCTGGGCGGCTTCGGCCCCGAAGCCGAGCAAGTCGCGGTCCAGCGCACCGTTGCGCAGGCCAGGCCAACACTGGCGCAGATTGCCGGCGTCCGCCAGCAGCAGCGTCGGGCGGTCGCGGAGCTGGAAGAGCAGTGCCCGGATCTGCCGCTCGGTCTCCCGCTGCCTGTCCTGCTCCACGCCCGGGCGGGCAGTGGGCCGGGATCCTCCCGGGGCTGTCGAGTCATCGACGAGCTTCCCCGTGCCGGTCTCCTTCCCGCCGCTCGCCGCCGGTTCCCGTGCCTGGGAGAGCAGCAGCAACAGCTTCGGATACGGCACCCATTCGGCTCGTTCTGCGTCCCACCCCTCGATGACGCCCGGTCCGTCCCCGGGGCGCACCCGCACCGCCACCAGCCGGTGGACGGGGCATCGCGTGGGCCCCTTCCTGGTGTGGCGTACGAGCCAGAGCGCCGCGTACTGAAGGTCGCCCGGAATGCCGGCTCCCACCCGATGGGCGGGCGGGCTGATCGCGCCCAGCTGCCGGAAGGCGTCCAGCCAGGTCCACCTGGCCCGGTGTTCCAGAGCGCTGTCGGTGTCGTCGGGCGAGTTCACGAACTGGGTCAGCCGTCCCTGCCGTGCCCAGGCGATGCGCAGCGCGTGCTTGGGGTCGGAGTCCGGGACGGCGGCGAAGCGCTCCTTGCCGGCGATCTCCGTGATCACGACTCCGGCCCCGCCGAGGAGCGGGTCCGCCCGGTCCGCCACGAGCCCGCAGCGCCCTTCGATGGCCTCGGCCAGCCGGACGGCCCTGAGGCGCCCGCGGGCTCGGATGGTCGGCAGGGCGTCGGCCAAAGGTCCCGCGGGCCGGGCCCGGACGCGGATGTCGACCCCCTCGCACTGCCACTGCCAGGTCTCCCCGTCGGCCGACGGCACTTGCTGCCCGGCCGGAAGACCAATGAGCTTGGGCAGCTCGGCGAGCAGCGCCTCACGGGTTTCCGGGGACTGCCAGAAGACGTCGATCTCCAGGGGGCGGCCGTTCAGTGCGCGTGTCAGCGCCGCCCGCCGTTGCAGAGCCAGCTGGGCGTCACGGACGCTCGGGACGCGTCCGGCGCCGGAACGGGGCAGCAGGGAGGGTGTGTTGCTCCGGGTGACGCGCGTGAGGTCGGGGACCCGGGTCAGCAGGGGGCGCAGCCCTTCCTCGACCCAGGCGTCCAGATCCGCCCGCTCCCGTGGCATGAGCCCGGGTCCGACCTCGTGCGGGCCGATCGACGGGTGGTAGACGATGCCGGCGGCCACGTCCCCGGAGCCGTTGATCCAGCGTTCGGGGTCGGAGAAGAGCGCTTCGGGCCGGGGATAGTTGCGCACGATGTCCAGCTCGGGCACGAGCGGTGCGGGGCTGTGTCGGCGCCAGGCCAGTTCCTTCGACCGCCGGTCGTAGCCCAGCGTGTTCACCATCAGCCGGTGGCCCCGGTCCGGCCCTTCCGGCCACGGCAGTGGAGCGTCGAGCAGGACAGTCGTACCGCCGAGCTGGTGGGGGCGTACATCCAGTCGGGTGGCCCACCGGCGTACCTGGGTGGACACATGGACGCGGAACCGCGGGGCGAACGGCACGGTGTGGACGGTGATGGTGAGGCAGGCCGAGTAGTACCAGGTCTGCCGTCGGCGCTCGTATCGCTGAGGCGGCCAGGAGACAAGTCGCGCGCCGTCACCCGAGCTCTCGACGCGGAAGTGGAGTGTGGTGCCGCCCGTGCGGAACGTCCGGGCGGCCAGCCGGAAGGAGATCCACTCGGGCAGCAGGCTGTAGAGCCGCGCGGCGGGTTCGGCGGTTCCGCCCGCCGAGAGCACGCTCTCGGCGAGATCGATCAGTTCCGTCTCCCAGTGGGGCAGACGTACCGTCTCGGCCGGGTCACCGGAGCGGAGCCTCTCCTCGAGATCGGCGCCCTCCGAGTCGTCGTCCTCCCGGTGCATGCCCGCCGCCCAAGCTCCTACCACCGGGGCCAGCAAGTCCGGTGGGACGGCTTCCCGCGCGTAGAGCCACGGCAGACGGCCATCCGTCCCGGCGTTGCGGCCGGTCGCGATGACGCCTGGCGCCATCGCCTGGAGCAGGGAGTTGAGCCTGCGCACGGGGAGCCGGCGGGGGTGGACGGAGTTCTTGTCCGCCTCGGCGTGCATCCCGGCGAGCTCGGCGTGCAGGTCCTCGCCAAGCCGCAGCACTTTCATCTCCTCCCGCCAGGGTCCGTGGAGCGGGTCGGGTTCGTAGGCCGCGACGCGAATGTGGTGGTACACGGAATTACCTCCTGGGACAGGGGCTCGGCGCTTACGGGTGGGCGGGTACGGCGGCGAGCAGGCGGGTGAGCATGCTGCGCAGTGGCGCGTACAGGGCGCGGACGATGAACTGCTCATCCGCGGGCGTCATGCCGCCGTCGAAATACGGGTCCAGGACAGCGAGGACGCTGTGCAGCAGACTGGATTCGGGGGTGTCGGGCCGCGCCGGTACGGCGCAGCGGTTGGGGGCGAAGGCGGCGTCGACGAAGACCACCCGGGCCGGTACGCCACCGCGTACCAGTCGCCCGATCACCTGCCACAACAGGACCAGCATGTCCCAGGTGACCTGTTTTCGTACATCGTCGTCGAGACGGCTCCACGCCATCGAACGGGCAAGTACCTGGTACCAGTACGAACGGGCGAGGCGGCGGAACTCCTCCGCTCCTTCCTCGACGGTGAGTCTTTCCTGTACCAGGGTGGCGAAGTCACCGCCGGTGACGGCGCGGACGACCCAGTCGTTGACGGCATTGACGGCCAGGTGGAGGTCCTCTGGGTGCGGATGGGGCCGTGCCAGGAAGTAGACCGTGCCGATGGCCGCCTCGTCCTCGTCGTTGAGGATGTTGTGGCCGCGTTCCAGCGCGAGCAGGGGCGCCACCAGGATGTCCGCCTCGAGGTCCTTCAGGTGCTCGACGTCGCCCCGGCGCAGTGATCGGGCGTGGTAGGCGGACGGCGCCTCGTCCTCCGCGGTGATCTTCTCGTCGTCCGACACCAGGCACAGCACCTTGTTGCGCCAGCGGACGTTGAGGTTGTGCAGTGTGTCGGCCACCACACGTGCCTCGGCATAGCTGCCGACCAGTAGAAGGACCTGGTCGCGCCCTGGAGGAAGAGAGAGCAACTCCTGCTGGAGCGGACCACCTTCAGTGACCTCGTACTCGTCTCCGCCCTCACCTAGATGGCACGCGATGCGGCGCAACTTCTCCGGGCGGTCGTCCGGATCGGTTCCCGACATGCGCAGTTTCTCGTCGCCGTCGTCGATGAACTCGAAGCGCATGGAGCTCTCGTTGGCGATGCGTTCGGTCACCTCGGTCGGCGGTTCGATGACCACACCGACCGGGACGCAGACGTGGTAGCGGCTGGACGCGCCCGCCCAGCTGCTGCCCGACATGAGCAGCAAGTGGGCACCGGGCCTGCCGTCGACGGAGGTGAGATCGGGGATGGCGCGCAGCAGCTCACGTCCGACGCCGCTGCACCGGAAGAAGGTCAGTTCGCCACTGCGGACTCCGCCCTTGTCCTCACCCGGGACCCGGAACTGGAAGCCGAGCACATTGCCCATCGGGGCCTCAGGCACCATCGGGCCGTAGTCGAGCGGTCGGCGGTACATCGTGTTGAAGCCCAAGCTGAGGGCGGCCTCGACGCGGGGCCACATGGCGTTGATCATGGCGAGCCGTGGTTCCAGGGCGCTGAGCAACAGTGTGAACTCGAAGCGCTCCGCGAGTTGCTTCCGCCATTCCTCGGGAGTCTGGGGCGGAGGCTTGGGCTTCCTGCGGCGTCTGCGCTTCTTCCTCTGTTCCTCCTCCTCACGCCGCCACTCGTCGTACGCCTCTTGGTACTTCCGCTGCCGGGCAGCCATGTACTTCGGGTCGATGGCGAAGACCTCGTCCATGACCTCGGTGAGGCGGCGCCGGGTGTTCTCCGGGTTGCCGGTGTGGAGCAGTTCGTTGAGGAGGGCGGTCAGCCGGCTGAAGTCCTCCTCCGTCCTGCGGTGACGGTCACCGAAGGGGTTGTCCCGGAACGCGTCGAGCACTTTCCCGAGAGCCTCGCGGGGGGCCTGATGAGGGTGGTCCGGACCGCTGTCGTCGGGGAGTTCGTAGCGTTCGTCGAGTAGCCCCAGCTGGAGCGTCCAGGCGCTGAAGTAGCCTGTCCGCACCCACTTGCGCAGCTCGTACCCGGCGACGAGCATCGCGTACAGCCGGTCGGTGGCCGCGCCTGCGGTGTTGAGGGCGGCGGCGAAGGTCTCGACGTCCCGTTCGGAGAGCTGGGTGCGTCCGCCGGCCGCGAGTTCCCGGATCTTGTGCCGGCTCAGCTGGTCGATGAGGCCCTTGTCCTCGTCGCTGGCGAGGACCACGGCGGGTGCGAAAGTCCGGTCGAGCTGCATCTGGACACGGTCGGCCTCGTCGATGATCACGAGGTCACTACGGCGGCAGGCGAGTTCGAGGAAGCGGATGCGCTCGCCGTTCTGGGGGCGGGGCGGCTCGGCATCGATCAGTCCGGCCGGCGTGGCCACCCAGATCAGGGCGCCGACCAGGGTGCGAGCTCCGTGATGACGGGGACAGGCGGACCAGTACGGGCAGCTCGTCGCCCTCTTATGCCACTCGGAGTGCCGTCCGTCGCTCGGGTCACGCCGCAGAGCCGAAGGGGGTCGGAGCCGGGAGCAGGGTGCCTCACCGTAGGCGAGTGGTTCGGTCGTCGACGTGGCGCCCTGCCGTCTGACGTTGAGCAGGCAGGACGTGCCGAGGTAGGCGAAGGCGGGGTCGTCGTGGGCGAGCAGTCGGTGCTCGCCCCGGCCCGCCAGCCGACGGTGCAACCGCTGGGCGTGCCGCTCACGGCCCGAGGAGCCGAGCACGGGTGCGGCGGCGCCGTCGGTGTAGAGGTCGTAGAGCCGGACGAGCTTCAGCACCTCCGCGACATCGGTGACGACGATGGTGGTGCGCTTGCCCAGCTTGGCGAGATGGACGGCAATGATGTCGCGCAGTGTGCTCTTGCCTGCGCCGACGATGCCGAGCAGGTGCTGGACGCCATCGACCGTGAAGGCGAAGTCCTCGCCCTTCCTCGCCTTGTGGAAGGTCCCGTTCTCCTTGATGGACAGGTCGAACGACCGTAGCCGCTCCAGCCACCGTGGTGCCCGGCCCTTGCCGGAGCGAGCGTGTTGGGCGTCCATCTCCGCCGCCGTGCGCTCCAGGTCCTCCCTGGTGAAGATCAAGGGCTCGCCGCCGCCGGCCGGTTCCAGGTCCATGTCGTGGGCGACGAGGGGGATGCGGGGGACCGGTGGCAGGTCGACGACGGCCATGGTGCGACTGACGGGGAAGGCGTGCGGGCCCTGACCCGCGACCGGCAAGCGCCTGCCCGCCAGCGGCGGTGCGGCACGCAGCAGTTGCTCGTAGACGGAGAAGCGGTCGCCGGCGACGGAGAGATCGCGGCGGGCAGCGGGTGTCTCGGCGTCCGGCACGTCGTAGGCGCGCACCCTGGGGTCGAACCTCTGGTAGGTGTCCAGCGCCTCAAGCCAGGTACGACTCCGGCGCAGCGTCCACAGCGAGTACCTGGCGATACGCAGGGTCTTCGCCGCATCGGATGGCAGCGGTGCCCGGTGCGCCTCGGCGAACCCGTACCCGCTGAACAGCACCCAGGCGCTGCCCGCGGGGCTGCCCGGCATCATCTTCTGCTGGAGGTACAGGCCGAGTTCGACCTGGCAGAGGGCTTCCAGCGCGGGCTGGGGCACGGAGGACCCCAGAAATGCTTTGAGCGCGTTGAACACGTCGGTCAAGGGCGGGGTGATACTACGCATCGTCCTTCTCCTCTCGCCGGGCCTGTCCCAGGTCGGGCACGAGGTCCATGGGGGTGGTGAGCACCAGCCGGTCCCGCAGGAGCGCGGGAAGCGCATCGGTGAAGGCCTGCCGGTAGCCATCCCGTCCGGCGAGCGCGTCGGGGACAACGACGAGGGTGCGGTCCGCGAGGGGTGTGTTGTCGGTGAGATGGGCTGCGAGGAGCGCCGGCTGCAGGCGGTCGTACACCTGGATGTCCACGATGCGGGGCCCGGTGTCCCTGAGCCGGTAGGCGGGCAGAAGACCAGGCAGGGGCTCGTACGCGACTTCGACGCGCTCCAATGCCTCCCGGGCGGCTTCGTCGGTGCGATGCGGCAGTACGAGGTACCACCGCAGCGAGCGCTGCAGGATCCACGCCTGGTCCGGCTCACGGATGAGCCGCGGAGGGGCATCGCACGGGCAGTCCTCCCCCTCGCACCAGACTTCCGCGCCGGTGCCGGACGGTCCGGGTACGGGCACGGCCCTGTTCCGGGGCAGCGAGGGGAGCCTGCATGAGGGGCAGTACAGGAAGTCTCCGTCGACGAGCAGGAACTCGGGCAACGGAGCGTAGAGGTTCTTGACCCGGCTCCAGACCGCCCTGTTCCAACCCGGCGCGAAGCGGTCCTGCTGGTGGACGACCGGGTGATGCGCCAGGAACGCCCTGCACTGCCGGTAGCGCTCCTCCGTTCCACTCCGCGCGTGCAGGTCTCCGAGGAGCGCGCGGGCGTGGCCCGCCACGCCTCCGTCCGGTCCGTACGAGGCCACCTCGAGACACGACCGGGTCGGCATCCGGCCGACCCGGTGCACCAGCGTGGTGCCCGGCGAGACCAGGGAGGAGGGGACCGCGAAGAGTGGGTCGTCGGACGGCCTGGTCCGGCACCACTCCCACAGCTCCGGAAGACTCCTCGGCGGCGCCTCCCCCGCATCGAGGCAGCGCATCACCGTGTGATCCAGCGCTCGCTGGGCGAGGCCGGGGTAGGGCAGGGTGAAGGAGCGGAGCCCTTGGACCTCGGAGAGAGCCGCCACCATGCGGGCGAGTTCGCCGAAGAGGTCGCTGCCCACACCCTCGGGCGCCTCGCCGGCATCCGGCCGATCGGCCCGGCCGGCCGACCCCGCCCTCACGCCGCGGCCTCGCTGACGGACGACGCCGTGCACCAGCGGGCCATTTCGCACCGCTCGCAGGAGCGTCCGGGCCGGGCCGCGTACTGGTCGTCCCCGTGCCAGTCGGCCACCATCGCCCGCAGTACCTTCTCGGCTGTGACCCGATTGGCCGGGGCGAAGGGATCGATGATCTCCAGGTCGGCGCCGCCGGGGCGCAGCACCTCCAGCTCGACCCGCGCGCGGGACGGATCACCGCCCAGGTCACCGCGGGCGATCAGCACGACGGCCAGGGCCAACTGCGGATAACGCTCCAGCAGGGGGCGGTCGGACCGCCGATCGATGACGGAGGTCTTGGTCTCGCGCCACACCCATGACCCGGCATCCCGGTAAAGCAGGTCGGGCGCGGCCAGGACCACCACGTCGGCGGCTGTGTCGTGCCGCACCACCCGGGGCTCGGTCCGCACATCCCTACCGTCCCCGACGTACCGCAGCGGACAGACCGCGGCGTGCCGCCGCAACAGCAGCGCGCCGAGTGCGCGTTCGTGTGCGGGCAGGTCGAATCCCTCCGGTACCCACTCCTCGGGGACCTCGACCGTGCAGGGCCGAGGCGATCCGTGGGCGTGCCGCTCGGCGAGGTAGGCGTGCAGCGCCCGGCCGCGCTCGGCCGTCACCTCGCGTTCGACGGAATCCGCCGTGGGCAGGTGCAGTCGGCGCATATGGTCACGCGCCGGGCAGACTCCGTAGGCCCGCCCGTTGGTGACCGACCAGGTGCGGCGGGGCCGGTCGTGCGCCTCGATGCCCAGCAGTCCGGGCGCTGTGCGCAGGGCCGGGCACACCGACAGGTAGGGGCATCCGCCACAGGCGGACCCCGGGCGGTATTCCCGTCCGTCCAGTGCGCCGGCCAGGGCAGCGGGGCCGTGTTCGCGGTACCGGGCGCGCGCCTCTTCCCGGCTTCCCGCGAAGAGTTCCCGCGTACGGCCGTCGAAGAGCGCGAACTCCACGATCCGTACGTGCTCCGGCGGTGGCCCGGGGACGCCCTCGGCCAGCACCAGGGCGACGGCCGCGGTGAACCCGTCGGGCGGCAGGTCCCGCAGGCGGTGCACGGGCAGACGAAGCTCGCGGTAGGCACCGTCGGGGGAGGTCAGGCAACGGCCCCACACGGTAAGGCGGTACTCCTGGGCGTCGCGCGGGTCGGGACCGGACAGCCGGTAGCGGTACGTCCACGGCTCGGGCGCCTCGTGCAGGGAGCGTTCCGGGTCGAGGGGGAAGGCCGCCTCGTACAACGTCACGCCGTGCTCCGACCAGGTCCGCAGACCGTCGTGCAAGGGCCCGGTACGTGTCCGGGGCGGGTGGCCGGCAGGCCCCGAACGGATGTCGCAGGCAGCCATGAAGGGGCCCAGAGCGAAGTGCTCCAACCGCTCACGGCGCCGCGGTACGGGGTCAGTGGTGTGGTAACCGCGGGCTTTGAGAGCGTCAGCGGCGGGGCATCGGAACTCTCCCCCCTTGAACATTCCGGCGGATACCGTGATGACGTCGGTCGTGCGGGTCACCCCGTCGGGGGGAAGCCATGGCTGTGACATTTCATGCTCCATTTCCGTGCGGAGGAAAGGTGGATGGCCGTGAGGGAGATCGAGGAGGTCGGCGATGTGGAGAGGCGCTACGAAGTGCTGGACATGGTCGGCGACGGCGGCCAAGGCGACCTTTTCCTCGGGCGTGACCGCAACAGCGGCCAGAAGGTGGCGTTGAAGCTTCAGAAGGCCCGGGACCTCGGACCCGAGAGCGATTTCCACTGGGCCGGCGACGAACTCCTCAAAGAGGGATCACGCATGATGATGCTGACGGGGATCCAGGCGATTCCCGAAGTCATCGCCACGGGGACACACCGGCGACGTCGGTGCCTGGTCATGGAATTTGTCGAAGGGCACCAACTGCAGAAGGTCCTGTCGGCGGCCCTGCCCGTTAAGGATCCTGGGACCGTTGCGGCCGTCATTGGCCAACTGTGCGAAATTCTGGCAGAAGTCCACGACCGGAATCTGGTGCACTGCGATCTCAAGCCCGAGAACGTCATCGTGCAGCCGGACGGCCGCCTCCGGCTCATTGACATGGGTCACGCGGTCGTGGCGGATCAGGAGACGGAATACGCACGCGGCACGCGCGGCTGGGCCTCCCCCGAGCAGTCCGACGCGTGCCCGTCAGGTCTGACGCGGCAAGCGGACATCTTCGCACTCGGCTGCATCCTGCTGGAGATGACCGTGATGCGCCTTCCCTACGGCGGACAGGACGAGCGGGCGGAAGAAGGCACCCCGGTGCTGCCGGCCGACCGGCTCGCCAAACTACCCCCGGAGTACGCCTCCCTGGCGCTGTGGATGGTCCGGTGGAAGGCGGCGGAGCGCCCCGCGGATGTCCGTGAAGTGTTCGATCGGCTCCGCTGCTACCTACCCCCGCTCGGCTCGCAACGGCCATCGAAGCCCCTGCGCCCGGACCCGACCGAGTACTACCGCACGCATCCGCCCCGGCTTTGACGGTGAGCCGACGGCCGCCGCCCGGGCGGGTCACCTCAGCCCTTCCAGCCGCTCCCGGACCTCCCGCACCCCCTCACCGTCCATCAGCTCACGCAGCACGATGACTCTCTCCAACTCCCGCACCGCCCCGTCGGTGTCGCCGGCGGACACCAGGACATCAGCGAAGAGCATTCGTACCTTCTCCTCGTTGGGCCAGTTCTCCTGTTCGCGGTAGATGTCAGAGGCCTGCCGGCACAGGGTGATGGCCTCGTCCCGTTCGGAACGGGCTAGGTGCACCTTGGCCAGGGTGAACAGCACATCGGCCAGGCCGCTGCGTTCCGTCGTGCGCTCCACCACGCCCAGGGCGTCGGCGCACCGACGGAGCGCCTGCTCGTGCTCGCCCCGGTCGAGGTGGATCGCGCCAAGGACGTTTAGAACAGCCGCTTCCCCGACCCGGTCGGACACCTCCCGGCACAACTCCAGTGCACGGCGGAGCACTTCGTCCGCTCCCGTCAGGTCGTCCTGCTTGCGCAGGGTGAGCCCGAGCCGGTGCAGCGTACGGGCCAGACTCAGCCGGCCTTCCGTGCTGCGGTCCTCCTCGCTGAGCCAGACGGCCCTGCGCAGGTTGCCCACAGCCAAGTCGTACTCACCGAGCCGCCAGTGGGTCCCTGCCAGCGACCGGTAGACCATGGCGCAATCGACCGGGCCGGCGACGGTTTCCGCCGCCTCGGCGGCGTACCGGAGGTTCTGCCGCGCATGATGGAGCAGGCGACGGCGCCACTGGTAGATGACCAGGGCCATCGGAAGCAGCCACACGTACCGGTCGATACGCCGATTGATCGCCAAGTGAATGCCTCGCTGGACGGTGGCGTACTCCTCGTCCAGGAACGCCATCGCCTCCGCGAGGTCCGCGGGGTCGGTGACCCTGACCACTCCGGGCTCGTCGGCGGGCAGGGTGCGTTCGCGGTCGAGCACCCGGTCGCAGGCGAGGACGTTGTGCAGCTGGTGTTCCAGCACCTGTCGTACGGTCGCCCGCTCGATCTCCGCGTTCTCTCCGTCCGGCACCGGCCGCACGTGCCGAAGGGCGAAGGCCCGCACGAGGTCGTGCAGCCCGTAGCGGTCGCCGTGATGTTCCACCAGGTTCGCCGCCACGAGGTCCACCAGGGCCCGGTCGGTACGCGTCCCTTCGTCCACTGCCCGTCCCAGATCCATCACCGCCTCCCAGGAAGCGCTGGGCCCGGGGTGGACGGCGAGCTGCCACAGCAGCAGCCGGGCTTCCTCATTCAGCACGCGCACGGAGCAGTTGAGCGCGGCGCGGACCGACAGTTCGTGCTCGGGCAGGTCCAGGGTGTCCAGCTTCGCCCGCTCCAGCTCCTTCTCCATCTCTCGCACCAGGGCAGGGAGGGTGTGCAGCGGACGCGCACCGACCTCCAGGAGCCGGGCCACCACCACGAGGGCCAACGGCAGCCGACCGCAGAGGTGGACCAGCTTGCTGAAGGGCACGGCGTGCTTGGCCCGGTCCTCGGCTGACACTTTCTCCTGGAGCACCTCCAGCGCGTCCGCCTCGTGCAGCGGCTCCATCTTGCGGAACAGCACCCTTCTCTCGGACTGCAGCCGCAAGAGGTCGTTACGACTGGTGACGATCACGGCGCAGGTACCGTCTCCGGGAAGCAGCGGCAGCACCTGCTGGGCGCTGAGCGCGTCGTCGAGGACGATGAGCACCGACCGATGGGCCAGCGCCGACCGCAGCGCGTTGCTCTTGCTCTCCGTTCCGGTCACCGTGGTGTAGGGCGGCAGCGCGGCCAGAAAGCCGTCCAGGACCTCGTCCGGTTCGGCGGGCCGCACGTCTCCGTCGGCGAATCCGTTCAGTTCGCCGCGCAGCACCCCGTCGGGAAACCGCTCCCGCAGCCGACCGGCGAGGTTCTCGGCCACCGTGGTCTTCCCGACACCCGCCATGCCGCTGATCAGGACCAGCGCCAGATTGCCGGCATCCTGTCTCTCGCACACGGCGTCGAAGAGGTCGCCGATCAGCTCGTCCTGCCCGATCGGCTTGCGCCTGCCGCCGGGCAACTGGTCGGGAACGGGGGGCAGGAGCACCCCGCCCGGCCGGCGGCTCTCTCCCCGGACCTGGTCGATGGCGCACTGTACATCGACATCCGCTTTTCCGTTGCGCTTCTCCCACTTCTCGATGAGCCGCTCACGTTGGGACTCCGGCAGGTCTGCGTGAGCGAGCAGGTAGAACCGGAAGATCTGGGGCAGTTCCGGCGCGCGCTCGAACCACTTCTCCGTCTCCTCGCGCAGCCATTTGACCTCCATGGACCTGTGGGCCGCGTCCAGCCGGGCGTACACGGCGGCCATCAACTCGGCCCGTAGCGCCTCCCGACGCACGTGGAAGCCGGTCTCGGACAGTCCGTGCAGCGGTTCGTCCTCGCCGTTCCACTCCTCCAAGGCCGCGCCAAGCAGCTCGAACTGCGCTTTGCAGGTCAGTCCCTCGGCCTGCTTCACCTTTTCGCGAAAACGGAGCAGGTCGACGTCTCCCACGGGGACTCGGAGCGTGCAGTAACCCGACTTACCGCTATGGGGCACGCACTCCTGGCCCAGCCGCTTCCGCAGGTCGGCGACGACACGGTCAACCCGGACGCCGACATCCTCGTCGCCCTCCCAGAGGACATCGGCTATCTCCTTCCTGGTACACCGGCAGCCTGGTGAGGTCACTAGGAGGGCGAACAGGGCCGCCACCTTCGACCCTTCGACCGCCCTCCTGCCGCCGTCCCCTTCCGCTCGCACCGGGCCCAGCACGTACCCCTCCATCGCCCTCCCCCTCACCGCGCCGCAGTCAGTGATCCGGCCCCTCGCTGGCGCTCCTTCATCTGTGTGCCGCGCTGTGCCGCTTCACACGCGCTTGCTTCTTCACGCCCCTCGAGGACTCAGTTATCCCTCAGTTTCGGCTCTGCGGCCCCGCTTCACCCCCGGGCACGATGGCACCAGCCGCTCGCAGAAGCACGAAACGGCGGCTTAGTCATCCATCGACTCATCAGAGAGGACCGCGAACCCGATGAACAGCCGTCAGCGCAACCGCCGGGCAGCCCGTCTGCGCCAGTCCCCCGACTGGCCGCCGAGCCGCCGCCGGCGGGCGGCCGTCCGGACCGAGGGCACCACCCCGGCGACCCCGCCCACCGAGGCGCCGGGCACCTCGTCCTCCGAGACCGCCTGAGCGCAACAGTTCGTGGGTGCCCGTTCTGTACGGGCACCCACCAGCCTCGCGAACTTCGTCACCGGCGAGCTCGCGGCCTGGCTGCCGCGCTTGTTACACGCTCGTGGTCAAAGGCGGCGTTACCTGGCCGAGAAGACCACTACCGCATGCTCACGCATCAAAGTGAGGCTGGTGGGACTCGTCTCCGCTTGACGCGGATATGAGGCGGTACGTCCACCACAGGACCCACCTCGTCCAGCATCTCGGTATCTCCAGCACCTCCGGACTCAGGTTCTCGCAGTCCGAAGAGAGGACATTTCCTGATGTATCCACCGCACAGTAGTGCGTTCGCCTCAGTGAGGCGGCACTTCGACGATCCCCGGACCAGTGACGCGGTCTTCGTGCTCGTCCCCACGGACGCCGACGAGGCTGATCCGGTCCGGCTGACCGCCGCCGAGACGCACGAGGCCCTGTACGGCCCCGGCTCCGACCCGCAGTTCGCCACCGTGGTCTGGAAGGAGGTCATCCGCACGGCGCAGAGCGACCTGACTCCAGACAGCACGGGGAAACTCCTGGCGATCTGGCTGGCCCTGCCCCGGTTGACCAGGACGGTCCACCGGGTCTGCACGCGCCTGCGGGCCGACCGGTCGGACGTGGAGGCCGAGATGGTCCTAGCTCTCCTGGAGAAGCTGGCGGATCGGGACGGCGCGAGCTGTCTCGCCGAATCCTCCCTGCTGCACGCGGCGCGCGCCAGGGCGTGGCATCTCGCCCGGGAAGGGCTACGGGAGCTTCCCTCCACCCAGATCGAACGCATCACCGAGGAGCACGCTCTCACTGCGTCCGGCGAGGAGGCGGACGCTCCGGCGGCGGAGAGCCTGGACGTACGGGTCGACCGTCCGGACGGCCCGGACGGGCTGTGCGCACCGCTGCGTTTCCGGGTGCGCCCGGAGCATCTGCGCCGACAGGGAATCTTCATCGACACCGACGACGGGTCGCAGGACCGCTCGGCGGGTCATAGCCCCGGGAAGAGGCGACGGCCCGGGCGCCGCGCGGACACCCGGCCGGTCCGCCCTGCGGGGAGGCGAGGGTGAAGGACCCGGCAGAGGGCCGCCTCAGTTTCACGGAGATGTTCGACCTGCCCGTCGCAGTGGACCTGCGCACGGCGGCCCGAGCACTCGGAATCGGCTCGACGACCGCGTACCGGCTGATCCGCGAGCACGAGTTCCCCTGCCCCGTCCTCCGCATCGGACGTAAGTACAGGATTCCGACCAACGAGCTGATGCGCGCCCTGGGGATCGAGGACCGCCCGCTGTACAGCGTGGACCCAGAAGAGGACACGGACGATCCGAGCGTCGGCTTCTGACGGTAACCACCGTGCGGCTCCGTGGCATCGGCCACGGAGCCGCACGGCACTGCCTCCTACGACGGGCCGTTCGCCGCCGACATGCGCCGCACGGTTCTCCACGGCTGCTCGGCAATCGGAGGGCGAAAGGATGCCCTCCTTCTTCGCTGAGCGGTTCGGCGGCCGACAGCCCGCGTGCGTCGGCCAGTTCGCAAACCCGCCGGCGATCACCGACCCGAGCTACGGCGAGCACGCCCGTCAACCCTGAACCTGCCGGTGAGCCGTCGACGCACGCTTCGGCGCCCGCGTCATGATCGCCGCCCGGCCGGGGCGCGGATCTGAACGGCCCGGCGGCCCCAGCCTTACACACCGCTCGCCACGACTTCGAGGGGATGACCCCGAAGGTCCTCGTCGTCGTGGGCACGAAGGACTGGCACCCACCCGGTTTTCTCCGACCGGCAGGACTCGGGAAGTGACGCCTACGCGGCGTCTCCCGCGCCGAAGACCAGGTGGACAACTTCGACGACGCGGAGCACGGGCTGGGCGGCATCACAGCCTTCGACACTACCGAGGCCACCGACGAGACCCCCGACCGCGCCACCGCCGCACGAGCCCTCGTCCAGGCGCACCTGCGCGCCCGAGTTGTGCCCGCAGGAACCGGACTTGTACCGGGCCACCGCGGTCCGCGCATCAGCGCCCACTGCTCCCGGTCCCGGTTCGTGAAGCCGTCGGGCGTGACGTCGTGCCCTGGCGCCTTCAGTTCCAGGAAGCCGGTGATGCGCCCCGGTGTCTCCACCGCGTAGTCCGGACGCACTCGGGCCTCGGGCAAGGGATGCTCAGGATGAAGGCGAGGACTCAGCTTCCAGCGCGCCCCGAATGTTTCCACCAGCTTCGCCACCGGCAGGCTGATGGACGCCTCCGTGTCGCTGACCCGCAGACGCTCCCTGCCCTCGGATCCAAAGTCCGCCACGAGAGCCCGTATCCATTCGTCCGGCACCTTGCCCCCCTCCAAGCTGTGGACGTGGACGGCGGATACCGCAGACACAGCTTGTTGGAGGCGAGAGGACCGGCTCAGTGCGCGCGAGGGGCACGGGCAGCGCGTTCCGTGACCGCTGGGAAAGCCGGGGCGGGTGTTGGTTGGGAAGAGACCGCCATAGCCAATGTGGACCTTTCCTGCCGCCCAAACGGGAAGGCGCGTGGGACGCCATCCTCGCGCCGGACCGACCCGCTGCCCCGTCTCGCGAAAGCATACCAATCCACCCGCTGAACGAACGGGTCAGTCCCCCGGCGGACTGCCAGGAACCAGCACCGCTCCCAGAACCTCATCCCGTCCCGTCGTACCCACGACATCGAACGTCAGGAAACGGGGAACCAGGCCGACAGGCGCTTGGCAATAGCCGGTACATCGATGTTGTCCTGCGCGACTTCCTCGACGAACGGGCCAGCCACGGAGACGGGTGGCGGGGCGGTACTGGCGCTGACGCCGTTGAACCGCAGGAAGACACGCATGGCAAGCCAGGCGGTGCGCTTGTTGCCATCGATCAGCGCGTGATTGCGAGCGACGGAGTGCAGCAGTGCCGCCGCCTTCTCGTGAAGCGTGGGATACAGCTCGGCCCCGAACACGTTCGTCCGGGGCCGTTCGATCGCTGACACCAAAAGTCCCATGTCACGCACGCTGTGCTCGGTATCGTTGACCGTGCGAGCGATGGCCAGGATCTCGTCGATATGGATGTAGCGCACTTGGGTCACTTCAGGTAGTCCAGGATCTCCGCATCGCTGTCCATCAGCTCGGCCAGGACGTCATCGACCTTCAGCTCGGCCCGGTGCTGGGCGTCACGGATGGCCTCGATGGCAAGTTCCTGCTTGCTGCGACCCTCCCGACGAGCCCGCTCAGTGAGCTTCGCGTCAATGTCTTCGGGGAGTCGGAGTGTCATCGCCATACAGGAATGATACCGGACTGGTATCTGGGTGGCGAGGTGATACCAGCCACTCAAGACCTCGGACCACGACGCCGTCCTTCGTGGCCCGGTCGGGCCGCGGTCTCGGTTCCGAGGTGCGTGCGACGAGGTAGCAGCACGCGCCGCCGCTGGCGAGGTGCAGTCGGCCCCCCGAACCGGAGTCCTTGCCCCGCGCCGACGGCCCCGGTCTGCGGCCCAGGGCCGGAGAGGTCCGAGGTTGAGGCTTCCGATATGCGAGCGTCATCCGAGCGTCAAAAATTCTGCATTGCGCATCGCCACGTCGCCGCGAGACCCACGTCGGCCCTTGAACCTGCAGCTCAGAGCGTTCTGCACAAGCGAACCACAATCGACGCATTCCGCGAGCAAAAACAGGTCGAGCTAACCACCTGAAATGCAAAGCGGCAGGTCAAAGGCCCTTCTCAGCAGGCTCCAAAATCGCCACACACTCCACATGATGCGTCATAGGGAACAGATCGAACGCCCGAAGCATCCGCACCCGATACCCCCCCTCCCGGAAGTACCCCAAGTCCCGGGCCAGCGCGGCCGGATCGCAGGCGACGTAGGCGATGCGTCGCGCGCCCAGGCCCGCCAGGTGGCTGACCGTGGACTTGCCCGCGCCCGCGCGGGGCGGGTCCAGGACGATGAGGTCGACCTCCGTGATGCCCGTGCGCGGGAGGACGGACTCGACCTTGCCCTGTTCGATGCGGACGCGGTCGAAGGCGGTGAGGTTGTGGCGGGCGTCCTCGACGGCGCGCTTGGAGGACTCGATGCCGAGGACGGCGCCCTCGTCGCCGACGCGGTCGGCGATGGCGCCCGCGAAGAGGCCGACGCCGCAGTACAGGTCGAGGGCCGTCTCGCCCTTGCGCGGGAGGAGGCCCTGCATGACCGCCGTCACCAGGGTGTCCGCCGCCTTGGGGTGGACCTGCCAGAAGCCGCCGCTGCCCACGCGGTACGTACGGCCGTCCGCGCGCTCGCGGACGAAGGGGCGGCCGTGGACGCGGTGGACCCCGCCGTCCTTCTCGCCGACCCGCATGACGGAGACCGGCTTGTCGAGTTCGACGATGGGCAGGCGCTCCCCGGGGCGCGGGGTCAGGATCACCTGGCGGTCCTGCGAGCCCGTCGCCGCGATCGCCTCGACCGACTCCATGCCCGACCACCCGCGCTGCTCGATGCCCAGCTCGCTGACGCCCGGCGCCGCGATCATGCAGTGGTCGACCGGCTCGATCTCGTGGGAGCGGTGGCGGCGCAGGCCCGCGCGGCCGGACTCGGCGTCCACCGCGTACTGGACGCGGGTGCGCCACTGCGGGACCTCGCCCGCCGGGAGCTTGTCGCCCTCCGCGGGCATCACCGTGCCGTCCCAGCCCGCCTCCTCGGGCGTCAGGCCCGCGAGCCGCTGCAGCTGCTCGGCGATGACCTCGCCCTTGAGGCGGCGCTGCGCGCCCGGCTTGGCGTGCTGCCAGTCGCAGCCGCCGCAGCGGCCGGGGCCGGCGTAGGGGCAGGGGGCGGTCACGCGGTCCTTGGCCGGTTCGAGGACCGTCACCGCGTCGGCACGCAGGAAGCGGGAGGACTCGTCGCCCTCCGTGACGCGCGCGACGATCTTCTCGCCGGGCAGGGTGTGGCGTACGAAGAGGACGCGGCCCTCGGCCGTACGGGCGATGCAGTGGCCGCCGTGGGCGACGGGGCCGACCTCGACCTCGTACTCCTCCCCCACCAGTGAATTCTTCGGTTCTGCCTGCATGGCGGGGTGACTCCACAACGTCAAGAGATGAGCGGCCGGACAACAGCCCACCAGTCTACGTGGATGTTGTCCGGCCGCTCACTCAGCCTCGCGGAAGCCGCCCGGAGGGGCGGCGTGCCGCTCAGCCCTTGCCGCTCTTCTCCTTGGCCCGCTTCTCCACGGGGCCCCTCCGCACCGACCCCGGCGCGTTCCACTCCTGCCGCCTGCGGGCCCGCTTCTTCGCGGCCTCGGAGGACTCCAGCTGGTAGGGGACGGACGTGACCATCACGCCGGGGGTGAAGAGCAGCCTGCCCTTGAGGCGCAGGGCGCTCTGGTTGTGGAGGAGGTGCTCGTACCAGTGGCCGACCACGTACTCGGGGATGATCACGCTCACGGCGTCGCGCGGGCTCTCGCGGCGCAGCGACTTCACGTACTCGATGATCGGGCGGGTGATCTCCCGGTACGGCGAGTCGAGGACCTTCAGGGGCACGGAGATGCCGCGTCGCTCCCACTCGGCGCGCAGGGCCTTGGTCTCCGCCGGGTCGACGTTGACGCTCAGCGCCTCCAGGGTGTCCGTGCGCATCAGCTTGGCGTACGCGAGGGCGCGCAGCGTCGGCTTGTGGATCTTGGAGACGAGGACGATGGAGTGCACCCGGGAGGGGCGGACGCTGTCGTCGGTCGGGCCCTCGGGGGCCGCGATCTCCTCGGAGACGCGGTCGTAGTGGCGGCGGATCGCGGTCATCGTCGCGTAGAAGATGACCATGCCGAGCAGCGCGACCCAGGCGCCGTGCGTGAACTTGGTGACGAGGACGACGATCAGGACCAGGCCCGTGAAGAAGGCGCCGAAGGTGTTGATCGCGCGGGAGCGGACCATGTGGCGGCGCTTGCCCGGGTCCTGCTCCGTGGACAGATGGCGGTTCCAGTGCCGGACCATGCCGATCTGGCTGAGCGTGAAGGAGACGAAGACGCCGACGATGTAGAGCTGGATCAGCCGGGTCGAGTCCGCGCCGTAGACCCAGACGAGCAGCGCCGCGGCGCCCGCGAGGAGCACGATGCCGTTGGAGAACGCGAGGCGGTCACCGCGGGTGTGCAGCTGGCGCGGCAGATAGCGGTCCTGCGCGAGGATCGAGCCGAGCAGCGGGAAGCCGTTGTACGCCGTGTTGGCGGCGAGGAAGAGGACGAGGGCGGTGGCCGCGGCGAGCACGATGAACAGGAAGCTGCCGTTGCCGAAGACCGCCTCGGCGACCTGCGAGATCACCGGGTTCTGGACGTAGTCGCCGCCGACGGGGACGCCGTTCTCCAGGAGGTCCTTGGCGGGCTTCTCGGCCATGTGGACGTTGGTCGCCATGGCCAGGCCGATGATGCCGCAGAACATGGTGACGGCGAGGGCGCCCATGAGCGCGAGCGTCGTCGCGGCGTTCTTGGACTTGGGCTTGCGGAAGGCGGGCACGCCGTTGCTGATCGCCTCGACGCCGGTGAGCGCGGCGCAGCCGGAGGAGAAGGCGCGGAGCAGCAGGAAGACGAGGGCGAAGCCCGCGATGCCCTGGTGCTCGGCCTTGATCTCGAAGTCGGCGGTCGGGGCCTTCATGGTGTCGTCGAGGACGAAGCCGCGGAAGGCGCCCCAGGCGATCATCAGGAAGACGCCGACGACGAAGACGTACGTCGGGATCGCGAAGAGCTTCCCGGACTCCTTCACACCGCGCAGGTTCATCAGCGTGAGCAGCACGATGACGGCGACCGCGCAGAGCACCTTGTGCTCGACCACGAAGGGGACCGCGGAGCCGAGGTTCTCGATGCCGGAGGAGATGGACACGGCGACGGTCAGGACGTAGTCGACGAGCAGGGCGCTCGCGACGGTCAGACCCGCCTTGGGGCCGAGGTTGGTGTTGGCGACCTCGTAGTCGCCGCCGCCGCTCGGGTACGCGTGCACGTTCTGCCGGTACGACGCCACGACGGTGAACATCAGCACGACGACCGCGACGGCGATCCAGGGGCTGTAGTGGTACGCCGACGCGCCCGCGATCGACAGGACGAGCAGCACCTCGCCGGGCGCGTACGCGACGGAGGACAGCGGGTCGGACGCGAACACAGGGAGGGCGATGCGCTTCGGCAGGAGCGTTTCTCCCAGCCGGTCGCTGCGCAGTGCGCGCCCGATGAGGATCCGTTTGGGCACGTCGGTCAGTTTGGACACGCAGAGGATCGTAAGCGCTCCGTCAGCGTGTCGCCCACCCAGTACCCCCGACTTGTCAAGAGCTCCTGGCGAAAAGGTTAAAGAGATGTTCAAGCGACGGGTGAGCGGCCCGGCCGGTGCGGGGGCACCGGCCGGGCCGCTCACGTCGTTCGCGGGGGCGCCGCACCCGCGGCCGCTCACCGCCGCGGCGTCGCCCCGGCCCCCGTGACCAGCGGCTCCGTGTCCGCGCTCGGCGGCGCGGCGTATCCGCGGGTCAGT
This sequence comes from Streptomyces spectabilis, assembly GCF_008704795.1. NCBI lineage: Bacteria > Bacillati > Actinomycetota > Actinomycetes > Kitasatosporales > Streptomycetaceae > Streptomyces > Streptomyces spectabilis. The sequence goes on along the minus strand of NZ_CP023690.1, from coordinate 7,067,355 downwards.
CGCTCCTCGGCGCGGCGCACCGCCTTCGAGGGCCACCACGTGGCGCGGCCGAGCAGCAGGAGCGCCGCGGGCAGGATCATGACGCGGATCACGAAGGCGTCGACCAGGACGGCCACCGCGAGCACGAAGCCCATCTGCTTCATCTCCAGGATGTGCAGCATCACGAAGCTGGCGAAGACGGTGACCATGACGATCGCCGCGCTGGTGACGACCTTCGCCGAGGACGCGATGCCGTCGATGACGGCCTTGCGGGTCGGCACGCCGTTCAGCGCCGCCTCGCGGATCCGGCTGACCACGAACACCTGGTAGTCCATCGAGAGCCCGAAGAGGATCACGAAGAGGAACAGCGGCACGCGCGAGGAGATGCCGTGCAGTGACACGAACGACAGCAGGCCCTCCGCCCACTCGCCCTGGAAGACGAGGACGAGCAGGCCGAGCGCGGACGCGGCGGACAGCAGGTTGAGCACGATGCCGAGCAGGCCGAGCACGACGGACCGGAAGGCGTAGACGGTCATCGCGAACGTCAGCAGGAGCAGCGCGCCGAGGACCAGCGGCAGCTTCTCGTTCTGGTGGGCCACGTAGTCGATGCCGCGGGGCACGTCACCGCTGACGGCCGTCTCGACGCCGTTCAGCTTGCCGACGGTGGCGGGCAGGTAGTCGTCGCGGAGGCGGTCCAGGGTGCGCGCGGCCGCGTCGGAGTACGTGGCGTGCCGGGCGCCGAGGTCCAGGGTGCTGATGCGGCCGTCCTTCGACGTCCTGATCCGCGGCGTGTCGTGGGCGGCGAAGAGCGGGTCGGCCGCGGCGTCGCGGTCCAGGGCGCGCAGGGCGCGGACGACGTCATCGGAGCGCTCGGGCGCGGAGCGGGCCACGACCTGGAAGCGCAGGCGCTCGTCGGGGAAGGAGGCGAGCAGCCGGTCGTACCCCTGCATGGCCGGGATCTCGCGCGAGAAGCTGTCCCGTGCCGGGTCCTTCAGCTTCAGGTCGAGGGCGGGCAGCGACAGGCCGACCAGGGCCAGGACGGCGAGGCCCAGGGTGAGCGCGGGGCGCTTGCGGGCGGGCGTGAGCAGGGCGTTCCAGAACCGGCCCGGCTTCTTGTCCTCGTGGAGCTTCACGGCCTTGCCCTTGGCCCGGCGCCGGTCCGCCCGGCGCTCGGCCCGCTGCCCCAGCTTGACCAGCATCGCGGGCAGGACGCTGACCGAACTGGCCACGGCGACCGCCACGACCAGGATGGTGCCGAGGGCGAGGGAGTCGAAGATGACGTCGTCGGCCAGGAACAGGGCGGCCGTGGAGACGATGACGGCGAGCCCGGAGACCACGATCGCGCGCCCTGCCGTCGCGGCGGCGGCCTCGACGAGCGCCTCGGACGAGAGCCTGCCGCCCGCGCGGGCCCGCTCCTCGCGCTCGCGCTTGAGGTAGAAGAGCGTGTAGTCGACGCCGACGGCCATGCCGATGAGCAGGATCATGCTGAGTCCGACGCCGGTGTCGGGCAGCAGGTGCGAGGCCAGCATCGCCAGGCCCATGGTCGCCGCGATCGAGGTCACGGCGAGCAGCAGCGGTACGCCGACCATCAGCAGCGAGCCGAACACCAGGGCCAGCGTGATCAGCGTGATGGGCAGCGTGATCGCCTCGGAGAACGCCAGGTCCTCGTCCCGCTGGTCGTCGACGCCCTTGCTCACGGACGCGGCGCCGGTCTCCTCGACCACCACGCCCGGGTGGGCCTTCTTGAGCTTCTCGGTCAGCTCCTGGAGCGGGACGACGATCTCCCTGGCCTCCTGCTCGGGGCCGTTGAGTGTCACGGGTACGCGGATGACCTCGCCGTTCTCGGAGCGGGCGGGCGGGCCCACCTCGTCGACCTCGGGCAGCGCCCTCATCCGCCGGGTGACGTCCCGCACGGCGGCGTCGGCCGCGGGCTCGTCCAGCTTTCCGTTCCGGCCGCTGATCAGGATCTGTTCGAGCGACTTGATCTGGAGGTCGCCCTCGGAGGCCATGGCCTCGGCGCGCCCGGCCTCGCCGACGCGGAAGTCCGCCGAGGTCGCGCTGTTCATCCCGGCCGCGCTGCCCGCGACGAGGCAGAGCGCCACGAAGGCGAACCAGCCGACGATCGCCCGCCAGGGGTGCAGCGCGCTCCAGCGGGCCACCCGCACGGTCAGCGACCGCCTGTCCGTGCCCGGCCCGCCGGACCCTCGTATCCCCATCTCCGACCCCCATCAGTTGCCGTTGCTTCATGTGTAAGAACTGACTGACACGTGGTGTGTAAGCGCAGACTGACAGGTGAAGGATGAATACGTCAACTGTCAGATGCGAGCGAAAAAGCCGGGCGGACGGAGGGTTTGACAGTGCTTCACGGCATGCGTAAGCCTTGGCTGACAGGTATCGGGACGGCACAGAGGCGGGCCATGAACAGCGAGGAGCTGCTTGCCTTCCTCTCGGCGGTGGGCCACGCGCAGCGCATCCGGATCATCAAGGAGCTCGCCGGGGGCCCCATGTACGTCAGCGAGCTGGCACGGCGCCTCGGCGTCTCCCGGCCCCTGCTCTACATGCACCTGGAGCGCCTGGAGAAGGCGGACCTCGTGCTCGGCAGGCTGGAGCTCTCCGACGACGGCAAGGCGCTCAAGTACTTCGAACTGGCGCCGTTTGACGTGCGGTTGAACGTGGATACGATTCTGGCTGCTGCCCAGCGGGACGGGGCGAGCGAGGCCGGACAGCATTCGACCGAGGGGACGCCCCAATGAGTGACGCGATCATCCCGATCGCCTTCTTCCTGATACTCGCCGGCGCGATCGTCGCCGTGGCCTACTTCCAGACCCAGCGCAGCCGCGAGCGCGACCGCGAGTACGCGGCGGCGATGGAGTCCTACCGCCAGGCCGTCGACACCGCCCGGTCCGAGTCGGATGCCGTACGCATCCAGCTCACCGAGCTGAACGTGCGGGTCAAGTCCATGGAGAGCATGCTGCGCTCCGTCGACTAGCGGCCGGGGGCGAGGGCGCGCGCACTCGGGCTTAGACCCGCGTACGAAAGCCGTTACCGTGGACTCTGCAAACGCACCCGGACACACCGGGCGGGCTATGAGCGCCCCGCACCGCGAACCGCTGGGCGGGATGCGCCGCCGCGCCGTGTGGGCGCGCGCCGAAAGAGAGTCATGAGTAGGGCATTTACGCAGGTCAAGTGGGCCGTGAGGAGCGCGGGGTAGCGACGTGCACATCGTCATCATGGGCTGCGGGAGAGTCGGTTCCGCTCTCGCGCAGACCCTGGAACAGCAGGGGCACACGGTCGCCGTGGTCGACCAGGACCCCACCGCATTCCGCCGTCTGGGCTCCGGCTTCGGCGGCCGTCGCGTGACCGGGGTCGGCTTCGACCAGGACACCCTGCGCGAAGCCGGGATCGAGGACGCGGGCGCCTTCGCCGCCGTCTCCAGCGGCGACAACTCGAACATCATCGCGGCCCGGGTGGCCCGCGAGATGTTCGGCATCGAGAACGTGGCGGCGCGCATCTACGACCCCCGCCGCGCGGAGGTCTACCAGCGTCTGGGCATCCCCACGGTCGCCACGGTCCGCTGGACCGCCGACCAGATGCTGCGGCGCCTGCTGCCCTCGGGCGCGGAGCCGCTGTGGCGCGATCCCACCGGCGGCGTCCAGCTCGCCGAGGTGCACGCCTCCGCGAGCTGGATCGGCCACAAGATCAGCCGTCTGCAGGAGGAGACCGGCGTCCGCGTCGCCTTCCTCACCCGGCTCGGCGAGGCGGTCCTGCCGACCTCGCAGACGGTCCTGCAGGAGGGCGACCTGGTGCACGTGATGATGCGCACCGACGAGGTCGAGAAGGTCGAGGCGGCGTTCGCCGAAGGCCCCGAGGAAGGCGGTCACTGATGAGGGTCGCCATTGCCGGAGCCGGTGCGGTGGGCCGTTCCATCGCCGGTGAGCTCCTGGAGAACGGGCACGAGGTGCTGCTCGTCGACAAGGCGCCGACGGCCATCTCCGTCGAGCGCGTCCCGCAGGCCGAGTGGCTGCTCGCCGACGCCTGCGAGATCACCTCCCTGGACGAGGCGGCGCTCCAGCGCTGCAACGTGGTCATCGCCGCGACCGGCGACGACAAGGTGAACCTGGTCGTCTCGCTCTTGGCCAAGACCGAGTACGGCGTCCCGCGCGTCGTCGCCCGCGTCAACAACCCGAAGAACGAGTGGCTCTTCAACGAGTCCTGGGGCGTCGACGTCGCGGTCTCCACGCCGCGCCTGATGTCCGCGCTCGTCGAGGAGGCGGTGAGCGTCGGCGACCTGGTGCGCCTGCTGCGCTTCAGCCACGGCGACGCGAACCTGGTCGAGCTGACGCTGCCGCCGGAGTCCGCCCTCGCGGGCACCCGGGTCGGCGACGTCCAGTGGCCCGAGGACACCTCGCTCGTCACCATCATCCGGGGCACGCGCGTCCTCACGCCGACCCCGGACGACTCGCTGGAAGCGGGCGACGAACTGCTCTTCGTGGCCGCGCAGGCGCGCGAGGAGCAGCTGGAGGACCTGCTCTCGGCGCGCAACTAGAGCCGTAGGGCTTTGTACGCAGGTGGGGGCGCCCAGGACATCCTGGGCGCCCCCACCTGCGTTGCCGTCTGTCGGCCCTTCGGGCCTCGTCCTCAGACGCCGGACGGGCTCAGGTCCCCTCGGCGGCCGCCTTGCGGCGCTCTTCCTCGGCGCGCTCCTCCGCCTCCATCTCCGCGAAGACGTCGATCGGCGGCGGCGCCTTGGCCAGGAAGACCCAGGTGAAGTACACCGCGAGGACCATCGGCGGCAGCTTCAGGGCGATCAGGACCCAGCCGAGCTGCTCGGTGTCCCCCCACCAGTACAGCGGGAAGAGGATCGCGTACTTCGCGAGGAAGATCAGGCCCCAGGCGAAGCTGGCCTTGGTGTAGGCCTTCTTGCGGCCCGGGTTGCGGGTGCGCCAGGAGAGGTTCTCCCGGAAGACCGGTCCGAGCAGCAGGCCGAGCAGCGGATAGCCCACCAGGGCCGACAGGAAGAAGGCGGCGCCGAGACCGGTGCCGTAGATCATCCCGGGCAGGTAGAAGTCCTTGGCGTTGCCCGTGAACATGGCGAAGGCCACACCGAACGCGACGCCGAAGACACCGCTGAAGGCGTGCTTGACCGTGTCTCGGCGGACCAGACGGACCACGACCAGGAGCAGCGCGACGCCGAGCGCGGCGATCGCCGAGCTGTGCAGGTCCTTGGTGATCGTGTAGATCAGCACGAACAGCAGGCCCGGCACCATCGTCTCGACCGTGCCCCGGATGCCGCCGAAGGCTTCGAAGAGCGCGGCCTGCGTGAGTGCCTTGGTGTCGGTGCCGTCAGGGGCGTCGGGGTGCTCCCCCACGGTCTGGTCGGTCGGCTTGTCGACTGACGTCACCGGCTACTCCCGTCCGAGCGGTCTGAGTTCGTACTTGGGGTTGAAGAGGACTCTGCGGCCGCGGTCTATGGATATCCGCCCCGAGGCGATCAGGCGGCGGCCCGGCTCGATGCCCACGATGGAACGCCTGCCGAGCCAGACCACGTCCACCGCGGCGGAGCCGTCGAACAGCTCCGCCTCCAGGGCGGGCACACCGGCCCGTGGCCGCAGGGTGACCGTGCGCAACGTACCAGTAACCGTCACTATCTGGCGGTCGTGGCAGTCGCCGATGCGGGTGCAGCCGGCTGTCTCGGCGTCCTCGCGCAGTTCCTGGGAGTCCAAGTCCTGCTGGGAGGACGACAGCCGGTCGAGCATGCGCCGGAAGCGGCCGGCGGGCTTGTCGGGTCCAGGAACAGCACTCATACCCCGAGCCTACCGGTGTGCCCCGACACCGCCGCAACGCCGGTGCGCGGCCCGTGCGGGCCGCGCGGCACCCGCGGAGGTCACCGCTCGAAGCGGTAGCCCATCCCCGGCTCGGTGATGAAGTGCTGGGGGTGCGCGGGATCCGCCTCCAGCTTGCGCCGCAGCTGGGCCATGTAGACCCGCAGGTAGTTCGTCTCCGTGCCGTAGGAGGGCCCCCACACCTCCTGGAGCAGCTGTTTCTGGCTGACCAGACGACCCGCGTTGCGCACGAGGACCTCCAGGAGGTGCCACTCGGTGGGCGTGAGGCGCACGTCGCGCCCGCCCCGGTTGACCTTCTTCGCGGCCAGGTCGACCGTGAAGTCCTCGGTCTCGATCGTGACGTCGTCCTCACCGGCCCCGGTGGGCTCGGCCCGCCGCACGGCGGCGCGGAGGCGGGCGAGGAGTTCGTCCATGCCGAAGGGCTTGGTCACGTAGTCGTCGGCGCCCGCGTCGAGGGCCTCGACCTTCTCGTCCGAGCTGTGCCGGGCGGAGAGCACCAGGATCGGCACCCGCGTCCAGCCGCGCAGCCCCTTGATCACCTCCACCCCGTCCATGTCGGGCAGACCGAGGTCGAGCACGATCACGTCGGGGTGGCGGGCGGCGGCGAGCTGAAGGGCGGTCGCGCCGTCCGGTGCCGCGTCCACGTCGTACTTGCGCGCCTTCAGGTTGATCACGAGGGCGCGTACGATCTGCGGCTCGTCGTCGACCACGAGCACCCGGGTCATTCCTACCTGCCTTTCGGGCTTGTCTGCGCCGCTCGCGCGGCTGGTTGTGCCACGTGCGCGGCTTGCGCCGGCGGTCACGAGGTCATCTGGGCGGAGAGGTCGGGCACGACGGGCGGGCGGCCGCCCGTCACCTTGAGCGTCAGCACCATGGTGAGACCGCCACCGGGGGTGTCCTCGGCGTTGAGGGTGCCCCCCATGGATTCCACGAAGCCGCGGGCGACGGCGAGGCCGAGGCCCACGCCGCTGCCGCGTGGAGCGTCACCGTAGCGCTGGAACGGCTCGAAGATGCGGTCCTTGGCGTCATCGGGGACGCCGGGGCCGCGGTCCACGACGCGCAGCTGCACCTGGTCCCCCAGGGCGCTCGCCGACACCAGGACCGGCGCGTCCTCGGGCGCGTACTTGACGGCGTTCTCCACGACATTGGCGACGGCGCGCTCCAGGAGTCCCTTGTCCACGGCGACCATCGGCAGGACCTCGGGCACGTCCAGGTCCACGCTGCCGTCGGGTACGCCGCCGAGCGCCATCGGCACCACCTCGTCGAGGTCGATCTCGCGGATCAGCGGGGCGACGGTGCCGGTCTGGAGGCGGGACATGTCCAGGAGGTTGCCGACGAGGTGGTCGAGCCGGTCGGCGCCCGCCTCGATGCCTTCGAGGAGCTCGGCCCGGTCCTCCTCGGACCACTCCACGTCCTCCGAGCGCAGCGAGGTGACCGCGGCCTTGATCCCGGCGAGCGGGGTGCGCAGGTCGTGGCTGACGGCGGCGAGCAGCGCGGTGCGGATGCGGTTGCCCTCGGCGAGGGTGCGGGCCTGGTCCGCCTCGGACTGCAGGCGCTGGCGGTCCAGGACGACGGCGGCCTGCGCGGCGAACGCGGCGAGCACGCGGCGGTCCTCGGCGGGCAGCACGCGGCCCGACAGGGCGAGCGCCATGTGGTCGCCGACGGGGACGTCCACGTCGGCGTCCTCGGGCCGGCCCGCCCGGGCTCCGGTGCCGACGCTGCCCGCGCAGGTCCACGGCGCCGTGTCGCCCGCGCGCTCCAGCAGGGCCACAGCCTCCATGCCGAAGGTCTCCCGCATGGTCTCCAGGAGCGATTCCAGGCTGTTCTCGCCGCGCAGCACGCTGCCCGCGAGGTGGGAGAGGATCTCCGACTCGGCGCGCAGGCGTGCGGCCTGGTGGGTGCGCCGGGCGGCCAGGTCGACCACGGACGCCACGGACACCGCGACGGACACGAAGACGCAGATGGCGACGATGTTCTTGGCGTCGGAGATCGTCCACTGGTGCAGCGGTGGCGCGAAGAAGTAGTTGAGCAGCAGGGAGCCGAACGCCGCGGAGGCGAGGGCCGGGAGCATGCCGCCGAGCAGGGCCGCCGCGACCGTGAGGGTCAGGAACAGCAGCATGTCGTTGGCGAGGCCGAGGTCGGCGTCGACGTGCGTGAGCAGCAGGGTGAGCAGCGCGGGCCCCACGACGCCGGCGAGCCAGCCCCAGATGATGCGGGAGCGGCCGAGCCGGGCGCCGCGCGCCACGGGAAGGCCGCGCCCCTTGGCGACCTCGCTGTGCGTGACGATGTGGACGTCCAGGTCGGGCCCGGAGTCCCGGGCCACGGTGGCGCCGACGCCCGGTCCGAACACGTACTGCCAGGCCTTGCGGCGCGAGGAGCCGAGGACGATCTGGGTGGCGTTGACGCCGCGGGCGAAGTCGAGCAGCGCGGCGGGGATGTCGTCGCCGATGACGTGGTGGAACGTTCCTCCCAGGTCTTCGACCAGGGTGCGCTGGACGGCCAGCTCCTTGGGCGAGGCCGCGGTCAGGCCGTCGCTGCGGGCGATGTAGACGGCGAGGATCTCGCTGCCGGAGCCCTTGGCGGCCATGCGGGAGGCGCGCCGGATGAGCGTGCGGCCCTCGGGTCCGCCGGTGAGGCCGACGACGATGCGCTCGCGAGCCTGCCAGGTCGAGCGGATGTTGTGCTCGCCCCGGTACTGCTGCAGGTACTCATCGACCCGGTCGGCCACCCACAGCAGCGCCAGCTCCCGCAGCGCCGTCAGATTGCCCGGCCGGAAGTAGTTCGACAGGGCCGCGTCGACCTTGTCGGCCTTGTAGATGTTGCCGTGCGCCATCCGGCGCCGCAGCGCCTGCGGCGACATGTCGACCAGCTCGATCTGGTCCGCGCGCCGCACCACCTCGTCCGGCACCGTCTCCCGCTGCCGCACCCCGGTGATCGACTCCACCACGTCACCCAGCGACTCCAGATGCTGGATGTTGACCGTGGATATGACGTCGATGCCGCCTTCGAGGAGCTCCTCGACGTCCTGCCAGCGCTTGGCATTGCGCGAACCCGGCACGTTCGTGTGGGCCAGCTCGTCCACGAGCGCCACGGCGGGGGCCCGGCGCAGCACGGCGTCCACGTCCATCTCGGTGAACGTCGCGCCCCGGTACTCCAGCTCCTTGCGCTCGATCTGCTCCAGACCGTGCAGCATCACTTCCGTGCGCGGACGGCTGTGGTGCTCGACGAAGCCCACGACGCAGTCGGTCCCGCGTTCGACGCGGCGGTGTGCCTCGGACAGCATCGCGTACGTCTTGCCGACACCCGGTGCCGCACCGAGGTAGATCCGAAGCTTGCCGCGTGCCATGGCCCCATTGTCTTCCTGAAACTGCTGTGTACGCAGCGTCGACCTTACGGCCAACAATCGCGGTAAAACGGACGAGGCGGGCGTTCCCGGGGGTCCTTGACACAACCCTGATGGCCCCGGCCCGTGAGCCCACGGAAACGGGCCCGTGGGCCCCGGGTGTTCCGGGGCCCACGGGCCGTACGGTCGCCGCCGGCGGGCCGGTCAGCCCTTCTGGGCGACCAGGTGCTTCAGGGCGATGTTGAGCTTCAGGACGTTCACCCGCGGCTCCCCCATGAAGCCGAGGACACGGCCGTCCGTGTGGTCGTCGACCAGCTCCTCGACGTCCTTGACGTCCAGGTGGTTCTTCTCGGCGATCCGGTGCGCCTGGAGGTCGGCGTAATCCGGCGAGATGTGCGGGTCGAGGCCGGAGGCGGAGGACGTGACGGCGTCCACCGGGACGTCCGCGGGGCTGACCTTGAAGTCGGCCGTCGAGTTGTCCTTGACGACGGCGTCCTGCGCGGCCTTCACCTGGGCGCACAGGCCGTCCGTGGCCTTGGGGTCGCAGACCTCCTTGCCGTCCTCGCCCGTCACGGCCCCTGAGTCGCCCGAGAGGTTGGTCGCACCGGACAGGAGCAGCTTGTACTGGGTGTTCACGCTGTTGCTGCCGAGGCCGTTGGACGGCCGGGGCTGGAACCACTTCAGGTCCGGCTCGGGCGTCTCCTGGCCCTTCTTCAGGGGCAGGTCGTAGCGCTGGCCGATCAGCTCGGAGCCGACGACCTTGCCGCCGTCCTTGATCTCGGAGCCGTTGGCCTTGCCGGGGAGGACGGCCTGGGCGACGCCCGTGACGACGAGGGGATAGATCACGCCGCAGACCACGGTGAGGACGAGCACGGCCCGCAGGCCGGCGCCCAGCAGCCGCGCGGTGTTTCCGACGGAGTTGTTCATGTCGAGTCACCCAATGCCGGGGATGAGGGAGAGGATCAGGTCGATGATCTTGATGCCGATGAACGGCGCGATCAGACCGCCGATGCCGTAGATGCCGAGGTTGCGCCGCAGCATCCGGTCGGCGCTCATCGGCCGGTACTGGACGCCCTTCAGGGCCAGCGGGACCAGGGCCACGATGATCAGCGCGTTGAAGATGACGGCCGACAGGATCGCGGACTTGGGGCTGGACAGGTCCATGATGTTGAGCTTGTCCAGGCCCGGGTAGACCACCGCGAACATCGCCGGGATGATCGCGAAGTACTTCGCCACGTCGTTGGCGATCGAGAAGGTCGTCAGGGCGCCGCGTGTGATGAGCAGCTGCTTGCCGATCTCGACGATCTCGATGAGCTTGGTCGGGTTGGAGTCCAGGTCCACCATGTTCCCGGCCTCCTTGGCGGCCGAGGTGCCGGTGTTCATGGCCACGCCGACGTCGGCCTGCGCGAGCGCGGGCGCGTCGTTCGTGCCGTCACCCGTCATCGCCACGAGCTTGCCGCCGGCCTGCTCGCGCTTGATGAGCGCCATCTTGTCCTCGGGGGTGGCCTCCGCGAGGAAGTCGTCCACGCCCGCCTCGTCGGCGATGGCCTTGGCCGTCAGCGGGTTGTCACCCGTGATCATGACGGTCTTGATGCCCATGCGGCGCAGTTCGTCGAACCGCTCCCGCATGCCCTCCTTGACGACGTCCTTGAGGTGGATGACGCCGAGCACCCGGGCGCCCTCGGTGTCCTCGATCGCCACGAGCAGCGGGGTGCCGCCCGCCTGCGAGATCGTGTCGGTGAGCTCCTGGGCCTCGGGCGTGACGGTGCCGCCGCGCTCCTGGACCCAGGCGACGACGGAACCGGTCGCGCCCTTGCGGACCTTGCGCCCGTCCACGTCCACACCCGACATCCGGGTCTGGGCGGTGAAGGCGATCCACTCCGCGCCGGTCAGCTCGCCCTGGTGGCGCTCGCGCAGACCGTACTTCTCCTTGGCGAGGACGACGATGGAGCGGCCCTCGGGCGTCTCGTCGGCCAGCGAGGAGAGCTGGGCGGCGTCGGCCACCTCGGCCTCGGTGGTGCCCCGCACCGGTACGAACTCGGCGGCCTGGCGGTTGCCGAGCGTGATGGTGCCGGTCTTGTCGAGCAGCAGCGTGGAGACGTCACCGGCGGCCTCGACGGCGCGCCCGGACATCGCGAGGACGTTGCGCTGGACCAGGCGGTCCATGCCCGCGATGCCGATCGCGGAGAGCAGGGCGCCGATGGTCGTCGGGATGAGGCAGACCAGGAGCGCGCAGAGCACGATCATGGACTGCTCGGCACCGGCGTACACGGCGAACGGCTGGAGCGTGACGACCGCGAGCAGGAAGACGATGGTCAGCGAGGCGAGCAGGATGTTCAGCGCGATCTCGTTGGGCGTCTTCTGCCGGGCCGCGCCCTCGACCAGGTTGATCATCCGGTCGATGAAGGTCTCGCCGGGCTTCGTCGTGATCTTGATGACGACGCGGTCGGAGAGGACCTTCGTGCCGCCGGTGACCGCGGACCGGTCGCCGCCGGACTCACGGATGACCGGCGCCGACTCACCGGTGATCGCCGACTCGTCGACGCTCGCCACGCCCTCGACGACGTCACCGTCGCCGGGGATGATGTCGCCCGCCTCGCAGACGACCAGGTCACCGATCCTGAGGTCGGTGCCGGGCACCTGCTCCTCGGACGTGCCGTCGGCCGCGAGGCGGCGCGCGACCGTGTCGGTCTTGGCCTTGCGCAGCGTGTCGGCCTGGGCCTTGCCGCGGCCCTCGGCGACCGCCTCCGCGAGATTGGCGAAGACCGTGGTCAGCCACAGCCACGCGGTGATCGTCCAGCCGAACCAGTCGCCCGGGTCCTTGAAGGCGAGCACGGTGGTGAGCACCGAGCCGATCAGGACCACGAACATCACGGGCGACTTGACCATCACCCGCGGGTCGAGCTTCCTGAGGGCGTCCGGGAAGGACTTCAGGAGCTGGGCCGGGTCGAAGAGACCGCCGCCGACCTTGTTGTCGTCCGGCTTGTGGCCGGTCGGCACGTCCTGGTGCGGCGCGCGCGTGGGAGTAGCGGTCGTCATGGAGCTGCGCTCCTCTTGCTTGCTGGTTTCGATGGTCATGACGCGAGACCCTCGGCGAGCGGTCCGAGCGCGAGCGCCGGGAAGTACGTCAGACCGGTGATGATCATGATGGTGCCGACGAGGAGGCCCGTGAACAGCGGCTTCTCCGTGCGCAGGGTGCCGGCCGTCTTCGGGATCGGCCGCTGCTCGGCCAGGGATCCGGCGAGCGCGAGCACGAACACCATCGGCAGGAACCGGCCGAGGAGCATCGCGAGACCGATCGTGGTGTTGAACCACTGCGTGTCGGCGTTCAGGCCCGCGAAGGCCGATCCGTTGTTGTTGGCGCCGGAGGTGAAGGCGTACAGGATCTCCGAGAAGCCGTGGGCGCCGCTGTTGGTCATCGAGTTCTTCGGCGTGTCCATCGCCATCGAGGCGCCGGTGAAGCCGAGGACGAGCGCGGGCGTGACGAGGATGTAGCAGGCCGCGAGCTTGATCTCGCGGGTGCCGATCTTCTTGCCCAGGTACTCGGGGGTGCGGCCGACCATCAGACCCGCGATGAAGACCGCGATGATCGCCATGATGAGCATGCCGTAGAGGCCGGACCCGACGCCGCCGGGTGCGATCTCGCCGAGCTGCATGCCCAGCATCGTGATCCCGCCGCCGAAACCGGTGTACGAGGAGTGGAAGGAGTTCACCGCGCCGGTCGAGGTGAGCGTGGTGGCCACCGCGAAGATCGACGAGCCGCCGACGCCGAAGCGCGTCTCCTTGCCCTCCATCGCCCCGCCCGCGAGGTCGAACGCCGGGCCGCCGTGGTGGAATTCGGTCCACATCATCAGCGCGGTGAAGCCGAGCCAGATCGTCGCCATCGTGGCGAGGATCGCGTAGCCCTGCCTGATCGAACCGACCATCCGGCCGAAGGTCCGGGTCAGGGCGAACGGAATCACCAGGATCAGGAAGATCTCGAAGAGGTTCGAGATCGGATTCGGATTCTCGAAGGGGTGCGAGGAGTTGGCGTTGAAGTAGCCGCCGCCGTTGGTGCCCAGTTCCTTGATGACTTCCTGGGAGGCGACCGCACCGCCGTTCCACTGCTGCTCGCCGCCGAGGAACTGGCCGACCCCGTGAATTCCGGAGAAGTTCTGGATGGCGCCGCAGGCGACCAGGACGAGGGCGCCGACCACGGAGATCGGGATCAGGATGCGGACGACACCGCGGACCAGATCGGTCCAGAAGTTGCCCAGCTCACCGGTGCGCGAGCGGGAGAAGCCGCGCACGAGCGCCACGGCGACGGCGATGCCGACGGCCGCGGAGACGAAGTTCTGCACCGCGAGACCGGCCGTCTGCACGACGTGGCCCATGGCCTGCTCGCCGTAGTACGACTGCCAGTTGGTGTTGGCGACGAAGGAGGCGGCGGTGTTGAACGCCTGGTCAGGGTCTATCGACTGGAAGCCGAGCGACCCCGGCAGGGAGCCCTGGATCCGCTGCAGCAGATACAGGAAGAGCAGGCTCGCCAGGGAGAAGGAGAGCACGCCGCGCAGATAGGCGGGCCAGCGCATCTGGGTGCCGGGGTTGGCGCCGATGCCCTTGTAGATCCACTTCTCGACGCGCAGATGCCTGTCGGAGGAGTAGACGCCGGCCATGTAGTCGCCGAGCGGACGGTACGCGAGGGCCAGCGCGGCCACGAGCGCGAGCAGCTGGAGCACGCCAGCGAGGACGGGACTCATGTGGGGACTCAGAACCTCTCCGGGAACACAAGGGCGAGGACGAGATAGCCGAGGAGGGCGACGGCCACGACGAGGCCGACGATGTTTTCGGCGGTCACAGCTTCGCCACCCCCTTGGCGACGAGAGCCACCAGCGCGAATACCGCGAGCGTGGTGACGACGAAGGCCACGTCGGCCATCGTGTGCTCCTAGATGAGATTCGGAATTGCTGACGTCATGAGGAAACCGCCTCAATGGCGGGTTTCGATCGCTGTTGACGTCTCCCTAGCGGCCATTGGCGCGGCGTTGACGAATCTCTTACGGCGATACGTTCAACCAGTTCACGCGCGTAAAACGCCGAGGGGCCGCACTCCCGAATCGGGAGTGCGGCCCCTCGGCTCGCGCCTCTTCGCGTCAGCGGCTCTCGCCGTCAGCGGACCTCGGTGATCTCCGGTCCCCGGGCCAGCTGGCCCATGCCGCCGGAGAACCGGGACGCCTCCTGGTCCTCCTGCTGAACGCCCTCGGCGACCATCTGCGCGTCGTCGGGCAGCTTGAGGACGATCGGGTCCCGCGGGGCCATCGGGCCCTCGCCGCGGACCACGACCGTGTCCCGGAAGATCTGCTCCAGCAGACCCGCGGCCCCCGGCTGCACCGCGCCCTGCCCGGAGATCACCCCGCGCAGGAACCAGCGCGGGCCGTCCACGCCCACGAACCTGACGACCTGGAAGCCGCTCGTGCCGTCCGGCAGCTGCACCGGCACCTGCGCGCGCAGCTCCCAGCCGAGCGGCCCCTCGACCTCGTCGATGACCCCGCCCTGCTGGGTGATGCCGGAGGCGATCTCCTCGCGCACCTCGCCCCAGATGCCCTCCCGCTTGGGGGCGGCGAAGCCCTGCAGCTGGATGGCGCTGTCCTGGAGCACGACGGTGGCCGCGACGATCGCGTCACCCGCGACCTCCACGCGCAGCTCCATGCCCTCGACCCCCGGCACGAACAGACCGCCGAGGTCCACCCGGCCCTCGCCGGGCTCGCGGACCTCGGAGTCGTCCCAGGGCCCGTCCGGGCGCGGCTCCGGCTCCAGGCGCACGCGCTGCGACGCCGCGCCCTCGGTCTCCGCGTCCTCCGTGCCGTCGACGACCTGCTCGGCCTCGCCCGCCGCGTCCTCGGCGGCACCGCTCTTCTTGCGACGTCCGAACACGTCACTGTCCTTCCCGGTCGGATACGACCGACGCGTATCGATTCCCACCCGTTTGTTCGCCCGAGCTGACGCCCACAGCGGCGTGACCGCCGGTGGACCCGAAGCCCCCCTCGGCCCGCGCCGAACCGGGAAGCTCCGCCACCTCCTGGAAGCGCACCTTCTCGACCTGCTGGACGACCAGTTGGGCGATCCGGTCGAAGCGCTCGAACCGCACGCTGTCGCGCGGGTCGAGATTCACCACGATCACCTTGATCTCCCCACGGTACCCGGCATCAATCGTCCCTGGGGCATTCACCATGGCGACACCGCAGCGGGCGGCGAGGCCGGACCGGGGGTGCACGAAGGCCGCGTACCCCTCGGGCAGGGCGATGGAAACCCCGGTCGGCAGCACCGCCCGCTCACCGGGCGCGAGTTCGCAGGCCTCGGTGGTGCGCAGATCGGCACCGGCGTCGCCGGGCATCGCGTACGCGGGCAGCGGTACGTCGGGGTCGACGCGCCTGATCAGCACGTCCAGAGGGGCACGGTCGGTCACGGGTTCACCTCGAAGGCGCGGGCGCGCCGGATCTGGTCCGGGTCGTTCATGGCCGCCCTGATCTCCTGGGGTCGGCCGTTGTCGATGAAGTGGTCCACCTTCACCTCGATGAAGAGGGCGTCGGCACGGACGGCGAGCGGCCCCTCGGGGCCGCCTATGCGCCCCGTGGCCCGCGAGTAGATCTTCCGTCCGGCGACGGCGGTGACCTCGGCCTCCAGGTGCAGCACGGTGCCCACCGGCACCGGCCGCACGAAGTCGGTCTCCAGGCGTCCGGTCACGGCGATCACCCGCAGCAGCCAGTTCAGGGAGCCGAGGGTCTCGTCGAGCGCGGTGGCGAGCACGCCGCCGTGGGCGAGCCCCGGCGCACCCTGGTGCGCCTCGCGCACGGTGAACTCGGCGGTGACGGTGACGCCTTCGCCGGCCCGGGCCGCGAGGTGCAGTCCGTGGGCCTGGCCGTCCCCACAGCCGAAGCAGTGCGCGTAGTGCGCGCCGATGAGCTCCCCGGGCGCGGGCGCGTCGGGGTGCCGTACGGGGGGTATGGCGTCGGCCGGGGGCCGCAGGGCCGCAGTAGTACCACTCACAGGCGCAGACCTTACCTCCGCGTCAGCGGCGGTCGCGCACCATGCCAAGCTTGGCTTCATGCAGCCTTACGAAGAACGCCTGACCGCGCCGCGTTCGTGGTGGTTCGTCTCGGTGCTCGTCGGCATCGCGGCGGGCCTGATCGCGCTCCCGTTCGGCACCCTGGCGCTGCTCGGCGGCCTGGTCGCGGGCACGGCGCTCGCAGCGGTGCTCACCAGCGCGTACGGCTCGGTGCGCATCCGGGTCGTGGCGGGCTTCCTGGTCGCCGGGGACGCCAAGATCCCGCTGACGGCGCTGGGCCCCGCCGAGCCCCTGGACGCGGCCGGGGCGCGCGCCTGGCGGACCCACAAGGCCGACCCGCGCGCGTTCATGGTGCTGCGCAGCTACATCCCGACGGCGCTGCGCGTCGAGGTCACGGATCCCGAGGACCCGACCCCGTACGTGTACGTGTCCACCAGGAACCCTCAGGCGCTGGCGAAGGCGCTGGGGACGGTCACGGCGGCGTAGCCCCGCCGGGGGGGCGGCACGCCGACGGCTCAGGACTCCAGCTCCTTGGGGCCGGTGAGCGGCGGCAGCTCCCCCAGGGCGTCCCAGGGCACCTGCGTGCGGCGCAGATCGGCGCGGACGCGCTCGGCGAGCTTCTTCGTGTCGCGGCGGTTCATGAACGCCCCGACCGCGGCTCCAACCATGAACGGCATCAGGTTCGGCAGGTTCCGCACCATCCGCTTCATGATCTGCTGGCGCAGCTCCCGCTTCATCTGGCCGC
The DNA here is from genome assembly GCF_008704795.1 of Streptomyces spectabilis. Taxonomy (NCBI): domain Bacteria; kingdom Bacillati; phylum Actinomycetota; class Actinomycetes; order Kitasatosporales; family Streptomycetaceae; genus Streptomyces; species Streptomyces spectabilis. The sequence goes on along the minus strand of NZ_CP023690.1, from coordinate 7,050,401 downwards.
CGAGCGCGGCGTTTATCGACGCGGGCTTGGCCACGTCGATGCCGCGCTCCTCGGTCCACGACCGCAGATACGCGCTGCTGCGCTGCTTGAGGGGGCCGGGCGGTCGCCGTCCGTAGACCTCGTGCAGCTCGGCGATGAGCTTCAGCTCGATCGCGGCGACGCCGGTGATCTCGGCGGCGAGCTCGGCGGGCATGGCCGGCGGGACCGGCAGCATGGCGGCGGCGCCCACTCCGGCGCCCACCGTGGAGGTCGCGTTCGCCGCGCCCGCGATGAGTTTGTCCGCGAGCTGCTCCGGGCCGAGGCCCGGGAACTGCTTGCGGAGGGTGGCCAGGTCCCGGACGGGGACCCGGGGGGCGTTCTCGATGATCCGGTCGGCCAGATAGCCGATGCCGGCCCTGGCTCCGCGGCCACCGCGCAGCGCCCCGTTCTTCAAGCCGTTCGCGACGGCGGAGAAACGCTTGCCCTTGGTCGTGGGGCCCTCGTCTTCCGCCGTCGTCGCGGTTCGCACGGCCTCGACGGCCGTGTGCGGCGACGTCGCCGCCGCGTGGTGCACGAGCGCGGGGACCGCCTCGTACGCCGTCTCAGCGCCGCTCTGCGCCCTGGCGAGGCCCTGGTGGCCGACGGGGTCGGCCGGTCCCGCTCCCGACGCGTCGGCGGGCCTGAGCGAGGCCCCAGGGCCCCGCTCGGCATCCGTCGCGCCGGATGGCACGGCTGCGTCCGCTTCGTGGTCGCCGAAGCGGTTCTTCCCAGGCGGGGTCGAACCTGTCACGGCCGACCTCGCCTCAGTCGCAGTCGCGGCAGATCGGCTGACCGTTCTTCTCCCGGGCCAGCTGGCTGCGGTGGTGCACCAGGAAGCAGCTCATGCAGGTGAACTCGTCCTGCTGCTTGGGGAGCACGCGCACGGCGAGCTCCTCGTTGGACAGGTCCGCTCCGGGCAGCTCGAGGCCTTCGGCGGCCTCGAACTCGTCGACGTCGACGGCCGAGGAGGACTTGTCGTTCCTCCGGGCCTTCAGCTCTTCAAGGCTGTCCGAGTCGACGTCGTCGTCGGTCTTGCGTGGGGTGTCGTAGTCCGTTGCCATGTCGCTCTCCCCCTCTGGGTGTCTGCGGTGTCTCAGCGCACGTAACGCGTGAGAGGCCGGACTTGTGCCCGACCTGAGGCGGAGATTTTGCCTCACATCAAGGTCTGTTACTCAATCGACACCCAACCGCACCCCTGAAGAGGTGATCGGTTTGGATGGCGATCGGGACCGTACACGGTCCGAATGTCGCACTTCACGGGCGCCACCCCGTGTACTTCCCGTGATCAAGACCCTCGAAAACCCGGATTTTCCCGGCTTTCCGACGACTTTCGCGGTCACGGAGAGTAGATGGCCAAAAATTCGCCTCTGTGATCGATCACACACGAAATTGACAGGATCAGATCCTGAAAATTCCGCTCAAAGCGAACATCCGGCGCGTCACGCGGCAGCATCTCAGATCGGCAGGGTGACGCGCATCACGAGCCCACCCCCCTCACGAGGCTCCGCGATGATACGGCCCCCGTGGGCGCGCGCCACCGACCGGGCGATGGACAGGCCGAGACCCACCCCCTTGTCGCTGCCGGTGCGCTCCGTACGGAGCCGGCGGAACGGCTCGAAGAGGTTGTCGATCTCGTACGCGGGGACCACGGGTCCGGTGTTCGCCACCACGAGCACGGCCTGGCCGTGCTGTGCCTCCGTGGTCACCTCGACCCAGCCCGCTTCCTTCACGTTGTACCGGACGGCGTTCTGGACGAGGTTCAGCGCGATGCGCTCCAGCAGGACGCCGTTGCCCTGCACGATCGCGAGGCCGCGCTCGCCGCGGATCTCCACGCCCTTCTCCTCGGCCTCGGCGCGCGCCTGGTCGACGGCGCGGTTGGCGACCTCGGCGAGGTCCACGGGCTTGCGCTCGACGATCTGGTTGTCGCTGCGGGCGAGCAGCAGCAGGCCCTCCACGAGCTGCTCGCTGCGCTCGTTGGTCGCGAGCAGCGTCTTGCCGAGCTGCTGGAGCTCCGGCGGCGCGTGCGGATCGGAGAGCTGCACTTCGAGGAGCGTGCGGTTGATCGCGAGCGGGGTGCGCAGCTCGTGCGAGGCGTTCGCGACGAACCGCTGCTGGGCCGTGAAGGCGCGCTCCAGGCGGTCCAGCATCTCGTCGAAGGTGTCGGACAGCTCCTTCAACTCGTCGTCCGGGCCGTCCAGTTCGATACGGCGCTTGAGGTCCGTGCCCGCCACGCGGCGTGCGGTACGGGTGATGCGGCCGAGCGGCGAGAGGACGCGGCCCGCCATCGCGTACCCGAAGGCGAAGGCGATCACGGCGAGGCCGAGCAGGGCGAGCAGCGAACGGCTCAGGAGGTTGTCCAGGGCGTGCTGGCGCTGTTCGTTCACGCACGCGTTCATCGCCGCGTTGAACTCGTCGGGCGAGGCGCGGCTGGGCAGGTCGCAGACCTTGCTCTCCACCCGGCCCGAGACGATCTTGAAGGGCAGCTCACTGCCCACGTTCAGCGCCTGCGCGGCGAGCAGGTAGATGATCGAGAGCAGCAGGATGCCCGCGATCAGGAACATGCCGCCGTACAGGAGCGTGAGCCTTATGCGGATGGTGGGGCGCAGCCACGGGAAGGGCGGTTCGACCTTCCGGGGGTCCCATGTCGGCTTGGGGGGCGCCGCGGGCGGCGCGGGTGTCGCGGCCACCGGAGATCAGATCCGGTAGCCCGAGCCGGGCACCGTGACGATGACGGCGGGCTCGCCGAGCTTGCGGCGCAGGGTCATGACCGTGACCCGGACGACGTTCGTGAACGGGTCCGTGTTCTCGTCCCAGGCCTTCTCCAGGAGCTGCTCGGCGGAGACCACGGCGCCCTCGCTGCGCATCAGGACCTCCAGGACCGCGAACTCCTTCGGCGCGAGCTGGATCTCGCGGCCCTCGCGGAACACCTCGCGGCGGTTCGGGTCGAGCTTGATGCCGGCGCGCTCCAGGACCGGCGGCAGCGGCACGCTGGTGCGCCGGCCCAGGGCACGCACGCGTGCCGTCAGCTCGCTGAACGCGAAGGGCTTGGGCAGATAGTCGTCGGCGCCGATCTCCAGGCCCTCGACGCGGTCGCTGACGTCGCCGGACGCGGTGAGCATCAGGACGCGCGTCGGCATGCCCAGCTCGACGATCTTGCGGCAGACGTCGTCGCCGTGCACGACCGGGAGGTCGCGGTCCAGGACGACCACGTCGTAGTCGTTCACGCCGATGCGCTCCAGGGCGGCCGCGCCGTCGTACACGACGTCGACTGCCATGGCCTCCCGGCGCAGTCCGGTGGCCACCGCATCGGCGAGCAGCTGCTCGTCCTCGACGACGAGTACGCGCACGTCGCTGTCCTTCCTCTGTGCCCGGCCCCGGTTCTCCCGTGGGCAGGGCAGGTCTGATCTGGGGGTGAGGCCTCCATCCTGCCCCTTTCGGCCATAAACCGGCTGTAAGACGGCCGGTGCCCCTGGGAACAGGGGAATTTCTCGGACTTCCGCCCGTGTTTGAGGTTTCCCTGAGGGAGGCCGGGGGGAGGACGGCCTGTACACCCCGCGATCACGCTTCGTATGTGATGCGCCACGACGCGCTCCACGCAGCGTCATCGGACGTGATCGCCGCTTCTCGGGCACACCCCGTGCCGCCGACCCACACGACCCAGCCGAGGGGGCGCAACCATGGACGCATTCACCGCAGGTCTCCTGCAGCGCATAAAGGCCACGGAATCCGACCTCGCGCAGGCCCGCGAGACGGGCGACGACTTCCTGGCCGAGGTCGAGCTGGCCGAGCTGGAGGACCTGCACCGCCTGGCCGCCGAGCACGGTGTGGAGGTCGCCGTCCCGTCCTCCTGACCGGCCGACACGTGACACGTAAGGGCCCCGGCACCCCGCGGACGCGGGTGCCGGGGCCCTGGCGTGCGCCCTCGGGCGGTGCGGGCGCTCAGTCGTGCCAGGCGCCCCGCTCGTCCAGGAACGTCTGGAGCTGCTCGAAGAGGCCGGGCGGGCCCGCCACCGTCAGCTCGGTGGACAGGGTCTCGCCGGGGCGGCCGCCGGTGCGGGCGCCCGCCTCGCGCGCGACGAGGTCTCCGGCGGCGAAGTCCCAGGGGTTCAGGCCGCGTTCGTAGTACGCGTCCAGACGGCCCGCGGCCACGTCGCACAGGTCGATGGCCGCCGAGCCGCCGCGGCGGATGTCCCGCACGCGCGGCAGCAGCTCCCGGGCGACCTCGGCCTGGTGGGCGCGGCGCTGTGCGACGTACCCGAAGCCGGTGCCGATCAGGGCCTGGTCGAACGGGGGCGCGGCACGGACGCGCGCCGGCCTGTCGTTGACGTACGCGCCCCGGCCGAGCACCGCGCGGAACGTCTCGCCGCGCACGGGCGCGTGCACGACGCCGACGAGGGTCTCGCCGCCCGCGCGCGCGGCGATGGACACCGCCCAGTCCGGGCGGCCGTACAGGTAGTTCACGGTGCCGTCGATCGGGTCGACCACCCACTGGATGCCGCTGCTGCCCTCGAAGCTCGCGCCCTCCTCGCCGAGCACGCCGTCATCGGGCCTGCGGTCGGCGAAGAAGTCCGTGATGAGCTTCTCGGACGCGATGTCCATCTCGGTGACGACGTCGACGGCGCTGCTCTTCGTGGCGGCCACGCCCAGGTCGTCCGGGCGGCCGTCGCGCAGCAGCTCACCGGCGCGGTGCGCGGCCTCCAGGGCGACGGCGAGGAGTTCGGCCTTCAGGCCGTCCTGAGCGGCGGGGCGGTCGGTCACGGGGGCTCCTCAGACGAACGGGCTGTCGGCGCCCGCGGCGGCGGGCTTGGGGGTGCGTGCCGGGCAGCAGCCCACCGGGCACAGGTCGTGGCCGGCGCCGAGCGCGCCCAGGGCACAGGGCGTCACCGCGCGCCCGCTCTCGGTCGCGGCGCGCTCCAGGACCAGCTCGCGCACCGCCGCGGCGAACCGCGGGTCGGCGCCCACGGTGGCCGAGCGCCGCACCGGCAGACCCAGCTCGGCCGCCTTCGCCGTGGCCTCGGTGTCGAGGTCGTACAGCACCTCCATGTGGTCCGACACGAAGCCGATCGGGACCATCACCACGGCGGGCGCCCCGGCCTCGTGCCGCTCCTGGAGGTGGTCGCAGATGTCGGGCTCCAGCCACGGGATGTGCGGGGCTCCGGAGCGCGACTGGTAGACCAGCTCCCAGGGGTGGTCGACGCCGGTCTCCGCGCGCACGGCGTCCACGATCACACGGGCGACGTCCAGGTGCTGGCGCACATACGCCCCGCCGTCGCCGTGGTCGGCCACCGGGCCCGAGGTGTCGGCCGCGGCCGTCGGGATGGAGTGCGTGGTGAAGGCCAGGTGCGCGCCGTCCCGCACCTCCTCGGGGAGGTCCGCGAGGGACTCCAGGACGCCGTCGACCATGGGGCGCACGAAGCCCGGGTGGTTGAAGTAGTGCCGCAGCTTGTCCACGCGCGGAGGCTCCACGCCCTCCTCCTGGAGGGTGCGGAGCGCGTCCGCGAGGTTCTCGCGGTACTGCCGGCAGCCCGAGTACGAGGCGTACGCGCTGGTGGCGAGGGTGAGCACGCGGCGGTGGCCGGCCCGCGTCAGGTCCCGCAGGGTGTCCGTCAGATACGGCGCCCAGTTGCGGTTGCCCCAGTACACCGGCAGGTCGAGGCCGTGGTCCGCGAAGTCCTTGCGCAGGGCGTCCAGCAGGGCGCGGTTCTGGTCGTTGATGGGGCTGACGCCGCCGAAGAGGAAGTAGTGCTGCCCCACCTCCTTCAGGCGCTCCTTGGGGATGCCGCGGCCCCGCGTCACGTTCTCCAGGAACGGAACGACGTCGTCCGGGCCCTCGGGCCCGCCGAACGAGAGCAGCAGCAGAGCGTCGTACGGAGTGGGATCCAGTGGGGAATCCAGCGCATCGGACATGTCTTTGATCCTGCCACTCGGCACTGACAGCCGGAAAACCGCAGTACCCCCCGCCGGTACTCCCCCGGCACGTCCGCGCGGGTCGGGAATTACCGGTGCGCCGAAGGCCCTCGCGGCCGTAAGCTGTATCAGCCATCTTCACGCCTTACCGGAGCCGCGCGACCTCTCACGGGTCGGCCGCCCCTGCGCCCCCGCGGAGTCCACGTGCCGAGCCCCTACCGCGCCATCTTCGCCGCCCCCGGCAGCAAGGGCTTCTCCGTCGCCGGGTTCATCGGGCGGATGCCGCTGTCGATGATGGGCATCGGCATCGTGACGATGGTCTCCCAGATCACCGGGCGGTACGGCCTCGCGGGCGCCCTGTCCGCCACCGTCGCGCTGTCCGCCGCCGCCATCGGCCCCCAGATATCCCGGCTCGTGGACCGGCACGGCCAGCGCCGGGTGCTGCGGCCCGCGACCCTGGTGACGCTCGTCGCCGTCGCGGGCCTGCTGCTCGCCGCGCGCTTCGAGCTGCCGGACTGGACGCTGTTCGTCTTCGCCGCGGTCGCGGGCGCCGTGCCGAGCCTCGGCTCGATGGTCCGGGCGCGCTGGGCGGCCCTGTACCGCGACACCCCGCAGCTGCACACGGCGTACTCCTTCGAGTCCGTCGTGGACGAGATCTGCTTCATCTTCGGGCCGATCATCTCGATCGGCCTGTCCACGGTGTGGTTCCCCGAGTCGGGGCCGCTGCTCGCCGCCGTCTTCCTGGCCGTGGGCGTCTTCTGGCTGACCGCGCAGCGCGCCACCGAGCCGGTGCCGCACCCGCGCGAACACCACACGGGGGGCTCGGCGTTGCGCTCCCCCGGCCTGCAGGTCCTGGTCGCCGCGTTCGTCGCCACGGGCACGATCTTCGGCGCCGTGGACGTGGTCACGGTGGCCTTCGCCGAGGAGGAGGGGCGCAAGAGCGCCGCGAGCCTGGTCCTCGCCGCGTACGCGCTCGGCTCGTGCCTCGCGGGCGTCGGCTTCGGGCTCATGCACTTCAAGGGGTCGCCCGCGCGCAGGTGGCTGGTGGGTCTCTGCGCGATGGCCGTGAGTATGATCCCGCTGCAACTGGTCGGGAGCCTGCCGTTCCTGGCCGCTGCGCTCTTCCTCGCGGGCCTGTCCATCGCGCCGACGATGATCACGACCATGGCCCTCGTCGAACAGCACGTACCACGCGCGAAGCTGACCGAGGGCATGACCTGGGTCAGCACCGGGCTCGCCGTCGGGATCGCGCTCGGCTCCTCCGTGGCCGGCTGGGTGATCGACGCCGCGGGACCGAGCGCCGGGTACGGCGTGCCGGGCGTGGCCGGAGCGCTCGCGGCGGCGGTCGGATTCCTGGGGTATCGCCGGCTGAAGCGGCCGGATCCGCGACGGGGAGGGACCCATGAGCAGGGCAGCGAGCAGGGGCACGGGCGCGGCAGCGACCAGCGGGAGGAGTCGAGCGGCGTGGCGTAACTGGGCGGGCACCGTCAGCGCGCGCCCCGCGCGCGAGGCCACGCCCGCCTCGGTCGACGAGCTCGTCGCGGCGGTCCGCGGAGCCAGGGCCGATGGCCTGACCGTGAAGCCCGTGGGCAGCGGCCACTCCTTCACGGCCGCCGCCGCGACCGACGGCCTGCTGATACGCCCCGACCTGCTCACCGGCATCCGTGCGATCGATCACGCCGCGGGCACCGTCACCGTCGAGGCGGGCACCCCGCTCAAGCGCCTGAACGCCGCGCTCGCCCGCGAGGGCCTGTCGCTGACGAACATGGGCGACATCATGGAGCAGACGGTCTCCGGAGCCGTCAGCACCGGGACGCACGGCACGGGCCGCGACTCCGCGTCGATCGCCGCCCAGATCACGGCGCTCGAACTGGTCACCGCGGACGGCGAGATCCTCACCTGCTCACCGGACGAGCACCCCGACGTCTTCGCCGCCGCGCGCGTGGGTCTCGGAGCGCTCGGCGTCATCAGCGCGATCACGTTCTCCGTAGAGCCCCTCTTCCTGCTGAGGGCCCGCGAGGAGCCGATGACCTTCGACGAGGTCACCAGGTCGATCGACGAACTCGTCACCGAGAACGAGCACTTCGAGTTCTACTGGTTCCCGCACACCGACAACTGCAACACCAAGCGCAACAACCGCAGCCTGGGCCCCGCCGACCCGCCCGGCACGATCAGCGCCTTCGTAGAGGACGAACTGCTCTCCAACGGCCTCTTCCAGGTCGTCAACTCGCTCGGCCGCGCCGTGCCCGCGACCATCCCGTCCATCGCCAAGATCTCCAGCAAGGCCCTGTCGGCCCGCACCTACACGGACATCCCGTACAAGGTCTTCACCAGCCCCCGGCGGGTGCGCTTCGTGGAGATGGAGTACGCCGTCCCGCGCGAGGCGCTCGTGGACACGCTGCGGGAGTTGAGGACGATGATCGAGCGCTCCCCACTGCGCGTGAGCTTCCCCGTGGAGGTCCGCACGGCGCCCGCCGACGACATCACGCTCTCCACGGCGTCCGGCCGCGACAGCGCGTACATCGCCGTGCACCTCTACAAGGGCACGCCCTTCCGTACGTACTTCAGCGCCGCGGAGCAGATCTTCGTCGCCCACGAGGGACGGCCCCACTGGGGCAAGCTCCACACCCGCGACGCCGCGTACTTCGCCGAGGCCTACCCGCGCTTCGCCGAGTTCACGGCGCTGCGCGACCGCCTCGACCCGGACCGGCTCTTCGCCAACGCCTATCTGCGGCGGGTACTCGGCGACTGAGCCGCGGGGCCCGAGGCGGTCGCCCGGCTCACTGGTCGGGCGCCTGCTGCTCCTCCTGGAGGCCGTTCCCGCCGCCCTTCGACGGCGTGGGCGTCGGGGTCGGGGTCGGGGTGGGGGTGGGCGTCGGAGTGGGCGTGGGCGTCGGGTCGCCCTTGCCGCCGTCGTCCTTGCCGCCGTCGTCGGGCTTGCCGCCCTGGTCCTTGCCGGTGTCGGTCCCTGTGTCCGAGCCCGTGTCGTCGCCCGGCGAGGGCTTGCCGGTCGGATCCTTGGTCGTGTCGTCGCCCTGCTGGGAGCCGTCGCCCGGGTCGGGAGTGCCCTCGTCGGAGGGTTGGCCGGAGTCGTCGCCCGGCTGCGGATCGTCCGACTTCGAGGAGGAGTTCTTGCCCTTCACGAAGTCGGCGATGGACGTGCTCTTGTCGTCACCGCTGAAGCTCTGGCCGCTCACCAGCTCGTACGTGGTGATGCCGGTGAGCGCCACACCGAAGACGACGGCGGCGGCGACCAGCGGCCGCTTCCAGCTCGTCACCCGCGCGCGGTGCGTGGTGCCCTCGGTGAACTCGTCCGGCGGGAGCGGTGGTTGCGGCGGTCCGGGAACCGACGGGCCGGTGGCGCGCAGCACTTGCGTGCGCTGGTCGCGCGGCAGCAGCTGGGTGGCGTCCACGGAACCGAGCAGCTGCGTCCGCTCGGCGTCGGCGGACGCGGCGGGCAGGGCGGTGGTGGGATCGCCCGCCCCGACGGCGGGCAGCGCGACCGTCGGATCGGCGGCACCGGCCATCGGCAGCGCGGCGGTCGGGTCGGCCGCGCCGGTCGTCGGCAGGGCCGCGGTCGGGTCCGCGTCCGGGCCGTAGGGGCCCGTCGGCTGCCTGCCCCAGGTGGTGGCCACCGGCCCCGTGCCGGTCGCGTAGCCGGGCGGGGGCGCGGAAGGCGTGGCTCTGAAGACCTCGGGCACCGGCGTGGCCGCCGTCACCGGCACCTGCTGCGCCTTCGGCTTGGCCTGCACCGCGACGTCGCGGATCTGCTCGCCGGTGCGCTTGAAGAAGTGCTGGAAGACCGTGCCGCCGCAGGTGGCGATGCCACTCACCACACCGGCGCCGAGGATCGTTCCGTACACGCCGAAGCTGGACGCGAGCTTCGCGGCCAGGACGGCGGCCACGGCACTGCCCGCCACCTGCGGCACGCTCACGTCGAGCCGCTTCTTCGGCGCGTCCTCCGACGTGCCTTCCGACGTGTCCTGCGACGTCCTGCCGATATCCGGCTTCCCACGCATCTCCGACTCTTGCCGCCTTTCTCGCCTTGCCGACTTCACTGTCGATTCGCGCATGAGTCACGCGAGTCACATGAGAAAGGGACGTACGTCCGAAGAAAATAGTTCCACTTCTGGCGTTTACGTGAAGAGCGCCACCCGTGCGCGGGGCGTTCGCGCCCTTTGCCGCCATCAACTCCCTTCACCCGGGAGAAGTTCGGCGGCGTGCCGGTCCACCCGGGTGGCCCGAATGGAGTAGTGTTGCCAGCCCTGGGCCCGGTCTCCATCCAGGGTGCCCGGGGCCAGCCAGGACCGCCGGGAGGGGGCTCGCTGCACAGGGTGACGAACATAGTCACTTAGCGTTGCGAATAGGTAACCGTGCCATAACGGCGATCCAGGGCCCATGCCCGACACGCCGGGCAACTCGGCAAGGTTGTGGCAGGCTGCACCCGGGCAGGCCACACTCGACTAGCGGAAGCAGCGACGCACGTGACGTCGGCAGGCACCACCCGGGAGGTCCCCATGCCCGAACTGCGTGTCGTGGCCGTCAGCAACGACGGCACACGGCTGGTGCTGAAGGCTGCGGACAGCACGGAGTACACGCTTCCCATCGACGAACGACTCCGCGCCGCCGTACGCGGTGACCGCCCGAGACTCGGCCAGATCGAGATCGAGGTGGAGAGCCACCTCCGGCCCCGAGACATCCAGGCCCGTATACGCGCTGGAGCCAGCGCGGAAGAAGTCGCCTCGCTCGCCGGCATCCCGGTCGACCGCGTCCGCCGCTTCGAGGGCCCCGTGCTCGCCGAGCGCGCCTTCATGGCCGAGCGCGCCCGGAAGACCCCCGTGCGCCGCCCCGGCGAGAACACCGGACCCCAGCTCGGCGAGGCCGTCCAGGAGCGGCTGCTGCTGCGCGGCGCCGACAAGGAATCCGTCCAGTGGGACTCCTGGCGCCGCGACGACGGCACCTGGGAGGTGCTGCTCGTCTACCGCGTCGCCACCGAGCCGCACTCCGCGAGCTGGACGTACGACCCGCCGCGCCGTCTCGTCCAGGCCGTCGACGACGAGGCCCGCGCCCTCATCGGCGAGACCGACGACATCGCCGCGCCCGAGCCCAGCTTTCCGTTCGTGCCGCGCATCGCCCGGCTGCCCCGGGACCGGCCGCTGGAGCGCGCGCTCGACCGCCCCGGCGCCCCGGCGCCCGAGCCCGCCGAGGAGCCGGGCCCGAGCGGGGCGATCGCCGAGCAGGAGCGCGACTCCCTGACCAGCCTCTTGGAGGCGGTACCGAGCTTCCGGGGCGACATGGTCGTCCCGGAGCGCCCCACCACCGCACCCTCCGAACTGCCGTCCGCACAGGACGAGCCGGAGCAGGAGCCCGAGGCCGAGGAGCCCCCGGCGAGCGCCGCGTCGGCCGGTTCGGCGTACGCGGACGTGCTGATGCCGCGCGCCGTGGCCAGCCACCGCGAGCGCCTGGTCGGCTCCACGGACCGCCAGGCCGAGGCGGACGGCGTCCGGCCCGGCCGCCGCGCCGCCGTGCCGAGCTGGGACGAGATCGTCTTCGGCACCCGCCGCAAGAAGCAGGAGTAGCCGCGCGGAGGTGGAGGAACCATCCTCCGCGCGCCGCACGGACACACCGAAGGGCCCGTACGCAAGATCCGTACGGGCCCTTCACATGACGCACACCGTCACGGAGCGTGACGGTCCGCCGTGTACGGAGCGTGAGGATCACGCCGTGGGACTCGGCTCCGCGAGGACCGGCAGCTCTCCTCCACTTTCCGCTTCCCCTCTACTGCGGATCCGGCCCCTTCGCCACCGGACGGGACGCGTCCGACGACCACTCCGACCACGAACCGACGTACAGCGCCGCCGGAATGCCCGCCACCGCGAGGGCCAGGACCTCATGGGCGCCCGAGACGCCCGAGCCGCAGTACACCCCGACCTCCGGGGCGTCGGACGCGCCCAGGGCCGTGAAGCGCGCCGCCAGCTCCCCGGCCGTACGGAACCGGCCATCGTCGCGGACGTTCTCCGTCGTGGGGGCCGAGACCGCGCCCGGGATGTGACCACCCACGCGGTCGATCGGCTCGACGTCGCCCCGGTAGCGCTCCGCGGCCCGCGCGTCCAGGAGCAGGCCCGAGCGGGCCAGGGCGGCCGCGCCGTCCGCGTCGAGCCGGGGCACGGAGTCGGGGACCGGCTCGAACGTGCCCTCCTCGGGCGGCCGTACGTCGCCGGACTCCAGCGCGCCGCCCCACGCCGCGAGGCCGCCGTCGAGGACCCGCACCGAGGGATGCCCCGCCCAGCGCAGCAGCCACCAGGCGCGCGCCGCGGCCCAGCCCTGCCCGCCGTCGTACACGACCACGCCCCGGTCCCCCGAGACGCCCGCCGCCCGCATCGCCGCGCCGAAGCGCTCGGGGTCCGGCAGTGGATGCCGCCCGGCCGCGCCGGCCGGACCGGCGAGCTCGGCGTCCAGGTCGACGAAGACCGCCGACGGGATGTGGGCCTCTTCGTAAGCAGGGCGCTGGTGCGGACCGCCGAGCTGCCAGCGGACGTCGAGGACCACTGGCGGATTCCCGCCCTCCAGGTCGCTCGCGAGTTCGGATGCGGAGATGATGGCATTCATGGGCCCAACCTTGCCCATGGGGTGGCCGCCGCGTCCAGGTCCGGCTAACCTGCTCGGCCGGACCCGCCCGAACACGTGGCGTACGGAACCGGGCACGCCCTGTACCGAAGACGGACACGGCTCGGCAATCGCACGTTTACGGCTGGGAAACGGCAGACCGGGCATCCTCCGCCAGGAAACGGGAAAGGGCGGCGCGGCCGGGGGGCGCCGGACGGCGGGTGGTGCAAGCATCTGCAACGGACGGGCATGCGCGCGGCCAGGGTACGCGCGTTCGAAAGGCGAATCGAAGCGGAGTGGCGGCGGCTGACCGACGGCGGGTGACGGGTGGCGCACGGCAGCGGACGGACGAGAGACGTCAGGCAGCAGCTGACGGATCGCGGGTCCTGTCCCTGACGTCGTCCGTCCGTGACGGCCGTGGGCTGTCGGCGCCACGAGGGCCCGAGGAGAGAGTGACGATGACCGAGGCACGGTGGCCGGACAGCCGACGCGTACCGACCGCGCGGCCCGCACCCGGCACGCCCTGCTGGGTGAGCCTGATGGCACACGACCTGGCCGCGACCCAGGAGTTCTACGCGCAGCTCTTCGGCTGGACGTACCGGCCCGGGCCGCAGCAGCTGGGGCCCTACGTGCGCGCCTTCCTGGACGACCGCGAGGTGGCCGGGATCGGCGAGCTGCCGGCCGACCGGCGCCTGCCCATCGCCTGGACGCCGTATCTGGCGTCGGACGACGCGGGCGAGACGGCGGAGATGGCACGGCACTGCGGCGGCACGGTCGGCGTCGGCCCGCTGGACGCGGCCGAGGCCGGGCGCATGGCGATCGCGTCGGACCCCGCGGGCGCGGTGTTCGGCATCTGGCAGCCCGCGGAGCACCTGGGCACCGCGGTCGCCGGGGTGCCGGGCACGCCCGCCTGGAACGAGCTGGTGACCCGGGAGACGGCGGAGGTCGGCAAGTTCTACCGGACGCTGTTCGGCTACACCGAGGAGGCGTCCGGCGACCCCGACGCGGACGTCCTGACGCTGTTCCTGGAAGGCCGGGCGGTGGCCTCGGTGCACGGCGTCGGGAACGAGCTGCCGCGCGACCGGGGCGCGTACTGGATGACGTACTTCGAGGCCGCGGACGTGGACGCGGCGGTGGCGCGGGTGGTCGAGCTCGGCGGCCGTGTCGTGCGTCCCGCGCGCGAGGGCGCGTACGGCCGGATCGCGACGGTCGCCGACCCCGAGGGCGCGGTGTTCACGCTCGTGCACACCGAGCGGTCCTGCCAGGAGCCTGTGCGGACGGCCTGACCGGCGTCGGCGCCGCACCGACCCGCCGGGCAGGCCCTAGGAGCGCTCCAGGGTGCCCACGGCGCTGTCGCTGTCGAGCGGCAGGACGTCCGGCGACAGGGCGCCCGCGCGGGCGGAAGCGGCGGTCATGCGGCGGCGGTGGTGACGGCGGCACAGGACCTCGTAGCCCACCTCGTCGGCCGCCTGGTTGACGTCTCCGACGACGACCTGGGCGCCTTCGACGACCATGTGGCCGCCGACGGTGCGGGCGTTGTGGGTGGCGCGGGCGCCGCACCAGCACAGGGCCTCGACCTGGAGGACCTCTATGCGGTCGGCGAGCTCCACGAGCCGCTGGGAGCCGGGGAAGAGCCGGGTGCGGAAGTCGGTGGTGATGCCGAAGGCGAAGACGTCCAGGCCCAGGTCGTCGACCACGCGTGCGAGCTGGTCGACCTGCTCCGGGGTGAGGAACTGCGCCTCGTCGACGATGACGTAGTCCGCGCGGCCGCCCTGGGAGAGGCGGTCGACGAGGTGGGCGTAGAAGTCGAGGCCGTCGGCGACTTCGAAGGCCCGGGTGACGAGGCCGAGACGGGAGGAGAGCTTGCCCGCCCCCGCCCGGTCGTTGCGCGCGAAGATCAGCCCCTCCAGGCCGCGTGCCGAGCGGTTGTGCTCGATCTGCAGCGCGAGGGTGCTCTTCCCGCAGTCCATCGTTCCGGAGAAGAACACCAGCTCAGGCATGGGGAGTTGAGGGCCTTTCATCGTGTGGGGGCGTGCGGGGGCGCCCGTGGGGGCGCCGAGCGGCTAGGAGCGTACTTCGAGCAGCGGTACGAGCTGTTCGGCGGGGGTCATGGAGCCGTGGTTGCCGACCATCGCGGACTCATGGGGCTCGGTGCGGGACGCGATGATCAGGGCGTCGTCGTGCGCGGCGGCCACGACGTCACCGATGCGGCCGTGGACGCGCTCGTCGACGCGCGGGCCGAACCACCCCGCGGCGATGGCCTCGTCGCGCCCGGCCACCCAGAAGCGCTCCCCCAGGACCTCACGCCAGACGGCGAGGACGTCGGCCTCGGCGCCGGGGACGGCGTAGACGTGCCGGGCGCGGCCCTCGCCGCCGAGCAGGGCGACGCCCGCGCGCAGCTCCCAGTCCTCGTCGAAGTCGATCCGGGAGTCCTCGTCGAAGGGGATGTCGACCATGCCGTGGTCGGCGGTGACGTACAGGGCGCTGCGCGGCGGCAGCTGCTCGGCGAGGCGCTGCACGAGGCGGTCGACGTACATGAGCTGGCCGCGCCAGGCGTCGGAGTCGAGGCCGAAGCGGTGGCCCTTGCCGTCGACCTCCGCGTAGTACGTGTAGACCAGGGAGCGGTCACCTGCGGCGAGCTGCTCGGCGGCGAGGTCCATGCGGTCCTCGCCGGACAGACGGCCGCGGAACGTGCCGCCACTCAGGGCGATCTTGGTGAGCGGCGTGTGCTCGAAGGTCGGCGAGGAGACCTGGGCGGTGTGGATGCCGGCCTCGTGGGCCCGCTGGAAGACCGTGGGGTACGGCTGCCAGGCGTGCGGGTCGGTCCACGGCTTCCAGCGGAGCTGGTTCATCAGCTCGCCGGTGTCGGGGTTGCGGGCGGTGTACCCGGGCAGGCCGTGGGCGCCCGGGGGGAGCCCGGTGCCGACGGAGGCGAGGGAGGTGGCCGTGGTGGCCGGGAAGCCCGCGGTGATGGGGCGTCCGGTGCCGCCGCGCGAGGAGCCCAGGAGCGAGGTCAGGAAGGGTGCTTCGGCGGGGTGGGCGCGGAGTTGCTCCCAGCCCAGCCCGTCGATGAGGAAGACGCAGTTCCGGTCGGCGGGGGCCAGCTCGGGGATCGCGGGCGCGAAACCGTCGACCTCCTGGTGGGCGACGAGGGTGGGCAGCAGGTCGGCGAGCGACCCGGTGCCGTACTCGGGCAGCGGGGCGGTGGCGGGGTCCAGGGGCTGTACGTCGTCCCAGCCGCCGGTGAAGTCGGTTGTGACCATCAGCGGGCGGTGCCCGTGTCGCCGGCGGTGGCCGCCGTGGCCTCGGAGAGGGCCTGGGCGAAGGCGAGGGTCTGGCGGACCGTGTCCGGGCCGTCGCCGGCCTCGCTGACGCGCAGGCTGAGGTCGTCGGCGGTGGAGCTGCCCGTGTAGCCGTGGTCGGCCTCGCAGTTGGGGTCGCCGCAGGCGGCCGGTTCGAGGTCGATGCGGGAGACGGCGCCCCAGCCGATCGTGAGGACGACCTCACGGGGCAGGGAGCCGGGGACGTACTTCTCGGGGTTGGCGACGACGCGGCTGACGACGACCGACGAGATCCGGCCGATCTTCACGGACTCGGTGGAGGTCGTGGCGTACGGGGTCGGCGAGGTGCTGTCGGCCGCCTGCTCGTCGGTGTGGCTGACGATGAAGCGGGTGTCGGTGAGGACGAGCACCGTCACGTGACGGCGCACTTCGTTGGCGTCGAAGGTGGTCTCCTGGTGGACCAGGTACGACCCGATGGTCTCGCCGCCGACCGCGGCCTCCACCGCCTCGGCCACGAGGGCCGGGTAGTAGCCGCTGCGCTCGATCGCCGCGCGCAGCCCCTGGGTCGTGGTACCGGTCTTTGCCATGCCGCCCATCCTACGACCCGGCGCCTGCCCCGAGGCGCGCGGTGGCCGCCTCGGCGGGCGGCGCGGGGCTCTCGTCAGTAGGCGGGCAGGGTGCGCGGTCCCAGGTCGTCGCGGGCCGGGGGCGGCGCCAGGCGGACGGTGCCGCCGAGGACGGACAGGCCGTCCTGGGCGACGACCACCGGTTCCAGTGAGACGGTCACCACTTCGGGGTGGTCGTCGACGAGGCGCGAGACCCGCTGGAGCAGCTCTTCGAGGGCGGGGGTGTCCACGGGGGCCGAACCGCGCCAGCCGAACAGGAGGGGCGCGGTCCGGATCGACCGCACCAGGGTGCCCGCGTCCCGGTCGGTGACGGGAATCAGCCGGTGCGCGGTGTCCCCGAGGAGTTCGGACGCGGCGCCCGCGAGGCCGAAGGACAGCACCGCCCCGGCGGCGGGGTCGTGGCCCGCGCGCACGACGGTGTCGACGCCGCGCGGGGCCATGGCCTGCACGACGGGCCGCAGCTCGGCGGGGCGGCCGAGGGCGTGGGTGAGCTCGCGGTAGGCGCGGCGCAACTGCTCCTCGTCGGCGAGGTCGAGGCGTACGCCGCCGAGGTCGGGGCGGTGGCGCAGGTGCGGGGCCGTGGTCTTGAGGGCCACGGGGTAGCCGAGCCTGCGGGCGGCGTCGGCGGCCGCGTCGGCGTCGGGCGCGGGCAGGACGGGGCGCACGGGGATGCCGTAGCGGCCGAGCAGGTCGCACGCGTCGTCGGGGCCGAGGGTCAGGCCGTGGGGGTCGTCGCCCTTGGCGAGGAGGCCCGCGATCAGGTCGGCGGCGCCCCGTTCGTCGATGTCGTCGTACTCGGGCACCTTGCCGGGCTCCGCGATGTCGTGCCGCCACTGGGCGTACGTCACGGCTTCGGCGAGGGCGCGCACGGCCCGCTCGGCCGCGGGGTAGGCGGGGATGCGGGCGTGCGGCGGCGGGGCGTCGGCCGCGGGCGGGGCGGCGGGCGGCCGGTCGTCCGGGCGGGCGGCGGCCGCCCGGGGCTTGGTGCTCGCGGCGGCGGAGAGGGCCTCGGCGAGCTCGCCGAGCTCCACGTGGACGACGGCGACGGGCTTGGTGGGGCACCCGGCCGCGGCCGCCCGCAGGGCGGTGGCGAGCGTCTCGCCCTGGCCCTTCCGGCTCGACTCGCCGAGCGAGGGGATGACGGTGACGACGGCCGCGTCGCAGGTGTCGGCGGCGAGCGCGGCGCCGAGCGCGGTCCGGAAGTCCTCGGGCGTCGCGCCCGTGGTCAGGTCGCGCGGGGGCAGCGGACGCAGGCCTTCGGCGACGCACGCGTCGTACGTGAGCAGGCCGAGGGACTCGGAGTTGCCGAGGATGGCGACGCGGGGCCCGGCGGGCAGCGGCTGGCCCGCGAGCAGGAGCCCGGCGTCGACGAGTTCGGTGACGGTGTCGACCCGTATGACCCCGGCCTGGCGGAGCAGCGCCGAGACGGTGGCGTGCGGGAGCCGGGTCGCGGCTCCGGCGTGCCCGGTGGGGGCGATGCCGCTGTGCCGGGCGCCCTGGACGACGACGAGGGGCTTCGCGGCGGCGGCGCGGCGGGCGAGGCGGGTGAACTTGCGGGGGTTGCCGATGGATTCCAGGTACATGAGCGCGACGTCGGTGTCCGGGTCGTCGTACCAGTACTGGAGGACGTCGTTGCCGGAGACGTCGGCGCGGTTGCCCGCGCTGACGAAGGACGACAGGCCCGCGCCGCGCCGGTGCAGCCGGGACAGCAGGGCGATGCCGATGGCGCCGGACTGGGTGAACAGGCCGACGCGCCCGGCGGCGGCGAGTTCGGGGGCCAGCGAGGCGTTCAGGCGTACGCCGTCCGCGGTGTTGATGACGCCGAAGGCGTTGGGGCCGATGAGGCGCATGCCGTAGGAGCGGGCCTGGCGGACGAGTTCGCGCTGGCGCTCGAGCCCTTCGGGGCCGCTCTCGGCGTATCCGGCGGACAGGACGACGAGCCCCTGGACGCCGTGCTCCCCGCACTCGGCGACCGCTTCCGGTACGCGCTCGGCGGGGACGGTGACGACGGCGAGGTCGACGGGCCCGTCGATGTCGCGTACGGAGCGGTGGGCGGGGACCCCCTCGACGCCCTCGGCGGTGGCGTCGTCCGTGAAGGCGCGGTTGACCGCGTGGACGCGCCCGGTGAAGCCCGCGCGCAGCAGGTTGCGCAGGACGCCGCGGCCGACGCTGTCCTCGGCGCGGCCGACGCCGATGACCGCGACGGAGCCGGGTGCGAGCAGCCGCTGGACGGAGCGGGCCTCGGCGCGCTGTTCGCGGGCGCGCTGGACGGCGACGGAGCGGTCGGTGGGCTCCAGGTCGAGTTCGAGGCGGACGACGCCGTCCTCGAAGCTGCGCTGCTGCTGGTATCCGGCGTCCGTGAAGACCTTCACCATCTTGGTGTTCGAGGGCAGGACCTCGGCGGCGAAGCGGCGGATGCCGCGTTCGCGGGCGACGGCCGCGATGTGCTCGAGCAGCGCGGAGGCGACGCCGCGGCCCTGGTGGGCGTCCTGGACGAGGAAGGCGACCTCGGCCTCGTCGGCGGGCCCGGAGGCGGGGCGGCCCTGGGCGTCGATGCGGTCGTAGCGGACGGTGGCGATGAACTCGCCGCCGATGGTGGCGGCGAGCCCGACGCGGTCCACGTGGTCGTGGTGCGTGAAGCGGTGCACGTCCTTGGCGGAAAGGCGGGGGTAGGGCGCGAAGAAGCGGTAGTACTTCGACTCGTCCGAGACCTGCTCGAAGAAACTGACCAGGCGGTCCGCGTCGGCGGCCGTGATGGGCCGGATGCGGGCGGTGCCGCCGTCGCGCAGCACCACGTCGGCCTCCCAGTGGGAGGGGTAGGGATGCTCGTCCGCGGGGGCGGGCGCGGCGCTGTCCGACGAGGTGTGCGCTGGGCCGTCCGCCGGGGTCTGCATGGGGCCAGGGTACGGGTCGCGCGGCCGCCTGGGCCGGGGCAATGTAGGAGGGGTCGAAAGGCGGTCGGGTGGCGGGACGCGGGTCGTGGGGCAGCGCGGCACCGGTCCTGCGGGAGCACCCGGATCGACGTGAGACACTGGTCTAGACAAATGTGAGACACCTGGAAGGGCAGCAACACATGGCTGAGCGCCGCGTCAACGTCGGCTGGGCCGAGGGCCTCCACGCCCGGCCCGCATCCATCTTCGTCCGTGCGGCCACGGCCTCGGGCGTGCCCGTGACGATCGCCAAGGCCGACGGCAACCCCGTCAACGCCGCGTCGATGCTCGCGGTGCTCGGCCTGGGCGCGCAGGGCGGCGAGGAGATCGTGCTCGCTTCGGACGCCGAGGGCGCGGACGCCGCCCTGGACCGCCTTGCGAAGCTCGTCGCCGAGGGCCTCGAGGAGCTCCCGGAGACCGTCTGACACTGTCGGACACAGCGTGCCGGAGCCGCGCGGACCACTGGGTGGCCGCGCGGCTCCGTCGTGTCGGGCCCCTCGGGCGGGGCGCTGCGTGAATTCATGAGCCGGTGGCGCACCGCCCGCGGAAGCCCGTCGAAGCGAGGAAGCCCGTGGAAGCCCGTGGAAGCGCGTGGAACAAAAGCGCGGCGCGCCGGACCGGAAATCCGGTGGTGAATTACCCCGACCCGCCTCCGCTATGTCTCCGGTACGCGGCGGCTTTCGCACGAGCGCGCTTTCCGGGTGCGCGCCCGCCTCGTATACGAGTCCTGTGTACGGGGCCGCTGTTAATTCCGTACGCCCACTTTGTTGACGGCGTGTTGCGAACCCCTCACGCGCCCGGCGCGCGGCCGGTACGAGGACGCCGTGCGCTCGGCGTGCAGGAGCGTGAGCGCGCGGGCCCGTTCCGCGTCCTGGCGGGCGACCGCGTCGACGACCGCGGCGTGCCCGGTCCACAGCTCCGCGGCCACGACCGGCGCGTCCGCCACGTACATCCAGGCGACCTTGTGGCGCAGCTGGGTGAGCAGGGCGATGAGGCCGGGGCTGCCGGAGGCCTGGGTGAGCGTCTCGTGGAACCAGCCTTCCAGCGAGCGCAGGTCCTCGCCGCCGCCGCGCCGGACCCGCTCCTGGCCGAGCCGCACGAGGCCGCGCAGGACCTTCAGATGGGCTTCGGTGCGGCGCTGCGCGGCGCGGGCGGCCGCCAGCGGCTCCAGGAGCGTACGGACCTCCAGGAGGTCGGCGGCGTCCTGCTCGGTCGGCTCGGCGACGCAGGCGCCCGCGTGCCTGCGGGTGACGACGAAGCCCTCGGCCTCCAGGGTGCGCAGGGCCTCGCGCACGGGGACGCGGGAGACGCCGTAGCGGCGGGCCAGGAGTTCTTCGGTGAGCCGCGTGCCGCGTTCGTAGACACCGGAGACGATGTCGTCCCGGATGGCCGTGCAGACCGAGTGCGCGGGAATGCGCATGACGGACCTCCGCTTTACTGCCCGCGAAACGCGTCGCGCGGCGCGCTGAAGACGCTGGTGCGGCGACTCTATGGACGCTGACTCCACGGACTCTATTGCAGATGGCCGCATTTTCCGATGGGGCGCCGGAATCCATGGATATCTTTTGGCCAAAGGTTGTGCGGTCAGCAGGCGGTGCCGACGCCGAAAGCCCCGGCTCGGTGAGCCGGGGCTTTCGGGAAGTGCGCGGGCGCGTGCCCGTCGCCCACGTCATGGGAGCGCCGGACGCTCTCAGCGCGGAAGCGTCAGACGCTCACGCCGTGGGAGCGCAGGTACGCGAGCGGGTCGATGTCCGAGCCGTACTCGGCGCCGGTACGGGCCTCGAAGTGCAGGTGCGGCCCGGAGGAGTTGCCGGTGGACCCGGAGAGGCCGATCTGCTGGCCGGGCGTGACGGCCTGGCCGACGGTGACGCTGATGGACGACAGGTGGCCGTACTGGGTGTACGTGCCGTCGTTCATCTTGATCACGATGTTGTTGCCGTAGGCGCCGCCCCAGCCCGCCTCGACGACGGTGCCCGCGCCGACCGCCTGCACCGAGGTGCCGGACGCGGCGTGGAAGTCGATGCCGGTGTGGCTGCCGGAGGACCACATACCGCCGCCGGCCTTGTAGGAGGTGGAGACGTACGAACCGGCGACCGGGGCGACGTAGGCGTTCAGGCGCTTGCGCTCGGCGTCGCGGGCGGCGCGCTCACGGGCCCGCTCCTTGGCCTCCTTCGCCGCCTTGGCCTCGGCCTCCTTCTTGGCCTTCGCCTCGGCCTTCTCCTTGGCGGCGGCCTCGGCCTTGCGCTTCTGCTCGGCGGCCTTCTGCCGCGCCGCCTCTTCCGCCTTCTTCTGGGCGGCGGCGTCGTTGGCGGCCTGCTTCTGGGCGGCGGCCTGGGCGTCGATCTCGTCGGCCAGCGTGTCGTTGATGGCGATGGCCTGCGTGAGGCCGGTGCTCGCGTGGTCCGCGGAGGCGTCGGCGGCGAGCGCCGGAGCGGCCAGGCCCGAGATGACACCGGTGGTGGTGAGGGCGGCGACGCCCGCGGCGCTTGCGGTGGTGCGCGAGATGCGGCTCGGGCGGCGGTGCTTGCCGGTCGGGCGGATGAGCGCCATGAAGCGGCTGGTCCTTTCCTTCCTTCTCGCCTACCGGGTTAGCTGACGGGTTCGGAGCAGGAAGGTCTCCTACGGACTCCTCGCCTCGCGGCAAGGGGACCGATTCACCCCAGGGACGTGTGGGTCCCCGGCTCCCCTGGCTCACGCCGTACGGGGACTCGGCGATGACTGTCCGGTGCCGCGGACGCGGCTTACTGCCTGACGGACAGCCGCACTGACGCTAAACGCCTCATCTTTCAATCGACAAACGGATCCTGCCTTTTGTAGCGCACGCCACACGGCAGACACCCAACCTCCATGTCAATTCGGACATATGGCAGCATGCAGGGACCCCGGAGGCTTCCTGAGCCTCCGGGGTCCCTTGAGTTACGCGGTGTTCCTACCGATTTGCCCGCCGGGGCGAGCGCGGGGCAATCAGCCGGTGACAACCGTCACTTCGCCGATGCCGAGGGCCCGCACGGGCTCCTCGATCTGCGCGGCGTCACCGACGAGCACCGTCACCAGCCGGTCGCTCGGGAACGCGCTCACGACAGCCGCGGTGGCCTCCACCGTGCCCGTCCCGGCCAACTGCCGGTACAGGCTCGCCTGGAAGTCGTCCGGCAGCTCCTGCTCCACCTGGTCGGCGAGCGTGGCGGCGACGGCGGCGGCCGTCTCGTACTTCAGCGGGGCCACGCCCACCAGGTTCTGCACGGCGACGTCGCGCTCGGCGTCCGTGAGGCCCTCGGCGGCGAGGGTGCGAAGGACCTTCCACAGGTCGTCGAGAGCCGGGCCCGTGTTCGGCGTGTCCACGGAGCCGCTGATGGCCAGCATGGCGACGCCCGGGGCGCCTTCCGGGGACCTCGGCGCCGCGGAGCGCAGCACCTGGCTGAAGGCGCGCACGCCGTACGTGTACCCCTTCTCCTCACGCAGGACGCGGTCCAGGCGCGAGGTGAGGGTGCCGCCCAGGCAGTACGTGCCGAGGACCTGCGCCGGCCAGACGATGTCGTGCCGGTCCGCGCCCACGCGGCCGATGAGGAGCTGCGTCTGGACGGCGCCGGGGCGGTCCACGATGACGACGCGGCCGGTGTCGTCGGCGGTCACCTGGGGCATCGTGTGCGGCTCGGCCGAACCGCCCGTCCAGGCACCGACGGTGTCGGCGAGGACGGCGTCCACGTCCGTGCCGGTCAGGTCGCCGACCACGACGGCGGTGGCCGTGGCGGGGCGCACGTGCTTCTCGTAGAAGGCGCGTACGGCCCCGGAGTCGATGGCGGTGACCGTCTCCTCGGTGCCCTGGCGCGGGCGCGACATGCGCGAGGTGGCCGGGAAGAGCTGCTTGGCCAGCTCCTTGGCTGCGCGGCGCGCGGGGTTGGCGGTCTCGTGCGGGATCTCGTCCAGGCGGTTGCGGACGAGGCGCTCGATCTCGCCGTCCTCGAAGGCGGGCGCGCGCAGCGCGTCGGCCAGCAGGCCCAGGGCCTTCGGCAGGCGCGAGACGGGCACTTCGAGGGAGAGGCGGACGCCGGGGTGGTCGGCGTGCGCGTCAAGGGTGGCGCCGCAGCGGTCCAGCTCGGCGGCGAACTCCTCGGCGGAGTGCTTGTCGGTGCCTTCGGAGAACGCCCGCGCCATGATCGTGGCCACGCCGTCCAGGCCCTGCGGCTCGGCGTCCAGGGGCGCGTCGAGGTGGACCTCGACGGCGACGAGCTGCTGGCCGGGGCGGTGGCAGCGCAGCACCGTCAGGCCGTTGCCCAGGGTGCCGCGCTCGGGGGCCGGGAAGGCCCAGGGCTTGGCCGTGCCCGCCTGGGGCTGCGGGTGGAATTCCATCGTCACAGACGTCTCAGCCTCGCTCACTTCGCCGCCTCCTCTTCCTGCTGGGTCTCGGCGGCTTCCTGGATGGCGTCGGCGTCCTCCGCCGCGGTCACCGGCTCGTACACCAGGACCGCGCGGTTGTCGGGGCGCAGGCGGGCCTTGGCGACCTCCTGGACCTCGGCCGCGGTGACGTCGAGGACGCGCTGGACGGCGGTGAGGGCGAGCTGCGGGTCACCGAACAGGACGGCGAACCGGCACAGTTCGTCCGCGCGGCCCGCGACCGTGCCGAGGCGGTCGAGCCACTCGCGCTCCAACTGTGCCTGGGCCCGCTCCATTTCCTCCGGGGTCGGACCCTCCTCGGCGAACCGGGCCAGCTCCTCGTCGACGGCGGCCTCGATGACGGGGACCTCGACGTCGCCGGAGGTCTTCACGTCCAGCCAGCCGAGCGACGGCGCGCCGGCGAGCCGCAGCAGGCCGAACCCGGCGGTCACCGCCGTGCGGTCGCGGCGCACCAGGCGGTTGTAGAGCCGCGAGGACTCGCCGCTGCCGAGCACCGTCAGGGCCAGGTCGGCCGCGTCGCACGCGCGCGTGCCGTCCTCGGGCAGGCGGTAGGCGGCCATCAGGGCGCGGGCCGGGACGTCCTCCTCGACGACCTCGCGCAGCTCCTTGCCGATGCGCTCGGGCAGCGAGCCGTCGCGCGGCGGCTGCTTGCCGTCGTGCCCGGGGATGGAGCCGAAGTACTTCTCGACCCAGGCGAGCGTCTGCTCCGGGTCGATGTCACCGACCACGGAGAGGACCGCGTTGTTCGGCGCGTAGTACGTGCGGAAGAAGGCGCGGGCGTCGTCGAGGGTGGCCGCGTCCAGGTCGGCCATGGAGCCGATCGGGGTGTGGTGGTAGGGGTGGCCCTCCGGGTACGACAGGGCGGTGAGCTTCTCGAAGGCCGTGCCGTAGGGGACGTTGTCGTAGCGCTGGCGGCGTTCGTTCTTCACCACGTCGCGCTGGTTCTCCATGGACTCGTCGTCGAGTGCCGACAGGAGGGAGCCCATGCGGTCCGCCTCCAGCCACAGGGCGAGCTCCAGCTGGTGCGCGGGCATGGTCTCGAAGTAGTTCGTGCGCTCGAAGCTGGTGGTGCCGTTCAGGGAGCCGCCCGCGCCCTGCACCAGTTCGAAGTGACCGTTGCCGTGCACCTGCTGCGAGCCCTGGAACATCAGGTGCTCGAAGAGGTGAGCCAGACCGGTACGCCCCTTGACTTCGTGGCGCGAGCCCACGTCGTACCAGAGGCACACCGCGGCGACCGGGGTCAGGTGGTCCTCGGAGAGCACCACGCGCAGGCCGTTGGCCAGCCGGTGCTCGGTCGCCGTCAGACCGCCGGAGCCTGCCGCGGCTGTGGCCGTGTGACCCATGGGCATGTACGTCCCTTCGATCGCTGAATTCTCAATAGCTGTTGCCGGTCCTGCCACTGTATGCAAGCCCGCGGACCCCTGGCGAAGTTCCCGCTCCGCGCTCCGAGTAGTCGGTGTTCGCCGTGGGCGTGATCGTGGCGCGGGGGTGTGCGGGGGGCGGGCGGGGCGTGGGAGGGGTGCGGGCGGCGGGCGGGGGGCCGGTGCGGGCTCCGGCTGCGCCTCGGTTCGCGTGGCTGTGGGGGGGTGGGGCGTGGCTGTCAGGCGCGGCTGGGGCGTGGTCGCCTGAGGGCCGTGGCGCCGCCGTCCGAGGGCCGTGGCGCGGTCGTCGAAGGGCCGTGGCGCGCCCGCGCCACGCCGCCGACCGCCTGGTCGCCGCGCGGCCCGGCCCGGGTCGTGGTCGGGGTTGTCAGTGGGACGGTCCACAATGGTCGGCATCAGATCCCGCACTTGTTGGTGAAGGAGCCGCAGCAGCGATGGCCCGCCGCAGCACGAAGACCCCACCGCCCGACGACTCGTTCGAGGAGAAGATCCTCGACATCGACGTCGTCGACGAGATGCAGGGCTCCTTCCTCGAGTACGCCTACTCGGTCATCTACTCCCGCGCCCTGCCCGACGCCCGCGACGGCATGAAGCCGGTGCAGCGCCGCATCGTCTATCAGATGAACGAGATGGGCCTGCGCCCGGAGCGCGGCTATGTGAAGTGTGCCCGCGTCGTCGGCGAGGTCATGGGCAAGCTGCACCCGCACGGCGACGCGTCCATCTACGACGCGCTGGTCCGCATGGCGCAGCCGTTCTCCATGCGCCTGCCCATGGTCGACGGCCACGGGAACTTCGGCTCGCTCGGGAACGACGACCCGCCCGCCGCGATGCGGTACACCGAATGCCGCATGGCGGACGCCACGTCCCTCATGACGGAGTCGATCGAAGAGGACACGGTCGACTTCACGCCGAACTACGACGGCCAGGAGAAGGAGCCGGTAGCCCTCCCGGCCGCCTATCCGAACCTCCTGGTGAACGGCTCGTCCGGCATCGCCGTAGGCATGGCGACGAACATGCCGCCGCACAACCTCGGCGAAGTCATCGCGGCCGCCCGGCACCTGATCAGGCACCCGGGCGCCGACCTCGAGACGCTCATGAAGCACATCCCGGGCCCCGACCTGCCCACGGGCGGCCGGATCGTCGGCCTGTCCGGCATCAGGGACGCGTACGAATCGGGGCGCGGCACCTTCAAGATCCGCGCGACGGTGTCCGTGGAGGCGGTGACCGCGCGCCGCAAGGGCCTGGTCGTCACGGAGCTGCCGTTCAGCGTCGGCCCGGAGAAGGTCATCTCCAAGATCAAGGACCTGGTGGGGTCCAAGAAGCTCCAGGGCATCGCCGACGTCAAGGACCTCACCGACCGCGAGCACGGCCTGCGCCTGGTCATCGAGATCAAGAACGGCTTCGTCCCGGAGGCCGTCCTGGAGCAGCTCTACAAGCTGACGCCGATGGAGGAGTCCTTCGGCATCAACAACGTGGCGCTGGTCGACGGCCAGCCCCTCACGCTCGGCCTCAAGGAGCTCCTCGAGGTCTATCTCGACCACCGCTTCGACGTGGTGCGCCGCCGCAGCGAGTTCCGCCGCGGCAAGAAGCGCGACCGGCTGCACCTGGTGGAGGGCCTGCTCATCGCCCTCCTGGACATCGACGAGGTCATCCGCCTCATCCGCTCCAGCGACAACAGCGCGCAGGCCAAGGAGCGCCTGATGGAGCGCTTCTCCCTGACCGAGGTGCAGACGCAGTACATCCTGGACACCCCGCTGCGCCGCCTCACCAAGTACGACCGCATCGAGCTGGAGTCCGAGCGCGACAAGCTGAACGCGGAGATCGACGAGCTGACCCGCATCCTGGAGTCGGACGCGGAGCTGCGCAAGCTGGTCTCCTCGGAACTGGCCGCCGTGTCCAAGAAGTTCGCCACGGAGCGGCGCACGGTGCTCCTGGAGTCCTCCGGCGCCCCGGCCCCCACGGTGTCCCTCCAGGTCGCGGACGACCCGTGCCGGGTCCTGCTGTCGTCGACGGGCCTGCTGGCCCGTACGGCCAACGGCGAGCCCTTCGCGGAGGGCGACGGCAAGCGTGTCAAGCACGACGTGATCGTCTCGGCGGTCCCGGCGACCGCGCGCGGCGAGGTGGGCGCGGTGACCTCCGAGGGGCGCCTCCTCAGGCTCTCCGTGGTCGACCTGCCGCAGCTCCCGGACACGGCCTCCGCGCCCAACCTCTCGGGCGGCGCCCCGGTCACCGAGCTCCTCTCCCTGGAGTCGGACGAGAAGCTGATCTGCCTGATGACGCTCGACGAGTCCTCCCCGGGCCTGGCGCTCGGCACGGAACAGGGCGTGGTCAAACGCGTGGTGCCCGACTATCCGGCGAACAAGGAAGAGCTGGAGGTCATCACTCTCAAGGACGGCGACCGCATCGTCGGCGCGATGGAGCTGCGCACGGGCGAGGAGGACCTGGTCTTCATCACGGACGACGCCCAGTTGCTGCGCTATCCGGCCGGGCAGGTGCGGCCGCAGGGCCGTCCGGCGGGCGGCATGGCGGGCATCAAGCTCGCGCAGGGCGCGAAGGTCATCTCCTTCGCGGCGGTCGATCCGGCGGCGGACGCCGTGGTGTTCACGGTCGCGGGCTCGCGCGGCACGCTCGACGACTCGGTGCAGACGACGGCGAAGCTCACGCCGTTCGACCAGTACCCGCGCAAGGGGCGCGCGACGGGTGGCGTGCGCTGCCAGCGTTTGCTGAAGGGCGAGGACTGCCTGAGCTTCGCCTGGGCGGGCCCGAAGCCGCCGCGCGCGGCGCAGCGCACGGGCACACCGACGGAACTGCCGGAGCCCGACCCGCGCCGGGACGGCTCCGGTGTCTCCCTGGCGAAGCCGGTGGCCGCGGTGGCGGGCCCGGTGTAGCGGTCAGCCGCGGTCGGCCCCGGTGGAGAAATCGGGGTCGGCCTCCGGGTCGGCTTCGGGGTCGGCCTCGGACCCAAAGTCGAGATCGGCGTCGGGGTCGGCGTACGGGTTGAGGCTGGTGTCGGAATCGGCGTAGTCGCGATAGCCGGGATCGGCGTACGGGTCGAGGTGGACGTCCGGCTCGACGTCGACGGCCGGGCCGGGGCCCGAGTCAGGGTCCAGCGCGGCCCCGGCCGCCCCGGCTCCGGAGTCGGCCGCGGATTCGGTCCCACTCTCGCCCTCGGGCCCCGGCGCCTCCTCCGCCTCCGGCTCCTGTACGTACCGCAGGACGCCCCACATGCCGAACTCATCCGCGTGCGGGGCGTCCTCGTCGTTCTCCCTGCACAGCGTCAGCCGAGTGTGCAGCTCCGGTACGTCGATGCCGGAGCCGATGAGGACGAGCTGCGTGAGCCGCTTCTCGCCGGGCCCCCACGGCTCGGGGTAGAACCGCAGGAAGCGCCCCACGGAATGCACCGCGTACCGGTTGCGGGCGTCCGCGGCACCGAAGTCGACGTACCCCTTGATGCGGTAGAGCCCTTCGGGCCTGCTGTCGAGGAACTCCATGAGGCGGCGGGGGTTCATGGGCGCGTCGGAGGTGAAGGAGAGGCTCTCGTAGCCGCTGTGCAGATGGTCGTGGCCACAGCCTCCGTGCGGGACGGCGTGGTCGTGGTCGCCAAGGGCGCACGCCTCGCCCTCCGCCGGACCGTCACCGGCCTCAAGGTGACCGCTGTCCGTGTCCTCGGCGTGCTCGGCGTCCTCGGCGTACCCGGCGTACTCGGCGTCGCCGTGGTCGTGCAGGTCGTCGAACGAGAGCTGGCCGACGCGCTCCCCCACCGGCTTGCGGTCCAGGAGGAGCCCCACGTCCACGCGCCCGTACGTGGCGGCGACGACAGCGGCCCGGTCGGTGTGACGGCGCACCTCGTCGAGGACGCGATCCCGCTCCCCCGCCGGTACCCGGTCGGCCTTGTTGACCACGACGAGGTCGGCGATCTTCAGATGCCGGTCGACCTCGGGGTGCCGCTGCCTGGTGGAGTCGAACTCGGCGGCGTCCACGACCTGCACCAGACCGCCGTACACGATGTGCGGATTCTCGCTGGCGAGCACCATGCGCACGAGTTCCTGCGGCTCGGCGAGACCGCTCGCCTCGATGACGATGACGTCGATACGGGCAGCTGGCCGGGCAAGGCGTTCCAGATACACGTCGAGCTCACTGGCGTCCACGGCGCAGCACAGACACCCGTTGCCGAGGGACACGGTGGAGTCGCCGAGCTGCCCGGCGACGGCCATGGCGTCGATCTCGATGGAGCCGAAGTCATTGACGATCGCGCCGATGCGGCTGCCTCCGCTGCGATGCAGCAGATGATTCAGCAGTGTCGTCTTGCCGGACCCCAGGAATCCCGTGAGGACGACGACTGGAATCTGCTGCTCACGCACGTGTGGCCCCTCGCATCAACACACATCAAGGTGGATCAAGTCGCTCAAGACGCGTACACCTCGCAGGCGACGAGCGCGTACGGCATTTGAACACCACTCCAGGATATGTGCGCGTAGACGTGCCGGTAGGCGAACGATTCCGTGCGGGGTCGACGGGGCACACATTGGGCACGGCGCAGGAATGTCAGAGCCCGGATTCATGCCGTGCTTCCGTGCGCCTCCTCTCCGCCTCCCGGCCGATCAGAGCCGCTCGGCACCCTGGGAGACGGCAAGCGCCGCCCATCGCTCGCCGGTCCGCCCTGCCGCCCCGCGCCCGAAGACCGGCGGACGGTCGCCTGATTCGGGGGTTGACATGGTCACACAGAAGCACTGGATACGGGGGACCTGCCCAGCCGCGTTGGCGGGACTGGCGATCACGACGGGAGCACTGACCCTCGCGGCCGTGCGGCTGCGCAGGAACATGGCCCTCACCGAGCAGCACCGCCTGCACTTCGCCCTGCTCTGCAAAGCCATGGAGGACGAGGCACTGGCCGCGGTCCTGGACACCTACGACAGCGAGGTGCCGCCGGACCGGCACCGCCAGTTCTTGTTCGCCAACGCCCTGTACACCAATGCTCTGCACGCGTACCGGACCGGGGCCATGAGTCTGGGAGAGCTCTACGGACACCTTCGGGTGATGTGCCAGAACCCGATCTTCCGCGAGTACTGGGAGGCCACCCGCCACCACCGTGCCAGCCTGCGCCGTTCGTCGGAGGAGGCGGAGGTGGGGCGAGTCCTGGACGGTCTGGCTCGGGACCTCCGGGACGCGGACACGGATGAATGGTGGGTTGTCGGACATCCGCCCACCGACTAGCCGCAGCGGGCCTAACCTCCGTTGAGACGAATCCAGTTAGAGCACTCCCCAACTCCCGGACATAGACATTTGGGGCTAATCTGTCATCGCCCTTCTGTCTATCACCCAAGGACCAGGATCCCCTTGAACATCCTGCGCCGCATCGGTGCCTCTCCCCGCGAGCGGGGCAGCGCCACGGGCCAGACGTGCCCCGACATCTTTGAACTCAGCAACGGCGACTTCGCTGTGATCGGAACCGAGATGACCGCGGACCTCACGGGCGTACTGCCCGCCGACGCGGGACGCGCCGACTACGAAGGCATCGTCGTGATCAGCCGAGAGACCCTCATCCGGGCCAAGGCAGACATCCCCGACGCCTGATCGGCACCCGGAGCAGGACGCGACGCCCGACTCCGGCGCGGCGCCCCCGAGCCACCCTCACGTGAGTGATCCCTCGCCACAGGTGCCTCCCCTCCTTCCGTTCACCCTGCGCTCTCCTCACCTCTTGCACCCATGGAGCTCTGCCGTGCCCGAAATCCTCCGTCGAATAGGTGCTGCCCCGCGTGAACGGGGCAGCCTGGGCGGTGCCAACTGTCCGGACATCTTCGAGCTGACCAATGGCGACTTCGTCGTGATCGGCACCGAGATGACCGCGGACCTCGACGCCGAATTGCCCGCCGACGCGGGACGCGCCGACTACGAACGCATCGTCGTGATCAGCCGAGAGACCCTCATCCGGGCCAAGGCAGACATCCCCGACGCATAGCCTGTCGCCGGATCCAGCACCCCGCGGCGCCCGCCACCCCTGGGCGCCGTTTACTGCACCCACCCCTGGGAAGACTCGCCCAGGGGTGACTGATGCCAGGTCGACAAGCATGGCGTTCGGCACGCGCCATCTTCCTGTGGAGCACCGTCGTCACCGTCGGCATCGCGCTCGTGGGCCTGGCGTCCATCATGGTGAGCGGCCTGTTGATACGGGGCGTGGAGAGCACCAACGGCGGCAGCCGGGCGGCGGAGAAGCGAAGTCAGATCGGGGACTACTTCGGCGGCGTGAGCGCGGTCTTCTCAGGCGTCGCCCTCCTCCTGCTCATCGCCACACTGCTCCTGCAACAGCGCGAACTGCGCATGCAGCGCCAGGAGCTAGCCCACCAGCGCGAGGAACTGTCGGCGTCACGAGCGGAGTTGCACCGCAGCGCCGAAGCGGACCTGCGCTCCCTCCATGTGCAACTGACCGAGATGGTCATGAACAACCCCGACCTGGCCGAGGTCTGGGACGACCTCCCCCGCGATTCGACCACGGAACTGCGTCAGAACCTGTTCTCGAATCTGACGTTCAACCACTACGTCCTGGCGCTGAGCTGGGGAAACTTCTCCGAGGAAGACCTCGTCGTCTACGCGTCGAGCCTGCTGTCCAGCCCTGCCTTCCTGCGCTACTGGAACGCCACACGTGCGCACAAGAGCCAGCTGCCGGCCGACAGCGCGGAGGGCCGCATGTTCCGGGTCTTCGAGCGCGCCCTGGCCGCCCAGCGCCGCGGAGCGCCCCCGTCCACCGCGTGAACGAGCGCGCTCCGTCGGCCCGACTTCGGGGTCGCTCAGTCGGCTCCCCGCCCGCCGCCATGGGCCGGGCGCCGCGCCTCAGGCGACCGGCGGCACCGCCACCGGCGGCTCCTGCCCCACGTACCGGGCCGCGGGCCGGATGATTTTCGAGTCCTCCGCCTGCTCCAGGATGTTGGCGCTCCAGCCCACCACGCGCGCGGACGCGAACGTCGGCGTGAACATCTCGCGCGGCAGCCCGCACAGCTCCATGACCACGCCCGCGTAGAACTCCACGTTCGTGTGGAGTTCGCGCCCCGGCTTGAGCTCCGCGAGGATGGCCTCGACCTGCCGCTCGACCTCCACCGCGAACTCCACGAGTTCCCCGCCGAACTGCTGCGCGATGCCACGGAGCATGCGGGAGCGCGGGTCCTCGGTGCGGTAGACGGGGTGCCCGAAGCCCATGATGCGCTCGCCCGCGTGTACGCGCTCCCGGATCCAGGAGTCGATGCGGTCGGGCGTGCCGATCGCGTCGAGCGTGTCCAGGGCCCGGCTGGGGGCACCGCCGTGCAAGGGGCCGGACAGCGCGCCGACGGCACCGACGAGACAGGCCGCGACGTCCGCACCCGTCGACGTGATGACACGAGCCGTGAATGTTGACGCGTTGAAGCCGTGGTCAATGGTGGAGATCAAGTATTGCTCGACCGCCCGGGCCCGGGCGGCGTCCGGTTCGGAACCGGTCAGCATGTAGAGGTAGTTGGCGGCGTACGACAGGTCGTCGCGCGGCTCGACAGGGTCGAGCCCTTGACCGAGGCGGTACAGCGCGGTGAGCAGGGTCGGCACGACGGCGGCCGCGGCGAGCGCGTCGGCGCGGCGCCGGTCTCCGTCGATGTCGTACACCGGCCGGAAGCCCTTCGAGGCGCCGAAGAGCGAGAGCGCTGTGCGCAGTCCGGAGAGCGGTCCGGAGAGCGCGCTGGCGCGGGCGATGGCGGGCAGCGCCGCACGCACCTCGTCCGGCAGGTGGCGCAGGGCCGCGGTCTGCTCGGCGAAGGCTTCCCGCCGCGCGGCGTCGGGCAACGTGCCGTGGAACATCAGGTGCCAGACGTCCTCGAAGCCGCGGGTCTGCGCGAGCTCCACGGCGGAGTACTGGCGGTAGTGGTAGAAGCCCTCGTATCCCCTGACGTCACCGAGCTGGGTCTCGGTGACGACGACGCCCGCGAGGCCGCGGGGGACCTCGATGGGCGCGGTGGGGGTGGCGGCGGAGCCATTGATCGGCATGGTGTTCCTCGACTTCCTCCGTGGACTTGATTCGACTGTCCATGCTTGACTCAATCTCTGTCAATATTGATTGACTCAATATGCAAGTACAGCTATCCGGACGCAGATACGGTGACGCCCATGACGGATCAAGAAGCGGGTGCGGTCGCACACGAAGGTCAGCGGATCAGCACCAAAGAGGCCGCGGAACTGCTCGGCGTGAAGCCCGAGACCGTGTACGCGTACGTGAGCCGGGGCCAGCTCAGCAGCCGTCGCGGCCCCGGAGGGCGCGGCAGCACGTTCGACCCCAAGGAGGTGCGGGCCCTCGCGCGCAGAAACCGCCGCGAGCCCGCCGTCGCGACCTCCGCCAACGAGCTCTCCGTGCGCACCCGCATCACACTGATCGACAAGGACCGCTACTACTTCCGCGGCGTCGACGCGGTCGAACTGGCCCTGCGCCACTCCTACGAAGAGGTCGCGGAATGGCTGTGGACCGGCGTCCTGCGCCCGGGAATCCACTTCACGGCACCGCCCGAGCCCGCGGGCGCCGCGCGGCTGGCCGTGCGCGCCCTGCCCGAGCATTGCGCCCCCACGGACCGGCTGCGCGTGGCGGCCATCTCGGCGGCCGCCGCCGACCCGCTCCGCTTCGACCTCGCCGAGGAGGCGGTCGTCGGCACGGCCCGCACCCTGATCCCCACGCTGGTCGCGGCGCTCCCGCCCGTCCTGCCCACACACCGCGACGGCGGCCCGCTCGCCGGGCGGCTCTGGGGACGGCTGAGCGGCCGCAAGCCCGACGAGGGCTCGCTCCACGCCCTGGACACCGCCCTCGCGCTGCTCGTCGACCACGACCTGGCGGCGTCCACGCTGGCGGTCCGCGTCGCCGCGTCCGCGCGCGCCCACCCCTACGCGGCGGTGTCGGCGGGCCTCGGCGTCCTGGAGGGCCCCCTGCACGGCGCCGCGAGCGGCCTCGCCCACCGCATGCTCCTGGAGGTCCTCGACCGGGGCAGCGCGACACCGGTCGTCGCGAACGAGCTGCGCGCCGGCCGCCGCGTTCCCGGCCTGGGCCATCGCCTGTACGCGGGCGAGGACCCGCGCGCCCGGGCGCTGTTCGGCCTGCTCGAAGTGATGCCGAAGGCCGGGCCCGCGCTCGCGGCGGCGCGCGACGTGGTCGCCACCACGGCCCGCCACACCGACCTGCACGCCAACATCGACCTCGCGCTCGCCGTCCTCACCGTGTCGTCCGGCATGCCCGCGGAGGCGGGCGAGACGGTCTTCGCGGTGGCGCGCACGGCCGGCTGGATCGCACACGCCCTGGAGGAGTACGAGGAGCGGCCGATGCGCATGCGTCCTGTCGGCCAGTACGTCGGACAGCGCCCGCCGCAGCCGTTGCCCACCAAGCAGGACGCGTGAATCCGGCCGGGGCCTCAGGTTAGGCTCACCTCCGTGAGTACCTGCGCGACCGCATCGCGGGACCTGAGCGAACCCCTCGCGGGCACCGCGGCCACCGCCAAGACGTGGCTGCTCCTGGAGCAGCCGGGCCCCTGGGGCGCCAAAGCGCTCACTTCAAGCCACTTGGACCCGGAGGTCGGTCGCGCGCTGGAGCGTGCCGCGGAGTCGACGGGTGTACGGGTCGCGCTCATCCGGCGCCCCGGACGGCACGCCGACTGTCACGTTCCCGCGCGGCACCGGGTGTTCATCGCCCACACCTCGCCGGGAGCCACCTGGCTGCGCGCCCATGTGGTCGACGACCCTAGGCAGTTGGTCGACCTGGACTTCGCGGCGCTCGGCGCGGGCGATCACGGCGGCTTCGGGCACCCGCACACCGGCGACCCGCTCGCGCTCGTGTGCACGAACGGCAAGCGGGACCGCTGCTGCGCCCTGCTCGGCCGTCCGCTCGCCGCCGAACTCGCCGCGTCCGGCGAGGAAGGCGTCTGGGAAATCACTCATCTGGGTGGTCATCGCTTCTCCCCCACCCTGTTGGTGCTCCCGTACGGATACGCGTACGGCCGGACGGCGGCGCACGCGGTGAAGGGTGTCCTGCAAGCGGTGCGCGAAGGGCGCGTCGTCACCGAGGGCTGCCGGGGCAACTCCGCCTGGGAGCGCCCCGGGCAGGCCGCCGAGCTGGCGGTGCGCGCCACCGCCCGCGAGGACCGCGCGGGCGTCCTGAGCGTCGTACGGACGACGGGTGACGCCCCGCGCTGGGAGGTCACCGTGGCGCACGCCGACGGGCGGCACTGGCGGGTCACCGTCGCCCAGGGCGCCTCGCTGCCGCCGCGTCCGGAGAGCTGTGGCGCGGCTCTGGGCTCACCGGCGCGGATGGATGTGGTGTCGGTCCATGAGATCGCGGGAGCCGTGTCACCGGCCGAGGCCTAGGGCAGAGCTGAGACCGGGACCGGGGGCGCATCCGCGCGCGGGGCGCTTGCCTAGGCGCACAAGGGCGCGCAGGGGCGCACGAGCAGCCCGATGGGCTCCAGGACCGATGCCCGCAGCCTCCGAGCGAGGCATCGGGAGGCCTACGAGATCCACGCCACACTTCCTTAAGAGAAGACCGCCCGCCGCCGTACCGTTCGTCACATGAGCCCGACTCCTCCTGCCCGACGACTGCGCCTCGGCCTGCCGCGGCGCGTCTTCTCGCAGGTGCTGCTGATGCAGCTGGCGATCGCCGCCGGGGTCACGGTGCTCGCCACCGGTCTGTTCCTCGCGCCGCTCAGCAAGCAGCTCGACGACCAGGCGATGCGCCGCGCGCTCGCCATCGCGCAGACGACGGCGGCACAGCCGCAGATCGTCCGGGACCTCACCTCCACGCGCCCGGCGGCCGACGGGCCCGTCCAGGCGGCGGCCGAGCGCATCCGTGAGGCCAGCGGCGCCGAGTACGTAGTGATCATGAACAAGCTGGGCGTGCGCTGGTCGCACACCGACCCCGGGGAGATCGGCAAGGTCGTCTCGACCGACCCCAGCGACGCGCTCGCCGGCCGTGACGTCATGCAGATCGACAACGGCACGCTCGGGCGCTCCGCGCGCGGGAAGGTGCCCCTGCGGGTGGCGGGCGGCGAGATCGTCGGCGCCGTCTCCGTAGGCATCGAGTACGACAGCGTCCGCGACCGTCTCATCCATACGATCCCGAGCCTCTTCGCCTACGCGGGCGGGGCCCTCGCCGCCGGCGCGCTCGCGGCCTACCTGATCTCCCGGCGCGTGCAGCGCCAGACGAGGGACCTCGCCTTCTCCGACATCTCGGGGCTGCTCGCGGAGCGCGAGGCGATGCTGCACGGCATCCGCGAGGGCGTCGTCGCCCTGGACCGCGCCGGACGCGTCCGGCTGCTCAACGACGAGGCCCAGCGGCTCCTCGGGCTCGGCACGGAAGTGATCGGCCGCCCCCTGGACGAGGCGCTCGGACCGGGCCGTACGACGGACGTGCTCGCCGGGCGGGTCACGGGTACCGACCTGCTGACCGTACGGGGCCAGCGGGTCCTGGTCGCCAACCGCATGCCCACGGACGACGGGGGTGCGGTCGCGACCCTGCGCGACCGCACCGAGTTGGAACAGCTCGGGCGCGAACTCGACTCCACGCGCGGCCTCATCGACGCCCTGCGCGCCCAGGACCACGAGCACGCCAACCGCATGCACACGCTGCTCGGTCTCCTGGAGCTGGAGATGTACGAGGAGGCCGCGGAGTTCGTCGGCGAGGTGGCGGGCGCCCACCGGGTGACGGCCGAGCAGATCACCGAGAAGGTCCACGATCCGCTTCTCTCCGCCCTGCTCGTCGGCAAGGCGACCGTGGCCGCGGAGCGCGGCGTGGCACTGGCCGTCTCCGGAGACACCGCGTTGCCCGACCGGCTCGTCGACCCGGGCGGCCTCGTGACGATCGTCGGGAACCTCGTGGACAACGCGTTGGACGCGGCGACCGGCACACGGCACGCACGCGTAGAGGTCGTTCTGCGTACTGAGGGTCTACAGGGACGCACGGTTGTCCTCCAGGTACGCGATACCGGCCCTGGTGTTCCGCCGGATCAGCGCGAGGCGGTGTTCACGGAGGGCTGGTCCACGAAGGAGCCGCCCGCGCACGGGCAGCGGGGTATCGGTCTGGCGCTGGTACGCAGGCTCGCCGAGCGCCAGGGCGGCAGCGCACGGGTCGGCGCGGGCCCGGACGGGGGCGCCGAGTTCACCGTGGTCCTCCCCGAAGGCCTCGCGGAACCGCAGCTGGTGGAGAGCGATCCGCGCCCCGCCGCCGCCCCACAGTCGATCACCACACCGCACACCACATCGGACACCGCATCGGACACGACACCGGCCACCACATCGGTCACTACGGAGGAGGCACGATGATCGAGGTACTGGTCGTGGACGACGACGTCCGGGTAGCCGACGTCAACGCCGCCTACGTGGAGAAGGTCCCGGGCTTCCGCGTCGCCGGCCGGGCCCACAACGCGGCCGAGGCGCTGCGCCTGGTCGAGGAGGTCCCCGTCGACCTGGTGCTCCTCGACCACTATCTGCCGGACGAGACGGGTCTCACCGTGGTGCGCACGCTGCGCGAACGCGGCCTCCAGACCGACGTGATCATGGTGACGGCGGCCCGTGACGTCACCACCGTGCAGGCCGCGATGCGCCACGGCGCGCTCCAGTACCTGGTGAAGCCGTTCTCGTACGCGGGGCTCCGTACGAAGCTCGACGCGTACGCCACACTGCGCCGCACCCTCGACGGCGGCGGCGAGGCCGAGCAGGCCGAGGTCGACCGGATCTTCGGCGCGCTCTCGTCGACCCCGGCACCCGAGCTGCCCAAGGGGCACTCCCCCACGACCGCGGAGCTGGTCCGCAGGGCCCTGATGGCCGCCGATGGACCGCTCTCCGCCCAGGAGCTGGGGGAACGCACCCGGCTCAGCCGTCAGACCGCCCAGCGCTATCTGAAGCTCCTGGAACGCACCGGCCGGGTGCGGCTGAGTCTGAAGTACGGCGACACGGGACGTCCCGAGCACCGCTACGAGTGGGCGTCCAGCCGCTGACCCACCCGGCGTGGCGTCCCGCGGGTCGAGGCCGATTACACGGCACCCGCCCCGGTCAGTGAACGCACCTCCGTCTCCGCGTGCTTGGCCTCGTCCGCCCGGTCCGCCGACGTGACCGTCCCGAGCCAGCCCGCGAGGAAGCCCAGCGGGATCGAGACGAGCCCCGGGTTGTCCAGCGGGAAGTACTGGAAGTCCACTCCGGGGAACAGCGAGTCCGGGCTCCCGGACACCACCGGCGACAGCACGACGAGCACCAGCGCGGGCAGCAGCCCGCCGTACACCGACCACACGGCGCCCCGCGTGGTGAACTCCCGCCAGAACAGCGAGTACAGCAGCACCGGCAGGTTCGCGGACGCGGCCACCGCGAAGGCGAGCCCCACCAGGAACGCGACGTTGAGATCGCGGGCGAGCAGACCGAGCCCGATCGCGACGACCCCGATCCCGGCGGCGGCGACCCGCGCCACCGCCACCTCGCTGCGCTGC
Source organism: Streptomyces spectabilis (assembly GCF_008704795.1). NCBI lineage: Bacteria > Bacillati > Actinomycetota > Actinomycetes > Kitasatosporales > Streptomycetaceae > Streptomyces > Streptomyces spectabilis. The sequence goes on along the minus strand of NZ_CP023690.1, from coordinate 7,011,796 downwards.
TTGCTCCCCCGCCGCAGGGACGCGTAGAGGTCGTGGGCCACCGACGCCGAGGAGGCGAGCGTGATCCCCGCGACCACGGCGAGGATCGTCGCGAACGCCACGGCGGCGACCACCGCGAAGAGAACCGTTCCTCCCGTGGAATCCGCGCCCCCGCCCAGATCGAGCGCCAGCAGAGGCACCGCCGTATTGCCCGCCGCGTTCGACCCGCGTACCGCGTCGGAGCCGACGATCGCCGCCGCCCCGAAGCCGAGCACGATCGTCATCAGATAGAAGCTGCCGATCAAGCCGATGGACCAGACCACGGAGCGACGGGCGGCCCGCGCGGTCGGCACCGTGTAGAAGCGCGAGAGGATGTGCGGAAGCCCGGCCGTGCCGAGCACCAGGGCGAGCCCCAGGCTGATGAAGTCCAGCCGCGCCGTCCAGTCCCCGCCGTACTTCAGCCCCGGCGCCAGGAAGTCGCTTCCATGCCCACTGCGGTCGGCCGCCGTACGCAACAACTGATCGAAGTCGCCGTGGAACCGCATCAGGACGAGCACGGTCAACGCGATCGCACCGCCCATCAACAGCACCGCCTTGACGATCTGGATCCACGTGGTGGCCCGCATCCCGCCCAGCGACACATAGATGACCATGAGCGCGCCCACACCGATCACCGCCCACGTCCGGGCGGCCGCGCTCGTCTCCCCGAGCAGCAGCGCGACCAGCGAACCCGCACCCACCATCTGCGCCACGAGATAGAGCACGGACACGGTCACCGACGACGTGCCCGCGGCGATGCGCACCGGCCGCTCCCGCATCCGTGCCGCGACGACGTCGGCGAGCGTGAACCTGCCGCAGTTGCGCACCAGTTCCGCCACGAGGAACAACACGACCAGCCATGCGACGAGAAAGCCCACCGAATAGAGCAGACCGTCATACCCGTACAGCGCGATCAGCCCGGAAATGCCGAGGAACGAGGCAGCCGACATGTAATCGCCCGCGATGGCAAAACCATTCTCCATGGGCGAGAACAACCGCCCGCCCGCATAGAACTCCTCAGCCGAGCCATGCCTGTTACGGCTCACATACGTCGTGATCCCGAGCGTGATCGCCACGAACACGCCGAACAGGACGAGCGCCAGCGTCTGATGGTCACCGGTCACCGCTCCGCCCCCTGCCTCAGCTCCCGCTCCCTGTTCTGCTCGAACACGGCCCAGCGCAGATCCAGCGCCGGACGGTCCCGCCGCAGCCGCGCATGCCGGGCATACGCCCAGGTCAGCAGGAACGTCGTGAGGAACTGCCCGAGTCCCGCCACCATCGCCACATTCACCGCTCCGGCGACGGGCCGCGCCATCAGCCCCGGCGCCGTCGTCGCCGTCACGACATACGCCACGTACCAGGTGAAGAAGGCGATCACCGCCGGGACCACGAACCTCCGGTAGCGGCGGCGGACCTCCTGGAACGCCGCGCTCGCCTGCACCTCCAGGTAGATGTCGGCCGCGCTCCCGTGCCGCCGCGGCGCGGCGGCTGGATCCGTGGGCGTCGGTGTGCCCGTGCCGTCCAGCTCGCCCCAGCCTGCGGCGAGCTCGTCGTACCACGGATCCTTCAGGTCACCGGGCCTGTCCCGCCCGGCATCGCGGCCGTCGTCCTTCTCCACCGAACTCTCCTTGTCCGCAGCCATGTTCGGCCGCGAGCCCAAGGATGGGCAGAACAGGAAGATCCGTCCCTCTTCTCTCCCCGCTCTTCACCCCATCAGGTGACGGAGATCCTCACCTGCGGCTACTCCCCGGCGGCTGCGCGAGACCGTGCCGATAGGCATAACGCACCGCTTGCGCACGGTCCTTGAGGCCCGCCTTGGCGAAGAGGTTGTTGATGTGGGTCTTCACTGTGGCCGTGGAGACCTGCAACGCCCGCGCGATCTCCTGATTCGTCAGCCCCTCCGCGATCAGCCCGACCACCTCCGTCTCGCGCAGCGTCAGTCCGTCCGGCGGCTGCACCGGCCGCACAGGTGTCTCCGGCTCCGAAAGCCGCTCCAGAAGCCGCCGTTGGATCTGCGGTGAAAGCCCGGCCTGCCCCGAGAGCACGTCCTCGATGGCCCGCACGATCTCCTCACCACCCGCGTCCTTGGTGAGATATCCCCGCGCCCCTGCCTTGAGCGCGGGAAACAGCGACTCGTCGTCGGCGTACGTGGTGAGCACCACCACCTGCGTGCCCGGATACTCGGCACGGATCCGGCGGGTGGCCTCCGCCCCGTCGCAGCGCGGCATGCGCAGGTCCATCAGCACGACGTCCGGCGAGAGTTCACCCACGAGCCGCACCGCTTCCTCGCCGTCACCGCCGGACCCGACGACTTCGACGCCCGGCAACAGCCCCAGGAGCATCACGATGCCCTCACGTACCACGGTCTGGTCATCGACAACGACCACGCGCGCGGGCGCCTTGCCTTCTCTCACAGCCCCCTGCCCCAGCGACCGCGCCGCCCCTGCACCTGCCCCGGCACCAACGGCCGCCTCAGAAGCACCACTTGTCCACGCCTTGACTCCAGCCCCGGCGCCCGACCCAGCACCAGCACCAGCACCAGCACCAGCACCAGCCACGGAAGCACCGTCGCGGCGCCCGTCGTCCCCTGTCATCCCGGCACCCTCAGCCTCACGGCAAAGCCCTTGTCCTCCGGCCCCGCCTCCAGCGAGCCGCCGAGCAGCTCGGCACGCTCACGCATTCCCAGCAGACCGTACCCGGCTCCCGATGCCGCGAATTCCCCCGGCGCTCCCCCGGAATCGGTCACGTCCAGCATGACCTCCCTCTCTCCATACTCGAAGCACACGGTGACCTTCGCCCCCGGCGCGTGCTTCCGTACGTTCGTCATCGCTTCCTGCGCCACCCTTCGCACCGCCTGTGAGGACTCCGCGGGGAGGGCCCGCCGCTCCCCGGAGACCGCGACGGAGGCACCGTCCTCCCGGGCGAGCTCCCGCAGGAAGTCCTCGACCGGGGTCATCTCCCCGCGCAGCGCCGACAGTGCCTGACGTGTCTCGGCGAGCCCCTCGGCGGCCATCGCCCGCGCCGCCACGACCCGGCCCAGAACCTGATCCCGGTCCGCGTCCCGCTCGATCAGCAGCCGGGCCGCCTCTAGATGGACCAGCTGAGCGGAGAGGCTGTGCGCCAGCACGTCGTGGATCTCCCGGGCGATACGCGCGCGCTCCCCCAAGGCCGCCGACTCCGCCTCGGCGGCCCGCGCGGCCCGCTCCTGTGCGAGTAGCCGCTGCGCGTTGCCCCTCGCCTCGGCATCGAGCCGCAGGACATACCCGGCGAGACCGAGTCCCACGGTGACGGCCGCCGTGGTCGGCCAAGGGTCCTCGTTCACCACGGCGAACGCCCCCAGGGACGTCAGCGCGGCGATCACCGCTATGGCCAGGGGCAGTCGCTCCAGCGCCATCATCGCGCAGGCACACCACAGCACGGCCGCCGGCGTCTCGAACCCGGTCCCCTGTGCCGCCGCGCCCGCGACCAGCAGCACGCCCCACGCCATCAGAGACGGCCACAGTCGCCGCTCAAGCGTGGTGTGGAGGAACCACGCCGCCGCCCCCGCGCAGAGAACGATCACGAGCACCGCGAGTGCGAGTCCCCAGCCGGGGATCTCCTTCCGTGCGAAGGCGCTCCACAGCAGCATGCCGATGAACACCGCGCGCACGCCCCAGATCAGCAACCGGCGAGGCCGCGTCAGATCCTCTTGTGTAAGCGCCTCCCGCGCGGGCCAGCGCGTCCAGATGTCTCGCGTCACGCCCGCTCCTTCCCGTCGATGCGGCCAGCTCGTCACCGTACGGCGCCGGTGAGCGCCGGGCCTGTGCGGAGGGTGTGGGCCCGCAGCTCCAGGAGGCCCGCGCGTACCAACAGGGTTGCCGCGAGGGCGAGGAGCAGCGCACCGGTGCCCTGGTGGATGCCGATGAGCAGACCTATCCCCATGAGCCCGAGCCGTGAGGCTATGCCGACGATCCACACCACGGCTGTGGCCTTGGTGCCGCGGCTCCACACAGACCCGTCCTGCTCGGCCCAGACATGGCTGGTGCGTGCCCAAGCGACACCCATCAGCAGGCCTATGAGCAGCTCACCACCGAGCAGCGCGAGCGACTCCACCCGGCGGCCGGGGTCGAGGAGGCCCGATTCCCGCAGGCCGCAGTACGCGAGCACGGCGGGCACCAGCCACCAGCGTCGGGCGTCTGTGAGTCGCTGCGGCTTCATCTGGCGTATGACGACCAGCGCAATGACTGCGAGGATCAGCAGCGCTTGGGCGAACCCGGGCATCACGGCCTCCGATGGCGTGCGCGGACGATGAAGTACGAGAAGTACGACGCCATCGACGTTACGGATTCGGTCTGGCCGGGGGATCGGAGCAGGGGTGGATCTTGGGTGGACGAAGCGCCTCCACCCGAGGGTGGAGGCGCCCGACGTGGCGAGTCGGCAGGCGGGCGACGACCCAGCCGAACTGCCCACGAGTCGGCTGACAAGCCCCGCCCCACACCCGCCGCGCGCCGCGACGGGCTACCGGCGCTACCGACGCTACCGGGGCTACCGGGGCTACCGGGGCTACCGGGGCATGCCTACGCGTCGATCCGCGATCGGTCCAGCGTCGCCGCGGAGCTGGTGATGAACTCCTTGCGCGGGGCGACCTCATTGCCCATGAGCAGGTCGAAGACCTGCTCGGCCGAGTCGAGGTCGGAGATGTTGATACGGCGCAGCGTGCGGTGGCGCGGGTCCATCGTCGTCTCGGCCAGCTGATCGGCGTCCATCTCGCCGAGGCCCTTGTAGCGCTGGATGGAGTCCTTGTACCGGACCCCCTTGCGCTCGAACTCGAGCAGGGTCTCCCGCAGCTCGCGGTCCGAGTACGTGTAGACGTACTTGTCCTGGCCCTTCTTGGGCTGGGTCAGCTCGATGCGGTGCAGCGGCGGGACGGCGGCGAAGACTCGGCCCGCCTCGACCATCGGCCGCATGTAGCGCTGGAAGAGGGTCAGGAGCAGGCAGCGGATGTGGGCGCCGTCGACGTCGGCGTCCACCAGCAGGATGATCTTGCCGTAGCGGGCGGCGTCGATGTCGAAGGTCCGGCCGGACCCCGCTCCTATGACCTGGATGATCGCGCCGCACTCGACGTTCTTGAGCATGTCCGACACGGACGACTTCTGGACGTTGAGGATCTTGCCGCGGATCGGCAGCAAGGCCTGGAACTCGGAGTTCCGGGCCAGCTTGGCCGTACCGAGCGCGGAGTCGCCCTCGACGATGAAGAGCTCGCTGCGGTCGACGTCGTCGCTGCGGCAGTCGGCGAGCTTCGCCGGGAGCGAGGAGGACTCGAGAGCGGTCTTACGGCGCTGCGCGTCCTTGTGCTGGCGGGCGGCGATGCGCGTCCGGGCGGCGGCGACGACCTTCTCCATGACCGCGCGGGCCTGCGCCTTGGCATCGCGCTTGGTGGAGGTCAGGAACGCCTTGAGCTCCTTGGCGATCACGTTGGAGACGATGCGGTTGGCCGCCGACGTGCCGAGGACTTCCTTGGTCTGGCCTTCGAACTGCGGCTCCGCCAGGCGGACGGTGACGACGGCCGTCAGCCCTTCCAGGGCGTCGTCCTTGACGACGTCGTCCTCGGCGACGCGGAGCAGCTTCTGGCCACGCAGCACCTCGTTGACCGTCTTGGTGAGCGATCGCTCGAAGCCGGTGACGTGGGTGCCGCCCTTGGGGGTGGCGATGATGTTGACGAAGGACCGGATCGTCGAGTCGTACCCGGTGCCCCAGCGCAGGGCGACGTCCACGCCCAGCTCGCGGGTGACCTCGGTCGGTGTCATCTGGCCGCGGTCGTCGAGTACCGGAACGGTCTCCTTGAAGGTCCCCTGCCCGGAGAAGCGCAGGACGTCGCAGACCGCCTTGTCCTGGGCCAGGTATTCGCAGAATTCGCTGATGCCACCGTCGAAGCGGAAGGATTCCTCGCCCTTCGTGCCGCCCTCGCCCAGGCCGTACTCGTCGCGGACGACGATGGTCAGGCCCGGCACCAGGAAGGCGGTCTGACGTGCGCGCTGGTGCAGGTTCTCCAGGCTGAGCTTGGCGTCCTTCAGGAAGATCTGGCGGTCGGCCCAGTACCGCACACGGGTGCCGGTGCGGGCCTTGGGGACCTTCTTGACCTTGGTCAGCCGCGCTGCGGAATCGAAGGCCGCATCGGGACCCGACTTCGCGAACGCACCCGGTACGCCGCGCCGGAAACTGATGGCGTGAGTGTGCCCGGCACGGTCCACCTCGACGTCCAGGCGGGCCGACAGGGCGTTCACCACGGAGGCGCCCACGCCGTGCAGACCGCCGGAGGCCGCGTACGAACCGCCGCCGAACTTGCCGCCCGCGTGCAGCTTGGTCATGACGACCTCGACTCCGGAGAGCCCGGTCTTCGGCTCGACGTCCACGGGGATGCCTCGGCCGTTGTCCCGGACTTCCACGGAGGCGTCGTCGTGCAGGATGACCTCGATGTGGTCGCAGAACCCGCCCAGGGCCTCGTCGACGGAGTTGTCGATGATCTCCCAGAGGCAGTGCATCAGGCCGCGGCTGTCCGTCGAGCCGATGTACATGCCCGGACGCTTGCGGACGGCCTCGAGCCCTTCCAGGACGAGCAGGTGCCGCGCGGTGTAGTTGGAACCGTCCCGGTCGGCTCCGGTCAGCAACGCTGTGGACGGCACGGACGTCTCGGCGGTCACGCGGTTCGCTCCTCGCTGAATTTCAAGGGAGGCCCTTGGGGGTAAGGGCTCGGCTTCTACTGCCGGTGAGAGGGTACCGAGGCCTGGTAGAGCCGTTGTCACGCCACCCTCAAGTCAACCCGCACCAAGTCCAGACTAGTCCAGAAGCGTACGCGTGTTCGATCCCTCGATGGAGTGAAGCGCACGTCACGTTCCCTTCCAGGCATGAACCATTTAGGCTCCGGGCACGTCCTCATGAACAACCGGCAAGCCAGCCGGCTGAGGACCTGACCTGACAGACAGCGCGAAACCGTACGACACGTAAGACACGCAATACGGCACATTCGCCGCCAACCGGCAGCAGACAGCCTCCTCGAAAGAAAAGTTCGGGGAAAAGCCACGAGCGGGAACGTTTTCGGGCTGGTTGGATGTTGACCCTGGTACGACAGCTCGTCGAGCTAGAGAAGAGGCGACGTGACTACTGTTCTGACCCCCGCGAGCCCCCTGACGGCCGCTGACCGCTGCGACCGCTGCGGCGCCCAGGCATACCTGCGCGTCGTCCTGTTGAGCGGCGGTGAACTGCTCTTCTGCGCCCACCACGGTCGCAAGTTCGAGCCGGAACTCAAGAAGATCGCCGCCGAGATACAGGACGAGACGGAGCGCCTGACGGCTGTGCCGGCGGCCAACGCGACCGAAGAGGAACGCTGACGCCTCGCACCCACGACGAGCGAGCGCCGGACCACCAGACCGGCACGGGCGGCTCCCCCTGTGACCCAGGGGCAGCCGCCCGCTCTCGTTCCCGGAGCCCTGCCGAGCCGATCCGCCCGGCCCGTCGATACGGGCCTTCAGCGTCGCGCAGGGCCCAGCACGAGGCCGTCAGGAGCCGTAAAGCGTTCCCTTGCGGCCTCCAGGGCGCTTGCGGCGCCTGAGCCCACCAGACCCGCCCGCGAGCCCTCAGGGGCCGCCACAGGCCTTCTCGGGCCGCCGTTCAAGGGCCGATGTAGATCGCAGCCCCGAGCATCCGGTTCCGGCCCACCGCAGGCCCTACACGTACCGCTGCACCACCCGGGCCACGTCCGAGACGCGCGTATAGACCCCTGGACTGTCTGCCCGGCCGCATCCACTTCCCCACGACACCAAGCCGATGAGCCGCCCGTGAGCGACCAGCGGACCGCCGCTGTCGCCCTGACAGGCGTCCCGGCCGCCCTGTGATTCGCCCGCGCACAGCATCGATGACCGTGTGTACGTCCCGTCGGCACTGCCCCGGTAGGCCTGCTCGCACACCGCGTCCGACAGCACCGTCACGCGCGCGGAACGCAGCGTGCGCGCGTAGTGCCCCATCCCCGTCGTGTCGCCCCAGCCGTACACGGCGGCGCCCGTACCGGACTCGTACGCGGCGTCCCCGTCCCGCGCCATGGGGATCGCCTGAGCCTTCGTAAGCGGCTTGGACAAGGTGAGGACCGCGACGTCACCTGCGTTCGTGTAGGCGTCGTACTCGGGATTGACCCACACGTCGCGTACCGGAACCTCACTCCCCGCATGGGTGTCCAGGTCCTCACGGCCCACGATGACCCTGAGGTCCCGCATCTCACGGAGGGGCACCCCGAGCACTTCTTCGCCCATGCAGTGGGCCGCAGTCAGGACCGTCGACGGTCCGATCACGACGCCGCCGCAGAACTGGCCCGAGCGCGTACCCCCGAACTGGTCACGACTGGCGAGCGCCACCGCCCATGGGCTGTCCGCCACCCGCGCGGGTGTGCCTCCGACGACCACGCTGTCGGCTGCCACCGGAGGCGGGGAGGCCAGCGGCAGGGTGGCCACCGCGGCCCCCAGGGTCAGCGTTCCCACCAGCGCTCGGGCGAAGGGACGACGCATGCGATCTCCTCACTCTGGGTTGCCATCGCGTACCCAGAGTCAACTATCGCCGCGCGCGCCGCACGCCTTTGCCACGCGAACACACGAAAGACCCGGAGCCCCTCCCGCGCGGGGAAGGAATCCGGGCCTTTCGGTGGCGCTGTGACGCGACCCTGGGGCTGGCCCAGGGGGCGGGACCTAGTCCAGGTAGTCGCGCAGGACCTGCGAGCGCGAGGGGTGGCGCAGCTTCGACATCGTCTTCGACTCGATCTGACGGATGCGCTCACGCGTCACTCCGTAGACCTTGCCGATCTCGTCGAGGGTCTTCGGCTGACCGTCGGTGAGACCGAAGCGCATCGAGACGACGCCCGCCTCGCGCTCGGACAGGGTGTCGAGGACGGAGTGCAGCTGCTCCTGGAGGAGCGTGAAGCTGACGGCGTCGGCCGGAACGACGGCCTCGGAGTCCTCGATGAGGTCACCGAACTCGCTGTCGCCGTCCTCGCCCAGCGGGGTGTGCAGGGAGATGGGCTCGCGGCCGTACTTCTGGACCTCGATGACCTTCTCCGGGGTCATGTCGAGCTCCTTGGCCAGCTCCTCCGGGGTGGGCTCGCGGCCCAGGTCCTGGAGCATCTGGCGCTGCACGCGCGCGAGCTTGTTGATGACCTCGACCATGTGCACCGGGATGCGGATGGTGCGGGCCTGGTCGGCCATGGCGCGGGTGATGGCCTGACGGATCCACCAGGTGGCGTACGTGGAGAACTTGTAGCCCTTGGTGTAGTCGAACTTCTCGACCGCGCGGATCAGACCGAGGTTGCCCTCCTGGATGAGGTCCAGGAAGAGCATGCCGCGGCCCGTGTAGCGCTTGGCCAGGGAGACCACCAGTCGGAGGTTGGCCTCCAGGAGGTGGTTCTTGGCGCGGCGGCCGTCCTCGGCGATGATCTCCAGCTCGCGCTTGAGCTTCGGCGCGAGCTTGTCGGCGTTGGCGAGCTTGTCCTCGGCGAACAGACCGGCCTCGATGCGCTTGGCGAGCTCGACCTCCTGCTCGGCGTTGAGCAGGGGGACCTTGCCGATCTGCTTCAGGTAGTCCTTGACCGGGTCGGCGGTGGCGCCGGCCGCGGCGACCTGCTGCGCGGGCGCGTCGTCCTCGTCCTCGTCGGAGAGGACGAAGCCCTGGGCACCTTCTTCCGCGGGCTCGCCCTCGCCGGGCTTGCCGACGGCGGGCGTCTCCTCGGTGGCCTCCTCGTCGAGGAACTCGGCGTCCTTCTTGGAGGCGGTCTTCTTGGCCGTGGTCTTCTTGGCGGCGGTCTTCTTCGTGACGGTCTTCTTGGCCGTCGTCTTCTTGGCAGCGGCCTTCGTGGCCGTGCCGTCCTCGTCCACGCCATCGGCGGCGGGCTTCACGGAAGCGGCCGTGGCCGGCTTCGCGGTGGCGGTCTTGGCCGCGACCGTCCTGGTCGCGGTGCGCTTGGCCGGACTCTTCGCTGCGACGCTCTTGCGGGGGCGCTTAGGCTCCGCGGCACTGACCATCAGCGTCACACCCTCTTCCTCGAGGATCTGGTTGAGGCTGCGCAGAACGTTCTTCCACTGAGTGGCCGGGATCTGGTCAGCTTCGAAGGCACGACGCACGTCGTCGCCGGCGATCTGCCCATCAGCCTTTCCCCGCTCGATGAGCGCCATCACAGAGACGGATTCGGCAATCTCCGGCGGGAGCGTACGGGATGTGCTGGCCGACACGAACAACCTCTCGGAACGTTGGAAAACGGCTTCCGGCCCCGTCCACCATGGATCGGAGCCGACGACCGACGGCTGGGGATTGTGCCGACGGCGCGGGCGGGACCGTGGAGCTGCACAGCGCCGTGAACGACGTCTGTATTCCCTCCTCGGCTATCACCTCTTAGGTCATCGCGCTGTCTCTAGGAGCGTTACGCCCAATCTACGTGGCCCGAGTCACACCCCGTAAGCGCCTAAAAACGTCCAGATGCGGTCAGACTCGACGAGGATCAGGCGAAGAGTTGTCACCCCTTCAACCATCCCCCCTTGACTACGCCCGTCTCATCGTGGCTGCTGACACGTTTCCTCATGCCGGGTGCGCGCGTCCTCCAGTCCCGGCGAGGACGCGCCGCGGCTCCGAGGCTGCTGCGCCCGTGTCGCCGGGCCCCCGGCCCCTGGCAGGGCCCCGGGAGTCCGGCGACACGGGAGCGGTCAGCGGAAGGGGCAGCAGCGAAACGATGCTGCGCGGCGCGCACGGCGGCGGTGCCGACGCGGATGCGCGGTCAGTGCTCGCGAGGAGCCGGCACGACCCGCTCCACCTCCGGGTGGACGGTCAGGAGCTGGCGCATGGCGGCCTCGGCGGCGGCTCCGTCGCCCGAGGCGAGTCCGTCGACGATCCGGGCGTGGTGGGCCAGCGAGGCCTCGGTGGGGCGGTCACAGCCGGTGACGGGGCCGCCGGAGACCTGGAGGGCGGCCGAGACGATGCCCGACAGGTGCTCCAGCATGCGGTTGCCCGCGACCTGGATGAGCAGCGAGTGGAACTCTGCGTCGGCGCGGGCGAAGGTGATCGAGTCGCCCTGGCCGAGCGCGTGCCGCATGATCTCGACCATGTCGGCGAGGCGCTGCTGGATCTCCTCCCGGCCGTGCCCGGCGGCGAGCCGGGCCGCGAGGGGCTCGATCGTCCAGCGGAGCTCGCTGAGCTCGCGGCGCTGGTCGTCGCGCTGCGGGCCGAAGGCCCGCCACTCGATGATGTCCGGGTCGAGCAGGTTCCAGTCACTGACCGGGCGCACGCGCGTGCCGACGTTGGGCCGGGCGCTGACGAGGCCCTTGGCCTCCAGCACGCGCAGGGATTCGCGGACGACGGTGCGGGAGACCTCGAACCGCTGGCCGATCTCCTCCGGGACGAGGGGACGGTCGGCGCCCAGGTCCCCGGAGACGATCATCTGGCCGAGCTGCTGGACCAGTTGGCCGTGCAGTCCGCGGCCGCGGCTTCCGGCGGCCCGGCGGCCCACGCGGGCCAGGTCCTGGTCGGCGCTGTCCCAGGCGGGCGCGACCACGCGGTCGGCGCCGTGGGCCTCGGCGTAGGGGTAGCGGTCGAGTTCGCCCGGGCCGGCGAGGCCGGCGTCTGCGGAGCGGGCGGTGGTCATCATGGTGTGCGCAAGGGTACTCACGGATTCAGTTGTCGGCCTGGCCCCCAAGTCCCTTGAGGTCTTTGGTGAAAAGCACACGAAAGGGTGATCGCTTACCTCGCTGCAATTGACGCCTTATCGGAAAGAAGTGGCTGCCCTGCGAAGACTTGTGCGCAGCGAGGGATCGAAAGGCGGCAGGCGCACGTCAGCGACCTGCCCGCGGTCGCCGGAAGGCCCTCAGCGGCCGGTACGCCGCCGCCATGCGCATCGGGGACGGCGAAGGCTGTCAGCGCGCCCGCCCGCGCACGGCCGTCAGCAGATACGCGCCGAGCAGTACGACGAGCGACAACATCAGCGCACTGCCGACGGGTTGAGCCACCATCCTCAGCCCCCCGGCGACATACCGTTCGGCGCCCAACGGCCACTCCAGCAGCGTGAGCTCACGCAACCGCCCCGGAAGTCCAGCAGCCGATCGAACGGACGGCCCTTCCAGTGCTTTCTGTACGAGCGGTACGACGACGATCGGCACCGCGAGCACCGCGGCGAGCCCAGCGGTCGTGGACCGGAACACTCCGGCGGCCAGCACCCCGGCCCAAGCACAGCCGATCATGAAGGAAATCCAACTGGCGGTCGCCGAAAGCCAGTCCGGGGGAACTTCTGTGAGCTCGCCTCCGTATACCAGGTGGAGCACAACGGCGTCGCACCCCACGGTGAGCCCGGCGAGCAGCAGCGCAGTGGCGGCGGCGACAGCGAGCTTCGCGGCGAGGAGCCCCAGGCGCCGGGGCACCGTACCGCGATCCGCGGCGAGGGCGGGATGGCGGAACTCCTCACCGAAGGCGAGCGCACCGAGGAGCCCTGCGCCCAGGGCGGCGGGCGGTAGGGGAAGTTCGCCGGGCCAGGCAGCGAGCAGGCGCAGCTGCGGTGTGTGTCCGGTCCGGGCGAGGAACAGGCACAGGAGCGCGGACAGCGCGGTGGCCGCGGCCACCGTGAGGTATCCCGTGCCGACACCGGCGGCACGGCGCAACTCGTAGCGCAGCGGACGGAGAGGGTTCGGTGCCGTACGGATGGCGATGGGAGGAGGCAAGGGAGACAACGAGGACTGTGATGCGCTCGCGGCGCTCGGAGTGATCCGAGTGGGGCCGTCGGCACCTGGCGCGGGAGCGGCGTCGGCGACGGGCGGGCGTTCGGCCGCCGTGTCGTGCGTGGACGCCACAGGGGCTTCCTGAAGTGACTCCCGCGGCTCACCGGCGGCAGAGGTCGCAGAGCGCGTGGCCCCCTCCCGCGCGTCGGAGCCGCTCCGCGCGCCCGCCTCGGCGTCGAGCGCTGGACCGCGCCCCTGCCCCACCGGCGCCTGCTCCCGCGCGTCGACTGTCGAGGGCCTCGCGTCCCCGACTTCGTCAGCGAGTTGGTGCACGAGGATGCCGTGGCGGAACGCGGTCTCCCCCACTTCCCCGCACGTGTTTCCGTACACCGACAGACGGCTGCCGCCCTCCTGCACCACCTCGACGGACCGGCGGAGCGAGCGGGCCTCCTTGGCCAGCAGGGCGGCGAGACGCGCGGCGTGCGGGCTGCGCACGGCGACGCGCGGCCTGAGCCGCGTGCGGGCGAACTCCGCCGCGTCCTGGTCCGCGACGAGCCGCCCCGCCTCCAGCGTGACGACCTGGTCTGCGGTCCGGGCGGCTTCCTTGGCGTCGTCCGTGGTGAACAGGACGGTGCCGCCCCGTGCGGCGTGCGCCCGCAGGACGCCGTGCAGCCAAGCGCCCTCCCGGGCCGTGAGCCCGCCGGTGGGCTCGTCCAGTACGAGGGCGTGCGGATCCGCGAGGAGCGCACAGGCCAGCCCGAGACGGCGGTCCATCCCACGGGAGAGCGTGCCGAGGACCTGCTCCCGCAGGCTGACGAGCCCGACCACTTCGAGTACGTCGTCGGCGCGTGTGACAGGCACACCCACCGCGGCGCACAACATGCGCAGATGGCCTCTCACCGTGCGCGCCGGGTGTCCGGGCACATCGCCGAGCACGACGCCCACCTCCCGCGAGGGGTGCGCGATGTGGTGCAGCGGCCGCCCTCTGAAGTAGGTGATGCCACGCCCCTGTTGGAGTTCGAGCATCAGCCTGAGGGTCGTCGTCCCACCCCCGTCCGAGGCGCCCAGAAGCGCGGTGACGCAGCCCGTGCGCGCTTGGAAGGAAACGTCGTCGACGGCGGCCGGGAGGTCCTTGCGGGGGTTGCTGGTCAGTCCGATGGCCTGGATCATCGCTTCTCTCGCAGGATGTGCGACCGCTCGCGGGCGGGGCGGGTCCGCCGGTTCGGGGACGGACGAACCCCGTGGGTACCGCAGCAAGATAACGCGACATTTGCGGCTTTTCGCTCAGGGCGTGGACTGCGGGTGTCAACCGCCAGCCCTGACGTGGCCGACGACACGCGAGGCCGGGCGCGGGCAGCCGTCGCGTGCAGGCGGGATCAGGCGTCAGGCCTCAGCATCGGAGGGTTGAGGAGCGTCGCGCCTCCGGCCCGGAACAGCTGGGCCGGGCGGCCACCCTGGCGGGTCGTGGTCCCTCCTGTGGGCACGAGGAATCCCGGTGTGCCCGTCACCTTCCGGTGGAAGTTGCGGGGATCGAGGGCGACCGCCCAGACCGCTTCGTACACGCGGCGCAGTTCGCCGACCGTGAACTCCGGCGGGCAGAACGCCGTGGCCAGCGAGGAGTATTCGATCTTCGATCGGGCGCGCTCCACTCCGTCCGAGAGGATCTGCGCGTGGTCGAACGCCAGCGGCGCGGCCTGCTCCCCCTCCCTGCCGTACCCGCCCTGGTGGAGCAGGGCCTCGACCGGGGCCCAGCGCGCGCTGTGCGCGTCACCGCCGGGACGGGGCGCGGGCAGATCCGGTGCGAGCGCGAGGTGAGCGACGCTGACCACGCGCATCCGCGGATCACGCTTCGGGTCGCCGTACGTGGCCAGCTGCTCGAGGTGCGCGCCATTGGCCTGAACCGGACTGTCCGGGTCGTGGGCGCAGAGCCCCGTCTCCTCCACCAGCTCGCGCGCCGCGGCCCCCGAAAGGTCCTCGTCCGCCCGTACGAATCCCCCGGGCAGCGCCCAACGCCCCTGGAACGGCGGCTCACCACGGCGCACGGCCAGGGCGCACAGGGCGTGGCGACGCACGGTCAACACGACCAGATCGACGGTGACAGCGAAGGGCGGGAAGGCCGACGGGTCGTAGGGCGACATGCCGCGATCATAGTCGTCTGCCTGACGATAAACACCTCCTACGCCATCTGCTTCCGGCCCCGCTCCCTGAGAGCCTTCCGTCCGGCCCGTCGCACCCGTGGCACCGCCGCTCAGCGACATCACACCCCCAACTGCAGCCCGTCGGCCGCCTCCTCCACCATGGCGAGGCCGAGCCTGCTGACACGCACGGAGAAGGGAGCGCCCGACACGCGCAACGCCGTCAGGCCAAGCTCTCCCAAGGGCGCGCTACGGACCGGCCTGAGCGTGACCGTGCCCGCCGGCGCGTCCGGGCGGATCCCGGCCAGCACGGTCAGGAGTTGCACTCCGGCCGCCGCGCTGACCGCGGCGGGACGACAGGCCGCAGGGTGCGGGAGCGGCGCGCTCCCGGCCATCCGCTGCTCGCCGCCGTACATCTCCGGCAGCCGGAATCCGAAGGCGGCCGCCGCGTCCAGCGCTCCGCGCAGCAGCGCACCGGCTTCCTTCTCGTAGCCCGCCGCCGCGAGTCCCGCGACCGCCGTCGCCGTCTCGTGGACCCGGACCGCCCCTCCGCGATGCCCGAAGGGGTTGTACGCCGCCTCCTTCGAGCCCAGGCTGCGCAGACCCCAGCCCGAGTCCATGGCAGGCCCGCCCAGCAGCCTCGCCACCTGCTCGGTCTGCACCTTGTCGAGCAGGCCGGGGGCGACCTCGCCGGATCCCAGGAGCCCGGTATCCAGGAGGTGGGCCGCACCGCCGGTGAGATGGGGCAGGGGCCGACCGTCGGCCTCGAGTGCCACGGCGGGCCTGCCGCCCGTCCGGTCCTCCACCCAGAACGCTTCCCTGAACCGGGCCCGCAACCGCTCCGCCCACTGCCGCAGCTCCGCGCCTCCCGTGCCCCTGAGCGCGTCGAGCAGGTCCGCTCCCAGGAGTGCCGCCCGGTACGCATGTGCTTGGATCTCGCAGCGCACCGGGCTGGAGGAAGGAGAGTCCGGGTGAGCGTCCCGCACGAATGCTGCGTCCTCGGCGCTTTCGAGCAGCCAACGCAGGCAGCGCTCCGCCGGGTGCAGCAGCTCCGCCACGTCGGCCTCCGGCATCCCCCAGCGCCACGCCTCGGCGAGCAGGGCGGGGAACAGCAGGGTGGCCTCCACTCCCGTGCACCCGGGAGGCAAGTGGGGCCCTGTGTCCCGCATCGGCCCAGGGATCATGCCCGCGCAGGGCCCGGGGCGGGTGAGCTGCTCGCGGGCGAGCGCGCGCAGCGTGCTCTCCGCGAGCCGGGTGCCGAGCGGCAGCACCATCCTGGCGGCCGTGAGGGCCTCGGCGGGTGCGAGGCCGCACCGCCACGGCGCTCCGGCGGCCACGTAGAGGTCCGCGGGGTGGGCCGGGTCGCGCAGCAACAGGGCTCTGAGATCCGCGACCGAGGTATCCAGCAGACGCTGAACCGTGGGGTCGTCCCCCGCCGCTTGGGCCGAGGACAGCGGGCTGGTCACTCCATGCCCCACCGGCCTCAGGGGCCCCGCGCCGTGCGGCCGTACGCGCAGCTCCACGCTCTGGCTGCCTCCCGGTGGCAGGTGCACCTCCCAGCGCAGCAGCCCCGCCGAGGCCAGCGCGTCCTTGGGCGCCGGGACCGCCGTGACCACGCAGTGGCCTTCTCCGGAGGACCAGCGCATGCCCGAGTCGTGGACGCTGGCGGGCAGTTCGGGACCGGCGCGGCCGGACGCGACCGCGCCGAGCTCCGCCAGGTCCGTGCCGAGCGACACCTCCACCGGCAGCCTCAGGGGGCGGCTGGCCGCGCTGTGCAGCGTGATCCGCTCGGTGCCGTCGGCATGCCGGGTCCGCTCCACGACGACGTCCGGGTCCGGTCCTCCGTCCGCCGAGGGAAGGAGGGCCGCCACGAAGCGGGCACTGTCCGCCGAGAGCATCCGCGCCTGCACGGCGATCGGCTCGCGCCCGGCCACGCGCACCTGACAGCGGGACAACATACGACGGCCCGCGCGATAGAAGCCTTCCAGTCCGCGACCGTTCAGCTGGCCTTGGTCCGTGGAGACCGCGAGCGCGGGAAGGGCGACACAGACCAGCGCGTCGTGCACGGGCGGCAGCGCGGCGAGGCGGCGTGGCCCGGGTCCGGGCGCTTGGCCATGGGGCTGGCGCCTGGGAATCGGCGCGGGCGCCCGGAAGGGGTGCGGCTCCGGCCTTTCGTTTCTCTCGGGCCAGGGGGAGACAGGAGACGAGGCGGGCACGGACATGGGGTAGCCACTTCTGCGTTCTCTGCGCTACGGAGACTCGGTCACGGAACAGCGTCACGACCAGGACGCGGGTACCGCCACTCAGGTGAACGGCGCGGGGCCGCCCCAAGTCACGCATGCGTTCCAGGAAGCCGCCCATCCGGCGGTGCGTTCTGACGGCGACCTGCGCCGTACGGGCCAGGACTGGACGCTTCGACCAAGACCGGGCCGTCGCTGCGGTCACCGGTCGTGCCTTGGGTCACGTCGGATCGTGTCCCGCCGGTTCCGCGGTCCCGTGCGCGCTCCCCCGGCGGGCCGAGGGCCCGGCCCGGAGGTGCGAGACGGGCGTCGACGGCCCCGGGGCGCTGTCCTGACGCCGACGCCGGCCCCTGCGTGATCCAGGGTGTCCGCGCCGTCCGAGGGGTCCGGCGAGACTCCGGGTGAGACGGCTTCTGGCGCCCCGGGACCGTCCTGCTCCTCGGCTCCTTCAATGTTCATGGACCTCGCGGCGTTCTTGGACCTCAAGGCTTCCTGGGACTTCTCGGCAGACCTCTCTGCCTTCTCAGCGCTCACGTCGGCGTGTTGCCGAGCATCGGATCGGAGGGCCAGCTGGTCACTCCGGCCCCGTGCCGCCGCGTCCCGCTGGGAACGCTCGCCCCGCAGAATGCGGCGGATCGGCTCCGGGTCGCTGTCCGCGCTGCAGGCCGGGTGCAGGAGCAGGGCGAAGGCATAGTGCGGATCGGCGATCAACGCCATGGTGAGTGCTTCCTGTCCCTCGGCGAGGTCGCCGAGGGACCAGGCCACCCAGCCCGCGAGGGTCAGGGGTGCGGCGGCGTGCTCTCGATACTCCCGGACGCAGCGCCGGGCCAGCGCACGCCAGAGCCTGAGCGCCGGAGCCGCCTCGTCCCCCTCCATCCACTCGGCCGCACGGTCGCGTGTCGTGCGGTCCTGAAGCCCGAGGATCAGCGTGGCGGCCTCGTCGTGGCCGATCAGCTCGTCGTCGTAGACGTCGGCTTCGAGCCTGTCGGGGATGGGAGGCGCGGCGGCCAGGCGTGCCATGACCCGGCGGGCCAGATCGAGGGTTTCGGCGGCGACTTCCGCGTGGCCGCCGTCGTCGAGGATCCTGGGGACGAGTGCGCAGGCCGTGTCATGCAACACGCGAGCCTGATCGCTCGCGGCGGCCGTTCGCCAAGGGGTGAGCCGGGCCCGGATCCGTCCCTGCGCGGGACCGACCTGGAAGCCCGCGTACACCGTGGCGGCGGCCAGCACCGACGTGCCTCCGGGGAGCAGCGGGTTGCCTTCGGCGGGACAGCAGCGCTGGTCCGGACAGCAGTACGTCCAGAAGCGGCCGTCCGAGATGCACACGACTTCGAGGACGGGAACGTCGAGGTCACCGCACTCGGTGCGGAGTGCTTGGGCCAGCGGCCTGAGGCGCTCCATGACCTGCCGCCCGGAAGCGTCCCCCGCGAACGCTTCCGGCTCCTGGCAGAGAAAGGCGACGACTCCGTCCGGCCGGGTTTCGCGCCGCTCGGATCCGGTCACCAGGCACTGGGCCAGTTGCTCGGCGACGGACGGCCAGTCCTCCGAGCGCTCCGGGATGCCGAGGCGCACCCGGCCGCCGAATCGGCCTCGCGGGCCGTGCAGGGCGATGAGGACCACACTGCTCTCGGGCTGGAAGCCGAGCAAGTACGGCAAGGCGTCGGCCAGTTCGGCGGGCGTGCGGAGGGTGACAACGGTCTCGTCGATCGGGTCGGCTGGTTCGCTGTGATTCGTCATGTGCCGACTCTGCACCGGAATGCTCACCTCCGGTTATGGCTGTGGATAACCCTGGGCAGGGCCACGCCAAGAGTTATCCACAGTCTGGCGGCCTCGTTCGCCGGATGTCCGACCCATCGGGTTGCATGGAGCCATGAGCAACGAAGACCTGCGCACGGCGGCCGACGCCGTCCTCGCCCGCCTCGTCGGCGGTTCCTCCCCCGCGTCCGACGGGACGCGGCCGCCGGACGGCCCGCGCCTGCGCGAGGACCAGTGGAGAGCCATCGAGGCGCTGGTCGCCGAGAAGCGGCGCGCGCTCGTCGTACAGCGCACCGGCTGGGGCAAGTCGGCGGTGTACTTCGTCGCGACCGCGCTGCTGCGGGAGCGCGGCAGCGGTCCGACCGTGATCGTCTCTCCTCTGCTCGCGCTCATGCGGAACCAGGTCGAGTCGGCGGCGCGGGCAGGCATCCGCGCCCGCACGATCAACTCGTCGAACACCGAGGAGTGGGACACCATCCAGGCCGAGGTGGCCGCGGGCGACGTCGACGTGCTGCTCGTGAGCCCGGAGCGGCTCAACAACCCGGACTTCCGCGACCAGGTCCTGCCCAAGCTCGCCGCGGCGACCGGCCTGCTGGTGGTCGACGAGGCCCACTGCATCTCCGACTGGGGCCACGACTTCCGGCCCGACTACCGCCGGCTGCGCACCATGCTGGCCGAACTGCCTCCCGGCGTCCCGGTCCTGGCCACCACAGCCACGGCCAACGCGCGCGTGACCGCGGACGTCGCCGACCAGCTCGGCACCGGCGGCGGGTCGGACGCCCTCGTCCTGAGAGGGCCGCTCGACCGGGAGAGCCTGAGCCTCGGCGTGCTCCAGCTGCCGAACGCGGCGCACCGTCTGGCCTGGCTCGCGGACCACCTCGACGACCTCCCTGGCTCCGGGATCATCTACACCCTCACGGTCGCCGCCGCCGAGGAGGTGACCGCGTACCTCCGCCAGCGCGGCCACGTCGTCACCTCGTACACCGGCAAGACGGAGAACGTGGACCGGCAGCAGGCGGAGGAGGATCTGCTCGCCAACCGCGTGAAGGCCCTGGTCGCCACCTCCGCGCTCGGGATGGGCTTCGACAAGCCCGACCTCGGTTTCGTGATCCACCTCGGCTCCCCCTCCTCACCGATCGCCTACTACCAGCAGGTGGGCCGCGCGGGGCGCGGTGTCGACCACGCGGAGGTGCTGCTCCTGCCCGGCCAGGAGGACACGGCGATCTGGAACTACTTCGCTTCCCTGGCCTTCCCTCCCGAGGAGCAGGTGCGTCGCACCCTGGACGTGCTCGCCCAGGCGGGCCGCCCCCTGTCGCTGCCCGCCCTGGAGCCGCTGGTCGAGCTGCGCAGATCACGGCTGGAGACGATGCTCAAGGTGCTCGACGTCGACGGCGCGGTGCGGCGCGTGCAGGGCGGCTGGATCGCCACCGGCACACCGTGGACGTACGACACCGAGCGCTATGCCTGGGTCGCCAAGCAGCGGCAGGCCGAACAGCAGGCCATGCGTGAGTACGCATCGACCACGTCCTGCCGCATGGAGTTCCTGCGCCGCCAGCTGGACGACGAGGAGGCCGCGCCGTGCGGCCGCTGTGACAACTGCGCGGGGGGCCGCTTCGACGATGCCGTCTCCTCCACGGCTCTGGACTCGGCGCGGGGCGAGCTCGCCCGGCCCGGTGTGGAGGTCGAGCCCCGCAAGATGTGGCCCACCGGACTCGCCGCCGTGGGCATGACCCTCAAGGGCCGCATCCCCGCCGGCGAGCAGGCCTCTTCGGGGCGTGCTCTGGGGCGCCTGTCGGACATCGGCTGGGGCAACCGCCTCCGCCCGATGCTCGCACCGCAGGCGCCGGACGTCCCGGTGCCCGACGACGTCACCAAGGCCGTGGTGGAGGTGCTGGCCGACTGGGCCAAGGGTCCGGGTGGCTGGGCGACGGGTGCCCCCGACGCCGGGCCCCGCCCTGTGGGCGTGGTGACGATGCCGTCCCGCTCGAAGCCCCAGCTGATCCAGTCACTCGGGGCACGGATCGCGGAGATCGGCCGCCTTCCGTTGCTCGGTTCGCTGGAGTACGCCGCCGAGGCCACGGACGTACGCGTGCCGCGGAGCAACAGCGCCCAGCGTCTGCGCGCCCTGGACGGCTCCCTGATCGTGCCGCCCGCACTGGCCTCGGCGATCCAGGAGGCGGACGGCCCCGTGCTCCTCGTCGACGACGCGACGGAGACCGGCTGGACGCTCGCGGTGTCCGCGCGCATGCTCCGACGGGCAGGGGCGAAGGGGGTGTTGCCGCTGGTCCTGGCCGTGCAGGGGTGACGTCCGCATTACCGAGCGGTGTCCTGGGCAGGGATATGCAAGACGTATCAGCGGATACTGGTCAGCGGCTTCAATTGCTCGTTGCCGCAAGCCAGTACGACGGGAAGAATTGGTACCGCTCCCGCGCGGCTCCCCGTGGTCCGGTAGGGCTGTGTCGCGGTGCGCTCCCCCCAGTCCGACCCCGCCCTCCTTGGGGGCGTGTAGCCGAAGGGAGGACCGTGACCTTCGGATTCGCTCCGTCCGCTGCGGCGTCGACATCGGATTCCCTGGCTGCCGCCGCGATGCCCGACACCGGCCGGCAGCCGACCCGGATGCTCGAGCCCTCAGAGTGGTCAGCCGCCGAGATCCCCCTGCTCCGGAACCCGCGCGAGGTCGTGAGTGGGCTGCATGCCCGGCATCGGCCCACCCCGGCCACCGCGATCGTGGCCGTGCTCGATCCGGAGGAGCGGATCAGGGCCTCCGCCTCGTTCGCCCGGCGGGCGAGCGCGGTGGACGGATGGGTGTTCCGTAACGCGCTCCTCGCCCAGCTGCGCCGGGTCATCCCGCACGACCTGCGCCGCCGCACTCCCGTGCGCACGGCAGTACTGCTCTACTGCCGCGACGGGGAGGGACGTTGGACGCAGGAGGACGGAGCGTGGATGTGGGGGTTGCGGGACGCCTGCACGCTGCACGGCCTGCGGTGCGGGGCGTACATCACGCTGACGCGGGAGGGCTGGCAGGTCCTCGGCGAAGGCCGTGGGGGCCGTAGGCCGAGCGCCGGGTCACCGCCCGAGAGCTTCGCCGGGGCGGCGGGCGCCGGAGGGGCCGGAACCGCGGTGGGCGATCCGCGGCAGCCGCGGGCCGGAGGCGCGGCGTCCGAGATGTTACGGCGCGTGGCAGCGCGGTAGACCGCAGGAACGCCTGACGGCGCGGTGAGGTCATGGGTGTCCAGCCACACCGTGCCCTGGGCCGAGGGGAATGTTGTGCGCCCCCTGCGACAGGTACGCGTGAGCGCATCGTCACAGGGGCACGAACGAACGCGGCCCGGCGACCCCGGCTGTGGTGTCACCAGGCCGCGGCGCACTCACCGCGGCTCGTCCGCCGGGCGGGAGCGTCAGACGCTCGAGCCCAGCATGGCGTTGATGCGCTGCGGGTCGCCACAGACGATCAGCAGGGTGCCGGCCAGGCCGAGTGCCACGGGCAGGGCCGCGACCTCGGCTTCCTCGCTGCCGCCGTTCAGCGCGACGACGACCGCGGGGCGGGTCGTAGCGCGGGACAGTGCGGCGGCGTCGGCGTGGAAGACGTCGTCACCGGCGTCGTGCTGGGCCCAGTAGGCGTCTTCGCCGAAGGACAGCTCGTGCGCGGCCCACGGGTGCAGCTCGCCGGTGGTGACCACCAGGACCTCACCCGGGGCACGGCCCGAGTCCAGCAGCAGGTCGACGGCTTCCTCGGCGGCGTCGAGGGCGCCGTCGGCGGAGGCCGGGATCAACTGGATCTGCGGAACCGCGGCGGTTTCGGCCGAGGCTTCCGGGGCAGCCGGAGCAGCAGGCTCCGGCTTCACGGCCGGGGCCTGCGGCCCTGGCTTGACGGTCGGCTCGCGCGTCGTGCGCTGCGCGGGCGGCATCGGCCGCGCGGGGCCGGGACGGCCCGGGCGCGACGGAGCCGCGGGACGCGGACCGGGTACGGGGCGGGGGGTCGGCGCGGTGCGGCTGTTGGCCGAAGCGGCGCGGGGACCCTGGGCACTCTCGTGAATCTGAGGCTCCTCGGGAATGAGAGGCATGCGTTGTTGTCTATCAAACGCCGATGCGACACGCGTCGGCGGGTGGCACCTGAGTGCGACCGGAACTGCGGAAAACATCAGAAATCAAAGCCGAGCTGGCCCTGGATTTCCGGAACGTTTCCCTCCGCCCAGCTGCGGGCTTTCTTGAGGTGCCGCCACTGGGGCAACGCATCAAGATACGCCCACGAAAGCCGGTGGTACGGGGTGGGCCCCCGTTCCGCCAGCGCGGCCTTGTGCACCGGCGACGGATAACCGGCGTTGGCCGCAAAACCGAAGTCTGCATGTTCGATGCCCAGTTCGGCCATCATTTTGTCGCGCTGAACCTTGGCGATCACCGACGCCGCCGCGACGGCCACGCAGGACTGGTCGCCCTTGATGACCGTACGGACGCGCCACGGGGTTCCGAGGTAGTCGTGCTTCCCGTCGAGAATGACCGCGTCCGGCCGCACCGGCAGGGCTTCGAGAGCGCGGACCGCGGCGAGCCGCAGCGCCGCCGTCATGCCCATGTCGTCGATCTCCTCGGGCGAGGAGTGACCGAGCGCGTGTGCCGTGACCCAGCCGGTCAGCTCCTGGGCGAGCTCGGCCCGCCGCTTGGGACTGATCAACTTGGAGTCGGTGAGCCCCGCGGGTGGCCTGCGCAGGCCCGTGACCGCCGCACAGACGGTGACCGGGCCCGCCCACGCTCCGCGTCCGACCTCGTCGACACCGGCGACGATCTTCGCTCCGGTGGTGGCGCGCAAAGAGCGCTCGACGGTGTGGGTGGGTGCTTCGTACGGCATGGCGCCTGACAGCGTACGCCGCCGATGACCACTCGCGACACCCCGGTTCGTCCTGCCCCCGACAGGTTCGCGCCACGGCGTCCGCCCGTGCCATACGACCGCCCCGTTCCGGGCGGCTGCATTCCGCTTCCCTTCGCCCCACGAGTTCGCCCCGGCGGACCTGACGCCCCTCACAAGGAGCAACGCTTCCGCTGACGCGCTCGCCCTGCGTACGACGCGCCACCATCGCGCCCCGGGGAAGGCGCTACAGCCGAAGCAGAGGGATCATGACCTGGTCGATGAGGTCCGTGAATTCCTCGTCGGGCCATTCGCTACCGCACACCTTGGAGCGGTACATCATCATCGCCGGAATCACCTCGCAGGCGAACTGGTCCGTCGCTCCGGCACGAACCTCTCCGCGCTCGACTGCTCGGCGCATGACCTGCCGGATGAGCCCCACACTCGGCTCAATCACGCCCTCGACGATCACGCCGTGGAAGCGCTCGGAGGTTGCCGTGTCGCATTCGTGAAGGACTGCAAGCAGGGCGTAACCGGGGCGCGAGGTCATGGCCGCGCGCATCTGGCGGCACAGCTGCAGAAGGTCTTCCCGGACGCTGCCGCAGTCCGGCGCTTCGTCGAGCTTGGGCAGTCCGGCCTGCAGAGCGTGGATGACGAGGTCCTCCTTGGACGGCCAGCGACGGTACACCGCGGCTTTGCCCGTCTGGGCGCCCGCGGCCACACCTTCCATCGTGAGGCCGTTCCAGCCGACCGTACTGAGCTGCTCCAGCGCGGAATCGAGAATCGCGCGCTCCAGCACGGGCCCCCGGCGGCGCGAGGAGACCACCTGAGCGGAAGCGGCCTTCCAACGCGAAGTAGGCATCTGGATCTCTCCGTTGAGGGTTCGAGGTAGCCCCCCCAGTGAACGGTTGCGTTCACTCACCGGGGTTCACTACCGTGGGACGCGGCAGTGAACGGATGCGTTCACTAACGCACTTGCGGGGGTCTCATAGTGACAACCTCTCGGTTAGCGCAAGATCAAAAGCCAGGTGCCGCCCGCCGGGACGGACATCCCGGCGTCGCCCTCACCATCATCGCCGCCTGTCAACTCATGGTGGTCCTGGACGCGACGATTGTGAACATCGCGCTCCCGCACATCCAGGACGCGCTGGAGTTCTCGACGACGGACCTCACCTGGGTCGTCAGCGCGTACACCCTCACCTTCGGCAGACTGCTCCTGCTCGGTGGCCGCGCCGGTGACATCCTCGGCCGCCGCCGGGTCTTCATGGCCGGCATCCTGCTCTTCACACTCGCCTCACTCCTCGGTGGATTCGCCCAGGAGCCGTGGCAACTCCTTGCGGCACGGGCCCTGCAGGGCGTTGGTGGCGCGATCGCGTCGCCCACCTCGCTCGCGCTGATCACGACGACGTTCCCCGAAGGCCCGGCGCGGAACCGGGCGTTCGGCGTCTTCGCGGCCGTCTCCGCGGGCGGCGGCGCCATCGGCCTGCTGGCGGGCGGCATGCTCACCGAGTGGCTCGACTGGCGCTGGGTGCTGTTCGTGAACGTGCCCATCGGCGTCCTGATCGCCTTCCTGACCCCCCTCTACATCAGCGAGTCCGAGCGGCACCCGGGCCGCTTCGACCTCGTGGGCGCGCTGACCTCGACCGTCGGCATGGCCTCGTTGGTCTATGGCTTCATCAGGGCGTCCGAGGAGGGCTGGCGAGACGGCCTCACTCTCGGGTCGTTCGGGGCGGCGGTCGTGCTGCTCCTGGCGTTCGCCCTCATCGAGAGCCGTGCCAAGGAGCCGATCACTCCGCTCAGGATGTTCGCCGACCGCAACCGCTCGGGCACGTACGTGATCATGCTGAGCCTGGCCGCGGCGATGTTCGGCATGTTCTTTTTCATCGTGCTCTTCGTCCAGAACGTCCTGGACTACACGCCCATCCAGGCGGGCCTGGCCTTCTTGCCCGTCACGGCCGCGATCGTGGTCGGCGCGGGCCTGTCGCAGCGGCTGCTGCCGGTTCTCGGGCCCAAGCCCTTCATGGTGACGGGCTCGTCGATCGTCGCCCTCGGGCTCGGCTGGCAGACGTTCATCACCCCGGACAGTTCGTACCTCGGCGGGGTGCTCGGTCCGATGATGTTGTTCGGCTTCGGCATGGGTCTGAACTTCGTGACCTTGACGCTGACGGCGGTCTCCGGAGTCGCCGCACATGAGGCGGGCGCCGCGTCGGGTCTGCTCAACGCGACCCAGCAGGTGGGCGGTTCGCTCGGCCTCTCCATCCTGACCACGGTCTTCGGTACGGCGAGCCGGGACGAGGCCAAGGAACAGATCCCGGACTTCATGGCGAAGGCCTCACCGGAGCAGAAGGCGGCCTTCGCCAAGTCCGGAGAGCTTCCGGCGCCGTGGGGCCATGAAGTGCTGTCCAAGGGCATCTCGACGGCCTTCCTTCCGGCTGTCGGCATGGCCGTGCTCGCCCTGGTGATCGCCTTGGTGGTCGTCCGGGTCCGCAAGAGCGACCTGGAGGCCCTCGCGGGTACGGCGAGCGCCGCGGGTCCCTCCGGAGGCTGAGGTCGGCCGTGTGCGTGCCGGGACGTCCCCTACGACGAGGCGGACCTGGCACGCACGGGGACCATCAGTTCCACCGACGGCGCACCCGGAGAGCCCGCCGCCCTGTCTGCGGCCCCTTCCAGGCGGGGCATCCCGCCCCGGCCCGGGCAGACCCCCAGGGCGGGCAGTCGGGCTCGGTGTCAGTCGGCCTCGGTCGGCACCCACTCGGGCAGTGCCTCTGTCCGCTCCAGCCACAACGCAGGTGGCTTTCCCCCGGCAGCCGCGACGACTCCTCCGACGATGGCGCAAGTGGTGTCCATGTCGCCGCCCACGGCCACAGTGGCCCAGAACGCCCGCTCGTAGTCGTCCAGCGCACGGGCCGCCGACCACAGCGCGAAGGGCACGGTGTCATGGGCAGTCGTGCGGCGGCCACAGCCGAGGACGGCGGCGACCGTCCCCGCGTCGTCGTAGTCGAGCATGTCCCGCGCCCGCCGGAGCCCGGCGCCCACGGCGCTGCGGGGCACCAGGGCGATGACACCGTCGAGGAGCGCCTTGGAGGTCGGCGGCCCTGCCGGGTCGGCCGCCAGCGCGGCCGCGGCGGCGACCGCCATGGCCCCGACGACGGCCTCCCGGTGCTGGTGGGTCGTATAGGCCGAGATCTCCGCCTGGTGCGTGGCCTGCTCCGGGTCGGTGGCGTACCAGGATCCGAGCGGCGCGATCCGCATGGACGCGCCGTTGCCCCAGGAGCCCTGGCCCTTGAACAGGGCGGAGGCCAGCTCACGCCAGTCCCCGCCGCTCCGGACCTGTTCGAGGAGCTGGTTGACGGCCGGTCCGTATCCCCGGTCCGCGTTGTGGTGCTCGGCGAAGGAGCGGGCCAGCACGTCCTGGTCGATGCGGCCGTGCGTGGCGAGGACGGCGAGCACGGAGCACGCCATCTCGGTGTCGTCGGTCCAGGGCCAGGGGCCGTCCGGCAGCTCGCGCCGCTTGAGCAGTGGGTAGTGCGCGGGCGTGAAGAACTGAGAGCCCAGCGCGTCTCCCACGGCCAGGCCGCGCAGGCTCGCCAGGGCACGGTCCAGGCGCCGGTCGGGAGAGAGGTCAGCGGTCATCGCCTTGTCACTCTATCCGGTGATGCCGTACGGCTCCGGCTCCCGCCAGCGCTCGAACGGTCGGTCGAGTCTGTACTTGCCGTTCTCACCCAGCAGCAGCATCCGCGTCTCGCCGTTGCCCGGGTTGGACAGCGACTCGAAGTCGGCCACCGTCCAGTGGAACCAGCGCATGCAGAACAGGCGCATGGTCAGCCCGTGTGTGACGAGCAGGACGT
The DNA here is from genome assembly GCF_008704795.1 of Streptomyces spectabilis. Lineage (NCBI taxonomy): Bacteria > Bacillati > Actinomycetota > Actinomycetes > Kitasatosporales > Streptomycetaceae > Streptomyces > Streptomyces spectabilis. The sequence continues at coordinate 6,984,250 of NZ_CP023690.1, read as the reverse complement.
TCGGCGGGTGGTCGGGAGCCTCGAAGCTGCGGTAGAGGCTCTCCAGGAAGGATCCGACCCGGTCATAGACATCGGCTCCCGACTCGCCCTGGGCGAAGCGGTAGAAGAAGTGCCCGTAGGCGTCGCGGTAGGCCTTCTGGAGCCGGACGTCGTCCCGGTCCTGCCAGTTCCCCCAGTCCTGTTCCCTCAGCCGCGGCTCCTCTCGGACACGCACCTGGTCCGGTTCGAGGTGGAAGGCCCGCAAGGTGTCGTGGGTGCGGCGGTACGGCGAGACGTACACGCTGACCCGCTCCTGGCCGAAGAGCTCCCGCAGCCCTTTCCCGGTCTCCTCCGCTTGGCGCCACCCCGTCTCGGTCAGGGCGAGCGCGTGGTCAGGCTCGCGCTCGTACACGGTGTCGTCGGCGTTTCCTGCCGACTCGCCGTGCCGGACGAGGACGATGCGCCGCGGTCGTGCCATGGGTCGACCCTAGATCGGCCGCTGCGGGCATGGGTCAGCCGGGTAGCCGACCGGACTCCATCCGGCGTATTCGGCCGGTGAAGCGGCGGCGGAGGAGTCGGTCGTGCGAGACGACCACCAGGGCACCGGCCCACTGGTCCAGGGCCTGCTCCAGCTCCTCCACCAGGGTGAGGGCCAGGTGATTGGCCGGCTCGTCGAGTAGCAGCAGGTCGGCGGGGCGGGCGAGCAGCCGAGCGAGCGCGAGCCGGCGGCGCTGCCCGGCCGACAGCGAGCCCACGGGGACGTGGAGGTCGCGGGACCGGAACAGGCCGTAGGAGAGGAGTAGTTCGGCCTGCTCCTCCTCGGCGAGCGGTAGGCCTTTGCCGAAGGTCTCGAGCACTCGCTCGGCGGGGCGGCGCACCGGGATTTCCTGGGCGAGATAGCCGATGCGGCCACGGCGGACGACCGTGCCCTCGTCGGGTTCGAGTACGCCCGCCATGGTGCGCAGGAGTGTGGACTTCCCGGCGCCGTTGCCCCCGTGGACGAGGAGGCGCTCGCCCGCGGAGACCGTGAGCTCCGGCACCTGGAGGCGGTCTCCGACCCGCACGTCCCGGAGCGTCACCAGGGGTCCTTCGACTGCTCCTGCCGTGGGGCGCGCGGTGAACCGCAACGGCTCCGGCGGCTTGGGCACGGGGTGCTCGTGCAGGCGGCGAAGCCGCTCCTGGGCGTTGCGGACACGGCCTGCGATGGATGCCTGCACCCGGCCTCCGGCCCGGTCGTACGCCATCTTGTTGTTGTCCTTCATGGCGCGGCCTCCGGCCACGGCGTGCGCTGTGGTCGCTGTGAACTCCTCAAGGTGCCGCGCTTCCTCGCGCCACTCGGCGTAGGCCTGCTCCCAGCGCCGTCGGGCGGCCGCGCGCTCGGCGAGCAGCCCCCGATAGCCGTCTCCGTAGCGCACGACGGTGTGGCGGGCCTCGTCCACTTCCAGGATCGCGGTGGCGACACGCTCCAGGAACGTGCGGTCGTGCGAGACCGCGACGACCGTGCCCCGGTGCGCGAGCAGAGCGGCCTCCAGCCAGCCCAACGCGCTTTCGTCGAGGTGGTTGGTGGGCTCGTCGAGGAACATCACCTCAGGTGCTGCCGCGATCAAGCAGGCCAGTCCGAGCCTCGCCTGCTCACCTCCGGAGAGGCTGCCCAGTCGACGGTCGCGGTCGATGTGAGCGAGCCCGAGTCCGTGCATGGCCTTGTCGACGCGCGCGTCGGCCTCATAGCCACCGCGCAACTCGAAGGCGGTGAGCAGGTCGCCGTACTCCTCCAGCGCCGTGCCGGATGCCGCTTCCAGGTCCGCTTCGAGGTCGCGCAGGCGTCGCTCCATGGAGCGCAGGTCGGCCAGAGCGGCGTCGATCGCGTCGCCGACGCTGTGATCGGCGGGCAGCTGGGGTGTCTGCGCCAGGAGTCCGGCGCCGCCCTCGGCGACCGTCAACGCCTCACCGTCGTCGGGGTGCGTGCTCCCCGCGAGGAGATGCAGGAGCGTGGACTTGCCCGCGCCGTTCTCCCCGACGATTCCCACGCGCTCCCCCGGGCGCACGGTGAAGGAGACATCGTCGAACAGCAGACGGTCCCCCCTGGACTTGGTCACGCCGCGTACTGAGATCTGAGTAGGCATGGACATCCCCCGCTTCCGCACAATCCGCATCCACCCACCGACAAGCAAACGCAACGCTCGTCGCATTACGATGAGTGTGGCACAGCCATCGCGCTAATGCAACAGAAGTAGCAATTGAGGGCGTACTCATGATCCGCACAGAGGGAGAGCGATGACAGGCGAGGGCGTTCCTGCTGGTCAGGGCCACAAGGGCAGCCGCACGAGCAGGTCCGGACGGGTCGGCGCGATCGATCGATCCGCAGCGGCCGCTGACCCCGGCACGAGCGGGAGACCCGACACGGGCGAGGAGTTCGGCACGAGCGGGGCGTCCGGCCAAGCCGGTGCCGCCAGGGGAGCGACACGCGCCGCCACCACTCCGCGCAGAGAGCGGCCCCCAAGCCGGACCCAGGCAGACGACACCGCTTCCGCCCCCGAGCGGACCGACACCGAGGCCGTTGAAGCCGCCTCACCCCCCGCAGCCCGACGTCCCGCCCCTGGCACCAGCCGCCCCGGCGGACGCACCGCTCGTACCCGTGCCGCAGTGCGCGACGCGGTGCTGAGCGGCCTGGGCGACCACGGGTACCCAGGCCTCACCATCGAGTACGTGGCGGAGCACTCCGGCGTCCACAAGACGACGCTCTACCGCCGGTGGGGCGGCTTGGAGGGGCTGGTGGCCGACGCCCTGGACATGGCGGGCGAGGACACCTGGACGCCACCGGACACCGGCACTCTGGAGGGCGACCTGCGCGCACTCGCCCGCGAGGTCGTGGACGCGTTCGACGACCCGACGAAGGCGGCCGCGCCGACCGCGTTCATCGCCGCGGCCTTTCAGTCCCCCCGCGCGGCCGATGCCCTGTGCGCGTTCTACACCGAGCGGTTCACGCGCTGCGAGGCCGTGATCGCGCGGGCGGTGGCGCGCGGTGAGGCAGCAGCGGACACCGACGCGGCGGCGCTCGTCCGGGCCGTGTCTGCGCCGCTCATGCTGCGCCTGTTCGTCACGCGGGAGCCCATCGACACCGCGCTCGCCGATCAGTCGGCAGCCGCCGCGTTGGCCGCCACGCGCGCGGGGGCGTTCGACCGGCCCAGCACCCCGAAGAACCGCTGACGCCCTGGCCGCGCCCCACGCGGGGGGGGGCGTCGGGAACTGGCGCCGTGGCCGGAGAGCTACGCCCCCCGAGGGCCGGCGCACGCCCCGCAAGACCCTGCGATCACACCGTCCAGGACGGCTCCAGCTCCACGACATCACCCGCGAGGGCCGCGACATCAGCCTCCGTCTGCGCGCGCAGCGAGAGCCGTTCCACCCGCTCCGCGCGGTACTTGCCGTGCTCGGCGGCGGACTGCCACATCGACAGGACCAGGAATTCGTGTCCCGGAGCTTCACCGAAGAGCCCCCGGACCATGCCCGGCGAACCGGCCATCGCCGGGTTCCAGACCTTCTCCTGCATCAGCGCGAAGTGCTCGACCCGCTCCTCATGGACACGGCAGTGCGCCACACGCACCACGTCGGCGTCCGTGAAGCGCGGCTCGAAACCCGTCTTCACGTCGAAGCGATGGTCGAAGAGCTTGACCTGGATGTCCCTGTAGGTGCCCACTTGCGCCGCCGCGAGCCGGTCGTGCGAGCGCGCCATGAAGGAGTCGTAGAAGGCCCGGCTCTCCCAGAACGCGAAGGTGTGCGCCACGTTCGGCCGACCACGACTCCATCCCCCGCCCTGTCCCCGGAAACCCGGCTCCCCCAGAAGCCCCGCCCACTTTCGCTGCGCCCGCTCGAATCCCCGGCGGTCCACGACGGTGCAGCGAATCCACTTGACCAGCACCGCGCCATCGTACGGTGCGGCGCGTGGCGCGGGTCACGCTCCCGGGTAGTGCCCCCGGATCAGGTCAGCGAGCTCCTTGTCACTGAGCTCGATACCGAACTCGCGCGCGAGGACGTCCCCCAACTCGCCTCCGGTTACGCCTCGTTTCTCCAGTTCTCCATCGGGTGCCGTGACGGTCAGCTCCGTACCGGCCAGCCGAAGCCGCATCTCCGGAGTGGCCTTTTGCAGGATGGGGCGGCGGACGAAGGGGGACTTGGGGTGGGTGGATATGTAGTGGTTCATGACGGCGTAGTCGACAGGAAGGCAAGGAGTCGACGTGTAGGAGTAGAGGTCGAACCAGCCGTCGGGGTGCTCGGTCCGCAGCACCGTCACTCCGTCCGGCTCGCTCTTCAGGCCGAACCGCCACGCTCCTTGGCGCTCCTCGACCCCATCGCGCATCAGGAGGGGTTCGAGCAGCCCTTCGCCGCCGAAACCGACGTCACAGTGCCACTGCTCGCCGTCCGCCTCGACCTTCAGGAGCATGTGCGTCACCGGGCGCACGGACGACGATCCCGCCCTGGTGCGGGCACCGAGTCCCGTCACGGAGAAGCCGAAACGTTCCAGCGCCGCGGCGAACAACAGGTTCTGCTCGTAGCAGTAGCCGCCGCGCCGACGGCGCACCATCTTGTCCTGAAGGGCGGCCACCTCCAGCAGAACCGGACGGCCGAGCATGATCTCGAGGTTCTCGAAAGGGATGGCCGTCACATGCGCGCGGTGCAGTGCGCGCAGCGTCGCCAGGTCCGGCTTGGTCTCCCCCTTGTAGGCGATCCTGGCCAGATAGGCCTCGACGTCCAGTTCCTTCTCGTTCCATGTCACGGAACAATGATCACCACGGGGGCATCCGATGCAAAGCCAAGAGTCATGACGCCGATGTCAGTGGGAAGCCTTAGCGTGTCCGTAGCACTGGCAACCGGCTGACGGTGAGGGGGAGTTCGGTGAGCAACATCAGGAAAGGGCTCAAGAAGGTCGAGGTCGGCCTGAGATGGGACCCGAGCCCTCTCGGCTCGTCGCCCCACGACCTGGACATCGTGGCCGCGACGTACACCTCCGATGACCCCTACGGCAGCCCCGCCTACCTCGTGCACTTCGACAGCCGCTCCCCGGACGGCACGATCACGCTCAGCAGGGACAGCAAGACCGGCCAGGGTTTCGGCTATGACGAGGTCATGGTCCTGGAGCTGGAGCGGCTCGCCGAGAGGTACGTGCGCGTGGTGGTCGGCGTGGCCATCCAGCAGCCTCCGGAGGGCAGGGCCTTCGGGGACATAGTGAATGCCTCGGTCCGGATCCGCGAGGGGTACACGGACCTCGTCGAGCACGACTTCGCGGAAGTGGCCGGTTCCACCGCCTCCGTGGTCGCCGAGTTCACCCGGGACCAGCCGGGCGGCCCCTGGGCGTTCCGCGAGCTGCTCCACGGCTTCGACACCGACCTGGCGTCCTTCACGTCCGCCATGGGCGGCGTCCGCTGAGAACGCGATGAGGGGCGGCGGACCCGAAGGCCCGCCGCCCCTCATCTCACGGCGTCATGCGGTCAGCTGCAACCGCTGGTGGAGCCGCAGCCCTCGCAGATGTAGCACGAGCCTGCGCGCTGCATCTTCGTACCGCAGGAGAAGCACAGCGGCGCGTCGGCCTGGATGCCCAGCTGCATCTCGACGAGCTCGGCGCTGGTGTGCGCCTGCTGCTGCGGGGCCGGCGCCTCGGCCTTCGCCACCGGGGCGACGACGGCCTTCAGGGTCTCCGTCTGGCGCGGGGCGGACTGGGCCAGGCCCTCCACGTCCACGTCCTCGTCGGTCGGCTCGTACGAACCGGTCTCCAGGTGACGCTGACGCTCCTCGGCGGAGTGGATGCCGAGCGCGGAGCGGGTCTCGAAGGGCAGGAAGTCCAGCGCCAGGCGGCGGAAGATGTAGTCGACGATCGACTGCGCCATCCGCACGTCCGGGTCGTCCGTCATGCCGGCCGGCTCGAAGCGCATGTTCGTGAACTTGGAGACGTACGTCTCCAGGGGCACGCCGTACTGCAGACCGACGGAGACCGCGATGGAGAAGGCGTCCATCATGCCCGCGAGGGTCGAGCCCTGCTTGGACATCTTCAGGAAGACCTCACCGAGACCGTCGTCCGGGTACGAGTTCGCGGTCATGTAGCCCTCGGCGCCGCCCACCGTGAAGGAGGTGGTGATTCCGGGACGGCCCTTGGGCAGACGCTTGCGGACCGGACGGTACTCGACGACCTTCTCGACGGCCTCGCGGATCGTCGCCTCGGCCTTCTCCGTGACCTCGGCCTTCTCCTCCTCCTTCTTCTTGGCGGAGAGCGGCTGGCCGACCTTGCAGTTGTCGCGGTAGATGGCGAGCGCCTTGACGCCCATCTTCCAGGCCTCGAAGTAGACCTCTTCGACGTCCTCGACGGTCGCCGTCTCCGGCAGGTTGACCGTCTTGGAGAGCGCGCCGGAGATCCACGGCTGGATGGCCGCCATCATGCGGACGTGGCCCATCGCGGAGATGGAGCGCTCGCCCATGGCGCAGTCGAAGACCTCGTAGTGCTCGTGCTTGAGGCCCGGGGCGTCGATCACATTGCCGTTCTCGGCGATGTGGGCGACGATCGCCTCGATCTGCTCCTCCTGGTAGCCCAGGCGGCGCAGGGCCTGCGGCACGGTGCCGTTGACGATCTGCATCGAGCCGCCGCCGACGAGCTTCTTGAACTTGACCAGGGCCAGGTCCGGCTCGAGACCGGTGGTGTCGCAGGACATCGCGAGACCGATGGTGCCGGTCGGGGCGATCACCGAGGCCTGGGAGTTACGGAAACCGTTCTTCTCACCGAGGCGCAGGACGTCCTGCCAGGCCTCCGTGGCAGCGGCCCAGATCGGGGTGTCCAGGTCGTCGATGCGGACGGCCGTGGTGTTGGCGTCGGCGTGCTGCTTCATGACGCGCTGGTGCGGCTCGGCGTTGCGGGCGTAGCCGTCGTAGGCGCCGACGACCGCGGCGAGCTCGGCGGAGCGCTTGTACGAGGTGCCGGTCATCAGCGACGTGATGGCACCGGCGAGGGCGCGGCCGCCGTCGGAGTCGTACGCGTGGCCGGTGGCCATCAGCAGGGCGCCGAGGTTGGCGTAGCCGATGCCGAGCTGGCGGAAGGCGCGAGTGTTCTCGCCGATCTTCTGCGTCGGGAAGTCGGCGAAGCAGATGGAGATGTCCATCGCCGTGATGACCAGCTCGACGACCTTGGCGAAGCGCTCGGACTCGAAGGACTGGTTGCCCTTGCCGTCGTCCTTGAGGAACTTCATCAGGTTCAGCGAGGCAAGGTTGCAGGACGTGTTGTCCAGGTGCATGTACTCGCTGCACGGGTTCGAGCCGTTGATGCGGCCGGACTCCGGGCAGGTGTGCCAGGCGTTGATCGTGTCGTCGTACTGGATGCCCGGGTCGGCGCAGGCCCAGGCCGCCTCGGCCATCTTGCGGAAGAGGGACTTGGCGTCGACCTCTTCGATGACGTCGCCGGTCATGCGGGCGCGCAGGCCGAACTTGCCGCCGGACTCCACGGCCTTCATGAACTCGTCGTTCACACGGACCGAGTTGTTGGCGTTCTGGTACTGGACGGACGTGATGTCGTCGCCGCCCAGGTCCATGTCGAAGCCCGCGTCGCGCAGCGCGCGGATCTTCTCCTCTTCCTTGACCTTGGTCTCGATGAAGCCCTCGATGTCGGGGTGGTCGACGTCGAGGATGACCATCTTGGCCGCGCGGCGGGTGGCGCCGCCCGACTTGATCGTTCCTGCGGAGGCGTCGGCACCCCGCATGAAGGAGACCGGCCCCGAGGCGTTGCCTCCGGAGGACAGCAGTTCCTTGGAGGAACGGATGCGGGAGAGGTTCAGGCCGGCACCGGAGCCGCCCTTGAAGATCATGCCCTCTTCCTTGTACCAGTCGAGGATCGACTCCATGGAGTCGTCGACGGACAGGATGAAGCAGGCGGAGACCTGCTGCGGCTGGGGCGTGCCGACGTTGAACCACACCGGCGAGTTGAAGCTGAAGATCTGGTGCAGGAGGGCGTACGCCAGCTCGTGCTCGAAGATCTCGGCGTCCGCGGGGGAGGCGAAGTACTTGTAGTCCTCGCCGGCCTTCCGGTACGTCTTCACGATGCGGTCGATGAGCTGCTTGAGGCTGACCTCGCGCTGCGGGGTGCCGACCGCGCCCCGGAAGTACTTGCTCGTGACGATGTTGACCGCGTTCACCGACCAGAAGTCGGGGAACTCGACGCCACGCTGCTCGAAGTTGACCGAACCGTCGCGCCAGTTGGTCATGACGACGTCACGGCGCTCCCAGGCCACCTCGTCGTACGGGTGCACGCCGGGGGTCGTGTGGATGCGCTCGATACGCAGGCCCTTGCCGCCCTTGGCTCCCTTGGCGCGGGAACCTCGTGCGGGGCCGCTCGTCGTCTCGGTCATGCCGCCTCCCTGTATCAGGCTAAAACGCCCAGAAGTGCCGCGTTCTTCCCGCAGCACGGTGTGTGTCTTGCGTCGCGAGTGCCCCTCGGGCGCCTCGTGACAGGTCTGGTTCGCCGCCGAACCGTCGGCCCGACGGTCAGTCGGCGGCAGTGGCAGGCTGCGGGACTTCTGCAGTCCCTCCGGGCCCGCGGCCGGTCGCGGCACGCTCCGCGTCGGAGCCGTCCGGCGCGCGGTCACCCCGTTCCTCGCACCGCTCCCTCAGCTCCACGATCGCGGCCTCGAAGTCCTCGAGCGAGTCGAACGCCCGGTACACGGACGCGAAGCGCAGATAGGCGACGAGGTCGAGCTCCTGCAGCGGACCGAGTATGGCGAGGCCCACGTCATGAGTGGTCAGTTCGGCGCTGCCCGTGGCCCGCACCGCTTCCTCGACCCGCTGGCCCAGCTGAGCCAGCGCGTCCTCCGTCACCGGTCGCCCCTGGCATGCCTTGCGGACGCCATTGATGACCTTGGTGCGGCTGAAGGGTTCGGTCACGCCGCTGCGCTTGACCACCATCAGTGAGCACGTCTCCACCGTCGTGAAACGGCGCGAGCAGTCCGGGCACTGACGGCGCCTGCGGATCGACGTGCCGTCATCGGTGGTGCGGCTGTCGACTACGCGGCTGTCGGGGTGCCTGCAGAAGGGGCAGTGCATGGAACTCCAACCCTCCTTCACGGCACGACTCACAAGCCTCTGTGGACCCTTGAGGCCCTCGAAGCAGCCCCAAGCATAGGCGATGCCAGACCCTTCGAAGGACCGGGGACCACAACTTCTGGGCTGCGGTCGCAATCCAACCACTAGATCTGGGGTTTGCCGTAAATTTCGACGCCGTCGCGTGTCGCGCCGGTCGCCCCCGCGCGCCGCGCCGTCCACCCCTTGCGCGCCCTGGGCCCGGCCACACCAACGCCACCCGAGAGAGGCCGGTGCGGGGTTGACGCGGCCGCGGATGGCACTATGAGAGCCTCACTCGCGAGGGTTACGACCCCGGCGGTGAAGCGTACCGTAATGAACCGAAATGCCTCTCGGCTCGATCGTTAGCCATACACCTGGACACATGATCACGGCAGGCAATCTGCGATTTTTCACTCGAACGTGTGTTTGGCGCAACCTTTCGAAAGCAACTACCGTTGGCTAACTAGGGAGAACATCTCGAGAGGGGCCGACCGACGTGACCACCACCGCAGACAGCGCCACTATCAGTGCCCAGGACCGCTCCCGGAGCCGATTCGAGCCGGTGCATGCCATGAATGACGCAGCCACGAACCAGGAGGGGCCCAAGCCCACTCGCTCCCTGCCGGGCCGACCTCCAGGAATCCGCGCCGACAGCTCCGGCCTCACGGACCGCCAGCGCCGGGTGATCGAGGTCATCCGGGACTCGGTGCAGCGGCGCGGCTACCCGCCGTCGATGCGGGAGATCGGGCAGGCGGTCGGCCTCTCCAGCACCTCCTCGGTGGCACACCAGCTGATGGCTCTCGAGCGCAAGGGATTCCTGCGCCGCGACCCGCACCGCCCGCGCGCGTACGAGGTCCGCGGCTCGGACCAGCCGAGCACCCAGGCCACCGACACGACCGGCAAGCCCGCCGCCTCGTACGTCCCCCTCGTCGGCCGCATCGCCGCGGGTGGCCCCATCCTCGCCGAGGAGTCCGTCGAGGATGTGTTCCCCCTCCCTCGCCAGCTCGTCGGCGACGGTGAGCTGTTCGTCCTGAAGGTCGTCGGTGACTCCATGATCGAGGCCGCGATCTGTGACGGCGACTGGGTGACGGTCCGCCGCCAGCCCGTCGCGGAGAACGGCGATATCGTCGCCGCGATGCTCGACGGCGAGGCCACGGTCAAGCGCTTCAAGCGCGAGGACGGCCACGTCTGGCTGCTGCCCCACAACGCCGCGTACCAGCCGATCCCCGGCGACGAGGCGACGATCCTCGGCAAGGTGGTGGCGGTCCTGCGCCGGGTGTGAGCCTGTGCCCCCGACCGGGCCCCGGAACCCACTGCGCCGGTTCCGGGGCCCTGCTCTGTGCCCTGGCACCTCGCGGCTGTGCCCTGGCGCCTCACGAAGATCGGGGCATGCCTAACGGTGGTCTTGGACGGGCTGGCAGACCCGGTCCGGAAGAGGCCGGGAGGGCCGGGAGAACGCCGCAGGCGCGCGGCTGGGCCCGGGCTGCCCGTTTGTGACGCGCAGCCGGGCAGCTCGGCTGTGACGCGCAGGCCCCGAGCACCCTTGTGGAGCCGCCGACAGATGGCGCCGCTGCCCAGGGGCGTTGCCGCCCGCTCACGCGCCCTCCGCCCGCCTACTCGCTCTTCTCCTGCGCCGCCGTATCGATCGCCGCCAGTGAGCGGCGCACCTGATTGCGGTCCGTGGTGTACCAGAAGTCCGGCAGCGACGCCCTCAGATAGCTGCCGTACCGGGCCGTGGCGAGGCGCGGGTCCAGGACCGCGACCACACCCCGGTCCCCCGACGCCCGTACGAGACGTCCGGCGCCCTGTGCCATCAGCAGAGCGGCGTGCGTCGCCGCGACCGCCATGAAGCCATTGCCGCCCGCCTCGTCCACGGCCTTCTGGCGGGCGCTCATCAGCGGGTCGTCCGGGCGCGGGAACGGGATCTTGTCCATGACCACGAGCTGGCAGCTGGTGCCCGGCACGTCGACGCCCTGCCACAGCGAGAGCGTGCCGAACAGGCAGGTCGGCTCGTCGGCCGCGAAGTTCTTGATCAACTCGCCCAGGGTCTCCTCTCCCTGGAGCAGGATCGGCATGTCGAGGCGCCCGCGCAGCTCCTCGGCCGCCGACTGCGCCGCGCGCATCGAGGAGAACAGGCCGAGCGTGCGCCCGCCCGCGGCCTCGATCAGCTCGGCCAGCTCGTCGAGCATGTCCTCGCGCGTGCCGTCGCGGCCCGGGCGGGCCAGGTGCTGGGCGACGTACAGGATGCCCTGCTTGCGGTAGTCGAAGGGCGAGCCGACGTCCACGCCCTTCCACACCGGGGCGTCATCGGCCCGGGTGCCCTCGGGGGCGAGGCCCAGAGACGCCCCCACCCCGTTGAAATCCCCGCCGAGCTTGAGCGTGGCGGACGTGAGGACCACCGAGCGGTCGGTGAAGAGCTTCTCCCGGAGGAGGCCGGACACCGACATGGGGGCCACGCGCAGGGAAGCGCCGAAGCGGTCGTGGCGCTCGTACCAGACGACGTCGTACTCGGAGCCGGTCGTGATGCGCTCGGCCACCTCGTGGATGGTCTCCACGGAGGCCAGAGCCTGCTTGCGGACGGCGTCCTCGTCCTGGACCGACTTGTCGCGGGTCGTGCCGAGCGCGGTGATGACCGCGCGGGCGGCGTCCCGCAGGGCCATCAGCGCATAGCCGAGGTCCTCCGGGATCTCCTCCAGGCGGCCGGGCAGCGCCAGCTCCATCAGCCGCTCGAAGCCCTCCGCGGCCGTCTGGAGCTGGTCCGCGACCTTCTCGTCGACGAGCTTCGCCGCGCGGCGCACCGCGCGGTTGACCTGCCCTGGGGTGAGCTCGCCGGTGGCGACGCCGGTCACCCGGGAGACCAGCTCGTGGGCCTCGTCCACGATCAGTACTTCGTGCTGCGGGAGGACCGGGGCGCCCTCGATCGCGTCGATGGCGAGGAGGGCGTGGTTGGTGACCACGACCTCGGAGAGCTTGGCGCGCTCGCGGGCCGCCTCGGCGAAGCACTCCTGGCCGTACGCGCAGCGGGAGGCGCCCAAGCACTCCCGGGAGGAGACGGAGACCTGGGCCCAGGCGCGGTCGGAGACGCCGGGGGCGAGGTCGTCGCGGTCACCGTTCTCGGTCTCGTCCGCCCAGTCCCGCAGGCGCAGCAGGTCACGGCCGAGCTTGCTGGTGGGGGCAGCGGCCTCGAACTGGTCGAAGAGGCCCTCTTCCTCCTCCTGCGGCACGCCTTCGTGGAGGCGGTGCAGACACAGATAGTTCGACCGGCCCTTGAGCATGGCGAACTCGGGGCGGCGGCGCAGCAGCGGATGCAGGGCGTCCACCGTCCGCGGCAGGTCCCGCTCGACCAGCTGGCGCTGCAGCGCCAGGGTGGCCGTCGCGACGACGACCCGCTCCCCGTGGGCCAGCGCGGGCACCAGATAGCCGAGGGACTTACCGGTGCCGGTGCCGGCCTGGACCAGCGCGTGGGAACCGTCGTCGATCGCCTCGGCGACGGTCTCGGCCATGGTCACCTGGCCAGGGCGCTCCGTGCCTCCGACGGCGGCGACAGCGGCGTGCAGGAGCTCGGGGAGTGAGGGCTTCGTCATAGCCCGACCACCCTACGGTGCCCCACTGACAACGCCGCGCTCAAGGCTGGTGGAGCGGGTTCGGCACGGTCCCGTGAACGGCGGCGTGCGGGCGCTCGGCGCGGTCGCGGTAGCCGTCGAGGTGGAGCCGGTTGCGGTTCAGACAGAGCCTGTCGATACGGGGAGTGAGCAGGTCGAACATCTCGTAGCGCTCTTTGAGCTCGGGGACGCGAGCCTGGTGGCGCAGGATCTCGGCGCGGACGAGGGCCCAGAAGTCGGATTCGGCGACACCCAGTTGCTCCTCGCACAGCGGCGCCAGATAGCGGAAGACACCGACGAAGAGCCCCGCGTGGATGAACTGGGTGAGGAAGGCGGGGGGCTCGGTCAGCAGGATGTCGCGCACGGCGGGGGGCATGGAATCGTGCTCCGGCACACGCTCGGCGCTGACGTTCACGTCGTCTACGAAGTCCTTCACCGCGAGCCGTACCGGGACGTCACTGTCGTCGAAAACAACAATGGTGTTCTCACCGTGGGGCGAGAACACCGTGCCGTACCGGTAGAGGAAGTGGAGCAGGGGCGGCAGGAGCGCTGTGAACAGGTGGCTCAGCCAGACAGTCGGCGTCAGCCCGGAGCGCTCGATGAGTTCGGCGACGACCGCGCGCCCCTGCGGATCGGTGTGCAGCAGGCAGGCGAGGGTGCGGGCGCGCTCCCCCGGCGCGAGGTAGCGCGTGAGGGGCTCGCGCCAGATGGCGCCCAGCAGTTCCTTGTACTGATAGGGAACTTCCGGCAGTGAGTCGTATACGGGGTGCTCGACCGCTACGGATGCGACCTCTCCGAGGAGGATGACCCGGCACTCGTCACGCAGGAACGGGTCGGTGTCACGCAAGGCGTGCACCCAGGAGGTGACGGCCGGGGCCGCGAGTGTGCGCTCCGTGGGCAGTCCCCGCCACACCAGGGTGTTGAGGACCGACAGCGGCAGCTTGATGGTGTGCCGGTCGGGGTGTGTGGTGTTCAGGAATGTACGGATGGATTGCTGGGGCAAGCGCAGATCGCCGTCGGTCGGCAGCGGGACGACCTTTCCGGCGGCGACGGAGGGGGCGAAGAGGGGCAGCACGACGTCGTCCCACTGCCAGGGGTGGACCGGCAGGTAGAGGTACTCCTCCGGATCGTGGCCCCGCGCGCGGAGTATGGCGGCGTAGGACTCCTCCGTGGCGGCGGTGAGTTCGCGGGCGTAGAGCTTGTCGGAGGTGTCGAGGCCGGCCACGCCCCGGTAGGTGGCGAGGCTGGTGTGGACCGCGATCCAGGGGATGGTCGCGCTGGTGCGGGCCTCGGGTGCCCAGTGCCGGGCGTCGGTCGCGGAGAAGCCGATGCGGCCTTTGTTGAGGACGAGCCAGGGGTGGCCGGTCTGGTGCCCTTCGAGTTCCGCGTATCCGAGGTCGGCCAGCTCGGCCGCGCTGAGCGCGCCATCGTCGAGGCGGGTGTCGGCGCTGAGGGTGAGGGTCAGTTCGCGGATGAGGTGTCCGAGCGTGGCGCCGTCCAGGCCGAGGGTGCGGCGCGCGGCGGTCAGGAACCGCAGCGGGTCGGTCAGTGGCCGGGGCCGGTCGGCGCCTTCGGCGAGGGCCAGGCTGGCCGGGTCCACGCGCCAGCTGCCGTAGGCGCCGCGCCGGGCCCGGAAGGTGAGGAGAGGGCGGGGCTGCTCGCCCGCGGGGAGTTCGTCGAGGTGGAGGTGGTACGTGCCCGAGTCCTCGCCTCCGTCCGCGGGAACCGGCTGGATGATCTCTTCGTACGCGAACTCACTGATGATCTTGGCAAGCAGCCGTCGGCCTGCCTGCTCCCAGCGCTCGTGTGTCAGCTCGGGCGGATCGTAGAGCGCGGTGGTGTCGTGGGGTTGGCGGGGTCCTGAGGGATTCGGCACGGGGACTCCTCTGGGAGGGAACCGGATCGGGTCGAGCGGTGTATGAGAAGTGAGCAGGTCGCAGTGGTGGGTCGCTGTGAGCAGGTCGTGGTGAGCGGGTCGCTGTGAGCAAGGTCGTGGTGAGCGGGTCAGAGCAGGTCACGCAGTGCCCGGTCGCGGATCATCAGCGCGGCGCGCTTGTCGGGAAGGTCGACCTCGGCTGCGAAGCGGAAGCCGGCGCTGAGAAAGGCGGAGACGGAGGGGGTGTTGCGCAGGTCTGGTTCTGCTACGACACGTGCGCAGGAGGGGCGGTTGTCGAGTACGAGATCGGCGACGGCTCTGAGCAAGGTGCTGCCGAGACCTCGGCCGCGGTCGGCGACGCCACCGATCAGGAGGTGAATTCCGGTGTCGTGGGGTCGGCCTTGGTAATGGCGCGCCAGCGGATCGAGGTCGGCACGGTAGATCTCCCAGTAGCTCATGGCGGTGCCCGCGAGGACACCGAGGCACGGGACGCTGCGTCCGTCTCCGTCGAACTGGGCGCGCAGGTGCGCCTCTGTGACGGACGGGGGGCCTGCGAGTTCCCAGAACGCGGCGATGGCGGGGTCGTTCATCCACCGGCTGATGAGCGTCAGGTCGTCTTCGGGGTGGACGGGGACGAGTTGGAAGGGGCCGGCGGCGGTGGCTGCCGGGCCCCAGGCCGCGATGTGGTCAAGGAGGTCTTCCGGCGCCGGGGCGCCCGCCCCGCCTGCCGTCGGCCGTGCGGCACCAGGGGTGTCGGGTGCCGCGCGGGCCGCCTGCCCGTCGTTCTGGGTGGTCAGCGCGCCGAGTTCGTCGGACAGCCGCAGGTCGAGGGTCTCTTCGAAGTCCGTCGTGCCCGCGGTGGCGGGCCCGGTTCCGGCGTCAGTGCTCGCGTCGGTGGGAGGCACGACGTCGCTCCTCTCGGCTGGGGGCGGGGTGCGGTGGGGGCCGGGTGTGGTCCTCAGGGGTGGGTCATGACGGGCAGGGGTCAGGGGCAGCGTCGGCGGAGCAATGGAGGGTTCACATGTGGAGGGGGTTGGCGATGGTGACGTAGACGGATTGGGTGTCGACGGGGCCGACCAGTTCATCGAGGCCGTGCAGCCGGGTCAGCAGGTTGGCCTTGCAGCGCAGCACGGGTGAGTCGAGCAGTCGGGCGGGCAGGGGGGTGCGCAGTCGGCCGGGCCCCGAGGCAGCGTCGGTGAGGAAGCGGCGGAAGGCAGCGATCAACAGCCGTTCGTCTGCCAGGCGTTGGGACCCGAGGGCTCCGATGAGGCCGAGGACGTTGTTGATGCCGAGGTAGTAGGCGAAGCGCTCGTCGGTCACCTCGTCGGAGACGAAGGTGTCGCTGTGCTGCCCGATGCCGGGAAGTCGCTTCTCCAGCTCGGTGCGGCGGGACTCGCGGAAGTAGTAGCCCTGGTTGTCCCGGTAGCGACCGCCGGTGGGCCAGCCTTCGGAGTCGAGCAGCAGCAGGGTGTTCTGCTGGTGGGCTTCCAAGGCGACGCCTGCCTCGCTGTCCAGCCACAGCACGGGGCGGACGACGCTTTCCAGGTAGCGCAGGAACCACTCCGTGGCCACGGCTCCGCGCGGTCGGCCGGTGCGTCCGGCGAGGCGGGTGATGATCTCGGCGAGCCGGGAGCGCATCGGCGGGCGGTCCGGACCGCTGAACTGCCCGGTCGGCCGGGGCGAGACGAGGCCTGCGATGCAGGTGGCGTCGTCGGTGGGGCCGAAGGGGTTGTGCCGGATCATGACGTCGAGCCCGGCGACGGGGTTTCCGTCCGCTCCAGTGACGGCGAGCCAGGCGGGGTCGCGGATCACGTCGAAGCCGGGGTGGACGGCCTGCCACTGTTCGCCGAGGCCGCTGCGCAGCAGGCGGTGGACCTCGACGCCGCGGTGGAGTTCTTTGCGGAGGTTCTCACGACGGGAGTTGGTGATGCGCAGCCCCAGGGACAGCTTCAGCATGGCCGGGGCGCCGGACCGGTAGAGGGTGCGTACGGAGGAGGTGGGGCACCAGGGCGCGCCGTGCGGGCCGCAGTCCTTGAGGAGGCCGGCGGCCAGGAGCTCGGCGGCTTCGGGGCGGTGCTTGAGTTCCCTCATCTGCCACGGGTGCACGGGGAGCAGGGCATGGCCGTCCGGCGGCGCCAGACCGGGACCGGCCAGGCGGGCAGTGAGCTGCTCGGCCGGAACGGTGCGGCCCCGCTCGGTCCAAGCCGACGCCTTGGCCAGAACGGAGTGATCGACCGCCAGCCAGTGCAAGGGGAAGGAGCCGCGCAACTCCGGTGAGTAGAGCCGGGATTCGGTGGTGGAGAGGCCCTCGCGGCTCTTCGGGGTCGGGTGCAGGGGGTGACCGAGGAGGAGGGACTGTTCGGCGGCGAGGAAGAGATCGGGGGTGTCGTCCAGGTTGTCCCTGCGGTCGGCGAGGAAGTCGGCGGTACGGCGGACGGAGTCGGCGACGCGGGCGACGAGATCGGCGCCGTCCGTGGACTCCTGGGCCGCGGGCGTGGACGTCCTGGGCTCATCGGGCGGCGCGGTTGCGCCGGTGGCTGGGGCTGAGCCGGAGAGGACTCCGGCCGGGGCCGGGCCGGTTGCGTCCGGTGCCGGGAGGCCCGTCGGTGGCTGCCGGGTGGGCATCTGAGGGCTGGGCGGCTGGGTCGCGGCGCTCGGGGTCAGAGCCCTGGCCTCAGGACCTTCGCCCTCCGGACCTTCGACTTCAGGGGCCTTGGCTTCGGGGGACTTGGCTTCGGGCGCCCCAGCCTCGGGCACCTCGACCTCTGGCACCTTCGCCTCAGACGTCGTCGACTCCGACGCCTGGGGAGCCGATGGCACCGCATCCGACACGGTTGGAGCGTCCAACCCGGGCTTGACCGGGGCCTGTTCCTGCCCGCTCGAGGAGTCGGCCTGCTCGGCGCGGTGTGCGTCGGTGGGCTCGGGGGCGGTCGGGCTGCCTTCCTCCATGGAGGCGGTTTCGCGGGTCAGGAGGGCCGCGACCGTGACCGCGTCGACCGGGGGCGCCGCGTCGGGGTCGTCCTCCAGATAGGGGAGGCCGAAGCGGTGCCAACCGGTGGGGGACCAGTAGTCGACGGGGACCAGCAGGGCGGTGGCGCTGGCGTGGAGGGGGATGCGGAGGGAGCCGTGGTCGGGGGCGGTGATGCCGTTCTCCCGCACCCAGCAGCGCAGCAGGTTCTCGACGGCGGCGGCTTGCGCGGCGACCTGCGGGTCGGGGTGGTCGAGGAAGTCGGCGGTGCCGTGCGGCAGGCGCTTGGCCTCGTGAGTCCTGCCCTTCTGCTGAGGGACTGTGCCGGACTCCGCAGCCGACGGGGATTGCGTGCCGCAGGCGCCAGACGGGTGCGGTTGGGGACGGCCGTCCGATGCAGGGGTGGCGTTCAAGGGGCTTCCTTGCGTGGTGTCGAGCTCCGTGTGGCGACGGGCAGGGCGGGGACGGGGAAGGGTCGGCTGCCACCGGGGCGGTCCGGCTCCGGCGTGATCAGCGAGGAAGGGGGTGGCGGGCAGCGGGGCGTGGGAAGCGGTGGCTACCGGTGCTGGGCGCGCGTCGCCGTGACGACTGCGTCGGCGAGGCGATCGAGGACGGCGGTCGCCTGTTCGTCGGTGATGGTGAGGGGAGGCAGGAGCCGTACGACGCTGGAGTGGCGTCCGCCGAGTTCGACGATGAGACCGCGGCGCAGGCACTCCCGCTGCACGGCGGCGGCGAGTTCGGGGGCCGGTGGGTGGGGGCGGGTTTCCGGAAGGCCGTGCGCGGTGTCGCTCGGGCGCTGATGGAGGTCGGCGTGTTCGCCCGCCGTGGCCCCGTCGGGCTGAGAGGGGTGGGAATGAGCGCCTTCGATTCGGGTGCTTGCCGTGCGGGGGCCGCCCTGCCGTGCGGCGGGGATCGTGCGGGCGGAGCCGGAGTGGTGGTCGCGCGGGGCGGAGTCGGGTGCGGTTCCGGGTCGCCCGTCCGCCGCCGCGGCAGACGGGTCGTCGTTTCGGGAGACGCCCCTCGCCTGGTCGAAATCGCCGCCGTTCAGGGTGGGTTGGCGGCCGTTCGGGTCGACCAGTTCGACGCCGAGCATGAGCCGCGTCCGCGTACGTCGCCGATGTCGGAGTGCTCGTGGGCCAGGGAGCGCAGCCCGGCGAGCATGCGGGTGCCGAGGTCGGCGGCGCGCTCGGCGAGGCGGTTCTCACGGACGTACGCCAAGGTGGCAGCGCCCGCCGCCATGGCGAGCTGGTTGCCGCGGAAGGTGCCCGCGTGGGCGCCGGGTGGCCAGACGTCGAGGTCGTCGCGGTAGACGACGACGGCGAGCGGCAGGCTGCCGCCGATGGCCTTGGAGAGGACGAGGACGTCGGGCACGACGCCGCTGTGCTCGACGGCCCAGAAGGCGCCGGTGCGCCCGACGCCCGTCTGCACTTCGTCCGCGATGAGCGGGATGCCGCGTGCGGCCGTGATGTCGCGCATCCGGCGCATCCAGGCGTCGGGGGCGGGGAGCACGCCGCCCTCGCCCTGTACGGGTTCGACGATCATCCCCGCCGGGGCGGGGACGCCGGACTTGGAGTCGTCGAGCATGCTCTCGGTCCAGCGGGCCGCGAGTTCGGCGCCACGGGGTCCGCCGATGCCGAAGGGGCAGCGGTAGTCCTGCGGATAGGGCAGGCGCGCCACTCGTACGTCCCGCGCGCCGCCGGATGCTTCGAGCGCCCCCGCCGTCATGCCGTGATACGCGCCGGTGAAGGCGAGCAGCCCTTCGCGTCCGGTGGCGGCGCGCACCAGTTTCAGGGCCGCCTCCACCGCGTCCGTACCCGCGGGACCGCAGAACTGGACGCGTGCGCGCTCCGCGAAGCCGCGCGGGAGGGTGCGGAACAGCTCGGTGGTGAAGGCGTCCTTGACCGGTGTGGCCAGGTCGAGGACGTGCAGGGGCGCGCCGGAGTCGAGGACCGCGCGGATGGCTTCGAGGACGACGGGGTGGTTGTGCCCGAGGGCGAGGGTGCCCGCGCCGGAGAGGCAGTCCAGATAGCGCTGCCCGTCAGCGCCCTCGATCGTCATCCCCCGCGCGCGGACGGGCACGATCGGCAGGGCGCGCGCATAGGTGCGCGCGGCGGACTCGCGCGCCGACTGACGGCGCAGAATCCCTTCGTGCGCCGCGGACACCACCGCGGGGACAGGCTCGGTCACGGCCACGGCTTTTCGTCCTCCCGCTGGGACTGGGCAGGTGCCCGTCGCATCCGGCCGGGTGCGGCGGGCGAGTTGACGCGGGGGCTGAACGCGTGTGGCGTGTCCCCCGTATGTACCAACGACGGTGAGTGCGGGGGATCACGGGTTGCCCGAAGATCCTTGCCGTGACGGAACCGTTGCCGTTCCGTCGGCCGTCCCCAACGGCACCGGCATAGTGTGGGGTGCCGTTCACCAGCACCGAGGTGTTCAGAACCCCTGAGCACCGCGATGCCCAGTGGTGAACGGCACTGCTGCGACAGACGTACGGAACTCGTACGAACAGAGCCCGTACGAAATGGCGTACGACGCCACGATGTCCGGCATTTGGAACGATTCGAAGCCCAGGGGGATTCTCACCATGCGACCCATACGTCCGCTCTTCACCGCCCGTCGTGGGCGAAGCGCGCGCGGCAGAACCTCCCCCGTGGCGGCCGCTGTCGCGCTCGGCGCGGCCCTCGTCCTGACGGCGACGGCCTGTGGTCCCGGCGACGACAAGGACGACTCGTCCGCGTCCCAGCCGGGCGGCAACGGCGACGGTGACGGCAAGATCCAGCTTCCCGGCGACATCGAGGACCGGCTCAAGGAGCACGGCATCGACGTCGACAAGTGGAAGGACGGCGCCTGGCGGAACTGGGACAAGGACGACTGGCTGCGCGAGGCGGGCGATTTCGTCAACCCGATCATCGAGGGCCTGTGGGACCCGGACCGCATGCGGGACGCCGACAAGAACCCGGACCGGGGCGTCGACGAGAACGACATCTCCGGCGACCAGGGCGTGACGGACCCGACCCCGAAGCCGGTCGAGGCGGCGTCCGTGAAGGCGCCGTACCACGACCAGGTCCCCGCGGCCGGGAAGCTGTTCTTCGACGGCCCCGAGGGCTCGATGGTCTGCTCGGCCACGGTCGTCAAGGACCCGAAGAACCCCGGCAAGTCGAACATGGTGTGGACCGCGGGCCACTGCGTGCACGCGGGCGCCAAGGGCGGCTGGTACCGGAACATCGCCTTCGTCCCCTCGTACAACAACACCGGCAAGGCCGCCGCGGAGCTCCAGGGAGCGCCCAAGGAGGAAGTCGCTCCGTACGGCGTGTGGTGGGGCGACTGGGCGCAGACCTCCGACCAGTGGATCGAGCAGGGCGGTCCGACCGGCGGCAAGGGCGCTCCGTACGACTTCGCGGTGATCCATGTGACGCCGGAGAAGGGCAGCGAGGGCAAATCCCTGGAGGAGACGGTCGGCGCCGCGCTGCCCGTGGACTTCAACGCTCCGGCCGTTCCGGACATCAAGGACATGACGGCGACGGGCTATCCGGCGGCGCCGCCGTTCGAAGGCCAGGAGCAGTACCAGTGCGCGGACAAGCCGGGCCGCCTTTCGATCAGTGAGCCCGACCCGACGATGTACCGCATCGGCTGCACCATGACCGGCGGTTCGTCCGGCGGTGGCTGGGTCGCCGCCGGCAAGGACGGCAAGCCCGCCCTGGTGTCGAACACCTCGATCGGCCCGGTGACGGCCGGCTGGCTGGCGGGCCCGCGCCTGGGTGACGAGGCCAAGGGCATCTACGACGCGGTCAGCAAGAAGTTCGCGGGCCGGTAGCAACCCACGGACCGGGAGAAGTGCGCGCGGCGCGGTGGGTTCGCTCGTGAGAGGGAACCCACCGCGCCGCGACGCTCGATGGAGCCCGTGCCCGCACAGAGCGCACGGCCGCTCGGGCACGGCGCTCATCCGCGCCACGCGCCCCAGAGATCCATCTTTGTACGCGTCCGCATCCGGATGTCGGCGTACGCGCCCGTACGTAGACGTACGTAGGCGTGCACCGACGGGGCGGCGAAAACCTTCACGGGCTCGCCGCCGTTCGTCCCCAACTGCACAGGCATAGTGGGAGGCCACGTCGGCCCGGGCGGCGGACTCCGCGCCCACGCCTGACACGCACATGGCAAACACACGTTCCTACGGGGGTTACAGCTCCATGCGTTCCAATCGTGCGCCCTTCGCGCGCGGCCGCGGTCGTCGTACCGCGCTCGCCGTCACCGGGCTCGCCGCGGCCCTGGCGCTCACCGCCACGGCCTGCGGGCCGGGCGACGACAAGGCGAGCGACAAGGCCGACTCCGGCACCTCGCAGGGTGCCGACAACGGGTCCGACTCGGGCGGCGGCGGGCTCCCCGCCGACCTCACCGACCGGCTCAAGGAGCACGGCATCGATCCGGACAAGTGGAAGGACGGCGCCTGGAAGGACTGGAGCAAGGACGACTGGCTGCGCGAGGCCAAGGACTTCGTCAACCCGGTCATAGACGGCCTGTGGAAGCCCGAGCGCATGCGCAAGGCCAAGGACCCGAACAAGACGATCGCGGCGAAGGACGCGGCCGCCGACCAGGGCGCGACCGACCCCGAGCCCGAACCCGTCCGGGCACAGCCCGAGAAGACGCCGTACCACGAGCACGCCGCGCCCGTCGGGAAGATCTTCTTCGACTCCCCCGAGGGCTCGATGGTCTGCTCGGGCACGGTCGTGAAGGACCCGCGCAACCCGGGCAAGTCCAACCTCGTGTGGACCGCGGGCCACTGCGTGCACGCCGGTTCGAAGGGCGGCTGGTACCGCAACATCACCTTCGTGCCCGCCTACAACGACCTGGGCAAGTCCGAGGCCGAGCTGAGCAACGCCGCCCCGCAGGAGGTCTCCCCGTACGGCCAGTGGTGGGCGGACTGGGTGTCGACCTCCGGTGAGTGGATCGACCAGGGCGCCGCGTCGGGCGGTGCCGGTGCTCCGCACGACTACGCCGTGCTGCACGTGAAGCCGCAGCAGGGCAGCAAGTCCCTGGAGGAGACGGTCGGCAACGCGCTGGATGTCGACTTCTCGACTCCGTCCGCGCAGAGCGTGGGCTCCATGGGCGCCTGGGGCTACCCGGCCGCGCCCCCGTTCAACGGCCTGACCATGCACAAGTGCATCGGCAAGCCGGGCCGTCTGTCGCTGGACCCGGCGCAGCCGACGATGTACCGCATCGGCTGCACGATGACCGGTGGCTCGTCCGGCGGTGGCTGGTTCCGCAGGGCGGACGGCGGCGAGACCAAGCTGGTGTCCAACACCTCGATCGGCCCGGCGGAGAACACCTGGCTGGCCGGCCCGCAGCTGGGCTCCGGCGCCAAGCAGGTCTTCGACATGATGAGCGAGAAGTACGGGGCGCAGTGACCCCGCATGGGTTCAGTGCCGGAACGCATGGGTTCGGTGCGGGGATGCAGAGGCTCAGCGCTGCGGGCATGCACGGATCCAGCGCGGAGATGCATAGGCTCAGCGCTGCGGGCATGCCGTGAATGGTGCCTCGCTCCGCAAGGCCCCGTGACCGCCCCGGCCCGAGCAGCGCCGCCCGGCAGCCGCCCGTAGCCGCCCGGCACGGCGGAGGCCCCGCCCCCCTGGTGAGGGGGCGGGGCCTCCGCCTTCTGCGTGTGCGGGCTGCGCCCGCGTCAGTGCGTTGCAGGGACGAACGGTGCCAGCTCCGCCGCCAGCTCCTCGTGCACCCGGGCCTTGAGCAGCGTGCCCTCGGCGGTGTGCTCCTCGGAGAGCACCTCCCCATCGGCGTGTGCGCGGGCGACGAGCTTGCCGTGGGTGTACGGCACGAGGGCCTCGATCTCGACCTCGGGCCGCGGCAGCTCGGCGTCGATGAGCGCGAGCAGCTCTTCGATGCCCGCGCCGGTGCGCGCGGAGACCGCGATCGCGTGCCGCTGCGTGCGCAGCAGCCGCTGGACGGTCAGCGGATCGGCGGCGTCCGCCTTGTTGATCACCACGATCTCGGGGACGTCCGTCGCGCCGACCTCGCGGATCACCTCGCGCACGGCGGCGAGCTGCTCCTCGGGGGCGGGGTGCGAGCCGTCGACCACGTGGAGGATCAGGTCGGACTCGCCGACCTCCTCCATCGTGGAGCGGAACGCCTCCACCAGGTGGTGCGGCAGGTGCCGGACAAAACCGACCGTGTCCGCCAGGGTGTACAGGCGGCCGCTCGGCGTTTCCGCCCTCCGGACGGTCGGGTCGAGGGTGGCGAACAGCGAGTTCTCCACCAGGACGCCCGCGCCCGTGAGGCGGTTGAGCAGGGAGGACTTGCCCGCGTTCGTATACCCGGCGATGGCGACCGAGGGCACCTTGTTGCGCTTGCGCTCCTGGCGCTTGATCTCGCGGCCCGTCTTCATCTCCGCGATCTCACGGCGCATCTTCGCCATCTTCTCGCGGATCCGTCGCCGGTCCGTCTCGATCTTGGTCTCACCGGGGCCACGGGTGGCGAGACCGCCGCCCTTGCCGCCGCCCATCTGCCGGGACAGCGACTGACCCCAGCCGCGCAGCCTCGGCAGCATGTACTGCATCTGGGCCAGGGCGACCTGGGCCTTGCCCTCTCGGGACTTGGCGTGCTGGGCGAAGATGTCGAGGATCAGGGCGGTCCTGTCGATCACCTTGACCTTGACGACGTCTTCGAGGTGGATCAGCTGGCCGGGGCTCAGCTCACCGTCGCAGACGACCGTGTCGGCGCCGGTTTCGAGGACGATGTCCCGCAGCTCCAAGGCCTTGCCGGAGCCGATGTACGTGGCCGGGTCCGGCTTGTCGCGGCGCTGCACGACGCCGTCGAGGACGAGCGCGCCCGCCGTCTCCGCGAGGGCGGCCAGCTCGGCGAGGGAGTTCTCCGCGTCCTGAACCGTCCCGGAGGTCCAGACGCCGACGAGGACCACGCGCTCCAGACGGAGCTGGCGGTACTCGACTTCGGTGACGTCCTCGAGCTCGGTGGAGAGGCCCGCTACGCGGCGCAGCGCCGCGCGCTCGGCACGGTCGAACTGCTCGCCGTCCCGGGCTCCGTCGATCTCGTGGCTCCAGGCGACGTCCTCTTCCATCAGGGCATCGGCCCGAAGACCTTCGGGGTAGTTCTGCACGAAGCTCTGTGCGTCCTGGGAAGGGGAAGAAGAGGAGGTCATTGGGTCCTTTACGTCGATGGGAATCCGGTGCGGGGCCTCTCGGGGACGTCGACCGCCCCCTGCCGCACCCTGGGTGCGGCAGCGCCTCGCCAGTGACGGCGCCACCCGTCACCTTCGACAACGCACACGACCGCCCCGGGATTCCCCGGACCGGACGGAACCGCCCCTGAGATCTCCCCGAGGGGATGTCCCGGACGGGCCGCGCCGTCGACCTGAAGATGGTTGCACGGGACGGCCCGTCTCGTCACCTGGGTTATTGCCAGGTTCGTCACCTGGCAAAACGCGGCAGCCCAGGCGGCTCGGAACCTTGATCAGTGGTGGGCGTGCCCCACGGCTCCCCGGTCGCCGCCCGCCCGACCGGGCTGCTTCTTGCCGGGTGCCTCCGACGTCCAGTCCGGGTGCCCCGGCATCGGCGGCGTCTTGGTGCCGTACAGCCAGGCCGCGAAGAACTCGCGCAGGTCCCGGCCCGAGACGTGGGAGGCCAAGCGCGTGAAGTCGGCGGTGGTCGCGTTCCCGTCGCGGTGGGCACGCACCCAGGCGCGCTCCACGCTCTCGAAGGCGGACCGTCCGATCTCCTGGCGCAGCGCGTAGAGCACGAGCGCACTGCCGTCGTACACCACGGGCCGGAAGAGGCTGATCTTCTCCCCCGGCTTGGGCGCCTTGGGCGCGGCGGGCGGGCCGCCGGCGGCGCGCCACTGATCCGAGTACCGGTAGGCCTCGCGCATCCGCGTGCGCAGCTTGTGCCCCGACTTCTCCTCGCCGTACAAGGCCTCGTACCAGGTGGCGTGCCCTTCGTTGAGCCACAGGTCGGACCAGGTGCGCGGGCTGACGCTGTCGCCGAACCACTGGTGCGCCAGCTCGTGGACCATGATCGTGTCCACGTACCACTCCGGGAACTCCGGCCGGGTGAACAGCTGCTTCTCGAAGAGCGAGAGCGTCTGCGTCTCCAGCGCGAAGCCGGTCTGGGCGTCGGCGACGAGCACCCCGTAGTTCTCGAACGGGTAGCGGCCGACCTTGCCCTCCAGCCACGCGATCTGGCCGGGCGTCTTCTTGAGCCACCGTTCCAGCTTCTTGTGGCCCTTGGTCGGTACGACGTCGCGTACGGGGAGGCCGCGCGGGCCGGTGCGGTGCAGCACCGTGGAGCGGCCGATGGAGACCTGCGCCAGCTCGGTGGCCATGGGGTGTTCGGTGCGGTACGCCCACGTGGTGGTGGCCCCGGCGCGCTCCGTGGCCACCGGGAGGCCGTTGGCGACGGCGGTGAGCGCCTTGGGGGCGGTGACGCGGAAGGTGAACTGTGCCTTGTCGGCGGGGTGGTCGTTGCAGGGGAAGACGCGGTGCGCGGCGTCGGCCTGGTTGGCCATGGCGAGACCGTCGGCGGTGCGCACCCAGCCGCCCTCCTCCTTGCCGCCGACCGGGTGGCTCGTGTGGTGGACGGTGACCTGCATGCGCTGACCGCGCTCCACGCGCGCGTGGGGGGTGATGACGAGGTCTTCACCGCTGCTGTCGAAAGTGGCGGGCATGCCGTTGACGTCGACGGAACGGACCTTGCCCTGGGAGAAGTCGAGGTTGATCCGCTCCAGCCGGGCGGTCGCACGGGCGTCGATCTTCGTGACGGTGTCGAGCGGCTTGGTGTTGTCGCCCTTGTACGTGAAGGCGATGTCGTACTCCAGGACGTCGTATCCCGGGTTGCCGAGGTGCGGGAAGAGCCGGTCGCCGATGCCGAGCGGTGCGGCGGGCTGCGGGACGCTCGCGGCGAGCAGGGCGGTGGAGGCGGCGGTCGCGAGGAGGGCGAGGGCGACGCGGACGGACTTGGGCCGCACGGCCTTGGTCCCGGTGGCCTTGGGGCGGGGGGTGAGCAGCATGAACTACCGCTATCAGCGCACGCCTTCCGCGCCGTGATGACGCGCGCCGGGCCACTC
The DNA here is from genome assembly GCF_008704795.1 of Streptomyces spectabilis. NCBI lineage: Bacteria > Bacillati > Actinomycetota > Actinomycetes > Kitasatosporales > Streptomycetaceae > Streptomyces > Streptomyces spectabilis. The sequence goes on along the minus strand of NZ_CP023690.1, from coordinate 6,957,654 downwards.
GAACGAGTCGGGGCGGGGGTGGCCGGATGCCTCAGCGACGCGGCCGGGCGAGCGGATCGGAGTTCACAGGGGCGCGGCGCGCGGATCGGGCGCCGCCATCAGCGTCACTGCGACCCTTCTCCCTTTCTGGCCTCGCCACGCCCCCTCTAGGACGTCGCCTAGGACGTCGCCGCGGCCCGGTGCTGCGCCCTGCTCACGTCGTACACGCCGGGTACGTTCCGCATCGCGCGCATCAGGTCGAGCAGGTGGGCGGCGTCCGGGAGTTGCAGGGTGTACGTGTGGCGGACGCGCTGCTGGCTGGGGGGCTCCACGGTCGCCGAGATGATGGCGGCGCCCTCCAGGGCGATGGCTTCGGTGAGGTCGGCGAGGAGGTGCGGCCTGCCGAACGACTCGGCGATGAGCGTGACCCGGCACTCGGCGCTGTCGCCCCAGCGCACACCCACCTCCGGGCGCCCCACGCCCTTCATGCGCGCCACCGCGGGGCAGCTGACGCGGTGGACAGTGACCACGCCGCCGCGTACCGCGAAACCCGTGACCTCGTCGGGCGGTACCGGCGTACAACAGCCCGCGAGGCGCACGGTGGCGCCCTCCCGGTCGACGACGACGTTCGCGGCGGCCGGGCGCAGGGCCGCCGGGAACGGCGGCCGGGGGGCGGCAGCGGCCGTCGCCGGGGGCAGGTCCGCCGGCGCGGGCTGGCTGGGGGCCGGGGTCGGGTGCGAGGCGAGCCAGCGCCGGATGGCGATCCGCGCGGCAGGCGTCCGCGCGTGGTCGAGCCACTCGCGCGAGGGCCCGGAGGACGGGTCCTGCCCCATGAGGAGCTGGACCGAGTCGCCGTCCCGCAGGACCGTGCTGAGCGTCGCGAGGCGGCCGTTCACGCGCGCGCCGATGCAGGCGTGGGCGTCCTCGCCGTACTGGGCGTACGCGGCGTCGACGCAGCTCGCGCCCGCGGGCAGCCCGAGGGTGCCGCCGTCGGGGCGGAAGACGGCGATCTCGCGGTCCTGCGCCAGGTCCTCGCGCAGGGTGGACCAGAACGTGTCGGGGTCGGGCGCGGCCTGCTGCCATTCGAGGAGGCGCGAGAGCCAGCCGGGCCGGGTGGGGTCGGCGCGCTCGCCGTCGACGGGCTGCTCCTCCACAGGGGGCGCGTACGGGCTGCGCAGGGCGACGACGCCCGCCTCGGCGACGCGGTGCATCTTGTGGGTGCGGATGAGGACTTCGGCGACCTCGCCGTCGGAGCGCGCGACGGCCGTGTGCAACGACTGGTAGAGGTTGAACTTCGGTACGGCGATGAAGTCCTTGAACTCCGCCACGACCGGCGTGAAGCAGGTGTGCAGTTCGCCGAGCACCCCGTAGCAGTCGGCGTCCTCGGCGACGAGGACGAGCAGGCGTCCGAAGTCGGCGGGGCGCAGTCCGCCGCGTTTGCGGTGCACGCGGTGCACGGAGACGAAGTGGCGCGGCCTGATGAGCACTTCCGCCGCGATGCCCGCCTCGCGCAGCACGCCGCGTACCTCTTCGGCGATGTCCGCGAGGGGGTCGGGGCCGTCGGCGTTCTTCGCCGCGATGAGGCCTTCGACCGCGGCGTACTCCTCGGGGTGGAGGATCGCGAAGACCAGGTCCTCGAGCTCGGTCTTCAGGGCCTGCACGCCGAGCCGCTCGGCGAGCGGGATGAGGACGTCACGGGTGACCTTGGCGATGCGCGCCTGTTTCTCGGGGCGCATCACTCCGAGGGTGCGCATGTTGTGCAGCCGGTCGGCGAGTTTGATCGACATCACACGCACGTCGTTGCCGGTGGCCACGAGCATCTTGCGGAACGTCTCGGGCTCGGCGGCCGCTCCGTAGTCGACCTTTTCCAGTTTGGTGACGCCGTCGACCAGATAGCACACGTCCTCGCCGAACTCGGTGCGCACCTGATCGAGCGTCACGTCCGTGTCCTCGACCGTGTCGTGGAGCAGGGAGGCAGTCAGGGTGGTCGTCTCGGCGCCCAGTTGGGCCAGGATCAGGGTGACGGCGAGCGGGTGGGTGATGTACGGCTCGCCGCTCTTGCGCGTCTGGCCGCGGTGCGAGGACTCCGCGAGGACGTAGGCGCGGCGGAGCGGCTCCAGGTCGGCGTCCGGGTGGTGGCCGCGGTGGGCCTCGGCGACATGGCTGATCGCGTCCGGGACGCGGCCGCGCGCGGCGGTGCCGAGGAGCGCGGCCCAGCCGAGTCTGCGCAGGTCGAGCCGGGGGCGGGCGCGGCGCCGCTGGCCCGTGGATCCCGCTGTCGCCGGGGTCGGGCCCGGGGGCGTCGTGGGGCCGGGCGTCGCGGGATTCGTCGCCTCCGCACTCATGGGCACCTCCGGCAGCTCCGACCGGCGGTGTACGAACGGCAGCCTGCTCCGTCCGGGCCGGTGCTTGATGCTACCGAGCCCACCACGCGGTGCTGACCCGCTCTCGCCGAGCGTGAAACGGATCACCCATTCGAGCGACAGTTCTGTGGAGTGCTGTTTCGAGTGATGATTCGACTGGGACGAGTACTGATTCGACACGGGGGAGCCCCATCGTGACGGCGCAGGCTCCCGTTTCGACTGTTTCGCTCGGCATACGGGCGCCCGGCGGCACCGGAAGCGGTTGGGCGGTCTGGGTGCGGCCACGTGGCGCAGAGACGGCGCCCTGACGCTCCGCTGCGGGCCGGGAGAGGCCGGGCGCGGCCTGGCTGGCCTCGCAGCCCCCAGAGGCTCCAGGGGGCCGCCACGCGCGCGGAAGGCCGATGGGCTCCGCGCGGTCAACGGCGCTCCCGTCGCGTCACCCTCAGTTCGTCACCGAGGCCAGCCACTCCGGGTCGATCTCGCCCTCGGCGACGATCACGGCAGCGCCCGTCATCTCGATCTCGCCGTCCGGCCGCTCGGTGATCACCAGGCTGCCGCCGAGCACGTCCACGGTGTACGTCACCGGGGTGCCGGTCTCCGCGGGGTCCAGGCCGTCCCTGCGGGCCGCGGCGACGGCGACGGCGCACGCGCCCGTGCCGCACGAGCGGGTCTCGCCGACGCCGCGCTCGTGCACGCGCATGGCGACGTGGCGGGGGGCGCGGTCGACCACGAACTCCACGTTCACCCCGTCCGGGTACGCGGTGGCCGGGGTGAACGGCGGCGGGGAGTAGAGATCGCCCGCGTGCGCCAGGTCGGACACGAAGGCGACGGCGTGGGGGTTGCCCATGTTCACGTTGCGAGCGGGCCAGTGGCGGTCGGCCACGGAGACCGCGACATCGCCTTCGGGGAGCACGGCCTTGCCCATGGCGACGGTGACGTCCCCGTCCGGGCCGCCGGGGGTCGCGGGCTTGGCGATGTGCACGCGCTTCACGCCGCCCCGGGTGGCCACGGCCAGGTCGCCCTCGCCGACGAGCCCGGCGCGCTGGAGGTAGCGCGCGAACACGCGCACGCCGTTGCCGCACATCTCGACGATCGAGCCGTCCGCGTTGCGGTAGTCCATGAACCACTCGGCCTCGGCGGCCAGATGCCGGGCGTCCGGGTGCGCGGCGGAGCGCACGACGTGCAGCAGGCCGTCGCCACCGATGCCCGCGCGCCGGTCGCACAGGGCGGCGACGGCGGCCGGGGACAGCTCGATGGTGTTGTCGGCGTCCGGGACGATCACGAAGTCGTTCTCGGTCCCGTGCCCCTTGAGGAAGGCGATCGGCGTGCTCATTCCTCGATCGTACGGGGTGGGTACGACACCGGCGGGAGAGCGGTCCCGTGCGGCGTCCGGCTCAGCGGAGCCGGGCCACCCGCCACACCGCGAGGACGGCGGCGGTGGCGACGACCAGGGTGTACGCGGAGACCACCCGCCAGTCCGGGCGCCGCCCCGAGCCGCGCTCCGGCAGGCCCGGCCAGGTGTAGCCGACGCGGCGGGCGGCCATCATGCCCCAGCCCGCCGCGCAGGAGCTGATGAGCAGCCCGAGCATGGCGACCACGGCACCGCCGTCGCCGAACTCGAAGGCCAGCGGGAAGGCGAACATCAGCGAACCGACGGCGGCGAGGATCACGATCGGGGCGAGCTGCCAGATGCGCAGTCTGCGCTGGGGGCGCAGTTCGACCTCGACCTCGGGCTCCACGGCGAGCTCCGCCTCGGAGGGTCCGTCGTCGGTCACGCCACCCACGGTCACGTCCTGGTCGTCCGGGCCGTCCGGGCTGAGCCGCGCCCCGTCCTGTGCGGTGTGCCGCTCGCCGTCATGTGCGGTGTCACGAGGGCCGGCCTCCATCGCCACGCGCCCTCCCACTTCGGACTCCACTGGTCGATCGATGGTCGATGATGGCACGGCGTCAGGTGCCACGATGACCGGCGGAGCGTCCCGATGCCATCACGTGATCAGGCTGTGACCGCTCGTTCGACCAACGCCATTGCTCGCCCGGGGAGTTCCCCCCGGTCGGCGGCCGCCCCGCTGAGCCAGTGCACACGGGGGTCCCGGCGGAACCACGAGTCCTGACGGCGCGCGAAGCGCTTGGTGGCGCGTACGGTTTCGGTGCGCGCCTCTTCCTCGGTGCACTCCCCTGCGAGCGCCGCGAGGACCTGCTGGTACCCGAGCGCGCGGGACGCCGTGCGCCCCTCCCGCAGCCCTTGCGCCTCCAGTGTGCGCACCTCGTCGACGAGTCCCGCCTCCCACATGCGGTCCACGCGCACGGTGATGCGTTCGTCCAGCTCGGGCCGGCCCACGTCGACGCCGATCTGCACGGTGTCGTACACGGACTCGTGGCTGGGCAGGTTGGCGGTGAAGGGCTTCCCCGTGATCTCGATGACCTCCAGGGCGCGCACGATCCGGCGGCCGTTGCCGGGCAGGATCGCCCGGGCCGCGTCGGGGTCGGCGGCGGCGAGCCGGGCATGCAGCGCGCCGGGGCCGTGCAGCTCGAGCTCCGCCTCCAGGCGGGCGCGGACCTCGGGGTCGGTACCGGGGAAGTCCAGGTGATCCACGGCCCCCCTGACGTACAGGCCGGAGCCGCCGACGAGGATCGGCCAGCGGCCGTCGGCGAGCAGCCGGTCGATCTCGGCGCGCGCCAGCTTCTGGTACTCGGCGACGCTCGCCGCCTCGGTGACGTCCCAGATGTCCAGGAGGTGATGCGGGACGCCGTCGCGCTCGGCGGGCGTCAGCTTGGCGGTACCGATGTCCATCCCTCGGTACAGCTGCATCGAGTCGGCGTTGACGACTTCGCCGCCAAGGTGCTGCGCAAGGAAGACTCCCAGATCGGACTTTCCGGCCGCGGTGGGCCCGACGACGGCGATGACCCGCGGTGCGGGGGCTGCACTACTCACCGCCCCAGTCTCGCAAATCACGCCGCGACTGCCCGAACGAGCTACGTGACGGCACGGCCGCGGGGTCGTTGCCTGTTGCGAGGTCCCGGCCGCCGGTTTCGAGGCCGGTAACCCGGGCGACGCAATCGGACGCACCGGGCGGCACGGGATTTCGCCCACACGAGTAACGTATGGAGTAGTAATGGGTGTTTTTTCACGTTTCCGCCGCAAGAAGTCCGAGGCGTCGACTGAGGAGGCAGCGGCGGCGACGCTCACGGCGGAGCCGGAGGGTGCCACCGAGTCTTCCGATGCCACGGAGACCGCCGAGAACGAGGCGGCCGCCGAGGACGATGCCACGAGCGAGGCGAAGGGCGAGGCCGAGGCCGAGGGCGGCAAGGACGACACGGGCGACCAGGCGGAGGCCACCGAGGCGGCCGCCGCGGAGAACGTGGAGATCCCCAAGCAGCAGTCCGCCCAGGAGGCGGCCGACAACGAGGCCGGTGAGGGCGCCCGTAAGTGACTCCCAGTGAGGGAAGGTGAATCATGGGCTTCCTGCAGAATCTGAAAGCCAAGCTCGCCCCCGCGAAGGACAAGGTCTCCGGCCTCGCGCAGCAGCACGGGGACAAGATCGACCATGGCCTGGACAAGGCCGCGAAGGTGGTCGACAGCAAGACCAAGGGCAAGTACAGCGACAAGATCCAGACGGGGACGGGCAAGGCGAAGGACGCCCTGGATCGCCTCGCCGGGAGCCAGGACGGCAAGGGCACGGGGGACGGCACGACTCCCCCGTCGTCGCCGTCACCCCCGTCGGCCTCGTGAGCACACCGACGGACGGCCGTGAAGCGCGCTCAGCTTCACGGCCGTCGGCGTGCGCGGGCAGGGCGGCTCGCCAGGAGCCTGGCCGTCGCCGGACCACCTAGGACCCGGCCTCAGCCGGGCCGCCGCCGAGCCGCCGTCCAGGGCCAGGCCACGGCGTCCGCGCCGGGCGCGGCGGCGCCTAGGACCAGGTCGCCACCAGATAGCCCACGCCGTACGGCGCGTCGTCGAAGAGCAGGGCGCCCTGCAGGTCCGCGCCCTCGGCGGCGCCCGCGAGCACCTGCCAGGGAGCGCGGCCCGCGGCCTTCAGCTCGTACGCCAACTCGGTGTCCAGGGACTTGAGAGCTGCCACGTCCGCCGCGCCGAGCGCCTCGGCGACGTGCGCGTCGAAGCCCTCCGCCCGGTGGTCGAGATAGCCGGGCGCCTTCAGCGTGCGGCAGGCACTGGAGTCGCCCATCACCAGCATCGCCACCCGGTCGGCACGGGCGGCAATGCCCTCCCCGCTCTGGATACACCGCTCGGGCGCGAGAGGTTCCCCCACGCCGAGGCCCTCCACGGGCGCGGCCGACCACTCCGTACGGCCGAGCAGCCATCCGGCGACGGCCAGGGACGTCGGGAGCCCGTGCTCCGGTGCCGTACCGCTCTGCCCGGCAGGCGCGTCACCGAGCGTGACGTCGAGGTCCACGCCGAATCCGCGGAACGATCCGGGAGCTCCTTGCGCGTGGGGGCCGCGGCCGCTCTGTTCGGCGGGGCCGACGACCACCAGGAGGTCCGGCCGGGAGGCCGCGAGGACGGCGATCGCGTCCGAGCAGGCCGCGCGCGCGGCCTCCAGCTCGGGGGCGGCGCCCGCGGCGACCTCGGGCACGAGCAGCGGCGGGCAGGGGCAGACGGCAGCGGCGACAAGCATGATCCGCAGCGTAACGCTCCCCGCTGACAGGGGGGAGCGCGGTCAGCGGGGACGTACGGCGGTCGGGGACCGGACGCCCGGCGGCCGACGCCCGACGGGCATCTGGCAGCCGACAGCGGGCCAGGACGCCCGGTTCCGGTCCGTCAGTCGCAGGCGCAGCCGCCCGTCGCCACCGGCAGGGGCTCCGGGACGCCCACCGTGGGGAGGCCGAGCAGTACGCCGGCCGGCTTCGCGGCCTCGGCGGCGTTGCGCTTCTCCCAGGCGTCGCCCGCGCGCGTGCGGCGCACGTCGAGGACGGGGCCCTCGGCGAGCAGGTGGTGCGGCGCCGCGTACGTCACCTCGACGGTCACCACGTCACCGGGGCGCACCTCGGTGTCCGGCTTGGTGAAGTGGACCAGGCGGTTGTCGGGGGCGCGGCCGGAGAGGCGGTGCGTGGCACCGTCCTTGCGGCCCTCGCCCTCGGCGACCATGAGCTCCAGGGTGCGGCCGACCTGCTTCTTGTTCTCGTCCCAGGAGATCTCCTCCTGGAGGGCCACCAGACGCTCGTAGCGCGCCTGTACGACCTCCTTGGGGATCTGGCCCTCCATCTCGGCCGCGGGGGTGCCGGGCCGCTTGGAGTACTGGAAGGTGAAGGCCTGGGCGAAGCGGGCCTCGCGGACCACGTGGAGGGTCTGCTCGAAGTCCTCCTCGGTCTCCCCGGGGAAGCCCACGATGATGTCCGTGGTGATGGCCGCGTGCGGGATGGCGGCGCGGACCTTCTCGATGATGCCCAGGTAGCGCTCCTGGCGGTAGGAGCGGCGCATCGCCTTCAGGACGGGGTCCGAGCCGGACTGCAGCGGCATGTGGAGCTGGGGCATCACGTTCGGCGTCTCGGCCATCGCGGCGATCACGTCGTCCGTGAAGTCGCGCGGGTGCGGCGAGGTGAAGCGGACCCGCTCCAGGCCCTCGATCGCGCCGCAGGCGCGCAGGAGCTTGCTGAAGGCCTCGCGGTCGCCGATGTCGGAGCCGTACGCGTTGACGTTCTGCCCGAGGAGCGTGATCTCGGAGACGCCCTCGGCGACGAGGGCCTCGATCTCGGCGAGGATGTCGCCGGTCCTGCGGTCCTTCTCCTTGCCGCGCAGGGCGGGCACGATGCAGAAGGTGCAGGTGTTGTTGCAGCCCACGGAAATCGACACCCATGCCGCGTACGCGCTCTCGCGCCGCGTGGGCAGCGTCGAGGGGAACGCCTCCAGGGACTCGGCGATCTCGATCTGCGCCTCTTCCTGGACGCGGGCGCGCTCCAGGAGGACCGGCAGCTTGCCGATGTTGTGCGTGCCGAAGACGACGTCGACCCAGGGGGCCTTCTTGACGATGGTGTCCCGGTCCTTCTGCGCCAGGCAGCCGCCGACGGCGATCTGCATGCCGGGGCGCGAGACCTTCCTCGGGGCGAGGCGGCCGAGGTTGCCGTACAGACGGTTGTCGGCGTTCTCACGCACCGCGCACGTGTTGAAGACCACGACGTCGGCGTCTCCGTCGGACCCTTCGGGGGCGCGCACGTACCCCGCGCCCTCCAGGAGCCCGGACAGGCGCTCGGAATCGTGGACGTTCATCTGGCACCCGTAGGTGCGCACCTCGTAGGTCTTCAATCCGTCCACTGCTCCACCAGCCACGTCGTCACCGCTCACCCGTCCAGGGTAAGGGCTTGGATCAGTACACCGTGCGGAGCGGCCGCGCGGCCCCGGTCCGGCGGGGGCAGCGGCTCGGGGCGGCTCTCCTGGGAGCGGGCCGGGCGAGCCCTTGTGGCGGTCCGGGCCGGAGCACCCAACTGACCCCGCTAGATTGCGTGTTGACACCCGCACCGGCCCACCCCTCGCGCCAGGAGGCGATCACGTGACCGGGAACCCCTCCCCTGAGGCTCCACGGAGCGCCCAGGACCCGTCCCTCAAGGACGCCGCCGACGCCGTACGGAGCCGGATCAACACCGCGCAGCCGCACACGGCACGGATCTGGAACTACTGGCTCGGCGGCAAGGACAACTACGCCGTCGACCGCGAGGCAGGCGACCGCATCCGCGAGCTGCACCCCGGGATCGGTGACTACGCGCGCGCGGACCGGCTGTTCCTGGGTCGTGCGGTACGCCACCTGGTGACCGACCGCGGGGTGCGCCAGTTCCTCGACATCGGCACCGGCCTGCCGACGGCCGACAACACGCACGAGGTGGCCCAGCGCATCGCCCCGGAGTCACGCATCGTCTACGTAGACAACGATCCGCTGGTCCTCACGCACGCGCGCGCTCTGCTGACCAGCTCCCCGGAGGGGCGCACCGACTATCTGGACGCCGACATGAGGGATGTCGAGAGCGTCCTGAAGCACGCGGCGCGCACCCTGGACTTCAGTCAGCCGGTCGCATTGATGCTCCTGGGGGTCGTGATTTTCATCGACGACGACAAGGAGGCCTACGGTCTCGTACGCCGCCTCGTGGACGCCCTGCCCGCCGGGAGCCATCTGGTCCTTTCGCACACGATCACCAGCCCGTCGATGCCGGACGTGGACGCGGCGGTGGCCTTCTGGAACGAGCACGGCACTCCGAAGCTGACGCAGCGCACGCCCGACCGGGTGGCCCGGTTCTTCGACGGCCTCGACCTGCTGGAGCCCGGCGTGGTCTCGTGCTCGCGCTGGCGCCCGGAGGGGGCCGACGGCGACCCGGGGGCGCTGCCGGACGAGGTGGCCATGTACGCGGGTGTGGCCCGCAAGAGCTGATCCCGGGCCGTTCCGTCGGGGACCGGGCAGCGGGCTTTCAGGGCAGGGGTGCCCAGACCGTGCGCCCCTGGGAGTCCCGCTCCGCCCGGCCGAACACCACGTCCGCGAAGTGGATGCCGAAGCCCAGCGTGCCGGGCTCGGTCAGCTCGCCCACGAGCCAGTGGCGGTACTCGGCCGCGACGCCGGGGTCGTGGTCGACGGCCGCCGACCACTCCGGGTGGGTGACCTGGACCGGCGAGTGCATCGCGTCGCCGAAGGCCAGGAGCCGCTCGCCGCCCGAGGTGATCTCGTAGGTCACGTGGCCCACCGTGTGTCCCGGCCGCACGAGGGCGCGTACGCCCGGGAAGACCTCCTCGCCGTCCGTGAGCCTGCGCACCTTGGGCGCGAGGACGGCCAGGACCTCCTCGGTCGCGCCGTGGCTCGCGGCCAGGTGGCGCTGCTCCCACTCGGGCTCTCCGAAGAGGTAGGCGGCGCGCGTGAAGGCGGGCTCGGAGCTGCCCGGGGCGGGGTTCCAGGCCCATCCGAGGTGGTCGCCGTGCAGATGCGTGAAGGCGACCGCCTCGATCGCTTCGGGGGCGCGGCCCAGCCGGTCGAGGCCGCCGAGGAGCCGACCACTGCGCAGGGCGCCTATGAGGGGGTTGCCCGGGTCGTCGGGCGAGGTCCGCGGGCCGAATCCGGCATCGATCAGCAGGGCGCGGTCGCCGTGCTCGACGAGCAGCGCGCCCACGCTCGCGACGAGGTGCCCGCGCTCGTCCAGGTGGTCGGCGTACGCCACCCAGTCGCTCTCGGTCGCCGCGGGCAGCCAGCCGCGGGGCTTGAGGCCCACGGCGCCGTCGGCCACATAGCTGACGCGCAGTTCGCCGAGCTGGAACGTGCGGGTGCGGGCGGGCCTGCGAAGCCGCTCATCGGCTTCGGCGGGCGCCTCGGCAGTGTTCTCAGCGGCGTTCTCAGCGGTGTTCTCAGACGTGGGCATGGCCCCTCCAGGGCAGTCGGTTCAGCCGGCGGCACGGCCGTCGCGCCGCCGCACCGACAGAAACGTTAGAGCTAGAACCATTCGAGTTGCAACTATTGAAGTTGTACGGAGTGAGTAGGCTGGGGGCCATGGCGAACACACGCGGGAACGCTCAGGAACGCGGCCAGGCGGGCCGTACGGCGGCCGCGAGCCCGGAGAGGGACCGGAGGGGTCCGGAGACGGACCAGAAGGGGCCGGAGAGGGGCCAGAAGGGCTCGGAGACGGACCGGACGGCCTCCGAGGCGGATCAGGGCCACCAGAGCCTCCCCGCGGCCGACTGGCGCGTCTGCGGGCTCGTGAACGCCCTCGCCCGGCGCATCGAGACGCATGTGCGCGAGCACGCCACCGCCCTCGGCCTGACCGCGCCGCAGGCCGTCGCGCTGCGCGAGCTGACCGGGCCCATGACCCTGCGCGAGCTGGCGCAGCGGATGAGCTGCGAGCCGTCCAACGCCACGTTCGTCTCCGACCGGCTTGAGGAGCAAGGGCTCGTCGAGCGTCGCCCCCACCCCAGCGACCGCCGCGCCAAGCAGCTCGTCCTCACCCCCGAGGGCACCGCGCTGCGCGAGCGCCTGATGGCGTCGCTCGCCACGGAGTCACCCCTGAGCCCCCTCTCGGACCAGGAGCAGGACACGCTCCAGCAGCTGCTGGCGCGGGCCGTGGTGCGCTAGGGCGCCCTGCCCGAAGAGGGCGGCACCTCAGCCCAGCCCCTGGTCACCACAGCGAAGGAAATGGCAGGATCGCGCCCATGTTCGCGGCCCTGCCCCACCTCACCCGACGACGCGCCCTCCAGGGCTCGGCCGCCGGTCTCGTGGTGTTCGGGCTGCTCCTGTGGTGGCTGCTCCCGGTGGGCGACGGGTCACCCAAGGGGCGGATGAGCTTCAGCACGGGCGTCAAAGGCGCCGTCTACGAGACGTACGGAAACCTGCTCCGCGGTGCCGCCGCCAAGGACATGCCGGACGTCTCCATCAACCTCCTGAACAGCCAGGGATCGCTGCAGAACGTGCAGCGGGTGGCCACCGGGAAGGCCGACTTCACCATCGCGGCGGCCGACGCCGTGGAGAGGTACCGCCTGGACGGCGGGCCCGGCGCGGACCGGCTGCGGGGCTGCGCCCGGCTGTACGACGACTACGTGCACATCGTCGTGCGCCGCTCGTCCGACATCACGACGGCGCGTGACCTGCGCGGAAAGAAGGTCGCCGTCGGACAGCCGCACTCCGGGGTGCGTCTGATCGCCGACCGCGTCCTCCAGGCTGCCGGGATCGACCTGGACAAGGACCTCACGGCGCTGCCCTCCGGCATAGACACCGCGCCCGAGCTGCTGCGGCGCGGCAAGATCGACGCCTTCTTCTGGTCCGGCGGGCTGCCCACGACCTCCGTGCAGCAGCTCTCGGAGCGCCTCAGCATCCGCCTCGTGCCGCTCGGCGACCTCGTCGACGCCCTGCACCGGCAGGGGCGCGAGTCGCGCTACTACCGTGCCGCCGTCATGCCCGCCGACGCCTATCCGGACGCCCAGCAGAACGCGTCCGTGCGCACCCTGGCGGTGGCCAACCTCCTGGTGACCACCGACCGCGCCGACCCGAAGCTCACGGAGGGCCTGACCCGTACGGTCATCGACAGCAGGGACCGCATCGGCGCACGTGTGCACGCCGCGCAGCTCGTCGACCTGCGGACGGCCCTGTACACGCACCCCTTGGCACTGCACGAGGGCGCGCGGCGCTACTACCGCTCGGTCAAGCCCTAGCCGCCGGCGCGCCCGCGGGAGCCTGCCGGGGCACGCCGACCGTCGCCTTCAGGCCGTGCGGTTCGTGTCGCTCGTACACCAGGGAACCGCCGCCCGCGGCGAGCAGCGCCCGGGAGATCGACAGGCCGAGCCCCGAGCCCTTCACGTTCTGGTGCCGGTTGCTGCGCCAGAACCGGTCGCCGATGCGGGCCAGTTCGTCGTCGGTGAGGCCCGGGCCGCCGTCGGTGACGACGACCGTCGTCGTCCCGTCGGTCGAGGCGACACGGACCTCGACCCGCTCCCCTCGCGGCGTGAACTTGAGGGCGTTGTCGATCACCGCGTCCAGGGCGCTGGACAGGGCGATCGGGTCCGCCCAGCCGGTGGTCGCCGGGCAGTGCCCCTCCAGGCGCACCCCCCGCTCCTCGGCGAGCGGACGCCAGGACGCCACGCGCTCGGCCGCCAGCTCGCCGATGTCGGTGAGCCGGAGGTCCGCCGCGGCGTGCTCGGCGAGCGCCAGGTCCAGGAGGTCGTCGAGGACCTGGGCCAGACGCTTGCCCTCGGTGCGGACCGAGGCGATCTCCGCATTGCCGTCGGGCAGCTCCAGGGCGAGCAGCTCGATGCGCAGGAGGAGTGCGGACAGGGGGTTGCGTAGCTGGTGGGAGGCGTCGGCGACGAAGGCGCGCTGCTGCTCCAGGACGTCCTCGACGTGGTCGGCCATCTCGTTGAACGAACGGGCCAGGCGCCGGAGTTCCGGCGGCCCGCCGGCCGCCGCGACCCGGGAGGCGAGGCGCCCGGTCGCGATGTCGTGGGTGGTCGCGTCCAGGACGCCCACGGGACGCAGGATCCAGCGGGTGAGGCGCAGCGCGGCGCCGACCGCGAGGAGCATCGCCGCGGACTCGCCCGCGACGATCAGCAGCCAGCCGTGCAGGGTCTTCGCGCGCATGCGCCCGGTGGGCGAGTCGGTGACGACGACGGCGACCACGTCGCCGTCCCGGATCACCGGTGACGCCACGACGATGCGCCCGCCCTCCTGCCAGGGCCACACCTGGGGCGGGTCGTGGCTCCCCCGGGAGCGCAGCGCCTCCTCGAAGGCGTCGCGCACGGGGTGCCCCAGACCCGGCAGGTACCAGGCGGCGGGAGCGTGCGCCATGGGGTACGTGTCCCGGAAGAAGACACCCGCCTTGATGCCGTAGACCTCGTTGTAGTAGTCGAGTTCCTTCTGGAGGGTCTCGCGCCGCTCGTCCTTGTCGCGCATGCGCGAGCCGACGGGCCGCTTCGTGACGAACTGCGCGAGCGAGGCGAAGCGCGCCGTGTCGTCGATGCGGTCGACGACGACCTTCTGCTGCTGAGCCGATGCCACGCTCACCGCGAGCGGGAAGCCGAGGGCCAGCAGGACGCCCGCCATCAGGACGATGAGCAGCGGCAGGAGACGTGCGCGCACCTGACCCCGCTACGCCGCCGGGGCGACGAGCCGGTACCCGACTCCGCGCACCGTCTCGATCAGGGCGGGCATGTGCAGCTTGGCCCGCAGGGACGCGACGTGCACCTCCAGGGTGCGGCCCGTGCCCTCCCAACTGGTGCGCCACACCTCACTGATGATCTGCTCCCGGCGGAAGACGACGCCGGGCCGCTGGGCGAGCAGCGCGAGCAAGTCGAACTCCTTGCGGGTCAGTTGCACCTTGGCACCGTCCACGCTGACCTGGCGGGTGGGCAGTTCGATGCGTACGTTGCCGAGCCGCAGCTCCGTCTCGGCGGGGGCCGCGGCGGCCTCGGCCGCGGACGGGCGCCGGGTGACCGCGTGGATGCGGGCGATGAGCTCTCCCGTGTCGTACGGCTTCACCACGTAGTCGTCGGCTCCGAGGTTCAGGCCGTGGATGCGGGAGCGCACGTCGGCGCGGGCCGTCACCATGATGACCGGGGTCCGGGTGCGCTTGCGGATCTTCCCGCAGACCTCGTAGCCGTCCTGGTCGGGCAGGCCGAGGTCGAGGAGCACCACCCCGAAGGGGGCCGCTTCGCCCGGCAGCAGGGCCTGGAGGGCCTCCTCGCCGTTGCGCGCGTGGGTGACGGCGAAGCCGTGCCGGGCCAGGACCGCGGACAAGGCGGCGGCCACGTGGTCGTCGTCCTCGACGAGCAGCAGTCTCATGCGGCCCTCCTCCAGCCCATAGGCTCCCCCGTAGTTCATCAGTCGTACCGTCAGTTCATTGATCGTTCCGCTCCCGCTCGCACGGGGGCTACGCCCTTTGTCGTAGGCGTGCCCTACGCGCGCGAGCGCGCGGATCCAGCGGTGTGCCGGACGCTCCCGAGCGTCCCAAGGCATCCACGCCGATGGATAAGGACCGCGTCAAGGCCCTTCGGGTCACGGACACGTTCCGTTATGCACCCGGTACGCGCGCGGGGCGCCCCGTTCACACGGAGTGTCCGGTTGCGGCCGGATCGTTATGCTCAATTTCCCCTCAGATGTAATGACGCTGGTCGCACCGGGTTACTACTGTCCTCCCAACCCGAGGAGGATGGAGCAACAAGCCGTGACCGAAGTATCGGTGACCAAGGACGCCATACCCGCGGCGGACGACCTTGTCGTGTTGAAGAACGTCAACAAGCACTTCGGCGCACTGCACGTCCTCCAAGACATCGACCTGACCATCGCCCGCGGCGAAGTCGTCGTCGTGATCGGGCCCTCCGGGTCCGGCAAGTCGACGCTGTGCCGCACGATCAACCGCCTGGAGACCATCGACTCCGGCGCGATCACGATCGACGGCAAGCCGCTGCCCCAGGAGGGCAAGGAGCTCGCCAGGCTCCGCGCCGACGTGGGCATGGTCTTCCAGTCCTTCAACCTCTTCGCGCACAAGACCGTGCTCGAGAACGTGATGCTGGGCCAGGTCAAGGTGCGCAGGACGGCCAAGGCGGAGGCGGAGGAGAAGGCACGCGGTCTGCTCGACCGCGTCGGCGTCGGCACGCAGGCCGACAAGTACCCGGCACAGCTCTCCGGTGGCCAGCAGCAGCGTGTGGCGATCGCCAGGGCGCTCGCCATGGGGCCCAAGGTCATGCTCTTCGACGAGCCCACGTCGGCGCTCGACCCCGAGATGATCAACGAGGTCCTCGAGGTGATGCAGCAGCTCGCCCGTGACGGCATGACCATGGTCGTCGTCACCCACGAGATGGGCTTCGCCCGGTCGGCCGCCAACCGCGTCGTCTTCATGGCGGACGGCCGGATCGTCGAAGAGGCCACACCGGACCAGTTCTTCAGCAACCCGCGCAGCGACCGTGCCAAGGACTTCCTGTCGAAGATCCTGCACCACTGACGCGCCGCACGCGCTCCCGCGCGCGGGACGCCTCATCGGACGCATGACGCTCGGCAGCGTCTCCCCCAACCTCCGCCGACACGAAGGATGTTCACCATGAAGGTTCGCAAGGTCACCGCGGCAGCCTCCGTTCTGCTCGCGCTCTCCCTCACGGCCACCGCTTGTGGCGGTGACGACGACAAGGACGAGAAGGGCTCCGGCGGGGGCGGCAAGATCACCATCGGGATCAAGTTCGACCAGCCCGGCCTCGGCCAGAAGACGCCGGACGGCAAGTACGAGGGCTTCGACGTCGATGTCGCCACCTACGTGGCGAAGAAGCTCGGCCACAAGGCCGACGACATCGAGTGGAAGGAAGCCAAGAGCGCCGACCGCGAGACGATGCTCCAGCGCGGTGACGTCGACTTCATCGCGGCGACCTACTCGATCACTCCGGAGCGCGAGGAGAAGGTCGACTTCGCCGGCCCGTACCTGCTCGCCCACCAGGACGTCCTGGTCCGCGCCGACGACAAGTCGATCAAGTCGCCGAAGGACCTGAACAGCAAGAAGCTCTGCTCGGTGACCGGTTCGACCTCGGCGCAGAACGTCAAGGAGAAGCTGGCGCCCAAGGCCCAGCTCCAGAACTACGGCGCGTACTCCCAGTGCCTGACCGGCCTGCAGAGCAAGGCCATCGACGCGCTCACCACCGACGACTCGATCCTCGCCGGTTACGCCGCGCAGAAGAACTTCCAGGGCAAGTTCAAGCTCGGCGGCTTCAAGATGACCAACGAGAACTACGGGATCGGCGTCAAGAAGGGCTCCGACCTCAAGAAGAAGATCAACGACGCGCTGACCGAGATGGTCAAGGACGGGTCGTGGGAGAAGGCCGTGAAGGACAACTTCGGCCCGGCCAGCTACAAGAACGAGCCCGCCCCGAAGATCGGCGACATCGTCAAGTAAGCAGGACGTGAGGGGCGTGCCGCTCACCACAGCGGCGCGCCCCTTCGCCCTCTACGCAGAAGCTGTCCGTCTACGCGGAAGCGCGGGAGAACGTGTTCGACTTTCTTGAAGGCTATGACCTGTGGGGGGCCTTCTGGGAGACGGTGAAGCTCACCGGACTCTCAGCGGTCGGCTCCCTGATATGGGGAACCGTGCTGGCGGGCATGCGCGTCAGCCCCGTACCCCTGATGCGCGGCTTCGGAGCCGTCTACGTCAACGTCGTGCGGAACATTCCGCTGACCATCATCATCGTGTTCACGTCGCTCGGCCTGAACCAGACGCTGGGCGTCACCCTGGGCTCCGAGGACTTCGCCACCATCAACTTCCGGCTCGCGGTGCTCGGTCTGACCGCCTACACCGCCGCCTTCGTCTGTGAGGCGCTGCGCTCGGGCATCAACACCGTGCCGGTGGGCCAGGCGGAGGCCGCCCGGGCCCTCGGGCTGAGCTTCACGCAGGTCCTCACCCTCGTCGTGCTCCCCCAGGCCTTCCGCTCGGTGGTGGCACCGCTCGCCAACGTCCTGATCGCGCTCACGAAGAACACCACCGTGGCCGCCGCGATCGGCGTCGCCGAGGCGGCCCTGCTGATGAAGGGCATGATCGAGAACGAGGCCCAGACGATCGCGATCGCCGCCGTCTTCGCGTTCGGCTTCATCTGCCTCACGCTGCCGACCGGCCTGATCCTCGGCTGGGTCAGCAAGAAAGTGGCGGTCAAGCGATGAACTCCGTTCTCTACGACGCCCCGGGCCCCCGCGCCAAGCAGCGCAACATCATCTACTCGGTGATCTTCGTGATCGCCGTCGGCCTGGTGGGCTGGTGGGTCTACAGCGCCCTCTCCGACAAGGGCCAGCTCGACTGGGAGAAGTGGAAGCCCTTCTTCACGGACAGCAGGGCCTGGACGACGTACATCTGGCCCGGCCTGGAGAACACGCTCAAGGCGGCCGCGTACTCCATGGTCATCGCGCTGCCCCTGGGAGCCGTCCTCGGCATCGCGCGACTCTCGGACCACCTGTGGGTGCGCATCGTGGCCGGCACGATCGTGGAGTTCTTCCGCGCGATCCCGGTCCTGATCCTGATGCTGTTCGCCAACGAGGCCTTCTCCAAGTACAGCGACGTCTCTTCCGATGACCGTCCCATGTACGCGGTCGTGACGGGTCTCGTCCTGTACAACGCCTCCGTGCTCGCGGAGATCGTACGGGCGGGCATCCTGGCGCTGCCCAAGGGCCAGAGCGAGGCGGCCAAGGCCATCGGCCTGCGCAAGGGCCAGACCATGCGGTCCGTGCTCCTGCCGCAGTCGGTCACGGCGATGCTGCCCGCGATCGTCAGCCAGATCGTGGTCATCGTGAAGGACACCGCGCTCGGCGGTGCCATGCTCACGTTCTCCGAGCTCCTGTCGACCGTCAGCACGATGAGCGGCTACTACGGAGCCAACGTCATCGCCAGCTTCACGGTCGTCGCGGTGATCTACATCGTGCTGAACTTCATCCTGACGACGTTCGCGAGCTGGCTGGAGCGGCGCCTGCGGCGGGGCAAGAAGTCCACCGGCGCGATGGTCGATCCGGCGGCCGTGGCGGGAACGGCCGCGACGGGCGCGGGCGGCGGTGGGGGCGGCATCGGCGGCGCCGTCTGAGCCGACCCCGGGCGCTCACCCGATGATCTGCAAGAACGAAGGCAGTGGCGATCACGCCACTGCCTTCGTCGCTTGACGCAGGAACCAGCAGTGGGTTGCATACGTTCTGTGATCGTGCACCGGGTTTCAACTGCCATTTCCTGTACGTACGTCCAGCGCTCGCGGGCAGTCCTGGCAGGAGGCGGCACGCCGTGGACCCGGTGATCGTCGTCGGCGCGGGCCCCGTGGGGCTCACGCTCGCCCTGGCCCTCGCGCGTCACTCGGTTCCCACGGTGGTCCTGGACGAGGGGCCCGGCAAGGACGAGCAGCGCCCCGCGCGGACCGTCGTCCTGCGGGAGGACACGGCGGCGCTCGTGGAGCGCCTCTCCGGGGGTTCCTTCGGAGGCTCGGACGCGGGGGCACGCTGGAGCGGCTGGCGGTCGATGCGGCGCAAGCAGGTGATGCGGCAGCTCACGTTCAGTGACGAGATGCCCTCCCCGTTGCACGTGCCGCAGCACGTGCTGACCGGCGCCCTGCGGGACGCGATCACCGACGAGCGGCTCGTGAAGATCGCGGTGGAGAGCAAGCTGGACACCCTGGAGCAGGACTCCTCGGGGCTCACGGCCCACACACGCGGGCCCAAGGACACCTGGTGGCGTGGCAGCTATCTGGTCGGCTGCGACGGGCCCCGGTCGACCGTCCGCAAGCTGCTCGACATCCGCTTCCCGGGGCGCACGGCGGTCGAGCGGCACGCGGTCGCCGCCCTGCGGACGGAACTTCCCTGGCCCGGCGAGGCGTTGTTGCACCGGAGCCCGCCGTGGCCCGGCGGAGGACCCGAGGTGACGGCGCGCCCGCTGGCGGGCGGCATCTGGCGGATCGACTGGCTGCTGCCGCCGCGCGGCGACCTGGTGACACCCGACGCCCTCGTCGCCCGCATCCGGGAGACCCTCTCGGGCTGGTGCGGCGCCACCCCGCCGTACGACCTCCTCGACACCGGCGTCCACACGGTCCACCACCGGCTCGCCCGCCGGTGGCGGGTCGGGCGCTGCTTCCTGGCCGGGGACGCCGCCCATCTGCTCGGGGCGCTCGGCACCCAGGGCCTGGACGAGAGCCTTCGGGACGCGGACAACCTCGCCTGGAAGCTGGCGCTGGCCTGGCACCACGGCCCGACCGGCGCACTGCTCGACAGCTATCAGACCGAGCGGCGCGCCGCCGTGGCCGCGCGCCTGCGTGCCGCCGACCAGTCGCTGCCCCTGCTCCGGGGCGGCGGCGGGCTGCGCTCCTATGTGCCGGGGGCCGCGCGCGGCCAGGACGCGCTGCTCACGGACGGCCATGTGGGGCGCGGCCAGCTGGGCGCGCCGGGGGCGTACACCGACTCACCCCTGTCCCCCGGAAGTTCGGACTCCACGGTGCTCGTGGCCACGGAGCCGGGCGCTCCGGTCGTCGACGTGGGCGTCACGGCTCCGGACGGGGCGGTCGTACGGCTGCGGGACCGCCTCGGCCTCAGCCAGCTCCTGGTGGTGCTCGTGGCGCCGGGGACGGTCGTGTGGGACCGGCGGCACTGGATGAAGGCCGGGATCATGCCCCGCCTCGCCGCCGCGGTGACCGCGCTGCCGTGCCCGGCCGAGCTCCTCGTCGCGGAGAGCTACCCCGGCGCCGCGGCGCACACGGTCCTGCTCGTGCGCCCCGACGGGCATCTGGTCGCCGCGCTCAACGGCGTACGCCCCGCGGAACTGTACGCGGCCGCCGAGGCGGCACTGGGCAAGGCGGTGCGGGAGGCCCCGGAGAAGGCACGTACAAAGGGCGGCGGAGCGCCCGGGGGGAGGCCCGGCAGCGGTCCGAAGGACGCCGACGCTGCCCACGGGAAGCCCGGCAGCGAGCCGCGCGAGGGCCGAGCAGCCGACGGAAAGCCCAGCACCGGGTCGAACGGCGACGGAACGGCCCGCGAGACGCCCGGCACCGACGCGCAGGGCGGGCGCCCAGCCGGCGGGAAGCCCGACGCCGGACCGTCGAGCGAGCCGAAAAGGCCATCCCCGTAGAGCTCGTTTCGAACCGACCGAAGAAACCGTCCTCCTAGGCCCTCGACCCAGGCCCCGGACGGATCGAGGGCCTGGACCGAGGCCCCGGAGACAGCGGCTGTTGAACCAGTAACGACCGTCCGACCGCATGCTGAGCGCGAGTTGACCACTTCCCACGGTCATGGTCTACTCCGGACCATGACCGACACCGCTGTCCGCTTGTGGCGGAGGGTCCACATGGACCTCGTCCGCTATGCGGGCTGCGTGTGTCAGCCGTCCTGCTGAATTCGCCATCTCATCCTTTCTCGCGCGCCCGTCGTCGGCGCGCCGTTCCGCGAACTCCCAGGACGGTCCCATGTCAGCGTCTGTCTCCAGCCCTGCCCCCGTGCCCTCCCCCTCCGGCTCCCGCGTGGCCCCGCCCACCTCGGCCGACCTCCTCCACTTCGTGCGCCGCACCGCCGCCGACGCCGACCTCGTCGCCTCGCTCCCCCTCGACCCCGAGGGCCGCACCTGGGTGCGCCTCGACGGGCCCGGCGGCAGCGAGGCCTGGCTGATCGGATGGCCGCCCGGCACCGGTACCGGCTGGCACGACCACGCCGAGTCGGTCGGCGCCTTCACCACCGCCTCCGGCGCCCTCAAGGAGCACTCCCTCGCCGCCCGGCTCCCCACCGACGGCTGGAAGACCCTGGAACTCACCGAGGGCATCGACCGCGAGCGGCAGCTGCCCGCCGGGCAAGGGCGGGCGTTCGGCCGCAACCACGTGCACGAGGTGTTCAACGAGTCCCCTACGGAGCACGCCGTCTCCGTGCACGCGTACTATCCGCCACTTCCACGGATCCGTCGCTACAGCCGCACCGGCGACGTGCTACGCCTTGAGCACGTCGAGCGTCCGGAGGACTGGCAGTGAGCGCGGGCCTTGAGTTGAACATCATCCCGGGTGTGCCGACGGCCCCGGCGATCGCAGCGGAGCCGCTCACACCCGTGGGCATAGACGAATTCCTGGAACGGGTACGGCGCGGCCTCGACCGGGTCACGCCCCGGCAGGCGTACGAGATCGACCGGTCCGGAGGCCTGCTCGTCGACATCCGCTACGCGGCGCTGCGCGAGCGCGACGGCCTGATCCCGGGGGCGCTGGTCGTCGAGCGCAACGAACTGGAGTGGCGCCTCGACCCCCACGGCAGCCACCGTGCCCCGCAGGCCGTCAGCCACGACCTGGAGATCGTCATCGTCTGCAACGAAGGCTACGCGTCGAGCCTCGCGGCCCACTCCCTGCGCCAGCTCGGGCTGCGGCACGCGACCGACCTCGTCGGCGGCTTCCAGGCCTGGAAGGCGGATGGGCTCCCCGTCGCCGAGTGACTGCTCTGCCCAAAGTTGTTGCCCGGGCACGCGTCGGCGCCCCTCACACCTCCCGAAGGAGTGCGTAAGGGGCGCCCGCTATTGCCCATCGCCCCTTACTCCTTGGCCGTCGCCACCGTGACCGGAGACGGCTTCAGGGCGGTGCGGCCGGGCACCACCGTCGCCGTCAGGGCGAGCAGAGCCGCCACGGCGACCACGGCGACGTACAGCAGCGGCAGGACGACGGGGGCGGCGGAACCGGTCATGCCGATGCTGAACGCGGTCAGGACGGCGAGGGCGATGGCGCTGCCCAGAGCGGTCGCGATGAGCAGGACCGACAGCGCCTCGGTGCGCAGCATCGCCCGGACCTGGCGGCGCGTGGCGCCCGCGAGACGCAGCAGCGCGAACTCCTTGACCCGCTCCGACACCGACATCGCGAGCGTGTTGACGACGGCGATCGCGGTGAAGGCCAGCACGAGCCCCATGGCGAGGAGGTTGACGTCGGCGCTCGACTGGCCGCGCTCGGCCTGGAGGCGGTCGACGGCGTCCGGGGAATCCACCCGCACGTTCGGGAACTTCCGCAGGGCCACCGCGAGTTGATTCTTCGTACGGTCGCTCTTGACGAGGACCGTGGCGGCGAGCGGGTTGTCGACGTGGCGGGCGACCAGATCGTGCGCCAGGGTCAGATCGCCGAAGCCGAGCCCGCGCGCGTAGACGGCCCTGACCGTCAGGGTGGCCGGTGTGCCGTCGCCGAGGGTGAGCTTGAGGCGGCTGCCGGGCTTCAGGCCGAGTTGGTCGGCGGCGAGTTCGCTGACGGCGATGTCACCCGCGCCGAAGGAGGTCAGCGAGCCCGCCGTGACGTCCGGGTCCCAGGTGCGGGTGAAGCCCGCCGGAGTCACGCCCTGCGCCGGGTACTTGTCGAGCCCGACGCGCACGGTGGTGCGGACGACCTCGGTCACGGCTTCGACGCCCTCGGCCGCCCGCAGCTCCCGCGCGGCCACCGCCGGCATGCCGGGCCCTTGCGCGATGAGCGACCAGTCCGCCCGGACGCCGTCGCGCGCCTGGTCACGGGCGGCGGCGGTGAGCGTGGGCTGCGCGAAGAGCACCGTGCACGTCATGCCGACGAGCAGGACCAGCGGGGTGACGGCGGCGGCCATGCGGGCGGCGTTCCCCCGGAGGTTGGCGTGCGCGAGCCGCCCGGCCGGGCCGGTGAGCCGCAGCACCCGGCCGAGGACGGCGGCCGACACCCTGACGACGACCGGGCCGAGCAGGGCGACGGCCGAGGCGAGCACCACAACGGCCAGGAACGTGACGGGAGTCGACGCGGGCTCGGTGCGCAGCAGACTGAGGACGAAGACGAGGACGGCGCCTCCCACGAGGAAGAGCAGACCGGCGACGACACGCACCCAGGAGAGCTTCGTACGCTCCACGCCCGCCTCGGCCAGGGCCTCTCCGGGGCGGATGCGGGCGATGCGGCGGGCGGAGACGCGCGCGGCCGCCCAGGCGCCGAACAGCGTCGCGGCGACGGCCGCCAGCGGCGGGAAGACGCTGACGACCCGGTCGAGCGTCGCCGGAACCACTCCCTCGTCGACGAACTTCCCGTACAGCAGCCCGCCGAGCGGGATGCCCGCGAGCGAGCCGAGCGCTCCGGCGGCCGCCCCGACGAGGAGCGCCTCGCGGCCGAGGAGCTTGCGGAGCTGCTTCGGGCTGGCGGCGATGGCCCGCAGCAGGGCGAGTTCGCGGTGGCGCTGCTGGATGGACAGGGCGAAGGTGCCGACGACCACGAGGACGGCGACGAGCAGCGACGTACCGCCCATCGCGCCGCCCATGCTGACGAGCTTCACCCGCGCGCCCGCCGCGTCGAGGAACTCGACGGGGCCACGGCTGTCGCCGCTGCTGACCTGCGCGGTCGTACCGTCGAGCGCCTTCTCGACCGCTGCCGTGAGCGTCGGCACGGACGTGCCGTCGGCCGGCAGGACACCGAGGGCGGTGACCCGGCCGGGGTGGGCGGCGAGCCGCTCGGCCTCACGATCGGAGAAGAACAGGGCGGTCTGGTGCGTGAGGGCGCTCCCGCCGTCCTCCGGGGCGGCGATGCCCGTGACGCGGTACGTGCGCGGAGCGCTCGTCGACTGGACGGTGAGCCGGTCGCCGGGTTCGAGGCGGGCGCGCTCGGCGAGGCCGCGGTCGACGACGAGGTCCGTCGCGGCCCGCGGGGCCCGGCCCTCGACGATCCGGAACGGCGTGAGGGCGGCCGAGGCCCAGGCATGCCCGTACGCGGGACGGTCCGGGTCCTTGACGCCGGGCGCCAACGGCTGCGCCAGGAAGGTGAGTTCGGGTATCACCTTGCCGACGCCCGGCACGCCTTCGAGCCGTCTGGTGACGTCGCGCGGCAGCCAGGCCCGTTCGGCGATCGGCTTCGCCTTGTGCTTGACCTTCGTCTTGCCCTTCTTGTGCTTGACGATGGTCCGGTGCACGTTCTGATCGGCCGAGACCAGTACGGGAGCGGCGGCGTAGCGCTCGGGGCGGATGCTGCCGCGCAGGCCCGTCTCCAGGAGGGTGCCGCAGGCGGTGATGAGCGCGGCGGCGCACATCAACGCGACGAAGGCCCCTAGGAATCCGCCCTTCCGGTCGCGGATCGTCTGCAGTGCGTAGCGCAGCATCATGAGGTCTCGGTCTCTCTTCTGTTGTCGTCGGGGGTGCCGGACGGCGCGGGGAAGGCCAGGAGGCGGGTGAGGACGGTGCGGGCCCCGGGCGGCGTTTCGGCGTCGGAGCGCTTGTAACGGTTGAGGAGGGCGATGTACTCCTCGAAAAACTCACGCAGCTCGGCGACCGTCAGCCGCATCGTGCCGCGCGAGTACGGGTAGGCGTCGGCCCACTCGTCGGCGTCGCCGCTCTCGCGCTGGAGCTGCTCGAAGAGCTCCAGGTCGGCGGCGTACGAGAGGTGGTCCAGCTCGTCCATGACGAGTCGCGTCTCGGCGTTCTGCCTGCTGCGCGGCGGAAAGCGCCGGTCGCCGGGGATCGCGCGCCACCAGCGCTCGCGTCCGTGCCCGGTGCCGTCCGTCTCCTCGACGAAGCCGTACCGGGCCAGCTCGCGCAGGTGGTAGCTCGTCGCGCCGGTGTTGAGGCCCAGGGCCCGGGCCAAGGTCGCGGACGTGGCGGGCCCGTGCACGGTGAGGTGCTGGAGCATCTGCTGCCGCCGGGGCTGCGCGAGGGCCTTGAGGACCCGCAGGTCGTTCAGCTCTTCGGCAACGGGCGCGGCGTCGTCGGCCCCGCGGCCTGCCTCGACGGCGGGGGCGGCATCGATGGCGGGGACAGCCTCCGCGGCCCCGTCGAGGGCCCGGCCCTCGCTTCTGCCCTGGTGGTGAACCATGCGTACACAGTCGCCTGTGCACAGGTTCCTGTGCACGGTGGCGACCAGGCGTCTTCCATGGGGGGTTAGCCCCACCCCCGAGGGGGCACCCCCCTGGTTCACTCGGGCCTACGGCCGCCCCGCCGCACGGGACGCCCCGCCCAGGTCCGGAATTCCAGCACCCAGGTCGGAGCCTGTCCTCGGCGGGTCCTTCAGCCGCTCAGAGGCCCTCGTATCCGAGGTCCTCCGTGTCCTCCCCCTCTTGCTCCAGCGCCTCGCGGACCACGCGCAGCGCCATGCCTTCCGGATACCCCTTGCGGGCGAGCATGCCCGCGAGACGCCGCAGCCTCTTGTCGCGGTCGAGGCCGCGGGTGGAGCGCAGCTTGCGGGCGACTAGCTCGCGGGCGGTGGCCTCCTCCTGCTCCGCGTCGAGCTGGCCGACGGCCTCGTCGATCAGCGCCGAGTCCACGCCCTTGGTCCGCAGCTCGCGGGCCAGGGCCCGCCGGGCGAGGCCCCGGCCGTGGTGCCGGGACTCCACCCAGGCGTCCGCGAAGGCCTCGTCGTTGATCAGTCCGACCTCTTCGAAGCGGGACAGGACCTCGTCCGCCACGTCGTCGGGGATGTCCCGCTTGCGCAGGGCGTCGGCGAGCTGCTTGCGCGTGCGGGGCGTCCCGGTGAGCAGGCGCAAGCAGATGGCCCGCGCCCGCTCAGCGGGGTCCCCCGTGGGCGGTTCCCCGTTCTCGGCCCTCGACGAGGACGGGGAACCGCTGTCCTGATGGCCGCCGAGACCGCCGCGCCGCCGACGGCGGCGGCCGCCCCGGCCCTCCTGGTCGTCGCTCCAGGGGCCGTCGGCATCGGCACCCGCACCACCGGGGCGGCCGCCACTCCTGTGGCCGCCTCCCTGGGGGTCCGTGTGCTCCGCCCAGTCCGTACGTCGTGTCACGGCCTAGCTCTTGGCCGCCGCGGCCTTGGACTTGGTGGCCTTCGCCGCCGGAGCGGGCACCGTCTTGGCGGCGTCGGTCGCCGGGGTCTCCGCCGCGGCGTCCGCGGCGGGCTCGCCCTCGGTGCTCTCCGGCCGGACACCGACGCCCAGCTTCTCCTTGATCTTCCGCTCGATCTCGTTGGCGAGGTCGGGGTTGTCCTTCAGGAAGTTGCGGGCGTTCTCCTTGCCCTGGCCGAGCTGGTCGCCCTCGTACGTGTACCAGGCGCCGGCCTTGCGGACGAAGCCGTGCTCCACGCCCATGTCGATCAGGCCGCCCTCGCGGGAGATGCCCTGGCCGTAGAGGATGTCGAACTCGGCCTGCTTGAAGGGCGGCGCGACCTTGTTCTTGACGACCTTGACGCGGGTGCGGTTGCCCACCGCGTCCGTGCCGTCCTTCAGGGTCTCGATGCGGCGGATGTCCATGCGCACCGAGGCGTAGAACTTCAGCGCGCGGCCACCGGTCGTGGTCTCCGGGGAGCCGAACATCACGCCGATCTTCTCGCGCAGCTGGTTGATGAAGATCGCGGTGGTCTTCGACTGGTTGAGCGCGCTGGTGATCTTCCGCAGGGCCTGGCTCATCAGACGGGCCTGCAGACCCACGTGCGAGTCACCCATCTCGCCCTCGATCTCGGCGCGGGGCACCAGGGCCGCCACGGAGTCGATGACGATCAGGTCGAGCGCGCCGGAGCGGACCAGCATGTCGACGATCTCGAGCGCCTGCTCGCCGTTGTCCGGCTGGGACAGGATGAGGTTGTCGATGTCGACGCCGAGCTTCTTCGCGTACTCGGGGTCGAGGGCGTGCTCCGCGTCCACGAAGGCCACCGCGCCGCCGGCCCGCTGCGCGTTGGCCACGGCGTGCAGCGTCAGGGTCGTCTTACCGGAGGACTCCGGGCCGTACACCTCCACCACACGGCCGCGCGGGATGCCGCCGACGCCGAGCGCGACGTCGAGCGCGGTCGACCCGGTGGGGATGACCTCGATGGGCTCGTTCGGCCGCTCGCCCATGCGCATGACCGCGCCCTTGCCGAATTGCCGTTCAATCTGTGCGAGCGCGGCGTCGAGCGCCTTCTCGCGGTCGGTTCCTGCCATGGGTTCCACCCGGTTTGCTTGAGTCGATCGCTTCACGTCAAAGACGCTAACGCCTGCCACTGACAATGCGCCCCGACGCCCGTCCGGCCTGTGGATAACTCGGGCCCCACGGCCCTCCGTAATCCACCGGCGCGCCCGGGAATCCCCCCGCGAACCCCCGGTACGACGCCGCCGGAGCCCCCATAAGAATGGATGTTCGATTTTGCTGTCAAGCGCACCACGCCAGGCGCGCCGGACGCGTCAGCCCGCGAGTGGAACCCGTGCTTCAGCCTCCGGGACCCGGTGGAACGCGCCTCGGTCGCAGCGGCCCGGCGGAGCGCTCAGCCCTCACGTCCCGGCGGTGTCAGCGCGCGCCGCAGCCGCGTGAGCAGGGGCGTGTCGCCGCGGCGACGGTGTCCGTGCACCCGCGGATCGTCCGTGACGTCGTAGCGCTTCACGTACGCCCCGAGGAACGCCTGCAGCGTCGCCACCGCCGGGATGGCGATCAGGGCGCCGACCGCGCCGAGCAGCGCGGTGCCCGCGACGACCGACCCGAAGGCGACCGCCGGGTGGATGTCCACGCTCTTGGCGGTGAGCTTGGGCTGGAGCACGTAGTTCTCGAACTGCTGGTAGATGACCACGAAGCCCAGCACCCACACCGCGTACCAGGGGTCCACGGTGAAGGCGATCAGCATCGGCAGGGCGCCCGCCAGGTACGTGCCGATCGTCGGGATGAACTGCGAGACCAGCCCCACCCACACCGCGAGGGCGGGGGCATAGGGCACTTCGAGGATCTGCAGCAGGATGTAGTGCGCGATCCCGGAGATCAGCGCCATCAGGCCGCGCGAGTAGAGGTAGCCGCCGGTCTTGTTGACCGCGATCTCCCAGGCGCGCAGCACCTCGGCCTGCTTGGCGGGCGGGAGCACGGAGCACAGCGCGCGCCGCAGCCGGGGCCCGTCGGCGGCGAAGTAGAACGAGAACAGCAGGATCGTCAGGAGCTGGAAGAGGCCGCCGAGCACCTGCGCGGAGACGTCCAGGACGCCGCTCGCGCTGTTCTGCACGTACTTCCGCAGCCAGTCGGAGTGGACCAGGCTGTCCTGGACCTCGACGCGGGACAGGTCCGTGTCGAAGGTCTGGTTGATCCAGCGGATGACCTTGTCCAGGTAGTCCGGGAAGTCCTCGACCATGTCGACGATCTGGCCCGCGAGCATCGAGCCCATCATCGTGATGAAGCCCGCGCTGGCGATGATGACGCCGAGGAAGACGATGGCCGTGGCCAGGCCCCGGCGCAGTCCGCGCGCCGCCATCCAGCTCACCGCGGGCTCCACCGCGAGCGCCAGGAAGAACGCGATCAGAATGTTGATCAGCAGTCCGGTCAGCTGGTGGAAGGCCCAGCTGCCGAGCTGGAAACAGGCGACCAGGGCGAGCGCGAGCACCATGGCCCGCGGCAGCCAGCGCGGCATGCCCGCGCCGCGCCCCTGCTCGGCCCCGGCGGGCGGCTGGGCGGGCGGTGCGGTGCCGGCCGGTGTCGCGGCCTCGGAGGTGATCTGCGCGGTGTCGTCTGTGGGTGCCACCGTGCCAGTCTCGCCCACGCGGACCGCGTTCGGCCGTCGCCCCCGCCTGTTCGCGGCGCTCCTCACATCCGGCACGCGGCTCCACGGCCTCCACGCGCCTGCCCACGGCACCGCGCGCTCTCTCCACCGGGGTCTTCCGGCCAGTGCCGGACGGTGGCTACGCGCGCGTGGAGCCACGACGGCGCGAGCCGTCGCCCTCGTGGATCAACGCTTTTCGGCCGGTACGTCCATGGCCCTGCACACCGCGCGCCAGACGTCCTTCGCCTCCCAGCCCGCGTCCAGCGCCTCGTGCACCGTCCGCCCGCCCAGCTCGGACATCACATGGTCACGCGCGAAGGAGTCCGCGTACCCCGCGCCGAAGTGAGCTGCCATTCGCTGCCAGAAGACCGTCAACCGCATGCGTCCAGTATCGCGCCCCTGAGAGTGCAGCCGAGCCCTGAGGGCTTGTCGGCGGCGCATTCCGCCCTACCGTCTGAACATGGCCGAAAACGGAGCGTCCTCGCACGCCGCGTCCTCCCCGCTCGCGCGCGCCGAACAGTTCGTCTGGCTCACCGCGCGCATCCTCGAACAGCGACGATTCGCGTACCACTTCCTGAACGGCGCGGGCAGTGGCGAAGGCGCCGACGCGGTGGAGACGGCGCTGGCCGCGTACGGCAACGCGGACGGAGGGTACGGTCACGCGCTCGAACCCGATCTGCGCGGGCCCGTCAGCCAGCCGCTGCACACCGGTCACGCGCTGCGGGTCCTGGACTCCATCGGCCGCTGCGGCGGCCTTCGGGTGGAGCGCGTGTGCCGCTATCTGACATCGGTGTCGACGGCCGACGGCGCCCTGCCGGCGATCCATCCGAGCCAGCGCGGCTACCCCCTGGCGCCGTTCGTGCCCGTGGTGGACGACCCGCCGAGCGAGCTGCTCGCCACCGGGCCCGTGGTGGGCCTGCTGCATCGCAACGAGGTCTGGCACGCCTGGCTGTTCCGTGCCACCGACTTCTGCTGGCAGGCCGTGGAGTCCCTGGAGAAGTCGCATCCGTACGAAGTGCAGGCGGCGGTCGCCTTCCTCGACGGCGCGCCGGACCGCCCGCGCGCGCAGGCGGCGGCCGACCGGCTCGGCCGCCGGGTGCGCGAGCAGCGCCTCGTGGCCCTGGAGCCGGAACGCGCCGACGCGTATCCGGTGCCTGAGGGGTACGCGCCCGGCGAGCACCACTTCGCCCACGACTTCGCGAGGTCCCCGGACTCGCTCGCCCGCGCCTGGTTCACGGACGAGGAGATGGAACGCTCCCTGGACTTCCTCATGAACGACCAACAAGAAGACGGCGGTTGGCCGATCCGGTGGCGCCAGTGGGCTCCGGGCACCGCGCTGGAGTGGCGGCCCATCGTGACGATCGACGCCCTGCGCACGCTCGCCGCGTACGGGCGGCCGATCGGCTGAGACGCCCCCTGGGGTGACGGCCTGGCCGTCACCCCGTGAGTGCCCGTACGCCCGCCGTGACGACGACAGCGGCGGCGATGACGACCAGGAACGGCACGCGCAGCAGCAGCGCCACGGCGGCCGCAGCGAGCCCCACGGCCTTGGCGTCGAGCACCAGGGTCCGGCCGTCGGCGAAGGCCTGCTGGGCGGTGAGAGCCGCGAGCAGCGCGACCGGCAGCAAAGCGGCCATGCGCTTCACGAGCGGCCGCTCCAGGGCTCCGACGGGCACCAGGAGACCCGCGAGCTTGACCGCGTAGCAGCTGACGGCGGTCACGGCGATGGCTATCCAGACGTTCAACGGTCGTTCCCCCGTGTCGTGCGCTGTGCGCGCAGGCCTGCTCCGTAGAGGACGATCGGCACGGCGAGCCCGGCCACCAGGACCGGGACGCCCGCGGGCAGCACGGGCAGCAGCCCGAGCCCCAGAAGGACCGCGACGGCCGCGACCGCGCGCTCCCGGGCGGTCCTGACCATCGGCGCCAGGAGCGCGAGGAAGACCGCGGGGCCCGCGGCGTCCAGGCCCCAGGCGTCGGTGTCCCCGATCGCCTCGGCGCCGACCGCGCCCAGGAGGGTGGTCAGGTTCCACAGGACGTACAGGCTGAGCCCTGTGACGGTGAAGCCGATGCGGGCGCCGCGCCGTCCGCGCTGTGCGAGCGACACGGCCGTGGTCTCGTCGATCACCCAGTGGGCCGCGAACGGCCGCACCGCGCGCGGGAGGGCGAGCAACTGGGAGAGCCGCAACCCGTAGAACGCGTTGCGCACGCCCAAGAAGAAGGCTCCCGCCGCCGCGGTGAACGGATTCCCGCCCCCGGCGAGCGCGCCCACCAGGGCGAACTGCGAGGCCCCTGTGAACACCAGGAGGCTCAGGGCACAGGTCTGCAACACGGTGAGGCCGCTGCCGGCGGAGGTCACGCCGAAGGCGAATCCGGAGAGGCCGACGGCTATTCCGACGCCGAGGGCGTCGCGGACGACGGCGGAGTCCGGGCGGTCCCCGACGGCGCCCGCGTCCGTGCCCTCTACGGAGGCGTCGGGCGGGGCTACGGGGCTGGGTATGTCTGCGCGTGAGGTTCGTTCTGCCACGCCAAGGACGCTACGAGGAGCCCGCCCGGACGGTCTTGTACGTTCTTGCGCTCCCGTTGGTACGCGCCCGGCGGGACCCCGACGATGCGGGCGAAGTGGCGGTTGAGGTGCGGCTGGTCGGTGAAGCCGACGGCCACGGCCGCCTCCGCGGGCGTCGTACCGGCGTCCAGGAGGCGGCGGGCGCGACGCACGCGCGCGTCGGTGAGCCAGGCGTGCGGCGGCATGCCGTACGCGTCGCGGAAGGCGCGCAGCAGGGCGAAGGGCCCGACGCCGAGATCGGCGGCCAGCCGGTCCAGGCTCGGCGGGTCCGTGAGGCGTTCTTCGAGGACGGCACGCGCGCGTGCGGCCACGCGGTGGCCCGCCGACCGCACGGTGCGCTCGGGCAGGGCGCCGCCGTTGAGCCGCAGCATCCGGGTCACGGCGATCCGCAGGAACGTGTCGGCGGCCAGGGCGTTGCCCTCCTCGGCCGCACGCAGCACCTGGTGGACGAGGGCCACCGCGTACGCGTCCTCGAACACGGGCTGGACGAAACCGGGTGTGCCGCGGATGGCCGTCGTCTCCGCCGCGATGGCGGCGACCAGCTCCGGCGCCGGGTACACCGCTCCGTACCGCCAGCCCTCGGGCCCTCCTCCCCGGCCGGTGTGCGGGGTGTCGGGGTTGATCAGGGCGAGCGTCCCGGGGCCCGCGTGCCGGTCGGCCCCGGTGTGGTGGAAGACGTCGACGCCTTCGGTGACCGCGGCCATCACGAAGTGCTCGTGGGTGTGCCGCACGAAGGTCATGCGGACGTAGTGGGCGCGCAGCAGGTCGACGCCGGGCAGCTCGGCATAGGTCCAGTGCCGCGCCCGCTCCGCCGAACCTGCCATGCCGCCATTCTGCGCCAGTGGCGCAAACCATTTCCCGGCCTGTGGCACCTGCCATTTCTGGCCCGCGGCACCGGCCATTCCCCGGGCCGCGGCACCGGCTCGGCGGCCAGGTCGTTCGCGCAGGTCAGGGCCATTGTCAGTGGTGGGGTGCACGATGGGTCCATGGCTCGGTCCGCACGCAGCGCCCCCGGCGCCCACGGCGCCCTCGACGGATTCTCCCCCGCGACCCGCGGCTGGTTCACGGGGGCCTTCCCCGCGCCCACGTCCGCCCAGGCCGGGGCGTGGCGGGCGATCGCGGAGGGCTCGGACGTCCTGGTGGTCGCCCCGACCGGCTCCGGCAAGACCCTGGCCGCGTTCCTCGCCGCCCTGGACCAGCTCGCCTCGTCCCCGCCCCCGGCGGACCCGAAGAAGCGCTGCCGGGTGCTGTACGTGTCGCCGCTCAAGGCCCTCGCGGTCGACGTGGAGCGCAATCTGCGCAGCCCGCTCACCGGCATCCGGCAGGAGTCCGTGCGCCTCGGCCTGCCCGAGCCCGAGGTGCGGGTGGGCATCCGCTCCGGTGACACCCCGGCAGCCGAGCGCCGCGCCCTGGCCACCCGCCCGCCGGACATCCTGATCACCACCCCGGAATCGCTGTTCCTGATGCTCACGTCCGCCACGCGGGACGCGCTGACGGGCATCGAGACCGTGATCCTGGACGAGGTGCACGCGGTCGCGGGCACCAAGCGTGGCGCGCACCTCGCGCTGACCCTGGAGCGGCTCGACGCGCTCCTGAAGCGCCCCGCCCGCCGGATCGGCCTGTCCGCCACGGTCCGTCCGGTCGACGAGGTGGCCCGCTATCTCTCGCCGCAGCGCAGGGTGGAGGTCGTCCAGCCCGAGTCGGGCAAGGAGTTCGACCTGTCGGTGGTCGTCCCGGTCGAGGACCTGGGCGAACTGGGCGGCTCCCCGGCGGCGGACTCCGATCAGGGAGCGGAGCGCCCGTCCATCTGGCCGCACGTCGAGGAGCGCATCACCGACCTCGTCCAGGCGCACCGCTCGACGATCGTCTTCGCCAACTCCCGCCGCCTGGCGGAGCGCCTGTGCAACCGTCTCAACGAGATCGCGTACGAGCGCGCCACGGGCGAGCCACTGCCGGAGGACCACTCCCCCGCGGAGCTGATGGCGGAGTCGGGCGCCGCCAAGGGCGCGCCGCCCGTCCTCGCCCGCGCCCACCACGGCTCGGTGTCCAAGGAGCAGCGCGCCCAGGTCGAGGAGGACCTGAAGGCGGGCCGGCTCCCCGCGGTGGTCGCCACCTCAAGCCTGGAGCTGGGCATCGACATGGGCGCCGTCGACCTGGTGGTGCAGGTCGAGTCGCCGCCGTCAGTGGCCTCCGGACTGCAGCGGGTGGGCCGCGCGGGGCACCAGGTGGGCGCGGTCTCCACCGGAGTCGTCTTCCCGAAGTACCGGGGCGACCTGGTCCAGGCCGCCGTGGTCACGGAGCGGATGCGCCAGGGCGCCATCGAATCCCTGCGCGTCCCGGCGAACCCGCTGGACGTCCTGGCCCAGCAGCTGGTCGCGATGGTGGCCCTGGACACCTGGCAGGTGGACGACCTCCTGGCCCTGGTCCGCCGCGCGGCGCCCTTCACCTCGCTGCCCGAGTCGGCGTTCACTTCGGTCCTGGACATGCTCGCGGGTCGCTATCCGTCCGACGCGTTCGCGGAGCTGCGCCCGCGCGTGGTGTGGGACCGGGTCGCGGGCACCGTCACCGGCCGCCCCGGGGCCCAGCGCCTCGCGGTGACCTCCGGGGGCACGATCCCCGACCGGGGCCTCTTCGGGGTCTTCCTCGCGGGCGCCGACCCGAAGAAGGGCGGCGGCCGCGTCGGCGAGCTCGACGAGGAGATGGTCTACGAATCGCGCGTGGGCGACGTCTTCACCCTGGGCACCAGCTCCTGGCGCATCGAGGACATCACGCGCGACCGCGTGCTCGTGTCACCCGCCCCCGGCGTCCCCGGCAGGCTGCCGTTCTGGAAGGGCGACCAGCTGGGCCGCCCGCTCGAACTGGGGCGCGCCCTGGGGGCGTTCCTGCGCGAGATCGGATCCCTGTCGCAGGACGACGCGCGCGGGCGCCTCCAGGCGGCGGGCCTCGACACCTGGGCCGCGGACAATGTGCTGGCGTACCTCACCGAGCAGCGCGAAGCCTGCGGACACATCCCGGACGACCGCACGATCGTGGTCGAGCGCTTCCGCGACGAGCTGGGCGACTGGCGGGTCGTCGTGCACTCACCGTTCGGCGCGCAGGTGCACGCACCCTGGGCCCTGGCACTCGGCGCCCGCCTCGCCGAGCGGTACGGCATGGACGCGCAGGTCATGCACGCCGACGACGGCATCGTGCTGCGCCTGCCGGACGCCGACCTGATGGGCCTCGACCTGCTCGACCAGGAGCCGGTGGACGTCACCGTGGACGCGACCTTCGACCCCGAGCAGGCCCCGGTCGGCGCGGCGGACGTCACCTTCGACAAGGGCGAGGTCAGCCAGGTCGTCACCGATCAGGTGGGCGGCTCGGCGCTGTTCGCGGCCCGCTTCCGCGAGTGCGCCGCCCGCGCGCTGCTGCTGCCGCGCCGCAGCCCGGGCAAGCGCACCCCCCTGTGGCAGCAGCGCCAGCGGGCCGCCCAACTCCTGGAGGTGACCAGCGAGTTCGGTTCCTTCCCGATCATCTTGGAGGCGGTCAGGGAGTGCCTCCAGGACGTCTTCGACGTGCCGGGCCTCACGGAGCTGATGGGCGACATCGAGTCCCGCCGCGTCCGGCTCGTGGAGGTCACCACCCCCGAGCCGTCCCCGTTCGCCCGCTCCCTGCTGTTCGGGTACGTCGCCCAGTTCCTGTACGAGGGCGACTCGCCCCTCGCCGAGCGCCGCGCGGCCGCCCTGTCCCTGGACTCCCGCCTCCTGGCCGAGCTCCTGGGCCAGGCGGAGCTGCGCGAACTGCTCGACGCGGACGTCCTCACCGAGCTGGAGCGCGAGCTCCAGTGGCGTACGGACGACCGCCGGATCAAGGACGCCGAGGGCGTCGCCGACCTGCTGCGCCTGCTCGGCCCGCTCACCGCCGCCGAGTTGGCCGAGCGCGGCGCGGAGCCCGCGTGGGCGGAGGACCTCGCGGCGGCCCGCCGTGCCATCCGGGTCCGGATCGCGGGGGCCGACCACTGGGCGGCCGTCGAGGACGCGGGCCGTCTGCGGGACGCTCTCGGGACGGCCCTGCCGGTCGGCGTGCCCGAGGCGTTCACGGAGCCCGTGAAGGACCCCCTCGGCGACCTCCTCGCGCGCTATGCCCGCACCCACGGCCCGTTCACCTCGGCCGACGCCGCCGCGCGCTTCGGCCTCGGCGCCGCCGTCACGGAGGGCGCGCTGCACCGCCTCGCGGCGAACGGCCGCGTGGTCCAGGGCGAGTTCCACCCGGCGGGCATCGGCCAGGAGTGGTGCGACGCGGCCGTGCTGCGCCGTCTGCGCCGCCGCTCCCTGGCCGCGCTCCGTCAGGAGCTGGAGCCGGTGCCCCCGGCCGCGCTCGCCCAGTTCCTGCCGCAGTGGCAGCACCTGAGCGGCCACGGCCTGCGAGGCGTCGACGGCCTTGTGCGCGCGATCGAGCAGTTGCAGGGCGCGTCCGTACCGGCTTCGGCGCTGGAGAAGCTCGTCCTGCCCTCCCGCATGGCGGGGTACGCCCCGGCGATGCTCGACGAGCTCACCGCCGCCGGAGAGGTGGTGTGGGCCGGAGCGGGGGCCCTTCCGGGCAAGGACGGCTGGGTCTCGCTGTATCTGGCCGACGCCGCGCCCCTCCTCCTGCCGCCCGCACACCCCCTGGAGCTCACCGCGCTGCACCAGTCCGTCCTGGACGCGCTCTCCGGGGGGTACGGCCTGTTCTTCCGGCAGATCACCGACCAGGTCCGCGCCACCACGCACCCGGACGTCACGGACCCCCAACTGGCCGACGCGGTCTGGGACCTGGCCTGGTCGGGCCGGCTCACGAACGACACGCTCGCTCCGATGCGGTCCCTCCTGGGTTCGGGCCGCACGGCGGGCTCCACGGCCCACCGCGCGAAGCGCGCCGTCCCGCGCGGGCGCTACGGCAGCCTGACCGCCGCCGCCCGCCCCGTCTCCCGCACCGGCCCGCCGACCGTCGCGGGCCGCTGGTCGCTGCTGCCCGCCCGCGAGCCCGACCCGACCCTGCGCGCGCACGCCCTGGCCCGCACGCTGCTCGACCGGCACGGCGTGGTGACCCGTGGCGCGGTGGCCGCCGAAGGCGTCGAGGGCGGCTTCTCGGCGACGTACCGGATCCTGTCGGCGTTCGAGGACAGCGGCCAAGCCCGTCGTGGGTACGTGGTGGAGGGGCTGGGCGCGGCGCAGTTCGCCATGGACGGCGCGGTGGACCGGCTGCGCGCCGCGGCCACCGCGCGGGAGCGCGCGGGCACCGGGCACGCCACCGACGCCCAAGCGGTGGTCCTGGCCGCCGCCGACCCCGCGAACGCGTACGGGGCGGCCCTCCCCTGGCCCGACCCCCCGGCGGAGGCCGGGCACAAGCCGGGCCGCAAGGCGGGCTCCCTGGTCGTCCTGGTCGACGGCGAGCTGACGCTGTACGTGGAGCGCGGCGGCAAGTCCGTCCTGGCCTGGGCCACGTCCGAGACCGACCAGGACCCCCGGCTCCTGGCGGCCGCGACCGCCCTCGCCTCGGCCGCCAAGGCGGGCGCGCTCGGCACGGTCACCGTGGAGCGCATCAACGGCGCCGCCGCCCTGACCTCCCCCTTGGCCCCCCTCCTGGAGCACACCGGTTTCCACGCCACCCCGAGAGGCCTCCGCATCCGCGCCTGAACCACCCCGGCACCGGGGCGACCGCTCCACACCGCAGCGACCACCCCGGCCCCGGACAGCCGCCCCACCCCCGAGACCGCCTCACCCCGCCCCGGGGAAGGGCACCCGCCACCCCACCCCAATGACACCCTGGTCCCATGCCCGAAGGAGACACAGTCCACCAGACGGCCCGGCGCCTGCACCGGGCCCTGGCCGGTCGCGCCCTCACCCGCTCCGACCTCCGCGTCCCCAAGCTGGCCACGGCGGACCTCACCGGCCGCGCCGTCCTGGACGTCACCCCTCGCGGCAAGCACCTGCTCACCCGTGTGGAGGGCGGCCTCACCCTGCACTCGCATCTGCGCATGGACGGCTCCTGGAAGGTCTACGCCCCGCACGAACGCTGGCGCGGCGGCCCCGCCCACCAGATCCGGGCCATCCTCGCCACCGCGGAGCACACGGCCGTC
Source organism: Streptomyces spectabilis (assembly GCF_008704795.1). NCBI lineage: Bacteria > Bacillati > Actinomycetota > Actinomycetes > Kitasatosporales > Streptomycetaceae > Streptomyces > Streptomyces spectabilis. Next base: position 6,920,320 of record NZ_CP023690.1, on the reverse strand, counting down.
GGCTACCGCCTGCCCGTCCTCGAACTGCTCCGCACCGCCGACGAACAGCGCGCCGTCGGCCATCTGGGCCCCGACCTCCTCGGCCCCGACTGGGACCCCGACCGGGCCCTGCGCAACCTCCTCGCGACCCCCGAGCGCGCCCTCGGCGAGGCCCTGCTCGACCAGCGCAACCTCGCGGGCATCGGCAACATCTACAAGAGCGAGCTGTGCTTCCTGCTCGGCGTGACCCCCTGGCTGCCGATCGGCGAACTTCCCGCCGAGACGGCGAACCGCCTGCCCGCCCTCGCCAAGAAGCTCCTGGAAGCCAACCGCGACCGCCCGGACCGCACGACCACGGGCATCCCCCGCCCCGGCCTGCGGCTGTACGTGTACGGCCGGGCGCCACGCCCCTGTCTGCGCTGCGGGACCCCCGTTCGGACGGCGGACCAGGGCGACGGCTCCCGCCAGCGCCCGACGTACTGGTGCCCGACCTGCCAACGCGGCCCCACCCCTTAACCCTCCGCCCCGATTCCCTGGACTCGCGCCACCAATTGACGGGCCGTCAGCTCTCTCCTACGGTCCTGTCATGCCCTCCAAGGCGTACGACCTCACCGGCCGCACCGCGTTCGTCACCGGCGCGGCGAGCGGCATCGGCCGTGCCAGCGCCGTCCTGCTCGCGCGGGCGGGAGCCGCGGTGCACTGCGCCGACCGGGACGCACCGGGCCTGGACGAGACGACGGATCTCATCAAGGAGACCGGCGGCACCGCCTGTCCGCACCTCCTCGACGTCGCCGACCGGACGCAGGTGGACCAGGCCGTGGCCGAGGCGGCGACGGCCGCACCGACGGGGCGCGTCGACACCCTGGCCGCCATCGCCGGGATCATGCACAGCGGCCCGGTCCTGGAGACCCGGGAGGAAGACCTCGACCGGGTCCTGGACGTGAACTTCAAAGGGGTCCTGTACGCCTGCCAGGCGGCGGCCCGCGTGATGATCGAGGCGGGCTCGGGCGGCAGCATCATCACGATGGCGTCGGGCGCCGTGGACACGGGCGCTCCGGACCTGCTCTGCTACGGCGCCTCGAAGGCCGCGGTGGTGCAGCTGACGAAGACGCTGGCCACGGAGGTCGGGCCGCACGGCATCCGCGTCAACGCCGTGGCGCCGGGCTGGATCCGTACGCCGATGACGGACCGCCACGACGCCGCGGACCGTAACCGGGACCAGGACCGTGACCGGGACCGCATCGAGGACCTCATGGCCAGGCGGTCGCCGCTCGGCCGCGTCGGTACGCCGGAGGACGTCGCCCACGCCGTGCTGTACCTGGCCTCGGACGCGGCGGCGTTCACGACCGGCCAGATCCTCCGCCCCAACGGCGGCGTGGCGATGCCTTGGTAACCGCGCCGCGCCGCACCCGGCGAGGCCGCCCCCGCGCCCCGCTCAGCCGCCGACGCGCCCCGGCCACCCCCAGCGCCCGCTCCTTGGGCACGCAGTGCACGGGCAGCAGGCTCAGCCCCCACCCCCCGGCGGCGATCGTGCCCTCGAGGGCGCCCGCGTCGGGCGCCGCCGCGAGCCGCAGCACCGCCCACCACCACAGCGCGGCGACACCGAGGGCCGAAGCCCACCGCAGGACGCGCCCCGCCACGGCTGTCACCTCCCGCCAGACGACGCTAGACCCGGCCCGGCCCCCGGCGGCAGGGCGCACCGGGCGCACCGAAGGCGCGCCCGCGCCGTCGACCGGCCCGCCCATCGCGGCGGGCGCCCCGCCGGTGCGGGGCCGCTATCCGTTCTCGGCCTGGAACATCCAGTGGTGCTTCTCCAGGTCGGCGGTGATGCCGATGAAGATGTCCTGGCTCACCGGGTCGGCGTCACCGGTGGAGTTCACCCGCTCCCGCATGCGCGTGATCACCGCGCCGAGGGCCGCCACGAGGGTCCCCACCGCGTCCGTGTCCTTGACCCAGCCTTCGGGGACGGCGGCGATGCCGCTGCTGTCCGCGACGGTGGCCGCGCGGCCGTCGGGCGAGACGCCGAGCGTCGAGGCCCGCTCCGCGACGGTGTCGGAGTGCAGGCGGGCCGTGTCGACGACCTCGTCGAGCTGGAGGTGGATGGAGCGGAAGCGCGGTCCGACCACGTTCCAGTGGATCTGCTTGGCGACCAGGGACAGGTCGACGAGGTCGACGAGCGCGCCCTGGAGGGCCTCGGACACCGTCTTCAGATCGTCATCGGGCAGCGGGCTCTTCACGACGTACATCGGTCTCCTCCGGCTACACGGGTCATCCAGGCGTGTTCGACCTCGCGGTTACCCGCTGTCGGTGTCACACACCCATCAACCATCGCGCACCGGCACTACTACGGCCACTTCGGACAGTGCGCCGCACGCACAGCCCCACCGGAGCCCCGGCAGGGGCACCTCGCGAGCGCCGCGTACCGTCACAAGGACGGCGAAGGCCCCGGCCGGAACACCCGGCCGGGGCCTTCGTCACGTGTGGTCACCCGCAGGTCACGCGGCGACGACGTCGACCGCTTCCGCGGGTGCCTTGATCGTGACCCGTTCCGGTGGCACACCGGTCACCGAGACGGAATTGAGCATCGGGCGGACCGGTGCCCGCACCGGTTCCGTGGCCGCTGCCGACTCGGCCAGCTCGGCGAGCGAGAGCTCGTCGCTCACTTCTCGCATGAGCTCGGACATCCGTACGTCAAGCGCGTCGCAGATCGCGGAAAGCAGCTCGGAGGAAGCCTCCTTCTGCCCCCGCTCCACCTCGGAGAGATAGCCGAGTGAGACTCGGGCGGACGAGGAGACTTCGCGCAGAGTACGGCCCTGGCGCTGGCGCTGCCGACGCAGCACGTCACCCAGCAGGCGACGGAGCAGAATCATCGGTGGCTCCCTCCTCGGACCGCGTAGCCGCATCCTTCACGCCCCACCGTACCGCCTTGCGCGGCGGCCGTGCGGGGAGCGATGTCGTGTTCACTCAGGGCTGCAAACATCAAGTCCCCCCGTTCTGTTCCGTATCCTGTGCCCGCCCATTCCCGGCGCGTTCGCCCGAGAGCTGCTCCAGAAGCAGGCTTAGCACGCTGCGGACGCTCTCCATACGGATTTCCGTACGGTTTCCGTTCAACCGCAGAGTCGCTACTTTCCCCTCAGAGCGAAGCGGGGAACCTGCGTCCGCGGACCCGGGAACGACCTCGGCAGAACCCGATGCCGCGCCCGCACCTGCGCAAACCGCCACGTGGACCGTCCCCACCGGTTGTCCGTCCTGCGGATCGGGTCCGGCGACGCCCGTGGTCGCGATCCCCCAGTCCGCCCCGAGCAGCCGTCGCACTCCGGCCGCCATCTGGAGGGCGACCTCGGCGTCCACGGCTCCGCGGGCGGCCAGAAGGTCGCCGTCGACGCCGAGGACCTCCCGCTTGAGCTCCGTCGCGTACGCGGTCACGGACCCCCGGAAGACCCGTGAGGCCCCCGGTACGGCCGTCACCTCGGCGGCCACGAGGCCGCCGGTCAGCGACTCGGCGACTGCCAGGGTCTCCCCCCGCTCGCCGAGCAGCCGCAGCACCTCGGCGGCGACCCCGGCGGCCGCCACGGCCACCGTGCTCCCAGAAGACCCCGCCGACGTCACTTCGCCGCCCCCGGCTCCCCTGCCTCAGAGACCTCGGAAACCTCAGAAACCTCAGCCGAAGCCTCGGCCATGCCCTGTCGCCGCAGCACCACGGCCTGCTTCACGTAGTCGAGCCCGGTCACCACGGTCAGCACGACGGCGACCGCCATCACCCAGAACCGCAGCGTGGCCAGCGGCCCGGTCAGCGCCAGGACGTACATCCCGACTGCCGTGCCCTGCGCGAGCGTCTTCATCTTGCCGCCGCGGCTGGCCGGAATGACGCCGTAGCGGATCACCCAGAACCGCAGCAGCGTGATCCCCAGCTCGCGCCCGAGGATCACGATGGTCACCCACCACGGCAGATCGTCGAGCCAGGACAGACAGATCAGGGCGGCGCCCATGATCGCCTTGTCCGCGATCGGGTCGGCGATCTTGCCGAAGTCCGTGACCAGGTTGTACGTCCGTGCCAGATGCCCGTCGAACAGGTCCGTGATCATGGCGATGGCGAAGGCGGCCCAGGCGAAGGAGCGCCACGCCGGGTCGTATCCGCCGTTGGCGAGCAGCAGCATCACGAATCCGGGCACGAGCAGCAGCCGGATCATGGTCAGCAGGTTCGCGACGTTCCACAGACTGGCCTGGTCCATCGCGGCGGCGCCGAGCTTCCCGCCGCGCACCGGCTTCGCGCCGGGCGCGCCGGAGCCGCCCGCCGCGGATGCCGGGACCTGGGTCATCTGCCCGTCCCTTCACCGGCGCCATGGGGTCGGTCGGAAGCCTCCAGGACCTCGCACTGCTCAGCCAACAGATCCACGCCCTCCGTGCCGACGACCTTTGCCACGACCATACGGCCGATCTCCAGGCCGTCCCCAGGGGCGGAGTCCACGAAACGGATCTGTCCGTCGGTCTCGGGCGCCTGGTGCGCCGCCCGGCCGATGGCGCCCTCCTCGTCGTCGACGGACTCGATGAGGACCTCGATGCGCTCGCCGACGCGCTCCTCCGCGCGCTGCGACGTCAGCTCCTCGGCCAGGCGCGAGACGCGCGCGAGCCGCTCGTCGACGACGTCCTGGTCGAGCTTGTGCTCGTACGTGGCCGCCTCGGTGCCCTCCTCGTCCGAGTAGCCGAAGACGCCGATGGCGTCCAGGCGGGCGCCGGTGAGGAAGCGCTCCAGCTCCGCCACGTCGGCCTCGGTCTCGCCGGGGAAGCCCACGATGAAGTTGGAGCGCACGCCCGCCTGCGGCGCCTTGCCGCGGATCGTGTCGAGGAGCTCGAGGAACCGGTCGGTGTCCCCGAAGCGCCGCATGGCCCGCAGCACGCCGGGCGCGGAGTGCTGGAAGGACAGGTCGAAGTACGGCACGACCTTCTCCGTCGACGTCAGGACGTCGATCAGGCCGGGGCGCATCTCGGCGGGCTGGAGGTAGCTCACCCGCACCCGCTCGATGCCGTCGACGGCCGCAAGCTCCGGCAGCAGCGTCTCCAGGAGACGGATGTCGCCGAGGTCCTTGCCGTACGAGGTGTTGTTCTCGGAGACCAGCATGATCTCCTTCACGCCCTGCTCGGCGAGCCAGCGCGTCTCGCCGAGCACGTCCGAGGGGCGGCGCGAGATGAACGAGCCGCGGAAGGACGGGATGGCGCAGAACGAGCATCTGCGGTCGCAGCCGGAAGCCAGCTTCACGGAGGCCACGGGGCTCGCACCGAGGCGGCGGCGCAGCGGCGCGCGCGGCCCGGACGCGGGCGCGACGCCGTCCGGCAGGTCGACCGGGGCGTGCCCGGGAAGGGCGACCTCCGTGCCGGCCTCCTGGCGCTCGGCCGGGCTGATCGGAAGGAGCTTGCGGCGGTCACGCGGGGTGTGCGCCTCGACATTGCCGCCGCTGAGGATGACCTGCAGGCGGTTGGAGATGTCGGCGTAGTCGTCGAAGCCGAGGACGCCGTCGGCTTCGGGCAGCGCGTCGGCCAGCTCCTTGCCGTAGCGCTCGGCCATGCAGCCGACGGCCACGACGGCCTGGGTGCGGCCGTGACCCTTCAGGTCATTGGCTTCCAGCAGGGCGTCGACGGAGTCCTTCTTGGCGGCTTCGACGAAGCCACAGGTGTTGACGACGGCGACATCCGCTTCCTCGGCGTCCTCCACGAGGGCCCAGCCGTCCGCCTCCAAGCGGCCTGCGAGCTCCTCCGAGTCCACCTCGTTACGGGCGCAGCCGAGCGTGACAAGGGCGACAGTGCGGCGTTCGGGCATGGTCTCAAGACTACTTCGTCCATGCGTCGGCGCCCGCCGCCAGGGTTCCTGGGCTCGCGACGGGCGCTCGGCAAGGTCATCGGGACGCCGCTGGTCAGCCGACCTCCGGGTCGCCCTTCGTGTACGTGAGGCGCTCGACCTGGCCCGGCTCGAACTCGTTCTCGACCTGCTTGCCGTTCACGAAGAGGCTGATGGCACCGGCGTCGCCGAGCACGAGGTCGATCTTCTTCTTGTCCTGGAAGGTCTTGGACTCGCCCTGCTTGAGCAGGCCGTCGAAGAGCAGTCGGCCGTTGTGGTCCTTGGCCGAGATCCAGCTGCGCCCGTCGGAGGCGTCGACCTTGACCGTCACCTTGTCCCGGGGCACGCCGGCGATGGCGCTGTCCGACGGGTCCGGCTTGGGGTCGGCGGGCTTGGACGGCTTCGGCTTGTCGGCGGGCTTGCTGCTGGTGGGCGTGGTGCCCTCGGCGACCTGCTGCGACGATCCCTCGTCGTCCCCGCCGCTGAACGCCGTGTACGCGACGAAGCCGATCACGGCGACGATCGCGGCGACCATGGCCGCCGTCCAGTTCGGCCGCCGCGGCTCGGAGCGGATCCGCTCAGCCTCGAACAGCGGCGCGGCCGGGGTCGGCGCCGGGGGCCGCCCGCCGCGCCCCTCGTCGTACTGGGCGAGCAGCGGGGCGGGGTCGATGCGGACGGCGCGGGCGAGCGTGCGGATGTGTCCGCGCGCGTACACATCGCCGCCGCAGCGGGAGAAGTCGTCCTGTTCGATCGCGTGCACGATCGGGATGCGCACCCGGGTGGTCGTACTGATCTCGTCGACGGTCAGGCCCGCGTCGATGCGCGCCTGCCGGAGGACGCGGCCGATCGGGGGACGGTCTTCCGCGGGGCGCTCCTGGGCAGGGCTTTCCGCGGGGCCGTCCGCGACGGGACGCTCGTCTGCGGGGCGGTCGTCTGAAGGGCGGTCGTCTTCGGGAGAGTTGCCGATGGACACGGGTGCGCCTTTCGAGCGTGTAGCCACCTGCCGGACATTCAGTCTAGGGGGGCTGAGAAAGGGTGGGGCAACCGGGCGGACGGACTTTGTACGCCATCAGAATGGCCGGACATCCTGATGGTGGGACACGGCCTTGCGCTTCCCTCAACTTGACGTACGCCGAGGGGAAACGGTTGCCTGCGTTCCCGTACGGGTGAGCTCGGCCCCCGTACGGGCGAGCCGGGCCCCGCACGCGGCGCTCCCGGCCGTCGTACGAGGTCAGGCCCTGTGCTTCCCAGGCGTTTCCGGGCTTCTAGGGAGCCTCCCCGCGGAGTACGGCGAGCACTCCATCCAGCTCATCAGGTTTCACGAGAACGTCACGTGCCTTCGACCCCTCGCTCGGACCCACGATGTTGCGCGATTCCATGAGGTCCATGAGGCGGCCGGCCTTGGCGAAGCCGACGCGCAGTTTGCGCTGGAGCATCGACGTGGACCCGAACTGGGTGGAGACGACCAGCTCGGCCGCCTGGCACAGCAGGTCGAGGTCGTCGCCGATGTCCTCGTCGATCTCCTTCTTCTGTTTGGTGCCCACCGTGACGTCGTCGCGGAAGACGGGCGCCATCTGGTCCTTGCAGTGCTGTACGACCGCCGCGACCTCGTCCTCGGTGACGAAGGCGCCCTGCATGCGGACCGGCTTGTTCGCGCCCATCGGCAGGAAGAGCCCGTCGCCCTTGCCGATGAGCTTCTCGGCGCCGGGCTGGTCGAGGATGACGCGGCTGTCGGCGAGCGAGGAGGTGGCGAAGGCGAGCCGGGAGGGCACGTTCGCCTTGATCAGACCGGTCACGACGTCCACGGACGGCCGCTGCGTGGCGAGCACCAGGTGGATGCCGGCCGCGCGCGCGAGCTGGGTGATGCGCACGATCGAGTCCTCGACGTCACGCGGCGCGACCATCATCAGGTCGGCCAGCTCGTCGACGATCACCAGGAGGTACGGGTACGGCTTGAGCTCGCGCTCGCTGCCCTCGGGCGTCTTGAGCTTGCCCTCGCGCACGGCCTGGTTGAAGTCGTCGATGTGGCGGTAGCCGAAGGCCGCGAGGTCGTCGTAGCGCAGGTCCATCTCGCGTACGACCCACTGGAGCGCCTCGGCGGCCCGCTTGGGGTTGGTGATGATCGGCGTGATCAGGTGCGGGATGCCCTCGTACGCGGTGAGCTCCACGCGCTTGGGGTCGACGAGGACCATGCGGACGTCCTCGGGGGTGGCCCGGACCATGATCGAGGTGATCAGGCAGTTGATGCACGACGACTTTCCGGAGCCGGTGGCTCCGGCGACGAGGATGTGCGGCATCTTCGCCATGTTGGCCATCACATAGCCGCCCTCGACGTCCTTGCCGAGCGCGACCAGCATCGGGTGCTCGTCCTCAGCGGCGTCCGCGAGCCGCAGTACGTCGCCGACCTTGACCATCTCGCGGTCGGTGTTCGGGATCTCGATGCCGACCGCGGACTTGCCCGGGATCGGCGAGATGATCCGCACGTCCGGGGACGCCACGGCGTAGGCGATGTTCTTCGCCAGGGCGGTGATCTTCTCGACCTTCACGGCCGGGCCCAGCTCGACCTCGTAGCGCGTGACCGTGGGGCCACGCGTGAAGCCGGTGACGTCGGCGTCGACCTTGAACTCGGTGAACACGTTCGAGAGTGCGTCGACGACCGCGTCGTTGGCGGCGCTGCGGGCCTTGCCGGGGCCACCGCGCTCCAGGAGGTCGAGCGACGGCAGGGAGTACGTGATGTCCCCGGAGAGCTGGAGCTGCTCCGCGCGCGGGGGCAGGTCGCGCAGCTCGTCCGGCGCGGCCTTGGTCAGGTCGGGCACGCCGGCGCGCGCGGGCTCCCCGGCCGCGGCCTTGCGGCCCGGCACGGCGTCGGCGCCGCGCGCGGGGGGCACGGGGCCGGACGGGTCCTGCGGCGCGCGCTCCACGGAGACGCCCTGGGTGAGGTCCGCGACCAGCGGCGAGGGCGGCATGCCGTGCAGCACGGCGCCGTCGAGCGCGGCGGCCGCGGCGGCGGCCACGTCCACCGCGTCCATGGGGCGGTCCGGATCGGGCTGTACGGAGGCGCGGCGGGGCCTGCGGCGCTTGGACAGGGCCTCTTCCTCGGCCTGGTCCGGGGAGGGCTCCTGCGGGCCGTCAGCGGGCCGTCTGCGGACTCGGGAGCGGGGGCGCGCGGGCAGCGCCTCGCGCCACTGGTCGTCGTACCGCTCGTCGTCCTCGGTGTACTCCGCGTACTCCTCGGCCCCCGCCGCCTCGGCGGGCGCCTCGATGACGCCGAGGCGTACGCCGAGCGCGCGCAGGCGCTGCGGGATGGCGTTGACCGGGGTCGCCGTGACGACGAGGAGGCCGAAGACCGTCAGCAGGACCAGCATCGGCACGGCGAGGACCTCGCCCATCGCCTTGGTCAGGGGCGTCGACGCGCCCCAGCCGACGAGCCCGCCGGCGTCCCTTATGGCCTGCATGCCGTCCGTGCGCGCGGGTGAGCCGCAGGCGATGTGCACCTGCCCGAGCACGCCGAGGACCAGCGCGGACAGGCCGATGACGATGCGGCCGTTGGCGTCGACCTTCTCGGGGTGCCGGATGAGGCGCATGGCCATGCCCGCGACGAGGAGCGGCACGAGCAGGTCGAGCCGTCCGAAGGCGCCGGTGACCAGTATCTCGACGAGGTCGCCGACGGGGCCGCGCAGATTGGACCAGGTGCCCGCCGCGACGATCAGCGCGATGCCCAGGAGCAGCAGCGCGAGGCCGTCCTTGCGGTGCGCGGGGTCCAGTCCTTTGGCGCCGCGGCCCACGCCGCGGAACATCGCGCCCACGGCGTGCGCGATGCCGAGCCAGATGGCGCGGACCACGCGGTAGAGGCCGTTGGTGGGGCTCGGCGCCGGCTTCGGGGCGGGCTTCTTGGGCGCCGCGGCCTTCTTGGCGGGCGCCTTCTTCGCCGCGGCCTTCTTGGCGGGCGGCTTCTTGGCGGCGGCCTTCTTCGCCGGAGCCTTGGTCGGCGCGGCCGCCTTCTTCGCGGGCGTCTTCTTGGCTGCGGACTGACGTGAGGCCATGGGTGTGAGATTACCGGGGGAGGCGACGGTGGACACGTGTGCCTACTGCTTCACCCGTTTGTGTCGCCCGTGCGCGGGCGGCTAACTGACGAGGCTGCACAGGGAGGCTGACGACGGCTCACGACAGATGCCGGGAGCCGCTGACGCATCGTACGGAACGATTGCTTCCGCCACCTGCCGAGGAGCGCCGGAGGGGCCGCGCGCGGACGGCGGCCCGGCCCGCCGTCAGTTCTGCGACGGCACGGAGGGCGCCCCGCTGCCGGTGCCCGGCTCCAGGGCGTCAAGAGCCCTGCGCAAACCGGTGAGTTTGCGTTCGAGATGGGCTGCCGTGGCGACGGCCGCCGCATCGGCCGAGTCGTCGTCGAGCTGTTTGGACAGCGCCTCGGCCTGCTCCTCAACGGCGGCGAGCCGCGCGGACAGTTCGGCGAGGAGACCGGCGGGCTCCTTGGTGTCCTCGGCCGCCGCCTTGGCGCCGCCCTCCAGCTGGAGGCGCAGCAGGGCCGCCTGCTCGCGCAGTTGACAGTTCTTCATGTACAGCTCGACGAACACCGAGACCTTCGCGCGCAGGACCCACGGGTCGAAGGGCTTGGAGATGTAGTCCACGGCGCCGGCCGCGTACCCCCGGAAGGTGTGGTGCGGGCCGTGGTTGATCGCCGTGAGGAAGATGATCGGGATGTCCCGGGTGCGCTCCCGCCGCTTGATGTGCGCCGCGGTCTCGAAGCCGTCCATTCCTGGCATCTGGACGTCCAGGAGAATGACCGCGAAGTCGTCCGTCAGCAGCGCTTTGAGCGCTTCCTCCCCGGACGATGCCCGCACCAGCGTCTGATCGAGCGCAGAGAGGATGGCCTCCAGCGCCAGCAGATTCTCCGGCCGGTCATCGACCAGGAGGATCTTGGCCTTCTGCACCATGGCCCGCCCTCCTCGCCCCGGCGGTACACCGGGCGCCGCCCCAGGGGACGACTCCCTTGCGCCGTCCGTCCTTGTGCCGGTCATGGTAGCCGCACCCCGCCCGTCGCCACACCCTGTCACCGCGATGTCACTGTGCACGTAGCAGAAACGCAGTGGCGGACCAGAAGGTTCCCCGAATACCGCGCTTCTACACGGCGCCGGACACACTCTGTCAGCAACTCCGCGTAGCGGCGCGGCTCCCCCCGGCGTCGCACCGGTGATCCGGGAGAACGGCCGGGAGAGCGGCGCCGGCCACGCTCCGTCACTCCCCCCGCATCCACTGGTCCATGACCGACAACAGATGATCGGGGTCGACCGGCTTCGTCACGTAGTCGGAGGCTCCGGAGTCGATCGCCTTCTCCCGGTCGCCCTTCATCGCCTTCGCGGTGAGCGCGATGATCGGCAGCCCGGCGAACTGCGGCATCCTGCGGATCGCCGTCGTCGTCGCGTAGCCGTCCATCTCCGGCATCATGATGTCCATCAGAACGACCGTCACGTCGTCGTGCTGCTCCAGGACCTCGATGCCCTCGCGGCCGTTCTCCGCGTACAGCACCGACAGGCCGTGCTGCTCCAGGACGCTGGTGAGCGCGAACACGTTGCGGATGTCGTCGTCGACGATGAGGACCTTCTCGCCGTCGAACTGGACCCCCGCGCGCGTGGCCGTCGCGTCCTGCGCGACGCCCTCCTGCCACTGCTCCTGCGCGCCCGCCCCGGGCCCGTTGCCGAGCTGCGGAACCTCGCTCGCGGGCTCCGCCGCGGCCGCGGCCCGGCGGCGGCGCCTGAACAGCGCGGCGGGCCCCGCGTGCCGCTCCGGGGCCTCCGTGTGCGCCGTCCCGGGAGCCGCCCTGTCGGCGGCCGCGTTCCCCCCGACCTCGGTCAGGGTCTCCAGGGCGGGCAGCGCGGGGACCACGGGCGACGCGAGCTGGGCGTACCCCTGCGGCGGCAGTTCGCTCGGGTGCAGGGGCAAATACAGCGTGAAGGTGGAGCCGCGGCCCGGCTCGCTGGCCGCGTGGATCTCGCCACCGAGCAGCCGCGCGATCTCCCGGCTGATGGACAGGCCCAGACCAGTGCCGCCGTACTTGCGGCTGGTCGTGCCGTCCGCCTGCTTGAACGCCTCGAAGATCACCCGCATCTTGCTGGCCGCGATGCCGATGCCGGTGTCGGCCACGGAGAACGCGATCAGGTCGGCGTCCGGGTCGCGCAGCGAACCGGCCTCCAGGAGCTGCTCCCGGATCGCGTTCGGCACGTCGTTGCTGGCGAGCCGGATGACGAGCTCGACCGCGCCGGTGTCGGTGAACTTGACCGCGTTGGCCAGCAGGTTGCGCAGCACCTGAAGGAGACGCTGTTCGTCCGTGTGCAGCGTCGCGGGCAGCTCCGGCGATACGCGTACGGAGAAGTCGAGCCCCTTCTCGGCGGTCAGTGGACGGAAAGTGGCCTCTACGTAGTCCACGAGTTGGACGAGCGCGATGCGCGTCGGGCTGACGTCCATCTTGCCCGCCTCGACCTTCGACAGGTCCAGGATGTCGTTGATCAGCTGGAGCAGGTCCGAGCCCGCCCCGTGGATCGTTTCGGCGAACTCGACCTGCTTGGGAGTGAGGTTCGCGTCGGCGTTGTCCGCCAGCAGCTTGGCGAGGATGAGCAGGGAGTTGAGCGGCGTCCGCAGCTCGTGCGACATGTTCGCCAGGAACTCGGACTTGTAGCGCATCGACACCGCGAGCTGCTCGGCACGCTCCTCCAGGACCTGCCGGGCCTCCTCGATCTCGGTGTTCTTCACCTCGATGTCGCGGTTCTGCTGGGCGAGCAGCGCGGCCTTCTCCTCCAGCTCGGCGTTGGAGTCCTGCAGCGCCTTCTGCCGGTTCTCCAACTCCTCGGAGCGGTCGCGCAGTTGCTCGGTGAGCTCCTGCGACTGCTTGAGCAGCATCTCCGTCTTCGTATTGACGCTGATGGTGTTGACGCTCGTCGCGATCATCTCGGCGATCTGGCTCAGGAAGTCCTTCTGGATCTGCGTGAACGGCTGGAACGACGCCAGCTCGATCACCCCGAGCACCTTGCCCTCGAAGAGCACCGGCAACACGATGACCTGCGCCGGAGGCGCCTCGCCGAGCCCGGAGGCGATCCGCAGATAGCCGGAGGGCGTGTTCTCCACGAGGATCGTGCGGCGCTCCTTGGCGGCCGTCCCGATCAGCGTCTCACCGGGCCTGAACGAGGTGGGCATCGACCCCATCGAGTAGCCGTAGCTGCCCAGCATCCGCAGTTCGTACGCGTCCTCGTCGCGCCCCGGGGCGTTCGTGTCGTCGAGGGACATCGCGAGGAAGAAGGCGCCGTGCTGCGCCGAGACCACCGGCGTCAGCTCACTCATGATCAGCGAGGCGACGTCCTCCAGGTCGCGGCGGCCCTGCATCAGACCGGAGATCCGGGCCAGGTTGCCCTTGAGCCAGTCCTGTTCCTTGTTGGCGAGCGTGGTGTCGCGGAGGTTCGCGATCATCGTGTTGATGTTGTCCTGGAGGACCTGGATCTCGCCCGCCGCGTCCACGTCGATCTTCAGATTGAGGTCGCCGCGGGTCACCGCGGTGGCCACGGCCGCGATCGCGCGGACCTGCCGGGTGAGGTTCCCGGCCATCTCGTTCACGGACTCCGTGAGGTCGCGCCAGGTGCCGTCGATGTCCCGTACGCGCGCCTGACCGCCGAGCTGGCCCTCGGTGCCCACCTCGCGGGCGACGCGGGTGACCTCCTCGGCGAAGGACGACAGCTGGTCGACCATCGTGTTGATGGTCGTCTTGAGCTCCAGGATCTCACCGCGCGCGTCGATGTCGATCTTCTTGGTGAGGTCGCCCTTGGCGATGGCCGTCGTGACCATCGCGATGTTGCGGACCTGGCCGGTCAGGTTGGACGCCATGCCGTTGACGGACTCGGTGAGGTCCTTCCAGGTGCCCGAGACGCCGGGGACGCGGGCCTGACCGCCGAGGATGCCGTCCGTACCCACCTCGCGCGCCACCTTGGTGACCTGGTCGGCGAACGAACTCAGCGTCTTCACCATGGTGTTGAAGGTGTCGGCGAGCTGCGCGACCTCGCCGCGCGCCTCGATCGTCACGGTCTTCGTCAGATCGCCGTTGGCGACGGCCGCCGCCACCTGGGAGATGTTCCGCACCTGCATGGTCAGGTTGTTGGCCATCAGGTTGACGTTGTCGCTGAGGTCCTTCCAGATGCCCGTGACGCCCGGGACGCGGGACTGGCCGCCCAGCTTGCCCTCCGTGCCCACCTCGCGGGCGACCCGCGTCACCTGCTCGGCGAACGACGACAGCTGGTCGACCATCGTGTTCACGGTCGTGACGAGTTCGAGGATCTCGCCCTTGGCGTCGACCGTGATCTTCTTGGACAGGTCGCCGCGGGCGACGGCCGTCGTGACCTCGGCGATGTTGCGGACCTGGAGCGTCAGGTTGTTCGCCATGCCGTTCACGGACTGCGTCAGGTCCTTCCAGGTGCCCGACACGCCCTGCACCTCGGCCTGGCCGCCCAGGATGCCGTCCGTACCCACCTCGCGGGCCACGCGCGTCACCTGCTCCGCGAAGGCCGAGAGCTGGTCCACCATCGTGTTGAGGGTGTTCTTCAGCTCCAGGATCTCGCCGCGCGCGTCCACGTCGATCTTCTGCGACAGGTCGCCGCGCGCCACCGCCGTGGCGACCTGCGCGATGTTGCGGACCTGCGCGGTGAGGTTCCCGGCCATGCCGTTCACGGAGTCCGTGAGGTCGCGCCACACGCCCGCGACACCGGGGACCTGCGCCTGGCCGCCGAGCCTGCCCTCCGTGCCCACTTCCCTGGCGACGCGCGTCACCTGGTCGGCGAACGCGGACAACTGGTCGACCATGGTGTTGATGGTGTTCTTGAGCTCCAGGATCTCGCCGCGGGCGTCCACGTCGATCTTCTGGGAGAGGTCGCCGCGCGCCACCGCCGTCGTCACCTGGGCGATCTGGCGGACCTGGGACGTCAGATTGCCCGCCATGAAGTTGACGGAGTCCGTCAGCTCCTTCCAGGTGCCGCTCACGCCGTCCACGCGCGCCTGGCCGCCCAGGCGCCCCTCGGTGCCCACGTCCCGCGCCATCCGCGTGACCTGGTCGGCCATGGACGACAGCTGGTCCACCATCGTGTTCACGGTGTTCTTCAGCTGGAGCATCTCGCCGGAGACGTCCACGGTGACCTTCTGCGACAGGTCGCCGTTGGCCACCGCCGTCGTCACCTGCGCGATGTTGCGGACCTGGCCGGTGAGGTTGCGGAAGGCGGTGTTCACCGAGTCGGTGAGGTCCTTCCAGGTGCCCGCCGCGCCCGGCACCTGCGCCTGGCCGCCGAGCTGGCCCTCGGCGCCGACCTCGCGCGCCACCCGGGTCACCTCGTCACCGAAGGACGACAGCTGGTCCACCATCGTGTTCACGGTGTTCTTCAGTTCGAGCATCTCGCCCGCGACGTCGACCGTGACCTTCTGCGAGAGATCGCCGTTGGCCACCGCCGTCGTCACCGTGGCGATGTCACGGACCTGCGTCGTCAGATTCCGGAACACCGTGTTGACGGAGTCCGTCAGGTCCTTCCAGGTGCCCGCCGCCCCCGGCACGTTGGCCTGACCGCCGAGCTGCCCCTCGGCGCCGACCTCGTTGGCCACGCGCGTGACCTCGTCGGCGAACGTGCGCAGCGTCTCGGTCATCTGGTTGATGGTCCCGGCGAGCTGCGCCACCTCGCCGCGCGCGCTCACCCGTACCTTCTGCGACAGGTCTCCGTTGGCGACGGCCGTCGTGACCTGGGCGATGCCGCGCACCTGCGCCGTCAGGTTCCCGGCCATCAGATTGACCGAATCCGTGAGGTCCTTCCACACGCCCGCGACGCCCGGCACCTGCGCCTGGCCGCCGAGCTCGCCCTCCGTACCGACCTCGCGCGCGACGCGCGTCACCTCGGACGAGAACGAGGAGAGCTGGTCCACCATCGTGTTGACGGTGTTCTTCAGCTCCAGCATCTCGCCGGCCACGTGGACCGTGACCTTCCGGGACAGGTCGCCCTTCGCCACGGCGGTCGTCACCAGCGCGATGTCCCGCACCTGCGCCGTCAGGCGGTACGCCATCGTGTTGACCGAGTCCGTGAGGTCCTTCCACGAACCGGACATGCCGCGCACCCGGGCCTGTCCGCCCAGCTTGCCCTCCGTGCCCACCTCACTGGCCACACGCGTGACCTCGTCGGTGAACGTCGACAGCTGGTCCACCAGGTTGTTGACCGTGCGCCCGACCTTCAGGAACTCCCCGCGCAGCGGATGGCCGTTGCCGTCCGCCACGTGCGCGCGCAGCTCCATGCGCTGCTCCAGGTCGCCGTCGGCGACCGCCGAGAGCACCCGGCCGACCTCGGAGACCGGACGTACGAGATCGTCGACCAGGTCGTTCGCCGCGTCGATCGCGGCCACCCAGGAGCCCTCCATCGCCCCGGCCTGGAGCCGCTCTGTGAGCTTCCCCTCACGCCCCACCGTGCGCCGAACCCGCGACAGCTCTCCGGTGAGGTGCAGATTGCGGTCCCCCACCTCGTTGAAAACAGCGGCGATCTCCGACATCACGTCGTCGCCCGTGACCGTGAGCCGCTTGCGGAAATTCCCGTCCCGCATCGCCGCGAGCGCGGTCAGCAGCCTGTTCAGGGCCGCCGCCTCCACCGTGACCGTCGTCCCGTTCCGCGGTTTGCGCTGACCGTTCAGGGACCGTCCGTCTTTCGCGCGCGTCTTACTGCCCCGCGTCGCAGCGCCAGACTCCACTGTGTCCCTCCCGCAAGGGTCGACCGTACTGCCCGTCTCAAGCCTGCCCAGTGTTTCACCATGGCCGAACCAGGCCATAACAGTTCGGCAGCTTCGCACACCGTCCGCACACCCTCCGGGCGGAAACACTGGCGACCGGCATCAGCATGGACGGCGAAGGTAAGTAACCTGGCATCCGGCTGTCCAACCACCCCGGTCCTGCCCGGCCAGGGCGGTGGCACACATATTCAGCGGGCATCGGAGGGGCGGCCGCACCATGGGACTGCAGATTCCCGGGGGACAACGGACGAGGAGCTCTGTGATCACCGCGCGCGCGGCTGCGACTTTCGAACCCGTCGGGCGTTCCGTCGCGACGGCCCGCTCGTTCGTCCGGGACACCCTCCAGGGGTGGGGGTTTTCGGACATCGTCGACGACGCGGTCGTCCTGACCAGCGAGCTGGTCACGAACGCCGTCGTGCACGCGGGCACCGCCGCCGACGTCCAGTGCCTGCGCACCGAAGACGCCGTCCGCATCGAGGTCTCCGACCGCTATCCCGAGCGCGAGATCCCGCTCCAGAACTCCCCCGCGACCATGGGCAGCCCCGACCGCGAGGGCGGCCGCGGCCTCCAGCTCTGCGCCGCGCTCGCCACCCGCTGGGGCGTCGACTACACCCCCACGCACAAGCAGGTCTGGTTCCAACTCGACCTGCCCGACCGGCCCGTGGGCACCCGCACCGCCGGCCCCACGCTGCCGCCGGACCTGCTCCCGATCACCGACGGCCGGGTCCGCGTCGCCGTCGTCCAGATCGACCGGGCGGGCGCGATCTCGGCCTGGAACGAGGACGCGGAGGAGCTCTTCGGTTACGTCGCCGAGCAGGTCACCGGCAAGCCGCTCACGGACTTCGCCGCCTGGCCGCACACCCCCGGCACCAGCACCGGCATCGCCGACGCCCTCCAGCTCTCCCGCTGGGAAGGCAGCTACGGCATCCGCGACTCAAGCGGCCGCGTCACCCCCGTGTACGCCTCGCACCTGCGCGTACGCGACACCGACGGCGAGCCCTCCACGGTCTGTCTGCTCGTACGCGACGACGAGCGCGCCGTCCTGCAGACCCCGCTGCGCGTCCCGTCGCCCGAGTCCGGCGCCCTCAGCGAGCCGCACGCCGCCGACCCCTTCGAGGTCTTCATCGGCTCCCCCACGCCCGAGGACCTGGACGGCCTGCTCCAGCGCACCGTGGAGCGCGCCCGCGACATGCTCGACGGCGACGCGGCCTTCCTGCTCCTGGCCACGGACGACGAGACCGAGCTGGAAGTACGCGCCTCCACCGGCCTCCCCTCCGCCCGCCAGCGCTTCGCCCGCGTCCCCGTGGAGGCGGGCACCGGACGCTACGGCTCCGCCCGCATGCCCGCCGTCCACGAGGACCTCACGGTCGTGCCGGACGCCGTTCCCCTCCTGAAGAGCACGGGCATGCGCTCCGTCGTCACGGTCCCGCTGAAGGTCGAGGGGCGCCTCACGGGCTCGCTCGGCGTCGCCGCCGAGGCGCCGAACCGGTACTCGAACGAGGAGGCCCTTCGCCTGCAGTTCGCCGCCGACCGCATCGCCCTCGGCATCGAATCGGCCCGGCTCGGCGATCTGCAGCGGCTGCGCCGCGGCTCCCTCTCCTTCCTCGTCGAGGCC
Source organism: Streptomyces spectabilis (assembly GCF_008704795.1). NCBI lineage: Bacteria > Bacillati > Actinomycetota > Actinomycetes > Kitasatosporales > Streptomycetaceae > Streptomyces > Streptomyces spectabilis. Next base: position 6,902,087 of record NZ_CP023690.1, on the reverse strand, counting down.
TCCGACCTGCTCGCAGGCACCCTCGACCGGGACCAGACCCTCGCGCTCATGGCGCAGATGACGGTCCCCACGCTCGCCACCTGGTGCGCCGTCTACACCATCGCCGACCAGGCATCGGAGCCGTATCTGTCGTACGTCCTGCACGAGGACGAGGAGCGCATCGACGGCTTGAAGGCGCTCCTGAAGAAGGTCGACCCGCCGGAGCCGGTGCCCACCCCGGGCGCCCGCATCTGGAAGGCCCCCTCCGAGGCCGCCCACCAGTCGGCCCTGCGCACCTCCATGCGCAACCTCGGCCTCGGCGAGCCCATGTCCGTCGCGGCGAGCATCGGCACCTCGCTGTCCACCGCGTCCGCGGTCGGCGGCGAGACCGTCGTCCTGCCCCTGGTCGCCCGCAACCGCGTCATCGGCATGCTCACGCTCGGCAAGCCCTCCGACGAACACTTCCGCCAGGAGATCCTGGAGCTCGCCGAGGACCTGTCCCGCCGGGCCGCCCTCGCCCTGGACAACGCCCGTCTGTACTCGGAGCGCACGGCCATCAGCCAGTCCCTCCAGCGCAGCCTCCTCCCGCCCGGCCTGCCCCAGGTCCCCGGCGTGGAGGTCGACGTCATCTACCGCGCGGCGGGCGAGGGCAACGAGGTCGGCGGCGACTTCTACGACCTGTTCCCGATCCGCGACGGCGCGTACGGCTTCGCCATCGGCGACGTGTGCGGCACGGGCCCCGAGGCGGCCGCCGTGACGGGTCTCGCCCGGCACGCGCTGCGGCTGCTCGCCCGCGAGGGCTTCGGCGGCCCCGCGGTCCTGGAGCGCCTGAACGCCGCGATCCTCGACGAGGGCGCCCGCAGCCGCTTCCTCACCCTCCTGTACGGCGAGCTGTGGCCCCAGGAGGACGGCTCGGCGGTCCTGAAGGTCGTCTGCGCGGGCCATCCGCTGCCGCTGCGCCTGCGCCAGGACGGCACGGTCGAGCCGTACGCGGAGCCGCAGCCGCTGCTCGGCGTGATGGAGGACCTCGAACTGTACGAGCAGACGATGACGCTCGACCCGGGCGACGTCCTGCTCTGTGTCACCGATGGCGTCACCGAGCGCCGCGAGGGCACCCGCATGCTGGGCGACGACGGTCTCGCGGACGTCCTGACGACCTGCACGGGCCTCACCGCCGGCGCCGTGGCGGCCCGCATCATGCGCGCCGTGGAACGCTTCGCGACGGACGCCCCGTCGGACGACATGGCGATCCTGGCGATGCGCGTCCCGGAGCTCCACAGCTGAACTCCCGTGCCGTGAACGGCACCGGGAGCCCGGCTCGCGAAACGAAGAAGGCCACCGCCCATGAGGCGGTGGCCTTTTCGTATGGAGCCCCCAAGCGGAATCGAACCGCTGACCTTCTCCTTACCATGGAGACGCTCTACCGACTGAGCTATAGGGGCCAGTTGCGCCTTTCGCGGTTTTCCGCGCGGCAACGGAATAGATCATACCTGAACATCAGGCGGTCTCGAAACACCCCGCTCCGGCGCCTAAAACGCCGGCTGGAGCAATCCTCCGAGCGCGTTGCACGCCGATACGATCCGCTGGAGGTCGCGCCGGGAGAGCCAGGCGTCGACGGGCAGCGCGAGCGTCTCGTCCGCGGCCCGTTCCGTCTCCGGCAGGTCCACGTCCCGCCAGAACTGCGGTGTGCGGTGCAGCGGGGTCTTCACGGGCACCCGGCAGTCGACTCCCTTGGCCCGCAGGACCCGCGCGAAGGCGTCCCGGTCCGGCCGCCCGTTGCCCGGCACGCGCACGACGTACTGCTGGTAGCTGTGGCTCTCGCCGCCGACGGGCGTGTGCACCCCGTTCAGTCGGGCGGTGAGGTACGCGGCGTGCGTCCGCCGTCGTGCGACGTCGTCGTACGACGCGCCCTGCTCGCCTTCTTCGAGCACCAGCATCCCGTGCCGCTGTCCGAGCGCGTGCATCTGCGGCATGGCGGCCTGGTTCCCGAACCGCCGGACGGCGACGACGGCCGCCGTGCGCTCGGTGCGGACGGCGTCGACCGCGTCGACACTGAGGCAGTACGTGGCCGGGTCGATGTCGGCGAACACCGGCATGGCCCCCACGGAGACCACGGCCTCGGCGACCGCCGCACTCCCGTACGCGGGCACGACGACCTCGTCGCCGCTGCCTACACCTGCCGCTCTGAGCAACGCTTCTGTCCCCATGTGACGGATGCTGATCGCGCAACGTGAACGGCAAGTAACGCAAAACAAAAAAGAGCTGGTCCCTGAACCGAAGTTCAGGGACCAGCTCTTATCAAGTTTAGTTCGGCGGCGTCCTACTCTCCCACAGGGTCCCCCTGCAGTACCATCGGCGCTGTAAGGCTTAGCTTCCGGGTTCGGAATGTAACCGGGCGTTTCCCTCACGCTATGACCACCGAAACACTATGAAACTGTGAACTACCGCACCACACCAGAAGGTGTGGGGTTGTTCGTGGTTTCAGAACCAACACAGTGAACGCGAGCAACTGAGGACAAGCCCTCGGCCTATTAGTACCAGTCAACTCCACCCGTTACCAGGCTTCCATATCTGGCCTATCAACCCAGTCGTCTACTGGGAGCCTTACCCCATCAAGTGGGTGGGAGTCCTCATCTCGAAGCAGGCTTCCCGCTTAGATGCTTTCAGCGGTTATCCTTTCCGAACGTAGCCAACCAGCCATGCCCTTGGCAGGACAACTGGCACACCAGAGGTTCGTCCGTCCCGGTCCTCTCGTACTAGGGACAGCCCTTCTCAAGACTCCTGCGCGCACAGCGGATAGGGACCGAACTGTCTCACGACGTTCTAAACCCAGCTCGCGTACCGCTTTAATGGGCGAACAGCCCAACCCTTGGGACCGACTCCAGCCCCAGGATGCGACGAGCCGACATCGAGGTGCCAAACCATCCCGTCGATATGGACTCTTGGGGAAGATCAGCCTGTTATCCCCGGGGTACCTTTTATCCGTTGAGCGACGGCGCTTCCACAAGCCACCGCCGGATCACTAGTCCCGACTTTCGTCCCTGCTCGACCCGTCAGTCTCACAGTCAAGCTCCCTTGTGCACTTACACTCAACACCTGATTACCAACCAGGCTGAGGGAACCTTTGGGCGCCTCCGTTACCCTTTGGGAGGCAACCGCCCCAGTTAAACTACCCATCAGACACTGTCCCTGATCCGGATCACGGACCCAGGTTAGACATCCAGCACGACCAGAGTGGTATTTCAACGGCGACTCCACGAACACTGGCGTGCCCGCTTCACAGTCTCCCACCTATCCTACACAAGCCGAACCGAACACCAATATCAAACTGTAGTAAAGGTCCCGGGGTCTTTCCGTCCTGCTGCGCGAAACGAGCATCTTTACTCGTAGTGCAATTTCACCGGGCCTATGGTTGAGACAGTCGAGAAGTCGTTACGCCATTCGTGCAGGTCGGAACTTACCCGACAAGGAATTTCGCTACCTTAGGATGGTTATAGTTACCACCGCCGTTTACTGGCGCTTAAGTTCTCAGCTTCGCCCCACCGAAATGGAGCTAACCGGTCCCCTTAACGTTCCAGCACCGGGCAGGCGTCAGTCCGTATACATCGCCTTACGGCTTCGCACGGACCTGTGTTTTTAGTAAACAGTCGCTTCTCGCTGGTCTCTGCGGCCACCCCCAGCTCTGGCAGCAAGTGCCGTCACCGGGTGTGGCCCCCCTTCTCCCGAAGTTACGGGGGCATTTTGCCGAGTTCCTTAACCATAGTTCACCCGAACGCCTCGGTATTCTCTACCTGACCACCTGAGTCGGTTTAGGGTACGGGCCGCCATGAAACTCGCTAGAGGCTTTTCTCGACAGCATAGGATCATCCACTTCACCACAATCGGCTCGGCATCAGGTCTCAGCCTCAATGTGTGACGGATTTGCCTATCACACGGCCTACACCCTTACCCCGGGACAACCACCGCCCGGGCTGGACTACCTTCCTGCGTCACCCCATCGCTTACCTACTACCACCTTGGGTCGGCGGCTCCACCACTTTCCTTTCCCCGAAGGGTCCGGAACGGCTTCACGGCCTTAGCATTAATGGGCTCGATACTGGGCGTTTCAAAGCGGGTACCGGAATATCAACCGGTTATCCATCGACTACGCCTGTCGGCCTCGCCTTAGGTCCCGACTTACCCTGGGCAGATCAGCTTGACCCAGGAACCCTTAGTCAATCGGCGCACACGTTTCTCACGTATGTATCGCTACTCATGCCTGCATTCTCACTCGTGAACCGTCCACCACTGCCTTCCGGCGCAGCTTCACCCGGCACACGACGCTCCCCTACCCATCACAGTCCCCGTTGGGGGTATGTACTGCAATGACACGACTTCGGCGGTACGCTTGAGCCCCGCTACATTGTCGGCGCGGAATCACTAGACCAGTGAGCTATTACGCACTCTTTCAAGGGTGGCTGCTTCTAAGCCAACCTCCTGGTTGTCTCTGCGACTCCACATCCTTTCCCACTTAGCGTACGCTTAGGGGCCTTAGTCGATGCTCTGGGCTGTTTCCCTCTCGACCATGGAGCTTATCCCCCACAGTCTCACTGCCGCGCTCTCACTTACCGGCATTCGGAGTTTGGCTAAGGTCAGTAACCCGGTAGGGCCCATCGCCTATCCAGTGCTCTACCTCCGGCAAGAAACACACGACGCTGCACCTAAATGCATTTCGGGGAGAACCAGCTATCACGGAGTTTGATTGGCCTTTCACCCCTAACCACAGGTCATCCCCCAGGTTTTCAACCCTGGTGGGTTCGGCCCTCCACGAAGTCTTACCTCCGCTTCAGCCTGCCCATGGCTAGATCACTCCGCTTCGGGTCTTGGGCGCGCTACTCAATCGCCCTATTCGGACTCGCTTTCGCTACGGCTTCCCCACACGGGTTAACCTCGCAACACACCGCAAACTCGCAGGCTCATTCTTCAAAAGGCACGCAGTCACGAGACACCAAGCAAGCTTGATGTCCGACGCTCCCACGGCTTGTAGGCACACGGTTTCAGGTACTATTTCACTCCGCTCCCGCGGTACTTTTCACCATTCCCTCACGGTACTATCCGCTATCGGTCACCAGGGAATATTTAGGCTTAACGGGTGGTCCCGCCAGATTCACACGGGATTTCTCGGGCCCCGTGCTACTTGGGTGTCTCTCAAACGAGCCGCTGACGTTTCGACTACGGGGGTCTTACCCTCTACGCCGGACCTTTCGCATGTCCTTCGCCTACATCAACGGTTTCTGACTCGTCTCACAGCCGGCAGACTGTGAAAGAGAGATCCCACAACCCCCAAGCGCAACCCCTGCCGGGTCTCACACGCTTGAGGTTTGGCCTCATCCAGTTTCGCTCGCCACTACTCCCGGAATCACGGTTGTTTTCTCTTCCTGCGGGTACTGAGATGTTTCACTTCCCCGCGTTCCCTCCACACCGCCTATATATTCAGCGGTGGGTGACAGCCCATGACGACTGCCGGGTTTCCCCATTCGGAAACCCCCGGATCAAAGCCTGGTTGACGACTCCCCGGGGACTATCGTGGCCTCCCACGTCCTTCATCGGTTCCTGGTGCCAAGGCATCCACCGTGCGCCCTTAAAAACTTGGCCACAGATGCTCGCGTTCACTGTGCAGTTCTCAAACAACGACCAACCACCCATCACCCCGAACCAGCGGTTCGAGTGCACTGGGGCCGGCATTGAGGTCAGGAACAAGTCCGTACCCTCAGATACCCAACAGCGTGCCCGACACCCTCACCGCTTCCCTCCGCGTTCCACACTCCGAAGAGCAGTACTAGCAGGACAAGACGGCCGAGTGTGCCGAGTAGTCAACGTTCCACCCATGAGCAACCAGTGCGAGACGTTCGCCCGCATGCTGGCCTCTGACCTCACCCCGAGGGGATCGGTAAGAAGTGCTCCTTAGAAAGGAGGTGATCCAGCCGCACCTTCCGGTACGGCTACCTTGTTACGACTTCGTCCCAATCGCCAGTCCCACCTTCGACAGCTCCCTCCCACAAGGGGTTGGGCCACCGGCTTCGGGTGTTACCGACTTTCGTGACGTGACGGGCGGTGTGTACAAGGCCCGGGAACGTATTCACCGCAGCAATGCTGATCTGCGATTACTAGCGACTCCGACTTCATGGGGTCGAGTTGCAGACCCCAATCCGAACTGAGACCGGCTTTTTGAGATTCGCTCCACCTCGCGGTATCGCAGCTCATTGTACCGGCCATTGTAGCACGTGTGCAGCCCAAGACATAAGGGGCATGATGACTTGACGTCGTCCCCACCTTCCTCCGAGTTGACCCCGGCGGTCTCCCGTGAGTCCCCAGCACCACAAGGGCCTGCTGGCAACACGGGACAAGGGTTGCGCTCGTTGCGGGACTTAACCCAACATCTCACGACACGAGCTGACGACAGCCATGCACCACCTGTACACCGACCACAAGGGGGCGACCATCTCTGGCCGTTTCCGGTGTATGTCAAGCCTTGGTAAGGTTCTTCGCGTTGCGTCGAATTAAGCCACATGCTCCGCCGCTTGTGCGGGCCCCCGTCAATTCCTTTGAGTTTTAGCCTTGCGGCCGTACTCCCCAGGCGGGGCACTTAATGCGTTAGCTGCGGCACGGACGACGTGGAATGTCGCCCACACCTAGTGCCCACCGTTTACGGCGTGGACTACCAGGGTATCTAATCCTGTTCGCTCCCCACGCTTTCGCTCCTCAGCGTCAGTATCGGCCCAGAGATCCGCCTTCGCCACCGGTGTTCCTCCTGATATCTGCGCATTTCACCGCTACACCAGGAATTCCGATCTCCCCTACCGAACTCTAGCCTGCCCGTATCGACTGCAGACCCGGGGTTAAGCCCCGGGCTTTCACAACCGACGTGACAAGCCGCCTACGAGCTCTTTACGCCCAATAATTCCGGACAACGCTCGCGCCCTACGTATTACCGCGGCTGCTGGCACGTAGTTAGCCGGCGCTTCTTCTGCAGGTACCGTCACTTTCGCTTCTTCCCTGCTGAAAGAGGTTTACAACCCGAAGGCCGTCATCCCTCACGCGGCGTCGCTGCATCAGGCTTTCGCCCATTGTGCAATATTCCCCACTGCTGCCTCCCGTAGGAGTCTGGGCCGTGTCTCAGTCCCAGTGTGGCCGGTCGCCCTCTCAGGCCGGCTACCCGTCGTCGCCTTGGTGAGCCATTACCTCACCAACTAGCTGATAGGCCGCGGGCTCATCCTGCACCGCCGGAGCTTTCCACACGGAGATCATGCGATCCCGTGTCATATCCGGTATTAGACCCCGTTTCCAGGGCTTGTCCCAGAGTGCAGGGCAGATTGCCCACGTGTTACTCACCCGTTCGCCACTAATCCACCCCGAAGGGCTTCATCGTTCGACTTGCATGTGTTAAGCACGCCGCCAGCGTTCGTCCTGAGCCAGGATCAAACTCTCCGTGAATGTGTACCCGTAATCGGGTGCAACACCACGAGAGCGGAACAACCAGGAGGAATAATCCCGGTCGTTCACAGCGTCCTCGCTGTGCGCCTCCCACTCAATGCGGGAGGACTTTTTCAAAGGAACCTCGCCACCGGACTGACGTCCGGCAGACGGGGTATCAACATATCTGGCGTTGACTTTTGGCACGCTGTTGAGTTCTCAAGGAACGGACGCTTCCTTTGTACTCACCCTCTCGGGCTTTCCTCCGGGCGCTTCCCTTCGGTATTTCGTGTTTCCGACTCTATCAGACTCTTTCCGGCTTCCCGGTCCGTTCCGACTTCCTCGGTGCTTTCCGGCCTTTCGGCCTTCCGGCGGTTCCGACTTTATCAGATCTTCTCGGCTTCCCGATCCGTTCCGATTTTCATCGGTGCCTTTCAGGTTTCCGCTTTCGCGTTTCCCTTTCCGGCGGCCCCGACTTTATCAGAGATTCTGAGTCGGGATTCCCGTCCCTTCGGAGTGACCCCGACACGTTGCCGTGTGCGGCGGGTTCCCCTCTGGCGGAGCCGTAAACATACGGGAGCGGGGCGCCTCGATGCAAATCGAGGCGCCCCGCTCCGGAGCTCGCGTCGTCAGGCCGGCCCGAGGGGCTCAGACCTCGACGACGACGGGCAGGATCATCGGGCGGCGGCGGTAGTTGTCCGACACCCACTTGCCCAGCGTGCGGCGGATGAGCTGCTGCAGCTGGTGCGGTTCGACGACGCCGTCCTGGGCCGACTTCTCCAGGACTTCCTGGATCCTCGGGACGACCTCGCCGAAGGTCCCGTCCTCGATGCCCGAGCCACGAGCCTGGATGTGCGGGCCACCGGTGATCTTGCCGGTCGTCGAGTCGACGACGACGAAGACCGAGATGATGCCCTCCTCGCCGAGGATCCGGCGGTCCTTGAGCGCCGGCTCGGTGACGTCGCCGACCGAGAGGCCGTCCACGTACACATAGCCCGCCTGGACCTTGCCGACGATCTTGGCCTTGCCCTCGACGAGGTCGACGACGACGCCGTCCTCGGCGATGACGATGCGGTCGTGCGGGACGCCGGTGAGGGCACCGAGCTCGGCGTTGGCGCGCAGGTGGCGCCATTCGCCGTGGACCGGCATCAGGTTCTTGGGCTTGCAGATGTTGTAGAAGTACAGCAGCTCGCCCGCCGATGCGTGGCCGGAGACGTGCACCTTGGCGTTGCCCTTGTGGACGACGTTCGCACCCCAGCGGGTGAGGCCGTTGATCACGCGGTAGACCGCGTTCTCGTTGCCGGGGATGAGCGACGACGCCAGGATCACCGTGTCGCCCGAGACGATGCGGATCTGGTGGTCCCGGTTGGCCATGCGGGACAGGGCCGCCATCGGCTCGCCCTGCGAACCCGTGCAGACCAGGACGACCTCGTGGTCCGGCAGGTCGTCGAGCGTCTTGACGTCCACGACCAGGCCCGGCGGCACCCGCAGATAGCCGAGGTCACGGGCGATACCCATGTTGCGGACCATCGAGCGGCCGACGAAGGCGACCCGGCGGCCGTACTCGTGGGCCGCGTCCAGAATCTGCTGGATGCGGTGGACGTGGCTGGCGAAGCTCGCCACGATGATGCGCTTGCGGGCGCCCGCGAAGACCTGACGCAGGACGTTCGAGATGTCCCGCTCGGGCGGTACGAAGCCCGGGACCTCGGCGTTCGTGGAGTCGGAGAGGAGGAGGTCGATGCCCTCCTCGCTCAGCCGCGCGAACGCGTGCAGGTCGGTCAGGCGCCGGTCGAGGGGCAGCTGGTCCATCTTGAAGTCGCCCGTGTGCACGACCATGCCCGCGGGGGTGCGGATCGCGACCGCGAGGGCGTCCGGGATGGAGTGGTTGACCGCGACGAACTCGCAGTCGAAGGGGCCGAGACGCTCCCGGTCGCCCTCGGCGACCTCGAGCGTGTACGGGCGGATGCGGTGCTCCTGGAGCTTCGCCTCGATCAGGGCGAGGGTCAGCTTGGAGCCGATCAGCGGGATGTCCGGCTTCTCGCGCAGGAGGAAGGGGACACCGCCGATGTGGTCCTCGTGGCCGTGCGTGAGCACGATGCCCTCGATGTCGTCGAGGCGGTCACGGATGGACGTGAAGTCCGGCAGGATCAGGTCGATTCCGGGCTGCTCCTCCTCAGGGAAGAGCACTCCGCAGTCGACGATCAGCAGACGCCCGTCGTACTCGAAGACCGTCATGTTCCGGCCGATCTCGCCGAGGCCGCCCAGCGGGGTGACCCGCAGGCCGCCCTTCGGGAGCTTCGGCGGGGCGCCGAGTTCAGGATGCGGATGACTCAAAAGACTCTCCTCACCACGCGCGCCACGTACCTCCGGGGCACGTGGCGCGCGTGACGTTCGTGCAGTAGCAGTTGTGGGTGCAGGCACCTGGCCTGCGATGTGTTGCGTATTGAGTTGTGAAGTCTGTGTTTAGAGCTGTACCCCGCCGGCCGCAAGATCGATCTTGAGCTGGGCCGTCTCCTCCGGAGAGAGCTCCACGAGCGGCAGGCGCAGCGGTCCCGCGGGGCGGCCCTGCAGGGCGAGCGCCGCCTTGGTGGTGATCACTCCCTGCGTACGGAACATGCCCGTGAACACCGGGAGCAGCTTCTGGTGGATCTCCGTGGCCTTCTGTACGTCGCCGTTGAGGTGCGCTTCGAGCAGGGCGCGCAGCTCGGGTGTGACGACGTGGCCGACGACGGAGACGAAGCCGCACGCGCCGACCGAGAGGAGCGGCAGGTTGAGCATGTCGTCACCGGAGTACCAGGCGAGACCGGAGCGGGCGATGGCCCAGCTGGCTCGGCCGAGGTCGCCCTTGGCGTCCTTGTTGGCGACGATACGCGGGTGCTCGGCCAGGCGCACGATCGTTTCGGTGTTGATCGGTACGCCGCTGCGGCCCGGGATGTCGTACAGCATCACCGGCAGCTCGGTGGCGTCGGCGATCGCGGTGAAGTGCCGGTAGAGGCCTTCCTGCGGGGGCTTGTTGTAGTACGGAGTGACGGTGAGCAGGCCGTGGGCGCCGGCGTCCTGGGCGGCGCGGGCCAGCTCGATGCTGTGGCGGGTGTCGTTGGTCCCGACGCCGGCGACGACGTGGGCGCGGTCTCCGACCGCCTCGAGGACGGCCCGTACGAGCTCGTTTTTCTCCGCGTCGCTGGTGGTCGGGGACTCGCCGGTGGTGCCGTTGACGATCAGGCCGTCGTTGCCTGCGTCCACCAGGTGGGCGGCGAGCTGCTGCGCGCCGTCGAGGTCGAGTGCGCCGTCCGCCGTGAAGGGCGTGACCATGGCGGTGAGGACCCGCCCGAAGGGGGTCTGCGGAGTCGAGGTCGGAGCCATGGGTAACACGCTACTCGCTGCTCAGCGCGGGGTCGCCCCTCGGGGGATGTGCTGGGTCTGACACTCATGGAGCCCGGCACTGCCTGCTCGGGGGTTCAAGCAGTGCCGGGTCCGTTTGATCAGGCTAGATGAACTTCTAGAAAAGCCGCAATACGGACACTTCCGTCGGCCCATCCGTACATCTGTGCCGTGCCGGGCCGGATGTGCCCGACTCCGGGGTTCGGCCAGCCCCTTGGGGCGCTCGGGGTCCCGCCCGGCGCGGCGCCGACAATCGGCCCTGCAGTGCCCTCTCATGGCAATCTTCGGCGAATTTGCCGAAACTGGGCACCTTTTGGTCGATTCGAGCGTCTGTCTAGGCAACAGAGTTCCGTTCGAGACTCGTGAGGAGAAGCGCGCCCCATGTTCCGTCGGCGAGAGCCCGTTCCGTTCGCCTTCATCGCCGAAGCCGACAAGTTCCGCAGCAACGTCACTCCCCCACCCCGTGAGCGCGCCACGGCCGGTCAGGTCGTCGGTCGTACGCTCATCGGGCTCACCGTGGTCGCCGGTCTCGTGGGTTCCGTGCTCTTCGGCATGCCCGCGATGTCCGCCGACCAGTCACCGGCGAAGACCCAGCAGTCCGAGGCCTCCGACGGCCGCTGACGGCCTCGTACGACACGGACGGGCGCCGAGGCACCCCCTTGGCCCCGTCGGGCACCCCCTTGGGCCCCCAACGCTGGTAGCGGGGGACACGGCTCGATAGCCTCACCGGGCACAACCCGTGCGTGGAGTGAGTGAGGACCAGCCGTGCCCCTGCCCTTCTTGACCGCGGACCGCGCATTCGACGACGCGGCCAAGGACGCCGCGCTCCCGTTCGACGACCGCGACCACTGGCGGCGGCCCTACCGTCCGGGGCCCTGGCGCGTCGCCGCATCGGCGGTCCTGCTGCTCCTCGCCTCGTACGTCCTCGTGGCCGCCGTGATCATCGCCTTCGCGGGCGCCCTGCCGGGGGCGGGCATCTGCGTGGGCGTGGCCGTCCTCGTCATCTGCGCCGCCATCCGGCTGCTGCGCGTGGGCACCTGGGTCAGCGCGCTCGGCCTGCGCCATGTGACCTTCCTGCGCACCCGGACCGTGCCGTGGGCGCGGGTCGCCTCCGTGCGCACCATCCAGCAGCCCGTGCGGTGGCTCGGCCTGCCCCGCACGGTGCAGGGGCAGGCCCTGATGCTCGTCCGCCTGGACCGGCCCGCGGACGAGCGGGCGACGCTGCTCACCGACCGCGGGGCGGACTTCCTCGCGCGCCGCACCGCCTTCGACCGGGCCGCCGACACCATCGAGGTGTGGGCCGACGAGTACCGCCGTACGGCCTAGGCGCTCAGCGGCCTTCCCTCGTGCAGGGCGATCGCCCGCTGCATGGCCTTCCGCGCGCGAGGGGTGTCCCGGGCGTCGTGGTAGGCGATGGCGAGGCGGAACCAGCAGCGCCAGTCGTCCGGGGTGTCCTCCGTCTCGGCCTTGCGCCGGGCGAAGACCTCGTCGGCCGAGTCGCGGTCGATGCGCCCGCCGGGCGTGCGCTTCAACTCGTCGACGGGCAGGCCGCCTTCGGCCTCGAGCTCGGCCGCGAGCCGGTTGGCACGCTGGACGAAGCGCGTGTTCTGCCACAGGAACCACACGCCGATGACCGGCAGGATGAGCACCGCGACCCCGAAGGTCACGGTGAGCACGGTGCCGTGCTGTATGAGCAGCACGCCACGGCTGCCGACCAGGACGAAGTAGACGACCAGGACGGCAGCCGTGACGGCGTAGGTGATCTTTGCGCGCATGGTGTCGGCTCGGCTCAGTCCAGATCCAGGAAGTGTTCCAGGCCGAAGGTAAGGCCCGGGGTCTCCACCACCCGGCGGGCGCCCAGGAGGATGCCCGGCATGAAGCTGCTGTGGTGCAGCGAGTCGTGGCGGAGCGTGAGGGTCTCGCCCTCGCCGCCGAGCAGGACCTCCTGGTGGGCCAGGAGGCCGTTCAGGCGCACCGCGTGCACCCGGACGCCGTCGACGTCCGCGCCGCGGGCGCCGTCGAGGGCGGTCTCCGTGGCGTCCGGCTGCGGGGCGCTGCCCGCGCGCTCGCGGGCGGCGGCGATGAGCTGGGCGGTGCGCGTGGCGGTGCCGCTGGGGGCGTCCGCCTTGTGCGGGTGGTGCAACTCGACGACCTCGACGGAGTCGAAGTAGGGGGCCGCGAGCTGCGCGAACTTCATGGTCAGGACCGCGCCGATGGAGAAGTTCGGCGCGATGAGCACACCGGTCTCCGGGGACGCGTCGAGCCAGGTCCGCAGCTGCGCGAGGCGCTCGTCGGTCCAGCCGGTCGTACCGACGACGGCGTGGATGCCGTGCCGGACGCAGAAGTCGAGGTTGCCCATCACGGAACCGGGCGTGGTCAGCTCGACGACGACCTGGGCGCCGGTCTCGACCAGCGCCTCCAGCTTGTCGCCGCGGCCGAGGGCCGCCACCAGTTCCATGTCGTCGGCCGCCTCGACGGCTCGTACCGCTTCCGAGCCGATCCGGCCCTTGGCGCCGATGACCGCCACGCGCAGCTTGCTCATCTGCCTGTTTCCTTAACCGAGTTATGAGTCGTACGGGGCCGGGGCCCGGGGAGTCCCGGGCCTAGGCCACCGCTTCGTGCAGGCGGGCGGCCTGCTTGTCCTTGAGCGGGCCTATCGCCGAGAGCGACGGGCGCTGCCCCAGGATGTCGCGGGCCACCTCGCGCACCTCGTCCGGGGTGACCTCCGCGATCCTGGCCAGCATGTCGTCGACCGACATCTGCTCGCCCCAGCACAGCTCGCTCTTGCCGATGCGGTTCATGATCGCGCCGGAGTCCTCGAGGCCGAGGACCGTGGAGCCCGCGAGCTGGCCCACCGCGCGCCGGACCTCGTCGTCCGTCAGACCGTGCTCGGCGACGTGGTCGAGCTCGTCGCGGCAGATCTTGAGGACGTCGTGGACCTGGCTGGGACGGCAGCCCGCGTACACGCCGAACAGGCCCGCGTCGGCGAACGCCGAGGTGTACGAGTACACGCTGTAGGCCAGGCCCCGCTTCTCGCGGACCTCCTGGAACAGGCGCGAGGACATGCCGCCGCCGAGCGCGGTGTTCAGCACGCCCATGGCCCAGCGGCGCTCGTCGGTGCGGGCCAGGCCCGGCATGCCGAGGATGACGTGGGCCTGCTCGGTCTTGCGGTCGACGACCTCGACGTGGCCCGAGGCGCGCACGCGGCGCAGGCCCGCGCGCGGGGCGATCGGCGTGGCGTCGGTGCGCGTGAGGGCGCCCGCCTTCTCGAACGCGGCCCGGACCTGGCGGACGACCTTCTGGTGGTCCACGTTGCCCGCGGCGGCGACGACCAGGTGGGTGGGGTCGTAGTGCCGCTTGTAGAACCGGCGGATGCGGTCCGCGGTGAGGGCGTTGATCGTGTCCACCGTGCCGAGGACCGGACGGCCGAGCGGGGTGTCGCCGAGCATCGTGTGCGCGAACAGGTCGTGCACGCAGTCGCCCGGGTCGTCCTCCGTCATCGCGATCTCTTCGAGGATGACGCCGCGCTCGGCGTCGACGTCCTCCTGGCGGATCAGCGAGCCGGTCAGCATGTCGCAGACCACGTCGATGGCCAGCGGCAGGTCGGTGTCGAGCACGCGCGCGTAGTAGCACGTGTACTCCTTGGCCGTGAACGCGTTCATCTCGCCGCCGACGGCGTCGATCGCGGAGGAGATGTCCAGGGCGCTGCGCTTCTCGGTGCCCTTGAAGAGGAGGTGCTCCAAGTAGTGCGTCGCGCCGTTCAGGGACGGCGTCTCGTCCCGGGAGCCGACGTTGGCCCAGATGCCGAAGGTGGCCGAGCGGACCGACGGGAGGGTCTCGGTGACGACGCGCAGCCCTCCGGGGAGGGTGGTCTTGCGGACCGTGCCGATGCCGTTCCGGCCCTTGATCAAGGTTTGGGTACGGGCGACGGCCCGCGCCTCCGAGGAGGTGCGGGCCGTCGCCTTGGAGCTACGGGACGTCACTTGGCGGCGTCGTCCTTCGCGTCCTCGGAGCCTTCCTCGCCCTCGACCACGGGGATCAGGGAGAGCTTGCCGCGGGAGTCGATCTCGGCGATCTCGACCTGGACCTTCTGGCCCACGCCGAGGACGTCCTCGACGTTCTCCACGCGCTTGCCGCCGGCGAGCTTGCGGATCTGCGAGATGTGCAGCAGACCGTCCTTGCCCGGGAGCAGCGAGACGAACGCGCCGAAGGTCGTCGTCTTCACGACGGTGCCCAGGTAGCGCTCGCCGACCTCCGGCATGGTCGGGTTGGCGATGCCGTTGATCGTGGCGCGGGCGGCCTCGGCGGCCGGGCCGTCGGCGGCACCGATGTAGATGGTGCCGTCGTCCTCGATCGTGATGTCGGCGCCGGTGTCCTCCTGGATCTGGTTGATCATCTTGCCCTTCGGGCCGATGACCTCACCGATCTTGTCCACCGGGATCTTGACGGTGATGATCCGCGGCGCGTTCGGGGACATCTCGTCCGGAACGTCGATCGCTTCCATCATCACGTCGAGGATGTGCAGGCGGGCGTCGCGAGCCTGCTTCAGGGCGGCGGCCAGGACGGAGGCCGGGATGCCGTTCAGCTTGGTGTCGAGCTGGAGGGCGGTGACGAACTCCTTGGTGCCGGCGACCTTGAAGTCCATGTCGCCGAAGGCGTCCTCGGCACCGAGGATGTCGGTGAGGGCGACGTAGTGCGTCTCGCCGTTGATCTCCTGGGAGATCAGGCCCATGGCGATGCCGGCGACCGGGGCCTTCAGGGGCACACCGGCGTTCAGCAGCGACATGGTGGAGGCGCAGACCGAGCCCATCGACGTCGAGCCGTTGGAGCCGAGGGCCTCGGACACCTGACGGATCGCGTAGGGGAACTCCTCGCGCGTCGGCAGGACCGGCATGATCGCGCGCTCGGCGAGCGCGCCGTGGCCGATCTCGCGGCGCTTCGGGGAGCCGACGCGGCCGGTCTCGCCGACGGAGTACGGCGGGAAGTTGTAGTTGTGCATGTAGCGCTTGCGCGTCACCGGGGACAGCGTGTCGAGCTGCTGCTCCATCCGGAGCATGTTCAGCGTCGTCACACCCAGGATCTGGGTCTCGCCGCGCTCGAACAGGGCGGAGCCGTGCACGCGCGGGATGGCCTCGACCTCGGCGGCCAGGGTGCGGATGTCGGTGACACCGCGGCCGTCGATGCGCTTCTTCTCCTTGATGACGCGCTCACGGACCAGGGACTTGGTCAGCGAGCGGTACGCGGCGGAGATCTCCTTCTCGCGGCCCTCGAACTCCGGGAGCAGCTTCTCGCCGGCCAGCGCCTTGACGCGGTCCAGCTCGGTCTCGCGCTCCTGCTTGCCCGCGATGGTCAGCGCCTGGGCGAGCTCGGGCTTGACGGCGGCCGTGAGGGCCTCGAGCACGTCGTCCTCGTAGTCGAGGAAGACCGGGAACTCGCCCTCGGGCTTGGCGGCCTTGGCGGCGAGGTCCGACTGGGCCTTGCACAGGACCTTGATGAAGGGCTTCGCGGCCTCGAGACCGGCGGCGACGACCTCCTCGGTCGGCGCCTCGGCGCCGCCCTTGACGAGCTCGATGGTCTTCTCGGTGGCCTCGGCCTCGACCATCATGATCGCGACGTCGCCGTCCTCCAGGACGCGACCGGCGACGACCATGTCGAAGACGGCGTCCTCGAGCTCGGTGTGCGTCGGGAAGGCGACCCACTGGCCCTTGATGAGCGCCACGCGGGTGCCGCCGATCGGGCCCGAGAAGGGCAGGCCGGCCAGCTGCGTGGAGCAGGAGGCGGCGTTGATCGCGACCACGTCGTACAGGTGGTCGGGGTTGAGCGCCATGATCGTCTCGACGATCTGGATCTCGTTGCGCAGGCCCTTCTTGAAGGACGGGCGCAGCGGGCGGTCGATCAGGCGGCAGGTGAGGATCGCGTCCTCGGAGGGCCGGCCCTCACGACGGAAGAAGCTGCCGGGGATCTTGCCGGCGGCGTACATCCGCTCCTCGACGTCCACCGTCAGGGGGAAGAAGTCGAGCTGGTCCTTGGGCTTCTTGGACGCGGTGGTGGCCGAGAGGACCATCGTGTCGTCGTCCAGGTAGGCCACGGCGGAACCGGCGGCCTGACGGGCCAGGCGGCCCGTCTCGAAGCGGATGGTGCGGGTGCCGAAGGTGCCGTTGTCGATGACGGCCTCGGCGTAGTGGGTCTCGTTCTCCACCAGCGGTTTCTCCGTTACGTAGCGTCTTTTCACCTCGGGCCCGTGTGGCCCGGGGTCCGCCCCTGCCCGTGTGGCGTGGGAGCGGTACGGAGAAGCGCGCCTTGGGTGCGGGCCGGTCTTCGATCGAAGCCCCCGGGACTCGTACTCGCGTATCCCGGAGACCACTACCGAGGACCGGCGGCGGCTGGGAGCGCTTCTCCTTATGTGGTTGTGCCCGTGGGCGTGCGTCGTGCCTGCGCGGGCGCGCTCGGCCCCGCGCACACGTCCGGGGCTGTGTCGGACGTCACCAGACTACAAAGCGTCGGTGACACCGCGCACGTACAGCAAAGGGAGCGGCCCCCTTCGAGTGCTTCGAGTGGGAACCGCTCCCTTCACGGCGTCTTACTTGGCGCCGCCGGCCGCACCGCGGCGGATGCCGAGGCGGTCGACCAGGGCACGGAAGCGCTGGATGTCCTTCTTGGCCAGGTACTGCAGCAGGCGGCGACGCTGGCCGACCAGGATCAGCAGGCCACGACGGGAGTGGTGGTCGTGCTTGTGCGTCTTCAGGTGCTCGGTCAGGTCCGAGATGCGGCGGGAGAGAAGCGCGACCTGGACCTCGGGGGAGCCGGTGTCGCCCTCCTTCTGGCCGAACTCGGTCATGATCTGCTTCTTCGTGGCGGCGTCGAGCGACACGCGTACTCCTTGTGATGTCTTGGTCGCCTCCGAGCGCCCCTGGTCTTCTTCTCAGGGGTGCTTCCGGTACTCGGGAGGCAGGGGGTCCACCTGGGAGAGGTGGGGTCCGCCTTGCGGCGGGATGCCGCGTCGCGCGGTCCACCGGCCGGGGCCTGGGGATGTGCGCAGACATGCGAGCGTTACACAGCGTACCAGCCTGGGCGTGTCGCCTCTCCGCCGTCGGTCCGACGGCGGTCCGACGGCGGACCGGCCGCTGCTCAGGGGCGGTCGCCGGTCACGCGCCCTCGACGCCGAGGGCGCCGTAGGCCGCGCCCTCCGCCCGCTCGCCCGGCTCGGCGCGGAGCTCCTTGGGGGCGATGAACACGCGGCCTCCCTCGACCAGCACGTCGGTCTCCCCCGGCTTCACGGGTCCGGCGCCTTCGGGGACGCTGAAAAGCAGGAACGGCGTCTCCCTGCCCGATTCCGGGTCCAGGCTCACCACGGCGTCCGGGGCGACGCCGTCGGCGCTCCCCCTGAAGGCGAGGAGCCTGCCGCCGCTGAGCTCCAGCGGGTACATCGCGCCGCGGCCCCGGGACTCGAACTTCCGCACGACCTTGCCCGTCGCGAGATCGAACGAGACGATCCGGTTCACCTCGGGGTCCTTGGGCTTGGTCGCGAGGAACAGCCGGTCGCGCTCCGCCACGATGGCGTCGCAGGTCTCCACGGTCCCGAAGCGCGCCGTGAAGCAGTCGTCGATGTAGCGGCCCTCCGGCATGTCGACCGTGGACCGGTAGGCGCCGAGGTCGTCGAGAGCGAGCAGCTTGTCCACTCCGGTGCCCCTGACCGCGACGGCCACCACGGCGGGCTCGGACGACACGAGGTGCACGCGCTGGACACCGCTGGCGACGCCGTACGTCCACAGCGCCTTGCCCGTACGCGGGTCGAGGCGCTGGACGCGGTACGTGCGGTCGGCGTCGGCTCCGCACTCGCGCAGGACGAGCAGCACGTTCCCGCCGGCCAGGCCCGCGTTGCCGCAGACCGAGGGGCGCGTGTCCTGCCAGAGCCGCTCGCCGCCCTTCATGTCGTACGCGGCGGAGCCCCGGCTCCAGGCGACGGTGACCGTCCCGCGGGTCATGGTCACGTTCGTGCTCGTCGGGGAGGCGTCCTTGGCGTCGGGGAGGGTGACCTGCCAGAGCTTCTTGCCGGTGTCGAGGTCGACGAGGGCGAGCTGGGTGCAAGGAGCCGGGGCGGGGGCGTCGGCGCGGTCCTTCTTGTCCTTGCCCTTGCCCTTGCCCTTATCCCTGTCCTTGCCCTTCCTCTTGTCGTCCTTCTTGCTCCCCTTCTTCTTGTTCTTGTCGTCGCCCTTCTTGCCCTTGGGCTTCTTGGCCCCCTTCTTGTCCTTCTCGCCGTCCTTCTTCTTGCCGTCCTTCTTCTTGTCGTCGTCGGGGGCCTTCACGGGCTCCTGGAAGAGGACGGCGGTGCGGCCGTCGGCGGTGACGTGGCGGGTCGTGCCGCAGACGGGGCCGCCGAGCTCGGTCGACCACACCTCCTTGGACGTACCGAACGCGAAGCCCTTGAGCGTGCCGCCCACACCGCGTACGAGCGTCTTGTCCGTCGCCCAGGTGCCGGGGGCCCGCACGGACGCGTCCCGGCCGAACCGCTGCGCGAACCTCTTCTCCTGGTAGTCGACGGCCAGGTGGCCCACGGGAGAGCTCGGGGCCGTCTCCACGGTGTTCCTGATGGCGTCCGGAGCCTGCTGGACGGCCTTGGCGCCCTGGTCCCCCGCCTCGCTGTCGTCGGCCGCGGCCCAGAGCATCCAGCCGCCCGCGCACAGCACGAGGGCGAGGAGCCCGGCCAGGCCCGCGAGCATGCGCGTGCGGCGCTGTTTGCGTGCGTTGTCCACGGCCAGCACGGACTGGGTGAACTGGGAACGGGGTGGGCCTTGGCTCACGCTGGGGCGCCTTTCTCCG
Organism: Streptomyces spectabilis; assembly: GCF_008704795.1. Taxonomy (NCBI): domain Bacteria; kingdom Bacillati; phylum Actinomycetota; class Actinomycetes; order Kitasatosporales; family Streptomycetaceae; genus Streptomyces; species Streptomyces spectabilis. Next base: position 6,882,455 of record NZ_CP023690.1, on the reverse strand, counting down.
GGTCGACCAAGAGGCGGGGTGACACTGGGGCGCCGCACGTCAACCGGTCGGCGCCGAAGGCAGAGTACGGAAGGGCCGCGCGACTCCGTACGCCGGTGTCCTCCTGCGGGCCGCCCACCGGTGACGCGGCGGACCGGCGGGGCCGCCGGACCGACAGGTTCCAGCACGGGTGTTGGGTACGTTGCCCACCATGTCCATACCGCCGCAGCAGCCCGGCCCGCAGCAGCCGAATCCGTACCAGCAGAATCCCTACGCCCAGCAGCCGCCGGGCCCGGTGCCCCCGAGTCCCTACGCGCAGCCCCCGGCTCCGGGGCAGCCACCGGCCTTCCCGCCGCCCGGTGCGCCCCTGGGCGCGCCACCCGCGGCGAAGAGACCCGTGCCCTCCTGGGTGTGGGGCCTCGGCGGGGCGTTGGTCGCCTCGGCGGTCTGGGCCGGGGTGCTGTTCGCCAACGGCACGCTCGGGGGCGGCGACGAGGCCGACCTCGCCGGGTACCGCTTCCAGAAGGACCTCTGTGACGCCGTCACCATCGACGCCTTCAAGGAGCGCTACGAGCCCCGCCTCGGCAGCGAACCGAACAGCCACTACGCCTCCAAGGAGCAGGCGCTCGACGCCAACAACTGCAGCTGGAGCCTCAAGGACAAGAACGCGAGCGCGAGCGACTACAGCAGCGTCTTCGTGAACAGCACGGCGCAGTGGCACAAGAAGACCGACCCGAAGGGGGAGTTCGCCTCCCTCTACAAGGGGTTCGAGGACCGGTCGGGAGACACGTACGCGTACACGACGAAGTCCGTCGGCGGCATCGGGGACGAGGCCTTCCTCATCGTGGAGAAGCGGTCCCCGACGGGCAGCAAGACGAGCCCCAAGGAGTTCGGCGGCATGACGCTGGGCGTGCGGGACGGCTGGTTCACCTTCGAGCTCCAGTGGAGTTGGTACGGGAGCAGTACGAGCGGCAGCGCCAAGGCGCCCTCCGAGCAGGAGGTCGAGAAGATGATCAAGTCCGACGCCCGGGACGCCCTGGCCGCGCTCAAGAAATCGTGACCCCGCGCGCGGGCGCGCACCCGTGACCGGTCGTATGCGCTCCGCGAGCGTCGGCCGCCAAGTAGGGTGTGCGCACAGCGCGTTCGTACGTCGGGAAGGGGCCGTTCCGCCATGGCCGAGGCACAGGACGAGGAAGTCAGGGCACGCAAGGAGCGCGAGAAGAACGAGCTCTACGCTCTCGACATCTCGGGGGTCGCATGGCAGAGCGCCCCCGGTACCGAGGCACACGAGGAGCGGGTGGAGATCGCCTATCTGCCGGAGGGCGCGGTGGCCATGCGGTCGTCGCTCGCTCCGGAGACCGTGCTGCGGTACACGAAGGCCGAGTGGGACGCCTTCGTACTGGGCGCGCGGGACGGGGAGTTCGACCTGGAGCCCGCGCCCCACAACGGCGGCGTGCCCGCCGCCGACTCGTCGGAGTGAGACCGGCCCGGCCGCGCGGCCGGGTTCGCCGGAAGCCCGGAAGGGGCGGAAGCGGTGTGGACCGCTTCCGCCCCTTCGCCGTTCCCGCAGGGGCATTTCATGGCCTTTGACGGTGTGCGACCGGTTTGCTCGTGATGCTGAGGAGTCGCTGAACGTCCTTGAATGAGACGTGGCGTGAAGGACGTCGTTCCGGGGGCGGACTTGCCTGCCGTGCTCGTGCTGTTGGTGATTAGGCTGGGACGGGGCGCGACGTCAGAACCCGCGAGTGGGGTGCACGCGTCCGTCACACGGGGAGAGCCAGGCGGATCGGACGACAGGAACGGTCGCCCCCCACCACGGCATGAGCGTGCTCGAGCACACCAGGAGGCATTGTGAGCAGCGATCGGGACAAGATCCGCGGCGGCTGGGACACACCCGTCGGCGATCAGTCCGACGCGGAGTCCGCTGCCGAGACGACGGGCGAGTTCACCATCGACTACGCGCCGCCCGCCTGGTACACGCAGAACGCCTCCGGCAGCAGCCAGGACACGTCGGCCGCGCCGCCGGTGTCGACGCCGCCTCCGCCCGTGTCCACGCCGTTCGCCGAGGGCGGGGAGCCCGATGCCGCCGCCGGTTCCGACTCCGGTGACTCCGGCAGTGCCCCCGCTCCGCTGACGGTGGTGCCCAAGCTTCCCGTCGGGAGCGGTTTCCAGCAGGACTGGACCGTGCCGCCGCCGCCCGCGGCTCCGCCCGCGACCGGCGGTGCGTCGGACTGGAGCGGGGCCGTCGCCGGGGACGGCGGTGGTGAGCTGGAGAGCGGCGCCACCATGCGCTTCTCGGCCGCCGCGCTGAAGCGGGAGATGGCTGAGCAGGAGGCCGCCCGGGCCGAGGACGAGGCTCCCGCCGCCGCGCCTGACGAGCCTGCCGACCCGGGGGTCAGCGCTGTTGCCGGTGAGGCCGAGGGGTCCACCGGTGAGGCCGGGGTCGAGGCGCAGGACGGCGACGACGCCGGGGCCGGGCCTGCGGTGGATGAGCCTTCTGCTTCGGAGGGTGATGCGCCTTCCGGTGACGTGACCCCGGCCGAGGTGGTCTCCGGTGACGTGGCTTCCGTCGACGCGCCTTCGGACGGTACGGCTTCCGAGGGGGCGGCGAGCGTTGCGGCTGGGGCCACGGAGGTGGCTGAGGCTGCCGAGGGGGCCAGGGCTGTCGAGGGGGCCGGGGCTGTCGATGCGCCTGTGGCGGCGCCTCCCGCCGTGGCGCCGGTGGATGCCACGGCGTCGACCGACGCTCCGCCGCCCACCGGCGCGCCCATCGATGTCCCGCCGCCCTCCGGCGCGGTCGCCGACGCCCCGCCGCCCACGGCCGCACCCGTCGACGCCCCGCCCCCGACCGGAACTCCGATCATCGCCCCGCCGCCCTCCGGCCCAGCCGTCGACGCCCCGCCGCCCACGGCCGCACCCATCGACGCCCCGCCCCCGACCGGAGCTCCGGTCGTCCCGCCGCCCGTGGCCGCCGCGCCCGTCACGCCAGAGGCCGACCCCCGTGGCGTACCGGACGCCGCGCCGCCCACGTGGGCCCCGCCGCCCGCGCCGCAGGGCGGGCTTCCGCCGCTGCCGCCCGCGTTCCAGCCCGCCGCGCCCACGGCCGCGCCGCAGTGGCCCGCGCAGGGCCAGGCCGCGCCCGGCGGCGAGGCCCAGCCGCCCGTCCCACCGCAGCCGCAGGCCCAGGCCCAGCCGCCGGTCGAGCCGCAGCCGCAGGCCCCCGCGCCCGTACCGCAGGCCTGGAACACGCCCGCCGTACCGCAGCAGCAGGGCTACGGCTTCCCCCAGGCCACTCCCCCGGCCCCGGCTCCCCAGCCGCTCCCGCCCGCGCAGCCCCTGCCCCCCGTCCAGGCCGCGCAGGCTCCCGTCGACCCGCGGACCGGGGCCGCCTGGCCGCAGCCCGTACAGCACGACCAGCGCGAGCGCACCAACCCGGGAGCGCCGCTCGGCTACACCGCCGCCGTGGAGCTCTCCTCCGACCGGCTGCTCAACAACAAGAAGCAGAAGACCAAGAGCAGCCGTCCCGTCGGCGGCTCCCGGTTCCGGCTCGGCGGCAAGAAGGAGGAGGCCGAGCGGCAGCGGAAGCTGGAGCTGATCCGCACCCCGGTGCTCTCCTGCTACCGCATCGCCGTCATCAGCCTCAAGGGCGGCGTCGGCAAGACGACCACGACGACCGCGCTCGGCTCCACGCTCGCCAGCGAGCGGCAGGACAAGATCCTCGCCATCGACGCCAACCCGGACGCCGGTACGCTCGGCCGGCGCGTGCGGCGCGAGACCGGGGCGACCATCCGCGACCTCGTCCAGGCCATCCCGTACCTCAACTCGTACATGGACATCCGGCGCTTCACCTCGCAGGCGTCGTCCGGGCTCGAGATCATCGCCAACGACGTCGACCCGGCCGTGTCCACGACCTTCAACGACGAGGACTACCGGCGCGCGATCGACGTCCTCGGCAAGCAGTACCCGATCATCCTGACGGACTCGGGCACGGGGCTCCTCTACAGCGCGATGCGCGGGGTGCTCGACCTCGCCGACCAGCTCATCATCATCTCCACGCCGTCCGTGGACGGGGCGTCCAGCGCCTCCACGACGCTGGACTGGCTCTCCGCGCACGGGTACGCGGATCTGGTGCAGCGGTCGATCACGGTCATCTCCGGGGTGCGCGAGACCGGGAAGATGATCAAGGTGGAGGACATCGTGTCGCACTTCGAGACGCGCTGCCGGGGGGTGGTCGTGGTGCCCTTCGACGAGCACCTCGCCGCCGGGGCCGAGGTCGATCTCGACATGATGCGGCCGAAGGTGCGGGAGGCGTACTTCACGCTCGCCGCGATGGTGGGTGAGGACTTCACCCGGGCGCAGCAGGCACAGGGGCTGTGGACGTCGGACGGGAACCCGCCGCCGCGGGTGGCTCCGCCGCTGCCGGGGCAGCAGGGGTATCCCGTGCCGGGGGCCCAGCCGTACGGCGGCGCCGCGGGCTACCCCCAGCAGCCGCAGCCGGGGGCTCCCTATCAGCCGGGGCAAGTGCCTCCGCAGCAGCCGTAGCGCTCCGTTCCCCCCCTTCGGGCCCGTGCCGATTTCGGTGCGGGCCCGACCCATTGGGGCCGATGCCAGGCTCCACGGTGACTCGGCACCCGGGGCTGTGCCCACTCGTTCCGCCCTCTGGGCGGACCAGCTGCCCACAGCGGGGACGGCCGGGTGCCCACAGCAGTTGACCTGGGCGCCACTCCCTGGCCTGGGGCGCGTCAGTGGTCTTGACCAATGCGGATGAAATCCCGGTCAACTCGTTATTTCCGCAGGCCACATGGGGTTCACCTGCCGTTGACGCGTGCAGACTGACGCTGGTACACGTACACCAGCCGTACTCAGTCGTAACCAGCCATCCCTGCGCGAGCGATGACGCGAGGTCACCGACCCATGGACACACGAGATCAGCACGGCAGAACCAGTACAGGGCGCCACTCGGCACCCCCCGCACGGACCCGGCTCCTCGTCGCGGGCGGCGCCCTCGCCGCCCTCGGCCTCACCGCCGGGCTCGCGACGCCGCTCAACCCGGCCCCGCAGCAGGCCCGGGCCGGGGACGACGGCAAGAAGACCCTCACCGTCGCGGTCGCGCAGAGCGTGGACTCGCTCAGCCCCTTCCTGGCCCAGCGGCTGCTCAGCACCAGCATCCACCGGCTGACGTACGAGTACCTCACGAACTACGACCCGAAGGACAACCACACCGTCCCCGGGTTCGCCACCAAGTGGGAGCCGTCGGCGGACAAGCTCACCTGGACGTACACCATCCGGTCCGACTCGAAGTGGTCGGACGGGAAGAAGGCCACCGCCGAGGACGCCGCCTGGACCTTCAACAAGATCATGTCCAAGGAGGGCACCGCCACCGCCAACTCGAACTTCGTCACCAACTTCAAGAAGGTGACGGCGCCCTCGCCCACCCGGCTCGTCATCGAGCTGAAGAAGCCGCAGTCGACCATGGCGGCCCTTGACGTCCCCATCGTGCCCAAGCACGTCTGGGAGAAGGTCGACGACCTCTCCGAGTTCAACAACGACAAGGACTTCCCCGTCGTCGGGAACGGCCCCTTCGTCCTCAGCGACTTCAAGGTCGACCAGTTCGTGAAGCTGAAGGCCAACAAGGACTTCTGGCGCGGCGCGCCGAAATTCGACGAGCTGGTCTTCAAGACGTACAAGGACCAGGACGCGGCCGTCGCCGCGCTCAAGAAGGGCGAGGTGTCCTTCGTCGCCGGGCAGCCCGCGCTCACGCCCGCGCAGGCCAACGGGCTCAAGGGCGAGTCCGACGTCAAGGTGAACAACGGCCCCGGACGGCGCTTCTTCGCCATCGCCACGAACCCGGGGGCGCGGACCCTGGACGGGAAGAAGTTCGGCGACGGCCATCCCGCGCTGCTCGACAAGCGGGTCCGGCAGGCCCTCTTCCTGTCCGTCGACCGCAAGACGATCGTCGACAAGGTCTTCCAGGGCAACGCCGTCGAAGGCGCCGGATACATTCCGCCGCGGTTCTCCGACTACGCCTGGCAGCCGTCCCGGAAGCAGCGGCTCGCGTACGACCCGAAGCGGGCCGCGGCCCTCCTCGACGAGGCCGGGTACAAGAAGAACAGCGACGGCAAGCGCGTCGGCAAGGACGGCAAGGCCCTCGACTTCCGCATCCTGTGCCACGCCACCGACCCCAACGACAAGGCCGTCGGGAAGTACCTCAAGGAGTGGTGGGGCGACCTCGGCATCGGGCTCAAGGTGAACTGCCTCGACGACGTCTCCGTGCCCTGGTACGCCGGTGAGTACGACCTCGCCTTCGACGGCTGGTCGGTGAATCCGGACCCGGACTTCGTCCTCGGCATCCACACCTGCGCCGCGCTCCCGGAGAAGGCGAAGGAGAGCGCCGCCACGGACAACTTCATCTGCGACAAGAAGTTCGACGAGCTGTACGACAAGCAGCTCGCCGAGTACGACCCGGCCAAGCGCGCGGCGATCGTCAAGCAGATGCAGTCCTGGCTGTACGACTCGGGCTACATGAACGTGATGGCGTACCCGAACGCCGTCGAGGCCTACCGCACGGACCAGATCAAGTCCATCACCACCATGCCGGAGGCCGCGGGCAACATTTACGGCCAGGACGGCTATTGGAGTTGGTGGTCGGCGACCCCGGCGAGTGGGAGCGGCGGTTCCGATGGCGGCGGCTCCACCGGTGTCATCATCGGTATCGCCGTCGCCGCGGCGGTGGTCGTGGGCGGCGGAGCACTGATCGCCCTGCGCCGACGCTCGACCGCAGAGGACCGCGAGTAACGGATGACGAAGAACCCCGCGACTGACATCGCGAGCAGCGCATGACCGCGGCAGACAACAACCCGGCGGCGATCCTCGCCGCCGAGGCCGAGGCCGGGGCACCCGGCGGACCGGCGGGGCCCGTCGGTCCGCGGGGCCGCGGCCCCCGGGCACGCAACACCACCGCCTATCTGACGTACGTCGCGGGCAAGCTCGGCGGCGCGCTCGTCTCCATGTTCGCCGTGCTCGTCACGAGCTTCTTCCTCTTCCGGCTCATCCCGGGCGACCCGGTGAAGCAGATGACCGGCGGACGCCGCGTGTCGAGCGAGCAACTCGCCGCGATGCGCGCGGAGTTCGGCCTGGACGACCCGGTGTGGAAGCAGTTCACGGACTACTGCGGCAACGTCCTCACCGGGGACTTCGGCACGTCGTACCAGTTCCACACGCCGGTCCTCGACAAGATCACGGACGCGCTCGGGCCGACGCTGTGGCTCACCGGGGCGGCGTACGTCCTCTACACGGTCATCGGCATCTGGCTCGGCACGCGCGCGGCGTGGCGCAACGGCGGCCTCGGGGACCGGTTCCACACCGGGCTCGCCCTGACCCTGTACTCGGTGCCGTCCTTCTGGCTCGGCCTGCTGCTCATCATCACCTTCTCGGTGGGCGCGGGCCCGCTGCCGGGCCTCTTCCCGACGGGCGGCATGGAGAGCGGTGACGAGAGCGGCGTCGCGTACGTCGTGGACGTGGCGCACCACATGGTCCTGCCGGTGCTCACGCTCGTGGCGGTCGGATACGCGCAGACGCTCCTCGTCATGCGCTCCTCGCTGCTCGACGAGATGGGCAGCGACTATCTGACGACCGCCCGCGCCAAGGGCCTCAGGGACGACCTGGTGCGCCGCCGCCACGCGGTGCCGAACGCGCTCCTGCCGACGGTCACGCTGATGTTCGTGAACCTGGGCACGGTGGTGGCGGGCGCGATCCTGGTCGAGACCGTCTTCTCCTGGCCGGGGCTCGGCAGCCTCTTCTACCAGGCGCTGAGCGTGCCGGACCTGCCGCTCGTGCAGGGCCTGTTCTTCGTCTTCGCCACCGCGGTGATCCTCATGAACACCGTCGCCGACGTGGTGTATCCGCTGCTCGACCCGAGGGTGGGCCGATGACGACCGAGACCAGCGCCGCGCAGGGCCCGGCGCCGAACCCGCGGGCGCTCACCTGGACGCGCAGACGGCACTCCGCGGCCCGCTTCTGGCGCGCGTACCGGGGGCACAGGGCCGGGCTCTTCGGCCTCGCCGTGCTCGTCCTGATCTCGCTTGCCGCGGTCTTCGCGCCGCTGCTCGTCGGCTCGGACGCGGACAGCGTCACGCACGCACCGGGGGACGCCATGGAGTCCCCGAGCACCGAATTCCCCCTCGGCACCGACCAGTTCGGCCGCGACCTGCTCGCGCTCCTGGTGTACGGGGCGCGGATCTCCCTCACCATCGGGCTGCTCGCCGCGTTCCTCTCCGTGGCGATCGGCACGGTCGTGGGCATCACGGCGGGGCACTACCGCGGCGTGTACGGGACGGTGATGATGCGCGTCACCGACTGGTTCCTGGTCATGCCCACGCTGGTGCTCGCGATCGCCCTCGCCGTCGTGATGTCCGGCTCCCTGAGCACGATCATCCTGGCCATCGGGGTGACCACCTGGCCCACCACGGCACGGCTCGTGCGCGCGCAGACGCTGGCCGTCGAGTCCCGCCCCTACATCGAGCGGGCCCGGGCCCTGGGCGGCGGGCACACCCACATCATGCTCCGCCACGTGCTGCCCAACGTCATGCCGCTTGTGCTCGCACAGACGACGCTCGTCATCTCCAGCGCCATCCTCACCGAGGCCACGCTCGCCTTCCTCGGCCTCGGCGACCCGACCGCGGTGTCCTGGGGCGGCCTCCTGCAGGACGCCCGCGAGGCGGGTGCCGTCAGCGCGGGCGACTGGTGGTACCTGGCGCCGCCCGGCATCGCCATCGCCGTGGTCGCGCTCGCGTTCACGCTGTGCGGGCGGGCCGTGGAGTCCGTGCTCAACCCCAGGCTGGGGGTGTCCCGTTGACCGCCGAACCGGAAGCCACCGTGACCACCGCGCACACCGCGACCGACGCCCCGGCCGCGGCCGGACAGGACGCCGGGCAGCCCCTGCTCGACGTCAGGAACCTCGAAGTGACGTACGCGTCCGGGGCCGCCGCCGTGCGCGGGGTCGACCTGACCGTGGGCGCCGGGCAGAAGCTCGGCGTGGCGGGCGAGTCCGGCTGCGGCAAGTCCACGCTCGCCCTCGCCCTGCTGCGCCTGCTGCCCGCGGGGACGAGGGTGACCGGGGAGGTCCTCCTCGACGGCGAGGACGTGCTCACCATGAAGTGGGGCCGGGTGCGCGCGGTCCGCTGGGCGGGCGCGTCCGTGGTCTTCCAGGGCGCCATGCACTCGCTGAACGCGGTGCACCGCATCGGCGACCAGATCGCCGAGCCGATCCTGCTGCACAAGAAGGCGACGCCCGCGGGCGCCAGGAAGAGGGCCCGCGAGCTGCTCGAACACGTGGGGCTCCCGGGCGCCCGCGCGGACGCCTACCCGCACGAACTGTCCGGCGGCCAGCGCCAGCGCGTGATGATCGCCATGGCGCTCGCCTGCGATCCGCGCCTGATCATCGCGGACGAGCCGACGACCGCGCTCGACGTGATGATCCAGGCGCAGATCCTGCGCCTGATCGAACAGCTCGTGGCCGAACAGGACCTCGGCCTGATCATGATCAGCCACGATCTGGCGGTACTCGCCGACACCTGTGACCGGCTCGCGGTGATGTACGCGGGCCGCGTCGTCGAGGAGGGCCCGGCCCGGGACGTGTACGAGCGGGCGCAGCACCCGTACGGCAAGGCCCTCTCGGCGGCGTTCCCGCGCGTCGGGGACCCCGCGTCGCGGTTCGCGCCGCGGGGGCTGCCCGGCGATCCGCCGGACCCGTCGGCGCTCCCGGAGGGCTGTACGTTCCACCCGCGCTGCCCGGTGGCGCTCGACTCCTGTGCCGCGCAGGACCAGGAGCTGCGCGCGGCGGGCCCGGCCCACCAGGCGGCCTGTGTGCACGTGGGCTCCCAGGTCCCCGCCCAGCAGGCGCCGGCGGCCGTGGACGGGGCGCCGTGACCGGGCCGCGCACCTCGATCCGCCCGTCCTGGCACCCGGCCGCGAGGAGACGCGCATGACCACTCACTCCCCCGTCACGTCGGCCGCGCCGCCCGCGGACGCGGCGCCGCTGCTCGCGGCCGAGGACCTGCACATCACGTTCCCCGGGCGGCACGGCGCGGATCCGGCGCGGGCCGTGGACGGCGTGGACCTGCACATCCGGCCGGGCGAGATCGTCGCGCTCGTCGGCGAGTCCGGCTGCGGCAAGACGACGCTCGCGCGCTCGCTGCTCGGCCTGGTGCCGCCCACGTCGGGCCGGGTCACGTTCGGCGGCAAGCCGCTCGGCTACCGGTCCCGCGCCCTCAAGGCGTATCGCAAGCGCGTCCAGCTGGTGCTCCAGGACCCGAGCGGCTCGCTCAACCCGCGCCACACGGTGTACGACGCGGTGGCCGAGGGCCTGCGCATCCACCGGTACCCGGGCGACGAGCGGGCGGCCGTCGCCCAGGCCCTGTCACGGGCGGGTCTGCGCCCGCCGGAGCGGTTCTTCCTGCGCTATCCGCACGAGCTGTCCGGCGGTCAGCGCCAGCGCGTGGTCATCGCGGGCGCGCTGGTCCTGGAGCCCGAACTCATCGTCGCCGACGAGCCGGTGGCCTCCCTCGACGCCTCCGTGCGCGGCGAGATCCTCGCCCTGCTCCTCCGGCTGCGCGACGAGCTCGGCCTCTCCGCCCTCGTGGTGACCCACGACCTGGGCCTCGCCTGGAACATCGCGGACCGCGTGGCCGTCATGTACCTGGGCCGGATCGTCGAGACGGGCGCGGTCGAGCAGGTCCTGACGGCCCCTCAGCACCCGTACACGAAGGCCCTGTTGTCGGTCCTGCCGGAGGCCGGGGGCGAGCCGGTGGTCCTCACGGGCGAGCCCCCGGACCCCTCGCGGGTACCCTCGGGCTGCCGCTTCCACGTGCGCTGCCAGGTGCTGGCGAGCGGCGACGCCGAGCGGGCCGGGGTGGCCCGGGACTGCCGGACGCGTGACCTGCCGGTGCTTTCGGGCGGCGGGGCCTCGCAGGTGGCGTGCCACTGGGCGACGGCGAGCAAGATCTCAAGCCCGTCCGGCGATTGAGGACGAGCCCGAAGGGCGATCGGCCTCAGCCCCGGTCGGCCTCGTAGCTCTCGATGAGCCCGCGGGCCTGCTTCACGTCGTCGCCGATGGCGACGAGCAGCGCGTCGATCGACTCGAACTTGGCCTGCCCCCGCACGAAGGCCAGGAAGTCCACGGCCACGTGCAGCCCGTACAGATCGAGGCCCACGCGGTCGATGGCGTAGGCCTCGACCGTGCGCTCCGTGCCGTCGAACTGCGGGTTCGTGCCGACGGAGATCGCCGCGGGCATGGCCTCGCCCTGGGCGTGCAGCCAGCCCGCGTACACGCCGTCGGCGGGGATCGCGGTGTGCGGGAGCGTCTCCACGTTGGCCGTGGGGAAGCCGAGTTCGCGGCCGCGCTGGGCGCCACGGACGACCACGCCCTCCACGCGGTGCGGGCGGCCGAGGATCTCGCGGGCGCCCGCGAGGTCGCCCTCGGCGATGAGGCGCCGGGTGAGCGTCGACGAGAACGGCTCGCCGCCGCCCGCCTCTCCGCTCACGTACAGGTCGACGACCTCGACGTCGTAGTCGTACGTCTCGCCGAGTTCGGCGAGGACCGCCACGTTGCCCGCGGCGCGGTGCCCGAAGCGGAAGTTGGGGCCTTCGACGACGGACTTGGCGTGCAGCTTGTCGACGAGGACCTTCACCACGAAGTCGGCGGGCGACAGCTTCGAGAACTCGGTCGTGAACGGCAGGATGAGCACGGCGTCCACACCGAGGTCGGCCATCAGCTCGGCGCGCCGGTGGTGCGGGGCGAGCAGCGGCGGGTGGCTGCCCGGGCGCACGACCTCGCTGGGGTGCGGGTCGAAGGTGACGACCACGGCGGGCACGCCGAGCTCGCGCGCGCGGGCCACCGCGCGGCCGATGATGAGCTGGTGACCGCGGTGCACGCCGTCGTAGGAACCAATGGTGACGACGCTGCGCCCCCAGTCCTGGGGAATGTCCTCCAAGCCACGCCAGCGCTGCACTGTCTTCGCTCCTCGCCGAACCCGTGTACGTCCCGTACGTGTGTACGTTCCCTTGCCGATTGCGCAGGTCTAAGAGTGCCATGCCGACAGGTTGTCGCTCGCATCGGCCGGGGTGGTGGTGCTCACGCCGACTTGGGGAGTTCACACCGACACAGGGACGGCGTCCGCGACCCCCTCGACGGTACGGCGGGCGCTCGGGCCGATGAGGGCCGCCCAGTCCTGCGGGGCGTCCGTCATCCAGCGGGCGAGGCGGGCGGCGAACCCCGGCGCGTGCCGCGCCAGGTCCACCAGGGCGCGGTCGAACCGGGTCGCGCCCTCCGGCGTGCGGCCGAGCAGCAGGCCCGCGCGCTGCACGAGGTGCCGGTCCCGCTCGGCGTCGCCGCCGCGCCCGGCGACCGCGCGCAGCACGGCCTCGACGACGTCCGGGTCCCGCTCCTGGGCGAGCAGCAGGTCGAGCAGCTCGGCGCGCAGCGGCCGCGAGGCCTGGCCGCCGGGCGCCGCGAGGACCGGCGCGAGGGCGCGGCGCACCTCCACGGCGCCGGTCCGCAGCAGCCCCGTGACCGTCGGGAACAGCACCGCCCGCACGCCGGGGCCGCGCTCCAGGAGCAGATCGACGTACGCGGCCACGGCGCCGGCGGACTCCGGGCACTGCTCGGCGTGCTCGCGCACCAGGGCCGCGACGCGGTGCGCCAGGGCGGGCGGGGTCACTCCCGCGAGGTCCCGCAGCAGGTCGCGGGGGGCCGTGCCGGGGCCGTGGAGGCGGGCGCGGAACGCCGCGAGCACCAGGTCGGGGTCGGTGGTCAGGGCGTCCGCGAGGGCGCTTCCCGGCAGCCACGGGTCGCCCGCCGCGAACGCCTTGAGCGCGGTCGGCAGATGCCGCGCGCGGGTCTGCGGGTCCCGCACGAGCAGGGCGAGCGCGGCGCCGTGCAGGGAGGCGTCGCCGGGCCGTGCGAGCAGCGCGTAGGCCGCGTACCGCAGGAGGGTGCGGTCGGCGTCGGCGGTGGCGTGCCGGGCCGTGCGCAGGCCCCAGACCACGGCGGCCACGCGGCGCGCCGCCCGGTCGTCGCGGGCCCAGCGGTCGACGGCGCGGCACACCGCGGACGGCTCGTCCTCGGCGAGCGCGCCGAGCAGTTCGTCGGCGCGGGTGTGCGCGCAGTCGGCCAGGGCCTCCGTGAGGTCGTCGATGGCGCGGTGCCGGTGGGTGTGCAGCAGGGCCTGCGCGGCGGAGGCGACGGTGGCGTCCGGGGTGGCCCGCAGCGGGCTCTCGTCGGTGAACCAGCGCGTCAGATGGCGCTGGACGGCGCCGGGGTCGGCGGCGAGGTCCTCGGCCACGGCGTCCAGGACGCGGCCCGCCGTGCCCGGCGGGCCGTCGTGGGGCACGACGGCCCGCAGGAGGTCGTAGCGGGTGGCGTCCGGCAGCGGGAGCGTCATCCAGAAGGCCGGGGGGAACTGCCGCCGCTCAGCGAGCGCGCGGAGCACGTCCAGATAGGGGCTGGCGTCGGGAATCCGCAGGAGGACCTCGCCCAGGAGGTGCCGGGCCCACCAGAGGGCGTCCTGCGCGCTGTCCGGCTGCTCGGCGCGGCGGGCGGCGGTCGTGTCGAGCGCCGCGAGGGCCGCCGCGAGTCGGCCCAGGCACACGGCCAGCTCCGCCGCCCCCTGCTGGCGTTCGACGAGCAGCAGGGCCTGGAGCACGGGGCCGATCCGGTGCCGGGGCACCGGCAGGGAGCGGGTGGCCGGTGCCGGGCCTTCGGCGTGGCGGTACACCAGGGACGCGAGCGCGCCCTCCACGTCCAGATGGGTGCCCTGGAGCCAGTCCGCCACCTCCTCGTGCGCGAAGCGGTACCCGGCGCCCGCGGGGACCAGCAGGCCCTCCGCGAGGACCGCCGACGCCCAGCCGGTGCAGGCGTCGTGCCCGGGCAGGGCGCCCCACGGGAAGACCTCCTCGAAGGCGGCCCGGTCGAGCTCGCCCTGGCCGGGCCCGAGGCACCGCCGCGCCGCCTCGTGGACCTGGCCCGCCACCCGCGCGGCGAGCCGCCGCACGGCCGTCCCGCGCAGCCCGTTCGCCGCCGCGAGGCGGACGGCGACGCGCAGGCTCATCAGGTCCAGATGGGCGGCGAGGATCTCCTCGCGTCCGGGCCGTCCCGGCGGCGCGCCGGGCAGCGCGGCCCGCACCTCGGAGAGCAGCCGCAGCGCGAGGGGGTGCCGGGCGTCGGCGGCGGCGAGGGCCTCGTCCGGGATGCCGTACCGCGCGCGGGCCCTGCGGGCCTGCGGCTCCGGCAGGTCGCCGAGCCGTACGCAGCCGGGCAGCGCGTCCCCGAGGGCTCCCGGTCCCGGGCGGCCGGGCGCGGCCTCCGACGGGGTGTGCAGCAGTGCGGCGGGGAAGTGTGCCCCGGCCCGCTCCCAGTACTCCGCGCGGCAGGCGACGACGAGCCGCGCCCCGGTGTCCCGCAGCCAGCCCGCGGTGCCCGTGCTCCATTCGGCGAGCCGGTGGGCGAGGACGGGAGGCATCTCCTCGGGCCCGTCGAGCAGCAGCAGGAGCGGCCGCCCGGCGTCCCGGACGAGCCGTGCGACCCGGCCCGGGGAGATGTCCCCGAGGCCCTCGCCCGCCGGGCGGGCCTCGTCCGACGCGGCGAGGATGCGGCAGGACCGCTCCAGAGCGCGCGCCACCGCGTCGGACACGGAGGTGTCGGCGTCGCGCAGGTCGGCGCCGCGCAGCCACAGGGTGGGCGCGGGCGCGCTGCCCCGGGCGCGGCGGGCGGCGAGCGCGGCCAGCTCCGTGGTCCGCCCGGTACCAGGGTCGCCGACGAGCCCGAGCACGCGTGCGCAGCCGCTGGTGAAGTCCGTGAACTCCCGTGCCGTGTCCGGCCGTTCGACGGGCTCGGGTCCTGGCGCGTCCGGCCCGTCGGAGCCCACCGACGTGGCGGTCAGCTGCAGGGCGCCCGCGAGGTTCAGATCGGGGCCGTACGCGGGCACGGTGGCCTCGTTGCGGGCGAGGAGCGCGGCGAGGGGGCCGCTCGGGTCCCCGGCGGCAGCGGCGCGCAGCGGCACCGCGAACCCGGCGGCGCGATGCGGGGCGTGCAGGGCGGTGGCGAGGACGGCGACCACCGCGCCGGACTCGGCGTCGAGGACGGGCCCGCCCGCGGCGCCGCCGCCGAGCCGCAGGGCGTCGGCGCCGTCCGTGCCGATGGCCAGCTCCATGGCGGTGTCCAGGACGTGGAAGCGGTCGGTCGCCGCGTACGTCACCGACACGGAGTCCAGGACCCGTGCCTGCCGCCAGCCGCCCGCGGCGATCCGTACGTACGAGCCCACCGGCGCGGCCTCGCGCACGGTGACGGGCAGCGGCTTGAGGCCGAGGCCCTCGGTGCGCACCAGGGCGAGATCGGCCTCGGGAAGGGCCGTCACGGCGTCGGCGGCCACCACGCAGGTGCGCTCGCCCGCCGCGTGCAGGACGATCCGGGCGAGGCCGTCGACGGCCTCGTGGCTGGTGATCACGGTGCCGAGCTCGTCGGCGGCGAACCCGGCGCCGCGCGGGCGCCCGGCCAGGTCGCAGATCCGCACCAGGGACCACTGGGGCGCGCCCCAGTCGGCCGGTCCGGCCGTCGCTCCCCTGCGGCCCCGGGCCCGGTCCCCGCCGCCCCGGGCCCGCGGGCCCCGTCCCGCCATGCGCGCACCTCCCCGCTTCCCGACCCCCGTTCCTCCGACCGTAGGTCGGCGGTGATCAGCGGGACAGAACGCGAGCCGAACGCGCCCCCTTCCGCTCCCGTGGTTCACTCCGAGCGCCTGCTCGTTGGGGTGAAAGCACGGACGAGCGTGGATACATCTTCCTTGGGGGGGATGTGGAGCGGCGGACGACTGTGCGCCGCTCCACAACACGAAGGGCCAAGCCCCGTCAGGCCGAGCGCAGTCGAGCAGCGCTCAAATCAACGTGCCACGGCACGCTCGGGCGGCGGCCGTTCAGACGAACACAGCGAGGCTCTTCGCCTTGCCGCGCGACTCCTCGGCCAGGACCAGGAACTGCCCCTCCGGGCCGAAGACGGCCACGGGCCCCTTGCCCGCGTACTCCTCGGGCATCTCGATCCGCACGCCGTTGGTGAGCAGCCGGGCCCGCTTGTCGTCCACGTCCCAGCGCGGGAAGGCCGCAGCGGCCGCGTCCGCCACCGGCATCACCGTCAGCTCCTCCTGGAGCTGGTCGAGGGTGCGTGCCGAGTCCAGCTTGTACGGCCCCACCCGGGTGCGGCGCAGCGCCGTGAGGTGCCCGCCGACGCCGAGGTCCGCGCCGAGGTCCCGGGCGAGCGCCCGGATGTACGTGCCGGACGAGCAGACCACGGACACGACCAGGTCGAGCACGGGCGTGCCGTCCTCGGCGACCGCGTCGCGGATGTCGTACACCTGGAAGGAGGACACCGTCACCGGCCGGGCCGGGATCTCGAAGTCCTCGCCGTCGCGGGCCCGCTTGTACGAGCGCTTGCCGTCGATCTTGATGGCGCTGACCTTCGACGGCACCTGCATGATGTCGCCGCTGAGCTTGGCGACGGCCGCGTCGATGGCGTCCCGCTTGACGCCGGAGGCGTCCGCGGAGGCCGTGATCTCGCCCTCGGCGTCGTCCGTGACGCTGGACTGGCCGAGCCGGATCGTGCCCAGGTACTCCTTCTCCGTCAGCGCCAGATGGCCGAGGAGCTTGGTGGCGCGCTCGACGCCGAGCACCAGGACGCCCGTCGCCATCGGGTCGAGGGTGCCCGCGTGGCCGACGCGGCGGGTCTTGGCGATGCCCCGCATCTTGGCGACCACGTCGTGCGAGGTGAAGCCGGACGGCTTGTCGACGATGACCAGGCCGTCCGGCGTGTCGGTGGTGCGCTTGGTCATGAGGCGGCGTCGCCGTCCGTCTCCTCGTCCTCTTCGGGCTTGCGGTACGGGTCCGCCCCACCGGCGAACTCGGCGCCCGCGGAGGCCTCGCGGACCTTCGCGTCCGAGGCGCGCGCCCGGTCGAGGAGGTCCTCGATCGCTCGCGCGTTGTCGGGCAGCGCGTCCGCCACGAAGGTCAGCGTCGGCGTGAACTTCACTCCCGCCGCGCGCCCGACCTCGGAGCGGAGGACGCCCTTGGCGCTCTCCAGGCCCGCGGCCGCGGCCGCGCGCTCCTCGTCGTCGCCGTAGACCGTGTAGAAGACGGTCGCCTCCCGCAGGTCACCGGTGACCCGGGTGTCCGTGATGGTGACATGCGTGCCGAGGCGCGGGTCCTTGATCCCGCGCTGCAGCTTCTGGGCCACCACCTCTCGGATGAGGTCCGCCAGCCTCTTCGCCCGCGCGTTGTCGGCCACTGCTCCGTCTCCTTCTGTGCTGTGCTCGTCGCTGGTCGTTCGAGCCGTTCAATCGTCGTCGTCACCGTGGAAGCGCCGTCGTACCGACAGCAGCTCCACTTCGGGCCGGGCGGCGACGAGCCGTTCGCACCGGTCCAGTACCTCGGTGAGGTGCGCCGCGTCCCCGGAGACCAGCGCCAGGCCGATCTCGCTCCTGCGGTGCAGCCCCTGGTGGCCGACCTCGGCCGCGCTCACCGCGTACTTCCGCTGGAGTTCGGCCACGATGGGCCGGACGAGGGAGCGTTTCTCCTTCAGCGAATGTACGTCGCCGAGGAGCAGGTCGAAGGACAGAGTCCCCACAAACATGTGTGTGCCGGATGTCCCGCCGGTCCGGGATCGCGCCCCGCCCGTGGTTGGCAGGGTCACCAGAACCGTACAACGAGCGGGTGGGCCGGTACGACGGGATTTCGCCCCCGCCGCCCCTGCCCGTTCCCGATCCTGGGGGCTCCGCCCCCCAGACCCCCGCTCCTCAAACGCCGGAGGGGCTGAAAGACGGCGCGGAGCGCCGAAACGCGGCCGGGGGCCGCCCGGGGTGGAACCCCGGGCAACCCCCGACGCTGCGAACGCTAGGCCCGCGGCTTCTCGCGCATCTCGTACGTCGCGATGACGTCGTCGACCTTGATGTCGTTGAAGTTGCCGAGGTTGATACCGCCCTCGAACCCTTCGCGGATCTCGGTGACGTCGTCCTTGAAGCGACGCAGGCCCACGATGTTGAGCTCCTCCGCGATGACCTTGCCATCGCGCAGCAGTCGGGCCTTGGTGTTCCGCTTGACCTCGCCGGAGCGGATGAGCACACCCGCGATGTTGCCCAGCTTGGACGAGCGGAAGACCTCGCGGATCTCCGCCGTGCCGAGCTCGACCTCTTCGTACTCCGGCTTGAGCATGCCCTTGAGGGCCGCCTCGATCTCCTCGATGGCCTGGTAGATCACCGAGTAGTAGCGGACGTCGACGCCCTCGCGCTCCGCCATCTGCGCGGCACGTCCTGCCGCGCGGACGTTGAAGCCGATGACGATGGCGTCGGAGCCCATGGCCAGGTCGATGTCCGACTCGGTGACCGCACCCACGCCGCGGTGCAGCACGCGGATGTCGACCTCCTCGCCGACGTCCAGCTGGAGCAGGGAGGACTCAAGGGCCTCGACGGAACCAGAAGCGTCACCCTTGATGATGAGGTTGAGCTGCTGGATCTCGCCGGCCTTGAGCACCTTGTCCAGGTCCTCGAGCGAGACGCGGCGGACGCGCTTGGCGAACGCGGCGTTGCGCTCGCGGGCGGCGCGCTTCTCGGCGATCTGACGGGCCGTACGGTCCTCGTCGACCACCAGGAAGTTGTCGCCCGCGCCCGGGACGTTGGTGAGACCGAGGACGAGGACCGGGGTCGAGGGACCCGCCTCTTCCACGTTCTCGCCCTTGTCGTCGAGCATGGCGCGCACGCGGCCGTAGGCGTCACCGGCGACCATCGTGTCGCCGACGCGGAGGGTACCGCGCTGGACGAGGACGGTCGCGACGGCGCCGCGGCCCTTGTCCAGGTGGGCCTCGATCGCGATGCCCTGCGCGTCCTGCTCCGGGTTGGCCCGCAGGTCGAGCGAGGCGTCCGCGGTCAGGACCACGGCCTCGAGCAGGGAGTCGATGTTGAGACCCTGCTTGGCGGAGATGTCGACGAACATCGTGTCGCCGCCGTACTCCTCGGCCACCAGACCGAACTCGGTGAGCTGACCGCGCACCTTGGTCGGGTCGGCGCCCTCGACGTCGATCTTGTTGACCGCGACCACGATCGGCACGTCGGCCGCCTTGGCGTGGTTCAGCGCCTCGATCGTCTGGGGCATCACACCGTCGTTGGCCGCGACCACGAGGATCGCGATGTCGGTGGACTTCGCACCACGGGCACGCATGGCGGTGAACGCCTCGTGACCCGGGGTGTCGATGAAGGTGATCGCGCGGTCCTCGCCGTTGACCTGGGTCGCGACCTGGTAGGCACCGATGTGCTGGGTGATGCCACCGGCCTCGCCCGCGACCACGTTGGTCTTGCGGATCGCGTCGAGGAGTCGGGTCTTACCGTGGTCGACGTGACCCATGACGGTCACGACCGGCGGACGGGCGATGAGGGCCTCTTCGCCGCCCTCGTCCTCACCGAACTCGATGGAGAACGACTCGAGCAGCTCGCGGTCCTCCTCCTCGGGGCTGACGATCTGAACCGTGTAGTTCATCTCGTCGCCGAGGAGCTGCAGCGTCTCGTCGGAGACGGACTGCGTGGCCGTGACCATCTCGCCGAGGTTCATCATCACCGCGACGAGCGACGCCGGGTTGGCGTTGATCTTCTCGGCGAAGTCGGTGAGGGAGGCACCGCGCGACAGGCGAACGGTCTCGCCGTTGCCGCGGGGCAGCATCACGCCGCCGACCGACGGGGCCTGCATGGCCTCGTACTCCTGGCGCCTCTGCCGCTTCGACTTGCGACCGCGACGCGCGGGACCGCCGGGACGGCCGAAGGCGCCCTGCGTGCCACCACGGCCACCGGGACCACCCGGACGACCACCGAAGCCGGGACGGCCGCCGAAGCCACCGCCGCCGCCACCGGGACCACCCGGACGACCGCCGCCGCCACCGGGACCACCGGGACGACCGGCGAAGCCGCCGCCGCCACCGGGACCACCCGGACGACCGGCGAAGCCGGGACGACCGCCGCCGCCACCGCCGCCCGGACGGCCACCGCCGCCGGGACCGCGGCCACCACCGGGGCCACCGCCGGGACGCGGGCCCGCGGCGGGACGCTGCGGCATCATGCCCGGGTTCGGACGGTTACCGGCGGGGCCGCCGCCGGGACGCGGGGCCTGCGGACGGGGCATGCCGCCCGGGGTCGGGCGGGGACCGCCCTGGCCCTGCGGACGCGGAGCGCCGCCGGGACCGCCCTGGCCGCCCTGCGGGCGCGGGGCGCCGCCGGGGCCGCCCTGACCGCCCTGCGGACGCGGGGCACCGCCCGGACGGGGCGCCTGCGGGCGCGCCATGCCGGTGGAGCCGCCGGACGTGAAGGGGTTGTTACCCGGACGCGGCCCTGCGGGACGGCCGCCGGGACGCGGGGCGCCACCCTGGCCGCCGGGGCGCGGGGCACCCTGACGGTCGCCGCCGCGCTGACCCTGGCCGGGCGCCGGACGGGCACCGGGCTTCGGGGCACCGGGACGGGCGCCGGGGCGCGGCGCGGTCGGGGCGCCGGAGGACGCCGCGGGGGCCGGAGCCGCCGGGGGCGCCGTGAACTCGGGCGCGGCCGGGGCCGGAGCCGCCGGGGCGGCGGGGGCCGGCTTGGGCGCGGGCGGCTTCGGGCCCGGCGTCGGACGCGGACCCGGGGTCGCCGGGGCGGCCGGCGCGGGCTTGTCCGCGCTCTCCGCGGGCGCCGGTCGGGGCGCCGCGGGCTTGGGCGCGGCCGGACCCGGACGGGCGGCCTGCGCGGGGGAGGGTGCCGCGGGCTTCGCGGCGGGCTTGCGCGGGGCGGGCTTGCCGGACTTGCCGGAGCCGTTGCCCTGCTGGAATGCGTCAGTCAGTTTGCGTACCACGGGCGCCTCGATCGTCGAGGACGCCGAACGTACGAATTCACCGAGTTCTTGGAGCTTGGCCATGACGACCTTGCTCTCCACCCCGAACTCCTTGGCGAGTTCGTATACCCGGACCTTAGCCACTTCGCTCCTTTTAGGTCCGGGTTACCGCCGGACCGTCGCTACTTCATGGGCGTACTCATCGCGTACTCATCGAGTGCTCATCGCAATCTCGACCTACTTCCAACTCGCGAGGTACCAGGACCGCACAGGGGCTCCGTGCGGCACGTTTTACGGTGTTGCCTGCTCGGCAACGGTCTCGGCTGTCTCGAGGTGCCCGCGCAGCTCCGCCGTGTCGAGCGGTCCCTGGAGCCGGAAGGCCCGTGGGAACGCCCGGCGGCGGACCGCGAGGTCGAGACAGACGAGGGCGGGATGTACATACGCACCCCGGCCGGGCAGCGTACCGCTTGGATCGGGGGCGCAAACGCCCTCGATCGCCACGATGCGCAGCAGCTCACTCTTGGCCGCTCGCTCCCGGCACCCCACACAGGTGCGCTCAGGGCATGCTCGGGCATGCGTCCGGCCAGACACGCTTAAGTCTACCTCCCCGTACCGACCTCACCCCTTTGGGGCAAAAATCGAACGGTTGTTGTCTTGATCAGTAACGTGACCAGGACGAGGGGGGTGCGCGCAACCGGTTTTCCGGACGACGTCACTCCCCCTCGGGAACGGTCACCTCTCGGCGTCCTGGCCCGGCTGCTCGGTGTCCGGACGGATGTCGATCCGCCAGCCGGTGAGCCGGGCGGCGAGGCGGGCGTTCTGGCCCTCCTTGCCGATGGCCAGGGACAGCTGGTAGTCCGGCACCGTCACGCGGGCGGAGCGTCCTGCCATGTCGACGATCTCGACCTTGCTGACCCGGGCCGGGGACAGCGCGTGGGCGACCATCTCGCCCGGGTCGTCCGACCAGTCGACGATGTCGATCTTCTCGCCGTTGAGCTCGCCCATCACGTTGCGCACGCGGCTGCCCATCGGGCCGATGCAGGCGCCCTTGGCGTTCAGGCCGGAGCGGGTCGAGCGGACCGCGATCTTGGTGCGGTGCCCGGCCTCGCGCGCGATGGCGGCGATCTCCACGGAGCCGTCGGCGATCTCGGGGACCTCGAGGGCGAACAGCTTCTTGACCAGGTTCGGGTGCGTGCGCGAGAGCGTCACCGACGGACCGCGCACGCCCTTGGCCACCCGTACGACGTAGCTGCGCAGACGCATGCCGTGCGGGTAGTCCTCGCCCGGCACCTGCTCCTGCGCGGGCAGGATGGCTTCCAGCTTGCCGATGTCCACCATGACGTTCTTCGGGTCGCGCCCCTGCTGGACGACACCGGTGACGATGTCGCCCTCGCGGCCCGCGTACTCGCCGAGCGTCGCGTCGTCCTCGGCGTCGCGCAGCCGCTGCAGGATGACCTGCTTGGCGGTGGTGGCGGCGATCCGCCCGAAGTCGGACGGGGTGTCGTCGAACTC
Source organism: Streptomyces spectabilis (assembly GCF_008704795.1). Lineage (NCBI taxonomy): Bacteria > Bacillati > Actinomycetota > Actinomycetes > Kitasatosporales > Streptomycetaceae > Streptomyces > Streptomyces spectabilis. The sequence goes on along the minus strand of NZ_CP023690.1, from coordinate 6,860,084 downwards.
CTTGGGCTCCTGGCCCTCTTCGAGGTCCGCCGGGTCCTCCGTCGCCCACACCGTCACGTGGCCGCTCTCGCGGTCCAGCTTCACGCGTGCGCGACGGAAGCTGCCGTCGGTGCGGTGGTAGGCGATGAGGAGGGCCGACTCGATCGCCTCGACCAGCAGGTCGAAGGAGATCTCCTTCTCCCGTACCAAGCCCCGCAGGGCACTCATGTCGATGTCCACGGCTACGCCTCCTCCTCTTCCTTCATGCTCTTGTCGTCCTTGCGGTTGAACTCGACTTCCACACGCGCCTTGACGATCTCGCCGAAGGTCAGCCTGCGGGCGGTGGGCTTGCGCCCCTTCACGCCGGGGACCTCCAGGTCGACGCCCTCGTCGTCCACCGTCACGATGCGCGCGACGAGCTCGGCGCCGTCGGCGGTCTGGATGCGGGCGAGGCGCCCGACGGCGCGCTCGTAGTGGCGCTGCTCCTTGAGGGGGCGCTCGGCGCCCGGGGAACCGACCTCGAGGGTGTACTCCCCCTCGCCCATGGCGTCGGTCTCGTCGAGCTTCGCGGAGAGCGCACGGCTCACATCCGCGATCTGGTCCAGATCCACGCCGTCCTCGGAGTCGACGACGACTCGCAGCACCCGCTTGCGTCCGACCGAGGCCACTTCGATCTCTTCGAGATCCAGGTCCTGGGAGCTGACGAGCGGTTCCAGCAGTTCCCGCAGCCTCTCGCTCTGGGTGGTGCTCATCCGGGTGACTCCTCGGCCGCGTGTGCTGTTGTGGGATCGTCGCGTGTCAGGTCAAAGGGTATCCGGTCCTGGAGGGTGTTGCCGTCCACCCGGCCGGGCGTCCGCCCCGGGCTTCCGTACGCGCGTGCGGGACCGAGCCGGTCACGCGTGCGAGGAGGGGGCGAAGGTACGGTGATCACCGGGCCTCGGCCCGTTCTGTGCCGCCGCCACCGTTCGCCGCCTTGAGGGCCCCCTGCCCCGTGCCCTCGCGGCCCGCCTCCCGAGGACGCCTGCCGTGCCGTCGTATCCCACCCTCTCGCGGTCCCGACCGGGGCCGCGCCGCAGAAGTCTGCTCGCCGGGACCGCCGGTGCGGTGCTGCTCACCGGCTGCTCGGACACCGGGTCCGGCGACGGCGACGGACGGTCGGCCGACGCCGAGCGGCTGCGCGCCCGCGCGGCCCGCGACAGCGCCGCGCTGCTGCGCCGCTACGACGCCGTGATCGCGGCCCACGCCCCGCTCGCCGGCCGGCTCCGGCCGCTGCGGGACGAGGTGGCCCGGCACGTGGAGGTCCTCGCGGACGGCGGGTCGACGCCGGTCCCGGCCTCCGCGACGCGCGCGCCGGAACCGCCCGTGCCCGGCGGGCCCAAGGACGCCCTGCGGCTGCTCGCCACGGCCGAGCGCGAGCTGGCCCGGCGGCGCGGGAAGCAGCTCCTGGACGCGCCGGGCGAGCTGGCCCGGCTGCTGGCGTCGGTCGCGGCCGCGGGCGCCGCGCACGCGTACCTGTTGACGGAGAAGGGCACCGAGGGCGACCGCGAGGGGGGCGACAAGTGAGCGCGCGCAAGGACGAGTTGGCGGCGGTGCAGGCGGCGCTGCGCGCCGAGCACGCGGCCGTGTACGGCTACGGCGTCGTCGGCGGCCGCGTCGGGGACGCGCGCCGGGCCGAGGCCCGCACGGCCTACGACGCGCACCGGGCGCGCCGCGACGAGCTGCGCCGCGCGGTGCGGGAGCTCGACGGCTCGCCGGAGCCGTCGGCGGCGGCGTACGCGCTGCCCTTCCCGGTGCCGGACGCGGCGGCGGCCGTGCGGCTCGCGGCGTCCCTTGAGGAGCGTCTCGCCGGGGTGTACGCCGATCTGGTGCGGGCCGCCGAGGGGGCCAGGCGGGCCGCCGCGGCCGAGGCGCTGCGGGAGGCGGCGGTCCGGGCGGCGCGGTGGCGCGGCGGGAGCGTAGCCTTCCCTGGGCTCGCCGAGCGGGCCCGCGGGGCCGGGGACCCGTCCGCGACCCCGCGGACGTGATCCGGCCACCGCACACGCACCCCGGCGGAGCTGGGACCTGGCTGGGAAAGGAACACCTCGCGCATGGCTTTCGAACCGCCGCCGCGCCTCCTCCGTGCGCTCGGCGAGACGCCGGGCGGCGCGGACACCGACGACTGGCTGCGCGGCCTTCCGGACCGCGCCGATGAGGCGGTCGCCGGGCTCGGCCTGACCGTCGAGCGGGTGCAGGTGCCCGGCGGGCGCAGCAGCCTCGTCCTGCTCGTGCGGCGGGCCGACGGGACCCCGGCCGTCCTGAAGCTGGTGCCGCCGCGCTCGCGGCCCGCGGGCGAGCGTGCCGCGCTCGCCCACTGGGGCGGGCTCGGCGCGGTGCGGCTGCTCGACGCCGACGCGGTCCCGGACGGCGTGCTGCTGCTCGAACGCCTCCAGCGGGACGTCTCCGTACGGTCCCTGCCCGAGGCCAAGTCCATGCTGGAGGCCGCGGGGACGCTGCGGCGGCTGTGGGTGGCGCCGCCCGCGGGGCACCGGTTCGAGACGGTGGCCGAGCGGACGGAGCGGCAGGCCGAGGCGATGCGGGCCTGCGCGGACCCGGACGTGACCCCGCTGGTGGACGCGGCCCTCGCGGCGCGCGCTGAGCTGCTCGCGGACGCGCCGGAGGAGCGGCTGCTGCACGGCACCTTCCGGCAGAGCAAGGTGCTCGCGGCCGAGCGGGTGCCGTGGCTGGCCGTGGGGCCCGATCCGGTGGTCGGCGAGTGCGCCTTCGACCTGGCGCGGCTCGTACGGGACCGGGTCGAGGACCTGATCGCGACGCCGTCGGGGGCGGCGGTGACGCGGCGGCGCGTCAAGCGGCTCGCCGAGTCCCTCGACGTGGAGCAGGAGCGGCTGCGCGGGTGGACGCTGTTCCGGGCCGTGGAGTCGGGCGTCCGGGCCCTGCGCGTGGGCCGCGACCAGGACGCGGAGCTGCTCCTGGAGTTCGCGGGCTGGCTGTAGCCCCCGGGGAACGCCGAGGCGCCGGACGGGCCGGACCGTGCCGCAAGCGGCACGGTCCGGCCCGTCCGGCGTTCGCAGGCCCGTTACGCCGAGAGGCGGGCGATCGCGTCCGCGACGGAGAGCTCCTCGCGCTCACCCGTGCGGCGGTCCTTCAGCTCCAGGACCCCCTCGGCGGAGCGGCGGCCCGCGACCAGGATCTTCGGGACGCCGATGAGCTCCGCGTCGGTGAACTTGACGCCGGGAGAGACGCCCGCGCGGTCGTCCACCAGGACCCGCACCCCGGCGGCGTTCAGCTGCTCGGCGACGTCGAGCGCCAGCTCGGTCTGGACGGCCTTGCCCGCGGCCACGACGTGGACGTCGGCGGGCGCGATCTCCTTGGACCAGCACAGGCCCTGCTCGTCGGCGGTCTGCTCGACGAGCGCGGCCACGGCGCGGGAGACGCCGATGCCGTACGAGCCCATGGTGACGCGCACCGGCTTGCCCTGCTGGCCGAGCACGTCGAGCTGGAAGGTGTCGGCGTACTTGCGGCCGAGCTGGAAGATGTGGCCGATCTCGATGGCCCGGTCGAGCTTGAGCCCGGCGCCGCAGGCGGGGCAGGGGTCGCCGTCCTCGACCACGACGACGTCCAGGTACTGGTCGACCTCGAAGTCGCGGCCGCAGACGACGTTCTTGGCGTGCGTGTCGGGCTTGTTGGCGCCGGTGATCCACGCCGTGCCGGGCGCCACGCGCGGGTCGGCGAGGTAGCGGACCTTCTGCAGGCCCTGCGGGCCGATGTAGCCGCGGACGAGGTCGTCGCGGCCCTCGAAGTCCTCGGCGGTGACCAGCTCGACCTCGGCGGGCGCCAGGTGCTCGGCGAGCTTGCCGAGGTCGACCTCGCGGTCGCCGGGCACGCCGACGGCGACGATCTCGCCGTCGACCTTGACGAGCAGGTTCTTGAGCGTCGCGGAGGCCGGGACGCCCAGGTGCTCGGCGAGGGTCTCGATCGTCGGGGTGTCAGGGGTGTCGAGGTCCTCGGCGGCGGGGTGCGCGGCGCCCTCGACCGGCTTCAGGGCGAAGGTCACGGCCTCCGTGTTGGCGGCGTAGTCGCACGCCGGGCAGTCGACGAAGGTGTCCTCGCCGGCCGGGGCCGGGGCCAGGAACTCCTCCGACGCCGAGCCGCCCATCGCGCCGGAGACCGCGGAGACGATGCGGTAGTCGAGGCCGAGGCGCTCGAAGATGCGCTGGTAGGCGGCGCGGTGCAGGGCGTAGGCCTCGGCGAGGCCCTCGTCGGTGGTGTCGAAGGAGTACGAGTCCTTCATCTGGAACTCGCGGCCGCGCAGGACGCCCGCGCGGGGCCGGGCCTCGTCGCGGTACTTGGTCTGGATCTGGTAGAGGATCACCGGCAGGTCCTTGTAGGACGCGCACTGGTCCTTGACGACCTGGGTGAAGATCTCCTCGTGGGTGGGGCCGAGCAGGTACTCGGAGCCCTTGCGGTCCTTGAGGCGGAACAGCAGGTCGCCGTACTCCTCGTAGCGGCCGCTCGCCTCGTACGGCTCCTTGGGCAGCAGGGCGGGCAGGAGGACCTCCTGGCCGCCGATGGCGTCCATCTCCTCGCGGACGACCCGGGCGACGTTCTCGTAGACCTTCTTGCCGAGCGGCAGCCAGGTCCAGATGCCGGCGGCGGTGCGGCGCACGTAACCGGCGCGGACCAGCAGCTTGTGGTTGAGCGTCTCCGCGTCCGCCGGGTCGTCGCGCAGTGTCTTGACCATCAACCGGGACATGCGCTGGACCTGGGCCATGATGAACTCCTGCGTTTTCCTGACGGGGGCGTCTCGTGCCGGGGATCGGCCTTCGGCCTCGTCCTCAAACGCCGGACGGGCTGAGTCCCCCGGGTGCTGGGCGCAGGTTATCCGGGGCACGGGCGCTCGTGGAAATCGGTCAGTGGGCGCCGGGCCGTCGCAGCGGCAGGGGCGCGCCCATCACGGCGTACGGCTTCGGGGCGCTGGGGAAGAGCACCTGGCAGGCCAGGTCCGCGTACCCGAGGGAGCGGTACAGGCCCCGGGCCGGGCTCTCGGCGTCGATCGCGGAGAGGATCGAGCGGGGCTCGGCGGCGCTGTCCGTGATGCCGGTGATCAGGGCGCGGCCGATGCCCCGGCTCTGGTAGCCGGGGCGCACGTGCAGTTCGGTGATCACGAAGGAGTGGTCGAGCCAGCCGTCCGTGCCCTGGGCCCGCAGATAGGGCTCGACGACGGTGGACCACCAGTGGGCGCGGTCGTTGGGCATGCCGTAGACGAAGCCGACGAGACGGCCGTCGGGGGTGGTGGCGCCGAGGGACCGCGCGCCCGGGTAGGTGAGGTGCCGGAGCACGATCTGCCGCCGTACGGCCACCTCGTCGTCGCCGAGTCCGAAGGCGAGCGCCTGCACGCGCAGCGCCTCGTCCACCCGTGCGGCCAGGTCGAGGGGGCCGATCACGACGTCGTCAGTCATGCGGGAACCCTACTTCGCGGCACGTCGCGGGAGCGCGGGGCGACGGGGCGGATCGAGCCGGGACGGCGGGTGCGGGGTGCCGCGCGTGGTCACCACGGCACGCTCGGGTCAGAACAGCACGCCAGGTCAGAACAGCACGCTCATGAACGCGCCGACTTCCTCGAAGCCGACCCTGCGGTAGGCCGCGCGGGCCGGGGTGTTGAAGTCGTTGACGTACAGGCTGACGACGGGCGCCACGTCCGCGAGGGCGTAGCGCAGGACGGCGGCCATGGCGGGGGCGGCGAGGCCGCGGCCGCGGTACTCGGGGGCCACCCACACGCCCTGCACCTGGCAGGCCCGGGGGGTCGCGGCGCCGATCTCGGCCTTGAACATGACCCGGCCGTCGCGGTCGAGGCGGGCGAAGGAGCGGCCGGAGCCGACGAGTTCGGCGACCCGGGCCTGGTAGAGCAGGCCGCCGTCGCCGGAGAGCGGCGAGACGCCGACCTCCTCGGTGAACATCGCCACGCACGCCGGCATGATCGTCTCCATCTCGTCCTTGCGGACGCGGCGGACGTACGGATCGGGCGTGACGTCGTCGGGGAGCCGGTCGGCGACCATGAGCGGCTGCTGGGCGCGGACCTCGCGGGCGGGGCCCCAGGAGGGTTCGAGGAGGCGCCAGAGCTGGGCGGTGGCCTCGGCGGGGCCGACGATGGAGGAGCAGCGGCGGCCGGTCCTGCGGGCCCGGTCGGCGAAGGCGCGCACGGCGCGCGGGGTGGCGCAGATCGGCACGAGGTTGGCGCCCGCGTAGCAGAGGGACTCCAGCATGCCGTCGGCGTACCAGCCCCACATCTCGCCGCCGAGGCGCCACGGGTCGAGGCCCGCGACCTGCACCCGGGCGGTCACGAAGGCGTTGGCGACCGGCTCGCGGTCGAGCACGGCGAGCGCTGCGTCCAGGTCACTCGGTTCGAGGACCCTGGTGGTGGTCTGGGTCAACACGGGCGGGGCCTCACCATACGGTCTGCTGATCTCCGCACTGTACCTGGCAAGGTTCCGTGACGCCGCCCGGTCACGGAGGGCGGCCGGGCGGCCGCGCCCGTCGGTCAGCGGCTCCGTACGTGGTCGTGGCCCACCTGGATCTCGTCGATCCTGAGGCGGCGGTGGAAGTTCGGGGCGCTGGGAGCGCTCCAGGTGGTGCTCACGTCGAGCTTCAGATAGCGGGCCTTCAGACCGTCCGGACCGTCGCCGAGGTCGATGAAGCGGATGCCGCGGGCGCTCTCCAGGACGCCCGCCGCGACCTGGCGCCACCGTCGGCCGTCGTCGCTCGCCGACACCGTGTAGTCCTTGATCCGGGCGGAGTCCTCGGGCCTGCCGAAGGTGGAGCGGTTGTGGGTGGGGGACCACTCGCGCTGGTTGACCCCGAGGTACGCGGCCTTCCTGCGGCCGCCGAGGTCGAGCGTGAAGGAGACGGGCAGGGTCCCCTGGTTGTCCGTGTACGTGGTGAAGTCGCCGTCGGTGAGCCGGGGTTCGTCCGCCGTCACCGAGCCGGTGGGGTAGACGCCGTAGCGGTCCTTCGCCGTCTCCACCTTCAGGACGGTGTCGTAGGCGTCCCAGTCCTCGATCGACCGGATGGTGAGGCGGCCGTCCCGCTGGTCGTACGGCAGGCGTGCGCCGGTGCGCAGGTCGCTGACGGCGGTGACGCGGTGGCCGTTGTCGCGCAGGCGGACCCGGTCGCCGGTGGTGGGCCGGGTGGTGACGTGGACGTACTGCGTGGTGGGCCGGGCGCGGCTGACGGTGACGTAGCCGTACGCGCCGTCGTTCCAGGCGCCGGGCTGCATGCCGCCGTGGGCGTAGCCGCCGCCGTGGACGCCGTGCAGGGACTCCCGGATCGGCGGCAGGTAGTCCTTCATGAAGTCGGTGAACTTCTGCTGCTGAGGCGGGAAGCGGCCGTCGACCATGGCCTGGAGGTCCATGAGGGACTTGATGGAGGTGCCCGCGTTGGCGACGTACCGGCCGACGTTGAGGCCCGTGTCGACGGGGCGGTCCTGGCCGTCGTACCACCAGGCGCCGGTGCTCGGCACCTTGTAGCAGGACTCGGTCAGGCGTGGCATCGGCGTCCAGATCGCCGACGGCTGGTCGTAGGCCGGGGTCATGCCGGTCTTCTGCTCGTGGGACACCATGTCCATGATCGGGGTGTCCTCGTTGTTGTTGCTGAGCGTCAGGTCCGGACGCCGTTCGCGGATCTGCTCGTAGAGCCGGTGCCGCTCCCAGTACTCGTTGTCGTTGTCGATCCAGAAGCCGGACAGCTTCGGCTGGTCCGCCATGACCTCGAAGAAGTTGTCGTACGAGAACTCGCCGAAGCCGGGGCGCGTGGTGAGGTCGACGTCGCGGCCCTTGTGGGCGGAGTACGCGGCCGAGTCGAGGGTCTCGACGCCCTGTTCGTCGTGCCACTTGGGGTCGTCGGTCATGTAGAGGATCGTTCTGACGCCCTTGGCCTCGCCCGCCGCGATCAGCTCGCCGAGGAAGTCGCGCCGCGTGGAGCAGCTGCCGGGGATCTTCGACGGCCAGGGGCGGGCGTAGCCGAGGCGGGAGTGGAAGGTGGCGAGGACGATGTAGCTCGCGTCGAGCTTCCTCGCCTCGTCGACCCAGTACTCGGGGGTCCAGCCGCTGTCGGTGACGGCCTTCTCCCAGGCCGCGCAGTCGTAGTGCTTGGGGCTCGTGAACATGCCCCAGTGCAGGAAGAGCCCGGCGGTGGCGTTGCGGAGCGGCTGCTGGCGGGGCGGGTCCGCGGCGGGCGGTGCCGGGCGGGCGGTGCCGGTGCCGGTGCCGACGAGCAGGAGACCGCTGAGCAGGGACAGGACGGCGGCCCACAGGGGCAGGGCGCCGCCGCGTCTCATGAGCGATTCGCTACGAGGCGCGCCCGTTTCATCGGATGAATCACCGTCGGCAACCCTGCGGCGGGGCGGTGGCGACGAGCGGCGGTTCCTCTGCTTCGCGCGGAACATGGCGGCTCTCCCGGGCGTCGACGGATACGGGAGCGCTACGAGAGCGCCTCACCGGCCGAGCTGCCCGAACAAGGTCTCGCTATACATCGGACCTGTCAAGGTGGCGGGCTCGCGGCCGGACGGCACCTGGGCTGTGCCCACCCGTCCCGCCCTGCGGGACGATTGCCCACAGCGGGGGGCGGGTTCCGCGCTTAGAGTGGGCCCGCCCACCCGCAGCGCTCCGCGTCGGGGCCGGGCTCGCGCAGCCGGGGAGTCACGGGTGGGTGGGTGGGAAGGGCAGTCGGGGGAAACCGGGGCCCGGCCTCGGCGGGGGCGGGGCTCAGCTGATGGTGACCTCAGGCTCGCCCGAAGGGATCCCGTCCTTCTCCATCTGCTCCGCGATCTTCATGGCCTCCTCGATCAGGGTCTCCACGATCTTCGACTCGGGCACCGTCTTGATGACCTCGCCCTTCACAAAGATCTGCCCCTTGCCATTGCCGGACGCCACCCCGAGATCGGCCTCACGCGCCTCACCCGGACCGTTCACGACACAGCCCATGACCGCCACCCGCAGCGGCACCTCCATGCCCTCGAGCCCCGCCGTCACCTCGTCCGCGAGCTTGTACACATCCACCTGCGCCCGCCCGCACGACGGACACGACACGATCTCCAGACGCCGCTGACGCAGATTCAACGACTCCAGAATCTGAATCCCGACCTTGACCTCCTCCGCCGGAGGCGCCGACAACGAGACCCGGATCGTGTCACCGATACCCTCGGCAAGCAGCGCACCGAACGCCACCGCCGACTTGATCGTGCCCTGGAACGCCGGACCCGCCTCCGTCACACCCAAGTGCAACGGGTAATCACACGCGGCCGCCAACTGCCGGTAGGCATTGACCATCACCACCGGATCGTTGTGCTTCACCGAGATCTTGATGTCCCGGAAACCGTGCTCCTCGAACAGCGACGCCTCCCACAGCGCCGACTCCACCAGAGCGTCCGGCGTCGCCTTGCCGTACTTCTTCAGGAGCCGCGCGTCCAGGGAGCCCGCGTTCACACCGATCCGGATGGGCGTGCCCGTCTCACCGGCGGCCTTCGCGATCTCCTTGACCTTGTCGTCGAACTGCTTGATGTTCCCCGGGTTCACCCGGACCGCCGCACAGCCCGCGTCGATCGCCGCGAACACGTACTTCGGCTGGAAGTGAATATCGGCGATCACCGGGATCTGCGACTTCCTGGCAATGACCGACAGCGCGTCCGCGTCGTCCTGCGTCGGGCACGCCACCCGCACGATCTGACAGCCCGAAGCCGTCAGCTCGGCGATCTGCTGAAGCGTCGCCCCGATGTCGGACGTACGCGTCGTCGTCATCGACTGCACCGACACCGGTGCGTCCCCGCCGACGGCCACCGAACCGACCTGGATCTTGCGGCTGACCCTGCGGTCGGCCAGCTTGGTCGGAACGGACGGGATTCCGAGAGAAACGGCAGTCATCTGGCGTGCATCCCCAAGTGTGGATCAAGGTCCCGAGTTCGGCGGGCTCCGGGCTTCGCGGCATCGCGCGGCAACGTCGCTTGTTCGCGGGTTCGAGATTACGGCACCCCACAGGCACCAAGCACATCCTGCCCCGATGTCCACCCATAGGCAGGCGGGACCGCACATACGAAGGCGGCCGGGCACACACCGTGCCCGGCCGCCGCAAACTTCGTACGCCTAGGAAATTCTGACCGGGTTCACCACATCCGCGATCAGGACCAGGATGGTGAAGCAGATGAAGATCCCCGCCACCACATAGGCCACGGGCATCAGCTTCGCCACGTCGAACGGGCCGGGGTCCGGTCGCCGCAGGACCTTCGCCGCGTTCCGGCGCAGCGACTCCCACAGTGCGCCCGCGATGTGACCGCCGTCCAGGGGCAGCAACGGCAGCATGTTGAACAGGAACAGCGAGAGGTTGAACCCGGCCAGCAGGAACAGCATCAGCGCGATCTGGTTCTGCGGCGGGATGTCCAGGGTGAACACCTCACCGCCGACGCGGGCCGCGCCCACCACGCCCATCGGGGAGTCCTGCTTGCGCTCGCCGTCGCCGAACGCCGCGTTCCACAGGTCGGGGATCTTGGAGGGCAGGGCGACGATCGACTCGACGCCGTTCTCCATCATGGTGCCCATGCGGTCCACGGACTCGCCGAAGGACTGCTGGACGATGCCGGAGGCGGGGGTGAAGCCGAGGAATCCGGCGTACACGTACTTGCCCTCGACGTAGCCGCCGTCGCCGTCCGTCTTGCTGACCTGGTTCTTGATCAGGTTGGCGTGCAGGTCGACGCGCTTGCCGTCGCGCTCGACGGTGATGGTGGCGGGGCCGATCGTGTCGCGGATCCTCGACTGGAGCGCGGACCAGTCGTCCACGTCCTTGCCCTGGAAGGCGACGATCTTGTCGCCCGCCTTGAGGCCCGCGGCCTTGGCGGGGGCGGGCTTGTCGCCCTTCTCGCACGTGTTGCGGTTCTGGCCGGCCTCGATGACGCAGTCGGAGACCTTGCCGACCGAGGTGGTCTGGGTGCTGATGCCGAAGGTCATCATCACGCCGAGGAAGATCACCACGGCCAGGATCAGGTTCATGAACGGGCCCGCGAACATGACGATCACGCGCTTCCACGGCTTGCGCGTGTAGAAGAGCCGGGACTCGTCGCCGGGCTTGAGCTCCTCGAACGCGGCGGAGCGCGCGTCCTCGATCATGCCGCGCCAGGGCGAGGTGGACCGCGCCTCAAGGCGCCCGTCGGGCCCCGGCGGGAACATGCCGATCATGCGGATGTAGCCGCCGAGCGGGATGGCCTTGATGCCGTACTCGGTGTCGCCCTTCTTGCGGGAGAAGAGCGTCGGGCCGAAGCCGACCATGTACTGCGGCACGCGGATGCCGAACATCTTCGCGGTCGACAGATGGCCGAGCTCGTGCCAGGCGATCGAGAAGAGCAGCCCGACCACGAAGACGCCTATGCCGAGGATCATCATCAAGGTCGTCATGCACGAGCCTCCGCGGTCGTCTGGGTCGAAGCCGTCAGTTCCCGGGCCCGGGCCCGGGCCCAGGTCTCCGCCTCGAGGACGTCCGCCACGGTCAGGGAGGTTCCCGTACGCGGTGTGCCGTGCTCGCCGACGACCCGGGTGACGGTCTCCATGATGCCGTTGAACGGCAGCGCGCCCGCCAGGAAGGCGTCGACGCACTCCTCGTTGGCCGCATTGAACACCGCCGGGGCCGTGCCCGCGAGCTCCCCGACGTGCCGGGCGAGCCCCACCGACGGGAACGCCTCGGTGTCGAGGGGGAAGAACTCCCAGGTGGAGGCCTTCGTCCAGTCGAACGCGGGCGCCGCGTCCGGCACCCGCTCGGGCCAGCCGAGCCCGATCGCGATGGGCCCGCCCATGTCCGGCGGGGTCGCCTGGGCGAGCGTGGAGCCGTCGGTGAACTCGACCATGGAGTGCACGTACGACTGGGGGTGGACGACGACCTCGATGCGGTCGAAGGGGATGTCGTAGAGGAGGTGGGCCTCGATCACCTCCAGGCCCTTGTTCACCAGGGTCGCGGAGTTCACCGTGATCACCGGGCCCATCGCCCACGTCGGGTGCGCGAGCGCGTCCTTCGGCGTGACGTCGGCGAGCTCCGCCTTCGTACGGCCGCGGAAGGGGCCGCCGGACGCGGTCACGACGAGCTTGCGGACGTCGGCGCGGGTGCCCGCGGCGAGCGCCTGGAAGAGCGCGGCGTGCTCGGAGTCGACCGGGATGATCTGGCCGGGCTTGGCGAGCGCCTTGACCAGCGGGCCCCCCACGATCAGCGACTCCTTGTTGGCGAGCGCGAGCGTGCGGCCCGCCTCCAGGGCGGCGAGCGTGGGGGCGAGGCCGATGGAGCCGGTGATGCCGTTGAGCACCGTGTGGCAGGGCGAGGCAGCGAGCCGGGTGGCCGCGTCCGGACCCGCGAGGATCTCGGGGAGCGGCTCCCCGGCCCCGTACTCCTCGCGCAGCGCCTCCCGCAGCGCGGGCACGACGTCCTCACGGGCGACCGCGACGGTCCCCACCCGAAGGCGCCTGGCCTGCTCGGCGAGCAGCGCGACGCGGCCGCCCGCAGCGGACAGGCCGGTGACCCGGAAGCGGTCGGGGTTGCGCAGCACGAGGTCGATCGCCTGCGTACCGATCGATCCCGTGGAGCCGAGGACGACGATCTCCCGCGGCCCGTCAGTGGTGACGGGGTCGAAGACGAGATGCGGGTCGGCGAGGGGTGCGGGGCTTTCGCTCATCCCCCCATTGTGGCCGTTGCGCCCCCGCGATCCGACAGCGCCTCTCGGCCCGCACCCCTGATCCGCACGCCTGTGCGCCCCTTCGGGCGGCCTTCTCCCGAAGGGGCGCACGCGGCGGGCGTCAGCGGATGGGGCGGTGGACGTTCTCCCGTTCGCTGGGACCCGGCGCCGCGTCGGCGATCCACGGTCCGTCGTCGCTGGGGTCGATCACGCCCTGCTCCAGCCAGGTGTACGTACCGGCGAGGACGCCCTTGACGACCTGGCGGTCCAGGTCGTCGGTGTTGGTCCACAGACGCCCGAACAGCTCGTCGACGCGGATGCGGGACTGGCGGCAGAACGCGTCGGCCAGCTGGTACGCCTCGCGGCCGTGGTCCTCGGTGGTGCGCAGGAGATCGGCGCGCACGCACGCCGCGCTGATCGCGAACAGCTCCGCGCCGATGTCGACGATCCGGCCGAGGAAGCCCTGCTTGGTCTCCATGCGGCCCTGCCAGCGCGACATCCCGTAGAACGTGGAGCGGGCCAGGCGCCGCGCCGCGCGCTCCGCGTACCTCAGGTGCCCGGACAGGTCGGGGTGACCGGGCGGGGCGAAGTCGGCGTACGCGCGCGGGAGCTGGCCGGGTCCCGCGACGAGCTTGGGCAGCCAGCGGGCGTAGAAGGCGCCGGCGGCGGCGCCGGCCCTGGCCTTGTCGGACAGGGTCTTGTCGGGATCGATCAGGTCGCCCGCCACCTTGAGGTGGGCGTCGACGGCCTCGCGGGCGATCAGCAGGTGCATGATCTCCGTCGAGCCCTCGAAGATGCGGTTGATGCGCAGGTCGCGCAGGATCTGCTCGGCCGGTACGGCCCGCTCGCCGCGGGCCTTGAGGGACGCGGCGGTCTCGAAGCCGCGGCCGCCGCGGATCTGCACCAGCTCGTCGGCCATGAGGCAGGCCATCTCGGAGCCGTACAGCTTGGCGAGGGCGGCCTCGATGCGGATGTCGTTGCGGTCCTCGTCGGCCATCTGCGAGGACAGGTCGAGTACCGCCTCAAGGGCGAAGGTCGTGGCGGCGATGAAGGAGATCTTCGACCCGACGGCCTCGTGGTAGGCGACGGGCTTGCCCCACTGCTCGCGGGCGCCCGTCCACTCCCGGGCGATCTTCAGGCACCACTTGCCCGCGCCCACGCACATCGCGGGCAGCGAAAGGCGGCCGGTGTTGAGGGTGGTGAGGGCGATCTTCAGGCCCGCGCCCTCCGGACCGATGCGGTTCGCGGCCGGGACGCGCACCCGGTGGAAGCGGGTGACGCCGTTCTCCAGGCCGCGCAGGCCCATGAAGGCGTTGCGGTTCTCGACCGTGATCCCCTCGGACGCCGCCTCGACCACGAACGCGGTGATGCCGCCCTTGTGCCCCTCGGACCGGGGCACGCGCGCCATCACCACCAGCAGGTCCGCGACGACGCCGTTGGTCGTCCAGAGCTTCACGCCGTCCAGTACGTAGTCCTCGCCGTCCGGCACCGCGGTCGTCGCGAGCCGCGCCGGGTCGGAGCCGACGTCCGGCTCGGTGAGCAGGAAGGCGGAGATGTCGGTGCGGGCGCAGCGCGGCAGGAAGGCGTCCTTCTGCTCCTGCGTGCCGAAGAGCTTCAGCGGCTGCGGGACGCCGATCGACTGGTGCGCGGACAGCAGGGCACCGAGCGAGGGGCAGGCGGAGCCGACGAGCGCGAGGGCCTTGTTGTAGTACACCTGCGTCAGGCCGAGACCGCCGTACTTCGTGTCGATCTTCATGCCGAGCGCGCCGAGCTCCTTGAGCCCGTTGACCACCTCGTCCGGGATGAGCGCGTCCCGCTCGATGCGCTCGCCGTCGATCTTCGTCTCGCAGAAGTCGCGCAGCTTGGCCAGGAACTCCTCGCCGCGCTGGGCGTCCTGGGTGGCGGGCAGCGGGTGCGGGTGGATCAGGTCGAGCCGGAAGCGGCCGAGGAACAGCTCCTTGGCGAAGCTCGGTTTGCGCCAGTCCTGCTCACGGGCGGCCTCGGCGACCTGGCGGGCCTCGCGTTCGGTGACGGAGGGCTTCGATGCGGGGGACGGGGGTGGGGTGGTTGGTGCGGACATGAGGCTCACCTCGCCGCGAGTCGGGATCGTGGACCGATCATGAATCGTCACAGAACCGGATCATGGTTACTCACCGGTGCTACTCGATCGTTGGTACCCGATTCCGCCCGTCCTCACCAGCCCTCGCGCAGCGAATGCACGGATACGGCCGGAGCCCCCGCACAGCGGGCTCCGGCCGTAGGTGTCTCCGTGTCGCCTTCCGGCGGGGCGTTACAGCGCCAGGCCGGTGAGGACCATGACGCGCTCGTACGTGTAGTCGTCCATGGCGTAGCGGACGCCCTCGCGGCCGACGCCGGACTGCTTCACGCCGCCGTACGGCATCTGGTCCGCGCGGTAGGAGGGGGCGTCGCCGATGACGACGCCGCCGACCTCCAGGGCGCGGTGGGCGCGGAAGGCGGCCTGCAGGTCGTGCGTGAACACGCCGGCCTGGAGGCCGTACTTGGAGTTGTTCACGGTGTCGAAGGCGGCCTGCTCGCCGTCCACCTTCGTGACCGTGAGCACCGGTCCGAAGACCTCCTCGCGGGCGAGGGTGACGTCGCCCGGCACGTCGGCGAGGACGGTCGGCGCGTACGTGGCGCCGTCGCGCTTGCCGCCGGTGAGCAGCGTGGCGCCCGCCCGCACGGCCTCGTCGACCCAGGACTCCACCCGCTTGGCCGCGTCCTCGCTGACCAGCGGGCCGACGTCGGTCTTCGGGTCGGACGGGTCGCCGGTCACCTGGCCCTCGACGGCCTGGACGACCTTCGCCACGAGCCGGTCGTACACCGAGGCGTCGGCGATGACCCGCTGCACGGAGATGCAGGACTGGCCGCCCTGGTAGTTGGAGAAGGTCGCGATGCGGCTCGCGGCCCAGTCCAGGTCCTGGTCGGAGGAGAAGTCGCCGAGCACGACCGCCGCGCCGTTGCCGCCGAGCTCCAGGGTGCAGTGCTTGCGCGGCACCGAGTCCATGATCTGGTAGCCGACCTTGTCGGAGCCCGTGAAGGAGATGACCGGGAGGCGCTCGTCCTGGACGAGGGCGGGCATCTTGTCGTTGGCGACCGGCAGCACCGACCACGAGCCCGCGGGCAGGTCCGTCTCGGCGAGCAGCTCACCGAGGATCAGACCGCTGAGCGGGGTCGCCGGGGCGGGCTTGAGGATGATCGGCGTACCGACGGCGATGGCCGGGGCGACCTTGTGGGCGCACAGGTTCAGCGGGAAGTTGAACGGCGCGATGCCGAGGACGACGCCCTTCGGGAAGCGGCGGGTGAGCGCCAGGCGGCCCTGGCCGCCCTGGTCGGTGTCCAGGCGCTGGGCCTCCCCGCCGTTGAAGCGGCGGGCCTCCTCGGCGGCGAAGCGGAACACCGAGATGGCGCGGCCGACCTCGCCGCGGGCCCACTTGACCGGCTTGCCGTTCTCGGCGGAGATCAGCTGCGCGATCTCCTCGGTGCGCTCCACCAGGCGCTGCGACACGTGGGCGAGGGCGGCGGCGCGGACGTGGGCCGGGGTGGCCGCGAACTCCTCGCGGACCGCGTAGGCCGCGGCGACGGCCTCCTCCACCTGGGCGTCGGTCGGGACGGCCGCCTTGCCGACGAGTCGCCCGTCCCACGGCGAGGTGACGTCGAGGGTGGTCTCACCGGTGGCCTGGCGACCGGCGACCCAGAAGGCGTGAATGGAAGTCATACGAATCCCGGCCCTTCGCGGAGGTTCGTCTACTGCGGATACGGGTCCCACCGTAGGGGTGGAGTTTGCGCCCGGGGGTTGTCCGAGTCGGCGTAGTGGCGACCGCCCGCGCACCGGAATGTCAGGGCGGCCCTCGCGGTGCGCCCCAGGCCCGCCCCTTCCCGAACAAGGGGGCTGCGCCCCCTTGGACCCCCGTCAATCGGCGCCGCGCAGGCCTAGTCCACCGGTGCCGTCGCCTTCAGGGAGAGCCAGAGCTCCATGCGGACGTCCGGGTCGTCCAGGGAGCGGCCGAGGATCTCCTCTACGCGCCGCATGCGGTAACGCAGGGTGTGCCGGTGCACCCCGAGGTCCGCCGCGGCGGCGTCCCACTGCCCGTGCCGCGACAGCCACGCCCGCAGCGAGGCGACCAGGTCGCCCCGCCCCGTCGCGTCGTGCTCGCGCAGTGCGCGGAGCAGCCCGTCCGCGAACGCCCGTACCGCGTCGTCCGCGAGCAGCGGAAGCACGGATCCCGCGGCCAGCTCCTCGTGCTCGACGAGGGCCTTGCCGCGCCGCCGCGCCACGGAGAGGGCCTGCTCGGCCTGCTTGTAGGCGGGCGCGGCCGCGACGGTCCCCGCAGGTGCGGAGAGCCCCATCAGGAGCCCGGGGCCCTCGGCCGCTTCGGGGCTCCCGGCCTCCACCCGCGCCACGTGCTCGACGGCGGCCCGCTGCGCCGCCCCGCCGTCGGCGACGAGCAGCACGAGCCGCTCGCCGTACGGCACCACGAGCAGCGCCTCGCCGAAGCGGGCGGCCGCCGACTCGACGGCGTCGACGAGCCCCGCGGACCAGGCGCCCTCCTCCCCGGCGGCCGGGGGCGCCGCGGACTCGGCCACCACGAGCCGGAAGGGCGCGTCGAGCAGCCCGCCGTACAGGTCCCCGGCCACGGCCAGCGCGTGGTCGGGCTCCCCCGCGAGCAGCATGCGCAGGACGGCGCCGCCGATGCGGGCCTCGGCGGCGTGCAGGGAACGGGAGCGCTCGGTGGTGAGGGTGAGCAGGGCGATCGCGGAGTGCACGGCGTACCGCTCGGCGGTGCCGAGGGTCGAGGCCGTGCCGACGGCGAGCGCGGCGCGCGGCCGCCGCCCGGTGCCCAGGGAGTGCAGCTCGACCCGGTCCTCGGCCCCGGCCACGACGAGGCTGGCGGGGGCGGTCCGCTCGCGCAGGCGGTCGACGTCCGGGGTGAGCCGGGCGGCGCGGCGGGCGGCCCACTCGGGCGCGGTGGCGACGACGGCACCGGAGGCGTCGTACAGCGCGGCCCAGCCGTCGACCTGTCCGGCGAGCGCGCCGAGCAGCCCTTCCGGGCCGTCTCCCAGTGCCTGCCGGGTCAGCTCGCGCTGGGCGGCGAAGCCCGCGGTGACGGCGCGGTACTGGTCGGCGGCGATGGCCGCCGACACGGCCTTGCTGATGGCGAGGAAGGGGGTGCGGCGCGGCACCTCGATGAGCGGCAGGTCCTCCTCGGTGGCCGCGGTGAGCAGGGCCTGGGGGATGTCGGGGTAGTTCACGCCGACGGCGAAGCCGAGGCCGACGACGCCGGCGCCCGCGAGCCGCTTCACGTACCGCCGCATCGTCTCGGGGTTCTCCGCGTCCAGCTGAAGCGCGGTGACGAGGAGCAGCTCGCCGCCCTCCATGTACGGAACGGGGTCGGCGAGCTCGCTGACGTGGGCCCAGCGCACGGGGGTGTCCAGGCGGTCCTCGCCCGCGCGCACGGTGAGCTTGAGCGCGGAGTGCTGGACGAGCGAGGCGAGCGTGGGGGGCATGGGACCTTCAGGTCGTACGGCGGTGATCTCTTGGCCGCCGCGTATCACGGCTACCGTCGATTCTGCCTCACCGTACGGTCGCCACGACCCGCCTTGCGGGTATATCCCCGCTCGGTTTCCGCGCCTCCCCGGGGCCTCAGCTCCGCAGATCCACGAGGAGCGGCGGCGCGTGCTCCCCCCGTACGTCCGTCAGCGAGAGGACCGCGTGCCCCGGCGGCACGGCGTGGGCCAGCTCGGAGGCGGACCAGCGCTCGCGCTCGACCTGGCGGACGGTGACCGCGCGGGCGGTGGGCGCGCGCCCCGTGATCACCCGGCGCAGCACGTGCAGGGCCTTGCCCGCGGGGGTCTCGGCGATGATCTGCCGGTCGGTGACGTCGCGCGCCTCGATCCACTCCTTGCCCCAGACCTCCGCGAAGTCCTGGCCGTCCCACGGGGTGAGCCCGGAGAGGGCCATGCGGCAGCCGACGGCGCCGAGCAGCGGTGTGCGCAGCGGCCGCGGTACGTCGTCGAGCGTCCGCAGGGTCATGACGACGCCCGCGTTGGCCGACCTGAGCCGCTGGATCCGGCGCACCGCCTCCGGGGTGACCGTGCCGGTCGCGTCGTCGAGGACGAGACAGGCGAAGAGCGAGCGGTCCTCGCGGGCGGCGGCGCTCGACGTGAACTGGGCGAGGACGAGCCGCGCGAGGATCCGCGAGGCGTCGGCGTGACCGCGCTCGGGCAGGTCGATGCGGACCCGCACCGGGTGGTCGAGGGCGCGCAGCGAGAAGGGCGTGCTCCGCCCCGACGTGTCGAAGAACGCGGCGAACGCGGGCCGGTCGAGCAGCGCGAGCCGGTCGGCGAGCGTGGCGCCGATGTCGCCCGGGTGCCCCGACTGCCGGGCGCGGGCGTCGAGCTCGCGCAGCATGACCTCGTGCCCGAGCTCCTGGAGCCCCTTGCGGAGGGCGTCGAGCGGCTCGGCGACGCCGTCGAGCAGGGCGCGCAGCCCGGGGACGGAGGGGAACCTGCCGTGGACCGTGTGGTACGGGCCGAGGAGCTGGGCGAGGACGGTCGTGGAGCGGCGGGTGTCGGCGCCCAGGTGCGGGTCGACGAGGTCGCCGACGAGCGCCTCGGCGAGCACGGCCGCGGCCTCGTCCGGGTCGGTGGCGCCGCCGTACAGGTCGAGGTCGTACACCGACTCGGGGTGGCCGATCCGGACGACCACGTCGTAGTCGTCACCGGGGCCGAGCCCGGCGCCCGCCGCCCCGACCACCACGACGGCGGCGCGCCCGGCGAGCGCCTGCAGACACAGGGCCTCGGCGATGGGCCAGACGACGCTGCCGGTCTTGCCGGAGCCCGCGGGGCCGACGGCGAGCAGCGAGGTGCCGATCAGGTTCGGGCCGACGGCGAGTCCGGCGCCCCGGTAGGCGTACGGGTTGCGCGGGTCGTCCACGGTGGTGCCGAGCCGCACCTGCGCGGTGGCGAGGTCGTGCCGCGCGGCCCGCGCGGGCAGGTCCCGGTCCCCCGAGGGGTGCGGGCAGGCGGCGGCGCCGTCGCGCACGACGGAGTCGGTGAACGCGGCAAGCGAGTTGTTCCCCGACCGCACGGAGCGCCACGCGCGGGCGATGCGGGCGGCGTCGATGTCCCGCATGAGCCCGGCACGGGCGTCGGCGGCGAGCCGGTCGGCGGCGGCCCCGGCGCCCCCGTCCCGCAGTTTCGGCCACTGGGCGGGGTCCTCCTCCGGCGCGGGCTCGGGGTCCTCCGGCGGCTTGACGCGCAGACGCGGGGCGACGAAGCGGCGCCAGATCTCGTCCCAGCGACCCACCTTGCCGACGCCGATCATGATGGCGAGCACGACGAGCAGGGTGTAGCCGTCCCAGACGAGGAGGTTGACGACCTTGCTGTCGCTCGTGCGCCAGGAGTCCGGCGTGAAGAGTTCCAGGGGAACGATCCACCAGCCGCCCAGGTACCCGTTGTTGAGCAGCGACCAGACCAGCCAGCCCACGAGGAACGCGATCGCCGCGCCCGTCAGGAGCTGGCGGGTCGGGATGACCTCCGGCTCCTGCTCCGGCCTCGTCCTGTGCCCGTACCGCCAGACGCCGGGCGCCGCCTGCGGCCGTGGCGTGCGCAGCCACGCCAGGAACTCCTCGCCCTGTGTCTGCGGCGGCGCACCCGGCGCCTGTGCCGGCCGGGGCGGCACGGCGTCGGCCGCGCCGCCGCGCGGCGGCGCGGGCCGCGGCACCGGAGTGGCGTGCGTCCCGCGAGCGTCGTACGTGCCGTCGGAAGTCATGGCCCTTGCCCCCTGACCTGCCCTGTCCTGACCCTGCTGTGCTGGTTCGCGGCTCAATCTAGTGCCCGCGCGGCACCGTTGGGCCGCGCGCACGCCGATCACGCCAGGGGCCGGCGCCGCGGCGCCCTCGCCGTGGCTATGTCCACCACGGACAACCGCCACGCCGAACATCTCCCCCATGGAGCATGCCCGCCGCCACCGCCCGCCCCTAACCTGCGGAGAAAGACCGAGAAAGCGTCCGGAAAGCCGCTGTGCCCCGAGGACGTCCGCACGCCCCACCACCCCCAGGAGCTCTCATGACCGCCATCCCCCAGGAGCGCCGCGTCGTCACCGCCATCCCCGGGCCGAAGTCCCAGGAGCTGCAGGCCCGCCGCACGGCCGTGGTCGCCGGTGGCGTGGGCTCGGTGCTGCCCGTGTTCACGGCCCGCGCGGGCGGCGGCATCATCGAGGACGTCGACGGCAACCGCCTGATCGACTTCGGCTCCGGCATCGCGGTGACCAGCGTCGGCGCCTCCGCCGAAGCCGTCGTGCGCCGGGCGAGCGCCCAGCTCCAGGACTTCACCCACACCTGCTTCATGGTCACGCCGTACGAGGGCTACGTGGCCGTCGCCGAGGCGCTCGCCGAGCTCACGCCGGGTGACCACGCGAAGAAGTCGGCCCTGTTCAACTCCGGCGCCGAGGCCGTCGAGAACGCCGTCAAGATCGCCCGTGCGCACACCAAGCGCCAGGCCGTCGTCGTCTTCGACCACGGCTACCACGGCCGCACGAACCTCACGATGGCCCTGACGGCGAAGAACATGCCGTACAAGCACGGCTTCGGCCCGTTCGCGCCCGAGGTCTACCGCGTGCCGGTGGCGTACGGCTACCGCTGGCCGACCGGTGCCGAGAACGCCGGGCCCGAGGCCGCCAAGCAGGCCATCGACATGATCAACAAGCAGGTCGGCGCCGACAACGTCGCCGCGATCATCATCGAGCCGGTGCTCGGCGAGGGCGGCTTCATCGAGCCGGCCAAGGGCTTCCTGCCGGAGATCGTGAAGTTCGCGAACGACAACGGCATCGTCTTCGTCGCGGACGAGATCCAGTCCGGCTTCTGCCGCACGGGTCAGTGGTTCGCGTGTGAGGACGAGGGCATCGTGCCCGACCTGATCACGACCGCCAAGGGCATCGCGGGCGGCCTGCCGCTCGCCGCCGTGACGGGCCGCGCCGAGATCATGGACGCCGCGCACGCGGGCGGCCTCGGCGGCACCTACGGCGGCAACCCGGTGGCCTGCGCCGGTGCGCTCGGCGCCATCGAGACGATGAAGGAGCTCGACCTCAACGCCAAGGCGAAGGAGATCGAGTCCGTGATGAAGGCCCGGCTCTCCGCCATGGCCGAGAAGTTCGACATCATCGGCGACATCCGCGGCCGCGGCGCGATGATCGCGATCGAGCTGGTCAAGGACCGCGCGACGAAGGAGCCCAACCCCGAGGCGACCGGCGCCCTCGCCAAGGCCTGCCACGCCGAGGGCCTCCTCGTCCTGACCTGCGGCACGTACGGCAACGTGCTGCGCTTCCTGCCGCCGCTGGTGATCGGCGAGGACCTTCTGAACGAGGGCCTGGACATCATCGAGGCCGCGCTCGCCACGGTCTGACGCACGCCGGGCGCGGCCGTGCGCGCCGCACCTGTCTGGACCTCTGGAACCGGGGCCGTCCCACCGCGGGGCGGCCCCGGCGTCGTGCCGGGCGCGCCTCCTGACATGTGCGGATACCTCCTGGTACAACGCCCGTGACCTGGGGTGACGGTCAGGGCCTGTGAAGAAGGTGTGGGAGCCCCATGGCGGGACGCGCTTCCGGCTGTCGGCCCACAACCTACTGACGTACGGTTTCTGCAGATGAGAGAAACACCCCGCGCACGGGAGACCGTGGGCGAGACCGGGTCGGAGCCTCCCCAGCCCCGCCCTGGGCGTGCCTTCGCGCACACACCTGGAGCCACGCGCTCCGGAACTCCTCACCGATCGGATGGCCGCCCGTCCCAAACCCCCCGGGACGCGCGGCAGCCCGGTCAGGACGGCCGCCTCGGAACTACCCCCGTGGTTCCTTCGCAAGTAGGTCACGGCGGATAGCCGAGACGGCTAGGTCCTACTGAAGGGCCAGCGCATACCCCCCCTTGCGCTGGCCCTTCAGTGTTGTGCGCGAAGCCCCGTGCCTCACGCAGCCCCCAACGACCTTCACCGGCCAGTCGGGGCGGTGAAGGCCGCCGAGGATGACGCTGCTGACGCATGCTCAACCTCACCTGCCGGACGGCAAGGGTTCGGGCACGGAGGCCTTGCCGCCGGGCCGCTGCGCTTTCTCGGCGAGTTCAGCCGGGGGCAGCCCTTTGGGCGAACTCGTCGTCGAGCGGGCCCCTACCGAGCACCGTGAGGCGCGTGCCCTGGCGAACTCCGCCGCTCTACACACTCCCGACGAATCAGCCCTGCCAGGCTGCGGCCATGACCGCCTCATCAGTGTTGTCTCGGGCAAGGCCGCTCCGCCGGGAACGGGTACTCTCCCCACCGCGCGCGGCCCCCCTCACCGGAGCCCTCCACCCGCAGGCCTCCCTGCGCGCCTACCCGTGCGGCCTGTTCTGGCACTTCGGCCACAACTCGGCGCGGTTGAAGCACTACGCCGACTCCAGGCTGCGGGTCATCGGCCTCGAATTGTCGATCACCGAGACCGGCGTCGCGCTGCCGGATGGCGACACGTACCCACTGGCCCCTGACCAGCAGGACGGCGACGGGCGCCTGGTCGGCATCGCGCAGTCCTTCGACGACCTCCTGGCCTCGCCGATTCACCTGGCCGTCATCGAGGACCTGCCGAAACACGCCCACGCTGCGGGGATCACGGGCATGGTCCACACACGGCTCGCCCTGCTCGAAGCCGGAGTTCCGTACGCAGTCGTCGCGCCCGCCACCCTGAAGGCGTTCGCCACGGGCAAAGGGACCGCGGACAAGACCGCGATGGCCCTGGCCGCCTGCAAGCGGGCTGGCGCCGAGTTCGCCGACGACAACTGCTGCGATGCCTGGTGGCTGCGCGCGGCGGGACTCGACTGGCACGGCCAGCCGGTCTGCAGACTCCCCGTCGAGCAGCGAGCCCGACTCGCCAAAGTCGCCTGGCCTGCCCTTTCGGTCGGCAGGGAAGTCGCCTCATGACCAGCTTGAAGGTCGATGGTAAACCTGGCGCCGCCGCTGCCGCCGCTCTGGAACCACATGTCGGCAAGCTGTTCGCCCGGCCCGGGATGCGGCTCGTCGGCATCATCGAACCGGCGCACGTGGAGCGCACACACCCCGCCCCGGACTCCGATAAGACAGCCTCCGTGAAGGTCAAGATCACCCAACTGGAGATCCCGAGCGAGGAGCAAGAGGGCGCAGTCCGAGGAGGACGGGCAGATCGAGCTGTCCGAGGAGACACTGCGACGGACCAGCGGCCTGCTGCACGCCATCGAATCGGCTCGGTTGAAGGCCGCCCTCCAGCACTGGGTCGCCTACGCCCGTCGCGTCGTCCGGAGTCCGGACCTGCCTTCCACACGGGCGCGGCCTGGACGGGCTGGCACACCAGCTCCGTCGAGTGGACACCGGGCAAGGTCCGCTACTACCTCGACGGCCTGCTCATCGGCGCCAGCGCCACCGGCATCCCCGCTCCACCCCTGCCCTGGGTCCTGCAGAACGAAAGCGCCCTGCACGGCCCGTACGCGGCACCCGGCTCCTCCGCCCAGCTCGACATCACCTGGATGATCCGCAGTACAGGGGGCGTCGCCGTAGCGACGTTGGATGAGCTCGTCCGTGGCCTCCTCGACCGGTACGGCGACAACGCTCGACCGGGCCCCGGCCTCCTTGCCCGCCTGGACGGCATCGGGCCCTCCCAATGCAGAGGCAGGCAACCGCGTCGTGGAGGCCGTCCGCCTCGTCGGCATGTGGCACTCCACGGCCCAGACAGTGCTGGGGCTACGTAGCCCGTCCGTGTACATCGCGCACGTGCGCTGCCTCGTGTGTGGCGAGCGCACCATCTACTGCAGGGCTGACGTCGACCGGCCGCGCGCCTGGTGCGTGAACGATGCGTGCGTGGATGAGAACACCAATCGCCCCCGCCCAGTACGAGGGCAACCGGTTGTGTCTCCTCACGATGCGCTGAGCACCGAATCGCACAGCAGCGGCGCCACCTGGAAGGGCAGTTGGCGCGATCTCACCCCGTGCCCCTCCGCTAGCCGCAGCACCAAGGAATCAGAAAATTCGTGAGGCCCAAGTCTCGGCGACATTTTCCCGGAAAGTACTTGCGTAGCACACCAATGGTGATGTCTCCTATACAGGTCGTGATCAACAGCGCACTGCAGGGCGCGTCTTTATCACGCCAGTAGACCTAAGGGGAGAGGTTTGATGAAGCAGAAACTCGCAGCCATGATGATAACCGGAGTCTCAGCATCCGGGCTCTTGATTGGCTTTGCCGGCACCGTGCATGCCGACGAGACACCTGACCCCGTCGCCACATGGATTGATGGCGGAATGCTCGAAGACGGTGCACCCATCGCGGAATCTGAACGGGCTCGCATAACCTGCGACCAATGGGTCTCCGGCTACACCGGGAAGAGTAAGTGTTCAGGCGGAGCCGGCACCGGCGCCCGGCAACAGCGAGCCAAGGTTACCTGCATAAAGCCCAGCGGAGGAAAGTTCGTCATCTATGGCAACTGGGTTGGCTACGGCGGAAATGTCTCCAGTGCCACCTGTTCTCCCCATGGAGAAGCCGGTGTCTACAAGGTTGAGACTGACTCAAGGACGCACGGATAACTCTTAGTCGCTTCGACACAAAGACCGGCAAGAACTCGTAGCAGGATCCTGGTCGTCGGGTCTGGTCAGGTGCGCCTGGCGTGATGGTCCGGCCGGTCACGGTGCATGAGTGCCCGACATGAGCCATGGACGATGACTTGCAGACACTCGTGAAGCCGCTGATACCGCCCTGGCCCGAACGGTCGCCAGGGCCACGGCCAGCGTGTGGCCGGCCATGCCCGCCGGGCATCCACGACGCCCCACGGCAACTCCCGCCGCTAGAGCTGAGGTCCGATCCCGGCTAGACCTGGCTAGACCTGGTGACGACGTCCGGGCCGCCAACGGCAAGCTGGTTCCTTCGACCAGCTGCACCGCATCCTGCTCGAAAACCTCAACGCGGCGCCAGTCGAAGTCAGCCGCTGCACCGGGACAGCCCTCACACCCTAAGCACCGTCCCAAAGAAGGGGGATACGGCATGCGAAATAAGCTCACCACCCTAGCAATTGCTAGTACTTCACTAACTGGCCTCCTCTTCGGCCTTACTGGCACTGCGCAAGCTGGCGAGACAGCAAATACAACGTCCGGGATTGACAGAATAACCACCCAGAGCGATGGTCCGACCCAGGATTACATCGCAGCTGGACTGGACTGCAAAACCTGGGTGTCAGGGTTTACAGGTAACAGTAAATGCCCTGTGACCAGTTCAGCTACGCTACGGCACCGCGCCAAGGTTACATGCGTTAAGAGCAGTGGCGCGAAGTTCGTAGTGTACGGCAAATGGTATCGGGTAACCAGGGGAAAGACTTCCAGCGGAACATGCTCCGCCACTGGAGCAGCTGGCGTATATAAAGTGGAGACGGATTTCAGCCAGAGAGGTTAACACCTAGGCGCATTGGGAGCGCTAGTCGAGGCCCACGCGAGAAGCAGAGGCTAGTCGCACACAATCCCCGAGATGGCAATAACTTCTAAAGGTACAGGTTCTGGCTCCAGACTGGAGCCAGAGCCGTTTCCGTCATGAGTCATTCCTGCGAGTGTCAGATACTCGCAGGCTTTTTCCCATTGAAGAGCCACGTTTCGAACACCCCGGAAAGATCCTTTCCCGACTTCTCCTCGCACAGGGCGATGAACATCTGGGTGTCGGCGTTCCGGTGCCGGTACCGATCCGTCCAGGTTTGGAGGATGTCGTAGAAGGTGTCGTCGCCGACAGCCTCACGTACCTTGTGTACCACCATGGCGCCCCGTCCATAGACGGGAGCGTCGGATACACGGGCCCCGCTGGGCGGATCAGCCGGAGGAAAGCCCCATATGCCATCGCTGTCAGGGTGCGTGCCTTCGTAGAACTCCTCGAAGGTTTTCTGGGCCGGTTTGCCGTCCTGATCCTCCTGCCAGAGCCACTCAGCGTACGTGGCGAGGCCCTCGTTGAGCCACATGTCCTTCCACGCGCGCGGGGTAACGGAATTCCCGAACCACTGGTGCGCCAGTTCGTGCACCAGCAGTGTCTCCTCGGGCGCCTCCTCGAAGTACGGCTTGGTCTGGGTCTCCAGGGCGTAGTCGAGTCCAGGCAAGTGGTCGACGATGGCACCCACGGAGGAGAAGGGGTACGGCCCGAAGTTCTCGCTAGCCCAGTCGATGACCTCGGGCACCAAATCCTTGACGTCTTCGGCATCTTCGGCCTCGTCCGGATCAATGGCGACATAGACGGGCAGGTCGTCGGAGGTCCAGCCCTTGTGGATCTCGAAGTAGCCGACGGAGACGTTGGCGAGATAGCTCGCCATGGGCTCCTCGGCGCGCCAATGCCGGGTGACGCGGTCGCCCTTGTCCTCCTCCTTGATCAGCTCCCCGTTGCTCACCACGTCGTACGGGTCTCCGTCTTCGTCCTTGGGCACGGTGACCGTGATGTCGTACGTCGCCTTGTCCGAGGGGTGGTTGTTGCTCGGGAACCACGTCATGGAACCGGATGGCTGGCCCAGGGCGGTCGAGCCATCGTCCGTCTCGATCCAGCCCTCCAGCCCTCCGTCGGCACCCTTCATCATTCTCGCGGCACCGTCGTAAGTGACGGTGGTCTTGAAGGTGTGCCCATCCCCGACCGCCTTCGCGGGCGTGACGATCAGTTCGTTGTCCTTACGACTGAATCGAGCCTTCCTGCCGTCCACCGTGGCCGCGCGCACCGTCAGCCCGGCGAGGTCCAGGTTGAAGCTGCTCAGGCCCTGGGTCGCGCGCGCGGTGATGGTCGCGGTGCCTTTGAGGTGGTTAGTCTCGGGAACGTAGTCGAGAGCCAGGGCGTAATGGGAGACGTCATAGCCGCCATTGCCCAGCGTAGGGAACAGAGGGTCTCCCCTCCCGGCCGCCCCTGGCTTCGCCACGACTTCCGATGCGTCCGCAGTATGCGACCTGGAAGCGGTGCACGCTGTGCTCGTGGTCACGAGAAGCACCGCGGCCAGAGCCCACTGTGCTAGTCGGGGAAAGATGAGTGCCTCCCATTTGGCCATCTAGTTGCAGTGCGTCAGTTGTGCGCTTCGAAGACGGCACGACTCGTGACTCCAGCCCCGTCGCCGCCCTTCCACCGGCCTCCAGAGGGGGCGTGCCCCCTCGGCCTGGCGAAGAGATTCGTAGCCGGTGAACGTGGCAACGGCGTAGTCGGCACTGGTGAGCTCGACTGTGAAGAGGCGGTTGGCTTGCCGGTCCAGCACCGTCTCGCTCTGAGCGGGCGCCGTCACACGGTTCACTCTGATCCGGGCCCCTGGCTTCGTATCGGCACGAGCCGCAGCCAGAAGCATGGCGAGCGTGGCCGCCTCACACTGAATCCCGTTGCCTCCCCCTGAGCTCATGCGGGGTGCCCCATCAACCGCGTTGCACGAAGAGATAGAGCTTGCAGTCCCTCGCCAGGTTGACCTGCCGAGGGTCAAGGAATCTTTACACCCGGCTACGTCGACAGAGGGCACACCTTGATGCATGATCTTGAACTCGCGGTAGTCGGAAAACGCATCCGGTCATGATGCAGGTGTCAGCTCCTTCTCAGCCTGACTACCCTGGTCTTCACTGGTGACCGTCACGTTGCTGACGCCCTTCTCTTTCTCCCACCACGCGGCGAACGCCTCACTGATGGACTCCAGGCAGTTCTGAGTCTGCGGGGCCTTGTACGTCAGGTAATTCGTCGAGACTGTTGCGGCACCTGAGCCCTTCACGCCGTAGCCGAGGGTGAGCGCTGTGATGTGGGGGGCGAGTCGCCTTCCATCAGAGGTGTTCTGGGTGACCCATGAGCGGAACTCCGTAAGGAGGTTCTCCGGTTTGTCCCCGGCGTAGAGCGCAGTCTCCTTCACGGTCTTGCCCCCTTGACTCAGGAATTGGGCGCTGCTAGCTGCTGGGTCCTTGTCCCACCATGCTGTGAACGCCTCTGCCAAAGGCCCGACTTGGCTCTCAGCCCTACCCCAGGGCCCGTAGTTGGTGAGGACTTTGGCTACACCTGAACGCCCGTCGGAGTAATCGAGGCTGACGGACAGCGCGTGCTCTGCTAGTTCGTCGTCCTTGCTTGACTTGTTCGTCTTCAGCCACGAGCGGAATCCCCGTAGCAGGTTTGGGTTGTCCTTGGATGGCGCATCAGCCCTGCCTGCAGGTGGAGTTGACGAGGAGGAGGGTGACGATGAGTTCTCCTCGTCCGACGTTGCGCACGCTGTCGCAAGGAGCAGCACTGCCACCGAGAGCAGCCCACTCCGGACCCCACGCCGGGCAAACCGCTTGGCCTTGTCCACTGCTACTCCATTCAACTAGCGGACCACCATGTCCACTTAGGGCCCGATGGCTTGAAAGTGCCTTAAGGGGCGCGTCGTTAGGTGTAGAGGTAATGTACCTTCTTGTTTGATCTAGGCCAAGCAGGTCTCGGGCTGCCCGAGGCTAGTTTTGTGGGGGGAACAACCTTGAGAATAAGACGCAGCCTGCCCGCGATAGTCGCCGCAGCGGCGATGCTAACGGCCACCGGGCCGGCATGGGCCACCGAGAGCCCCACACCCACTACCTCTGCTGCCTCCACCGGAGGACCGCTAGACGGCCTTGCAGAACCAGACGTATCGGAATCACCGACTCCACCGCAGGAATCCGTCACGCCCGAGGCGCCGACCACGCCGCCCCCGGACACTCCGACCCTGTCTCCGGCGCCGCAGAATGGCGACCAGGACGCAGAACTGGCCGCCGAGATGGAGAAGTTCTGGACCCCGGAGCGTATGGCCGAGGCCAAGCCGGTGGAAGAACAGCAAGCTCGTGACGCTCTAGCCCAGAAGGAGCTGGACCAGGAAGCCCATCAGTCCGAGCCGAAGCGTGAACGAATGCTGCGGTCGCCCTCACACACCTTCAAGGGCATCAAGGAGGTCGGCACCTTCTACTGGGCGAGGAAGGCAGGCAACGACTTCCCTGACCGGTACGACTACCGGTTCTGCGGCGGCACCGTCGTTCCCTCTCCGGGCAAGAATCTGGTCGTGTCTGCGGCGCACTGCTTCGACAGCAGCGACCAGAACGAGAACATGATCTTCGTGCCGAAGCACAGCTCGACGGATCCGAAGCCCTACGGCATGTTCCCCATTAAGAAGGGGTCCATCGTCAAGGATCCCGGCTACACCGGATCCAAGAAGAGCGAGGAGAACTTCACGGGCGTCGATGTCGCGTTCCTCGCCACCCAGCCACGCAGTGACGGCAAGAAGCTCGAAGACGTGGTCGGATCCATCCCTATGGGCTTCAGCACCGGCTTCAAGCACACCATGCACGTCATCGGGTACCCGTACTTGTACGGGAATGGCAATTACAAGCCGAAGCAGGACCCGCTCAGCTGCACCACGCCGATGAAGAAGTTCACCACTGCCAACGCCCGTGACAGCAAAGGACGGCTCTGGCGCGGCGGCACCTTCTCCGAGGTCCACTGTGACGGCTATGTGGGCGGTACCTCTGGCGGACCCTTCATCATCGCGGGCAGTGAGTCGCCCAAGGTCATCGGCGTCACCGGCGGCTGGATGACCGGCGGCCACAGTGCCAACACCTCTTACTCGTCCTACTTCGACAACGACGTTAAGCGCATCTACGAGGCCGCCAAGGCGGGCGAGCAGCCGGTTGGGGTCAAGCTGCCGCCCCTGACTGACTCAGTGCTCCCTGCGGCGGGTACCTGGAAGCATGCCAAGTCCATCGCCAATGGCTACTTCGCTCTGGGAAGCCCTGTCCCCGAAGACCGCATGGACATGTTCGTCAAGTGGTCCGACGGCGAACTGACCATCTACCGCGGTGCGGGCGGGAACAAGAACTACTTCGACAAGGAGTTCAAGGTCAAAGGCGCCAACGCTCTGTGGCGCGACCACGCCGAGCAGATCGTGGCTGGCGACTTCACTGGCGACAACGGCTCGGACCTCATCGTGCGCTGGTCGGATGGTGAAGTAACGCTGTACCCGTCGGTGGACGAGAATGGGTTCCACGGCGAGTATCAACTGGCGGCGCCCAACGGCACGTGGAAGCACGCCGTGGTGATGGCGGCCGGCCGCTTCGGCGGTAACAAGTGGCAGGACGACCTCGTCGTACGCTGGTCCGACGGCGAAGTAACCCTTTATCAGAACACTGGCAACGACAAGAAGCTCGGTAGCGAGATCAAGGTCGTCTCTCCCGGTACGTCGGAAGCTGGTACCTGGAAGCACTCCGCGCAGATCACTGCCGGAGACTACGCTGGTGATGATACTTGGGATCTCGTAGTGCGGTGGTCTGATGGTGAATTGACGCACTATCAGGACTTCACCGGTACTGGTTCCTCCTGGGGCGAGCACCAGTGGAAGGCCCCCAACAGCCTGTGGAAGCACGCCCTTGTGGTAAGCGGCGGCGACTTCACCGACAACCCTTGGTCCGATGACACCATCGTGCGGTGGTCGGACGGCGAACTCACGCTCTACGCCAACGGCAACGCATCGGGCATCGGCACAGAGCATCAGCTCGTAGTGCCAGCGTGATCGCGCGGCGTGGCCTGCCTCCCGAGTCGGCTCGCTCACTGGGTCTCTACCCGAGAGTTCTGTAAGTCTCCATTGGCGATGGGCCATCTCCGCAGAATGAGATAGGTATCAGTTCGCATGAAAGTGAGGAAGTATGCGTTCTCTTCGAATGGCCTCCGTGGCCGCTGTCACCGGAATGGCGTTGCTGTCAGGGGTGTTCATGGCAAGCCCGGCCGAGGCAATGAGGGTTCCAAAATGCAAGATATGGAAGTCTAACGGCAGCCACAAGGCGAATGCGAAGTGCGGTTACGCCAGTCTTCCGAGATTTCACAAGTACCGAGTAGTTGCTGCGTGCCCTGGCAAGGGCACAATCTACGGCCGGTGGGTGACTCCGATCCCCAAGAACAAGTACGGTGCTACGTCCAGCGCTAAATGCTCTGGAACGGTACGGGGCCTCGAACGCGAGTTCGCCCGGGCCTAGCTGCCGACCAGCAGGGCCTCTTGACCTGTCGCAGGGCAGGGGCCCTGCCAGATACTGAGAAACTTGCACAGAAGTAACTGGTGTGAGGCTCCCGGCATGCTCCGTTTGTTGGGAGCCTCGACTAGGCCGGGTCTTCGGAAGCACGTGCTCAGCCGCTGCTGCCCTCCCACTTGAGTGATCGCCCCTGGGGCGGGAGAGGGGATGGGTCCCGGAGTCGGCAAGATCGGCACCGGGAGCGCCTGGGTGATCCGTCCTGCTCGCTGACAGGTTTGATCGATGGGGGTCACGGCAGTCGCCGATGGAACACTCCCGGGATGGCTCCTTCTCCCTGGTGGAACGATTGGCCGAAGTTCGCACCGGCTGGCTGGCTTTCTGCGCGACCCTCTACACCATTTTCCGCACGTGGCGTACTCGCCGTCATCGACTGGCGGTGGGACCAGACCCGGAGAGGGTGCAGGACCAGCTCATCGTCAGCCGCCGACTCTTCCACTACATCAGAGCAGAGGGCCGTCGTTCGGACTGGTTCCTGGATGAGGACCGTAGGGAGACCGCGCAGTTACTCCGGGATCTCACTGCGCGGTGCAAGGACGAGCTCCTGAAGAGATCGCCTGCTCGGACCTTCAGGGCGAGCACCTGCGAGCGGTCCCGCTTCACCGTGACCCGGCGCGGTACGACGTTGTCGAAGTGCTGCTCAGGAATGGAGCGGTCCCCCGCCACGGACACCCTCGGATACTCGCGGCCGATCTTTCCTGACAGGCTGTGGCCCATGGCCGCCTCCTCGGACCCGCACCACCAGTGTGCGCCTACCTCACAAGGTAATAGGCCCCCTGTTCCGGGGCGGCCGACCGTCCACCTCGTTCTCCTCGCGGTGGGCACGCTGCTCTTCGCCCTTCTCACCTGGCAGATCGCCGCCGACGGCCCCGTGCGCCGGCTCGACGAACGCCTCGGCCGTGCCCTCTCCGGCGCGCTGCTGCCCCGCCCCCTCGCCGAGTTCTTCGCCGACCTGGGCAACATGACGGTCGCGCTTCCGGTGCTCGCCGCCGCCCTCGCGTACACGGCGTGGCGCGGCCGCCGTGCGGGCACGCACCGCTGGTGGCTCCCGCCGCTGCTCGCGGCGCTCGCCATGGCCGCCGTGCCCGCTCTGGTCGTACCTCTGAAGGCGGCCGTCGACCGCGGCGCCCCGCCGGGCATGGACGGCACCGGCTACTACCCCTCCGGCCACACGGCCACCGCCACCGTCGCCTACGGCGCCGCCACGCTCCTGCTCCTCCCCTGCCTGCGCGCCCCGCGCGCCCTGACCGCCGTCTGCGTCCTGGTGAACCTCGCCGTGGGACTCGGCCTGGTCGTCAGCGGCTACCACTGGCCCGCGGACGTCGTGGCGAGCTGGCTGCTGTGCGGGGGGCTGCTGTGGGTCATGTCGCTCGGCCGAAGTACGCGTCGAAGTTCTTCGAGAACTCCCGGTTGTTGAAGCGGTCCCAGTTGATGGACCAGGTCATCAGGCCGCGGAGGGCGGGCCACTTGCCGTGGGGCTTGTAGGAGCCGCAGTTGGTGTTCTTGGTGAGGCAGTCGAGGGCCTTGTTGACCTCGGCGGGCGGGACGTGGCCGTTGCCCGCGTGCGGGGACGCGGGCATGCCGATGGCGATCTTCTCCGGGGGCAGGGGCGGGAAGACGTTGGCCGCGTTGCCCTTGACCGGGAAGCCGGTCAGGAGCATGTCGGTCATGGCGATGTGGAAGTCGGCGCCGCCCATCTGGTGGTACTGGTTGTCGAGGCCCATGACCGGCCCCGAGTTGTAGTCCTGGACGTGCAGCAGGGTCAGGTCGTCGCGCAGGGCGTGGATGACCGGCAGATAGGCGCCCGCGCGCGGGTCGCCGCCCCACTGGCCGGGGCCGTAGTGCTGGTAGCCGAGCTGCACGAAGAAGGTCTCGGGCGCCATGGTGAGCGTGAAGCCGGAGCCGTACTTGGCCTTGAGGGTCTTCACGGCGGAGATCAGGTTGACGATCACCGGACTCTTGGGGTTCTTGAAGTCGGTGTCGCCCGCGCCGAGGGAGAGGGAGTGGCCCTCGAAGTCGATGTCCAGGCCGTCGAGTCCGTACTCGTCGATGATCGCCGACACGGAGGAGACGAAGGTGTCACGGGCCTGGGTGGTGGTGAGCTGTACCTGGCCGTTCTGGCCGCCGATGGAGATCAGGACCTTCTTGCCCTGGGCCTGTTTGGCCTTGACCGCGGCCTTGAACTCGTCCTTCGTCTCGACGTTCGGGCACTCGCTCCTGGGGCAGAGGCCGAAGCGGATGTCGCCGGAGGTCGCCGAGGTCGGCTCGCCGAAGGCCAGGTCGATGATGTCCCAGCTGGCCGGCGTTTCGGCGAGGCGCGTGTAGCCGGAGCCGTTGGCGAAGCTGGTGTGGAGGTAGCCGACGAGGGCGTGCGCGGGCAGAGCGCTGCTCTCCGCTGCCGCCTGCGGACTCTGGACCGCGAGCAGTCCGGCGACCGCGAGCACGAGCGCCCCGAAGGGGCGCGGGGAACTGCGCGACCAGCCACGACGAACCCGCGGGCGAGAAACGAGTGCCACAACTGCCTCCATAAGTGGGGGTGTTGGAGAGCAGGACATACTCAAGCTGGTCCAGACCAATACCCTTGTCAAGTCCCCGTCACCAAGAACGAGGCGAAGGGTCACTCGGGGCGCGGCTCACCCGGGTCGCGAGGGGCGGCGCCCCAGGCATCCCGTTCGGCTCGCACGTCCCGGGCGAGCTGCGCCGCCGCCTCGTGCATCGCGAGCTCCAGGAGCGCCGGATCGACCAGGGTGCCCGAGCCGTCCGGCGGGATCAGCCAGCGCACCGCGCCCGTGGAGCGACCGGGGAAGGGCACCACGATCCAGGTGCCGCGGCCCGCTCCGCGCACTCCCGTGCCCACCCAGCGGGACACGGTCCCCGGGGGCACGAAGAACCCCATCCGCGCGTCGCCGAAGTCGGCGAGCACCGGACCGGGGCGGTCGACCACCCGCGTCAGCACGTCGAGGGTGGGACGGCCGAGCTCGCCCGGCAGGATCAGCACGTCCCAGAGCCGGCCCGCCGGGAGCAGCGCGACCCCGAGGGGGTTGCGTTCCCACTCCCAGCGGCAGGCGTCCGGATCCGGCGCCACCGACACCAGCCACTCCATCGCCGATTTCGCCCCTGAACCGTTCATGAGTCCACCTCTCTGTCTTCGTGTGCAGTACGGATGCCTGACACGAGGGAGAGGACTTCGGGGCCCGGGCATTACGCGGATTCGGCTACTGGCTGGTAGTGAAGCGTGTCACAGAGTGGTGAGGGCGTACGCCGGTGGACAACGGCGGACGGATGTCCACCCGCGCGCCGCCCGGACGGGTGGCGCGCGGGCAGCCGCTCAGGGGGTCAGCTGTCGAAGCCGAGCCCCACCTTGTCCATCGCCCTGAGCCAGACGTTCCGCTTGCCCGCGTTGGCGTCCGCGCGGGCAAGGGCCCACTTGGTCAGGGTCACCCCCGTCCAGGCGAAGGGCTCGGGCGGGAACGGCAGCGGCTTGGAGCGGACCATCTCCAGGGCCGTCCGCTCGGTGCGCTCGCCCGCGAGGAGGTCCAGCATCACGTCGGCGCCGAAGCGCGTGGCACCGACGCCGAGGCCGGTGTACCCGGCGGCGTACGCGACCCGGCCCCCGTGCGCCGTGCCGAAGAACGCCGAGAAGCGCGAGCACGTGTCGATCGCGCCGCCCCACGCGTGCGTGAACCGCACGCCCTCCAGCTGCGGGAAGCAGGTGAAGAAGTGCCCGGCGAGCTTCGCGTACGTCTCGGGGCGGTGGTCGTACTCGGCGCGCACCTTGCCGCCGTACGGGTAGATCGCGTCGTACCCGCCCCACAGGACGCGGTTGTCGGCGGAGAGCCGGAAGTAGTGGAACTGGTTGGCCGCGTCGCCGAGGCCCTGGCGGTTCTTCCAGCCGATGGCGGCCATCTGGTCCGGCGTGAGCGGCTCGGTCATGAGCGCGTAGTCGTACACCGGGACCGTGTACGCGCGCACCCGCTTGACCAGGGACGGGAAGACGTTCGTGCCGAGCGCGACATGGCGGGCGAAGACCCTGCCGTACGGGGTGCGGATCGCCATTCCGGCGCCGGCGGGGGCGAGCTGGAGCGCGGGCGTGTGCTCGTAGACGCGCACGCCGAGCTCGCGGCAGGCGCGCTTGAGGCCCCAGGCGAGCTTCGCCGGGTGCAGCATGGCGACGCCGTCGCGGTCCCAGAAGCCGCCGAGGAAGGTCGGCGAGTCGACCTGCTCGCGCAGCTCGTCCGCGTCCAGCATCTCGGCGGATCCGGTCAGGCCCCGGGCAGCCATCTCCTCGTACATCTCGTGGAGTTCGGCGAGCTGGTGCGGCTGCGTCGCGACGTCGATCTCGCCGGTGCGCTCGAAGTCGCAGTCGATGGCGTAGCGCTTGACGGCCGCCTCGATCTCGTCGAGGTTGCGGGCGCCGAGCTCCTCGATCCTGGCGATCTCGTCCGGCCAGCGGGCCAGGCCGTTGGGCACGCCGTGGGTGAGGGACGCGGCGCAGAAGCCGCCGTTGCGCCCCGAGGCGGCCCAGCCGATCTCGCGGCCCTCGACGAGGACGACGTCGCGGCCGGGGTCGCGCTCCTTGGCGATCAGGGCGGTCCACAGACCGCTGTAGCCGCCGCCGACGACGAGCAGGTCGGCGCGCTCGTCACCGACGAGCGCGGGTTCGGGGTCGGGTTTGTTCGGGTCGTCCAGCCAGTACGGGACCGGCTTGGCCGCGGCGAGGGACTTGGTCCAACGGTTCATGGCAGCAGGGGCCATGATTTCCACTCCCTTGAGAATTGCGTAGAGCTGCACAGAGCTGCTTGGCACCGCACGGGCACGGCCTTTCGGAGTTCAGCGCGCCCGCTTCGCGCGGCGCTTTCCGATCAGCATTCCCGCCAGTACGAGAACGACGGCGATGAGGAACATCGCCGTACCGATCACATTGATCTGAACGGGTGTGCCCCGCTGCGCGGATCCCCAGACGAACATGGGGAAGGTCACAGTCGATCCGGCGTTGAAGTTCGTGATGATGAAATCGTCGAAGGAGAGCGCGAAGGCGAGCAGCGCGCCCGCCGCGATGCCGGGTGCCGCGATCGGCAGCGTGACCCGCAGGAAGGTCTGCACGGGCCCGGCGTAGAGGTCCTGCGCGGCCTGTTCGAGGCGCGGGTCCATGGACATCACGCGCGCCTTCACCGCGGTCACCACGAAGCTCAGGCAGAACATGATGTGCGCTATCAGGACGGTCCAGAAGCCGAGCTGCGCGCCCATGTTCAGGAACAGCGTGAGCAGCGAGGCGGCCATGACCACCTCGGGCATCGCCATGGGCAGGAAGATCAGCGAGCTCACGGCGGAGCGCGCCCGGAAGCGGTAGCGCACGAGCGCGAAGGCGATCATCGTGCCGAGCACGGTGGCGCCGAGCGTCGCGAAGAAGGCGATCCGCAGGCTGATGGAGAGCGAGCCGCACATGTCGGCGACGCCGCACGGGTCCTGCCAGGCGTCGGTCGAGAATTCCTGCCAGGAGTAGTTGAACCGGCCTTTCGGCTTGTTGAACGAGAAGACCGTGACCACGACGTTGGGCAGCAGGAGATAGCCGAGCGTGAGGAGCCCGAAGATGACGACGAGGTTCCGGCGCAGCCAGCGGCCGAATGCGACGAACGGGCCCATCAGACCAGATCCTCCGTTCCCGACTTGCGGATGTAGAACGTCACCATGATCAGGATGGCGGCCATCAGGATGAAGGAGAGGGCGGCCGCCGTCGGGTAGTCCAGAATGCGCAGGAACTGCGTCTGGATGACGTTTCCGACCATGCGCGTGTCGGTGGAGCCGAGCAGATCGGCGTTCACGTAGTCACCGGCGGCCGGAATGAAGGTGAGCAGCGTGCCGGAGACGACACCCGGCATCGACAGCGGGAAGGTGACCTTCCGGAACGTCGTGGAGGGCCGGGCGTACAGATCGCCCGCGGCCTCGTGAAGCCGGGGGTCGATGCGCTCCAGGGACGTGTACAGCGGCAGGATCATGAACGGCAGGAAGTTGTACGTGAGTCCGCAGACCACGGCGAGCGGCGTGGCCAGGACGCGGTCGCCGTCGGTGGCGCCGAGCCAGTTGGTGACGTCCAGGACGTGCAGCGTGTTCAGGGCGCCGACGACGGGCCCGCCGTCCGCCAGGATCGTCTTCCAGGCGAGCGTGCGGATGAGGAAGCTGGTGAAGAACGGCGCGATGACGAGCACCAGGATCAGATTGCGCCAGCGGCCCGCGCGAAACGCGATGAGGTACGCCAGCGGATAGCCGAGCAGCAGACACAGGACCGTGGCGGCGCCCGCGTACAGGACCGAGCGCAGGAACTGCGGCCAGTAGTCGCCGAGCGCGTCCCAGTAGGTGGCGAAGTGCCAGGTGACCTTGTAGCCCTCTTCGAGGGAACCGGTCTGCACGGACGTCGAGGCCTGGTAGACCAGCGGCAGCGCGAAGAAGACGATCAGCCACAGGATGCCGGGGAGCAGCAGCCAGTAGGGCACGAGGCGGCCGCGCCTGCGGGGCCGCGCGGGGGCGGGGTCCTGGGCGTCCTCGACGGGCGCCTTGACGGGGGCCGTCACGCGTCCTCCTCGACCTTCTCGACGCCCGCCTGGACGTCCTGCCCCGCGTCCAGGCCGAAGGTGTGGGCGGGGTTCCAGTGCAGGACGACGTCCGCGCCCGGGGTCAGCCGGGTGTCGCGCTCGATGTTCTGCGCGTACACCTCGAAGGCGTCGCAGAGCGGCCTTTCGATGACGTACTGCGTGGAGACGCCGATGAAACTGGAGGCGACGACGCGGCCGGTGATGCGGTTGCGGCCGTCGGGGACGGTGCCCGCGTCGTCGGCGTGGGTGAGGGTGATCTTCTCGGGGCGCACCCCGAGGAGGACCTTGCCGCCGGGGCTCGTCGCGGCGCCGCAGCGCGCCTTGGGCAGCAGCAGTTTGCCGTCGCCCGCCCTGAGGACCACGTCGTCGCCGCTGACCGAGTCGACCTCGGCCGCGATGAAGTTGGAGGTGCCGAGGAAGTTGGCGACGAAGGTGGTGCGCGGGTTCTCGTACAGCTCGGCGGGGGCGCCCTGCTGCTCGACGCGGCCGCCGTTCATCACGGCGACGGTGTCGGCCATCGTCATGGCCTCCTCCTGGTCGTGCGTGACGTGCACGAAGGTGATGCCGACCTCGGTCTGGATGCGCTTGAGCTCCAGCTGCATCTGACGGCGCAGCTTCAGGTCGAGGGCGCCGAGCGGCTCGTCGAGGAGCAGCACCTTGGGGTGGTTGATGAGCGCGCGGGCCACGGCGACGCGCTGCTGCTGGCCGCCGGAGAGCTGGTGCGGCTTCTTGCGGGCCTGCTCGCCGAGCTGGACGAGGTCGAGCATGTCGCCGACCTGCTTCTTCACCGACTTGATGCCGCGCCGGCGCAGGCCGAAGGCGACGTTCTCGAAGATGTCGAGGTGCGGGAAGAGCGCGTACGACTGGAAGACCGTGTTCACGGGGCGCTTGTAGGGCGGCAGCGCGGTGACGTCCTGCTCGCCCAGGCACACGGTGCCGCTGCTCGGCTCCTCCAGGCCCGCGATCATGCGAAGGGTGGTGGTCTTGCCGCAGCCGGACGCGCCGAGCAGGGCGTAGAACGAGCCCTGGGGCACGGTGAGGTCGAGCGGGTGGACGGCCGTGAAGGAGCCGTAGGTCTTGCTGATCCCGGTCAGGCGGACGTCGCCGCTGGCTTCGGTCATGAGTTCTTCCCAGGGGTGGTGAGCGGGTCGGGACGGCGGGCGCCGTCGAGGGGCCCGAGCGGGGCCGTGAGGGAGTCCGGGGCGGACCGTGAGCGAGTCCGGGGCGGGCCCGACGGCACGGGTTCAGGAGCCCGTGAGCCGGGCGAACTTCTCCTCGTACGCCGTCTCTTCCTTCGGCGTGAGCGCCCGGAAGGCGTGGGACTTCGCCGCCATCTCCTTGTCGGGCAGGATCAGCGGGTTCCGCGCCGCCTCGGGGTCGATCTTGGCCAGCTCGTCGCGGACGCCGTCGACCGGGCACACGTAGTTGATGAACGCGGCGAGCCGGGCCGCGGGCTCCGGCTCGTAGTAGTAGTCGATGAGCCGCTCGGCGTTGCGCTTGTGGCGCGCCTTGTTGGGGATGAGCAGGTTGTCCGTGGAGACGATGTAGCCGCTGTCGGGGATGGCGAACTCGATGTCGGGGTTGGCCAGTTTGAGCTGGACGACGTCACCGGCCCAGGCCACGCACGCGGCGATGTCGCCCTTGTCGAGGTCGGCGGTGTAGTCGTTTCCGGTGAAGCGGCGGATCTGCCCTCTGTCGACGGCCTTCTGGAGCCGGGCGATCGCCGCGTCGTAGTCGTCGTCCTTGAAGGCGGCCGGGTCCTTGCCCATGTCGAGCAGGGTCATGCCGACGGAGTCGCGCATCTCGGAGAGGAACCCGACGCGCCCCTTGAGCTTCGGCTCGTCGAGGAGTTGCGAGACCGAGGTGATCTCCTTCCCGTCGGTCGCCTTCTTGTTGTACGCGATGACGGCGGAGATGCCGGTCCAGGGGTAGGAGTACGCGCGTCCGGGGTCCCAGTCGGGCGAGCGGAACTGGGCGGACAGGTTGGCGTAGGCGTGCGGCAACCGGGCCGCGTCGAGCTTCTGCACCCAGCCGAAGCGGATCAGGCGGGCCGCGAGCCAGTCGGTGACGCAGATGAGGTCGCGGCCGGTGTCCTGGCCCGCGGCGAGCTGCGGCTTGACCTTGCCGAAGAACTCGTTGTTGTCGTTGATGTCCTCGGTGTACTTGACCGTGATGCCGGTGCGCTCGGTGAACGCGTCGAGGGTGGGCCGCCGCTTGTCGTCGTCCACGTCCATGTACTCGGTCCAGTTGGAGAAGTGCACGCGCTTCTCCTTGACCGAGCGGTCCTCGGCGGCGATGCCGCCCGAGCCCTTGCCCGCGGCGGGGATGCCGCAGGCGCTCAGGGCGCCGAGCCCGCCCGCGGCGAGGGCGCCGCCGCCCGAGGCGCGGAGGAGGGAGCGACGGGTGAGCGCGGCCCGGCCGCTGGTCAGGCCGCGCCGCAGGGCGGCCCGCTGGGCCGGGGAGAGGCGGTCGGGCTCGTACTGCTCCATGCGCTGGTCTGCCCTTTCGGGAGGGTCCCTTGCGGGAGGGTTGAGGGCGGGCGCCGCCCGGTCTCGCGGCGCCCCGGCCCGTGCTGACTACCGGTCCCCGAAGATCGTGCGGTGCCAGTCCTTCCTCGCGACCGCGGTGTTGTCGAACATGACGTGCTTGATCTGCGTGTACTCCTCGAAGGAGTAGGCGGACATGTCCTTGCCGTAGCCGGAGGCCTTGTACCCGCCGTGCGGCATCTCGCTGAGGATCGGGATGTGGTCGTTCACCCAGACGCACCCGGCCTTGATCTCGCGCGTGGCGCGTCCCGCCCGGAACACGTCGTGGGTCCAGGCGGACGCGGCGAGCCCGTACGGCGTGTCGTTGGCGAGCCGGATGCCCTCGTCGTCGCTGTCGAAGGGCAGCACGACGAGGACCGGCCCGAAGATCTCCGCCTGGACGACCTCGCTGTCCTGCGCGGCGCCCGTGATCAGGGTGGGCCTGTAATAGGCGCCCGGGTGCTCGGGGGCCTCGCCGCCGGTGACCACGCGCGCGTACGAGCGGGCCCGCTCGACGAAGCCGGCGACCCGGTCGCGGTGGGCGTGCGAGATCAGCGGGCCGAGGTCGGTGGCCGGGTCGCAGGGGTCGCCGAGCCGCACGGTCGCCATCAGGTCGGCGACCCCCGCGACGAAGGCCTCGTACAGCGGCCGCTGGACGTAGGCGCGGGTGGCGGCCGTGCAGTCCTGGCCGGTGTTGATCAGGGCGCCCGCGACGGCGCCGTGCACGGCGGACTCCAGATCGGCGTCGTCGAAGACGACGAACGGCGCCTTGCCGCCGAGCTCCAGGTGGAGGCGTTTGACGGTCGCGGTGGCGACCTCCGCGACCCGCTTGCCGACGCCGGTGGAGCCGGTGAAGGAGGTCATGGCCACGTCCGGGTGGCCCACGAGGTGCTCACCGGCTTCGCGGCCCGCCCCGGTGACGACGTTGACCACGCCGTCGGGGATCCCGGCCGCGGTCGCGGCCGCCGCGAACATCAGCGAGGTGAGCGGGGTCAGCTCGGAGGGCTTGAGGACGATGGTGTTCCCGGCGGCGATGGCGGGGAGCACCTTCCAGGCGGCCATCTGGAGGGGGTAGTTCCAGGGCGCGATGGACCCCACGACGCCGATGGCCTCACGGCGTACGTACGAAGTGTGGTCGCCGCCGTCGTACTCCCCGGCGGACTGGCCCTGGAGGTGGCGGGCCGCGCCCGCGAAGAAGGCGGTGTTGTCGATGGTGCCCGGGACGTCGAACTCGCGGCTCAGCTTGATCGGCTTGCCGCACTGGACGGTCTCGGCGCGGGCGAGGTCCTCGGCGCGGGCGGACAGCTCGGCGGCGAAGCGGTGCATCGCGTCGGACCGCTCGCCGGGGCTCGCGCCCGCCCAGCCGGGGAACGCGGCGCGCGCGGCGGCCACGGCCGCGTCCACGTCCTTGGCGCCCGCCAGCTCGTAGCCGAGCACCTCCTCGCCCGTGGCCGGGTCCACGACCGCGTGGTGCTGCCCCGAGGTGCCGCGGGTGAGCCGCCCCGCGATGTACTGCGCGCCGTCCGCGAAGCGCTCCCGTGCCGGAAAGAACTGGTCGCGCGCCTGGAATGTGTGCATGCCGCTCTCCTCCGCCGCCCGGCCTCGACGAGGGGGCGGCGTAGTTCCAGATCGATTTGAGTGCCGATCCTGACAGAGGGTCGATAGTCCAACAAGTGATTCCGTAGTTGCCTTTTGGTTAAGCGACGGAATCTGTCGACCAGGTGTCGAGTTCCCCCGGAAAAGGCCGGACGGAATGTCCGTGGCGCGTGCCAGGGTGGCGTGCATGAGCGAGCACACGGGGGCGGACACGCGGTCCGACAGGTCATCCACCACGCGTACCGGCACGGACGACATCCGATCGGTGGCCGATCTGACGGCCGCGGTGCGGTCGGGGCGGCGGGTGAAGTACGTGCACTTCTGGGGTCACACCCCGCGCCGTGACGGCGCCCTCGGGGCGAGCTGCTTCAGCCAGTGGTGGCCGTCGCCCTTCACCGCCGACGGGGTCGCGTACGCGACGGCGGAGCACTGGATGATGGCCGCCAAGGCCCGGCTCTTCGACGACGCGGAGGCCGAGCGCGCGGTGCTCGCCTCCCGCACGCCCGCCGAGGCGAAGCGGGCGGGACGGCTCGTGCGCGGCTTCGACGAGGCCGTGTGGGAGCGGGAGCGGTTCGCCGTCGTGGCCGAGGGCAGCGAGCGGAAGTTCGCCTCCGACGCCGGGCTCCGGGCGTATCTGGTCGGCACCGGCGAGCGCGTCCTGGTCGAGGCCAGCCCCCTCGACCCGGTGTGGGGCATCGGCCTCGCCGCGGACGACCCCCGGGCCGAGGACCCCGCCTCCTGGCGCGGCGCGAACCTCCTGGGCTTCGCCCTGATGGCGGCCAGAGAGCGCCTGCGCTGACATCGCCGGTGGTTCCCGCGGTGCCGCGGCGGCGGAAAGCCGGGCCCCGGCCCCCTTCGGCAGGGGGCGTGTTTACGATGAGCCGGACCTCGCGTGGGTCACCCGATCAGCCGATCAACCTTGTTCCGGGGAGGAACCATGACCGAGACCGCC
This sequence comes from Streptomyces spectabilis, assembly GCF_008704795.1. Taxonomy (NCBI): domain Bacteria; kingdom Bacillati; phylum Actinomycetota; class Actinomycetes; order Kitasatosporales; family Streptomycetaceae; genus Streptomyces; species Streptomyces spectabilis. The sequence goes on along the minus strand of NZ_CP023690.1, from coordinate 6,816,698 downwards.
GCATCCCGAGCCGGCAGCTTCATCGCAGGGCTGCCCAAGGCGGAGCTGCACGTCCACCACGTGGGCTCGGCCTCCCCGCGCATCGTCTCGGCGCTCGCCGCCCGCCACCCCGACTCCAGGGTACCGAAGGACCCCGAGGCCCTCGCCGACTACTTCACGTTCACGGACTTCGCGCACTTCGTGCAGGTGTACCTGTCCGTCGTCGACCTGATCCGCACCCCGGAGGACGTCCACCTCCTCACCTACGAGGTGGCCCGCGAGCTCGCCCGGCAGAACGTGCGCTACGCCGAGCTGACCATCACCCCGTTCTCCTCCACCCGCCGCGGCATCGACGAGCGCGCCTTCATGGCCGCCATCGAGGACGCCCGCAAGACGGCCGAGGCGGAGCTGAACGTCGTCCTCCGCTGGTGCTTCGACATCCCCGGCGAAGCGGGCCTCGTCTCCGCGGAGGAGACCGTGCGCCTCGCCACCACCGACGGCATCCGCCCCGAGGGCCTGGTCTCCTTCGGCCTCGGCGGCCCCGAGATCGGCGTGCCGCGCCCGCAGTTCAAGCCGTACTTCGACCGCGCCATCGCCGCGGGCCTGCACTCCGTGCCGCACGCGGGCGAGACCACGGGCCCGGAGACGGTCTGGGACGCCCTGACGCACCTGCGCGCCGAGCGCATCGGCCACGGCACCAGCTCCGCCCGGGACCCGAAGCTCCTCGCGCACCTCGCGGAGCACCGCATCCCCCTGGAGGTCTGCCCGACGTCGAACATCGCGACGCGCGCGGTCACCACGATGGACGAGCACCCCCTCAAGCAGTTCGTGGACGCCGGGGTCATCGTGACGATCAACTCCGACGACCCGCCCATGTTCGGCACGGACCTCAACAGCGAGTACGGCGTCGCCGCCCGCCTCCTCGACCTCGACGAGCGCGGCATCGCGGCCCTCGCGAAGAACGCCGTGGAGGCGTCCTTCCTCGACGAGGCGGGCAAGCGGCGCATCAGCGAGGAGATCGACACGTACACGGAGGCGTGGCTGTCCCGCTGAGTCCGGCGCCCCGGGGGCCACGGCCGTCACAATGAGCCCATGCGCACCGTGACTGCCGTGGCCCACCGAGGCGACCCCTACCGCGTCCGTGAGAACACCCTGCCGTCCCTGCGTTCGGCGCTCGACCAGGGCGCCGACGCGGTGGAGATCGACGTCCGTCTGACCGCCGACGGCGTCCCCGTGCTGCTGCACGACGCCACGCTCGACCGGCTGTGGGAGCACGACCGGCCCCTGGCCGCGCTGTCCGCCGCCGAGGTCAGGGGCGTCACCGAGGGCGGCGTACCCACCCTCGAAGAGGCGCTCAAGGAGACCGAGGGGCACCGCGTGCTCGTGGACCTGCCGGACCCGGAGCCCGCGCGGGACACGGTCCGTACGGTCGTCGGCGTGATCGCCGAGTGCGGCGCGGCGGACCGCGTGTACTACTGCGCGGGCCCCGCCGCGACGCTCGCGCTGCGGGCCGCGGACCCGGCGGCGGAGATCGCCCTGACGTGGAAGACGCTCGCGCCGCCGCGCCCCGCGCTGCTCGCCGCGATCACGCCGCGCTGGCTCAACTACCGCTTCGGCCTTGTGAGTCGGGAACTCGCCGAGCACGTCCACGGACAGGGCTATCTGATCGCCGCCTGGACTGCCGACACCCGCCGCACCATGCGTAAGCTCGTGTCCCACGGAGTGGACTCGATCACCACGAACCGCATGGACGCGCTCGCCACCGTGCTGGGGCGGCCGGGCCAGGGGACGGGGAAGGAACCGCAGGCGTGACGGCAGACAGCACCGGCAGGATCCGCACGGACATCGCGCACAACGCCCGGGTGTGGAACTACTGGCTGGGCGGCAAGGACAACTACCAGGTGGACCGGGCCGTCGGTGAGCAGGTCACCGAGATGTTTCCCGGCATCGGCGAAGTGGCGCGCGCGGACCGGGCGTTCCTCGGCCGGGCCGTCGCCCACCTCGTCGGCGACCGGGGCGTCCGCCAGCTCCTCGACATCGGCACCGGCCTGCCCACCGGCGAGAACACCCACGAGGTGGCGCAGCGCCTGGCCCCGGACGCGCGCGTCGTGTACGTCGACAACGACCCGATCGTCCTGACCCACGCCCACGCGCTGCTCACCAGCTCGCCGGAGGGCGTGACCACGTACATCGACCAGGACGCCCGCAACGCGCGCGAGATCGTGGCGGCCGCCGCGGCCACGCTCGACCTCACCCGGCCGGTCGCCGTGATGCTGCTCGGCATCCTGAACTTCATCCCGGACACCGGCGACACGCTCCGGATCGTACGGACCCTCATGGACGAGGTGCCGTCGGGGAGTTACCTCGTCCTGACCCACCCGACCCTGGACGCCGACGTCGGCGGCGCGGGCAACCAGGCGGCGATGGACTTCTGGAACGAGAACGCCACGCCGCCGATCACCGGCCGCACCCGCGCCGAGTTCGAGGCCTACTTCGAAGGCCTCGAACTCCTCGCACCGGGCGTCGAGTCCTGCTCCCGCTGGCGCTGCCCCGAGGCCCCGGTGGTGCCCCAGTTCGGCGCGGTGGCCCGCAAGCCCTAGCCCGCGCCCCGGCCGTGTCAGCCCCCGGCGTGGGCGAGCGGCGGCACGATCGCCCGCGCGTCCACGCCGCGCCCCACCCACAGGCCGATGAGCAGCGCCGCCGTGGCCTCCACGAGCCCGGCCCGCCCGAGCCCGCCGGCGTCGTACGGCTCGCACCCGAGATCGCGTACCAACTGCCGTACGACGTCCAGCGCTTCGGTGTCGTCCCCGCACACCGGCACCGCGAGCCGCTGTCCGTCGAAGACCGGCGGGGTCATCCGCCACACGCTCTCGTGGCACAGGTTGAACGCCTTGACGACGCGGGCGCCGGGCGCGGCTGCCGCGAGCCGCTCGGCGGCGGCCGGGCCGCGCTCCGTGAGCAGGGCGAAGCCCTCCCCCACCGGGTTGCAGCAGTCCACGAGCACCCGCCCACGCACGGCGTCGGCGAGCCAGGGCAGCACGTCCTCGCCCGCCCCGTACGGCAGCGCGAACAGCACGGCGCCGTCGCCGAACTCCGCCGCGTCCCGCAGCGAGCCGTGCCCGGCGGCCCCGATCCGCGCCGCGAGCCCGGCGGCCCGCCCCGGGTCCCGCCCGCCGACGAACACCTCGTGCCCCGCCCGCGCCCACTGGGTGCCGAGCGCGTCCGCCATGTTCCCGGTGCCGAGTACGCCGATCCGCATGTCCGTTCCTCCCTCGTGTCGCGCCCCTGGTCCGGGGCACGTCACGACAGTAGGAAAGGCCTCGGGCACCATTCGGTACGTGAGCGAACCCCATGACTTCCTGGCCGACTGCCGGGCCCGGCTTGCCTTCGACCTGCTCTCCAACACCTGGAACGCCGTGGCCCTCTGGGCCCTGCGGCACGGCCCGCGCCGCCCCGGCGAGCTGCGCGGGCAGATCGGCGGGATCAGCTCCAAGGTGCTCACCGAGACGCTGCGGCGCCTGGAGTACAACGGCCTGGTGACCCGCCGGTCGTACGCCGGCTCCCCGCCGCGCGTGGAGTACGGCCTCACGGACCTGGGCCGCACCCTGCTCCCGCCCATCGAGGCCTTCGGCGCCTGGGCCTTCACCCACGGCGACGAGGTCCTGGCGGCCCAGGAGCGGGCGGAGGCCCCTTAGGCGGACGGCTAGGCGTTGGTCCCGCCGTCGACCGTGAACTCCGCTCCCGTGATCGAGCGGCCGCCCGGCCCCACCAGGTGCGCCACCGTGGCGGCGATGTCGTCGGCCGCGGCGTAGCGGCCGAGGGCGGACAGGGCGCGCTGGAAGTCGGCGCTCTCGCCGTCGGCGGGGTTCATGTCGGTGTCCGTCGAGCCGGGGTGGACGAGGTTGACGGTGATGCCGCGCGGGCCGAGCTCGCGGGCGAGGCCCTTGGTGAAGCCGGCCAGGGCGGACTTGCTCATCGAGTAGAGGACGACGCCGGGGAACGGCACGCGGTCCACGAGGCTGCTGCCGATGCTCACGATGCGTCCGCCCTCCGGCAGGTGCGCGAGCGCGGCCTGGGCGCCGAGGAACGCGGCGCGGGCGTGGATCGCCAGGGCGCGGTCCAGCTCGTCGAGGGCGACCTCCTCGAACGGCCCGCTCGGGAACACGCCCGCGTTGTTCACGAGGATGTCGAGACGGCCCAGCTCGCGCGCCGCCCGCTCCACCGCGTCGGTGACCGCGTCGGCCTCGGCCGCGTCGGCCTGGATGGCCACCGCCCGCCGCCCGAGCGCCTCCACCTCGGCCACGACGGCCTCGGCCTTCGCCTTCCCCGCGGGGCTCACATAGGTGAGCGCCACGTCGGCGCCGTCCCGTGCGAGCCGCTTGACGATCGCCGCCCCGATGCCCCGGCTGCCGCCCGTGACCAGCGCGGCCTTGCCCTTGAGGTCCGTCATCCCCTGCCCCGAATCTCTCGCTGTACAGGGGCGGCACGCGAGGTCGCGTACCGCCCGCCGATTTCTGTGTCGATCGGCACAGAAACTTTCACACGCGCGTTCCGCCACGTCAAGGCCTATATTTGTCAGCCACTACAGAAATGAGGTGGGGAACGTGGCGGGACGCGGACGGCCCCGGAGCTTCGACCGGGACATGGCCCTGCGCCGGGCCATGGAGGTGTTCTGGGAGCAGGGCTACGAGGCCACGTCGATGACGGACCTCACCACGGCCATGGGCATCGCGTCGCCCAGCCTGTACGCCGCGTTCGGCTCCAAGGAGCGGCTCTTCCAGGAGGCGGTGGCCCTGTACAGCACCACGGAGGGGGCGGCCATGGCGCGTGCGTACACCGAGGTGCCCACCGCGCGCGGCGCCGTCGAGGCGGTCCTGCGCGAGAACGCGCGCGCGTACACCGACCGGGACCGGCCGACCGGCTGCATGATCGTGCTCGCCGCCACCAACTGCTCACCGGGGAACGCGCCGGTGCGCGACCATCTGGCGACCTGGCGCAGATCGGGCGCCGAGATGATGGCCGACCGCCTGCGCCGCGGCGTCGACGAGGGCGAACTCCCCGCCACCACCGACACGGAGGCCGTGGCCGCCTTCTACACCACGATCATCCACGGCATGTCCGTGCAGGCCCGCGACGGCGCGACCCGCACGGACCTGGACAAGACGGTGGACCGGGCGATGGCGGCCTGGGAGACGGTGCTCGCGCCCGCCCCGTAGCGCCCGCCGGCGGCCGGCGGAAGGGCGGGGCCTACAGCCCCACGATGGAGTTCCACCGCCGTGCGAACTCCGTGCGCTCGTCGGACGTGATGTCCCGTGCGATCGCGAGGCGTTCGCGCATCGTGTCGTCGGGGAAGACCAGCGGGTCCTCGGCGAGCGCGGCCAGGTCCCTGTCCTTGGAGGAGGCGAGGACGTCGCGGGCCGCGGGCACGGGGCAGACATAGTTGACCCAGGCGGCGAGCGAGGCGGCGACCTCGGGGTCGTAGTAGTGGTCGATCAGGCGCTCGGCGTTGCGCTTGTGGCGGGCGAGGTTGGGGATCATCAGGGACTCGGCCCACAGCTCGGCGCCCTCCTCGGGGACGACGAACGCGATGTCGGGGTCGTCGGCCTGGAGCTGGATGACGTCGCCGCTGTAGGCCTGGCAGGCGAGGACGTCGCCGCCGGCGAGGTCCTTGATGTAGTCGTTGCCGGTGAAGCGGCGGACGTGGTGGCCGCTCACGCGCTTCTCCAGGCGGTCGCACATGCGGTGGAAGTCGTCCCCGGTCCACTTCCTGATGTCGACGCCGTCCCCCTGCATCAGCAGCGCGAACGCCTCGTCGAGCCCGGACAGGAGCGTGACCCGGCCCTTCAGATCGTCGGCCCACAGGTCCGACACGTGCCGGATCTCGCGGCCGAGCCGCCGCTTGTTGTACGCGATGCCGGTGATGCCCGACTGCCAGGGCACGGAGAACATCCGGCCCTCGTCGAAGTGCGGCGTGCGCAGGATCGGGTCGAGGTGCTCGGCCACGTTGGGCTGCCGGGAGCGGTCCATCTCCTGCACCCAGCCGAGGCGCACGAAGCGCGCGCACATCCAGTCGCTGATGACGACGAGGTCCCGGCCGGTCTCCTGATGGTTCATCAGGGAGGGGCTGATCTTGCCGAAGAACTCGTCGTTGTCGTTGATCTCCTCGGTGTACCGGACGTCGATGCCGGTCCGCTCCTCGAAGGCGTCGAGGGTGGGGCGCCGGGTCTTGTCCTCGTCGTCGGTGTCGATGTACAGCGGCCAGTTGGCGAACGTCAGCCGCTTGTCCCGGCCGGAGAGGTCCTTCGCGGCGCGGTCCGAGGCGTCGACGTACGCGGCGGGCACCCCGCAGCCCGCGAGGGCGCCGAGGACTCCCGCCGCGCCGATGCCCTTGAGGAACGTACGGCGTGCGGCAACTGTCATGCCCCCACCCTCACTTCACACACGAGGGGCGGGCAATGGACAAGGTGTCCACCGCCCGCCCCGAAGACGACCCAGAACGTCAGCCCCGCGCGGGGCCGGGCGTCAGTCGATCGACGTCATGACGTGCTTGATGCGGGTGTAGTCGTCGAAGCCGTAGGCGGAGAGGTCCTTGCCGTAGCCGGACTTCTTGAAGCCGCCGTGCGGCATCTCGGCGACCAGCGGGATGTGCGTGTTGATCCAGACGCAGCCGAAGTCGAGCACCTTGGACATGCGCATCGCGCGAGAGTGGTCTTTGGTCCACACCGAGGAGGCGAGGGCGTACTCCACGCCGTTCGCGTATTCGACCGCCTGGGCCTCGTCCGTGAAGGACTGGACGGTGATGACCGGGCCGAAGACCTCCTTCTGGATGATCTCGTCGTCCTGCTTGAGCCCGGAGACGACGGTCGGCGCGTAGAAGTAGCCCTTCTCGCCGACCCGGTGGCCGCCCGCCTCGACCTTGGCGTGCGCGGGCAGCCGGTCGATGAAGCCGGAGACCTGCGCCAGCTGGCCCGCGTTGTTGAGCGGCCCGTACAGCACGTCCTCGTCGTCCGGAAGACCGGTCTTGGTGTCGGCGGCGGCCTTGGCGAGGGCGGTGACGAACTCGTCGTGGATGGACTCGTGGACGAGCACCCGGGTCGCGGCCGTACAGTCCTGGCCCGCGTTGAAGAAGCCCGCCACCGAGATGTCCTCGACGGCCTTGGCCAGGTCGGTGTCCTCGAAGACCACGACGGGCGCCTTGCCGCCGAGCTCCAGGTGGACGCGCTTGAGGTCCTTGGCGGCCGACTCGGCCACCTGCATGCCCGCGCGCACCGAGCCGGTGATGGAGGCCATCGCCGGGGTCGGGTGCTCGACCATCATGCGGCCCGTGTCACGGTCGCCGGTGACCACGTTGAAGACGCCGGGCGGCACGACGGAGCCGATGATCTCGGCCATCAGGACGGTCGACGCCGGGGTGGTGTCCGACGGCTTGAGCACGACCGTGTTGCCCGCGGCGAGCGCCGGGGCGAACTTCCACACGGCCATCATCATCGGGTAGTTCCACGGCGCGACCTGCGCGCAGACGCCGACCGGCTCGCGGCGGATGATGGAGGTCAGGCCCTCCATGTACTCACCGGCGGCGCGGCCCTCCAGCATCCGGGCCGCACCCGCGAAGAAGCGGATCTGGTCGACCATCGGCGGGATCTCTTCGGAGCGGGTGAGGCCGATCGGCTTGCCCGTGTTCTCGACCTCGGCGGCGATGAGCTCCTCGGCGCGCTCCTCGAAGGCGTCCGCGATCTTCAGCAGGGCCTTCTGCCGCTCGGCGGGCACGAGGTCGCGCCAGGCCGGGAAGGCGTCGGCGGCGGCCTTCATGGCCGCGTCGACGTCGGCCTGGCCGGACAGCGGCGCCACGGCGTACGCCTCGCCGGTCGCCGGGTTGATCACCTCGGTGGTCCGTCCGTCGGCCGCGTCCCGGAATTCTCCGTTGATGTAATTGCGCAGACGGCGCAGCTCGGTGCTCACTTCCGGCCCTCCAGTCAGTGTCCAGTGGATGAGACACCCACCCTAGTCCGTACACCGACGCTTTCAACATACCCAGCCGCCCACCACTGCGAAATCCGTGCTTCCACGCACTCCCAACAACGAATTTCATCGATCCGGGCTTGCGGAACTGTCGAGACGTCGTGCACAGTGAAGTCGTGGCCAGTCGAAGCACAGACCCCAGCCCCCGCGGCCCGAGCGGCTCGCCGACGGTCGACGCCGTCTCCCTGGCGATCATCGAACAGCTCCAGGAGGACGGCCGCAGGCCGTACGCAGCGATCGGCAAGGCCGTCGGCCTGTCCGAGGCGGCCGTGCGCCAGCGCGTCCAGAAGCTCCTGGACCAGGGCGTGATGCAGATCGTCGCCGTGACGGACCCGCTCACCGTGGGCTTCCGCCGCCAGGCGATGGTCGGGATCGACGTGGAAGGCGACGTGGACCCGGTCGCCGACGCCGTCGCCGCGATGCCGGAGGCGGAGTACGTGGTGATGACCGCGGGCTCGCACGACCTGCTCGTGGAGATCGTCTGCGAGGACGACGACCACTTGCTGGAGGTCATCAACAAGCGGATCCGCGCCCTCCCCGGCGTGCGTTCGACCGAGAGCTTCGTCTACCTCAAGCTGAAGAAGCAGACCTACATGTGGGGAACCCGATAGCCGTGAGCAAGGACCTCAGCAAAACCGCGTACGACCACCTGTGGATGCACTTCACGCGCATGTCGTCGTACGAGAACGCGCCCGTGCCCACCATCGTGCGCGGTGAAGGCACCTACATCTACGACGACAAGGGCAAGAAGTACCTCGACGGTCTCGCGGGCCTGTTCGTGGTCCAGGCCGGACACGGCCGCCGTGAGCTGGCCGAGGTCGCCGCCAAGCAGGCGGCAGACCTCGCCTTCTTCCCCATCTGGTCGTACGCCCACCCGAGCGCCGTCGAACTGGCGGAGCGCCTCGCCCACTACGCCCCGGGCGACCTGAACAAGGTCTTCTTCACCACCGGCGGCGGCGAGGCCGTCGAGACCGCGTGGAAGCTGGCGAAGCAGTACCACAAGCTCACAGGCAACCACACGAAGTACAAGGTCATCTCGCGCGCGGTCGCCTACCACGGCACCCCGCAGGGAGCCCTGTCCATCACCGGCCTCCCGGCCCTGAAGGCCCCCTTCGAGCCGCTGGTCCCGGGCGCCCACAAGGTCCCGAACACCAACATCTACCGCGCGCCGATCCACGGCGACGACCCCGAGGCCTTCGGCCGCTGGGCCGCCGACCAGATCGAGCAGGAGATCCTCTTCGAGGGCCCGGAGACGGTCGCCGCGGTCTTCCTGGAGCCGGTGCAGAACGCGGGCGGCTGCTTCCCGCCCCCGCCCGGCTACTTCCAGCGCGTGCGCGAGATCTGCGACAAGTACGACGTGCTGCTCGTCTCCGACGAGGTCATCTGCGCCTTCGGCCGCCTCGGCACGATGTTCGCCTGCGACAAGTTCGGCTACGTGCCGGACATCATCACCTGCGCCAAGGGCATGACCTCGGGCTACTCCCCGATCGGCGCGGCCATCGTCTCCGACCGCATCGCCGAGCCGTTCTACAAGGGCGACAACACCTTCCTGCACGGCTACACCTTCGGCGGCCACCCGGTCTCCGCGGCCGTCGGCCTCGCCAACCTCGACCTCTTCGAGCGCGAGGGCCTCAACCAGCACGTGCTCGACAACGAGGGCGCGTTCCTGAGCACCCTCCAGAAGCTGCACGACCTGCCGATCGTCGGCGACGTCCGCGGCAACGGCTTCTTCTACGGCATCGAGCTGGTGAAGGACAAGGCCACCAAGGAGTCCTTCACGGACGAGGAGTCGGAGCGCGTGCTCTACGGCTTCGTCTCCAAGAAGCTCTTCGAGTACGGCCTGTACTGCCGCGCCGACGACCGCGGCGACCCCGTCATCCAGCTGTCGCCGCCGCTGATCTCGGACCAGTCCACGTTCGACGAGATCGAGGGCATCGTCCGCCAGGTCCTGACGGAGGCCTGGACCAAGATCTGACCGTCGCCGACCCGGCACGGAACCGGCCCGGGCGCGCCCATCCGAGTGAGATGGGTGCGCCCGGGCCGCGTCCTTGTCCGGGGGCCCGCGCCAAATCCTTAGCGTGCCCAGTGACCGATCGGCCCAGCCTTCGTTCCCCCGTACGGGGGAGGCGATCTGATCTGAACCGAGGTGTACGCCCATGGTGGCCCCGCCGGACAACGACGTGCTGTGGGCCCGTGCCCTGCACGTCACGCTCAACGGCACTCCCGCACTCACCGGCGTCTCGCTCGGTGTCCGCGAGGGCGAGATCCTCGCGGTCGGCGGCCCGCGCGGCAGCGGCAAGACGACGCTCCTGCGCTGTCTGTCCGGCCAGCTGCCGCCGCAGCGCGGCGAGGTCTGGTTCAACTCCACGCCCGTGCACACCATGGGCCCGCTGGTCCGGGAGCGGCTGCGCCGCGACCGGTTCGGCTGGATCGACCCCGAGCCCTGTCTCGTACCGGAGCTGACCGGCTGGGAGAACGCGGCGCTCGCGCTGCTCCTGCGCGGCGCCCCGCACCGGGCCGCCAAGCGCGCGGCCCTGGAGTGGCTGGAGCGCCTCGACGCCGGCGACTGCGCCCGCAAGCGGCCGGGCGCCCTCACCCGCGCCGAGTGCCAGCGCGTGGCCGTCGCCCGCGCCCTCGCCGCGACCCCGTCGGTGCTCTTCGCGGACGAGCCCACCGCGCCGCTGCACCGCGCCGACCGCGCGCACGTGCTGCGCACCCTGACGACGGCCGCCCGCTCGCACGGCATCACCGTCGTCCTGGCCACCCACGACGCCGAGGTGGCCGCCCTCGCCGACCGGGCGGTCGCCCTCCTCGACGGCCGCCGCGTGACGACGCTCCCCCTACCGGGCGACGACCTCGCCCCCGGCGATGCACCCGGCTCCGCAGTCCGGGGCGGGCCGGACCGCGCGGACGGACCCGACGAGTCCGGGGGGCCGGGGGGAGCGGGCGGCTCGGGCGGCCTCGGCGCGGCGGGCGCGGCGGGCGCGGCTGGCACGGCGGGCGCGGCTGGCACGGCGGGCGCGGCTGGCACGGCGGGCGCGGCTGGCACGGCGGATGGGTCAGACGTGTCGGCAGGGGCCGGGGCGGGGGGCCGGTCCGGAGCCGCCGCTGGGCGCGCAGGCGGGGCCGCCGCTGCGGCCTCCGCCGGGCGCTCGGGCGGGGCCGGGCAGGCCGGTGGCTCCGACGCGGAAGGCCGGGCCGCGTGCTCGCTCTCCGTCTAGCGCGCGGCGCCCACCCCCTGGTCCTGCTGCGCCGCCTGCTCGTCGCCGCCGCGGCGGCCGGGACCGGGTTCCTGCTCCTGTGCGCCCTCGCCCACGCCCTGGGCCACCCGGGCTCCAGCGGCGCCGCGGCGCGCCTGGCCTGGTGCGCGCTGCCGCTCGCCGCCACCGTGTACTTCGCCGTCGCCGTGGCCCGCAGCGACCCCGGCACCAAGCCGCGCCCCGGGCTCTCCTCGGTCGGCCTCGGCCCCGGACGGCTCATGGTCGTCTCGGCCATGACCACGGCGGTGGCCTGCACGCTCGGGTCCATGGTGGCGCTGCTGTTCTTCCTGCATCTGCGCGGTGACCTCACCGGCCTGCCCTTCGACGGCGCCGCGGCCGAACTCCTCGCCGCCGACCGGCCGTTGCCGCTCGCCGCCGCGCTCACGCTGCTCGCCCTCGCGCCGCTCACCGCGTCCGTCGCGGTCGCCCTCGCGCTCCGCCCGCGCCGCACGAAGCCCGGCGCGGAACCGGCCGACCCCGACGCCCCGCCCCCGGCGCCGGGCGGCCTGCCGTGGGGCGTGGCCCTGCTCGCGGCCGGGCTCGCCGTCGAGACGTACGCCAGCGGCGCCGACGCGGCACCGGGCCTGCGCATGCCCGGCGGCATCGACGGCAGCCCCGCCGGCGTGCTCACCGGGTGGGCGCTCACCGCGATCGGCCTGGCCCTCGCCGGACCCGGCCTCACCCATCTGTGCGGACGCCTGCTGCAGGCGGTGCGGCCCGGCGCCCTGCGGCTGCTCGCGGGGCGTGTACTGATGCGGGAGGCCCGGCGGATCGGACAGCCCCTCGGCGTGGTGTGCGCGGTGGCGTCCGGCGCGTACGCGCTGACCACGCTGCACGCCGCGGGCGGGCGCGCGGACGTCGGCCCGCTCACCACGCTCGGCGCGCTGCTCGTCGCGGGCTGCACGGTGCTCACCCTGGCCACCGCGGCGGCCGAGGCCCGCCACACCCGCGCCTCGACCCGGGCGGCACTGGTCCGCCTCGGCGCACCGGCATCCCTGCTGCGCGGCTCCGCGGCCCTGCGCACGGGCGTGCTCGCGGCCACGTTCGGCCCTCTGACCTGGCTGGTCGCGCAGTTGTCGGCGATGCCGCTGACGCACTGAGAGCACTGAGAGCACTGAGAGCACTGAAGGCACGGGCCCGGGGCGCGCGCCCCGGGCCCGCCGCACCTCCGCCGCGCACGCGCTCGAAAAAACTTCCGCACCACCGATGAGTTCTCGCCCGGCCCCCCGTCTACCCCTCCGTAAGACGCACCGCATCCGAACCACACCCGAGCGGGAGACACCTCATGTACCAGCAGATGATCTTCGTGAACCTGGCCGTGTCCGACGTCGAGGCCTCCAAGAAGTTCTTCACCGGGCTCGGCTACACGATCAACCCCCAGTTCACGACGGACGACTGCGCCTGCGTGGTGATCAGCGACACCATCGTCGCGATGCTGCTCGGCACGGAGCGCTACCGGGACTTCACCACCAAGGAGATCGCGGACTCCAAGAAGACCAGCGAGGTCCTGCTCTGTCTGAGCGCCGAGAGCCGCGCCCAGGTCGACGAGGTGGTCGACAAGGCCGTCGCCGCGGGCGGCACGGCGGGCCGCACCCAGGACTACGGCACCATGTACGGCCGCAGCTTCGACGACCTCGACGGCCACACCTGGGAGATCATGTGGATGGACCCGGCCCAGGCCGAGGGCTGACCCCGCCCCTCCCGCCGCCGGGTGCCTAGCATGGGCGGATGCTCCCTTCCGAAGCATCCGCCCCGCACCCCGGGGACCGCGAGATCGAGACCCTCGCCGCCTTCGACGAGGTCGTCGCGGAGCGCGGTTCGCTGGCGGGATACCGCGTCCAGGCAGTCGATCTGACGGACCGTACGGACGCGCTGCTCACCCTCGACACCGCGGACGCCGTCTTCCTGGGCTGCCCGATGCACGAGGACGCGGCGGCACGGGTCCGCGCCTCCGGCGCCCTGGTCTTCCCGCCCGTGCCGGGCCTTCCGTTCGACCCCTACCTCGCCCGCCTCTACACACCGGGCGACCTGTTCGCGGGCCTGGCCGACGGCGGGTACGACGCGACGCCGGACGCCCGCGCCCACGCCTGGTTCCAGCGCACCAAGGCCGACGGCGACGTCTTCGCCTCCATGCTGCGGGCGGTCCACGACGACTCCGTCTCCGACGCACTCGACGAACTCCTCCACGGCGCACGGGTCGTGGGCGTCATGGGCGGCCACGCGATGGCCCGCGGCACGGACGCGTACGCGGGCGCGGCCCGGCTCGGGCGCTCCCTCGCGCGAGCCGGTCTCACGGTCGCGACGGGCGGCGGCCCCGGCGCCATGGAAGCGGCGAACCTCGGCGCGTACGCCGCCCCGTACGACGACACCATGCTCGACGAATCCCTCGAACTCCTCGCCGAGGCGCCCTCGTTCACGCCGTCGGTGACCGCGTGGGCGAAGGCCGCGTTCCGCGTGCGGGAGCGGTGGCCGGACGGCGGGGCCTCGGTCGGCATCCCCACGTGGTTCTACGGCCACGAGCCGCCGAACGCGTTCGCCGCGCACCTCGCGAAGTACTTCGCCAACGCCACCCGCGAGGACGGGCTGCTCGCCCGCTCGAACGCGGGCGTCGTCTTCCTCCCCGGCGCCGCCGGCACGGTCCAGGAGATCTTCGACAACGCGACCCCCAACTACTACGCGTCCCGCGGCGAGCCCACCCCCATGGTCCTGGTCGGCGAGGCCCACTGGACGACCCACCTCCCGGCCTGGCCCCTGCTCCGGGCCTTGGCGACGGACCGCCCGATGGCGGCGCGCATCACGCTGGTGGACGACGCGGAGACGGCGGCAGAGGTACTCGTACCCGCTGTGGGCAATCGTCCCGCAGGGTGAGTGGGGTCTCCCCTGCTCGAGCGAAGCCGAGAGCTTGGGGAAGGGTGGGCACAGCACCCGGGCGCCGCCCAGCCGTCAACGTAACCTCGGCGTCAGCCGAACGACGCCCGGCTCAGCCAGAACTCCAGCAACTCCCGCTCCCCCAGCACCTCGACCCGCCCGGAGTCCACCCCCCGCCGCCGATAGAACGCGAGCAACACCTCGGTCAGCGGCCCCCGCACCACCACATCCGCATCAGCCGCCGCAGGCCCCCGCTCCCACGCGACCTCGTCCGGCCCCAGCGTGACGACCCACCCCACCCCGGCGTCCACAGCGTGCAGCCCCAGCGTCCACCCGTCCCCCGTCAGCTCCGCCGCCCGCGGATCCGCCTTCGCCAGCTGCACGAACCGTACGATCTCCAGCCACTCGTCGATCGCGTCGGCGGCCACGTCGGGCGCCAGCTCGTACGCGGCGCCCACGGCGATCGCCGCGTCCGCCCGGTGGATCGCCAGCTCGTGCGTCATGCGCCGCGCCCAGAACCCGGCTGTCGCCTGCCCCGCCCAGGACCACACGGGCGTATCGGCGTCGGCGCCCCGCAGCGTCTCGTCGAACTGCTCCGCCGTCTCGGCCAGCCACGCGTCGAGCGCGGCCACGCCGCCCTCCTCGGGCCCTTCGAAGCCGGGCACCTTCGCGTCGGGGATGTTCTCCGTCGCCCGGGTCCGCACATGCAGCTCGACCAGGCGCACGGCGCCGCCCGCGTGCCGTACGAGCCGGTCGAGGGTCCAGTCGGGGCAGGTCGGGACGGTCACCGACAGATCGGCGCCGACCAGCGTCGCCCGCAGACTCTCCAGCTGGGCGGCGACCTGGTGGCGGTATCGCTCGTACGCAAGGGGGGCCATGGGCCGAGCCTAGGCCGTCGCGGCCCGCCGCAGCACGACCACTTCCTCCACCGCGAAGCGCACGCCCACGCGCGCGCCCGGCTCCGGCGCGTCGCGCAGCCCGCACGCGGCCTCCAGGCGCGGCGCGCCCTCGCCCCCGACGGGCTCCAGGCGCACGGCGACGTGCGTGCCCCGGAACGTCCGCCCCGTGACCACGCACGCGAGCCCGTCCCGCGCCCCCACGAGCCGCACCCCGGCGGGCCGTACGAGCAGCCGACAGGGGCCGTCCGCCGTACCGTCCGGCACCGGGACCTTGCCCCACGCGGTCACGGCGGCCGGTCCCGTGACCGTCGCGTCGACCACGTTGTCGAAGCCCAGGAAGCGCGCCACGAACTCGTCGGCGGGCCTGCGCCACACCTCAAGGGGCGTACCGGACTGGGCGATCCGGCCGTCCCTCATCACCACGACCCGGTCGGCGAGCGCGAACGCCTCGCCCTGGTCGTGCGTGACCGCGAGCACGGTCGTACCCAACTCCTGGAACAGCTCGCGCAACTCGGCGACCAGGCGCTCCCGGAGCGAGCGGTCGAGCTGGCCGAGCGGCTCGTCGAGCATCAGCAGACGCGGCCGGGGCGCGAGCGCCCGGGCGAGCGCCACCCGCTGCTGCTCGCCGCCCGACAGCGAGGCGACGGCCCGCTTCTGCGCCCCCGGCAGGCCCACCAGGTCCAGCAGCTCCGCCACCCGCAGGGCCTGTTCGGCGCGCGGCACGCCGTGCATGCGCAGCCCGAAGGCCACGTTGCCCGCCACGTCGCGCTGCGGGAAGAGCTGGTGGTCCTGGAACATCAGGCCGACGCCCCGCTTGTGCGCGGGCACCCCGCCCTGGTCGCGGCCGCCGAGCACGACCCGTCCGGAGTCAAGCGCCTGGAGCCCGGCGACCGCCCGCAGCAGGGTCGACTTGCCGCTGCCGCTCGGCCCGAGCACGCACACGATCTCGTGCTCGGCGACGTCGAGGCCGACGGCGTCGAGCACGGCCCGGCTGCCGAAGCGCACGGTGGCCCCGTCGAGCCTCAGCAGCGCGCGGGGCCCGGCGGCGGCAGTCGCCTCGGGGGCCGTGGCGGTCATCAGAACTCTCCCGTCGTACGGTCCGTGCGCAGCCGCTCCAGGAGCAGGAGCGACACCGCGCACACCAGCATGAGAATCGTCGAGAGGGCCATCGCCTGCCCGTAGTTGAGGTCACCGGGGCGGCCGAACAGGGTGGCCACCGCGACCGGAAGCGTCGGGTTATCCGGCCGGGCGATGAACACCGTCGCGCCGAACTCGCCGAGCGACACCGCGAACGCGAACCCGGCCGCGATCAGCAGCGCCCGCCGCACGAGCGGCAGGTCGACCTCCCGCCAGGCCCGCAGCGGCGAGGCCCCGAGCACGGCCGCCGCCTCGCGCAGCCGCTCGTCCACGGCGCGCAGCACCGGCAGCATCGTACGGACCACGAACGGCACGCCCACCAGGGCCTGCGCGAGCGGCACCAGGAACCACGACGCCCGCAGGTCCAGCGGCGGCTCGTCCAGGGCGATGAGGAAGCCGAAGCCGACGGTCACCGCGGACACGCCGAGCGGCAGCATGAGGAGCGCGTCGAAGCCGCGCACGAGCCGGCCCGCGCGCCGGGTCAGCGCGGCCGCCGCGAGTCCGCCGACGACCAGCGCGATGACGGTGGCGACGGCCGCGTACTGGAGGGAGTTCCCGATCGCGTCGACGGGCGGCACCAGGAAGGCCCCGCCGTCCGTCGACGTCAGCTGGCGGTAGTACGCGAAGCCGTAGCCCTCCGGGCCGTCGAGGGACCGCTGCACCAGGACGCCGAGCGGCAGCACGATCAGCACGGCCACGGTGAGCAGCACGAAGCCGAGCAGCCCCCACTGTCCGGCGCCGCGCGGCCTGCGCGCCGTCGTCGCGGCGTCGACGAGGCGCAGCGTGCTCTCGCGCCGGCGCACGGTCCAGGCGTGCACCGCCAGGACCCCGCCGACCGCCGCGAACTGCACGAGGGTGAGGACGGCGGCCGTCGGCAGGTCGAGCAGGTTGGCGGTCTGCCGGTAGATCTCCACTTCGAGCGTCGCGTACGTGGGGCCGCCGAGGATCTGCACGACGCCGAAGGACGTGAACGTGAACAGGAAGACCATCAGCGCGGCGGCGGCCACGGCGGGCGCGAGCGCGGGCAGCGTCACCGTCCGCCACGCGCGCGTGCGCGAGGCCCCGAGCATCCGCGCGGCCTCCTCCTGGCGCGGGTCGAGCTGGGCCCACAGGCCGCCGACGGTGCGCACGACGACGGCGTAGTTGAAGAAGACGTGGGCGAGCAGGATCGCCCACACCGTGGTGTCCAGCCGGACGCCCCACAGCTCGTCGAGGAGCCCGCCGCGCCCGATCAGCGCGAGGAAGGCCGTGCCCACGACGACGGTCGGCAGCACGAACGGCACGGTGACGACCGCCCGAAGGACCTGCTTGCCCCGGAAGTCGAAGCGCGCGAAGACATAGGCGCCGGGGAGCGCGAAGAGCAGGGTGAGCGCCGTCGACGCGAGCGCCTGCCAGGTGGTGAACCACAGCACGTGCTGGATGTCCGACTGCCCCAGCACGTCCGTGATCCGCCCGAACTGCCAGGCGCCGTCCACCTTCAGGCCGCGCGTGACGATCGCGACGACCGGATAGGCGAAGAAGACGGCGAAGAACGCGACGGGCAGGGCCGTGAGCCCGAGCCGCGCCGCGCTGCCCCGCGACGGCCGCCGGCCCTTGCGGGCCGGGGCCTTCGCTACTTCAGTACGAGCGAGGTCCACGACTTGACCCACGGCTCACGGTTGTCGGCGATCTTCTTGGGGTCCATCGTCCCGGGCTCGTCGACCTCGACCCCGTACTTCCGGAAGAGCTCCGGCACCTGCGCGCCCTTCCGCACGGGGTTCACGAACATCTGCAGCGGCATGTCGTCCTGGAACCGCTTGCCGGAGAGGAAGTCGAGCAGGGCCTTGCCGCCCTTGGCGTTCTTGGCGTTGCTGAGCAGGCCCGCGTACTCGACCTGCCGGAAGCAGGTGCCGGTCGCGACGCCGGTCGGAGCCGCCTTCGGCCGCGGCTTGGCGTACAGGACCTCGACGGGCGGCGAGGAGGCGTACGACACGACGAGGGGCCGGTCGCCCTTGGCCTTGCGGCCGCCCGCGGAGCCGGAGAACTCCTGGTTGTAGGCCTGGTCCCAGCCGTCGACGACCTTGACGCCGTTGTCCTTGAGCTTCTTCCAGTAGCCCTGCCAGCCGTCGTCGCCGTACTTGGCGGCGGTGCCGAGCACGAAGCCGAGCCCGGGCGAGGACGTGGAGGCGTTCTCGGTGACCAGCAGGTCCTTGTACGCGGGCTTGACCAGGTCGGCGAAGGTCTGCGGCGGCGCGAGCTTCTTGTCGGCGAAGTACTTCTTGTCGTAGTTCACGCAGATGTCGCCGCTGTCGACGGGCGTCACGCGGCGCTCGCCCTTCGCGAGCCGGTACTCCGGCAGCACCTGGTCCGCGTCCTTGGCCTCGTACGGCTGGAAGAGGCCGTTGTCGAGGGCGCGCGAGAGCAGGGTGTTGTCGACGCCGAAGAAGACGTCGCCCTGCGGGTTGCCCTTGGTGAGGATCGCCTTGTTGACGGCCTGGCCCGCGTCGCCGTCCTTGAGGATGCGGACCTTGTACCCGGAGCTCTTCTCGAACTCCTTCAGGACGTCCTTGGAGACGTTGAAGGAGCTGTGGCTGACCAGGGTGACGTCCTTGGACCCCTTCCCGGAGCCGCCGCCGGAGTCACTGCCGGAGCCGCACGCCGAGAGGGCGACGAGCCCGAGGCCCACCGCGACCGCGGTCAGAGTGGCCTTCTTGGTGGTGCTCACGTGAGTTCATTCCTCCTGGAGTGACCAGGAGAAGACGCGGCCCCGCCCGCGAACCGGGCGGTTCGCGGGCAGGGCGCAACAGCTTGAGTGGTGACCGAACTTCCTACCCGGAATGACCCGGGCGAGGTTCAGAGGGTCTGCGGCCGGCCTGTGTCAGGTGCCGCACTCTCAGCGCTGTGGCGCTCCCCTGTCGGAATATGCAGATGTTCCGGCCAGCGTACCGCGCTAGCGTTCGGCTGCCGCGAGCTGTCCGCAGGCGCCGTCGATCTCCTGGCCTCGGGTGTCGCGGACGGTCACCGGCACGCCGTGGGCGGCGACGGCCTCGACGAAGGCCTTCTCGTCCTCGGGGCGCGAGGCCGTCCACTTCGAGCCCGGCGTGGGGTTCAGCGGGATCAGGTTGACGTGCACCGGCTTGCCCTTGAGCAGGCGGCCGAGGCGGTCACCGCGCCACGCGTGGTCGTTGATGTCGCGGATCAGGGCGTACTCGATGGAGAGCCTGCGCCCGGACTTCGCGGCGTACTCCCAGCCCGCGTCCAGGACCTCGCGGACCTTCCAGCGCGTGTTGACCGGGACGAGGGTGTCGCGCAGCTCGTCGTCGGGCGCGTGCAGGGAGATCGCGAGACGGCACTTGAAGCCCTCGTCGGCGAACCGGTGGATGGCGGGCACCAGGCCGACCGTCGAGACGGTGATGCCGCGCTGGGACAGGCCCACGCCGTCCGGCTCGGGGTCGGTGAGGCGGCGGATCGCGCCCACCACCCTGTTGTAGTTGGCCAGCGGCTCGCCCATGCCCATGAAGACGATGTTGCTGAGGCGCGCCGGGCCGCCCGGGATCTCGCCGTCGCGCAGGGCCCGCATGCCGTCCACGATCTGGTGCACGATCTCGGCGGTGGACAGGTTCCGGTCGAGACCGGCCTGGCCCGTGGCGCAGAACGGGCAGTTCATGCCACAGCCCGCCTGGGAGCTGATGCACATCGTCACCCGGTCGGGGTACCGCATGAGCACGGACTCCACGAGCGTGCCGTCGAAGAGGCGCCACAGCGTCTTGCGCGTGGTGTCGTCGTCGCAGCTGATGTGCCGGACGACGCTCATCAGCTCGGGAAGCAGCGCCTCCTGGAGCTTGCCGCGCGCACCGGCCGGGATGTCCGTCCACTGCTCGGGGTCGTGGGCGTACCGCGCGAAGTAGTGCTGCGAGAGCTGCTTGGCGCGGAACGGCTTCTCGCCGATGGTGGCGACGGCCTCCTTGCGCTCGGCGGGCGTGAGGTCGGCGAGATGCCGCGGCGGCTTCTTGGCTCCGCGCGGCGCGACAAAGGTGAGTTCTCCGGGCTTGGGCATGATGGCTCCATTGTCCCAGAGATACGACAAGGGGCCCGCCGCCTGTGGACAACGGGCCCCTCACCTACGAAACAGCAGGTCAGCCAAGTGCTACCGCTGGATCACCCGAGCGCTCCCGCCCCGGGTGACAAGGTCACCCCGACCCCACGAACACCACAAGCAGCAACCACACCACCGGCGCCGTAGGCAACAGCGAGTCAAGCCGGTCCATGATGCCGCCGTGGCCCGGCAGCAGCGTGCCCATGTCCTTGATGCCGAGGTCCCGCTTGATCATGGACTCGCCGAGGTCGCCGAGCGTCGCGCTGGCGGCCACCGCGAGGCCGAGCAGCAGGCCCTGCCACCACAGGCCGTCGTCGATCATGAAGTGCATGCACAGCGCGCCCGCCGCCATGGCGAAGGCCACCGCGCCGAGCAGGCCCTCCCGGGTCTTTCCGGGGCTGATGCGCGGCGCCAGCTTGTGCCTGCCGAACCGCCAGCCGACCGCGTACGCCCCGGTATCGCTGACCACGGTCAGGATCAGGAAGGTGAGCACCCGCTCCGGGCCGTCGCCCGCGGTGAGCATCAGCGCCACGAAGGTGGCGAGGAACGGGACGTAGAAGGCCGCGAAGACACCCGCCGTGACGTCCTTGAGGTAACCCTCGGGCGGCTCCGTCATGCGCCACACGAGGACCGCGAGCGCGGTGAGCGCCATCGCCACCCAGGCGCCCTCGACGCCGCGCAGGTACCCGGCGACGACCATCGCCGCGCCGCCCACCGCGAGCGGCGCAAGCGGCGCCTTGATGGCCTTGCGCTCCTGCAGACGGGAGGTGAGCTCCCACAGGCCGACGACGACGGCGACCGCTATGACGCCGATGAAGACGGCCTTCTTGAAGAACAGCGACGCGAGGATGACGGCGCCGAGGCCCACGCCGACCCCTAT
Organism: Streptomyces spectabilis; assembly: GCF_008704795.1. NCBI lineage: Bacteria > Bacillati > Actinomycetota > Actinomycetes > Kitasatosporales > Streptomycetaceae > Streptomyces > Streptomyces spectabilis. The sequence goes on along the minus strand of NZ_CP023690.1, from coordinate 6,795,581 downwards.
GGCCGCACCGAGGTCGCGCCCCGCGCTCTTCCTCTGCGGTGCTGGGGCGGGCTGTGGTGCGCCGGTCATGGGCTCCTGCGGCTTCTGCGCGGGGTTCGAAGAGTGCGCGGCGTGCGCGGCCTCGTCACGGAACAGGGGGCCGCTCGACTGAGCAGCCCCCCGGTCGTCGTCCTGGTGTCCGCCGCTCGCGGCTACGTCGGGAACGATGGGCATGGGCTGAGTCTCTGACGGATTCAGCGCGTGCGCATCGTGTGCGGGACCCACCGGGGCAGCACCCTGGACCGGTCCCTGGTCGGGCGCCCCCCAGTACCCGGCTCTGGACGGCGCCCCCCAGGAAGTGTCGTTCACGGAATCGGATTCCTCAGACCTAGATCAGACGTCGCTCGACTCGGCAGACCCGACGGGTCAGACCTCGAGCAGCTCGGATTCCTTGTGCTTGAGCAGCTCGTCGACCTGGGCGACGTACTTGGAGGTGAGGTCGTCGAGCTCCTTCTCGGCGCGGCGGCCCTCGTCCTCTCCGATGTCACCGTCCTTGATGGCCTTGTCGAGGGTGTCCTTGGCCTTGCGGCGCACGGAGCGGATGGACACCTTCGAGTCCTCGGCCTTGCTCTTGGCGACCTTGATGTAGTCGCGGCGGCGCTCCTCGGTGAGCTCGGGGAACGTCACCCGGATGATGTTGCCGTCGTTGCTCGGGTTGACGCCGAGGTCCGAGTCGCGGATCGCCTGCTCGATGTTGCGCAGCGCGGTCTTGTCGAACGGCGTCACCACCGCCATGCGCGGCTCGGGCACCGAGAACGAGGCGAGCTGGTTGATCGGCGTCAGCGCGCCGTAGTAGTCGGCCACGATCTTGTTGAACATCGCCGGGTGCGCACGGCCCGTGCGGATCGCGGCGAAGTCCTCCTTGGCGACCACGACGGCCTTCTCCATCTTCTCCTCGGCCTCGAGGAGGGTCTCTTCGATCACCACTTGCTCCTGCGTGTCTTGAGTGGGCCCGGCTTCCATGGATCGGCCGGCTGCGTCGCGTCTCTTTCCTGCACGGTGTCCGACCGGCAGGGCTTTGTCCATCCCTCCGAGGCGCCCCGGAACCCCGTGGAGCCCCCAGGGAGCCCGGTGCGTCCCCTGCGGGACGGACGTCGTCGGCTCAGGCCCGGGAATCCTGGTCGCCGACGAGCGTGCCGATCTTCTCACCCTTGACGGCCCGCGCGATATTGCCCTCCGCGAGCAGCTCGAAGACCAGGATGGGCAGCTTGTTGTCCCGGCACAGCGTGACGGCGGTGGCGTCGGCGACCTTCAGGTCACGGGTGATGACCTCGCCGTAGCCGAGGGAGTCGAACTTCACCGCGTCCGGGTTCTTCTTGGGATCGGAGTCGTAGACCCCGTCGACGCCGTTCTTGCCCATGAGCAGGGCCTCGGCGTCGATCTCCAGAGCGCGCTGGGCGGCGGTGGTGTCGGTGGAGAAGTACGGCATGCCCATGCCGGCGCCGAAGATCACGACGCGGCCCTTCTCCAGGTGGCGCACGGCGCGCAGCGGGATGTACGGCTCCGCGACCTGGCCCATGGTGATGGCGGTCTGCACGCGGCAGTCGATGCCTTCCTTCTCCAGGAAGTCCTGCAGGGCGAGGCAGTTCATGACCGTGCCGAGCATGCCCATGTAGTCGGAGCGGGCCCGGTCCATGCCGCGCTGCTGGAGCTCGGCGCCGCGGAAGAAGTTGCCGCCGCCGATGACGATGGCGATCTCCGCGCCGTCACGCACGACGGCTGCGATCTCCCGGGCGATTTTGTGCACCACGTCGGGGTCGACGCCGAGGCCGCCGCCCCCGGCGAACGCCTCACCGGAGAGCTTCAGCAGGAAGCGCCCGGCCACTTTGCCGTCGTCAGTCTTGGTGTCGGCCTTGGTCATGGAGTTCTCCTTGTGGTGCACATACGAAGAGGCCATTGCCGGTGGGGTGGTGTTCATCCCATGCTCGGCAATGGCCTCCTCGTCAGATCTTGCGGTCGTCCGTCGCGTGCGAGGCGCACCGTCGCTCTCGGTACGGCCCTCGCGTACGACGTCACGGCCGTCGCGTGCGCCAGTGCGCACGCGGTCGACCGCGGTAGACCCTAGCGGGGTCTACCGGCGATCGTGGTGAGGACTCAGATGCCGACCTTGATGCGCGAGAAGCGCTTCAGGGTGACACCGGCCTCCTGCAGGACCTTCTCGACGGACTTCTTGTTGTCGAGGGCGTACGGCTGGCCCAGGAGAGTGGCGTCCTTGAAGAAGCCGTTGACGCGACCCTCGACGATCTTCGGGAGCGCGGCCTCCGGCTTGCCCTCGGCGCGGGTGGTCTCCTCGGCGACGCGGCGCTCGGACTCGACGACCTCGGCCGGAACGTCCTCACGGGTGAGGTACTTCGGCGCGAAGGCGGCGATGTGCTGCGCGACGCCCTTGGCGGTCGCGGCGTCGGCCTTGTCGAACTCGACGAGGACACCGATCTGCGGCGGCAGGTCGGGCATCGTGCGGTGCATGTAGGCGTACACGAAGCCGTCGTTGTACTGCGCGAAGCGGTCCAGGACGATCTTCTCGCCGAGCTGGGCGTTGGCCTCGTCGACGAACGCCTGGACGGTCTTGCCGGCCTCGATCTCGGACGCGAGCAGCGCCTCGATGTCGGCGGGGGACGTCTTGGCGACGTGCTCGGCGATCTGGTTGGCGACGGCCTGGAACTTCTCGCCCTTGGCGACGAAGTCCGTCTCGCACTTCAGCTCGACGATGACACCGGAGGTGTTGTCGTCGGCGATCACGGAGACGACGGCACCGTTCTCGGCAGAGCGGCCCTCGCGCTTGGCGACGCCCTTCTGGCCCTTGATGCGCAGCGCCTCGACGGCCTTGTCGACGTTGCCGTCGGCCTCGTCGAGCGCCTTCTTGCAGTCCATCATGCCGACGCCGGTGAGCTCACGGAGCTTCTTGACGTCAGCGGCGGTGTAGTTCGCCATGATTCTCTGAAGTCTTTCTCGAAGTCGAAGATCTACGGGTGAACGGCGGGGGCCGCGCTCGTGGCGCGGGCCCCCGCCGTCAGCATCCGATGCTGAGGTCAGGCCTGCTCGGCGGCGTCCGCAGCCGGGGCCTCGGCGGCCTCGGGGGCCTCCTCAGCCTTGGGGGCCTCGGCGTCGGCCTTGGGGGCCTCGGCGTCGGCGGCCTTCTCGTCGGCCTTCTTCTCGCCCTCGAGCAGGTCGCGCTCCCACTCGGCGAGCGGCTCGCCCGCGGCCTTCTCGCCCGGCTTCGAGTCACCGGTGGCAACGCCGGAGCGGGCGATGAGGCCCTCGGCGACAGCGTCGGCGATCACGCGGGTGAGCAGGGTGACGGAGCGGATCGCGTCGTCGTTGCCCGGGATCTTGTAGTCGACCTCGTCGGGGTCGCAGTTGGTGTCGAGGATCGCGACGACCGGGATGTTCAGCTTCCGGGCCTCGCCAACCGCGATGTGCTCCTTCTTGGTGTCCACGATCCAGACGGCGCTGGGCACCTTCTGCATCTCGCGGATACCGCCGAGGGTCTTCTCCAGCTTGGCCTTCTCGCGGGAGAGGACCAGCAGCTCCTTCTTGGTGAGGCCGGAGGCGGCCACGTCCTCGAAGTCGATGGCCTCAAGCTCCTTGAGGCGCTGCAGGCGCTTGTAGACGGTCGAGAAGTTGGTGAGCATGCCGCCCAGCCAGCGCTGGTTGACGTAGGGCATGCCGACGCGCGTCGCCTGCTCGGCGATGGCCTCCTGCGCCTGCTTCTTCGTACCCACGAACATGACCGTGCCGCCGTGGGCGACGGTCTCCTTGACGAACTCGTAGGCGCGGTCGATGTACGACAGCGACTGGAGCAGGTCGATGATGTAGATGCCGTTGCGCTCCGTGAAGATGAAGCGCTTCATCTTCGGGTTCCAACGACGGGTCTGGTGACCGAAGTGGACGCCGCTTTCCAGCAGCTCCCGCATCGTGACGACGGCCATGGCCGTACTCCTTGGTGTTCTCGGTTGTGTCCTGACGCCCTGCCGCGCGCCGTGCCACGCACTCGCGTGCGGGACCGAAAGGCGCTGACACCGGCGGCTGCGAGAGCCCGGTGCCGGGGCGTGCGAAGTCGACCCGGTGACCCGGATCGCCACATGAAGTGTACGGGACCCGCGAGGTGCCGGGTGACGCCGCTGTCCACAACCGGCTGGTAGTCCACAGTTCCCGGCCAAGATCCCTGCGGGTCGGGGCGGCACGGGACCGTTCTCGCATGTCACGTCTACGACGCATCCTGATCTTGTCCGTGCTCGCGCTGCTAGCGCTGCTCGCGGCGCTGCCGCCTCCGGGCGCCCTGGCGGCCGCCGACCCGGTGCCCGCGGTGGGCGGCTCCTGGCCGGTGGGCGCGCGCCCCTGGATCGTCCGGGGCTGGGAGCCCCCGGCGACGGCGTACGGCCCCGGCCACCGGGGCGTGGACCTGGCCGCGCCCCCGGGCTCCCCCGTGCGGGCGGCCGCGCCGGGGCGGGTCTCGTACGCGGGCCGGGTGGCGGGCCGGGGCGTGGTCACGGTGGAGCTCACGGGCACCGGTGATCCACCGCTGCGCACGACGTACGAACCGGTACGGGCGTCCGTGCAGAAGGGCGCCGAGGTCGGCGCGGGCACCGTCCTGGGCACGCTGGAGGCGTCGGCCCGCTTCCACTGCCCCGCGGCATGCCTCCACTGGGGCCTGCGCCGGGCGAAGGCGTATCTGAACCCCTTGGGCCTGCTCCCGCCGTGGCTGCTGCGCGGGGGCCCGTCACGGCTGCTGCCCCTGACGGGCGCCGGTACGCCGCCACCGGCGCCGGTGTGGCCGTTCTGGCCGTGGGCCGCCGCCCTCAGCGACAGCGGCCTTCGGAGCCCGGGGCTCAGCCCCGCACGCCCCGCAGGGCCATGGCCACAGCCGCCTCCGTGATGGCCTCGGGCTCCTCGGCCACGCCGAGCTCGATGCGGCGCACCGCCGCGTCCACGATGCCCTGCAGCAGCATGGCCGCGAGCCGGGGCTCCTGGTGCCCGAGGGCGTCGAGCGCCTCCACGATCATGGCCACGAGGCCGCCGTGCGCGGCCCGGATCTTCTCCCGCGCCCCGGCGTCCAGCTCGCTCGCGGAGATCGCGACCACGGCCCGGTGCCGCCGGTCCCCGACCAGCGCGAGCTGCTGGCGCACATAGGCCTCGATCTGCCCCTCGGGCGTCTCGGCCCGCTCCATCGCCGCCGAGACCTCCGCCGCCCAGACGGGGAAGTCGACCTCGCAGAGCTCTTCGACGACGGCCGCGCGCGAACGGAAGTACTCGTAGACGGACGACCGCGCGAGCCCCGTGCGCTCGGCGAGCGCGGGGAACGTCAGCGCTTCCGTCCCGCCCTCGGACAGCAGGGAGCGCGCGGCGTCCAGCAGGGCGCCTCGCTGCATCGACCGGTGCTCGGCCACAGAGGCCGCTCGAATCCTTGGCACGCCCCCACTTTACGGACGCGCCCCGCGCCAGGGGAGGCCGCCAGGCAGGCACTCTTCCTGGCCGCGAGGGCGCGGCGAGGCACCACCACGGCGCGAACGGAGCGTGGAAGCGGTGCACGGCACGGCCCAGGAAGGGACGATTCAGCTCACTCAGCGACCGAAACTGGCCAGCTTCGCCCGCAACTGGAGCACCGACTTGGTGTGGATCTGACTGACCCGGCTCTCGGTCACCCCGAGCACATTGCCGATCTCAGCCAGTGTGAGGCCCTCGTAGTAGTACAGCGTGACGACGGTCTTCTCGCGCTCCGGCAGCGTGTTGATCGCGCGGGCGAGCAGTCGCCGCAGCTCGCGGTCCTCGGCGACCTCGACCGGGTTGTCGGCGGCGGTGTCCTCCAGCGTGTCCATCAGGCTGAGGCGGTCGCCGCCCTCGCCGCCGACGTGCAGCAGCTCCTCCAGGGCGACGACGTTGGCGAGCGACAACTGGCTGAACACCGCGTGCAGTTCCTCCACCGGGATGCCCATCTCGGCGGCGACCTCGCCCTCCGAGGGCGTGCGCCTGAGCCGTGCCTCCAGGGTCGCGTAGGCCCGCTCCACGTTGCGCGCCTTCTGGCGCACCGACCGGGGGATCCAGTCGAGCGCCCGCAGCTCGTCGATCATGGCCCCGCGGATGCGGGTGATCGCGTACGTCTCGAACTTGATCGACCGCTCGATGTCGAACTTCTCGATCGCGTCGATGAGCCCGAAGACGCCGGAGGAGACGAAGTCGGCCTGCTCCACATTGGACGGGAGGCCCACGCTGACGCGGCCCGCGACGTACTTCACCAGGGGCGAGTAGTGCAGGATCAGCTGCTCGCGCAGCCGCCCGTCGCCCGTCGACTTGTACGACCGCCACAGCTCGTCCAGCGACGAGGGCGCGGGGGGCCGCCGCTCCTGCTCGCCGCTACGGGCGGCTGGGGGAATGGCCGCCCGGTCGGACCCGGAGGTGTGCTGGGGCATGCGTCGCCTTGAGCCGTTCTGCCGTGAACCTGAGAGGTTGCCGGAACTGGTGCGGTGGTGGGTTTGCGTGAAGTGAATGAGGTTGTCCGTCTGATTGCCTGTCTGCACCGGATTCGTTGTGAGCGTAGCGTGACTGAAGTGTCGCGGTGAGCGAAGAGTATGGGATCGCGCGTACGCAGATACGTTCCGCTTTACGTCCGAGCGATCTGCAGCCGTCGCTCTGCGTAATGGATCTAAGGCGCCAACTGCACCGATTCCCAAGGTCGTCAGGCGGACGCCGCGTTGTCATCCATCCGGCGGAACACGCACAGTCACGCATCACCCCCCTCCGGAAAGACCGACAGAAACGCCTGGCGTGTCAACTGCCAGCCGTCGCCCTGCCGTTCGACGAACCCCAGCGAGCGAAGTTCGTACAACCTGGCGACCGCGTCGTCCGCACTGGTGCCCGCACCCCGCGCCACGTCGGGGACCGTCGCCGCGCCCCGGGCGGGCAGCGCCGCGAGGACCCGGGCGGCGCCGGGGGCGAGCAGGTCGCGCGGCACCACGGGGCCGCGCCGCCGCGGCGCCAGCTCGCCCATGTCCCCCACCAGCTCGGCGACTTCGGCGGCGTCGGTGACCAGGACCGCTTCCCCGCGCAGCAGTTCGTGCACCCCCGCCGACAGACCGCTGGTGGCGGGCCCCGGGACGCCCATCGTGAACCGGCCGAGGTCGCGCGCGGCCCGTGCCGTGACCAGCGCGCCACTGCGATAGGCGGCCTCCACGACGACCGTGCCCCGGGTGAGGGCCGCGATCACCCTGTTCCGCAGGACGAATCTGCTCGGTGTCGGGTGGTCGCCGGGCGGCAACTCCCCGACGACGAGGCCCTGTTCGGCGATCCGGCCGAGCAACTGGGCGTGGCCGCGAGGGTAGGGCCGGTCAACTCCGCACGCGAGCACCGCCACAGTGGCGCCGCCCGCGCCCAGGGCGCCCCGGTGGGCGGCACCGTCCACGCCGTACGCGCCGCCGGACACCACCACCCAACCGCGCTCGGCGAGGCCCGCGCCGAGGCTCGCCGCCATGTGCGCTCCGTACTCCGTACAGGCCCGCGCTCCCACCAGGGCCACCGAGCGCAGCGCCCAGATCCGCAGCGAGGGCCGCCCCCGCACCCAGAGCCCCACGGGCCGCGCGTCCCCCAGGTCGTCGAGCTGCGCGGGCCACTCCGCGTCATCGGGCGTCACGAACCGCGCTCCGGCCGCGGCCGCGGCCTCCAGGTCCCGCGCCGCCCGCACCCGCCGGGCGCGCGCCCGCAGCCCCTCCCAGCGCCGGTCGCTCACCCCCGGCAGCATCGCCTCGCCCTCCGCGAGGCGGCGCAGCACCGCCACGGCTCCCCATTCCCGCAGCCACCACCCGCCCACGGCATCGCCCGGCTCCAGCACCCGCGTGAGGGCGACCCGGGCGAGCCGCACCTCGTCCGGCGCGGAGGCCGAGGGCGGCCCCGGCTCCGGGGGCGGGCCGTCCTCCCGGCCCCTGCCCCGCTCCGCGCTCACGTCCGCGCCTCCACCACCATGGGCACCCCGCGCGGCACTCCCGTGCGCAGTTGCAGCGCCAGGCCCACGTCGCCCTCGTCGGGGCGGTCGTGGCCCGCGAGGTCCGCGACGGTCCAGGCGACCCGCAGGACCCGGTCCAGGCCGCGCGCCGTCAGCACGCCGCGCTCCAGGCAGTGCTCCGCCTCCGCCATCGCACCCGGCAGCGCGTGCCAGCGGGTGCGCAGCGCATGGCCGGGCACGTCGCTGTTCGTGCGCCAGGGCGTGCCCTCGAAGCGGGCGGCGGCCCGCTCACGGGCCGCACGCACCCGCTCGGCCACCACGCGTGTGGTCTCGCCCCGCACTCCCTGTGCCGTCAGCTCGGAGCGCGTCACGGGCTCCACGCCGACCCGCAGGTCGATCCGGTCGAGGAGCGGCCCGGAGAGCCGGGCCTGATAGCGGCGGACGCTGCTGGGCGCGCAGTCGCAGGCGTCACCGGTCAGGCTGAACCGGCCGCACGGGCACGGGTTGGCCGCGAGCAGCATGAGGAACCTGGACGGCAGCCGCACCACCCCGGCGCTCCGGGCGATCACCACGTGCCCGGACTCCAGCGGCTGCCGCAGGGCGTCGAGCGCGTGGGTGCTGAACTCCGGGGCCTCGTCCAGGAACAGCACGCCACGGTGCGCCAGCGACACCGCGCCCGGGCGGGCGATGCCTCGGCCGCCGCCCACGAGCGACTGCATGGTCGAGGAGTGGTGCGGCGCGCAGAACGGCGGGATGTCCACGAGGGGCTTGCCCGGCGGCAGCATGCCCGCGACCGAGTGGACCGCCGTCACCTCCAGGGACTCCGTCCTGGTCAGCCGGGGCATGATCGACGGCAGCCGCTCGGCGAGCATCGTCTTGCCCGCGCCCGGTGGCCCGTGGAGGAACACGTGGTGCCCGCCCGCGGCCGCCACCTCCATCGCCGTGCGCGCCGACAACTGGCCCACCACGTCCGCCAGATCGTGCGCGTGGTCGTGGTCCTGCGCGCCGAGACCGCTCACGTCCACGCCGAGTCCGGCGCCCGGCAGGCTGAGGCCGGCCATCAGGGGATCCGGTCGCCCCGAGTCGTCGGGGGCCTCGTCCGGCACGGGCTCGTCGGTGAGCACCGCGATCAGCTGGCGCAGGCTGCGCACGCCGAGGACGGAGACACCGGGCACGAGCGTGGCCTCCGCCGCCGTGCACTCGGGGACGACCACCTGTTCGTACCCCGCGTCGGCGGCCGCGAGGACGGCGGGCAGCACGCCGCGCACCGGTCGCACGCGGCCGTCGAGCCCCAGTTCGCCGATCATCACGATGTCGGCGAGGACCCGGGGGTCGATCCGCTCCGACGCACCGAGGACCGCGCAGGCCACCGCCAGGTCGAAGCCGCTGCCGCCCTTGGGCACGGAGGCGGGGCTCAGGCCGACCGTGAGCTTTTTCTGGGGCCACTCCCCGCCCGAGTTCACGACGGCGGCCCTGACCCGGTCGCGGCTCTCCGTGAGGCTCTTGTCCGGGAGGCCCACCAGCGTGAACGCCGCGACGCCGGGCTCCAGATCGGCCTGCACCTCGACGACGACGCCCTCCACCCCGACGAGGGCCACCGAGCACGTACGCGCGAATCCCATCAGGCCACCCCCCGCGCGTGCTCCACCACGGGCGCGCCACGCTCGGGCAGCAGGACACCGACCACGTCGAGCCGCACACCGCCGGGTGGGGCTCCGCCGTGCTCCTGGACCCAGCGCTCGGCGAGCCCTCGAAGGCGCTCGGCCTTGGCGGGCGTGACCGCCGCCATCGGATGCTCGAAGGACGCCGCCCTGCGGGTCTTCACCTCGCAGACGACCAGCACGTCGCCGTCACGGGCGACGATGTCGATCTCCCCTGTCCTGCCTCCGCGCCAGTTGCGCTCCAGGACCGTCATACCGGCTTCGGCGAGCAGTCGGGCTGCCAGTCGTTCGCCGTACTCGCCGAGTGCACCTCGTGCGTTCATGTCGGCACCACCTCCGACATCAACGGTCGCGAGGCGGGCCGCACGTTGTGGATCTTGGTGCGCTACCGACGGGTTGTGGACAACTTCGTCACCCACACGTGGCACGTCAGCACGGTCAGCACGCCGCCTGGCCCATCAGTGCAGCGGCACGGCGCCTCAGCCGCCCGGCAGCTCCAGATCGCTCTTGTTGAGCTCCTCAATATTCACGTCCTTGAACGTGAGTACGCGCACCTGCTTGACGAACCGGGCCGGTCTGTACATGTCCCACACCCAGGCGTCCGCCATGGAGACCTCGAAGAACACCTCACCCTGGACCGAGTGCACCTGCATCTCGTAGTCGTTCGTGAGGTAGAAGCGCCGCTCGGTCTCGATCACGTATTTGAACAGACCGACGACATCTCGGTACTCCCGGTAGAGCTTCAGCTCCATCTCGGTCTCGTACTTCTCGAGGTCCTCGGCGCTCATGGCATGTTCCCCTTCAGCCGTGCGTCCCCCTATTGTGCGCCAGCCCCGGAGGCCCCTACACGATTTCCGTGTCCAGGGTCTCGGGCCGTTGCGGAGGACCCTCGTCGAGCAGCTTGCGCAGCAACTCGGCGAGCCTGGTCGGATACACCGTCTCATGCGCCCGGGCCAGTTCCGGGCACGTCCACCAACGTGCTCCGGCGACGCTGCGCCGCTCGAGGTCGGTCAGGCCCGTCGCCCGGGTCGCCGTCTGCGACGTACGTCCCAGGTAGTACCACTCGTCCTGGTCCCAGCGCCGTCCGGCGAAGGGGAAGGAGCACACGCGCCGCCACAGCACCGGGCCCAGCTCGACGTCCGTGATGCCGGTCTCCTCGGCCAGCTCCCGCAGCGCGGCCTGCTCACGCGTCTCGTCGCCCTCCAGGCCGCCGCCCGGCGTGAACCACCAGTCGTCCGTCGGGTCGCCCGGCTCGTGGCCGTGCAGCAACAGGATCCGGTCCCGGTCGTCGAGCAGCACGACGCGCGCGACCCGCCGCAGCGGCCGCCCGGCCACGGCGTCCCCGGTCATCGCCTCTCCGTCCACCGCGTCCCCGGTCATCGCGTCCCCGGCCGACACCGGCCGCTCCTCAGGAGACACCGGCCGCCTCCGTGACCCCGCCGCGGCCCCGGCCGCGCCGCCGCACGAGTCCGGCGACCGGCCCGTACGCGGCGCCGCCGAGCACCAGCACGGCACCGGCCACGACCGCGCCCACGAGGAGCCGCAGCGGGCCGGGCTCGGAGGTGCCGCCCGGCAGGGCGTCGAAGCCGGAGGGGCGGTCCAGCATGCCCTCCAGCGGCCAGGCGACGGCGTCGACGCGGCCCTTCACGGCACTGCGGGGCACGGAGCCGTTGCCCGCCTCCTCCAGGTGCGCGGTGGAGTCCAGGGAGCCGTTGCGCTCGTCACCGAGCAGGAAGAGGCGCCCCTCGGGGACGGTGATGGACGGTATGCCGCTGTCCATGCCCTTGGAGAGATACGGTTCTGCGATCTGCTTGCCGTTGACGGTCAGCTTGCCGTTCGTGCAGCAGGCGACCTTGTCGCCGCCGACGCCGACGACCCGCTTGACCATGGGCATGTTGCCCCAGGACTTCTGCCGGAAGACGACGACGTCACCGCGGCGCACGTCGTCCCCGTCGATCCGCTGGGCGAGCACCCGGTCGCCCGCGCCGATGGTCGGCGTCATGGAGCCGGTGGGCACGGTGTACGGCTGGTAGAGGACGGCGCCCCAGACGAATCCGCCGAGGAAGAGGACACAGCCGAGGGCCACGGCGACTCCCGACAGCACGCTGCCGAGCCGTCCGTGGCCCTCGTCCGTACGACGTGTCCTGCTGCTCATCCCAGTGCTCCCCCGGCTCGGAGACGATCCCGTCGGCGCGGCCGCCGGAGGCGACCGGCGTACGGGGCCGACGGGCGCGCTACGGGGACCGGACCACGGAAGATCGGCGATCTGGGAGGGCAGACTACCCGGCGGTACCCCCGCCAGAAACCCTGGTGCCGCCCGGGATCAGGCGGCGCGGGCCACGCGGCGGCGGCGCCACAGCACGAGCGGCACGGCGCCCGCGAGGCCGAGGGCGGCGGGTGCCGCGCTCATCGCCTGGCTGAGGCCGGGCTGGTCGAAGGTGTCCGGGACCGGCAGGGTGCCCCAGCGGGTGGGAGGCCAGGCGATCACGAAAGCGCGGCCCACGACGTTGTCCACGGGGACGGAGCCGCCGCCGGGCTGGTTCTGGTGGTAGCGGGAGTCCAGCGAGTTCTGCCGGTGGTCACCCATGACCCAGATTTTGCCCTTGGGCACGGTGATCTTGAACTGGCCGCCCTGGTCGTCATCCGTGCAGGGGGTGTTGCCCGGGTAGACGTACGGCTCGTTCAGCGCCTTGCCGTTGACCTTCAGCGGGCCGGTGCCCTTGCACTCCACGGTGTCGCCGCCGACGCCGACGACGCGCTTGATGAGGTCCTTCTCGTCGGCGGACGGCATCAGGCCGATCCAGCCGAGGACCCGCTGCACGGCGTTCGGGTCGGGCGTGGGCTCGCCGTCCAGCCAGTGGCCGGGGTCCTTGAAGACGACGACCTCGCCGCGCTCGGGCTCGGAGCCGAACCACGGCGTCAGCTTGTCGACCAGGACCCGGTCGCCCTGCTGGAGCGTGTTCTGCATCGAGTCCGAGGGGATCGAGAAGGCCTGCACCAGGAAGGTCTTGATGATCAGGGCCAGGACGAGCGCGATGCCGATGAGGAGCGGCAGCTCCTTCCAGAAGGACTTGTGCTTCTTGCCCTTCGCCGGCTCGGGCGGCTTCGGCGGCTCGCTGCCGGTCCCACCGGGCTGCTGGTCCTGCGTCCCGGGCGCGGCACCGGGCGCCTGCCCCGGCGCCCCGGGCTCGCCCGGTGCTCCGGCGTTGCCCGGAGCCGGGGTGTCAGGGGCGGCGTTCACGCCGCCCTCCGGTGGCGCGGGCGCGGGCTCCCCGGAGTGCCTCGGCCGCTCCTCGGGCCCATCGTGTCCGGATCGTGCGCCGACCGCCACATCCCCCACATCCACTCCTCAGTCCGTGCCGCTGCCTGCCCCGTACGCGACGCAGGCCCACCACTCCCATAACGAGCGGGAGTTCCGCAGGGGTCGGGAGCCCGGTCATTCCATCGCGATCGCCGGGGGCCACCCTATGCGACGCACCTGTGGCCGTGTCCGACCCGTCGGGCGCGTCGGGCACCGACGCGTACGCATCCGGTTCCTCCAGTTTGCGCCAGTGTCCGAGCGGCCAGGCGATGACGAGCGCACGGCCGACGACCTCGTCCTCGGAGACGGTGCCGCTGAACTTCTCGTTGCGGTGGAAGCGGGAGTCGGCGGAGTCCGCGCGGTGGTCCCCCATGACGAACAGGCGCCCCTCGGGCACCTTCACTTCGAAGGCGAAGTCGGACGGCTTGTTGCCCGGGTGCACATACGGCTCGTTCAGCGGTTCGCCGTTGACGGTGACCTTGTCGTTCTTGTCACAGCACTTCACGGTGTCGCCGCCGATGCCCACGACCCGCTTGATCAGGTCGCGTTCGTCGTCGGACGGGAGGAGGCCGATGAAGGTCAGGCCCTGTTTGATCTGCTTGACCACCACGGGGTCGTCCTTCTTCTTGGCCCGCTCCTCCTCCAGCCAGTTGCCGGGGTCCTTGAAGACGACGACGTCGCCGCGCTCGGGCTTGTTGCCGAACCAGGGGGTGAGCTTGTCCACCAGGACGCGGTCCCCGATGCGGATCGTCTGCTCCATGGAGCCCGAGGGGATCACGAAGGCCTGCACCAGGAAGGTCTTCAGGACCAGCGCTATGAGCAGGGCCACGCCTATGAGGAGAGGTATCTCCTTGATCGCGGAGCGGCGCCTGCGGCGCTTGACCTTCTTGGCGAGTTTGCGCCGCTCGGCGCGGCCGGGCAGTACGGGGCCGCTCGTCGGGCGCGTGCCGGTGGGCAGCCCGGTGTCGGCACCCTCGGGCGCCTTCGCCCGGCCGCGGCTACCCATGGGTGCCGCCGGGCGCCGGCACGCGCGCGTAGACGTCGGGGCGCTTCAGCGAGGTCCAGCGGCCGAGCGGCCAGGCGATCCAGTCGGCCCTGCCGATGACGTCGTCCACGGGGATCATGCCGCCGCCCGGGGACCCCAGGTGGTCGCGCGAGTCACTGGAGTCGCTGCGGTGGTCGCCGAGGACGAAGATCCTGCCGTCGGGCACGACGACGTCGAAGGGCACCTTGGAGGGCTTGTCCCCCGGGAAGAGATAGGGCTCGTCGACCGGCTGGCCGTTCACCTTGATCCTCCCCCGCTTGTCGCAGCAGACCACCCGGTCGCCGCCGACGCCCGCGACGCGCTTCACGTAGTCGGCGTCTCCGAAGTAGCCGCTGCCGTCGAAGACGACCGCGTCACCGCGCTGCGGCCCGGATCCGAAACGGTACGCCAACTTGTTGACGAGTATCCGGTCGCCGACCCGGAACGTGGGCTCCATGGATCCGCTCGGGATCTCGTAGGGCTGCACCACGAAGGTGGTGACGAGCAGCAGGACGACCACGCTGAACAGCGCGCCCAGGGTGAGGCGACCGCCGGGCAGCCAGGCCACGAAGGACGCGAAAACGGAGCGCGACCGCTCCTCCGTACCCTCCGTGTCCGGCTCGCCCGCGCTCGCGGGGGTGGACTCGGGGGGTGGGGAGGAGCGGTCGCGCTCCGCGTGCTGTGCTTCGGTGTCCATCGGGGCCAGATGTTATCCGGCCCCGCTGTGGACCCGCGCCAGAGCTCAGCTCTCGCGCTTCTCCTTGATCTTCGCGGCCTTGCCGCGCAGGTCGCGCAGGTAGTACAGCTTGGCGCGACGCACGTCACCGCGGGTGACGAGCTCGATCTTCTCGACGATCGGGGTGTGCACCGGGAAGGTGCGCTCGACGCCGACGGAGAACGAGACCTTGCGGACCGTGAAGGTCTCGCGGACACCGGCGCCCTGGCGACGGATGACTACGCCCTTGAACTGCTGCACACGGGAGCGGTTGCCCTCGATGACGCGGACGTGGACGTTGACGGTGTCACCCGGACGGAAGGCCGGGATGTCGCTGCGCAGCGACGCGGCGTCGACGGAGTCGAGCAGGTGAGACATGATCGTCTGCTTCCTCGCTGATGCCACAGGTCATCAGCGGTATGTCGTGATGAGATTCGGGGTACTTCCGTACGCGCGGGCGCTTCCGGGGAAACGCGCGGCACGGAGGCCGCTGGACGCGTCGGGCGGGCGTCGTGTCCCCCTGTGGCAGGGGCGCACGCTGGACGCACAGCAGCTGCCTATTCTTCCACGTCATCCGCCTTGCGCCAAAATCGGGCGCCGGGCTCGGGCTCCCAGCCCAGTATGGAGAGCATTTCGCGGTCCTTCTTGTCGAAGGCCGACGCCTCGCAGCGCTCGATCAGGTCGGGCCGGTTGGCGGTGGTGCGGCGCAGCGCCTCGTCCCTGCGCCAGCGCGCGATCTTGCCGTGGTGGCCGCTGAGCAGGACGTCCGGGATGGAGCGGCCGCGCCACTCGGGCGGCTTGGTGTAGACGGGGCCCTCCAGGAGGTTGGCCATGGCGCCGGGGGCGAAGGAGTCGTCGCGGTGGGACTCGGCGTTGCCGAGCACGCCCGGCAGGAGCCGGGCCACGGCCTCGGTGACGACCAGGACGGCGGCCTCGCCGCCCGCGAGGACGTAGTCGCCGATGGAGACCTCGTAGACGGGCATCCGAGTCGCGTACTCGTCGATGACGCGGCGGTCGATGCCCTCGTAGCGCGCGGGCGTGAAGACCAGCCAGGGGCGCTCGGACAGCTCGACGGCGAGCTCCTGGGTGAAGGGGCGCCCGCTGGGCGTCGGGACGACCAGGGCGGGCGCCGAGCGGCCCGCCTCGTAGCCGTCGGCGAGGACCTGGTCCAGGGCGTCGCCCCAGGGCTCGGTCTTCATGACCATGCCGGGGCCGCCGCCGTAGGGGGTGTCGTCGACCGTGTTGTGCCGGTCGTACGTCCACTCCCTGAGGTCGTGCACGTGCACGTCGAGGCTGCCGCGCGCGCGGGCCTTGCCGACGAGCGAGACGTTCAGCGGTTCCAGGTACTCGGGGAAGATCGTGACGACGTCGAGCCGCATCAGGCGTCGCCCTCGCTCCGGGCGTCCCGCACCGCTGCGGAGCCGTCCTCGGGGGCGCTCTCGGCGTCCCTGCCGGAGGCGATCTCGGCGCGGTCGTCGATGAGCCCGGGCGGCGGGTCGATGACGGCCCGCTGCTCCTCCAGGTCGATCTCGGTGACGATGCTCTCGACGAAGGGGATCATCACCTCGCTGCCGTCCGGCCGCTCGACGATGAAGAGGTCCTGCGAGGGCAGGTGGGAGATCTCCGTGATCCGGCCGACCTCGGTGCCGTCCTTGGTGACGACGTCGAGGTCCATCAGCTGGTGGTCGTAGAACTCGTCCTCGTCCTCGGGCAGCTCCTCCGGGTCGACCTCGGCGATGAGCAGGGTGTTGCGCAGGGCCTCCGCGCCGGTGCGGTCGCCGACGCCCGCGAAGCGCAGCAGGAGGCGGCCGCTGTGCACCCGGCCGGTCTCGATGGTCAGCGGTCCCCGGGCGGCGGGGTCGGTGGCGAGCACGGCGCCGGGGCCGAGCCGCAGCTCCGGCTCGTCGGTGCGCACCTCGACGGTGACCTCGCCCTTGATGCCGTGGGCGCGGCCGATCCGCGCGACTACGAGCTGCACTGGTGTCTCTCCTGTCCCTACCTGCGACTGGGGCCTGGGCCCGAAACTGGTTCGGGCCGGGGACGGCCCTGAGGCCCTCCCCGGCCCGAGCCGGTGCTGCGTACGGTTCAGTGAACCTGGTCCACGTCGACGAGGTCGACGCGGACACCACGGCCGCCGATGGCACCCACGACGGTGCGCAGAGCGCGTGCGGTGCGGCCGTTGCGGCCGATCACCTTGCCCAGGTCGTCCGGGTGGACCCGGACTTCGAGGACGCGCCCCCGGCGCAGGTTGCGCGAGGCCACCTGCACGTCGTCGGGGTTGTCGACGATGCCTTTCACGAGGTGCTCGAGAGCCTCCTCGAGCATGCTCAGGCCTCGGTCGACTCGGT
The DNA here is from genome assembly GCF_008704795.1 of Streptomyces spectabilis. Taxonomy (NCBI): domain Bacteria; kingdom Bacillati; phylum Actinomycetota; class Actinomycetes; order Kitasatosporales; family Streptomycetaceae; genus Streptomyces; species Streptomyces spectabilis. The sequence continues at coordinate 6,778,560 of NZ_CP023690.1, read as the reverse complement.
GGACTCGGCCTTGGCCTCGTCCGCCTTCTTGTCGGCCTTCTTGGCCTTCTGGGTGATGGCCTCACCCTTGGGCTCATCCTCGGCGCTGACGGCCTCGAAGGACGGGCGCGCGGACTTGACCTCGGGCTGCAGCAGCGGCGCCGGGGCCGGCAGGCCCTTGTGCTTCTGCCAGTCACCGGTGAGCTTCAGGATCGCGAGGACCGGCTCGGTCGGCTGGGCGCCGACGGACAGCCAGTACTGCGCGCGCTCCGAGTTGACCTCGATGCGCGAGGGGTTCTGCACCGGGTGGTACAGACCGATCTCCTCGATGGCCCGGCCGTCACGGCGGGTACGGGAGTCGGCGACGACGATGCGGTAGTGAGGCGAACGGATCTTGCCCAGACGCTTCAGCTTGATCTTGACTGCCACGGGAGTGGGTTCTCCTGGATTGACGTGGGTGGGCACAACGAGATGCCGCGTGGGGTTGCGGTACCCGAGTGGCCCGATGGACGCGTCAGCCGGAGGAGAGAGGGGTCCTGTGCGACTGTCGAGTACAGCTAGCCATTGTGCCACACCCCGGCGTGGGTGCCCTCAGCCGACCGTGCCCCCACCGGCACGGGAGGGGCGCCCCCCGTTCACCAACAGCACCCCTCGCCCGCACGCGAGGGACACCCCAGGGCGCAGCGTCGCCCTGGGGAAAGGATCACCCCCCTGCACAGGGGGTCACCCCGCGCCCACGCCCACCACTTCCGGGATGCGGAAGGGCTTGCCGCAGCCGCCGCACATGATGGGGGCCTGGGCGAGCACCGAAGGGACGACGCGGACGTTGCGCCCGCAGTCGCAGACGGCCTTCACGCGGACGCCGCCTCCCGAGGAGCCGTGCCGGGCGGCCGGGCCGCGGAAGGTGCGTGAGGTGTCCGCCGCGGTCGCGACCGTGTGCGCCTTGAGGGCGCGCTGGAGCCGGTCCATCGTCGGGCGGTAGCGCTTCTTGGCCTCGGGGTTGAGCGTGACCAGGGAGAAGCCGCTGCTCGGATGCGGCTCCTCGGGATGGTCCAGGCCCAGCTCCTCGGCGATCGCGAGGAATCTGCGGTTGTGATAGCGGCCCGCGCGTGAAGTGTCGCGCACACCGCGGGCTGCGGCGATGCCGTGGACTGCTTCATGCAGCAGTCGCTCGAAGGAGAGCTCGGCGCCACAGGCGGACGACGACTCTCCGATCAGGGATTCGGGCGCGGCTAGGTCCGGCAGCTCAGGGTGGTGCCGCTGAATATCGGCCCACGCCTGTGCCAGCTCTGCGGCGAGAACAGGTGGTGTCGTGCTCACGTCGTGACAACGAGCCGAGGTGCCTCCGGGTTCCATTCCGGGGCATCTCAAATATTTTGCACTTACCCGTCAGTTGCCATTGATGCGTCCGGACGAGGGCGGGTGCGCTGATCTGCGGAGAAGCCTCGCAGCTCGCATCAAGCCGGTACGTAGCGGCGCGTACGCCCCGGCGCTCGGGTCAACTCCGCGCGCCGGGGCGCCTGTTGCGCAGGGCGCACAGCGTCGCCCAGGGGAAGCCGTCGAGGGCCTCGGGAACGCAGCCCGACCGGAACCCCAAGTCTCAATAAGCGCGCGCCACGAGGGCGACGTTACCGGGTGTCTCATCGGCGTCCGGCACCGCCCCGTCCTCCGTGACCAGACACCGTACGGTCACGCCGTGCTCGGCGAGCCGGGCCTCGCCGTCGGGGCCGAGCGCGGCCCACGGCAGACGCGCCCACCCACCGGCGGCGGCCGCCTCCACGGCCTCGTCCACGCCGGTGACCTCACTCGTACGGGACTCCCGGCGCTCCCGGGCCCGGGCCAGGAGCAGCTCCTGGTCCTCCTCCAGGACGGCGGGCAGCAGCGCGGCGAGGGCGTCGAGAGCCACCGGCCGCTTGCCGCCCGCGATGCGGCGCACGAGCATCGCGGTGCCGCCCGCCACGTCGCGCGGGCCGATCTCCACGCGCACCGGCACGCCCTTGAGCTCCCAGTCGACCGCGCGCCGCCCGAAGGGCGTGTCCGTACGGTCGTCGACCTGGACGCGCACGCCCGCCGCCGTCAGCCGCTCGCCCACCTCGCGGACCTTGGCAAGCACGGCCTCGTCGTCCTTCACCGCCAGCACGACGACCTGCACGGGCGCGAGGCGCGGCGGCACGCACAGGCCGTCGTCGTCGCCGTGCATCATCACCAGGGCACCGACCAGACGCGTCGTGGAACCCCAGGAGGTCTGCCAGACCAGCTCCTGCGTGCCGTCCTTGGACAGGTACTGGGTGTGGAAGGCGCGCGCGAAGTTCTGGCCGAGTTCGTGGCTGGTGCCGAGCTGGAGGGCCTTGCCGTCGCCCATCATCCCTTCGAGCGTCAGGGTGTTGACGGCCCCGGCGAAGCGCTCCTTGGCGGTCTTGCGGCCGAGCACGAAGTCCATCGCGAGGAAGTCCCGCATGAAGGCGCCGTAGACGTCCCGGTGGATCCGGGCGGCGAAGTCCCGCGCGTCCTCGTACGTCGCGTGCGCGGTGTGCCCCTCCTGCCACAGGAACTCCGAGGTGCGCAGGAAGAGCCGGGGGCGCAGCTCCCAACGGACCACGTTGGCCCACTGGTTGATCAACAGGGGCAGATCGCGGTAGCTCTGCACCCACTTGGAGAAGTACTCGTTGACGATGGTCTCCGAGGTGGGCCGGACCACGACCGGCTCCTCCAGCTCCTTGCCGCCGCCGTGCGTGACGACGGCGAGCTCCGGCGCGAAGCCCTCGACGTGCTCGGCCTCCCGCGTCAGATACGACTGCGGGATGAACAGCGGGAAGTACGCGTTCTGCGCACCGGTGCGCTTGATGCGCGCGTCCATCTCCTGCTGCATGCGCTCCCACAGGCCGTAGCCGTAGGGACGGATGACCATGGTGCCGCGCACCGGGCCGTTGTCGGCCAGCTCGGCCTTGCTGACCACGTCCTGGTACCAGCGGGGGAAATCGTCCGCGCGGGGCGTGAGTACGGGTGCCTTTGCCATGGCGCGCATGGTACGTCCGAGCCGTCTGAAGGGTCCGGAAATATCGCTCCGCCGGGGCGCACGACGGGGGCACGCAAGCATTGCCTGACAACCCCTGGACGCCACGACGGAAGCGGAGTTCCCTGGCATACGGGGGAGAGCGAACGCACGTCATGGGGGCGGACGCATCGTAAGGAATCAGCTGGACAACTCTCGGCGGATTGGGGCGCTTTCGATGACACCTACGCTCGTGCACCCACACCCCTCGCGCGCGGGTGCACCCCCACGTGTGGACCGGTGCGCACGCGCGCGTGACTGGGCGGAGATCCAGGAGAGGATGCTGGTCCCCCTCGTGGACGCGGTGTACCGGCGGCTCGAAGTGGGCTCCGGCACCCGCCTGCTCGACCTGGGCTGCGGCTCCGGGCTCGCCCTGCTGATGGCGGCCTCGCGCGGCGCCGCGGTGACCGGCGTCGAGCCCTCGGCGCCCGAACGGCTCGCGCTGGCCCGCGAACGGCTCACACCGGACGGCCCCTTCGCCGCGCACGCCGGCACACGCCTCCTGGAGGGCTCCCCCGAGGCCGCCACGCCGGACGCGCCCGCGTACACCCTGGTGACCGCGTTCCAGCCGATCGGCTGCACGGCGGGCGACGCCGACGGCCTGTCGGCCCTGCTCGACGTCGCGGCGCCGCTCGCCGAGCGCGGCGCGCCGGTGGTCCTGGTGGGCTGGGGCCCGCCGGAGCGCTGCACGACCTCGTCGGTGCTCCGGGTGGCGACGAAGCTCGCCGACCCGCTGCGCGGCGCCGGCGGCTGGCGCCCGGCCCGCCGGGACGATCTGGAGGACGTCGCCCAGCGAGCGGGTCTCAGGCCCGACGGCTCGGGCCGCGTGGCCTGCCCCTTCGGCTACGCGGACACCGAAAGCGCGGTCCGCGGGCTGCTGTCCACGGGCCTGTTCGACGCGGCGGTCGGCGCGACGGACCAGGCACAGGTCGACAAGGAGCTGACCGAGGCCCTGCACCCGCACCAGCGCCGCGACGGCACCATATGGATGCCGAACGTGTTCCGCTACCTCATCGCCCGAACGCCCTAACGGCCCTCCCCGTAGAACACGATTGCCGCTACCGCCCTCTTCGTAGGACCCGTACGCCGATATCCGCCCCTGTGGCCTCAGCCTTCCTTCGTGAGCCGGGTGATCCCGGCCACCCGGTAGGCGTCCGCCTCCTCCAGGGTCTCGTTCTCCATCAGGGCGTCGGCCAGGGCGTCCAACTGGCCACGGTGGTCACGCAGTTGACGGCAGGCACTCTCGTAGCACTCGTCCACGATGCGCCGCATCTCGCCGTCGATGGTGTCGAGGGTCTCCGGGGCGGCCGCGAGGCCGTACGCCTGCTGGGCGTCGTTCGGCAGGGCCGACAGGCGGCCGACGCGCTCGCTCATGCCCCAGCGCGCGACCATCCCGCGCGCGATGTTGGTGACCTGCTCCAGGTCGTTCTCGGCGCCCGTGGTGATGACCCCGTAGACGACGTGTTCGGCCGCCATGCCGCCGAGCGCGCCGATGATGCGGCCGCGCAGATACTCCTCCGTGTACGCGTACCTGTCGGCGTCCGGAGTGGAGAGCGTGACGCCGAGGGCACGGCCGCGCGGCACGATGGTGATCTTGCGGACGGGGTCGGCGCCCGGCTGCAGCATGCCGAGGAGGGCGTGGCCGCTCTCGTGGTACGCCGTGCGGCGCCGCTCCTCGTCCGGCATGACCAGCGGCCGCTCGGCCCCCAGCTGGACCTTCTCCAGGGCCTCGGAGAGGTCGGCCTGGGTGACGGCGGACTGCTTGCGCTTCACCGCGAGGAGGGCCGCCTCGTTGGCGAGGTTCGCGAGGTCCGCGCCGGTCATCCCCGGCGTGGTGCGCGCCACCTGGGCCAGGTCGACGTCGGCCGCCATCGGGATCGCCCGCGTATGGATCTTGAGGATGGCCTCGCGGCCGCCCCGGTCGGGCGGCGAGACGTTCACGATCCGGTCGAAGCGGCCGGGGCGTGTCAGGGCCGGATCCAGGATGTCGGCGCGGTTCGTGGCCGCGATGACGATGACGCCCTCCGAGCCGGAGAAGCCGTCCATCTCGGTGAGGATCTGGTTGAGCGTCTGCTCGCGCTCGTCGTGGCCGCCCATGCCGCTGCCGCCGCCGCGCGCACGGCCGATGGTGTCGATCTCGTCGATGAAGATGATCGCGGGCGCGACCTTGCGGGCCTCCGCGAACAGCTCCCGCACCCGCGAGGCGCCGACGCCCACGATCATCTCGATGAACTCGGAGGCCGACGCCGAGAAGAACGGCACCCCCGCCTCGCCCGCCACCGCCCGCGCGAGGAGCGTCTTGCCCGTGCCCGGAGGTCCCGCGAGCAGCACGCCGCCGGGCATCCGGGCGCCCATCTTCCGGTACTCCTCGGGGTTCCGCAGGAAGTCGACGACGTCGTTCAGCTCGCCCTCGACCTCGTCGATGCCCGCGACGTCCTCGAACGTGGTCCGCTTCTTGCCCGGCTCCAGCTCCACCGGCTTCGGCGGCTGCTTGCGCCCGAGCATCCCGCCCGCACCGCCCATGCCGGACGCCATCCGCCGCGCGATGAAGATCCACAGCACCACCAGGAGCAGCATCGGCGCCAGCGAGATCAGCAGGTTCGACAGGAAGCTGCGCTCCTGCACCACCGGCTCGGCCGTGACCGTGACCTTGTTCTTGGTCAGGTCCTCCCACAGCTTGTCGTCCGCGAACGCGGGCCGCTGGGTCTTGAACTTCGTGTAGTTCCCGTCGCCGTCCGGGTCCTTCTGCTCCTTCTTGAGCTGCCCCTGGATCGCGTCGCCCTTGGAGTAGAGCTTCGACACGTTGCCGTCGTCGACCTGCTTGCTGAATTCGGTGTACGAGATGGTCGGCTCGTCGCCCTCGTTGAAGAAGGAGAGGACGATATTGGCGATCAGGTACACGATCAGGGCCGTGAGGATGAGCCCCATCCAGCCGCCGGGCATCTTCCGCTTGGGCGGCGGTGCGGGCGGGGGCTCCGGAGCGCCCTCGGAGCGCCAGGGCTGCTCGGGCTTCTGGCGCGGCGGCACGGGGTTGCTCATAAGCGGACGTTACGTCACAAAGCAACCACCGGCACCCGCCCGTACGACGTCTGGGGCGCCCCCTCACACGAGGAAGCGCCCCAGATGCCGTACGAAGTGAGCCCCGCCGCGCGGCGGGCCGCCCGGGCTCAGCCCATGAACTTCTTGAACTCGTCCGGCAGCTCGAAGTCCTTGCCGCCCTGCCCGGCCGGCAGGCCGAACGCGCCGCCCGCGCCGGCCTCCTCGGCCGCGGCACGCCGAGCGGCGGCGTCCTCCTCCTGCTGCTTGCGCTTCATCGGGTTGCCCGAGCGCTGCTTGCCCTTGGCCTGCTTCTGCTTCTTCTTCTGCCGACCGGGGCCGCCGCCCATGCCCGGCATCCCGGGCATCCCCGGCATGCCGCCGCCCTGAGCCATGCGGGACATCATCTTGCGGGCCTCGAAGAACCGCTCGACCAGGTTCTTCACGGCGCTGACCTCGACGCCGGAACCCTTGGCGATACGGGCGCGGCGCGAGCCGTTGATGACCGTCGGGTCCTGGCGCTCGCCCGGCGTCATCGACTTGATGATCGCGGCCGTGCGGTCCACGTCCCGCTCGTCCAGGTTGTTGATCTGGTCCTTGATCTGCCCCATGCCGGGCAGCATGCCGAGCAGCTTGCTGATGCTGCCCATCTTCCTGACCTGCTCCATCTGCGCCAGGAAGTCATCGAGCGTGAAGTCCTGGCCCTTCTTGGAGGCCAGCTTGGAGGCCATCTTCTCGGCCTCTTGCTGCGAGAAGGTCTGCTCGGCCTTCTCGATCAGCGTGAGCATGTCGCCCATGCCGAGGATGCGGGACGCCATGCGGTCCGGGTGGAACGCGTCGAAGTCGTCCAGCTTCTCGCCGTTCGACGCGAACATGATCTGGCGGCCGGTGACGTGCGCGATCGACAGGGCCGCACCACCGCGGGCGTCACCGTCGAGCTTGGAGAGCACCACGCCGTCGAAGCCGACGCCGTCGCGGAACGCCTCGGCCGTGTTGACCGCGTCCTGACCGATCATGGCGTCGACGACGAACAGGACCTCGTCCGGGCTGACCGCGTCGCGGATGTCCGCGGCCTGCTGCATCAGCTCCTGGTCGATGCCGAGGCGGCCCGCGGTGTCGACGATGACGACGTCGAACTGCTTGGTCCTGGCGTACTCGATGGAGTCCTTGGCGACCTGCACCGGGTCGCCGACGCCGTTGCCCGGCTGCGGCGCGTAGACGCCGACGCCCGCGCGCTCGGCCACGACGCTGAGCTGGTTCACGGCGTTCGGGCGCTGGAGGTCACAGGCCACGAGCAGCGGCGAGTGGCCCTGCGACTTCAGCCAGCGGCCGAGCTTTCCGGCGAGGGTGGTCTTACCGGCACCCTGAAGACCGGCGAGCATGATGACCGTCGGCGCGGTCTTGGCGAAGCGCAGACGACGGGTCTCGCCGCCGAGGATCGCGACCAGTTCCTCGTTGACGATCTTGATGACCTGCTGGGCGGGGTTCAGGGCCTGGGAGACCTCGACCCCGGCCGCGCGCTCCTTCACCTGCTTGATGAAGGCGCGGACGACAGGGAGCGCCACGTCGGCTTCCAGCAGGGCGATACGGATCTCGCGCGCCGTGGCGTCGATGTCCGCCTCGCTCAGACGTCCTTTGCTCCGGAGAGACTTGAAGGTCGCTGAAAGGCGATCGGAGAGAGTATCGAACACGGCGGAGTCGGTCCTCAGGGTCGGCGATGGTAAGCGTTGCACCCCAGGGTATCTGGCCCGGCAAGCCGAGCGTCCCTGCCTGCCGTCAGCCGACCGGCGAGAACCCGGGGGCCGGGGGCGTCCGGCGGACCGCCTCAGCCCCGCAGGGCCGCCTCCACCCCCCGCGCCACCTCGGCCGCCCGCTCCCCCGCCAGCGGCCCCCCGTCGGCCCCGGTGACGTAGAACGCGTCCACGGCGTTCGCCCCGAGGGTCGACACATGGGCGCTGCGCACCCGTACCCCGGCCGCCTCCAGGGCGAGGCCGATCCGGTGCAGCAGGCCAGGCGCGTCCTGGGCCCGGACCTCGATGACCGTGGCACGCCGTGAGCCCGCCGACGCGACGGCGACGCGCGGCGGCGGCGCGAGCACCCCGCGCCGCCGGGGGTGGGCCGCGTCCCGTTCCGCGAGGCGCCCGGCGATGTCCAGGGAGCCGTCGAGGGCCCGTACGAGGTCGGAGCGGAGCCGGGCGGCCTGCGGCAGGGAGCCGTACTCGGCGGCCACCCGCCAGTCGAGCAGCAGCACCGAACCCCCGACCTCCGAGGGCAGTTCGAGGACGCGCAGCTCGGCCGTGCGGACGGTCAGGCGGTGGGTGGCGAGCACCCCGGCGGCGGCCGCGAGGATCCCCGGCCGCTCCGGCACGGCGATGAGCAGTTCCACGCCGAGGCCCTCGGCGGGCTCCTCCGGGGCCGGTCCCGCCCGGGTGCGCAGCGACAGGACGGGCCCGCCGGTGCGGAACGCCTCCAGGGCGAGCCGCTCCTGCTCGGCGGACGCGGGCGGCTCCGGGCGCTCGACCGGCTCGTTCCCGGCGAGGACCGCGCCGACGCGGCGGACGAGGTCCGTGACCAGGCAGCCGCGCCAGGAGGACCAGGCGGCGGGCCCGGTGGCCAGGGCGTCGGCCTCGGTGAGCGCGTGCAGCAGCTCCAGGGTGCCCTGGGTCCCGACGGCCTCGGCCACGGTCTTCACGGTGGCGGGGTCGTCGAGGTCGCGCCGGGTCGCGGTCTCGACGAGGAGCAGATGGTGGCGTACGAGGCGGGCGAGCACGGCGGCGTCGGTGGAGTCGAAGCCGATCCGGGTCGCCACGTCACGGGCGATGATCTCCCCGGCGACGGAGTGGTCGCCGGGCCAGCCCTTGCCGATGTCGTGCAGGAGCCCGGCCATGAGGAGCAGGTCGGGCCGTCCGACGCGGCGGGTGAGCGCGGAGGCCCGTACGGCCGTCTCGACGAGGTGGCGGTCCACGGTCCAGGTGTGCACGGCGTTGCGCTGCGGCCTGCACCGCACCCGCTCCCAGTCGGGCAGGAGCCGGGTGATCAGGCCTTCGGCCTCCAGGGCCTCCCACACCTGAACGGTGGGTCGCCCGGCGCCGAGCAGGGTGACGAGCTGTTCGCGGGCCTCCGCGGGCCAGGGCGTGGGCAGCGGCCTGGCCGTGGCGGCCAGGTGGCGCACGGCGTGCAGGGACAGCGGCAGGCCCGCCTGGGCGGCGGCCGCGGCGGCGCGCAGCGGCAGGACGGGGTCCCGCTCGGGGCGCGCGGCCCGGGCGAGGACGACCTCGCCGTCCTGCTCGACGACGCCCTCGGCGAGCGGTGAGCGCTCGGCGGCGGTGGTCCGCGCGCCGCCGAGGAGGCCGCGAAGGCGCGGCCGGGCGCCGCGGGCGCGCAGGACGCGGGAGACCTCGCGCCAGGTGACGTCACCGGCGTAGGAGAGGGTGCGGGCCGCCTCGTAGACCTGCCGCAGCAGGGTGTCGGCGTCCAGGAGGCCCAGTTCGGCGGCGACCTGGTCCTGCTCCTGGAGGGCGAGCCGGTCGGTGGCGCGGCCGGTGGTCAGGTGCAGTGCGTCGCGTACGTCGAGCAGGGCGCGGCGCGCGTCGGCGAGGCCTTCGCGGGGCGCGTCGGCGAGCCAGGAGGCGGCGACGGCGCGCAGGGCGGTGGCGTCCCTGAGGCCGCCGCGCGCCTCTTTCAGGTCGGGTTCGAGAAGGTGGCTCAACTCGCCCTGTCGCTCGGCCCGTTCGGCGCACAGCTCGCGCAGCTCCGGGAGCCGTTTGGGCGCCTGGTTGCGCCAGTCGGCGAGGACGGTGGCGCGCAGCGCGGTGGTGAGGCCGAGGTCGCCCGCGACGTGCCGGGCGTCGAGGAGGCCGAGCTGGACCTTGAGGTCGTCGGCGGCCGTCGCGCGGGCCTCGGCGGGGGTGCGTACGGAGTGGTCGAGGGAGAGGCCGAGGTCCCACACCGGGTACCAGATGCGGTCGGCGAGGGCCGCGAGGGCGCCGGGCCCGGCGCTGCCGTCGTGCAGGAGCAGCAGGTCGAGGTCGCTGCGCGGGGACAGCTCGCCGCGGCCGTAGCCGCCGACGGCGACGAGGGCGGCGCCGCGCGGCGCCCCGAGGTCGGCGGCGCCCGCGGCGAACAGACCGCTGAGCCAGCCGTCGGTGAGCTCGGCGAGGGCGGAACGGCGCGGCGGCCCGGACCGCGCCTCCTGGTGCAGGAGGCGGAGCCGGGCCGCCGCGTAGCCGCTAGGACCGGAGTCCTCGGCTTCGGTTCGTACGTCCACACTCGTCACCCGGCGGCTCCTGTTCTCCACGGTCCCACGGTCTCCAGGGCGGTTACGGCACGTCGTCCGGGCGCCCGTGACGCGGCGCCCGGGGGTCACACGGCGTCGGGGCCGCGCTCCCCGGTCCGGACGCGGACGGCGGTCTCGACGGGCAGCGTCCACACCTTGCCGTCGCCGATCTTGCCGGTGCGGGCTGCCTTCACGATGACGTCGACGAGCTGCTCGGCGTCGTCGTCCTCGACGAGGACCTCGATGCGGATCTTGGGTACGAGGTCGACGGTGTACTCGGCGCCGCGGTAGACCTCGGTGTGTCCGCGCTGGCGTCCGTAGCCGCTGGCCTCGGTGACGGTCAGGCCCTGGACGCCGAAGGCCTGGAGGGCTTCCTTGATCTCGTCGAGCCGGTGCGGCTTGACGACCGCGGTGATGAGCTTCATGCGTCCACCTTCTTGGTCTTCTGCTTGGCCGCGGAGGAGGCGGCGGACTGCGGCTGGGGGCCCGGCACGGCGGTCGTGGTGCGCGGCGCCGTGCCGCCGCCCGCGCCGCTGAAGTCGTACGCCGTCTCGGCGTGCTGGACCTGGTCGATGCCGCCGACCTCCTCGTCCTCGCCGACGCGCATGCCGATCGTCTTGTCGATGAGGAGGGCGAGCACGGCGGAGGCGAGGAAGGAGTACGCGAGGACGGCGCCGACGCCCGCCGCCTGCTTGCCGAGCTGGTCGAGGTTACCGCCGTAGAAGAGGCCCTTCGCGTCGGACTGGCCGCCGCCGGTGGCGAAGAGGCCGACGAGGAGGGAGCCCGCGATGCCGCCGACGAGGTGGACGCCGACGACGTCGAGGGAGTCGTCGTAGCCGAACCGGAACTTCAGGCCGACGGCCATGGCGCACAGCAGTCCGGCGACGGCGCCGATGGCGAGGGCGCCGAGCGGGGAGCAGGAGCCGCCTGACGGGGTGATGGCGACGAGGCCCGCGACGGCTCCGGAGGCGGCGCCGAGCGTGGTGAACGCGCCGTGCCGCAGCTTCTCGTAGACGAGCCAGGAGAGCATGGCGGCGGCCGTGGCGACCTGGGTGTTGAGGAACATCAGCGCGCCGACGCCGTCGTCGTTGCCGAGCCAGGACCCGGCGTTGAAGCCGAACCAGCCGAACCACAGCAGGCCCGCGCCGAGCATCACGAGCGGCAGGCTGTGCGGCCGCATGGGGTCCTTCTTGAAGCCGACGCGCTTGCCGATGACGAGGATGACGCCGAGTGCGGCGGCGCCCGCGTTGATGTGGACGGCGGTGCCGCCCGCGAAGTCGATCACGCCGAGTTCGAAGGCCCAGCCGCCGGTGCCCCACACCCAGTGGGCGACGGGGAAGTACACGATCGTGGCCCACAGCGTGACGAACAGGGCCCAGGCGGTGAACTTCACGCGGTCCGCGAGGGCGCCGCTGATCAGCGCGGGCGTGATGATCGCGAACATGAGCTGGAAGACCGCGAAGACGTAGACGGGGACGGTGTAGCCGTCCCACAGCTGGGTGAGGCCGATGTTGCCGAGGCCGACGTAGTCGGAGTCCCAGGCGATGAGGCTGCCGTGGTCGGTGCCGAAGGCGAGGGAGAAGCCGTAGAGCACCCACAGGACGGTGACGATCCCCAGGCTGATGAAGCTCATCATCAGCATGTTCAGGGTGCTCTTGACGCGGACCATGCCTCCGTAGAAGAAGGCGAGACCCGGCGTCATGAGCATCACCAGGGCGGAGCAGATGAGCATGAACCCGGTGTTGGCGGCAGACAGCTCCGGGGCGTCTGCGGCAAGCGTGATGCCTGGGGGCATCGCAGTCTCCTCGTCGTCGGATACGGCCCGTGCGGGCTGCGGCCTCGGCGGAGCGAGGACGGTGGGCCGGTTATGCGGCACGAGGTTGGCGCAGCGCGGTTTCGGCCAGTGCCGCTCGATGTTTCGCACCAGTGACGAAGAGGTCGTACGTGTTACGCGTGCATGAATTCGACGGTGCGGACAGGGGTGCGGACATATCCTCCCGAACCGCGGCGGCCCCGGAAGGGCGCGCACGGCGGGAAGCAGCCAACCGGCCGCGGCGCCATCCGGATGACCTGGCGTGAGGGAGCCGAGTCGGGCTGTTCGGGATGGGCTGCCGCGGCCGGAGTCCTGGGGCGTCGGGCCCGGGGGCCCTGGAGGGGTCGGCGGGGGTCTCGGGCCGTCAGACGGCCTCCGCGGTTTCCGGCATCTCCTGGGCGAGCTGCTCGGTGAAGTGGACGACCTCCGGGACGTCGCCGAAGTCCCGCACCGCGTTGTCCACGGTCTTGCGCAGCCGGGTGTTGACCCGCTCGGAGCGCACCTTCTTGGCGATGCGCAGGGTGTCCCTGGCGAGCAGCATGCTCTGCTCGGGCTCCTTCTGGAGCAGGTGGACGGTAGCCATGCCGATGAGGTTCAGCGCGTACGACCGCTGGTGCTCGGGGTCCTTGCCGAAGAGCTCGACGGCGCGCTCCATGACGGGCTCGGAGAGGGAGGCGTAGGTCGGGCTGCGGCCCGCCACATAGGCGAGGTCGCGGAAGGAGTGGGCGTTCTCGCCGTTGAGCTCGGCTTCGGAGAAGAAGCGGATCCAGTCCGGCTCGGGCTCGTCCCAGTCGTCCGCGTCGGTGAAGGTGTCCTCGGCCATGCGCACCGCCCGTTTGCAGCGGCCGGGCTGGCCCATGCCCGCGTAGGCGCGGGCCTCCATCGCATACAGCATCGCCTGGGTGCGCGGGCTCGCGCAGTCGCGGCTGCCGTACTGGGCGAGGTGGATGAGCTCCAGGGCGTCGTCGGGGCGGCCGAGGTGGATCATCTGGCGGCTCATGCTGGAGAGGATGTACGAGCCGAGCGGCTTCTCGCCCGCTTCCTTGGCGGCGTGCAGCGCGAGGACGAAGTACTTCTGGGCGGTGGGCTGGAGCCCCACGTCGTAGCTCATCCAGCCCGCGAGCTCGGCCAGTTCACCGGCGACCTTGAACAGGCGCTTGGCGGTGGACTCGGGCTGGGGCTCCTGGAGCAGGTCGGTCACCTCGTGCAGCTGGCCGACGACGGCCTTGCGGCGCAGGCCGCCGCCGCACTGGGCGTCCCACTGGCGGAACATCACCGTGGTGGATTCGAGCAGGTCCAGCTCCGGCCCGGAGAGGCGGCCGGGGCGCCGGCCGGGGAACTGCTGGGGCTCGGCCTCCGCCACCACCTGGGCGGTGGAGGGCCCCGGCACCAGCCAGCGCTGCATGGGCTCGATCAGGGCCGGGCCCGCGGACAGGGCGAGCGAGGTGCCGAGGAAGCCGCGCCGGGCCAGCATCAGGTCGCTGCGGCTGAACTCGCTGATCAGCGCGACCGTCTGCGGTCCCGTCCAGGGCAGGTCGACGCCGGAGACCGAGGGCGACTGGTGGGCGGCGCGCAGGCCGAGGTCCTCGACGGCGACGACGCAGCCGAAGCGCTCCGAGAACAGCTCGGAGAGGATGCGCGGGATGGGCTCGCGCGGATTCTCCCCGTCGAGCCAGCGCCGGACGCGCGAGGTGTCCGTGGAGATGTGGTGCGCGCCCAACTGCCGCGCTCTGCGGTTCACTTGGCGCGCCAGCTCGCCCTTCGACCAGCCGCTGCGCACGAACCAGGAGCTGAGCATCTCATTCGGGCGCTTCTCGGCGTTCGCACCGCCACCGCTACTGCCGCCCACTGGAACGCCCCCATCCCTCAAGACACTTGTACGCGGTCCTCGGTCAAGCCCTAACAGAATGCCGCGTGCTGCGGCCGCCCGTCCGGAGAATGTCACCCATCGAACGGGAAGCCGACTTGCCTCCGGCATACCCGCGAGCGCGCTCCGCTCCCGACTCCATGCACTGAAAGTAATCCTACGATCACCCCTCCGGCGAGGGCGATCCCGGAAACGCCACCATTCGCCACCCCTTCGAATGAACTCCCGGCCCGCCGCACGCGATTCACTTGACACAGAACAACCGAGAGTCGGCGGAACGGAGCACACGGGGGCGCAGGATGCGGGGCACACCACCCCCGAATCCCCCGAGCGCCGTGAGCACTTGACGGCGGAAGTCGGCGAAAGTCAGCGAAAGTCGGCTTGAGACGTCCAAACAGCGACGCCCGGCGACTCTCAAGACGGCTCAACACAGCTTAAGACAGGCTCAAGACAGAGCGTCACGATCCGATTCCGTCACGTAACCACGGCGCACTCGACCCGTTGGAGGGGGCATGGGCTTCACGATCGGCGGCATCCGGGGGACCAAAGAGCCCCGTTCCGGTGACCGCGGGACAACCGACCGCGGGACGAAGGACACGGGACTCCGCGGGGCGAAGGACGCGGGCGAAACGGCCCGGGCGGCGGGCGACCGGGAGCCCGGCCGCGCGAAGGAGCCCAAGGAGCCGCGCGCCGCGTCACGGCGGCGGGGGCGCGCCGCCGCGTCCGACTGCACCGCGGTGGCCGAGTACACGGGCCTGTGGGGCTGGGCCGTGGTGCCGGGGGCGCGCGCCCAGGACGGCCACTGCTCCTGCGGCGCCGCCGGCTGCCCGGCCCCCGGCGCACACCCGCTCGACTTCGCGCCGGAGGTCCCGGCGGGCGCCACGCTCGACGAAGTGACCGACGCCTGGGGGCAGTTCCCCGGGGCGGCCGTGATGCTGCCGGTCGGCCGCGCGTTCGACGTCATCGAGGTCGCGGAGACCGCGGGGCGCCACGCCCTGGTGCGCCTGGAGCGGATGGGCCTCCCGCTCGGCCCGGTGGCGGCCACGCCCGACGGCCGCACGCACTTCCTCGTCGCCCCCGGCGCCGCCGCCGAACTCCCCCAGCTGCTCTACCGCATGGGCTGGGACGACGCGGCTCTCGACCTGCACGGACTCGGCCCCGGCAGCCACATCACCGCGCCGCCGTCCGACCGCGGGGGCCTGGGCCCGGTGCGCTGGCTGCGCGCGCCCGACCCGGACTCCGCGACGAGCCCCCCGCACGCCCGTCTGGTCCTCGGCACGCTGGCGTACGTGGCCCACCGCTCACCGGCGTAGCGCCCGCACACACGCGGGGGCGCACCACCCGCGCGCGGGACGCCCCACACGGAAGGGCCCCGCCCCGGCTGCACCCCGGGGTGGGGCCCTTCTCTTGGTCTGGCGCGGTGCGGGAGTGCCCAAAGGGGCGCGGGGCTGTGTCGATGTGCGGCTCCGCCGCGCGGGCGCACCCAGCCACGACGCACCCGCAGACAAGCGACGGCAAGGCGCCGCAGAACCAGCGGAGCGCTCAGTCGCCGATCAGCGCGTCGACGAAGGCCTCGGGCTCGAACGGCGCCAGGTCGTCGGCGCCCTCGCCCAGGCCCACCAGCTTGACCGGCACGCCCAGCTCGCGCTGGACGGCGACGACGATGCCGCCCTTGGCGGTGCCGTCGAGCTTGGTGAGGACGATGCCGGTGATGTCCACGACCTCGGCGAAGACCCGGGCCTGCACCAGGCCGTTCTGGCCGGTGGTGGCGTCCAGGACGAGCAGCACCTCGTCGAGCGGCGCGTGCTTCTCGACGACGCGCTTGACCTTGCCGAGCTCGTCCATCAGGCCGGTCTTGGTGTGCAGGCGCCCCGCGGTGTCGATGAGCACGACGTCGGCGCCCTCGGCGATGCCCTCCTTGACGGCGTCGAAGGCGATGGAGGCCGGGTCGCCGCCCTCGGGCCCGCGCACGGTGCGCGCGCCCACGCGGTCGCCCCAGGTCTGGAGCTGGTCGGCGGCGGCGGCACGGAAGGTGTCGGCGGCGCCGAGGACGACCGAACGGCCGTCGGCGACGAGGACGCGGGCGAGCTTGCCGGTGGTGGTGGTCTTGCCGGTGCCGTTCACACCGACGACCATCACGATGCCCGGGGTCTCCAGGCCGGACTCGGTCTTCACGGCGCGGTCGAAGTCCGTGCCGACGAGCTGCAGGAGCTCCTCGCGCAGCAGGGCGCGCAGCTCCTCCGGGGTGCGGGTGCCGAGCACCTTCACGCGCGCGCGCAGCCGCTCGACCAGCTCCTGGGTGGGGGCGACGCCGACGTCGGCGGTGAGGAGGGTGTCCTCGATCTCCTCCCAGGTGTCCTCGTCGAGGTGCTCGCGCGAGAGCAGGGTCAGCAGGCCCTTGCCGAGCGCGTTCTGCGAGCGGGACAGGCGGGTGCGCAGCCGGACCAGGCGGCCCGCGGTGGGCTCCGGGGTCTCGATCTCCGGAGCTTCGGGGGCCGCGGGAGCCTCGGGCTCCTCGACCACGACGGGGGCGGACGCCGACGGCTCGGCGACCGGCAGGTCCACCTCCTCGATGGTGCGGCGCGGCTCGTCGCGCGGCGTCTCGGCCTCGTCGCCGACGTGCGGCTCGGCCGGGGGTGCGGTGATGGTGGGCGTGCTCGACGGGGCCTGGGACGGCGGCAGCTGCTTCTTCTTGCGGCTGCCGACGACGAGCCCGCCGATCGCGCCGACCACGACCACGGCGATGACTACAGCGAGGATGAGGATTTCCATAACCCACCCAGTATCAGTCATGGCCCGTCGACGGGCCCCCCTTGTGTCTTCCTCCAAAAGACATAGGCCACTAGCCGGGATTACTCGGACTAAAGTACGATGGAAGAGGCTGCGTCAACGCGCGTAGAGTCCCATCCGAAGAAAACCCCCACCGGCTGCGACAACGTCGACGCAGGCCGAGCGAGAGGCACGGAACTCCCCCTCATGAGCACCACCGCCGAAACCGCCGAACACGAAGGCGCCCTGGAGACCAGGGGTCTGGAGCCGGTCCCCGACTCCGAGCGCCACGGCCGGACCCGCGAGCTGTTCCCCACCTGGGTCGCCGCCAACATCAGCGTTCTGCTGCTCACCATGGGCGCGGGCCTCATCGTCTCGAACGACCTGAACTTCTGGCAGGTCCTGGTCGTCGCGCTCGTCTCGCCCGTCCTGAGCTACGGCCTGGTGGGCCTGGTCTCCATCGCGGGCAAGCGCGGCGGCTCGCCGGGCATGACCCTCTCGCGCGCGGTCTTCGGCCAGCGCGGCAACCTCTTCCCCGGCTCGCTCATCTGGGTCGCCCGCTGGGGCTGGGAGACGATCAACGCGGTCACGGGCGCGTACGCGATCCTCACCGTGCTCGACATCTGCTTCGGCGTGAAGGCGAACACGGCCCTGAAGGTCATCACGCTGCTCGCCTTCGTCGCCGCCACGTTCCTCATCTCGGGCCTCGGCCGCAAGGTCCTGCACGTGTGCAGCCAGTGGTCGACGTACCTCTTCGGCGCGTTCAGCGTCCTGGTCCTCGTCTACCTCCTGAAGAACACCGACTGGTCCCAGGTCTTCGACAAGCCCGCGGGCTCCACGGCGATGATGATCGCGGGCATCGGCACCATCGCCGCGGGCGGCATCAGCTGGGTCCCCACCGGCCCGGACTTCACCCGCTATCTGCCGCGCACGGCGCCGAGCAAGCCGCTGGTCGGCCACGCCGTCGGCGGCGCCGCCATCGTCGTCGTGCCGATGGTCCTCATGGGTGCCGTCATGGCCGTCTCCACGCCGAGCCTGTCCTCCGCGCAGGACCCGGTCGCCTTCCTCGGCGACCTGCTGCCGACCTGGATCGCCGTGCCGTACCTGATCATGGCCCTGATCGGCATGCTCCTGATCAACTCGATGTCGATGTACTCGGCGGGCTTCACCGCGATGACCCTCGGCATCAAGGTCCCGCGCGCATGGGCCGTCAGCGTGAACGCCGTCATCAGCCTGATCTTCGGCTACCTCCTGATGAACGTGGCGACGAGCTTCATGGGCTCGTTCATCTCCTTCCTCACCCTGCTCGCGGTCGCGTTCTCCGCCTGGATCGGCGTCTTCGGCATCGACATGCTGCGCCGCAAGACGTACGACGGCGAGGGCCTGATGGACACCACGCGCACCAGCGTCTACTGGTACAAGGCGGGCTTCGCCTGGCAGGCCATGGCCGCCTGGGCCGTGGCGCTCGTCGTGGGTCTGCTCTTCACCAAGGTCGACTGGTTCAGCGGCCCGCTGGCCACGTCCTGGATCGGGCGCAACGGCCTCGGCTGGCTGGTCACGATCCTGGTCGCCGCGGCGCTGTACGCGGTCCTGCCGCGCCAGCCGCTCCCCGAGAGCGACACGAAGGCCCCGGCCGCCGAGGCCGAGCCGGTCGCCGCCAAGGCGTGATCCCCCGAGGCCGCCCCGGACGGCGGACCGACCGCCGCCCGGCCCTGTTCATCTGACACTACGTCAGCTAGCGTCCCCCTTCACCGGGGCCCGCCGCTTCGGCGGGCCCCGGTGAAGGGGGACGTCGCGCATGCCCGTCACAGTCGTCCGCTTCAACCTCGTCGACCCGGCGTCGCGGGAGCTCGGCGCGCGCTACCGGGCCGCCGTGGAGATGGCCGCGTACGCCGACGACCGCGGCGTCACCACCGTCCAGACCGAGGAGCACCACGGCGCCGCCAACAACTGGCTGCCCTCGCCGTTCGTCTTCGCGGGCGCGGTGTTCGGCGCGACCCGGCGCGTCCTGGTGACCGTCTCGGCCGCCATCGGGCCGCTGTACGACCCGCTGCGGCTCGCCGAGGACATCGCCGTGCTCGACCTGCTCAGCGGCGGGCGCCTGGTCACGGTGGCGGGCATCGGCTACCGGCCCGAGGAGTACGCGGCCCTCGGCGTCGACTGGGCACGGCGCGGCGCGCTCCAGGACGAGCTCCTGGAGACCCTCCTGAAGGCCTGGACCGGCGAGGAGTTCACCTTCCGCGGCCGCGGCGTGCGCGTCACCCCGCGCCCGGGCACCCGGCCCCACCCGCTGCTCCTGGTGGGCGGCTCGTCCCGGGCGGCGGCGCGCCGCGCGGCCCGGCTCGGCCTGCCCTTCTTCCCGAGCGCGCACCTGCCGGACCTGGAGGCGTACTACCGGCGCAAGCTCGCGGAGTACGGCACCGAGGGCTGGACCACGATGCCCGCCGCCGAGACCCCGCTGCTGCACCTGGCCGAGGACCCGGACCGCGCCTGGGCGGCGTACGGCACCCACTTCCTGCACGAGGCGCGCGCCTACGCCTCCTGGCAGTCCGGCGGCGTCCGCTCGGCGGTGCGGTCCGCGGCCACGACGGTCGAGGAGCTGCGCGCGGAGGGCGTGTACCGGATCCTCACGCCGGACGAGTGCGTGGCGCACGCGGCGGGCGGCGCGCCGAGCCTCGTACTGCATCCGCTGGCCGGCGGGATGCCGGTGGACGAGGGCTGGCGCAGCCTGCGTCTGTTCGGTGAACGCGTACTGCCCCGGCTCAAGGACGTCGGGTCCTTGAGCCGGGGCAGCTTTCCGCAGGAGGAGGGGGCAGCGGGGTCTTAGCCCATCTCCTCCAGGGTCTTGCCCTTCGTCTCCTTGACGAACTTCAGGACGAAGGGGATCGAGAGGGCCGCGAAGGCGCCGTAGATGACGTACGAGCCGGACAGGGACCACTCGGACATGCTCGGGAAGGTCTTGGTGATCGCGAAGTTGGCGAGCCACTGGGCGGAGGCGGCCACACCCAGACCGGCGGCGCGGATGCGGTTGGGGAAGATCTCGCCGAGGAGCACCCAGACCACCACGCCCCAGGAGAAGGCGAAGAAGAGCACGAAGGCGTTGGCGGCGATGATCGCGACCAGACCCTGCGCGTGCGGCAGCGAGACGTCGTCACCGGAACCGCTGCGGTACGAGAACGCCCACGCCATCGTGAACAGCGCCGCCGCCATGCCCGCGGAGCCGATCAGGGCGAGCGGCTTGCGGCCGATGCGGTCGACCAGGACCATCGCGATCACCGTGCCGACGATGTTCACGATCGAGGTCTCGAAGGAGTACAGGAACGAGCTGGACGGGTCCTTGCCGATCGACTGCCACAGCTGGTTCGAGTAGTAGAAGATCACGTTGATGCCGACGAGCTGCTGGAAGACCGAGAGCCCGATGCCGATCCAGATGATCGGCAGGAAGCCGCCCCTGCCGCCGAGCAGGTCCTTGAACGTGGACTTGTGCTCGCGGTCCATGCCCAGCTTGATCTGCGCGATGCGCTGGTCCAGGTTGACGTCCTTGCCCTCGACGTCGGCGAGCACCTCGCGGGCCTCGGCGTCGCGGCCCACGGAGATCAGGAAGCGCGGCGACTCGGGGATCGCCAGGGACAGCAGGCCGTAGAGGACCGCCGGGACGACCATGACGCCGAGCATCCACTGCCAGGCCTCCAGACCGGCGAGCTTGCCGCGCTGGTCGCCGTCGGCCATGTTCAGGATGCCCCAGTTGACCAGCTGCGACACGGCGATGCCGATGACGATGGCGGCCTGCTGGAAGGAGGCGAGACGGCCCCGGTAGGCGGGCGGCGCGACCTCGGCGAT
Source organism: Streptomyces spectabilis (assembly GCF_008704795.1). Classification (NCBI taxonomy): domain Bacteria; kingdom Bacillati; phylum Actinomycetota; class Actinomycetes; order Kitasatosporales; family Streptomycetaceae; genus Streptomyces; species Streptomyces spectabilis. The sequence goes on along the minus strand of NZ_CP023690.1, from coordinate 6,757,928 downwards.
GTAGGCCGGGCCGATCACGGAGGCCATGCCGATGCCGATGCCGCCGATGAGGCGCCACACCGTCAGGTCCCAGGCGGCGAACGGCAGGGCCGAGCCGACGGCGCTGGCGGCGAAGAGGACCGCGGCGATCTGCATGACCCGGATGCGGCCGATCCGGTCCGCGACGCGGCCGGCGACGGCGGCACCGACGGCGCAGCCGAGCAGCGCGGTGGCGATGATCCAGCCGAGCAGGTTGGCGTCCACGTCGAACCGGTGCTGAATGGCGACGGTGGCGCCGTTGATCACCGAACTGTCGTAGCCGAACAGGAATCCGCCCATCGCGGCTGCCGCCGTGATGAAGATGACATGGCCGAGATGGTCCGGGTGGGCCTCCCGGGCCCGTGGTGTCGGCGGCTGCGCTGTGCTGGTCACGTGTACTCCTCGGGCCACCGGCGTCGCTGCCGGGGTGGGGGCGAGCACTTCAAGTGGCGCACAACTTCACGCCGCCCACCACCTGAAGGTAAAAGCAACGTTGCAGAGACTATGCCTTCAAGTTTCGAAGTCAATAGTTCGTTAACAACCAGTTGAATCATCACTGGTCACACCTTGACTTCAAGAGTTGAAGCGAAATGAAGTTGATCAAGAAGAGGCCCGGCGCGGGCCTCGGGGCGCTCCGGGCGCGCGGCTCAGCGCAGCCGCTGGCTGATCACCTTGGACACGCCGTCGCCCTGCATCGAGACGCCGTACAGCGCGTCCGCGACCTCCATCGTGCGCTTCTGGTGCGTGATCACGATGAGCTGCGAGGCCTCCTGGAGCTCCTCCATGATGCGGATGAGCCGCTGGAGGTTGGTGTCGTCGAGCGCCGCCTCCACCTCGTCCATCACATAGAACGGGCTGGGCCGGGCCTTGAAGATCGACACGAGCAGCGCCACGGCCGTAAGGGACCGCTCGCCGCCGGAGAGCAGCGAGAGCCGCTTGACCTTCTTGCCGGGCGGGCGGGCCTCGACGTCGACGCCCGTGGCGAGCATGTTGTCGGGATCGGTCAGGATCAGCCGTCCCTCGCCACCCGGGAAGAGCCTGCTGAAGACCCCCTCGAACTCCCGGGCCGTGTCCCGGTAGGCCTCGGTGAAGACCTGCTCGACGCGCTCGTCGACCTCCTTCACCACCTGGAGGAGATCGGCGCGGGTCTTCTTCAGGTCCTCCAGCTGCTCGGAGAGGAACTTGTGCCGCTCCTCCAAGGCCGCGAACTCCTCGAGGGCGAGCGGATTGACCTTCCCCAACTGCTGGTACGCCCGTTCGGCTGACCTCAGCCGCTTCTCCTGCTCGGCACGGGCGTAGGGCCGCGGCTGGTTGCGAGGGTGCGCCGGGTCCTCGGGCAGCTCCTCGCCCTCGGCGGCGGGCGAGGGCGGCACGAGCTGATCGGGCCCGTACTCGGCCACGAGCCCCGCCGGTTCCACACCGAGCTCCTCCAGCGCCTTGGTCTCCAGCTGCTCGATCCGCAGCCGCTTCTCCGCGCCGAGTACCTCGCCCCGGTGAACCGAATCCGTCAGTTTGTCGAGCTCCGCCTTGAGATCGCGCCCCCGGTTCCGCGCGGCGGCGAGGTCCCGCTCGCGCACCTCCCTGGCCCGCTCGGCCGCCGCCCGCTCCTGGTCGGCCCGGGCCAGGGACACCTCGACGTGCGCGAGCAGCTGGCGGGCGCCGGACGCGACGGCCCCGGCGACCGCGGCCTCGTGCCGCAGCCTGGCCCGGTGCCGCTCCGCACGCGCGCGTGCCTCACGCTCGGCGCGGGCGGCCCGGTCAAGGGATTCGGCGCGCCCGGCGAGCCCCTTGACCCGCTCCTCGTGCGTACGGACCTGGAGGCGGGCCTCCATCTCGGTCTGCCGCGCGTTGGCGCCGTCGGCGGCGAGCCGGTCGCGCACCCCGGTGTCCGGCTCCTCGTCCGCCGGCATCTCCTCGGCCACGGCGAGCCGTTCGGCCAGCTCCTCGACGTCGAGCCGCGCCTTCTCCAGGGCGTCCTGGGCCTTGGCGGCGGCCGCGGCGGACCGCTCGGCCTCACCGGCGGCACCCCGAGACTGGCCCGCGAGGCTGCCGAGCCGCTGGGCGACGGCGGACTTCTCCCGGTCGGCGGCGCGCCGCCGCTCCCCCAGCTCCTCCACGAGCGCGGCGCACTCCCGGCGCCGCTCGTCGGCGGCCCGCTGCTCCTGGGCCAACTCCGTGCAGCGTCCGCCGAGTTCCTCCAGTTCGGCGGCGGCCTCGTCCACCGAGGCCTGCACTTCGAGGAGGCTGGGCGCGCCCGCGGACCCGCCCTGCGCGAAGTGCGCCCCGAGCAGATCGCCCTCCGCGGTGACGGCGGTCAGCTCCGGGTGCGCGTACACCAGGTCCTCGGCGTCCTCCAGGGTGCCGACGACGACGATCCCGCGCAGCAGCCGCCGCACGGCGGGCAGCAGTTCGGCGGGGCCGCGCACGAGGTCGGCGGCACGGGGCGGCCCGTCGCCCACGGCCTCGGGGGCGGCCTCCTCGGTGTCGGCGGCCCCCGCGAGCAGCAGTGCGGCGCGGCCCGCGTCCTGCTTGCGCAGCAGGCGGATCGCTTCTGCTGCGGACGCGGGCGTCGTGACGGCGATGGCGTCCGCCGCCGCGCCGAACGCCGCCGCCACCGGCACCTCGAAGCCCGGCGCGACGGAGAGGAGTTCGGCCGCGGGGCCGAGCAGACCGGTGAGCCGGTCCTCGGCGGCGAGCAGCGCGCCCGAGCCGTCCTTGCGGCGCAGGCCGAGCGCGAGCGCCTCGTGCCGGGCGGCGACGGCGGCCCGCTTCCGCTCCGCGGCGGTGGCCGCCTCCCGGGCCGCCGTCAGCGCGGCCTCGGCGTCGGCGAGCGCCCGGCGGGCCTCCTCGTGCCGCTCACCGAGCTCCGCGTCGCCCGCGTCGAGCCCGTCCACCTCGGCCTTGAGCTGCTCGTACTCCTCCTGCGCGGCGACGGCCCGCTCCTGTGCCTCGTCGCGCGCCACCGCGAGCCGGTCGATCTCGGCCTGCGCGGACGCGGCCCGCGAGCGCGCGGCATTGACCTGCCCGCCGAGCCGCGCGAGGCCCTCGCGCCGATCGGCGATCGCCCGCGCCACGTCCTTCAGTCGCCGCTCCTCGGCGGCGAGCTCCCGCTCCAGGTCGGCGCGGTGCCCGACGGTGTCGTCGAGGGCGTGCTGGGCGGCCTCCAGGGCGGCTTCCAGCTCGGCCTCCTGCTCGCGGACGCGGGCGGCCTCGCGCTCCATGTCCTCCGGGTCGCGGCCGCGCCGCTCCTCGGCGGGCGCGGCGGTGGCGCTGGTGACCCGGGCGTCGGCGAGCGAGACGGTGCCGCGCACCCGCTCGGCCAGCTGCGACAGCTCGTACCAGGTCTGCTGGGCGCGCTGGAGGCGCGGCGTGAGCTGCCGCACCTCGTCCTCGAGCCGGGCCTCGCGCGTCAGGGCGGCCTTCAGCTCCGCCTCGGCGGTGTCCCTGCGGGCCTTGAGCGCGGCCTCGTCGGCGACCTCGGTGTTCAGGGCCTCGCGCAGCCGCACCAGGTCGTCGGCGAGCAGCCGCAGGCGGGCGTCCCGCAGGTCGGCCTGGATGACGGCGGCGCGGCGCGCCACGGCCGCCTGCCGCCCGAGCGGCTTGAGCTGGCGGCGCAGTTCGTCGGTGAGGTCCTGCACCCGGGCGAGGTTGGCCTGCATCGCGTCCAGCTTCCGCAGCGCCTTCTCCTTGCGCTTGCGGTGCTTGAGGACGCCCGCGGCCTCCTCGATGAAGGCGCGGCGGCCCATGGGGTCGGCGTGCAGCACGGAGTCGAGCTGGCCCTGCCCGACGATGACGTGCATCTCGCGGCCGATGCCGGAGTCGGAGAGCAGCTCCTGGATGTCGAGCAGACGGCACGTATCGCCATTGATCTGGTACTCGCTGCCGCCGTTGCGGAACATGATCCGCGTGATGGTGACCTCGGCGTACTCGATGGGCAGCGCGCCGTCGGAGTTGTCGATGGTGAGGGAGACCTCGGCGCGGCCGAGCGGCGGGCGGCCCGTGGTGCCCGCGAAGATCACGTCCTCCATCTTGCCGCCGCGCAGCGACTTGGCGCCCTGCTCGCCCATGACCCAGCTCAGCGCGTCCACGACGTTGGACTTGCCGGATCCGTTGGGTCCGACGACGCAGGTGATGCCCGGCTCGAACTTCAGTGTCGTGGCGGACGCGAAGGACTTGAAGCCGCGCAGTGTCAGGGCCTTGAGGTGCACGCCGCTGGACTCTACCTTTCGCCGCGAGTTCACCGAGGGAACGTGCGGGCCGTTTCATGGAGGAAGGTGCAGGGCACATCAGAGTTAACGCGGGGCCTCGCACCGGGGTCCGAACGGCCAAGTCCAGGGCACGGCTTGACCGTTCGTCCGGAGCGGGACCGCTGGACCAAAGAAAGAAGGGACGCCGAAGCGTCCCTTGCAGATCTCTTGAGGCAGAGCTCTTGGGTCATGCGGTTGATACGGGCATCTTGGCCACGTCGCACCGGGCGTGCGACCGCTCCGCGATTCCCGCGTATGCGGTGATACGCGGGACTGCGTCACAGGTACGCGCGGAGTGCCGGGTGCCCGGGGTGGCGTGGGTCAGGTGAGCGCAGGCTCCGCCTGGGGTACGTCGATGCTCTCCAGGAGCGATTCGTGAGAAGCGGCAGCCGTCAGCGCGTCGTTCTCCGCCTGGATCCTGACCAGCTCGGATTCCAGGTCCTGGACGCGCTGCTGGAGCCGTCGCATCTCGGCGAGAAGTCGCGGGTCGCTGCCGCCGACGTAACCGAGAAGCGCCTTTGCCATGATGGATGGTCCTCCACACTGAGTGACCGACCGAATCGGTGTGGGTCGTGAGGGAATCGCACCCGCGGTGCTTGGCACTCTTCAGTTCTTGCTGGGTCTTACTTGGCCGTTCTCACATGCCAAACAGCGAGGATGCGCGGGGCTTCCAGCGTCTCACCAAAAAGTTTGACGGTCAACACGATCACACCCCGTATTGACGGGCAACCCGGTGGCGCACGGCGGTCGAACCCGCTGCGGCGCTTCTCCTTCGGGGCCCTGGGGGTGTGGAGATCATCCTTACCCGCGGAGCCTGCCACGGCAAGGGCTTCTTGGCAATCACCAGGCCTTTTTTGCCCCGGACGACCGCCGGGACCCCAGCGGAACCGTGGGTGTGACGGCCCCGCCGGGGTGCCGCGTCAGCGAATCGCGAACGAGTCGTAGCCGCCCCGCGGCGTGTCCCAGATCTCAGTCACACCGTCCACCCTGCCGGGAGTGTCGCCCTTCAGGAGCCAGTCGAGGAGCGCCTCGCACCCGGCTCGGGGGCCCTCGGCCACCACTTGTACACGGCCGTCGTCGAGATTGAGAGCAAAACCACTCAGGCCGCCGATCTCCAGGGCCCTGGCCCGCGTGAACCAGCGGAATCCCACGCCTTGCACACGGCCGCGCACCCAGGCGGTGAGCCGGACTTCTTCGTTCATGACGTGCACGCTAACCGGCCAATTGCCCAGGGAGCACTTCGCCCCCTTGCGCCATCGCGTACAGTCGCGACTCGACGCGCCTCACCCGTACGGGCGAGTCACGTGGACCGTCAGGACGACGCCGGGGCACATCACCGGGCGTCTCGACGAAAGGCCAGGACATGGGACGCCACCGACGCTCCGCCGCCGGGCGCGCCGCCACCGGCCGTGCCGAGCACGCGAACCCGTCCGACTTCCCCGACACCTCTGCTTCCCCCGATACCCCGGTGGGCCCGTTCTACACCTACGGCCCCGACAGCACCGTCGATGCCGGGGACCCGCCCCGGCCGCGCTCGCACCGTCGCAAGGGCCGTGCGGCCGCGCCGGTGCGCACCGGGCTCCTCGGAGTCTCCGCCGCCGTCGCCATGGGTGCCGTCGCGGTCGCCTCGGGGCTGCTGCCCGGTGGCGACACCTACTCCTTCGGCGGGGGCGACGACGCCGGCGCCATCCGCTCCGCCAGCTCCCCCTCGGCCCTCGACCCGCAGGGCGGCGGCTCCGGTGCCGCCGGGCGCGGCCCGTCGCCGACGCCCGGCACCGGCCGCGCCGAGGCCCCGGCCCCGGTGCCCTCGGCGTCCAGCGGCAAGCCGTCCGCGAAGCCGTCGAAGCAGCCCGCGGCCGAGCCGTCCCAGGACAAGGGCAAGGACAAGGACAAGCAGCGGGACGGCGCCGACCGGGCCGGCCGCGACGAGGCCCCGGACAAGGAGCCGACCCAGCCCGCGCCGCCGCGCGCCGAGGAGCCGAAGCCCACGCCGCCCGCCCCGCGGCCCGAGCCGTCCACGGGTGACAGCTCCGCCGAGGCCCAGGTGCTCGCGCTGGTCAACGAGGAGCGCGCCAAGGTGGGCTGCCGCCCCGTGACCGCGGACGACCGGCTCGCCGCGCTCGCCGAGGGGTTCAGCGCGGACATGGCCGAGCGCGGCTTCTTCGCGCACACCGACCCGGACGGCGCGACCCCGTGGGACCGCGCCGAGAAGGCCGGGATCAAGGACCTCGGCGGGGAGAACATCGCCCGCGGCCAGGCCGACGCCCAGGCCGTGATGGACGCGTGGATGAACAGCCCGGGCCACCGGGCGAACATCCTCAACTGCGACTACAAGACCCTCGGCGTCGGCGCCCACTTCGCGCCCGGCGGCCCGTGGTGGACGCAGGACTTCGGCTTCTGAGGACCCGCGGGTCCCCGGCCCCCGGCCCCTGACCTCTTAAGACCTCTGACCTCAGGCCGCGACGGCCGCGCGGCCCGCCGTGAAGGCGCGCGTGGTCTCCGTGACGCGGCGGCCGAGGTGCTCGGCCGTGGCGATGTCCGCCTTGTGCACGGCCTCCGGGCCCTCGTCGGAGTTGGTCTGGGCGGCGGCACCGGCGAAGAAGCCCAGGCGGTTGAGGTCGTTCTCGGAGCCCGTGGAGGAGTTCCAGCCCGGGAACAGGCCGAGGTTCACCCAGTGCATGCCCTGCTGCGCGGCGAGCGTCTGGAAGTACTGGAGCGTGTGCAGCTTGTCGCCGCTCTTGGAGGCCGAGTTGGTGAAGCCGGCGGCGATCTTGTCCTGCCAGGCGCGGGTGAACCAGCGCTTGGAGGAGGCCTCCGCGAAGACGTGGAAGGCGCCCGACGCGGTGCCCATGTAGGTGGGCGAGCCGAAGACGATCGCGTCGGCGGAGTCCAGGAGCTCCCACTGGGCCTCGGTGATCTCGTCGACCTTGACCAGGTGCACGGTGGCACCGGCGTCGGCGGCACCGGCGCGCACGGCCTCGGCGACGACGGCGGTGTGGCCGAAGCCGGAGTGGTAGGCGATCGCGACGACGGGGCTTGCGGACATGGGGGTGCTCCTCGGGTGGGCGTGTGCGGGGACGACGGCGGCACCCAGGTGCTCACCGCTGCGCCAAGGAAAGCACTAACTTTTGGTTAGCGCAATCTCATGGCTAGCGCTGCGTCCGAGTACGCTTGTGGTATGGACTCCACCGCACCCGTCGAGACGGCCTCCGATCCGGATCTGGCGTACGACGTCTTCGCCCGGAACTGTCCCTCGCGGACCACGCTCGAGCACGTCACGGGACGCTGGGGCGCGCTGACGCTCGGCGCGCTGCACGACGGCACGTTCCGGTTCAACGAACTGCGCCGCCGCGTCGACGGCGTGAGCGAGAAGATGCTGTCGCAGACCCTGCACGCCCTGGAGCGGGACGGGTTGGTGCACCGCGAGGCGCAGCCCACCAACCCGCCGCGCGTGGACTACCGGCTCACCCCGCTCGGCGGGCAGATCGCCGAGCGCCTGCTGACGCTCATCCACTTCGTGGAGAGCGCCCAGGACACCGTCGGCGAGGCCCAGCGGGCCTATGACAGCCGCGACGGCCTGGGCGGGCGCTGACAGCGGGGGCAGAAGTAGCTGGAGCGGTTCATCCAGGGCCGCCTGCGCATCGGCGTGCCGCACCGGCGGCACGGCTCGCCCTCGCGGCCGTACGCGTCGAGGGACCGGTCGAAGTACCCGGACTCCCCGTTCACGTTCACGTAGAGGCTGTCGAAGCTGGTGCCGCCGACGGCGAGTGCGGCGTTCATCACGTCCCGTACGTGACCGAGGAGTTCGCTCGTGCGCGGGCGGGTGAAGGTGGCGGTGGGGCGCTCGTAGTGCAGCCTGGCGCGCCAGAGCGCCTCGTCCGCGTAGATGTTGCCGACGCCGCTGATCAGCGACTGGTTCAGGAGCGCGCGCTTGATCGTCGTACGGCTGCGGCGCAGTGCGTGGTGGAAGGCGTCGGCGTCGAAGCGCTCGTCCAGCGGGTCGCGGGCGATGTGCGCGATGACGTCGGGCAGGCCGTCCGGGGTGGTGTCGTGCAGCGAGAGGCCGCCGAAGGTGCGCTGGTCGACGAAGCGCAGCTCCGTGCCGACCGAGTCGTCGAAGCGGACCCGGATCCTCAAGTGCTTCTCGTCCGGGGCCTCTTGCGTCTTCACGAGCAGCTGCCCGCTCATGCCCAGATGGGCGAGCACGGCGCTGCCGGTGTCCTCGACCGGCAGCCACAGATACTTGCCGCGGCGGCTCGGGGCGCCGATGCGGTGCCCCTTGAGACGGTGCGCGAAGTCGTCCGCGCCCGCGATGTGCCGCCGCACGGCGCGCGGGTGCAGCACGTCCACGTCGGCGACGGTCCGGTCCGCCACCCAGCGCGCGAGACCCCGCCGCACGACCTCTACCTCGGGCAGCTCGGGCACGGCACTCCTCGGGTGGGACGCGCTGATGGTCCGGGCAGCGTACCGCGCGGGCGCGGGGCCGCCGCCGGGGGGAGCCGACAACAGCGCACCCCCGCAGGACCGGGGTCCTGCGGGGGTGCGGCAGAGCCTGGATGTCAGGCGGTCGCGGCGTCCGATGACGACGGGCCGTCGTCCTCGCCCGCCTTGGCACGCTCGTCGGCGGCCGCGCGGATCGCACGCCACGCGGACTCCGCGGCCTGCTGTTCCGCTTCCTTCTTGCTGCGGCCGGTGCCGGTGCCGTACGAGACGCCTCCGACGCGGGCGGCAGCGGTGAAGGTCTTCTCGTGGTCCGGTCCGCTCTCCGAGACGAGGTACTCGGGCACGCCGAGGCTCTCCATCGCGGTGAGCTCCTGGAGGCTGGTCTTCCAGTCCAGGCCGGCACCGAGGTTCGAGGACTTCTCGATGAGCGGATCGAAGAGCCGGTGCACCAGCTCGCTCGCCGCGTCGAGACCCTGATCGAGATAGACCGCGCCGATCACCGCTTCAAGGGTGTCGGCGAGGATGGATGCCTTGTCCCGGCCGCCCGTGCCCTCTTCGCCCCGGCCGAGCCGGATGAAGGAGCCGAGTTCGAGCCCGCGGCCCACCTCCGCAAGCGCACGCGAGTTGACCACCGCGGCCCGCAACTTGGCCAGCTGGCCTTCGGGCAGGTCCGGGTGGGTGCGGTACAGCGTGTCCGTGACGACGAGGCCGAGTACGGAGTCCCCGAGGAACTCCAGGCGCTCGTTCGTCGGCAGACCGCCGTTCTCGTACGCGTACGAACGGTGGGTCAGCGCACGCACCAGAAGGGCGGACTCGAGCTGATACCCGAGCCGCCCTTCCAGAAGCGTGTGGGGCGAGGCCGCGTTGTTGCTGTCTGCCATCTTGGCGTCTTCCGCCTTCTTAGGGCTAGACACAGCGCCTCTCACCAGCCGCTCAGACCTCGAGGACCTGGCGCTTGTTGTAGGTGCCGCAGCTCGGGCACGCGATGTGCTGCTGCTTCGGCTCCTGGCAACGCTCACACGAAACCAGGGGGGTGACCGCAGCCTTCCACTGCGACCGGCGGTGGCGCGTGTTGCTGCGCGACATCTTCCGCTTCGGAACAGCCACGGCTACTTCTCCTGCTTCTCGTCGGCGTGCGCTGATCGAGGCGCGCCGCCGCTCATCTCGTCCTTCTCGCCGCCCTTGATGGAATCGGCGAGTCCCTGCAGTGCCGCCCAACGGATGTCGACGGCGTCGTGGTGGTGGTCCGGGTCGTCCGTGAGCCGCGCCCCGCATTCGGAGCACAGACCCTCACAGTCTTCCTGGCACACCGGCTGCATCGGCAGTGCGAGCACTACCGCGTCACGCAGCACGGGCTCGAGGTCGAACATGCCGTCCTCGAGCAAGAGCCTGTCCTCGTCTTCCTCGGCGTCGTCGGCCGGTTCCGCAGCGCGGCCCCGGTCGTCGGCGTCAGGGTACGAGAACATCTCCTGGAAGTCCGCGTCGAGCTCCTGCTCGAGCGGCTCCAGACACCTTACGCACTCCCCCTTGGCCGATGCACGGGCGGTGCCTGTGACAAGCACCCCTTCCATGACCGACTCCAGGCGGACCTCAAGCTCCACCGGAGCGCCCTCGGGCACTCCGATGACACCTTCGACACCGAACGGCGCCGGGGCGCCGGGAGCGTCGATGGTGCGGGTCAGCCGCTGCATGGCACCGGGACGCCGGCCCAGCTCGTGCGTGTCGAACACGAGGGGGTTGCGGTGGTCGAGGCGCGTACTCAGGGCTTTTCCTGCTTTCGAGATCCTGGGATGAGGCAAGGGGGCCACCACGCGGACGCCTCGGAACCGAGGCCTGAGCGGGCAGCGCAGATCGCGGACATAGCGCGACCGAAGAGCCAGGATACTGGACCATTCGCTCTCGTCCCAATCCGGCCCCGGCGAACCGGCCGGACCCGGGCGCGAGGGGCCCTAGCGCCCCTGCTCGTACTGGCGCAGCTGCTCCGCGCTGATCATCGTGGTGTCGAAGAGGCTGGTCTCGTCGAGCACGGCGGGGGCGGGGCCCTGCTGGCCGTAGTCCTGCGCCTGCTGCGGGGCGTAGTCCTGCCGCTGGTACGCGTACGGATCCTGGGGATAGCCGTACGGATCCTGCTGGCCGTACGGCTGCTGGTAGGCGTACTGGTCCTGCCGGGCGTACGGGTCCTGGTGGCCGTACTGACCCCGCTGGTCGTACGCGTACGGGTCCGGCTGGTGGTCGGGGCGCGGCGGGGCGTACGGCTCCTGGGCGGGGACGCGGGGTGCGGCGGGGGCGCCAGGGGCGGCCGGTGCGCTCCCGGCGCGGGGGGCCTCGGGGGTCTCGGCGAGGTCCGCGAGGAAGTCGGCGTCGGAGGTGTGGCCCGTGCGCCCGGAGCGCTCGGAGCCCGCGTGCTCGCCCAGCTCGCCCAGTTCGGCCGCGGGGGCGCGGCCCTGGAGCTTCTGGCGGCCCCGGCCGACGGCGTCCAGGGTCTTGGCGAGGACGGCCTCGAAGGCGCCGAGCTTGGCGTCCACGTACGCGTCGGCGTCGCGGCGCAGCGTCTCCGGGTCGTGGCTGCGCCGGGGGGCGTCCTCGTCCTCGTAGCCGTGCTCGTCCAGGCCGGGGCCTGTGCCGAGGAGCTTCTCGCGGCCGCGGCCGACCGAGCCGAGGGTCTTGGTGAGGACGACCTCGAAGTTGGCGAGCTTGGAGTCCACGTAGTCGTCGGCCTCGGCGCGGATCTCCTCGGCGTCCTGGCGGGCCTCGCCGACGATGCGGTCGGCCTCGCCCTGGGAGCGGCGCGCGACCTCCGTGTCGGAGATCAGCGAGCCGCGCTCCGCGTGCGCGGACTCGATGATCTGCTCCGCCTCCTGGCGGGCCCGCTCGACGAGCTGCTCACGGCCGCCGATCAGCTCCTGGGCCTGGGCGAGTGAGCCCGGCAGGGCCTGGCGCACTTCCTCGAGCATCGACAGGAGCTGTGCGCGGTTGACCACGCAGGAGGCGGACATGGGCATCGACTTGGCGCTGCCGACCGCCTCGACGATCTCGTCGATCTTCTTCTGCACGTCCACCGCGGGCTCGCCACTCTCTACCTGGTTGGGAGACGGACGGGACGACTGTAGCCCTTGATCAGCCCTTGGCGAGGCGCTTGTTGAGGGCTTGGAGCACGACCGGGGGAACGAGGTGCGCGATGTCGCCGCCCCAGGCCGCGACCTCCTTGACGAGCGAGGAGGAGAGGAAGCTGTAGGCGGGGTTGGTGGGCACGAACAGCGTCTCGACGCCGGAGAGGCCGTTGTTCATCTGGGCCATCTGCAGTTCGTAGTCGAAGTCGCTGACCGCGCGCAGGCCCTTCACGATGGCCGGGATGTCGCGCTCCTTGCAGAAGTCCACCAACAGGCCGTGGAACGACTCCACTTCCACGTTGCCGAACTCACTGGTGACCTGACGGATCAGGTCGATGCGCTCCTCGATCTCGAAGAGGCCCTTCTTCGACTGATTGATCATCACCGCGACGTGCACGACGTCGTACAGCTTGGAGGCGCGGGCGATGATGTCCAGGTGTCCATTGGTGATGGGGTCGAACGACCCCGGACAGACGGCGCGGCGCAACGGAAGTCCCTCGCTCTCCGGTCGGGTCATGGCGCGATTTCTTGTTCGTCGCACGTAGAGGCGGCGCGACCGTACCAAAACGTGCCTTCGCCGTAGCGACGGGACCTCAGTTCCTCGAAACCGTCGGGCCAGCCGAAAACTCCGCCTCTCGTACTGCGTTCAACGGTGACGAGCGCGTCGTCCGCGAGCCAGCTTCCCGAGCGGAGTGTGAGCAGGATCTCCCGGAGATCGTCATCTCCCACCGCGTAGGGGGGGTCGAGAAACACCAGGTCATAGGGGGCGGTAGGGGCGCTTTCCCGGATGACTTGAGCGGCTTTGCCCGCTCTCACGTCGGCGCCGGGCAGGCCGAGGGCCCGGACGTTGTCCCGGATGGTGCGCACCGCGCGGGCGTCGGCCTCGACGAGCAGGGCGTGCGCGGCGCCCCGGGACAGGGCCTCCAGGGCGACGGCTCCCGAGCCCGCGTACAGGTCGAGGACGCGGGCGCCGTCGAGCGGGCCCTGGAGGGCCTGCCAGGTGGAGAACAGGCCTTCGCGGGCGCGGTCCGATGTGGGCCGGGTGCCGTTGCCCGGCGGAACGGCGAGGCGGCGTCCGCCGGCCGTACCGGCGATCACGCGGGTCATCTGGGTGTCTGCGTCCTTCGGCTGCGAGGGGAGCCCGGGGTGGGGCGTGGGGTGGGCCCCGGAGTGGGGCCTGCCTTCACGATAGGTCGTATCCGGGCGTCATCCCTTGTCGAGGTACTGCTCGCGCTCCGCGTCCAGGAGGGCGTCCAGGGCCGTGCGGAGCTCGGGCAGGTGCTCCAGGTCGGGGTCGCGGGCGACCACGGCGGTCGCCTCCTCGCGGGCCGCCGCGATGATCTCCTCGTCGTCGATGACGGCGAGCATCCGCAGCGACGAGCGGACGCCGGACTGCGCCTGGCCGAGCACATCGCCCTCCCGGCGCTGCTCCAGGTCGATGCGGGAGAGCTCGAAGCCGTCCAGGGTCGACGCCACCGCGTTCAGCCGGGCGCGGGCCGGGCTGGCCTCCGGCATGTCGGTGACGAGCAGGCACAGGCCGGGCGCGGAGCCGCGGCCGACGCGGCCGCGGAGCTGGTGCAGCTGGGAGACGCCGAAGCGGTCGGCGTCCATGATCACCATCGCCGTCGCGTTCGGCACGTTCACCCCCACCTCGATCACCGTCGTGGCGACCAGGACGTGGGTCTCTCCGGCGGCGAAGCGGCGCATCACCGCGTCCTTGTCGTCGGGCTGCATGCGGCCGTGCAGGACCTCGACCCGCAGGCCCTGGAGCGGGCCGCGGGCCAGCTGCTCGGCCACCTCGAGGACGGCGAGCGGAGGCCGCTTCTCCGCCTCCGCCGCCGCTGCCTCGGCCTCCGCCTCGGGAGACTTCTTCTTGCCCTTGCCCTTCTTCGGGGAGGCGTCCTTCTCGTCCTCGTCGTCGCCGATGCGGGGGCAGACCACGTACGCCTGGTGGCCGTTCTCCACCTCCTCGCGGACGCGTTCCCACGCGCGGGCGAGGAAGTGCGGCTTGTCCTGGGCCGGTACGACATGGCTGGAGATCGGCGAGCGCCCGGCGGGCAGCTGGTCGAGCACGGAGGTCTCCAGGTCGCCGAAGACCGTCATCGCGACCGTGCGCGGGATGGGCGTCGCCGTCATCACCAGCAGGTGCGGGGGCTGCTTGCCCTTGCCGCGCAGGGCGTCGCGCTGCTCCACGCCGAACCGGTGCTGCTCGTCGACCACGACCAGGCCCAGGTCGTGGAACTGCACCTTGTCCTCGATCAGCGCGTGCGTCCCAATGACGATCCCCGCCTCGCCCGTGACCAGGTCGAGCAGCGCCTGCCGCCGCGCGGCCGCGCCCATGGACCCGGTCAGCAGCGTGACCTTGGTGGCGTGCTCGGAGCCCCCGAGCATGCCGCCCTCGGCCAGCTCCCCCATCATCTCGGTGACCGAGCGGTGGTGCTGCTGGGCGAGCACCTCGGTGGGCGCGAGCATCGCGGCCTGGCCCCCGGCGTCCACGACGGCGAGCATGGCGCGCAGCGCCACCATTGTCTTTCCCGAACCGACCTCTCCCTGGAGGAGGCGGTGCATGGGGTGCTCCGTGGCCAGGTCGGCGAAGATCTCGCCGGAGACGGTGCGCTGGCCGTCCGTGAGCTCGAAGGGGAGCTTGGCGTCGAAGGCGTCCAGGAGGCCGTCCGGGCGGGGTCTGCGGGCGACCGCGGGCAGCTGGGCGTCCGCGAAGCGGCGGCGGGCCAGGGCGACCTGGAGGACGAACGCCTCGTCCCACTTCAGACGGTCGCGGGCCGTCGCGATGTCCGCCTTCGAGTGCGGGCGGTGGATCTTGAGGAGGGCTTCGGGGAGCGGGATGAGGCCGCGGCCGTCGCGCAGGCTCGGGGGCAGCGGGTCCAGGGCCTCCCGGGCGCTCGGCAGCACCGCGTCGATCGACTTGGCGATCTTCCACGACTCCAGCTTCGCGGTGGCCGGGTAGATCGGGATGAGCGCGCCCGCCCAGGAGTCCACCGCCTCGGCCGCGGACTCGGCGTCGGCACGCAGCAGTTCGTACGCGGGGTGGGCGAGCTGCGTCTTGTGGTTGAAGACGGAGACCTTGCCCGCGAACATCGCGCGCGTGCCGGGGAGCAGGTCCTTGTGCGGCTTGTGGATGCCCCGGCCGAAGAAGACGAGCTGGAGCTGGCCGCTGCCGTCCGTGATCGTCACCTCCAGGCGCTGGCCACGGCCCGCGTTGAACTTCAGTACGCGGGCGGTCGCCACCTGGGCCACGACCGTGACGTGCTCGTCCAGCGGGAGGTCGGAGAGGCGGGTGAGCTCGCCCCGCTCGGCGTAGCGGCGGGGGTAGTGGTGCAGCAGGTCGCCCACCGTGTGCAGGTCGAGGTGCTCGGCCATGACCTTGGCGGTGGCTTGGCCGAGGGCGTTCTTCAGCGGTTCTTGGAGCGCGTGCACGAGATCCATTGCACACCACGCCACTGACATTCCGGGCCCGGGCCCGGAATCCGGCCGGCCGGTCACCCTGCGGGGGCTACTCCACGCCGATCAGCAGGAGGGCCGACTGCGGGCCGCCTCGGTAGAGGACCGTGTCCACGGCCAGGTGGCCGTCCCGCACGTGCTTCTGGAGGCGCTCGGCCACCTCGTCCGAGACCTCCTCGCCGAGGACCAGCGTGACCATCTCGCCGCCCGCCGCCAGCATCCGGTCGAGGACGACCGCGGCCGTGGCCGGGACCTCCGCCCCGATGACCGCGACGTCGCCGTCGATGAGGCCGAGGACGTCCCCGGCCTGGCAGATGCCCGCCGTCGTCCAGGACTGCCGCTCGGCGACGGCCAGTTCCGCGTACCGGGTAGCGCCGGCCGCCGACGTCATCGCGACGACGTCCTCGTCGAAGCGCCGGTCCGGCTCGTGCACGGCGAGCGCCGCGATGCCCTGCACCGGGGAGCGGGTGGGGATCAGGGCGACGCGCACGCCTTCGGAGCGGGCCTGTTCGGCGGCGGCCGCCGCGGTGTGCCGCAGTTCGGCGTCGTTCGGCAGCAGGACCACCTCGCGCGCGTGGGCGCGCCGGACCGCGTCGACCAGCTCGCCGCTCGCGGGCGGCTCCCCCGCGCGCGCGGGCACGGTGGTCGCCCCGGCCTCCGCGTACAGGCCGCCCAGGCCCTCGCCCCGTACGACGGCCACGATGCCGCGCTGCGCGCGCTCGCGCGGCGGCTGCGCGGCGCGGACGGCGTGCGCGTCGCCGAGGCCGAAGTGGGTGATGCGGATGCGGTACGGCCTGCCCGCCTCGACGCCCGCCTCGACGGCCGCGCCCGCGTCGTCCACGTGCACGTGGACGTTCCACAGGCCGTCGCCGCCGACGACGACGAGGGAGTCGCCGAGCCCGTCGAGCCGGGTCCGGAGCCGGGCGACCGCGGCGTCGTCCGCCTCCAGGAGGTAGATCACCTCGAAGGCCGGACCTGCGCCGGTGCCGAGGCCGTCGGCGCACTCGGCGCCCGGAACCGCGCAGTCCGCGGTCTCCACGCGCGCGTGGGTCCACGCGCTCCGAGGAGCCGTGGAGGTCCGGTCGACCACGCTCTGCCCCGAAAGGGCCTCGACGAGCGCCCCGAGGACCGCCACCAGGCCCCGGCCGCCGGCGTCGACCACGCCCGCGCGGCCGAGCACGGCCAGCTGGTCCGGTGTGGCGGCCAGGGCCGCGCGGGCGCCGTCGTAGGCCGCGCGGGCCACCGCTCCGCAGTCCCCCGCGGGCCGCCCCGCCCCCGCCGCCTCCGCCGCCGCCCTGGCGACCGTCAGGACCGTCCCCTCCACGGGGTGGGCGACCGCCTGGTAGCCGGCGTCGGCCGCGCGCCGCAGCGCCCGCGCCAGCAGCTCCCCGTCCGCGTGAGGTGCGTCACCTTCGGCATCCGGCGCGCCGCCGTCGTCGGCGAGCACCTGCGCCATGCCCCGCAGCAGCTGCGCGAGGATCGTGCCCGAGTTGCCGCGGGCCCCGATCAGCGCTCCGTGCGCCAGCGCGCGCACGGCCTCGGCCCGCGTGGGCCCGGCGGGCTCAAGGCCCGCGAAGACGGCGTCGACCGCCTGGGTCGCCGACTCCATGGTCAAGTAGAGGTTGGTCCCGGTGTCCGCGTCGGCGACCGGATAGACGTTGATCGCGTCGATCTCCTCGCGGGCCTGCCCCAGCGCGTCCAGAGCCAGTGCGCTCCAGGTGCGGATCGCGACCGCGTCGAGGTTCTGCGGCAACTGTCGCCTCCTAGAAAGCGTCCGGAACGGCCGGTACGGCGGGATGAGACGCAGCGTAGACCCGGTTCAGGAGGGGAGCGCGGGGCGGGCCCCGGGCGAGACATGGTAGTTTCGTTGTACCGAAGCAGTCGTTGTATGCTGCTCCGGTTGCCCGATACTCATCGGGACATTCCCCTGGCACCGCCACCCAGATCATTCGCTCTGATCCCGGCATGCCGGGTTTAACCGTAAGAGCATCTGAAGTCTTTGGAGTGACCCGTGGCTGCCAACTGCGACGTCTGCGGCAAGGGGCCGGGCTTCGGCAACAACATCTCGCACTCGCACCGCCGTACGCCCCGTCGCTGGAACCCGAACATCCAGCGCGTGCGTGCCGTGGTCGGCGGGACGCCGAAGCGGCTCAACGCCTGCACCTCGTGCATCAAGGCCGGCAAGGTCTCGCGCTGACGCTAAGTTCCGCGCGGCCACCTGGCCGGTTACTGAAAAAGCCGGTCCCCTCGGGGACCGGCTTTTTCAGGTACTGACACCGATACTTCTCGTGTGCGCACCAGCACCCTCCGCACATGCATGTGCGTGCCTGTGGCCCCTCACCCCCGGCGGGCCCCCGGGCCCTCCGTGGCGTCCCGGAGCCGCCAGGCGTGATCCACGGGGCCGATCCCGTCGCCGAGGGCGAATCCGGCGGCGATCGCCCCGGTGACGTACTCCTTGGCGGCCCGCGCGGCCTCGGGCACGGCCTTGCCCTTGGCCAGCTCGGCCGCGATGGCGCTGGCGAGGGTGCAGCCGGTGCCGTGGGTGTGCCGGCTGCCGTGCCGCGCGGAGCGCAGCCAGTGCTCGTCGGAGCCGTCGGTAAGCAGGTCCACGGCCTCGTGGCCGCCGGGCAGATGGCCGCCCTTGACGACCACCCACCGCGGCCCGTACGCGAGGAGGGCGGCGGCGGCGCGCCGCATCCCGTCCTCCGACTCCACGCGCAGGCCGGTGAGTTGCGTCACCTCGTCCAGGTTCGGCGTGGCGACCGTGGCGACGGGGAGCAGCTTCGTACGGACGGAGTCGAGGGCGGAGGCGGCGAGCAGCGCGTCGCCGTGCTTGGAGACGCCGACGGGGTCGACGACGGCCGGGGCGTCGGTGCCCGCGAGCAACTCCGCGACCGCCTCGACCAGTTCGGCCGAGGCCAGCATGCCGGTCTTCACGGCCTGGACGCCGATGTCGTCGACGACGCTGCGGTACTGGGCGCGCACCGCCTGAACCGGCAGTTCCCAGGCGCCCTGCACGCCCAGGGAGTTCTGCGCGGTCACGGCGGTCAGGACGCTCATGCCGTGGGTGCCGAGCGCGAGCATGGTCTTCAGGTCGGCCTGGATCCCGGCCCCGCCCCCGGAGTCGGAGCCCGCGACGGTCAGCACCCGGGGCGGTGCGAGGCCCGGTTCCCTCGGCGGCCGCATCAGTCGTGGCCCCCGTTGTCCCCGAAGTGGTCCCAGCCCTTGCTGGTCCACGGCGCGCCGTCCACGGTCACCTGCGGCATCGCCGAGGGGTTCAGGACCTCGCCGATGACCTTCCAGCGCGCGGGCAGCTTCACGTCGGAGGGGAACGTGGCGACGATCGCGTGGTCCTCGCCGCCGTTGAGCACCCACTGGAGCGGGTCGATGCCGACCGCCTGGGCGATGTCGTTCATCTGGGAGGGCACGTCGACGTCGCCGGAGCGGACGTCGATGCGCACCTTGCTGGCCTCCGCGATGTGGCCGAGGTCGGCGATCAGGCCGTCGCTCACGTCCGTCATGGCGGTGGCGCCGAGCCCGGCGGCCGCGGGGCCCGCGTGGTACGGCGGTTCGGGCCTGCGGTGGGCCTCCACGAAGGCGCGCGGCGAGCGGAAGCCCCGCGAGAGCACCGCGTGCCCGGCCGCGGACCAGCCGAGCCAGCCCGTGACGGCGACGGCGTCGCCGGGCTGCGCGCCCGCGCGCGTGACGGGTTCGTGGTTGCGCAGGTCGCCGAGCGCGGTGATCGAGACGGTGATGGTGTCGCCGCGCACGACGTCGCCGCCGACGACGGCGGCGCCCGCCACCTGGCACTCGTCGCGCAGCCCGTCCATCAGCTCGGTGGGCCAGCTCGCGGGGAGTTCGGCGGGGACGACGAGGCCGAGCAGGATCGCGGTGGGCACGGCGCCCATGGCGGCGATGTCCGCGAGGTTCTGGGCGGCGGCCTTGCGGCCCACGTCGTACGCCGTGGACCAGTCGCGGCGGAAGTGCCGGCCCTCCAGGAGGATGTCGGTGCTCGCCACGACCCTGCGGTCCGGTGCGGCCACGACCGCGGCGTCGTCGCCGGGGCCGAGACGTACGGCCGGAGTGGAGGTGAGCCGCGAGGTGAGCTCCTTGATGAGCCCGAACTCCCCCAACTCGCCGACGGTGCCCTTCATGCGCGTGCTGCTCCTTCTGCCGCGGTCCGCTTGCGGTCGCGAGCCGTCCCTGTCGTCGGTACGGTCGACGTGACCGTCAACCTCTGTTGTCCGTCCGCCGTGATGTGTGCGGCGCGGCTCCCCCGGGTCTCCCCGTGACGAGCGGCGACGCGGTACCGTGGCGTCCCTTCTCCCCACATGATCCTCGTGGCCGCCCTGGAGGTTCCGTGGTACAGGCGTACATCCTGATCCAGACCGAGGTCGGCAAGGCGTCGACCGTCGCCGAGCTGATCGGCAAGATCCCGGGAGTGATCCAGGCCGAGGACGTGACCGGTCCCTACGATGTCATCGTGCGCGCCCAGGCGGACACGGTGGACGAACTCGGCCGCATGGTGGTCGCCAAGGTCCAGCAAGTGGACGGCATCACCCGCACCCTGACCTGCCCCGTCGTGCACTTGTAGCCCCCGTCTACCCTTGGCCGGTGAACGTTTCCCGCCGGCTCCGCTCCCCGATCGGGCTGTCCGCCCTCGCACTGCTGATCGCATGCGCGGGCTGCTCCTCAACGGACGACAGGGGGACGGCAGCGGTTCCCTCGCCGGGCGCCGGCGTCACCGAGCTGTGCCGGAACCTGGCCGAACGACTGCCGCGCGAGGTGAACGGTCTCAAGCGGCGCGACCCGAAACCCGCGTCGCCGCTCACCGCGGGGTGGGGGGACCCGGCGATCATACTGCGCTGCGGCGTGGCACGACCGGCGAAGATGAACGATCCCGCGGCCGACGGCGTGACCGTGAACGGCGTGGGCTGGCTGCTCGAGGAGCAGACGGACGGCTCGTTCCGCTTCACCACGACGCTGCGCAAGGCCTACGTCGAGGTGAGCATCCCCGAACAGCGGACGGGGGACGGCGTGGGCCCGCTCACGGACTTCGCCGCCCCCGTCAGGAAGTCGATCCCGGAAGGCATCGCCTAAGAGGGGCGGCCCCGTGAAGGCGTCGCCCCTCTGTCGCGCGTCAGCGCAGCCCCGTGGAGCGGCGCAGCGCGGCCTGGATCAGGCGGTCCACGAGCTCCTCGTAGGAGACCCCGCTCTTCTCCCACATCTGCGGGTACATGGAGATCGGCGTGAAGCCGGGCATCGTGTTGATCTCGTTGATCACGAACCGGCCGTCCTCGGTGAGGAAGAAGTCGGCGCGCACCAGGCCCTCGCACGAGGTGGCCTCGAAGGCCTCGACCGCGAGCCGCTGGACCTCGGCGGTCTCCTCGGGCGTCAGCGGGGCGGGCACGATGCCGGGCGTCGAGTCGATGTACTTCGCCTCGAAGTCGTAGTAGTCGTGCGCCTGGACCGGCGGGATCTCGGCGGGGACGCTGGCCCGCGGCCCTTCCTCGAACTCCAGGACGCCGCACTCGATCTCGCGGCCGCGGAGGAGGGCCTCCACGATGATCTTCGGGTCGTGGCGCTGGGCCTCCGCGATCGCCTCGTCGAGGCCTTCGAAGGAGTCGACCTTGGTGATGCCGATCGAGGACCCCGCGCGCGCGGGCTTGATGAACAGGGGCCAGCCGTGCTCGCCCGCGAACTCCGCGATCCGCGCCCGGGCCGCCTTCTCGTCGCTCTCCCACTCGCGCGGCCGGATCACCAGGTACGGGCCGACGGGGAGGCCGAAGGAGGTGAAGACGCGCTTCATGTACTCCTTGTCCTGGCCGACGGCCGAGGCGAGGACGCCCGCGCCCACGTACGGCACGCCGGACAGTTCGAGGAGGCCCTGGAGGGTGCCGTCCTCCCCGTAGGGGCCGTGCAGCATCGGGAAGACGACGTCCACCTCGCCGAGCGCCTTGGGCACGGCGCCGGGCTCGCTGTAGACGACCTCGCGGTTGTTCGGGTCCAGCGGCAGTACGACGCCGCCGTCGGTCGACTCGGCGAGGTCGGTGACGTTCGGCACCTTGCGGTCGGTGATGGCCATCCGCTCGGGCTCGTCGGCGGTCAGCGCCCAGCGGCCGTCCGTCGTGATGCCGATGGGGAGCACGTCGTACTTGGTGCGGTCGATGGCACGCAGTACGGCACCGGCGGTGACGACGGAGATGCCGTGCTCCGAGCTGCGGCCGCCGAACACGACGGCGACGCGCGGCTTACGGGGGCTCTGGGGGAGGTTCTCGCTGCTCATATCGCGTTGAGCGTACCCGGTGCCCCAGGCAACGTCAGCGTTCAGCCTTTGCGCTGCGCGCCATCAGCTCCTTGAGCGCGACCATCGGCGGGGTGCCCTCGTGCACGATGCCCACGACGGTCTCCGTGATGGGCATGTCGACGCCGTGCCTGCGGGCCAGGTCGAGCACGGACTCGCAGGACTTGACGCCTTCGGCGGTCTGCTTGGTGACCGCGATGGTCTCCTGCAGGGTCATGCCCTTGCCGAGGTTGGTGCCGAAGGTGTGGTTGCGCGACAGGGGGGAGGAGCAGGTGGCCACCAGGTCGCCGAGGCCCGCGAGCCCGGAGAAGGTCAGCGGGTCCGCGCCCATCGCGAGGCCGAGCCGGGTGGTCTCGGCGAGGCCGCGCGTGATGAGCGAGCCCTTGGCGTTGTCGCCGAGCCCCATGCCGTCGGCGATGCCCACGGCGAGGCCGATGACGTTCTTCACGGCGCCGCCCAGCTCGCAGCCGACCACGTCGGTGTTCGTGTACGGCCGGAAGTAGGGGGTGTGGCAGGCGGCCTGGAGCCGCTGGGCCACGGCTTCGTCACGGCAGGCGACGACGGAGGCGGCGGGCTGCCGGGCGGCGATCTCACGGGCGAGGTTGGGCCCGGTGACGACCGCGACGCGCTCGGCCGCGGCCTTGGTGACGTCCTCGATGACCTCGCTCATGCGCATGGCGGAGCCGAGTTCGACGCCCTTCATCAGGGAGACGAGGACGGTGTCGGGCGTGAGCAGCGGCGCCCAGGCGGCGAGGTTCTCGCGCAGCGTCTGCGAGGGCACGGCGAGCACGGTGAAGTCGGCGCCGTCGGCGGCCTCGGCGGGGTCGGTGGTGGCGCGCAGGTTCCGCGGCAGCTCGACGCCGGGGAGGTAGTCCGGGTTCGTGCGGGTGGAGTTGACCGCGTCGGCGAGTGCGGCGCGGCGGCCCCACAGCGTGACGTCGCAGCCCGCGTCGGCGAGGACCATGCCGAAGGCCGTCCCCCACGAGCCGGTGCCGAAGACGGCGGCCTTCAGGGTTCGGGTCACTTGCTCTCCTCCGCGCTGCCCTGCTGTGAACTGCCCTGCTCCGTAAGGCCGCTGGGGCCCTGCCCCGCGTCGGCCCCCCGGGCCTTGCGCCGCTGCGCGATCCGGACCTCGCGCGGGTCGTAACGCTTCTGCGGGGCCTTCTCGCCGCGCAGTTCCTCAAGGAGCGCGGTGATGTCCGCCATGATGGCCTCCGTGGCCTCCTTCAGGAGCTCGGGAGTCATCTCCTTGTCGTAGAAGCGCTCCAGGTCCACCGGCTCGCCGACCAGGACCCGGTGCGTCTTGCGCGGCAGCAGCTGCGGCTTCTTGGCGTACGGCGGCAGGACGTGGTTGGCGCCCCACTGGGCGACGGGAATGACCGGGCGCTTCGTCTGCAGGGCCACGCGCGCGACGCCCGTCTTGCCCGTCATGGGCCACAGGTCCGGGTCGCGGGTGAGGGTGCCCTCGGGGTAGAAGGCGACGCATTCGCCGCGCTCGACGGCGTCGATCGCGGCCCGGAACGCGCTGAGCGCGTTGGTGGTCTCGCGGTAGACCGGGATCTGTCCCGTGCCGCGCATGACCGCCCCGACGAACCCCTTCTTGAAGAGGCCGTGCTTGGCGAGGAAACGCGGAACCCGTCCGGTGTTGTACTGAAAGTGGGCGTAGACCAACGGGTCCAGATGCGAATTGTGGTTCACGGCGGTGATAAAACCGCCGTCGGCCGGGATGTTCTGCATTCCCCGCCAGTCCCGCTTGAACAGAACCAACAGCGGCGGTTTTGCGATCACCGCCGCCAAGCGGTACCAGAAGCCGATTCTGCGGCGGGACACTCGGACACCTTCCTCCATGAGCCTGGTCGGCCGCACAAGTGTCGCCCCAGGCTGCCGTCCTGTCGAGAACACCGTACGCCCACCCGTCCGCGGCCACCGCCTCCGCGCCGCCGCGCCACCTCGCTGACCGGCCATTTCGCCGACCCCGGCCCCTGGTGCCGCGCTTCTGGCAGGCCACAATGGGCCCGACGCGAAGGACGGAGCGCCCGTGCACTGGACCCTGGTGATACCGCTCAAACCCCTGGCGCGGGCCAAGAGCAGACTCACTCCCGCCGCGGGCGAGGGGCTGCGGCCCGCGCTCGCCCTGGCCTTCGCCAAGGACACCGTGACGGCCGCGCTCGCGAGCACCGCGGTAAGGGATGTGGTGGTCGTCACTGATGACGTCCGGGCGGGCCGCGAACTGGCCGCGCTCGGCGCCCGCGTCGCCCCCGACACCCCGGGAAAGGGCCTCAACGCCGCCCTCGAACACGGTACGACGGTGGCGCGCGCGGCCCGGCCCGAAGCGCCCGTAGCGGCCTTGAACGCCGATCTCCCCGCCCTGCGCCCCGCCGAATTGACCCGCGCCCTCGACCGCGCCGCCGCATTTCCCCGTGCGTTCGTCCCCGATGCCGCGGGAATCGGCACGACACTCCTGTCCGGATCCCCCGGCACGGAATTGCGGCCCATTTTCGGCCCGGATTCCCGGGCCCGGCACACGGCCTCGGGGGCCGTGGAACTGGCTCTCGCCGACATGGATTCCGTACGCCAGGACGTGGACACCGGCGGCGACCTGCGGGTCGCGCTCGCCCTCGGCGTGGGCCCGCACACGGCCGCGGCGGCGGCCGGGCTGCTCATCCCGGACTGAGTAGGCTTCCGCTCATGCAGGCGACCGCGTACACGTACGACTCCGACACCCGCAGCGGCAGCGTGCTGCTGGACGACGGCACTCCGGTGCCCTTCGACGCCCCGGCGTTCGACGCGGGCGGTCTGCGTCTGCTGCGCCCGGGGCAGCGGGTGCGGATCGAGGTGGCCGGCGAGGGCGAGGCCCGCCGGATCACCCTGGTGACGCTCCAGACGTTCTGAGCCGCGGCCCGGGACGTCCCGATTCGTATACGTTCACCGCTGTGCACGCGCCGCGGGCCGGGCTCCCCAGCGGGAGCCCGGCCCGGCGCGTGAGTACCCAGTGCCCTTAGCGCTTGCGGGCAGTGGTCTTCTTGGCGGTGGTCTTGCGCGCCGTGGACTTCTTGGCGGGGGCCTTCTTGGCCGTGGCCTTCTTGGCGGGGGCCTTCTTCGCCGCGGCCTTCTTGGCGGTGGTGGCCTTCTTGGCCGGGGCCGCCTTCTTGGCCGTGGCGGCCTTCTTCGCCGGCGCGGCCTTCTTGGCGGTGGCCGCCTTCTTGGCCGTGGTGGCCTTCTTCGTCGCCGTCGCCTTCTTGGCGGTGGTCGTCTTCTTCGCCGCCGCCGTGGCCTTCTTGGCGGTGGTGGTCTTCTTCGCCGTGGCCTTCTTGGCCGTGGTGGCCTTCTTGGCGGCGGCCTTCTTGACCGTGGCGCGGGTGGAAGTGCCACCCGAGAGGCTGCCCTTCGGCGCCTTCTTGACCGCGACGTCGTTCTTCGGGAGCTTCTTCGAGCCGCTCACCAGGTCCTTGAAGCCCTGGCCCGCGCGGAAGCGGGGCACCGAGGTCTTCTTGACCCGCACGCGCTCCCCGGTCTGCGGGTTGCGGGCGTACCGGGCCGGGCGGTCGACCTTCTCGAACGAGCCGAAGCCGGTGACCGAAACCCGGTCGCCGCCGACGACGGCACGGACGATGGCGTCCAGAACCGCGTCCACGGCGTCGGCGGCCTGCTGACGGCCGCCGAGCTTGTCGGCAATCGCTTCTACGAGCTGCGCCTTGTTCACGTCTTCCCCTTCGGAGACATTGCCTGAAGCGAATGCGCCAGGCTTTTTCGCACGTTAGGCAGATATATACCGCAAATCAAACACGAAACGGGCTAATCACCCTTGTGCCGCAACGTTCTGGACTCTCGAGGAGTTCCTCGAACG